>NZ_VISD01000001.1:3470000-3472909 GCF_007827285.1 Dokdonia sp. Hel_I_63 | reverse complement strand
AGTTGTATATTTGCACCCGCTTAGAGAAACAGTAACATATCTAGCGAAGTTCAAAAGTTTTTATTGAGATGTTTTGGAAGATTAGTTATTCTAATTTGAGGTTCGAATCCTTAGCATTTACAAGAGTTTTCTGCTATTAATAGTGGTAGAGAAAGTTCATTGATTTATTGAATTGACAGCGCGTATTAATACCTTCGGGTATTATTACAAAGAATTTGAAAACTAGAAGTTTATTATTGACCAGATATTTCGAGTCGTGAGGAGTTAAATTTATTTACAATACACGATGAAGAGTTTGATCCTGGCTCAGGATGAACGCTAGCGGCAGGCTTAACACATGCAAGTCGAGGGGTAACAGAGGTAGCTTGCTACTTGCTGACGACCGGCGCACGGGTGCGTAACGCGTATAGAATCTACCTTATACTGGGGGATAGCCTTTGGAAACGAAGATTAATACCCCATAGTATGTTTGAATGGCATCATTTGGACATTAAAGTTTCGGCGGTATAAGATGACTATGCGTTCTATTAGTTTGTTGGTAAGGTAACGGCTTACCAAGACTACGATAGATAGGGGTCCTGAGAGGGAGATCCCCCACACTGGTACTGAGACACGGACCAGACTCCTACGGGAGGCAGCAGTGAGGAATATTGGACAATGGAGGCAACTCTGATCCAGCCATGCCGCGTGTAGGAAGACTGCCCTATGGGTTGTAAACTACTTTTATATGGGAAGAATAAGGTCTACGTGTAGACTGATGACGGTACCATAAGAATAAGCACCGGCTAACTCCGTGCCAGCAGCCGCGGTAATACGGAGGGTGCAAGCGTTATCCGGAATCATTGGGTTTAAAGGGTCCGTAGGCGGGCATATAAGTCAGTGGTGAAAGTCTGTGGCTCAACCATAGAATTGCCATTGATACTGTATGTCTTGAATTATTGTGAAGTGGTTAGAATATGTAGTGTAGCGGTGAAATGCTTAGAGATTACATAGAATACCGATTGCGAAGGCAGATCACTAACAATATATTGACGCTGATGGACGAAAGCGTAGGTAGCGAACAGGATTAGATACCCTGGTAGTCTACGCCGTAAACGATGGATACTAGTTGTTTGGCTTTCGGGCTGAGTGACTAAGCGAAAGTGATAAGTATCCCACCTGGGGAGTACGTTCGCAAGAATGAAACTCAAAGGAATTGACGGGGGCCCGCACAAGCGGTGGAGCATGTGGTTTAATTCGATGATACGCGAGGAACCTTACCAGGGCTTAAATGTAGATTGACAGGACTAGAGATAGTTTTTTCTTCGGACAATTTACAAGGTGCTGCATGGTTGTCGTCAGCTCGTGCCGTGAGGTGTCAGGTTAAGTCCTATAACGAGCGCAACCCCTGTGGTTAGTTGCCAGCGAGTAATGTCGGGAACTCTAGCCAGACTGCCGGTGCAAACCGTGAGGAAGGTGGGGATGACGTCAAATCATCACGGCCCTTACGTCCTGGGCCACACACGTGCTACAATGGTAGGGACAGAGAGCAGCCACTGGGCGACCAGGAGCGAATCTATAAACCCTATCTCAGTTCGGATTGGAGTCTGCAACTCGACTCCATGAAGCTGGAATCGCTAGTAATCGGATATCAGCCATGATCCGGTGAATACGTTCCCGGGCCTTGTACACCGCCCGTCAAGCCATGGAAGCTGGGGGTACCTGAAGTCCGTCACCGTAAGGAGCGGCCTAGGGTAAAACTGGTAACTAGGGCTAAGTCGTAACAAGGTAGCCGTACCGGAAGGTGCGGCTGGAACACCTCCTTTCTAGAGCTTGTCCCTGTTATTGTGCGTTATGTATTTATATGTAACAATACCAGTAATACACAGCAAACGACTTACGACCGAAAGGTCAAAATAGGTTTTAGTTTTCAATAGCTGTCGATTTAATTTTAATAAACAAGTAAATAGTAGTTAGACTTTAGTATTGAGTTTTTTACTTAAGACTATTACTTAACAACTATAGATTGTTTAATTACAGTCTCATAGCTCAGCTGGTTAGAGCGCTACACTGATAATGTAGAGGTCGGCAGTTCGAGTCTGCCTGAGACTACTGGTTAATAACTAGGCATATTTTAAAAGATATGTTTGATTGTTAGTTGTGCTTTCGCGAAAGCTTAATAAATCGTGATGTTCATTGTATTACATTTTGAAGGAAATTTTAGAAGTTGAGAATCATTACTTCGTCATTCGAAAACTGATGTCATCATCGGAATTTCATAAAAATGGGGGATTAGCTCAGCTGGCTAGAGCGCCTGCCTTGCACGCAGGAGGTCATCGGTTCGACTCCGATATTCTCCACCAAGATAGTTACTTTATAGTAGTTATCATCCTTAGGTATAAAGGATATAGTTTTTAAAAACACAGGATTCACGAGAGTGCAATACGTTTTTAGTTACATAGATCTTATACTGATTATGGGAAAACGTTCATTGACATATTGGGAAATAATTAAAGAATACGAGAAGTCGTATGTAACCTAGCCGGTTATATACGCAAGAATATGAATATAATATGATTAACTCATTATAATATAAAGGTTTATGTATTTTATACATAAGCCCTTAAAAGAGCAATAAGTACAATAAGCTAATTAAGGGCGTATGGGGAATGCCTAGGCTCTCAGAGGCGATGAAGGACGTGATAAGCTGCGAAAAGCTACGGGGATCTGCACACAAGAATTGATCCGTAGATATCCGAATGGGGCAACCCGGTATATTGAAGATATATCACCAGAAATGGGGCAAACCCGGAGAACTGAAACATCTAAGTACCCGGAGGAGAAGAAAACAATAGTGATTCCGCTAGTAGTGGCGAGCGAACGCGGATTAGCCCAAACCAGTAATGTTACGGCATTGCTGGGGTTGTAGG
>NZ_VISD01000001.1:2897500-3460000 GCF_007827285.1 Dokdonia sp. Hel_I_63 | reverse complement strand
AACTGCTATGGACTCTCCTTTAGAAATACAATTGTTCTTAAACTTTTCTTTTACCTGTAGGAACTCTTCTCGAGATCTATACTTACCACTCATGCCTCGTCTCAATACATCTGCCTCACCTAGATCTAAACCAGCATAATAATGAGCTACTTTAATAACATCTTCTTGATACACCATAACACCATAAGTGTCTGGCATAATACGCAGTAAAACTGGATGTCCTTTTTGTTTTGCTCTTTTAGGGTCTTTGTGACGTAAAATATACTCACGCATCATACCGCTTTTTGACACACCAGGACGTATAATGGAGCTTGCGGCTACTAGCGTTAAATAATCGCGAACACCTAGCTTTTTGAGTAGCATGCGCATAGCTGGAGATTCAACATAAAAACAGCCTATACAGTCTGCTTGTGAGATCATTTCATTTATGCGATCATCTGTAAAAAACTCTTTTGCGTTATGTATATCTGGAAGTGTAATCCCGGGATGATTCTGTTTTATGATAGCTACTGCGTCTTTTATTTTTCCGAGACCACGTTGCCCAAGGATGTCAAATTTGTAAAGCCCTACATCTTCTGCTATGTGCATGTCAAATTGTACCGTAGGAAAACCTTTAGGAGGTAGATTTGTAGCAGAAAAGTAATGAATAGGTTTACTAGAAATCAATATGCCAGCAGCATGGATACTCGTATAATTAGGTCTACCATGTAATACCTGCGCATATTTTAAAACTAGTTTTTTTATATCATCTAGACTATTTGGATCATAGCGACCATCGCTTAGTTTGTCAATTTCATACTTAGGCAATCCAAATACTTTACCTAATTCTCTTACTGCTCCACTATGTTTAAATGTGACATAAGAGCCTAGCAATGCAACTTGATGATTCCCTTTAAACTCTTTAAAAATATAGTCTGTAACGTCCTCACGGTCCCAAGTAGAAAAATCAATGTCAAAATCTGGAGGTGTTGCTCTATAGAGATTCATGAAACGTTCAAAATATAAATCGAGTTCTATAGGATCTACATCTGTAATACGTAATAAGTATGCTACAATACTATTTGCACCACTACCTCTCCCAACATAGTAATAGTCTTTGCTGCGAGCATATTCTATAATTTTCCAATTTATAAGAAAGAATGCAACATAATCTAATCGCTTTATTAGATCAAGCTCTTTCTTTAATCGACCCTTGATGATGTTATCTACAACTTCATAACGCTCTTTTAATCCCTTCTCACAAAGCTCGAGAAGTTTTTTGTAATCTGCTTCTGGACTTTTTAATAGTGTAGTTAAGTTTTGTGAGGGTTTATCTTTGCTAAAATTGAAATCGATCTTACATTCTTGTAAGAGGTTATTGGTATTCTCAATAAGTGATGGATAGTCTTTAAAAACCTGAGCAATCTCTTTTCGTGAGTACATCAAATCATTAGGACTTCCCTGATCTGTAGGTGGGAGCGTGCTAAGTAATACATTAGTATCTATAGCTCTTAATAAACGATGCGTGTTAAAATCTCTCTTATCGCGAAAGCTTACCGTGTGAAGAATAACTAACTTTTTTGTTAATGAACTAAGAGAAGAAAATTTAAGCTTATAAATATCTTTTGCTCGCACACCTAAATATTCATTACTAGCGAAAGTTACTTTCCCTAGCTCCATTACATTTTCAAAAGGATAAATAATAATTACATTTTCAAAATGCGGAGCTTGATCAGGAAATGGAGTTTTGTTATGTAAGTGTTTTGATAAGTAGTTGTTTATTTCAAGGAAGCCTTGGTTATTCATTGCAAGTGCAACGTAGCATTGCTTCGTATTGTTTCTAAAATCAACTCCTATGATAGGTTTTATATTTTTTTCTTTTGCTCGACGCACAAAATTTAGACAGCCAGATGTATTATTAATATCTGTAAGTGCAAAATGAGTACACCCTTCATGTATCGCTAGGTCTAGTAATTCCTCTTCAGAAATTGTTCCATACCGTAAACTATAATAAGAGTGATTATTGAGATACATTGTCTTAGACTTGGGGTTTTGATAAAATAAAGAGTCACTTATTACTGATGTCTATGAGCTAACAGTATAGGAGGCTCTCCATTAAAAGGATTACCTTGATTACCTATAGTCCTAGATCCTTCACCTATGGTATTTGCTCGTCGCACGCTATGATCACCATATTTATTTCTCAATTCATCCATTGCTTTATACAGATTTACGGTCTTATTAGTATTCTCAAAAAGGTCTATTTGATAATGCCCCTCTGTAAGACCACCAAAGCGTACACCTACTAACCTAATAAGCATCCTACGATTATTGAGCTTATTGAAAAGTTCTGTTACGGTTGGGATGAGCACATGATCTGCAGCAGTGTAGGGCACACGTAACTGTTTTGAGTATGTTTGAAAATCTGAATATCTTATTTTTATTGTTACGACAGAAGTGAGTTTGTTGCCTCGTCTAAGCTGGAAAGCTAGATTTTCTGCCATGGCAGTTATAGTAGTATGTAACTTCACCATGTCAATTGTGTCTTGACCATAAGTGCGCTCACTAGAGATAGATTTACGTTCGTGATACTCCACAATAGGGCTGTCATCAATACCATTACAACGCTCCCAGATGATACGTCCATTTTTTCCAAAAACAGAAGTCATCATTTCTACAGGCATTTGTTGTACAAGATCTACCGTGCGCACACCGAGATTACAAAACTGAGTAAAAGTCTTCTGACCTACCGAAGGAATTTTTTTGATAGATAATGGTGCAAGAAATACTTTCTCATAACCAGGGTCAATTTTAATCTCATTATTAGGTTTTGCTTCTCCAGTAGCCACTTTTGATACCGTTTTATTAGGAGACATTCCGAAGGAAATAGGTAAACCTGTTTCTCGCATAATACGCTGGCGAAGCTCTTTTGAATATTTATAGGCTCCAAAAAACTTATCCATCCCAGTGAGATCACCATAGAACTCATCTACACTTGTTTTTTCAAGTACTGGAAGTTCTTCTTGTAGAATCTGCGTTACCTCTTTAGACATTTTTGAATACGTGCCTCCATTACCTCGTATGTAAATACCATTAGGACATAGCTGTCTGGCTACTTTAATAGGCATAGCACTATGTACACCAAAGGTGCGAGCTTCATAGCTAGCAGCGCTTACCACGCCGCGATCGCCAGTACCACCTACAATAACGGGTTTCCCCATAAGGCGACTATCTAGCCTACGCTCACAAGAAACGAAGAAAGTATCAAGATCAAAATGAATAATTGTACGTTGCATAATATAGAATTAATCCAAAATTATGGAAATATTCCTATTCAAGTAATAGGTAACCTTATTTTAGTTATTAACATTGGTGGTTCGAGATTCATTGCGTTAACATTATTTAACAACCTTTCGGTTTCTGTTTTGGTTATCTTGATCCTCTTTAATTTTAATTTATTTTAGATGAAAATCACACGTCTTATAGCCCTTATTGCGCTGGTAACTATCACATTCTCGTGTAAGCAAGAAGTTGGAGATAATATCGCTTTCGCGAAAGCGGAAACCCCACAATTCAACGTTCCATTTGAAAAGTTTACCCTAGATAATGGGCTTACCGTAATCTTACATCAAGACGACTCAGATCCAGTAGTTGCAGTAGCACTTACAGCACACGTAGGATCTGCAAGAGAGATAGAAGGACGTACAGGTTTTGCTCATTTATTTGAGCACTTATTATTTTTAGAATCTGAAAACCTTGGAAAAGGAGGGCTAGATGCAATGAGCGCGCGTATAGGTGGTTCTGGAGCAAACGGATCTACAAGTCGTGATCGCACAAACTATTTTCA
The DNA here is from genome assembly GCF_007827285.1 of Dokdonia sp. Hel_I_63. NCBI lineage: Bacteria > Pseudomonadati > Bacteroidota > Flavobacteriia > Flavobacteriales > Flavobacteriaceae > Dokdonia > Dokdonia sp. Hel_I_63. The sequence continues at coordinate 3,456,174 of NZ_VISD01000001.1, read as the reverse complement.
AACAGTGCCAAAAGATGCTCTTGAAAAAATGATTTGGGCAGAGGCAGATAAGCTAGGATACTTCATAAATACGGTAACAGATCCAGTTCTTGCAAAAGAAAAGCAGGTGGTAAAGAATGAAAAAAGGCAGTCTGTGGATAACCGTCCTTATGGTCACGCACGTTATGTGGTAGGGAAGAACCTTTATCCAGAAAACCATCCTTATAACTGGCAGGTAATAGGCTCATTAGAAGATTTACAAAATGCAACACTACAAGATGTAAAAGATTTTTATAATCGCTGGTACACGCCTAATAATACAACGCTTACTATCGCTGGAGATTTTGATATTGCGCAAACTAAGGAGTGGGTGGAAAAATATTTTGGAGAAATTCCAAGAGGAGAAGAAGTTCCAGCAATGGAAAAGCAACCTGTTACAGTAGCAAATACGAAGCGACTCTATTATGAAGATAACTTTGCTAGATTACCACAACTATCAATGACGTGGCCTACGGTGCCTAATTATGATAAGGACTCTTATGCACTTGAAGTGCTGGCTAGTTATCTTTCTAAAGGCAAGAATGCGCCGTTCAATAAGATTTTAATTGATGAGAAGCAGCTTACGGCTGGTGTGAGAATGTTCAATTTTGGTTCTGAAATCGCCGGAGAATTTAGTCTAAGCGTCAATGCATATCCTGGTAAAGACCTTGATGATGTACTTGTAGGAGTTAATGAGGCTTTTACAAAATTTGAGCTAGAAGGCATCTCACAAAAAGATTTAGACAGAATTAAAGCAGGGCAAGAAACACAGTTTTATAACGGTTTATCAAGTGTATTAGGAAAGGGGTTTCAGTTAGCGCAGTATGAGATTTTTGCTGGTGATCCTGCATACATCACAGAAGATGTAGATCGTATTCTTGCAGTGACTAAGGAAGATGTACAACGCGTTTACGAGCAGTATATAAAAGGTAAAAACTATATCGCTACTAGTTTTGTGCCTATAGGTCAAACAGCACTTGCACTTGAAGATTCTGATCTTGCACAAGTAGTGGAAGAAAAGATAGTAGAAGGTGCAGAGGAGACATTTGATGCTAGCATCGCAGCAGATTATGAGCGTACTCCTTCATCTTTTGATCGTAGTGAGGAGCCAGCATATGGCAAAACTGCTGAAGTTACTGTTCCTAATGTTTGGGAAGACAAACTTTCTTCTGGACTTGAAGTGTATGGTATCGAAAATGACGAAGTACCACTTGTGCAATTTCAGATGAATATACGTGGAGGATTACTTTTAGAGGATATCAATAGAGTAGGCGTTTCCAGTTTGCTAGCAGATTTACTTATGAAAGGTACTGCGACAAAAACTACTGCAGTACTTGAAAATGAGATTGAAAGCCTAGGAGCAAATATTTATACGTACTCAGACAAAGAGAATATATACATAGGCGGGAATACACTGGCTAAAAACTATGATAAAACCATTGCCTTGGTTCAAGAAATCCTCTTACAGCCACGCTGGGATAAGACAGAGTTTGACTTATTAAAGCAGAGTACCTTAAGTCGTCTGGAGCAGCAACAGGCAAACCCTAATAGTATTGCAGCTATACAATTTGATAAATTAATTTATGGAGAGCGTAGCCTACTAGCTCAAAACAGCTTAGGAACTCCAGCTTCTGTAAATGCAATTACAATTGGGGATTTAAAGAGTTATTATACCAATTATGTAGTTCCTAATGTTGCTAAGATGCAGGTGGTAGGTGCCGTAAGTAAAGAAAAAGCAACTACAGTTCTTGCAGGACTTAATAATAACTGGAAAGCTAGAGAGTTTACAATACCCGTAGTAGCCGTTCCTAAGGCTCCGGAGCAGTCTAACGTATATTTTTATGACGTTCCAGATGCAAAGCAGTCTGTACTTCGTTTTGGATACCCAGCAATGGCAGAAACCGATAAGGACTTTTACCCAGTACAAATGATGAACTACCGTTTAGGTGGCGGCGGTTTTGCCTCACAACTTACGCAGGAGCTAAGAGAAGGAAAAGGATACACTTATGGCATACGTTCAGGTTTTTCTGGGTCTACACTTCCTGGAGCATTTGCTATTTCAAGTGGTGTAAGGTCTAACGTTACTTATGAATCTTCGGCGCTAGTAAAAGATATTCTTAAGAACTATGGGAAGAACTTTACGCAACAAGATCTTGACGTATCTAAAAGCTTTTTATTAAAAAGTCAAGCACGTGCTTTTGAAACTATGGGAGCAAAGCTCAATATGCTAGATGATATTGCAAATCTGGGTATATCTCCAGATTATATAAAGGAACGCCAGGCTATTGTAGAGAACATGACAGTAGAAGAAATCAAGAAGTTATCAGATAAATATCTTAATCCAGATAAAATGATATACTTGATAGTAGGTGATAAGAAAACACAGATGGATAAACTAGAGCAGCTAGGTTATGGTACTCCGGTACTTTTGAATGAGAGTAAAGAGCCGGTGAAGAACTAGAAACTCAAATGTCTTAATTATAAAAAGCGAACTCTTGATGGAGTTCGCTTTTTTTATGCTTTCGCGAAAGCGTAATTCTATATAAAACCTATACTACAGCGATTCTAAGCTCTTCTCTTTACCCAAACGTTAAGTAGCATCCCTATGACCAGAATTCCCATCCCTACTAGAGGAGCGGTGTCATACCGTTCATTAAAGAGAAAGTAACCTAAGATTAAAGCATATACGAGTTCCATGTATTTAATGGGAGCTACGGTAGCTGTATCTGCAAGCTGAAAAGAACGCGTTAAGAAAACCTGTCCAAAAAGTCCGAACACTCCGATACCGCTTACATACCACCACTCAACACCTTTAGGCATACGCCAGTGTTGTATAAAGAAAAGGCTTCCTACGATGGAGATTACCATAAAGTAGTTGATTATAGTTAAAAAATGTTCTCGCGATCCTAAGTAACGCACGATGGTAAATACACCACCTACGAGAACAGAGGACATAATGATGAGTATAAAACTCATCGTATCTATTCTAAAATCTACTCCTTTTAGTACCAGTGCTCCTATAACTGAAATTATTAATGCAACCCATTGCCATGGTTTTACTTTTTCCTTTAAAAACCACAACGCAAAAATGGCACTAAATAAAGGAGCTGTATATCGTAAAGCAACTGCAGATCCTAATGGGATGCGCTGTATGACCACAAAATAAAGCGCGAGAGAAACAAAACTCAATATCCCTCTAGTTATGAGCCAAGAGAAATTACTCCCTATAACAGGAACTCGCTTGATAAGCATGTAAGGAAAAATGAAAATAAAGGTGCCCACGCATCTAAAGAATACAACTTGTAGTGGATGAAAATCTTCGAGATATTTTGCCAGTAAGTTCATCCACGTAAACGCAAATGCGGCAATAAGCATGTAAACAACTCCTTTTATCACTGGAAGAATTTTACCGCAAAGGTATCAGATAACATATCTATTTTAGTAATTATATAGGTTAATTATAACTACCTATTAACAAAAAATGTAATTGTACCATATTACATTTACACCCTAACCAATAAACAATTATTATTATGAAAAAAGTATTTGTAGTACTAGCACTTGTAGGATTTACATTATCAACAATCTCTTGTAGAGAAACAACTCAAGATAAAATTGAAAACTCTGCAGAAGCAGCAGGAGAAGATATCGAAAACGGACTGGAAGAAGCTGGTGATGCTATCGAAAATGCTGCCGAAGAAACTGGCGAAGCTATCGAAAATGGAGCTAACAAAGCTGGTCAAGAGATAGAAGAAGAAATCGAAGGAACAGACGATTATAATGGTGATGACGATAACAACTAAGAAGTCGTTATTAGTGTAAAAAAAAGCGAGCAGTGATGCTCGCTTTTTTTATGTTTGTTTTTACGCTTTCGCGAAAGCGTACTTAGATTACCACTCGTTTACTCTATTACCATCTAGTTTTACAAAGATGAATAGTAAAATAGTGAAGCCCCATAATCCTGATCCTCCGTAACTGAAAAACGGCAAAGGAATTCCTACCGTAGGTAAGAGACCTATGACCATCCCAATGTTTACTACAAAGTGAATGAATAAAATTCCTGCGAGGCTGTATCCATAAATGCGCGAGAAGTCATTTTTTTGTTTTTCTGATAGTTGGATGATCCTCAAAATAAGCACTACAAATAAGATGATTACTAGGGTACTCCCAAGGAAACCCCACTCTTCACCAACTGTTGAGAAAATATAATCTGTGTGTTGTTCTGGTACAAACTTACCTTTAGTTTGTGTTCCTTCTAGAAACCCTCTTCCAAACCAGCCACCATTACCTATGGCAATCTCACTTTGCTGTGTATTATATCCTATACTTTTTGCATCTACCTCTTTACCCAAAACAATATTAAAACGGTCGCGGTGACGTTGCTCGAAGATATTTTCGAAAATGTAGTTTACAGAAAATGCAAAAAGACATGCTGCTGCAACAAGACCTATATAAAGACGTTTTGAGGGTCGTTTTTTTCTATTTCTAGCAAACAGTATCAAGGCAATCACAAGAACAATTAGAGACACATAAATAGGTCCTAAAACTAGTGTAAGCACAAATAACGTAATCGTAGATGCTCCTAGAATTAAATAACTAGCAGCAAGTCCCTCTCTATATAGCGGAAAGAAAAATGCAGCATAAACTAATGCACTTCCAGGATCTGGTTGTGGTATAATGATAAGTGCTGGTATTGCTATGATAGCAAGAGCACGTACTTGATCTTTTATGGTTTTAATATTGGTTTGTATGTCGCTCAGATATTTAGCGAGCGCTAGTGCGGTAGCGGCTTTGGCAAATTCACTCGGCTGTATACTCATAAAACCGAGATTGTACCAACTCGTAGCTCCAGATATGGTTTTTCCAAAAACAAACAATAATATTAATGACAGCAACGAGCCTATGTAAATGACACTAGAGAATCGTTCAAAGAATTTTGAGTCTAAGAATAGAATAAAGGTAATGATAAGAAAGCCTAAGAATATCCATACAAGTTGCTTAAAGTACAAGTTATTCATACTCGTAAAAGCTTGTGTGTCTGGATCAAAGGCAGCAGAGTAGATATTAACCCATCCTATAGCTACGAGGGCTAAGTACAATAGAATAAGTACCCAGTCAAAACTACCAACATTCCTTGTAAAACGGCTCATTAATAATTTATTTTAAAAGGCTTGCCACTTAATGGTTTAGCATATTCTTCCTCAAGCGTATGTGTGAGAATCCATTGTTCTAAATCCTTACGCGTTACTTCTCTATTAATGTATTTTTCAATCATGAGAGATGCGATACGGCCACCGTAACGAGATCCCCAATACCCATTTTCTACAAAGATGGCAATAGCAATCTTTGGATTGTCTTTAGGAGCAAAGGCTACAAAAGTAGAGTGGTCTGTAAGCTGTGTTGTTACTCCATCTATTTTAGCATAATTCTCTGCTGTACCTGTTTTACCTGAAATGTCTATTCCAGGTACTTTTAAGTTTGCTGCAGTCCCATAATTGTACACATCATTGAGCCCTTGTATCACAGGTTCAAAGTGTTTTGCATCTATAGTGGTATAATTTTTCTGTTCAAATTGAGAAGGAATCGTGTCTTGTCCTTCTATTTTTTTTATGATGTGCGGTCTGTAAAACCAGCCTCTATTTGCAATAGTTGCTGTAAAGTGTGCCATTTGCATTGGAGTAAGTGCAACTTCCCCTTGTCCAATAGAGTTAGATAATGTTGCTGCACTTCCCCATCTTCTATTAGGGTAATCATGGATTTTGTTATAGTATGAAGCCCCTGGAATGAAACCTGGTCTTCCTATAGGTAAGTCATAACCCATAAAATCTCCTAGTCCAAAACTCTTAAGGTGGCCTTGCCATGCAGCAATACCTTCTTGTGGAGTATTGTATTTATTAAGAGTATTTAAGTAAGCAGTTCCAAAGTAGGCATTACAAGAGTAAGCAATACCACTGATCATTTGTACTGGACTTTTATGGTGGTGACACCCAAAGGTCCTTCCTCTACCATATCGCATTCCTCCATTACAATACACACGATCGTCAAGACTAATCGCTCCTTCTTGAAGTGCAATGAGTCCCGTAAGTGCTTTAAAGGGTGATCCTGGCGCATATTCTCCTAGCAATGCTCTGTCATAAAGAGGCTTTGCAATAGAGTCGTTATCAAGTTTTGAATAATTTTTAGATCGCTCACGACCTACCATTAGAGCAGGGTCATAATTGGGAGCAGCCACAAGTGCTAGAATTTCTCCAGTAGATGGCTCAATGGCTACAATGCCACCGCGCTTACCTTGCATTAATTCTTCTCCATATTTTTGAAGTTCAGAATCTATGGTAAGATATATGTTCTTTCCTTCTTCAGGTTCTTGATCAAGTGTGCCTTCTTTGTAAGGACCTATAACACGATTAAATCGATCTTTTTGAAGATATTTAATTCCCTTTTTACCTCTTAGTAGCTCTTCATACTTTTGCTCGACACCTTGTCGTCCTATTAAATCTCCGCTTATATAGTAAGGCTGTTTATCAATAATCCCTTGGTGTACTTCTTGAATGTATCCAAGAAAGTTTGCGCCAAAGTCTATCTGATAGTCACGTAATGATCTTTTCTGGATAAAGAAGCCTTCAAACTTGCGCATTTGCTCGCCTAAGTATGCAAATTCTTCTTGTGACATAGTAGGCACTATAACAGAAGGATGCCTAGGAGAATAATGTATTGCTTTGTTAAGTTGTTTTACAAGTTTTTCTTTATCAATGTTTAATAATGAGCATAGCTTGAGCGTGTCAAAAGGTTTGATTTCTCTAGGTATGGCCATTAGGTCATATGATGGCTGGTTAGAAACTAAAAGTTCTCCATAGCGATCGTAAATACGACCACGTTGTGGGATTTCAAATTGTTGTTTTATAGCGTTACTCTCAGATAAAACAGCTGCAGAGGTGTCATACACCTGCAGATAAAATAATCTAGCAATAAAGAGCACGCCAGTAGTAAGAACAATAAAGAGGAGTAGTAATTTTCTCATTCGTTACGGCTGCTAAAAAGGATATTAAAAGTCAAACAAAGTATAATAGTAAAGATACTAGTGACTAACGTTTTGTTTAAGGTGTAGAGTATATTACTTATGTTAAATACCTCTAGTAAAAACAATACTAAATGGTGAATGAGCACCATTATAGAAATAAAGATGAATCGCTCGTAAAAACTCACCTTAGATAATTTTATGGCATTGTACTCATAACTTACTCCAAAAGAAAATCGTAAAGCAACTGGCCTAAGGTATGCAAGGAAGAGGCAGGCTGCCGCATGCACACCACCACTATTACCAAACATATCCATCGTAAGTCCCGTTAAGAAGGCGATAAAAATATATAACGCTCTATTAGATGTAAATGGAAAGACTAATAGAAATAAAACGTACGGATAAGGGTTGATGTACCCAAAGAGATTTACATTATTAAAAATGTAAATCTGCACAATCATGAGTGCTACAAACCTAGCAATATTTACAGAGACACTATTCTTCATCTTGCTGCGTTTCTAGTGCTATTATTTCTTTCTTGTAGCTATTTTCAACCACGTAGACATGACCTAGATTAGTCATGTCATTAATAAGTTTAATAGAAAGTGTATAGAAGTTTTTACTTGGATCTAATACAAACTCATTTACTGTACCTATAGGAATCCCTTTCGGGAAAATTGCTGATTTTCCACTAGTTTCTATGGTGTCACCTAGTTTTACAGGTGCCTGCTGTTGCATATCAATGACCTGAACGATATTTGGGTCTTTACCATCCCATTGCATTGTTCCAAAATGTTCGGACGCTCTTAACTTTGCACTTGTGGTAAAGTTAGAGTTGAGAATAGATAGTACGGTACTATAGCTAGAAGATGTTTTATCAATAATACCTACGATTCCTTTGCTAGTGATTACTCCTTGGTCTTTATGAATACTATCTTGTGATCCACCTAAAAGAGTAATAAAGTTATCTGTCTTTGCGTAGTTATTGTTGAGAACCTTTGCAGGAATGTATGAGAATTTTCGCAGACTATCTGACGGTATAGGTGATGTTATGTCAGTAAGAACTTCAAGATCTAGATTGTCCTCGTTAGGTGATTTCAACATTTCGCGTAAGCGGGCATTCTCTTCTAGAAGCTGTTTGTTGTATGTTTTGAGTTTAAAATAATCTTGAACACTAGTTACAGATCCATAAATGCCACCCGTAAACCAGTTTGCAGAGTTTACAAATTTACTACGGTGATAAGAATGTGATTGTATCGTAAAAACAAGCGACAGCATTAGTAAAAATGCAAACAGCAGGAAGTGCTTGTTCCTGATCAAGAAATTGATAATCTGATGCATACCTTAAGAGTTTTCTATTTAATGAGAACGCTCTTATACTTAGCAATATTTTTTAGGCATATTCCAGTACCTCGTACTACAGCCCTAAGCGGATCTTCGGCAATATAAACAGGTAAATCTGTTTTTTGAGAAAGACGCTTGTCAAGACCTCGTAACATAGATCCTCCACCAGCAAGGTAGATTCCTGTGTTATAAATATCAGCAGCGAGTTCTGGAGGAGTTTGAGATAATGTTTCCATTACCGCATCCTCTATACGAAGTATAGATTTATCAAGTGCCTTTGCAATCTCGCGATAGCTTATTTGCACTTGTTTAGGTTTACCTGTGAGAAGATCACGTCCTTGAACGCTCATTTCCTCTGGCGGAACTTCAAGATCCTCTGTAGCGGCACCTATTTGTATTTTAATTTTTTCGGCACTGCGCTCACCTACGTAGAGGTTGTGCTGGGTGCGCATATAATAGATGATATCATTTGTAAATACATCACCGGCAATTTTTACAGACTTATCACAAACAATTCCTCCTAGAGCAATTACCGCAATTTCTGTAGTACCACCACCTATATCTACAATCATGTTACCTTTAGGTTGCATGATGTCTACACCTATACCTATGGCCGCAGCCATAGGCTCGTGTATTAAGTAAACTTCTTTTCCATTTACACGCTCTGCACTTTCTTTTACTGCTCGCATCTCTACTTCTGTAATTCCAGAAGGAATACAAATCACCATGCGCAATGCTGGTGGAAAGAATTTCTTTTTAAGCGCAGGGATTTCTTTAATGAACATCGCAATCATTTGTTCACTCGCGTCAAAATCTGCAATTACACCATCCTTAAGAGGTCTAATTGTTTTGATGTTCTCATGCGTTTTTCCCTGCATTTGAGCAGCTTCCTTACCTACAGCGATGATTTTTTTGGTCGTCCTATCCCTAGCAACTATGGAGGGGCTATCTACCACTACCTTGTCGTTGTGAATAATCAGTGTGTTTGCGGTACCGAGGTCAATTGCTATATCTTCGGTTAAAAAATCAAAAAATCCCATAGGGTTATTGTGGAGGTATTAAATGTTAGCAGTTACGCGTTTGTATAAATGTACAAATATTAAAGGGTAAAATTACGCTTTCGCGAAAGCGTACTCCCTTAAACTTATATTAATGTTTAAAATGTCTTGTTCCCGTCATTACCATTGAGATATTGTTCTCATTACAGTAATCGATGGTAAGTTGATCTTTTATAGATCCACCAGGTTGAATTACCGATGTGATACCTGCATTATCTGCAATCTCAACACAGTCTGGGAAAGGGAAAAATGCATCACTAGCCATCACAGATCCTTTAAGATCAAAACCAAAAGAGGTTGCCTTCTCTATCGCTTGTCTTAAGGCATCAACTCTAGAAGTTTGACCTGTACCACTTGCACAAAGTTGTTTGTTCTTTGCAAGTACAATGGTATTAGATTTTGTGTGCTTACATATTTTTGAAGCAAACAGTAAATCTTCTATCTCCTTATCTGTAGGAGCAGTGGTTGTTGCGTTTGTTAAATTTTCCTTCACATCTGTCTTGTTATCGCGACCTTGAACGAGTGTTCCGTTAAGGCAAGTGCGCACGGTTGTCTCAGGTAATACGATATTTTTGAGCGTAAGGACTATCCTGTTTTTCTTTCCTTTTAAAATTTCTAGTGCATCTGCGTCGTAAGACGGCGCTATCACTACCTCACAGAACAATTTATGAATTTCATTTGCAGTCGAAATATCTATGTTTCCGTTTGCGATTAACACTCCTCCAAAGGCAGAAGTAGGATCTCCAGCTAGTGCATCTACATATGCTTGATGCATAGTCTCACGCTGTGCAAAACCACAAGCGTTGTTATGTTTAAGAATAGCAAACGTAGGTGCTTCTCCTTGAAATTCTGAAATCAAGTTTACGGCAGCATCTACATCAAGCAGGTTGTTGTATGATAATTCTTTACCGTGAAGCTTTTCAAAAACTTCATCAAAATCTCCAAAGAAAAACCCTTTTTGATGCGGGTTTTCTCCATATCTAAGTGCTTTCCCGTCATTACTACTATGTCTAAGTACCGGGATTTCTTGGTCTGTATTGAAGTAATTAAAGATCGCAGTATCATAATGAGAAGAAACTGCAAAACTCTTTGCGGCAAAACGTTTTCTCTCTTCTATTGTAGTACTTCCGTTACCAGCCGTAATAATGTCAAGAACTTCTGCATAGTCTTCCATAGAAGATACACATAGTGTGTCTTTAAAATTCTTGGCTGCGGCACGTATAAGTGAAATACCACCGATGTCTATTTTTTCTATATTATCTTGTTCTGGCGCGCCAGAAGCAACAGTTTTTTCAAAAGGGTATAAATCTACAATTACAAGATCAAGCTGCGGAATTTCAAACTCTTCCATTTCTTTTACATCACCTTCGTGATCCTGACGATTAAGAATACCTCCAAAAACTTTTGGGTGTAACGTTTTTACACGGCCACCTAAGATAGAAGGGTACGAAGTCACATCCTCAACAGGCACAACTGGGATTCCTAAATCTTTAATAAACTTCTCTGTTCCACCAGTAGAATAGAGGGTTACTCCTTGTTCGTGAAGCTTTTGAACGATAGGGGCTAAGCCGTCTTTATGGAATACTGAAATTAGTGCTGCGCCTATTTTTTTTGTTGTGCTCATTGTGAGAAAATTAATAGATTTTGGTTGATCCTAAATGGATGGGTTTTAAAAGCTTCAAAAATAGGTATTTCAAGCCTTTTTGTTTGGGGTTTCTATTAACAAATTGATATGACTTTGTAACAATTTTTAGTGTGTGGCGTCTTACTCGTATCTTTAGATAAAATCAATCAATGCTAATATATTTAAGAGCCTTAGGGGAGAGTTTTAGATTTGCTGTAAATGCATTGCGCAATAACAAGCTTCGTACGTTTCTCTCTTTGATGGGAGTAACGGTTGGGATTTTCTCAATTATCGGGGTGCTAGCAGCGGTAGATTCGCTTGAAAAAGACATTAAAGGAAGTCTTTCTTCTCTAGACCAGGAGAGTATGATTATCGCTCATATCTCTTTTGGACCCACAGAAGTTCCGCGCTGGAAGAGAGAGCGTTTTCCGCTAGTTACTTACGAGGATTATCAGAACTTACAGCGTAACCTACCTGGCTTAGGTGCTATAAACTACACGATGTCTATTCCTTCACAAAAGATAAGTTATGAAGGGAAAGTAGTAGAGAGTGTTCAAGTTGATAATGCAACAGAAGGACTCTATGAAATAGAAAAATTAGAATTTGAGGCTGGACGTTTTTTTAATGAGCAAGAGTCTACAAACGGAGTTCCTGTTGCAATTATAGGGTCTGTATTGCGTGATAACCTCTTTGGTGAAGGTGTAGATCCAATAGGAAAACAATTAAAAACCTTAAGTAGGAAGTTTACAATTATTGGAGTTCTCAAGAAACAAGGTATTAACGCCTTTGGAGATTCTAAAGATGAAAAAATAGTAATTCCAGTAAATATAGTAAGACGTATTTACGGCGATAATAATAGATCTACTTTCCCTACAATGACCATCGTACCTGCAGAAGGTGAAGACGCAGATGAGTTCTACGCTATCGCCGAACAGAAAATGAGAGCAGGTAGGTCTATAAAAGCTGGGGAAACTAGTGATTTCTTCATCAATAGACTGAGTGGTTTTACAGATGCTATTGATGGGATCATAGGAGTGCTTACTACAGTGGGCTGGTTGATAGGTGGCTTTGCACTACTAGTAGGTGGTTTCGGGATTGCAAATATTATGTTTGTGAGCGTCAAAGAGCGCACAAACCTCATAGGTATACAGAAGGCGCTAGGAGCAAAGCGCCGTTTCATCTTGTTTCAGTTTTTATTTGAATCTGTATTGTTATCTATTTTTGGTGGATTTATAGGGCTTGTCATGGTCCAGCTCATTGTCTGGCTGCTAGATGTCTCTAAGATTGCGGGAGACTTTGAGTTCGTATTATCCTTTGATAATATTTTCTTAGGACTCTTCACAACATTTATCATAGGCATCATCGCAGGGATTATCCCAGCAATAGGAGCCTCACGATTAGACCCTGTAGAAGCAATAAGAACAGGGATGTAATAGCTTCACATATAATAAAAAAAAGCCTCAATTCTAAATTTAGAATTGAGGCTTTTTAATTAGTGGAAGGTACTTCTTATAGCAATGCTGCAACTTGCACATTTACAAACTCAAGGAAATCTTCGTCATCCTTTGTAAAAGGATCTACATGACTTGAGTCTATGTCTATCTGCCCTATGTTTTTGCCATCCTTAAATAATGGAATAACAATCTCACTTTTTACAGTGATAGAACAAGCAATGTAATTGTCTTGTGCTTTTACGTCTGGCACTACAAAGTTTGCATTAGATTCTGCTACCTGACCACATATCCCTTTTCCAAAAGGAATTACCGTGTGATCTGTAGGTTCTCCAGCAAATGCTTCTAGGTGTAATGTGCGCTTTTCATGGTTTGCCATGTAAAAACCTACCCAGTCATAATATTCTATGCGCTCGCGCAATAACTCACATATTGCAGTCATTTTGCTTGTAGCGCTATCTTCTATTTTATCCGCGATGCGGCTTACTTCTATTTTTAAATCTTCAAAAGCCATTTTTCTTGTATTTTAGACGTTAAAATACGCCCCTTGCTTAAACTACTACGCAAATATAAGTCCGTACTTCGATTTCTCATTATCTTCATAGGAAGTTATTTGGTTTTTGTGGTGCTTTACCAACTATTTTTAACCTACGGAGGTAGTAGTCGCTATTTTCCCGACATTATTACACATACAGTTGCCAGGCAAAGTCAATCTGTCATCACATCATTAGGTTATGACATGCAAGTGGTGCCAAGTAAATGGGAGCCTGCTATGAATCTCACAATGAATGGAAAAACGCTTGCTAGAGTTGTAGAAGGCTGTAATGCTGTAAGTGTAATGCTATTATTTATTTCATTCATGCTAGCATTCTTCGGTGATATGAAGCGCACGCTCTTATTCATTTTTGGAGGAGTAGCACTTATTTACGGGATGAATGTCTTGCGCATTGCATTACTTACCATAGGTATTTATGAGTATCCACAATATGCAGATGTACTTCATGGAACCATCTTTCCGGCGGTAATTTATGGTACCGTGTTCTTATTATGGATAGGCTGGATCAATTCTTACAGAAAACCGGTGAAGGATGAATAAGTTAGTCCGCGTCCTGATAGGTGGATTGTTATTGTTGGGGTTGTTGTATGTACGCTTTCGCGAAAGCGAACTATTTTACGATCCGCTTATTGATTACTTCCATGGTGATTATCAGAATAAGGCATTGCCCGAACTAGCGCAAGGGAAGTTCTTTTTAAATGTACTCTTAAGATATTTCATTAACATGCTACTGTCTCTAGGAATTTTATGGGCAGTTTTTACAGATAGGAGTATTTTAAAATTCACGAGTATATTTTACTTGATAGTTTTGGTGATATTATTATTGCCGTTTTACTACTTATTGCATCATCATAATCCTTCAGAATATCTGCCGTTATTTTACGTGCGTAGATTCTTAATACAGCCACTGTTAATTTTCCTTTTATTACCTGCTTTTTTTTATTACCGTAAGGTTGATAAATAGGGTATGTGTATTTTTGTAGCCTAACATGTTATAAGATGAAAAACACTTTATTAGTAATAGCAGCTCTAGCGATTGTGTCGTGTAAACAACAAATAGTTTCAGACGTACAAACCGCACCTACTCAAATAGGTGTAAACGCTGTAGTGACAGAAAATGGAGATTTAAATGTGACTGATGCTGTTGAGGATGTAACATTTAAAACAGAGGAAGCATCACAAATTCACGCAGCTTATTTGAGTTTAAAAGGAGCTTTAGTAAATACAGATCCTTATGAAGCGGCAGAGATTGCTTCTAACTTTAAGAGCACACTTGAATCACAAACTGAAAGTGATATCACAAGAGGTTTAAATGATGACCTTGCACTTATTTCAGTGTCTAAGGACGCTGCAGAGCAACGCGTAGCTTTTGAAAATATTTCAAAAAAGGTAGAGGTATATTTATCTAGCGAGATCACATCTGGAACTATATATAAGCAATACTGCCCAATGGCTTTTGAAGGTAAAGGTGCTTACTGGTTATCTAATTCTAAAGAAATACGTAATCCTTACTACGGTGATAAGATGTTGAAGTGTGGTGTAGTAGATAAGGAGATTCAGCAATAAACTACTATTAGCTATAGAGAGCCTTTATTTTTGAAATCTACTTGTGCACTTGTCATATTCTTTTTCTTTGCGTTACGTCCTGCCATAAACGTGGGGTATGTGCTATATTATGAACTTAATATAGATTACATTGTAGAAACGTATTGCGTTAATACAGATAAGCTAGCCTTGCAGTGTAATGGTAAGTGTTTTCTTTCTAAGCAGCTCACTCTAGATGTAGACCAAGAAGATCCTTCTCAAGGGCAGCAACTACAGATTGTAGAGGCTTTTTACCCATTGTTTTATCAAAATGAAGATCAGGTAGATATATCATCTACCTCAATAACTTTTGCTAAGGAGAATTTTCCAAATCATTTGGGAAGTATTAAAACCTTCCAAGAGCGCATAGATCCACCACCCAAAACTTATTGAATTTATAAAGAGATACTAGTCTTTTAATATCGCTAGTCTCGCAGTTTATGAGCGTACTCAAAAGAGTACGTTCACTTCACTATACACAATATTTAAAATTCAATAAATGAAAAAATTATATATAGCACTACTCGCCGCAGTAGTTGCTACTAGTACATACGCACAAGAGCAAGAGGTATCACAATCATGGACAAGTAATCGTCCAGATGGGCATGCTCCTATATCTGTTATGGGTGACCATACTCACAAAAAAGGAGAGTTCATGTTTTCATATAGATATATGAATATGCAAATGAATGATCTTAAGAGAGGTAATGATGATGTAAGTTTTGGTAATGTGTTACTTCCTAATGGAGGAGAATATATGGTTACACCTACAGATATGCCTATGAACATGCATATGCTAGGAGGTATGTATGCTGTGTCAGATAAAGTTACACTTGCAGCGATGCTTGGATATACATCTATGGATATGGAACACCTTACAGCCATGGGAGGAACATTTAGCACAGCATCTAGCGGAATCACAGATCTCAAATTATCGGCCTTATACACGGTATTCAATAAGAACAGGCAGCAGTTACACGGTAAAGTAGGGGTGTCATTACCTGCAGGAAGTATAGATGAAATGGATGTTACTCCTGTATCTAATGGCAATGAAGTAATACTACCTTATCCTATGCAGATAGGAAGCGGCACCGTAGATGCTCTTCTTGGGGCAACGTATTTGTGGCAAACAGATAGATTTTCTGGGGGAAATCAAGTAAATGGAGTAATCCGCACTGGGACTAATGATCGCGACTATAGACTAGGTAATGTATATAGCCTTGATAACTGGATTGCTTATAAAACGGCAGATTGGATTAGTTTTTCGGCACGAGTAAAAGGAAGTGTAGTTTCAGAGATAGATGGCGCAAATCCAGATTTGAATCCGCTTATGGTAATCACTGCAGATACTAGAAACTCTGGTGGTACTTATATAGATGGGGGATTAGGATTTAATCTTTACGCCTATAAAGGAGCATTAAAGAATGTACGTTTAGGTGTTGAAGTAGCTACACCTCTCTTACAAGATGTAAATGGAGTACAACTCAAGCGCAAGGAGACTGTGACAGTTGGACTACAATACTCATTATAATCAGTGCTCCTATATAATTACTACGTGATCATATAGGCACAGTAATTGTTATTATAAAGCCAAGTAACATCATTGTTATTTGGCTTTTATTTATTTTTGCATTAATGAAAAACGGTTTCCATAAAATAACATCTTTGTTTTTAGCGCTTTTAGTGCTAGGATCTACGATGTCTTTTAGTGTAGATAAGCACTATTGTGGAGATCATTTAATTGATGTTGCGATTTTTGGTGAAGCTGCTCCTTGTGAGATGATGCAATCCTTAGACGCTAAGTATGGCAAAGACACTTACAAAAAAATGGGATGCTGCAAGAATGAGCAAACCGTTTTTGAAGGTCAAGATGAGCTCAAAATGCAATTTGATCAATTTACTACAGATCAACTTGTATTTTTAAAAGCATTCACTTACAGCTATACATATCTCTTTGTAGAAGCAGATAAACATTCTGCATCGGTTATAAGTCATCCTCCTCCCTTGATAATTACAGATTATCAAGTTGCTTACAATCAATATTTAATTTAATACCTGTGTACACAGGTATCTCTGCGTGCAATTTCATTGCGCATTTGGGATTCCGCTATGGTTTTTATGCCATAGAAATATAAGCTAGTTGCTCTAGTAGTAACTACACTTTTATTACTAATTACCCAATCTTTGGGTATAACGAGAATCACAATGAAAAAAATTTTTATAGTCTTATTGGTGACATTCGCTTTCGCGAAAGCGTACTCACAAGGACCACCACTTACCGCAGATAAACCTATCATGCTAGGTGGCGGAAGTTTTATAGCAAAAACACTTACCGAAATACGCGTTTCAGAAGACGGGACAGCAACTCGCGTACCTCTTATGCTACACTATTTACCTACATCAAACACACTCGTAGCGGTGCATCTACCTTACGTAACTTATGATTATGACGATTTTCGCGGAAGCGGAAGCACATTAGGTGACATCAACATAGTAGGTAAGTATCAGTTTTATAGAAAAGACGGAACTGGTAAAACCTTCCGAATGGTAGCCAAAACATTACAGACCTTACCTACCGGAGAAGCTCTCGATATTGAGGGTGTAAGTACCGGTAAATACTCAGGGTATTATGGTGTGGTAGCAGGTTATGAATCGCTCAAATATGGTATTTCTAATGAAGCAGGATATAGCTGGATGCCAGATGGATCTCTTGATAAGTTGGTATATAAATTAGGATTTGGACTGCCATTGCTTAAACCTACGTATCCTGTTAATCAGCTCAATTTATATTTTGAATATTCTAGCGAGTGGTTTTTAGAGCGTGATCAATTTGAATTGCTATATGCTCAAGGAATTCAATATGCGAGAAAACAATGGACATGGGAGACTGGTGTACAGTTTCCACTTAGTCAAAATGTTCCTGAGGCAATGGAAAGAAAATATTCTATTTATCTAGGGACACGATTTATACTTTAATAACAATAATATCTCTTACGGAGGATTAAATTAAATACTATGAAAACAATAATATCAATACTAGTAATAGCCTTGTTTACCTCAATGGGTGTACAAGCACAAAAGGAAATGGATCAATTTGAAGTACAGGTAGACGGTCTAGGTTGTCCATTCTGTGCATATGGATTAGAGAAAAAGTTCAAAGAGTTTAAAGGAATAAAGAAAGTAGCCATCGATATTGAAACAGGCGACTTTAGTTTTGAGTATCCTGCAGAAAAAGCACTTACGATGGATGCTGTTGTAAAACAGGTAGAAAAAGCTGGATATACTCCTATTACCTCAAAAATCACAAGAGCTAGCGGTAAAGTAGAATTATCTGAAACTAATACCACGATGCTTACAGCAGAGAGTGTTGTCAAAACTCAGAAAATGCTTGTAGCAGGGAAGTGCGGGATGTGTGAGGCGCGTATTGTAAAAGTTACAAACGGTATAGAAGGAGTGACAAATGCCGCTTGGAATCAAAACAATCAAATGTTAGAAGTGAGTTTTGATAATAGCCAGACTACAACAGATGCTATACAAAAAGAAATCGCTAAGGCTGGTCACGACACAAAAGCTCATAAAGCAACAGCAGGAGCATATGATAATCTTCCGGCTTGTTGTAAATATGAGCGCTTAGTACAATAGTGTCTTTCACCCCTAAGGTAAAGACGAGAGAGGTAGTTATGTGATAAATATGTCGCTGCCTCTCTTTTTTTAAACAAACAATTACTATGAAAAATTTATACATTATACTACTTACCGCTTTGTCTTTGTATAGTTGCAAAGAGGAGCCAAAAACTCAAATCAATTGGGTACATACTAAGACTATTAACCTAGAGGGTATAAACCCTATTGGGATTGCACAAGATCAAAACGGTCTGTGGCTAAGCGATGGAGATCATAATAGGGTTGTTCAAGTAAATCTTAATGGAGATATACAGCAATCTATAGATTCTTTAGATAGACCTATGCATATCGCAACAGATGCTGGTATAGTATATATCCCGCAATACGGTAATGATGAGGTGCTGTCTGTGTTAGGAGCTACAAAAAAGGCTATCGCTATAACCGATAGTCTTGATGCGCCTGCTGGTATAGATGCTAGAGGAAACGCAATAGCTATAGCAGATTTTTATAACAATCGTATTTTATATACTGAAGATGGTGTGACTTGGTCTTCGTTTGGGAAAGAGGGTAAGGCAGATGGAGATTTTTACTATCCTACAGACGTGCAAATTACAGATGACGCCCTCTGGGTAGCCGATGCTTATAACAATAGACTTCAAAAATTTGATAAAAAAGGAAATCACTTGATGACAGTAGGGGAAGATCAAAAGATGAATGCAGCCACTGGTATCTACATTTCAGACAAAGAAGTGTTCTCTACAGACTTTGAGAATAATAGAGTCTTAGTTTTTGATCATGAAGGAAATTTTAAACAAGAAATTAATGATGCTATTTTAAAACCTACAGATATGTTGCTAGTAGGTGATATGTTATATGTAACTAATTATAAAGGGAAGTCACTGAGTGTATATGAGCAAAAAGAAGTGCTCGTAGAAGCTCCTCTTGAGGAGGAACACCATGATGACCATAATCACTAATGACTATGATAAAGCAAGCGTATACGGTAAAGGGAATGACCTGTAATGGTTGCAGAGCAGGTGTAGAAAAAAAGCTAGGCGATATTGATGGTGTTGCAAATGTAATTGTGTCTTTAGAAGATGAAGAGGCTATCCTCACGATGGTTGATCACATTTCTATAAAGACACTGCAAGATGCTTTGCCAGAAAAATATAGCTTGTCATCAAAGAAGGTTTCGAAAGCAATAAGTGAAAAGCAAGAGAGTAGTTCTGGAGTGTTTGTAAATAGTGAGTCAGCTGCGCAAGTAGTTGAAGAGTCAAAATTGCAGCAACTCAAACCGTTGCTTTTGATATTATTTTACATCACTGTATCATCTGTTTTGCTCAATTATAAAGAAGCAAGCTGGCAGTCTGGCATGCTAGATTTTATGGGGCTTTTTTATATTGTATTTAGCTTCTTTAAAATGCTTGATCTTAAAGGCTTTTCAACAAGCTTTTCTATGTATGATCCGCTGGCTCGTACAATACCGGCTTATGGTAAAATCTACCCGTTTATCGAGACCGTACTAGGACTTATGTTTTTAATGCGTTTTCAAGTAGAAATGGCACTTATAGCTACCATTGTGATTCTTGGTGTTACCACGGTGGGTGTGACTAAAACACTGTTGAGTAAAAAGGAAATTCAATGCGCATGTTTAGGCACAGCTTTAAAGCTACCTATGACAGAAGCAACTTTTATTGAGAATGCTATTATGATCATAATGGCAATTATTATGCTTATAAGATTTGTATGAAGTTAAAGTTTACCACTGCCCAGATTTGCACCATTGTGTTAGTAGTTTTCTATATAATTTGGGAATATAATATTCAAGTATATCTGACAGATGAGCATCTCGACTATGGAGTTGAGGTTCGGTACGATTTGATTTTTATTCTACCAATTCTAGTAGTTATGATTGCAGTTTCTGTCTGGCAATATTTTAAAAAGAAGTAGTACGCTTTCGCAAAAGCGTAACAACAACCATAAAAAAACCTCTGCCGAAAAGCAGAGGTTTTTACTGAACATACCCATAGGTAGCTCAATTAGAGTCTGTCGCACCGCGACTTACATCATACCTGGCATTCCGCCACCTCCCATAGGAGGCATTGCAGGTGCATCTTCTTTAATATCTGTAAGTGCACACTCAGTAGTAAGAATCATTCCTGAAACAGAAGCAGCATTCTCAAGCGCTACACGTGTTACTTTTTTAGGATCGATAATACCAGCTTTAAGCATGTCTGTGTATTCGCCATTTTTAGCATTAAAACCGAAGTCTTTTTTGCCTTCCATAACTTTAGAAATAACAACAGCTCCTTCACCACCAGCGTTAGAAACGATAGTGCGGATAGGTGCCTCTATAGCGCGATTTACAATCTGTACTCCAGTTGCTTCATCTGCATTTTCTGTTTTGATTTTTTCAAGAGCTTTCTTAGCGCGCACAAGTGCAACACCACCTCCAGCTACGATACCTTCTTCTACAGCTGCGCGAGTTGCATGTAAAGCATCATCTACACGGTCTTTCTTTTCTTTCATCTCAACTTCAGAAGCAGCACCTACATATAGTACAGCAACACCTCCAGCAAGTTTAGCTAGACGTTCTTGAAGTTTTTCCTTATCGTAATCTGATGTAGTAGTCTCAATCTGAGATTTGATTTGACCTACACGAGCTTTAATAACTTTTGAATCTCCAGCTCCGTTTACAATCGTAGTATTGTCCTTATCTATAGAAACAGTTTCTGCCGTACCTAGCATATCAAGTGTAGCATTTTCTAAAGTGAAACCTCTCTCTTCTGAGATTACAGTTCCTCCAGTAAGAATTGCGATGTCTTCTAACATAGCTTTACGACGATCTCCAAAACCTGGTGCTTTTACAGCAGCAATTTTAAGAGCTCCACGTAATTTGTTTACTACTAATGTTGCTAGTGCTTCTCCGTCTACATCCTCTGCAATGATAAGAAGTGGCTTTCCTGTTTGAGCTACAGGCTCAAGTACAGGTAGCAAATCTTTCATGTTTGAAATCTTCTTGTCAAAAAGTAAGATATATGGCTGCTCAAGTTCTGCACTCATTTTCTCACTATTAGTAACAAAGTAAGGAGAAAGGAATCCACGGTCAAACTGCATACCTTCTACAACGTCGACATAAGTTTCTGTTCCTTTTGCTTCTTCTACAGTAATAACACCTTCTTTTCCTACTTTTCCAAATGCTTGAGCAATAAGATCACCTATTACGTCGTCATTGTTTGCAGAAATAGATGCTACTTGTTTGATTTTATCAGAAGAGTTACCCACTTTAGTAGTTTGCTTCTCAAGATCTGCAACGATAGCTTCTACAGCTTTATCGATACCGCGCTTAAGATCCATTGGGTTTGCTCCTGCAGCAACGTTTTTAAGTCCTTCAGTAACGATTGCCTGAGCAAGAACTGTAGCGGTAGTTGTTCCATCTCCAGCAAGATCGTTAGTCTTAGAAGCTACTTCTTTTACCATTTGAGCTCCCATGTTTTCTAGAGCGTCTTCCAGTTCAATTTCTTTTGCAACTGTTACACCATCTTTAGTCACCTGTGGTGCGCCAAATGATTTTGAAATAATCACGTTACGACCTTTAGGTCCTAAAGTAACTTTTACTGCGTTTGCTAGTTTATCTACGCCGCGTTTTAAACCGTCGCGTGCTTCTATATTAAATGTTATGTCTTTTGCCATTTTGTTTTGTTTTACAAAAAGCTTTATGCGTTATGCAATAAGCTTTAAGCGCTATGTTTAAAATATTTTAATTACTCTTGGTACGCTTTCGCGAAAGCGAATATCTATTTATACTATCGCAAGGATATCATCCTCTTTCATGATCATATAATCTACTCCGTCAAATTTGAGTTCGCTACCTGAGTATTTTCCATAAATAACTGTATCACCTACGACTACTGTCATTTCGTGATCTTTAGTTCCAGATCCTACAGCTACTACTTTGCCTTTTTGTTGTTTTTCTTGTGCGCTATCTGGGATATATAAACCAGATGCTGTTTGAGTTTCTGCCGCAACAGGCTCGATTACAACGCGGTCTGCTAATGGTTTGATTTTAATTGCCATTGTTATAGATTTAATTATTGAGTTGAATTGTTATTGTAACCCTTAACTGGTTACGCGAGCGTAAAAGACAGAAATTATGCCACTCACCATGCACTGACAAATTTGCATAACAAAAAAGAGCCAGCTAAAATAGCTGGCTCTTTAATATGTTATGTTGTGAGAGTCTATTGATCTCCTCCATTTTCTGGAAGACTTACTGGCTCTGGAGCAGGAGTAGTTTGTTCTACAGCATCTGCATCAAAAACTTGAGACTCGCTTCTTATAGTACCGTCAAAAATACTTAGGTTACTAGCAAGAATAAGTACTAATAAGATAGTCGCTAGTGCCCATGTTGCTTTGTCAAGAAAATCTGTTGTTTTCTGAACGCCACCCATTTGCTGTGTACCACCACCGCCAAAAGAAGAAGATAATCCGCCTCCTTTAGGGTTTTGAACCATAATAACGACAATAAGAAGGAAAGCTACTATAATGATCAATCCTAAAAATATATAAAACGTAGTACTCATAATATTTTAATCTTTTTGTTCTTCAAGTTGTTCTACTGCTCGAATTTGGTCTGCAAAGAAACCACTTTTTTCTGGATATTTCAAACTTAAAATTCGGTATGCTTGTTTTGCTTTTGGAAAGTTTTTTTGCTCGACATAAACTCGTGCTAAAGTCTCTGTCATCAAGGCGTCAGAAGAAAATAGAAATTCTTTTTTTGTTTTCTTTTTATCTGCCGGTATTGACTTTATATTTCCAATTTTCGGATTTGTTTCTATAAAGGAATCTATAATTTGTTGTTTTCGCTTTCGCGAAACTTTAGTTGTAGTTTCCTCATTATCAGATTTTGATGCGGTTGTAGTTTCCTTTTTAATTACTACTTCTTTTGTAGAAGTAGGAGCAGGAACCTCTTTGTCATCAGATGTAGATGAGCGATCTATGGGTTGAAAAGAAGAAAGCTGTAACCACTCAGAAAAAGAATGCGCTTCAGATTTTGTAAAAGGTAGTGGCTTGCCTACTTGAAGCGTATGCTCTGCCTTTGCTCTAGTCATAATAGAGTCTTTCTTTTCTACAAATAAATCTGGATCAAGAATTTGCGATGCTTTTGCTTGTTCTTCTTGCTCGACTAGAATAGATACATCTTGTGCATCTGTGACTTCTAGAGACCGTAGTTGTTTTTCTTGATCTTTTATTTGAGTACTTACCGCTGTCTGTAAGAAATGCTCTGACGTGATATAGTCAAATAGTACGGCTCTATCTGCTGTGTGGCTAGCTGTGCGCTTTAATGCTTTGTTATAAGCAAAGCTCTCTTGGTTTTTTAACCCTTTTAGATACAGCGCATGAGCACTTTGAAAGAAAGGAAATGCGTCAATAATAGTGCGCAAATGGCTTGTCTGCTCAGTATTAATCTGGTCAGGATGTTCTAGTAAATATGTGTATTGTTCTGTAGTCATTACCAGCGAGCTAGTGATGCGTTAAATACATCTTGAGTAATACGCTCATAAATTTCATCCAGAGCACTATCTAGAGCGCTACCTACTAATTGTGTTTCACCAGGAACATCTGAGAAAAATGAAAACCTACGTTCAAAATCATACTCACCATCTTCCCGAGTATTATTAAAAAAACGAACATTTACTGTAATGGTAAGTCGGTTTTGTGCTGCTAGATTTTCTGAAGTAGAAGCTTGCGGAGCAATGTAATATTCTATTATCTCACCTTCGTACACTACATCTGCATTGCTGTTTGTAAGTACTAGTGGTGATTGGTTCTGGATAATATCTCTCAGCTGTTCTGTAAACTCTCTATCTATTCCGGGCTCAACAATTGCAGCCTCGTTTTGAAAAAAGCGAACTTCAAACGTCTCTTCTTTATCTATAGACACGCCACTTAATGAATACACGCTACAGCCTTGGATTAAAAAGACTGTTGTAATTAAAATGATGAAGTTGTTAAATGATTTCATGTGACTTGATCTATAAAATATATTGAATTGCTTGTGAAATTAGAAAATCGTGTATCCTATAATAAATGAAGTAGTTTGGTAATTCGAATCCCACTCAATAAAATCGCTAAGTAAATTTCTGTCTGTTTGATATCTAATTTCAGCACTATACTTGTTATTGAGTTTGTAGCCTACTCCAAAAGCAATATTACTTCCTGCCCGTACTTCTAACGGAGCGATTGAAGAATTATTTGCAGGGTCAAATTCTACAGCCGTCTCTGAAGATATATCTACAATAAATGATGCGTTTACAAAAAGTTTAGATTTGTCATTTAGAAAGAAATAATGTCTTAGACCTAATGGTATTTCTATAGATGAATAGTCAATTGATGTAGTAATAGCATCGCCAAATAGAGATCCAGCTTCCTGAGTTATTTCAGACTTAAAACTTTGGTATGAAGGTTCAATAACGAAAGCCCATTTATTATTATTAGTTGGTAAGATTAATTCAAGTTCTAATCCAATACCAAAGTTTGTCTTACTACCTAAGTCAGCTTTTTTAACTGTGGCGCCTGGATTACTAATTGAGAAGGAAGAGTTGTTTATTCTAGGTCTTATAGAAAGGTTAATGACCTTGCCTTTTGTCTCTGTATTATAATTTTTAAAACTATAATTATTGCATTCGTTGTGTTCAATAAAGTAGCCAATTAAACTACTCTTGTTGTAACTAACATTCTCTGGGCTGCTTGTAGCGTTTTCAGGACACGATATCTCTGTTTTTAATTGCTGTTTATATTGCGTATTTGTGCTGATCTTGCCAGTTGTAGTCAAGAATTTCTTATACACAAGTTGCTTGATTTCAGCCCCAGATTTACTATAAAAATATCTGGTTATAGTTCCATTTTTGTAAGAGTATAAGCTAGTGTTTCCTTCAACTAAAATATTCAGGAATAATGTTTTTGTTTCAAAAATAGGAGCTCTACTTTTATCTAAAAAATCAGCACTAGCACTTGACATATCAATTTTTACTGTAGCCCTAACATACTTAGAAGAGTTTAAAATCATGAACTCCTTTACTGTACTGATATCACCCGTTAAAGACTTGGAGTCTTTAGATAATTTATATTGAAAATTTTCTGGATTATTATTCCAGTCATTGTCCTTAATTAAGCATTCAATTTTATTGTTGTTATTTTCAATAAAATATCCCTTTACGTATTCTGTTTGTGCAACGCTATTTATGCCAATACATGAAAGAAATAAGAATAATAGTGTTTTGTTCATTTAATAAAGTTTTTTGATTGATGATTGATGAAATTTATTTGAGCTAAAAATACTCTTACGATTATGACTTACAAATCAAACTGTTTGATTTTTCTGTATAACGTGCGCTCGCTTATACCTAGTTCTTGAGCGGCTACTTTCCGTTTGCCTTTATGACGCTCTAGTGATTTCTTTATAAGTTCAAGCTCTTTGTCGTGTAGCGATAATGTTTCTTCTTCCTCAATTTCTTCTGCAAAATGATATGGGTCTGCAGTAGGTTCTGGTTGAGGTGGAGTAGGAGCTTGTGCTTGTGATTTATGAGGTATCTGTAGTACGTCCATTACTTCTTCTACGGTCTCATAAGAGTCATCGTCATCATCATAAATCTTTTTAATGAGGCTCTCATTCTCCTCACGTACATCTGAGGTATTGCCATTTTTCATTAACTCTAGCGTCAGCTTCTTGAGGTCATTCAAGTCGGCTTTCATGTCAAAAAGAACTTTGTAAAGAATCTCACGCTCGTTTGAGAAGTCAGACTTCTCTTGTGACTTTACAATGGCGGGAAGTCTAGATCCTGTGTCGGGAAGATAGTTGCTTATAGTTGCAGCCGATACTTCGCGGTTAGTTTCTAATACAGATACTTGCTCGGCTACGTTACGTAGCTGGCGTATGTTTCCATTCCAGCGATATGAAACTAGAAGTTGTACTGCTTCTTCAGACAGTCGTATCGTTGGCATCTTATACTTCATAGCAAAGTCTGATGCAAATTTCCTAAACAATAAATGAATGTCTCCTTTACGCTCTCTCAGCGGAGGAAGCGGGATATCTACGGTACTCAGTCTATAAAATAAATCCTCTCGAAACTTTCCTTCTTGGATAGCCTCAAACATCGATACATTAGTAGCTGCAACAATACGAACATCTGTTTTCTGTGTTTTTGACGAACCTACTTTTAAAAACTCTCCGTTTTCTAACACTCTTAATAGACGTACCTGCGTTGGTAATGGTAACTCTCCCACTTCATCTAGAAATATCGTCCCACCATCTGCCTCTTCAAAGTATCCACTTCTTGTAGAAGTTGCACCTGTAAATGCACCTTTCTCGTGTCCAAAAAGCTCACTGTCTATCGTTCCCTCTGGGATTGCTCCACAGTTTACAGCAATATATTTATTGTGTTTTCTATGAGAAAGTGAGTGTATAATGCGTGGGACACTCTCTTTACCTACTCCAGATTCTCCTGTCACTAGTACAGAAATATCTGTAGGAGCCACTTGTATAGCTTTTTCGATAGCGCGATTTAGTGCAGGATTATCTCCTATAATACCAAATCGTTGTTTTGTGGTTTGTATTCCTTCCATAGTAAACGCCCATTACAGTGGGTATCTATTTGATTAGTATAAAATATGTTACGCTTTCGCGAAAGCGTTATTCTCAAAAAACTATTGTAAGCACAGTACTTTGTGTTTCTATTGCCAGTACGCTGCATAGCCTGTTGCCTCACCTATAAGTGTCCCTGTAGTACATTCATTAATTTTTACATTAACGAAATCGCCTACTTTGTAATCTCCTTTAGGGAAAACGGCAACGACATTCTGATCATTACGACCGCTCCACTCATCTTTATTCTTTTTTGATTCCTTTTCTATAAGAATCTCTACCGTTTGATCTTGGTAGCGAAGTAAATTGTCTCTAGAGATTGCTCTTTGTAGGTCAATCACATCTTGTAAACGTCTCTTTTTTATCGCTAGCGGGATGTCATCTTCCATCTTGCGTTCTGCCATAGTACCTGGACGCTCAGAATAGTAGAACATAAAACCAAAATCATATTTTACATAGTTGATAAGGTCAAGTGTTCCTTGATGATCTTCTTCGGTTTCTGTAGGGAAACCAGTAATCATATCTTGACTAATCCCAATATGAGGGATTAGATTTTTAATATTATCAATGAGCGTTTTATACTCCGCAACCGTATGCTGGCGATTCATTAATTGTAAAATCCTATCGCTTCCTGACTGCACAGGCAGGTGAATGTAATTACATACATTCTTATGTTTTGCCATCACCTCTATCACGTCAAGCGTCATATCTTGAGGGTTTGAGGTAGAGAAACGTATGCGCATTTTAGGTTGTGCCTTTGCAACGGTGTCCATGAGCTGCGCAAAATTTACCGCAGTAGCTTTTGCCATTTCACTAGCCTTGTCAAAATCTTTCTTGAGGCCGCCGCCATACCATAAGTATGAATCCACGTTTTGACCAAGTAGTGTAATTTCTTTAAAACCTTTTTCAGCAAGATCTTGTACTTCTTCTAGTATAGACTGAGGATCACGGCTACGCTCGCGACCTCTTGTAAAAGGAACGACACAAAACGTACACATATTATCACAACCACGAGTGATTGATACAAAAGCAGTAACACCATTAGTTAATAAACGTACTGGTGAGATATCTCCGTAAGTTTCTTCTTTAGATAAGATTACGTTTACTGCATTTCTACCTTCTTCTACCTCGCTAAGTAAGTTAGGAATATCTTTATAAGCATCTGGACCTACTACGAGATCAACTATTTTTTCTTCTTCAAGAAATTTGCTTTTAAGACGCTCTGCCATACAGCCTAGTACTCCTACTTTCATATTAGGATTTTGCTTGCGCTTTACGGCTTGATATTTTTCTAAACGTTTACGTACAGTTACCTCTGCCTTCTCACGTATAGAACAAGTGTTTACTAGCACAAGATCTGCTTCTTCAAGAATTTGAGTAGTATTATACCCTTCATTTGCAAGAATGGAAGCCACCACCTCACTATCTGCAAAGTTCATCTGGCAACCGTAACTTTCTATAAAAAGCTTTTTTGTATTCTCAAGTTTGCGCTCTAGTGTAAGCGCTTCCCCTTGTTTGTGTTCTTCTATTATTTTTTCCATCTGCTTATTCGTCCAAAATCTTTGTCAAGGATTATGCAAAGATACGTCTAATGTAGAGTTGTGACAAAGTGGCAGACGCCAAGAATTACATAAAATTCTCGTTATTTGCTTTTTTAAAACCCGAAGATTGCTACATAAACTATTTATCTTATTGCTGTTACTAGTCATTCAGACTGGTTATTCTCAATCTGTTGAGGAGACTAAAACACCACGATTCTTACAGCAAATCGCTATACAGCATGATAACGACTTTGTTTTTGCGATAGATCGTTATTATACAGCGGGTACATTCTTAAGTTATAGTAGGCAATTACAAGGAGACTTTATTTTTAAAAAGCAAGGGTATCCGCTGCAGTTAGATCTTATGTTAGGTCAGGAAACTTACACGCCTAGAGAACTCTTTGAAACTAATTTCGATTTTTTTGAACGTCCTTATGCAGGGTACCTTTTTGTAAAAGGCTCCGTTTCAAAAGCGCAAGAGGATGTGCTTTTTAAAATTGACGCAGAGCTAGGACTTGCGGGAGAGCAGTCTAAGGCAGGCGATATACAAGTTGCTTATCATGAACTTATCAATGAATTTATACCCGTTTGGGAGGGTGAGATAGGTAATAGTGTGCATTTTAACGGCTTTGGAACTTTTGTTAAAGACTATCGGTTAGAAAATTCTAATTTATTTAAAAATGTTGCACTTCAGTCTACGGTTGCGCTAGGTACACGAAGAGTTTTTGCAAGACAAGAAGCGCTTCTTTATATAGGGAATCGAAATGTGGTAGCTAGCTCTTCGGCTTTTGGGAGATTGGGGGAAAAGCATGAGTTCTATGGCTTTGCAGGAGTGGGAGCAGAGTATGTATTCCTCAACGCACTTATAGAAGGTCATCCCTTTGGAGATGATTCTCCCTTTACATTACCTATAGTCACAACCATCTTGTCTTTTAAATCTGGAATTACGTACCGTGGAGAAAATAATCTTTATAGTATCGTTTACAATTTTAGAACAAGAGAGACTAAGCGAGAAGGTCGAAGCCAGTACGTTGCCTTGCAATTTGCTAGAAGATTTTAATCTGGCTGTCGATTAATCTTATATTTTTACGACCTCAATAAAAGATAAAAAATGATATTATCAGATATGCTTGTCAAAATTAGACAAGCACCGCATATTGATTTTGGAGGATTATTTGGCCGAGCGATTGATTTGTTTCAAAAGGTATGGCTTCAAGGTTTGCTTATGCAAGTATTGACGATTGCTGTTTCTTGGGGAGTGTCTATGGCCGTAATGTTGCCTATGAGCTTAGGTGGTGCTTTTATAGAATATGGTGATGTCTCCTATAATGATGATGAGGTAGGTGTCATTGCTTTAATTTTTATGATGGTGATGTACTTAGTGATTCTAGTGGTTATGTCTGTAGTCAACTTTGCACTTCAAGCAGCTTTTTACAGAATCATACGTATGAAAGACCGCAACCGAAGTGGTGAAAGCGGAGTGGGCTTCGGGATGTTTATCAAGAAAAAGTTTCTCAAGAAGGTGCTAGTGCTTTCAATGATGCAGGTGGGGATTGCTGTGCTGGCCGCCCTGTTTTTTATAATTCCATTGTTTTATGTGTTGGTGCCGTTACAATTTGCCATTGTGATATTTGCTTTTAATCCTGATTGGTCCGTAAACGACATCTACAAAGCAGCTTTTGCACTAGGGAATAAAAAGTGGGGAATTACCTTCGGAACTTGTCTTGTTATTGGTTTTCTAGCTATTGTTGTTGGGGTTATGGCTTGTTTTATTGGTGTTTATGCAACCGTTTCAGTTGTCTATTTGCCGGCTTACCTAATATATAAAGATGTGGTTGGTTTTACGGAAGATGAAGATATGATTGCTCAGATAGGTGTGTAGTTTTTTTATTTTTACTAAAGCCTTGATTTATTTGCAAAGTATTGCGCCTCATATTCAAAGAAATTATTAAATTTTGAATTAGCATTTATTTCTTCAATTAGATATAAACCTCTGAGAATAGGGGCTTGTGTGTCCCAATGTACCCACTTGTTAATTTTATTATAAGTTTTAGAGTTATCGCTCCATTCTTTCAATGATTTATTGAAGTAGGTGGAGGTAAAATTATAATCATTGTACTGATAAGTATGAATGATTTCGTGGGCAATCACTATATATTTGAGGTCCAAGTCTTTACTCAGTATTATTATGTTTCCTAAAGCGACCGCTCCGCGATTTGGAACACCATCTCTAGACTTGGTTGAAAAAAAGATTTCTCCAGATTTTAGCATCATTCCCCATTCTGGAGTTGTGTTATAAACAGCAGCAATAGTGAATCCAAGTGATGCTGGGAGAACTTTGTAGCGAACTCTAAATTTATCTCTTGTGTGAAATTCTACTCTATTAAATCCAATGTGTAAATTCCATTGAGATCCAAAGGGTCTATTTGCAGCGGCATCTTCTATGATAGAAACTCCAGCAGCGTTGACAAACTTTGCTGGCCAGCTATATTCTAGGCGTTTATTAATTTCTATTTCATTGATGATTTTTTTACTTCCAAAAATGAGTCCTCCGCCTAGGCTTCCACGCCAAAGACCTTTCAAAAATACGTTTCCAGTTTTTTCATTTGGCTTTTTATTGATCATAGCGCCTATCCCTGCACCTATACCGCCTAAACCAATATTGTATGCAGCCAATTCTCCATTACTAATTTGGGCTGTTAAGTTTTTCTGTGATGAGAGTAGAATTATAACTATTAGGAAGAAATAGGTTGATATTTTTTTGGTTGAAAATTGATTGATAAAATAAATGAGCATAATATAAAAGTTAAACTGCAGTAGCCAAACTAGGTAATTATTAGATTAGTATTTAAAGGGTTTCCTTTATTTTCTACTTTTCTTTGTTACGCTTTCGCGAAAGCGTAATAACTCCATAAAACAGTGATTTGCGATGCTTCAAAAAGTGAAATATCACAGAAATAATGCCCTTGCGGATTACGATATAAATAAAACATCTACTTTTGTACCCTGAAAAATAAGATGTATGGCAAAGAATCTCGTCATTGTGGAGTCACCTGCAAAGGCTAAAACAATAGAAAAATTTCTAGGCTCTGACTATAAAGTTGAGAGTAGTTTTGGACACATAGCAGACCTTCCCTCTAAAGAGTTAGGTGTTGATGTAGATGGAGATTTTACTCCTAAATATAAAGTCTCTGACGATAAGAAAAAGGTAGTAAAAAATCTAAAATCACTAGCCGCAAAAGCCGATATGGTTTGGCTAGCAAGTGATGAGGATCGCGAGGGTGAGGCCATTGCATGGCACCTCGAGCAAGAGCTCGGCTTAACACCAGACCGTACTAAGCGTATTGTTTTTCATGAGATTACTAAAACTGCAATCTTAAGAGCAATCGATAATCCGCGCCAGATTGATTATGATCTTGTAAATGCGCAACAAGCGCGTAGAGTTTTAGATAGACTCGTAGGTTACGAACTTTCGCCAGTGTTATGGAGAAAGGTAAAAGGAGGGCTTTCGGCAGGGCGAGTGCAATCTGTTTCTGTGAGACTTATTGTAGAGCGTGAGCGCGAGGTGTTAAACTTTGAGCCACAAGCATCATACAGAGTAGATGCAGAGTTTACTACAGAAGATGGAAAATCTTTTAGGGCAAAACTTCCTAAAAACATTACTACTAAGAAAAAAGCACAAGAATTTCTTGAGAAAAACTTGAAGGCTACTTTTAAAGTAGATGCGCTTACAAAAAAGCCCGCCAAAAAATCACCAGCACCACCATTTACAACTTCTACACTACAACAAGAAGCAAGTAGAAAGTTATACTTCTCTGTTAGTAAAACGATGAATATGGCGCAGCGTCTCTATGAGGCTGGGCACATTACCTATATGAGAACAGATAGTGTAAACCTATCTAAAGATGCAAAAGCTGGTGCGCAAGCAGAAATACTAGCTGCTTACGGTAAAGAATTTCATAAAGAACGTAACTATAAAGGGAAGTCAAAAGGAGCACAAGAAGCTCACGAAGCGATACGTCCAACAGATTTTTCTAAGCATTCAGTTAATATGGATCGCGATCAAATGCGTCTGTATGAATTAATATGGAAACGAGCTATTGCATCACAAATGAGTGAGGCGCAACTAGAGCGTACTAATGTGCAGATAGCTTCAAGCGCAGGAACAGATAACTTTACTGC
Organism: Dokdonia sp. Hel_I_63; assembly: GCF_007827285.1. Lineage (NCBI taxonomy): Bacteria > Pseudomonadati > Bacteroidota > Flavobacteriia > Flavobacteriales > Flavobacteriaceae > Dokdonia > Dokdonia sp. Hel_I_63. The sequence continues at coordinate 3,423,533 of NZ_VISD01000001.1, read as the reverse complement.
AAACGGAGAGATCTTGAAATTTGAAGGATTCTTAAAGGTATACCTTGAAGGTCATGATGATGAGGATGAAGAAGAGACTGGATTACTTCCAGATCTTAAAACAGGAGAAACATTATTCAATTCTTACATTACCGCAACAGAACGTTTTACAAGACCACCGTATAGATATACGGAAGCATCTTTAGTAAAGAAATTAGAGGAGCTTGGTATCGGTCGTCCGTCTACATATGCGCCTACTATTACTACGATACAAAATCGTAAGTATGTTGAGAAGGGTACTGTAGATGGTAAAGAGCGATCTTATGATGTGTTAAGTCTTGAAAACAACGAGATAAAAGATAGAACCTTAACAGAGATGGTAGGTTCAGACAAAGGAAAGCTAGTTCCTACAGATGTGGGAATGGTAGTAAATGATTTCTTGGTACAGCATTTTGAAAATATTCTTGATTACAACTTTACAGCAAAAGTCGAAGCAGACTTTGATGATATTGCAGAAGGTAAGCAGGAGTGGACAAAGATGATGAAAGACTTTTACACAGATTTTCATCCTCATGTAAAAGATGTAGAGAAAAATGCAGAGCGTGAAGTAGGTGAGCGTATTTTAGGTAAAGATCCAGAAAGCGGTAAACCGGTAAGTGTTCGTTTAGGGAAATTTGGACCTATGGTTCAAATAGGTTCTGTAGAAGATGAAGAGAAACCGCGTTTTGCAAGTTTAGGTCCAGATCAAACGCTGGCAAACCTGACTTATGAGCAAGCGATGGACTTGTTTAAGTTGCCTAAAGTTTTAGGGACTTTTGAGGAAGAAGAAGTATCTGTAAATAATGGTCGTTTTGGTCCTTATGTGAAGTTTGGGGCAACCTTTGTTTCATTGCCTAAAGGCCGTGACCCTATGGATGTAGATCTTGATGAAGCTATTGTGTATATTAAAGAGAAGCAAAAGGCAGATGCTCCTATTTATACCTATGAAGACCTTCCAGTTCAAAAAGGAACAGGACGTTTCGGGCCATTTATAAAATGGAACGGGATGTTTATTAATGTCAATAAGAAGTACGACTTTGATAACCTTTCTGACGATGACATCGTAGAGCTTATTGAAGTGAAGAAGCAGAAGGAAATAGATAAAGTACTTCAAGACTTCCCAGAAGAAGGTATACGTGTAGAAAAAGCAAGATGGGGTCGTTCTAATATTATTAAAGGAAAGACTAAAATTGAGCTAAGTAAGGATATAGACGCAGCAGCGTTAACCTTAGATGAAATCAAGGCCTACATAGAGAAAAAAGCACCTAAGAAAAAAGCAGCAGCAAAAAAGAAAGCTCCGGCCAAAAAGAAAGCTCCAGCAAAGAAAAAGGCGCCTGTAAAGAAGAAAACGACTGCAAAAAAGAAGTAATATATGGCCTTTGAGGTGCTAAGCCCTATACCAGAAATTGCGCTTGCGCATATACAATTGCAACATCATCAATCACTAGGTAATAACATTAGATTACACAGTGAGGAATTGGGAATGCCAGATCTAGAGGGTGTGCAAGTTGCTATTATTTGCTTGCGCGAAAACAGGCGTGATCAAAATAACCTCGGAGAATCATTATCATTTACAGAACTTAGGACCACTTTTTACGAACTTTTCCCTGGTAACTGGCACACAACAATTGCCGATTTGGGTGACATTCATGGAGGAGAAAGTGTAGATGACACCTATTTTGCCATCAGAACTGTTAACGAAGCTCTTTTTAAGAAGGGAATTGTACCTATGTATATAGGAGGAAGTCAAGATTTGGTGTATCCTATTTACAGATCGTATGATAAATTGGATCAAATGGTAAATGTGGTGAATGTAGATAGTCGTTTTGACTTAGGAGATGCGAGCCAGCCTATCCATAATAAATCGTACGTAGGGAAGATTATTGTTGAAAAACCATACAACCTTTTCAACTACTCAAATATAGGGTATCAAACTTATTTTAATCCTCAGGAGGAAATAGATCTGATGGATAAGTTATACTTTGATAGTTACCGATTAGGAAATGTTTCGGCTATGATGAGTATTGTGGAGCCTGTAATGAGAGATGCAGATCTTGTTGCGATAGACTTAAATGCTGTGCGCAGTAGTGAGCTAAGTACTAGGTATAATAAAATGCCTAATGGGTTTGATGGAAAGGAGATATGTACTATTGCTCGATATGCAGGTATAAGTGACAAGGTAACTTCTTTTGGAGTTTTTGAATATAAGAATGATGCTCATGAGGAAAAAGCAGCGATGCTCGTTGCTCAAATGATGTGGTACTTTATTGAGGGGGTAAATTTTCGCGCAAGCGAAAACATGGATATTGAGAAAGGAAATTTTCTTACGTATCAAGTTCCAATAGAAGATGAAGTGTTAACATTTTACAAAAGTGAAAAAACAGCCAGATGGTGGATCGAGATTCCATTTATTATGGGCTTGAATAATAAATTAAAAAGGCACACGTTATTACCTTGCACGTACCAAGATTATCTGGATGCTTGTAATCAAAATATCCCTGAACGTTGGTTCAAAGCAAGGAAGAAAAACGAAATTTGACTATGTGTTTCAACGATGAAATGATTATTTTTGGCGAATAAATTGTTTATTACAAATAAAATAAATAGGTTTACGCCCTTAACTTTAGAATACTTAACCTAATATCCTATGAAAAAGTATATTGCATTTATTGCGATAGTAGCTTTGCTGTCTAGTTGTGGCAAAGGCGATCGAGGGGAACTCGTCGGTGCCAAAGGCAAGCGATGGAACCCTGAAAAACCTTATGGAATGACCCTCGTTTCTGGAGGTGCTTACATAATGGGTAAGAGTGATGATGACTTTGCTGCCGTAAATGACGCTCCTACTAAAACGGTGACTGTGCGCTCTTTCTACATGGACGAAACAGAAATCACTAACTCAGAATATAGACAGTTTGTAGAGTGGGTTCAAGATTCTACTATACGTACGAAACTTGCAATCTTAGCTGATGAGCTTGGAGAGACTCCTGGTAATGGTGGTATAGGCGAGTTTGCATTTAGCGATGCAGATCCTGATAACATGACCCCTTACGAGCAATACATGTATGATAACTATTTCGGACTAGGTGAGACTGGCTTTGAAGGAAGGAAGTTAAATAAGGACGTAGAGCTTTTTACGGATACTGCAGAATACCCAGATGAGTATTATGCTGAGGTTATGGATACAATGTATATTCCAATGGAAGAAGCTTATAATGGGCAGCGCACTATCGATGTAGATAAGTTAGATTTCCGTTATACGTACCTTGATATTCAAGAAGCAGCAAAGAAAAACGGCGGTCGTCGTAAAGATCATATCAAAACAGAAATTGTAAATATTTATCCAGACACAACGGTGTGGATTAAAGATTTTGCGTACTCATACAATGAACCTATGCATAATGACTATTTCTGGCATGATGCATACGGAGAGTATCCAGTTGTTGGAGTTACATGGATGCAAGCAAAAGCTTTTTGTGAGTGGAGAACGATGTACAAGAACGCTCATCAAAAATCTAAGAAGAGACAATTTGTAAACCGTTTTAGACTTCCTGGTGAAGCAGAGTGGGAGTATGCCGCTCGTGGCGGACTAGAAAGTGGTGATTACCCTTGGGGTGGTCCATATGCAAAGAATGATAGAGGTTGCTTCCTTGCAAACTTTAAACCTTTAAGAGGGGATTATGGCGCAGATCAAGCGTTGTATACAGTAGAAGCAGATGCTTACGAACCTAATGATTACAACCTGTACAATATGGCAGGAAATGTATCAGAGTGGGTAGCTTCTTCTTACGATCCAGCTTCTTATGAATATATGTCTACCATTAACCCTAACGTAAATGACAAAGACAATCGTCGCAAAGTGATACGTGGTGGTTCATGGAAAGACGTTGCTTACTTCCTACAGGTAAGCTCACGTGACTATGAGTATCAAGACTCTGCTCGTAGTTATATCGGTTTTAGAACCGTGCAGGACTTTATGGGTGTTGATGAGAAAATCAACCTTAGAAAGCCGAAGAAATAACGAATTGAATAATTCCCAAATTATAACAATTACTTAATCTAATTAACTTACTTAACTAAACTAAAAAACCTATTTAACATGGCTAAATCAAAAACTGGAAAGAAATTAATGAATATGGTCTACGGACTAGGAGCAGCAGTAGTAATTATTGGTGCTTTATTCAAAATAATGCACTGGCCTTTCGGTAACGAGATGCTTATTGTTGGTCTAATTACGGAGGCGGTAGTATTTGCTATTTCTGCATTTGAACCTGTGGATAATGAGCTTGATTGGGCATTAGTGTACCCAGAACTTGCAGGTGGTGCAAGTGGATCAAAGAAAAAAGCAGTAGCTCCTGTTGAAGCAGAAGCTCAATTATCTAAAAAATTAGATAACATGCTTAAAGAAGCAAAAATTGATTCTGAGCTTATGACAAGCCTAGGGACAAGTATCCGTAGCTTTGAGGGGGCAGCAAAAGGAATTGCACCTACGGCAGATGCTATGACATCTACTAAAAAATATTCTGAAGAGATGGCACTTGCTGCAGCTCAAATGGAGTCTTTAAATAGCCTTTACAAAGTACAGGTAGAGTCTTCTAGCCGTCAAGCAGAAATCAACGAGCAAGTAACTCAAAATGCCGGAAAGCTTAAAGATCAAATGGAGAGTCTTGCAACAAACCTTTCTTCTTTAAACGGAGTATATGGTGGAATGCTTTCTGCAATGAACAAAAACTAATTTTAGTTGTTTACACAATTAATAAACTAACAACTAAAATTTAAAAAATGGCAGGAGGAAAACAAAGCCCAAGGCAAAAGATGATTAATCTAATGTATTTAGTGTTTATAGCAATGCTAGCACTAAATATGTCTAAAGAGGTATTATCTGCTTTTGGTTCAATAAACGAAAAATTTGATCGTTCTAATGCGACGTTTGAAGCAAAGAATGATCTTGCATTAGCAGATATTTCTAAAAAAGCAAATGAAAACGAAGAGTTTAAAGCAGCTGCTGCAACAGCAAAATCTGCTAAAGCTCTTGGAGATGAATATTTCGCATACTTAGCTTCTGAAAAAGCAGCACTTTTGGCTGAAGTAAAAGACCCTAAGGATTATGAAGCTATGGATAAGTCTAACTTTATCGATGAGCGTTATTATAAGGGAGGTAAAGTATCGCCAACTGGACAAGAATTTCTTGCAAAGATGGATGCTTACCGAGAAGGAATGTTGAAACTTGCAGGAGATAATGAAGCGCTTGCGGCGCAAATTCAAAGTGATTTTAGTACAGCTCCTATCGTCACAGGCGGAGAAGGAGATGGAGCAAAAATTACTCAGGATTATTTATCTTATAACTACGTAGGATTTCCATCAGTATCTTCTTTAACTAAAATGTCTCAATTACAAAATGACATTAAAGTTGTTGAGAATGAATTATTGTCAAAATTACTTTCTGGTAATCTTAAAGAACTTGCTTCTTTAAACAACTACGAAACTGTAATGACAACTTCAAAAGGTGCTTATTACACAGGATCAACATTTGATGGAGTTCTTTCTTTAGGTCGTGTAGATTCTTCTACTAAGCCTTCTAGAGTAGAATTAAAATTAGATGGACGTGCAATCCCTGCAGATAAAGTTTCTTTCGATGGTGGTAAACTTGTTTTAGGAGTAAACACTGGAGGTGTAGGTGATCACAAAATTACGGGATCATTATTTTACCCTCAAGATGGTAAGGAAATCGAAGTTCCAGTTGAGCAATCTTTTACGACCATTAACAAGCCTAACTCTGCTACTATCGCGGCAGATAAGATGAATGTTGTTTATCGTGGAGTTGCAAACCCAATGACGATATCATTTGCTGGGGTATCTGATAATGCAGTTTCTGCATCTGGAGCAGGTCTTTCTAAAAGATCTGGAACTAGCTATTCAATGACTCCTGGTCAAGGACGTGAAGTAACGATTAATGTGACTGCAAAGCTTCCTGATGGAGGTAGTGCTTCAGATAAAGCTGTTTTCCGTATTAAAGATATTCCACGTCCAGTGGGAACTTTAGGAGGTGATGATGGCGGTAATTTAAAGAAGCCTAGAAACACAGTTGCAGCAGCACCAATAGGAGCAAGCCTTCCAGATTTTGACTTTGATCTTAATCTAAACGTAAATAGCTTCAAATTTAGAGCAGGAGATGCGGCTACAGTTTCTGTACAAGGCAATAAACTTAACGGAGCTGCACAATCTGCATTAAAGCGTGCAAAAAGAGGATCTACAGTACAGATTTTTGATATTAAAGCAAGTATACAAGGTAACTCAGGATATAGATTGAAAACAGTTTCTCCAATCATCATTGAGTTAGCAAACTAAAATAAAAGTAATTATGAGTCTTAAACGTTTAATTTTTGTTGCACTCGGTCTATTGATGGCAGTTCCAGCATTTGCACAAGGAAATATCCTTAATGCAAAAACGCCAGATGAAATGTTTGAAGTTACCGAAGAGCAAAAAGCAAAGGACAATGACAATCCATTGCCATACGGTTACGTAGAAAAACGTGACGTGTTGTGGGCAAAAAACACATGGGAGGTTATTGATCTTGATGAACGCGTAAATTTCCCGCTCTACTACCCTATTGATACTATCAATATGGGATCAGATCGTCGTTCACTTTTTGATGTTCTAGTAAAGAATATTAAAAATGGAAAGATTGATGCTATTTACAGAGATTCATACTTCACAGAAAAAATCCAACTAGGAGATCTTTCTGCCGCAATGGTAAAAATTGATACTTCTGATGCTGGATATGATCAATTAAATGCTGGAGAGTCAATTTCTGATTATAACATCGAGCGCACAGAGATCACTGCTTATGATATCAACGCATACCACATACGTGGATACTGGTATATCGATAAGCGTCAAGGAGAACTTAAGTACCGATTATTAGGTATTGCACCAGTTTCTGGTGATGTAAATTTCTTAGATGATGCAAGTGCAGCAGATATTGAACTTTTCTGGATATGGTTTCCAGGAGCGCGTGAAGTATTGCACAATGCAAAAGCATTTAACCGCAAGAATACATCGATGCCTATATCATTTGACCACTTGTTAAATAGTAGGCGTTTTAACGCGACTATTTATAAAGAGGATAATGTACAAGGTGACCGTAAGGTTAAGGAGTACATTAATGATAACTCAATGATGCAATTACTAGAGTCAGATCGTATTAAAGAACGTATTAGAGATATTGAACAAGATCTTTGGAATTACTAGATTAATTTCCAATTATGATATAAGCCACCTAAGCAATACGTTTAGGTGGCTTTTTTATTTTATAAATTTCAGATTTATAAATAGGAAGGCGATGCGCACTTTGTGAGCCTACTATTCTTGTATTTTTGTACGGTGAAAGAAGTAGATTATATTATCGTAGGTCTTGGACTGGCAGGCATCGCATTTTGTGAAGAGTGTGAGCGCAATGGTAAGTCTTTTATTGTCATAGATAAAGGAACAGAAGGCGCAAGCCGTGTAGCAGCTGGTTTGTATAACCCAGTAATTTTAAAGCGATACTCACTGCCTTGGAAGGCTATTGAGCAATTTGACCTTGCAATACCATATTTCAGAAATTTAGAAGAGAAACTCGGCGAGTCGTTCATGTATGAATTGCCCGTGCGCAAAGTATTCTATTCTATCGAAGATCAGAATAATTGGTTTACGGCAAGTGACAAGCCTGGGCTGGACCGCTTTGTAAAAACGCAGATAGTAAAGGAAGAGCGTAACGAGATTTTGGCGCCATTTCACTATGGAGAAGTGCTAGAAACAGGGAGAGTGGCAATTACAAAACTACAAGCCTCGTATGAACGATATCTTGTAGGTAAGTCCGCTTTCGCGAAAGCGGTATTTAATTACGACTTATTGCAATTACAAGAGTCATCTGTAATCTATGATGGTCATAAGGCCTCTAGAATTGTATTTGCCGAAGGTTATGGAGTGAAGCAAAACCCTTACTTCGGGAAATTGCCATTAGTTGGTAATAAGGGAGAATACATAATTATCAGTTCTCCACAATTACAATTAAATGCAGCAATTAAATCTTCATTCTTTATCGTTCCATTAGGAAACGATCTTTATAAAGTAGGTGCAACTTATAATTGGACAGATAAGGATTGGGAAGCTACAACAGAAGCTCGTGAAGAGCTTTTAGAAAAGCTTGACGCACTAATTAATGTTTCTTATGCAGTCGTCGATCAAGAGGCGGGCGTGCGTCCTACGACGGGGGATAGAAGACCACTCCTTGGTGTTCACCCTATCTACAATCAGCTAGCCATATTAAATGGATTAGGCACAAGAGGAATCATGGCAGGTCCTCTGCTAGCGAAGTATCTCTATAATTTTTTAGAGCATCAAGAAGCACTCCCTGCTGAAGTGGATGTGATGCGTTTTCCTAAAAAATTCAAGTAGTCGGTTTTGGTAATTAGCTTGACAGTTGATCTTTTGCTGGGTCGTACTTCATGAAAAAATTGATCCATATATTTCGAGCAAGTCGCATAATGACAGGCATGAATACAATCATGGTTCCTACAATTGCGATAAATGTATTAACTAGAGTTGCCTCAAAAAAGAAGTAGGTAATTACAAATGCTGCTGTCGCAAAAGCAATCCCAACAGGGTAACTTACATACATTGCCCCATAAAAGAAGGAAGGTTCTATTTTGTATTTTGTATTGCAATGAGAGCAGCGTTCATGCATTTTGAGCGTTTGGGAAAGTATGTACGGATTTGGGTTTTTATACATGGATTCATTTTGACAAACAGGGCATTTTCCTTTAATAATACTGTTAATTTTGCTGCCTTTTAGAATTCCCATAATCTCTTTGGTTTATGAGTACAAATTTAAGCATCTTTGCAGTCCTCATACTTTATAAATCATATTTTTTACTTATCTCCTTATGCTTAATATTCATAACCTTTCTGTCTCTTTTCAAGGCGAATATCTTTTTGAAGAAATCACTTTCCGTCTTAATGGAGGAGATCGCGTGGGGCTTGTAGGTAAAAATGGTGCAGGTAAGTCTACTATGTTGCGCATTATTTCTGGCGAGCAACCTTATGATACTGGATCTATAGCTATTGAAAAAGAGATAAGTATTGGTTTTCTTAAGCAGGATATTGACTTTGTAGAAGGAAGAACCGTTCTTCAAGAGTCTTATGAAGCTTTTAAAGAAATTAAGGAGCTAGAAGGCAAACTTGAGGAGATTAATAGTCAGCTAGCTACTCGTACAGATTATGAGAGTGAGGGATATAACCAGTTAATGATTGACATAAACGATGTGCAACATCAATATGAGGTGCATGGAGGTTATAACTATAAAGGAGAGACAGAACGTATCCTTCAGGGACTAGGTTTTAAACGTGAAGATTTTGATAAGCTTACAGATACTTTTTCTGGAGGATGGCGCATGCGTATTGAGCTTGCAAAGCTATTACTTCAAAACCATGACATCCTATTACTGGATGAGCCTACAAACCACTTAGATATAGAATCTATTATTTGGCTTGAGACCTTCTTAAAAGGATATTCTGGAGCTGTAGCAATTGTGTCGCACGATAAAATGTTCTTAGACAATGTTACAAATCGTACTATTGAGATTTCTTTAGGACGTATTTATGATTACCCCAAACCATACACAGAGTACCTAGTCTTACGTAAAGAATTAAGAGAGCAGCAACTTGCTTCTCAGAAAAACCAGCAAAAGCAAATAGAGCAAACGGAGAAACTCATTGAGAAATTCCGTGCAAAAGCATCTAAGGCAACTATGGCACAATCTCTTATTAAGAAGCTTGATAAGATAGATCGCATTGAAGTAGATGAGGATGATAATAGTGTGATGACATTAAAATTTCCAGTATCCGTTACTCCAGGAAAAGTGGTGGTAGAGGCAAACGATGTTGAGAAAAGTTATGGGGATAAGACAGTACTACAAGGGATAGATTTACTTGTAGAAAGAAATACAAAGACTGCCTTTGTAGGGCAAAATGGTCAAGGCAAATCTACACTTGCTAAAATTATAGTAGGAGAACTAGCGCACCAAGGTGATGTAAAGTTAGGACACAATGTGCAAATAGGATACTTCGCTCAAAATCAAGCAGAATACCTAGACGGCTCAAAAACCGTTGAGGAAACAATGATCGATGCGGCAGATGAACGCACTAGACCGCTTGTGCGTAATATTTTAGGTTCTTTTCTTTTTAGGGGTGAAGAAGTAGATAAATATGTGCGTGTACTTTCTGGAGGTGAGCGTAACAGACTTGCACTGGCAAAATTGATGTTGCAGCCTTTTAATGTGCTTGTGATGGATGAGCCTACTAACCACCTCGACATAAAATCTAAGAATGTTTTAAAGGATAGTCTTAAGCAGTTTGAAGGAACCCTTATTGTAGTATCTCACGATCGTGATTTCTTACAAGGACTTACAGATCGCGTTTATGAATTTAAAGACCACCGTATACGTGAATTTCTAGGTGATGTAGATTATTATCTTGAACAGCGCGAGGTGTCAAACTTACGCGAGATAGAAAAGAGAGATGTCATCAAAAAAGAGGCGCCAGCAAAAAGCTCTAAAAAATCATACGAAGATCAGAAGAAGCTTAAATCACTTAATAATAGGTTGAGTAAGGTGGAATCTAATATCAACAAACTTGAAAGAGAAGTTAAGCAACTTGATGCTGAGCTTGCAACTAATTATGATGAGACCGTTGCGAAGCCAGATTTTTTTGATAATTATAACGGCAAAAAAAAGAAGCTAGATGGGTATATGGAAGACTGGGGCAAAATTACAGAAGAGCTAGATGCTTTGAATTAAAATTTTAGTTGCGCTTTCGCGAAAGCGTACTTATAACACTACATAACTCATAAACCCCACTATTTATGTGGGGTTTTGTTTTTAAAGAGCATTTTTTTAAAGATGTTGTCTGGTGTTATTTGGTTTTTGTTAAGAATGAGAGCGTTAGGGTTGAGAAGTCGCTTCTAGACTCTTCATGTTGTATCCGCAATGAAATCAGTATTTTAGGTGTAGCTAGTGCTTTTTGTCGTTTAACGAGCTATGAGATTTTTTAAGACATCGTTAACAACTGTCGCGCCTTGACATAGTTAGCTTTGCGTATTGATCATTAGGTCATTTTCAACCAAAAAAAATACGATGCGTAAAATCATCCTTTCTCTATTAGGAGTAGTACTCATAATAGGCGCTTTCTTTGCTTCTGAGGCAATTGTTGCTAGTAACCAACGTACACGACCAAAACCAGAAAAGGTCGTTAAAACAGTCTTTGTAGAAGATGTTGTTAATGGTGTTGTGCCTATAGAGATTTCGGCAAATGGTAATCTTGTAGCACAGCGCAGGTTAGAGGTGTTCTCAGAGGTGCAAGGTATATTGCAAAAGGGCAGCAAACTTTTTAAGCCTGGTCAAACCTATAGAAGAGGAGAAACCATATTACGTTTAAATAGTGCAGAATATTATGCGTCTGTGCAATCACAAAAAAGTGCCTTGTTTAATCAAATAACGGCTATCATGCCAGATTTGAGATTAGACTATCCAGAGGCTTACCCTAAGTGGCAGAAGTATATTAATAACTTCGATGTAAATAAATCTACTCCTGCACTTCCAGAAATTACTTCAGAAAAGGAAGGTTATTTTATCTCAGGGCGTAACATTCAGACTTCTTACTATAATGTGAAGAACCTCGAGCAACGACTTGGGAAGTACAATATAGTAGCACCTTTTACAGGAATACTAACCGAGGCATTGGTTACTGAGGGAACTTTAGTACGTCCAGGTCAAAAACTAGGTGAATTTATTGACACAAGTGTTTATGAGCTTGAAGTTGCAATAAGTAAGAATTATGCAGACTTGCTCAAAGTAGGCAATGAAGTAGCCCTTACAACGATAGATGGAGATCAATCTTATACAGGGAAGGTAACAAGAGTAAACGGTAATATAGATCAAGCTTCACAAACTATAAATGCATACATAGAAGTAAAGGACAGTGCGCTTAGAGAAGGTGTTTATCTTGAGGCTGTGCTCCAAGCTAAAGAGGAGACAGATGCGATTGCAATAGCAAGAGGATTGTTACAGCCAAATAATCAAGTCTTTACTGTAAGAGATTCAATTCTTGATATTATCGATGTAAAACCAGTATACTTCTCAGATAAAGAAGTCGTTGTAAAAGGAGTGCCTAATGGGACTAAGCTAGTAAGCAAGCCAGTTCCAGGAGCATATGCAGGTATGCTTGTAAAAATATACCAAGAGAAAGATTCATCACAAGCACCAGCAGAGTAAGATGCGTAAAATTATAGAGTACTTCATAAAGTACCACGTAGCCGTAAACGTAGTGGTCTTAATGTTTGTGGTTTTTGGAATATTTGGAGCCTTGTCATTAAAGTCTTCATTCTTTCCACTTGTAGATTCAAAAAATATAAACATTACCGTTGTTTACCCTGGAGCATCTCCTCAGGAAGTTGAAGAAGGTATTGTACTTAAAATAGAAGATAACCTTAAAGGCTTAGACGGTGTAGAGCGTGTAACTTCTACTTCAAGAGAGAATAGCGGAAATATAAATGTAGAGATTGAAAAAGGGAAGGATATCGATTTTATGCTTCTTGAAGTTAAGAATGCTGTAGATCGAGTGCCATCATTTCCTTCTGGTATGGAGCCACTAGTAGTGGCAAAACAAGAAGCAATACGCCAGACTATATCTTTTTCTATAAGTGGAGAAGATGTGACCCTAGCTACGCTTAAGCAGATAGGGAGGCAGGTTGAGAATGACCTAAGAGCAATTGAGGGTATCTCACAAATAAACGTATCAGGTTATCCTGATGAGGAAATCGAAATCGCCGTAAACGAAAATAGCTTGCTAGCTTACAATCTGTCGTTTGCAGATGTTTCTCAAGCAGTCAGTAGATCAAATATCCTTACTACGGGAGGATCTATAAAAACAGAAGCAGAGGAGTATCTCATAAGAGCAAATAATAGAGCTTATTATGGCGACGAACTCTCTAATGTGATTGTAAGATCTGACCCTAGCGGAAGAACGATACGTCTTAAAGATGTTGCAACCGTAAGAGACCGCTTTTCTGAAACACCTAATGCAAATTACTTCAATGGAAATCTTGCTGTAAATGTATCTATTACCTCTACAAACACAGAAGACCTTATAGGTGCTGCAGAGAAAGCAAAAGAGTACATCGCAGATTTTAATGACAAATACAACAACGTGCAACTTGCCGTTGTAAATGACTTATCTATAACACTTGTACAGCGTACTGCCTTACTTACAGAGAATGCGGTAGTAGGGATGATACTAGTACTTATATTTCTCTCTTTATTCTTAAACACACGTCTTGCATTTTGGGTAGCCTTTGGACTCCCAGTAGCATTCTTGGGAATGTTTATGCTTGCGGGATATTTTAATGTAACCATAAACGTGCTGTCATTATTTGGGATGATTATCGTTATTGGTATTCTGGTAGATGATGGTATTGTAATTGCCGAAAATATCTATCAGCATTATGAACGTGGCAAATCACCAGTGCAAGCTGCGGTAGATGGTACCATGGAAGTATTGCCTCCTATTATTTCGGCGATATTAACGACTATTCTTGCTTTTGGTATTTTCTTGTTCTTAGATGGTAGAATAGGGGAGTTTTTTGGAGAGGTTTCTGTAATAGTTATGCTTACCCTAGCGGTGTCATTAGTAGAGGCTCTTATTATCCTTCCAGCGCACCTTGCGCACTCTAAGGCTTTGAAAAAGCAAGATAACCGCCCTAAAAAAGGTATTGCAAATTTATTTTCAAAGCTGCGATATGTCAATGAGTTTGGTGATCGTATAATGGTATGGTTACGTGATAAAGTGTATAGCCCTACATTGCGTTTTGCACTTGATTATAAGTTTTTGATGTTCTCCTTCTTCATTGTTTTTATCTTATTGACTTCAGGGAGTTTTCAAGCTGGGATCATAAGAGGAGCATTCTTTCCTAACGTTGCAAGTGATAATGTGCGTATAACACTCAACATGCCTAACGGTACAAATGCGGGTGTTACAGATAGTATTATCTCTATGATTGAAATGAGAGCTGTCGAGGTAAACAAAGAGCTTTCAGAAAAATATAAAAGCGAGATAGACGGACCATTATTTGAGAATATTATCAAAACTTTAGGTCCTGGAACTTCTACAGCAACATTGAGTGTAAACTTACTACCTGGTGAGGAAAGGCCTAACGATATTACTTCCATTCTAGTGGGTAATATGATTCGTGAGAAAGTAGGTCCAGTAATAGGAAATGAAAGTCTCGTGTATGGTGGTGGAGGAAACTTTGGAGGAAGTCCAGTAGCAGTTTCTTTACTTGGAAACAATATTGCAGAGCTTAAAGCAGCAAAGGCAGAATTAAAACAATCTCTTGAGTCCAATCCTGTACTCAAGGATATTACAGATAATGATCCAGCAGGAATTAAGGAAATAAGACTTCAGCTTAACGAGTCTGCTTATGCGCTTGGTCTCAACTTACAAACAGTAATGACGCAAGTGCGCGCAGGATTCTTTGGATCACAAGCGCAGCGTTTTCAAAGAGGGCAAGATGAAATAAGAGTGTGGGTACGCTATGATCGTGATAATAGATCTTCTATTTTAAATCTTGATGATATGCGTATACTTACTCCTAGCGGATCAAAAGTGCCACTCAATGAGATTGCAAGTTATACTATTGAAAGAGGTGATGTCGCGGTTAACCACCTAGAGGGAAGGAGAGAGATACAAATACTTGCAGATCTTAAGAATCCGAAAGAGGTAAGTGCTACAGATGTTATGGCAGATTTACAGTCTAACGTAATGCCAGACATCTTATCAAAGTATCCTACGGTAACACCATCTTATGAAGGTCAGAATAGAGAAGCAGGTAAATTAACAGGTTCTTTAAAGCCTGTAGGACTCACTGTACTCGCGCTTATTTACATTGTGATTGCATTTACTTTTAGAAGTTATAGTCAGCCATTAATGTTATTGCTCTTGATTCCTTTAAGTCTTCCTGCAGTAGCGTGGGGACACTGGATACACGATTTCCCACTTAATATTTTATCTATGTTAGGTATTATTGCGCTCGTTGGGATTATGGTGAATGATGGCCTCGTATTGATAGGTAAGTTTAATACAAACCTTAGAGAAGGGATGACATTTGATGATGCTATTTTTGACGCTGGACGTTCTCGTTTTAGAGCAATATTCTTGACATCTATAACAACGATAGCAGGACTTGCACCGCTTATTTTTGAAGAAAGTAGACAAGCACAATTCTTAATACCAATGGCGATTTCTATTGCTTATGGAATTGGTTTTGCCACGATACTTACCCTTGTGATGTTACCTATCTTTCTTTCCTTTAGTAACTGGGCAAAGACTACAACAGATAGATTAATTATGGGACGTAAAACTCCTAGAGAAAATCAAGAGCGAGCAGTAAAAGAGATGGAAGAAGAGGCGGAGAATGATGCTCAAGAAGATCATGCAGCTTTACCACATAATACAGACATCGTTTAATATGAATTTGTATAAAAATCATACCCACCGTGAGATACTAGCTGTGCTAGAGCAAAGCGATAAACTTACGTACGAGGCAAAGCTCAACTTACTTAACGAGATAGACAAGCGTTCTATAGCCGTACCTACAGATGAGCTACAGTCACAAATCAATCAAAAAGAGGTTGCAATAAATAACCTTGACTACTTAAAGGATATTGGTTTCATGTATACTATGGACGAAAATACAGGCGCCATCACCTTACGCAGAGCTTCTGGAGCAAAGTTAATGGACATAGCAGCTATTGTTGTAGGAGTGATTTTATCACTTGTAGGGCTCATTCATTGCTGGTTGTTACTTGCTATTTTTACTGGAAGTAATGAATTTACGCTCACAAAATTATTCACGTATGTATTCATGATAAGTTTGGGTCTCATTGGATTTAAAATGCTAGGAGGTATTAATCGTTTCTTAGATTATAACTCATTTTTATTTGTACAACAGCGAGACACTGTAACCATCAAAAAAGGTGATATTAAGGATGAGCAAACATTTAATACAGCCGATTTAAAACTAGAAGAAGAGGGTGAAGATGAGCTTATTTTAAGTGCTGGCGAGATTGAGATTATGCGTACTTCACCACACAATTTAGTTCAAAAACTCACGATGGAAGCGCTATTGCATAACATTTTAAGGAATCAATAATGAAACTTTCAGTACAAAATATAGCAGTATTTTTTTTGTTGTTCGCTTTCGCAAAAGCGTACTCTCAAGAAACTCCAACTTCTTTACTTACTAAGGAAGAGGCGATACGTACTATGCTTGAGAATAATTTTGGGATTCTACTTGCTAACAATCAAGTGGCAGTTGCCGAAAATAATACAGGGATTTTAAATACAGGGTATTTACCTACAATAAGCACTACAGCGGGTATAAATTATAATGTAGATAATCAAGAAGCTACTTTTCAAGATGGTACATCAAGATCTGTAAATGGAGCAGAGACGACAAGGTACAACGCATCTGTAAATCTAGATTATACACTTTTTGATGGCTTAGGGAGGTATTATAACTACAAGAGTCTTAAGGAACAATATGGCTTATCTAAGCTGCAGGCTAGAGAGACAATTGAGAATGTGATGGTGCAACTCTTTACAGTGTATTATGAAGTTGCACGCGTTGAAGAAAATCTGGGCGTGCTAGAAAATGCACTTGAAATTTCAAAAGAACGTGAGCTTAGAGCGCAATATCAATTTGATTACGGGCAAGTAAATAAGCTTGAGGTCCTCAATGCACAAGTAGATATCGTAACCGATAGTACAAATATCCTTAACGCAAGACAGCAGCTGCGCAATGCACAGCGTGATCTTAATGTGGTGCTTGCAAGAGAGCTAGAAGACCTGAAGGTGGCAGATACTACAATTGCTTTTATAAACCCTATAAGCATAGAAGAGTATATTAATGAAGGGACTGTAAATAACATTTCGCTTTTGCAATCAGAACAAAATATAATCATTAGTGATTACCAGATAAAGCAGGCTAAATCACTTTTACTTCCCACTGTGGGAATCACAGGTAGTTATGGGTGGAATGAAGGGAATTTTCCTGCGACTAACTTTCTTGCGTCGAGTACATCTACTGGTTTTCAAACGGGGGCAACCTTACGATGGAATTTATTTGATGGAGGTAGTTCTATAGTAGGCATTAAGAATGCTAAAATAGCACTTGACAGCCAAGAGTATATCAAAGAGCAACTCAAGCAACAAGTAGAACGTGATATTTCAAATGCAAAGGGTAACTATTATAATGCACTTGCAATTTATAACTTACAAGAACAGAATGTAATTACGAGTAAAGCAAACTTTGATAGGTCTGAGGAGCGTTTTAAGTTAGGTCAAATTACTAGTATTGAATTCCGTCAAGCACAATTAAATCTTCTTAATGCGCAGACTACCAAGAACGCTGCAAAGTATACAGCAAAGCTTGCAGAGATACAATTATTACAGCTTACAGGTCAATTGCTTAATGTAGATTTTTAAAACGTAGGTAGCGCTTTCGCGAAAGCGTAATTCTCTATAAATTAGATCGTCATGTACGAACATTTCTTTCAATGCCCTTACTGTTGGGAAGAGATTTCTATGCTCTTAGATCCATCCATAAGTAGTGTGTATGTAGAAGATTGTGAGGTTTGTTGTAACCCTATTGAATTACAAGTAGGTTTTGAGGATGGAACTTTAACTTCATTCTCTGCTATAGACATTGAACAATAGCCCATTTTCTTACATTTGGGCGTTATATTTTATTTATTAAATATTTATCTTTCTATCAATAAATAATTTATGATAATAGAACTTAATATCGCAGATGACACCCTAGGCTTTGTTTATGAAAACAAAATAGCTCAAGATGGTGTTAATCAAGTTAAGGCGGCGATAGAGAAAAAGCTTGAAAGTCACGATAAAATCAATATCTACCTTGAAGATGATGATGTGGATGAGATTGAGATAAGAGCATTTATTGACCATACATTTTTTGATATCTCTTATGCTAAGCGTATCAATAGATTAGTGATTGTATCTAACAGATCGTGGATACGCCGAGTAGTGCGTCTCAAGGACCTACTAATGACCTCAGACGTAAAGGCTTTCCCGTCAAAAAAACGTGTAGATGCTTTATGCTGGGTTATGAAAAAATAAGAGTTTACCCTTTACCTGCTAGTGTTGCGATTAAACCAGACTTGAGGTTAAGCCAAAGATAATTGAAGAATGACTTTGTTGTGTCTCTTTCTGTTTCACCAGAGCCTTCTCTAAAATCTGTAGGTTTGTCATCACTATCTTCCTTAATAAACAGGTTTACAACTTTAGATAGTAACTTATTAATGCCTTTCCCTCTTTTACGCATTATTTCAATCTCAAAATCGTCATATTGCATGCGCATATCTATGGTAGACTTGCTAACATTACCTTCTATAGTAAAGTAGGTTTGATAAGTTTCACCTGTAAGTTTAATATTTAGATTGGGAGCAGTAAATTGATTCATCTGTTCTCCTGGTAATTTGCCCATACTTCCTTTAAATAGAAAAAGATCATTTTTATCATTTACATCAAAAGACCAATCTACTTCAATAGGAGTGTTATCCATAAAAGTAGCGGTGAGTTTTAAGGCTGTTTTATCTCCAGCGGGATATGTGTTTCCTAGTTTGTTTATAGATGCATTAAGAGCAGAAAATTCAATGCGCCCTCCTTGATTATCATCTTTTAATTTTTCTTGATAAACAATACTGCCATCTTTAATAGTAATATCATCTACTAGGAGGTTAATAGGAGCATCCCTGAGCATTTTACTATAAAGAGGCTTGTAACTATTATCGTCAGTAACTAGCTTGTCTCTATAAACCTCTAAAGTAGGCTTGCTAATGGTAATTGAGTTAGCTCCTGCAAATAACTCACTATTTTCAAATCCAAAAGTGGGATTGTCTATTTCAATCGCTGCTATTGCTAGATTAAAGTGATCTCTTTCTACTGGGATTATATTTGAGAGGTCAGACTTACTATATTTTGTATTCAGTGTGATATTGTTGAAACGTCCTTTTCTATCAGTTATGGTAAAATTTTCAAGAGTGAGTCGTTCGTAGTTGCCTACTTTTAGAGATATATCAGAAACATTAGCATTGTAGTCCGAGTAATCTAGAGGTATCTTTCTTGAAAGAGTTTTGCTATCTATATAGATGTCGTCTATTTCTAAGGTGATATCTCCTACGCTAACGGATATTGAGTCTTTTGTTCCATCATAAATTGTCAATGAGGCATTATCTATACTTAACTCTTCAACCAGGATAGGTTTAAAAACTTTTGCAAGAGGTTTTCTTACCGTGTCTGTTGATTTTTTGAATTTATGCTTGCTGTATGTAATTGCTGCGCCATTAAGTTTAATATCTTCTATGTTGATTTCTTTATTCACTAGATAACTCCAATAGCTTACATCTTCAATTGTAAATGAGTTTGCTTTAACGATTGTGTGCGTTATGGTATCCGTTTTGTTCTGAATAAGCACTTCTGGATCTACAATAGTGATAGTTCCAGAGAAGCTTTCTAGATTTATATCACTATATGAGACAGTAAAATGCTCTGGCAGCCTATTTTTTAAAAAGAATTCTGCTTTATTTTTTACAGCTCGATTTATAAGAATTTGAGCTGTAAGTATTGCTAGTATTAAGATTACCAGCGAGATGAGAATTGTTCTTGTTTTTTTATTCATAGGTTAAATATAGTATGCAGTATTCGCTGAGAAAAAAGTTTGTGATTTCTTGTTAAATATGCGCCTTGTGATTTGGTAATAAGGAAAAGTTTGTTGTATATTTGCACTCCAATTAACGCAGTACTGATGGCCTAATCAAGAAACGTGTTACTGGAACATATATCGCGGGATAGAGCAGTAGGCAGCTCGTCGGGCTCATAACCCGAAGGTCACTGGTTCGAGTCCAGTTCCCGCTACTAGAGAAGACAAGTCAGCATTTTTGCTGACTTTCTTCGTTTTAGCACCCTTCGTATCCCTTGTTATACTTGCTTTTAGCTCAAATAAACGATTTACTTTCTTGGTTAGATATTGCCTTTTTTCGGAGTTCACGACCAAACCCTCTGGAAACACTAGTTCTTGTACCTTTCTTTTTACTTCATACGCTCCAGACTCCCAGTAAACATTGATGTTTTGAGATAATTCTACAGAATCATCAATCATTTTTTCGAGGTTAGATATTTTTTTAGCGTCAATGTTAAGTTCGCTATTTATCTCCTCTAATTCTTGTTCTAGGGTGTCTTTTTTACGTCTGAAAGTTCCTGAATCTATCAACTCGTCTATTAACATATCGGTTAACTTATCAATTTTGGTTTGAACACTTTTCTGACGTTTTAAAAGAGCTTCTTGGAGTTCATACTCTTCATTACTATTGTTCTTGATTACTCGCTTCAATTGCTCTTTAAATGGAGCGATAAGCTTGTCTTCTAACTTGTAAGTAAGCATCAAGTCAGTAAGCATATTATGTGCGCCAACTTTAATAGATTTTTTAGAGCTGTTGGCATTCAATGTTACTCCTTTACAAGATTGACATTTATAATAGTGTAATCCCTTTTTCTTGACGCTATAGCTAGTTAGCTTCCTATTACATTCACTACAAAATATAAATCCAGTTAAAGGTCTATCTACATTAGTTTTTTCTACTTTGTAACCACTGCTTCTCGAGCTACTAGCTAATACTTCTTGTACTTTTTTGAAATCTGATTGGCAAACAATTGGTTTCCAATTGCCTCTTATAGGTTCGTCTAGGAACTTGTTCGTAGATATTCCGCAATAGGTTGGTTTAGTCCACATTGCACTCATCTTTTGTTTAGACATTTTTAAACCTCTCTTTTCAAGAAATGCACGAATGATATAATCACGTTCTCCATTAGCCTTCATTTTCCAAGCTTTTATTAAAAGTTTACCATCTTCATTTATCTCCATTCTTTGTTCGGTAGCTCTATTGCTAAAGTCTTTAACTTTAGTTCCATAAAGTGTATACCCAACAGGTGGTTTTCCTAAATAAAGCCCCTCCTTGACAAACTTTTTGAGACCAGGTATGGTGTGCTCGAGTCTTTCCATATTTTCTTTTCTAGCTCTCAATAATTTTTGCCAAATTTGATATTCTCCTTGTTCTGTCTCAGTTGATATGCCAGAGCTAGTTTCTATTAAATGTACACCGTATTTATGCACCAATTCTTGGGCTACAGCAATACCATTACCACCACTTCTCGAAAATCTATTCATCTTATATATTAAAATAGCGTGAGGCTTCTTTCTTGCTTTTTTAACTCTATCTATCAGTTTCGAGAACTCTTTTCTCGTAAAGTCTCCTTTGGCACTTTCGTAAGTATTTCCAAAATCTTCAGTAATAATAAACTCTCTCTCTTCTGCTAATCTTATTGCATCATCATTTTGATATGCTAAGCTTTTATTTAATTCTTGGTCTTTGCTAGAAACTCTAGTATATGACCATACATTATGATTAATTTTTTTGTCGATGGGATTGGTTCCCATATATTGATTGAAATATTCTAATCCCATTTTTTAATTATTATAAAATTCTACATTTATCATAGCTAATTTATAAAGCCCGTCTATGATTTCAAGGGCCTCTTCGTCACTTAATTTTTCTAAACCATCATATTTTCTTAGTCCTTCAATAGTGAGTTTGTTGGCAATACTGTCATCGTAAGCACAATTCTCATTAAACATTACTTAAAAGATTAATAAAGCCTTGCTACTTGTGAGCAAGGTTATTCTTTTATAGTCTCCAGCGATGCTAAACACTTATGCGATGCGGGCTCGACTTTGGAAATCTATTTGAAATCTGACAAAAGAAATCCTGTCCACATATTCAGTAGGAATGGGTGGTTCTAAATAATAATAGATTAATTTATAAACTAGAGATGAAATAGGTTTTTAACCCTATAAGCATCTGAGCAACCGATGAGCTATCAGTTGAGATAAAGTCCAGAAAAAAGCTTTTCTGTTGTATCTAAGGCAATTGTAGTAAAAAAAAGAATAGAGTGCCAACCTAAAATTGATATTTCTCCAAAAAATAATTATTCAACCGCAATTTTAGGTGTGTCACCAAGGTGCTCGGTCAAAACTTTAGTCATAATCTTAAGAGCTTCTTGCTGTTCAGACTTTTGGACAATCAAAGCATCGTGTACTGTAAAAGGTATTATCCCAACATCTACAAGCTCTTTGCATATCTTATCAATAAAAATTTTACTTTCTAATTTCTGTAGTTTAATAGCAAAGTCTTGGTAGTTTGTGACTTTTGAGGTTTCAATAATTTTATATATTTCAGGATAATCCTTTTTAAATGGCTTCTTATAGCCCGTGTAAGATTTGTTCTTTGAGTATGCAATGCACATCCAAATATCCTTACAACTGTCTCTATCCGCTTTATAGATTCGCATTAGTTCTTCATACCACTTTCCAGCAAAAGTTGCTCTTCGGTATTTATCAATTTCTGCTTTTAAAGTATCTGAACCTCTTTCATATCGTTTGTTTAACTCTACGTTGAATAAAACAGGTTGTGAGTTCTTTAAATCCAAGTAAACCATATTCTCCCAACCAATTATGAAGGGTTTTAGGTCGGATGCCATATTCGTTAGATTAGTATCTAGTCTTTTGTTAGTTGGATTTCTATTAAATCTAAGAGACTTATTTATTTTTCCATTACTAATAGCAAAAATTGAGCTCATACGAGCTAGTGAACGATTGTATGCCTTTCTTTCCTCTTCATCTGATGAAGCCTTTTTTAGCTCTGACCGATATTGTTTTAACGTGTGTTCAATTGCTTTTTTAGAATCTAGTTTAAAGTTGTTTTTGAAGTGGCTACCCATTTTTTTAATTCGAGTTGGAGCATTGTTTATAAAATTAGAATCTGCTTTATAATCACCTGAAAAAAAACTTTTATTCTTGTTATCTATTAATACTTTTATACGATACCAACTTTTAAAAATCCTATTTTTTTGAATTTCTGTAACACTAGTATTTACAGTATCTAATAATGATAATTCTATATTATTTCTGATACAATAGGATATATATTCTATATTATTAGAAATATTATTTATGATTCTCAAATAAGTTTCATTATCCTGTAAATAGAAATTAGAAGGATTATCCTTAAAAGCTTCATCTAGATAAATTAAATTATTTAAGAATAAGAAGTCTTTATGAATCTTGTAGCTATTCTTATATCTCAATTTCAAATATCTTGATGACATCATTGCAAATAAATCTTTGGATTTGTCTGCTGTTCTATTGAAACTAGATTTCTCCAAAATGTTGTTTATTATGTCAAGACAAGTGTCTATTCGAACTTCTTCAAATTCTTTTAGCCTAACTTGATGACTAGCGATAACTGCCTCAACTATAACTTGTGGAAGATATAGTGTTTTATATTTCTTGTACTTTTTCTTGGTCATTGGTATTGCAAAATAATAAAATCTCAATTGCAGGTAACCTAACTATTTAAGCAAATTTATTTTTTTCAAAATATTTTTCTCTCTGACTGTAATTGGTCAAAATATGGATTTTACTACCTGTAGCTAATATAAAGTCATTATTGCACGTCCTATGTGCCCGTACGTAAAATTCTATATAAATTTTATTTGGAACACTGAAGGCGTGCAATAGAGCTTTTATGCACCACTATGGTAAGAGCGGTGATGTAGACTTATCAGACCCCATATTTTAATTCTAATCTCAAAGGTGAGGTCATACATTCAGTTTTGTGTAATTCATTTAGTAGATTATTTCTATCTAGGTAATGATACTCTTCAACCAATGAATAGTTTGAATAATCAGCATCATTACCATAGGTTACGCCTTTATAATTTATTAATTGCTGTTTTAGCAAAGGCATAAAGTCGATTGTTTCTATTGTTACTTCGTACATAGTTTTAGTTTTAATTTTTGTTATTTCTTTTCGGAGCAAATTGCTCGATTATACTATTGTGGATTCTCCATTTTTTATTGTTTTTAGATAAAATGCTTGGTCTACCCTTGTACTTATCTACTAGTTCAACCAAGCGATACCTTATAGTTCTTTCGCTAATGTTATACAGCTCCATAATATCTGTGGTGCTGTAATAGGTTTTAAATTTTCTCATAATTATTACTGTTTATAATAAATATGCACGTGAAACAGAAAAGTCACTTTTAATCGAAAATAATTTCACATACCTCATTTAATGAGATATAAATTTTATCTTTAGTGACTTATAAAGTGATACCCAATGAATCGGATTAAACTTGTTTTAGAAGAAAAAGGCATCAAACAAACGTGGCTGGCTGAAAAGCTTCATAAAAGCTACAATATGGTAAACAGCTATGTAGCAAACAGAAGACAGCCTAGTGTTGAGGTGTTGTATCAGATAGCAGAAATATTGGAAGTCAGTGTTAAAGATTTATTAGAAGAGAGAGGTAATGCTAATGAGTAAAACTATAAAAATTGTAGACCTATTTGCGGGACCAGGCGGTTTAGCTGAGGGATTCTCATCTATAACAAAGAACAATAAAAGAAGGTATTCAATTGGTTTGTCAATAGAAAAAGATGAATCCGCACATAAAACTCTTCTGCTGAGAAGTTTTTGTAGGCAATTTGCAAGGAATAGCTTGCCAAAGCAATATTATGACGCAATATCACTGAATAGTATTGATGAAAGAGAAGTGAAAATTGAAGAGTTGTTCAGAACTTATCCAAAACAGTATAAGGTTGCATCAGAAGAAGCACTGAAATTTGAATTAGGTAAAGATTCTGAAGAAATCCTTGATTCAAAAATAAAAAGCATTGTTGAAAATGATGATGAATGGGTTCTTATAGGTGGTCCTCCTTGTCAAGCATACTCTATGGCAGGAAGGTCTAGAGTTGGTGGTATTTCGAGCGAAGACCATAGGGTGTATTTGTATAAAGAATATTTAAAGGTTATTGCTAAGCATTCTCCATCTGTCTTTGTAATGGAAAATGTCAAAGGATTATTGTCAGCTAAAGTTGAAGGAGCGAGTGTTTTTGATATGATTCTTGAAGATTTATCAGCTCCGTATAAAATAATTAAGGGTACTGGTGTCAATAATTATAGAATATATTCTTTGGTGAAAGAAAATGTAAAAGAGCCTAAAGATTATACAATTAACTCTGAAGACTATGGAGTTCCTCAAAAACGACACAGAGTTATTTTGCTTGGTGTCAGAGAAGATATTAAAGTTAAACCAACTGTGTTAAAGAAGCATTCTCCAAGCATAAATATAGAAGATGTAATATCCGATTTACCTAAAATTAGGAGTGGATTAAATAGAAGTTTTTATCGGTATGAAATTAATCAAAAAGGTAAAAGTGTAAGAAAGTATAAAAAAGTCAAAGATTCAGAAGTTAATTGGAGGACTTTGATGAATAGTAACCTCAATGAGTTAGTAAAGTTAAATGGTTTTAATGGCGATGATAATTTCGAATTAAACAATTCAAATTACGGTACTGGTGGTGAATATTTGGAATACCTAAATCAAGAGCGAAAAGAAATAGCCCATCAATCTTGGTACATAGATAAGCAGCTTAAAGGTGTTTTAAACCACAAATCCAGAAGTCATCTAACTGAAGATTTAAAAAGATACATGTTTTCTACAATGTTCACGGACAGATATAAAAAATTCCCGAGGATGCGAGACTTTAAAGAATATGGAAATAAGCTTTTGCCTGACCATAGTAGTGCTGAATCAGGAAATTTTGCTGATAGATTTAGGGTTCAGAAAAAAGGAGTGCCAGCAACAACGATTACTAGTCATATATCGAAGGATGGTCATTATTTTATTCATTACGACAAAACACAAGTCAGAAGTTTGACTGTTCGTGAAGCTGCTAGAATACAGACATTTCCTGATAATTATCTTTTTAGAGGAAGTAGGACAATGCAATATCATCAGGTAGGAAATGCTGTTCCTCCATATCTCGCTTATCAAATAGGTAAAATAGTATTAAAAATTTTAGATGTTTAATAGAGATTTAATAGCATATATTAGGAATTCCTACAAGGAAATTGATAGTTTAAGGGTGTCAATAGATGATAAGCCCTTAAAAGGCACTTTATATAATCTTCTTACTCCATTTCTTGCATTTACTAATACTTTAGACACACATAATAGAATTATTTCCTTCTATACTCGTGAAGGAAGTAAACAGCAAAAGCTCTTACCTTTTTATATTGGTATATCAAATTATTATAAAGTCTACAATGAAATAAAAGAAGATTATTCAGAAGAATCTATGGATACTTCGAAACTTGATTCAATGCTTTCTGAAGTTGAGAAGATGTTTCCTAAGAGCTTTAAATACTTAAATAAAGATTGGCGATTTAACGGGTTAAAAGTAAAACTTGATAGAAATAATAAAATACACTTGTCTCTTGAGTCAATCGAAAGACATCCCAATAAAATAGCACCAACACTTCAGAATATACTTAGTACTCTATCGAGAGCCAAATCTATAAATACAAAAGAAATCTTAGTTAAGGTAGATGGACTACAATTGTATTTAAATGAGTTCATTAATTCAAATAAGAAGTTCTTTGAGTTAGACAAGATTAAAGGAGAGTCTAATTCTGAAGTTGACATTAAGGACATAGTAAAACTTGGAACTAAATTAAATGTTAAACCTTCTTCTGGTGTATTGTTGTTTACCAGTAAGGCTAAATATCGTCAGCTACTAAAAGACATTCAAATAGGAGATTTAGCTATTACTGAGCAATTTCCTATAGTAGAAATTAAAATTTCAAGGGATAATCTATTCTCAATCAAATCTGAAGGAGTTGACAACGTAGAGCCAATAATTTATTATTGCTCTTCGGAATATTATCTGGGATGGGAAGTCATTCTTGAAGAGTTAAATTTGAACCATGTAAATACTTTAATCTTTGACGATTTCGACTTTATTATAAAAAAGGAATCGAGAAATGATTTTGCAGATTTTAAAGATTTTACAGAAGAACTAAAAGTTGCTCAGTCAAATTCAGTAATAAAGGATGTATACTTTTTGCAGAAGGATTATCACTTTAACTATAATAGTATCTTAGAAAATTTTGGATTGGAGACTTATCCGTGGTTAATTAATCACAAAGAGAGGGTTAGTTTGAATTCTAGAGGGGTTATTGAAAAATCAAGTTTTACAACCTTACCTGTAACTAATAGTTGTCACCATGATTATTGGTCTATATTTAAAATGTTATCAAGGCAATTAACAGAAGAAATTAGTTCTACAAATGATATAAATTATAGTAGTGAACTTCTAAATGTTGTAAAAACTGGTTATCAAATATTTGATAGGTTAAATAGTTTTTTTGACAGTAGTTTAATTAAAATTGATTATGGTAATTATATAGAGAAGTTAACAGAACTTGTTAGTCGTATTAACTATACTTCATACAAAAACAAGGTGGAAGATTTATCTAAGTTAATAGATAATAGGTTTTTCTTTCAAAGTAAAGTTTCTGTAATAATTAATGTGATTAAGAGATTAGAACTAAAAGGAGAGATTTTAATTATAAGTAAAAATGATAACAAATCAGATGCTAAAAATGCTAAAGAAACTATTTTAAATGAAACTGGGTTAGACAGTATTTTTTTGCATCTTGATGATACAGCATACCTTAATACTAGAAAATATAAGTATGTTTTTTTTCTTACTTATTCTGGAAAAATTACTAAATCCCTCTTCTTGACAAAATATTGCAAAAAGCAATTTGTAATACTTAATTCTAAAATGGAGTTGGGGTATTTTAAATATTGCTTTTCCAAGTTTACCCCAGTAATATCTGACTTGTCTGACTTCGACAATAAATTGTTGTTGCTAAATTTAGAAAATCAAGAATACTTAGTAGATAATAACAAAATTGAATTCAATGTAGATGATTATATCGACCATACCTATGATATAGCCAATTTTGATGAAGAAACTGAAGTTGACAAAGATGAAATCGTAGAAGAATCCAATGTTGAAGATGTCGATTCTATTGATGAGAATGAGTTCGATTTTTCGTTTGTTATCAATAAAATAATTAGGAATAATAATTTCAAACTAAACGAAGGTTCATCAATTTCAGGAAATTCTGCAAATACACTGTTGCTTTTTGAAGACGGCTATTTAAGAGTGCCCCAAACAAAATTCTTTTACTTATTAAATGATGGTAGCGAAACTGGTTCTGATATAAAGAAGCGTGCCTCTGAATTAAAACTAAATGACAAGATATTCGTTATGAGTCGTTTTAATGATGATTTTAATGAGTTACTTAATTATCTAAAGGACAAGTATAAAAAATTAAATAAGTATCATGAGGCTTCTTCTTCTTGGAGGACTGATTTGATAAGTAAATACGAGGAGCTTGGTGGTTATATCACGTCACTAAATAGATTTTTAAGTTCAAATGATATTCATGTTACTAATCCTACGGTTGACAGATGGGTAACAGGGTTAACAATTTATCCAGACTGCCTTGAAAAACTTATTGATTTGTTTAAAAAAGATGAGTTTTCTCAAACTAGTGGGTTTGAAAAAGAGGAAATATTAAAAGCAACAGATTGGGTGGCTAAGTTTCGAACAAAACTTCATAAGCAAATTTACCTCTATCATGTTTATAAAAATCATGGTATGACTCATCAAATAGATGAATTAGAGCTCAAGAACATAATCGAAAGATTGAACGAAGTTGTAAGTGTAAAAGAAATTCTAATGATACAACAAGAATAGATGCCAATACTGCCTAAATATAGAACCGATTTCACTAACAAAGGAGAAAAAGAAATATATAGTCTTGCAAATAAGTCTGGGTATTTCGACAATAACTTAAAGCGGTATCTATTTCATTCATTAAGAAGTCACAATGTAAAAAGGAAATTGGTTGGAGAAGTAGATTTTGTCTATCTAGATGAGAATTTTATTTTCTTTTTGGAATCTAAAGGAGGACCTGTAAGGTATGATAGTGAAAAAGATGAATGGTGGGTTTTAGGGGGTACAAAAAGAGGAGAGCCTTTCAAGCAGGTAACAGACTATTTATTTCATTTTAGAGATAATCTAATTAATGAATTTTACCCGAACGAAAAGTATAGGTCCAAGTTAATATTTGGTTATGGAGTTATGTTTCCAGATGTGAAAAGTTTTGACCTGAGTAAAAAAACAGGAAAATCTGATAATTTCAACTACGAGACAATAGAATATGACCCTGAGATTATTTACACCTCAGCAGACCATAGCTCTCCAAAGAACTTTGTAAAATATATTGAAAGATTAAAATCATATTGGAAGTCTCATGATAAATATAATAATAGAACTTATTCGGGGATTGGTCTTAAGGGAGTTGATAACATTAGGAAAATGTTTCGGAAGGATTTAATATTTGAAATTCCTTTGAATAAAGTTTTAGATGACCAGAATGATAAAATAATAGAATACACGGAGGAGCAATATCAAGTTTTGGACTCTGTAGACTTTTTTTCGAATAGAGGCTTTATTATTTCTGGAGGTCCAGGAACAGGAAAAACACTTCTAGCGAAAGAATTAATTTTAAGAAAAGCTAATCAAAAAAAGAAAGTAGCATTCTTCTGTTTCAATAAGAATCTATCTGCTGAAATAAAAAAATATTTTAGTTCCTTCGAAAACCTAGATATTACTGTTTTTAATGTTCATAAATATCTTTTTGACTACTTAGAAAGTGCATCATTATTACCTGAAGGTAATCGTTCATTAACAGAGTACTGGACGGAACTACTTCCAAACCAATTCAAGTACTGGTTTAGTTCTCTAAATGTTTCTATGTATGATTTTATTGTTATTGATGAGGGACAAGATATTTTTAAAGAGAACATTTTAGATTCAATTTTCTTAAGTTTAGAAGGTGGTATTGAATCTGGAAATTGGAGCATTTTTATTGATTATAAATTTCAAGGATTTTATGATGGCTTTGATGAGGAGTTTTTTAAACTTTTTGTTTCACAATATCCTACTACAATGAATACACTGCCTCTTAATTGCAGAAATCACCAAGATATAATCAATGTCGCATCTAGGCATAGCGGTTTGGACAGCATTCCTTGCCGTAGAAAAGATATTCCTTTCAAAACAAAAACAAAATTTTATAAGACTACAGAAGATTTGGTCTCTGAAATAGAAGGGCTAATTGATAATTGGAAGAAAGATGGTGTTGACTTTTCTAAGGTTACAGTTTTAACACCTAATAATTCTATTTTAAAAGAAATTATAGAGCTTTCAAAGTTAAATTACAATCAGGTAAATGAAAATAGTCATAAAGTAAAAAATAAGGTGTCAATCTCGACTATACATAGTTATAAGGGGTTAGAAAACGATTTTATTTTGGTAGCAGGAGTACTCAATTATTCTCCAGAAATAATAGAGAATATGTCTTTGCTATATGTAGCTTACACTAGAGCAAAACTGGGCTTAACTATACTCTTTCAAGAGGATAATAAAACAAGACTTGCAATACAAGCAATGAATTAGACATGAGCAAAACGAATTTAGAAATAAGAGACGAAATATCAGAATGGGTTAATCGAACGTATTTGGGACCTTTTCATATTGATGAGAACGGAGAGCCTGATAAAAATGAAAATATCTCATTCTCACCTTTGGATATGTACTCTACAGGTATTCTTTTTCCTCAATCAAAAGAGGAAGCTTCACTGTTTAATCCTGAGGGAATTGAAGATGGAGACGACTCAAAAGAAGAGGGTTCTATGGAAAGTGATATTACCGATGAGGTTAAAATTAAGAGAAAGTCGAGAAAGAACATTGAAGATGACGATGAAGAAGATTTAAGATTGACTACTGAATTTTATCCCTCCTCACTGGCTATCTCATCTATAGTTGATGAAAAGGCTACAATAAAAATAAATGTTGATTTTGGAAAATATTTCACAAGCAGTAATGAAGTAAAATCAAATTCGGATTCTAAGTTTACTAGAAAGCCTATCTCTTTATTATTAGAAATTAACGTCTCTGATTTTTCAATTATTGGTGACCTAAATTCCGAAATTATTTGGGAGGTTAGTAGTCAAGGTAGTTTATTAGGTGTTACTAGTAAAGAAGAAAACGTAAGTATAAAAATAATAAAACGTAAGCAACATGGGCTTGATGAAAATCAAACAATAGTTACAGTATCTTTAATTAATACAAAAGAAGTTACTAATGGCTCTGTTAAATCAAGAGAGGGTTGTCTATTTCAGCCAAAAATAATAATTGATTCATCTTTAGGTTTCGTGCCATTTCCAGATAATACGAAGCTAGAGTTTTTAAGTGAAGAGGAAATTGAACTCAAGTTTTTATACCGAAACTATAAAAATTATTGTTTGGGTCATGGGTGTGGTAGTAATTGGTCAAACGATAAAGATATTGTTAGCAGGGTTGAAAGCTCAATTATACCTAGTGAAAAAATTAATGGAGTAGACTTTAATCCAGTGGAACTTGACGGCTGGGATGATGTGTTGTTTATGAAGAATTTATCAGATTTGGACTCTTCATTTAGTCCATCGGATTTAATATCTAACTTAAAAAGTTTTACGAAAATCTATGAAAAATGGATTCTTGAACAAAACGATTCTCTAACTAAAGAATCTATTAGCAAAGAGTATTCAAAAACCTCATCTTCAATAATTGAGAAATGTTCTAAGTTATTATCTCGAATGAACAGAGGTATTGATTTATTAGAGGATAAAAACGTTTTAAGGGCGTTTTTGGACGCTAATAGGGCAATGTTTATGCAACGAGTCATGTCAGATTTTGCTAAACATAGAAGTGCTGAAAAAAGAACTATTCCTTCTAGCAATTCAAATGAATTAGATGATTTACTTCCTGATTTTGAGAAAATACCTTACGATTCTATTTCTAGCTCAATATGGCAAAAAGGAAAATTATCTATACCAAAAGAAAAACCATCTAGTAGTTGGTTTTTAGCAAAATGGAGACCTTTCCAATTGGCTTTTATTTTATCTCAAATAGAAGGAATTGTTGATACAGAATCTGAGGATAGAGAAACTATTGACTTATTATGGTTTCCGACTGGAGGGGGTAAAACAGAAGCATACTTAGGTCTAATATCTTTTACTATTTTTCTTGAGCGTCTTAAATCCCAGAGTAAAGTAAGTGGTGTTAGTGTAATGATGCGATATACTCTTCGAATGTTGAATAAGCAACAATTTGATAGAGCTAATATATTAATTTGTGCTTGCGAGCTTATTAGGTACAAAAACTCCGATTTGTATGGAACTGAAAGGGTATCAAATGGATTATGGGTTGGAGGGTCTTTTTTTCCCAATAAGCATTCTGGTTCAAGAGACTTTCCTGGAAATAATGAGTTACTTGAAGCTTATAAAGCCAATGTTGAAAATAAAAACAATAGCTTCACACATGACTATGCGCCTCCAGTATTTAATTGTCCATGTTGTGGTAACAAATTAGTGAAAGAGTTACGTTCTGTAGATGGAAATATGCAAGAAATCTCAGGAAAATGGGGGTATAATCAAAAAAAGAACAGGTTAAAAAGAAAGCCTTTCACACACAGTAAAGATAGTTTTAACCCTTTTGTCACGCACTGCACAAACTCTAAATGTCACTTTTATTTATCTGATAAAGACTTTCTATTAAATAAGTTAGAATCACAAAAAATAGATGAATTTTCATTACCCATATATTATGTTGATGAAGATGTTTATAGGCATAGGCCAACCCTTTTGTTTTCGACAGTTGATAAGTATGCTCAGTTATCGTGGAAAAAAGAGGTTTTTCGTTTATTCAATTTTAATAATGATTTTTCACGATACTGTCCTCCTCCATCGTTAATTGTCCAAGATGAACTTCATTTAATTAGTTCTTCATTGGGAACAATTTACAGCCTGTTCGAATTTGCTATTGATGAATTAACCTCATTCCAAGGTTCAAAACCAAAGATTGTTGGCGCAACTGCTACTGTTCGAAACGCTAAACAACAATGTATCAAAATTTATGATAGAAAGCATTATTCACAATTTCCACCAGTTGGAGTGCATATTGATGATTCTTTTTACTCTAGAAAAAAGACAGAAGATAAGAATGGAAGACTTTATTTAGGGGTCATGGCAAGCGGAAATACCTCTACGACTGCAAAATTAAGGCTTGATAGCCTTTTGTATGAAGGAGTGAATATTATGAATGACAGTAAAAATAGTGAGCTAGATAATTATTATACTTTACTAGCATATTTTAATACTGTAAAAGAGCTTGGCAAATATCGAACACTATTAGAAGATGATATGAATGCTTACAGAAAGTTTTTAAGTAAACATTTTAAGAATATGCAACTTTCCTATAATCCAAATAGAATAGTTGAATTATCAAGTCAGATGACTTCTGATGAAATTAATTTTGGTTTAGATAGATTAGAGAATACAAGGTTACAGTTAACTGATTTGAATAATGAGATTGTAAATTTTCTTAGCTCAATAGGAATAAATACAAAAAATGATTTAGAGCAAGCAAAATATAAATGGAATTGGATTTCTGTTTTTAACAACCATTGGGAGAAAATAAAAGAGTTGGTTAAGTTCTCTGATAGTGAAAAAATTGGACCTCATCCATATGAAGAAGAGAAAGTTGATATTGTATACAACAAATGCTATCCATTATTTGAGAAGGTTTTAGGTGGCAGTCAAGCCACTAATGATGACCCTGTGAAGGTTGCTTTAGCGACTAATATGATTGCTGTTGGTGTTGACATACCAAGACTAAATGTTATGTCTATATCTGGTCAGCCTAAAACTACAGCTGAATACATTCAAGCAAGTTCACGTGTTGGAAGGCAATCACCAGGGATAGTATTAACACTTTATAACCAAGCTAAAAATCGAGATAGGTCACATTATGAAAACTTTAAAGATTACCACCAAGCTTATTATAAGTATGTCGAAGCTACAAGTGTGACACCTTTCTCATTGCCTGCACTTGAAAAAACCCTAGATTCTGTTGTCATTGCCTTAATGAGAGGTTTTTATTTCAAAAATGAAAACACAGCTTACTTCGATACAGATGCAGAGAAGTGCCTATTTGAGATTCAACAAAAGTTAATCGATAGATATCTAAGTATAATAAAGGTTCTTGACATTGATAATAAAAAACTAACGGAAAAAAAAGTTAATGAGATTAAGGATTTATTTAAGGAACTTGAAGAAAGATGGAAAAATTTAGGTTCAGTTAATTTCACTGAATTTAAAGACATAATGAACAATTCTTTATCTGAAGAGAATTTAAATAATAGACTTTTCCTTGATGCAAAATACCGAGACCATCACATGACTAGAGGTAAAATGTTATTTGCAATGACATCACTTAGAGATGTTGATACTTCAGCTAAAATCAAAATAAAAAGCTACTTAGACTAATGGAACAAGAAATTAGAACTTCTCAAACGATACATACTTATGGACCAGGAGCTATAGCTGATTTTCCTGAATTATCAGTGTTGATTTTATCTCATGATATACCTCAAAAAGGAGTTATGGGAAGAGATGAACATTATAATAATGCAGTGTATTGGGGAGAGAATTTTGAGTCTCCAGCAAACCGAATAGATGATGATAGACTTGCAATAGCTTTTAGTGTAGAATGCTTTGTTAGTGCTCCAACAACAGATTCTATAAATAAAGCAAAAATTCAATCAATTCGATTCCCTTCAATTTTACAATGTCCAGCAACTGGACAATTATTTGATGCAAGAGAATTAGAACAAAATGAAGATAATTATTTAGATAGAAGAAATCGAGCTGGTAAAAATGTCGACGAAACTTTTACTGGTTTCGACTCTCCAAATTTCAGTAAGAGAAAGTTAATACCAGTAAGGTTTATAATAGCTTCAGAAGGTGGTCATCTTGATGATTTTCCATTTGATTGGTACATACACACAAGACTCAAGTTGTATGATGAAATTGGTAAAGGAAACAAACTCTACCTTAAAAGTTCTGGAAATTCAGCAACATTAAAAAATATTAAACTAGAGACCAGGCATAGAGACACTAACGAAATTCTTGGCTCTGTGACTCTCGAAAAAATATTTGACCAAGAAAATACATTTGTAGACTTAAAAGAGCCTTTTGGTGATTATATGCAATATGTGAAAAACAAGTTGCCTAAGCCTTGGTATGGAAGAAACTCAACTATAACTACCTCATCTGGAAAACGAATTAAAGACTACAAAAGGTATCAAATTAAAAATTTAATTTATCCACCATATTCATTAGAAGACAGCGATGAAGTAAAAAAAGTACAATTAGCAAAGTACCCTAGAACCCTTCTGAGAGGTGCTGGAAATCTTTATTTCCCTATTGTATACAAAGGAATTAGTCTTCCTAAAGATGGCTATTCTCCCAATTTACCTGAAGATATAGTCTTAAAAATTATAAGAATAAAAGAGAAATTGGATGACATTTTAGAGCCTAATGATGTTGAAGATTTTTTAAAATACTTCAGAATGAGTTTTGAGAAAAATTTTGAAGGTTTGCCTTATTCATTGGAAGAAGCTGAATTAGTTGTCAGAAAGTATTTTGAAGATTCCGAACAAGAAAAAGTTCAGTTAACGGCTCAGGAACTTAGAAAGCAAGAGTTTGATTGTTTTTTAAATGAAAACGTACTCTCAAAAAAGAACGAATGGTACGATTCGAGAATTGTAGATGGTTCAAGTTATAAACTAGGTTTGCCTAACTTAATTGAAAAAGTAGTATTACTTGATAAAATAAAGGAGTTAAAGATATTTAGGGGTTTTACTAGGATTAAGCCATTAATGTTTGAAGACTTAATCTTCGATAACCCAGAAAATGTTACTGGAAGGCGAAGAGCTGAATTGGATAGAATACAGGACCCTAGAAGTGAATCAACTACAAATACGTTACCCTGTACTGAAGTTCGTGGAGAAGGAATATTTATCAAATTTAATGATTCAATTCTTAATGAATGGGAAAATAAACCAGAGGTTAAGGAAAGGTTTAGAGTTATAGAGAGAAATAATAATGAATATAGGACTTCATTTGGTTTAGAAGCAGATGAGGTTTTAACTGCTAGGTATATATTACTTCATACACTTAGTCATATTTTGATAAATGAATTATCAATTGAATGTGGATATGGTAGTTCTTCTTTATCTGAGATAATATATTCTGGTAATCTAGAAGAACCGAATATGAATGGTATATTAATTTATACCAGTACTTCAGATTCGGAAGGAACACTTGGAGGATTAGTAGAAAAAGGAGAGCCTACATTTTTAAGTAATGTATTTGAAAAAGCACTGGGTAAAGCATCTTGGTGTAGTTCAGACCCTTTGTGCTTGGACAATTCCAGTGGGAAAGGTTTTATGGGAGTAAATTTAGGAGCTTGTCATTCTTGTTGCCTACTACCAGAAACTAGTTGTTGTAATATGAACAAGTTTTTGGATAGAGGAATGCTAATTGGTACGCTGAGTAACCCTAAAATTGGTCTTTTTTCGCAATAAAATAAATACAATTATTAAATGAGTAAGCACTACACGGTATTTTATTCTTGGCAATCTGATAAGAAAAAGAGTAGTAATTCCATATCTAGTTCTATTGAGAAAGCTATAAAAAAAGTTAAAAGGAGTTTATCAGAGGAGATTTCTTTGGAAATAAACTTTGATAGAGATACAAGAAATACAAGTGGTAGTCCTCAAATAGCCCAAACAATATTTGATAAAATTTCTCAGTGTGATATTTTTATATGTGACGTTAGTTTAATAAATAATTCTTACATAAACCCTAGTCTAAATAGAAGAGTTGCTTCAAATCCAAATGTATTGATTGAGCTAGGTTATGCGATTCATTGCCTTGGCTGGGAAAGAATTATTTGTGTAAATAACACTGAATTCGGAACAAATGAAATGTTGCCATTTGATATTAGGGCGCATAGAATTACAAGTTTCAATAGAAAAGAAGAAAAATCTAAGAATTCGCTAGTTAAAATTTTACAGATTGGTATCACCTCTATTTTTGAAGACTATGAAGGTATTTTAGAGAGGCACGCTTCAGATGAATTTAAAAAGAAGGATAGAATAGTTTTTAGTAAAATAGAAGAAATAATCTCAGAGAGCCAATTGACTGAAAGTTTAAACACCGTAGTTACTAACTTGTATTACAATAACCATATGCATAGTAAATGGGTTAAGTTAGTCAATTACTATAAAGAATCTATTAATCATTTTTTAAATCAAAATTTGAATAATAAAACGAGAGAGCTGGTTCATGAACTAGATTTATTTCCATCATTGTGCTACCGAGATATTAATGTGCCTAACAATATTTGTTCAGGACCATCTTTATTCGAATTAGAGAGTAATGGTGTTACAATTACAGAAGAATTGAGAATTGATACTCTTCAAAATGAAAGGTATTTTATTATGAAGGAGCCTTATCCAAGTGAAACTTGGACTGAATGCCATAGGCGTATGGATGAAGTTGCTTCGAATTTAAATTCCCAGAAAGAAATAATTCTGAAACATTACAGTGATTTAATCATTTTATACAGAAAAGAGGTTTTATAACAATTCGCTAACTAATGTTTGCAATTTGTTATA
Organism: Dokdonia sp. Hel_I_63; assembly: GCF_007827285.1. Taxonomy (NCBI): domain Bacteria; kingdom Pseudomonadati; phylum Bacteroidota; class Flavobacteriia; order Flavobacteriales; family Flavobacteriaceae; genus Dokdonia; species Dokdonia sp. Hel_I_63. The sequence continues at coordinate 3,385,792 of NZ_VISD01000001.1, read as the reverse complement.
AAAACCTGGTTATTTGTACTTTATAAAATTTGAAAGGCAAAAAATCAGAATTATGGAAATCGCAAAAATTATTTTAGGACAAATTAAATATCTAGATAGAATGGCACTTATGGCTTGGGGAGCTAGAAACTTTGTGGCACTCCCAAAGTCAAAAGAATTTCAAGGTGGTTTACGATTTAAAGTAAATGGGCTTAAGCATCAAGGTTGGGTTACTATAGAACTTACATATTTAGATGAGTACACGGTTACTTTTATAAATGAAGATGTTGAGGTGGTAAAAGTTCGTCACGGTGTTTACTGTGATATGCTAGTAGATATAATAGACTATATAGAGGGTAAGGAAGCTGCTTAATGAAGAAATTTGTAGCATACTATAGAGTAAGTACTCAAAAGCAAGGAAAATCTGGGCTTGGTCTTCAAGCTCAGAAAAATGCTGTACTCAATCATACTGGAAACAAAGGTGAAATCATAGGTGAGTTCACTGAAGTTGAAACAGGAACCCGTAAAAAGAAGCGTAAAGAAATATACAAAGCTATTGAGTTAGCTAAAAAAGAAAAAGCTACTCTGGTTGTTGCAAAGTTGGATAGACTTTCAAGAGATGTAGAATTTACTTCAGCTCTCTTTAACGGTGGTATCGATTTTGTATGTTGCGATAATCCAGAAGCTAACAAACTTACCATCCAATTGCTGTCAGTCATTGCAGAACACGAGGCATCGGTCATCTCCACTAGGATTAAAGATGCGCTCAGAGTCAAGAAGGAAAAAATAGCCAAAGGTGATTATACAAATAAAGATGGTTCTCAGATGAAGATGATAGATGGTAAAGTTCGTTTGGGTAACCCCAATGGTTTTGGTGAATACCAAAAATTAGGAGTTGAAAAGATTAAGGAAAACGCCAGAACCAATAAAGCAAACATCCAAGCTAAAGATATTATTTGCTCTGCTCGTAAAGAAGGACTTACTTTCCAGCAAATAGCAGACAAACTCAATACACTACAGTATACTACCAGAAATGGTAAGCAGTTTCACGCTATACAGGTGCAAAGGTTCTATAGAAAATGTTGAATTTTTAAAAACCTGAATGTTATAAAAAAGGACATAGTTTTAGATAAACTGCAATCATGGTGTCTAAAAGTACACGTACTGTCCAGAAAGTAAAGACGGCAATGACTTAGAGAATATTAAGACTACTTGTAGGTAATTGAAACGTAATAAGAGTTTCCAAACTCATCATATTTTTTAGCCTTTTCAACTTCTCGTATTCTATTTAACCAAGCTGTCTCAGTTATAAACTCTGAACGGCAAATTTCAACTTTATAGCTGTATGCTTTTTCTGATGTAATGTAGGCGCACTTTTTACCTTCTGGGCTGTAAATTGTAGATTTATTTTGCTCGTTTTCATTATTTCGAAAAGAAATAAAACTTTTTGCCATGTAAAAAACAAAAGCAATCACTACCAACAATACTATTTTACCAAATGATTTCATAACTATACTGACTTTTACTGCTTTTGTAAAAATATACTGGTCGAATTATCAACTTCTTGGGTATCACCATCAATCGGATTGAGAATTAATTCGTTATTTTCAATTCTACCTTGATACACATCAATTACAGATATAAAAATTTTAAATGTTGAATTTGAGCTGTATTCATAATCAAATCCAAATCCGCCTGAACCAGTTTGACAATCTCCGTTTACTAACATTCCAGTAGTTAATGAATAACTTCCAGATAAATCGTCAAAGAAGAAAAATGTCTCAAAATTACACTCATCAGTTGGAAATGTTCCGTTTTGGTTTATAGTTTGATAACTTTTCCATTCCCCTAATGCAAAGTCAGATTCAGTAGAAGTATCATCATTACCATCATCAGAACTACACCCAACGAGAAAAACAGCTAGTAATACATAAAATTGTTTCATAGTTTTTGGTTTGTGTTATATACCACAAAGAAACTAAGAATTAACAAGTGATTTAGGTAGAGTTAGTTACCGTAGCTTTTTTTAAAGTTACCGTTACTATTGTGCCATTGTCGAGCGATTTCATAACAACTGGATTGGTAATATCCTGTATTAGATTAAGGCGTTCTGTAATAAGTGCAATACCTTTAGCTTTGTGAAGTGATACAGTTTTACTATTGCTCAACCCTTTACCATTATCTGTAATAGTCAGTACTATTTCTGTACTGGTTTCCCTAATGTTGAGGTTTATTTGTGGTGCAGTGGTTTGTGGTGTAAATGCGTGTTCAAAACAATTTTCTACAAACGGTTGTAATAGCATGGGTAATATATACACCTCATCTGGGTCAATACTCTTTTGTATTATAATAACAAAACTAACCTTATTACCAAAACGCATATTTTCTACCAACACATACCGTTTTATGTAATTTAGTTCTTGCTCTAACGTTATTTTAGCTTGTGATGAGTAATCTAAAGTGGCACGCATTAATTTTGAAAATTCTCCCATAAAAAACAACGCATTATCCACATCGTTATCAATGATATAGTTCTGGATGCTATTCATTGCATTAAAGGTAAAATGTGGGTTCATTTGGCTTTGTAGGGCTTCCAATTTTGTAGTTGTTAAACGTTGTTCAATACTTGCTATGTGCTGTTGGTGTTTGTTTTTTCGCTTTAAGCGAAAGTAAAATCCTATAAAAATTAATATACATACTAAAGAAACTGAGCCAATCCATAACCACCAAGATTTCCAGATGGGTGTTGCAATAGTAAAATTTAGTAATAGTTGAGTGTGGGTTGTGCCATTATGCCAATCCTTTACTTTAATATAAATGCTATGAGTTCCAGAAGGGACAAAAGGTAAAAAAACCTTTGGTGTTCTGAGAGATGTCCATTTAGCATCGTTATCTATCTTATAACTGTATTCTAATTTGTTAGGGTATGGATGATGTGGGACACTAAATTGAACAGAAAGGTTATTTTGGTCGTGGGTTAGTTCTAAAACACTATCACTAGGTAAAGATTCTAAGGGCGCAAAATTTATTTCTAAACTTTTTATTTCTAAGGGTTCAATATTTTTATTAGGTGCAAAGCTGTTGAGGTCTATTGAATAATACCCACTATTTGTTCCAACTAAAAGCGTATCGCCAGAAATACTAGCATTTTGAATAAATATATCAGTAAGTCCTTGGTCACTATCAACTAGTATTTCTGTACTGTCTGTAAGGATGTTTATACCTCGTTCTGTGCCAATAATTAACCTATGGTCATCATATTTTATAAACTGGATGGATTGACCTTTGTATCGATTTTGCGAAAGCGTATCAATAATTTTACGTTGTTGTACGTCGTAGGTTCTTATTGTGCCATCCGTAAAGGCTAAATATAAATTTCTATCATTACCGTTTGAAGCAGAAACAAGACCATCAGTATATAAAACGTTGTCAAACCTATTACCGTCATATTCAAATAATCCTCTGGTGCGTGATATTAGATATTGCTTACTACCAAGTGTTATAAACTCATTAACATCTTTAGGTGTTGATGTTTTTTTTGGTTCAAAATATGTTTTTTCAATAGGATTATTTTCTGAAAAAATCTGAACACCGTGATAAGGTATTGCAACAATCAAATCACCGTTACAAGCAAAATCAAAGACTTCGTTGTGAACTGGCACGTAATCTAAAAGAATACCAGATTTACTTAATTTATAAAGTCCTGCATTGGTGGAAATCCACAATAAGTTTCTATGCTGTTGTACACGATGAAAAATCAAGCTCTGGTTGTTATGTTTATTTATAAATCCAAAATTTCTTGTGTTTTTCAGTTCAGGGTTATTTCTAATCTTTTGTTGTTTATAGTTCAAAAAGTTCTCTGGGTTAATACTAATTACACCTGTGGAGTTTTGGATAAATACATTTTTTTCTGTCAGTACTACTTGCAAATCTTCCACTTGTAAAACATCTTTTACTTTGCTGTCTGTCAGATTAGAAAGTATTTTATTTGATATGTCTATCCTGTAAAGTCCATTGTCCAAAGTACCCACATACAATAACTGATTCTCAGCGTCATACTTGATACTCCATATAGACCTGCTTTTTATCCCAAACGCCTCATTTTGAAATATTAGGCTCTCATTTTTAATCTTATAAACACCGCCATCATCTGTATGAACACCCCACATCGCCGTATAGGCGGTAGTAGCATTTACATCAGCATAATCCCAAGAAATAGACGAAGTAATTTGTTTAAATGGTTCGGCACCATTTATAAATCCATCGATTGTAAACAGTTTTGTTACACCATCGTTACTGAGATATACGGTGTCTTTTAATAACTCAACTGCAAATGCGTGCTTGTACTCACGTACTTTTTTTAGTTTATTTTGATTTTCGGTAGTAATTAGCTTCAATAATCCTGAACGGAATGTTACGATGTACAACTCATTTTTATACTCAAAGAAATCTTGTACCTGCAACTTTACATCTGGGTCGAAACGTGTAAAGTTTGTGATACTATCATTTTGTATCATAGCAAGTCCATCTTCCATTCCTACATAGACGGTACTTCTCTTTATCCAAATTTTTCTAATGTGATTGTTTGCTAAACCATTGTCTGTATGGTAGCGATTTATACTATTTCCATCTATTTTAAATAATCCTTTGCCGTAAGTACCTACCCAAATTGCACTATCTGCATCTTGTCGCATATCCCATACCATTCCATTGGGTATGTCTGGATGATTATAACGTTCTATTTCGCCGTTTTTTAGTACCGCTATTCCATTATCAGTCCCAATCCAAATACTGCCGTCAGATGTCTTCAAAATAGACCTAATAGCATTGTTAGGTAGCCCATTTGAAATATCAAAATGGGTGGATGGGTATTTCTGACCAAATACTGAACTACTTAGAAATAGTACAAGTATAAATAGCCTAACTGTTATTTGTAATTGCTTTGACAAATGATGATTGTTTACGATGTGATACGGGTAATCTTGTAGTATTTACCATTTCAATTTCCATAGTAGCTTTGTGGAAATGCTTCACATAATTGAGATTGACCAAATAACTTTTATGAACCCTAAAGAAATTAGGTGCTATAACAAGCTCCTCAACGCTTTTAAGTGTTTTTGAAGCTGTAATTGTATTACCATCGACAAGATGTATCAAACAATAATTATCATCTGCCTGAGCGTGTAAAATATTAGACTTATTTACAAGTGTAAAACCATTTTCGGTAGGTATTGTTAATTTATTGAAACTTGACGAGGAATTTCCCACATTATTAAGTAGTAATTCAATACGTTTTTGCTTTTGGTTCTGGCTACTGTTGGCTTCAAACCTTTTTACGGTAGATAGTAGGTCAATGTAGTTTATGGGTTTTAGCAAGTAGTCAAATGCACTATGCTTTATAGCCTTTATAGCATATTCACTAAATGCGGTAGTAAAAACAACTTCAAAATTTATAGTATATAAACATTTTAGAAGTTCAAAACCATTTTTATCTGGCATTTGAATATCCAAAAAGATGAGGTCTGGGTTATGTTCATCTATTTCTTTAACGGCTTCATCTACCGAACCACATTTTGCACAAATAGCAAATTTATCTGGAAAGTATCTTGCTAATAATTTTCCCAAAAAATCCCTAGCATTTACCTCGTCGTCTATTATAATTGTTTTAATCACATGTCAAAATTAACATAATATAGTTTGCACATCGATATTTTTTAGTCAACGTGGTCAATCTAAAGATTTTTGTACTGAAGTGATAAGTAAACGTTTTAGTTCTTTTGAGACATTTGTTTTGATAGCTTATAAACCTTAATAATATCTTGTATTAGTTGGTTAGATATTATAATTTTACCCGCTACTAAGAAAAAAGCTTCACAACAATGTGGAGCTTTTTTTATGCATTGTATTTTATGAGATGAATAGAGTTTAAGTATCTCATATCGTTGCTATTCTATAAAAACATTAGTATTATCACGGTTGAAGACAAAATATTTGCCTCAAATAATATTAAATAACCACTTATTAGATTATCTTCTCGGCAAAAGAAACTAAATCCACATTATGAGAATTGTAGTGCTATCACAGAATCCAAATTTATATTCAACAAAGCGTCTTATCGAAGCGGGGGAGAAAAAAGGTCACGAGATGATCATTATCGACCATACTAAGTGTAACCTCGTTATTGAAAAGAAAAACCCAACTATTGTCTATAAGGGTAAGGAGATAAAGAATATTGATGGGGTAATCCCGAGAATAGGGGCTTCTGTAACATTTTTTGGTACAGCTGTAGTGAGACAATTTGAGATGATGAAGGTCTTCTCTGCAACAGAATCTCAAGCACTAGTAAGATCACGTGATAAGTTAAGAAGTTTACAGATATTATCAAGAGCTGGTTTAGGACTTCCTAAAACAGTTTTTACTAACTACTCTAAGGATGTTGGTCAGGTTGTAGATGGAGTAGGAGGAGCGCCACTTGTAATTAAATTACTTGAAGGAACCCAGGGTCTAGGTGTAGTACTAGCAGATAATAAGAACTCTGCAGAGTCTATACTAGAAGCTTTTAATGGATTACAAGCAAGAGTAATTGCTCAAGAATTTATTAAAGAAGCTGGAGGAGCAGATATACGTGTGTTTATTGTAGATGGAGTAGTAGTGGGAGCTATGAAAAGACAAGGTAAAGAAGGAGAGTTTAGATCTAACTTACACAGAGGAGGAAGTGCAAACGTAATCGAACTCACAGACGAAGAGGAAAATGCAGCACTTAAAGCCGCAAAAGCAATGGGATTAGGAATTGCAGGAGTAGATCTCTTACAATCTGCTCGTGGTCCATTAATACTAGAAGTAAACTCGTCTCCAGGTCTCGAAGGGATTGAGACTGCAACAGGAAAAAATATTGCAAACTATATTATCAAGTACGTAGAGAGAAATGCCTAATGATATTGAAATACTAGGGAACGCTGTTTCTTTAGGAAAAGGATTACAAGTAAACCTAGACATTGCAAAGCTTCACACTAGAACAAAGATTGAAGTGCCTATCATTATTGAGCGAGCACCAAAGCCCGGTCCATGTATTCTTATTACTGGCGGTATTCACGGTGATGAGGTCAATGGAGTAGAGATTGTAAGGCAGATTGTTTCAAAAAAATATAATAAGCCAACGCACGGGACGATTATATGTATCCCTGTGGTAAATGTTTTTGGGTTTCTTAATCAGACGCGAGAGTTTCCAGATGGTAGAGATCTCAATAGAGTGTTCCCAGGAAGTATAAGGGGATCGCTAGCCAGTAGGTATGCTTATAATTTAATGACAGAGATTATACCACACGTTGATTACTGTATGGATTTTCATACAGGTGGTAGAGAGCGATTTAACGCTCCACAGATAAGGATTAATGAGGATGATGAAACGCTAGAGCTTGCAAAAGCCTTTGGCACACCATTTATACTCAAATCACAAAATAGAGAGAAATCCTTTAGAGATTCTTGTGTAAAAAAGGGGAAGAAAGTCTTGCTTTTTGAAGGTGGAAAATCCCTTGCTATCAATAGTGATATTACAGATGCTGGTGTGGCAGGCGCATTAAAAGTAATGCAGCACCTTGGTGTGCGCGACTTTACAAAAGAGCTTGCAGATGATTATAGCTGGAGATTAGAGACAGAGTCTATTATTATCGAGAAGTCATTTTGGATTAGAGCGCGATATTCTGGAATGTATAGGCCTCATGTAAAGGCTGGAACTTTTGTAGAAAAAGGAGATGTAATTGCGAGTGTTTCTGGACCTTTTGGTGATTTTGAAAAAAATATAAAGGCACCTAATTCAGGATATATTATCTGTATTAATCATGCTCCTATCGTAAATCAAGGAGACGCTATTGTACATATTACAAAATAATAATTCTTTTTAAGTAATTACGCTTACGCGAAAGCGTAGCAGCAACACTCAAAATACATAAAGGATAAACAGCCTCTAGTGAGGTAGTTTATCCTTTAATAATCCATATACGAATGTACCCAACAGCGATGCACCGATAACTACAAGAATAGGAATGTAACCTGCTCCTATTAAGGTAAACATAGGTCCTGGACAAGCTCCTGCTAGTGCCCAGCCTAAACCAAATAAAACGCCACCTATCATGTAACGACTAAAACTTTTTGCCTTAGGGTGAAAATGAATTGTCTCGCCATAAAATGATTTGATGTTGAGACGTTTAATAAGTTGTACTACTATAATACCTATCACTAGCGCAGATCCTATAATTCCATACATGTGAAATGCCTCAAACTTGAACATTTCATAAATACGAAACCACGAAGCAGCTTCAGATTTAAACATAGTTATTCCAAAAAGAATACCGATTAATAAATATATAAGTGTTCTCATTTTTTAAAATATAAAGGGGAATAGCACGTGAATCATAAACAGGCCGCCTATAAAAAATCCTATAACGGCGATAAGTGATGGTAGTTGTAAATTACTTAAACCAGAAATGGCGTGACCGGAAGTACATCCACCCGCATATCTAGCACCGAAGCCCACTAAAAATCCACCTATAGTTAATAAGGCCAAGTTTTTAAAACTAAGTAATGCGCTTGTGTCAAATAACTCTGTAGGTAAATAGGCTTTTCCCGCACTATTAAAACCAAGGTTGTTCAGGTCTGTTATTGTGTCTGGATTAATAGCTACTGCGATGTCTGTAGATAGCCATTGGGATCCTATATAACCGCCTATAATCGCACCTAGAACCACAGTGAGATTCCATCGTTGATGTTTCCAGTCAAATTTGAAGAAATCTACTTTGTTTCCTGCGCCGCAGATGGTGCACATTGTTCTTAAGTTAGAAGACATTCCAAAATTCTTACCTACCATAATAAGTAAAAACATGATGAAAGCAATGATGGGTCCTGATACATACCAAGGCCAGGGGGAGAAAATCCAATCCATGTTATTATTTTATGCAAATATCAACTTTTAAAGCAAGTTTATTTGTAACCTAGGTTACTCAAATAGATGATTGTAATAAAGAAAGCACACTAGGATATCTAGTGTGCTTTCAATGTGAGGATTATACTTTTTTAAAACACTCGTTTAATAACTGTGGTCATCTAGTTTTACTTTACCTGCAAAGGTTTTATACACAAAGAAAGTATATCCTAAAACGAGCGGTGTTCCTATAGCTACCATTGTCAGGCTTATGCCTAAGGACTTATCTGAAGATGCGGCATTGTAAATAGTAATACTATTTGCCGGATCAATTGTTGAGTATAGAAGCGTAGGGTATAACTCTATAGCTACAAGAACCATCATTAAAGAAATGGTAAGTGCAGAGAAGAAAAAGGCTATCTTAAAACGCTTTTTGTGAGCCAGTCTCGGGATGTTTGCGATACTTAAAAATGTAAGTATTGGTATGATAAATAAAGCTGGAGTTGCCTTAAAATCATCAGATAGATGAGGTATGTAAATAAGCGTGTATAAAGATGTGATCAGAAAGAACACTATAAAAAGAATAATAGCCTTTTTAAGAAGTCCTTCTAGTTTATCAAAAAGCTTTCCTTCTGTTTTGAGCAGTAAATAGATAGCTCCGTGGGTCATAAACAAGAATAAGGTAGTAAATCCTGTAATGATTGCATACGGATTTAAAAAGCCAAGAAATGGACTTCCGTCATACTCTAGATCTGGACCTATAGGAATTCCTTGAAGTACGTTGCCCATTACGACACCTAGTAAAAACGCTAGCATGATACTACTCACACTGTAGCATATATCCCACATTTTGCGCCACCATAGCCATTCTTCTTTACTTCTAAATTCTATAGCAATTGCTCTAAAAATAATAAACATTAAAAAGAGCATAAAAGGGATATACAAGCCAGAAAAGAAAGTGGCATACATTACTGGGAATCCAGCAAAGAGAGCACCTCCACCTATTACTAGCCATACTTCGTTTCCGTCCCATACAGGTCCTACCGCATTGAGAGCAACACGTCTACTTAATTCCTTTCTAAAAAATAAATGCCAGGCACCAGCCCCAAAATCAAAACCATCTAGTATGGCATATCCAGAAAAAACACCTCCTACCACAAGAAACCAAAGTGTAGGGTAATTTATACCTAATAAAGTTTCCATAGTTATGAGTTTAGAGTGTTTGCAACTTGTTCTGTAATCTCCTTAGTAAAGGTTCTTTCTTCCATATCATCGTCGTCTTCTTTATAAGGGCCGTGTTTGATCTTTTTAGTTAACAAGTAAAGAAATAAGAAAAGTAATAAAGCATAAACTACAAAAAATAGTACGAGTGAAAATACAATTTGATTTGCAGTAACAGCTTGTGAGAAGGCCTCAGAAGTTCTCAAATGACCGTATACTACCCAAGGCTGTCTTCCCATCTCTGCAGCAAACCATCCTACTTGATTACCTAATTGGGCTAATATTACAGATGGCACAAATATCTTGAGCAACCATTTTGTTTCAAACAGCGTACCTCGCCACCATAAAGAGCAAGCAAAAAGCGTAAGCCCAATGAAGAACATACCGATTGCAATCATAATATGATAAAACTGGAAGACCGCATTCACTTGTCCAGGTCTGTCTTCTTCTGGAAAAGCATTAAGACCAGTTACTGGAGCATCAACATCTTGATGCAGTAAGAAAGATAATCCTCCTGGTAATTTAATCCCTGTGACTTCTTGTGTCTCATTATCAACCCAGCCAAAAAGATATAAATCTGCTGGGCCACTTGCGTCATAATGTCCTTCTAAAGCAGCTAGCTTTGCTGGCTGATTAACAGCAACGCCCTCTGCCGAACTGTGACCAGTGACTAATTGCATTAATGAAAAGATAGTGGCAACTCCTAGCGCAATTTTAAAAGCCATTTTAGAAATCACAATATAACGACCTTTAATAAGGTAATATGCATGTACACTAAGCACTAAGAATGCTCCAGCGAGAAATGCTGCAAACCACGTATGCGTAAGTCTATCTACACTTGATGGATTAAAAACCATCGCCCAGAAGTCTGTAATCTCTGCACGCGCATTCATTCCTTCTCCTACAATATGATAACCAGCAGGCGTTTGCTGCCAGCTATTTGCTACCACAATCCAAACGGCAGAAAACATAGAGCCTAAAAATACGCCTATGGTTGCAACGAGGTGTACCCAAGGTTTTACACGGTTCCATCCAAAGAGTAAGATACCTAGAAATCCGCTTTCTAGAGCAAAGGCAAAAATACCTTCGGCGGCTAGCGCACTGCCGAATATGTCACCTACATAGCGAGAATATGTTGCCCAGTTTGTCCCAAACTCAAACTCCATTACGATTCCCGTAACCACTCCTATCCCAAAGGTGAGTGCAAAAATCTTAGTCCAAAACTTGGCAAGGATGTGATATTGTTCATTTTTTGTGCGTATCCATAAGCTTTCCATAATCACCATAATAAGACCTAGGCCTATGCTCAATGGTGGGTAGATGTAGTGAAAAGAGATAGTAAAAGCAAACTGGATTCTAGCAAGAATTTCTGTATCCATAGTTTTGAAGATTTTGTAAACAAAAATAAAAATTAAACATTTTTGGTTGGGTAACAATGGTTACACAAGTGTAGTTTTAATTTATTTTTCTTGTGTAACCTAGGTAGCTTATAGAAGGTAGATTTCTCAATATTTTTGACTAGTTAACTTTTTTAATTACGCTTTCGCGAAAGCGTACCTATCATCTATAAGTTTATTTAGTGAAGCTATTTGCCATGTCTATACTATCATTGTTACTCTTGAGCAATAGCTTAAGAGTATCTGCTGTTTATGGATGGTACTCTCTGGATATAGAAAGTTTTGTAGCACAATTATGTGAGAACACAGATAAGCCAGAACTAAAGTGTGACGGTAAATGTTTTCTAACTAAAGTAGCAGCCAATACATCATCTCAAGATGAACAAAAGACTCCAATTCTAGAGTGGGATCAATTGGTTTTTTGTCAGCTAGAGGTGAGCTTCCAAGAAATAGCATTTATGCCAGCCACAAAAGGCAATAATCATCACTACACGGCTTTGTATAGTGATATATTTTCTTACGCAATTTTCCATCCTCCAAAGGTGTGTCCTTTTTTTATTTAAAAAAGGAGAGGAAATAGATGTATGCTATTTCCTCCATATCACTGTGATGTAATTTGGAAAAAAGAAACAATGAATATAAAAAGAACTGCGCTTCTGTGCGCACTTATACCTGTATCAATGATAGCTCAAGAAATAGGGGAAAAACAAGACACAATAACTTCAAAATCTATTCTATTAAATACAGTACTTGTCACTGGACAAGGAAATACAGACCCAGTACTAACTACAGTTAAAACAGATCTTCTTAAGAAAGTAGTGCAACCCAAAAATGTAGCCGACTTATTTAATGATTTCAACGGGTTTTCATTAATTAAACGAGGTAACTATGCCATAGATCCGTCATTTAGAGCTAGTCAGTATGAACAGCTTAATATTCAATTTGATGGCGGTACAAAAGCAGTACACGCTTGCCCTAACAGAATGGATCCTATTACCACTCATGTGGTACCTGAAGAGATAGAACGTATTGAGGTAATAAAAGGGCCCTATACCGTGAGGTATGGAGCCACTTTTGGCGGAGTAATTAATCTCGTGACTCAGAAACCTCAATCTATGGACAACGGCTTGCATGGTCGTGTAAATACTGGATATGAATCTAATGGTAATTCTCTCGTATCTTCTTTATCGCTAAATCAAGTAACTGAGAAATATGATATCACTGCAAACGCTGGTTATCGTGATTTTGGTAATTATGAAGATGGGGATGGTGTTGAGATTCCTTCCTACTTTAGAAGTCTAGATTATGGTTTGAGGTTAGGGTATAACATAAACAATAACCAAAGAATTCAAGCGCACTGGAGACAATCATTTGGCAGAGATGTATTACACGCTGGATTACCAATGGATACAGAAGAGGATAATAGTTCAATTTTATCCATAGACTATAAGAAGACTAAGGAAAATGGTTTTATAAAAGAGCTTAATGCAAAAGCATATTACTCTTATGTAGATCATATCATGTCTAACGAAAACAGACCTTCATTCATGACTATAGAGGCGCTATCTGCTATAGATGCTACTACGGCAGGAGGGAAGCTAGAGTTAAAAATGAAGCCAACAGATAATTGGATTCTCTATGGAGGTCTTGATGCCATGCTTATTGCAAGAGATGGTGGTAGGACGAGAGTTGTAAAACGTAATATGATGGGTATGGAGCTTGCAGAACCTTTGGTCTTTCAGGATAAAGTCTGGCAAGACTCTAATGTAAATGACTTTGGGTTATTTGTAGAAAATAAATATGCATTCTCAGATAAGACAATGCTTACTGCAGGAGTGAGATATGACCTTGTAGTCTCAGACATTCAAGATCCAGAAGCAGATTTTCAAGCGTTATATAATAACTTAGAGCAGCGAGAGGAACATAATATCTCAGCAACAGTCTCTGTTAAGCATAAAGTGTCAGACAATGCAACTTTAGAGGCAGCTTATGGACGTGGTGTTAGATCTGCAAATATGATAGAACGTTATATAAATCACTTTTCTGTAGGTCTAGATCCCTTTGAATATGTGGGAAATCCTTTTCTAGAAGCTGAGGTAAATAACCAGTTTGAAATAGGAATAAAAGGGAAAAAAGTTTTTATTACGGAAATTGATGCAATTAGGTATGGCCTGTCGGGGTATTACTCATTTTATGAAAACTATATTGTAGCTGTAGTAGACCCTGCACTAGACCGTAAATTTATGCCTACGGCACAACCACAAGAAGTAAAACGATTTGTAAATCTTGATAACGCTTACAAAACAGGTTTTGAAGCCGATGTAGCAATCGATTTTGCTCGTTATTTCAACGTTAATACAAGTCTGTCTTATGTTTATACTAGAAATAAAGATCTAGATGAGTCGCTGCCATTAACACCTCCTTTGATTACAAGACTAGGAGTAGGTTTTGAAAAAGATAGATACTGGGCTAGTATAGATTATACAGTGACATCAAAACAGGATGAGATAGCATCAAGCTTTAGAGAGCAAGAAACAGCAGGTTATGAAACCTTAGACGTGCGTTTTGGTATGGAAGTTATTAAAGACTTTAATGTAGGTCTAGCAGTTTTAAATGCATTTGATGAGACTTATAATAATCACCTCAACTTCTCTTTTGTAAATCAGGCAGATTTTACAAGAGTACCTATAAACGACCCAGGTAGAAATTTCTCTGTATTTGTACAGTATGGATTTTAGATGGTAGCTATAGAAAAAGCCCTTTTGATAAAATCAAAAGGGCTTTACTTTTTATTGATTAGATATACTAGTTACGGTATGCAGAGAGCATCCACACTAGCTTTTCTTGTTGTGTAATGTAATCACTCATTAAAGCAACAGTACCTTCATCACCACCGTCTCCAGCAGTTGTAAGTATTGTTCTTTCCTTTTGTAACAACACCTTTAAAGATTCAAGGATGTTATCTATTGCCTCTTCGCCATCAGTTACATTTTTGGCAGCTTCAATGTCTGAGCTGTTTAAGTAGTCCTTAAATGAATGAGTAGGAGTAGCACTTAAAGTAAGTACACGCTCTGCGATTTCATCTACTTTGATGAGTGCATCATTATATAACTCTTCAAATTTTACATGTAGTTCAAAAAATTTCTTTCCCGTAATATTCCAGTGAAAACCCCTTAGGTTCATATAAAAGATCTGGTAGTTAGAAAGTAAGTCGTTAAGTTGGGTTGCTGTGGTTTGAGATGTTGAAATGTCTAAACCTATGTTGTTTGTATTGCTCATAATTGATTATTTAAAATTATTAATATTCTCACTGAGGTCAAAAATAGTTGCTCCGGTTAATTCTCTTTCTAGAATACTACTTCCTGCAGCACTTCTATATCCACCAGCACAATGTACTACAATAGGTTTGTCCTTAGAGATGTTACTTGCTGTTTCTCTCAATTCATTAAGTGGATGTGACAGTGCGTTCTTAAAGAATTGCTCTTCTTGAACTTCGCTTATATTACGGATGTCTATAATGGTATAGTTGTCGGGATTGTTTTTAAAATCTTGCACATCTAAATCTGCTGATTTAACTAGACCTTCAGTTCCCAGTGTTATTATTTCTTTTAGCTGCTTTTCGTAGCCTATTTTGGCAACTCTGTTCAGCATATAGTTTTTATCTTCTTCAGAAGTTATAACTAGTGTAAACTCTTCTTCAGGTTGTACGATTGCACCTAGCCAAGTTTCAAACTTTGCATTTTCTGAAACTGCCTGTATGTTTATACTTCCTGCAAGATGGCCTTCTTTAAATATGGCTTCATCTCTCATGTCTACAATTAAGCCAGTCGCTGCGACATCCTTCTTAAAAGGAACTCGTTCTATAGCAGGCTCTAAGCTTTCTGCGCCAGTTTTATTGATGGCAACATTAAACCCAAAATAAGATGGTATAAATGGCTGTCCATCAAGGATGGTATCCATAAATTCTTTTTTGGATTGTGCTTTAAACGCCCAGTTACCCATAAGTTCATTACCCAGCGTGCTGCTATTTGCATCACTCAGATTTTTACCACATAAAGATCCTGCTCCATGTGCTGGATATACTATAGCGTCATCAGGTAGATCTGTAAACTTAGTAGTTATAGTCTGGTACATCATTTCTGCGAGTTCCTCACGCTTAGCTTTCATATTCCCCGCTTTTTCACGTAAGTCAGGACGGCCTACATCTCCTATAAATAGGGTGTCTCCTGTAAATAAGATAGTATCGCTACCTTGACTTGCAACAATAGTAATGCTATCTGGTGAGTGGCCTGGAGTATTTATAGCTTTTAGTGTTGCTTTTCCTATCGTAATGCTATCACCTTCATCAAATGCTGTATGTGGATAATCTGCTCCTAGCTTTGCACTATTGTAAATTGTTGCTCCAGTTTCCTTTTGAATTTGCAAGTGCGAACTCACAAAATCTGCATGTGGATGTGTTTCTATGATAGCTATGATTTTTGCATTATTCGCTTTCGCGAAAGCGTAATACTCCTTAGGGTCACGCTCTGGATCTATAATGGCTATCTCTCCATTACTCACTAATGCGTATGAGTAATGTGCTAATGGTTTATATTCAAATTGTTGTACTTTCATAATCTTAGGTTTAAGAAAACAAAAGGGCTTAAGTGAATGCTCTTAAGCCCTTTTTTTATAACTTTTAGATACTCTTTTTTGCGAGATACCAAGTAACTTTTTCTACAGAATCATCTGCAAGTCTCTCGTTCAATGCGTCTAGTGTTTTAGGTGGAGAGCAAATCACTTGATCACCTCTTTTCCAGTCTAGCGGCATAGATACCTTATGCTTATCTGACATTTGCAGTGCATCTAGCGCTCTTAGAATTTCATCCATATTACGACCTACATTAAGCGGGTAATACATAATAAGACGAATTTTTTTGGCAGGATCGATAAAGAAAACAGCTCTTACTGCTGCAGTCTCACTCTCGTTAGGCTGTAACATCCCGTATAGCTTTGATACCTTCATATCAATATCTGCGATGATAGGAAAATCAAAGTAAACACCTGTGTTTTCTCTTACATTTTGAACCCATCCTAAGTGAGCGTGTATACTGTCTATACTAAGACCTAGTAGTTCTGTATTTAAGGCGTCAAATTCTGGTTTTCTAATAGCGAAACCACTCATTTCTGTGGTACACACTGGAGTGAAATCTGCAGGGTGAGAGAACATTACTGTCCACTTATCTTTTGCAAACTCAGACATTTTTATAGTTCCCTTAGTCGTAACTGCCTCAAAATCTGGAGCTGTATCACCTATTCTAGGCATTGAGATTACTTGTTCTGGCAATAGGTTTTCTTTATCCATAATAGTATATGTTTATCGTTATGTTTTACAATATAAAGATACGTTATAGATATAGGTGGCTTAGTAACCTATGTTACATACTTAGTTTTTTTAAAATAACTTTAACAAATGAGGGTAACTATGCTTTCGCGAAAGCGTAACTACCCTCATTCTATTTATACTATATTATGATGTAAGCAATGACTATTCAAATAACTCTGACGAAAGATATCTATCTCCGCGATCACAAATGATGCTTACTATAACTCCGCTTTCTAGTTCGCTAGCTAGTTTTAGAGCCGCCGTAGTTGCGCCACCGCTACTCATACCTGCTAGTATTCCTTCTTCTTGTGCTAGCCTTCTAGCCATGGCAATAGACTCATCACGACTTACTTCGATGGTTCTATCTACTTTTGATGCATTAAAGATTTTTGGTAAATATTCTTGTGGCCATTTACGTATGCCCGGAATGCTAGATCCATCTGTAGGTTGTACTCCTACAATCTGGATATCGCTGTTTTGTTCTTTTAAAAATGTTGAGGTTCCCATGATGGTACCTGTGGTTCCCATAGAAGATACAAAGTGCGTTACCTCACCTTGAGTATCTCTCCATATTTCTGGACCTGTGGTTTTGTAGTGAGCCTGCCAGTTATGAACATTTGAAAACTGGTTAAAAGAGAAGTACCCTTCATTTTCAACCTTATCAATAGCATAATCTCTAGCGCCTTCTATCCCGTCAGGATGAAGTGTAACTTTTGCTCCGTAAGCTCTCATGGTTTGCACACGTTCCTTAGTTGCCTTTGAAGGCATTACGAGTTCTATTTCTAGCCCATAAATAGCAGCAATCATGGCAAGTGCTATACCTGTATTACCACTTGTAGCCTCAATAAGCTTTGTGCTTTTATCTATAGCGCCGCTATCTAGCGCGCTTTTAATCATATTATAAGCAGCTCTGTCTTTTACACTACCTCCAGGATTATCACCTTCTAGTTTAAAATATAAACTCACATTTGGGTTTGTATTTAATGCTATAGACTTGACTATGGGAGTGTTTCCTATTTGATCTAAGAGTGTCTTATTCATTGCTTATTTATTTTTTATTGCGAATTTCTACTTTAGGATTGTGGAGTACTATAGAGTTTTGAGGTACTGTCTTTGTCACCCAAGTATTACCTCCTATGATACTATCTTTTCCTATAACTGTAATTCCACCTAGTATTGTTGCATTTGCATAAATCGTAACATTATCCTCAATGGTAGGGTGTCTTTTTATGCTCTTTAAATCCTTGTTTACCGTAAGTGCACCTAGGGTAACTCCTTGATATAGTTTTACATTATTATGTATTTCGGCAGTCTCTCCTATCACCACTCCGGTTCCGTGGTCAATAAAAAAGGATTCTCCTATCTGCGCTCCTGGATGAATATCTATACCCGTAAGCTGGTGTGCATATTCTGTCATTAGTCGTGGTATGAGTGGTAAACCTAACTCATAAAATTCTCTTGCCATTCTATAAATCGCAATAGCAAAAAAACCAGGGTAGGCTAGGTACACTTCTTCTAGAGATTGTGCAGCGGGATCATTGCTATAAATAGCCTCTGCATCCTTTTTTAAACTACAAAAGAGCGTAGGTATTACAAGTGTGAAGTCATCCCATTTTTTACACGGACTACCTTTAATCTCTGGACAAGCAAGATCTCTTATGGTAATAAATAAGGCTTCAAGAGTCTCAAGAGTCTTTTCTGTATCTGTTCCATTATCAAACAGTGTGTTAAATAACAACTGTGTAAATCGTTGCGATTCTTGCTTCAACAGAATGGAAACTTTGATTTCCTTTTTCTGTTTATTGATAGATGTAATTAAATCGGTATAATTCATTTTTATATCTCTGTAGGTAATTATAAAACATTAGTTAATGAAAAAGAGACAAAATTGATATTTTGTCTCTTTTTTAACGCGATAGTAGGGGTTATACGTTGTCTCCCTTCATCATTTTATTCCAGTATAAGTAGGGTAGCATGTATTTTTTAAGCATCCAAAGTCTCCAGTGTTCCTTAGAACTATCTTTTATTAATAGTTGCTTGAGTTTTGGATCTGGTGTAAAGTTGTTATGATAATCAAACTCTGCTAGCACCATCTTGCCATAATCTGTTACTAGTGGGCAAGAAGAGTAGCCTCCATAAGATTGCTTACCTATTGTATTGCTCTGCATGAGTTTAGATAAATTATCAACTACGATAGGTACTTGCTTACGGATTGCGGCACCAGTTTTTGCAGTAGGCAGTGCGGCTACATCACCTAAGCCAAAGATGTTACTATATCTTTTATGTTGCATACTGCGTATATCTACATCAAGCCAGCCAGCATCATTCACGAGCTTAGAATCTCGTATAAATTGAGGCGCAACAGATGGAGGTGCAGTATGTAGCATGTCATAATGTATTCCGTACTTATCACCTTTCTTAGTCACCTTGACATTCTTGTAATTATATTGGAAAGTCTCGTCTAGATATTTTCCTTCATCATCACCAGACATTACAACACAGCCTCCAGCAGAGATGTCTTTAGTGAGCTCGTACCATGCAATCTTATTTTCACTATCTACTTCAACGAGTCTATGATTAAATCGTAAATTAATGTCCTTGCGATCTACAACTTCCATGAGTGTTTTTGCAATTTCCTTAACGCCAAAAATGATGGTTCCTGCAGTAGCAAATACAATGTCAGTTTTTGATGCAGTGTCACTTTTTCTCCAGTGATTCTCTGCTAGATACATGATTTTTTGAGGCGCTCCTCCACATTTTATTGGGGTTGCAGGTTGTGTAAATAATGCAACACCACCTTTAAAGTTCTTTATTACATCCCATGTATGTTGAGGATCTGTATAATTACTACACACAACACCTTTATCCATTGCTTGACCTAATCCAGGGACAAGACTAAAATCATAAGCAAGACCAGGAGCAACTACGAGATAGTCATAAGTGATGTTTCCAGAGCTAGCGGTGTGTACCGTATTATTATCTGCATCAAAAGCAGCTACTTTATCTTTGATCCACTTTGCTTCCTTAGGAATCACAGCAGACATGGGTTTACCTGTCTTTTTAAAGTCATATGTTCCTGCACCTACAAGCGTCCATGCTGGCTGGTAGTAATGTGTGTCTGCAGGTTCAATGATAGCTACGCTATTCGTTTTTTTGTTTTTAAGAAGTTGGGCGGCAGTCATGATACCAGCGGTACCTCCTCCTATTATTAAAACTTGAAAATGTAAAGCCATAGATGTCATTTAAGTGTTTATGATTTAAAAATAGTCGAATACTTAAGGAATTACTGTAACTCAAGTTACATAGACGTAAAAAAGGTAAACTAGTGTGCTAAAGGAACTTCTATAGAAGAATTTCAAATAGAAGTATACTTGGATTTTTGAGATAAACTTGTATCTCGAAATGCTATAAAATAATATGCAGTGTTACTTTGACACTCTAATTACCCTACCATTTTGTGGTTGCTCATCTCTATAATTGTTGAGTGGCATTAAGGCTTTTAATTTTTCAACTTGTTCTAAAGATACCGTTATAGGCTCCTTAAAAATAAACCATTCTACACGCTCCGTGCAAGGTGGTGTGGTAAGAGATCCCGTGTAGTTAAAATATGTTTTGTTCTCGGGTAGGTTTAAATTCATATCAAAAGCAGTGTCAACAACCTTGGTTTCTTCTACATTCAAAGGAAGATAACTTTCTAAAAAATCAAAAGGAGAGCTACTTACACCTTCTTTTGCCATTACAGCAAACACAGCATATTCTCCAGCATCACTTATATGCACAAGGTGTAAAACCATAGGGTAACGCACTCCATCTATCAAATGCTCTGCGGGCTCATGAAAGTGAAACTGTTTTAGCTCATACCTTTTGTTATCTAATGTTATATAATCTCCCGTATCAAAATTATATTGAATACTATGTCCATTGTTTACTACATCATGTATGTGTGTGCTATCAGAATAAGTGATGTTTAATGGAGCAAGTGTTTCATCTAGTTGATAATTCACAATATTTATAGGAGATTGATACTTGCCGCCACAGTCAGAATTTACTTCAAGTTCTTTCCAGTGTGAAGGACCTGTCTCGCCATTATAGCTCCAGTGCTTCTCTGTGTGTGCGTTGTTGTTTTGGTTGTTATCAGTATGCGTAGTTGCTTTATTTTGACAACTAGTAACCGCTATAAGTATAGATATTCCGGCGATAAGCAATTTCATCTGTTATATTTTATAAGTTAATGTAGTTTCCCAGATTCGGTTATTTCTAAAGATGCTTCCTCTTTTTGCATAGATGTCATGATAGCCAGATCGAATGTGTATATGTTCGCTTGCGCGAAAGCCTACTCCTATAAACATCCAGTTCTGATCAAGTTTTTCTGGTCGTAAACCATTGCCAAAGGCTAAAAAAGCCTCATCATATATCACTAAACTTAGAGATTGATTTGATGTAAAAGTTTTTACAGGAACCGTAATCTGAAATTTATAACGGAATCGATTTCTGTAAGTAGTACCATCTATTAAGAATGTACCGCCATCATTCTCTGTTATTTTATCAATAAAGCGCTCCTCAAAACGTAGCCTGTGATCAAATGAGAATTTTGAAAACTTACGCTTTATCGTATGTTGTTGAAATACATTATTTTCAGTAGCATCAATGGGTGTGCTATAAGAAGCGTAGTTGTAATTTTTTATATAACTATACCCAATGGCAATATCTAAATCATTTTCAAACATATAATGCACAAAAGGACGAATCACAATTTGCTCCCAATCTCTTAAGAAGTTAGTGCGTCTTGCGTTAAGCTCTACATTTACTACCCATTGATCATTGAACTTTTTTACAACATTTATGGTGTTCCAGCTGCTGTAATGTGTTTTGTTTTCATCTTGTGCGTGAGCATTGTATAAAGTGGTAATTGTAAAAACTAGCGTGATAAAAAACCTCATGCTAATTCTCATATGAGATACTCCAAATACCGCGTACTTCATTCACGCTATAACCCACTGCTTTATCTGTAGGGTAAAGATTTTTAATGGAAGAAAGAACAGCAGGTTCAATATCTATTGTAGGAGTGCCATGACATTGTAAACACATAGAATTTGTAGTAATAGGGTAATAAAAGTTTACTTTATCTTCCACTAATTCTGTTACTGGCTCATAATCTTCATCACTTGCTATTAGTTTTTTGAAATGTGTTATGATGCTTAATTCTTTTTGAGAAGCTTGATTTGCTGGATTGCGAGGCTTGTCAGACACTCGCCTTATTCTCGCATTTTGAACCACAGCCATACTATCAGTAATAGGGTAGGCTTTTTTATTGCAGAAAGAGACAGCTTCAAGAGTGCCTTTTTTCTGTATAGTACCCATTAGGTTTTTTCCTAACTCTTGTTTTGTTTGTAGTGCGTAGCGCAAACCTATATCTGCCTTGTATTCAGTTTGAAAAGAGGCTAAGGTGTCTTCTATTTTACCATCATTTCTATATTGCATCTTGCCTTTGCTCTCTTCCTCTACGTGTTCTTTAAACCATGCTGGCTCATCTATTTTGTAGTCATACATATAATCTGCAATGAGCTCAATTTCCTCTTGAGGGAATGGTTGGTAGGGCATAAGGCCAAAACGCTTTACGGCTCCTCTCATTTTTGATGTTTCCTTAGATGGTTTTTGTACAAAGTTCCAGACTGCTGCTATAAACTCTTCCTTAGTAGTATCATCGTTCATATAATGAGATTTTACTGCAACCATAGGAGGTGCTATCCTTCCTTCGTGACCCGTAGAGGGATTGTGGCAAGCGTAGCACTTTGATTCCATTAACTTCTTTCCTGGGTGGTTTACAGCAGTAGTGATCTTATCTAGTTCTGGTGCCACACCTGACTGGCTCACATATGTAGTCTTTTGTGACTCGTTACAACTAGTAAGAAGTATTAGTGTGAATACAAGGGGCAGGTAAAAAAGCGATGGTTTCATAATGTTATGAGTGTAAATTTGATTTAAGCTGCGTAGTATTTCCTAATTTTTCTTTTCACATATAAGAAACGTATCAGGCCTATTAAAAACACTACGGGGGCTATGATGTTAAGCATAGATCCTATCCACTTTATTTCGGTGAGAATGTCGAGTTTTATAATAGCTAGACCAGAACTCAAAAACACAATAAAAGTTCTAAAGTATGCTAGAAAAGTACGCTCATTTGCAAGTTTTGTTCTGTCTATCGCTAGTTTGTCTGTGAGTGATAGTGATAATTTTTTCATAAGTCATTTCATTTTTCCGGTAGCGCAACTTACAAAAGATTTTGCCTTAGAGAGCACTCCATTTTCATCTTCAATAGATGGGTAGCCTAATGACTTGAGCTTTTCTTTTACACTTAATGCGTCTTCTGTACCTTGAGCAATAAAGGAAACAGTAGCAGTTTCGGTGTTCACTTGTACGGTTGATATATTATCAAGTTCAGATATTTTTGATGTGATTGTTATTGCACAACCACTACATTTTAGGTTCTGTACTATAATTGATGTTTTCATGAGATATGTATTGAGTAAATAATTATCTAAAGAGGCCGCTTGATTTAGTAGCCTTGAGAGGTCTGTGTTATGCTTTTGCGAAAGCGTAATTAATTAAATGTAATAGAATAAACCTGTTTTTAAACAGATGAATAAGCATTACTGCCAAGCCATAAATCCTCCTTTTAAATCAAAAATCTGCTTGAACCCTAAACTATCTAAGGTCTGTGAGGCTTTCTTACTTCTGTTTCCAGATCTACAGTAGATATAAATAGGCTCTTCTTTACTGTAAGAGTTGAAAGCAGAAATAAAATTTTCTTTATCAAAAACATCAATGTTTACAGCTTTCTTTATATGACCGCTATCAAACTCATTCTTAGTTCTAACATCTACTAACTGCACTTTTTTATCTGTGATAGCGGTTTTAAAGTCGGCTGTGCTTAGAACAGTGATATTGCTATTTTGTTGAGGCTTACCTCCAAAGAGAAATGATAATATGGACATAATAAGGATTATTAATTTCATTATTTTTTTATTAAAGATAGTCCTCTAGTTACCCACTGCCAGTAACTTAAGTTACATATCATGTTAAATTAAAAACGAGATTATCATTACTGATAACCTCGTTTTTTACTAACCAATCAATAAGACCATAGTCATCACTCTATGGAATATCTTTGTTTAAGCTGGAATTACGGTTTTACCATTCCAGTCTAGCATTCCACCTACTAGATTAAACGTGTTTTTTATCGCTAGATTATCTAATGCTCGGCATGCTTGACCACTACGATTACCACTTCTACAGTACACGTAGTAATTCTTTGTTTGATCAAGTTTTTTTATTTCTTCTTGAAACTTAGCGCTATTTAGAAAATCAATCATTACTGCATTTTCAATGATACCCTCACTGCATTCTCCAGGAGTTCTAACATCAAGAATTATAGCATTGCTGTCATTCTCAATTGCCGACTCCCAATCTACTTGTGATATATTTTTCATAGTCTTTTAAAGTGTTGAAGGACAAACAAAGGCAGACACCGGAATGCCAGCTTCTTTAATATCTTTAAAGCCGCCTTGTACATCTATTAAGTTATGGATTCCTCTACTTTTTAATATAGATGAGGCTATCATACTTCTATAACCTCCGGCACAATGCACATAAAAAGGTTTGTCTGGAAATTCAGCTAGATGATCATTTAAGAAATCTAGTGGTGTGTTGTTTGCTCCAAGTACATGTTCTGATAGGTACTCACTTTCTTTGCGCACATCAAAAACAGGTTTGTTACCTTTTTCTAATTCGCTTTTAAAACCATCTGCTGTGATAGAACTTACGGTATCGTATTCCATGGCAGCGTCTTTCCAAGCATCAAATCCTCCTTCCAGATATCCTATTGTGTTGTCAAACCCTACACGAGATAACCTAGTGATGGTTTCTTTCTCTCTACCTGGCTCTGTAACTAGCAATAAGGGTTGTTTTACATCTGCAATTAAGGCGCCTACCCATGGAGCGAAACTCCCATCTAGGCCTATAAATATAGATCTAGGGATATGCCCTTTGGCAAATTTATCTTGATGACGCACGTCTAGTACGATAGCTCCTGTCTCATTTGCAACAGCTTCAAAAGCTTCTGGAGATAGTGCATGCGTACCTCTTTTGAGTACGTCTTCAATATCTTCATAACCTTCTTTATTCATTTTGACATTAAGAGGGAAGTACTGAGGTGGAGGTAATAAACCATCTATCACTTCTGCTATAAATTCTTCCTTAGTCATATCTGCACGTAGTGCATAATTCATTTGCTTTTGATTCCCTAGTGTGTCTACTGTTTCTTTCATCATGTTCTTTCCGCAAGCAGATCCAGCTCCGTGAGCAGGGTATACTGTAACGTCATCTGCTAGGGGCATAATTTTATTACGTAAGCTATCATAAAGAAAACCTGCGAGATCTTTTTCTGTGAGTTCGCCCATTTTTTGAGCAAGATCTGGTCTTCCCACGTCGCCTAGAAATAATGTGTCTCCACTAAATATCGCATGATCCTTCCCGTCTTTATCTCTAAGAAGATATGTGGTGCTTTCCATCGTATGACCAGGCGTGTGTAACGCTATAATTGTAATGTCACCTAGAGGAAATTCTTGCCTATCTGTTGCGATAATAGCATCAAAACTTGGGTTTGCATTTGGTCCAAAAACAATAGGAGCACCTGTCGCCTTTGATAAGGTTACGTGACCACTTACAAAGTCTGCATGAAAATGAGTTTCAAAAATATATTTGATTTTTGCATCATCTTGTTTGGCCCTATTTAAATATGGCGTTACCTCTCTTAAAGGGTCAATGATAGCTACTTCACCATTACTTTCAATGTAATAAGCTCCTTGAGCTAGACAACCAGTATATATTTGTTCAACGTTCATAAGTGTATTTTTTTTACGCTTTCGCGAAAGCGGACTCAACTATTAATAACGTAAAATTAGCTAATAGAAGTAGTTGCTACAGTAACATAGGTTACAAAGGAGAAAAATAAATAGAGCCCTTATCCTTAATAGGGTAAGAGCTCTACAAAGTAATAGCTGGTTACAGCAAAGTGGTAGGGCATACATACTCAGACCTAGGAACCGTAGTTTCTGTAATTTGAGCAAAACCACCTCGTACATCGCTGAAATCTTGCCAGCCGCGTTGTTTTAAAATAGAAGCAGCAATCATACTTCTATACCCTCCAGCGCAGTGAAGGAAGAAAGGCTTATTTTTTGGAAATTGTGCCAGATGCTGGTTAATCTCATTGAGAGGCACGTTAATAGCCCCTAGTATATGTTCTGATAGGAATTCACTCTTTTTGCGTACGTCAAAAATGAGAGGTTGACCCATTTTATATTCGGCTTCTAGTTGTTGAGGTGAGATACGAGTGACTGTTTCAAAATCTTTACCGCTCTCTTTCCACGAGGAAAAACTATTTTTTAAAAACCCAATCGTAAAATCATAACCCACACGAGAAAGTCTAGTAATTGTTTCTTCTTCTTTACCAGGATCTGTAATTAGCAATATTTCTTGTTTTACATCAGGAATCATTTCTCCTACCCATTGTGCAAAATTACCGTCTAAGCCTATGTTTATACTACTAGGTATAAAACCTTTTGCAAAAACTTCGGCATCGCGAGTGTCAAGCATAAGAGCACCGGTCTCATTTGCTATAATTTCAAAGGCTTCTGGACTAAGCGGTTTAGTAGCACGATCCATAATAGTATCTAAGCTTTCATATCCTTTAATATTCATCAAGACATTTTGAGGGAAGTATCCAGGAGGTGCCGTAAGTCCAGTAAGTACAGCTTTAATAAACTCATCTTTAGTCATTTCTTGAAGCGCATAATTGAATTTTTTCTGATTACCTAAGGTATCTGTAGTTTCCTTACTCATCATTTTACCACACGCAGATCCAGCTCCGTGATTAGGATATACAATGAGATGATCATCTAATGGAATTATTTTGTTTCTTAAAGAGTCGTATAAGTGTCCAGCAAGTTTTTCTTCTGTGAGATCTGATACTACATGCTGTGCAAGATCTGGGCGACCTACATCACCTATAAATAATGTGTCTCCAGTGATAATACCGTGCTCATTTCCTAGTTGGTCTATGAGAAGAAATGTTGTGCTTTCCATGGTATGACCAGGAGTATGGATGACTTTAACTTTATAATTACCTACCTCAAAAATTTGACCATCTGTTGCTGTAATAGCATCATAAGCGGGTTTTGCTTCTGGACCAAAAACAATATCAGCTCCTGTTTTTTTACGTAAATCAAGGTGGCCACTTACAAAGTCTGCATGAAAGTGTGTTTCAAAAACATACTTGATTGTAGCATTATCTATTTGTGCACGTTCTATGTATGGTTGCACCTCTCTTAAAGGGTCAAAGACTACAGCTTCTCCGTTACTTTCGATATAATATGCTGCATGAGCAATGCATCCTGTATAAATTTGTTCTACTTTCATTTTATGTGGATTTTTAAAATTATAACAACATAAAAGTAAGCAGTCATTTCAAGTGTGTAGGTTACTTAAGTTACACAAACGTAGATAGTTTATAAACTATGATATTTATCATGTTATGTCGTGGTAGCGACAAGTGTTCACACAAAAAAAAGGCTATTTCTAATAATTAGAAATAGCCTTTTTTATGTTTTTTATTCTCTTTAATGTTTTACAAAAAACTCCATGTAAAAAATAAATATGGCCATTACAAATATGAAGTAGCCAAAACCTCTTTTTAATTTATCTCCATCTATAAAATTACTGAGGTAACTGCCTATAAAAATCCCTACAAATGATATGCCTGTAAATATGGAAAGAAATATCCAATCTATATCCATGGTTAATGCATCTCCTAGAAAGAAGCCCATCAATGATTTAAAAGCGATAATGATTAAAGAAGTACCTACGGCAACTTTCATTTCTACATTTGCTAGTATAACAAGAGCGGGAATGATGAGAAAACCTCCTCCAGCGCCTATCATTCCAGTAATACCTCCTACGATGAGGCCTTCTATTAAAATAAGTGGGTAATTGTAAGTGACAGTGCCGTCTCCTTTTTGTTTATTATCCTTTCTTTTTTTGAGCATAGAAAAGGCAGCAGGAATCATGAGTACCGCAAAGAGGCCAAACATTGCCATCCTACGTGTAAATTCAAAATCACCTGTGGTAAGTAAAATATCTGGTAATGCAGGTACTACATAGTGTCTCACAACGGTAACTCCTACAATAGCGGGTAGTCCAAAAACAATTGCTGTTCTCCAGTCTACATAGCCTTTAAGATGTTGTTTAAAACCACCTACGAGCGCACTTGCTCCTACAATGAATAAAGAATATGCAGTGGCAACTTTTTCATTTACAGAAAATAAGTAAGCTAGTACTGGTACAGCGAGTATAGAACCACCTCCACCTATTAAACCTAAAGAAATGCCGATGATCAAGGCACTTATATATCCAAGTATTTCTAGTATCTCCATTATAAACTTCTTTGTATTGAGAGACAAAAATAGACTTGCTAAAACGACCTAGGTGTAACCCAAGTTACTTAAGGTCTATAAATCTATAATTTGGATATTATTTCTGTGTAATTCAATTTTTCCTAAGTTCTCTAATTTCTTAAGAAGTCTTGATACCACTACTCTTGAGGTGTGCAATTCATAAGCAATTTCTTGATGCGTGTTATGAATAATTTGCTCATCGTTTACTCTAGCCTTTTCTTTCAAGTAGTTTAAAAGGCGTTCATCCATGTTGTCAAATGCGATACTGTCAAGAGTTTGTAATAGCTCGTTGAGGCGGTTGTGGTAACTCTCAAAAACAAAATTTCTCCAAGATTTGTACTTAGCCGTCCATTCTTCCATTTTCTGTACAGGTACCATAATGAGCTTGGTGTCTGTCTCTGCAATTGCTCGTATTTCACTTTTAGTTTGCCCCATGCAGCAGGTCATTGTCATAGAGCAGGTATCTCCTTTTTCTAGATAGTAGAGGAGAAGCTCATCTCCATTTTTATCTTCTCTTAATACCTTAATTACTCCAGAGACCAGTAGCGGCATTCCTTTTACATAGCCGCCTATTTCCATGAGTTTAAAACCTTCAGGAACCTCCTTGTAAGTGCCTACTTGGAGTATTTCATTGATAAGTTCATCTTCAAAGAGATGACCGTAACTGGCTTTTAGTTCTTGAATCATTATGCGGCTTTTTTAAGAATGCTAGGGTCATATTTAAAAAAGAAATGAGCCCAAATAGATTTTGATACGGCACCTATGTATGGCATTGTGATGATTAATGCAATGACGATACTCGTTAGAATACCTGTAGGTCCAAAATCTAAACCAAAAATAAAGGATAAAACATAAACGGCCACGGCAACTGCGATTCCCACACCATAAGATACGTACATAGAGCCCGTATAAAAGCTAGGTTCTATACTATATTTTAATTGGCATTTAGGACAGTTCTTTTTAACCTTATTCATGTTAGAAAGCTTATAAGGATGCGCCTCAAGAAATTCACCTTCTCTGCATTGAGGACATTTTAAAAATAAGATGCTATATATTATCGATTTACCCATGGACAATTCAGTTTTTTATGTAAAATTAAACGTATTAAAATATGCTCACGGTAACTTATGTTACATATTGTAATATTTAAAATTAGTTATCTTTATACCCTTGAGTAAACTTATATCCATATCGTTGTCACTTGTTTTCCTATTGCAAAGCTTTGGGATGCACATTAATGATATGGTGCAACTAGGCGATTTTTTTGAGCATGCAGAGTTCCATAAAGAGCAGTATGGAGATAATATATTCGTATTTGTTGCAAAGCATTATGGCGAACTAAAAGCAGAGCACGAAAAAGAACATCAAGAAGAACAGAAAGACCACGAGCAATTACCTTTCCAGCATCAAACACATCATACGGCTGTAGCAGATTTTATTTTGAATACTATTAAAGAGGAATTCAAAACACTTGAATTTGTAGATTTTAGAACTCATAACTTTCACTACCAAGCTCCATCATCTTCGTTACACCTAGATGGACTATTCCAGCCACCACGGCTTTCATAAATAATCAGATCTAATTTATTTTTAGCACCTAGTCTTGTAAAGATTTGGGGCTCTTCACATTGATTATTTTATGACAAAATGCTATCACATATTATCAATTTCAGCATAAGAAACAAGTTTGTTGTTCTCTTATTTACGGCCTTTATTATAGGTTGTGGGCTGTATTCCTTGTCGCAAATTCCTATAGGTGCCGTGCCAGATGTAACAAACAATCAGGTGCAGGTTATTACTACTTCACGTAATCTCTCTACGCAGGATATGGAGCAATTCATAACCTACCCTGTAGAGTTAGAAATGGCAAACTTACCAGGCGTGATAGAGATACGCTCTGTTTCAAAATTTGGATTATCTGTCGTCACCATTGTATTTGAGGACGATATGGGAACCTATTTGCCTAGGCAGCTCATTGCTGAGAAAATCAAATCTGCATCAGAAAAAATCCCTAAGGGTTTTGGCACACCAGAGATGGGGCCTATCACAACCGGACTAGGTGAGATTTACCAATACATACTTGATGTAGAACCAGAATTTAAAGACAGGTATAATGCCGAAGATTTAAGAACCATCCAAGATTGGATAGTAAAGCGCCAGCTCTCAGGAATTCCGGGAGTAGTTGAGGTAAATACCTGGGGCGGATTCTTAAAGCAGTACGAAGTTGCTATCAATACAGAAAAACTTAACGCGATGGATGTGAGTGCGCGCGAGGTTTTTACAGCTTTAGAAATGAATAATAGTGTCTCTGGAGGTGGCTATATAGAAAAGGTAAATCAGGCGTTTTTTATACGTGGCGAGGGTCTCATTTCATCATTAGATGATATAAGTAACATCGTGGTTAAGAATGACGATGGAGTACCTGTGTATATAAAAGACGTGGCCAAAGTAGGTTATGGGAGCGCCACACGTTTTGGAGCAATTACCGGAAACGGTGAGGGCGAGAAGGTGCTTGGTCAAGTGATGATGCTTAAAGATGCAAATTCTAAAAAAGTGATAGAAGCTGTGAAGGCACGTGTTGCCGAGATTTCAAAATCGCTTCCAGAAGGTGTGTATATCAACGCATTTTTAGACCGTAGTGACCTTATCGCAAAAACCACCTTTACCGTTGCCGAAAATCTAATTTTAGGATGTCTGATCGTGATTTTTGTGGTGGTTTTATTGCTAGGTAATTTTAGATCTGGGCTGGTAGTGGCTTCGGTAATTCCACTGTGTTTGTTATTTGCATTGTCACTTATGAACATCTTTGGGGTAGATGCAAACTTGATGAGTCTTGGCGCTATAGATTTTGGGATTATTATAGACGGCGCGGTCATAATTGTAGAATTTATAGCATTTGAAATAACGAGAAAGAAAGATGAGATTTACGCTTTCGCGAAAGCGGAACAACAACAATTAAAAGATAAGATTACATTCTCTGGAGCATCAAAAATGATGAATTCGGCCATCTTTGGTCAGCTTATTATTTTGATAGTTTTTATTCCTATTCTCTCACTGAGCGGTGTAGAAGGAAAAATGTTTAAGCCTATGGCGCTCACCTTTAGCTTTGCATTAATAGGAGCGATGATTTTTTGTTTTACGTATGTACCTGTAGCGGCATCTATGTTTTTAAAACCATCTAATGCGACAGATAAAAACATCTCTGTGAGACTCATGAAATGGCTCAATAAAATATATGAGCCAGTTATAGACTGGGCATTACAGAGCAAGAGATTAGTATTAGGAATCGCAGTAGCTTTACTGGCAATAGCTATCTATTTATATAGTGCTATGGGTGGAGAGTTTGTTCCCACACTAGATGAAGGCGACTTTGTAATCCAGCCAGTATTAAAGACAGGAACTTCCCTAAGCAACACGGTAGAAATCACCACCGAAATTGAGAAAATACTATTAAGTCAATTTCCAGAAGTAAAGCAAGTGGTAACTCGTATAGGTGCTGCAGAGGTGCCTACAGATCCCATGTCTATGGAGGAAAGCGATGTGATTATTGTACTCAAACCTAAAGGAGAGTGGACGTCTGCCTCGTCAAAAGATGAGCTGGCAGATAAATTTAAGGAGGCACTTGCTGTCATCCCAGGAATGGAAGTAGAGTTTACACAACCTATAGAGATGCGTTTTAATGAATTGATTACCGGTGTACGTGCAGATATTGCGATTAAGATTTTTGGCGATGATCTTGAA
This sequence comes from Dokdonia sp. Hel_I_63, assembly GCF_007827285.1. Lineage (NCBI taxonomy): Bacteria > Pseudomonadati > Bacteroidota > Flavobacteriia > Flavobacteriales > Flavobacteriaceae > Dokdonia > Dokdonia sp. Hel_I_63. The sequence goes on along the minus strand of NZ_VISD01000001.1, from coordinate 3,353,662 downwards.
ATCCTTGCAAAGAAAGGAAGTGAGATAGGAGCTCTTATCGAAAACGTAGCTGGCGCAGCAGATGTTTCTGTTGAGAAAGTGGCAGGTTTGCCAGAGATGAGTGTGCAATACCATAGAGCAAAAATAGCCAGGTATGGTCTCAATATTCAGGATCTCAATGATATGGTTTCCATGGGATTTGCGGGTAAAACTGCAGGAAGCGTTTTTGAAGGAGAAAAGCGTTTTGACCTAGTAGTACGACTAGACAAAGAGAAGCGTCAAGATATCGATAACCTTAAAAATCTATACATTGATCTCCCTGCTGGTGGAAAAATACCATTAAGCGAACTAGCAACTATAAGCTATAAAACAGGAGCTGCCAAAATATCTCGTGACGATACAAGAAGAAGAATTGTAGTGGGTGTTAATGTGCGTAATCGTGATTTACAATCTGTGGTGGATGACGTCCAGAAGTTGATTAACGAGAATGTGAAATTACCTGTAGGGTATTCTATTACTTATGGAGGACAGTTTGAAAACTTACAAAGTGCAAAGGCGCGATTAATGATTGCGGTGCCTATTGCACTTATTCTCATATTTATTCTTCTTTATTTTGCCTTTAAATCTGTCAAGGAAGCACTGATGATTTATTCTGCAATACCGCTGGCTGCGGTAGGAGGTGTTCTTTTATTATGGCTGCGTGATCTGCCATTCAGTATTTCGGCTGGCGTAGGTTTTATTGCTTTGTTTGGGATTGCAGTTTTAAATGGAATTGTATTGATAGAGCATTTTAAAGAGCTGCAAAAAGGAGGTTTTGAAAGTATAGAAGCTTTAATAAAGCAAGGAACAAAAGATAGATTGAGGGCTGTGTTGCTCACAGCATCTGCTGCGGCTTTAGGGTTTTTACCTATGGCTATCTCTACAAATGCTGGAGCAGAGGTACAGCGACCGCTAGCTACTGTGGTAATAGGAGGATTGATTACAGCAACCTTACTTACACTCGTCGTATTGCCAGTTCTGTATGCTTACTTAAATACTCCTAAGAAAACTAACGGAGGATTGTCTAAAGGCAAGGTCACCACCATAAGTATAGTGGTATTACTGTTTTCTGTAAACCTAGGAGCGCAAGAAGGGGCTAAATCGTTACAAGATTTAATCCCGTTAGCTATTGAAAATAATCTTGGGTTAAAAGCAAGTAGTCTAGAGGTAGTACAGTCTGAAGCCTTGATTAATAGTGCTTTTAGCTTTGATAAAACGCAGGTGTATTATGAGTTTGACGAGAATAATCTGGCCATAAACGATCGACCACTACGGGTTTTTGGGATACAGCAGGACTTTAAATTCCCCACGGTTTATTTCTCAGAAAAGAGTGTGCATAAAGCAAGCGTTAAGGTGGCTTCTAGTGCATTTGAAATAAAGAAAAAGGAAGTTGAACGCAAAGTGACGGCTGGCTATTATGACTATCAAATTGCTAGAGAAAAGGAACGAGTGTATAGTGCACTAGATAGTTTGTATACAGATTTTTCTAGAATGGCGTCAAGGCGTTTTGAACTAGGAGAGACTAATTACCTAGAGAAGATTACTGCGGCTTCTAAGCAAAAACAGGTAGAGCTTAATTATAAACAAGCGCAGAGCGAAGTAGCACTTGCCTATGGGGATTTACTAAAAGTGGTGCAGGTAGACGAAGCTATTGTAGTCGCTAGTGAGCCTTCGTTTAAAGTAGCGCTAGCAACTTTAGATACAAGCAGTAGTGCAGAAGTAGCATATTATCAAAACAGAGTATCCCTGCTTCAGGAAAAGGGTCGTTTTGAAAAACAACAGCTCCTGCCAGATCTAAGTCTTAATTATTTTCAAGGAACAAATTCTGGGCTTAATGGTAGTCTTTATGGATATCAATTAGGAGTGAAGATCCCAATATTATTTGGCGGTCAATCTGCTAAAATAAAAGCAGCAAAAATCGCCGAAGATATCGCAGTCACACAATCTAGTGAGTATGAGATACTACTCGATGCAAAATATAATGCCCTAACAGAAAAGTTGTCGCAACTTCAAGAAGCACTAGATTATTATGAAAATGAAGGAGCATCACTTTCTCAAGAAATTTTAAAAACAGCAAACGGTAGTTTTAGAAATGGTGAGATTAATTTTTACCAGTATATCCAGAGTCTTGAGAGCGCTTATGAGATAAGACTAAGCCACCTTGAGAAACTCCATGTATACAATCAAACTGTAATTGCCATTAATTACCTAACCTTATAAATAAGACCATATGATACGTAACTTATATATTATAGCATTTCTAGGTTTTATACTAGTAAGCTGTGGAGAAAAAACCACAGACCAAATCGAGTCATCTTCTCAAACAGAAGCGATGGATGATCGCATTCAAGTAACTCAGGCGCAGTTTGATCAAAGTAAAATGTCTTTAGGAGGACTGGAAGAAAAATCATTTCCTACGGTAGTTATTGTAAATGGAATGATTGATGTACCGCCAGAAAACAGAGCCGTTGTAACTGCTTCTATGGGTGGTTATATAAAAACGACTCCATTGCTTATAGGTGATATCGTACGCAAAGGTCAGCTGCTTGTAACTATTGAAAATCCTGAGTTTGTAGCCCTGCAACAACAATATATGGAGGTAAATGAGCAACTCACTTATCTCAAAGCGGAATACGACAGACAGGTGACAATGAGAGCCGAAAATATTACCTCTCAAAAAAGTTTTCTAAAAGCAGAAAGTGAGTACAAAACAGCAGTTGCTAGACACACGGGATTAGATAGACAACTTAGAATGATTAATATTTCTCCAGCGAGTGTTCGAGCTGGAAAGATAAGTTCTGTGGTAAGCATTAACGCGCCTATTTCGGGAAGCATTACTAAGGTAAACGTTTCAAAAGGATCATACGTTTCACCAGCTACCGAAATTTTAGAAATTATAGACAATGATCATATACATCTAGAACTTTCGGTTTTTGAAAAAGACATCTTAAAAGTAAAGAAAGGTCAGGCAATAGATTTTAAAATCCCAGAAGCTTCTTCAGCGATTTATAAGGCTGAGGTGCATCTTGTAGGCACTTCGATTGAAGCAAATAGAACGATTAAAGTGCATGGACATCTAGAAGATGAGTCTGGTGTTAATTTCTTAACGGGAATGTTTGTAGATGCTAGTATTGTAACAAATTCCGCTTTCGCGAAAGCGTTACCTTCATCCTCCATAGTGACGGTAGATGAGAATTCTTATATCTTAGTGCTAGATGAGAAGCAGGGTGATACCTATTATTTCCGTCAAGCCGAAGTTGAGGTAGTTCAAGAAAGTGAAGGATTTTCATTAGTGCAATTCAATACTGACATGGCGGCCGATACGCAGTTTTTAACTAAAGGAGTGTTTAATTTATTAGGAGAGTAATCATGGAGGCAAGGATACCAGAAAAGCATTACATCTATAGAAGTGGGTGGCTTAGGGCGGCAGTACTTGGTGCAAACGACGGGATTCTGTCTACAGCGAGTATCGTTATAGGAGTTGCGGCTGCAAGTACTACTAGAGAACCTGTATTACTTGCAGGTGTTGCCGGCTTAGTGGCTGGCGCATTATCTATGGCAGCTGGAGAGTATGTATCTGTTAGTTCGCAAACAGATGTTGAGAAGTCTGATCTTGCTCGTGAGCAGCGCGAACTTATAGAAACACCACATGAGGAGCTCCTAGAGCTAGCAAGAATATATGAGCGTCGTGGTCTCAGTCCAGCGACTGCGCTAGAAGTTGCCACCCAATTAACAGCTCATAATGCCTTAGAAGCGCACGCAAGAGATGAACTAGGAATACATGAAATGACGGAGGCAAAACCATTGCAAGCAGCACTTTCTTCTGGTGTGGCTTTTACAGTGGGTGGTTTTTTACCTGTACTGGTTGCTTTTATGGCGCCTTTAGAGATGATGGAATATGTGCAATATATAGCTGCCATTTTATTTTTAATCATTTTAGGTGTCGTGTCAGCAAAGGCTGGAGGGTCGAGCCCTATAAAGGCTGTGCTTAGAATTACTTTCTGGGGTACGCTGGCTATGGGATTAACTGCACTTATAGGTCAGTTCTTTAATGTGAGTATCTAATTGTGAGTTAATTATCGAGGGTGTTAGTGTATTTAAGAATGACTGCGCAAAAGACTGTGCGCAGTAGGATAGGTCGCTAGTATCATTACCATAGGTTTAAAGTTTGTGATGGATTAGATTGTAAAGTATCTTCGCGCGTTCATGTCAGTGCGCGTTGCGTACTAAAACAATAAAAAATAATGGAAATCAATCCTACAGAAATTGTCGGTTACTTAGCAAGTCTTTTTGTATTGTTATCATTTTTAAATAAAGATCTACGAAAGTTGCGTATTGTAAACTCTATAGGTTGTGCATTATTTGTAACGTATGGAGTGTTATTAGGTAGTATTCCTATCATTATTACTAATCTTGCAATACTATTTGTAAACGGATATTATCTCTTTGTAAAGAAGGATTAATGTATCTCTCTGTTTTACAGTGCTTATCGTGAGTGAGAAGAGCAATAGTTTTATTTATGCTTTTTGATTCTACAAATGAATATTGCTAAACATAAATTTGTATAAATCCTTGTAAATTAGTATGAGTTCGCTTATATTCGCCAAAATTTGAAATACTGTATGAAATTAATGGAAGAAGCGGTGGCTTTTGAAAATGCTTCAATGAGCAATATGTCCACCAGTGATCGCGTTGCTGCTTCAAGAGAGGCAAAACGACTCATTCTTGCACTGAATGAGATTTTTAAAGAGACAAAAGACTCTGAAATAATGGATGCTATGAAGCGTCTCACCGAAAAGAAAAAAAAGATAGAAAAACGCTTGAAGGGTAGACCTGATAGTATGTAAAATAAAAGAGGCCTCACTTGTGACGGTCTCTTTTTTATTGAACCCCTTTTTAAGCGTGTGGCTATGCAACCAGACAACTTTACAAACGAATTTTTTGGCATTGGGATACAGAATGGTAAAACACCAGAAAATCTAGGTGTTTTATGGCGCTCTGCTCAAAACCTAGGAGCCAGTTTTATTTTTACCATCGGTAATAGATATGCAAAGCAATCTAGTGATACGCATAATGCGGTAAAGGCAATGCCGTATTACCATTATGATACCTTTGATGACTTTTTTAAGCACTTGCCTAAAGGTGTACGCATTGTAGGTGTAGAGCTTGATGATCGCGCAGAGACGCTAGAAACCTTTCATCACCCGCGTCGTTGCGTTTACTTATTGGGTGCAGAAGATCATGGTCTTACTAATGAGGCTATAGAAAAGTCGCATTTTCTTATAAAATTCCCATCTACATTAAGTCTCAATGTTTCGGTGGCGGGAAGTATTGTGCTTTACGATAGGACTAGGGTAAAGCCTAGATCTTGATGAGTTACGCTTTCGCTAAAGCGTACTTATAGAATTTGTAAACTCCAATTATATATTTATTCATCTATTACCTCAGTTCTCGCTGAGGAGCAAGCGCAACGTGGCAAATTAAAGTATCTTTGCCTAAAATAAATTATTATGTCTCATAAAGCAGGATTTGTAAACATCATCGGTAACCCTAATGTGGGTAAAAGTACGCTTATGAATGCCTTTGTGGGCGAGCGTCTTAGTATCATCACCTCAAAAGCGCAGACTACGCGTCACCGTATTTTAGGTATTGTAAATGGGGAGGATTTCCAGATGCTATTGAGTGATACGCCTGGTATTATAAAGCCGGCATATGAGTTACAGGCGTCTATGATGGACTTTGTAAAAAGTGCTTTTGAAGATGCAGATGTACTTTTATACATTGTAGAGCTAGGTGAGAAAGAGCTTAAAGATGAGGCATTTTTTAATAAAATACGCGGTTCAAAAATCCCTGTTTTATTACTTATAAATAAAATAGATAAAGGTAACGAAGATACACTAGCAGAGGCTTTAAAATTATGGTCTGAAAAAGTACCAAATGCTGAGGTGTTTGCTATATCTGCACTCGAGAGCTTTGGTGTGCCACAGGTATTCAATAGAATTATAGAACTCTTGCCAGAGTCACCAGCTTTTTATCCTAAGGACCAACTTACAGACAAACCAGAGCGCTTTTTTGTAAATGAGATTATCCGTGAGAAAATCTTGATGCACTACAAGAAGGAAATTCCTTATGCTGTAGAGATTGATACAGAAGATTTCTTTGAAGAGGATGAGATTATCCGCATGCGATCAGTCATTATGGTGGAGCGTGATAGCCAGAAAGGAATTATAATTGGACATAAAGGAACTGCTCTAAAAAGAGTAGGTGTAGAGGCTAGAAAGGATTTGCAGAAATTCTTTGGTAAGCAAGTACATATTGAGCTTTATGTAAAGGTGAATAAGAACTGGAGAAGTAATTCTAACCAGCTTAAGCGTTTTGGATACAACCAGAAGTAATTATGAGTACGCTTTCGCGAAAGCGTAAGTTTACAAAGCATTACGGCCAGACCGACTGATTCATGAATAGAAAACTTAAAAATAGCGAACTCAACCGAAAATCTGTTTCTGATTTTAAAGAGGCAGAGAAGACGCCTATAATTATCGTACTGGATAATATACGTAGCCTTAATAATGTAGGGTCCGTTTTCCGAACTTCAGATGCTTTTTTAGTAGAGAAAATCTATCTCTGTGGCATTACTGCAACGCCACCGCATCGCGATATACAAAAGACAGCCTTAGGAGCGACAGATGCTGTAACTTGGGAATATGTAGAAGACAGTATTGCTCTAGTGAGAAAATTAAAAGAGGATGGTGTTCATGTGTGTGCAATAGAGCAAGCAGAAGGAGCAGTGATGCTTGATAAGTTTGTGCCCACTACTGGTGAGAAGTATGCTGTTGTTTTTGGAAACGAAGTAAAGGGTGTTCAGCAAGAAATTGTGTCTCTAAGTAATACTGTTATTGAAATCCCACAGGTGGGTACAAAGCATTCTCTTAATATTTCTGTGAGCGCTGGGGTAGTTATCTGGGACCTATTCAGCAAGTTAGGAGTTTCTTAATGATTTGTTAAGCTGTTATTTAACAGTGGGTTAAGAATGTGATCGCATTTTTTGTTTATCTTTATCTAACAAAAACTAAACAACATGTCAAAATTCACAATGCCTATCAGATTTGCTTTTGCAATGAGCGGTGGCCTCATAGCGTACTTCTTAGTACTTTCTCTATTTAATTTGCATACTAATGTGCTATTCTCACTCTTTAATGGAGTGATCGTAGGCTTTGGTATATACGAGGTTATCAAGTACACACAAATCAAAAACGGAGCTACATATAGCTATACCGACGGTATGGTAAATGGAGTTGTCTCGGGATTTGTAGCAACTATCATTTTTACAGGGTTTTTTGCATTATATGCAGGAAACGTAAATCCAGAATTTTTAGATGGATTAATAGGTCCTTGGGAGCAAACGTATAATACAAGTATAGGTTCTGTGGTGTTTACAGTAGCGATTGCAGGTTTTGCAACTGCGGTATGCTTATCTCTTTGCTTTATGCAATTATTTAAGCCAAGTTGGAACACAGAAGGAACAAAGAAAGTATTAAAAGATAGAGGTGACTCTGTGAGAGGGTAATTACTTAAAAATAGAAACACAAAAAAAACCGCCAATTGGCGGTTTTTTTTGATCTTGTGAGTTACGTTTTAATTTACTCTAGTTAGCGTTACGTCGCTAGATCCTTCTATGTTTATATCTATTCCTTCTGGTAAATCTAAAGGTACAGCATCTTCAAGATCGCTAGTTATAAGAAGGGTAGTTGCGTTGAGAATTTCTATTGTCGAGCTTCCTGCATCTTGACCTCCGCTAATAAAATCATTGTCAACTTGGGCAGTTGTAAATCCTGTAAAAGTTAGTTGGTTTCCATCGATGCTCCAAGTTCCATTAGTGTCAACGTCTTCGATAGTAATTGTTTGGGTGAATTCTTCGCCATCTGTTGTTGAGGTTACTATGTAGTCATAAGATCCATTTGCAACCAGTGTGTTGTCTTCATTAAAAGTTACTGTGTAATCAAAGTTTGATCCGCTACCGTTTGAGGTAGATGAGATAGTTTGACCAGCAAAAGCATATGTAAGATCGCTGCTGAAGTTTAAATCTTGGATTGACCATGTTCCTACAATAAGATTTGTGTCAACATCTGGAGCGTCATCTGTAGAGCAAGATGTAAGTGTAAATGTTAAAATGATTAATGTGATGATTGATTTTAAATGTTTCATTGTTAATTGATTGATTAGTTAAGTGAGCGAAAATATATCTACAATCGTTAAAGTGCAAATAAAAACGTTAAAATATTTTTTTCATAGGGTTATGTTTCTTATTAATAGTATTACTGTGCTGTTAAATAGGAGTTTGTTGTTTCAGCTTTGTAAGAATGAGACGTGGTGCCGGGTGATTATTGTAAGTTCATTTTAGAATTTCTGTAAGAATGTATTTGTAGAGTGATATTATTATATAAAAACAAATGATGCTTATTGTAAATCTTAAGATAAATAGTATATTTGCACCCGCTTAAACTGAGAGGTTTGGGCTATTATTAGTGTAATAACAATATTTAATTAATCGCTATGTACGCAATTGTAGAGATAGCAGGGCAGCAATTTAAAGTTGCAAAAGACCAAAAAGTCTTTGTTAACCGCCTATCTACCGAAGAAGGAAAAACTGTCGATTTCGACAAAGTACTTTTGGTAGGAGACGGATCTAACATCACTTTAGGCGCCCCAGCTATAGACGGAGCTCTAGTAGGAGCAAAAGTCTTAAGACACCTTAAAGGTGACAAAGTAATCGTTTTCAAGAAGAAAAGACGTAAAGGATACCGTGTGAAAAACGGACACCGCCAGTCTCTTACTGAAATCGTAATTGAAAGTATCGCTACTTCTGGAGCTAAGAAAGCTGCTCCTAAGAAAGAAGAGAAAAAAGCTGAACCTAAAGCTGCTGCTCCTGCAAAGGAAACTGCACCTAAGGCTACTGCAAAAAAATCTTCTAAAGCAGACGATCTTAAAAAAGTAGAAGGTATCGGACCTAAAATTGCTGAAACTCTTGTAGAGGCAGGAATTTCAACTTTTGCAGAACTTGCAAAAACTGATGCTGCTAAGATTTCTGAAATTATCGCAGGTGTACGTGGAAATCACGTAACTGACACATGGCCAGCACAAGCACAAATGGCTGCTGATGGTAAGTGGGATGAGCTTAAGAAATGGCAAGACGAATTAGACGGTGGTAAAGCTTAATTGCTATACTATCAAGTATAACTTATAAAACCGAAACAAGATGGCTCACAAAAAAGGAGTTGGTAGTTCTAAAAACGGTCGCGAATCAGAATCGAAACGCTTAGGTGTTAAGATCTTTGGAGGACAAGCTGCAATCGCAGGGAACATCATCGTACGTCAAAGAGGTAATACGCATCACCCAGGTGAGAACGTATACGGAGGAAAAGATCACACACTACACGCAAGAGTAGATGGTGTTGTAAAATTCCAAAAGAAAAGAGACAACAAATCTTACGTTTCTATCGTGCCTTTTGAGGCATAATAAACGAGGATAGTTTCTCAATTATCATATAAAACCCTTACCGCAATGCGGTAAGGGTTTTCTTGATTATACTCAGTTCAATAAGTGCTTATGGTTTTGGTATGTTGTTTGATGCGTTGTGTAAAACACATTAAATGAGATGTATACTAAGTTTATTCTGTGTAGTTGTTTTACAATCATGTTTTCCAGTGGCAATAGCTCCTGACCTCAGTAATGGTTCTATTAAAAATGCTAAGAAGTTTAATAAAAAGCTGCCAAAGAGGTATTCATACATCTTTACAGACCCAAAAGATGCAGATGAGTTTTATACTTACGTAAATACAAAGTATGACCTACAGCACAACTATGTAGAAGATAATGTGCCAGTAGTACTTGATGGAAATAATTATTATGTCTCGTTTTATGAAGTGAGTAAGAATACAAAAACTGTCAATTTACTAAGACCCTTAGCAAATAAAATGTTGGAAGAAAATGGGATAGGTCCTGTATTTAATGACGATCCTGTTAGAATTTATGGCGACACATGGTATATCGCGCTTCTTATCACAGATGAGGACTTTAATGATGGTCTTAATCCATCATATGTAAATTTTGCAAGGGTAGAAGAGTTTGCCTCTTCTTTGCATGCAGAGTATTACAGTATGCGTAATTATAAGCAAGCGATTTTAACCGTAAAAAGGGATTAGCGATTAATCTTGTACAATGCTATCTGTTCTTAAGTATCCATCATCCTTGTTATAATACCAAGCGCGGTTTTTAGGCATTTTAATACCTTCGATGAGAGCTATGTCATCAAGAAGAATATACTCGCCTGTAGTCTCATCGGTGCCTTTAAAGAATTGATATACTTCCAGGGCATACGTAGAGGGGTTAAAGTAAAATTGCCAAACATCTGAACCTACAGCTTCGTCATAAGTTATCTTTACCATGATAAATTTTTTTCCTTTGAAAGTGACATTTTTTACCATGGGATCTATTTGAGTTCCTGGATCATGTAACTTCATAGGAAGTCCGTACAAATAGGAATAGTAATCGCGATACATTCTTGTTCTCTCGCACTCTTTGCTATTAGTAGTTGTGGTGGTTACTTCTCCAGTCTCATCTGTATATTTACAAGTGTCACTGCTTATCTCCCTAAACGAAGTTGTCTCTTCTTGTTCTGTGGTGAGATTAAAATATTCATTCGGGATGTCTAGTGTGATTGCGCTTTTTCTAGAGGCTTTTTCTGGCATATCAAGTGCTAGGGTAAATTCCCCTTGAAAAGTTGACCAATTACCATTAGGGTCATGAAATGCTATTGATTTTTTAATAATCTCTGCACCTGTAACAGGTCTCAAAGATTGTGCAGTTGCAAAGTCCGCTTTCGCGAAAGCGAGACAATAAACAATACTCGTTATTAATAATTTTTTCATACCTATGTTTTGAAGATGAAGATACACATTGCTTTTTGGATTATCCTAACTAACTTTAGTATGCTCTTAACAGCACAGCAAGCAGATAAACCCTACTTTGAAAGTATGACAGAGAAAGATGTAATACCTACTGAGGATGCAGTGCTCAACCTTGAGAATAAAGTAATTCCTAAAGAAATTTATGATGAAGCTATACTTGCTTTAGAGCATTACCCAGAGTTGTGGAATACTGCAATAACTTTTCAGTTTAAAGACAATATAAAAAAGTCAACAATGCAGGCACAACCACGTTGGGCTAGTTTTTTAAAGTCTCGTAAAAAACGTGAATATATAATTCTTATTTCGAGAACGATACAAATAGATCAAGACGAGCTCAGTTTCTCTGAAGTGCCAAGTGATGTGGTTACGGGATGGTTAGGGCATGAGCTAGGTCATGTAATGGATTATAGGGAACGTTCTGGGTTTGGGATGTTAGTTTTTGGGGTAAAGTATTTATATTCTGGCGCTCATATTAAAGAAGTAGAACGTACCGCAGATGTATATGCCATTACGCATGGAATGGGAACCTATATTTTAAAAACTAAAAACTTTATACTCGACCATGCAAATATCTCTGAGGCTTATAAAGAACGCCTGCGCAGTTTATATATGTCGCCAGAAGAAGTCATGCACCTGCTAGAGCATAACTAGCCAGATATTTATAAAAAACGGGTATCACTATTATGATACCCGTTTTTTTATAGTTGATTTTTTATAAACTATTGCTTAGCAACAAAGTCTTCAAAGGTTTCAAATTTCTCTTCATCCATCACTTTCTCCATTTTTACTTGTCCTCCTTTTTTCTTGTTTTGACCACTCCATTCGTGAAAAATATTAGGGTCAATAGTGGTGACTTTTACTCCTTTGAGAGATTTTCCTCTTGCCACTTTATAATTCTTGTTTGCTTCTTTTAAACTTTTATCTAGAGCCTCTGCAAGTTCGCTTTCATTTGTAGTTGCCGTTGTACCTAGATACCAGCAGTGGTAAAACTCTCCATCTATCTTTTTTGCACTCAATGTAAATTCAGGAATTTCAATATCAAATTGTTCTTCAAGTTCTCTCAAGGCTACTTCCATTTTATTTACAGAAAGTTGAGAGCCTACTACGTTTAAGAAAAACTTAGTCCGTCCTGTTATTTTAATTTCTGCTCTCTCTACATCCGTAAAAGCAACCGTGTCACCTATAAGATATCTCCATGCGCCAGAAACCGTACTTATTATAAGGACGTAGTCTACATCTGTTTCTACTTCTTTTAAAGTAAGAGATGGAGCATCTTGTGATAGCGAGCCGTCATTATTGATATACTCTGGAGTGAAGGGTACAAATTCAAAGTAAATACCAGCATTAGTAGAAAGCTTCATAGAGGAAGTCTCAGGTCTGCTCTGGTAAGCCATGAACCCCTCAGATGCTAGATATGTGTCAATAACAGTAATATCTCTTCCTAGTAGTTGTCTAAAGCTCTTTTCGTAAGGTTTAAAGGCTACGCCTCCACTTGTAAAAACTTGTAGATTGGGCCAGATTTCATGAATATTTTCTACATTATGATAAGCAATTACTTCTTTAAGCATAAGCTCTATCCATGATGGAATCCCGCTCAGTGCGCCTATGTCCCAATTTTTGGCTCTTTCTGCAATTGTTTTTACGCGTTCATCCCAGTTTTCAATTTTGGCGATATCTTCTCCAGGCTTGTAAAATCCTTTAAACCAAAAAGGAATATTACTCGCTGTAATACCACTTATTTCACCCTCAAGAAATTCGTCATGTTCGATAAGATCTGTGGAGCTACCTAGAGCCATTACTTCTTTATCAAAAAAATCTGTTGGTAAGTCATAATGAGCAAGTGCAGATACTTGGGCAAGACTGGTGCTTCTTATGGCAGCAACCATTTCCTCCGTGACTGGAATTCTTTTGCTCGTTTTTCCAGTGGTACCACTAGAAAGTGCAAAATAGTGAGGTTTTCCAGGCCATGTTATATCTTCTAATCCATGTTTTATGCGATCCCACCACATACTGTCCATCTGGTTATAATCGTGGTAAGGAACCATTTTTGAAAAGGCAGCTGCTTGATCTTCTTCTTCTAGTAGTTGAGAAAACCCATAATACTTTCCAAAGGCAGTATCCTTTGCAGTATTCAGCATATCTGCTAGAACCTGTTCCTGCTCTTGAATAGGATTAATGTCTGAGGATAATGTATCCTTTAAGTCAATTGCACTTTTTATTATAGATCCTAGAATAGCCATGGTTGTGATTGTTTTTACAAATATGTTAAATCTCACTATAAAGTTAATATAGATTGTAGCAAGTTTAACCCGATGTTAAGGAAGAATTGTGAAAAGAAATAGCCACTCTTTGCAGAGTGGCTATTGATATTGCTAGATATTTATAAAAGACTAACCACAATCGCCTATACGATCCCAGCTAGATGATAAACGTTCATAAAGCCCGCCTTGGTAGGTCACAAAATCACCTACACTATAACTTTGATTACCATTGTATGCTGGCACACCTTCGCATATATCTGCAGGTGGTTGATTGCTTCCGCAAGGACCTAGGTTTGTCCAACCGCCATTTACACGTTCATAAAGATTGCCTTGGTAAGTCACTTGATTGCCAATAGTGTAGTTTGTGTTGCTGTTGTATGCAGCTACACCATCACAAATGTCTCCACTATTACCTCCGTCGCCACCATCACCTGGGTACATGATATTGATGCCAGTAATATCTCCATTAGAGAGTGCTGTGCGGTTTGTAGTATATGTGGAACCATCTTTTTTTGTGATGGTAGGTTGGCCATTTTTGCTAAAAGCAAAAGAGCTATAGAGCATTACAGAATTAAAATCAAGCTGGGCTGTATATTCTGTTCCATCTTGTCCTTGTGCAACATATGTTAGAAAGTTATAATCCACTCCATCTTGTACATTGTTTAGGTTGATGGTGAGGTAGTCATCACGATCTGCGCGACTTTGTTCGTGCCATAAACCTACGGCATGGCCTATTTCATGAATGGTGCTACCTGTAGAGCAACCGCTTGCAAGTGTGATGTCTTGGCGGCCACCTATTCTTCCTACATATGAAGAACAACCACTACCAGGAGTGAAGTAGACATAGTCAGCTTGGTTTGTGCGTTGTACAAAACGTACAGAAGTGCTCGCTTCCCAGTTTGCTATGGCATTTGTAACACGAGCTTGATTAGGAAGACTAGGATTTATAGCATAATACACGGTATTGTTTGCCCATCTACCTCCAGTACGTCCAGTGCTGCGAGTAGCATCCGTGCTTTCTTGTAGTTGATTTTTTGAGAAGATTATATCTCCTTCAAAGACATAGGTGTCGTTTATAGTCGCGACTTCTAGACTATGTAAGCCGTAAAAGAGGTTTTGTGATTTTCCTTTTTGACCTGGGAAAGCTTCTTCTGCTTTCTCGATGTCATTTGATTGGATTTCTACAGTGGTGTTTTCTGCTTCGCTATTTTCATTAATGTCTTCTTTCTCACAAGAATTAAAAAGACATAATGATAAGGCGCAGGCGACTGCTAGATGAAAATTTTTCATAATTGGATTTTAAATTAAAAAGGTTAATTCCAAAATCACTTATCGCGGCCGCAGAAAGTTGTCTTGAATGTTTGTATGAATACAGTAAAAAAATACTGTAATGGTTACAAATATTTAAACGTGAGAAAATTCTTATTGGATTATATGAATTTTGTTAAAAAATATAGATTACTGATTGATAGGTGTTTAAATTGAATAATCGTTAAAATTTTAACATTTAGCTTAAGTTTATAAGAAGATATGGTGGTTAAAACTTACGCTTATTTTAAATACAAGCAATTATATTGATAATCAATAATCCCTTTTCCTGCATTGAGTACATCTGCTCCTAGAATTCCATGAACAGGAGCAGCATCGTGATTTTTCAGTGCTGTATTTACATGTGACATATCAAAGAGGACGATGTCTAGTTTTTTATATTCCCATTTTTGAATGGTAATGGTGTTTTTTCGCGAAAGCTTAGTAATCATATCTGTTGCACCAGCACCCGCAGCGAGAATCTCACTATCTTCTGAAAGTAGCCCAAACAAATCTGCAAACTCAAAATCTATGCACGAACTAGAAGCTCCCGTATCGAGTATAAAGGAACCTTCTACTCCATTAATTTTTGCTTTCATTTCAAGATGATTAGTCACGGTAGGAAAAAGGCGTGAACGGCAATATTTTTTTGAAAGTAGAAACTCACGTAATGAAGGCATAATTATTAATGTATTACTCAAAAATACTACAATCCTATAGACTTACAGCTTTGTAAACCATAGCTCAGGTTTATCTGTTTTCCCTTCTCTCTTTTCGACACACTAGCTATTTTTGTGGTCTATGAATTTTACAGATACCCACACCCATTTATACAGCGAGTCTTTTGATGAAGATCAGGACGTGATGATACAACGAGCGATTGACGCTGGAGTAAACAGATTTTTTATTCCTGCGATAGACTCTGAGTATACAGAGCGTATGTATGCGTTAGAAAAAAACTATCCAGATCATATGTTTTTAATGGCGGGTCTACATCCTACGCATGTTAAGGAGAATTACGAAGAAGAGCTGGCGCATGTGGAGGCACAATTTGCCGCTCGTGATTTTTATGCAGTAGGGGAGATAGGGATAGATTTGTATTGGGATACGTCTACTTTAGAAATTCAGCGAGATGCTTTCAAACGACAAATACAACTAGCCAAAAAGTATAAAAAACCTATCGTTATACACTGTAGAGAGGCTTTTGACGAAGTTTTTGAAGTGCTAGAAAGTGAGAAAGGACATGATCTCTTTGGGATATTTCACTGCTTTTCTGGAACTAAAGAACAAGCAGAGCAGGCCATTAATTACAACATGAAACTTGGGATAGGTGGTGTAGCAACCTTTAAAAATGGTAAAATCGATCAATTTCTAGCGGAGATACCGTTATCACATATTGTACTAGAAACAGATGCGCCGTATTTGAGTCCTGTGCCGTATCGTGGTAAACGTAATGAAAGTAGCTACGTGGTTTTAGTAGCCGAAAAGTTGGCGACAATTTATCAAAAACCTTTAGATGAAATCGCTGCAATAACAAGTAGTAATGCAGATGAAGTGTTTTTTACAAAGCGTGCATAGCATCTTCTTGTAAATAGTAGATGAAGACTCAAAATATTTTGTTCTTTTGTGACAAACAATCCAGACTATTTTGAATAGATACGACCATATACGACCTTATAATGATAATGAAGTAAATCAGGCTTTACTTCACGCAGCAAGACATCCTATGTTTAGGATTTTACTGCAATTTACATTTCCAAATAAAACACAAGAAGAAATTGTCGAAGTACTCAGTACCTGCTTTTCAATAGCCGATTTTCAAGAAAAAGTTATCTATAAATCAGTAACAAATCTACTTGATAAAAGTGCTGAGGATTTTACGTGTAGTGGGTTTGATACGCTTTCGCGAAAGCGGTCTTATCTATACCTGTCAAACCATCGTGATATCGTGCTTGATACGTCATTGCTTAATATGACGCTTATAGATCATGGTCTTATAACAACGGCCTCTGCGATAGGAGATAACCTTGTGCAAAAAGACTTTTTAATGGAGCTGTCTAAGCTCAATAGAAACTTCTTGGTGTTAAGAGGGCAGTCACCACGTGAGATGCTTATGAGTTCTAAACTCTTGTCTCAATATATTAAGCACTTGCTAGTAGAAAATAGATCTGTGTGGGTAGCCCAGCGAGAAGGACGAACAAAAGACGGACTTGATAAAACGCAGCAAGGCGTACTCAAGATGATCACCATTGCTCGTGGTAAAACACCACTAATGCAATATCTCAAAGAACTTAACATAGTAGGAGTCGCAATCTCTTATGAGTATGACCCTACAGATATTTTGAAGGTACCCGAAATTGTGGCAAAACAAGAAAATGTACCTTACATAAAAACAGCAAACGAAGATTTTAATAGCATTCTAAAAGGTGCGCTAGGTAATAAACGCAATATCCATATAGCAGCTGCACCTATGCCAGAAGAAATTTATGATCAAATTGCTCAGGATTATGCAAGTGATAATGATAAGCTACAAGCATTTGCCAGTGCCTTAGATACTATAATCTGGAAGCATTATAAGTTGTGGCCGTCTAATTATATTGCATATGATCTATACCATAAAAGCAATAAGTACAGCGCTCATTATGATGAGAAAGAATTACGTCATTTTGAACGTAGGTTAGAAGTGCGAGTAGATAAAGAAAAGCAGATAGAAGTAGACAGTTTCTTATTAATGTATGCAAATCCAGTAGTACAATCAGAAAAAGTATGAGCAAGGCTAAGATTCTCTTAATATATACAGGAGGTACTATAGGTATGATCAAAGATTATGAAACGGGAGCTTTAAAAGCTTTCAACTTTGATGAACTACTTGAAAAAATCCCTGAATTAAGGTTGCTAGATTGTGAGATAAGCACCGCCTCATTTGATACCGTGATTGATTCGTCAAACATGAATCCTACCTATTGGAACGAGCTTTGTGATTTTATTAAAAAGGGTTACGATATCTATGATGGTTTTGTAGTGCTGCACGGTAGCGATACCATGAGTTATAGCGCATCTGCCATAAGCTTTATGCTAGAAAATCTTTCTAAGCCTGTGGTGTTTACTGGGTCACAACTACCTATTGGAGATTTACGCACAGATGCAAAGGAGAATTTAATTACTGCGGTTCAAGTAGCTGCTTTGAGAAAACGTAATAAACCACTTATAACGGAAGTGTGTCTCTATTTTGAGTACAAGCTATACAGAGCAAATCGCACCTCAAAAATAAGTGCCGAAAATTTTGAAGCGTTTACCTCCCCTAATTATCCAGAACTCCTCACCTCAGGAGTACATCTCACCATAAACGAAGACGCACTCTGGAAACCGAATAAAAAGGTGCTTAAAGTTCACAGAAAATTAGTTACAGAGATTCTACTACTTAAAATATATCCTGGCATTTCGCAGTGCTTAGTAGAAGCCATGCTTAATATTCCTTGTACGCGTGGCGTGGTGCTAGAAACCTTCGGGGCAGGAAACACCTCTACGCAACCGTGGTTTGTAGATGCGCTTAAAGCAACTATCAAGCGAGGAGTTCCTATCGTAAATATCACGCAGTGTATCTCTGGCAGCGTGCACATGGGTAATTATGAAACTAGTGTCGCTTTAAAGAAAATGGGCGTCATTAATGGAGGCGATATGACTACAGAAGCCGCTACTACAAAAATGATGTATTTACTAGGGCAGGAGCTGGGGCCTAAAGTGTTTAAAACAGTCTTTGAAACTTCTTTACGAGGAGAGCTCACATAAAGTGTGTAACTCTTGAATGAGTTATTATTTTTTTGTTATTTCGCAATCCTTTAGAAAGAGTATGAATTATACGCTTTCGCGAAAATTTGAAACACCTACAACAGTGAGTTGTAATCAGATGTCGTTAAGAATAAATACCTGTAGAGCACTCGCTTTACAACAAAATAGAGAGGTGGCCGAGTGGCTTAAGGCGCACGCCTGGAAAGCGTGTATACGGCAACGTATCGAGGGTTCGAATCCCTTCCTCTCTGCTGTAAAGCTCGCTATCTCAACAATAGCGGGCTTTTTTATTTATAGGGGCATAAATAGAGGCATACTTCTTACAAATACAACTTACCCATATAATTCCTCTTTATAATCTGATATAGCAAATACATAGTAAAATATTTTGACAGAAGTTGAGTTGTCAAGCCGCTCACTTTAATTGAGGATACCTCCCTAAAACTTTTTAGCAAAAATTTATCATAAATATGAGTGATATTGTGAGTGTTTTTTTTGACAGCTTAATGAGTTGTGCATTTTGTCGATATTTAAACCCTCTTTGTCGTAAGTGTCATGTTAATTGTTGATAACTTCTAATAAAATTTTGTAATGATTTAGAAGTTGTCTATCTTTTCCTCTTAAAGTATCTAGTGTTTAAATAGTAAACACTTTCATCAATACTAACTGACCAAAATCCTTTTAAAATCATCACGTATGATTCATAAAACTACCAAAACTCAATTTACTGCTTTCATTTTTTTTGTAACGCTTCTATTTTGTTCCTTTCAATTAGAGGCTCAAATTATTGCAGGTACTAATAGACCAAACCCTGATCCTGCAGGTCCCCCAGGAAACCCAGATGCTATTATAGCTGTAAATGCGGTTCTTGGGGCAGATGGAGTTACTTTTCAAGTGCAAGGAGCAGAAGCCTGTATTACGGGTGGAGGAGGCAATAATGGTAGTCCAGGTGAAGATCCAGAATGGCGATTTGATGTAGTTCTAGCAGATCCAGGTAACATATTGCCAGTTTCTGAGGATATAGAAATTAGAGTGTGTAGGCGTGGAGATTTTGGTCAAACCGCTGAAGCTGTTTTTATTTTAGATGAGGATTTAAATCAAGTAGGTATAATACCTGGTCAAGGTAATATATCTTTTGATTGTACATCGGGCCCTGTTTGTGAAGTAATTACAATAACATCTTGTGCATTTAATGCACAAACTGCAGATGGTGTTTTTAGTTTGACATTATATACAGATGGAGCAGCTTCTGGAAATACAGTAGGTGATTTTTGTAATGTCCCTCCGGGTCCTCAACAAGATATAACGCCAGCCGGATGTACTGGAGATTGTCTTACCTATAGTCAGTCCGTTCCATCTGGAGGTGGCAGGGTTTTTAATAACCAAGCAAATGGAGGGCCTATGGTAAACGCTGTGGCTGTAGCTGCAAACTGTGCATTTATTGATTATTTTATATTTCCGACAGGGGGTCTAGGGTTCACAATTGATGGTACAGATTCTATAGCTCTTGATGGCGAAGATTATTGTGTAGGTGAGTCTGTATTTATACCATCAGCATCTGGAGCTGGACAGCAGTTTACTGTTTCTGTAGATGGAGGTCCTGCACAGGTGATTGGTGGAGGTGGCCAAGATGTTAATTATACATTTGCTTCCCCTGGAACCTATGTAATATGTAATGTAATCGATCCAGGCGGGTGCGCAGAACAACGATGCACTACTCTTAATGTAGTAGGTGCTCCTATAGGAGAAGCGGGTCCAGATGAAGAGATTTGTGAAACAGCGTCTACATATAGTCTTACGGGAGCAAACATAGTTGCAGATATCGTATTATGGGAAACTACTGGAGACGGTGCTTTTAATGATGTTTCTGCGACTAATCCAATTTATACGTTAGGATCTGCAGATCAAAGTGCCACTTCGATACAGCTTTCTGTTACAGTATCTAATACAGATATGATTTGTGACCCTACGACAGATAGTCTTATATTAACTAGAATAGAAGAAGCAACGGTTGAGGCAGGAAATGATATTGAATTATGTAATGATTTTGGTAGTTATATACTTTCAAGTGCTTCTATAGGTGGTGGGGCAACTACTGGTCTATGGACCATTACACAACCAAGCGGTGGTGATGGAGTAGTTAATCCAGCAACAGCGACATCAAATCCGGAAAGTGCTAGTTTTTCTGCAACAGTACCAGGTGATTATATATTGACATTAACGACAAACACGGATACTCCATGCCCTGTGATTTTTGATACCGTTACCATTACGGTAGATGAAGCTCCAACTGCAAGCGTGGGTACAGAGAAAGCAGCTACAATTTGCTCAAATGAGATGTATCAATTTACAGATGGTACTTCTTCAATAGGAGGAACTCCATCAGATGTAATCAGCTGGTCAACTAGTGGAAATGGAGTTTTTAGTAGTCTCACCGCTGAAAATCCAGCGTATACACCAAGTACTGATGATATTACGGCGACAACAATAACCCTAACTAAGACAGTGACAGGAACTGGCGGTTGTCTTACAAATACCGCATCAGATACCTTTACCCTTTCCATAAGTGAAGAGCCTACTGTTGAAGCAGGAAATCCAGTTACATTGTGTATTGATTTTGGTACTTATCAACTCTCAGGTGCTTCCATAGGTGGGGGTGCTACAACGGGAATATGGGCTGTAACTACAAATGCAGGAGATGGAGCTGTTAGTCCAACTACTGCTACTACTTCACCAGAAACAGCAAACTTTACGGCAACTACAGCTGGAACATATATACTAACTTTAACTACAGATGCTGCTTCACCTTGTACTCCTGTTGAAGATACTCTAGTAATTACTGTAGTAGAACCGGAGCTTAACAGTATTCAAGACCTTATAGGGTGCGCAGTGCCGGGTGCTGTGCTAAACGCTAATGATGGAATCACTTTTGATTCGAATATATCTGTTACTTGGTATACTTCACTTACGGGAGGAAGTCCTATTACAGGTCAACCTGAATTAAATACAGCAGGAACGATTTCGTATTTTGCTGAAATTACAGACACTTCTATTTCTTGTACAAATCCAGAACGAGAAGAAGTTGTATTAACGCTTGTAGATCCACCATTCCCAAACTTCATTGAAGCGGTTTGTTCTGGAGAAGTATTAAATATTGGAGTTGCATCTGTATCTCCTTCTTACACAGTTGTATCTTCTGATCAATTAAACGTGCCAGCGGGTCCCGATCGACCAACTCCATCCTCACAAAATATTACTGACACTTACGTAAATAGGACAGCAAATGATGTAATAATTACTTATACGTTAACGGTAAGTGATCCCGTAGCTTGTCAAGGGGAAATTTTTGATGTCGTTGTAACTGTCTCTCCAGAACCTGTAATTTCAAATACGTTGGATACGGCTGTATGTAGCGATAATCCTATTGGAGTAGTTTTAGATGTATTAAGTACAAGTACGGCTGCCGCTACATACAGACTCGCAAGTGTTACACCAGATGCTGGATTAATTGCTAGTGGTTCAAATGCTGCAACTGCAAATGGCTTAGCGGCAGATGCTATTCAAAATGACATTTTTTCAAACAATACAGGTACTTCTTTAAATGTTGAATATGTTGTAGAGCCTACATCTTCAGCAGGTTGTGTTGGTGAGCCTGAAACCATAATAGTAACTATAGAGCCATCTCCCACAGTAGATGCAGGACCTGACGCGGCTAGTATATGCTCTGACGAGACCTATACTGTGGTAGGTAGTACTTCTGCAAACGGAACGATAGTCTGGAGCACTAGTGGTACAGGTACATTTAATAACAACTCTATAGATAATCCAATTTATACAGTAAGTGGCCAAGATATTTCTGCAGGAGAGGTGACCTTAACAAAAACAGTTACGGGAACTGGTGTTTGTATGTTAAATTCAGCTTCTGATAATACGGTTCTTACTATAAGTGAACTTCCTATTGTAGACGCAGGTATCAATCAGGTTCTATGTTCAGATAATAGTCCATTTGTATTAAGTGGAGCATCAATTGGAGGAGGAGCTACAACAGGAGTATGGACCATAACATCTCAGCCTGGAACAGATGGAATACTAAGTGATGATACACCTACAGTAGATCCAGAAACGGTAAGCTTAACAGCTACCACTCCAGGGGTATACATCTTAACCTTAACTACAGATTTTACCACCCCCTGCTTAGAAGCGTCTGATAGTATATCAATAACGGTAGAAGATGAACCAACTGTTGAAGCCGGTCCTGAAACAGCAATTATATGCTCTGATGAGATGTACAATGTTATGGGTAGTACCTCTACTAATGGTACAATTACTTGGAGCACAAGTGGAACTGGAACTTTTAATAACACTAGTGCCGAAAATCCAATCTATACTGCTAGTGTGCAAGACATAACTGCAGGTGAGGTTACACTAACAAAAACTGTTACCGGAACTGGAGCTTGTGCTTCAAGTTCTGTGTCTGATGATACTGTTCTTACAATTAGTGAGGAGCCAACTGTAAATGCAGGAATAGATGCTGCTCTATGTTCAGATTTTGGACCCTATACACTTAGCGATGCCACAATAGGTGGTGGAGCTACTACTGGTATCTGGTCAATTACTACAAGTCCAGCTGGAGGTGATGGTGTTTTAAGTTCAGTCACTGCGTCTGCCACTCCTGAATCCGTAACGTTTACTGCTACAGTGCCGGGAAATTATATTTTAACTTTAACAACAGATTTTGTAGCGCCTTGTGAGGCTGCTACAGATATGGTGACAATTGTAGTAGAAGATGAGCCTACTGTAGATGCCGGCCCTGCAACAGCAACTATTTGTTCAGACGGAATGTATCCAGTATCTGGGAGCACATCCTCAAATGGTACAATTGTTTGGACTACTAGTGGATCTGGTTCTTTTTCTAATGCTACCATCGATAATCCGGTATATACGGCAAGTGCTTTGGATATTAGCGCAGGTACAATCACCCTTACTAAAACAGTATCGGGATCTGGAGCTTGTGCTTCAAGTTCAGTGTCGGATAGTACTATTCTCACAATTAATGAGGAGCCAACAGTAGAGGCAGGAAGTGCGGTAACATTATGTATTGATTTTGGTACATATCAATTAGCAGATGCTAGTATAAGTGGAGGAGCGACAACGGGTACTTGGACAGTAAGTACAAATCCTGGGGATGGAGCTGTTACACCTAATACAGCTACTTCTTCTCCTGATACTGCCAATTTTATGGCAACTACACCAGGTACTTATGTGTTAACATTAACTACAGATGCAGCTGCTCCTTGTGTGCCTGCTTCAGATACGGTAACCATAATTGTTGTTGAACCACAGTTAAATTCTATACAAGATTTAATAGGTTGTGCAGTAGCAGGAGCAGAACTTAATGCAAATGATGCTATAACTTCTGATGCAAACATATCGGTTGATTGGTATACTACAGCGACTGGGGGAACACCAATAGCTGGTGAGCCTGAACTTACTGCTGCAGGATCAATATCTTATTTTGCTGAAATTTCAGATTCTAGTATTCCGTGTACTAACCCTGTAAGAGAAGAAGTTGTTCTAACATTAGTAGATCCGCCATTTCCAAATTTCGCGGAAGCGGTCTGCTCAGGAACAGCATTAAATATAGGTGTTTCTTCTGTTACACCATCCTATACGGTAGTATCTTCAGATGAGCTAAATGTTCCAGCGGGACCTGCTCGACCAACACCTTCTGCAACAAATATTACAGATACTTATGTTAACAGAACAGCAGACATTGTTACAATAACATATACATTAACGGTCAGTAATCCAATGGCTTGTGAGGGGGAAGTGTTTGATGTTATAGTAACTGTCTCACCAGAGCCAGTTGTGTCAAATTTACTGAATACGACCATTTGTAGTGACAGTCCTACGGGTATCAGGTTAGGAGTTCTGACAACTAGTACAGAGGCTACTTCTTACAGGCTCGTAAGCACAACGGCGGAAAGTGGACTTGTTCCTGGCGTGGCTAATGCTGTAAGTACTTCAGGGCTAGATGCAAATGCAATAGAAAATGATGTCTTTACAAATAATACAGGCGCCTCATTAACTGTAGATTACGTTGTAGAAGCAACATCATTAGCAGGTTGTGTGGGACCTCAAGAAACAATTACAGTAACTGTTGAGCCAGCTCCTATGGTAGATGCAGGTGCAGCAACAGCAAGTATTTGTTCTGATGCAATGTATAACGTATCGGGTGGTACTTCTTCAAACGGAACTATAGAGTGGACAACAAGCGGATCTGGAATTTTTAATGACGCTTTCGCAGAAAATCCTATTTACACACCTAGTGAGCTTGATATTAATTCAGGAGAAGTCACGTTAACGAAAACAATATCGGGTTCTGGAGCTTGCTCAACTAATAAAGTTTCAGATAATACAATACTTACTATTACCGAAGAGCCTACAGTAGATGCGGGTCCAAATATAGTATTATGTTCAGATAATGGACCATATGTTTTAGGCAATGCTTCGATAGGAGGTGGTGCAACAACAGGAGTTTGGGAAGTGATTTCTCAACCTGCCGAAAGCATACTCAGTGATGATACACCTACGGCTAGTCCAGAAGCGGTAACATTTACGGCTGTTGTCCCAGGGGATTACGTACTTACATTGACAAGTGACTTTACGGCACCTTGTGCTGCTGCAACAGATACGGTAACCATTACTGTGGAAGATGAGCCAACAGTAGCAGTAACCTCACCAACGGCAACGATTTGTTTTGATGATATGTTTACTGTTGCTGGAAGTACTTCTACCAACGGAACAATTGCTTGGACTACTAGTGGAACAGGAACTTATGACAATGCTACGGCAGAGAATCCAATATACACTGCGAGTACACAAGATGTAAGCGCAGGAGTAATAACACTTACCAAAACAGTAACAGGAACAGGAGCTTGTGCTTCGAGTACAGTATCTGCCTCAATAGCCTTAACCATCAGTGAAGAGCCAACAGTTGAAGCTGGAGCCGCTGCTTCCTTATGTTCTGATGCTAGTCCTTATACATTAAGTGATGCTACTATCAGTGGCGGAGCGACTATGGGAACTTGGTCACTAACGGCAAGTCCTGCAGGTGGTGATGGAGCATTAAGCTCTACTGCTGCAACAGCTAATCCTGAAACAGTAACTTTTACAGCTACGGTACCTGGAGATTACATACTTACATTAACAAGTGACTTTACAGCACCTTGTGTTGCTGCCACAGATACGGTAACGATTACTGTGGAAGATGAGCCAACAGTAGCAGTAGCATCACCAACGGCAACGATTTGTTTTGATGATATGTTTACGGTTGCTGGAAGTACTTCTACCAACGGAACGATTGCTTGGACTACTAGTGGGTCCGGATTCTTTTCAGATAATACTATTGATAATCCTGTGTATACTGCAAGTCAATTAGATGTAGACGGAGGTTCGGTGACGCTAACAAAGACAGTAACTGGAACAGGCGCTTGTGCTTCAAGTACAGTGTCAGCTTCAATAGCATTAACAATCAGCGAAGAGCCAACAGTGGAAGCTGGAGCCGCTGCTTCCTTATGTTCTGATGCTGGTCCTTATACCTTAAGTGATGCTACCATCGGTGGCGGAGCTACGATGGGAACTTGGTCACTAACGACAAGTCCTGCAGGTGGAGATGGAGTATTAAGCTCAACGGTTTCTACAGCTACTCCTGAAACAGTAACATTTACAGCTACGGTACCTGGAAATTATGTATTAACATTAACATCTGACTTTACAGCACCTTGCGTTGCTGCAACAGATACGGTAACGATTACTGTGGAAGATGAGCCAACAGTAGCAGTGGCATCACCAACGGCAACGATTTGTTTTGATGATATGTTTACGGTCGCTGGAAGTACTTCTACCAACGGAACGATTGCTTGGACGACTAGTGGATCTGGATCTTTTACAGATAACACGATTGACAATCCTGTGTACACAGCAAGCGCACTTGACGTGGATGCAGGAGTAATAACACTTACCAAAACAGTAACTGGAACAGGAGCTTGTACTTCGAGTACAGTATCTGCTTCAATAGCATTAACAATCAGTGAAGAGCCAACAGTTGAAGCTGGAGCAGCTGCTTCTTTATGTTCTGATAATGGCGCATATACTTTAAGTGATGCTACAATTGGTGGCGGAGCTACGATGGGAACTTGGTCGCTTACGACCAGTCCTGCAACAGGGGATGGAGCATTAAGCTCTACTACTGCAACAGCTAATCCAGAAACGGTAACTTTTACAGCTACGGTACCTGGAGATTACATACTGACATTGACAAGTGACTTTACTGCACCTTGCGTTGCAGCAACAGATACGGTAACAATAACTATAGAAGATGAGCCAACAGTAACAGTGGCATCACCAACGGCAACTATTTGTTTTGATAATATGTTTACAGTTGCTGGAAGCACATCGACCAACGGAACGATTGCTTGGACTACTAGTGGAACAGGTACCTATGACAATGCTACGGCAGAAAACCCAATATATACAGCGAGTACACAAGATGTAAGCGCTGGAGTAGTAACACTAACAAAGACAGTAACTGGAACAGGCGCTTGTGCTTCGAGTACAGTATCTGCTTCAATAGCCTTAACGATTAGCGAAGAGCCAACAGTTGAAGCTGGAGCAGCTGCTTCTTTATGTTCTGATAATGGCGCATATATTTTAAGTGATGCTACCATCGGTGGTGGAGCTACTACGGGAACTTGGTCACTAACGACAAGTCCTGCAGGTGGTGATGGAGCATTAAGCTCAACTGCTGCAACAGCTACTCCTGAGACAGTAACTTTTATAGCTACGGTACCTGGAGATTACATACTGACATTAACAAGTGACTTTACAGCACCTTGTGTTGCTGCAACAGATACGGTAACCATTACTGTGGAAGATGAGCCAACAGTAGCAGTAGCATCACCAACGGCAACTATCTGTTTTGATGATATGTTTACGGTCGCTGGAAGTACATCTACCAACGGAACAATTGCTTGGACTACTAGTGGAACAGGAACTTATGACAATGCTACGGCAGAGAATCCAATATACACTGCGAGTACAGAAGATGTAAGCGCAGGAGTAATAACACTTACCAAAACAGTAACTGGAACAGGAGCTTGTGCTTCGAGTACAGTATCTGCTTCAATAGCATTAACAATCAGTGAAGAGCCAACGGTGGAAGCTGGAGCAACTGCTTCTTTATGTTCTGATAATGGCGCATATACTTTAAGTGATGCTACCATCGGTGGTGGAGCGACAATGGGAACTTGGTCACTAATGACCAGTCCTGCAGGTGGTGACGGAGCATTAAGCTCAACTGCTGCGACAGCTAACCCTGAAACAGTAACATTTACAGCTACGGTGCCTGGAGATTATGTATTGACATTATCAAGTGACTTTACAGCACCTTGTGTTGCTGCAACAGATACGGTGACCATTACCGTGGAAGATGAGCCAACAGTTGACGCAGGACCAGCTACAGCTGAAATTTGTGATGATGAAATGTATACAGTTGTAGGAGGTTTGTCTACCAACGGAACAATTGCTTGGACTACAAGTGGAACTGGTAATTTTTCAAGTACAACAGTTGATAATCCAATCTATACTCCAAGTACTTTAGATATTAATTCGGGATCAGTAACGCTTACGAAAACTCTTACGGGATTAGGTGCTTGTTCTTCTTCAATAGTTTTTGATACTACAGTGCTTACAATTAATTTACTGCCAACACCAACAATTACAGCACCTAGTAATGTTTGTACAGGAGAGCCAGCACTAGATCTGACTACTGCAGTTTCACCTGCTTTTGCAACTGGAGGTGCAGGAACAACTATTACTATAGATGGTGTAGTAAATACAACCTTTGATCCAGCGGTTGAAACTCCTGGACCACACACAATAGAATATACTTTCGTAGACCCTGTTACTGGATGTACAAATTCCGTTACAACTACGATTATTGCTTGTGCTCCATCACTCGACCTTGTAAAAACAAGTGCTTATGCAGATACCAATGGAGATGGTGTGGTAAGTCCTGGAGATATGATTGCTTACACTTTTGTGGTAACAAACACGGGTAATGTAACAGTAACATCGATTGATGTGACAGATACTAATTTGACGCCAAGTTTAGTAGGTACGATTGCGAGTCTAGCTCCAATGGCCAACCAAACACTAACGGCTAGTTATACCATTACTCAGGAAGATGTAAATGCAGGAGAGGTAATCAATGAAGCGGTTGCTTCTGGTGAGGATCCAAATGGAAATACGGTAAGTGATGATTCTGATTCTGGTAACCCAGCAGATGATTCTGGAGCTGGTGATGATGATACGGTAACTCCGCTACCATCTTCTTCAGAGCTTACTCTTGTTAAGAGTTCTTCTTTTGATGCGGCTTCTAATAGTATTACCTATACGTATATCGTTGAGAATACTGGTAACACTACAGTAAATGACATTACGATTGCAGAGACTACATTTACAGGTACAGGAACAACACCAACGCCAGTTTATTCGGCTGGAGGTTTTGATCTAGATGGTGATTCAGATGCTTTTGATGCAAGTCCTGGAGATGTGTTACAGTTTACTGCTACTTATGTATTAACTCAAGCAGATATTGATTCTGGAGTTGTCGACAATGAAGCGCTTGCTAGCGGAACAGATCCAGCAGGAGCGACAGTAACAGATGCTTCTGATTCTGGTAATGCTGCAGATGATACTGGAGCTGGAGATGATACGACGAGTACTCCAATCCCTGCAATGCCAATGATTGAGCTTGTAAAATCAAGTACGTATGTAGATAATGCTCCTGCCGGACTTACAGTAGGAGATCAAATCGATTATATCTACACGGTTGAAAACACCGGAAATGTAACTGCCAGTGATGTGACGGTAGCTGAGACTAGCTTCTCGGGAACTGGAACAACACCTACACCATTATACCAAATGGGTGGTGGTGATCTTGATGGTGACGGTGATGCATTTGATGCAGCACCTGGTGATGTACTTACATTTACTGCGAGCTACATCTTAACACAAGATGACATCAACGCTGGAACGGTAGTAAACGAAGCAACAGCTTCGGCAACAGATCCAAGTGGAAACCCAGTAACAGATGCTTCTGATTCTGGTAACGCTGCTGACGATACTGGAGCTGATGATGATGCTACTGTGACGCTACTTCCTGTGGTGAGTGAGATAGCTTTCGCGAAAGCGGTATCGGCACTTACAGATACCAACGGCGACGGTCTTTTAGGAGCAGGAGATCAAGTGATTTATACCTTCACAGTAACAAATACTGGAAGTACAACAGTTAGTAATCTTACTGTAAACGATGCAACGATAGGACTTAGTAATGCAGTGGTAACGCCATCTACATTACAACCTACGGAGATGGGAAGTGTAACAGCCAACTATATCTTAACTCAGGCCGATGTAAATGCTGGGAATGTAGAAAACACAGCAACGGCAACAGGAACAGATCCAAATGGAGCTGCTGTAACCGATGTGTCTGATAGTACAAATCCTAATGATGACGAAGGTCAACCAGGAAACTCAGATGCAGATGCAGATGATACGAATGATCCAACGAACTTACCAATACCTGCAACACCTGCACTCGCTCTTGTAAAGACAAGTGCTTATGCAGATACCAATGGTGATGGAGTGGTAAGTCCTGGAGATATGATTGCTTATACCTTTGTGGTGACTAACACAGGTAATGTAACGGTAACATCGATTGATGTAACAGATACTAATTTGACGCCAAGTTTAGTAGGTACAATTGCGAGTCTAGCTCCAATGGCCAACCAAACACTAACGGCTAGTTACACCATTACTCAGGCAGATGTAAATGCTGGGCAGGTAATCAATGAAGCAGTTGCTTCTGGTGAGGATCCTAACGGAAATACGGTAAGTGATGATTCTGATTCTGGTAACCCAGCAGATGATTCTGGAGCTGGTGATGATGATACGGTAACTCCGCTGCCATCTTCTTCAGGGCTTACTCTTGTTAAGAGTTCTTCTTTTGATGCGGCTACTAATAGTATTACTTATACCTATATCGTTGAGAATACTGGTAACACTACTGTAAATGACATTACGATAGCAGAAACTACATTTACAGGTACAGGAACAACACCAACGCCAGTTTATTCAGCTGGAGGTTTTGATTTGGATGGTGATGCAGATGCTTTTGATGCAAGTCCTGGAGATGTGCTACAGTTTACTGCTACTTATGTATTAACTCAAGCAGATATTGATGCTGGAGTTGTAGACAATGAAGCGCTTGCTAGCGGAACAGATCCAGCAGGAGCGACAGTAACAGATGCTTCTGATTCTGGTAATGCTGCAGATGATACTGGAGCTGGAGATGATACGACGAGTACTCCAATCCCTGCAATGCCAATGATTGAGCTTGTAAAATCAAGTACGTATGTAGATAATGCTCCTGCCGGACTTACAGTAGGAGATCAAATCGATTATATCTACACGGTTGAAAACACCGGAAATGTAACTGCCAGTGATGTGACGGTAGCTGAGACTAGCTTCTCGGGAACTGGAACAACACCTACACCATTATACCAAATGGGTGGCGGAGATCTTGACGGTAATGGTGACGCATTTGATGCAGCACCTGGCGATGTACTTACATTTACTGCGAGCTATATTTTAACACAAGATGATATCAATGCTGGAACGGTAGTGAACGAAGCAACAGCTTCGGCAACAGATCCAAGTGGTAACCCAGTAACAGATGCTTCTGATTCTGGTAACGCTGCTGACGATACTGGAGCTGATGATGATGCTACTGTAACGCCACTTCCTGTGGTGAGTGAGATTGCTTTCGCGAAATCGGTATCGGCACTTACAGATACCAACGGCGATGGTTTATTAGGAGCAGGAGATCAAGTGACTTATACCTTTACAGTAACAAATACTGGAAGTACAACAGTTAGTAATCTTACAGTAAACGATGCAACGATAGGACTTAGTAATGCAGTGGTAACT
Source organism: Dokdonia sp. Hel_I_63 (assembly GCF_007827285.1). NCBI lineage: Bacteria > Pseudomonadati > Bacteroidota > Flavobacteriia > Flavobacteriales > Flavobacteriaceae > Dokdonia > Dokdonia sp. Hel_I_63. The sequence continues at coordinate 3,322,268 of NZ_VISD01000001.1, read as the reverse complement.
CCATCTACGTTACAACCTACGGAGATGGGAAGTGTAACAGCCAACTATATCTTAACTCAGGCCGATGTAAATGCTGGGAATGTAGAAAACACAGCAACGGCAACAGGAACAGATCCAAATGGAGTTGCTGTAACCGATGTGTCTGATAGTGCAAATCCTAATGATGACGAAGGTCAACCAGGAAACTCAGATGCAGATGCAGATGATACGAATGATCCAACGAACTTACCAATACCTGCAACACCTGCTTTAGCTCTTGTAAAGACTAGTGCTTATGCAGATACCAATGGTGATGGTGTGGTAAGTCCTGGAGATATGATTGCTTACACTTTTGTGGTAACTAACACAGGTAATGTAACGGTAACATCGATTGATGTGACAGATACTAATTTGACGCCAAGTTTAGTAGGTACGATTGCGAGTCTAGCTCCAATGGCCAATCAAACACTAACGGCTAGTTATACCATTACTCAGGCAGATGTAAACGCAGGAGAGGTGATCAATGAAGCGGTTGCTTCTGGTGAGGATCCTAACGGAAATACGGTAAGTGATGATTCTGATTCTGGTAACCCAGCAGATGATTCTGGAGCTGGTGATGATGATACGGTAACTCCGCTACCATCTTCTTCAGAGCTTACTCTTGTTAAGAGTTCAAGTATAGACATTGCGTCAAATACAATTACTTACACATACACTGTAGAGAATACTGGGAATGTAGCAGTATTTGATATAGTACTTGTTGAAACGGCCTTCTCAGGAACTGGTACTACGCCTGTACCTGTATATACAGGAGGCGGAGTTGATTTAGATGGCGATGCAGATGCTTTTGATGCAAGCCCAGGAGATATGCTCTTCTTTGCAGCTAGCTACTTGCTAACGCAAATTGATATTGATGCTGGAGTAGTTACAAATCAAGCTGAAGTAAACGGTACATCTCCAAATGGAGCGACAGTATCTGATGAGTCTGATTCTGGCAACGATGGTGATAATACTGGTAATGATAATGATCCTACTAATACATTTATACCTCAAGATGCAAGTATGAATCTTGATAAGATTGGAGTTCTTGAGGATGGAGGTGATGGATTACAAGCTGGTGATATTATTACATACACATTTACTCTAACAAATACTGGAACAACAACAGTTGCAAATCCGGTACTAACAGATCAATTACTTGGAGGTGTTATTGCAGGTCCTGATTCGGGAGATGTAAGTAACGTGTCTGTTCTTGATGTAGATGAAGTGTGGATTTACACAGCGACCTACGCATTAACACAAGATGATGTAGATGCTGGAATGGTCGTGAATACAGCAACTATTGCTGGAAGCGCACCTAACGGAGAACCTGTGGTAGACACATCTGATGATCCGAACGATAACACTAACGTTGATCCTAATACAGATGGTAATCCTGATGACCCAACAATTGTTGATTTCGGATGTATGCCTAATATATCTCTGTTTAAAGAAGATATCGCATTTAGTGGTGACGTTACAAACCCAGTCCCAGGTGATATTATTACTTGGCAATTTACAGCTGTAAATACGGGTAACATTACGTTATTAAATGCAGAGATATTTGACGCACTTCTTGGAGGATTTGTTGGTGAATTTGAAGAAATATTAGTTGGACAATCTCTAACAACCACACAAACATATACTATCACACAAGATGATATTGATACGGGTTACGTGCTCAATACTGCATTTATTGTTGCAGACCCTGTGGGAGCAGATTGTGATGAAGTAAGAGATGTTTCTCATGATAGAGACTTTGCAACAAGTGGAGTTGATTCTGATGGAGATGGTGATCCTTCTAATGATGTTCTAGTAGATTCTGATGGAGATGGAGATCCTGATAACGATACGGAAGTGTTCTTGCAGCAAAATCCAGTGATTGTTATAACTAAAACGTTCGTTTATTTAGATACAAATGGTAATGGCTCTATAGACTTGGGTGATCAATTACAATATAACTTTGTCGTAGTTAATAACGGAAATGTTACTATTACAGATGTTGTTGTAAATGATCCATTATTAGGTGGTATTGTTGGAGTGATTGATGTACTCACACCTTCTGATACAGGTAATGTAACTGCTACTTATAACTTAACACAGGCGGATATTGATACAGGAAGTGTTACTAATACAGCCACGGCTATTGGTAATGATCCATTTGATAACGATGTTACCTCTGCAGATACAGTTGTATTTGATATAGATGATATGGGAGGTATTGATTTAGTAAAAGCAGCCCAGCTACAAGACACGAACAATAGTAACACCGTAGATGTGGGAGATGAAATCTTATATATGTTTACAGTTACTAATACTGGGAATGTAACAGTCACTAATGTTGAAATAAACGATAGTACAATCGGAGTAAGTAACCTACCTATTGTGCCTAGTACATTGCAGCCTGGAGAAAGTGGAATTGCAGTAGATGCATATGTCCTTACACTAGATGATGTCATGGTAGGAATGATTATAAACTCGGCAGAAGCAAGTGCGATAGATGCAATGGGGCAGCCGCTTATGGATGTGTCGGATAGTGCTAATCCTGCAGACGATACTGGAGCAGGAGATGACCCTACGGTAACAATGTTTGAAGTAGCTAATATTTCTTTACAGAAAATGGGAGAATACATTGATACTAACCTCAATAATATAGTAGATCAAGGTGACCGTATTGAATACATGTTTACTGTGACAAATACTGGTAACACACCATTGTTTGATGTAAGTGTCGACGATAGCTTAGTAGAGGTAGATGGAGGTCCAATTGATCTCGCAATAGGGGAGACTGACAGTTCTACATTCAGCGCTAGTTATATTCTTACTAATGAGGATGTGGCCAACGGAAGTGTTTTAAACACAGCTACTGTAACTGCAAGAACTGCAAATGGAGCCATTGTAACAGATGTTTCAGATGATCCTACAAACCCTACAGATAATGATGAGAATAATGATGGTGAACCAGATGATCCTACTATTACAGTATTGGATGTAGAGCAAGATTTGGAAATATTCAATGAAATTTCTCCAAATGGCGATGGTGTAAATGAAACCTTTGTTATTCAAGGATTACAAAATTATCCTAACAATGTTCTTCGCATTTATAACAGATGGGGTAATGTTGTTTTTGAAGAAGCAAACTATCAAAATAACTTTGATGGTACTTCAAATGGTCGAGCAACAGTTGAAAGAGGTGAGAAACTGCCAGTAGGAACATATTATTATCTTTTAGACCTTAATGATGGAAGTTCAGGTCGTGCAGGATGGTTATATATAAACAGATAATTTAAGGTGTATAAGCACTAAAAATAAAAAGTATGAATGTAAAGCTTAGAGTATTAATAGTAGGTTTATTAGGTCTATCCTTCCAAACGCTATTTGCGCAGCAAGATCCCCAGTTTACACAATATATGTACAATACATTGAGTGTAAATCCAGCATATGCTGGATCTAGAGGTCACGCTTCTGCGATTGGGGTGTTGAGATCGCAATGGGTTGGTCTTGATGGAGCTCCTAGAACACAGACTTTTTCCTTAGACACTCCAATTGGTGAACATGTAGGTCTTGGTTTGGCAATAGCAAACGATGAACTTGGTCCCTCTAAGGAAACGTATCTAGATCTTAATTTTTCATATACGATAATGACTTCAGACACTCGTAAGCTTTCGTTTGGGTTAAAAGGAGGTGGGCGTTTCTTAGATATTGATTTTTCTAAGGGTAATGCTCAAAGTCAAGATGTACTTTTTCAAAATAATGTGAGTGAATTTTTACCTACTCTAGGAGCAGGTGTCTATTGGCATAATGATCGTAACTATCTTGGGTTTTCAATCCCAAATTTATTTACAGATCAAACCTATGATGATATACAGCAAACTGTAGCTGCCGAAAGACTTCACTTATTTATAATAGGAGGTATTGTTACAGATCTTAGTAGTACGACAAAATTTAAACCAGCTTTCCTTGTAAAGAGTGTTACGGGAGCTCCGCTTATTGTGGATTTATCTGCAAATTTTATGTTTTATGAAAAGCTGAGATTAGGGCTTTCTTATAGATGGGATGATTCTGTAAGTGGTCTTGCAGGATTCCAGATAACACCACAGCTACTGGTAGGGTATTCTTATGATTATACTACTACAGAACTACAGCGATTTAATACTGGAAGCCATGAGATTACAATGAGATTTGATCTTATCTCAAAAACAAAGAAAATTAAATCACCTCGTTTCTTTTAAATTATAAATAATGACAAAGAATATTACGATACTTCTGCTACTTTTTTCTGTCTCTCTCTTTGCACAGAAAACATATAAAAACGCAGATAAGTTATTTGAACAAATGCGCTATGTTGAAGCGGCAGCTGTCTATGAGAAAGCAATAGATAGAGGAGATAATTTTATGGTTCTTCTGCAGAAGGCTGGAGATTCATATTACTTCAATACTAATATGGAGGAGGCTTATAAGTGGTATGATCTGCTTGTGAGTCAATATAGAGATGAAGTCGATGCTGAGTATTTATTTCGATTTGCACACTCACTTCAAGGTATTGGGGATTATAAAGCGGCAAAAAAGTGGATGAAAGCTTTCGCGAAAGCGTCAACTAAAAATGATAAACGTATTGATGATTATGCTCAGAAAGAACGCACTCTGGCAGATGTGCTAGCGATTCCTGCGCAATTTGAGCTTAAAAACTTGTCAATAAATACAGCGTATTCAGATTTTGGACCTGCATATTATGGAAATAAACTTGTGTACTCATCTGCTGTGGATACGTCTTATTATATCAAAAGAAGGTATCATTGGAACGATCAGCCATTTTTAGATTTTTATATAGGACAAATAAACGCTGCCGAGAATGAAGTAAAAAGAGAAAAAATATTTTCTAAGATTATAAATACAAAATATCACGAGGCTACAATTGCTTTTACTAATGATGGTAATCGTATTTACTTTACTAGAAATAACTATGATGGAGATTTAAAAAGAGGAGAGGATGGAATTAGCCATCTTAAATTATATACTGCGGTTAGGAATGACAGTCTAGATAGAAAGGACGACTGGAGTGATGTGCGTGAACTGCCATTTAATAGTAAGGATTACTCTACGGGTCATCCTACGCTTAGTGAAGATGGTAGTAAACTTTATTTTGTGTCAGACATGCCAGGAACAATAGGCGCTACAGATATATTTGTAGTAGATATATTGGGGGATAATACATATTCTACACCTCGAAATCTAGGGCCAAAAGTGAATACATCAGGAAGAGAAATGTTTCCTTTTATTGCAAAGGGAGTGATGTACTTTGCTTCGGATGGACATTTAGGTGTTGGTGGATTAGATGTTTTTGAAAGTAATATGGATAATGATTTATTCTCGGACCCTCGTAACCTAGGTAAGCCACTTAACAGTAAGTTGGATGATTTTGGTTTCATTATTAACGAAGAAGGAGAGCAAGGTTTTGTATGTTCAAACAGAGAAGGAGGAGTAGGCGATGATGATATTTATGCAATACAGCGTATTGCTCCTGAAGATGTTGTAAACGATTGTAAGCAACTTGTTAAAGGGTATGTGATTAACGCACGTACGCAAGAGCGTATAGCGGATGCTACAGTTTCTTTATTTGGGGAGAATGGAGTTAAGCTTTCTGAAACCGTAAGTAAAAGGAATGGAGATTATGTTTTTAATTTTGACCTTGACTGTGCTGAGCAATATGATATAAAAGTGAATAAATTAGGGTACACTCCTAATTCAAAAAATATTGTTACTTCTAGTATCTCATCAGAAACTGTAGTTCCCTTAGATCTTGAAACGCTAAGTGAACTTATTGTGGAAGATGGAGGTCTACTTAAAATTAAGGTTGGAATTATATTCTTTGATCTCAATAAGGACTACATACGTCCAGACGCTGCTATGGAGCTCAATAAGATTGTAACACTGTTGTCTCAACAACCATCTATAGAGATTAGAATAGAATCTCATACGGATGCCCGCGCAGATGATAATTATAATATGGAGCTCTCGCAAAGAAGGGCTATATCAACCAAAAATTACTTAATAAGACAAGGAATAGCAAAGGAGAGAATATTGTCTGCTCAAGGCTTTGGAGAAACGCAATTGCTTAATGATTGTTCTAATGGAGTGCAATGCGATGAAGTGCAGCATCAAATTAATAGAAGGTCAGAGTTTATTATAGAGAAAATGTAAGTATTCAGCAACATACTATTAGTTATTTTAAAGAAAAGCTCTCAAATAAAATTGAGAGCTTTTTTTTGCTTTGTCAAGAACTAGTATTTTCCAATTTTACAGGTGTTTTTTCTTAGTAAAAAACTCAAGATATAGAAAAGACTATTTATTTTTTCACAATAATGAGGTGTTTCTATTAAAAAAGTATCAAGGTAGTAAGAAATTACAGCATACTTTCATATACTTGCTTTCTCAAAAGATTTCACAATAACGTGAAGTAATTATTTTGTGATAGAATTAGAAGTATTTCATGCGAATTTTAGCGAAAGCACGCTACTTTAGAGATTACATACTAAAATAATTGTAATTAAAATAAGACGATGCTTTTCTATATTTGTTACAGTTAATCTAATTAATTACTATATTTAACCCTTTACTAATTTAAACTTTAAGATCAAGAGCAATGAAAAAATTATTCTCTATCATGGCAATTGCCGCTGTAGTAGTGTTAAGCACATTCACAGCAAACGCCAGTAACGCACAAACAACCCTTCCAGTACAAATCCAACAAATCGTTGCGAATGTAGATTCTGGTGCATCTTTTCAAGATGAAGCCGTAGCAGAAGAGCTTTCTTTTACGCAAGATTTGAAAAAACGATTCATTGAAGGAGGTCCTGGATTCATGGGGATTGTACTTTTATGTCTTATTTTAGGACTTGCAATTGCTATTGAGCGTATTATATATCTTAACCTAGCATCTACTAACACTAAGAAGTTAGCTCAAGATGTTGAAGATGCATTAAATAGTGGTGGTGTTGAAGCTGCAAAAGAAGTATGTCGTAACACTAAGGGGCCTGTTGCTTCTATCTACTACCAAGGTCTTGACCGTGTAGATGAAGGAGTAGAAGCTGCTGAAAAAGCTGTTGTAGCTTATGGTGGTGTTCAAATGGGACAACTTGAAAAGAACGTATCTTGGATTTCATTATTTATCGCTCTTGCACCAATGCTTGGTTTCATGGGTACGGTAATCGGTATGATTCAAGCCTTTGATAGAATTGAAGCAGCGGGTGATATGAATCCAGCTCTTGTAGCAGGAGGTATTAAAGTAGCACTTCTTACAACAGTATTTGGACTGATTGTGGCTATTATTCTTCAAATATTCTATAACTATATTATTGCAAAAATTGACAGTATCGTAAACGATATGGAAGATGCATCAATCACATTGATGGACATGCTTGTACGTTACAAGAAGTAATATATAGTAATCTTAAAAATTCATACATATTATGGGATTACATAAAATTTTAAAACTCATTGTTGGTATCGTAGGTATCGTAGCACTTGTTGTTGCTGGTATGGTATGGGCAAACAATGAAGCCATCGTAGGTGGTGACTCACAGAACCTTGTTGATATCATGATTCTCCTTGCATGGATAGTTATAGGTATCGCAGTAATACTCGTAGCGATTTTTGTTATCAAAGGTCTATTTTCGGGTAACGCAAAGAATACACTAATAGGTGCTGGAGCATTCTTGTTAGTAGTTGCTATATCTTACTTCGCTGCAAGCGGAGCAGAAGAAGTTGCAATGAAAGACGGAGAAATTCTATCTGCTAGTGGTTCACAATGGGTAAGCGCTGGTATTAATGCATTCTTTATTCTTGCGGCTGTCGCAATTGTATTAATGGTTATTTCTGGAGCTAAGAAACTTGTAAATAAATAATTATGGCTAGGAGAAATGCACCAGAAATTAATGCAGGGTCTATGGCAGACATCGCATTCTTACTACTTATCTTCTTCTTGGTAACTACTACCATTGAAAAAGATAGAGGTCTAGTAAGAGCGTTACCGCCAGAGCAACCTGAGAATGTGGAGCCTCCTATCATAAAAGAAAAGAACCTTTTTGTTGTTATTGTAAACAATGAAGAACAGCTTTTGGTTGAAAATGAGCCTATGGAGATGAAAGATCTTCAAGCAGCAGCCATTGCTTTCCTAGATAATGGGGGAGTACCAAAAGGACAAGAAGGGTATTGTGACTATTGTCAGGGAGAACGTAATCCGAGTTCATCGGATTATCCTGATAAGGCTATTGTTACTGTAAAGAGTCTTCGTGAGTCATCTTACGAGTCTTTTATTACAGTTCAAAATGAGCTAGTAGGAGCATATAATTTCTTACGTGATAGAGAATCGCAACGTTTATACGGGTGGAAGTACACCGAAGTAAGTAAAGCGATAGATGAAGGTGTTTTTAAGGGTAACGAAGATGCAACTGAGAAAAAACTTGATATTATCAAGAACATGTATCCTCAGAAGCTTTCTGAAGTAGACCCTAATAACTAATATAAAAACAATAACAATATGTCAAAATTTAGAAAAGGCGGTGCTAAGGAATTACCAGCGGTTAATACTGCTTCCTTACCAGATATTGTATTTATGTTATTATTCTTCTTTATGGTAGCTACGGTGTTACGTAAAAATGACGTTAAAGTAGCTCAAATTTTACCTTCAGCAGATCAAACTGAGAAGCTTAAAAAGGATCGAAGTGTATACATCTTTGCTGGTACTCCAGGAGAGGGATATAAGAACCTTGGTACAGAAGGGAAAATACAAATTGGAGACAAGTTTGTAAACATAAACGAAGTACAACCAGCAATACTCGAAGAGCGTGAAAAGCTTAGAGATGAGCTTAAAGACCGTGTAATGGTTGCCTTTAAAGTAGATAAGGAAACTAATTCAGGTTTGGTATATGACGTAAAGCAGGAGCTTAGACAAGCAAACATGCTTAAGGTAATTTATATTACCACACAAACGGATGATGCTGTAACGCAATAGTCCTATATTAAATTAGTAAAAAAACGTCTTGAGGTAACTCAAGGCGTTTTTTTATTTTCAATACTCATTGTCATTTCTCTTATATTTGTTACAAATTCTTCCACTTGAAATACTACCTATTTTTAACCATTTTATTTCTCACTATTGGTCTTATGGCTCAAGAGGAAGCTATTTCGTATGAGGAGGAGGTTGATTCCTTGTATAGAGAAGATCAAGTCTATGTAGGTGTTACATTTAATTTATTAAGTAATAAGCCAGCAGACTTTAGTCAAAATGGTCTTAGTGCCGGAATACAGGCTGGAATTATTAGGGATTTTCCAATCAATAAGCGCCGGAATAAAGCTATTGGTGTGGGAATAGGTCTTGCGCTAGATACGTATAATCAAAACTTATTTATACGCGACGAAGTCGCGGGTAATGTGACAAATTATGAAATCCTTGATGATCAGATAAACGAAGATGTAAATAGATTTACTACATATACTCTTGAGTTTCCACTTGAATATAGATGGCGCACATCTACAACGACCAAGTACAGTTTTTGGCGTATACATACTGGAGTAAAATTAGGTTATTTATTCAGGTTCAAATCTACTTTTCAAGATGCGAGTTCTGATGTTGTTCGTACAGATTTACCTGAGATAAATAACTTTCAGTACGGACCATCATTCTCTTTTGGCTACGGAGCTTTTAATTTTCAAGGGTATTATGGTTTAAGCACCCTATTTAATGACGGCGCGCAAATAGATGGCGATAACGTCAACCTTCAGGTGATTCGTTTGGGATTAATTTTTTACTTCTTATAAGTGTACGCTTTCGCGAAAGCGTGACACTACTACTACTACTACTATTATTATTATAGCCAATAGGGGTAAACTAGAAACTGCGAAGCGGCACCTATTATAAATCCTAAAATAAGTTCAATAGGAGTGTGGGCTTTTGCATCGAGTCTCGATGTAGCTGTTGCGCCACAAGCAAAAATCCCGACTGCAATCCAGGGAAGCATGTTTGAGCCATAGTGAAGACTGAGTCCTATAATAAAGAATAAAACTCCCGAGAGTCCTATCATGTGAAGACTTGCTTTAAACTTAAAAAGAGATAGTAAGAATGCTCCAGAACTAGCTCCTAAAATTCCGACAAAGAAAAAATAAAGTGCGGGAATCTCATAACCGTCAAATATTAATCTTATTAATAGAAAGATGAATACCATCTGCATAAGTAGCGGCCATTTGCGCTCCCTTACATCCTTGAGGTGTATACTTGAGACGAGTTGTAGGTTTTTAAGCATGTAGAAGCTTAAAATGGGTATTACAGTGGTCATTATAGCCGCCGCAAAAACTTTAGAGTACATGAACTCATTATTAAAATATCTAGGTGAAATGTAGAAGTAATACAAAACACCACTCAGCGGCATAAATAGAGGGTGAAAAATATAGGAAAAGCTACGTATTAAAAATTTCATTAAATCTGTTTACGTAATCTCGCTACTGGAAGATCTAGTTGTTCGCGATATTTAGCTACCGTTCTACGTGCTATAGGGTATCCTTTTTCTTTTAAAATGCCCGCAAGTTTATCATCTGTAAGAGGCTTGCGCTTATCTTCTTCCTCGATAACCATTTCTAAGATTTTTTTGATCTCACGTGTAGATACTTCTTCACCTTGATCATTTGTCATGCTCTCAGAAAAGAACTCTTTAATAAGTTTTGTTCCGTAAGGTGTGTCTACATATTTACTATTTGCTACTCGAGAAACGGTGGATACATCCATTCCAATTTCTGTAGCGATATCTTTCAATATCATAGGCCTTAGGTTGCGCTCATCGCCAGTCAAGAAGTATTTTTCTTGATAATGCATGATGCTACTCATAGTGACAAAAAGTGTTTGCTGTCGCTGTATAATGGCTTCTATAAACCATTTGGCTGCATCAAGTTTTTGCTTAATGAACATTACCGCATCTTTCTGTGCTTTGGTGCGCTCCTTAGATTCTTTGTAACCTTTAAGCATGTTACTATAATCTCGAGAGACCTTAAGTTCTGGGGCGTTACGACCATTTAGTGAGAGTTCTAGCTCGCCATCTACTATGCGTATGGTGAAGTCTGGAACAACGTGCTCTACTATTTTTGTGTTACTAGAGTATGATCCTCCTGGTCTTGGATTAAGATGCTCTATCTCATTAATAGCATCTTTAAGTTCCTCTTCGGTTATGTGGAACTTAGCCATAAGCTTTTTGTAATGCTTCTTGCTAAAATGGTCAAAAGACTTTTCAAGAATGTCAACAGCTAGCGATACAGATTTTGTAGCTGGTTTTCTATCTAGTTGTAGCACCAGACATTCTTGTAAATTACGTGCGCCGACACCTGCAGGATCAAGATCTTGCACTTTAAAAAGCATTTTTTCTATAACCTCTTCAGATGTGTAGATGTTTTGAGTAAAAGCTAGATCGTCCATAAGATCTGCTAGCGGACGTCTCAGGTATCCTGCTTCATCTAGAGAGCCTATGATAAATTCGGCCACCTCGCGCTCTTCAGAAGATATTCTTACGGTATTGAGTTGTGTTTTTAGATATTGATTAAATGATGTTCCAGAAGCATAAGGGACTTGTTTGTCCTCATCATCTGCACTATAATTATTTGCGCTCAGGCGATACTCTGGGATTTCATCATCACTTAGGTAATCATCCACATTAATTTCAACTTCTGGCGCTTCATCGAAGTCATCAGTATTGTCAAACTCTTCAAAATCATCTTGTACTTCCTCCTTGCCGCTATCGAGCGCGGGATTTTCTTCCAGCTCTTGTTTGATTTTTTGTTCAAACGCCTGCGTAGGAAGTTGGATAAGCTTCATCAGCTGGATTTGCTGAGGAGAAAGCTTTTGCGAAAGTTTAAAATTAAGTTGCTGTTTTAACATATAAAACGAAGTTACGAAAAAGCAGTAGACAGTGATGAGAAATATATGTTAAGCAAACTTTTAATTAATAGAAGTTATGCTCTCTTATATTTGAGATTTTAAAGCGTATTTGAGGGTTTGGGTTTGTCTTAAATTTAAAGTGTGTTTACGACTTTTCTAATCGCTACGAGATTGCTTAATAATTGCTCAAGATATGCAAGGTCAAGCATATTTGCGCCATCACTTTTTGCATTTGCAGGGTCAAAGTGCGTTTCAATAAACAGTCCGTCTACATTATTTACAATTCCGGCTCTTGCTATAGTTTCAATCATATCTGGTCTTCCACCAGTAACTCCACTTGATTGATTAGGTTGTTGTAAAGAATGTGTAACATCAAGTACCGTAGGGGCATACTGTCTCATCGTAGGAATTCCTCTAAAATCTACAATCATATCTTGATAACCAAACATAGTCCCGCGATCTGTAATCCAAGCATTTTCATTACCTGTGTCATGCACTTTTTGTACAGCATGCTTCATAGATTCTGGAGACATGAATTGTCCCTTTTTTAGGTTTACTACTTTTCCTGTTTCGGCAGCAGCGACTACAAGAGAAGTTTGTCTTACTAAAAATGCAGGAATTTGTAATACATCTACATATTGTGCTGCGAGAGCAGCATCAGAACTTTCGTGAATGTCTGTTACAGTAGGTACATCAAATTCTGCAGAAACCTTTGCTAGAATCTCAAGAGCTTTTTCATCTCCTATACCCGTAAAACTATCTACTCTACTACGATTTGCTTTTCTAAAACTTCCTTTAAAAACATATGGTATTTTTAGAGTGTCGGTAATTTTTACCACCTTCTCTGCAATGCGCTTTGCCATATCTTCTCCTTCTATAGCGCATGGGCCACATAGTAGGAAAAAGTTATTGGAATCTGTATGTTTTATTTTAGGTATGTTAGAAAGTTTCATCGTTTAGTTTTTAATTGTTTCCTGGATTTTTCTTAGGAATAAATGGGTGTTACAAAGATAGTATTAAAACAGATGAGCATTGTTACTTCTTGATAGAAGTGGTTTGCTTATCAGGTTTTGCATAAGAAAATCTGTCTATAAGTTTTGGAGAAGCATAAGCGTCAAGTCCGTTTATGGTTACTCCCATAGATGCTTCTAGATCAATCCATCCATCTTCATCTAGGCAGTTATCTGGTATAAAGATTTCCTTAATAGCTCCTATCATTAAAATAGTCCCATTTTCCTCAATTTTGTATTCATTTACGTATTCGCAGGCAATTTTAATATGTGCTTGTTTTACAAATGGTGCTTTCGAGTTATTTAAATATTCAGTTTGTAATCCGGTAGCGTTAAACTCTGAAACGTTTTCCTCGTAAGCTGCAGCTGTTTGGTGTGATTGTGAGATGATTTCAGTATTAATGTGGTTCACTGTAAAAACTCCCGTCTCTTTAATGTTTTTATATGTATGTCTAGGGACCGTAGTAGGTCTCATGATAAAGCTTAACATAGCAGGGCTACTTCCTATGTGTGTGACAGAACTAAAAACAGCTAGATTTTCATGGTCATCCTTAGATATAGTACCTATCAGGTTGGCGCTTTTATATCCCGTAACACTATTAATAAAGTTCGCACGGTAACGCTTATCCATTGCGCTAATTGCGTCGTCGTCAAAATGTAGTATCTTTTTCATTATTTCCAAAAATACGGATTATGAAAGAGCAGTTTCAGGATTACTTTGGCACAAACAAGGAAACTTGGGAAAAGAAAGTCCCTATACATGCAGAGAGTAGCTTCTATGATATGCCATCATTTTTAGATGGTAAAAATTCTCTTAATAGCTATGAGCTTGATGCTTTGGGAGATGTAAATGGTAAAAGTTTACTCCATCTTCAGTGTCATTTTGGACAAGATACGTTGAGTTGGGCAAGGATGGGTGCTCTGGCAACAGGAGTAGATATTAGTGAGGAGGCAATTACGCTTTCGCGAAAGCTAAACAAACAACTAGGTTTGTCTGCCGAATTTGTGTGTTGAAATGTTCTCGATACTTCAATACATATTAAAGAGCAGTTTGATGTTGTTTTTACAAGTTATGGTGTGATAGGGTGGTTGCCAGATTTAAAACCTTGGGCGCTTGTGATTGCAGAACGATTAAAGAGTGGAGGAACGTTCTATATGGTAGAGTTTCACCCCATCGTGTGGATGTTTGATTATACAGGAGATAGGCCTGTAATGAAATATGGCTACAACCAAGATGAGCCAATTTACGAAGAATATCAGGGCACTTATGCTCAGCCACATGCGACGATGATAAGTAAGGAGTACGGATGGAATCACGGTTTAGGTGAAGTGGTTACAGCTCTTATAGATGCCGGTCTCAAAGTAGAATTTTTAAGAGAGCACCATGCTTCTCCTTATGATGTTCTTCCGGATTTGGTTATAAATGAAAATGGCCTTTACGAAAGTAAAGACCATTTATATCCATTAATTTTTGAGATAAAAGCTACTAAAGTTTAGTGCGCATCCTCTTTAAGTAGTTCTGGAAATTTCTGTGCAAAACGTCTATATCTTGGGATAGAAACATTTTGAATATATGGGTTATTTGGATTGTTTTTCTCGTAATCTTGGTGGTAGTCTTCGGCAATCCAAAATTTTTGAAACGGTAGCACTTGAGTGCTTATGCGACCATTGTATGTAGATTCATTTAAGGCAGCAATAGTTTCATCTATTATTTTTTTCTCGCTATCGTTTTGATAGAAAGCGATAGAACGATATTGAGGTCCAGCATCTGGGCCTTGACGATTTTTTGTAGTAGGGTCTTGTGATCCAAAAAACACATCTACCAGCTGTTGAAAAGAGATTACCTTTGGGTCATAAATTACTTCCACAGCTTCAGCATGAGTTGTATTTCCGTAGCTCACTTGTTTGTAAGTTGGATTGTCTTCTTTGCCGCCACTGTAGCCACTTACTGCCTCGTCAACACCTTTTACCCTTTCAAAAACTGCCTCTACACACCAGAAACATCCACTAGCAAAATATGCTCTACTCATCCCATCTTGAAACGTCGTTTCTACTGGGTTAAGCATAGCTGTAGGCTCAGTCATAGGTTTAGGATCATGGTTGCAAGCCATAAAAGTAATGAGTGTAGCAAGGGAGGCAAGTAATTTCATAAATGTTTATTTAAAGTCTATAAAAGTACACCATAAGAGTTGAGATTGTTGTTATGGTTTTGTTAATCAAAATGGGTCATATGTTATAAGCACTCGTCATTTAATCTATGATTGTCCTATTCTGTAATTATAAAATATCCTTATTATAACTAATAGGCAAAAAAAAGCCCTCTATAAATAGAAGACTTTTTAATGTTGTAAGGAAAAGTGGTTAGAGCTTCTTAAAAAGCTTTACCATTTTCTCATGTTGCTCGTTTGCTAGTTCGCTATCTATTAAGATACGACCAGAATGCTCATCTGTGATAATTTTCTTACGTCCAGCAATCTCAACCTGTACTTGTGGTGGGATTGTAAAGTAAGATCCCCCAGATGCTCCACGCTCTATAGGTACAATAGCAAGGCCGTTACGTACACTAGAACGAATTCTCTTGTAGGCTTTAACTAAACGGTCTTCAATGTTAGTTTCATATTCTGCACTTTTAGCTAGAAGTGCTTGTTCTTCTTTCTCTGTTTCAGAAAGAATAGCATCTAGCTCGTTTTTCTTGTGCTTAAGGTGATTCTCACGTTCTCCAAGGCGTTGCTTAGTTTGCGTGATAACTTCTCCTTTTTGCTCAATCTGTGCTTTATACTCACGGATATTTTTCTCTGCAAGTTGAATTTCAAGTTCTTGGAACTCTACTTCTTTGCTCAAAGCATTAAACTCACGGTTGTTACGTACGTTTTTTTGCTGCTCAGAGTATTTTTTAATAGATGCTTTTGAGTCATCTATCTGGATTTTTTTAGCCTTGATAGAGTCGTCTACCAATTTTAAATCGTTTTCTAACTTCTCGATGCGCTTGTTAAGACCAGCTACTTCATCTTCAAGGTCTTCAACTTCCAGTGGAAGCTCTCCACGTACATTGCGGATCTCGTCCACACGTGAATCTATAAGTTGTAAATCGTAAAGCGAGCGTAGTTTTTCTTCTACTGTTGCTTCTTTCTTCTTTGCCATACGTTAAAAATAGTTGATAGGATTGGTATTTTCCTCAGATAAAATGATTGCAAAAGTACTAATTTTTTCTGTAAGATAATCGCATATTAGGTTTTTCGTATATCGCTCACTTTCATAATGTCCCACATCGCACAAAAGGATGCGGCTTTCAGCTTGATAATAGTCGTGATATTTTAAATCTGAAGTAACTAGTACATCGGCTCCTTGAGCTTTTGCACTTTTGATGGCAAAGGCTCCGCTGCCTCCTAGTACGGCTATTTTCTTTACAGGCTTACCCAACAATTGTGAATGACGTATACCACCTGTTTTAAATTGCGCTTTCGCGAAAGCTAAAAAATCCATTTCACTCATTTCTTTATCAAGCTCACCTAACATACCCATGCCTACACTTTGTAGCGTATTTTCTAGTGAGGTAATCTCATATGCAACTTCTTCATAAGGATGATTTTCAAAAAGCGTTTGTAAAATTTTAGACTTAAGGTGTTTTTCAAACGTAAGATGTATTTGTGTCTCTGGTTCAATATGTTTTGTGCCTCTACTCCCTATCACAGGGGTAGAGTTTTCATTTCCTTTAAAAGAGCCTTGACCTTTTACTTCAAAGCTACACTCTTCATAATTGCCTATACTTCCAGCTCCAGCTTGAAATAATGAATCAGTAACGCTCTTTACAGAAGCGTGGGGAACATAAGTGGTGAGTTTGTAAATATGATGTTGTTTAGGGCTTAGAATCCTAGTATTTGATAGATTGAGGGCTTTGCACATCCCAAAGTTAACACCGTGTTCTACGTTATCTAATGCTGTGTGAATTGCAAAAATGGCAACATCATTTTTAATGGCCTTTTGAACTACTCTTTGTACATAGTTGCTTGATGTAAGCCTTTTTAATCCTGAGAAAATTATAGGATGAAAGCAAACAATGAGATTACATTTTTTTGCAATTGCCTCATCAACTACATTTACAAGTGCATCGTGTGAGACAAGAATATTGCTCACTTCTTGGTAAGGGTCACCTACAAGAAGACCGACATTGTCAAAATCTTCTGCATAAGCAAGTGGTGCCCATTCATTAATTAAATTACTTACATCTTGTACCTTCATAAGCGTAAAGATAAAAAATGATACCTTCGTTTTATGAGAAAACTACGTCTCTTGTTATTTCCCGTTGCGGGAATTTATTATTTAGTTACGCTTACGCGAAATAAGCTCTATGACACCGGAATATTTAAGTCAAAAAAATATGATGTTCCAGTGATATGTGTGGGTAATTTAAGTGTGGGAGGAACTGGGAAATCCCCAATGACTGAGTTTGTAGTTCGGCTTTTACAGGATGATTACCGAGTAGCTACGCTAAGTAGGGGCTACGGACGAAAAACGAAAGGATATCTGGATGTTAATCCAGAAAATCAAGCAACTATGGTAGGTGATGAGCCATTGCAGTTTGCTCAAAAATTTAATAATATCCAAGTTGCAGTCTGTGAAGATCGTCAAACAGGAATCGAAACCTTGTTGTCAAAAGTTGATCCACCTGAAGTTGTAGTTTTAGACGATGCTTACCAGCATAGAAAGGTAGGGGCTGGGTTTTATATGCTATTAACAGCATATAGTGATTTGTATAGCAACGACTTCTTGCTGCCTGCTGGAAACTTAAGAGAACCTCGAGCTGGCGCAAGTAGGGCAGAGGTCGTAGTTGTAACTAAATGTCCAGAGAATTTAAGTTCACAAGAACAACTATCTATTGTTGATTCTTTAAATGTAAATAAAACTCAGCAAGTATATTTTTCAACAATCTCATATGATGAGAAGGTATATTCTGCTCTAGGGCCCGTACCGTTAAACCGTCTTAAGGTTAAAAAGGTTACGCTAGTAACGGGAATTGCAAACCCTAAACCGCTGTCGGCGTATTTAGCTAGTCAAGGGTTGTCATTTTCTCATGAGGCGTATGGAGATCATCATAATTTTACAAGCTCTGAGATCGAAATGCTTGAAACATTAGATTGTATCCTTACTACAGAAAAAGATTATGTAAGACTTCGTCCTTTGCTTAAGATGAGGGACTTGTTCTATTTGCCTATAAAGGCGCAATTTCTGGATGGTGAAGAGTTGTTATCTGGAGAGATTAAAAACTTTGTCTCAGGTTTTTAAAAGCAAGTAAATTTCAACAGAGCGTTTTAGCTAAGTACTTTGCTATTTCTAAGTCCGTTGTAGATTTTTTGGAAAAACTCTTCTACCTTATATGGTTTAGGGATAATGTCATTAAATCCAACAGCATGGAATTCATCAATGTTTTCGTCTATCGTAACAGCGGTAAGTGCTAGTATAGGGATGTCTTTATCAAACAAACGAATTTGTTCTGTAGCTTCTATGCCACTTATTCCAGGCATATGTATATCCATTAGAATAAGGTCAAATTTTTCTGTGCGTGCTTTTTCAACAGCAATCTCCCCGTTATCAGCTGTTTCGCAGGTGATTTTGTTCTTTTCAAGAATCTTCCGAGTAATCATCTGGTTAATCTTATTGTCTTCTACTACAAGTATGTGACGATTCTCAAGGGCATTATAATCTATTTCGTACACGATTTCATTTGCATTTGCTTCACCTGGTAGTGTCTTGATCAAGTTGTAATTAAGATCAAATTTAAAAGTAGTTCCCTTGCCTAAGGTGCTTTCTAATAATATCTCGCTATTAAGTAGGTCTAGTAGATTCTTAACAATAGATAGCCCTAAGCCTGTACCGCCAAATTTTCTATTAATAGCTACAGAGCCTTGAGTGAAGTTTTGGAAAATTGTCTTTTGTTTCTTTTTTGAAATTCCTTCGCCATTATCTTCAATTTCAAAGTGTAGTTTAATGTCTGATTCGCCTTGGCTAATCTTCTGTACGCGAACCCATACGTCACCATCTCGAGTGAATTTTATCGCGTTTCCTACTAGGTTGATTAGTACTTGAGAAATCATTAATGGATCTCCCAGAAGTTCTGTAGGGATATTTGGATCAAAGTCAATATGTAATTTATTTCCTTTATCTCTAGCAGATTTACCTAAGGCAAATAACACATCTTCAATACGTTTTTTAATGTTAAATGCTGTTTCTTCTACCTCTACTTTATTTGCCTCTAGTTTATTGAGGTCAAGTATGTTATTTATAAGGGAAAGTAGATACTCTCCAGAAAATTTGAGAGAGTCAAGGTGCTTTTTCTGATCTTCTGTTGGGTTTTCAGAAAGGAGTAAGTGTGTTAATCCTGTAACAGCATACATAGGTGTTCGTAGCTCATGCGTTATTGTGGACAAGAACTGGGCTTTTACCATGGACGCTTTTTCTGCATTATCTCTTGCAATTACAAGCTCTACGTTTTTAGCTTGCAAAAGCTCATTAGCTTTTGCTCTAAGGTTGTTATTCTTGTATAATGATAAGGTAAGCAAGGCAAGGATAGAGCAGAGGGCAATACTGAGTACAAGTGTAAGTCTCATTGCTCTAGAGTTTCTATCCTCTTCGATTTCAATAGTTTTTTCTAGTCGTTTTACCATTTCATCAAGTTCTGGGCTCTCTGATGTAGGTAATGGAACGCTTGACACTGTGCTTAGTGTATTTTGATCTGTTGCCTGATAATATGATGTTAAATAATCATTAGCCTCTCTGTAGTTGCCTCGTCCTTGCGCAACAAGGTGCTTAACTTTAAAAAGTGTACTATTTATGCTGGGATAATTATTAGAACTTAACAAAGATTCAACTTCTAATAATGTCTCATCTGCTTCTTCAAGTCTTCTCAATTGAGCAAGGCTTAATGCCTTATTAGTCAGGGCTTGAGTTTTTAGATAGTCACTTTTTTCATTTTTTGCGTATTCAATACTCTTATTGTAAGATGAAATGGCGTCTAGGTGACTTTCGCTATCTCTTAAAATGTCACCTTTTAACGTGTGTAGTTGGGCTTTAAGGTCGTCTCGATTACTGTTTTCTAGAGTTACAATACCATTTGCAATATAGGTTAGAGCGGTTGTTGTATCTTTTTTTATAAGAGCGAGTTGAGTGGCTGTGATGTAACTCTGTCCTAAGAGATCGAGGCTTTTAGTTTCTTTCTGTAAAGCTATTGCGCGTTCGTTTTCAACAAGAGCTTTTTCGTAATCATTAAGTTGGAAATAAAGTTTTGCAAGAGTTCCAGATGCAAGACCTATGCGCTTTGTGTGGCCTATGCCAGTTGCAAGGTCTCTAGAATACTTTAGTATATCAATGGCTTGATTGTAATTGCGATCAGAAACTGCAATTACAGCTCGCTTAAGAAGCGAGTCTATTTTATCATTGGTAAGCGTTTCCTCTATATTCTCTCTTTCTTGGGCAATACTTATCACAGGATAAGAAAGAAAAAGCGCTATAAGAAAACGTACTAATAGCAAATTCATAAGAAATTCTGATTATTCAACTGCAATATATATTATTTTGTAGAAATCCGTAGTATTAAGTCAACTATTCTGCTAGAATATCCCATTTCGTTATCATACCAGCCTATAATTTTCACCATCTTACCTATAACAGATGTCATTTGTGAATCAAAAGTGCATGAGTAGGGATTTCCTACAATGTCTATTGATACTATGGGATCTTCTGTATAAGATATAATACCTTTAAATCTTCCTAATGATGCTTTGCGCATAGCTTCATTAATTTTGATAATTGAGGTGTCTCTTTTTACATTGAATGTAATATCCGTGAGAGATCCATTTGGAACTGGTACTCGTATTCCACAACCACCTATTACATCAGAGAGATGAGGAAAGATACTTGTTAAGGCTTTGGCTGCTCCAGTGGTAGTAGGTACAATACTTTGTCCTGCCGCCCGTGCTCTTCTTAAATCGCGGTGCGGTTGATCATGTAAACTTTGATCTGTTGTGTAAGAGTGTATTGTAGTTATGTAGGCTTGCTCCACACCACACAATTCGTCTATAATTTGCACCATAGGTGCAGCATTATTTGTAGTACATGATGCGTTTGAAATAATAGTGTCGCTGTCTTTTATTTCATGATCATTTACTCCCATAACGATCATGGGTATGTCTTCGTCAAGTGGCGGCACACTTAAAATTACTTTAGCTGCGCCAGCACTTATATGTTTTTCAAGATCAATTCTAGTTTTAAATTTACCCGTACTTTCTATAACTATATCTGGAGATGTAACATTCCAAGGGATATTGTTTATCTCGCGCTCATTATATAGCGGGATAATTTTACCGTCTATAATGATAGTATCCTCACTATGTGACACCTCTTTTTTAAGAACACCTTGAATACTATCGTATTTGAGTAGATGAGATAAAGTGCGGGCGTCTGCTAGATCATTAATTGCGACTACTTCCATTGCAGGATGCTCTTCAATAAGTCTAAACACAGTACGCCCTATGCGGCCAAAACCGTTGATAGCAATCTTAAGTGTAGTCATGCTTTTATGTAAGGTGTTTCTGTGCTTTGTAAGAAGAGCGCACGAGTGCACCACTCTCCACATGACGGAATCCCATTTCTAAACCAATCTTCTCATATTTCTGAAACTGATCTGGAGTGATAAATTGTTTTACAGGAAGGTGTTTTTTTGAAGGTTGTAAGTACTGACCTATTGTTACGATATCTAAATTAACAGATCGTAAGTCCTTCAAAGTTTGAATTACTTCTTCTTCAGTTTCACCTAAACCTAGCATAATACCAGACTTTGTACGCTTAATGCCGCTGTCTTTTAAATATTTTAAAATTCCAAGACTACGTTCATATTTTGCTTGTATACGCACTTCACGAGTAAGACGTTTTACAGTTTCCATGTTGTGAGACACCACTTCTGGTGCTACAGTCACAATACGATCCAGTAAATCTTCTCTACCTTGAAAATCAGGAATAAGAGTTTCTAGAGTTGTATTTGGATTCATGCGTCGTATAGCTTGTACAGTTTCTGCCCAAATTATAGTTCCCATATCCTTGAGGTCATCGCGATCTACAGAAGTGATCACTGCGTGCTTAATGTCCATTAATTTAATAGATCGAGCAACTTTTTCTGGTTCTTCCCAATCTACTTGCTCTGGACGACCCGTTTTTACACCACAAAATCCACAAGAACGAGTACATGTGTTCCCGAGAATCATAAATGTTGCGGTACCTTCACTCCAGCATTCACCCATATTTGGGCAACTTCCAGAGGTACATATCGTATTAAGACTGTATTTGTCTACTAGACTACGTAGGTCTTTATATTTCTTACCAGTAGGTAGTTTTACGCGAAGCCATTTTGGCTTTGCGACGCGCTCTGGCTTAGTAATAGTGAGTTCTTCTTGCATAGCATTTTTTATAGCGTTACAAAGATACTAAATAATGAATTGTGGGTTGTTACGCTTTCGCGAAAGCGTACTCTTAATATAACAATTGAATTTCCTTAAGATCGTATTCATTTACTACATCGTTTTCTTCTTGAAGCAGAAGTTTTCCAGACTCTGAAACACCTTTGATTATCCCAACAAACTGACGTTCATCTACCGAAAGAAAAGTAGCAGGCTTGTCTTTTTTAAATAAGTGAGCTTCATAATCATTTTTGATGGTGTTGAACTCTCCTTTGAGAAGTAGGTCAACATAGTGATGAAATCTCTTGAGTAGTAGCGATAAAATTTCTTCTAACTCAAAATGAATTCCAGTTCTTGATTTTATAGAGGTGGCGCGAGGTACATTCTCCCACTGTGTCTGATTAACATTAAGTCCTACACCTAAGATCATTGCGTCAAGTTGCCCGCCTTTTATGACACTCTCTATAAGTATGCCGCATATTTTGTCGTTATCTGTCAATATGTCGTTTGGCCATTTGACACGAACATTTTTTATTAGAAGTTGAGATAACACATCTTTAACAGCAAGGGAAGCTGCCATAAGGGCATAAAATTGTTCATCAATGGTAATTCGCTTTACTTTTCTAAAGACGCTGAAAGTTAGGTTTTTACCACTCTCTGTTTGCCATTGAGTGCCCATTTGTCCTCGTCCAGCGGTTTGTTCTAATGCCCAGACTACGATGTCTTCCTCTGCGTTTTCTTCTTTGGAAATACGTTTGAGGTAATCATTAGTCGAGTCAATGGTATGAAGTTTGTCTATGCGCATATGTAAAACACCCAGTCTAAACTTGTGTTAAGACCGCAGAGTAACGTAAATTTGTAATAACTTTGTGTAAATTAAAGAATTTAATGGTAAATAAGGAAAAGAATACAGATCAATTAATTGCTAAGATTGTCGAGGGAATTGAAGATGTGAAGGGACAGAATATTGATATACTGGACCTTAGAGATATAGAAAATACGGTTTGTGATTATTTTATCATATGTGATGGAACATCAAACACGCAAGTGGGAGCTATCGTAAGTTCCATACAAAAAACTGCTAGTAAGGCTTTGCAAGAAAAAGCATGGCATATAGAGGGTATGGAAAATCAAGAATGGGTGCTCATGGACTACGTTAATGTAGTTGTTCATGTTTTTCAAAAGCACATACGTGAATTCTATGATATAGAAAGTCTTTGGGGTGACGCAAAGATTATTACAATCCCATCAGATTATTAAAAAAAAGATTAAATGGCTAAAGAAGAAAAAAATTCAGGCGGTACTCCGCCTAATAAACCTAAGTTTAGTTCTTACTGGATATACGGTTTAATAGTTATAATATTTATTGCAATCAGTATGCTTACTGGTAGTTCTGGATTAGGTGAAGCACAAAAGACTTCTCTTTATCAATTTGAAGAATACCTTGAAGCTGGTGATGTTGCACGTGTAGAAATTGTAAATAAAAACTCTGTAAAGGTTTATCTTACTAAAGAAGCAGAAACAAAAGAGATCCATAATAAAGGGCGTGCCACTGGTTTTTTAAAGCCCTCTGCAGGTGCTCCGGATTATCGTTTTGAGATAGGAGATTTACAGAATTTTGAAAATGATATCAACACTACGATTGATGAAAACAATCTAGACACTAGAGTTTCTTATGAGACAGAAGGTGATATGTGGGGACTCGTTGCTAGTTTTCTTCCTTTTATACTTATTATAGGACTTTGGATTTTCATCATGAGACGCATGTCTTCTGGTGGAGGAGGCGGTCCTGGAGGTCAGATTTTTAACATAGGTAAGTCAAAAGCTAAATTATTTGACGAGAAAACAGATGTTAAAACTACATTTAAAGACGTTGCAGGACTTGAAGGAGCAAAAGAAGAAATACAAGAGATTGTAGATTTCTTGAAGAATCCTGAAAAATATACAAGTTTAGGAGGTAAGATTCCTAAGGGCGCACTATTAGTAGGGCAACCAGGGACGGGTAAAACATTACTTGCAAAGGCAGTTGCAGGAGAAGCAAAAGTGCCTTTCTTTTCACTGTCAGGATCAGACTTTGTTGAGATGTTTGTAGGTGTCGGAGCTTCACGTGTGCGTGATTTATTCAAACAAGCAAAAGAAAAATCTCCAGCTATAATATTTATAGATGAGATCGATGCAATAGGTCGTGCTCGTGGAAAAAATAATTTTTCTGGAGGTAATGATGAGCGTGAGAATACACTTAACCAACTTCTAACTGAGATGGATGGTTTTGGTACTAATACAAATGTGATAGTGCTCGCTGCTACAAACAGAGCAGACGTTCTTGATAAAGCTTTAATGCGTGCAGGTCGATTTGATCGTCAAATTTATGTAGATCTTCCAGATGTGCGTGAGCGTAAAGAGATTTTTGAAGTTCACCTTCGTCCACTAAAAAAGGTAGATGATGAGCTTGATGTTGATTTTCTTGCAAAGCAAACTCCAGGTTTTTCTGGAGCAGATATAGCAAACATGTGTAACGAAGCTGCACTTATTGCTGCTCGTAAAGGAAGCAAAGCAGTAGGTAAACAAGATTTCTTAGATGCGGTAGATCGTATTGTGGGAGGACTTGAAAAGAAAAATAAAATTATCACACCAGACGAGAAGCGCGCAATTGCTTTTCATGAAGCAGGACACGCTACAGTGAGTTGGATGCTAGAGCATGCTGCACCACTTGTAAAAGTGACTATTGTTCCTCGTGGGCAATCATTAGGAGCGGCTTGGTATTTGCCTGAAGAGCGTCTTATCGTTCGTCCAGAACAAATGCTAGACGAAATGTGTGCTGCCTTGGGAGGTAGAGCAGCAGAAAAGGTAATCTTTAACAAGATATCCACTGGAGCTTTAAGTGATCTTGAGAAAGTAACTAAGCAGGCTAGAATGATGGTTACTGTTTATGGATTAAATGATAAAGTAGGTAATCTTACCTATTATGATTCGTCAGGACAATCAGATAATGGTTTTACTAAGCCCTATAGTGAGCAGACAGCGGAAATAATTGATAAGGAGATCTCTAATATAATTGAGGGTCAATATCAGAGAGCTGTTGATTTACTTACTAAAGAAAAAGATAAGCTTACGCAATTAGCGGAGTATCTTCTTGATAAAGAAGTGATTTTTAAAGATAATCTAGAAGAGATTTTTGGAAAAAGAGCTTTCGGACCAGAAGAAATTGAAGAAGCTTCTGAAGATTCTGAAATTAAACCACTAGTTTAGTCACAGACTAAGCCATTAAGGGAGAAACTCTCAAAAAATCTTGATTGTACCTACGGTTCAGTCAAGATTTTTTATATTTGAATAATACACCAAGCGTTGAGCAAATCTATTGATGAGTCTATTTAGAAAAATCTTTGGAAATACATCTAAATCAGATAGCCCCCATAGCAATAAAGAAGGTGAAGTGCGCAGTAAATATATGCCGGATATTAATACTCCAGCAGACGAGCGTTTCACGAAAAACTTTATCATAAATGGAGGGCGCTTTTTGTATGCTCTTAATCAAGATGAGATTAATGATAATTTTGACAATATTTTGTTAGAAAATGATTGGTACGAGGAAAATGTTTACTGTACTGATGATAATCTTATAGATAACTTCAAAGGGTATAATCTGAATTTTGGAACAAATAAAGAAGCTTCATTTTTCCTTACTACCTGCGAGAGTCTTGTGGCAAATGATGGCTCCCTATTAGTTTGTTCGAAACAATTAAAGGAAATTAAGTTACACGACTTACCTAAAAATATTATCGTCTTCGGTACCACTAGTCAAATAGTAAACACAATAGGAGAGGGATTAAGACTCATAAAAAATAGAAATTCTGGAAGTATTCCTACTAATATTACTACAATTAAGAATTTTGAGTCAAAAGAAGATGATAAAGATTTTATGACCTATGGAAGTAGTACAAAGAATCTCTACTTATTATTGCTAGAAGATTTTTAATATGCGAGAAATAATTATTAGAGGGCTTTCAGGATTGCTCTATGTGACATTGTTGTTGCTTGCTATATTCTCATTAGAGACTACATATTTAATTGTATTCCTAGGATTAGGAGTGGTGGTATTATATGAGTTTCTTAAACTGATTGAAATAAAGTCATTGCTTTCTTATGTTTTGCTACTAGCTTGTGTAGTTGTTTTGTGTTACTTGAAGTTAGATAGAAGTGCAACATTGGTTTTTCTAGCGCTTACGATTACAGTAAACCTCTATCTCATTAAAAATCTTATTAGGCCTTCAGAGCGATATATTACAGTTACTCAAAAGTATGCCTACACCATATTTTATATAATAGGGGGAGTCGTATTTACAATACTACTTCCGTCATATAAGGGGGAATATACGTCTTTGCTGGTGGCTAGTGTATTTGCTCTTATATGGATAAATGATACCTTTGCATTTATAGTGGGTAAGAGTATAGGAAAGCATAAATTGCTAGAGCGTATTTCTCCTAACAAAACCGTAGAAGGGTTTGTTGGGGGACTAGTGTTTTGCTGTTTAGCTAGTCTATTATTTTACTTTTTTACAGATCTCCTTAGTTTAAAGCTCTGGTTAACCATAGCTGTAGTAACATCAATATTTGGTACGCTAGGAGATTTAATTCAGTCACAACTTAAGCGTCAAGCTGGGGTGAAAGACAGTGGTCGTATTATGCCAGGTCACGGTGGTCTTTATGATAGGCTCGATAGTATTGTATTTGCTGCACCATTTTTATACTTATTTTTAATTGTACTTGACTATGTTCCATAAAGAAGGATATAAAATTATAGTAATATCACTCGTTATTTTTACGGGACTTATATTAGTTGCTAATAGGTTTTTAGATAAAAACTGGTTGTTTTATTTAATAGCCATCGTATTAGGTGTGCTATTATATTTAGTACTTCAGTTTTTTAGAAATCCTGAGCGCACTGCGCCTAATGATGCAAATGTGCTTACCTCTCCTGTAGATGGTAAAGTAGTTGTTATTGAAGAGGTGTATGAGGCAGAGTATTTTAAAGATAAACGTCTTCAGGTTTCTGTTTTTATGTCTCCACTTAATGTGCATGTAACTCGTTATCCAGGTGGAGGACGTATTGCTTACAGCAAGTATCATCCAGGTAAATACCTAGTAGCTTGGCATCCTAAATCAAGTACAGAGAATGAACGTACAACCGTAGTGGTAAGCACAGAAAAGTTTGGTGACGTTCTTTATCGTCAGATTGCTGGAGCTCTTGCTAAGCGCATTATCAATTATGCAGAAGAAGGGCAGATGGTAGTGCAGGGAGACGATAGTGGTTTTATACGTTTTGGTTCTCGTGTAGATTTATATCTTCCTTTAGGAACAAAATTAGATGTAAAACTTAACGACGTAGTAAAAGGAGCGCAATCGATAATAGCATCAATATAATGGATAAGAAGGTGCTTCATGAAAAATTTGAAGAAGCCTTCCGTAGGGTAAGTAACTCTAAGCAAGAATTTCCACCTGATGTACTTTTGCAATTTTATGCATTGTATAAGCAAGCTACGCAAAAGAATACATTTAGTAACAATGAAGGCGAGCACGAGCTTGTGAGTGCCTTTAAGATTAATGCATTGCTGCAAGTTAAGTCTATGACTACGCGAGAAGCAAAGGAAGCCTATATCGAAGCTGCAAATAAATATTTGTAAAACCTTCTATGGGATTACATAAAATAACAAAGGCGCAGATAATATCTGCGCCTTTGTTGTTATAATAGGTATTTGAAAGTCTATGTCAAACTAGCAAGACGCTTTTCTAGCGCTTCTATTTTTGCTTCGGCATCTGCCATTTTTTGTTTTTCGATAGCGACCACCTTCTCTGGTGCGTTGCTTACAAAGCGCTCATTAGATAGCTTTTTTGAAACTGACATCAAGAATCCTTTTGTGTATTGAAGTTCTTCTTCAATTTTTGCAACTTCTGCCTCTACGTCTATAGCTCCTGCGAGAGGTATGAAGTACTCGTTAGATTTTACCCTAAAGGAAAGTGCTCCGTCTAGTGGTGCTTTCGCGAAAGCAATCTCACTCACATTACCTAGCTTTGAGATGATGCCATCATAGTCTGATGATGCTTTCTCGTTGCTTAAAATATGTAATTCTATCTGATCTTTAAAAGCAATGTTTTTGCTTTTTCTTATCGTTCTTATTCCTGAAACAACTTGTGTTGCGTAGTCAAAATCTGCAATGATTTGCTCGTTTACTTCGCCTCCTTCTGGCCATTTATTAATAATTAGCGCTTCTTCTGGAGAACGAGTAGCGATAGTCTGCCAGATCTCTTCAGATGCAAAAGGAATAAAAGGATGAAGAATACGTAGGTTGTTTTCAAATGCTGCAATTACTGCATCATACGTCTTACGATCTATAGGTTGTTGGTATGCTGGTTTTACAATCTCTAATAACCACCCACAGAAGTCATTCCATACAACTTTATAACTCGCCATTAGGGCGTCTGAGATGCGGTACTTTGAGAAGTGATCTTCTATCTCGAGAAGTGTTTGGTTAAAGCGGTTTGTATACCACTCAATACCTTGGGCGCTATGTGCAGGTTGTGGTATAGTCTCGTCTATCTCCCATCCTTGTATGAGACTAAAGGCGCTTAAATTTTTTTTGATAAACCCTTTTCCTTGTTTAAGAAGATCTTCATCAAACATAAGGTCATTACCGGCAGCACTACTTAATAGTAATCCTACACGCACGCCATCTGCTCCGTACTCTTTTATGAGCTCTAGCGCGTCTGGTGAGTTACCTAGTGACTTAGACATCTTGCGACGCTGCTTGTCACGTACTAAACCGGTTAGGTAAACATTTTGGAAAGGTCTTTTATCTGTGTACTCATATCCAGCGATAATCATACGCGCTACCCAGAAGAATAAAATATCTGGTCCTGTCACAAGATCATTAGTAGGGTAGTAGTAGTTAAACTCCTCGTTGTCTGGATTGCGCACTCCGTCAAAAACGCTCATAGGCCATAACCAAGAGCTGAACCAAGTGTCCATAGCATCTTCGTCTTGACGTAAATCTTCGACAGTGAGGGAATCGTTTCCGGTACGCTTTCGCGAAAGCGTAACAGCATCCTCAACAGATTCGGCAACTACAAAATCCTCTTTTCCCTCTCCATAGAAGTAAGCAGGAATTTGCTGTCCCCACCAAAGTTGTCGAGAGATATTCCAGTCACGTATATTCTCCATCCAGTGACGGTAGGTGTTTTCAAACTTCTTAGGAAATAATTTTACCTCGCCAGTTTCAAGCACAGCTTTTATAGCTGGTTTTACGAGCTCTTCCATTTTAAGGAACCACTGGTCAGATAGTCTAGGCTCTATTACGGCTTTTGTGCGCTCTGACGTTCCTACTTTATTAATGTGGTTCTCTGTTTTTACTAGAGCACCTATTTCTTCAAGTTCTTTTTTGATATTCTTACGACATTCAAAACGATCTTGACCTTCGTAGTGAAGTCCAAAGCTGTTAAGTGAAGCGTCATTATTAAAGATGTCTATT
The DNA here is from genome assembly GCF_007827285.1 of Dokdonia sp. Hel_I_63. Taxonomy (NCBI): domain Bacteria; kingdom Pseudomonadati; phylum Bacteroidota; class Flavobacteriia; order Flavobacteriales; family Flavobacteriaceae; genus Dokdonia; species Dokdonia sp. Hel_I_63. The sequence continues at coordinate 3,292,351 of NZ_VISD01000001.1, read as the reverse complement.
ACTTCTAGCTTATGTTTATCGCCCAGCATTTTGTCATTCTCGTCGTGTGCAGGAGTCACCTTGAGGCATCCTGTTCCAAAATCAAGATCTACATATTCATCTTCTATAATAGGAATCACACGACCACTTATAGGTACAATTGCTTTCTTACCCTTAAGGTGCGCAAAGCGTTCGTCTGTAGGGTTAATGCATATAGCAGTATCGCCAAAAATAGTTTCTGGACGTGTAGTGGCAATCGTTAATGTTTCATCAGAGCCTTCTAGTTTGTAGTTAAGGTAATATAGAAGTCCTTGGCGCTCTTCATGTATTACTTCCTCGTCAGAAAGTGTAGTTTTTGCTTCTGGATCCCAGTTTACCATGCGGTAGCCACGGTATATAAGTCCTTTGTCATAAAGATCTACAAAGGTCTTTATAACAGACTCAGACATTGCTGGATCCATTGTAAAGGCAGTACGCTCCCAGTCACAGGAAGCTCCGAGCTTTTTAAGCTGATCGAGGATTACGCCACCATATTCTTCTTTCCACTCCCATGCATGCGCAAGAAACTCCTCACGAGTAAGATCGGATTTTTTTATTCCTTGTTCTTTAAGACGTGCAACTACCTTTGCTTCTGTAGCAATAGAAGCGTGATCTGTTCCAGGCACCCAGCAAGCATTTTTTCCTAACAGTCGAGCGCGACGCACTAAAACGTCTTGAATCGTGTTGTTGAGCATATGTCCCATGTGTAAGACGCCAGTTACGTTAGGAGGAGGTATCACGATTGTATACGGTTCTCTATTGTCTGGTGTAGAATGGAAGTAGTTGTGTTCCATCCAGTAGCTGTACCACTTATCTTCTACTTGGGTAGAATCATATTTTGATGCTATACTCATAGTTTGGTCTAATTATTGACTTAAAGAAGGCAAAAGTAGGGATAACAGTAGGATTATTGTGTAGACTAAGTGCTATTTTTGGCACGTGTATATGGTAACATACCATGTTAATGTTAATATCATTCTTGGCAGGTGTTCAATTTGTAGTTACATTTGAAATCCCTCAAACATTAAATATTATGAAAAAGGTTCTATTTTTATTTGTCGCTATGCTTTTAGTAGTGAGCGTTCAAGCACAAGAGAAAAAAGCTGAAATCACCTTTGATTCAGAAGTTATAGATTATGGCGAGATAGCATATGGAGCAGATGGTGTGCGTAAATTTACATTTACAAACACTGGAAATGACGTGCTTATTGTTGCTCGCGTATACTCTACTTGTGGATGTACAATACCTAAGAAACCAGAAAGTCCTATCCAGCCAGGAGAGAAAGGTGAGATAGAAGTAAAATATGATACTAATCGAGAAGGTCCTATTAGAAGAACAATAACCGTTTATTCTAATGCATCAGAAGTGCCACAAAGTCTCAAAATTAAGGGGACGGTAAAACCAGAAGCTGGTCAATAGGTTGTTTGCATAACATTCAAAAGAGACTGTCGTAATGGCGGTCTTTTTTTATGCGCTTTCGCGAAAGCAAAATACCCTTGCACACGCTTTAAAAACACCAATAAATTCCGCATTTTTGTATAAAGAAAAATACATTATGCCAGCAATATCAAAGAAGGGGCTCGCAATGCCTCAATCACCTATACGTAAACTCGTACCATTTGCCGATGCGGCCAAAGCACGAGGAATAAAAATTCACCAACTTAACATTGGTCAACCAGATATTAAGACACCAAAAGTAGCACTTGATGCGGTAAAAAATAATGACCTAGAAGTGCTGGCTTATAGCCATAGTGCAGGATTTCAATCTTACAGAGATAAACTTGCTTCTTATTACAGTAATCATGGTATTGATGTTACCTCTGAAGATATAATTATCTCTACAGGAGGATCTGAAGCATTACTATTTGCAATGGGAAGTGTAACAGACCCAGGTGATGAAATTATTATTCCAGAACCCTTTTATGCAAACTATAATGGATTTGCAACTGCGAGTGGTGTGACAGTAGTTCCTGTTATATCTACACTAGAGGAGGGATTTGCATTACCTCCTATTTCAGATTTTGAAAAATTGATATCTGACAAGACAAAGGCAATCGTTATTTGTAATCCTGGCAACCCAACGGGATATTTATATTCTCAAGAAGAAATACGTCAATTAGCAGAGTTAGTTAAAAAGCACGATCTATTTCTTATAGCAGACGAGGTGTATCGTGAGTTTGCCTACGATGGTCACCAGCATCACTCAGTAATGAAAGAACGAGATATAGATAATCATGCTATTATGATAGATTCTGTATCAAAGCGTTTTTCTATGTGTGGAGCTCGTATAGGGTGTATTGTAAGTCGTAATAAAGAACTTATGAGTACTGCTATGAAGTTTGCACAAGCACGTTTAAGTCCGCCTACATTTGCACAAATTGCATCTGAGGCAGCATTAGATACTCCGCAAAGTTATTTTGACGATGTGATTGAAGAGTATGTGTCTCGTAGAGATATTCTTGTAGCGGGACTAGAAGCTATACCGGGAGTAAAAGTAGCAAAGCCTAAAGGAGCATTTTACTGTATTGCAGAGCTTCCAATAAAAAATGCAGATGCTTTTGCACAGTGGTTACTAGAGTCTTTTGACTTAGATGGAAGAACAATAATGGTAGCTCCAGCAGCTGGATTTTACAGTAGTGAAAACGTAGGTCTTAACCAAGTGCGTATCGCTTATGTTCTAGAAGAAAACCACTTAAAAGATGCTGTAGAGATTCTTAAAGTAGCATTAGAGCAATATCAAGATTAATGCAGGTACAAGAAAACGTATCGCTTAAGAAGTATAATACCTTTGGTATAGATGTAAACGCTCGCTATTTTGCGAGCGTTTCTTCTATTGATAGCTTAAAAGAATTGCTTGCAAATGAAGCATATCCCAATCCTTTTGTAATAGGTGGAGGGAGTAATATGCTTCTCACTCAAGATGTCGATAGGCTAGTGATTCATTGTGACCTTAAGAGTATTGCAGTGGTAAATGAGTCATTTACTGAAGATGAAATCTTGCTTAAGGTAGCTGGAGGAGAAAACTGGCATGAGTTTGTATTGTACTGTGTAAACAATAACCTAGGAGGCGTTGAAAATCTATCCCTTATTCCGGGTAATGTGGGAACATCACCTATCCAGAATATAGGTGCTTACGGAGTAGAATTAAAAGATACTTTTTACTCATGTGAGGCAGTGCATAGAGCTACACAACAAGAGCGTGTTTTTACACTTGAAGATTGTGCTTTTGGATATAGAGATTCTATTTTTAAAAATGAGCTCAAGGATCAATATGTAATAACCTCGGTCACTTTTAAACTCACAAAAAGGAATCATAAAATAAATACAGAGTACGGTGCTATTTATGACACGCTTAAAGCGAAAGAAATAACAAACCCAACCTTGGTAGATATCTCAAACGCTGTGATTGCTATACGCCAGTCTAAGTTGCCAGATCCTAAAAAGATAGGAAATAGCGGGTCATTTTTTAAAAACCCAGTAATCTCTCAAGCTCAGTTTACCGAACTCAGAAAAGAGCATACCGAAATACCTTTTTATCCGATAGGTAATGAGCAAATTAAAGTTCCTGCTGGATGGCTTATTGAGCAAGCTGGTTTTAAAGGGAAAAGATTTGGAGATGCGGGTGTGCATGATAAGCAAGCGCTTGTATTAGTTAATCATGGGAGTGCAACTGGAGCAGAAGTCTGGGGAGTTGCTATCAAAATTCAAGCAGCCGTTAATGAAATGTTTGGGATAAAGATTGTTCCAGAGGTGAATGTGATTTAAGCTCAAAAAAAATTAGATAAGAGGTAGTTCTCGAATAAAGAAAGAGCAGCTCAATGGCTGCTCTTTTTCTATTTCTACGTTTTGTAGTCTATCCCTTTTTCGCGAAAGCGTAAAAAAAAAGCCCCACTCGCATGGGGCTTTCTCAACTAAACTAGACTTGAGGCAATTCTAATTTCTAGGCATCAATACTCCGTCAATCACGTGGGTGATGCCGTTAGAACCTTTCAAATCTGTAGCAATGATTTTTGCAGTATTCCCTAAACTGTCTGTGAGTAGTACATCACCACCTTTAATAGAGGCTGTGAGAATATTGCCAGCAACAGTTGTCATTTTAAAGGTTCCGTCTCCTATTGTTATTTGGTTAACAATATTAGTTGCGGTGAGATAGGCTGGTATTATATGATAGGTAAGCGTAGTAGATAGTGTAGCTTTATTTTCTGACTGTAGGAGGAATTGTAGTTTTCCTTGCTCAAGTTTGTCAAATGCTTCATTGGTAGGGGCAAATATGGTATATGGACCTTTTTCTTTGAGGGTAGAAACAAGATTTGCTGCTTTTATTGCTGCAGTAAAGGTTGTGTGATTTTCAGAATGTAAGATAATATCTGCGATGTCCGATTGTGCATAACTGCTCAGAGAAAAGAATGAGATTACTGCAATTAAAATTATATTTTTGGGTTTCATAATAATACGTTGTTTACAGAGTTTATAGTAAAATCTTTTCCTTTCTTAATAATACGCACTAACTTGAAGTGTAGGATGGAATTGTATTCTTAAGATTTTGTTAATTCAAGAAAAACATACTTTTTGAAGACATTTGTCGAAAAACATATTGTAGAACTCCTTAAAGCTGGAGATGAGCGTGCTATAGGGTTATTATATGACAACTATGCAGATGCTCTGTATGGTGTTGCGATTAAAGTGACCCACGATGAGGAGCTTGCTCAAGACGTATTGCAAGAATCATTTGTCAAAATTTGGAAAAACGCACATAAATATGATGCTGATAAAGCGCGTCTGTTTACCTGGCTTTTTAGAGTAGTTCAAAACACGGCTATAGACAAGGTGCGTAGTCGTAAAAGAAAAATGAATAAAGAAGTCCAAACGGACGATTCAAACGTATATCATTTACAGTCTACCTCGCTGGCAATAGAGCATATGGATATTCAAGAACACGCAAATGGACTTGAAGATAAGTACAGAGTTGTAATTGATGCTTTGTTTTTTCAAGGAATGACCCAGCAAGAGGCAAGCGAAGAGTTGAACATACCGTTAGGTACCGTAAAGTCTAGGTTAAAAATAGGCCTGCGAGAAATGCGTAAACTATTTGGAGTATTATTTTTTATGATCAGTACGTTATGAGTGATAGAGTTTCACAATTTTTAGAGAGCGATTTATTAGAGCGTTACCTTATGGGAGCTACATCGCCTATAGAGTCTCAGGAAGCTGAGCACTATATAGATAAGTATCCTGAGGTGAAGCAAACTTATATAGAATTACAAGAAAACCTTGAGAACTACGCGGTATCATATGCCGTAAAAGTTCCTGAGGAATTACGTTCTACTATCGTAAATGTAGCAAGAACTAAACCTAAACGTGCTTTACCTATTCTTGCAATTACCGCATGTATGATAGCAGCATTTTTTGGGCTAGTTGCCATTATGATTTATAACCAAAATCAAGAGTTACTAGACGATAGGAGGTTTACATCAAACCTACTTGAAAACTTAAATGATGATATTGTTTCAAACAGAGAGATGTTACAATCTGTAGAGGAGCAATTTATGATTCTCAATAATACATCAACCCAGAAGTATATTTTACAAGGTAATGTGCGTGCACAGCGGTTAGAGGCTGTTGCTTATGTTAACGAGCTGGAGCAGCGTTCATACATACACGTAAATACGTTGCCTGAGCTTCCAGACGAGCAAGTGTACCAGATGTGGGCATCTGTAGATGGGACATTAGTTCCTCTAGATATTCTTAAGGTTACAAAAGACAACCTTGTAGAAATTCCTTATGAGGAGCGTATGGCGAGTATTAATATTACAATTGAGCCTAAGGGCGGTAGCAAAGAAGCAACACAAGCAAATGAAGTTGCTATCATAAATTTTGACAATAACTAAGGACTTTCCTTTTTTTAAAAAACTTTTACTTCCTAATGCCTTTCTGTATCTTTGTGCAAAATATTTGTCATGGAGTTACTATTAATAACATTAGCCCTTCTTGCACTATCAGTAGCAGGTATTGCAATTAAAATCTGGGCAAAAAAAGACGGTAAGTTTGCTGGTACCTGTGCCAGTCAAAGCCCTTTTCTTAATAAGAGCGGTGAGGCTTGTGGTATGTGCGGTAAAATGCCCGAAGAAATGGGTGATTGTTCTGTAGAGAAATAAGACCTCTATCTATTGGAACACATTTTTACACTACTATTTTATATATTTATAGGAGTCACGTTTATTAACGTGACTTTTTACATTTTCTATTGGATATTTGCTTTCGCGAAAATTTCTAACACCAATAGAAGTTCGCTTCCTTCAGTTTCTGTAATTATTTGTGCCAAAAACGAGTCGGCAAATCTTCAAAAAAATATCCCAAAAATACTATCTCAAGACTATCCAGAATTTGAAGTTATTTTAATTAATGATGCATCTTCTGATGATACAGAAGATATAATGGAAGCATTTAAACTAGCCAATACGAATGTGCAGCAAGTAAATGTGGTAAATAATGAAACTTTTTGGGGTAATAAAAAATACGCACTTACGCTTGGGATAAAACGAGCACAGCATAAGCACATGTTATTTACAGATGCAGATTGTGTTCCCGCATCAAATCACTGGTTACAGCACATGGCTTCCTCCTTTAGTGAAGAAAAGGAGATTGTGTTAGGTTATGGAGCTTATGAGAAAATCAAAGGATCTTGGATTAATAAGCTTATAAGATTTGAAACTTTGATAACTGCTTTGCAATATTTTAGTTGGGCAAAAGCGGGTAGACCTTATATGGGCGTAGGTCGTAACCTAGCGTATACTTCAGATGTTTTTTATGAGCAAAAAGGATTTATCAACCATATTAAAATTCAAAGTGGTGATGACGACCTGTTTGTAAACGAGGCAAGCACGCGTAAGAATACAGCGATACAGTTTTCTCCAGAATCATTTACAATTTCTACTCCTAAGAAAACTTTTGCAAGTTGGATAACTCAAAAGCGCAGGCATATAAGTACTGCGGTACACTATAAGTTTTTAGAGAAATCATTGCTAGCGCTATTTTATATAAGTCAGTGTTTGTTCTTAGTAGGAGCAATTGCCCTTCTTGTAACTCAGTTTAACTGGCAGTGGGTAGCGCTCATTATTGGTGTACGTTATTTATGTGCATGGATTACGGTAGGTTGTAGCGCTGCGCGTTTACAAGAAAAAGATTTGACTTATTTATATCCTATTTATGAGATTACGTTGGTATGTGTACAAATGAGTATCTTTATCTGTAACCTTTTCACAAAACCTACACGGTGGAAGTAACCCCCGAAAAAATTATTCTAGAAATATCCCGAGCAAAAGAAGGAAAGCAAAGTGCTTTCAATTTCTTGCTTAATTCCTTTTGGAGTGAGGTATATGGTTTCCAACTCAAGCGAACTAAAAACGCTTATGACGCAGAGGATATTACCATCCAGACGTTTTCAAAAGCATTTTCAAAAATAGACAGTTATAAAGAAGAGTATAGATTTGCCACATGGTTAATTACGATATCAAAAAATATACACATTGATATTATTAGGAAAAAAGAGTCTTCTATAAGATCTCATATTTCCGATCGTGATGACGAGCGAGTAAAGAAAGTTGCCGACTTAAACCCTTCTCCAGAAGATGTACTCATCAAAGAGCAGAATTTATCTGAATTACTAGCTTACATTAAGACTTTAAAGCCTCACTATCAAGAAATCATTAATTTGCGTTACTTTCAAGAAATGAGCTATAAAGAGATGGCAGAGCAGCTTGAAGAACCTATGAGTAATGTAAAAGTGAAGCTTCTACGTGCTCGCAGATTACTCGCAGACGTAATTAAAACAGAAGATAATTGAAAGCTATACCCTTTAAAAAGTTAGGACCAGGATTACTATTTGCTGGCGCGGCTATTGGGGTTTCTCATCTTGTGCAAAGCACTAGAGCAGGCGCCGATTTTGGCTTTGGTCTCCTGTGGGCTTTGATTCTCGTAAATATTATAAAATATCCATTCTTCCAGTTTGGGCCTAGGTATGCCTCAGCAACTGGAAACAGTTTGCTAGTTGGGTATATGAAATTAGGTAAGCCTGTTTTGTGGGTTTATTTCTTTTTGACACTAGCTACTATGTTTACTATTCAGACAGCAGTAACTATTGTAACTGCAGGAATAGCTGTTCAGCTTTTTGGAATTACTAATGATGTAGCCATATGGAGTGTCGCTATTACAATACTGTGTGCTGCAATACTAGCCATAGGTAAGTATAGGATTCTAGATAAACTAATGAAGATGATCATTATTGCACTTACTGTGAGTACGCTGGTGGCTGTCTTTTTGGCTTTTCGCGAAAGCGTAACTAACCAAGGAATGGGAACTCCGGCAAATTTGCTCCAAATTATACCAACAGAAGGAGCGGCTGTTGCATTTCTAATTGCCTTTATGGGGTGGATGCCAGCGCCGCTTGATATTTCTATATGGCATTCATTATGGACACTAGAAAAAAGAGATAAAGGTAAAGACGCAATGCGTAATTCAATTTTTGATTTTAATATTGGGTATGCTGGTGCAATTGTATTAGGTATCTGCTTCATGACCTTAGGAGCATTAGTTATGTTTGGTACTGGAGAGACTTTTTCTCAAAAGGGAGTTGTGTTTGCTAGCCAGCTTATCAATATGTATACAGCAAGTCTGGGTGATTGGGCAACCTTGCTTATTGGTGTTGCTGCATTTACAACAATGTTTAGCACCACGCTTACTACATTAGATGCATCTCCTAGAGCGCTAGATGCTACGACTACATTATTAGGTTTTGGTTTTAAAAAACGAGGATACTTATTTTATTTAATAATCTTAATTCTTGGAACCTGTGGGATATTATTTTTCTTAATAAGCGAGATGGGAGCTCTCGTAAAACTTGCGACAATTTTATCTTTTCTAACAGCTCCATTTTATGCCATTTGCAACTACTTATCATTGAGAGATGAAAGCATTCCTGCAGATGCGAGGCTCTCTAAAGGGATGAATTTTCTTAGTATAGTGAGCATAATTGCTTTGTTAGGCTTCAGTATTTGGTATGTTGTTACATTGATTTAATATGCAGACACTTTTAACCTTTAAAATGACACTGTAACTTTCATTTTAAATTGTATCTAAGTTATATCTTTGCCTCTTATGCAATTTGACTTACTTACAACAGATCCTGCATCACAAGCGAGAGCAGGTAAACTTACTACAGATCACGGTGTCATTGAGACTCCCATTTTTATGCCCGTAGGAACGGTAGCATCTGTAAAGGGTGTTCACCAGCGCGAGCTTAGAGAAGATATTAATCCAGATATTATATTAGGTAATACTTATCACCTGTATTTGCGTCCCAAAATGGATATCATGCAAAAGGCAGGTGGACTACATAAGTTCATGAACTGGGACCGACCTATTCTTACAGATAGTGGTGGGTATCAAGTATACTCTCTTTCTAATAGACGTAAGATTAAGGAAGAAGGAGTGCGTTTTAAGTCTCACGTTGATGGGTCTATGCACTTATTTACACCAGAAAATGTGATGGAAATCCAGCGCCAGATAGGTGCAGATATTATGATGGCATTTGATGAGTGCACACCATATCCATGTGATTATCGTTATGCAAAGAGATCTATGCACATGACTCATAGATGGCTAGATCGTTGTATAAATCATTTTAATAAAATTCCTGCATTATATGGTCATGAGCAAGCATTATTCCCTATTGTACAGGGAAGTACGTATAAAGATCTAAGAGCACAATCTGCCGAATATATTGCAAATGCGGGTGCTTTTGGAAACGCCATAGGCGGACTTTCTGTAGGAGAGCCAGCCGAAGAAATGTATGGAATGACAGAAGTTGTAACTGCTATATTGCCCAAGGATAAACCTAGATATTTAATGGGAGTAGGTACTCCTATAAATATTTTAGAGAATATTGCGTTAGGTGTAGATATGTTTGACTGTGTGATGCCTACAAGAAATGCTCGTAACGGAATGTTATTTACTGCCTATGGTAGTATAAATATTAAAAACCTTAAATGGGAAGAGGACTTTTCTCCTATAGACGAAATGGGCCTTACTTGGGTAGATACAGAATATAGTAAAGCCTATCTTCGTCACTTGTTTAAATGTCATGAGTTGTTAGGAATGCAAATTGCTACCATCCACAATTTAGGTTTCTATATGTGGTTAGTACGTGAAGCGCGCAAGCATATTATTGCAGGAGACTTTGTTACTTGGAAAGAGATGATGGTAAAACAAATGGATAATCGTTTATAATTGAAAATTCTAGACTGGTATATAGTAAAGCGATACATCGGGACTTTTGTCACGATGCTTGTGCTGTTTATACCCATAGGTATTATTGTAAATCTTGCAGAGAAGATTGATAAAATCTTAGCCAATGAAGCCCCTTTTGGAGAGGTAGCTTTGTATTACCTTAATTTTACAATATACTTTGCAAACCTACTTTTCCCCTTATTTCTATTTTTATCGGTAATATGGTTTACCTCAAAACTGGCGAACAATACGGAGGTCATTGCCTTCTTGAGTAGTGGAGTGTCATTTTATAGATTTTTAAGACCTTATTTAATAGGGGCAACCATAGTCTGTGTGGGCGCTTTCTTTTTAGGTACTTATCTTGCTCCACGGGCAAACAAAGGCTACAACGAGTTCATTTTTGAGTACTTAAAAAAGAATAAGAAAGATCGAGAAACGCAGAATGTCTACAGGCAGATTGACACTGGAGACTATATCTATGTAAGCAGTTTTACACCTCGTACGAAGACAGGACGTAATTTTACATGGGAACATTTTGAAGGCAATAAAATGACTTACAAAATGAGCGCTATTCGTATACGATATAACGAAGAGGATACGACATATACCTTGAACAGCTTTAAGAAGCGAACGATTACAGAAAATGGTGACATCTTAGAAAGTAAGGCAAAATTAGATACAGTATTTAATTTTGACATGGATGACCTTACCCCTGTAGAGTACATAGCAGAGACCTTAAGTACACCAGAGTTAAGAAAGTTTATTGCAAAAGAAAAATCAAGAGGGTCTTCTTATATAAGTCGCTATGAAGTGACTTTGCAAAAACGCTATAGTTTACCTGTTGCTGCATATATTCTCACAATTATTGCAGTAGCTGTAAGCGCCATGAAGCGTCGTGGAGGGATGGGGATTAATCTTGCTTTTGGTATTGTGCTTGCTTTTGTTTTTATATTCTTTGATAAAGTTTTTGGAACGCTTGCAGAGCAATCAGATTTCCCGCCTTTAGTTGCAGTTTGGACACCTAATATACTTTTTGCTATACTCGCAGTATATCTTCTTCGCAATGCAAAACGATAAGCTTAAGGCATACCTTCATTTTCACCTCATAGTATTTATTTGGGGATTTACAGCAGTACTTGGAGCGCTTATAACTATAGATGCTGTGCCCTTAGTTTGGTTCAGAATGGGACTAGCAAGTATTTTCATATTTGTGTACATAAAGATTCGAGGGGTCTCTCTTGCAGTTTCGCGTAAAACATTAGTAGGTTTTGCTATTGCAGGTTTAGTCATTGCTGTGCACTGGCTTACCTTTTTTGGGGCAATTAAGGAATCTAATGTCTCTATTACACTTGCAATGATGAGTACAGGCGCATTTTTTACAGCCCTACTCGAACCTATATTTTATAAGCGTAAAGTAATCTGGTATGAGTTACTTTTTGGAGCTATCGTTGTAGGCGCACTATATGTTATTTTTGAAGTAGAAACTGCCTATCAAACGGGAATATTACTAGCGCTCTTTTCTGCATTTTTGTCGGCAGTATTTACCTTAATTAATTGGAAGTTTATAGAAAACCATCATCCTACAAAAATATCCTTTTACGAGTTACTCATCGGGAGTCTGTGTGTGACAGCCTATCTCGTAATTGCAAGGCCAGACACATTCTTTTCTGCACAGTTTTTTGTCTTACCTACTATGGATTGGGTATACATTGGTATATTAGCCTCTGTGTGTACGGCTTATGCTTTTATAGCAGCTGTAGCAGTTATGAAACATTTAAGTCCTTATACGATCATGCTTACCATCAATCTTGAACCTGTATATGGAATTTTACTAGCATTTATAGTGCTAGGAGATGCAGAGCAAATGAGTAAAGAATTTTACTATGGCGCGCTTGTAATTCTCGCCGTAGTTATTGCAAATGGAGTGCTTAAGAATAGTAAAAAATTCAAGGCTGTTAAAGAGGCTTGAGTCTCTTAAGAAAACCATTATATTTGTTGACTATACCTAACCGAAAGTAAAGCGCCATTGTGCGTCTTAAAACCTTGAGAATGGAATATTTAGATTTCGAATTACCAATCAAAGAGCTTGAAGAGCAACTGGAAAAATGTGCCTTAATAGGCCAAGAGAGCGATGTAGACGTTACCCAGACTTGTAAGCAAATAGAAAAAAAACTAGCTGCTACTAAAAAGGATATTTATAAAAATCTAACGGCATGGCAGCGTGTTCAATTATCAAGACACCCTAATCGTCCTTATACTTTAGATTACATAAACGCTATCTGTGGTGATACTTTTTTAGAGCTTCACGGAGATCGTAATGTAAAAGATGACAAAGCAATGATAGGTGGCCTAGGAAAGATAGGTGATCAGTCATTTATGTTCATTGGTCAGCAGAAGGGTTATAACACAAAAACAAGGCAGTACCGTAACTTCGGTATGGCAAATCCAGAAGGTTACCGTAAGGCGTTACGTCTTATGAAAAGCGCCGAGAAATTTGGAGTACCTGTAGTTTCTATAGTGGATACACCAGGAGCATACCCAGGTCTTGAAGCAGAAGAGCGTGGACAAGGAGAAGCTATTGCTCGTAATATTCTTGAGATGACACGTCTAAAAGTGCCTATTATCGTGATAATTATAGGTGAAGGAGCAAGTGGTGGAGCCTTAGGAATAGGTGTAGGTAACAAAGTTCTTATGCTTGAAAATACTTGGTATTCTGTAATCTCACCAGAGTCATGTTCTTCAATTTTATGGAGAAGCTGGGAGTACAAAGAACAGGCAGCAGAGGCTTTAAAGCTTACAGCTACAGATATGAAAAAACAGAAGCTTATAGACGAGATTGTAAAAGAACCATTAGGCGGAGCGCATGCAAACCGTCCAGAGGCTTTTCTTACTGTAAAAGAATCAATATTAAAAGCTTTTGACGAATTTAAGAACTTATCACCAACAGAACTCGTGGAACAAAGGATGAATAAATATTCAGAAATGGGAGTCTTCAAAGGCTAACAAGACCTTTTTCACTTGATGCCATAATCCGCGCTTTTCCAGTGCGGATTTTTTTACCCTTATTAACAATATTTTCTAGTTATTAACAGTTCAATTGTTAATGACCTGTGAGTACTACGCTTTCGCGAAAGCGTATCTCGCATAACTATTTATTTACTTTCGTAGCTATGGAACAAACTAAGCCGAAGCCAGCATATAACACTTCTAAAGGTCAAGTAATTAGCCTTGAAAAAGGAAAAATACCACCACAAGCACTTGATCTTGAGGTTGTTGTGCTTGGTGCGCTTATGATTGACAAGAAAGGTGTAGATGAAGTAATTGACATCCTATCACCAGAGGTTTTTTATAAAGATCAGCATAGACATATTTTTGAGGCGATAAGAGTGCTCTTTGAAGAAGGGCAACCAGTCGACTTATTAACTGTTTCTGAGCAACTTAAGAAGATGGGTAAGCTGGATGTAGCTGGAGGTGATTATTACCTGATCCAACTCACTCAAAAAGTAGCCTCTTCTGCCCACATAGAGTATCACGCTCGTATCATCTTACAGAAGTTTATACAGCGTTCACTCATTAAAATTTCTAATGAAATTATTGAAGAGGCGTATGATGAAACTACAGATGTATTTGACCTCTTAGACACTGCAGAAACAAAATTGTATGAAGTAACTCAAGGAAACGTAAAACGTAGTTCTGAGAGTGCTCAGAACCTTGTAATACAAGCAAAAAAGCGAATTGAAGAGATAGCAAATCAAGAGGGATTATCAGGTATTCCTACTGGTTTTCATAAAGTAGATGAGCTTACCTCTGGATGGCAACCATCAGATTTAATTATCGTTGCAGCTCGTCCAGGTATGGGTAAAACAGCGATGACACTTACGATGGCTCGTAACATGGCGGTAGATCAAAATATACCAGTAGCATTCTTCTCACTGGAGATGTCTTCTGTACAGTTGATTACTCGTTTGATTTCGTCAGAAACGGGATTATCTTCAGAAAAACTAAGAACAGGAAAGTTAGAGAAGCATGAATGGGAGCAGCTCAATGTGAAAGTAAAAAGCTTAGAGAAGGCTCCTTTATTTATTGATGATACACCATCGCTTTCTATTTTTGACTTACGTGCAAAGGCAAGACGTCTCGCATCACAGTTTGGGATTAAAATAATAATGATTGATTACCTGCAGTTAATGACGGGTGGTTCTTCTCAAAAGGGTGGAGGTAACCGAGAGCAAGAAATCTCGATGATTTCTCGTAACCTCAAAGCACTTGCAAAGGAACTTTCTATACCAGTAATTGCGCTGTCACAGCTATCACGTGCGGTGGAGACGCGTGGAGGTAGTAAAAGACCTTTACTTTCAGACCTTCGTGAATCTGGAGCGATCGAGCAGGATGCAGATATTGTATCTTTTATCTACCGTCCAGAATACTATAAAATTGAAGAATGGGATGATGATGAACGCAGCCCAACAGAAGGACAAGGAGAGTTTATTGTAGCAAAGCACCGTAACGGTGGTCTTGATAACATACGTCTTAAGTTCGTTGGTCACTTAGGTAAGTTTGATAACCTTGATGACTTTTCTACGCCATACGAGTTTGCAAGTAGTATGAATGCTGCCGCAAATGATGATACTTTTAATCCTAATGCACTACCTAGTGCAGATGATGCCTTTGGTGGACCACCACCAGGACTCCCAAGTGAGAATGAGGATGATGATGTTCCTTTTTAGAAAATGATATAATTATAGAAAAAGCCTCAAAAGTATTGCTATTGGGGCTTTCGTGTTTTCTTGCGTTAAATTTCGCTTTCGCGAAAGCGTTATAAATCATCACACTAGAGTTGCAGATAAACGCAAGGGAAGTATCTCAAATTCCAGGTTTCTAAATGATCGTGCTATTTATTTCTCCGCACAAAATATGTACATTTTTTGATTCCTCCCTTATTTCAAGTCTGTTGAATTGCACATGAGGTGTGTCTATATTCTTAACCTAGCCACACCGTTTGAAGTAGTATACTAATGTTAAAATAACATACCACTTGGTTTCATAAAACTACTTTAACTTTAGAATAACTCAGACTTTAAGGATGAACTTTAATTATGTGTCACAAAATCAAACACATATTTTTATGAGTAATCCATCTAATAAAAGGAGACTTTTTCTAAGAAATACATTGCTAGCTACTGGCGGTATAATATTGATTCCTAACTTTATAAGCTGTTCTAATGATGATGATCTAACGTTGAATAATGCGATCATACCAGATAACCTAACGACATCTAATTTTGAACTTGGCGTAGCAAGTTTTGACCCTACTAGTAATCAGGTTATTATCTGGACACATTATACTACAGAAGCAAGTCAAGCAACGATTACTTATGAATTAAGTACAGATATAAATTTTAATACTATCGTAAGAAGTGGTGAGGTGATTACAGACAGTAGCCGTGACTTTACAGTTAGTGTTGAGGTACAAGATCTGGAGGCAGGTCAAAAATTATATTATCGCTTTGCAAACCTAGAAGATAACACTATTTCTGTAATAGGAGAGACTATTACTTTACCATCGAGTGGCCTTGATGCAGTATCTATGGGAGTGGTGTCTTGTGCAAACTATGCTGCCGGACTTTTTAATGTATATGACGCACTTGGAAATTCTGACGTAGATATCATAGTCCACTTGGGAGATTATATTTACGAGTATGGAGAGAATCAATATGGAACAAATGAGAGTACAGTTGCATTAGGCAGAGTTCCCGAGCCTAATCATGAAATCGTAAGTCTTGATGATTATCGCCAGAGATATCGTCAATATCGCAGTGATGCTGGACTACAATTAGCACATCAAAAAAAACCGTTTATTGCCGTGTGGGATGATCACGAGATTACAAATGACACTTATCAAGATGGAGCCCAAAATCATCAAGATAACGAAGGTGATTTTGAAACTCGCAAGCAGGCAGCACTCCAAGCATATAGCGAGTATTTACCAGCAATGACAAATGATGTAAATATCATATATAGAAGTTTTAAGATAGGAGATCTTGCAGATTTAATTATGCTTGATACTCGATTAATAGGTCGTGATAAGCAACTAGATTTTAATAACTATTTTGGGAGTACTGGTAGTTTTGATTTTACTGCATTTGGCGAAGATCTAGTAGATCCTAACCGTAGTATGTTAGGCGCACAACAAAAGAGCTGGTTCCAGAGTACCCTAGCAAATAGTTCTTCAAAGTATCAAGTAATAGGGCAGCAGGTGCTTATGGGAAAAATGTTTATACCGGCAGAGCTTATCATTACAATAGGAACCATTCTAGGAGAAATAGGAGCAACAGGATCGGTGTCTGCCGGAACTACGGCTTTTTTTCAAGCGCAGCTTACCGAGCTGGTAACGCTTAAACTACGTGTACAAGCAAATGATCCAGCGCTTACTGCCCAAGAAATAGGACGTGTGTCTAATACCATTCCTTATAACCTTGATGCTTGGGATGGATACTTAGTAGAACGAGAAGAGTTAATGAATAGCTTTGTGGGGAAAGATGTGGTTGTTCTTGCGGGAGATACACATAATGCGTGGTATAATGATCTTACCCTGCAAGATGGAACTGCTGTTGGTAAGGAGCTTGCAACAGCTTCTGTTAGTTCGCCTGGTTTTGAAGGTATTTTAGGAGGTGATGCAGCGACAATTACAGGATTTCAACAAGCAATGACCATTCTTATAGATGGACTTAATTACTTTAATGCAACTGAGCGTGGCTATCTTAAAGTAACTTTAAGTGGTTCTGGAGTGCAGTCAGATTGGATTTTTATTGATACGATTGCTTCTTCAAATTATATAGCACACACAGGTTTTTCTGAGAGTTTTTAGTTAAACCAGAGTAAATCAATGATTAGAACCCTTATTATTATAAGGGTTTTTTTTGTGCACGATTTTTGTAATTTCAACGTTATAAAATTGACAATGAAGAAACTACTTATTTTATCCTTTTTGATATTGAATTTCGCTTTCGCGAAAGCGTCATATATCCTCATTCCTATGGATATAGAGACTCAAAGGGAACATCTTAAAGCATATGGAATTACCTACTGGTCACTTGATAAAAACCAAAAAGTAAAGTGGTTACTTAACTATAGAGGCGGCTCTTTCTTGCTGCCAGATACCGAAGAGGTACGCCGCGAATGTACAATACGTGGTGTCTCTTATGAAGTATTATCAGACTCACAAACGGAACAAATTCTTACGGAGATAGCGAGTCCTTCTCAAAATATGGAAGCTGTAGTGCTAGAAAAAGCGCCAAAAATTGCCGTGTACACACCAGACAGTAAAGTGCCTTGGGATGATGCCGTGACCATGGTGCTTACTTATGCAGAGATTCCTTACACTACTATTTACGATACAGAAGTGTTGAGTGACCAGCTTATTTTATACGACTGGTTGCACCTACACCATGAAGATTTTACAGGACAGTTTGGGAAATTTTATGGATCCTACCGCGCCGCGCCTTGGTATATAGAAGAGAAAAAAGCAGCCGAAGCACTTGCTGCCAAATTAGGTTACGATAAAGTATCTAAGGAGAAAGGCGATGTAGCTCTTAAAATACGTGACTATGTTGTGGGTGGAGGCTTTATGTTTGCCATGTGTAGTGCAACAGATAGCTTCGATATTGCCCTCTCTGCCGAGGGAGTAGATATTTGTGAACCTATGTTTGACGGAGATCCTAGCGAACCAGGATATACTTCAAAAATAGACTTCCAGAAAACATTTGCTTTTAAAAACTATACCCTAGAGCGTTCTCCTACTACCTACGAGTTTTCGTCTATTGATATGACGCGCAAGCGTAAGATTCCTTTTCAAACAGATTATTTTACCTTAAAAGATTATAGTGCAAAATGGGATCCTATTCCTACGATGCTTTGTCAAAATCATACTGCACTTGTAAAAGGCTTTATGGGACAGACTACCAGTTATGATCCAGAGACTATCAAGTCTAATGTGTTAGTAATGGGTGAAAACCTTACTAATGGTGAAGCGAGATATATTCATGGGATTAAAGGGAAAGGATTCTTTACTTTTTATGGAGGTCACGATCCAGAAGATTACCAGCACAGAGTAGGTGATCCTAAGACAGAGTTAGAACTGCATCCTAACTCCCCTGGTTATCGTTTGATTTTAAATAACGTACTGTTTCCTGCAGCACGCAAGAAGAAACAAAAAACCTAATAACATTGAATAGAGTATTTATCATATTATTTGCAATAGCCTTTGTATCTGTCTCTGATGCTCCAGAACGACTTCCTTGGCATAGCCAGCGTATACTGCAATGGTCAGATTTTAAAGGAACACCAGATTCTTTAGAACGCTGGGCAGCGAGTTCTAGTACAGGTATCAGTCAAGGATATGCTTCTAATGGTGAGGGGTATATAGATAAAGCGAGCTTAACTGTTACTGCTCATTTTTATCCTGAGTATTCATGGGTGCGACATCAAGAAAAGAGCAAGCATCTTCTGGCTCATGAGCAAACACATTTTGATATTACAGAAGTGTATGCACGTAAGCTTGAAGATAAAGTAGCCGCGTTTACGTTTACTTCAAATAGTCTTGAAGAAATTAAAATGCTCTATAAAGAAGTAGAGGAAGAGCGCATCGCTACTCAGCAATTATTTGATAAAGAGACTAACCACTCTATCGATCATATGAAAGAAGTACAGTGGGAGCTTAAAGTCGCAAAATGGCTAAAAGGTGATTTTCAAGATTAGAAATCTCAATATTGCATCTACTGTACCTAAAAGAAAAACCCGAATTTCTATTACAGAAATTCGGGTTTTGTATGTTGTATAAAATCTAAAGACTAGTTGTAGAAAGGTACTTCTACACGAGCATTACCCCATGCCATATGAAGGTGAGCTCCTTGATCTACTGGCATAAATTCCATACCAAAATACTCGATCGCATCATCTGCTTGTGTTACCGGTACTGTGATACGAGCTACATCATTTGCTTCTTTGTAGAAGTAAGAACCCCATACATTAAGGTCAGAGCTTAAAATAATGGTCCACTCAGCGCCATTAGGCATTGCATACATTGTATATGTACCTGCTTTTACTGGTGTCGTACCTAATTTCATGTCCTTGTAAAGAGTAATCTCTGCTGCTTCATTTGCACCTAGTCTCCATACTTTTCCGTCTGGAGCAAGTTTTGAAAGCTCACGCTCCTTAAGTTGTGGACGGCTATATGTTACTTTTACTAGCTTATTTGATTCCTTGTAATTAGATGGAAAAGCCGCTTGATCCATAGGGCTTTTATCTACATTAAAATCTTGTGCATTCACAGATGGTGCAGCAACAAATGCTAGTGCCACCACCGCAGTCATAAAAAACTTTTTCATAATAGTAATATTGTTTTAGAGTTAATTAGTCTTGAAATAGCTCTCAAGGCTCCTTCAAAGTTATGTTGTAAGTCTCACAAAAGTGCTAAAACTTTCAAAATGTTTTAGAAGTACGCTTTCGCGAAAGCGTATACCTTCAAATTAATACGTTTATGTGTAATAAAGTTATAATATGTTACTGTATTTGTATTATTCGTTTTATTAATGGAAGTGTAATTGCATATTTGCCTTATCAATAACAATAAATATATAAAATCATGTGTGGAATTGTATGCGCCTTTGATCTTAAGGAGAAAGCCGAAGATTTACGTCCTCAATTATTAGAAATGTCAAAAAAAATCCGCCACAGAGGGCCGGATTGGAATGGGGTTTTTAATAATGAGAATGCCATCATGACACACGAACGTCTGTCTATAGTAGATCCAGCTTCTGGGAAACAACCGTTATTTTCAAAAGATAAGAGTCTTGTGCTCGCAGCAAATGGAGAGATATATAACCATAAAGAACTTCGTGAAACCCTAACGAGTGATTACGAGTTTCAAACGGCATCAGATTGTGAGGTAATTCTCGCGTTATATAAAGAACACGGTCATGACTTTTGTGACAAGCTCAACGGGATTTTTGGCTTTGCACTATATGACGTAGCCAAAGATGAATATTTTGTAGCCCGTGATCACATGGGAATTATTCCGCTATACATGGGATGGGATCAGCACGGGACTTTTTATGTAGCTTCTGAGTTAAAGGCACTAGAAGGTGTTTGTTCTAAGATAGAATTATTTCCTCCAGGACATTATTACTCTAGTGTAACAGGAGAGCTCACACGCTGGTACTCTCGTGATTGGATGGAATATGATAACGTAAAAGATAACGAGTCAAGTATAGAAGAGTTACACGATGCACTTGCGGCATCTATAAAACGCCAACTTATGAGTGATGTGCCTTATGGGGTATTACTTTCTGGAGGTTTAGATTCTTCAATCACCAGTGCAGTTGCAAAGCTATATGCAGAAAAGCGTATAGAATCTGGTGATGAGCAAGCTGCATGGTGGCCACAGCTGCACTCTTTTAGTATAGGACTCAAGGGTTCTCCAGATCTAGCAGCTGCTCAGGTGGTAGCAGATCATATAGGGACAGTACATCACCCTATTGAGTTTACGATACAAGAAGGACTAGATGCTATACGTGATGTAATCTATCACCTAGAAACATATGATATCACTACGATAAGAGCGAGTACGCCTATGTACTTAATGGCACGTGTGATTAAATCTATGGGAGTAAAAATGGTGCTCTCAGGAGAAGGAGCAGATGAGATTTTTGGAGGATATTTATACTTCCATAAAGCACCAAATGCAAAAGAGTTTCATGAGGAGACTGTGCGTAAACTAGATAAGTTACACATGTATGACTGTCTACGTGCAAATAAATCACTTGCAGCCTGGGGAATAGAAGGGCGTGTGCCTTTCTTAGATAAAGAATTTATGGATGTCGCTATGCGTCTTAATCCTCAAGATAAAATGATTACTAAGGAGCGTAAGATGGAAAAATGGATCTTGCGTA
Organism: Dokdonia sp. Hel_I_63; assembly: GCF_007827285.1. Taxonomy (NCBI): domain Bacteria; kingdom Pseudomonadati; phylum Bacteroidota; class Flavobacteriia; order Flavobacteriales; family Flavobacteriaceae; genus Dokdonia; species Dokdonia sp. Hel_I_63. The sequence goes on along the minus strand of NZ_VISD01000001.1, from coordinate 3,271,099 downwards.
AGGCTTTTGAAAAGTATTTACCAGAAAGTGTAGCTTGGAGACAGAAAGAGCAGTTCTCAGACGGTGTAGGCTACTCATGGATTGATAGTCTTAAGGACGTAGTAGATGAAGCCGTGAGTGCAACTCAAATGGAAAATGCCCATCATAGATTCCCTATCCATACGCCTCAAAATAAAGAAGAGTTTTACTACCGTACCATTTTTGAAGAGCACTTCCCGAGTGATGCTGCAGCACGCTGTGTGCCTTCTGTGCCAAGTGTAGCTTGTAGTACGCCTACAGCACTAGAATGGGATGAAGCTTTTAAAAATATGAATGATCCATCAGGTAGAGCGGTAGCTTTTGTACATGATGATGCTTATTAAGAATATGTAAATTGTTACATAGAAAAACCGCTTTATCTTAAAGGATAAAGCGGTTTTTTAATGCGTGAAATTGAAAGGCTTTTATTTAATCAATACTCACTTTATTAATAGTAAATTTCATTTCTCCTAGAGGACCTGTAATTTCATTTATTCTAGAGTTGGTGTAATATAAATCGCCTTTGTAAATACTAAAGGTATCTGCCCAGCGCACTTGGTCACCTTCAACAAGTGTAGAAATTTCTTTAGTGTTAGTATCCATTTTCATCACCTTATTATTCTCTAAGTCGGCGAAGTATAGGTTACCAGCATCATCAAGTATCATCCCATCTGGTGCGCTCGTTTTTTTAACTAGAGACACGCTATTTTCAATTTCTTCTTGTGTGCCATTAATAAGTGTTGCTGTTGGGATAGCATATAAGCTATAACCGCTCAGTGCGTGGTAATATAAAATGTCACTATTTACATCTAATGCAATACCATCAGAATGTACTTTGTTCTCCCAAGTACTGCCATCAGGAAATGTAAGCTGGCTTACTTCAGCTAGTGTTGAGGTGTGCTCATTTAAGACTCTTTTGGATTCGCCAGACTCAAGATCTAAAACTACAAGTCCTGCATGTCCAGAGTCTGTAAAGTAAGCTTTATTGTTTTTTGCATCTATACGCACATCGTTTATGTATGAGTCTTTATGGATGCTGCTTTCTGTAATAGTGTAGATGCGTTTTAATGAGTTTGTCGTTAAGTCAAATACAAAGATTTTAGGGTTATCAATCACTCCGCCAAATAGTGGATTACGAGTATCAACTACATATAAGTCATTATTGAAAGCGACTACAGATTGTACCGCTACAAAAAGCGAATCATTGACTTCTTTTCCATCTTCCCATGTATTCCACTGTTCATTAGGGAATGCAGCCGATTCATTATTTTCTAATACTTCAACTACAGAGTTTTCTACACTTTTTCTCCATCTTGGGAAATTAGCAAATATTCTTCCCTCATTACTCACCGTTACACCTGTAACCTGTTGTCCTGTAAAAGAAGCTACTTCAGTAATTACAGGGCTTTCTTGGGTGTCTTCTACTTCTTTTGTTTCTGTAGCGTTCTTGCAGCTTATAATAAAAAATATAACAAGCAGCGATAATATCGTTTTATTCATGACGTGAGTTTTATAATGTATGGTACTTCTTTAACCTTGCAAAGATAGTACGGCTATACACTCCTAGCGAATAGAAAGTGTTAGGCTTATTATAAAATTCAAAAATGTTGTTGAGGTTATGTAGTAACGTATTCTTTTAAATCAGAAATTAAGATATCTGTGAGTTCACGCTCATTACCAGGGCTTGTCTCTGTAAAAATAAATCCAAATACGGGATAGCTATGTATATCTAGTGGCCTTACTAATACTGATTTTTCAAACATTGTAGCTATCTTTTTGTAGTCAAAACTTTTGATATCTTCGGCAGGGATGCCTGTGCTATTATCTAGTATAATAATGCTAAAGACTTTATCTTCCTTGCCTTTAAATATGTGGTCCCAGTTAGGTTTTTTGCTTTCGCGAAAGCATACATAAGAATTAAAATCTACAGTAACGCCAAGTGAGTCACCCGTAGTGCAAAATCCTCCAAAACGCAACGGATTAACCTCAATAGGAGTGATTTTTCCAGAAGCATCTATGCGTATCTCTGCATGCGCAGGAAAATTCTTGAGTTGCAACTCTTGTCCTAATGCACTTAAGAATTCATGTATGGCAGCACTATGCGTGGTGATAATCTCTTTTGAGGTGCTATAAACCCGATCGCTAGTGTCCTTTCCAGAAGAAAATAGATGGTGTAAAATGTTTAAAATAACAACCTCACCGTTTGCATTGTGATAGTAATCTATTGCAAATTCTTCTCCTTGAATAAATTCTTCAATAATGAAATATGTGGTGTCCAGTACGTTTTTTGGAAAGATGCTTTTGAGCTTCTCTGGGTGTAGCTCTTTCTTTGCCTTTTCCCAATCGTTTCGATCTTGAATGATATGAACACCTATACTGAAAAAGCCAACGCTAGGTTTTATAACAAAAGGAAATTTCAATGTTTCGGCATCTAGAAGATGCACATCAGTTAGAGAAAGCTTTTGGAAATAAAAGTCTGGAAACAAGCTTTTAGTAAGCTCTCTAAACTGGACTTTGTCCTTTAAAATATTTATTTGTCGAGCAAGCTGGCTATCTCCTAGGTGCTGTTCTATCCATACCAGCGCATTTTCTGAATTTGAGTATAGCGTTGTCTCTGGATTATCGTTATAGATAGTTATAGCATCCTGCTCTTCTATCCAGTTAAGTGTGTCATCTTGTATGATAGACATCGCAACTGGAGTTGCAATAATGGGGTAGTTATTTTCCTTTATAGTTGCAATAAGAAAATCTGAAGCAAATGGCTTATCTATTAAAAACATAATGATGGTTATTGTGAGGTACTCTAATTAAACTTTAAGCCGTAGCGGTTCCAAAATAAGAGCTTATCCCGCTTAAAATACTTTGTACAGCATATGCGGCTAAGATGAGTCCCATTATTTTACTAATAACTGTAATCCCATAGTTGCCTATGCGTTCTTGAAGTTTATTTGCTCCAAGTAAAATCAAGCAAGTAAGTCCTATAACAAATAGTACGAGCGCTGTAGCTATAAACTGCTCTTGTATGGAGTAAATGTGATTGTCTGTCATCAAAACCACTGCCATAATTGCTCCAGGTGAAGCAATGGATGGTATAGCAATAGGGAATATGGTAACGTGTTTATAATCTGTTATTTTACTCTTTTCTTCTTCTGGTTTGCCATCGCCAAAAATCATAGTCAGCGCAAATAGAAATAGTATTACTCCTCCAGAGATCTGGAAGGCATTTAATGAAACAGACATACCCTCAAGAATGAGCTGCCCTATCACAATAAAAAATAAGAGTATTAAAAATGCTATCACAGAAGCTCTAATAGCAATTTTCTTTTTGTGAAGTAAATCAAATTCTTTTGTAGCTTCTAGATATACAGGGATAGATCCTATAGGATCGATTACTGCAAAAATGAAGAAAATGGAAGTGATGATTTCAGACATTTGTCGCTTTATTAATGAAATGTAAATGTACTATTTTCTCATTCTTCATATTCTCAAATTGTAAGACCCTTTGAATAATATAAGGTGTATGTATTATTAAGTGGACTGCTCTTAGAACTTGTAATCCTAATATAAACTGATGTTGATTTATTGCTAAGATGCAGATATTCAGACTAAAGCATTATATTTATGGCTTATGGCTATAAAAACATCTACAGACGCTGCTTCCTATATTTCTATAAAAAATTGGTCTGAAGATGATAGGCCACGAGAGAAATTGATGATTAAAGGAAGATCTGTATTATCTGATGCTGAGTTAATCGCTATTTTAATAAGTTCTGGTTCTAGAGAAGAAAGCGCAGTTGCACTAAGTAAGCGCATTCTCTCACAAGCTGAGAATAATCTTTCAGAGCTGGGTAAATTTTCGGTAAAAGATTTAATGAAATTTAAAGGAATAGGAGAGGCAAAGGCAGTTACTATTGCTGCTGCGCTAGAACTAGGGAGAAGGAGAAGTGGTGGAGAGACGCTTTCGCGAAAGCGTATTTCTTCCTCAAAAGATGCTTATCAAATATTACAACCTATAATAGGAGAGCTAGGTCATGAGGAATTCTGGGTGCTATTTTTAAATAATTCAAATAAGGTACTACGCAAGGAACAAGTGAGTAAAGGCGGACTTACGGGAACGCTAGTAGATGTGCGGTTAGTCATGAAAACAGCTATAGAACTCAGTGCTGTCGGTATGATTTTAGGACATAATCACCCTTCTGGAACGCTTAAACCATCACAGGCAGATAAGTTACTTACGGCCAAACTAAAAACGGCTGCGCAGAGTCTAGATATCCAAGTCTTAGACCATATTATTGTGACCGAAAAGCAGTATTTTAGCTTTGCCGATGACGGCATTCTATAATCACTGCCTGCCTCATGTTACTCGTTTATACGCATAAAATTACACCTCGTGTTTCATATACATTCAAGCATATATGTACGCGTATTCTTGGGGTGCCGGTGGAGTTCACTAGTAAGCTAGAAGCTTTTATTGCTCACGAGGGACCTAAACTTTCATATACCAACAAAAAATTAGGTAACGAACTTCACATAAGAAGTACAGACTTGCTCTTTGATCAAGGAGTGCTCTCTATGGATATAAGTGTGCAAGACTGGGATGGTGTTCCGTGCTTTTTCCAAATAAGAGAAGCAACGACAGAGATTCCTTATGATATTTTTGCCGCAACATTTTACTTGTTAAGTAGGTATGAAGAGTATTTACCACACGTAAAAGATGAGTTGGGACGCTTTCCTGCATCAGAGAGTCTCGGTGGTATACATGGGTTTTTGCAGCAACCAGTTATTGATGTTTGGATACATCGCTTTGCTGCAGTACTTGTTAATAAATTTCCATTAATCGAGATAAAAAACAATGCATATAGCACCCATATGATGATTACCGTGCCGCAAGCTTTTAAATATAGAAAGCTAGGTGTGTTGCGCATGCTGGGAGGTTATATGCGAGATATAAGTAAATTACGCTTGCGCGAAATTTTAAAACGTACGCAAGTTCTCGTAGGTGCTCGTAAAGATCCTTATGACACCTTTGGGTGGCTTACAAATGTGCAGAAAAATGAGAAGTGTCTCTTTCAGGTATTTTTTCAAGTAGGAGATTATGGTAAGGACGGGAAGAATATAAAGCATTCAAAACGTAGTTTTCAAAGCACCATAAAAATGGTGGGAGATTATTGTAAAGTAGGTTTGCTGGTTTCACCGCAAGCAGCACGTGATAAGGTTTCTTTAGGTTTAGAACGTAAGCGTCTTGAAGAAATAGAGCACAGACCGTTGCGCAGTATACATATCTCAAATTTTAAATTGAATTTGCCACACGTATATCGAGATGCGTTAGATCAAGAGATTCAACAAGATTTTACCATGGGATATGATGGGATTATAGGCTTTAGAGCAGGTACATCGCAATCATTTTTATACTATGATCTCGATTATGAAATCCAGACGCCACTAGTGATAAATCCCGTGTGTATGCAGTCTGATGCAATTATAAATTATAAAAACCATACTATTGATTTTGTACTTCTCAAGGAGTTACAAGATCGCCTTAAAAGCATAGGAGGCGTGTTTAGAATTTCATTTTCTAACGCTTCCTTTGATGATATTTACAGTAAAAAACTCTTTAGACACTTACTAGCAAATGGCTAACATTACAGATATATTTTTTGACCTAGATCATACATTATGGGACTTTGACCGTAATAGTGGTTTGGCTTTCGCCAAAATTTTTGAACTCAACAATCTGTCTATTAATTACGACGAGTTCTTAGAAGTTTATAGCCCTATAAATTTCCAGCAATGGAAATGGTATCGAGAAGAGCGCATTACAAAAGCACAACTGCGCTACGGAAGGTTTAAAAAGACCTTTGATAAAATGGGTATTTCTGTAACAGATGATATTATTGATAGACTTTCTGACGATTACATCAACCACTTACCAGAGAATAACTTTCTATTTGATGGCACCATAGAACTACTAGATTATCTAGCGCCTAACTATAAGATGCACATTATTACAAATGGTTTTCAAGAGGTGCAAACTACCAAAATGGTAAAGTCTGGACTAGCACCTTATTTTAAAACCATGACCACTAGTGAGTCTGCCAATGTGAAAAAGCCAAATCCTAAAATTTTTCATGTAGCTATGGAAAAGGCGGGCGTAACAGCTGGTAGTAGCATTATGATAGGCGATACTTATGAAGCAGATGTTGTAGGTGCTATTAATGTAGGTATGGATGCAATTTGTTTTAATTACCACAAACTAGTGTTACCGCAAGGAATAAAAGAAGTCAATAGTATCATTCAGCTTAGAGATCATTTATAGCAATAATAAATGCGTAACTATCGTTTTAATCATTCACGGCATAATACGTATCATATATGGGTTATTATAGACGGTTAAATTTTGTTATTGTAGTAGTGCTTCAGCTATTAGTAATTACTTCTTGTGTAAGTGATATAGACCTAGATCGTATTGATGAGGTTGTTCTTACTCCAAAAATAGATGCAGACCTTGTTTTCTTTACCCTCAACGCTTCAGATTTTGAAACTGCAAATACAAATACTGCTCAGTTAGTTGTGAGAGATACAACTAGACTCGAGTTTCTTGATGATAATGTGGTTCAAGAAAATTTAAAAGAAATAGAGCTCACATATCGTTCTGATAATACATTTGATAGTGCTCTTATAAATAGATCTTTATTTTTAGACAATACTGGAGCCATTCAATATGAAGTGAGCTTTCCTATAACCGCATCACAAAATGGGGAGGTAGCTACTACAAGGTATCAAGTGATTCTTTCTGAAAACGATATAGAAGCTATTAGAAATTCCATACAGCTAGTAAATGAAGTGACATTATTTACTAATGGAGTCGTAAATGAGGGAATTTTAACCTTGCAGAGTAAAGCAACTTATTCATTAGAACTTTCAGATCTTTAGTATGCGCATACTAGCAATTATAATCTTTCTAGTATCATTTAATACGTTGTCTGCACAAAACAGACAACTTTTGTATAATGTTCAAGAGTTGCCTCAATCACTACTAAGTAATCCTGCAAGCGTCATTAATTTTGATAAACATATAGGTATACCACTTTTATCAGGCTTTTCTGTTGAGGTAGGATCTTCTGGAGTAAGCGCTTATGACCTCTTTAGGTCAGATCGTGATATTAATACCTCTATCGATATTGCAATCGCCGAGCTTGATAATAAGGATTATTTTAGCTTAAATCAGCAGCTAGAGATTTTATCTTTTGGTTGGAGATCAAGAAAGTCTGAGATTTATTACTCTGGAGGTTTGTATCATGAGATAGACGCACTCATCTATTTCCCTAAAGACATCGCAGTGCTAGCCTATAGAGGTAATGCAGACTACATTGATAAGGCATTTGACTTTTCTGATCTTTCATTTACAGCAGAGTCACTCTCTGTATATCACTTTGGATTACAGAAACAAGTAAATGACTCTTGGCAATTAGGAATAAGAGCCAAAGTCTATATGAGCGTAGCAAATGTAAATAGTATAGATAACACTGGAACCTTTGTCACTAGAAGTACGCCGGAAGGTCCTAATTTTTATAGTCATCAACTTCGTAATGCAAGACTAGGAGTTAACACGTCTGGAATTGTATCATTATTTGATGATGAGGAGTCTACTGATGTTGGTGAAATTGCTAGTAATGCTTTCCTAAGTGATAACATTGGAATGGGATTAGATATAGGGTTTACACATTTTCTCAATGATCAATGGACAGTTACAGGAAGTTTTATAGATATTGGTTTTGTGAAACATAAAGAAGATATAAGAAATTTTAGTGCGACAGGAGATTACGACACGAGTGGTATTGAGCTTGAATTTCCTGGTTCTTTACAAGGTGTCGAGACTACTCCATACTGGCAGGAGCTAGAGGATGAGTTTGAGGATGCAGTTACCCTTGAAGATAGCTTGTCTAATCCTTATACAAGTTGGCGTCCCTTAAAAATAAATGGCTCTGTACAATATTCCTTTGGAGAGGATAGGGGAGAGCCCTGTAATTGTACATCACAATTAAAAAGAATTTATAAAAATCGAGTAGGTGCTCATTTATATAGTGTAAAAAGGCCTAGAGGTTTTCAAACAGCATTAACGGCCTACTATGAAAAACAGTGGGGCAATAAGTTGCTATCGCGAGTTACATATACTTATGACAAACGTTCTAGTAAAAACATAGGACTTTTAATGAGTGCAAAAATTGATAAATTTAATCTCTATCTTGCTGCAGATAATTTATTAGAATATACGAATCTAGCAAAAGCTAGAGGCGCGAGTTTGCAGCTTGGAATGCAGCTAGTCTTCAACAACAAATAATCCCAAAATGAAATTATTACTTAGCTTATTATTCAGTGTATTTATAGGGTCTTCATTAATATCTCAATCTGTTAATGATTACAAGTACGTTATTGTGCCTGAGAAATTTGATTTTTTAAATGAAAAAGATCAATATCAAATGAATAGCTTAACTACATTTCTTTTCAATAAGTACGGTTTTGAGGCTTATGTCGCAAAAAGTGATGACCTTCCTTTAGATTATACGCGTAATGGTTGTAATGTACTCTATGCTGATGTTACTGAATCTTCAGGAATGCTTAGAACCAAATTGCAAGTGAAATTATTAGATTGTAATGATGTCGTAGTCTTTATTTCAGAAGAAGGTTCTAGCAAGCTTAAAGAGTATAAGAAAAGTTATCATGAAGCATTGAGAAGAGCTTTTGAATCTATTGAAGAGCTTAATTATGCGTATCAAGAAAATATCACTGTGGTAGTTGACGAAAAACCTACTGTGACAGAAAAAGTTGAGAGACCTACAGTAAATAAAACTCCTAAGGTACATAACATAGTTAAGTCTACTACTTCTAGTCAAGAGCAAGAAGGTAATAAGTCACTTGTCGAAAAAGCTGTGTTAGCGGTACAATCTTATGTAAGTACAGATGGCGCTTATGAGGCACTTACGGCTGGTTCTTCTATTCAGTTTTTTGAAAATTCTCAAAAAATAGGAGAGGTGATCAATGTAAATGTAGGCGCTCCTTTTAAAGTGAATACAACGCAATTTAGTGGTAAAGGATATTTAAAGGAAGGACGACTTATTGTGGAACGTGTAATAAAAGGTATTGCAGATCCTATCGAGATGATTTTTATAAAAAAGTAGGACAATTTTAATATCCGTACTTAGAACCCCATTTCTCTTTTAAGCTTTCGCGTAAAGCTTTTTCTCGGGCATTATTAGTAGGTTCGTAAAATCTAGTGCCACTTATTTCAGGTGGCATAAATTCTTGCTTTACAAAACTACCTGGGAAGTCGTGTGAATACTTATAATCATCACCATACCCTATTTCTTTCATTAACTTCGTTGGAGCATTACGTAACGGGAGTGGTACAGAGAGATCTCCTGTTTGTTTTACTAGCTGCTGCGCTTTTGCAATTGCAAGGTATGAGGCATTACTTTTTGGTGAAGTGGCAAGGTAAGTCACACACTGACTGAGTATAATACGTGCTTCTGGATACCCGATTGTAGTTACTGCTTGAAAACAATTATTAGCAATTACCAGTGCCGTAGGATTTGCATTCCCAATATCTTCAGAAGCTGCTATAATAAGACGGCGAGCAATAAATTTTACATCTTCTCCACCTTCTATCATACGGGCAAGCCAATATACTGCCGCATTAGGATCACTTCCTCGTATTGATTTTATAAAAGCAGAAATTATATCGTAATGCTGCTCTCCGGTTTTATCATAACGCACAATGTTTTGTTGCACTTTAGATTGGACCATATCATTGGTAACAATTACCTCCTTTTGAGGCTCTGTAGTCACTATTAGTTCAAATATATTGAGCAGTTTACGAGCATCTCCTCCACTTAAGAACAGTAGTGCTTCCGTTTCTTTAAGTGTGATATCTTTCTTCTTGAGAATACTATCTTCTTTAATTGCTCTATTAAGTAATAATTCTAAATCTTTCTTGTCAAAAGGTTTCAGTATATATACCTGACAACGGGATAGCAATGCAGGAATAACTTCAAAACTAGGGTTTTCTGTAGTGGCACCTATTAAGGTAACCCAGCCACGCTCTACTGCTCCTAGTAGTGAATCTTGCTGAGATTTTGAAAATCTATGAATTTCGTCTATAAAAAGAATAGGATTCTTCTGAGTAAAAAGCCCTCCACTTTGTTTTGCCTTATCAATAACATCGCGTATATCTTTAACGCCACTGTTTATTGCGCTCAATGTGTAGAAGGGTCTGTTAGACTCTTCAGAGATAATAGTAGCGAGGGTAGTTTTTCCTATACCTGGAGGTCCCCATAAAATAAGTGACGGAATAATACCTGCTTTTAACGCCTGCTGTAATGATCCGTTAGGACCTACAAGGTGTTGCTGGCTGAGGTAATCTTCTAATTTTTTAGGGCGTAACCTTTCTGCAAGAGGAGTATTCATGGTACAAAAATAGCTATTTTGATGAGGTCTTTCGTGACAATATTACATCTACTTCACATGTGGGCGTTAAATTGCAGTTAAAGAGATAATCGCATTATTATGAACAAAGAAGCAGATTATTTTAAGTTTTATAACGGGGTCGTAGTGTACCCATTGTTATTTGTGCTCGTGATGTGGATCATATTTTGGGTAGAAATAAAGTTTGGGTTTGACTTCACAAGGTGGGGTGTAAAACCCCGTACAGTATCGGGAATAAGAGGTGTGATTTTCTCACCATTTATTCATTCTGGAATTAAACATTTATGGCACAACACTGTTCCACTATTGGTGCTAAGTGCTGCCTTGTTTTATTTTTATAGGAAAATATCTTGGCGTGTTCTTTTGCTCCTTGTCATAATAAGCGGCACGGGTACTTGGTTAATAGGTCGGGATTCTTACCATATCGGAATGAGCGGAGTGATATATGCGCTAGTTTCTTTTCTCTTCTTTAAAGGGATCCTAGCAAAGCACTTTCGACTTATTGCACTATCATTAATAGTTGTCTTTCTTTATGGTAGTCTGATATGGGGAACACTTCCCACTAGTGAGACTATATCTTGGGAAGGACATTTATCTGGATTTATAGCCGGAGGATTGGTTGCGTTATGCTTTCGCGAAAGCGTGCCAAAACCACTCACATACAACTGGGAAAAACCCGATTATGTGTCAGATGAAGATCCATTCATGCAGCAGTTTGATGAAAACGGAAACTTTTTTGAGCTACCTCCAGAAATTGATCAAGATGAGGAAACGGCAACGATTGTGATAAGTTATGAGTATAAAGAACATAAAACACCTGAAAAAGGTGATTTATGAGCGTTGTCTAACTATTTCATAAAGAAAAGCACCACAGGCTACCGAAACATTTAATGAAGCAATAGAGCCTTTAAGAGGAAGTTTTGCTTGTTTGTCTACAATTTTGAGAACGCCAGGAGATACCCCACTGTCTTCACGACCCATTACTATAGCGGTAGGTGAAGTGAAGTCTGTTTCAAATAAAGTAGTCTCAGTCTTTTCAGTCGCAGCCACTACTTGTACACCAGATCCTTGTAGGTAATAAATAGCATCTTTGATGTGATCAACCTTTGCAATAGGAATATTAAAAGCAGCACCTGCCGAAGTTTTTATAGCAACACCATTTACCGGTGCGCCACCTTTTTTAGGAATAATAATACCATGTACACCAGTGCACTCTGCAGTACGTATGATGGCACCAAAATTTCTTACATCAGATAATTGATCCAATAATATAAATAGGGGAGCAGCTTCAGTTTCTACAACAGCATTTACAAGTTCTTCAAAATCATAAAATGAAATCGCACTTACTACGGCAATGGCTCCTTGGTGATTTTGTTGAGTCAGCTTATTAAGTTTCTCAATAGGTACATGAGAAGTCTGTACACCATTCTTTTTGATGAGTGTATTAAGTTCACTCAACAAAGGATTGTGAAGTCCTTTTTGAAGGAAAACTTTATCTATTTCTTTACCAGCTTGTATAGCTTCTATGATGGCACGAGTACCAAAGATTTGTAGGTCTTTTTGCATGGTGCAAAGATAGTTAAAAGGTGAGCTATTATGGAATAATTAAATGTGTGCTAATGATAATAAAAAAGGGAGACCGTAATGGGTCTCCCTTAATTGCATAAACTACGACTTTAAATTATAGAGCCGTAAAGTTTGTGTATGAAATTGTTCCACTTACTTCGTCTGTTATTTTTTCAAACGAGCCTACAGGAATAAATGTAGCTTGTGGAGTATCTACTGGTAGAGTACCAGTAAATACATTAAGTGAACCATCAGGTAAAGTTGATAGTACTTGATAATCTATTGCTTCGCTTGCTCCAAAACTAACAACGTAAAATGTATAAACACCATCCGGTCTACCAACAGTTTCAAACAAGTCTCTCTCAAAGCGGTCGAAAGATGTAGAGCTCTCGAACGTTTGAAAATTCTCATCCAAGACGTAAAAATCTAAGTCATTTACTTGAGGATTACTAAAATCTAGTATACTATTTAATCCTCCTGCAATTCCTAAAGTATCTGAAAAAATTCCAATATCAGTGGAGTTTGGAGACACAACATATGTTGTACCCTCAACCAACTCATCTAAAAGGATTGCAGTTGCTGATAGCGTCCCCGCATTTTCAGCTACCAATCCTTCAGGTATAAAACCATCGTCAGACGGCATAGTTAGAGACCCTGTTCCTGTAGTAGTACCAGCAGAAACAAGTGCTGTACCAGTACTTACATCGCCATTATCAAAAGTTACTTTTACCGTAACAGTGGCATCAGAGCTAAATGAATTTCCAATTGTAACAGCAAAAGGTGTTAGGTTACCTTCTCCAACATTTGGTTGAAGCGCAGTTACCATAGCATCTACTGAAACAATATTTTTTGTAAGAGGATCACCTTCTCCAGCAGAAACGGCTTCATCATCTTCACAGCTTACTACTCCAAGTGCAAGCACTGCAGCAAAAGCAAATTTTCCGAAATGTTTAATATAATTAAGTTTCATTATTTTTATTTTTTAGTTTTTCTGAGCTTCAAACGCACGGTTTCCAAATGTGAAAAGTGCACCAGTTCCTGTTTGAGGAACGATAGTACGAGCAGTAAATAGAATAGTACCAGTACAAGAGAAGTAAAATCCAGAATCTGCTTGAATTTCAGTATCCTCAAAACCTCCACAACAGTATTCTAATGTAGAAAACGCACGTTGTTGAGCAATACTTCCAATTCCAGTAGCAGGGTTTACAACTATTGTAATCTCAAATGGATCATCGCCAGCATTAAGCGGAGAAGAATTGTAAGGATTGATTAAAACCACAGTGTTAGGATCAGTACCAGCTACCACCTCAAATTGATTTCCAGCACATGCGCCAAATCCACAATTTGTAAAAGTGTATGTTCCCAAGGCCTCTTCTGTGTTGAAAGGACAAGAGATGAATGACGTAAATTGATATGACTGTAATTGTCCTGGTTCTGCTTGTAAATCAGGGTTAATTAAAGAGAAATCTGTTACGCTTCCATCTGTAGAAGTACTAGTCGCTTGAAAATCAAAACGATCACCAGCTCCAAAATCTGCAACTTCAAGCCCTAAAGCTCCAGATAAATCTTCTAAATCAATTGAAAAGTTAGCTGGGAACGTATCAGTAGTGTATACTGTCACATAATCTGACAATACTCCTCCTGTAGAACGAGCAACTTGTAATTCATAAGATGCTACATTAGGAACAGGTGCTTTTAGTACACCAGTAATTGCAGTGTTATCTAGGTCAGTAACATCTAGAATAAGATTGTCAAATTCTATCGTTACGAAGGATCCATCAACCGTAGCGGGTAATGGGTATTTTTCATTATCCTCACAGCTGAAAATACCAACTGCAACAAAGGCAATGAGAAATGATTTAATAATATTTTTCATTTTTTATAGTTTTGAAATTAGTTAATAAATCCAGCTGGATTTTTGTCCCAAAATACTTGACGTGAAATATCAGCCTGTTGCGCATTAGGATTATTGTTTATACTCGTATCTGGATAAAATGCACTTCTATAAAAATCTCCTGGATTTGGATTTAAAGATGGTTGCATGTTATTAGGGAATCCAGTACGGCGGTAAGCATTATAAACTTCAAGACCATTTCCAAATGATGCAATGTGTTGTTCTTTCATTATCACATTTAATTTATCATCATTCCCAGGTGCAGCATTATATGCATCATTTACAAAGTTCACATAATTATCAATTTGCGCTTGTGTAGCTAAGAATTCTTCTAAAAGAACTTCCTCGTTTGCAGCAGTATCCGAATCATCAGCAATTACAACTGTAGTAGGATTTAAAGATCCAAAAGAGGTTACTTTATCCATTGAAAATCTGATCGCGTCCTCTAGGCTTGCTTGAGCATCTCCTATACCTAATTCTAAAGCAATTTCAGCTTTTATAAATGCAACGTGAGTGCTCAAAAGAATTGGTTCAATTCCTGCTCCTAATAATCCGTCTGTACCTTCATTTTGAATTCCAGCAGCGTCGCCTACGTCAAAAGCTCCACCGGCAGGGTAAATTCCCCAAACAGTTCTTTTTGCACCGTCAGGTGGAATACCACTTGCATCTCCATGATCACGTCCCCAATAACCTCTCGCAGGTACAGCAGTACAAAATGGTACTGATACATCTACATCTTCATAAATAGAAGTTACAGTAGAATAGTGCCCTGGAGCTGCTTGCACAGAACATCCTAAGGTGAATATATCTTCATTTTGGGCATTAGTATCTTGACGATAGAAGTAATAAAATAATCTTGGATCATCAAAACCTTTTTCTTGCGTCATTTCCCACATTAAGTAATTAGCTAAATATCCAGAGGCATCGTTTTCATAGTTACCATTATAACCAGGATGACGAGTATTCGGGTTTAACCTATTTGCTCCATAGTTAAATTGAAGATCTTCAGAAGCATCATCAATTAAATTATTAGCATTTAGAAGTGCAGTAATTCTTGCTGTAACATCAATTCCTAAATCACTTGCGCCTGCTTTAGCATTGTTAAGCGCACGAAGTTCTAAGGAGTTTGCTGCGGTAATCCATTTCGCTCTAGATGTAGAAGAATTGGCAAGTCCATAATAGAAATCTTCTAATGGCTCAATTCCTGAGCCACTTGCTAGTAGAGCTCTACCTTGATTTAGGTCTTCAAAAGCAGCTAAATAAACTGACACTTGATCTGTAAAGCTTGGACTTTGATTTTCAGCTCCAAGTAGAGCTTCTTCTAATGGAACGTCCCCAAAAAAGTCAACTAAAGTAAAAAGTACTTGTGCTTTTAAAATTTTAGAAACACCTAATTGGTATGAGAAATTAGTTTCTGCATCTGGAAAGTTTTCAAGTGTTTGCACATCTTGAAGAATTCCTGCATAAGCATTAGACCAGATCCCATTAAATGTACCTGGCGAATACGCTCCTGCATACACACTAGATCCAGTCATTGAGAATTGTCTAGTTACAGAAGATGCAAATGATCCATATCCTCCAGTAGCAGAGGCAAAACCTCGGAAATTTAGTTGAATATTATTAAATAGGAATTGTGGGTCAAGTTGGTCTTGTCCTACTTGAGTAGGACTCTCTAGTAAGTCTAACTCCGTTGTTTCACAGGAGCTAGTAGCAAATATCATTGATAATGCTAATATAGAATATATTATTTTTTTCATTTTCTTTTTGTTAGAATGTTGCGTTTAGACTAAAACCAAATCTCTTAGAAGTAGGTCCTGTTAGATAATCAAACCCTTGACCATTTCCTACACCTGTACTTGATACATCTGGATCAAAATTAAGACCATCAGGAAAGTTTATAGCTTTAAACCATAAGTTTTGACCGATGAAGTTAACTCTAAGGCTACCTAATGGTGTGCGCTCTAAAAGTTTTTCTGGGAAAGAGTATCCAAGTGATACTTCTCTTAAACGTATAGAAGTTGCATCATAAACTGCTTGTTCATCAATGAAGAATCCAGAATTTCTAAAACCTACATCTGTAGCTGCTATTTGTATATTATTAGGAGCTCCATCTTGTGTTACACCTGGTAAGATGTACGTTTGAGTTCTATCAAAATTTGTGTCTTCTGTTAATCCACGTGCTAATAGGGCTGCAGCTGTTGTAGAATACATATCTCCACCATGTTGATATTCAAGTTGCGCTTGTAATGAGAAGCCTTTGTAAGAGAACTCGTTAATTACTGTAGATCTCCAATCTGCATTAGGATCTCCAATAACTGAAAGGTTATTATCTACAAGATAGTTACCATCACTTCCTACAACTAGATTGTTGTTTGCATCTCTCGTGATTGAGCTACCTACAATTACACCAAAAGCTTGACCTGAAATAGCAGCATTACCTAAATTACTAAATCCAGCAAATACTGTGATACTTCCATCTTCACCTCCGTTATCTTCAACAATATTTTCATTTACAGACCATTGTCCATTAATGTCCCAATTGAAATCTCCTTCTTCTTCTCCGCGTATCGCTTTAATACCGAAACCTACTTCAATACCTTTGTTAGTGATTTCTCCAATGTTATCTGAAGTAACAGTATATCCTGTAGCAGGATCTAAAAGTCTATTCTGGATAATCAAGTCATTTGATACTTTATCATAAACTGATAAATCTAGCGATAATCTGTTTTTAAATAAGCGTGCCTCAATTCCTGCTTCAACCTCTTGAATAAGTTCAGGCTTCAAATCTGGATTTCCTAATGTGTTAGACACTGTAAGAACGTTTACAGCTCCTCCATCTTGATTTTGGAAAACATTTGTTCCACTTCCTAAGCCAATTGATGTAGCATAAGGATCTGGGAAACCTGCAGAGGATCCATAACCTACTCTTAATTTAATATAGTTTACTACATCATTACCTTTAAGTGACTCAAATGCAGTTGTTGGAATGAAAGAGAAACTAGCAGATGGATAGAAAATAGCTCTGTTTTCCTTTGGTAGAGAAGAGAACCAATCATTTCTTCCTTGTAAGTTTAAATATGCATAATTGTCATATCCAAGGGTTACGTTTCCATAAAGTCCAATTATATTTTGTTCTCCAAAACGTGTAAATCCATTTGATTCTTCAAAGTTGTCGTGAGTCAATAAGCCATAAACAAACTGTTGATTACTAGATACTCCTTGAAGACTTGTCACTTCTCTTCTAGGGTTAAGACCTATGTTACCATCAATATTCAATTTATCTGAAATTGCTTTGTCAAAGTTCAAACTTAATGTATGGTCCCAAGTTTCATTTATTCTACTTGAAGTTGTTAATACACCACCTTGGATTTGCACTCCTCCTTTATTAGCACCATATTGTTGTTCTTGTGAGTAGGTATCATATGCTACACGGTAGCTTACATTGAACCAATCACTGATATCGTATGAGGCAGTTATGTTAGTAAAGAAACGATTTACACGTTCATCATTTTGAATGTTGTTCAACGTCCAAAATGGATTGTCAATATCATTTCCTCCTCTATAGTAAACACTTGAATTATCTACCGGATTCTGGAAAGGAAGTCCTATTAAATCAACACTTCTTGGTGTGTAAAGTACGTTTGCAAAAAGTGATGCAGTTCCTGCAGCAGGGTTACTTCCTGTCGCAACAGCTGTAGGAGGTGTTGTTCTATCAGTTCTAGTAAAGTTGAACGAACTTGAAATATTTAAGCCATTTGCTAGCTTGGTAGAACCACCAGCACTGAAGTTGATACGTTGGTATGTACTCGTTTTAACAAAACCTTCCTCGTCAGTACGTCCAAAACTTACATTGTAAGATCCCTTGTCTGAAGAAGAGTTTACACCTATAGAAGTAGTAGTTACACCACCAGTAGTAAAGAATTGTTCAACACTATCATATGGACGATAAGCATAGTCAGCTCCTTGAAATTCAGGAAAAACATCTGCTAAAGCAGCTCTGTCATATGGGTGAGGTACATTACCGTTTTCATCTACTCCATTAGTACCTCTAGAGTCAAAGTTAGGACCCCAGTTACTAAAGGCCTGAGAGTAAGTTTGATAAAATCCATTACCATAAGTGTTTTGATAATCTGGAAGGTTTGCAATCTCAGTCACAAAATATGATTGATCAACAGAAACTTCAAATTTCTTTTGTAGAGACCCTGCAGTAGATCCAGATTTAGTTGTAATAAGTACAACACCATTACGTCCAGCCTGACCGTATAGCGTCGTTGCACTTAATCCTTTAAGAACTGAGATTTCAGCAATGTTATTAGGATCAATATCCAAGAAACGAGATGAGGCAGAGTTACCACCAGAGTTAAACCCTTGATCAGAATTTGTGTCTGTGTTAAAAGGGATACCATCAACTACAAAAAGTGGTTGGTTACTTCCATTAATAGAAGAGTATCCACGAATAATAATGTTTGTACCAGATCCTGCTAGTCCAGACGTCTGTTGAATGTTTACCCCAGGAGCTTTTCCTTGAAGTACACGAGCAACATCTGTTGAAGGTCTAGATCCAATTGCTTCAGATTGAATCGTAGTTACTGCATAACCTACAGCTTTCTTTTCTCTTTTAATACCTTGGGCAGTAACAATAACTTCCTCCAGTGCATTATCTGAAGCGAGCCCTACATTGATAGTAGTTTGATTACCAACAGTAACTTCTTTTGTAGTGTATCCTACGAAGCTGAAAATAAGAACATCAGTAGGACTTGCTTGAATTGAGTAATTACCGTCAAAATCGGTTTGAGTTCCAGTAGCTGTTCCCTTTACGATGACATTTGCACCAGGCAAAGGACCATTTTCTTCGGTAACAGTTCCGGAAACTGTTGTCTGTGCAAGGGAAACTTGCACTACAAACGCTAGCAATAGCGTTAAAATTCCACTAAACTTTGTTTTCATTTTTATAAATTATTTGAATTAGCCATCGCTAAAATAACATTTTATATATAAAAATTAATATTTCTTTAACGGAATGTAGGTTTTAATTAATATTAGAGCGTTGTTTTTAAGACACATAATAAGATAAATGATATTTAATAAATTGAAAATCAATTGATTGTGAGTAAATCATAAATAGTTAATGAAATTGTAAATTTAATATGTCATTCTTGTTTATTTAACAATTTTAAGAAGTCATCCGCTTTTTAAGATAATGTTCACATTTTAATGATCTCAAATAAAAAAAGGCCACTCATGATGTGAGTGGCCTTTATAAATATTAATTAGAAAAGTTTAGTTAACGTCCCAAAATAGTTTACTTATTATTAAGTCACCATTTGAGAGGTTTGCTGCAGCTGCATCTCTATTTGCACCGTTTAGAGTTTGTAATATTTGAGGATATCTCAATCTAAATGGTAAGTCAGATACAGAAGGGTCAACTGGACCAGCTTCAAAAACATAGCTTTCAACTCTGTTTTCAGGGGCTAAACCATCAATCTGTTCTTGTGGTAGGTCAACAGTTTCGTTTACTTGAACAAGAATGTTAGGGAAACCAGTTCTTCTATATTCTGTATAAGCTTGATGCGCTTGCATGTATAATGCAATATATTTTTGATTTAAAACATTTGCTTGATTTGCCGGAGGTAGGTTACCCACAAATGTTGCTATATCTGCAGCAGGAACTCCCCACTTTTCCATACTTGCTGTTACACCGTTCTCATAGTTCGCTTGCGCGAAACCGTTTCTTTCAGAGATTAAGAACTGAACTTCGGCATATTCCATTAGTATCTCGCGATAATCTGGCTTAATCACATTACTACTTGGATACGAATATGTTGTTCTATCTAAGAAGTTAGTATTTCTGAATGCATACGGTACTCCTAAATAATCATCATAGTCCATAGTTACTGCAGCAGTTCCAGACTTTACATCTTCAATGTCAACAGAAATTGGCACTGCCATTTGGAATAATCTTGGATCTTGATCAAAGTTTCCTCTTTCACCTTTAAGTAGTTCTACAAAAGGAGCAGCTACAGCAAAGTCAGTTCTTGTAAGAAATGCTCCCCATAATGGAGACGAGTTTGCATCTGCAGTATCATAGGCTTGTGAAGCATTATCATCATTTGATGTCATAACTCCGCTAGCAACTGCTGCATCAAAAGCAGTCTGATATGCACCCGCATCAACACCTTTGATAGTTGTAGCAACTCTTAAAATAAGTGAATTAGCAAATTTTTTCCACTTTGTTGCATCTCCATTGAAAATGTTATCGCCATTGGTAAATACAACTTCACCTTCATTAATCATGTCTGCAGATTCTCTAAGCTCTTTAAGTATATCTGTGTAAATATCCTCTTGAGCTGCAAAAACAGGGGTGAAGTTTCCAGCTTCTAATTGTGCTGCTTGAAACGTTTCATTGTCAGAACCGTATGAATAGTAAGGCACATCTCCAAAGAAATTTGTTAATTCATAGAACATGTAAGCTAGCATGATACGCGAAGCGGCAATTTGATTATCATTATTTCCAGACGCTGCTGCAGTACCCCTTGTTTCTTCATTAGTATTTAAATCTAAAATAGCCTTGAAGTCTGTCATCGTCAAATACGTATTGTTGTAAATTGATTCTGCAGTTGTTTCACGGTATAGAAATCTATCTTCATCAGCATAGGCTGTTTGGCCCCAGTATTGCATCCAAGGCAACGTAAGGCGCCCTTCATTAAATCCACTTCTTGAGAAATCAGTAAAAGATTTGGTTGCACTTGCAAAAATATTTGCAGTAGGAACCACCTCTGCTTGATTAGGATTGATATTTAGCTCAACTAGGTCATCGGAGCATGATGTAAATGCACCAGCGATGACTAGCATCATAATTATAAAAAATTTAGTTTTCATTTTTTTAAAATTTTAATTGTACGTTAAAACCGTAGCTCTTTGTTGATGGAAGAGATCCTCCTTCAGAACCTTGAATGTTACCACTACCTGATGTAGCCACTTCTGGATCAAAATTATCATTGTCTAATCCCCAAACACCTAAATTTCTACCAAATGCTGAAACCATGACGTCAGATACTCCAAGATTTTTAATCCAATCAGTAGGTACTCTATAGCTTAGAGATACTTCTCTTAATTTAATATAATCTGCATCAAAAACGTTTGCTGCATCTGGTCCAAAGAAGTAATCAGTACCCTCCTGTTGAGCAGAGATGACTTGTGTATTTTCAGCGGTGCCTGTAACACTATAATTCCCGTTTTCATCATAGGTTACTGTTCCTGTTACTCCTTCTAAAATAGTTCCTACTTCACGTTTATTATCTGTAGCTGTTTGTTCTAGAATTCCAGAGTAGTTACCCCAAATATTTGTAAGGGATCTGTACTTTCCTCCCTCTTGGATATCAATTAGAAATCCTAAGCTGAGATTTTTGTAACGGAAAGTATTTCTAATACCTAAATTAAAGTCTGGCAAAATAGATCCTAAGTTTTCTTGATCTCTAGTTTCAGCAAAGCTACCGTTTGAGTTTACTACTTTGTTGCCCTGAGCATCAAACACGAAATTTGTTCCTTTTATAATACCATATGATTCGCCTACAACTGCGTTTAATGTAACAGAGTTAAAAGGGAAACGTGCAATTTGAAGAGATTCAATTCCATCCAATAGCTCTATCAGTTCATTGTTGTTTTTAGAAAAGTTAAAAGTGGTGTCCCAAGAAAAATCTTCTTTTTCAATAATAGTTGCATTTAATAATGCTTCTATACCTCTATTTCGTAATGTACCTCCATTTGTTAGAGTAGCAGTATACCCCGTTGCGGCGGTTGTTGAAACTGGAGTAATTAGATTTGTTGTTTCTTCATTATAGTAAGTTAAATCTATACTTATTCTATTTTGTAGAAATGCCATTTCTAAACCAACCTCATAACTGTTTTTGAATTCTGGTTCAAGATTTGGGTTTTGGCTAGTATTGGAAGTGCTAAAAGGGACATCTCCTAAGAAAGGGATTGATGCACCAAATGCTGTTATTAATGTGTAAGGATCTGAATCACTACCAACCTCAGCATAACCTCCACGAATCTTACCAAAAGAAAGCCAATCTGCTTCTATAAATTTAGAAAACACAAAACTACCGTTGATACTTGGATAAAAGAATGATAGGTTATCTTCTGCTAATGATGATGACCAATCATTTCTACCTGTAAACGTTAAATATGCAAAATCATCATACCCTAAAGAAACAGATCCAAAGACACTATTCACACGTTTCCTAGAATCAAATTCTGTTACTTGTGCTGGATCTGTAGAGTTGCTTATGTTGTAAAGTCCTGGTACAACAAGACCTCCAGAGGTTGCAGCAGAAAGTCTGTGAAATTCTGCATCTCTTCTATTTACACCAGCAAAAGAGTTTAGACTTATTTTGTTGTCTAGAAATTTCTTGTCGAAGTGAACTCTGGTTTCATAATTAATTTCTTCAAAGTCACGATCAGATTCTGAATAACTCGCAATACCTTGAGATCCAACAGCCACACGTTCATTAATTCTAAAATCATAGGTGTCTGCATATACTTTCCCTACAACATATAAGTCATCAGTGATATTATAAGTTGCTCCTACATTTCCGTACCAGCGGGTACGTTTGTCATTTGCAGTGTTTTCAAATAATGTCCAGTATGGATTGTCTGAATATCTTGGATTTCCGTTTGTAGCAGAAATTCTATTCCAAGGTCTTTGAGAACCGTCAGCTAGTTTGTAGTCTCTTAGGCGACCGTAGTCAAGAGAAGTCTGTCCAAATTGATATAACTGCTGTACAACACCCGCACCAGTATAACCAGAAGCGGGTCTGTTGAATCCTTCTGTAACGGTTAGGTTCACAATAGCTTCAACTTTTAATTTATCAGATATCTGACTAGTGGCATTAAAATTAATAGAGTTTTTTCTCAAGTTAGAATTTGGAACAATACCATCAGTTCTAGTATTGTTAGCACTCAAACGCATTGTTGATTTATCTGTTCCTTGTGAGAATGAAACTCCATTGTTATAAGATACTCCAGTGTTCCAGAATGAATCTACATTGTTTTTAGGTGCAGACCATGCACGAGTTTGAAGAAAATCATCTTCAAATTCAGGGTCAAACGCATCCCAGTGTAATACTTGTTGCCCTTCAAATCGAGGTCCCCAAGATTCATCAGTTCCATAATCTACTACGTCATAAGTAGTACCATTAATAGTCGCTTGATTGAATCCGGCTTGACCTATAGTACTAGCATCTCCAGCGCCACCACCGTATAATTTTTGGATTTTAGGAAGGATGTTTACCGTTTCAAAAGTAATTCCAGAGTTTACTGTTACCTCTGCTCTTCCTTTTTTTCCTGATTTAGTTGTTATGAGAATCACACCGTTAAGAGCACGAGATCCATAGAGAGCGGCAGCTGGTCCACCTTTTAGTACATTCATTGTAGCAATATCATCCGGATTAATATCAAATCCAGCGTCACCATAATCTCTACCACCTCCACCAGATTGGGTAGTTGAAGAGTTATAATTACTATTATCTAATGGGATACCATCCACTACAATAAGTGGTCTGTTTTCACCTGTAATAGATGATGCTCCACGAATTACTACTCGTGTTGAGCCTCCAAGGTTACCCGTAGCATTAGAAATTTGTACACCCGCTACTTTACCCGAGATTGAGTTAAGTGCATTTGGATTTCTAGTTTCAGCAATTTCCTCACCAGACACTTCTTGAGTAGAATACCCTAAGGATTTCTTTTCTCTAGAAATACCTAAGGCAGTAATCACAACCTCATCAAGAGCATCTCCTGCAGCTAGTGTCACATTAATAGTAGAAGAAGTGCCTACCAATATAGTTTGGTCAGTAAAACCTACATAAGTAAAGACAAGAGATTGTCCTTGTTCTGCTTCAATTGAGTAATTACCGTCAAAATCTGTTTGTGTACCTGTGTTAGTTCCTTTCAAAAGAACATTTGCTCCTGGAAGTGGTACGCCGGTGTCGTCTTTCACCGTTCCAGTCACTGTTAATTGTGCAAACGAAACTTGCACTACAAACGCTAGTAATAGCGTTAAAATTCCACTAAACTTTGTTTTCATTTTTATAAATTATTTGAATTAGCCGTTCCAAATAAAGTCATAAAGAAACCTAATTAATACGCTTTTAACGAAATTGGGAATGCCTTAACAAAAACGCAATAATTATAAATCTTGTTTAACATATTGAAGTGTTAAGTAGTTCTTAATGAAGACTTATGTTTCTTAAAATTTAACAAGTCAATATTTAATTATAAGATTTGTTTAACAAGTCGATTTGAAACTTTCTTATGCTTTGATAGCTCAATTTCGACTAGTTGAAAGTCGTTTGAGAATTTAGAATTTCAAATGTTTAATACCTTTATATAGGATGTTAGAAGGAAGTATGTAGAAAATTATATGTTGTTCTTAGAACTAATTAATTAATGTTTCGCTTTCGCGAAAGCGATTTCCAAAAAATAAAAAAAGGCTATCTAAATATTTAGATAGCCTTTTTAAGATAATTGGATTTTATTAAATCAAATTATTGTTTTTCAATGATAAAAGCAAATGATCCAAAACTTCCTGCATCAACAGTATGTCGAAGACCTGGGAATTGAATTTGGTTAATACAAGTAAGTGCAATACCTGTTCCATCGACTCTACCTTGACCAAATCCGCAGCCAAAGTTATCACAGTGCCATGCGTCTTGACGTGCAATTCTTGAAACTCCTGAACTTGGATCTATCTCTATAATCACATTATAACTTTGAGCACCTCCATCGTTTGGATTTGGGTGATCAAATGGGTTAACCATAGTGTATTCATTTGCACCAGGTCCAGCGATAAGTTCAAATGTATTATCGCCAACAGTAGTTCCAAAACCATCCTCGATTATAGTATAAGTACCAGGGATATTATCAGTTTCTACCGAAGGACACTGAATAGTAAGAGATATATTAAGACGATCCTCGCTCTCAGTAAGTATCTCTGACGCCTCTACAGATACAAGATCTAAAGCGATAATGTCAGATGTACTTGGTAAATCAGAAGTACCGATAGTAGTAATTGTAATGTCTGTTGTAAATGAACCAGCAGCAATTACAGGATTGAGTGTGCTTATCTCATAAAAAGATGAAGGAAGGGTAGTGTCGTCTTCATTAAGGCTAAGCACTACAGCTCTATCTACATTTGATACTGTTGAAACTCCAACTGTGATAGTGTTCTCAAAATTTTGAGAAGGGTCAAAAACTATTTTAGGATTAGAAATAGCTCCGTTAAAGCCAGCTATTGCTCTACCGTTTTCTGTGTCCACTTGAGGAATTTCTGCGTCCTCACATGAAGTAAGAGTCATAAATCCTACTAGTAAACTAGCTGCGATATATTTTAATTTATTCATTATAAATATGTTTTAAGATTAGTAACCCTCGTTTTGAGTGTAATTTGGATTTACATTGATCTCATCTTGAGGAATTGGTAACTGGAATCTAAAGTTTCCAGCTTCGATAGTTTGAGTTGTGTGAGGAGTACCAGATCCATCAGATAAATCTCCAAAAGTACCTCTTTCAATAGCTTCACCACGTCTCTTAAGATCGTAAAAACGGTGACCTTCAAAAGCAAGTTCAATTCTTCTATTTAATTGGATAGCATCTTCAAGATCTTGTCCAGTCTCTGTTCCAATTGTGAAAGGCGAGAATCGTTGAGCTCTTAGTTCATCCAATGTTTCAAGAGCATCACCTTCAAAACCTAATTCAAATTGAGCCTCAGCTTTGTTTAAAATAGCTTCTGCTACTCTCAATGCTTTAATATCAACGCGACCGTTTACTTGACCAGTTTCTCCAATAAATTTATTTATACCGTTGTATGTATTTCCTTCATTTGAGGCAGTGAATGTAATAATATTTCTACGCACATCTGTTATGTCAAGGTCGTTAAAAAGACCAAAATCAACAACGTATTCAGATACTGTAGATCCAGATATAGTTTGGCTATAGATAACACCTACGTTATTAAAACCACTTTCAGAACCTGTGTTCACAGCAAATTCTACAAGAAGACCTGCATCATTTTCATCTAAATAAACACCTGGAAGTTCAGCTCTAGTAGCCAAAGGTGCTGTGATGTCATCAACAATGTCAATAACATTTTGATAAGCCCCAGTGTATAAATAAACACGACTTAACATTCCGCGAACAGAGTTTTTAGTGAATGCTCCAGTTTGGTTTTCGTCATCAATAAGAGCTAGTGCATCAGTAAGGTCTGTAATTATATTTTCATAGTTACTTCCTACTGTTTCTCTGGCTAATTGACTTAAAGCATCTACAGGTTCTTTTATGTAAGTAATACCAAGTGATGCATTTGCATCTGCACTTTGAGTAGGTATTTTACCATAAGTACGCACAAGGTCTAGGTGAGCAAAAGCTCTACCAGCTAGGGCTTGTCCAAGAATATTATCTCTTTCAGCCTCTCCATCAATATTCTCAATTTGAGTAATCATCAAGTTTGCTCTACGAATAGTAGTATATGCACCGTTGAAAACGTTTGTGATGTAACCACCATTATTTGCTCCGTAAGTGAAGTCAGAATAAACTTGATTTGATCCTCTTCCAGTTCTAGCTATAATTGCGTTATCCGAAAGAATGTCTGGAAGTCCTTGAACTCCAGATCCATTTGAATAGTACCCAAAGAATGAACTATACATTCCATTAAGAGCAATCTCAAAATTATTTACACTATTGTAAAAAGTATCTGCATCTCCTTGAGTAAAGGGTGCGATATCTAATTCATCATCACAAGACGTAAGTCCTAGAGTCATGATGAAAATTGTAAGTATCGTTTTTATTGTTTTCATATTTTATTTTATTTTAAAATCCGATGTCAACACCAAATGTAAGTGACTTAGTTTGTGGGTAGCTAAAAAGAGAAAACTGTCCAGCAACGAATCCAGCGTTACCAGGTGCGCTATTTTCAGCAGAACCAATACCGATTTCTGGATCTCCTTCATAGTCAGTGAACGTTAGTAAGTTTTGTCCAGTTCCATAAATTCTTACAGAAGAAAGTCCTGTTTTGTCAAGAAGTTGGCTAGGGATATCATAAGAAAGAGTTAACGTTCTTAGTCTCACATAATCACCTTTTTCTAAAAATCTTGTAGAAGTCTGATCAGCTGTTGCTTGATATAGAGGGTTTGGAAGAACATTTTGATCTCCTGGTTGTTGCCAGTAATTAAATGCCTCTACTCTTTGGTTAGCGTCAATATTAGCGATGCTTACACCTGCAGATCTTTGGAAGTTTTGTATGTAGTTTCCAGCTTTGAATACGAAATCACCACGTAAACCAAAACCTTTGTAACGAATATTTCCATAAAATCCACCTTCAATGTTTGCAAGTGGTGACTTACCTTCTAATGTCTTAGCAAAATCTGCACTGTATTGATTTGTTACATCTCCATCAGCAGTAAGATAAAGCGGCTCACCATTTGCAGGATTAACTCCAGCATACTCAACTAAAAAGAAAGTGTTGATTTCCTCGCCTACACGTAATATTGTATTCCCATTGTTGATGTCTTCTCCATCTACAAGTTCTTTAACTTCGTTATCAAGGAAAGCAACATTACCTCCTAAAGAAACTCTCCAGTCTTCAGTTTTAATGGCATCAAAATTTAAAGCAAGTTCAAGTCCTGAGTTTTCAATTTTACCAATATTAGATAAAATTCCATTGTTTCCGTCTCCTACAAGTCCTGAGATAGGTCTGTTTAATAATAAGTCTTCAGATGTTTTAACATAGTAATCTACAACACCACTTATACGGTTGTTAAATAAACCGAATTCAACTCCAATATCTGCAAGGAATTGTTGTTCCCATTTAATATTTGGATTTGCAATGCCTCCTGGTACTGCAGAACTGTTTCCGTTGTACGTTCCAAAGCCAATAAGGTTAACAAACTGATTATTGCCTATATTTTGGTTACCTGAACTACCATAAGAAGCTCTAAGTTTTAGGTCGTTAAAAATACTGCCTTCCATAAAATCTTCCCTAGCAATGTTCCATGCTGCACTTCCACTGTAGAAAATGGCATTTTGATTTTCAGGGCCAAAACGAGATGATCCATCATTTCTTACCGAAGCAGAAACAAGATATTTACCATCATAATCATAATCAACGAAAAGTCCTTGTGAGAATAAACTATTACGTACTTCTGTAGATCCACCAGTAGTAAAATCTGCTGCTACATCTAAGAAAGGAATGTCTGGAGTTGGAAATCCTCTACCAGAAACATTTGTGCGAGTGAAAATTCTTTCATTGTATTCTAAAAGAAAATCGGCACTAATATTATGCTTTTCTCCAAATGTATCTTTGTATCCAAAAACATTACTTACGTTATATTGAAAATCTACATTCATAGATTCTCTTTGAGTACCAGGGAAATTTACATCACCAACGATTGGATCTAGTGTTCCTCCAGCAATTGATCTAGCAACAGTACGGCCTCTGTTAGTAGTTGTACCTACTGCAAATCTATTAGAGAATTTGTCAGAAAACTTTATATCGGCAAAGATATTACCTACAAGTAAAAAGTTTGTGTTAGTTTCCGGCTCTGTTTGTAGTGCTTGAGCAATAGGGAAACCAGAGGTTGTAGGGTTAAAGACTGGTTCACCATCTGCATTTGTTACAACCTCGTTGTTTCCATCTCTTAAGAAGAGAGTTTCATAAGGGTTGTAGTCATACATTGATCTAAAAGGGTTTTGAACATTGTTACGATCCCTTGGTAAATCTGTTGTGCTTCTAGATGCAGATATGTTTGTACCTACAGATAGCCATTCTCTAGCTTGATATGTTGTATTAAGACGAGCAGAAATTCTTTCAAAACCATCAATACGATCAATGATACCTGTGTTTTTGTCGTAACCTAGCGATAAGAAATAGTTGATTTTTTCATCAGCCCCAGATATAGCTAGGGAATTAGATTGAATATAACCTTTTCTTAATAATGCATCTTCCCAATTCGTGTCATTTTCGATAAATGTAGCTAACTGTTCTGGTGTTGCTGTAGCTCCTGGAAGTCCTAAAGCCTGAGGTACACCAAGTTCTGCATATTGTCTTTCAAGCTCTAGTTTTTGACTAGCATTCATTAGATCAAATGGATCGGCAATTCTCTCACTAGTTCCAATAGAAGATCTAAAAACAAACTTAGCGTCTTTGCTTCTACCTCTTTTTGTTGTGATTAAGATAACCCCGTTAGCACCTCTTGAACCATATTTAGATACCGTCGCAGCATCCTTAAGTATAGTTAGCGTTTCTATATCGTTAGGGTTAATGTTATTCACGAAATCAGCCTCAATTGGCGCTCCGTCAATTACATATAAAGGAGTTGTTGCGGCGTTTATAGAACCGACACCACGAATCTGAACAAATGCAGTTTGACCTGGTCGTCCATTTGCAGCGGTTACCTGTACTCCGGCAGCTTTACCTTGAAGAATGTTATCTACACTCGTAGATGGTACAAAATCTTCAATTGATCCAGCACTTACTGTTGTTGTAGCTGCTGTAGATAAATCTCTTGAACGACTTCCGTAACCAGTAATAACAACCTCCGCTAGAGAGTTATCGGCTTCAAGTGTAGCGTTGATCGAGTTTTGATTACCAACTTGAATGTCTAAAGTTTTAAATCCAACGTAACTAAAAGAAAGAACATCACTAGATGCTGCTTCAATAGAAAAGTTTCCGTCAAAATCCGTTTGAGTACCTGTAGAGGTACCTTTGATTACCACTGTCGCACCTGGAAGTGGTCCATTAGCCTCAGTTACCGTACCCGTAATGATACGACCCTGTGCAAACAGGGCGGAGGCACTTAAAATAGTACAAAGAACAAGTACTTTTTGTAAAAGTGTTTTCATAAAAAAATTTGTTTATTTCTAGCAAAAATCTGTAATAAGATTATTTAGATCACAACCTTTTTTGTTAAAAGAATTAAGATAAATTAACTTTAACTTATCGTTAACGTAGGTTTATGAAATCAGCACTTAAATTTTAACCTAATAAGCTTTGATTAGTCTGTTCTATTGCATAGATGTCAACTATTGTTTTATCGTTTTTCTAAAAATTTATCTCCAATATAATATGAAGTTTTGTGTCTGAAAACTTAAGTCGTTGATTATCAAATAGGCCGTTTGCAATATTCAATTTGAGCAAACCTGCTTTCGTCTGAATGCCAGTACCTAAGCCAAATCCGTACAGTCTTTGTTTTGATTCGGCTAATTTATTTTCTAGATAACCTATGTCAATTATGGTGTTGACATAGATATTTTTGTTGAGCTTATATCGGTACTCGGTATTTAGAGTGTTATAAAAATTTGCCAGTAGACTATTTTCCTCAAATCCTCTTAGTGTTAAAATTCCTCCAAAACGATAAAGCTCGTTAGTTAAGAAATTGTTAGAGATTAAATATCGTGTGGTGTTTTTGGCAAATATGGAGTGAGAGTTGCTTAGAGTGAAAGTATTTTCTATAATAGCTGTTAAAGAAGTTTGCGTGTTTGAGTTTCTAGTAGTTTTTCTATTTCCGTACGAAGCTTTGGCGTATAGTTGTCTTTTTATAGGAAAAAATAAATCTGACGATAGTTCTTGATGTGCGAACGATGAAGAAATTTTGTTTGACGCATAATCTTTTGGGCTTGCTAATGAAGTTATAGTGTCGTCATCTAAGTTTTCGGATTGTTCAGATTCGTATCCTATAGTTAGTGTATTTTTCTGGTTGAGTTGGTAAACTAAATCTAAGTTTTGTTGAGTTGTAGAAAACGTACTGTCTTTTCTAAAAAGATTGAGAGATGCCCCTATTCCTATGGGTGTTTTAAATAGATAGGGAAGGTTGGCGTTTATGTAGAGTTGTGATTGATCCCGGCCATCTGCTTTATAATTTAGAGTGAAAGTTTCTCCATAATTGAAGTTGTTGATTAATAGTAGGTCCAGATACCCATTAAAACGGAGTGATTTGGCTTCATCGTTTGCAAACCCTATAAACCCATCAAATTTATTTGCATTTTCCCGTTTTAAATAAAGGTAGACGGTTGTGCTGTCGATATTGAACAGAGCTTCTGGTGGTTTTGTTTGGTTAACAAATGGAAGTAAAGATATAGCGTTGCTTTGTTTGTTGATTTTTTCACTATTGAATATAGCCCCTTCTTTTAGTTTTATATTATGTCTTAAAAAGCTTTTAGAAATATTACGGTAACCGTTAATTCTGATTTTGTCAATGCGTCTAGTTTCTTTAAAGCTATAGTTAAGTACTCCTTTAAGATTATGGTCCTTTGTTTTTGAGATGTTTGATATTTGGAAAGTTGCAAAAGGGTTTCCGCTGCTTGAGGCTATGGAGCTCAACTCTTTTAAATACGCTTTCGCGAAAGCGGTCTCTATATATATGCTGTCATTTTTAATTTCATAACCAGTTTGCTTTATATGGCTATATAACTTGCCCTCATCTTTTACCTTCAATGTAATGAAAGGGTAGGGTTTTTCTAAAATGAATGTCGCATTATATAAGTTATCATTCTGGGTGGTTAACGTGTATCTACTGTCTATGTGTCCCAAATTACGAAGTTGGTCGTTTAGGTTTTCGAGTTCATCAAGTGCGGACTGTCTGTCTTTAAATGTAGTCTTATAGTTTGTATTGTTTAGAATGACAGATTCTGATGGAATGCTAGTTTTGATTTCTAAATGAATATTCACGTCACTTTTCTGTGCAGACATATGTTGTCTGACAAAGAAAATAATTAAAAGTATAGAGAGTAGTTTCAAGTAGTTTCTTTAGTGTTGTTTTTAAACGAATTTAGAATTACGAAAGTATGTTAGTTTTTTGGTATTCAGAACTTTTTCTAAATTTTAATGAAAGGGGGTTTGATGGTTAGTAAATTATTCTTACTTTTGCAAACCCTAAATTTGGGTAGATTAAGAAAATTAACAATTAGGTAGAAAGAAATTATGCCAACAATTTCACAATTAGTACGTAAAGGAAGAACCAAGATTACCAAGAAGAGTAAATCTGCTGCCCTTGAATCGTGCCCACAACGACGTGGCGTATGTACTCGTGTTTACACGACTACACCTAAAAAACCAAACTCGGCTATGCGTAAAGTTGCGCGTGTTCGTTTAACAAATGGTAAAGAGGTGAATGCATACATCGGTGGTGAAGGACACAATTTACAAGAGCACTCGATAGTATTGGTAAGAGGTGGAAGGGTAAAAGATTTGCCAGGAGTTAGATATCACATTGTACGTGGAGCCTTAGACACCGCTGGTGTTGCAGGAAGAACGCAATCAAGATCTAAGTACGGTGCAAAACGCCCTAAGAAGTAAATCAACAACACTTTAAGAAGAAGTAATGAGAAAAAAACAGGCCAAGAAGAGACCAATTCTTCCAGATCCGAAATTTAACGATCAGTTAGTGACTCGTTTCGTTAACATGATGATGTGGAGCGGTAAGAAGTCTACTGCATTCAAAGTTTTTTATGATGCAATTGATATCGTAGAAGAAAAAAACACAAACGAAGAGAAAACTGCTCTTGAATTGTGGAAAGATGCTTTATCTAATGTGATGCCACACGTAGAAGTACGTAGTCGTCGTGTAGGAGGGGCAACATATCAGATCCCAAACCAAATCCGCCCAGATCGTAAGATCTCGACGGCTATGAAGTGGTTAATTAGTTTTTCTCGTAAGAGAAATGAGAAATCAATGGCTGCAAAACTTGCAGCAGAAATTCTTGCTGCTGCAAAGGAGGAAGGTGCTGCTGTAAAGAAGCGTGTTGATACACACAAGATGGCAGAAGCAAACAAAGCATTCTCACACTTTAGATTCTAAGAAATGGCTAGAGACTTAAAATTTACTAGAAATATAGGTATTGCAGCTCACATTGATGCTGGAAAAACTACGACTACAGAGCGTATCCTTTATTATACAGGTGTAAGTCACAAGATTGGTGAAGTGCATGATGGTGCTGCAACAATGGACTGGATGGAGCAAGAGCAGGAGCGTGGTATTACAATTACCTCTGCTGCTACTACTTGTACTTGGAAGTTTCCAATGGAGAACGCGCAAACGCTTCCTGATACTAAGGACTACCACTTTAATATTATAGATACTCCTGGTCACGTTGATTTTACTGTAGAGGTGAATCGTTCTTTACGTGTACTTGATGGTTTAGTGTTTTTGTTTAGTGCTGTTGATGGTGTTGAGCCACAATCAGAAACTAACTGGAGACTTGCAGATAATTACAAAGTGCCACGTATCGGTTTTGTAAATAAAATGGACCGTCAAGGTTCAAACTTCTTAGAGGTTTGTACTCAGGTTAAGGAAATGTTAGGTTCAAATGCTGTGCCTATCGTTCTTAACATAGGTGACGAAGAAGATTTTAAAGGAATTGTCGATCTTGTTAAGAACCGTGCTATTGTTTGGCATGAAGAAGGAATGGGGGCAACATTTGATGTTGTTGATATTCCAGAAAACTTAAAAGAAGAAGCAAGAATGCTTCGTGGTAAACTTATTGAAGAAGTTGCTGCGTATGATGAAAACTTGCTAGAAAAATATATGGAAGATGAGGATTCAATTACAGAAGATGAAGTGCACGCTGCGCTTCGTGCTGCTGTGATGGATATGTCTATCATTCCTATGATCTGTGGATCTGCATTTAAGAATAAAGGAGTTCAATTCCTTCTTGATGCTGTCTGTCGTTACTTACCTTCTCCTATGGATAAGGAAGGTATCGTAGGTGTAAACCCAGATACAGAAAAAGAAGAATTACGTAAGCCAGATGTAAAGGAGCCTTTTGCTGCACTTGCATTTAAAATTGCAACAGATCCTTTTGTAGGGCGTCTTGCATTTTTTAGAGCGTACTCAGGCCGTTTAGATGCTGGATCTTATGTATTAAACAATCGTTCTGGTAAAAAAGAACGTATCTCACGTATATATCAAATGCACGCTAACAAGCAAAATGCAATTGATTATATAGAAGCTGGAGATATTGGAGCAGCTGTAGGTTTTAAGTCTATTAAGACTGGAGATACACTTTCTGATGAGAAGCACCCTATTGTTTTAGAATCTATGGACTTCCCAGATCCGGTAATCGGTATCGCGGTTGAGCCTAAGACTAAGGCAGATGTAGATAAATTAGGAATGGGCTTAGCAAAACTTGCTGAAGAAGATCCTACGTTTACAGTGCGTTCAGACGAGGCTTCAGGTCAAACTATTATATCAGGAATGGGTGAGCTTCACTTAGATGTAATTGTAGACCGTTTAAGAAGAGAATTTAAAGTAGAGGTTAACCAAGGTCAACCACAAGTTGAGTATAAGGAAGCAATTACAAGAGCTGCAGAACACAGAGAAACTTACAAAAAGCAATCTGGTGGACGTGGTAAATTTGCTGACATCGTATTTACAATTGAGCCTGCAGACGAAGGTGTTGTAGGATTGCAATTTGAATCAGTAATTAAGGGTGGTAACGTTCCTAAGGAATTTATTCCGTCTATTGAGAAAGGATTCAAAATGGCAATGGTAAACGGACCTCTTGCTGGTTATGAAGTAGATGCAATTAAAGTAACATTGAGAGATGGATCTTACCACGATGTGGATTCTGATCAACTTTCTTTTGAGCTTGCTGCTAAGCTTGGATTCAAAAACTCTGCAAAAGCTGCCAAAGCTGTTATTATGGAGCCTATCATGAAGCTTGAGGTGATTACACCAGAAGAGAACATGGGTGATATTGTAGGAGATTTGAACCGTCGTCGTGGTCAAATGGCAAGTATGGGTGACCGTGCTGGTGCAAAGACTATCAAGGCAACAGTGCCACTTTCTGAGATGTTTGGTTATGTAACAACTTTACGTACGCTATCATCTGGACGTGCAACTTCTACTATGGAATTTTCTCACTACGAGGAAACTCCTGCAAATATTGCAGCAGAAGTTATTGCAGCATCTAAAGGTACAAACGATTAATTACTAAGGAAATGAGTCAAAAAATTAGAATTAAACTAAAATCTTACGATCACAACTTAGTAGATAAAAGTGCTGAGAAAATTGTAAGAACTGTGAAGACAACAGGAGCTGTAGTAACAGGGCCTATTCCTCTTCCAACACATAAGAAAATTTTTACTGTATTACGTTCTCCACACGTAAACAAGAAATCACGTGAGCAGTTTGAGCTTAGCTCTTACAAGCGTTTGCTTGATATCTATTCTTCTTCATCAAAGACTATTGATGCCTTGATGAAATTAGAGTTACCATCTGGAGTAGAGGTAGAAATTAAGGTGTGATAGGTTTTTACGCTTTCGCGAAAGCGTATTAATTACCACACTAATTTGTCCTGAGCTGCGTGCGAGGGAAAAACGGAAACACACATTCAAGGTCGAACGTGTTCGGCCTTGTTTTATTTAGAATAGAATTTTTAATAACAAATATTTATAATTATGTCTGGGTTAATCGGAAAGAAAGTAGGTATGACTAGCATCTTTGACGAGAATGGAAAAAACATTCCATGTACCGTTATCGAAGCAGGTCCCTGCGTTATCACCCAAGTCAGAACCAAAGAAGCTGACGGGTATGAAGCCCTTCAACTTGGTTTCGATGACGCTAAGAAGGCAAACAAAGCTGCTGCTGGCCATGCCAAAAAAGCAGGAACTGTTGCTAAGCGTAAAGTTGTCGAATTTCAAGGATTTGAAGGAGAGTTTAAATTAGGAGATGCAATTACTGTAGATCATTTTGCTGAAGGAGAATTTGTCGATGTATCGGGAACTTCAAAAGGTAAAGGTTTTCAAGGAGTTGTAAAGCGTCACGGTTTCCGTGGTGTTGGACAAGCTACTCACGGTCAACATAACCGTCTTAGAGCGCCAGGTTCAATTGGGGCAGCATCTTACCCTGCACGTGTATTCAAAGGAATGCGTATGGCAGGTCGTATGGGTGGTGACAAAATAAAAGTTCAAAATCTTAAAGTATTGAAAGTAGTTGCTGAAAAGAATCTACTTGTAGTGAAGGGATGTGTTCCTGGTCACAAAAATGCTTATGTAATCATTCAGAAGTAATGAAGATAGCAGTTGTAGATATCAAAGGAAAAGAAACAGGGAGAAAGGCAGACCTTTCTGATGCTGTTTTTGGAATTGAACCAAACAAGCATGCTGTGTATTTAGATGTTAAGCAATTTCTTGCAAACCAACGTCAAGGAACGCACAAGTCTAAAGAAAGAGCAGAGATTGCGGGTTCTACTCGTAAGATCAAGAAACAAAAAGGAACTGGTACAGCCCGTGCGGGTAGTATCAAGTCTGGTGTTTTTAGAGGGGGAGGACGTATGTTCGGACCAAGACCTAGAAATTACTCTTTCAAATTAAACAAAGGATTGAAGAGACTTGCACGTCGTTCGGCACTTACAATTAAGGCTAACGATAACGCAATCACTGTAATAGAAGATTTTAATCTAGACGCTCCAAAAACGAAAGATTTTGTGAATGTTTTGAAAGCCTTAGGGTTAGAGAATAAAAAGTCACTTATAGTGTTGGGAGAGTCAAATAATAACGTATATTTGTCGTCGCGCAATTTAAAGACCGCTAAAGTCGTAAAAAGCTCAGAATTAAGCACTTACGGAATAATGAATGCAAACAACGTTGTGTTCTTAGAGGGGTCTTTAGAAGGTGTTGAAGCAAATTTAGCAAAATAAGACACGATGAGTATTTTAATAAAGCCTGTTATTACAGAAAAAGCAACAAAAGATAGCGAGGAAATGAATCGTTTTACTTTTGAAGTGAGTATGAGAACAAATAAGGTTGAAATTAAGAAAGCGGTAGAAGCTGCTTATGGTGTTTCAGTTGAAAAAGTTCGCACAATGAATGTCCGCCCGGATCGCAAGTCTCGTCATACGAAGTCTGGTGTTCTTACTGGTAAAACAAATGCTATTAAAAAAGCAATTGTACAGCTGGCGGAAGGTGATACAATAGATTTTTATAACAACATTTAAGACAACAAAATGTCAGTAAGAAAATTAAAACCTATCACTCCAGGGCAGCGATTTAGAGTTGTAAATGGTTTCGACCAGATTACGACTGATAAGCCGGAAAAAAGCCTATTGGCTCCGAAAAAACGCTCAGGAGGTAGAAATAATACGGGTAAGATGACCATACGCCAAGTTGGTGGAGGTCACAAAAAACGTTACCGTATTATCGATTTTAAACGTAACAAAGAAGGAGTTCCTGCAACTGTTGCGTCAATCCAATATGATCCAAATAGAACGGCGTTTATTGCTCTTCTTGATTATCAAGATGGTGAGAAGCGTTATATTATCGCTCAGAATGGTTTGCAAGTTGGTCAGAACTTAGTTTCTGGTGCAAGCGTAGCTCCTGAGATTGGTAATGCTATGCCGCTTTCGGCGATTCCTTTGGGAACTATAATATCTTGTATTGAGTTACGTCCAGGTCAAGGTGCTGTTATGGCGCGTTCGGCTGGTTCATTTGCTCAGTTAATGGCTCGTGATGGTAAGTTTGCTACGGTAAAACTTCCTTCTGGAGAGACAAGATTAATCTTATCAACGTGTATGGCAACAATAGGTGCTGTATCTAATAGTGATCACCAGTTACTTGTATCTGGTAAAGCTGGTAGAAGTCGTTGGTTAGGTCGTCGTCCACGTGTACGTCCAGTAGTTATGAACCCTGTCGATCACCCAATGGGAGGTGGAGAAGGTAAATCTTCTGGAGGTCACCCTAGAAACCGTAATGGTGTACCTGCTAAAGGTTACAGAACGCGTTCTAAGACGAAGTCGAGTAATAAGTATATTGTAGAACGTAGAAAGAAATAATAAGATATGGCACGTTCATTAAAAAAAGGACCTTACGTTCACTATAAGTTAGAAAAGAAAGTTGCTGCAAACGTGGAAGGCGATAAAAAGACTGTCATCAAGACTTGGTCTAGAGCTTCTATGATTACTCCAGATTTTGTGGGGCAAACTATTGCAGTACATAATGGTCGCCAGTTTGTACCAGTATATGTTACTGAGAACATGGTAGGGCATAAGCTAGGAGAATTTTCACCTACGCGCTCTTACAGAGGGCACGGAGCTGATAAGAAAAATAAAGGTAAAAGATAACAGGAGATGGGAGTTCGTAAAAAAGAAGCGGCTAATCGTCGCAAAGAGGCTAATAAGTCTATCGCTTTCGCGAAATTGAATAACTGCCCTACCTCTCCGCGTAAAATGCGTCTTGTAGCAGATATGGTACGAGGTACGCAAGTGGAGAGAGCACTTCAGTTGTTGAAATTTAGTAATAAAGAAGCGTCACGTAAAGTTGAGAAACTTGTTCTTTCTGCAGTTGCAAACTGGGAAGCTAAGAATGAAGATGCTAGTATCGAAGATGCTAATCTTTTTATTAAAGAGATCAAAGTTGATTCTGGAACAATGTTGAAAAGACTACGTCCAGCACCACAAGGTCGCGCGCACAGAATTAGAAAACGTTCTAATCACGTAACAGTGATTCTTGGAGCAAAAGATAACACACAAAGCAATTAATTAGATGGGACAGAAGACAAATCCAATCGGAAATCGCCTTGGAATAATCAGAGGATGGGAATCTAACTGGTACGGAGGTAATGACTACGGTGATAAACTTGCCGAAGACGATAAGATTAGACGTTATATTCACGCTCGTTTAAGCAAAGCTAGTGTGTCTAGAGTTATAATTGAGCGTACGCTTAAACTTGTAACCGTTACTATTACTACTGCAAGACCTGGTATTATTATCGGGAAAGGTGGTCAGGAAGTAGACAAGTTGAAAGAAGAGCTTAAGAAACTCACAGGTAAAGAAGTACAAATTAATATCCACGAGATTAAACGTCCAGAGCTTGATGCATTTCTGGTAGGTCAAAGTGTTGCTCGTCAGATTGAAGGAAGAATTTCTTTCCGTCGTGCAATAAAAATGGCAATCGCAGCAGCGATGCGTATGAATGCAGAGGGTATTAAAATCCAAATTTCTGGACGTTTGAATGGTGCTGAAATGGCACGTTCGGAGTCGTATAAAGATGGACGTATTCCTTTATCTACTTTTAGAGCCGACATAGATTATGCTTTAGTTGAAGCTCACACTACTTATGGTAGATTGGGTATTAAAGTATGGATTATGAAAGGTGAAGTATATGGCAAGAGAGAACTTTCTCCTTTAGTAGGGCTGCAGAATAGCAAGTCTGGAAAAGGTGGTGGAGGTCGTAAGGACAACCGTGGGCCACGTCGTAGAAAGTAATTTTTAAAAAGACAGTAAAAAATGTTACAGCCTAGAAAAACAAAATTCCGCAAGCAGCAGAAGGGTCGTATGAAAGGACTAGCTAATAGAGGGCATTTGCTTTCTAACGGTCAGTTCGGTATAAAATCACTCGATTCATCTTTTGTAACTGCGAGACAAATAGAAGCAGCTCGTATAGCAGCAACACGTTACATGAAAAGAGAGGGAACTCTTTGGATTAAGATCTTCCCAGATAAGCCTATTACTAAGAAGCCTTTAGAGGTACGTATGGGTAAAGGTAAAGGTGCTGTAGAATATTGGGCAGCAGTTGTAAAACCAGGACGCATTATGTTCGAATTAGGAGGGGTTCCAGAACCAGTAGCAAAAGAGGCGTTACGTCTTGCAGCTCAAAAACTTCCAGTAAGAACTAAGTATGTCGTAGCTAGAGATTTTTCAGCTGAATAAATTATAGTACTATGAAACAATCAGAGGTAAAAGGATTATCTGTAGCAGAATTGCAAGAAGAGCTTGGAAAAGCAAAAAGATCTTACATGGATCTTAAGATGGCGCACGCTATCTCTCCACTTGACAATCCTATTCAACTGCGTTCTATGAGACGTACAGTCGCTAGAATTGCAACTGAATTAACTAAAAGAGAACAATAACGCTGCTTAAGATGGAAAAAAGAAATTTAAGAAAAGAGCGTGTCGGTGTAGTAACTAGTAACAAGATGCAAAAGTCTATCGTTGTTGCCGAAGTTAAAAAAGTAAAGCACCCTATGTATGGTAAATTCGTTTTAAAGACGAAGAAGTATGTAGCACACGACGAAACAAACGACTGCAACGAAGGAGATACAGTTAGGATCATGGAAACACGTCCTATGAGTAAATCAAAGACTTGGAGACTAGTAGAAATCATTGAAAGAGCGAAGTAATGTTACAGCAAGAATCAAGATTAAAAGTAGCAGATAATACCGGAGCAAAAGAAGTTTTGACTATCCGTGTATTAGGAGGTACTAAGAGAAGATATGCTTCTGTAGGAGATAAGATTGTAGTGTCTGTAAAAGATGCTACACCTAACGGTCAAATTAAAAAAGGTGCCGTATCTACAGCAGTAGTTGTACGTACTAAGAAAGAAGTACGTCGTCCAGATGGATCATATATCCGTTTTGATGATAATGCTTGTGTTCTTTTAAATGCTCAAGGTGAGATGCGCGGTACTCGTGTATTTGGACCAGTAGCAAGAGAGCTTCGTGACAAACAGTTTATGAAGATTGTATCATTAGCACCAGAGGTGCTTTAATACAGACAATAAGATGACAAAGCTTAAAATAAAAACGGGAGATACAGTTAAGGTTATTGCTGGAGATCATAAAGGGTCTGAAGGTAAAGTCGTAAAAGTATTTATCGAGAAGAACAAAGCAATCGTTGAGGGTGTTAACATGGTGAAGAAGCACGAAAAGCCAAGCGCCGCAAATCCTCAAGGTGGAATTAAAGAAAAAGAAGCGCCACTTCAAATTTCTAACTTATCTTTGATGGATAAGGATGGTAAGACTACGAGAGTAGGTTACCGTATGGAAGGAGATAAGAAGGTACGCTTTGCAAAGTCTAACAACGAAATATTATAGTGATGGGATACGTACCAAGACTAAAACAAGAGTTTAAAGACCGCGTAACGCCAGCCCTTCAAGAAGAGTTTGGTTACAAAAATATTATGCAGGTACCTCGTCTTAATAAGATTGTAGTATCTCGTGGTGTTGGAGC
Source organism: Dokdonia sp. Hel_I_63 (assembly GCF_007827285.1). Taxonomy (NCBI): domain Bacteria; kingdom Pseudomonadati; phylum Bacteroidota; class Flavobacteriia; order Flavobacteriales; family Flavobacteriaceae; genus Dokdonia; species Dokdonia sp. Hel_I_63. Next base: position 3,230,142 of record NZ_VISD01000001.1, on the reverse strand, counting down.
TGCGGTTGCAGATAAGAAGCTTGTAGAAAATGCTGTTGAGGAGCTTACGCTTATCACAGGACAGAGAGCTATCTCGACAATGTCTAAGAAGGATGTTGCGACATTTAAATTACGTAAAGGAATGCCTATTGGTGCCAAAGTTACTTTACGTGGAGAACGTATGTATGAGTTTTTAGATAGACTTGTTACTTCTGCACTACCACGTGTACGTGACTTTAACGGAATCAATGCTACTGGTTTTGATGGTCGTGGTAACTACAGTATGGGAGTTACAGAGCAGATTATCTTTCCTGAAATCAATATTGATAGAATCAAGAAAATAGATGGTATGAACATCACTTTTCAAACTTCTGCTCAAACTGATAAGGAGGCAAAATCATTACTTGCAGAACTAGGTTTACCTTTTAAAAAGAATTAAGATATGGCTAAAGAATCAATGAAAGCCCGTGAGGTAAAGCGTGCTAAAACAGTTGCAAAATATGCTGAGAAACGTAAGGCTTTAAAAGAAGCTGGAGATTACGAAGGATTGCAAAAGTTACCTAAGAACGCTTCACCTATACGTCAGCACAATCGTTGCAAACTTACAGGTCGTCCTAAGGGTTATATGCGTCAGTTCGGATTATCACGTGTGATGTTCCGTCAAATGGCAAACCAAGGATTAATACCAGGAGTTAAGAAAGCGAGCTGGTAATACAAAGAGTATAAATTGGTAGAAGGTTCTTTTTATGCTTTCGCGAAAGCGAGACTAGAGAAAACCACTACCGTAACTATAATTAAATGAATACAGATACTATTGCAGATTTCCTGACACGTGTGCGTAACGCATCGGCAGCAAATCACAGAGTGGTCGAGATTCCAGCATCAAACCTTAAGAAGGCGATGACTAAAATCTTATTTGACCAAGGGTACATTCTTAGCTACAAGTTTGAAGAAGGTAAGGCGCAGGATACTATCAAGATTGCCTTGAAGTATGATCGTATTACTAAAGAAGCTGTTATTAAGGATATACAAAGAATAAGTAAGCCTGGTTTACGTAAATATTCTTCATCAACAGAGATACCTCGTATATTGAATGGACTGGGAATTGCTATTGTTTCAACTTCTAAAGGAGTTATGACAGGTAAGCAAGCGGCTCAACACAATGTTGGAGGAGAGGTACTTTGTTACGTTTACTAATCAGATAAAAAGACAACAAGATGTCAAGAATAGGTAGAAGCCCAATTACAGTTCCAGATGGTGTTACGGTAAACGTAGCAGACGGTATTGTAACGGTAAAAGGAAAATTAGGCGAGCTTACGCAAGAGTACTCTGGTATAGATATTAAAATCGAAGACGGAACTATTACTCTTGAGCGTGACTCAGATAAGAAGGATGTTCGTGCAAAGCACGGACTATACAGGTCTTTGATTGCAAACATGATTGAAGGTGTATCTAAAGGTTTTGAAAAGAAATTAGAACTTGTAGGTGTAGGTTATAGAGCAAGTAACCAAGGTAATAAGCTTGATCTTGCCGTAGGATTTTCTCACAATATAGTTTTGGATATCGCTCCAGAAGTAAAAGTGGAAACAGTTTCTGATAAAGGAAAAAATCCTATTATTAAACTTACTTCACATGATAAACAACTTGTAGGGCAAGTAGCTGCAAAAATACGCGGTTTCCGTAGACCAGAGCCTTATAAAGGTAAAGGTATCAAGTTTGTAGGAGAGATAATTAGAAGAAAAGCAGGTAAATCTGCATAATACATAGAGAAATGGCATTATCAAAAAGTGAAAAAAGAAATAGAATTCATCTTAGAATTCGTAAGACTATTTCTGGATCTGCGGAGAGACCAAGACTCTGTGTGTTTAGAAGTAATAAAGAGATTTATGCTCAGTTAGTAGATGACCTTACGGGGAAAACTATTATGGCAGCATCGTCACGTGATAAAGATATCGCAGCTGCAAAATCAAGTAAGACTGAAACTGCAAAGCTTGTAGGTAAGGCAATCGCTGAAAAAGCTACAAAATCTGGAGTAGAGGCTGTAGTATTTGACAGAGGTGGTTACTTATATCACGGAAGAATTAAACAACTAGCAGAGGGCGCAAGAGAAGGCGGTCTTAAATTCTAAGAAGTATGTATCAAGATTATAAAAACGTAGAGTTAGTAAAACCATCTGGGTTAGATCTTAAAGATCGTTTAGTTGGTGTACAGCGTGTTACTAAGGTAACTAAAGGAGGTAGAGCTTTTGGATTTTCTGCTATTGTTGTAGTAGGTGATGAGAATGGAGTAGTAGGTCACGGTTTAGGAAAGTCTAAAGAAGTAGCTTCTGCAATTGCAAAGGCTATGGAAGATGCTAAGAAAAACTTAGTTCGTATTCCATTAAATAAAGCAACTATACCTCACGAACAGAAAGGTAAATTTGGAGGAGCTCGTGTACTTTTATTACCTGCAGCAGCGGGTACTGGAGTTATCGCGGGTGGTGCAATACGTGCAGTACTTGAGTCAGTTGGTATACATGATGTACTATCAAAGAATCAAGGATCTTCAAACCCACATAACGTAGTAAAGGCAACTTTTGATGCTTTACTTAAGTTAAGAAGTGCTGAAACTGTTGCAAAGCAACGTGGTATCACACTAGATAAAGTGTTTAAAGGATAAATCAAGGACAATGGCAAAAATCAAAGTAACAAAGGTTAAGAGTGCAATAAACCGCACTCAAAACCAAAAGAGAATCTTAGAATCTCTTGGATTGAGAAAAATAGGCCAGGTAAAGGTGCATGATAATACACCTAACATCCTTGGTATGGTAAGTAAAGTTAGTCACTTAGTTTCTGTAGAGGAAGCTTAATATAAATAACAGATGGAGTTAAATAACTTAAGGCCTGCAAAAGGAGCTGTTAAGAAAAACGATAGCCGTAAAGGTCGTGGTCAGGCAACTGGTCAAGGTGGTACGGCTGGTCGTGGACACAAAGGACAGAAGTCTCGTTCAGGATACAGTAAGAAAATTGGTTTTGAAGGAGGGCAAATGCCACTTCAACGTCGTGTTCCTAAATTTGGATTTACAAATATCAACAGAAAAGAGTATGCGGGTGTAAACCTTGATACGCTACAAGAGTATGTTGATGCTGGACGCCTGACAGAAGAAGTATCCATAGAATCTCTTATGGAAGCTGGATTAGTTGGTAAAAACGATCTAGTGAAAATATTAGGTAGAGGAGAGCTTAAAGCGAAAATTAAAGTATCTGCACATAAATTTACTGCAACTGCAAAGGCTGCTGTTGAAGCTGCTGGCGGTGAAGCTGTAACGTTATAATCGATATAAGAGGATGAAATTTATAGATACAATAAAGAATATCTGGAAGATTGATGAGCTAAGGAATAGAATACTCCTTACGCTCACACTTCTCCTCGTATATCGTTTTGGTGCTCAAGTAGTACTTCCTGGTATAGATGCTTCACAACTTGGGGGTCTTCAGGATAGTACGGACCAAGGTTTGTTAGGTCTTCTAGCTGCATTTACAGGTGGTGCATTTTCTAATGCATCAGTTTTTGCGTTGGGGATTATGCCGTATATATCTGCTTCTATTGTAGTGCAGTTGATGGGAATAGCAATACCTTATCTGCAGAAGCTACAAAAGGAGGGTGAAAGTGGACGACGAAAAATCAACCAAATAACTAGATGGTTAACTATTGCAATCTGTTTATTACAGGCGCCAGGATATCTCGCTGCGTTACCTGCATTAGGAGTTCCTTCTAGTGCTTTTGTAATGGGTTTAACACCTACATTCTATATATCATCTGTATTTATTTTAGTTACAGGTTGTGTTTTTGCTATGTGGTTAGGTGAAAAGATTACAGATAAAGGTATCGGTAATGGTATTTCACTTTTAATTATGGTGGGTATTATTGCAACAATGCCTATATCATTTGTACAAGAATGGGTAGCTCGTGTTACTGAGTCAAACGGTGGTTTAATCATGATACTCATAGAGTTAGTGATTTGGTTTGTGATAATCTTGTTGTGTATTTTACTTGTTATGGCAGTACGTCAAGTGCCGGTTTCATATGCAAGAAGAACAGCGACTGGAGCCTATGAAAAAAATGTTTTTGGTAGTAGACAATTTTTACCACTAAAACTTAACGCTTCTGGGGTAATGCCTATTATCTTTGCGCAGGCAATTATGTTTGTTCCTGGGTTGATAGGTGGTGCAAGTTTCTTGGCAGATACCACTGCTGGAACTTGGTTACAAACCAACTTCGGGAATAATATTTTTGGTTTTTGGTACAACCTTGTGTTTGCATTATTGATTATTGTTTTTACATATTTCTATACAGCAATCACGGTGCCTACTAATAAAATGGCTGATGATTTAAAACGTAGTGGTGGCTTTATAGCTGGCATACGTCCAGGATCTGAAACTGCTGAATATTTAGATAGAATAATGTCGCAGATTACTCTTCCGGGTTCTGTGTTTCTTGCTCTTATCGCTATATTTCCTGCAGTAGCAGTTAATGTATTAGGTATGCAACAAGGATGGGCATTGTTTTATGGAGGTACATCACTATTAATTATGGTTGGTGTAGCTATAGATACTATGCAACAAGTAAATTCTTATCTTTTGAATAAGCACTACGATGGTCTTATGAAATCAGGTAAAAACAGAAAAGCAGTAGCATAATGGCAAAGCAAGCAGCAATAGAACAAGATGGATCTATAATCGAAGCATTGTCTAATGCAATGTTTAGAGTAGAGTTAGAAAACGGTCACGTTGTGACAGCGCATATCTCAGGTAAAATGCGTATGCACTATATCAAATTATTACCTGGGGATAAAGTAAAATTAGAAATGAGTCCTTACGATTTATCAAAGGCTCGTATAACTTACCGCTATTAAGCGGAAAAAAGCTGGATATGAAAGTAAGAGCATCCATTAAAAAAAGAAGCGCCGATTGCAAGATCGTTCGTCGCAAAGGAAGATTATACGTAATCAACAAAAAGAATCCTAGGTTTAAACAAAGACAAGGTTAATAGTTATGGCTAGAATTGCAGGGATAGATATCCCAAAACAAAAGAGAGGTGTAATTGCATTAACGTACATCTTTGGAATCGGAAAAAGTAGAGCAGAAGAAATTCTTGCAGCTGCTAATGTATCAGAAGATAAAAAGGTATCTGATTGGGATGACGACGAAATAGGTCGCATACGTGATGCTGTTGGTACATTTACAATAGAAGGAGAACTTCGTTCAGAAGTTTCTTTGAACATTAAACGTTTGATGGACATCGGTTGTTACCGTGGTATTCGTCATCGTGTGGGTCTTCCTTTAAGAGGACAACGTACAAAGAATAATTCTCGTACTAGAAAAGGAAAGCGTAAAACAGTTGCAAACAAGAAGAAAGCAACTAAATAATAAGGCATAATGGCAAAGCAAACTGCAAAAAAACGTAAGGTTGTTATAGAATCAGTTGGGGAAGCTCATATTACTGCTTCTTTTAATAACATCATAGTTTCGTTAACAAACAAGAAAGGAGATGTTATCTCTTGGTCATCTGCCGGTAAAATGGGTTTCAGAGGTTCTAAAAAGAATACTCCGTATGCTGCTCAAACTGCTGCAGAAGATTGTTCTAAGGTTGCTCACGAAGCTGGCCTTCGTAAAGTAAAAGTGTATGTTAAAGGCCCAGGTAACGGACGTGAGTCTGCTATACGTGCTGTACACAACAGTGGAATTGAAGTGACTGAGATTATTGATATCACTCCAATGCCGCACAACGGGTGTCGTCCTCCTAAGAGACGTCGCGTTTAATAATAAATTATAATTAATATCTCGAGGGAGAACGATTAGCAAAGGATTGACCTTAATTTCTAATCACCCTCAACAAATACATTTAAAATGGCAAGATATACTGGTCCCAAAACAAAGATCGCTCGTAAATTTGGCGAAGCAATCTTCGGAGAAGACAAATCTTTTGAAAAAAGAAATTACCCTCCAGGGCAACACGGAAACAACAGACGCAGAGGAAAAAAATCTGAATACGCTGTACAATTAGCTGAAAAGCAAAAGGCAAAGTATACTTACGGTATCCTTGAGCGTCAGTTTAGAAATATGTACGACAGAGCAAATCGTGCTCCAGGAATTACAGGTGAAGTTTTACTTCAACTTTGTGAGTGTCGTCTTGATAATGTTGTACACAGAATGGGAATGTCTCCTTCAAGAAGTGGTGCACGTCAATTAGTAGGACACCGTCATATTACTGTAAACGGAAGTATCGTAAACATACCTTCCTATCAGGTTAAGCCTGGTGATGTTGTTGCGGTACGTGAGAAGTCTAAATCTTTAGAAGTAATTTCGAACTCTCTTCAAAATTCAAGTAACGTATACGAGTGGATTTCTTGGAATAACGATAAAAAAGAAGGTACTTTTGTGGCAATACCACAACGTCTTCAGATTCCTGAAAACATCAATACTCAGTTCATCGTCGAGCTGTACTCTAAGTAATAACCACTAAAGCTAGAAAACCGATATGGCAATATTAAATTTCCAGAAGCCCGATAAAGTCATTATGATTGACTCTACTGATTTTGAAGGTAAATTTGAGTTTAGACCTTTAGAACCAGGTTACGGTTTAACCGTAGGAAACGCTTTACGTCGTGTATTGTTATCTTCATTAGAAGGTTTTGCAATTACATCTGTACGTATAGAAGGTGTAGATCACGAGTTTTCTACATTGGCTGGAGTAGTTGAGGATGTAACAGAAATTATCCTTAATCTTAAGCAAGTACGTTTTAAAAGACAAATAGAAGAGATAGATAACGAAACTGTAACAATTTCATTATCTGGAGTAGATCAATTAACAGCTGGTGATTTCCAAAAATTTATTTCTGGTTTCCAAGTGCTTAACCCTGATATGGTGATAGCAAACATGGACAAAAAAGTAAATCTTAATATGGAAATTACTATCGAAAAGGGACGTGGATATGTACCTGCTGAAGAGAACAAGAAGTCTAATGCACCTCTTGGGACTATCTTTACAGACTCTATTTATACTCCTATCCGTAATGTAAAATATAGTATAGAGAACTATCGTGTTGAGCAGAAAACTGATTATGAAAAATTAGTTTTTGAAATCATCACTGATGGATCTATTCATCCTAAAGAAGCTCTTACTGAAGCTGCTAAGACACTTATCCACCACTTTATGTTATTCTCAGACGAGCGTATCACTTTAGAGGCAGATGAGATAGCTCAGACTGAGACTTATGATGAAGAATCTCTACACATGCGTCAGTTGCTTAAAACAAAGCTTATCGATATGGATCTTTCCGTTCGTGCGCTTAACTGTTTAAAAGCAGCAGAAGTAGAAACATTAGGAGATCTTGTTTCTTATAACAAAAATGACTTGATGAAATTTAGAAACTTTGGTAAAAAGTCACTTACAGAGCTTGAAGAGCTTGTAAATGTAAAAGGCCTTAGTTTTGGAATGGATCTAGCTAAGTATAAATTAGATAAAGACTAGTTAGCTATAGCAGAAATGCAATAGCGCTTTCGCGAAAGCGGGAAAATACATATTACAATGAGACACGGAAAGAAATTTAATCACTTAGGGAGAAAGACAGCACATAGAAAGTCTATGCTTGCAAACATGGCTTGCTCTTTAATTGAACATAAGAGAATAAACACGACAGTGGCAAAAGCAAAAGCTTTAAAGCAATTTGTTGAGCCAATGATCACAAAGTCAAAAGAAGATACTACTCATAATCGTCGTATCGTTTTTGCAAAGCTTCGCCAAAAAGATGCAGTAACTGAATTATTCAGAGATGTAGCGGCAAAGATTGGTGATCGTCCAGGAGGTTATACTCGTATTATCAAGATGGGTAACCGTCTTGGGGATAACGCTGATATGGCAATGATAGAACTTGTTGATTATAACGAGATTTACAGCCCAGGGAAACCAACAAAGAAGAAAAATACTCGTCGTGGAAGTAAAAAAGCTGAAGCTGTAGCGCCTGCTGCAACAGAAGAAAAAGCTTCTAATGAAGAAGAATAGATAATTTTATTGTCTAAACAATTTTAAAAAGGTCTTGCTCTTAAGCAGGGCCTTTTTTGATATCAAAAGATTCATAATATCTTGTTAAGATTTCTTTTCTTTGTTGAGTTCTGTTTCTAGGTATTATATTAGTTATAACAAAACCACTTTAGTGTTATGAAATATTTCTTGATCTCCGTTTTACTTATTAATTCTCTTACAGCAATCTGTCAATCTGAAGATGTGACGTTTATGTCTAGCTTGAATTCTAATCAAGCTATCGATGGGTCATTGGTCAATTTTGATGGAGGTAACTATTCGGGCAGAACATTTAAGGCGGCTACTAAATTAGAAGGAGATAAATTTCTTTATGATAATTGGCTTAGTTCTGCTAGGGTTATTACAAAGAATAAGCAAATTATTGACATAAGAAATATAAACTTTGATATGGAGCGTGGAACATTTTCATTTAAAGAAGGGGAATATATTTTAGATGTAAATCAGTTTGTTGTGGGTTCTGTTAGTATTAACGATATGATTTTTAAAAGAACTCTTAATCCTACAGATAATATTTCTAGATTAATGGAGGTTATTTATGAGTCTGATGATTTATCATTACTTAAAGATCACAATGTAAGAATCAGAGAGGGTAAATTTGATATACAAGTTGGTCAAGAGCCTGATGAGTTTGTGAGTAATACTAGTTATTACTTAATTAGTGAAGGGGAGTTTAGAAAGTTTAGGCCGAAGAAATCTTCTGTTCTGTCAATATTCGGAGATTCTGAGGATGTTATGAAAGAATACATTAAGCAGAATAAATTGTCTTATAAAGATGATGCCGGTTTAAAATCAATTTTTTCAAAATTTAATTCTGTGAGATCATCTTCTTCCAATTAAACCCATAATAAAACTATTCTTTTTTCAAAAGAGTATATTCATTACTTTTGTCTCCTGTAAGGAAAAAACATAAAATGAAATATCAATCTAGAAGATCAGCCATAATATTACTTGCAGACGGAACCATCTTTCATGGAAAATCTGTAGGAGACAAAGAAGCAACTTCTTTTGGTGAAGTTTGTTTTAATACAGGAATGACAGGATATCAAGAAATTTTTACTGATCCATCATATTTTGGTCAATTAATGGTAACTACAAATGCTCATATAGGTAATTATGGAGCAACAGATGTTGAGACGGAGTCTGACACTGTAAAAATATCTGGATTAATTTGTAGAAATTTTAGCTACACATACTCAAGAAAAGATGCAGAAGAGTCTCTGGAGTCTTTCTTAAATGACAGTAAGCTTTTCGCCATTTCAGATGTTGATACGCGAGCACTAGTTGCGCACATACGTGATAATGGCGCTATGAATGCCGTTATTTCAACCGCTGTAGATGATATTGAAGGTTTGAAAAAGCAGTTATCTGAGGTTCCTGATATGAATGGACTAGAATTGGCCTCAAAAGTATCAACCACTGAAGCTTATTATTTTGGCGAAGAAAATGCCGAGGTTAAGGTTGCGGCATTAGATATTGGTATCAAACGTAATATCTTGCGAAACCTTGCAAAGAGAGGAGCGTACGTAAAAGTCTTCCCTTATAATACTACTTATAAGGAGATGAAAGAATGGAATCCAGACGGATATTTTTTATCTAATGGACCTGGAGATCCTGAGCCACTTGAAAACGCAGTACAAGTTGCAAAAGATATCATTAGTGCAAACGATCCATTATTTGGAATATGCTTAGGGCATCAAGTGATAGCACTCGCAAATGGTATTTCTACTTATAAAATGCACAACGGACACCGTGGGATCAATCATCCTATAATGAACTTGGTTACTGGTAAAGGTGAAATTACTTCTCAAAATCATGGCTTTGCTATAAATAGAGAAGAAACAGAGGCTAATAGCGATGTAGAGATAACGCACGTTCACCTCAATGACAACACTGTTGCAGGAATTAAACTTAAGGATAAGAACTGTTTTTCAGTTCAATATCACCCAGAAGCTAGCCCTGGACCCAACGATGCTACATATTTGTTCGATCAATTCATAGATAATATAAAAAGCGTTACAGCTTAAAAATTTATCCCCATCTTAAAAATTAAGATGGGGATTTTTTATTTTAAAATTTATGCTTTCGCGAAAACGTTATCGCTACAAAAGAACATTGACTTCACAAAATCATCATCAAAATCGTATTTTTACGTAACTAATAAAACAATTATAACATGAGTATAATCATAGAAGTTCACGCAAGACAAATTTTTGATTCACGAGGAAACCCAACCGTCGAAGTTGATGTATTCACTGAGTTAGGTGTAATGGGAAGGGCAGCTGTTCCTTCTGGAGCATCTACAGGTGAGCACGAGGCTGTAGAATTGCGTGATGGTGGTAATGCTTTTATGGGAAAAGGAGTGTCGAAAGCAGTTGAAAATGTAAATACGCTAATTGCTCCAGAATTACTTGGTGTATCTGTTTTCGAGCAAAACGCTATTGATCAGCTTATGATAGATCTTGATGGCACTCCAAACAAATCAAAACTTGGAGCAAATGCAATCCTAGGTGTTTCTCTTGCTTGTGCTAAAGCAGCAGCTGCCGAATTAAATATGCCGTTATATAGATATATAGGTGGAGTAAGTGCAAATACACTTCCAGTGCCTATGATGAATATTATTAATGGAGGATCACATAGTGATGCGCCTATAGCATTCCAAGAATTTATGGTAATGCCAGTTAAAGCTAAGAGCTTTAGTCATGCATTACAAATGGGAACTGAGATTTTTCATAATCTTAAAAAGGTATTACATGACCGTAACTTGAGCACAGCGGTAGGTGATGAAGGAGGATTTGCTCCAGCATTAGACGGTACAGAAGATGCGCTTGATAGTGTAAAAATAGCTGTAGAAAAAGCTGGTTACTCTTGGGGTGACGAGATTATGATAGCTCTAGATTGTGCCGCTGCAGAATTTTATGTAGATGGTAAATACAACTATGCAAAATTTGAGGGTGAAACCGGAAAAATACGTACTAGTGAGGAACAAGCAGATTACTTGGCTGAGCTAGCAGATAAATATCCAATTGTATCTATAGAGGATGGAATGGATGAGAACGACTGGGAAGGTTGGAAATATCTTACTGATAAGATTGGTGATAAAGTACAACTTGTAGGTGATGATTTATTTGTAACTAATGTAGAGCGTCTATCAAGAGGGATAAACGAAGGAATAGCAAATTCTATCCTAATTAAAGTGAATCAAATAGGGACTCTTACAGAAACTATTGCAGCTGTAAACATGGCACATAATGCAGGCTATACTTCTGTAATGTCTCACCGATCTGGAGAAACTGAAGATAATACGATTGCAGATTTAGCAGTAGCACTTAATTGTGGTCAGATTAAAACAGGTTCTGCCTCACGTTCAGATCGCATGGCAAAGTATAATCAACTTATTCGTATAGAAGAGATGCTCGCTGATACAGCGTACTTTCCTGCAATGAACGCTTTTAAAATAAAGTAACAACTGTTAATGATGTTATGTTGTTAATTAAATGCCTTCTCGCAGAGAAGGCATTTTTTATTTGAAGGACAGTTGGATATCTGTTTTCACACTTGTTTATAGAAGAGATCTTAATTCTAAGATAAATGCCTTCAATGCTTTTTTTTTAGTATGTAAATTTTAAGCTTGGAACAAAAAAAGTGATTAATTATAAAAAGTAGGTAAAATCGTACGTAATATGTATGGCATATGCGGTGAAATGCATTAATTTTACACTTCCAAACAATAATCTTTGGAGAATGTTTAGGTTTTGCTTTCGCGCAAGCGGATTTTTAATCAGACAGTTCTTTAAATTTTTACCTGGCTCATTCGTTGCATCGTTAGTGAATAAACAAGCAAGTATGACTTTAAGTTGGGTAAGAGCGGGCAGTTACGCTTCAATGTTGTACACTCGCTCTTTTTTTAAATGGATTTTGGATAAATTCAAAATCTAGATTTAAGTTGGGTAAAGGACATGTGCTTAGGTACATGTCCTTTTTTATTATTCTACAAGGAGCAAATTGGCCTTTGTAAAGAGCTTGTATATAAGCTTCTTCTATATTTGGAAAATTCTCTCTTATGTTATCTAGAAAGAATTTAATTAATTTTTAACCTTCTATTAGTCTCATATGTTAAAAAAAGAGACTTCTTTTTTGTAATTTAGCCTTACTTCAAATATTAGAACAAAAAAGAAAAATATAACGATAGATGGCAGATAAAGCAACCCTAACGATAGATGGAAAAAGTTACGAGTTCCCAATAATCACAGGAACTGAGAAGGAGCAGGCAATTGATATAAAGACGCTCAGAGGAGCTACTGGAGGAATCACTACGATAGATCCAGGTTATAAAAATACAGGGTCTTGTGAAAGCGCTATTACTTTTTTAGATGGGGAGAAAGGAATTCTTAGATACCGCGGTTATTCAATAGAAGAGCTTGCAGAGAAAGCAGATTTTCTTGAAACAGCTTATTTATTGATTTTTGGAGAGCTTCCTACAAAACAACAACTAGATAAATTTCACGCAGATATCAAATCTGAATCTCACGTAGATGAAGATATGAAGAAAATCTTAGATGGTTTTCCTAAGTCTGCACACCCAATGGGTGTGTTAAGTGCACTTACCTCTGCGCTTATAGCATTTAACCCATCCACTGTAAATGTAGATTCTGAAGAAGATATGTATGCTGCTATTGTAAAACTTCTAGCGAAGTTTCCAGTACTAGCTGCATGGGCAATGCGCAAGAAAAAGAGCCAACCTCTTGATTATGGAGATAATTCTCTTGGTTATGTAGAGAACTTCCATAAAATGATGTTTGCAAAGCCTAATGAGGAGTATAAGGTGGATAAAGCTGTTATTGAAGCTATTGATAAGTTACTAATTTTACATGCAGATCATGAGCAAAACTGTTCTACATCTACAGTACGTATAGTGGGATCATCACATGCTGGTTTATTTGCTTCTATTTCAGCAGGAATCTCTGCATTATGGGGACCATTACACGGTGGAGCAAACCAAGCTGTAATTGAAATGCTAGAAGCAATCAAAGAAGATGGTGGTGATACTAAAAAATATATGGCTAAAGCTAAGGATAAGGAAGATCCTTTCCGTTTAATGGGCTTTGGGCATAGAGTATATAAAAACTTTGACCCTAGAGCAAAGATTATTAAAGTAGCTGCAGATGATGTTCTTACTCAATTAGGAATAGAAGATCCTGTATTGGATATAGCTAAGGGACTTGAAAAAGAAGCTCTTGAAGATCCATATTTTGTAGACCGTAAATTATATCCAAACGTAGATTTCTACTCAGGTATTATTTATCGTGCACTAGATATTCCAGTAGAGATGTTTACTGTAATGTTTGCAGTAGGTCGTCTTCCAGGTTGGATTGCTCAATGGAGAGAGATGAGATTAGGTAAAGAGCCTATCGGACGTCCGCGTCAGGTATATACTGGTGAAAACTTAAGATCTTTTAAAGAAGTTTCAGAGAGATAAAAACTCAGTAATGAAATATATAAGAGCAAACATTTAGTTTGCTCTTTTTTTTGCTCAAAAAGTAAGAATGTGACTATGTAATAATTTGTAAATTCACTTTCGTGAAAGATACCAACCATCCATTACCAGTTATTGTAGAGCAAGCAGAACTTATACTTGCAGGTTTAAAGACTACAATGTCTTTATCTCATAATACAACAATACAATTATGGCAAACCTTTGGACCATTAAAAAAGTCAATTCATAACAAGTCTAATGGTGGAAGTTATAGCGTGCAGTGCTATGTAGATGATTTTATGTCTATTCCTTTTACACCAGAAACCAAGTTTGTAAAATGGGCGGCAGTAGCGGTATTTAACGAAGATGATATTCCAAAAGAGTTAGAAGTGTTGAAAATCCCAAAGGGTAAATGGGCTGTGTTTCCATATAAAGGGACCACACGTGATTTTGGTAAATTTGCTCAATATGTGTATCAAGAGTGGCTTCCGCAGTCTGGGTATCAATTAGATCATAGACCACATTATGAGTACATGGGTTCGGATTATTTAGGACTTAATCACCCAGATGCGCAAGAAGATGTCTGGATTCCAATCGTATAGTTTTACTCACATTCAATTACTATATTTTTTATGTTACTTAATCGTTGTTGTTGGGATTTCAAGAGTGGAATTTGTAATTTCACGCTATGCTTAAACTCAATGTAAAAAACGAAACGTCACGTCTTAAAGCCGTGGTTTTAGGAACTGCAGAAAGTAATGGACCTACGCCATCACTTGAAGATGCTTATGATCCTAAGTCGGCGCTTCATATTAAAGAAGGTACGTATCCTCTAGAAAAAGACATGGTTCCAGAGATGGAAGCAGTAGCAACTATATTCAAGAAGTATGATGTAGAGGTGTATAGACCTAAACTTATAAAAGATATGAATCAGATCTTTACTAGGGATATAGGATTTGTGATTGATGATAAGTTTTTTAAGGCTAATATCCTCCCTGATAGGGAAGAGGAAATAGAAGCTATAGAACATATTATAAAGCAAGTGGCACCAACGCATGTATTTAGATTGCCAGAAGAAGCACATATTGAAGGAGGAGATGTGATGCTTGCAGATGATCATATTTTTATCGGGACTTATAGAGGTGCAGACTATCCAGATTATATCATTGCACGTACAAATATGCTCGCCGTAGGAATGATACAGGAATTATTCCCAAATAAAAAAGTAATGTCATTTGATCTTAGAAAATCAAACACAGATCCATACAGCAACGCACTTCACTTAGATTGCTGTTTTCAACCAGTAGGTAATGGTAAAGCGATTTTACATAAAAACGGATTCCTTCAAGAAAAAGAGTATAACTGGTTGTTGAACCATTACGGAAAGGAGAATGTATTTGAAATCTCGTCTCAAGAGATGTTTAATATGAATTCTAATATATTCAGTATATCGCCAGAAGTAGTAATTTCTGAACGTAATTTTACGAGATTAAATACGTGGCTGAGAGATCATAATATTACCGTAGAAGAAGTTGCTTATGCAGAGATTGCAAAGCAAGAAGGATTACTAAGATGTAGTACACTACCGCTTATAAGAGAGTAGTCATTACATTAACGCATTTTATTATTATTCACAGGATTTAAAAAGAGACGTAATAAAATCTATATCTACGTCTTTACTTACTTCATAAAAATAATCTAATTGCCATTTTTTGGTTTTTAGAGCTTGTTTATTATTTGGAGTGTCCCATGCTGGATAAACTCTAAAGGCTCTTTTACCTTTTTTCGTTTGGGTTGATATTATTCCTTTTTTGATAAGGATTGATCTAGGGAAGACAAATTGACCTAACTTATTTTCTGTCTTTACATTTACTACATAAAAATCAATAATATCACTTTCGTGAAAAGGTGAGATTTCTCCGCTTTCCAAGCGCTTCCAGAATGTTACAAATTGGCCTGTTTTTTTAGGCGTTACTTTGGCATCTCTACATATAATATTTAATCCTGCTAGCGTAAATGTACAGGCACCGTAGGATTTGCTTTCGAGCTCGTCATGATAATCCGAAATATAAAGCGAGCATTTGTCGTAAATGCTCGCTTTAATTTGTTGTAGGTTAGAGGTCATTGACTGTTAAATTACAGTAACTTTCGAAGCGAGCTCTTTTGCTCTTTCGGTAACGTTTGTAATATTACCATTTAGTTGGTCATAGGTTACCACAACTCCCATACGTCTGTATGGACGGGAGGTGGGTTTTCCAAAAAGCCTGAAGTCACATTTAGAAGCTGCGGCAATATTTTCTATACCCGTAAAAGATGGATTATCAGAATCCTTAGTTGCAAGAATCACGGCACTTGCACCTATACGTTCTTGAGTAATTTCTTTTATGGGTAGTCCTAAAACCGCTCTTAAGTGTAGTTCAAACTCATTATAGTTCTGAGTGTTTGCCAGAGTTACCATACCCGTATCATGTGGTCTAGGTGAGAGTTCAGAAAAGTAAACACCATCATCTCCTACAAAGAATTCTACGCCCCATAAACCAGCTCCTCCTAAAGCAGCAGTAACTTTAGCTGCCATTTCTTTAGCGGTTTTGAGATGAGCATCCGTCATGGTTGCTGGTTGCCAGCTTTCTTGGTAGTCGCCTCGTTCTTGACGGTGACCTACAGGAGGGCAAAACAGCGTCTCACCATCTCTTTGTGTAACAGTGAGAAGTGTAATCTCGTAATTGAAATTTACAAAAGACTCCACAATCACCTCGGCGACATCTCCTCTTGATCCAGCTTGAGAGTATTCCCAAGCTCGTTGAATATCATCTGGTGTTTTGATGGTAGACTGCCCTTTCCCGCTAGAAGACATCAAGGGCTTTACTACGCAAGGAATTCCTACTTCCTTAACTGCTTTTTGCAATGTTTCTGCAGATGTTGCATAGCGATAATTTGCAGTTTTTAAGCCAAGATCTTTAGCCGCTAAGTCACGTATAGATTTGCGATTCATTGTGAAGTTGGCAGCCTTTGCGCTTGGGATTACGGTATATCCTTGTTTTTCATAATCATAAAAGCGCTCTGTGCGAATTGCCTCAATTTCTGGAACAATAAAATCAGGTTTATGCTTTTCGACAAGTTTATCCAGAGCATCGCCATCAAGCATATTTATCACCTCGCGACCATCTGCTACTTGCATTGCAGGAGCGTTATCATAACTATCTACCGCAATTACAGTTTGACCAAGACGTTGTGCTGCAATTACAAATTCCTTTCCCAGTTCTCCTGAGCCTAGTAATACTATCTTTTTATTCATAATGTTTTGCTTTCGCACTTCGGCAAGCTCTGTGTAAACTTCACTTGCATGAAAGCGGTATTATTTACTTTCTTCTATCCAACCATTAATTTTTTCCTCAAGTAGTGCAAGTGGGATACATCCCGTCTCAAGTACTTCTTTGTGAAACTCTCTGATATCAAATTTATCACCTAACTCTTGGGTTGCTTTTGTGCGCAACTCTCTAATTTTAAGTTGGCCAATTTTATAAGAAAGCGCTTGTCCCGGATTTGCCATATAGCGCTCAATTTCTGATGTAATACCAGCTTCACTTTCTGCTTCATTTTCTAGACAATAAGCAATCGCCTTCTCACGGCTCCATCCTTTAGTGTGGATTCCAGTATCTACTACAAGTCTAACTGCGCGGTGCATCTCAGCTCCTAATGTTCCAAAATACTGGTATGGGTCTGTGTAAAGACCTAATTCTTTACCAAGCGATTCTGTATATAATGCCCAGCCTTCACCATATGCGCTATACCATAATGTTTTTCTAAACTGTGGTAGTGTCTCGCTTTCTTGTGTTAGAGAAACTTGAAAGTGGTGTCCAGGGACAGCTTCATGTAAAAATAATGACTCATCTGAATATACATTATATGAACTAGCATCTGGTATAGGGGTATAGAATATACCTGGTCGAGTTCCATCCAGCGATCCAGGATTGTACTCCGCACTTGCAGAGTTCTCTCTAAATGCTTCTGTCTGTCTCACTTCAAAAGCTGTCTTAGGTTGCACGCTAAAAAGTAAATCTACTTGAGGCTTTATAGTCTCATGCATTGCATTAAAATTTGCAATGATTTCTTCTGGAGTACTGTACGGCATTAGTTTTTTGTTAGTACGAACATCATCAAAAAATGCTTTGAGGTCTCCTTTAAAGCCAACTTGCTCTTTTACTTTTTCCATCTCAGTACGTATGCGAGTAACCTCGCTCAGGCCGAGTTGGTGTATCTCGTCTGCACTCATTGTAGTAGTAGTGTAGAGCTTGATAGCATAGTCATAATAAT
Organism: Dokdonia sp. Hel_I_63; assembly: GCF_007827285.1. Lineage (NCBI taxonomy): Bacteria > Pseudomonadati > Bacteroidota > Flavobacteriia > Flavobacteriales > Flavobacteriaceae > Dokdonia > Dokdonia sp. Hel_I_63. The sequence goes on along the minus strand of NZ_VISD01000001.1, from coordinate 3,212,294 downwards.
CGCTACCTGCAGGTAGGTCACTATAGCCAGAGCTATCACGACCAGCAGCTAGATACTCATTTTGTAAAAAGTCGCGCATCTTTGCATAAGCAGGGATTACTTTACCTTCTATCATCGCAACGTAATCTGTGCGTAAAGTGTTTTTATCTTCGTCTGTTATTCCTTCTGGAAAGTTTGCTACGGGCTTGTAAAACAAGTGATTTTCTACAGTTGCCTCTGTCATAGCATCCATTTGTGGGATGATTTTTTTAATAAGCGACTTAGGAAGTACGTAGTCTTCTGTCATTCCTTGACGCATATTTTGCTCTGAACTGTTGAGCCAGATAAGGTATTCGTCTACACGTGTTTGCCAGTTTCGATAATCTTCTACAGTGTTAAATGGTTGAGCACTCGCTCCACTCGCAAGTTGGCCAAACATAAGATGTGGAGACCACATCTGGTCTATAGGAGTAAGGTCTTTTTTAAACTCCATACCTTCTAGATTGATCGCAATATCCCAGAGTAATACCTCTTTACTCATCTTCTCTGTGTCCGTAAGGTCACTGTCGTTAAACTGCTGGATAGAGTCACGGTACGAACTATAATAAGTCTTTACTGCATCCTTATGAGATTGAGATAATGCATCTGGAAATTTGTCATTATATCTATTATCACCAGACATCGTCGCGTTAAGCGGATTAAGTTTTAGTCCATCTTCATAATAGTTGTCTAGCACATTATTAAAAGCTACTGAAGTGTCTGTCGTACTAGCTGTTTCTGTTGTGGCATCGTTTTTACAGGCTATTAGGCTTAAGGCCATTATTCCTGCGAGTAGTGTTTTTTTCATAAGGAAGGTTATAGATGTTGCAGCTATAGTTTTCTGCAGTTTACGTTGTTTTAAGGTGTTTGTTGCGCTTTCGCGAAAGCGGTATTCTCACACTCACTATTACGTTACTAAGATACTTATTCACAAGTAAATTATATGGTCGCTTGGGTGCCTTATTACGCAGAAGAATATTAAGACTTATTGTGGAATTACAGATATTAAAAAACCCGCTAAGAGATTAGCGGGTTTTGTTTTGTTATGCTTTCGCGAAAGCGTAATTAATAAGAACTATGAAACAGCAGCTTTAATCTGCTTCATTGCGTCTTTTATGTTGTCTACACTAGCTGCATAAGATATACGTATACAATCTGGATTTCCAAATGCTTCACCAGTAACCGTCGCAACATTTGCCGCTTCAAGTAAGTAGAGTGAAAAATCTGATGCGTTTTCAATTTTTGTTCCACCTAGTGTTTTTCCGAAGTAGTATGAGATATTCGGGAATACATAAAATGCACCTTCTGGCTCGTTGCATTTAAATCCTTCAATATCATTTAGTAAGTCTAGTATCAAAGTGCGACGACTTTTAAACTCGTCTATCATGTATTGCACTTTGCTTACTGGAGCTTCTAGAGCTGTTATCACAGCACGTTGAGCAATACAATTTGTGCCACTAGTAATCTGTCCTTGCATTTTATTACACGCACGTGCAATATATTCTGGTCCGCCTATGTAACCTACACGCCATCCCGTCATTGCAAAAGCTTTTGACACACCATTTACAGTAACCGTACGATCATACATGTCTGGAAACTGAGCCATACTTGCGTGCTCACCTACATAGTTGATGTGCTCATATATCTCATCGCTCACAACGATGATGTTTGGGTATTTTACAAGAACATCTGCTAGGCCGCGTAATTCTTCTTTACTGTAAATAGATCCTGAAGGATTACAAGGAGAGCTATACCAAAGCATCTTAGTCTTAGGAGTAATAGCCGCCTCAAGCTGCTCAGGAGTCATTTTAAAATTAGTGTCTATAGAAGTTGGTACTTCAACAGGTACGCCTTCTGCTATTTTTACAATATCTGAGTAGCTTACCCAGTAAGGGCATGGTAGTATTACCTCGTCACCTGGGTCAAGACATACTAATGCAATATTAGCTAGTGATTGTTTTGCTCCAGTAGAAACTACAATTTGTGGTAATTTGTAATCGAGCTTGTTGTCTCTTTTAAATTTTGTGATAATAGCCTCTTTTAGCTCTACATAACCGTCTACAGGGGTGTATGAATTATAGTTGTCATTTATAGCCTGTATTGCGGCATCCTTTATAAAGTCTGGAGTATTAAAATCTGGTTCTCCTAGGCTTAAACCTATAATATCTTTTCCTTCTGCTCTTAATTCTCTTGCTTTGGCAGCCATTGCTAGTGTTGCAGAGGTAGCCATTTCTGTTACACGGGTAGATAGTTTATTCATACTAGGAGATTATAAATTATGTTGATATAAGTTTTGTACTGCAAGTTAACAAAAAGTGCCAAATCCTTTAGGGATTTGGCACTTGATATTTTCTGAAAAATTAGGCTTGTTTTATGCAGTAATCGCAGGTTTCATTCCCATGTTTTTTAGGTGATTGAAGTGAGCAACGAGCGCCTTTCTTGTTGTTTCATATTCATGATAAGGAAGGTTAAATTCATTTGCTGTTTCTCTTACAATCTTACTAATCTTTGTATAGTGTACGTGACTAATGTGAGGGAAAATATGGTGTTCTACTTGGTGGTTTAAACCTCCAGAAAACCAGTTCATGATTCTGTTTTTAGTAGAAAAATTAACTGTAGTAAATAATTGGTGTATCGCCCACGTATTTTTCATGGTTCCTGTTTCATCAGGTAATGGCATGTGAGCATCTTCAACCATGTGTGCAAGTTGAAAAATCACACTTAAAATTACTCCAGCTACATAATGCATAATAAAGAATCCTATGAGAATTTTCCACCATGCAAGATCCATCACAATCATCGGGATTACAATCCACATACCTAGATAGATAGCTTTAGTAATAAGTAGTGTGCTCCATTGTCTCGCAGGACTTTGTAGTTTTCCATAAGATAGTTTGCGCTTCATGTAGCGTTTCATTTGGAAGAAATCTGTAGTGAGCGCCCAATTAAAAGTAAGGAGTCCATATAAAAATACAGAGTAATACTGCTGGAATTTATGAGCCCAATGCCACTTACCGTGTTTTGAGAAACGTAATACGCGTCCAGCTTCCATATCTTCATCATGGCCGTGTATGTTAGTATACGTGTGGTGAAGTACATTGTGTTGTACTTGCCAGTTATACACATTACCAGCTAGTATATAAATACTACTACCCATTAATTTGTTGACCCATTTTTTACTAGAAAATGAACCGTGATTTCCATCATGCATTACATTCATACCTATTCCAGCCATTCCTACACCCATTACAACAGTAAGAAGTAATTGTAGCCACGTAGGCATATCAAGGGTCAAGAATAAAAAATAAGGTACTAAGTATATAGCAAACATGATAATCGCCTTGAGGTACAATTTCCAGTTACCTGTGCGTTTAATATCATTTTCTTTAAAATAAGAATTTACACGTTTATTCAGCGTTCTGAAGAATTTTGCTGAGTCCGTGCGCGAAAATTTAATTGTATTTTCCATAATAATGTAATTACCCTTACATAGCGCACTTTAATTCAAGATATTGCACTCTGCATAGCGTTTTTCTCTCGCTTTCGCGAAAAAGTTTTTCTTTTATAATAGCGTTGTAAAAGTAATACTTAATCCCGCTCACAGCTATGAACCTGCGTTAAAATAATAGGGAGTAAAATGGTACTTTTACAGTCCTAATATACTACTAATGGATATCATATTAAAATACTTTCCTGATCTCACCGAAACTCAAATTGAGCAATTCTCAAAATTGAAGGATTTATATCACGACTGGAATCTTAAAATCAATGTTGTGAGCCGTAAGGATATTGATGAAATATACTTACGTCATGTACTACACTCACTGGGCATTGCAAAGATACAGCGATTTAACCCTGGAAGTAAAATTCTTGACGTGGGTACTGGAGGAGGATTTCCAGGAGTACCACTAGCGATACTACACCCAGAGGTGAATTTTCACCTAGTAGATAGCATTGGTAAAAAAATCAAAGTAGTAAACGAGGTTGTAGAGGGTCTTGGTATTACAAATGTAAAGACAACAAACGATCGCGTTGAGACCGTAAAAGATCAATATGACTTTGTAGTTTCTCGCGCAGTAGCCCAAATGGAAACATTTGTGCACTGGGTAAAAGGTCGTATTGCCAAAAAGTCTACTCACGAACTCAAGAATGGAATTCTTTACTTAAAAGGTGGCGATCTTACAGAAGAGCTTCAAAAGTACACGACTACCACCATCTATGAACTTCCTTTATTTTTTGAAGAAGAGTTTTTCGAAACTAAAAAGGTAGTACACTTACCTATGAAGTTTAAGGGGTAAAACTTTTATAGTCATATATTTAATTCCAAAGTTTATAGTAAGAATGCTTATTGTAGACTTTGGAATTTTTTCATTTTAAAACTTTTTTAAATTTACGAGGCAACCTTTTACAAAGAGCCTGCGTCTTTATAGATAGAAACCCATCAATCAAGTATGAAAGTCATACAGTTTAATAACGAGAAACAGCTTATTAAAAAAGCTATAAAAGGCAATAGAGATGCTCAACGAGCACTCTATGAGCAGCACGCGCCTAAGATGCTAAGTGTGTGTCGTTATTATATAAAGGATGTTCACCAGGCAGAGGAGGCTATGTGTAATGGGTTTTTAAAAGTATTTACAAAGCTAGATAGTTTTAAAAATGCAGGAAGCTTTGAGGGATGGATACGCAGGATTATGGTAAGAGAGAGCATTTCTTACTTGCGTGCGTTAAAGAAATTGTATTTCAAAGAAGATGGTGAGATTGAGAGTAACGATGCTATAAATAATATCCAGACAGATCTCGAGGTGGCACACATCCAGAGTTTAATAGATGATCTGCCAGAGGGATACCGTGTAGTCTTTATAATGTACGCTATAGAAGGATACAAACATAAGGAAATAGCGACTACACTAGGAATAAGTGAGAGCACCTCAAAAAGTCAATTATTTAAAGCAAGGAGGCAATTGCAAGCAAAACTTGAAGAAGAATTAATTAATAATGTGACCAATGAAGTTAGAAGATAATTTTAAAGAAAAGTTGGAAGGTCGCCGTATAGCACCTACCGCATCTGCTTGGGATCGTATAGAGGGTAAACTTGAGACGGAGCAGGGTAAAAAGAAAAATGGCATAGTGTTCTGGCTTGCTATTGCGGCTAGCTTTATTGCAGGTGTTTTTCTTACAGCTATCATTTTTGGAGATGATACTGATGGAATAGAAAATCAAATAGTACAAACGCCAGAAACTATTAATAATACCATCGATAAAGAAGATGCAAGTAATATTGATGTAAGGAACACTGAGAACATACAGATGGTAGGGGTTGTAGAAAAAGATGCTGCAGCAGAGGTGGAGAAGGATGAAGTTACGCTTTCGCGAAAGCGTGATGCGAAGCAAAAAACTAATACTGCTGCTACCAAAACATACCGCAATAATTATAAGCCAACAGCCACAGTTGCTTCAACTAAAAACTATGCCGTAGCTAAGGTAGATAAGGAAAATGACGGAATGGTAAGTGATAAGTCATTTAACAAGGCTTATGTGTCTCAAGAAAATAATGGCGTAACAGTTGCTGATGCAAGTGATTTTTCTGTAACTGATGATGAGGTCGATATGCTACTTAAAAATGCACAAACTGAAATAAAGCGACAGAAAATCTATGAAGCACAAACTCCAGTGGTAAATGCAAACGAATTACTGCTAGATGTTGAGGCGGCTATAGATCCAGACTCTTTTAAAGATAGAATGTTCCGTACGCTTAAAAAAGAGTTTAATAGAGCCGTAGAGGCAGTTGCAAATAAAGATAATTAAGAAAATTCATCAATAACGCGCCATCATCGAGCGCACAAAACAAAAACAATTATGAAGTCAATTATTAAAATTGCCCTAGCGGCAACAGTGATCATCTTTGCCCAAAATGTGCATGCGCAAGACACAGAATCGCCTGTGGAGACAGAAAGTAAAAGAGAAAAGAAGCAACGAGAGATAAAGGAAAAACTTGTAGATTTTGAAGACAAGAATAAAGACTTAATTAGTGGATTTAGACAAGAGCAGGTTGAAGTTCTCAAAGAAAGACGAGAGCAAGTAATAGAAGACTGGAAGCAAGTTTTAAAATCTCGAATAGAGTCATTGAATAAATTTAAAAATGAGGATACATATTCCCTTGATGAAATCGAGCAGCGTAAGAAAGAAGCTGCCGAAGAGGTTGCTCTTAATATTGAAAACGAACTAGCAATTATTGATAACCAAATTGAACTAGTAAAACGCACTGGACACATTAATCCATCAAAAGGAAACAATATTGAGATAGGACTGGGTAGTATGGATCAAGATGGAAATAGGGTGATAGGTATCGCTGTAAATAGGAATAAGCCCTCTACCATGAATTATGACAGGCGCACCTATGGAGAAACCGTTTTTGCAATGGGTCTTAATAATGCAATAAGTGATAATGCAGATATAGGTGATGACTTTTCTATAGGTAAATCTACGTTTGTGGAGTTAGGTTATGCTTGGAAAACGAGAGTTTTTAAAAATTCGGGAGCGCTACAGTTTAAGTACGGACTCTCCTTACAGAGCAATTTCTTATCTATTAAAGACAACAGAACTCTAGAAAGTGTTGACGGAGAAAATACTTTTCAAGAATTTCCATTTGATCTTAAAAAGGCAAAAATCAGAGTGACAAACCTTGTGGTGCCGTTGCATTTTGAATTCGGAGGATGGAAAAAAGAACAGAAGGAAGATTATGTGCGTTACAGAACGGGTGGTAAATTTAGAATGGGAATAGGTGGATATGCAGGGGTGCGCTTAGGAACTCAGCAAAAATTAAAATATAAAGAAAATGGCGACCGTGTAAAAACGAAATCACGTCAAGACTACGACGGTGATAACTTAGTTTACGGACTGTCAAGTTACATAAGAGTGACTGGAGACCTGAGCTTGTATGCTAAGTACGATTTGAGTTCGGCGTTTAAAACGGTAGAGCTGGGAGAGGTAAATAACGTTTCTCTTGGATTGCGATTAGACTTATAGGTTAGTTGTTACGCTTTCGCGAAAGCGTGATTAAAAAAATAATAGCTCAGATATTTAAATGTCTGGGCTATTTCTATTTCTAAGTGATTCGATTTTGTACACAGCTTACAGCTATTTCTATTGAAAACTGTTGTATTTTGAAGTACTTTTGCAGGCTGCCATTGGCACTTCTTAATTAACACGCTGTACTGTCTTGATATCCAAAGAAACCATAGATAAAGTTTTTGAAACTGCTCGTGTAGAGGAGGTGATAGGCGATTTTGTAGTTCTTAAAAAGTCGGGGTCAAATTTTAAAGGGCTCTCTCCATTTTCTGACGAGCGTACGCCTAGTTTTATGGTGAGTCCTGTGAAGCAAATTTGGAAAGATTTCTCTACAGGAAAAGGAGGCTCTGCTGTTTCATTCTTAATGGAACATGAGCATTTTAGCTATCCAGAAGCCATAAAGTACCTTGCCAAAAAGTACAACATTGAGATAGAGGAGACAGAGCGTACAGATGAGCAAAAGGAGGCTGCAAATGAGCGTGAGAGTATGTATCTCGTGAGTGAGTATGCTCGTGATTACTTCCATAAAACAATGCTCAACTCTGAACAAGGAAAGGCAATAGGTCTTTCATATTTTAAGGAAAGAGGTTTTACGGCAGCAACTATTGAAAAATTTGAGTTAGGTTATAATCCTGATCAATGGGATGTTTTTACAAGTGAGGCCATACGTCAAGGATACAAACTAGATTACTTAGAAAAAACTGGACTATCCATTGTAAAGGAGGAGAAACAATTTGACCGATTTAAAGGTCGAGTAATGTTTCCTATACACTCTATGAGTGGTCGTGTGCTTGGTTTTGGGGGTAGAATATTAGATAGTAGTAAGAAAGCTGCAAAGTATCTCAACTCGCCAGAGAGTGATATTTACCATAAGAGTAAAGTGCTTTATGGTATCTATTATGCAAAGCAATCTATAGCAAAGGAAGATAACTGTTACCTAGTAGAAGGATATACAGATGTGATACAGATGTTTCAATCTGGTATTGAGAATGTGGTTTCCTCTTCTGGAACGGCACTTACTCCAGAGCAAATACGATTAGTAAATCGTTTGACAAAAAATATTACGGTTCTCTTTGACGGTGATGCCGCAGGACAGCGAGCTGCACTAAGAGGGATTGATTTGATTCTCGAGCAGGGAATGAACGTAAAGGTGTGTTCTTTTCCAGAGGGTGAGGACCCAGATTCTTTTTCGCGAAAGCATAGTAAAGAAGAAATCGTCGCGTTCTTTGATGAAAATGCAAAAGACTTTATACAGTACAAAGCAAATCTTCTTGTAAAAGAGGCAGCTGGTGATCCTATTAAAAAGGCAGATACTGTGCGTGATATGGTGGAGAGTATTTCAAAAATACCTGATGCCATAAAGCAAGAAATATATGTGCAAGAGTGTGCACGTATCATGGAGGTTTCTGAAACAGTTCTTTATAATACGCTTGCTCAAATACTTAAAAAAGATAAAAAGGAAACTGTAAAACAAGATCGAGGTAATCAATCACCACCACCAGAATATATGTCTGTGGTGCCAGATGAGATGCCTAATGCTGTTGAGAAAGTTAATGTGCTTTATGAACTTGAGCGCAAACTTATAGAGTCTTTACTTTTATATGGCCAGGTAGAGGAGGATTTTGAAGATCTTGTTCTCAAAGAAAATGAGGATGGTAGTCTTGAGCTAGAGCCCATCATTCATAAGGCAAGAGTTTTTGAGAAAATATATTTAGATCTTCAAGACGATGAGGTGGAATTTACAAATGACCTCTTTAAGGTGCTCTATGGTAAAATAGTGGCACAAATGCATTTGGATAATAATTTCCAGGTTCAGAACTTTATAAATGAGCTAGCTCCAGAGGAAGCTAGTGAGATATCTAATATTATTCTCAATGATGAGAAGTATGAGCTTCACCGCTGGGATACACGAGAGGTTTATGTGCGTAAGAAAGATACTTCTGTGGGGCAGTTTGTTACCGAAACAGTATTGAGTCTTAGAAAATATCTTATTACAGAAAAGATAAAAGAGTTGATGAATCAAACCAAGGATAGTACTGATAATAAAGAAATCATTAAAGATATTCTCGATTATCAATCTCTCAATACATTGCTAGGTAATAAACTAGGGCGAGTACTATCGGTCTAAACGTGACTGCTCTGTAATAATCTTGCGTGCTTTATAAGCTCTGCAACGTTTTGTGCTTCTAGTTTTTTAAGGAGTCTCATTTTATAAGTACTTACTGTCTTCTCATTAATGTCTAGCTCTGCTGCAATTTCCTTATTGCGCTTTCCATTAGATAATAAGTTTAATACTTCTATCTCTCTACTAGAGAGTTTTTTGTACTTAAATGCTAGTCCTTGTGTTGCGTTACCATCACTTACGAGTCTCTGGCTAAGGGCTTCATTAAGATAGATTCCTCCTCGCTGTACTTGGTTTATGGCATTAAGCACGCGCTGTATAGAAGCGGTCTTTGCTACATAACCAGAAGCTCCATATTTTATAGCACTTAAAGCGTACATCTCTTCTGGATGACAACTTAATACTAGTATCTTGATGTGAGGAAATTCTCTTTTTATAGCCTTTAGTGCAGTAATACTATTGAGGTTGGGGATGTCTATCTCGAGAATGAGGATGTCAATCTCTGTTGTAGTCAGGGTGTTAAGTAGGTCATTACCATCGTTAACATGTCCTATAACTTCATAGTTCCCTTCCGCGAGAAGTATGGAAGTAATTCCTTTACGCGTTATTGGGTGGTGGTCTGCTATTAAAACTTTGTTCATTAGTTATTTTGTTTAACAAGTAATGAAACAAGTGATTGAGGGGTAGTACTTGTTTGTTTGCACTGCAAAGTACGCTCAATTGTTTATAGTTTTAACCTTTTTGATGATTTATTCGTTCAAATACCTACTTTTTTAGGTTAACGGGGATATTGCAGACCGGTATAGGGTTCATTTTGTGCAAATTGGCAGTGTTTAATTTCTTATAAAGATCAAAAACTCGTCGTTGTTCTGTAGTGAAAGCTTCAACAGTTTTGTTATTATCACCACTCTTAAGTAACTCATCTTGATGCATTGCCCATTCAAGTTGGTCATAAGTTGCGCCTATTTGATCTTCATCCGTACGATCATCTCCCCATAAGCCATCGGTTGGAGCTGCGTTCTGTATGCTTTCTGGAACGCCAACTGCTGCTGCAAGTTCAAAAACTTCAGATTTCATAAGGTCTGCAATAGGGCTGAGGTCAACACCGCCATCACCATACTTTGTGTAAAATCCTACGCCGAAGTCTTCTACTTTATTACCTGTACCAGCAACGAGGTATTTATGAAGACCCGCAAAGTAATATAAGGTACTCATGCGAAGTCTAGCTCTTGTGTTTGCTAGGCTTAGGTTGAGCTGCTCGCTGTCTTCTGCAGTTGGGACTGCGCTTTTTAATTGTTCAAAGGTTTCTGTAAGATTCACCTCTAAGCTCGAGACATTTGCAAAACGCTTTTTGAGCTGGTTGATATGCTCCTTAGCACGAGTCACCTGGCGTTCATCTTGATGTATTGGCATTTCTACACAGAGAACACGTAGTCCAGTTTTTGCACAAAGTGTTGAGGTAAGTGCACTATCAATACCGCCACTTATACCTATTACAAAGCCAGTCATTCGGGCGTTTGTTGCATATTCTTTAAGCCAGTTTACAATGTGGTCTACTACTTTATCGGTTTGCATAGGTTGCTCTGTTTTGAAGTGCTTTAAATTGGTACTTTTGTATCCTTAAATGTATAAAATATACACTTTAAGAAAAGGACTCGTTTTTCTTGAATATAAAGATACAAACTCTATGAATAAAATACTTATAATTCTGTCATTGCTGGTATGCCTTACTAGTTGTACAGAAGACACAAAGACTCCACCAGAAATCAAAGCAATGTCTGTAGATATGAAGGTGAGAAGATTTGATCAACTGTTTGCAGCTGCTTCAAAGGAAGATCTAGCGTCACTAAAAGCAGAGTTTCCGTATTTGTTTTCAAAAAAAATTCCTGATGAGTACTGGGCACAACGTTTTACAGATACTATACAGCTAGAAATTAACGAGGAGATTGCAAAAGTCTTTCCGGATTTTAAGAGTGAAAAAGCTTCCATAGAAGATCTTTTTCGTCATATTAAGTATTACTTCCCAGAAACTACAGTTCCTAAGATTGTAACCTTAACGACAGAGGTAGATTATAGAAATAAAGTGGTACTTGCAGACAGCCTCTTGTTAATAGGATTAGATACGTACTTAGGTGCAGACCATCATTTTTATGTAGGTATTCCAAAATTTCAAAGCAAGAATTTTAGAAAAGAGCAGATGCCAGTTGATATAGCAGCTGCATTTGCAAAAACTAAAGCTAATAGATTACGTCAAAAGGATTTCCTTTCTGAGATCATACATGAAGGTAAAAAACTATACCTCATGCAGCTATTGCTTAGTGAGACACCTGCACATGAAATATTAGGTTATACACCTGAGGAGTTATTGTTTGCACAAGAGAATGAAAAAAATATGTGGGAGTTCTTTGTAAAAAACGAACTGTTATATAGTACAGATAGAAAGCTTTTAAGTCGTTTTATTAATCCAGCGCCTTTCTCAAAATTCTATCTTTCCTTTGACAATGAGACACCTGGTCGAGTGGGGAGATATATAGGTCATGAGATTGTAAAATCATATATGGATAACAACGATGTGTCGCTTAAAGTCTTATTGAATCAAGATGCAACTATTATCTTTGCAAACGCAAAATACAAACCCTAAGGAATGGCTAAGAAAGAAAAATCTGAAATTAAAATAGCAATCGAACTTGATGAGAATCGTGTTCCAGAAAGTATGGCTTGGACTGCACGTGATGGTGGAGTAGCAAACGAGGAAGCAAAAGCAATGCTTCTTTCTTTATGGGATCCTAACCAAAAGGAAACTGTACGTATTGATTTATGGACAAAAGATATGCCTGTAGATGAGATGCAGCAATTTTTTCACCAAGTACTTGTGGGTATGACAGAGTCTTTTCGTCGTGCTACAAATGATGAGAAAATGGCAGATACTATGAAAGATTTTGCAGATTATTTTGCAGAACACCTTGACCTTGAAGATAAAAAGTAAGCTTCACAAACTATTGTTTGTGTACAACGCAAACTCTGGCGCAATAAACGCCCTTTTAGACGCAGCTCATAAAGTGGTGCGTCCACAAACCTATCAATGTGCACTCTGTGAGATTACTCATGGAGTGTTTAAGGAAAAGGAGGAATGGTTACGCTTTCGCGAAAGCGTACATACTCCATTAGAATTTCTTCACAAGGATGAGTTTTTAAAAGCTTATAAATCTAAGTGGTTGCCTAAGTATGAATTTCCTTTGGTGCTAGCAGTTACAGAAGCTGGTCTGGAGGTTGTAATAAGTGCAGATATATTTGCTGGTATTGCATCTTCTCAAGAACTTATTGAGCAAGTCAATAAAATTATAGAATCCTATTAATCGACCTAGTTATTAGTAACCCGGCTTTAGGTTTTCATTGAGGTCTTCTATGTAGCCTAAAATTTCATCTTGACCATCACCATGAGAAGCGCTGCTCACAAAGTATTTAGGAAATTCCCACCATACACCATCAAGCATAATCTTTTTGTAGACTTCTATATTACGTTCTAGTGCTTGAGGACGTAGCTTATCTGCTTTGGTGAAAATGATAGAAAATGGAATCTCTTTTTCTCCGAGATATTCCATAAATTCCATATCTATTTTTTGAGGCTCGTGACGACAATCTACAAGCACAAAGGCAGAGATCATTTGCTCGCGTTGCTCAAAATAATCTGTAATGAATTTTTGGAAGTATTTTTTATCTTTCTTAGATACACGAGCATATCCGTAGCCAGGTAAATCTACGAGGTGCCAGTTTTCGTTAATCAAGAAGTGATTAATAAGCTGCGTCTTACCAGGTCTTCCAGATGTTTTGGCCAGACTCTTACGGTTAGTAAGCATATTAATAAGCGAAGACTTTCCTACATTAGAACGGCCTATAAAGGCGTATTCCGGGATGCGAGTATTAGGGCACTTTGTGACTTCGGAGTTACTTACTACAAAAGAGGCAGACTTGATTTTCATATCGCAAAAATAGTAATGTAATCGTTTAATAAAGAATATGGAGCACATTATATGCTCAAAGTCTCAAGAATGAGTATGAGTTGCTATGTATGCTTGTTGTAGGTGAAGATTCTTAAAATGCTCTCTCCTTAAGCCACTTTAATAAAACGTCGTTGAATTCTGTAGGCTTTTCCATCATAGCTGCATGACCACATTCCTCTATCCAAAACAGATCTGAGTCTGGAAGTAGTTTATTAAAATCTTCTGCAACCTCAGGTGGAGTAACACCATCTTGACGTCCCCAAATAATACAAGTCGGTGTATTCATGTCTGGAAGGTCTTGTGCCATGTTATGACGTATTGCGCTTTTTGCTATAGCAAGCGTCTTAAGTAATTTATTGCGATCGTTTACTGTGTCGTACACCTCGTCTACAATTTCTTTGGTAGCACACTCAGGATTATAAAATACCCCTTGTGCTTTCTTTTTGATGTACTCATAATCACCACGCTTAGGGTAGCTTTCTCCCATCGCACTTTCATAAAGTCCAGAGCTGCCTGTAATTACAAGAGCCTTTACTTTTTCCGGAGACATTTTAGTGTGATACAGTCCCACATGACCACCCATAGAATTACCTAGAAGAATTACTTCTTCATAGCCTTTCATTTCAATGAATTCGTCAAGATACTTAGCAAACGATTTTACCCCAGTTTTGATAAGAGGCATCGTGTATACTGGAAGTTCCGGGATTACCACTTTATACCCATTTTCCGAGAAATGAGAAGTCACTGCATCAAAATTACTCAAGCCTCCCATTAAACCATGTAGAATGATAATTGGTGTCCCTTCGCCTTTTTCTAGATAAGTAAATTTCCCTTCGGTAATTAAGTCGTGTTTCATAAAAGTGGTTAGTAATCGGTATAAGCAAATATAGTTATTTCGGTTTTGATTAGTTGCGCTTTTTTTACAATGGTCTTAATGCATGATACTGAGCATTTTTAAGGTTATAGCAAGTTGTTTTACTATGCTTTCGCGAAAGCAAAAAAAGAAAATTAAGCTCAGAAGAGAAAGAAAATTATAAAATTCTACTCATCAACATATTGTTAACAAGTGGAGGAAGGTGGTACAACTTATCAACAAAGTGGTAGAATGTGGTAAAAAGTGGTAATATTTGCGCTATATTTGAGTTAATACATAAAAACTAATCTATCTCGAGTGATTAACCTCATTGGAACATACGAATGTAAAATAGACGCTAAGGGCCGACTCATGTTGCCTCAAGCGTTTAAAAAGCAGCTGGCTCCTATCCTTCAGGATGGTTTTGTGCTTAAGCGTGCTGTGTTTCAAAAGTGCCTCGAGTTATATCCTATTGCAGAGTGGAACACGCTAAGTGCAAAGGTGAATAAGCTTAATCGTTTTAATAAGAAGAATGATGAGTTTATACGTCGTTTCAATGCAGGTGTTAAGCCAGTAGAAGTTGACGGAACAGGAAGAGTTTTAGTGTCGAAAGATTTAGGAAATTTTGCAAAACTTGAGAAGTCGATTGTGGTAAATGCTGCTTTCAATATTCTCGAGATTTGGGATAAGGATTTATACGAAAAAGCCATTGATGAGGCAGCAGTAGATTTTGCAGATCTTGCTGAGGAAGTGATGGGAGATAGCGATGTACCAGATGGATTATCATAACCCAGTATTATTAAAAGAGACCGTAGATGGTCTCAATATCAAGCCAGATGGCGTCTATGTAGATGTCACCTTTGGTGGTGGTGGTCATTCTCGTGAGATTTTGAGTAGGCTAGGTCCTGAGGGGAAACTTTATGGTTTTGATCAAGATGTAGATGCTCAAGAGAATATTATTGAGGATGAGCGATTCACGCTTATTCCAGAAAACTTTAGATACATCAAGCGATTTATGCGTTTTCATGGTGTGAAAAAAGTAGATGGAATTCTTGGTGATTTTGGGGTGAGTTCGCATCAATTTGACGTAGCAGAGCGTGGTTTTTCTACTCGTTTTGAGAGTGATCTCGATATGAGAATGAATCAAAAAGATACTTTATCTGCTTATAACGTGATCAATGATTATGAGGAGGAGGATTTAAGGCAGGTGTTCTGGCAGTACGGAGAACTTCGTAATGCGCCTAAGCTTGCTAGCACTATCGTGCAAGAGCGCAATAGTCAGTTTATAAAAACAAGTGAGCATCTCAAAAAAGTGTTAGCTCCGTTTTTGCCTAAGCATAGAGAGCATAAAATACTTGCTCAGATTTACCAGGCAATTCGCATTGAAGTAAATCAAGAGATTGAAGTGCTTAAGGAGTTTTTAATGCAAACAGAGCAATTACTTGATACAGGTGGGAGAATAAGCTTGATAAGCTATCACTCGCTTGAAGATCGTTTAGTGAAGAGGTATATAAGAAGTGGGATGTTTGAAGGTGAGCCGGAGAAAGATATGTATGGGAATTTTGAAGTTCCTTTTAAGAAAGTAGGGAAGCTCATTATTCCAGATAGTAAAGAGATAAAATTAAACAACAGAGCGCGCAGTGCAAAGTTGAGAATCGCTGAAAAACTTTAAGGAACACAGTGAGCAAGTTTAATAATATACTCAAGGGTAAATTTCTAGTAGATGAGGATGCCTTTAAAAACTGGAGGATGATCATCTTTATTTCTGTACTAGCATTAATCATGATTGCTAGTTCGCACAGAGCAGATGAGAAGGTCTATGAGATTGCAAGGTTAAAAGAAGAAGTAGCCGAGCTGAGAAGCGAAGCGGTAGACAGCCGAGTAAATCTCTGGAAGTTAAAAACAAATAGTAGTGTGGCAAGAGCGCTAGAAGCAAGAGGAATTAAACCTTCTAATGTGCCGCCAAAAAAGATAAAAGTAACAACAAAAGAAACAGATTAATAACGTGGCAACCACAGAGAAGCACATATTAAACCGCCTTTATTTCGTCGCTGGATGTATGTTCCTCCTAGCGATCATAATCGCATACAAGCTTATCGCGATTCAGGTGTTTCAGGGTGCTAAGTATCGAGAGCTTGCAACTACCAGCACAGAGAAGATGGTTACTATCCCAGCTACTCGTGGTAATCTTTATGCAGAAGATGGGAGTCTTCTTGCTACTTCACAAATCAAATACGATATACGATGGGACGCAGTAGCGCCATCTAAGGAGAATTTCAACGAGAATATAGTTGGTCTTTCTAAGGGCCTTTCTAAAGTTTTAGGGAAGCCTCAATCTTATTATGAGAATAGATTACGTAAAGCACGTAATACCAAAAACCGTTACTTGTTTATTGCTAGAAAACTAGGCTACGCAGAGTATGTGAAGATTAAGTCTTTACCATTATTTAATAAAGGCCAATTTAGAGGTGGGATTATTATCGAGGAGCATACAGAGCGCGAGCATCCACTTGAGAAAATGGCAGAGCGTACCGTAGGGTATGAGCGTCAAGATGATAGTGGTTACTACACACGCGTAGGTCTTGAGGGGGCATATGGATATTACTTGCGTGGGAAAGAAGGACGTCGTCTTAAGCAGAAGATTGCAAAAGGAGAATGGAAGCCTCTTGGTGTAGGTAATGTGATCGAGCCACGAGATGGTTATGATGTAATCTCAACCATAGATGTAAACATTCAAGATGTAGCGCACAATGCTTTATTAGCGAGTTTGCAAAAATATCAAGCAGACCACGGATGCGTGGTCGTTATGGAGACAAAAACTGGAGAGATTAAAGCAATCTCAAATCTAGGTAGAACTCCTGAAGGTAAATACTATGAGCGTCTTAACTATGCAGTGGGCGAGGCGCATGAGCCGGGTTCTACATTTAAGTTGATGTCTATGGTAGCGGCACTTGAGGATAAAGTAATAGACTCAAGTACAGTTTTTGACACAGAAAATGGACGTGTAAAATTTTATGATCGCACTGCGATAGATTCTAAGCGTGGAGGTTATGGTAAGATAACAGCAGCAAAGGCTTTTGAGCTGAGTAGTAATACGGCTTTCGCCAAAATGATAAACGATAACTACGCGTCAGAACCAGAAAAGTTTGTAAAACGACTTTTTAATATGGGGCTTAACGATCAATTAGGACTTGAAATTAAAGGAGAAGGAAAGCCGAACTTTCCTTACCCAGGCGATAAAAACTGGTACGGAACAACCCTTCCATGGATGGCTTTTGGTTACGGAATAGAGTTAACGCCATTGCAAACACTCACATTTTACAATGCGATTGCAAATGATGGAGAGATGGTAAAGCCTCGTTTTATTAAAGAGGTGAAGGAATGGGATCAAACCATTGAGACTTTTGATAAAGAGGTAATCAATTCTCGTATCGCTTCTCAGGCTACTATTAATGTAGTAAAGGAGATGATGAAAAAAACTGTTGAGCGTGGAACGGCTAGAAATATTTATAGCGAAGAGTTTTCAATGGCGGGTAAGACGGGTACTTGCCAGACAGAATATTGGATAGAAGCAGGGAGATATATCTCTTCATTTGCGGGTTATTTTCCAGCAGATGAGCCTAAGTATTCTTGTATTGTAGTGGTAAACAAACCTAAAAAGTCTCTCGGATTTTACGGAAATATTGTTGCTGCACCTGTATTTAAAGAGATTGCCCAAAAGATTTATACAGACACTCCAGTAATTGATGAGGTGAAGTTGCCTACAGGTAATTCAAAGGTTATAGAGGGAGATTATCAGAAGTATTATGCAAATGTGAATAAAGCACATAGTAAGATACCTAATGTGAAGGGTATGCCAGGGATGGATGCAATTGCATTACTAGAAAATCTAGGTTTAAAAGTAAATTTTCGCGGAAGCGGGAAAGTAAAAAGTCAGTCTATAAAAGCTGGTGATAAATTAGAGAAGAATAAAACGATCACGCTACAATTATCTTGATACTACTTAAAGACATATTATATAAAGTAACGCTAGAAACTGTGGTGGGTAACACTGCCGTGGCAATTACTAATGTTTATTTTGACTCGCGCAAAGTGTCACTTAATGACGTGTTTGTTGCAGTGCGTGGTACGCAAAGTGATGGTCATGATTACATAGCAAAAGCTGTAAATCAAGGTGCACTAGCGATTATTTGTGAGGAACTTCCAGAGCAAATTGTAAACGGAATAACATACGTTAAGGTTGCAGATACTTCTAGTGCGCTGGCTACAATAGCTTCTAATTTTTATGGAAATCCTTCGGCTAACTTAAAGCTCATTGGTATTACGGGAACAAATGGTAAGACCACTATCGCTAGTTTGTTATACCAACTGTTTCAAAAAGCAGGTTATAAAACAGGATTGCTTTCTACGGTAAAGATTTTAGTAGATAAGACTGAGTATAAAGCGACGCATACTACTCCAGATAGTTTAACAATAAATAAATACCTGGCAGAGATGTCTGAGGCAGGTGTAGAGTATTGTTTTATGGAGGTGAGTTCACATGGGATTCATCAAAAGCGAACAGAAGGCTTGCGTTTTGAGGGAGGAATATTTACAAACCTATCTCACGATCATCTAGATTACCATGACACCTTTGCAGAATATAGGGACGTAAAAAAGAAATTTTTTGACGAGTTACCAAAAACTGCTTTTGCACTTGTAAACACAGATGACAAGAATGGGGCGGTAATGGTGCAAAATACTAAGGCAAAGAAAGTAACCTACGCCTTAAAGTCATATGCAGATTATAAAGCGCAGATTTTAGAGAACCAATTGTCTGGATTATTACTTAAAATTCAAGATCAAGAAGTTTGGGTAAAGCTTATAGGGTCATTTAATGCTTATAATTTACTAGCCATTTTTGCAACTGCAGAGCTTTTGGGGCTTGATCAAATAGAGGCGCTTAAGCTCCTAAGTGAGTTAGAAAGCGTGTCAGGTCGATTTCAGTATTTTATTTCTGAAGGGAATGTGACGGCAATTGTAGATTATGCACACACCCCAGATGCACTTAAAAATGTGCTAGAGACTATAAATGATATCCGCACTAAAAATGAGGAGCTCATTACGGTGGTAGGAGCTGGTGGAGATAGAGATACTACAAAGCGTCCTAAAATGGGGCATATTGCAAGTGCTCTGAGTACAAAGACAATTATCACAAGTGATAATCCGCGCTCAGAAAAGCCAGAAGCAATTATCGAGCAAGTAGAAGCAGGTGTTGAGCCTATTAACTACAAAAAGATTTTATCTATCACAGATAGAAAGCAAGCTATAAAAACAGCTTGCCAACTTGCAAATCCTGGAGATATAATTCTAATCGCGGGTAAAGGTCATGAGACTTACCAAGAGATAATGGGAGAGCGATTTGATTTTGACGATTATAAAATAGTACAAGAAACCCTTAAACAACTTAATAAGTAATGCTGTATCATCTTTTTCAATGGTTAGACGAAGCTTATAACTTGCCTGGAGCAGGGTTGTTTCAGTTCAGTACGTTTCGTGCTGCACTTGCGGTGTTATTATCATTAGGACTTTCTACTATTTATGGAGAGCGCATTATTAAGCTCTTGCAGCGCAAGCAGATGGGGGAGCAAATACGCGATTTAGGTCTAGAAGGTCAAGCAGAAAAAGCAGGAACTCCTACGATGGGAGGCCTTATTATCATAGGTGCTACGCTTATTCCTGTACTACTGTTAGGTGACTTACAAAACATATATATCCTTCTTCTTATCGTTACAACGGTATGGATGGGAATCATAGGCTTCTTAGATGATTATAAGAAGAAAATGCAAAAAAATAAAGACGGACTTGCTGGTAAGTATAAAGTAATAGGTCAAGTAGGATTAGGAATTATAGTAGGTGCAACGATGTTTTTTCATAGTGATATCACTATCCGTGAAGAGATCAAACAAACTGCTGGTACAGAAAAAGTAGAAATTACAACTGTAAGAGGGGATGCAAAATTTGATGAAGCGCATAAGAGTTTAAAAACTACCATACCATTTGTCAAGGATAACGAACTCAATTATGAAACAATCCTTACAAGCATTAACGAAGATTGGAAAGGATATGCGTGGATCATATTTATACCTATTGTAATATTTATAATCACTGCGGTTTCTAATGGTGCAAACCTCACTGATGGTATTGACGGCCTGGCAGCAGGAACAAGTGCGATTATTGTACTCACCCTCGGGATTTTTGCATTTATATCTGGTAACATCATTTTTAGTGATTACCTCAATGTGATGTACATACCTGGTACTGGTGAGATGCTCATATTTATTGCTGCATTTGTAGGAGCGCTTATAGGGTTCTTATGGTACAATGCGTATCCAGCGCAAGTTTTTATGGGTGACACAGGTAGTCTTACCATAGGAGGAATTATTGCTGTGCTTGCTATTGCAACTCGAAAAGAATGGCTTATCCCAATACTATGCGGAATTTTCTTAATGGAGAATCTTTCGGTGGTGTTGCAGGTGGGATATTTTAAATACACAAAAAAGAAATTTGGTGAAGGTAGACGCATCTTTTTGATGTCACCACTACACCACCATTATCAAAAGAAAGGTATCCACGAGAGTAAAATTGTTTCCAGATTTTGGATTGTAGGGATTTTACTGGCTGTACTTTCAATTATAACATTGAAAATTAGATAATCACGCTTTCGCGAAAGCATAAAAAATGAAGAAACGATTAGTCATATTAGGAGCCGGAGAATCTGGCGTAGGAACTGCCATTTTAGGTAAGGCCAAAGGGTATGATGTATTCTTATCTGATTTTGGAAAAATTAAGGATCACTACAAAGAGATACTTGCTACCGAAGATTTTGCTTGGGAAGAAGAAGGGCATACAGAAGCGCTTATTCTCAATGCAGATGTAGTGATGAAAAGTCCTGGGATACCGGACAAAGCGCCTATTGTGCAGAGGTTACTCGAAAAGGGAGTGGCTGTAATCTCTGAGATAGAATTTGCTTCTCAATATACTGACGCCACTATTGTGGGTATTACTGGAAGTAACGGAAAAACCACTACGACGATGCTTACTGGATTTATTCTAGAGCAAGCGGGAATCAATCTAGGTGTTGCTGGGAACATAGGTGACAGCTATGCAAAGATGGTGGCACAGAAAGAGATTGATACGTATGTGCTAGAAATAAGCAGTTTTCAGTTAGATGGAATCGCAGATTTTGCACCACATATCGCGGTGGTATTAAATGTGACGCCAGATCATTTAGACCGATACGATTATAAGTTTGAAAATTACATTGCTTCAAAATTTAGAATAGCAATGAACCAAAAAGAAACAGATTATCTCATCTACGATGCAGATGACCCTGTGAGTGTGGACTGGCTCAAAAAACATCCAGTCAAATCAAAATTATTGCCTTTTTCACTTGATAAAGAATTTGAAAATGGCGCATTTATAAAAGACAATAACCTAACAGTGCAACTCAATAATAACACCTTTACCATGGCTACAAATAACCTCGCTTTAAAAGGGCAACACAATAAGAAAAATGCAATGGCTGCCTCTACTGTAGCAAATCTATTAAATATCCGTAAAGCTACTATTCGTGAGAGTTTAGAAGGTTTTCAGGGTGTTGAGCATAGATTAGAGCAAGTGCTTAAAATCAATAATGTACAATACATAAATGACAGTAAAGCGACTAATGTAAACGCAACTTTTTATGCTTTAGATAGTATGAGTGAGCCTACAGTGTGGATTGTAGGTGGTGTAGATAAAGGTAATAATTACCGTGATTTATATCCACTTGTTAACGAGAAGGTAAAAGCTATTATCTGTTTAGGTGTTGATAATGCAAAATTGATGAGTCATTTTGGAAACATGGTTGATATTATTGTAGAAACACCTTCTATGTCTGAGGCTGTAAAAATAGCTTATAAAGTGTCTGAGCGCGGAGATAACGTATTACTTTCTCCTGCTTGTGCAAGTTTTGACTTGTTTGAAAATTATGAAGATCGCGGCCGCCAGTTTAAGGAGGCTGTACGTAACCTTTAATTCTGATTTGAAAGCTGATTGTACTTCATTCCCCCGTGTAAGGCAATCAGCTTGTCAGAATTTATTAGTTAAAGAAACCGAATAACAAATAATTACTAAGCGTTGAGTACCACATTTAAAAACATATTTGCAGGATTACAAGGTGACAAGACTATATGGGCTATTGTTGCCCTTCTTGCATTGTTTTCCTTTTTACCTGTATATAGCGCGGCAAGTAACCTCGCATATATTAAAGGTGATGGGAATACGGTGAGGTTTCTTATCAAACATGGCATGCATTTAGTGTTAGGGTTTGCAATGTTGTATGGGGTTCATAAAATACCACATCATTACTTTAAAGGGCTTTCCTTTATTGCGCTTCCAGTTGTGATTATACTGCTCATAGTGACACTGGCTCAAGGAACTACCATGGGTGGAGCAAATGCAAGTAGATGGATTAAAATCCCGATTCTGGGAGTTGGTTTTCAGACTTCCACATTTGCAGGTGTTGTGTTGATGGTATACGTGGCTAGGTATCTTGCAAAAATTAAGGATACCGCAGTAACATTTAAGGAAACTATTGTGCCTCTATGGTTGCCAGTGGCTGCTGTTCTTGCATTGATACTTCCGGCTAACTTTTCTACTACTGCGATTATTGCAGCAATGGTAGTAGCTTTAGTATTCTTGGGAGGTTATCCATTAAAATATTTAGGTATTGTTATTGCAACTGGTGTTGTTGCTCTTCTGTTCTTCGTGTTGTTAGCAAAAGCTTTTCCAGGCGTATTTCCTAACCGTGTTGATACTTGGATAAGTCGTGTAGAAAATTTTGCAAATAACGAAGTAGACGCAGATGCAGATTACCAAATAGAAAAAGCAAAAATTGCCATAGCCTCAGGCGGAGTAATTGGTCTAGGTCCAGGTAAAAGTGTTCAGAAAAACTTTTTGCCACAATCATCCTCAGATTTTATATATGCAATAATTGTAGAGGAGTTTGGTCTTGCGGGAGCAGGATTTTTACTGTTTTTATATATGTTGCTATTGTTTAGAATAACCGTAGTTGCTCACAAAGCAGATACAGTCTTTGCAAAACTAGTTGTGGTAGGTGTAGGATTGCCTATTGTCTTTCAGGCTTTAATTAATATGGCAGTTGCCGTAGAGTTATTTCCTGTTACGGGGCAAACATTACCACTAGTGAGTAGTGGAGGTACTTCTATATGGATGACCTGTCTTGCCGTAGGGATTGTACTTAGTGTAAGTGCAAAACGAGCACCAGTTGTGCCAAAAGAAGAAAGTGAGTTAAACCCTTTAGACATACTTAGTGAAGCCATATAGAGTCATATTATCTGGAGGAGGAACAGGAGGTCATATCTATCCTGCTATTGCTATTGCAAAGGAAATCCAGCGCCGTCATCCTGACGCGCAATTTCTATTTGTAGGAGCTAGTGATCGTATGGAGATGGAAAAAGTACCCCAAGCAGGCTTTGAGATAGAAGGGTTGTGGATTGCTGGAATACAGCGCAAGCTCACGGTAGATAATCTTATGTTTCCATTTAAGCTCATTAGTAGCTTGATGAAATCTCGTAAAATCATTAAGAAATTTAAGCCAGATGTTGTGATAGGTACTGGCGGATTTGCAAGTGGGCCATTGCTTAAGATGGCTACCATTGCAGGGATACCAGCAGTGATTCAAGAGCAAAATAGCTATGCAGGTATTACAAATAAACTGTTAGGTAAGTCTGTGAAGAAAGTATGTGTGGCATATGATGATATGCAGCGCTTTTTCCCATCAGTGCATATTGTGAAGACAGGAAATCCTGTTCGTGCAGATTTATTAGATATAGAAAGTAAACGTAGTACCGCTTTCGCGAAATATGATTTGTCTCACAGTTCAAAAGTGGTATTAATTATAGGAGGAAGTCTAGGTGCAAAGGCTATAAATGAATTGATAGAGAAGCAACTCCCATTTTTTAAACGAAAAGGAGTCCAGGTTTTATGGCAAACAGGTAAGCTATATTACGATAAATACAAGCATCATCAGGCAGATGGTGTTCAGGTGATGGCATATATCGATCAGATGGATATGGCTTATGCAGCTGCAGATATTATTATATCTAGAGCTGGAGCAGGGTCTGTATCTGAGTTATGCATTGTAGGAAAGGCGACTATTTTTATTCCCTCTCCAAACGTTGCCGAAGATCACCAGACTAAAAATGCGCAAGCTATCGAGAAGACGGGTGCTGCAATTTTAATAGCAGAAAAAGACCTCGATAAAAAATTTGAGCTTGTTTTTAAGGGACTCCTCAACGATGAAAAAGTTTGCTTTGAGCTAGGAAGAAAGATAAAAACACTTGCATTACCAAATGCCACAGCAGATATTGTGGATGAGGTAGAGCAATTATTGAAATAATAATTTAAAAACATAACAACCGTAGTTTTAAACTATGGTGTGTAGCATAGATAAATGAAACCTTTAAAAGACATACAGAACATTTACTTCATCGGTATCGGTGGGATAGGTATGAGCGCACTAGCTTTGTACTTCCATAGGGAGGGGAAGAATGTGGCGGGTTATGATAAAACGCCTTCAGATGTTACTGCAGCTTTGCAAGACTCTGGTATTAAGGTTCATTTTGAAGATAAAAAAGAGGGGATTAATAGTTCGTTTACTAGTAAGGAAGATACCCTAGTGGTGTTTACTCCTGCCGTTCCTAAAATGATGGGAGAGCTAGTATATTTTCACGAAAGCGGATTTATGCTTAAAAAACGTGCAGAAGTGCTTGGTATGATTGCAAATCAAACCTTCTCGCTTGCTGTTGCGGGAACGCATGGTAAAACGACTACTTCTAGTATTTTGGGTCATCTACTTGCGGCATCCGGAGCCCCGGTAACTGCATTTATAGGTGGTATTACAAATAATTATAATGGTAATTTAATCCAAAAAGGAAGTGACGTTGTTGTGGTGGAGGCAGATGAGTTTGATCGCTCATTCCTACAGCTTAGACCAGATATTCTCTGTGTGACTTCGATGGATGCAGATCATCTTGATATTTATGAAGATGAGGCAGACCTTATCGCTACGTTTCAAGAATTTGGGGCACTAGCTCCAGAGAATAAGCGTTTTGTAAAAAACGGACTTCCACTTGCTGGAAATACGGTTGGTATTGAAGAGGATGCAGATTATACTGCGCAGCGAGTACGCATAGAGAATGGCGCTTATGTCTTTGACTTGCATTACCCAGGCGGTGTTTTAGAGAATTTACAATTTAGCCTGCCAGGAAGACATAATCTTTTTAATGCTGTAGCTGCATTAGGGATGGCGCTATCGTATGGCAGTCCTAAAGAAGAATTGGTAGAAGCACTAGCGAGTTATTCAGGTGTTAATCGCCGATTTACATACCGTATCCAGAAAGAAGATATGGTGATAATAGATGATTATGCGCATCACCCTACAGAAATTGCTGCGGTACATCAAAGTGTAAGAGAGATGTATCCAGAGGAGAGTGTGCTAGCTATTTTTCAGCCACACTTATTTAGTAGAACAAAAGATTTTATGAACGATTTTGCAGTAGCGCTTTCTCATTTTGATGAAGTAGCACTGCTGGATATTTACCCAGCAAGAGAAGAGCCTATTGCTGGTATTACTAGCGAGGTATTGCTTAGTGAAATGACGCTTTCGCGAAAGCAAATCATACAGAAAAATGAGCTTACTGATTTAGTGAAAGATACAAATCACAAAATTGTTGTGATGATGGGGGCTGGAGATATAGGTGTAGAGATTTTAAAAGTAACGAAAGAATTGCGTGGTGAAGGTTAACTGGTTTTACATAAAGATGTCGGTTTTACTGCTGTTGATGGTGTTTTTGTTTGCGTTTGCCATTCAAAGAAATGAGGCGCGCACAGTTGCTGAAGTTAGTGTTTCATTTAAGGATGAAAGTGCTCCTTTTGTGACGCGTGAGACCGTTAATAAATTGTTGATAGTAAGTAACGAAAAGCTTGCAGGAAAGGTAAAAGAAAATATAGCTTTGAGTGAGATGGAAAAGCGCGTGAAGGCGCATCCAATTATCAAGAATGCAGATGTTTACGTAACGATGGGTGGTGATATAGGTGTTGCAATAGAGCAACGTAAGCCTATAGCACGACTTAGCGGTGCTATTTCTTTTTATATAGATGAGAGTGGTGAGGTGATGCCATTGTCACAAAATCACTCCGCGCACGTTCCCCTTGTAACCGGAGCAACCGAGAAAGAAATAAGCGAAGTTTATAAGCTTGTAAATTTTATAAGGAAAGATGAGTTTCTTGCAAAGCACATTATAGGTATATCTCGAAGTAAGAACGCAGAGTATACGTTAAAGGCTAGAAAACTAGGTTATACTATATCACTAGGTAAGGTAGAAGCGTTAGAAAAGAGATTTAGTAATTATAAGGCTTTTTATCAAAAGGCACTTAAAGATAAAAGTTTAGATAAGTATAAAACTATAGAGCTCAAGTATGACGGGCAAGTAGTTTGTGAGAAAAAATAAAACGGTGATTGAGTAAGCTTTCGCTTATTCCGATAGCTATCGGGAGGTAGTAAACTATCAAAATTAAAGGTATGGAAAATCAAAATATCGCAGTAGGGCTGGACATAGGGACCACGAAGATCGTGGCAATGATAGGGCGGTACAATGAGTATAACAAGGTGGAGATTCTCGGTATAGGGAAGTCTAAAAGTCTTGGTGTACACCGCGGTGTGGTAAATAATATCACCCAGACCATACAGTCTGTGCAGCAAGCTGTACAGGAAGCAGAAGATGTATCAGGAATCAAAATTCAAGATGTAGTCGTAGGTATTGCTGGGCAACACATACGTTCATTGCAACATAGTGATTACATAACCCGTAACAACTCTGAGGAGGTAATTGATGCAGCAGATATTGATGCATTATGTAACCAAGTACATAAACTGGTAATGCTTCCAGGTGAGGAAATTATTCATGTATTACCACAAGAGTATAAAGTAGACGGGCAAAGCGAGATTAAAGAGCCTATTGGGATGTATGGTGGTCGCGTAGAAGCAAATTTTCACGTGGTCGTAGGTCAAGTAGCATCCATAAGAAATATAGGTCGTTGTGTGAAAAGTGCAGGGTTAAACCTTGACCGTATCACACTAGAGCCACTAGCATCTGCAAATGCAGTGTTGAGCCAAGAGGAAAAGGAAGCTGGAGTAGCACTTATCGATATAGGTGGTGGTACAACAGACCTTGCTATTTTTAAAGATGGTATTATTAGACATACAGCTGTAATACCTTTTGGAGGTAATATCATTACAGAAGATATAAAAGAAGGATGTTCAATTATTGAGAAGCAAGCAGAGCTTCTTAAAATTAAATTTGGTTCTGCGTGGCCAGGAGAAAATAAAGACAACGAGATTGTTTCTATCCCTGGGTTACGAGGGCGTGAACCTAAAGAGATAACACTAAAGAATTTATCAAAAATCATTCACGCGAGAGTTGTGGAGATTGTTGAGCAAGTGTATCTAGAAATTAAAAATTACGGACACGAGGAGCAGAAGAAAAAGCTCATTGCAGGTATTGTACTAACTGGAGGAGGTAGCCAACTCAAGCACCTAAAACAGCTAGTAGAATATATTACAGGTATGGATACTCGTATAGGATATCCTAATGAGCATCTTGCTGGAGATAGTGATGCAGAGACTACGAGTCCGCTGTATGCTACTGCTGTGGGATTAGTAATGAATAGCCTTGAGCACGGTTTATATAACAGTCAGTTAGAACCAGAAGAGGAAATTATTGCAAAAGAAGAAGAGGTCTTTACAGACACCATTAATGAAATACCAGAAACAGATATCGAGGCAAGGCCTAAAAAACCACAGGCGCCTAAGAGAAGCATATTTGATAGATGGGCAGATAAGTTTAAAGATTTTCTAGACAACGCAGAGTAGTCTATAAGATCAGTAAAGAGTAAATAGAGAATAATAAGACGGCTACGCAAGTAGTAATTGATTGTATAAGAATAAGGGGCAAAAACAAATCATATGAGTACGACACAATTTGATAACATCACATTTGATCTACCTAAAAACCAAAGTCACGTAATTAAAGTGATAGGTGTAGGTGGGGGAGGTAGTAACGCTATTAACCATATGTTCCAGCAGGGAATAAATGGGGTAGATTTTGTAATCTGTAACACAGATGCACAAGCACTAGAAAATAGTACAGTACCTAATAAGATACAACTGGGAGTAGGTCTTACAGAAGGTCTTGGTGCTGGAGCAAATCCAGATGTGGGAGAGCAAGCGGCTATAGAGAGTGAGATGGATATCAAGCAAATGCTTGGTACTAACACAAAGATGATATTTATTACTGCCGGAATGGGCGGTGGTACAGGAACGGGTGCTGCGCCAGTTATTGCCAAAATGGCTCGTGAGCTTGATATCCTAGTCGTAGGGATTGTCACGATACCATTCCAGTTTGAAGGTAAAATGCGTAATGAGCAAGCTCAAAAAGGAGTAGATAGACTTCGTGCCCAGGTAGATTCACTTATTGTTATTAATAATAACAAGCTCCGTGAGGTTTACGGTAATCTTGGTTTTAAAGCAGGATTTAGTAAAGCAGATGAAGTTCTTGCAACCGCTTCACGTGGTATTGCAGAGGTAATTACACATCACTATACACAAAACATCGATTTACGTGATGCAAAAACAGTTTTAAGTAAATCAGGAACAGCTATTATGGGTAGCGCTACTGCTAGTGGTACAAGTCGTGCAAACGAGGCGATATCAAAAGCGCTTGACTCTCCATTGCTTAACGATAATAAAATTACTGGAGCTAAGAATGTATTATTACTCATAGTTTCTGGTGGTGATGAGATTACAATAGACGAGATAGGAGAAATTAACGATCACATTCAAGCAGAGGCAGGTCACAGCGCAAACATCATCATGGGTGTAGGTGAAGATGACTCTCTAGGCGATGCAATTTCAGTAACGATTATCGCTACAGGATTTAATGCAGAGCAGCAGAATGAGATTGTAAACGTAGAGACTAAGAAGATTATACATACACTAGAAGAGGAGCAGAGAGCACAGCAAGATTTGATGCCAGATGCTACTGTAGAGATTCCTCCTTCGGCTCCTGTTGCTCCACAGGCACCGGCACCACCTAAGAAAATAGTGCATACACTTGATCTTGATGAAATAGAGGAAAAGAAGCCTACCGCTTTCGCGAAAGCGCCCGTAAAAGAAATTACAAGGCAACAAGCTGTTCCAGAGCAGGCTCCTAAAGTTGAGCCAGTACAGCCTCCTGCACAGCAATATAGCATGGATATAGTTCCTACTACAGATGTAATTAAGAATATTACAGTTGTGTATGATGAGATACTTCTAGAGAATGAAGCAGATTTTGAAATCATAGATACTACAGTGCGTCATGAAGCGACTAGAGTGGAGCATAAAGAGCCAGAAAATAATGGAATGTTATTTTTTGATATGCCATTAACGACAGAAGCTCCAATGGAGGAAGATGAGAAGCCTATCATGTTTGATCTTGATGACACTACAGCATCTATTGAGGTGAAGGAGCCTATAGAAATTGTACCTGTAACTGAGCATACTAATGACGGAGAGACTAGATATAGTCTTGAGGATTACATGGAGCTTGAAGAGACACTTTCTAATGCATCTAGTGATGATGATGAAAACGACATTGAAGAAGAAACTATTGTTTTTGAAACAAAAACTGTTGCTCCTCAACAAAAACGTGAAGATGAAAATGCAGAGATAGACCCTATGAATAGTCCTATCTCACAGATTCTTATAGACAGAGCTTCTGAGCGTAAGCGCAAGATGAAAGAATTCAATTATAAATTTCGCACAAACCAGTCTCGTATTGAGGAGATAGAAAAGCAACCTGCGTACAAGCGTATGGGGATTGATCTAGAAGAAACACCAGCAAAGGATGGAAGTTTATCTAGAACATCACTTTCTACAGATGATAATGATGAAATTCAATTGAGAAGTAATAACTCATTTTTACATGATAATGTAGATTAAGCAGGTACTGCTTAGAGTTTTTAGCGATCCGGCTATCTTCCCCAAGATAGTCGGGTTTCTTTTTTATATGCTACTTGGGTGTGTATTTAATTTCACCATTTCTTGTATCTTCGTGACTTTAATAAGATATTTATAATCAATAAAATTATCTCTTAAACTCCATAACTTAATTAGGAGTGTTGAGTAAAAATATATACTACTATGAGCCTATCTACACAAGTGATGACTGCAATGAAAGAAGCTATGAAAGCTAAAGATCAAAATGCATTAACATCCCTACGTGCCATAAAATCTGCAATTTTACTTGCGCAGACAGAGACGGGTTCAAAAGAGGAGATTACCGAAGAGCAAGAGCTTAAGTTGTTACAGAAACTTGTAAAGCAGCGTAAGGATAGTGCAGCTATTTTTGCAGAGCAAGGACGTAATGATCTTGCAGATCCAGAAATAGCACAGGCAGAAGTAATCTCTCAATTCTTACCAGAACAAATGAGTGAGGCAGATGTAACTAAAGTAGTAGATGAGGTAATTGCTGCAACTGGTGCCCAAGGAATGAAAGATATGGGTAAAGTGATGGGACAAGTTAATGCTAGACTTACTGGAAAAGCAGATGGTAAAACCATTAGTACAATTGTGAAGGCTCGTCTTTCATAATAGTCTTGTAGTCAGTTAATTTACTTTAAAATTCTCAAATAAGAGCCTTTAATGCGTGAAAGCAGTCTTTTCATCGAATTGACAACATAGTTGTGTCATTTAATTAAAAGGTTTACTAATATTGTGTTCCCCAGCGAGACTCAAGCAGTCTTTAAATAAACCCCCTAAATAGTTTTTAACGTTTAACTTTTATACCAAGAGGTTATGAAGGGATTTATGAGGTGCGCCTTTGTTTTAGTGATTATTTTTAGTGCAGCTACTAGTGCTAATGCTCAGCAAGGAAAGCTTGCTAGAGCAAGTAAAAAGTTTAATCAGTTAGCTTATATAGATGCGATTGAAATCTATAAAGACCTCGTAGCAGAAGGTTTTAAATCTTATCAAGTTTTTAATAAAATAGCGGAAGCCTACTATTACAATGGTAAGTACTCCCAAGCTCAAGAATGGTATGGAAAACTTACAGAAAGCTATGCAGACTCTGTAAGTGATGAGCACTATTTTAGATATGCGCAAACACTACGCGCTATTAAAGAATATGATAAGTCTGATGAGATGATGCAAATCTTTGCAGATCGAAGCGGAAATGACTTTAGGGCCAAA
Source organism: Dokdonia sp. Hel_I_63 (assembly GCF_007827285.1). Lineage (NCBI taxonomy): Bacteria > Pseudomonadati > Bacteroidota > Flavobacteriia > Flavobacteriales > Flavobacteriaceae > Dokdonia > Dokdonia sp. Hel_I_63. Next base: position 3,180,897 of record NZ_VISD01000001.1, on the reverse strand, counting down.
TTATTCAAAGAAAATCCAGATTATACAAAGGTAGAAGGCTACAGAGAAAGCTATTATACGGTTAATATGATACGAGAGATGAACTCTCGATATTCAGATTTTGGCCCGTCATATTATAATGGTCAGGTGATTTTTGCTTCGGCTAGAGATACGGGTTCCATTACAAGACGTATACATAAGTGGAACAATCAGCCATTTCTAGATTTATACAAGTCTACTATGAAGGAAGATGGAAGCATGTCTCCGCCTTCACGTTTTCACCGCAAGGTAAATACCATCTTTCATGAGAGTACTCCTACGTTTACTAAGGATGGCAAGACAATGTATTTTACAAGAAATAATTTTACAGATGGAGATTTTGTAAAATCGTCAGATGGGATTAATAAATTGAAGATCTATAAATCTAGGCTATTAGATAAGGAAAAGGGAAGCTGGTCTGAAGCGGTTGAAGTTTCATTTAATGAAGAGGAATATGCTACTGCGCATCCAGCGTTAAGTGCTGATGGAAAAACTTTATACTTCTCATCAGATAGACCTGGAAGTGTAGGGTTATCAGATATTTGGAAAGTGGCTATTAGCGGTGATGGAAGTTTTGGGGAGCCTGTAAATCTAGGGAAGCCTATAAATACAGAAGGAAGAGATGCCTTTCCATTTATGAGTAGTACAGGAAATCTTTATTACGCCTCAGATGGATATCCAGGACTGGGAGGACTTGATATTTTTGTGACTAACCCATCATCAGAAGAGATTACGGTTGCAAGTTTGGGTGAGCCTATTAATAGCTCTGCAGATGATTTTGCCTACATAGTGAATGACACTTTAAAAACTGGTTTCTTCTCTTCAAGTCGTAATCAGGGAATGGGAAGTGATGACATTTATAGATTCAAGCAAAAGGAAAAACCAGAACCACGATGTGATGTGGATGTCTTAGGATTTATTACAGATGCGGTGACAAAGCAACCTATAACGGATGCAAAAGTACAGCTCATGAATGCTGATAATGAAGTGGTAAAAGAGGTAGACGTAAATGCACGCGGACTATATAGATTTAGTCTCGTATGCTCAGAAAATTATGTGATACGTGCGACGTCAAAATTATATTATGCAAAAGAGGTGATTGTGATCACACCGGCTGAGCCAGAAACATTACAAAAGGATATAGAGCTTGAGTTGAGACTTACAGAAGTAGGAGTAGGTGACGATCTTGCAAAACTTCTTAATCTTAATCCTATTTATTTTGATTATAATAAATCTGACATAAGACCCGATGCTGCACTAGAGCTTACAAAAGTAATCTCTGCAATGAAGCAAGTGCCAGATATGGTGATAAGCGTAAGGTCGCATACAGATAGTAGAGGTAAGGATGATTATAATCTCTCCCTTTCAGATAGAAGAGCAAAGTCTACAGTGGCATATATTATCTCTAGAGGTATCGATGCCAATAGAATTTCTGGTCAAGGTTATGGCGAGACACAGCTCGTAAATAGCTGCAATAATAATGCAGACTGTACAGAGGAGCAACATCAATTAAATCGTCGTTCAGAATTTATTGTGATTACTCAGTAAAGATTTACATTTGCGCTTTCGCGAAAGCAAAAAAAGTAGGCTCAGTAGTTCAACTGGATAGAATATCAGATTTCGGCTCTGACGGTTGGAGGTTCGAATCCTCTCTGGGTCACGAATAAATAGAATAGGAGAAAATAATTTGAGCTTGCTCAGAAATTATTTTTCTCCTTTTCTATTTTCAAAGCGGAGCTTTGCGGATCACCGAAGCGTAGCGGAGGTAATCCTTTAGTGAAAGTTTCAATTACAGTTATGTCTTCCTTCAAAAAGTTTGAGATCTGTCTCTTTGAAGTCACTAATGAGTACAAAATTCCCATAGCAAATCAAGTGTATTTGAATTTATGATTGGGACTTTTTTTATTTTCAAAGCGGAGCTTTGTGGGATCACCGAAGCGCAGGTAATCCTCTAGTGAAAGTCTCAATTACAGATATATCTTCCTTCAAAAAGTTTGAACTCTGACCTTTTGAAGTCACTAATGAGTGCAAAATTCGCATAGCAAATTAAAAGAACTTGAATTAGTAATTGAGCTTGTTCATTTTTAAGGCGGAGCTTTGAGGATCACCGCAGCGTAGGTAATCCTTTAGTGAAAGTTTCCATTACCGTTATATCGTCCTTCAAAAAGTCTGAACTCTGACCTTTTGGAAGTCGCTAATGAGTGCAAAATTCCCATAGCAAATCAGGTCTAATCGAATTTGAATTGGGGCTTTTTTTATTGTAGAGTTTTGTAATAGTTATCTTGATAAACTCGTTTTCTTTATAAAAATATACTTAAACCATAATTTTCCCAGAGTTAATAATTGTCTTTTAGATTTATATGTTAGTAATAATTTATTTCTAAACCCTAGGTAGACTTTTAATAAGTTTCAGAAGGTCTAAATTCTTATATCCTCTCTTATAATAACATTAATTTTAAAGTGTAATTTTTTATTTTCATAAAACACTACTTAGCAATCATTTAGCCTCTGTTATCTGTCAATAGTAATTTAAAAAAAGATATTTTACTAAGCTATTGTTATTTAGAATAAATAAAAATAGCTATGTTTGTATTTGAATTTAAACAAGGTAATCACGAGATGAAACTACATTTTACAATCTTATTTATAGTTCTTGGTGCACTAACAACCACAGCACAAGAAAACATTTTTTTAAATCCAACTTTTTGGAAGGGTAAGCCTAGTCTAGATATAGTAAAACAAAAGATAGCTGATGGAAATGATGCTACAGAGCTTAATGAAAGAGCATTTGATGCGGTAGTGTATGCTTTACTGCAAAAAGCTGATAACGATGTGGTAAAATATCTTTTATCTCTTAAGGGAAACCCAGTTGATAAGAAAACTCATGACAGCCGTATTTATTTACATTGGGCTGCTTTTACTGGTCAAGTAGGACTGGTGAACCATTTGTTAGAAAAAGGTTCGTCGGTAACACAGCTAGATAGCCATGGTTATACACCACTCACATTTGCGGCAAATGCTGGTCAAATCAATAAGGAATTATATGAGGCTTTTGAAAACTATGGAGTAGATCTACTTAATGAAAAAAATGAAAATGGAGCAAACTTACTATTGCTTGTAGCGCCATCTTTATCTAATGAGACAGAGCTAAATTCATTTTTAAAAATGGGGTTTGACTTAAATGATAAAGATGAATCATATAATGGCATTTTTAACTATGCTGCAAAAAAAGGGAATTTAGATTTATTGAAATTACTAGTAAACAAAGGAGTAGATTATAAAACCTTGAATTCAAATGGAGGTAATGCCATATTATATGCCGCAATGGGTACACGTGGTGGAACTATTGACTTAGCTGTTTTTAAGTATTTAGAAGGACTAGATATTACAGTAAATGCCGTGGGTGATTACGGACGTAATCCATTGCATTATATTGTTAATAGAACTAATGATATAGCACTTCTTAAATTCTTTATTGATAAAGGTGTAGCTGTCGATTTGCAAGATAATAGCGGCAATTCTCCTTTTATGAATGCAGCAAATAGTAATGATTTGAGCGTTATTGACTTTTTGTCTCAGCACGTAAATAGTATGAATACAAAGGATGAAAACGGAAATACTGCGCTTACAAAGGCTGTAAATAAAAATTCACCAGAGGTGGTTGAATTTCTTTTAAGGAAAAACGCCGATGTAGAAGTCGTAGATGCTGAAGGCAATACACTTGAATATTATTTACTCAATACCTTTAAGGCTCATAATAATATCGATTTTGAAGCAAAGCTAAGATTATTGAAAGATGAAGGCTTAGTTATGGGGCAAACACAACATGGAGGCAATACACCATTGCATATAGCAGCTCAAGAAAATAACCTAGAACTTTTAAAACGTTGGGAAGAGTTTAATATAGATATTAATGCAAAAAACAACAGTGGTTATTCTGTTTTACAAATTGCTGCTATGAAAGCACATTCTAGTGATATTTTGCAATATTTAATATCCAAAGGGGCAGACAAGACTGTAAAAACTGATTTTGATGAGACAGTTTTAGACCTCGCAACGGAAAACGAAATACTAAAAAAACAAAATACTAAATTAAACTTCCTCAAATAATATGAAACGATTATTTACAACACTTCCTCTACTGTTTATTTTGGCTTTTATACTAGTCACATTTACATCTGCAAGCACGGTGAGTGCGATTGCAGAAGAAAATGAAACGACCGCTGTAAAATGTATGATACAGATGACTAATTATAGTGGTGAAGGCGCTTACATAGTGATTTCTCTAATTAACCCAAAAGGTGAATATGAACAAACACTGCACGTTCAAGGAAAAGACACAGAGTGGTACAGTGAGATCAAAGAATGGTGGCAGTTTTATGGAAAACAAGATGATGGTATTGATGCCCTAGTTGGTGCTACAATTAGTGGTGGTGAGCGCGCGATAAATATTATAAAAATTCCTAAAAACAACATCGATGCAGGTTATAGTATTCGTTTTGAAACCGCTGTTGAAGATCAAGATTATCACACTAGTGATGTGCAATTTGAACTTACATCTACAAGTATAAAAAGTAAGGTAGAAGGAACCGGATTTATTCGTTATGTGCGTATGATGCCACAATAAATTTTAATGATAAGTTCTATTTGGCGATATAGCCACTTTTTACTGACAGCAGTTTCGGCATTATTTTTATTGCTGGCTTCAATAACTGGTGCTATTTTAGCCCTTGAACCCGCTACTTTAATCACGCAGCCTTATGCAGTAGTTGATCTCGATAATACCAGCCTTTCAAGTACTATAAAAGCCTTAGAAAATAAATATCAAGAGGTATTAGAGATAGAAAAAACAGCAGAAAACTTTGTAACTGCCAGTGTAGTTACACGCGATAATGAAAATAGACAGATTTATGTCCATCCAAAAACTGGAGTAGCGCTAGGAAATGTAGAGAAACAATCAGTCTACTTTAATTATGTAACCAATCTACACCGTTCTTTATTTTTAAAAACCATAGGACGTGTGTTTGTAGGAGTAGTTTCATTCTTGCTCTGTTTGATTGCGTTTACTGGTTTTTTCTTATTAGCACAACGTCAGGGTGGTTTTAAAAATTGGTTTAATAGAGTCCAAGAAACGAATATAGGACAACGCTATCACGTGATATTGGGACGTTGGTTTTTACTCCCTATAATTATTATAGGAACTACTGGAGTGTATCTTTCGGTAGAGAAATTTTCTTTGACTCCAGAAACTCAAATTTCTCATAATTGGAATGCAACTCCTACAACAGGATTGCAAGAGTTTTCTACTTCAGAAATCCCCTTATTTAAGAATCTAAAATTAAGTGAGGTTAGAAAAGTTATCTTTCCTTTTTCAGAGGATGTAGCCGATTATTATGAGTTAGAACTCAGAGATAGAGAGTTGCTAGTCCATCAATATACTGGTGAGGTGGTAAGTGAGGTGCAATATCCATTTGCCTATTTTGTCTCGAAGTGGAGTATGTTACTGCATACAGGACAGGGAAATATATTTTGGTCAGTGATTTTGTTCATTGCAAGTTTAAGCATACTGTTTTTCATGTATTCAGGCTTAAGAATGAGTATAAAACGAATTCAGAAGACTAAGCCAATCTTCTCAACATTCCATAAAGATGAAGCCCAATATATCTTGCTTGTAGGGTCTGAAACTGGAAGTACATACGCTTTCGCGAAAGCGTATTATAAAGCACTAATTGCAGTAGGTGTTAAGGTACACCTTGCTACATTAAACGATTACAATACTTATAAAAAAGCCACACATCTTATAGTGTTTACAGCAACATATGGTGATGGTGATGCGCCGAGTAACGCACGAAAGTTTAAGGATTTATTGCAGAAGATTGAGCCTAGTAGTAATATGAAGTTTGCTGTTGTTGGATTTGGTTCTTTACGTTATACACACTATTGTGAGTTTGCAATCCAAGTAAATGATGCATTGAGTGCACATCCATCTTTTAGTAAATTACAAAGCTTAGAAAAGATAAATGAGCAATCACCGGTGTCTTTTACTAATTGGATAACGAGATGGAATCGATTAACGGGAATGAATCTTGAGGTAGTTTTACCAATTATAAGCGAAAAAGAGGCTAAATTTTTAAAATTTGAGGTTGTATCACGTAGCAACCTAAATGTGGATGAAACCACAATCTTGAGATTAAAATCAAAGAATAAAGTGGATTTTCAGTCGGGTGACTTACTGAATGTAATACCTGGCAAGGGTATAAAGGCCCGACAATATTCTATAGCACGCATAGATGCTGATATTTATCTAAGTGTAAAACAACACACTAAGGGTGTTTGTTCCCATTATTTAAGTAACTTAGAAACTGGAGTAAATATTAAAGCTAGTATTGAAAGGAATCCATACTTTCATCTTCCTGAAAAAGCATCGTCAGTTTATATGATTGCAAATGGAACTGGGATAGCACCCTTTTTAGGAATGATCATAAATGAGAGGGGAAATATACCCATACGACTACTTTGGGGTGGTAGAACCTTGGCTTCCTTTGATTGTTATGAAGCTATTTTAAATGCGAAGTTACCAGAAAGAAACGACTTCAAATACAATCTTGCATTATCGCAAGAAGGTGAAAAAATTTACGTTCAAGATGTTATAAAGCATCGAGAAAAGGAAGTTGGACAAGCCTTAAAAGATGGATGCGTTTTTATGCTATGCGGCTCTATGGCTATGCAGCATTCAGTATTAGATACACTAGAAGAAATAGCACAAAAGGAACTGAAACAGCCGTTAAGTGATTTTGAAAATAATGGTCAACTCCTAACAGACTGTTATTAAAATACTAGTTGTTTAAAGCAGGCCAAAATATCTTTAATTACTTACTAGGTAAAAACTAGTAAGTAGCAGGAATTCGTATTACTTTGTCGGAGTGAGTAAGTCTTGCTTGTTTAGTCGTACAAGTAAATATTTACTGGCTTTAACAGCAAAATAGTTGCATATGGTAAATCATAATATTAAATTGGTAGTCTAATCTATGATGACACAACCAGACGCATTAATCAACAAGTTTCTCCAGAAAGATCCTGCATCTTTTGAGAAAATTTATGAACTCTATAGCGAGAGCTTATTTGGGGTTATAAATAGTGTAGTACATAACCAAGAAGTGGCAGAAGAATTATTGCAAGATACATTTGTGAAAATTTGGAATAATTCAGATAAGTACAACCCTGCTAAAGGAAGATTTTTTACGTGGATGCTTAATATAGCGCGCAATGGGGCTATTGATAAGATACGTTCAAAAGATTTTAAAAACCAAAAGAAAAACCATACTGCCGAATATTTCGTAGATATTCTCGAGGCGAAAGGAAGCTTTAATACTTCGGTAGATGCCATTGGTATCAAGAAGTATGTAGAGGTTCTAGAACCGCTTTGTAAAAAGATAATTCACTTTTTGTTTTTTCAAGGATACACACAAAAGGAAACAGCCGAAGAGCTAGACATTCCTCTGGGTACCGTAAAAACACGAAATAGAATTTGTATTAAAAAACTAAGAGATATAGTAGGCGTAGTATGAAAAACTCACAAACATATATAGATTCAGGGGTTCTCGAGCTCTTCGTATATGGAACACTTCCTGAGGAGGAAATGATGGAGATTGCTCGTGATGTATCTCAAGATACAGCATTGCTAGAAGAGGTAATAGAGATCGAAAACCATTTAATGCATCTAGCTAAGGCAGCCGCTCCTGGTGAGCCTAAGCATGTAAGTGTTCTAAGAAAGTATTTAAACGATAATGAAACTAAAGTAATCCCGCTTTCGCGAAAGCAAACTCCTATCGTTGCATTCATGGGATGGGCCGCTGCAGTATTATTGCTTGTGGGTATAGGTTACTTATATACTGAAAATAACAAGCTTGAAGAGCGTATCGTTGATACGGAGAGAGAATTGTTGCTTCAAGAAGGTAAAACACAAGTTGCAGAAACGAACCTCGATCAAACCAGAGGATTACTTAATGTAATACGTAAACAAGATTTAATAGCAGTGCCGCTAGGAGCTCAAGCTATTGCACCAGAAGCTTACGCATCTGTGTATTGGGATAAGAAAAGTGGTAAAGCGTATATAGATGTAAAAGGATTACCAGAACCTCCTGAAGGGAAGGTTTATCAAGTGTGGTCTCTTACCTTAGAACCTCTTACGCCTACGAGCATAGGAGTTCTTGATCAATATGATGCTAGCGGAAATCAAATCTTTGAGCTAAGTAATCCTAATGAGTCTGAAGCCTTTGGTATTACCTTAGAGCCAGAAGGAGGAAGTGCTTCTCCTACACTTGAGCAACTATATACATTAGGAGTGGTTGCATCATCTTAAGATGTATGAGAGCTTTCTAATTCCATGTAACATATATAAGTATAGTATCAATCTAAAAACTCCTTGCTAGTTCTATAGTAAGGAGTTTTTTATGCGCTATCAATTCGTTTACTAATCAATAAGCTCGCTAGTCAAATAACTACTCATATAATCTGTTCATGTTCTCTTTAGATTATATGAATTGTCTAGTTGTTATGCTTACTCAATTGTCATCTAAAAGACACTACAAGCGTTTGATGTAAGCAGGCAGGATGATGAATACTTGCGTCTGTTAGTTATTTATATAATCTATATAAACTGTACTTAAGAAAAGGTTATAAAGCTAACTCGAATTATAGGTCATAAAAAAGCGTCTTACTCAAAAGAGTAAGACGCTCATACAAACAAAATCAAAAACTATCCAACCATTAATAGTTTTCTAATAACCTTACTATATCTACGTAAAACATTGTGAAGCGGTTTCATAGATTAGGAAAATTATAAGTTTTGTATTTCTTTATAGGTAACAGGGCCTAGTTCAAAGCTTGTTTCTAGTAGCTCTTCTTTGATAGGAGCTAGTTCGTTTTTCATATCAAGAGCTTTATAAATTTGTGCTGTGTGAAACTGCGCCATAGGCTCATGAGTTTTACCAATTACATGTTCTTGAGTTATGCTTAAGGCTTTTTTATAATCTCCATTTCCATAGTAAGCATGTGCTAGAAGATCGTAAGACATCGGAGTAGGTCTATTGTTTACTTCCTTCTGAGCTATCGTAATGGCCTGCTGTGATGTCTCAGGGTTGCCTGCATATATTTCGACAAGATATGCTCCATACATATCTCCATAACTTGGATTTGAAACTCGGGATAAAAAATTGTTTAACGCTTCTTTTGCGCTATCTTCATCGCCAGTACTTTCATAAATCTCTGACTTGAGAAGTTCGTAATCTGGGCTTTTACTATCTTTTTCTATAGCTTCAATTATGCGTAAAGCTTCAGTAGGATTGTTTTCATAAGAATATGCAATCCAGGCAATTCCTTTTTTTGCGTAAGAATTGCTAGGATCGATTGCTAGTGCCTTGAGATAGTGGTTGTAAGCATCATTAATTCTTCCAGCATGTCCATAATAGTCTGCGAGATTTGTGTAGACCCACACTTGTAATCCCTTTTGCTTACTACTTTCTGCAATAGCTTTTGCAGCTTCCATGTGCTGGATTGTTTTGTCAAGATTACCTTTGTAATCTTCCAGTTTTCCAAGTCGAATCAAGTAGTTGTAGTCTGAGAAGTCTGTTTCTTTTGTTAAGATCTTTTCTGCATTTTCATAATCACCTAGTTCCATTGCTACATCAAAGGCAACTAGATTAATAGCTTTAATTTCTCCTCCAGCTACTATGCGAGCACTATCAACGAGTGTCTTTGCTTCTTTAAAGCGATGCTGAGTGATGTAGTTTTGTGCTAATGCCAGTAATTTTCCGTCTTTGCCTATGTTTGTTACTAGCGCAGATCTTGTGAGGTTTTTTTCTGCATTTTTGAGTTGCTCTATAGATGCATTAAGTTGAAAGATCTTTGTCTGCATTCCAGCACTTTTTGATAATTCAATGAGCTGTATGCTATCTTTTTTTATTCGTTCATTCCAGAAGCTTAATTCTTTTTCTGCTTTTGCAATCTCTTTAGAATTGTTGGTTTTTAGGTAGTTCTTATAATCTGCTTCATTGAGGATTTTTTCATCTTCATTTGAACAAGAGATTATTAAGGCGGTTGTGAGTAATAATAAGGTTATATATTTCATAAGATCAATTGATTTTAAACAAAAAGGGTCTGAAAAATTCAGACCCCCATTTAGCTAATTAAAAATAATTAAATTTTTATTGTGGTCCTACTAGGTAAGGAAATGTTGTAGTTCCCATAGCACCTGTACCTGCACTTACATTATCTGTAACTAAAATTGGTAAATCAGGTGTTCCATCATTATCAAGGTCTTGCCCGTTGTATTTATCTCCATTATTTCCTCCGAAGAGTAAAATTAAAGATACATCTACAACATCATCACTAAGAGTACGACCTGTTAGAACGTTAGTTCCATCAAAATACGTAGTAGGTACATCTGGTGCAACCTGTAAAACATCTTGAGCTAATATCGTTGTAAGCGTTGGAGCGTCTAGACCTAAAATGTTTGTTTCATATTCAACTCCGAATGCATCGTGTAATGCTACAGCTTTGTTAAGAAAGGCTTGTTGAAATCCTGCAACCATTTCAGAAGGGATTGTTGTGTTGAAGCTATTTTTAGCTGCGCTATCTCCTCCTAATACAGTGTTAATTGCTGCACGTCCCATTTGATCTTGTTGAGCAAACGTTCCAGAAAAGTCAACTTCTGTAGGCGTTGGTAATGGATCAATTGTGATAGGTGTGTTATCGTCGTCGTCGCTACATGATACAACTCCTGCTAGAAGAACTGCTGCAAATAGATATTTTATATTTTGTAATTTCATGATATATGTCTTTTAACTATTATTGTTTTGTTTTTGCTTCAACCCAAGTATTCCAAATTTGAACGCCTGTTCCAGCTGGATGCGCAGAAGTACCACCTAATAAAGTGTTTGGAACTTCAACTACTACAGAAAGTACATTTGTACCTTCAAAAGGGTCAGAAGCATTTTCAGCAGTTTGAAAACCACCGTTTGGTCCTGTTGTTCCTGTAAAAGGTCCTGCAGGGTTTCCTACAACAGCATTAAAAGTTGTAAAATCAAAGAAAAAAGGATCTGCTCTTAAACCAGCAAATATTTTAATTCCATTAGTAGTAGTCATTGTGTTTTCATCAGCTCCAGTAGAGATATCTACAGATCCAATAAGTGCACTCTCGTCAATAGTACTGTTAAGTCCAGTTGAAGAAATTTCATAAGGTCCAAAGAAATACATTTTTCCATCTCTTGGAATTGCTTGTATAACTCTATCCTCTACAAGATCACCATCATTATCAATGTTGAATTCAACAAGAACATTCTCGTCAAACTCAGCATCTCCAGCAAGCGAACTTTGAACGTTTGCTACAAATACGGTGTTGTTAGAATTTTCAGCACTTTCAAATGCGAAGTAATCAGTAATGTCTGCGGTTGTTCCGCCTACTGCAGGAGCATCTAAGTGATCGGCTGCGATAAGTGCACCTACTCCAAGTAAGACAGCACCTGCGATTAGAATTTTTGGTAATTTTTTCATTGTTGTATATTGTTTATTTGAGAACACTTACGCAGTAAAGAATCGCAAGGTTTCTATTAAGACGTTAAATTCTTGTTAAGAGAAAAATATCTAAAACCGAAACACAAGGTTGTTATTACATATATTAGCGTATGTAAATAAGTAATAATACAAAAGAAACTATATATAAGATTATGAATACCATATTAGGAATAGGAAGTAGGATAGACCATAACAAGCTAGGTAAAGGCGTAATCACAAATGTCACCTCAGAGCTGTACTGGGTTACTTTTATTGACGGAGGACTCGAGACTATAACACTAGATGATAATTTTGAAGTTATAGAAGCACTAGAAGGTGAAGTGGATAGTGTGAGTATGTACGAGGTAGAAAAGACTTTTGAAGATTTACTTAAGAGATATAGCGACATCTCTGAGGTGGTGCCTATAGCAGATAAGTGGAGAGGAGGAACAATGACGTTATCTCCAGAGGATAGTAACTTGTCATCAAAGGATATTTTGATAGAAAGCTTTTTCCATAAAATTGTGATGGTGCGCGACCGTGTGCGCGTGATGGAGCAAAAGATTAATGCTAGTAAAACACTTGATGATCAAGATAAAGTTGATCTCCAGCAGTACATTACTCGTATTTATGGTAGCCTTACTACCTTTAATGTATTGTTCAAGAATTCGTCTCAAAACTTTAAAGGTGCGTCTTCTAAGAAGTAACCGTTGAGGTAATTTGATACAATGGACTATTTATAATATAATTACGCTTTCGCGAAAGCTAAAAATAAATACATCTCGTCAATTATATAAGATACATCTCTAATATGTTTACAATATTTAATTTTTAGGAACAGCGTATTTCTAGTTTGTTTACATTTATATATCACTTTCAAAACTAAAATAATAACATCAATGGAATCATATCAACCACAAATAGTACCGGTAAGTGCATTATCTGATGAGCGCCGAGTGGCATTTTATCGCAAGACATACACCTATGTAGCACTTGCAGTATTATTATTCATCATCACCGAATACTTGTTTTTTCAATCACCAGTTATTGTAAACTTTGCATATTCACTTACAGGTGGCTGGAGCTGGTTATTACTACTTGGGGCATTTATGTTTATTACAAACTATGCAGAAGGGCTAGCGCTCAAGTCTAGAGATAAAAACCAGCACTATTTAGCTTTAGGGATTTATGTAGTTGCAGAGGCTTTTATTTTTATTCCTCTACTTCTCATGGCATTCTCTATGATAGATGGAGTAGAGATTTTACAAAAGGCTGCCGTGATGACCATAGCATTATTTGCAGGATTATCTGCAGTTGTGATTCTTACTAAAAAAGACTTTTCATTTTTACGATCTATACTTGCTATAGGATTTTTTCTAGCAATAGGACTTATGGTAGCAGGCCTCCTTTTTGGATTTGACCTCGGCTTATGGTTTAGTGTTGCTATGGTGGCACTTGCAGCAGGGTCTATATTATATACGACTTCAAATATGGTGCATAAATATGATGAAGAGCAATACGTTGCTGCGGCTCTAGGTTTATTTGCCTCACTAATGTTATTATTCTGGTATATTTTGAGAATTTTTATGTCAAGAGATTAAGGGCTCTCAATAAATAAATTTTAATGCGTACTTTCCTTGATTATAGGAGGTGCGCATTTTTTTGTGTGTGCTACATCAAGTAATCATAGTTACATCTAGTAATCCAACGGCAATTGTATAATTATAAAGATAAGTTTAAGGCAATTTGGGCGAGAATAAAGGCTAAGCCTTTTAAGGCGATAAGATATGCGGTGCTCACTATGGTCGGATTGTTTGCAATATTCTTATTGAGTATTTACATAGGTGTATTTGGAAAAATACCAACAGCCGACTATCTCAAGAAGCTTAAAAACCCAGTTTCTTCTACATTATACGATGCTAGAGGTGAGTCTATCGGTCTTTACTTTTTGCAAAATAGGTCAAATGTAGATTTAGTACAACTTCCAGAAGCGCTTAAAAATGCCCTAGTTGCCACCGAAGATGCTCGTTTTTATGAGCATGGAGGTATAGATTATAAAAGCTATGGTCGTGTATTTATAAAATCTATTATTTTAGGTCAGAATGCAGGCGGAGGTAGTACGGTAACACAGCAGGTCGCAAAGAACATATTTGGACGAAAAAAGCAGTTTTTTCTCAGTACTCCTATAAATAAGTTTAGAGAACTCTTTATTGCTAGAAGGCTAGAGTCTGTGTATAGTAAAGATGAAATATTGTTGCTGTACTTTAATACAGTGTCTTTTGGGGAAAATATATATGGGATAGAAAAAGCATCTTTACGTTTTTTTAATAAACCTCCAGAGCAATTAACCATTGCAGAGAGTGCTACGCTCGTAGGATTACTCAAAGCACCTAGCTATTATAGTCCGCGCAATCATCCAGAACGTGCAGAACGCAGACGCAATACGGTTTTAAATCAAATGGTAAAGTATGGTTTCCTTAGCGACGAGGAGAAAATAGAAGCTCAAGTACCTCTAGCAATCAATTATCAAGCAAGTAAAAAGCAGTCCTCATTTTCCACCTATTATAAAAACTTTGTAGAAGCTGAGTTTAATACGTGGGCGCAACAGCACCCAGCTCCAGATGGTCATATTTATAATCTACGCACGGATGGATTAAAGATTACTACGACGCTCAATAGTTCGATACAGAAAAGCTCAGAAAAGGCGCTACAAAAACAAGTAGAACGATTACAAGTATTAATGGATAAATACTGGGCAGCTACCACTACAGAAGGAGGTAAGGAAGCTCTTTTAGATAAAATAGTCCAGGAGCAAACAGCTGTAAAAAGAATGAAAGCAAAGAATGCTACAGCAGGCTCTATCACTGAGTTTTCTATGAAAGTTAAGGAGCGTGACTTCTGGAATATTGGAAAAGGATACGAACCAAGATTTCAGTCTTTACGAGATTCTATAGCTACAAGTCTTAATAGATTACACGCAGCAGTGTTTACTATAAATAGTAGATCTGGTGCTATTTTAGGATATGTGGGAGGGATAGATTATGGTTTTAGTCAGACAGATAACGTGGTGACTAAAAAACAAGTGGGTTCGACTTTTAAACCTATCACGTATCTAGCTGCTTTAGAGAGAGGACAAGATCCATGTAATTATTACAATAACACCTTAATGACTTATAAGCAATATGAAGACTGGAAGCCTAGAAATGCTAGTGGTCGTTATGGAGGAAGTTATAGTATGCACGGAGCGCTTGCAAATTCTGTAAATACAGTATCTGTACAATTACAGCTTAATGTAGGTGTAGAGAAAGTGATAGAACAGGCAAAGAAGATGGGTATTACTACCACTCTTCCAGAAGTACCAAGTATCGTACTAGGTACTGCAGAGCTTACTTTATTTGAAATGGTTACTGCTTATGCAAGTATTGCAAATGGTGGGACTAGCATACAGCCTTATGCTATACAAAGCATAGAAGATGAGGACGGTAATGAATTATACAAACATACTTCTACTGCTGGAAAGCGTGTAGCCAGTGTACAGCATGTAAAGGAATTACAGAAAATGATGGAAGAGGTAATAACTGAAGGAAGCGCCTCAGGAATGAAAAATTATGAAATAGGATATAACCTCATAGGTAAAACCGGCACTACTCAAAATAATGGTGATGGATGGTTTATAGCTGCTTCACCAGAAATTGTAGTAGGAGCGTGGGTAGGAACAAGAGATAAGAGAGTGCACTTTGAAAAAACCTATCACGGCTCTGGTGCAAATACGGCAATGCCTATGGTAGCATCTGTATTTAAAGGACTGAGCTCTTGGAAATCACCCATGCTCACAAATTTTGAATACGATTTTGACTATTTTCCATGTCCTTCGTTTTTAGAAATGGATGCGACAGAAGCAAAAACATTTGCACAATCAGATACGACGTACTTATATAATCTTAGAAGAAAGGATACGCTTATTATTGATGAGGTGCTTCCTTTCATTCAAGATACAGCAAAGGTTCAAGTAGTTGATCCTATTGTTAATTAGCGAGCTGCAATATTTTTAAGTTCTTTGATCGTTTCCGTAGGATTGGATGATTTAAAAATAAAGCTTCCAGCTACAAGTACATCTGCTCCAGCTTGAACCAACTGCGCAGCATTTTTATCACTTACACCGCCATCAATTTCTATGAGCGTAGGAGCATTTTTCTTTGTAATTAGAGCTTTGAGAGCAGCAACCTTATCATAAGTGTTTTCTATAAACTGTTGTCCTCCAAATCCTGGATTTACACTCATCATACAAACTAAGTCTATGTCTTGTATAACATCTTCAAGATGGCTTACAGGCGTGTGTGGATTAAGAGCTACACCAGCTTTCATCCCAGCAGCTTTAATTACTTGTAGTGTTCTATGCAGGTGAGTACATGCTTCGTAGTGCACGGTGAGTATATTTGCTCCTAGATCTGCAAACGTTTGTACGTAACGATCTGGATCTACAATCATCAAGTGTACATCGATTGTTTTTTTGGCATGTTTTGCAATATCACGTAGTACGGGCATTCCAAAAGAAATGTTAGGTACAAAAACACCATCCATAATATCAATATGAAACCAGTCTGCTTCACTAGCATTTATCATCTCAATATCACGTTGAAGGTTTGCAAAATCTGCAGCAAGTATGGATGGGGCAATGAGCGTAGTTGACATATAATAGATGTTTTATGTAAAGATATGATTCTCTTCTAAGGTATGAAGATGGAGTATTAAGTTTTGTGACCCAGAATATATAAAATGAAAAATCCCCGGTAATCAGCCGGGGATTCATTCATCAATCAAAAAACGAACAGTTATGATAAACTGTTGTTGTCATTATTAAGTCGCCAGTGGCGTTAATTACATTTTTGTATTACAAAGATACCAAATCTTTTCACTGTAAAAAAAACCAAGAGCATTGGCTATTGGTTTTAACACATTATCGGTAAAAATGATAAGCTTATCCTAAATAAGTCTTAAGAATCTTGCTACGTGATGTATGTTTTAATCTACGGATCGCTTTTTCCTTAATCTGTCTCACTCGCTCACGAGTAAGATCAAAAGTTTCTCCTATTTCCTCAAGCGTCATAGGCTGTTGATCTCCTAAGCCAAAATAAAGTCTAACCACATCTGCCTCACGTGGAGTAAGTGTTTCAAGAGCACGTTCTATTTCTGTCTTAAGTGATTCATGTAATAGTTCGCGATCAGGATTTGGTGATTCACCAGAGTTTAAGACATCATACAAGTTTGAGTCTTCTCCTTCTACTAGAGGCGCATCCATACTTATGTGACGTCCAGAGTTCTTTAGAGATTCCTTTACATCATTGATAGACATGTCTAGCTCTTTGGCAATTTCCTCAGGGCTAGGTGGGCGTTCGTTTGCTTGTTCTAGAAAAGCAAAGGTTTTATTAATTTTATTAATAGACCCAATCTTATTGAGAGGTAAACGTACAATACGAGATTGCTCTGCTAGTGCTTGTAAGATAGACTGGCGTATCCACCATACTGCATATGATATAAATTTAAAACCACGAGTTTCATCAAAGCGCTGTGCAGCTTTTATAAGCCCTAGGTTACCTTCATTAATAAGATCTGGAAGGGTAAGTCCTTGGTTTTGGTATTGTTTTGACACAGAAACTACAAAACGTAAATTTGCTTTAGTAAGTTTCTCTAGAGCACGATGATCACCAGCTTTTATACGCTGTGCTAGTTCCACCTCTTCATCTGCCGTGATAAGGTCAACTTTACCGATTTCTTGTAAGTACTTGTCTAAGGATGCGGTCTCACGATTGGTGACCTGCTTAGTAATTTTAAGCTGTCTCATAGGGTTGTAATGAACTAGGGTTTGTCTATTATAACTGTTATACGCAGCAAAGTTGCAAAATGTTACAAAAAACTTAAAGTTTTTTTTAAATGATTTTTAAGTTATAGCTTATGCAACTTGTTAAATTGGCATAATTATCTATTAATTAATCATTTGCGATTTTTTAATAATCCTTACATAGCGTGATTTATGAGGTGCTAGCTATTATTTCTGAGAATGTGTTATTATTAAGCGTTACGTGTGAATAGTTACGCTTTCGCGAAAGCGTAATTTATACCCTTAAAACAATCGTATATAGTTTGTGATTATTCCATTTGAAAGTTTTTAAACTACTGCGCTATTAAATACCTTTGTTATCTATGATAAGCTTACCTCTATTTATTTCTGGTGCCGAAATTGCCTTCATTATTTTTATAGTGATTATGGTTTTTGGTGCAGACAAAGTTCCAGAAATCGCTCGCGGTTTAGGGAAGGGCATGCGCCAACTTAAAGACGCTACAAATGATATCAAGTCAGAAATCACAAAAACTGCCGAAAGAAATGATATCGACTTAGACCTTACTAAGGATATTAAAAAGGAGATTGATAAGGCTAAGGAAGATATTAATGATATTACTGGTCCTATCAAGAGATCTCTATAATACTAGACCAATCTCAGCATCGAGATCATAATGTATATTCCTTAATAGCTTAAGAATAAAATTTATAAAACACGGCTTACCGTAAGACCATCTCTTATAGGTAGTAATACCGTTTCTACTCGAGGGTCTTCATTGAGAAGTATGTTATAATCTAATAACACCTTTGTATCCACATCTTTTTTCTTAAGTGTTTCAACTACTTTACCACTCCATAGTACATTATCAGAAAGGATAATTCCGCCAGGATTCATCTTATCTATTATTGTGTGAAAATAATTAATGTAGTTGCGCTTATCTGCATCTATAAACACTAGGTCAAAAGTAGTGTCAATGGTTGGTATGATATCTAGTGCTTGACCTAGATGCTGTATAATCTGTGATCCGTAAGGCGAAGCGTCAAAATGCTTACGCTGGAAATCTTGCATCTCTTCCTTAATATCAATGGTGTGAAGTGTTCCGTTATCTTGAAGACCTTCTGCCAGACATAGCGCACTATAACCTGCAAAAGTCCCTATCTCTAAGATGCTCTTAGGGTTTACTAATTTTGAAATCATGCTAAGCACACGACCTTGGTAAGCTCCAGAAAGCATACGTGGTTGTAGTATTTTTTGATACGTTTCCTTTGATAGTGCTTTGAGATGTGCTGGCTCTTGAGCCGAGTGTGCTACGACGTAGTCGTCTAGATTTTCTGGTAAAAAGTGCATAGAATATTTACTTCTGTAATAGAGGTGTGTAGTGAGTATGTGATAACGGCTGTAAATGTAATAATCTTATCGATCACGGTCGTACTCACTCTGTAATGGATTATAAACATAGCGTACAAAACGCTGCTCCTTTATTCTTTTAAAATTCGTTTTCTAAAGGCTTCCTTGCGTTTCTCGTCATCACCATAAAGCCATCTCACAACATTATCATCCCAGATAGCATCATATTCTGCAGAGTTGACGATCTTACGTTCGAGAGCAAGGTCAAGTATTTTACCAGGATAACTACTTTGGTTGTCACTTTCCATCTCACCTAGCGGGTACGGATCATCAAGTCCCATAACCACCTGCTTGCTTCCTTGATTTTCTATAATCATCTTAAGGGAGTTTGTATCGTGTACTAGTGTGTCAAAAAAGATATTAGGATGTCCTACAGATTTACGTGGATGTGTTTTTCCTTCAAAAAGATCTGGCCTTCCGTCAAAACCTTGTATGCGTCTACCTAGGTTAATTTGCGCTAGTTGTCCTCCGTGAGCAAAACAAACACGCATACCTGGATATTTATCTGCATATCCATTAAGCGTAAGGAAGTGGTAGGCATCTGCACATTGTGCAAGCATCCATATAAGGTGAAAACGCCAGTTTGTATTCTGCAGTTTTATAAACTTCTCACCATCATACGGGTGAATCTCCACTGCTAGATTATACTTGCTTGCAAGCTCAAAAATAGGTTCATTTTCTTCGTCAAAAATACATCGCCACGTCCCAATAGTGTCCATATAGTGCGTAGGCAAGCATAGTAAATCCATACCTAACACCTCTACACAGCGCTCTATCTCCCATAAAGCGCCACGCACAAACCCAGGATGTACTACAAAACCAGTTGTAAATTTATCTGGATGTTCTTGTTGTACTCTCGCATTAAAGTCATTTTGAAACTTTAGTGCTTGCTTCATTTCTTCTAGACGTAGTCCATTTCCATAAAGCTGCGAGAGGTTAAGTACCACAGCGTGGTCTACCTTGTTGCGCTCCATCCACTCCAGTTTTTCGTGCAAGAAAAAACTTGAGTCTGTCACTGGTCTACTCCAGTCTTTCTGGAGCATAAACTTTCGGTCTTTGTCTACCCAAAATATACCCTTGTCTTTCATAAACTGAGGAATCTCCTCTGGATAGGGAAGTAGGTGAGAATGGCCGTTTATGCGAAGTTTTTTATGTGACATATTGAGTATGCTTTCGCGAAAGCGTACTACGCAATCGCTGTTGTGTTTTTAAAAATACAATTATTATATGAGTACCGCCTTACTCTTTTACCTTCTTGAGTTGTATATAATAAAAGGCGAGTAGTATAATAAAACCGCCAAAGGTTGCAACCAAAAAATAACTGCTTAATCCAGTCTGTTTACCCACGGCAACTGCCATAGATTGATATACCAGCCACCCAAAAAGTAGTGTGCAATACAGCGCCATTTGTGACATAAAGGTTTTTGTAACGGTAACCTGTGCCTCATTTTTAACCCCTTGTTTATGCTTGTTAATCTTTATAGACTTGCCTGTCATAAACTGGAATAGTAAGATAAGTAAGACGCTAAGTACGGGTAAGATAAAAAGTTCATTTTTTGAACCATATCTATCTACCACCCCAGTCGCATCAAAGTGCATAGGTACCTCGTCTGGAATGTCTCCATAATGTATCAAAATCATCGCAAAGGTAACTCCCGCCACGAGCCAACTTAGTATCCAGAAAATCTTTTTAATATCCATCTACAAGCTTTTTGTGCGTCCTCCATCTACAGGTACATTAATTCCATTAATAAAAGAAGCTGCTTCACTAGCGAGAAAAACAATTGCATTTGCTACCTCCTCAGGTTTGGCAAAACGTTTTGCTGGTGATGCATTTGCCATTGTCTGTGAAACTTCTTCTATAGATTTTCCAGTCTTTTTTGCTTTATTTTCTATGATCTCAGAGAGTCTGCCAGTAGCGGTTGCGCCAGGAAGTACGTTGTTTACGGTGATGCCGTATTGCCCTAGCTCATTTGCCATTGTTTTACTCCAGTTTGCCACGGCACCGCGTATCGTGTTACTCACGCCTAGACCATCTAGTGGTTGTTTTACAGAAGTAGAAATCACGTTAATGATACGTCCATATCCTTCGGCTTTCATCCCTGGGAGTACGGTTTGTGTTAATAGGTGATTGGTTTGTAGGTGTTGTGTAAACGCTTTCGCGAAAGCGGTAACATCTGCATCCACAATAGGTCCACCTGGAGGGCCACCAGTGTTATTGATTAATATGTGATACACATTGCCCGTTGCCGAAACAGCAGCTGCCACCGCCTGCGGATTTGTAAAATCTGCAACCACGTAGCTGTGCTTTTGTGAACCGTTATTAGGTAACTGTGCGATAACGTTTTTGAGCTTCTCTTCTGTACGAGCAGCAAGGGTTACGTTTGCACCTTCTTCTGCTAGACCCATTGCGGTTGCTAGTCCGATCCCTGCTGTAGAGCCACAGACGAGTGCATTTTTATTAGTTAGGTTTAGTTTCATAGTATGTGATTGCGAGCGTAGTGAACTAATCTTAGTTGCTCCCGCTCTTATTATTTTTTAATTATATTTTATGCAAACATTCTTTGCTTCGGTAAAAAACCGGAGCGCTTCAAAGCCGCCTTCACGACCTACGCCGCTAGCTTTCACTCCGCCAAAGGGTGTGCGCAAATCTCGATTCATCCACGTATTCACCCAGACAATGCCAGCTTCAAGTGCATTGCTTAAACGCATTGTTCTGTCAAGTTGCTGAGTCCAAACTGTTGCAGAGAGTCCGTATTTTGTGCCGTTTGCTAATGTAAGTGCTTCTTCCTCGGTGTCAAAAGGCATTATAGTCACCACAGGTCCAAAAATCTCTTCTTGATTGAGTTTACAGTCATTACTGTCCACCTCAATAACCGTAGGTTCTAGATAATAGCCATTCTCATATCCTGGAACGGTAACTCGCTTACCTCCGCAAAGTACGGTACCGCCGTAAGCTTGTGCATTGTGAATATAGTCTTCTACTTTCTCAAGATGCGATTTTGAAACGAGTGCTCCTAGATCTTTGTTTTCTTGTGGTGGATGCCCTACGACTAACTCCTTAACTTTTGAAATGAAATCACTTTTAAATCGGTCATAGATAGATCGCTCTACAAAAATGCGACTCCCACAGAGACAGATTTGCCCTTGATTTGCAAAGGAGCTTCTCACGGTTGTGGCAAGCATATCTTCATAATTACAATCGGCAAAAATGAGGTTCGGGTTTTTACCACCTAGTTCTAGTGATAATTTTTTAAACATAGGTGCACACGTTTTTGCAAGATGAGCTCCCGTTTTTGTACCTCCCGTAAAACTTATCGCTTTAATATCTTTATGTTCTAAAATAGCTTGTCCCGTTGTGTGTCCCAGTCCGTGTACAATATTGAGAACACCAGGAGGAAGTCCAGCCTCTGTACAAATCTCACCAAGAAGGTAAGCCGTCATAGGAGTGACTTCACTAGGTTTTGCAATCACGCAATTGCCAGCGGCTATTGCGGGAGCGATTTTCCAGGTAAAGAGATACAGTGGTAAATTCCACGGACTTATGCATCCCACAACACCTATGGGTTTACGCAGGGTAAAATTCATTGCGTTCATTCCCACACTCTCGTGACTCTCTGCCGAAAACTGAGTGATCGCATTTGCAAAAAACCGAAAGTTACTCGCCGCCCTCGGGATATCTACAGTCATTGCTAGTGATACCGGTTTCCCATTATCCCGACTTTCGGCTTGAGCAAGTTCTTCAAGTCTAGCTTCAATGCCACTTGCAATGTTCATCAAGATGCGACTGCGCTCATCAAGTGTGGTGCTGGACCACTGCGGGAATGCCGCTTTCGCGAAAGCGGTAGCTTCCTCAATATCTTGCGCGCTACTATTAGGAATCTGCCCATATATCTCCCCAGAAGCTGGCTCATAATTATCTAGCCAGTCATTTGATGCTGGGTTTTTATAGTCGCCGTTTATGTAGTTTTTGATGTTCATCTATTCCGGCTTATAAGCCATCACCTTAATCTCAACTACTAGATGCGGGTGTGGTAACTGGTGTACGGCTACGGTGGTTCTTGCAGGGCCGGTTTCTTTGTTAAAGAATTCTCCGTAGGCTTCGTTGTAACCGCCAAAATCATTCATATTTACAAGGAATGAGGTGACATCTACCACATCTTCCATCGTTGCATCTGCGGTTGCGAGGGTTTTCTTGATGTTTTCTAGTACGGCTCTGGTTTGCTCTTTGATATCTAGGTGCATCGTTCCCATTGCATCTATCACGTGCACGCCAGCAAAAGTATTATCTGCCTTGCGGCTGCTGGTGCCCGAGACAAATAGAAAGTCTCCTGCTCTTTTAATATGAGGATAAGCTCCTCTAGGTGTCACTTTCTTTTCATTAAAAGGATCGCCTTGTAAACGTAGGTCTAAATCTTTATCACTCATAAGTATATGATTTTGTTATATGTTTCCGGCTATGGCATCGTCGTGCAAGATGTCTTGTGTAGCCTGTTGTACTTTTTTTAATTTCGCTTTAAGCGAAAGAGAATCAGGTAGCAATCCGTCATCCAGTAGGTTTAAAATAGCTTTGTTTTGTGCTCTACCGCGCGTCATTGCCTCTTTGTACCCTATCGCCTCGTTAAAAGTTACTAAACTATATTTTGAGTAATACTCTGTAGGGAATTCTTTCTCAAATTGTGTCTCGAGTTTTCTCTTCTCTTGAAACATAGGGTGAGCCGTGTGTTCTTTCATCTCGTGAAAGTTATCTACGGCAAGGTCTGCAATGGCATCTGTATCTGGTTTTCTAGTTTTTTCAAATTCTTTGAAAACCTTCTCCCATCCTTGATCTCCAAATGCATCTAGCGTCTCGTCAAAAACTACCACATCTTCAAAACTAGCATTCATCCCTTGTCCATAAAATGGAACAATGGCGTGTGCCGCATCTCCTAGAATACACGTTTTTCCAAAGGCGCTCCACGGGTGGCATTTTATAGTGCCTAGCGGCCCTACAGGATTTTCTTCATATTCTTTTAACAGTTCTGGCATCATAGGGATAGCGTCTGGAAACTGTCTTGTAAAGTATTCTGTAATTGCAGCTGGGCTATCTAGCGATGCAAAACTATCTGGTGCATCTTCATAATCTATAAATAGCGTTACAGTAAAACTCCCATCTAGGTTAGGCAAAGCAATAATCATATCACGACCACGTGGCCAGATGTGTAAGGCATTTTTTTCGGTGCGGTATCCGCCATTTTCGGCAGGAGGGAAGGTGAGTTCCTTATAGCCGTGACCTAAGTAATCTTGCGAGAAGCTGAATAAAAAGTCGCGACTCATATACATACTCTTACGCACTGCAGATCCTGCACCATCTGCACCTAGAATAATATCTGCAGTGATGGTTTGCTCTTCTTTTGTGTGATAATCTGTAAAGGTTGCCGTAGCATTTTTAAGATCTACGTTTGTACACGCCTGGTTAAAGTGAACCTGCAAGGTATCATACTCATCTGCCGCATTGAGTAGCATAATGTTGAGGTCTGTACGTGAGATAGAATTTATGTATTCATCTGTACGTCCAGAATACGGACTAAAAAGCGTGTTACTTTCTTTGTCGTGCAACATCCTTCCATTCATAGGGATACACAAATCTTTTACTCGATCTTCAAGGCCTACGAGGCGTATTCCTTTTAAACCTCTGTCTGATAAAGCGAGATTTATACTTCTACCAGCATCTTGATGTACGGCTCTTAGGTCTGGGCGCTTTTCCATCAAGGTGATTTTATAACCGCGCTGCGCCATACGTAACGCTAGAAGCGAACCGCAAAGGCCTGCGCCTATAATGAGTATGTGTTCTTGTTTTGCCATATTATATTGTGAGTACTAGCGTGATTTCTCCGTTAGTACTGTTTGAATTTTTATTTATTTCTCAAGCACTCCATTTCGTCTGCGACGGCTTTGTCGTTTGGAGTTCCATTTTCGCGTAAGCTAGATACTACAGCATCGTGATTTTTATCGTTTCTGTTTTGTGACATCTTTTTTACAGCTTCAATGCTCGTAATTTCAATATCAAATGCCACCACGCCGTTTATTTGTCGCAATGTCTTTTCAGAAAGCGCATCCATATCTATTGGATTTTTTTGTGGTGCTTCATACTTATCCATCAATGCTTTGATGGATTTATAAGTGCCTTCCTTATCTAGTAAACGCACATTACCTCTCACTTGTACGGCCGTATAGTTCCAAGTGGATACTTCTTCAAAGTCGTACCAACTAGCCGAAATATAACTGTGAGGTCCATTAAAAATACAGAGCGCCTCTGCGCCATTTTTGAGGTGAGCAACTTGCTCATTCATTTTTGAGATGTGTGCGTGTATGATTTCGGTGCCGTCTGGGCGTTTTGATAATTCTAGAGGGATGTGTGTCGCACAAGATTTTCCGTCAAGATTTGTGACAAGTATTCCAAAGGCATTCTCTTTTAAGAAACTGCGTATCTCTGCTGGGTTTTCATTTTTATAAATCTCAGGGATATACATTATAGTATCTTTTTGAGTCGTTCTACCATTTCAAATACGTCTTGATAACTATTGTAAAGCGGTGCTGGAGCGACGCGTATTACATCTGGCTCACGCCAGTCTGAGATGACTCCTGCTTCGGTTAGTTTTTTATGTAAACTCTTATCGGCATTTTTTACTTGAATACTTAGTTGGCACCCACGTTGCGCTGGATCGCTAGGTGTAATGATAGCGATGTGCTCATTATCGAGTTCGTTTACTAAGAACTCTAGGTAGCCGGTAAGTTTTTCAGATTTTGCACGTATGTTGCTCATACCAGCTTCCTCAAAAATATCTAAGCTCGCTTTTACAGCTGCCATACTGAGGATAGGAGGATTTGATAATTGCCAGCCTTCGGCAGTTGGGATTGGGTCAAAGCCTTTGCGCATATTAAAGCGTGTGTCTTTGTTTTGTCCCCACCAGCCCGTAAAGCGCTGTATGTTTTTATCTGTATGGTGTCGCTCGTGTACAAAGCATCCCCCTAGACTTCCTGGGCCGCTGTTGAGGTATTTATAAGTACACCACACGGCAAAATCTGCCCCGCTCTCGTGTAAGTCTGGCATAATATTACCCACTCCGTGTGCAAGGTCAAAGCCTACTTTGCTGCCGTTGTTGTGACCTAAGTCAGTTATTTTTTTAATAGGGTAGCACTGTCCAGAATAATAGTTTGTGTTACCTATGAGTAATAGCGCAACGCTGTCGCCGTGTTCTTTTACAAGTACTTCTAGGTCTTCATAACGGCATAATTCTTCTCCTTCTCGAGGTTGCCATAGTATAAGGCTCGTCTCTGGATCATACCCACGCTGGCGTATCTGACTTTCAACCGCATACTTATCTGACGGGAAAGCATCGCTTTCTATAATTATTTTATGATATGACGGTGTAGGATTATAAAACGAAACCATCATCAAGTGAAGGTTTGTCGTGAGGGTGTTCATTATCACTACCTCGCTCGGTTTTGCACCTACGATGTGTGCCATAGGTTTTGCGAGTTCCTCGTGATAAGACATCCACGGAGTTTCTTCTTTAAAATGCCCTTCGACACCCAGATTTGCCCAGTCATTGAGTTCTTGCTCGATGTATTGTGCGACAGATTTTGGCTGGCAGCCTAGACTGTTTCCGCAGAGGTAAATAAGTTCGTTATCCTCCTTATCTACGGGTATGTAGAAGTGATTACGGTACTCTTTAAGGGGATCTTTTTCGTCTTGCGTTTTCGCGAAAGCGAGATTATTTTCATACACCATATATGCTGTTTTCTTGAAGAACTGTTGCTTGTCTAAAAATAATGATTTTAAGGGAGAAAATGCCTTTACGGGCTTATGAAGCAGCGTAAATGTTCAGCACATTTAAATTGTAATCTGTAACTGAGTTTTTCTTACGTTGAGAGCCGAGGTTATTTATATTTGTGGACCATTTAATAATAAACTTTATGAAAAAACTAGTTGTACTACTTTTACTAATTGCAGGTTGCTACACACAGGTTACTGCACAAGAAAAAGAAAAATTTAGATTTGATATACGCCTAGGTTATGCTGCGGGTAATGAATATGGAGATGGTGTGATGTTTAATCTAGAGCCTAAATGGTCAATAGATGAAAAGATAAATGTAGGTTTTAGAATAGGTGGTGCGGCACTTGCCGAGTTAACAAATCCTTCTAATGGCATCGATGCTTTTGAAACAGATATTGTCACAGTGTATGGTTCTTATTTAGGTACAATAGATTATTATTTTTACCATAAAGATGGGTCACCTTTTGCAGTATTTGGTGGTGCTGGAATAGGATATGTTTCTAGTGCAAACGTAATCGCAGATTTTGATGAATATGACGATGCAAATAATATTGAAACCGATAATGGTCTAGGTGGGATGTTGCGAGTAGGTTTTGACTACTTTAAGTTTAGACTTGCTGCAGAGTATAATTTTGCGCCAGAAGGTCAATTACGTGACCTTAATAATAATGAGTTTGGTACTGTTAAAAATGGATATTTTGGTATCTCTTTAGGATTTTATTTTGGTGGTGGAAAATGGAAAAATGTAACAGTTCAAGAGTAAATATTACTGACCTACTATAATAAAAAGGTCTCTCAATATGGGAGACCTTTTTATTATAAAACGTTTGCGTACAAATTCTTGCGCTATTGTGGTTTGAGTTATAAGATGATTTACTTTTGAGAGATGAACTCTCTGTTTCTCATACTATCTAGAAAAAGATACTTTGCACCCGCTTGGGTTTTTGCTTCACTCAATATTATGATAGGTACTTGGGTGCTTTACATCCCGAGAGTAAAAGAAAAGCTAGGGATAGATGATGGAGATTTGGGGGTAGCTTTATTTTGTATGGGATTAGGAAGTCTTGTGTCACTTACGATGGCTTCTCGCATTATAAAAAGTATGGGAGTAGGTAAGGCTACGGTGGTAGGTGTGATTATATTCTCACTACTATTTTTAATGCCCTTAATTGCTCCGTCGTATATTGTATTATGTGTTTCTTTATTTTGTGTGGGACTGTTTTCTTGCTTTACAGATATAGCAATGAATGCCCTAGTCTCAGATATAGAAACCGAAGACGAGGTGCATATTATGAGTTCGTCACACGGTTTCTTTTCTATAGGAGGAGCAATTGCCGCAGTGATAGGTTATTTTATAATAGACCTTGTTAAGGTGCCTGTTTATCACAGTATGGGAGCTGCAATTCTGGTCATTGTCACAAATTTGTGGCTTTGCAAAAGTTATATAGCTCATAGAACCCCTATAGATGACAGTCACGGGACACTTAATTTCAATTTACTCAAACCGCTGCTAGGTCTTACCATTATAGCTCTTATAATTATGGGCAGCGAAGGAGCCATTGAGCAGTGGAGTAAACTATATCTAGAAGATATTGTGCAAGTAACAACCGAAAAAACTGCAGGAATGGGGTTTTTACTGTTCTCATTGTTTATGGCGTTGGGAAGATTCTTTGGTGATGGAGTGAGCAAACGTTTTGGCTCCATTAAAATTATTATAGGCGGTGCACTTTTTGCGGTTGTAGGCTACCTAGCGGTACTCTCGGCTATTACATTTGTCACTCTTTTAGGATTTGCGATTATAGGTTTAGGTTTTTCTGTAATTATTCCTGAGTTGCTTAGACTGGCTGGTAAGGCAAAGGGAGTGAACAGTGCAGATGGCATTTCATTTGTTGCGGGAGCTGGTTTTGTAGGGTTTCTTGCGAGTCCGCCACTGGTGGGATTTTTAGCAGATTTTTCAAGCCTTAAACTGAGCTTTACAGTGCTAGGTGCTGGAGCATTTATAGCGATAATTATCGGGGTTGCGCTTTCGCGAAAGCGTAATTAATCACATTCTAATCACAACATATGTTAACAGTAATGAGACTGTCGTGATGGATGGTTTTAAATCTAGTTGTATTCTATATCTTTGCACGCTATGACAAAACAGGCCTTAGACTCTTTACAAGCACAAATAGACCTTGGGGAAATGCTTCCGCTTATGGAAGAATTTTATACTATACAAGGAGAAGGATTCCATAAAGGAACAGCAGCTTACTTTATACGAGTAGGTGGTTGTGATGTGGGGTGTCACTGGTGTGATGTGAAGGAAAGCTGGGATGCTGCGATACATCCTCCTACAAATGCAAATACCATAGCCGAAAATGCTGCAAAGTACTCAGATACAATTGTAGTGACAGGTGGGGAACCGCTTATGTGGGATATGAACCCGCTTACACATAAATTAAAGTCCCTAGGACTTACAACTCATATTGAGACTTCTGGTGCTTACGAGCTTTCTGGTGAGTGGGACTGGATCTGTCTTTCTCCTAAAAAACGTATGTTACCTAAAGCTTCTGTTTTAGAAAAAGCAAACGAACTGAAGGTGATTATTTTTAATAAGTCAGACTTTGACTTTGCAGAGAAGCACGCAGCACAAGTGGGCGAAGATTGTATTTTATACTTACAACCAGAATGGTCTGTGCGTGATAAGATGGTGCCGCTCATTGTAGATTATGTGATGAAAAACCCAAAGTGGAAAGTGAGCTTACAGACACATAAGTATTTGAATATTCCATAGACTGAATATTTTATAGAGTATATAGTAAGAGGCGTTTTATTATCCATCTTTTTAAGAGTTACGCTTTCGCGATAGCGCATAAAAAAATCCGCTACTTCTCAGTAGCGGATTTTCTATTTATTGAGTTTCTTAGAAGCTTATGCTTCTACTTCTTCCTCTTCTTTTTCTTCCTTTAATCCTTTCTTCTGTACTGTGTCAAACATTACAGGAGTTGCGATAAATAGTGAAGAATATGTACCTACGATTACACCTACAATAAGTGCAAACATTAATCCTCTAATAGATGGAGCTCCTAAGAAGAAGATCGCTAGAAGTACGATTAACGTAGTTACAGACGTATTAAGTGTACGACTCAATGTACTGTTAAGTGCTTGGTTAATTAATTTACCAAATCCTCTAGTAGAACCGTGCTCTTTAATATACTCACGTATACGGTCAAAAACTACCACGGTATCATTCAGAGAGTACCCAATTACGGTAAGAATAGCCGCAATAAAGTTTTGATCTACCTCCATATCAAATGGCATAATGTTTTTCAAGACTGCAAATACTCCTAGTACTAACAAAACATCATGGAAAACTGCAGCTACAGCTCCAAGAGAGAATTGCCATCTACGGAAACGTAATAAGATGTATAAGAATACCACGATTAGTGATCCGATAACTGCAAAAAGTGCACCTTTCTTAATATCATCTGCAATGGTAGGTCCTACCATGTAGTACTCCATTTTTCCTACCTGCTTATCATCTGTAGACTTTGCAAATGCTGCATACGTCATTCCAGTAGGTAAATAAGGAGTAAGTGAAGTAAATAATTGTTGCTCAACCTGAGCGTCAATATCTGTACCTGTCTCATCGATACGGTACTTTGTCGTAATCTTTAATTGATTATCTGCTCCAAATGTTTTTACATCTGCACTTCCAAAATCTGCAACTAGTGCATCTTCTACTTCTTGTGCATTCATAGGTTGATCAAAACGAACTGTATACGTACGACCTCCTACAAAGTCAATACCAGTATCAAGACCACCAGTAAGTAAAGCAGCAAGTCCACCTACGATAAGTACACCAGAGATAGCATAAGCAATTTTACGTTTTCCTAAGAAATCGATACTGTTGTTTACAAAAAGACCTTTAGTCATAGATGTAGCAAACTCAAGTGATTTTCCATTCTTCCCGTATCCATCAATGAATAGACGAGTAATGAAAATTGCACAGAATAATGAAGTTGCAATACCTATCATAAGTGTAGTTGCAAATCCTTGTACTGGTCCTGTTCCAAATAAGAAAAGGATAAGTGCCGTTAAGAAGGTAGTGATGTTTGCATCAAGAATAGAAGAAAGTGCGTTGTTAAAACCATCTTTAATCGCATCTTTTTGAGACTTCCCTTTACGTAGCTCTTCTTTAATACGTTCAAAGATAAGTACGTTTGCATCCACAGACATACCTATAGTAAGTACGATACCTGCAATACCAGGAAGTGTAAGTACAGCTCCCAGACCGGCAAGTACTCCAAAGATGAAAAGGATGTTTACTACAAGAGCAATATCTGCAAATCCACCAGCTTTACCGTAGTAAAATACCATCCATACTAATACTAATGCTAGTGCGATAAGGAACGATAAAATTCCAGAATCAATCGCTTCTTTACCTAGTGATGGTCCAATTTCTTCTGCTTGAATAATCTTTGCAGATGCAGGAAGTCTACCAGCATTCAATACTGTTGCAAGATCTTGTGCCGCAGCTACTGTAAAGTTTCCAGAGATTTCTGTCGCACCACCTTTAATCTCTTGACGAGCTGATGCTGCAGAGTATACATTACCATCTAGTGCAATAGCAATAGCGTTTCCTTTTTGTGCAACTTCGCGAGTCATTTTTGCCCACTGATTTACACCTTGTCCTTCAAAATCAAGACCTACTGCTGGTTGTTGTGTTTGTGTAAATTGCTGGCGTGAGTCGTTGACAACGTCACCGTCCATGTATGGTGCTCCTTGTCTGTTAGATTCAAGTGCATAAAGTGCTACGATATCTGCTCCTTCTTCTGGTACACCCCATGCAAATTTTGCATAACGTAAAGATGCTGGACGCTGCTTTACAACAGACGGGTTTCTCAAGTACGAGTTAATAGTTGCTGTATCTTTTACAGCAGCAAATCCTACAGTTGGAATTGTGCTATTTTGAACCGCTTGTTGGTTAGGACTAAATATTTTGAAAAGTGGTCCAAAATCTTGTTCTGCCTCTTCCTCATCTGCATCTTTAAGTAAATCAGATACATTATCATCAAGGGTACTGTCTTGAGCTACTGCAGCTTCTTGCTTCTCCTCGTTGCTAGCAACAAGTCCGCGTAGTGTTTCATTTGCTCCTATTAAGTAGTTAAGTGCGTCTCCAGCATAGTGAGTTTGGTAGAACTCTAATTGTGCTGTCTTTTCAAGAAGACCTCT
Organism: Dokdonia sp. Hel_I_63; assembly: GCF_007827285.1. NCBI lineage: Bacteria > Pseudomonadati > Bacteroidota > Flavobacteriia > Flavobacteriales > Flavobacteriaceae > Dokdonia > Dokdonia sp. Hel_I_63. The sequence continues at coordinate 3,149,042 of NZ_VISD01000001.1, read as the reverse complement.
TACACGATCAATATCTTTAGCTCCTGGAAGCTCAACAAGAATACGCCCATTATCTCCTAGAGACTGGATGTTAGGTTGTGTTACTCCAAACTTATCAATACGATTACGTAACGTTTCAAAAGCAGAACCTATTGTTTCTTTGATTTCCGCTTCAAGAACACTAGCAACCTCTGTGTTGCTCATTCCTGTATCTACTTTTTCGTTAAGAATTACGTTTGCAAAGATATCTGGAGACGCTAGTTGTCCTCCTTGCGCTTCAAATGCAGATACGAAATCTTCAAAGTATGTGTTCTGGCTATCTTTTTGTGCCTCATCTGTAGCATCTAATGCAGCTATGAAAGCTGGATCTGTACTATTGTTAGAAAGACCACCTAAGATATCACGAATAGAGATCTGAAGGATTACGTTAATACCTCCTTTAAGATCCAGTCCTTTGTTAAGTTCTTTTTCCTTAGCATCATTATAAGTGATACCAGCAAAAATAGGATTTGCTCCTATACTATCTAAGTATGCGCGCTCCACCACATCCTGCATATCTGCATCTTCTGGTGCTTGAGAGATCGCGTAAGCCTTAGCTTCGTCTTCTGTTTTGTTTGTGAAATACGTAAATGATAGTTGGTATAAACATACCAGACCAAAAATTATCGCAAAAAATCTAATGAGTCCTTTGTTTTGCATTTTAGTGTGTTTGTATCAACATAATAAACAGCACATCAGTGTGTTATTATCACGTTGAAATTAATGTAAAGTGATTGTTATTATAATCTGTGGGATTGCTTTTGTGATAAAAGCAATTAGCTAGAGCAAGTCTTGCCTTAGCTAATGTTGTTATGCCTTAAGCAAAGGGGCCGGCCCTTGTCTCAGGTATGTTGTAGAATGAGTTAATGAAAGCAACATCACTTCTCTTGTGAGTATTGTAAGCAGTTTGTGTTTGAATGGTAGCTGCGCAATCACTTATTTTGTGGAGGCTAGCATATACTTTTACGGTAGAAGAACGTGTTGACTCAGATTTTGACTCAATAATAACCCCAGCAGCACCTTCCATGTCTGTGCTGTCTTGTATTTTATAAATATCTAACTCATAATGAGCGATCTCGTTTTCTTCTGGTATACTTGAGTTATCATTCTCAAGATTGTACTTGCTATGCGCTGAGGTAGGTGATAATTTGTTCTTAATCTCCGTAATATCAATAGTACTGTAGTATGATACTTTTAAAGATCCATTATCAAGTTGCTCTACTCTAATATTATCTACTTCAAGGGAGCTTAGCTTATTTTTTACTAATGTGATGGCATGTTCAGATTGAGAAAGGTTTGCCTCAGTATCAGAAAATGTAATAATTATTTCCTGATTAGGCGCAGTGCGTTGCTCCATGCTTATACTTACGATAGCAAGGGCAATTATAAAAGCACTTATGAACCACTTATTTCTCACACACTTAATTATAAAACATCATCTATTGCAGTTTTGCATCTAGATTTATGTTTTTATCAAACACGCAAATATAGGATTCTCAGTGGTAGTACCCAATAATTTTTGTGTCATTATAATGATATGTTAAGTTGCATGATAAACGTATAATGAGGAAGATTTGATGTGTGTATTTATGCTTTCGCGAAAGCGTAACTAAAAAAGAAAATGACTCCTTATTATATATAACAAAAAAGGCCACCTAAAAATAGGTAGCCTTTGATATGATAAACTTACTGACTTCTTAAGCGTCAAGTAAACTGTTTGTTGCTTTAACACCTTCAGCACTTTCTGCTAGATGCGCTTTTTCTGCATCACTAAGGTTGATTTCAACTATTTTTTCAATTCCGTTTCTTCCTAATACTACAGGTACTCCGATACAAAGATCAGAAAGACCGTATTCTCCATCAAGAAGTACAGAACAAGGGAAAATTTTCTTTTGGTCACAAGCAATTGCTTGTACAAGTCCAGATACTGCAGCTCCTGGTGCATACCAAGCAGAAGTTCCTAGAAGTTTAGTAAGCGTTGCTCCACCTACTTTAGTATCTTCTTTTACTTGTGTAAGTCTGTCTTCAGAAATAAATTCTGAAACAGGTACACTGTTGCGAGTTGCAAGACGTGTAAGAGGTACCATTCCTTTATCTGAGTGTCCACCTATTACCATTCCATCTACATCTGAGATAGGAGCTTCAAGAGCTTCGGCAAGACGGTACTTAAAACGAGCGCTGTCTAGTGCTCCACCCATACCGATAATGCGGTTTTTAGGAAGTCCAGTTACTTTATGTGCTAGGTAAGTCATTGTATCCATAGGATTAGAAACAACGATAAGAATAACATTAGGTGATTCTTTTACAAGGCTAGCGGCAACTGTTTTTACAATACCTGCATTGATCCCGATAAGTTCTTCACGAGTCATTCCTGGCTTACGAGGAATTCCAGAAGTAATTACTGCGATATCACTACCAGCAGTTTTTGAATAATCACCAGTAGTACCTGTGATTTTTGTATCAAACCCGTTTAACGAAGCAGTTTGCATTAAGTCCATTGCTTTACCTTCGGCAAAACCTTCTTTAATATCTACTAAGACAACTTCACTTGCAAAATCTTTGATTGCAATGTATTCTGCACAACTGGCTCCTACGGCTCCAGCACCGACTACAGTAACTTTCATATGGATGTAATTTTAAGGATTTATAGTATGATTTTAATAGCTTTTTACGCTTTTGCGAAAATACAATAACTCTCTCGTTTATCGTACGCTCTGACGCTAAATGTATGTTAACCAGCAAAAAAAATCCCCGCTTCTCATTGAGAAACGGGGATGAACAAGCGGGGAAATTCACAATCCAAATGAATCAAATAATAATCGCTCGTTTTGCACTCTTAAACTATTTTAAATACCCAACTTATAATAGTGTAAGTGTGACAGTTGTTATGCTGCATTACAAAAATAAGGAGCTGGATTGTATTGAATAAATGATCACTAGCATTGCCTGATAATTTTAAGTTTCAAGCAATTCATCGAAGATAAGTGCTTGTTAACGGCTTTTAAATAGGATTTTATGTTATCCAAGTAATAGATTTGAGGACTATGCAGTTAGGTAGAGTTCGTTTGTGATAAGACAAAAAAAATCCTTGCTATAAAATAGCAAGGATTTATAGGTTGCTAATCTCTATCCAATTAAACCCCTACATCTAATCTTAAGAAATTAGCAGAAATATGTTACAAATAATCTAAAAATATCCCTTTCGAGAGTAAATATAGACATAGCTTTTAATTCAATAGGAAACTCAAAAACGAATATAATGCGAATAGCAATATGTGTATTTTATCGATAATTAAGTGTTTTTTGTCTATTTAATTGCCGAGTTTGAAAATCTTGAGTATTGTTGGGTACTTGGATAGTTGGCTGTAAAAGCGAGTGTAATACGATGCACAGGTCTTTAGATTCAGAGGGGTATTAGTTACTTCAAAAAAAAATGGTCCTGAGAAATTATCTCAGGACCATTGTAATAAAATATAAGAGTTTTGTTAAACGTCTATGTTTGCATAAATAGCGTTCTTTTCTATAAACTCACGGCGAGGTGGTACCTCGTCACCCATAAGCATAGAGAATATTCTATCTGCTTCTGTGCCATTATCTATGGCAACTTGACGTAATGTGCGGAACTCAGGATTCATTGTTGTATCCCATAATTGTTCTGCATTCATCTCTCCAAGACCTTTGTAACGTTGTATAGATACTCCTTGTGTTCCCATAGAATCTGCAATGGCATCACGCTCTTTATCATTCCAAGCGTATTGCTTTTTCTGACCTTTCTTTACTAGGTAAAGTGGAGGAGTGGCAATGTATACATAACCATTTTCTACAAGCTCTTTCATATAGCGGAAGAAGAAAGTAAGTATCAGGGTAGAAATGTGACTACCATCTACATCGGCATCACACATGATGACTACTTTGTGATAACGTAGTTTAGATAAGTTAAGCGCTTTGCTATCTTCTTCAGTACCTATGGTTACACCTAATGCAGTAAAAATGTTTTTGATTTCTTCGTTTTCAAAAACTTTGTGAACCATAGCTTTCTCTACGTTCAAGATTTTACCACGTAATGGTAAGATAGCTTGAAACTCACGATCACGTCCTTGTTTTGCAGTACCACCTGCAGAGTCTCCCTCGACAAGGAATACTTCGCAAAGCGTAGGATCTGTTTCAGAGCAGTCAGATAGTTTCCCAGGTAGACCACCTATACTCATTACTGTCTTACGTTGTACCATCTCACGTGCTTTCTTTGCAGCGTGACGTGCTTGTGCAGCTAGAATTACTTTCTGAACGATGATTTTGGCATCATTCGGATTTTCTTCCATGTAGATCTCAATCATTTCGGCAACGGCCTGAGATACTGCAGAGGTAACCTCGCGGTTACCTAATTTTGTTTTAGTTTGCCCCTCAAATTGTGGCTCACTTACTTTTACAGAAATAATAGCAGTAAGTCCCTCACGGAAATCATCACCAGCAATATCAAACTTAAGTTTATCTAGCATACCAGATGCATCAGCAAACTTTTTAAGCGATCCTGTAAGTCCACGACGGAAACCAGCAAGGTGTGTTCCTCCTTCGTGTGTATTAATGTTATTTACATAAGAGTGTAAGTTCTCTGCGTAGCTGTCATTATAAATCATGGCTACTTCAACAGGGATACCATTTTTCTCACCTTCCATTGAGATAACCTCACCTATAATAGGAGTACGGTTACCGTCTAGAAAGCGTACAAATTCAGCAAGTCCTTCTTTACTATGGAAAGTCTCTGTTTCATGCTCTCCTTTCTCATTCTTAACTCGCTTATCAGTAAGCGTAATCGTAATTCCTTTATTAAGGTATGCTAACTCACGTAAACGAGATGCTAGCGTGCCATAACTATATTCTGTAGTTTGCTGGAAAATACTGTCATCTGGCAAGAATGTAACTTCTGTACCAGTAAAGTCTGTATCACCTATAACTTTTACAGGGTACATAGCTTTACCACGCTCATATTCTTGCTCCCAGATTTTACCTTCCTTGTAAACGGTAGCTCTTAAGTGGTTAGATAATGCGTTTACACAAGATACCCCAACACCGTGAAGACCTCCAGAAACTTTATATGAATCTTTATCAAATTTTCCTCCGGCACCTATTTTGGTCATTACAACCTGAAGGGCAGAGACACCTTCTTTTTTATGAAGCCCTACTGGGATTCCACGACCGTTATCTCTAGTCGTGATAGAGTTATTTTCATTTATAGTTACATCTATGGCGTCACAATAGCCACCCATAGCCTCATCAATAGAGTTATCTACAACCTCATATACTAAGTGGTGTAATCCTCTTACACCCACATCACCGATGTACATCGATGGACGCATACGTACGTGCTCCATTCCCTCAAGGGCCTGAATACTGTCTGCCGAGTACTCTTTCTTCTTAGCGTCGTCGCTCATATTTTAATAGTTAAATTGTCTAAAAACAAATATAAAGAAAGGGACTCCAGAATAGGCTCTAAAACCTCTCTAAACCCTTGAAGTTATTAACATATTGTGGAAAAAAGAGATGCCCTTTTTCGATGCGTATTTTAAGATGTTTTTTATGCTTTCGCGAAAGTGGAATAATGATCTTTAGATATCTATAAAGCTTTAATTTTTCATCTCAGATGGCGCGTTGATCTCTGCCTCTGGCGGAATGCGTTTTGCAAGAAATAAAACCTGACCTAAGTGACTTGACTGGTGTTCCATTACGTGAAACCAGGCGTAGTAATTATTCATCCCATAGCTAGGTACTTCTTCGAGAAGCCACTCGTCACTTGCAGACTTAAAAAGAGCTTTAGTGCGCTCTCGAACTTTTGTAAACTCCTCTAGATAATAGCTCACGGGCTTTCCTTTAAATTCCTCTTGAGCCTTTTTGCCTAAGTCTAAGGCTAGTCCCCACTTTTTAGCTTCTTCTTCATTAAAGCCTCTGTTTTCAAATGTTCTTACTTGGTAAAATGCCTCTGCTGCTGCTAGGTGCATTACGAGTGCACCTATGCGATTTGCATTCTCATCGTGTAGATGGTCTATCTCGTGCTGAGACATTCCTTTTACTCTATACTCAACTCGCTCTTTCAAATCATCTAGCATTGAGATTAAAACACCTAGCTGGGGAGCATAACCATCTTCAGACTTAATTTCGGCTGGGCCAAAGTCCATAGTTTCTGTACCTTCTCCTGTTATCATCAGGGAGTGTGCTCCGGAAAAAGCATCGCTAGATGATTCTAGTGTGTACTCTAGTACAGAACTGCTGTTTGTGCCGCCTATACCTTCTGCCCAAGAATCTATTTTCTCTCCTTTTGCTGTTTTTTCAAAGTCGGCATTTCCTAGTGGAAAATCTGTCATTATGCCGTTACTGTCTTCTATTTGTAAAGAGAAGTTGTCAAAATAGAATGTTCCATCAGATAGCATCAAACCACCTATAAGTAATCGTTCTGCATTTTTACCTATGGTCCCTTCTATGGTATATTCTTTCCACTCTGGAACTCTGATAGGTCTATCACCCATATTATCAAAAAAGCCGTTCTCATTATTCTTCATATCTACTCTGGCCCATAGTCCTGCCCAAGCTGTGGAGTCTGCAATTTCTGCCTTTACAGCTGCTTTAAGAATAAATTTGCGCTCCTTGTCCATACTCATATCTATAGATTGAGAAAAGGCCGTCCAGCTGTTTGATACTTGAGATTGCTGAGCTTTTGCAATAAATGCGCAGCAGAGTAATACGATAAGAGTTGGAATAAATTTCATTGAATTGACTTGTTTGAGTTCTTACTGGCTTTATTAGTAGCAAGATAGGGGTTTTGTTACAAAATGATATGTTTGAAAAATCAATGATTAATCAGTACATCTTTGTAAATCATAGGATATTTGGATTTTGCAGAAGCATCATCTCTTAGTTGAGGATGATTATTGTAATCAGTTCTCAACTTATAGATAGCTTTTTTGTAACCTATCATAAATTCTAAATATTCTTCTACTGAAATATCTTGGTTAATGTAAAATACAAACGCAGTATTACTTTGTGTGCCTTCATAGATATATGAGAATATCGAATCTTCGATGGATGTCTTAGTGTTTTTAAATGAAGCAATATTTAAAGTGTCTACGTTTTTATCTAGTATAAATTCTTCAAAAAATCGGGGTGGTGGTGGAGGGGGAGGATAGTCCTTTGAGTTAGACCATTTGTTATAAAGTTCTTTAGATAATACAATATGACGTTTGTAATAAGTTTCTAATAGTGTCTCAGAGTTTGTAATTGTAATTAATATATTATTTGCATTGATAAATAGAAGTTTGTCAAATAATGTGTCTAGTTTATTCCATTTGATAGTTTTATCAATATAGAAAACAGCATCATATCTATAATGAGATTGTTTAGACTCTAGGATAGACATCTGGACGTCGTGATAAGTCAAGAAACGATCCCATCCAAAAAAATTGATACTATCATTCTTCTCTGTGACTTTAAATCTAATTTGATTCTGATGTGAATCCATAAATATGTCTTCACTATACTCGATCTCAAGTTTAAATTCTGGAATATTTGCAAATGATCCAGTTATAGCTTGGAGATTGCCTTGCTTATCATAAGCATTTATGTTACTCAAAGCGATGATAAATTCTAGTAGACTCACTATAGCAAAGTGAATACTCATTTTTGCGATTGTATACCCTTTTAAAAATCTCCTTAGACTTTTTACTTGGTCAAAGAATAAAACTATGGGTAATAATGCCATTGCATAAGCAAACTCCTTAAATATTATGGAACTGTGGGATATTATGATGCTTCCTATTGTGAGGACTAAAATCTTAAAAATCCAGAATATTGCAGTTGGGGTAAGAGCACTTTGGTCATTTATAATTCTCCTTCCAGCTTTTCTTTTTTGACTATTTCTGTCAGTTCCAGAAAAAATAAAAGCTATGCTAATTGTGTTTCCTAGCGCGACAGAAATTGAAGAAAAGAATAGCGCAATATAATTCCGTGTATCTGTATCTAGAGTATTATCTGCGTTATATACAAATGCTAAGTGTACACCTCTCAGTAGTATAAAAAGATACTGCAAGAAGTAATAGAAGATAACAGCGGTTAAAATCCCTAAAACAATACCTAATAAGAATTTTCTTTTTGAGAATTCTTGTAGCGTTATTTTATGAAGAAATTTCTTTGAACCCAAATGTGTGTTGCTAGATTGTGTTCTAAGTTGGTAGTGATAAGCTTGTAATTGTTACACCAACCCCTTAACCTCATCAAAATCTAACCCACCATAATTGCCGCTACTCATAAGTAATACCGCTTTGTTTTTTAGCCCTTGGTCAAAGAGAAACTTTTTAAAGTCGGCTGGATCTGTGTAGATGATGAGATCATCGCGTTCAAAGGCAGTTGCTATTTGTTGCGCTGTGACAGATTCTAGTTTTTTGATTTCGACAGCGTGTGGAGAGTAGAATACCACAGCAATATCTGCGCTGTCCAAAGCACCTTTGTATTCGCTCAAAAATTCTGGATTAAGACTGCTGTAAGTGTGTAATTCTAGACACGCTATAAGCGTGCGGTCTGGATACTGCTCTTTTACAGCCGTAGTTGTAGCACTTACTTTTGATGGGCTATGTGCAAAATCTTTGTAGATGACAGTGTCATTAGTTTCTGCTATTTTTTCTAGGCGTTTGCTAGCTCCTGAGAATGTAGCGATGGCTTCATAAAAGTCTTCTTCTACCACACCCATGTGCTGGCAAATCCACTTGGCTCCTGCAAGGTTATTGAGGTTGTGTTTACCAAAAACTTCAATAGGCATCGGTCCATCTGGAGTTTCTAGTAAAGTCTCTCCATCTTCAATGCTGTATGTTGGAGTTTCGTATGGATATTTTTTAATGTGTGCAGTGGCATTTTCTACCACTTTCACGACATTTTCATCTTCTGTGTTGTAAATCATTGCACCACCATTGGTCATAGAATTTACAAAAATCTGAAACTGCTCCACATAGTTATCAAACGTAGGGAATACGTTAATATGATCCCATGCAATACCGCTTAGTAGCGCAATGTTGGGCTTATATAGATGAAATTTAGGTCTGCGGTCTATTGGGCTACTTAAGTATTCATCACCTTCTAGTACCATAAAATCTGCATCATCTGTCATGCGCACCATGGTATCAAAGCCTTCTAGTTGCGCGCCTACCATATAGTCTACTTCTTTATCCCAATAATGCATGACATGCAAGATCATAGAAGTAATAGTAGTTTTACCATGAGAACCCCCTATAACGACACGAGTTTTGTTTTTGGCACGTTCATATAAGTACTCGGGATATGAATATATGTTTAGTCCTAGCTCTTGTGCTTTTAAAAGCTCAGGGTTATCTTCCTTTGCATGCATTCCTAATATGACAGCGTCAAGATCTGCTGTTATTTTTTCTGGAAACCATCCAAATGCTTCAGGTAGCAATCCATACTTTTCAAGTCGGGATTTCGACGGGTCAAAGATAGTGTCATCACTACCTGTAACCGTTTCTCCTTTATGATGTAATGCGAGTGCTAGATTGTGCATTGCTGCACCACCTATAGCGATAAAATGGATATTCATATTAACGTTGTCTTTAAAGTAAAAATAAGATTATACTATCAAACTACCATAAGAGAAGTCAGGTAATTAGTCATGGGTGTTTTGAGTTTTTTACGCTTTCGCGAAAACGTACTTCAACGCTTCATAACCATTGCCACGACTGTAATTAAGGTGCTTTTTTTAATAGCAAGTCTCTATAATTATTTAAAAAATTGACAATCAGTAGTGTAGTCTGCGAGGTGACATAACGGCATTCTCCCTAAAAGGCACTATTTTTGTCTTACCGACACCATACCAGAAAACCGCCAAAGTAATTATGAGCTTCTTCAAAAAAATATTTAGCAAAGAAAAAAAAGAAACCCTTGATAAAGGGTTAGAGAAAACAAAGACGAGCTTCTTTGATAAGATGAGTAAGGCAGTTGCTGGAAAATCTAAGGTAGATGATGATGTTCTAGATAATCTTGAAGAAGTACTTGTAGCGAGTGATGTGGGTGTAAAAACTACGCTTAAAGTAATTACTCGTATCGAGGAGCGTGTGTCACGTGATAAGTATGTAGGTACAGATGAGCTTAACCAGATTTTACGTGAAGAAATCGCTGGCTTACTAAGCGAGACTAACGTAGGAAACGCAACAGAATTTGAAATCCCTAAAGGTACCAAGCCACACGTAATTATGGTGGTAGGTGTAAATGGAGTAGGAAAAACTACAACGATAGGTAAACTTGCATACCAATTTAAAAAGCAAGGACTTAAAGTAGTCTTAGGAGCTGCAGATACGTTTAGGGCAGCTGCTATAGATCAATTACAAGTGTGGGCAGATAGAGTAGATGTTCCTATTGTAAAACAACAGATGGGTAGTGATCCAGCCTCTGTAGCGTTTGACGCACTAGAGAGTGGTGTAAATCAAAACGCAGATGTGATCATTATTGATACTGCAGGGAGATTACATAATAAGGTAAATTTAATGAACGAGCTTACTAAGGTAAAGCGCGTGATGCAAAAAGTAGTAGGAGATGCTCCTCACGATGTACTTCTTGTACTTGACGGATCTACGGGTCAAAACGCCTTTGAACAAGCAAAACAATTTACAGCAGCTACAGAGGTGACTTCGCTTGCTGTGACAAAACTTGATGGAACTGCCAAAGGTGGTGTAGTGATAGGAATTTCTGATCAGTTTCAAATCCCTGTAAAATACATCGGGGTGGGAGAAGGTATCGAAGATTTACAAGTGTTCAACAAAGTTGAGTTTGTAGATAGCTTCTTTAAATAAGTCGTTATTTTTTATGAAACTCGTTCCTAGGTGGCTTCCAGAACTTACGTTGCGGACTTTACGAGTTGTCGTCATTGGTTTGATGTTACTTAACGTGTGGAGCGTTTATACTGCACATGCTGCAGTAAGAAGCGGACTTGTGCCTAAGTATCTAGCTCAGTACTCGGCTTTTCCTCATTATATTTTTATTGTTTTTTATAGTCTCATCATATTCTATATATGGAGAATCCTCAAGGGAGCGATTGATTCGCAAAACTGGTGGATGCCAGTAATTGCAGTGATTACATTTGAATCTACTAAGTTTTTTATCTATGGTTTTTTGATGTGGGTTAATCCTTTTGGGTGACTCTTTTTGTATTTTTAATGGATTATAAAAATGCACTATGAAATACTTGTATACCCTCGCGCTCGCAACAGCGCTTTTTTCTTGTAAAAACGAAGCTCCTACTACTGCGACAGACACAACTCCGCGATATGTGTGGGAAGCTTATAACGACTCTCTAGACATTGCAAAAACGCAAGAGCTAGAAAATAGCAGAATGCATCTCAAGCTTGTAAATGCTAAGGGACTCGATAAAAATGATATTTGGAAAGATCTTAATGGGGAGATAAATACGCTTTCGCGAAAGCGTATCTCAGAAATTTCTCCGCTTATCTTAGAGCAGGATATTCCAACCATCCAGAAGCACATCAAAAATGGAGATTACTCATACGAAGAACTTACGCTATTTTATTTAAACCGTATTGCTCGTTTTGAAAGTGATAACGACTTGGCGCTTAACGGAGTCATCTCACTCAATAAAGAAGCGGTACAAGAAGCAAGAGCACTGGATAATAAAGATAAATCTACCATAGATGAATATTCTGTGTACGGAATGCCTATACTTTTAAAAGATAATATAGGAGCAGCTGGTATGATTACGACTGCAGGTTCTGTAGCGCTTGCAGATAATAATGCAGGAGATGCATTTATTACAAAGAGGCTAAAGGAAGAAAATGCTATAATATTAGGTAAGGCCAACTTGAGTGAGTGGGCATACTTTTTATGTACAGGTTGTCCTGTAGGTTACAGTGCTGTGGGTGGGCAAACTATTAACCCATACGGTCGTTTGCAATTTGAGTCGGGAGGTTCAAGTTCTGGATCAGGGGTGAGTGTAGCAGCAAATTATGCAGTAGCCGCCATAGGATCAGAAACGAGTGGATCTATATTATCACCTTCTAGCCAAAATAATCTAGTCGGACTTAAGCCTACCATCGGTCTTTTAAGCCGTAGCGGGATTGTGCCTATTTCTAGTCACTTAGACACTCCAGGACCTATGACGAAGAACGTAGTCGATAATGCAATCCTATTACAAGCACTCACTGGTAAAGATGCTGCAGATTCTTATAGTTATGCATCTACGGGTAATTATGTACAAGCTGTTAAAGAAGGGAACCTTGAAGGAAAATATCTTGGTGTGATAAAAGGATACTTGCAAGACAGTACTTATGCGGCTGCCATTGATAAATTAAAGCAAACCAAAGCTACACTCGTTGAGGTGGATATGGAGCGAATTAATATGCCAGGTTTTCTGTCTATCTTAAATATAGATATGAAAAATGATCTGCCTGCTTACTATGATGCTGAGGTAGCCCCATCTGTGAAAAATAGAAATATAGAGAAGCTTATCACATTTAACAACCAAGATAGCTTAACACGTATTCCCTACGGGCAACAGCTTTTTAAAGGTATCGTTGCAGATAGCACAACCGCTGTAGAGCTTAAAGCAATTAAAGAAAACCTTATGGAGATTACTCAAGCATATTTTCAAGACGCATTGAGTAAGCGCCCAGAAGCTGGTGGTCAACTAGACGCCATACTTTCCATAAATAATTATGATGCTGGTTATGCCGCAGCGGCACACTATCCAGCACTTACAATACCTATGGGCTTCACCGCACAAGGAGAGCCTAAGGGAATTACCATTATCACTCCATCTAAGCAGGAAGAAGTAATTTACAATATTGCAGTAGGAGTAGAGAGTACACTTAACGCTAGAACATTACCAGAAGGATATAAGGAGTAAAATAATCTAGATGACTAGAAGCTAGTTAGTTTTAGAAAATATATTCATATTAGAATGAGAAAAAAGTCAGCAGTAAGATGCTGACTTTTCTCGTTTTAGATAGCTTTCTTATTACTATGTTATTTGGCTTATCTTTGCACTCCCTTAAAAGGAATGCTATGCGTACAAAATCATTAAAAAAGAATAAGATAAACGTAGTAACTCTAGGTTGCTCAAAAAACGTTTATGACAGTGAGGTCTTAATGGGCCAGCTCAAAGCAAATGAGATGGATGTTGCTCACGAGGAAGAAGGTAACATCGTTGTGATCAACACTTGTGGTTTTATAGACAATGCAAAAGAGGAGTCTGTAAACACTATTCTTGAGTATGTAAAGCAAAAGGAAGAAGGAGAAGTTGATAAGGTGTTTGTAACGGGATGTTTATCTGAGCGTTATAAGCCGGATCTTCAAAAGGAAATTCCAGATGTAGATCAGTATTTTGGAACAACAGAATTACCTGGACTACTTAAAGCACTTGGGGCAGATTATAAACATGAACTTATAGGGGAGCGTATCACAACTACTCCAAAAAACTATGCATACTTAAAAATAGCCGAGGGCTGTGACCGTCCTTGTTCTTTCTGTGCGATCCCTTTAATGAGAGGAAAGCATAAATCAAAATCAATAGAGCACTTAGTTATTGAAGCAAAAAAACTTGCTGCAAATGGAGTAACGGAGTTGATTCTTATTGCGCAAGATCTTACGTATTACGGTCTTGATTTATACAAAAAACGAAACCTTGCAGAGCTTCTTGAAAACCTTGTTCAAGTAGAAGGAATCGAGTGGATTCGTTTGCATTATGCATTTCCTTCTGGATTCCCAGTTGATGTGCTTGACGTGATGAACCGCGAGCCTAAGGTGTGTAATTATATCGATATACCACTGCAGCATATTGCAGATCATATTTTGAAGTCTATGCGTCGTGGTACTACGATGGAGAAGACGAATGCGTTGTTAGACCGCTTTCGCGAAAGCGTACCAGGAATGACCATAAGAACTACGCTTATTGTTGGGTACCCTGGAGAAACAGAAGAAGATTTCCAACTCATGAAGCAATGGGTAAAAGATCAACGTTTTGAGCGTTTAGGATGTTTTACATATTCTCATGAGGAAAATACACACGCGTTTAACTTAGAAGACGATGTACCTGAAGAAGTGAAAATGGATCGTGCCAATCAGATTATGGAGATCCAATCTCAAATCTCTTGGGAGCTTAACCAGCAAAAGATAGGGAAGGAGTTTAAAATTGTTGTAGATCGTAAAGAAGGAAACTACTTTATAGGTCGTACAGAATTTGATTCTCCAGATGTGGATAACGAAGTACTTGTAGACGCAACAAAGTTCTACTTAAAAACAGGAGACTACGCAATGGTAACTATCACAGAGGCCGAAGATTTTGACCTTTATGCAGAACCACTTGTAGCTTTAGAGCGACCACAAGCACTACACGCAAAACGTGCTACTAAAAAATAAGAAGCAGTAAGATGAATTATATAAAGCCTTTCGGAACAAATGTTTTGAAAGGTTTTTTTGTGTGTAAGAGTTTCTACGCAACGCTTACATTTGTAGCATTTATAAACACATTCCCTATGCGTATTACTGGTTTAGTTCTTTTTGCTTTAATTCTCTTTAGCTCATGTAAAGAGTCTAATCAATCTGAGGTTACACCAGTGGCCGAGCAGCCAGCAGTACAAACGGCTACTACCAATGCATCAATCAATGCGATAAAACTACCCTCTATAGGGAAATCTCATTTACCTAGACTTAAGTCGAGTGGCGGTAAATTACACATGACTTGGGTAGAGCAAGAAGACGAGATGGCTATTTTAAAGTATGCTAGTTACGATAGCGCTACTTGGAGCCAACCTAGAACCATTACATCTGGAGATAATTGGTTTGTAAATTGGGCAGACTTTCCGGCCCTAGGAATAAATGGGGATTATGTGCTCACTAATATTTTAGAAAAGTCCGCAGAGGGAACTTATGATTATAATGTCAAATTACAATTGGCAAAAGTTGATGAGGTTATTAAAGATGATTTCTTGCTCAATACAGATGGCGTAGATGCAGAGCACGGTTTTGTGTCTATACAAGCGTATGATGGAGGTTTTTATGCTACTTGGCTAGATGGTAGAAATACTAAAAACGAAGACAAGAGTAAAAACCAAATGAGCCTACGCAATGCTTACATAGATCTCGCGGGAAAAATAACTCAAGATGTAGAGATAGATAATCGAGTTTGTGACTGCTGTAATACTGCAACAGCTATTACAAATAATGGACCTGTAGCTGTTTATAGGGATCGCTCAGACACCACGCCAGAGATACGTGATATGGCTATTGTGCGCTGGGTAAATGGAGCGTGGACAAAACCTATGGTTATAGGTAATGATAATTGGGAACTTAACGGTTGCCCCGTAAACGGACCTGCAATAGCAACTAAAGAAGAGAACGTGGTGGTGAGTTGGTTTACCGCGGAGGGTGATGCTCCTAGAGTGCTCACAGCTTTTTCAAATGATAATGGAGCTTCTTTTGGAAGTGCAATCCGTATGGATAATGGAAACGCCATAGGTAGAGTAGATGCCGATTTTATGAGTGATGGCAGCGCCCTTATCTCGTGGTTAGAGCCAATGGGTGAAAACGTTGTACTACAAGTAGCACGAGTATATGTAGATGGCACACACGATGCCCCGGTGACAATAACCAATACCTCTGCCGAACGACAAAGCGGCTTTCCACAACTAGAGGTTGTAGGCGATTCGACTTTTGTGGCCTGGACAGATCTTAAAGGTGGCAACAGCGAGGTGAAGATGGTACGCTTTGAGATGGAATAGCCTAGTATTCCCAATAACGTAACTTACCCACAACAGTGTACCTCTTTCAAGAGGGAATCAAGGAGATGTCCGCAGGAGTGAGTAAACTAAAAATTTCTTACTCCAATTTCCATCTTTCAGGGTCGGGGGAAAGGAATTGGCTAGGTGATTTTTTCAAGGAATTGCCAGTCGAAAAGTTTTCCCCCGTCCCTAAAGATTAACTTTTCTTAGAATATTCCATTCCAATTCCCACCCTTCAGGGTCGGGGAACGGAATTGGCTGACTGACTCAGGGCTATGAACAAATTGCCAGTCAAAAAGTTTTCCCCGTCCCTAAAGGGTGACTTTTCTTAGAAAATTAGGCATCATAATAACGTAACCTAACCACAACAGTGTCCATCTTCCAAGAGGGAGTCAGGGAGATGTTCGCAAGAGTGAGTAAACTAGAATTTTCTAATTCCAATTCCCACCCTTCAGGGTCGGGGAAAGGAATTGGCCGACTGATTCGAGCTAGGGTAAAATAAATTGGCAGAATGACTGAGGGCCGGGGAAAGAAATTAGAACAAAAAAAATGCCCTGTAGAACAGGGCATTTTTTTTGTTTTAGTAAGCGTTGTAATTACAACCTATACTTTCCATTATTAGTCAAGAAAATAGCATTGGCAAAAAATAACTTTCCGTTGTGCCAGAAAGCTCTAAAAAGAGGGTCGTCTACCATGTAGATAACGCTACCGCGTCCCATGCGTTCTTCTCCAAAAATAAGAGATTTGCTAAGTTTTGCTTTGGCATTATCACCCGCAAATCCTGCAACATTAGTTACTTCTTCTGGAATGTAAGACACGTTGAAACCTTTGTCCAGATATGAATAAGAGTTGCTTCCTAGTTTTAAAGAGTAGTAGGTGTCATCGTACCCAAAAGCCATAGGATGTGTAGGGTCTACTTTGGTTTTAAAGATAGAACCTGTTATAAAGTTGGTGGTACTTGCGTTCTCGCGCTCAGCATATGGAATGAGATTATCATCGCTCGAAGTATCGTCGTCGTCACTTGAATTGCTGTTGCGTTTTAAGTTAAAACCAGATTTTCCAGCAAAACTTCCTACGGCATTCGCTATCGCGATTACTTTTCCGCCACCGCGCACAAAATCTTTTACTTTATCTAGTGTACTATCATTAAGCACACTTCCATACCAGCCGCTAGGCATTACAAGTACATCAAATTCTTCTAGGTCAATGCGACCTAAATTACCAGTATCAATCGAGGTAGCAGGATATCCTAGTGTTTGCTCAAAGAAATACCAAGTGGCTCCATAACTTAATGATGAGGTTCCCTCTCCTTTCAATAATGCAATTTTCGGCGGATTGATAAGTTTCATAGATGATGATCCAAAGTCAGGACCAGAGGTCGAAAATGAAGTATTCGTTGCGTTAAGGATTCTGTTATGCTTTCGCGAAAGCGTATTTACAACCTCATTAAAATCTGTACGTCCTTTGTTATCACTTTTTGTAATTACTAGCGATCCTCGTTCATAAGAGATTCCATTATTTGCAAAAGGCTTTTCTGTAAAACGTACTTTAATTCCTTCTTTTAATAGCGCAGCAAGTAGCTTTGCATCTTCAAGGCTATTCCACTTTGCGATATAACCTGCAGCGTTTGCATTCAGGTTTGAGTTGTTTGTGGTAAAAGGATTTGCCGTATTTGCAGTAACGAGTGACGTGCTTGCTACAGCTTTGAGGCCATAAGCATGCGGTAAACTCCAGGCAGTAATGTCATAAGTAAGTGGTGTGCTCAGTTTTGCATCTGGCTCAAGAAGCGCTTTTACCATTTTACCTTTTGGCTGATTAGTACTCACCACCATTGCCATGTCATAACTCATGCTTCCTTGACCGTTTGAGGTATAAGAAAATCCTGAGGCTTTCCCGTTTGATGAGAAGCCATATTTGATCTCGTGCCTGTCTAGCAGTGTCGCAAGTTCTTTAAGATTGTCTAGATTTCCAGAAAGTACGTAGCTTTTATATTTAAGGCCGCTTGTATTAAAGTAGTCTTTAAATTGGGTGTTAAGCTTACCAGCATTTGCAGAGGATATTTCTATAGTAGAAAGTCCTGTGGTTTTGTGATGTGCTACACGATCTACAAGGGTAAGTTCAAAACCTTGATCTGTATCTATTCCTAATCCTGCACGACCGTGACCGGCTTGCTCGTAGGTCATCCCAATTGCACCCATAAACATAGGGTACGTATCTCCGTACGATGGATAGAGTAAGTCAAAACTCTCTCCGGTAAAAAATAGCCAACCTTCTTTATCAAAATAGCGAGCATGGTTTTTTCCTATTTCTACTTGGAATTCTTGTTGCCAGTCTGTGATGATCTCATTAAAAGGCTCTGCTGCTGGAGCAAAGTAATAAGGGCTATTAATACCTTGCTCGTGGAAATCTACATGCACGTGTGGCATCCACTTATTATATACTTTTAATCGTTGCTGTGATTCTACTTGAGAAGCCCAAGCCCAATCGCGGTTTAGGTCAAAAAGGTAGTGATTAGGTCTTCCTCCCGGCCATGGCTCATCGTGTTCTGCAGCTACTTGAGCTGGATCGTAAGGTGTAGATGCCACTTGGTTAAACCAGTTTGCATAGCGGTCACGTCCATCTGGATTTACACAAGGATCTATAATAACCACAGTGTTTTCCAGCCAATCTTTTTTTGTAGTCACAAGCTCATACAATGTAGCCATAGATGCCTCTGTTGAGGAAGCTTCATTACCATGGACATTATAAGAAAGCCATACAATCGCCTTATCTGCCGCACCAGAATTACCAGAGGCAATACCTGTTTGCTCAAGATTTGCTTTACGTATGTTTTCTAGATTGTTGTGATTTGCTGCTGTTGTGATAACTGCATACGTAAGCGGTCTGCGCTCATTTGTTTTACCATATGTTTGGTAGGTTACTAGGTCACTATTTTCTGCAACATGCTCAAAGTAGCGCACTACGTCTGCGTGGCGTGAGAACTGTGTTCCTATCTCGTACCCCAGAAATTCTGATGGAGATTGTACTTGTGCAGTCAGTAATGTTGTGAGAAATAAGGCGACAAAAAGGCTGTAGATTCTGAGCATTTGGTTGGTTTTAGCAAAAGCTAAAGCTATAAAAAGAGCTCGCCGCAAATCAGCGTTTTAACGTTTTTTTGGGAAAACTCGCTATTTAACGGATTTATCTTTACTATCTAAACCATAATTTATGCCAACCGACTGTCTGCCGTACCGTGAAACTGGGTATTTTTCTAATCTAATCACTAACTATCTAGATCAAGAAGAAGCACTTAAGCCCTTTTATCACAGATTTCCTACCGCAGATAATCTTATTAAACAGGCAGAAGAGAAGGGTCAATTTTTTAGTCCGCTTTCGCGAAAGCGTTTATATGATTCCCTCATCGCGCAATATAAAAGTACAAACACCTCTGCCGAGACGCAGCTCAATCTAGAGCATCTTGCCAGTGAAAATACGTTTACCATTACCACAGGGCACCAGCTCAATTTATTTACGGGGCCGCTCTATTTTTTATATAAAATTATCTCTGTGATTAACCTCTGCAAGGAGCTTAAAGAGAAAGATCCAGACCGCAATTATGTGCCTATTTACTGGATGGCGACAGAGGATCACGATTTTGACGAGATTAACTACTTCAATTTTCAAGGTAAAAAAGTACAGTGGAATCGTGAGGACGGTGGCGCCGTAGGCGAACTATCAACCGATGGGCTGCCTGAGGTACTAGCATTATTTAAAACACAGCTCGGGACTTCTAGAAATGCGGAGTACCTCTCAAAACTTTTTAGTGATGCCTACCTCAATCACGATAATCTGGCAGATGCAACGCGCTATCTAGGTAACGAGCTTTTTGGTGAGTACGGCCTTGTCATTGTAGATGGTAACGACGCGGGACTTAAAGAATTATTTGCTCCTTATGTACAACGAGAATTGCTAGAGGGCGTGTCGCACGCAAAGGTGACACAGCAAACCGAGCAGCTCACTGCGCTAGGCTACCCAGAGCAAGTGCACCCTCGTGAGATTAACTTGTTTTACATTACAAAAGGCATCCGTGAGCGCATTATCAAGGTGGATGATATGTATGTGGTAAATGATACAGATATCCGCTTTCGCGAAAATGAGATACTCAACGAGCTTGCTAATCATCCAGAACGGTTCTCGCCTAACGCCTTGCTGAGACCACTTTTTCAAGAAGTGATTTTGCCGAATCTTTGTTACATAGGTGGAGGCGGAGAGCTGGCGTACTGGTTCCAGCTTAAAACATATTTTGAAGAAGTAGGAGTTCCATTTCCAGCATTACTACTTCGTAACTCAGTATTAATACGTACAGAAAAACAACGTACAAAGGCAGAAAATCTAGGCGTGTCGTTGCCAAATTTATTTTTGAAACAAAATGAACTCATTAACCGAAAAGTGCGTGCCATCTCAAATATAGAGATAGACTTCTCTGCACAACGCAGCTTCTTAAAAGAGCAGTTTAAAGCAATGCACTTACTAGCCGAAGAGACAGACGCTAGTTTTATAGGAGCCGTAAAAGCTCAAGAAGTAAAACAACTCAAAGGCTTAGAAAACTTAGAGAGTAGATTGCTACGTGCACAAAAGCGAAAGTTAAGTGATCACGTACAACGTCTAGTAGATTTACAAAACGAAGTTTTCCCAATGCAAAGCCTACAAGAAAGAAATACCAACTTCTCACAGTTTTATCTAGAATTTGGCGAGCAACTCATCCCTGAGTTAGTAAATGCTCTTGAGCCGCTAGGTGGCGAGTTTACGGTGGTTACTTTGTAGGAGAATTGTTAGCTTTTATAGTCTATCTTATCTCATTTTCAATAGTTTCTATTAATGACTCTACGAAGTCATCAATTAGTTTAAAATTAAACTCTATTGAATATGTATAGTTCTTGACTTCATATGAATATCTCCAATTAACAAAGGAGTCATTATGAAGTCTGAGTAATTCTTTGATATTCAAATTTGTGATGTCATTTTTATCTTCTCTGTCACTATTGTTGTTAAGACTAGTATTGTAAGTGAATTTTACAGCTTTTAGTTTTTCTTTTGAATTAGTTTTCAGTTTTTTAGAATTAAAATTCCTTTCAATTTTCTTCTGAGTTTCCAATGGTAGATAATCAAAAAGTTCCTCAAGTTTATGACCGCTTTTAGAGGGTTTTGAAGGTGATATATTATGAAGAAGTTTCAAAAGTAGTTCTGCGGCAAAAGTATAGCAAGTTGCAGAAACAGGTGAGAGTTCAAAGCCCTCGAGTCCGCTGTTAAAGTTGATTCTTTCAGCAGATATTCTAGCTTGTTTAAAAAAACCTAGAGCAGAATAATATTGGAGTTGCTCATTATTTTTAGTTGTTCTTTTTACCATTTATGAACTTTGTGATTGTTGGATTTCCATTATCATTTAAGCAAAACTCTTCACCATCTTTCTTTCCGTCTGTATAAGGACATTTATATACTAAAGTAGTATCCTTATGTCTTGTGACTAAAGTCTTTTTAAAATTAGTGTCGTAATAAGTCCTTTCAGTGAATTTACCATCCTCTTTAGTTGTATAGCGAATTCTTTCCTTTGGTGTTAGTGGATATTTCTTATAGTAGAAAACATTTTCAGCAAGTCTTCTATGACTTTTATTATAAAATAATTTCCATTCTAGAAGAACACCATTCTTATATATCTCTTCTGCAACAATATGACCATTTCCGTTTTTTCTAAGTTTTTGTGCAACACCAGTAAATAGCTCATCATTATAGCCTTGATATGTAAGATTTTTATCAAAATATATCTCTTTGACAGATAAAGTGTCTTGAGAGAATACATTTTGATAACCTACAATAAGTAGAAAAAGAATTATTAAACGTAACTTCATATCTATAAATTCAACTGCCTTATCCCTTCATAAGCTACAATTCCTACGGCATTTGCGAGATTTAGGCTTCTGATGTGTTCGCTAAATAATGGGATTTTATATAGTTGGTCGGGGTGTTTTTCGGTGATTTCTTTTGGGAGTCCTTTAGATTCTTTTCCAAAGACGAGAAATAGGTCTTCTTCAAAAGGAATGTCATAATGTGACTTTGTGCCGTGACTTGAGAGAAAGGCCATTTTCGCGAAAGCGTTCTTATTAAAAAAGTCTTCTGTATTATCATAATACTGTACGTCTAGATGCTGCCAGTAGTCAAGACCTGCGCGTTTAAGGCGGGTGTCGTCTATCTCAAAACCAAAGGGTTTTACAAGGTGCAGTTTGCAGCCAGAACCGAGGGCAAGCCTACCTATGTTACCTGTGTTGTTTGGGATTTCTGGATGTATGAGTACAATATTGAGCATAATGGCTTGCTTGATGGGATGTATGGTGTATAAATGGTGTGTGAGATACTAATGTTATCACAAAAACTAAAGCTTGTCACGGGCTATAACTCCCGTTTACAGTATCTTTACCCAAAAATAGCATTTTGAGAGTAAACTACTTCCCCCAAAAATTGATATGTCTTATTGCCATCGTACTTTTTACGGTAGGTAATACACAGACGGCACAGGCACAGGATTTTGAAAAAATTAAAGAGTTTTTTACGTTTCACCCTAACCACAAGGCGGTTGCAAAAGATAGTACTTTATATGCATCTAAGTTTATAGCAGCACCAGTAATGAGTTACAGTCCGGAGACAAATTTTGCCTTTGGGACGGGTGCAAAATACTTATTTAAATTTAACGGTAGTGGGGAGGAGACGCGTGTGTCTAATATGCCTATCACGCTGCAGTACACACTTAATAGTCAGTTTTTTGTTTATTCTGGATTTGAGATTTTTACTAACCAAGAGAAGTGGGTGATAGAGGGTAATATCCTTTTTCAAAATTACCCAAGACTGTTTTATGGTTTTGGCACAAACTCACCAGAAAGTGCAGAGGAGGAGTATAATTATTACCAGTTACTAGTGGAGCCTATCTTTTTAAAGCAGGCTTTTACACGTTACCTTTTTGTAGGTGCTGGTGTGCGATTTAATCACATTTACTCTGTTGATATAGAAGAGGGCGGACTTATAGATCAAACCAGACCTACGGGTTATGATGGCTCTACGTCGCTAGGTGTTGAGGTTGCTGCACTGTATGATAACAGAAATAATGTACTAAATGCTCAAAATGGATGGTACCTAGAGACGACGAGAGGTCAATATTTTGAGGCGCTTGGAGGTACACATAACTTTGATTTGACACGTTTTGATTTAAGACATTATACAAAGCCATTTGCAGATAAGGATGATATTCTTGCATTCCAGATAGTGGGAAGATTTACTCGTGGTGACTTACCGTTTTCTGAGTTTTCTTTTCTTGGAGGTAGTGAGATTATGCGTGGTTATAGAGAAGGCCGTTATGTAGGTAGAGATTTACTGGCAAGCCAGGTAGAGTATAGAAAGACGTTCAAGAACTCTCGTTTTGGCGCTGTATTATTTGCCGGTGGAGGTGATATCTATAATGATGTGAGCGATTTTCAGTTTAAGAACTTAAAACCTACCTATGGAGGTGGTCTTCGTTTTATGATAGATAAGGAAGAGCGTCTCAATCTTCGTTTTGATGTAGGTTTTGGTAGAGGTTCTAGTGAGTTTTACTTGGGGATTGCAGAGGCATTTTAATAGCGAGCAGCTAGTGTAATTTGCATCATTTTATTTTTAGAGATAGGATCAAAATTTCTATATTACTCTGAAAATAATCCTGATACGATGCTTAAACCTGTACTCTTTTTTCTTACCATTTTTTTAGTTTGTAGTTGTGCTCAGCAGCAAGAACCAGAAGTTGCCATAAACCCCGAAACTTACTGGGGAGAAAATCCTTGGCCAGATATTAGAAAGAAGCGTATTAGTCAGCTATTACCGCAAGCTCTCAAAACAGCAAATGTAGATTGCTGGATGACTATTTGTAGAGAAAATAATAATGACCCCATTGCAGATCACATAGGAGGAGAAAATGCTGGTGGCACCGCCGTATTTTTATTTTATAACGACGCAACTGGCTTTCACTCTAAAGTGTTCTCACCTTCTGGAGAAGCAACTGCGCTAGATGATCTAGATATACACGAGGAGGTCGTGAGTGTAGCGCGAGGAACATCAGCTCTTGAACAAGCCTCAGATTTTATCAAAACAAAAGATTTTAAAAGTATTGCCGTAAACACATCTTCAAAAAATGTGATGGCAGACGGACTTACGCATACACAGTACGAAGAAATTGCTGGTGCCTTAGGTGACGAAACCTCAAAATTAGTATCTTCTGAAGAGGTGGTGTATGAGTGGTTATCTATAAAGCTACCAGAAGAAGTTGCCATCTTAAAGAAAGCAGCAAAGCTCACTGCCCAGTGGCAGATTGAAGCCTACGAGCAAGTCGTACCTGGTACATCTACAGATGCAGACATTGCAAAATATTTAAAACAAAGAATGACAGAGTATGGCGTGACAGATGGATGGGCTCCTGCTCAAAACCCTAATGTAAATTCTGGGCCAGACCGTGGGCACTCGCACGCGACAGATAAAGTAATTATGCCTGGTGATGTGATACAAATAGATTTTGGCATCAAAGTATATGACAGGTGGGTGACAGATATACAGCGATTTGCATATGTCTTAAAAGGAGGTGAGAGCGAGGCTCCAGATGAGATTATGCACTACTGGGAAAGTTCTAAAGCTGGAAATAGGGCAGCACTCGCTACGATGCAACCTGGCGTAAAAGGAGTAGATGTAGATAGAGCTCAGCGCGTACTTATGGAAAAAGCAGGGTCTGATTATGTGATGTGGAGCACGGGCCACCCAGTAGGCTATGTCGCTCACGATGTAGGACCTAACCTAGGAAGTTCTCAAGCATCACACGTGAGACCAGCCTCAGAAAAAGTAATCAAGGAAGGGATGACGTTTGCCTTTGACGGTTTTCACTCTTGGAAACTAGCAGACGGTGGTGTAAAAACAATGTCTGTAGAAGAGATGGCCGTAGTAACAGAAAATGGAGCGGAGTATCTTATCGCGCCACAAGAAGAACTTGTTATTATCTCAAATAAATAAACTAAGCAAAAAACCAGTAATCTTTGACCGCCTCTTTGCCCCAAGCATCGAGTAGTGCTTGTATTTCCTTCTTTCCATCGGGAGAAGAAACTACAATCATAATCTGCGCATTTTCTATAGATGGGACATCTGTAAAAGATTGCATACGTACATCATAAATGTCTTTACCTATCTGTTTCTCATTATTTGAAACCCAATGAAAGGTATCATTATACGATTGTAAAATCTTTGCCATATCCTTACCGTTACGGCCAGCACCCCAGAGTACGAGTGGCCGTGTCTTATCACGATTTATCTCATAGAAGAAGCGCATTTTCATATCAAAATAGCGATTGTCTTTATACTCGTCCCAAGTGCGTGAGATACGGTTAGAGCGATCACGCCAGTGGTGAAGTATCGCATCTATCCCTATAACTTTGAGCCCGTGTTTATACATACGGAAACATAAATCATAATCTTCTGGATAAATAACAGGATCAAAAGCACCTACGGCATCAAAGTCATCTTTATGAATCATCCAGCAATGTGACGGGATAACACACTCTTTATAAATTTGCTGGTAGTGTGTGCTTGTTCTGGCCACTTCATTAAGCCAGCGCTCATAGCGTAAAAAACCATCACCTACCTCGCCCTCATCTACAAAGTGCTCTGTACCTCCAGCAATCACGTGCCCTTTTCCATACTTATGCCACTCATCTACTAAGAGCTGAATTTTATAATCTGGCATTTTATCATCAGAGTCCATCCTGTTGAGCAGGGTTCCGCGTACTTCTCTGTATCCACATTGTAATGTCGGGATGAGCTTATAGCCGTCACTGTCAAAAACACGAACGCGTGCATCTTGCTTTGCAAATGCTGCAAGAATCTCTGGAGTCTCATCTGTGCTGTGATCATTTACAGCAATAAGTTCCCAGTTTTGATACGTCTGGTTTATAATCGAGTTTATGCAATCGTGTAGATATGGAGCCGTGTCTTTTACGGCCATTATGATAGATACGAGGGGTTGATTTACTGCCACGATTTTGGTAAGTTTTTTGTGATTTCTATAGGGTCAAAAGTACTACTTTCTCTCGCGCCGTGTTCGGTTACCCATTTTGCCGTTTCTTGTAATCCTTGTGCAAGTGTTGTGGCTGGTTTTGGGCTAAAGATTTCTGTAAATTTTGAGTGGTCTGCATAGGCGTGTACCACTTCCTCGCGCTGTTCGAGGTGGTTGATGATCACTTCTTTTTTCATAGCAACTCCTACTTCTTTAGCTAGATCATTTACCGTGTTTTCGGTGTCTGCGCCTATGTTAAAATTTTGGTTGTCCGCTTTCGCGAAAGCGTAACTAGCCGCAATATAAGGTGCTATATCATCTATGTAGGTAAAAGCACGGGTCTGATTTCCGTCGCCAAAGATGGTAAGCGGTTCATCCTTTAAAATCTGATTCATAAATATACCCACCACATTGCGATACTTATCTCCGATGTTTTGTCCAGGCCCATACACATTATGCGGGCGAAAGATAATATAGTCTAGCCCAAACATGTTATGTGCATTATCCAGATCCATCTCTACCGCATATTTTGCAATACCATAAGGGTCTTCGGGTTGTGGTTTTTGCGATTCTTTAAGTGGTAATTCTTGAGTTCCATATACAGCAATAGAGCTTGTGAAGATGAACTTCTTTATGTTGTGATTAACCGCTGCATTAATGAGATTGATGCTCCCAATGAGGTTATTCTCGTAGTTGAACTTACGGATAAAATGGCTCAACCCTTCGGCGGCATATGCAGCTAGATGGTATACGTAGTCAAAATTATATTGATTAAATATAGCGTCAATAAGTGAGACATCTGTGATAGAGCCATTGATAAATGTTGCGCCTTCTGGAATATTGTCTTTAAAACCACCAGAGAGATCATCAAGTATTACGACTTGATGATTTAAATCTAGTAAATGACGAGCAACATGACTTCCTATAAAGCCAGCTCCACCAGTAACTAATGAGGTTATTTGCATGCTGCAAACTTAGAAAAAGGAATTGAGAGGAGTGTTGTTTTGCTTTCGCGAAAGCATAAAAAAACCACCTTTTACAGTGGTCTTTTATATTTTATCTCTTGCTTGCTCTTGCTTGCTTGAAGTATTTTACTGGAGGAAAGAGCATCCCAAAAGATTCTCCATCTCCTTTACCTAAATGTTTATGGTGCATTTTATGTGCTCTTCTCAATGCTTTACCATACCATCCATTTGCATTACGAAATAACTTAAATCGCTGATGAATAAATATGTCGTGTACGCCAAAGTATGCAAGACCGTAGGCAAAAATACCTAAGCCTATAGGTAAACCGATCCATACGCCTTCATACTGCCACAATAGGAAACAGCCTATCGAAACTAGGGCATAAAAAATAAAGAAGAGATCATTTTTTTCCCACCATGAGTTGTGTTTTTTGTGGTGGTGATCTTGATGAAGTGACCATAAAAAGCCGTGCATCACATATTTATGTGTTGCCCAAGCTAGAAATTCCATTACGACGAATGTCATTACAAAAACGAGTATCCAAAGAAATGTTTGCATTAGTATAGGGTAAAATTTAAATGAGGTTTAAACGATATTTAACATAGCTACGAGCCAATAGACTAGCTTTTACATAGTCTGGTACTCGTACACGTGTATTTTTAATTTCGGCAGAAGGTACTTTCTTGAGTTTAGTAAGCAACTTTTTGTAATATCTAAAAGCAGTGTACACTCCAAATTTTGCTTCTATAGGTAGTCTGTTGATTCCTGCAAGACCTTTTGCAAAATCTTCTTCTATATCTGCAATGATGCTTTGCTTTGAAGCTTCGTCAAGTTCGTGAAGGTTGGTATCTGGAAAATACGTTCTACTTAATCCTTCAAAATCTGCTTTGAGATCTCGTAAGAAGTTTACCTTTTGAAAAGCAGAGCCTAGACTCATGGCGCTTTCCTTAAGAGATTCATACTGTTCTTTATCTCCTTGTACAAAAACGGTAAGGCACATAAGGCCTACTACATCTGCACTTCCATAAATGTACTCTCTGTACTCTGCATCGGTCAAGTAGTCTGACTTTGTGAGGTCAAGACGCATACTTTTCATAAAAGCATCTATGTGCTCTTGTTCTATAGCAAACTTGTGCACCGTCTCTTGAAAAGCATTGAGAATAGGGTTTATGCTAATCTTGTCTTCTAGCGCATTTTTAAGATCTTGATCAAAACGCTCAAAAAGAAGCGCTTTATCATAATCATGAAAAGAGTCTACAATCTCATCTGCAAAGCGTACGAAACCATAAATATTGTAAATGTCCTGTCTTATTGACGGTGCAAGCATCTTTGTAGCGCTGGCAAAGGAAGTACTATAAGATTGGGTAACAACCTTGGCACAACTTCTGGAAACGGTGTCAAATAATGATTTCATATTAACTTTTAATTTTTGCTATAAGTTGAGATGTTAACTTTCCAGATATAAGAGCTGGTGGTACGCCAGGACCAGGAACCGTTAACTGACCAGTAAAATACAAATTTTTCACTTTCTTACTTCGTAAATTAGGTCTAAGAAATGCAGTTTGTTTTAAGGTGTTTGCCATTCCGTATGCATTGCCTTTAAAGCTATTGTATTCGCTTATAAAATCTTTAACGCAAAAAGATTCATTAAATAATATGTGACTTCTAAAGTCTTGACCAGAAAGACGCTCAAGCCTCTCCATAATTATGTCAAAATATTTATCTCTAAGTGCCTGTGTATCTTCTACTCCAGGTGCTATTGGTATCAAGAAAAATCCATTTTCTTTACCAGTAGGAGCCATAGTTTCATCACTAATAGATGGGAAGTTTGCGTAAAATAACGGTTCCTTGGGCCAAGCAAGATCATCATAAATCGTTCTTGCGTGCTCATTAAAATCCGTGTCAAAAAATAAATTATGATGAGCAACTTTTTCAAATTTCTTGTCAAACCCGACATAAAAGAGGAGTGATGAAGGAGCAAAAACTCGACTCTCCCAATATTTCTCTGAATACTGGCGATGAGCAGGCTCTAGTAAAGTCTCTGTATGGTGATAGTCTGCGCCACTTACTACGATGTCTGCATTAATCGTTTTTCCATTGACAACAATACCTTTTGTGACTCCGTTTTCTACAATAATTTTTGATGCGCCAGCATTAGTATGCATAGTGACACCAAGACTTTCGGCTAGAGAAATCATTCCTTTTATTACAGAGTGCATTCCACCTCTAGGATGCCATGTTCCTAAGCCAAAATCTGCATAGTTCATAAAACGATAAAAAGCAGGTGTTTTATCTGGTTTTGCACCCAGAAAGAGCACTGGGAATTCTAAAATAGAAACAAGTTTCTCATTTTTAAATGCTTTGCGTACATCATCACTTATCGTTTTGAAAAATTGTGCAACTCGTACTGCAGTCTCAGGTGTTACCAGTTCAAACGGAGAAAGACCAGGTTTATTAACTACATCATTTATAGCAATGTCATAATTAACCCCTGCTTCTTTGATAAATTTCTTTAGTGCTGGTGAGCTGCCTGGTTCTATGCGTTCAAATTCTATAGCAATTTTATCAAGGGTATCACCTATAGTCACAATTTCATCTGCAAACCAAACATGATACGCAGGATCAAGTTTTTCTAAGCTGTAATAATCTGATACTTTCTTTCCAAAATCGCCGAAGAATTTTTCAAAAATATCAGGCATCCAGTACCAGCTAGGGCCCATGTCAAAGGTGAACCCATCACGTTTGAGTTGTCTTGCTCGCCCTCCTAGGGTGCTATTTTTCTCAAAAAGATGAACCTCATTTCCTGCTTTTGCAAGATAACTTGCTGCAGAAAGTGATGAAAACCCAGAACCTATGATTATAATTTTTTTATGCATATGATGGCGTAGACTGTTTTATAACGTTTACAAACTCTCTTATGCTAAGCATAATGTGAATGTTTGAAGGTATTTTACTTTCATCTATCTTACTAGTCATCGCTCCAAGCACGTATAAATCTAATTTCTGATTTTCAAAAACAGCATTGAAATCCTCAAAATATTGAGGAATCTCACTTTCTAAGGGATTAACAGTGAAGTAAGATGCAAATGATAAATTAGGATGATTAACAGAAAGGTATTTTAAGTTTGAAAGCATAATGCTTTGACCTAAGTAAATAACTTTATATCCGTGAGAAACCAATTCGTAATTAAGGAATAATAATCCTAATTCGTGTATTTCATTTTCAGGGAGGAAAAGTGCAAATGTTTTCTCCTTTAATGGAGGGACATTGATTTGTGTCTTTTCAATATTAATGAGAATTTTATGCTTTATGAGATTAAATATAAAATGTTCATGGGATGGGTTTATCGTATCTGTCTGCCATAATAGTCCAATCTCATGAAGTAGTGGTATAAAAACCTCGTAAAATATATCTACAAAGGGTTTCGTCTCATTGAGCGCATTATATGTTTTGTGAAATAAGTTTTGATCAAAATTCATCATTGCTATCTTAAATGAATTGATAGCATGATTTTCACTAGACTCATTAGATTCAGAAATTAAGCTTGCAACAAGTATTGCTATTTCTTTCGTAGAGTGACGGGCAATTTTTGAGATTTTGTATTTATGTTCCGTAAGAAAAACTACGTTAAGTAATTTCTGTAAATCGCTTAGTGCATAAGTTCTAATATTTGTATCTGTACGTTGTGGTTCAAGGAGTCCATATCGTTTTTCCCATATACGTATGGTATGCGCCTTAATACCACTTAAGCCTTCAAGGTCCTTTATACTAAATTTTGTCTTTACAGCATTTTTCATAAAACTCCTTATTTATATGTAAAAATAGGGAATTAAATGATTTTGTTTAACCAATGAGTATTAAAATTTAAACAAAGTTTGTAAAAATGCAGTTATGCTTTCGCGAAAGCGTGATAATTTCAGGAAATAATTAGTTTGATGAACCTACTGAAGCCTTATAGCTTAGTGGATTGTATGGTGTATGGAAGATATGTAATAAAAAAGAGAGTTAATCACATAATTAACTCTCTTTGTACCCGGAATGGGACTTGAACCCACACGCAACTAGTGCACACGGCCCTCAACCGTGCCTGTCTACCAATTTCAGCACCCGGGTAGATAAGCGGCATTTTATCAATGCGGGTGCAAATATAAAATGTTCTTGTGAGACTCTAGAGTGAATCTAAAACTATTTTTAAGGGTTGTTGAATTTAAAGCATAAAAAAACCTTCATCTAGTGATGAAGGTTTATACTCATAAAGTGACCTGGCCGGGGCTCGAACCCGGGACCCTCTCCTTAAAAGGGAGATGCTCTACCAACTGAGCTACCAGGTCGTCATTTTAACGAGGGTGCAAATATAAAGTCTTCCTTTGAAACTCAAAGCATAATCTGAAATTATTTTTTGAATTTTTTTTGCATAAAAAAACCTCCATCAAAAGATGGAGGTTTGCACTTATCAAGTGACCTGGCCGGGGCTCGAACCCGGGACCCTCTCCTTAAAAGGGAGATGCTCTACCAACTGAGCTACCAGGTCATTGCCTCATTGCGGGTGCAAATATACATCTAATTAATTCTTATTTCCAAACCTTTTAAATAAAATTTTTATTCTTTTTTTTAGTTTAATATATACCTTTGTTTTTCAATAAGTTCGCATATGAAATATTTTTTAATGGGGTACATGGGGTCAGGAAAATCAACCATTGGACCACTACTCGCTGAAGCACTTTCTTACAAATTTTTAGATTTTGACACCTATATAAAAGAGGCAGAGGGCAATAGTATCTCAGAAATATTTAAAAATAAAGGTGAAATTTATTTTAGAAAAGCCGAAACAAGACATCTAAAAGCGTTAATTGACGAAAATGATGACGATATAGTAGTCGCTTTAGGAGGTGGAACACCTTGTTATGGAAACAACTTGCAGCTCATTAAAGAAGCAAATACAAAGACAATGTATCTTAATTGGAACTTTAAAGTACTTGCAAATAGATTATGGGAGGCAAAAGCGGAGCGCCCATTAATCGCTAGTATGCAATCACTAGAAGATCTAGAAGACTATATAAGGAAGCATTTATTTGAGAGAGGGTTTTATTACAACCAAGCGGATGTTGTGGTTAAAGTAGAAACCCAATCACCAGAAACATTAACTGCCGAAATTTTAAAGAAACTACTCTAATACAGCAGTGTCATTACCTTTTCTAAAGGTAACTTTTACAGATTCATTAAGTGATGTGCTTAACGAGATTCCTTTAAAGTCTGCTTTTACGGGGTACTTTTTGTGATTTCTATTTACTAGTACAGCTGTCTTAAATCTCTTTAAAGGCACATCGAGAAAATGTTTTACACCATATATGAGCGTAGTTCCAGAATTGAGTACATCGTCTATAAGAATTACAGACTTGTTTTGATATTCACTTGCTGGAAGACTTGTTTGTACAGTACCTAACGGATTTTTCTTATCCATAGTCACTTTACAAAGAATTGTCTTGAGAGGAGATATCTCTGCAAGAACCATGGCGAGACGTTCGGCAAATTTATAACCGTTATCTGCAATGCCTGCTAGAATCACTTCTTCTTCATTTGCATTGCTTTCGTAGATTTGAAAGGCAATCCGCTTTGTTTTATGAGCTATTGCTTGATGGTCTAATATTTTTTCCAGTTTTACTTTCATATCTGTGCTAGCTTATGGGTTAAAGATATTCAATTAACCTACTATTCTTCTTCATCGCTTTTAAAAAAATCGTCATTGTTATAAATCTCATCAATGCTTCGTCTGTCTTTTTTAGTAGGGCGACCCACTCCTTTCTTGCGATAATAATCTTTTGAGTATTTGAGCAATTCTAGTTTCTCTAGGTTTTCCTTTGGAGTTTTATCTCGCACATACATACCTACTAATTTTGCACCCAGTCTACTTTCAGGAAGATCAAGGACTTCTAGAATATAAGTGACTTGGTTTTTGCGCACAGAGATAGTGTCGGTGGGATATATTTCTCGAGATGGTTTAATTGACGTATTATTAATTTTGACTTGACCTTTCTTGCAAGCTGCTGTAGCTATAGATCTCGTCTTAAAGTAGCGTACGCACCATAAATATTTGTCTACTCTCATATAAAAGGTATAAAAACCGCGTTAATAAAGGTAAAGTAATGTGCAAAAATACATCAAAATTGTATCTTGCACTCCTTAAATTAAAATTGATGAAATTAAGAAACTACCTAGGTTTAGCCATAGTTTTATTATTATGTGTTGGTTGCCCTTCTGATGATGATGGCATTGAGTCGGTTCCTCCACGTGATAGAGGAGAACAGGCCATAGAAGATGATGCAGAAATACGTGAATATCTAGAGACACACTTTTATAATTACGAGGAGTTTGAAAATCCTACAGCAGACTTTGATTATAAAATACGTTTTGACACTATTGCTTCGATTAATAGTGATAAAACACCAATCATTGATCGACCTGAGTTAACAAGCATTACTTATAACCGTGTTGATACAGATCAAACAGTTTACATTCTTACAGCTAGACAGGGGGCTAGCGAGAAGCCGGCAGCTACTTACTCAGATTCAACGTTAGTAACTTATACTGGAAGAAACTTAAATAGTACAACTTTTGATTCCTCACCTAATCCAGTGTGGTTTGATCTTACTGGAACCATAGATGGTTTTCAAAATGGAATTGCTGGCTTCAAAGGAGCTGGGGCAGGACCTGTTGCAAATGGTGATGGAACAACATCTTATGAAGATTTTGGTGTAGGAGCTGTATTTATTCCTAGTGGACTAGGTTATTTTAATTTACCTCCTGGTAATGTTGAAATTTACAGTCCTCTCGTATTTACATTCTCTGTGTTTGATGTAATCATTACAGATCATGACGGTGATGGAATTATATCTATTAACGAAGATCTTGATGGGAACGGCTTTCTATTTGATGAAGCAGATAATCCTGATGACGATTTAGCATTTGCCTTCCAAGATCCAGATGATGATAATGACGGTGTTCGCACTAGATTAGAAATAGTGCTTGACGAAGATGGAAATTTCATTTCATTTCTTGATACAGATGATGATGGTATTAGCAATCATCTTGACAACGATGATGATGGAGATGGTAGGAATACTCTAGATGAAATCCAAATTAATAGCTCAACGGGAGTTGTAACTTATACAGACACAGATGGAGACGGTATACCTGATTATCTAGATGCAGATAGTTAGAATTTAATTACGCTTTCGCGAAAGCGCTAAATAAATTTGAAAAGTCACATTGTTTCACACAATGTGACTTTTTTGTTTAGACTGATATTTGAAGCTCAATCAAGTGAATTAAAAAGGTTGTTTCGATTATAGATAGATTACATCGCAGCTAGAGATTGAGCGTAATTGCTTGTTTTGTAAAGATCCTCTTAAAATTAGGCACAAGGTATACCAAAAAAAAAATCGGGTATTCCCATAAAGAATACCCGATTTTAAAATCTATAATTTTTTAACGCTAGTTCCCTCCATCAAGAGAGTACGATAAATTCAAAATCCATTGTGATGGTCTTGCATCTACTTTAAAGCCTACACTGTTATCTTCAGCCTGTGATTCTGTTACAATGGTATTGTCTGTAAATGCTCCCTCGTATCTCACATCAATTCCTAGCTTGCCAAATGAAAGCCCTGCGCCTAGCTGGTAGCCTACAGTAAATGAATTTTCTGGATCTTCAAAATCAATGTCTATGCCGTCAAACTCATCGTCAATAATATATTGAAAAGAAGGTCCAGCCTTCACATTTAAAGGCCCTATAACATTAAAACCAACAAGTACTGGAATGTCAATTTTTGACAATTCATAATCTATACTATTTGAACCCGAGATATTGCTCTGATATTCTGTGTTGATTTTTGTGTAAAGTAACTCTGGCTGTATGAAGATACCGGCAAACACTGCCTTATAATAAATTCCAGCGTGAAAGCCAGACTTATTTTCCTTGTCAAAAGTACTCTCGGCAAATTCTGAGGTAAACTCTAGATCTCCTACAGAGCCATAATTGAGTCCGCCCTTGATTCCGAAGCCAGCGCTTTGGCTAAATGCAGTCATACCTGATAAGAGTAATACTGCTACAATGATTTTTTTCATAATTGAAGTTTTATTGATTAATAAAGAGACAAATAAAAAGGCAGTATGTTACAATCATACTGCCTATGTCTTTTATGTAAACGGTGGTGTTGTTTGATTATTTTCTAGCAACTACTTTTTCTACAGCCTTTACGATAGCATCTGCATTAAGCCCGTATTTTTCCATAAGTTGTTCTGGCGTCCCACTTTCTCCAAATGTATCTGCTGTCGCAACGTACTCTTGTGGTACAGGGTGGGTAAGAGATAGCTCTCTTGCTACACTTTCTCCTAGACCTCCTAAAAAGTTATGCTCCTCTGCAGTTACCACGCATCCAGTCTTTTTTACAGATTTGATGATTGCCTCTGCATCTAGAGGTTTGATAGTGTGTATATTGATTACTTCTGCTGTGATGCCTTTTTCATTAAGTACTTTGCAAGCCTCAAGCGCTTCCCATACTAGGTGGCCAGTCGCAACAATAGTTACATCATTACCTTCTTGTAATTGTACTGCTTTCCCTATTTCAAATTTTTGATTTTCAGGAGTGAAGTTAGGCACTACCGGACGTCCAAAACGTAAATAAACTGGCCCTACGTGATCTGCAAGTGCTATAGTCGCAGCTTTGGTCTGGTTATAATCACACGTATTGATCACTGTCATTCCTGGTAACATCTTCATGAGTCCGATGTCCTCAAGAATTTGGTGTGTGGCTCCATCTTCACCTAAGGTAAGACCTGCGTGAGATGCACATATTTTTACATTTTTGTCAGAATATGCGATAGACTGTCTAATCTGGTCATAAACACGACCCGTAGAGAAGTTTGCAAAAGTTCCTGTGAAAGGAATTTTACCACCTATTGTTAGTCCTGCGGCGATACCCATCATATTTGCTTCGGCAATTCCTATTTGGAAAAAACGTTCTGGATTTTCATCTATAAACGTTTGTATTTTTAGAGAACCTATAAGATCTGCACAGAGAGAAACAACATTAGGATTTGTTCTCCCTAATTCTGTCATTCCTGCTCCAAAACCTGATCTTGTATCCTTACTGCCTGTATTTTCGTATGTTTTCATTGTAATGATTTTTGGTACGCTTTCGCGAAAGCGTAATAAGAAAAAGGTTTAGTAGTCGCCTAAGGTTTCTGGATTCTGTGCTAGAGCACTCGCGAGTTGCTCATCATTAGGAGCTTTACCATGCCACGCGTGGGTGCCCATCATAAAGTCTACACCATTACCCATGATTGTGTGTAATAATACACAAACTGGTTTTCCATTTCCAGAAAGATCTTTGGCTTGATTCATTCCTTTTACAATAGCTTCTACATCATTTCCTTGCTCGATATCAAGAACAATCCACCCGAAAGCTTCAAATTTTGCGCGCACGCTTCCCATATTTAATACGTGGTCTGTGCTACCATCGATCTGCTGTCCGTTAAGATCTACGGTAGCGATAATATTATCAACCTTTTTTGCCGAAGCATACATAATTGCTTCCCAGTTTTGACCTTCTTGCAATTCACCGTCTCCCATTAAGGTATAGATAGTGTGGTTGTCTTTGTTAAGTTTTTTTGCTTGAGCTGCACCTACCGCAACACTTAATCCTTGACCTAGTGATCCAGAGGCGATACGCACTCCAGGAAGCCCTTCATGTGTAGTAGGGTGTCCTTGTAGTCTAGAGTTAAGTAATCTAAAAGTGTTAAGCTCTTCGACTGGGAAATATCCAGAACGAGCTAATACACTATAGAAAACTGGAGATATATGACCGTTAGAAAGGAAGAAAAGATCTTCTCCTATACCGTCCATATCAAATCCTTCTTTACGTTCCATAAGCTCTTGATAGAGAACCGAAATAAATTCGGCACATCCTAATGATCCGCCTGGGTGTCCAGAACTTACTTTGTGTACTTGTCGTACGATATCTCTACGCACTTGGGTTACAAATGCTTCTAGCTTCTCTATGTCTGCCATATTATTGAATTTATTATGTAAAAATAAGCATATAAAAAAGTCCTACCATCGAGATTGCTCAAGATTGTAGGACTTCTTTGATTTTTGCGAAATATTGAATTTAAACTGCGTTATGCAATTACATCCATATTATCAGAAAGTGTGCCTATAAACTTTGTGATAGGTCCTTTAACCATCATCGCCATCATGGCGTTAAATTCTCCTTCAAAGTGAAGTTGTACCTCAGTTTTATCTGCTGCTAGTTCTTTAATATCTGCAGTAAGTTGGAAAGGTATTTTGTCACTTGCTGCTCCTAGTACTACTTTACTATGAGGAATTCCTTCCTTAAGGTCTAATACTATTTCTGGCATACCTTTAAGTCCAAAAAGGAAACGTGTGTCGCTTATCTTTTCAAACTTAGTGTTCTCTGGCATTAATTTTTCAAAGTTCTCAATGTTCATTAAGAAGTTATAAACTTCTTCTTGTGACTTGTTGAGCGTCTTTACAGGACTTTCTAAATTCATTTAGGTTTTTTTAATATTATTTTTCCCAGGTTGACGGGTTCTTACGCCAGTTTTCTAGCGTTTCTTGTTGTGCTTCGGTAATAAAATTTGTGTCCCTAGCTTGTAGTAGTAAATGAGAGTAATCACTAAGTGTGTTGAGTGTAACTCCAGCTTCTTCAAAATTCTGAGTAGCAGTATCAAAACCGTAGGTAAAGATGGCAAGCATCCCTTTTACCGTCATGTTAGAATTTTTAAGAGCTTCTACTGCCATAAGGCTACTCTTACCTGTGCTTATAAGATCTTCTATCACCACAACAGTGCTGTTAGGTTCTAGGTGACCTTCTATCTGGTTTTTACGTCCATGCTTCTTAGGCTCTGGACGTACATAAGCAAATGGTACGTTGAGATAATCTGCAACAAGCATACCAATACCTATAGCTCCTGTAGCAACACCCACAATAGCATCTGGCTTGCCGTAGATGTTTTCTACTTGCTTTGCCATTTCTTGATGAATGTAGTTTCTAATAGGAGGGTACGATAGTGTGATGCGGTTATCACAATAAATTGGGGATTGCCAACCAGAAGCCCATGTAAAAGGTTCTTGCGGTTGTAATTTTATTGCATTAATTTGCAAAAGCAATTCGGCAGTTTTTTTTGCCGTTTCTTTGTCTAAAATCATACTGCAAATGTATAAAGTTTTTGTGAATGATATTCCTATTATTCTATCTACAGAAAAGGTAATAGGGAAGAACTATAAAACCATCTCCATAAAGAAGGTCAAGATTAAGAAACTGATCAAGAAATTATATGATGGAGAACAGTTATATATTAACCTCTACCACCCTAAGGAAGAGAAGTTACTCAAGCACCTGCGCAAGAAACTTAAACTTGTAATAGCGGGCGGCGGACTCGTATATAACGATAAAAAGGAAATTCTTTTTATCTATCGCAATGGTCGCTGGGACTTGCCTAAAGGTAAGATTGAGAAAAAAGAAGATATAGAGGACTGTGCTATTAGAGAAGTAGAGGAGGAGACAGGTGTTACTGGTCTCACTATTACAAAGCCTCTGGAAATTACTTACCATGTTTTTAAACGCAATGGCGAGTTCAGGCTTAAGGAGACCTTCTGGTTTGAAATGCACACAAGCTGCACAGACGAGCTAGTGCCGCAAGCTAAGGAAGGCATTAAGAAAGCTAAGTGGCTCAACTTTGAAAAATCACAGAAAGCGCTTGATAAATCTTATGAAAATATCAAGCTTATCTTTCCTAAAGAATATTTAATTAAGCATCCTAACGATAGGGTAGCGTAGGTGTGCTTTCTCATAGCTAGAAGATTTTTTATGAATCCAGTCTAGCTGAGCGTACCAGTTATTTGCAAAATCAGGATTTAATGATTTCTTGAGATTAAACTCTATTCTAATTTTAGGGTGAGTCTCAAGAAATTGTTGAGCCTTATCTTCCCATACATATGGCGAGAAGCCTTCCTTCTGTTGCAATATGGTGTCAAAAAAGTTCCAGTTAAAGAAACTATCTGTCGCCTCTGGCTCTAGCGTTTCTAGAATGTAGCGTATTCCTTTTTGGTCTGTAGGTACTATGTAGCCACCTCTTGGTATGGTAACTTCTTCTTCAGAAGTTTTTAAACTGGTGTTGTAATGTAAATAATGACCTTCATAAGGGCTATTTCGAGTTTCATAGGTGTCTATATGATATACTTGAGCAACAAATGTCGTGTCCTTTTTAAGCTGATCAAACTTAATGTCATTTGCCTTTAAAATAAGCGCAACATCTCTGTAACCCCTTGGGATTACATAAGCTTTTGGTATCGTTACCTCCTTTGTAGGCTTGAAATAATCGTAGTACGTAACCTTCTTAGTAAATGGTTTACTTACGTCATATTTAAGACGTTCCTTCCCGGTTACTTCACTAGGCTGCATCTTTCCTTCATATCCTAAGAAGTCTAGGGTCGTGGTTTTTGTAGTATCTAACTCAAATTGCACAGGATAGGTTTCCGCTTTCGCGAAAGCGTTAAAAGCATCTTCACGCATTTCTTTAATCTTCGTGCCGTTCTCGGCAGTGATTTTTAAGATGCTCTTCATTAATTCGTACGTTCCTTCTACTCTAGGTTTGTAGGGTTTGAGCATATGGGTTTCTACCATGAGTCCTATGGTGTTCCATAGCGAGGTGAAACCCGTCGAGTAGCGTGGGTAATCCATAAACTGACTAAAACCTTTTTCGGGAGTGCTATTAAAGACGTTTACATAAGGAGTAATCTCCCAGTCTTTTGTCTTAAGGTCTTCCTCTAGCATAGGCTGGAACTCATCATGCACGTAGTCACCTAACGCTCCTCCTAGTTTGTTGTGCTGTGTAAAAAGGTGTGTGAGCGTGTATTGATAATCTGCGCCATTGCTTACGTGATTATCTATAAAAACATCTGGCTCAATCATGTGGTAAATTTCTGCAAAAGCGGCAGCATTTTTTGTGTCACGCTTTATAAAGTCACGGTTAAGATCATAGTTTTGTGCATTTCCTCGGAAACCATATTCTTTTGGTCCGTTTTGATTGGTTCTCGTCCCGCTATTACGGTTAAGCGCGCCACCCACATTATAAATTGCAATCGCACTTACCCATGTGTTTTCTGGAGCTTCTACCTTTCCTTGTGCAAGATCGCGCATGAGCATCATGGTAGCATCTATCCCATCTGACTCGCCAGGGTGAATACCATTATTAATGAGAATACGACGCACATCATTATCGTCAGAAAACTCACTGTCAAAGCTTCGGTTAGGATTAAAGGTAACCAGCGTGAGCGGTTCGCCAGCATCTGTCGTGCCTACTTCATAGGTTTTAATAGAACGATATGCAGTATCAAGATCTTTATAAAAAGCGATAACTTCTTGGTAGGTTGGGGTTTCTGTACCTCCGCTTTTTTCAAAACGCGTAGTGAAGTCTTTATTTTCTGGATTATCTTTTGTGTCACCACAACTTATGATAATGGCGAGTAGTGGGAGTAAAAAAAGTCTTTTCATTTGGTTGTACTTGAAGTGTGAAGATACAAATTGGCTCAAAAATAAAAAGTAAGTTATTTTTGGATGTATAGTGTTTGAGTTACGCTTTCGCGAAAGCGTAAAAATATTAAAAGAAAGGAGTGTACTGCAAGACTCTGAAGTCTATCGTATTGAATTGCGGATTTTCCTTTTTGAGTTGTTTGTAAAGCGCAAGACTGCCCACGGCTCTGTTTGCCGCTCCAGAAGGTGCCGTGAGAGACACCGTTTTAATAGTGCGTCCTTGCCATTGAAACTGATGTACTCGCGGTACTTCGCTGCTTACCACTTTTAACTTTACATCCTTTTCTTTGCAAGCTTTCCTAAAGAAATACTCAGGGCCATTTTTACTATTTCCGCCGGTGAATAATAGTGTTTCTACTTTTGGGGATTTGCTCAAGTAACCGAAAATATCTCTAAGCGTCACATTAGTCATCCCAATATCTGAGGCGTCTATTTTAATACGTTCTGAGGAAGCGACGATATCACAAACACCGATATTGCGAGATATGAGAAAATCTTTACGCTCTTGAATGGCTTGCTCTGTAGTTTCAAAAGTAAGATTGAGATTAAAAATCTTATTTAAAATAGGCCATAGTTGCCCATCGATACTGCCGTAGCAAAAGTTTACATCTCCCGTTTTAAGAGTGCCTTCGGTAAATCTAGGAGGAGGAAGTGTGCCTACAATGAGTTTTGTGGAGTTCTCAATATTAAACGGAGGATAAGGATGTGTATGTTTAAAAACAGACATTATGATTGTGTCGCAGCAACAAGTCTTTCTACCTCTATAAACGTGTTTTTATGTAGTTTTCTGTTGGGTGTAGTGAGGTTTAAAAACTCTTCTTGCATCTCGTGTAGCACTTCTAGCGCTTTAGATTGCATCTTACTTTCAATATAAAATTTTGAGAGTTGCACGCGCTCAGGATAATTAGAATATCGCTGATCTATTTTTTTAAGGATAGCCTCAGCTTCGTCATCCTTACCAGTTTTTGATAATGCGAGCCCATATTTAAACTGTGCTTGCGACTTTTCAAAATCTGAGACGGCGCTCATTTTCTCACCTATGGCAATTACTTCATCATACTTTTCTTGCTCAAAAAGAGCAAGTAGTAATTGTGTGTTTGCATAGTAATCGTTTTTCTGACTTCCTTTTAAAACACTATCGTATTGAATCGCTGCCTCTTTAAAGTTACCTATCGCAAGTAATGCATCACCTAGCTCCACACGATTAGAATACGTGTCGGCAAATTCTACTTTCTTTTCTAGTTGGCTTATTTTTTTGCTAGGATTAATAACCGCTGTAATTTCTTTTTGAGCACCACTAATACCCTTTTTATTGAAAATCTGAGCAATTATATATACTAGGCAGCCTATGGCAGGCAATAGGAGGATAGCAAAGTACCAGTAAAAACTATTTTTATTCTTGTAAACGTGGTAAGCACATGCCAGTTGTAGCGCAATAAGAATGTAATACGTCATAGTGATACTTTTTATTTATAAAGATAGTATAGGCAGATGATTAACAGAATTTTAAAATAGGTTCTTTTTGAAAAATGCTACCTTGAGAAGAACTAAAATTATGGATATGGGAAGAGGAGATAAAAAATCAAGAAGAGGAAAAATAAGCCGTGGAACTTTTGGCGCAAAAAGAAGAAAAAAAGGAAGAAAGAAAGCTAAGGACGCTGCGAAAATGCAGAAGGATTAGTAGTTGTTCTAGTATTATAAGATGTTTTCCAGAGCGTAAAAAACCCATCATAGATTTCTCTGTGATGGGTTTTTAGTCATTGTAGACAATTACCTTGTAAATACAAATTCGTTTTTATCTTCATTAGACTCCTCTGCGCTGTATGCGTAGCCATCATAATCAAATCCTTTAAGATCTTCTATGCTGTTTACATCTTTATCGATAATGTAACGCACCATCGAGCCACGTGCTTTTTTTGCGTAAAAAGCAATAATCTTTAGTTTACCATTTTTAAAGTCTTTAAAGATAGGCGTGATTACGGGAACCTTAAGTTTTTTAGGCTGTACTGCTTTAAAGTATTCTTGGCTCGCAAGATTAACAAAAAGCTCATCATCTTCTAGTTCCTCATTAAGACGATTAGTAAGCGTGTCTCCCCAAAACTCATACAAGTTCTTAGTGTTGTAGTATTCTAGCTTAGTTCCCATCTCAAGACGGTAAGCTTGCATTAAATCTAGTGGGCGTAATATTCCATACATACCACTTAAAATTCTTAGCGTGTCTTGAAGTTTGTCTAATTTTTCTGTTGGGATAGTGTATGCATCAAGACCTGTATACACATCGCCATCAAAAGTATAAACCGCTGGTCGCGCATTACTTATTGTAAATGGTGTTGTGAAATCTTGATAACGCTGATAGTTTAAATCTGCCAGTTTCTCACTAATGTGCATTAAGTCTTGAATCTCTTTCTTTGTAGTATTTGAGAGTTTACTATTAAGCTTTTCTGCCTCTTCAAGAAACTGCGGTTGCGTAGCTCTAGTGGTTGGAAGTTTTGATTCAAAATTGAGTGACTTTGCTGGTGATACAACAATTTTCATAGGTGTTTTTCTTTTGTATCAAAGTTAGCAATAATGTCTTATAATTAAGTGCTTGGCTATTGTTTTTGGTTATGGTGGGATTGGTAGTTTAATGTGGTGTGTGATTATTAAAGATGTAAAGTTTAATAATATCAAATGTTCAACATCCCTCTAAATCTCCCTTCAAAGGGAGATTTCTAGCTCCTTCCCTTTGAAGGGAAGGTTGGGTTGGGGTTGGATAGGATTTTACTATTTATTTAAAAACTTACATTTTTAAAATAATCCAAAAAAAAGCGAGTCACTGTTTTTAAACAATGACTCGCTTTTGATGTAATTATGAGTTTGTAGTATCAGCTTTCGCGAAAGCGTAGTTCAACTATTGCTCCTTACTGTGCGTAGCATAAGATCGCCACTTATCTATACAGCCCGTCATATCTTCTGGTACTGGGGTTTCAAAACGTTTGTATTCTCCGGTAGTAGGGTGTACAAAACCTAATGTTTTTGCATGCAGTGCCTGGCGTGGTAAAATCTTAAAGCAGTTATCTACAAACTGTTTATACTTAGTAAACGTCGTTCCTTTTAAGATAGCATTACCACCATAACGCTCATCGTTAAATAAGGTGTGTCCTATGTGCTTCATGTGCACACGTATCTGGTGTGTACGTCCCGTCTCAAGCTTACAACTCACAAGTGTTACATAGCCTAGGCGCTCTATTACTTTGTAATGAGTAACAGCTGGTTTTCCTTGGTCTTCATCCTCGCCGTAAAAAACGGTGTTTTGCAATCTGTTCTTTGGGTGACGGCCTATGTTTCCTTCTATCGTTCCTTCGTCATCTACTACGTTACCCCATACGATAGCAACATATTCTCTCTCTGTCGTTTTATTAAAAAACTGCTTAGAGAGGTGTGTCATTGCTTGCTCTGTTTTGGCAACTACCAGTAAACCACTAGTGTCTTTATCTATACGGTGTACAAGCCCTGGTCTATCACTAGAATTGTTAGGCAGGTTATCTACGTGGTGAATAAGTGCGTTAATAAGCGTTCCAGAGTAATTACCGTGACCTGGGTGCACCACCATTCCTGCAGGTTTATTGACTACCATAAGTTGGTCGTCTTCATACACCACATCGATATCAATATCTTCTGGAGTGAGTAAAAACTCGTGTGGTGGGTGCTCAAACATGGCACGCACAACATCTCCCGCTTTTACTTTATAATTTTGTTTTACAACAATATTATTTACTTGAATGCTACCGTTTTTGGCAGCCTTCTGGATTTTATTACGGGTAGCATTTTCTACAAAATTCATTAAGAATTTATCTACGCGTAATGGTTCTTGACCTTTACTAGCAGTAAAACTGTAGTGCTCGTAAAGTTCGTCGTCTTGAGGTTCTGGACCTATAAATTGTTCTTCGTTCATTGTTTAGTTTTCGTCTGATGAGTCATCAGAAATAGCGTCGCGGTAGTCACCTTTACCATTACCTAATACTAGGTCGATAACAGAAGTTTTTTCTAGTCTATCTCCAGCTTTCACTCTCTTTCCTTTGTGTCTTATATCTCTTACTTCGTCTTTTCCTATCCAGTCTACATAGGTTACTTTTCCTATCTCAAATCCTAGTGCCTTTAATGAAGGTTCTGCCTGGCGGCGTGTTTTACCTACAATAGGAGGGATGGTCATTTTTTGATAACCAGATGGGTTGAGTACTAAGTATATCTGTCTGTTTTCTTTTACAAATTTACCAGCATTAGGCTCTTGGTCAATCACAGAATACTTAGGATAATTAGGATT
Organism: Dokdonia sp. Hel_I_63; assembly: GCF_007827285.1. Taxonomy (NCBI): domain Bacteria; kingdom Pseudomonadati; phylum Bacteroidota; class Flavobacteriia; order Flavobacteriales; family Flavobacteriaceae; genus Dokdonia; species Dokdonia sp. Hel_I_63. Next base: position 3,104,275 of record NZ_VISD01000001.1, on the reverse strand, counting down.
AAAATTTGCACTGTCAATAATAAAGTAACGCAGGTCTGCATTTTCTAGTTCTTGAGAGACTAGATCAAGCGTCATCCCTTTTACATTAGGCACTGCAATGCGCTCATCGTGATTTGTGGTGCTCCCTAACCACCATCTAGTAACAAATACTAATGCGATGATGATGATGATAGCAAGTACAATTTGTTTTACAAATGCTTTGCTTACTAGAAATTTTAAAAGACTCATAGACGGGTTGTGGTTAAGGGTGCAAATATATAAAATAGATAGCCTATTTGGTGTAGGTATGATTATACCTATTTTTACATTAACGTTAACGAGACAGATTTAGTTTTGTCTTTTCAAATTTTCACGAAAGTGCAGAAAAAAAATATCGCCGTTTTAATGGGTGGCTACAGTAGCGAGTACCAAATATCGCTTAACAGTGGTGCCACCGTAGTTGCTTCTTTAGATAAAGAAAAATACCAAGTGTATGCCGTGCATATCCTTAAGGAGGGATGGTTTTGTGTGATAGATGGCGAGCGATTTGCAATAGATAAAGGCGATTTTAGCTTTATTGACGCTTTCGCGAAAAAGGTAACCTTCCAAGCTTGTTACAATACCATACACGGAACGCCAGGCGAGGACGGAAAACTACAAGCCTACCTAGAATTACTAGGAATCCCACAGACGAGTTGTGACTTTTATGAAAGCGCAATGACGTTTAATAAGCGCGACACACTAAGCGTGTTAAGTTCATACGGCGTGCCAATGGCGCAATCTGTGTACGTAAATAAAGGCGATGTGATAGACATGCCCTTTAAAAATTCGCTTGCCTTAAAAGTGGGGTATCCATGTTTTGTGAAGCCTAACCGTGCAGGATCTAGTTACGGCGTGAGTAAAGTATATAAAGAAGGAGATCTCGAGCAAGCTCTTGAGCATGCGTTCTCTGAGGATAGCCAAGTGCTGATAGAATCTTTTTTAAGCGGTACAGAGGTGTCTGTAGGCGTGTATAATTTTGGTGGAGAGACACAAGTATTGCCTGCTTGTGAGATTGTACCAGACGGAGACTTTTTTAGTCTAGAGGCAAAATACTCTGGAAAATCCCAAGAGATTGTGCCCGCACGACTCTCCGAAAAAGAGACAAATGAAGTGCAAGGACTTACAAAAGGGATTTATGACCTCTTGAGTCTCAAAGGAATTTGTCGTGTAGATTTTATTTTTCACGAGGGTAAGCCGCATTTTGTTGAGGTAAATACCAATCCTGGATTGTCAAAGGAAAGTATTATCCCAAGAGAATTTAAAGCAGCAGGATTATCACTTGCAGAAGTTTTTGGTGAAGCCATTGAACATTGTATAAAGCGAGCGCAGGTATAAACAGCGTTACTAGTAATTAAAAAGAATACCATATTAAGCTATAGATTATGATAAGAAAAGCAGTATTTCCTGGAAGTTTTGACCCTATTACTCTTGGGCATTATGATATTATAGAAAGAGGTCTTACCCTTTTTGATGAGGTAATACTTGCTATAGGTGTCAACTCAGATAAAAAATATATGTTCTCTTTAGAGCAGCGCAAGCAATTTCTAGAAGATACTTTTAAAGATGAGCCGCGTATTAAAGTAATGACTTATAAAGGTCTTACTATAGACTTCTGTAAGGAGCAAGAAAGCGAATTCATACTAAGAGGACTGCGTAACCCTGGAGATTTTGAGTTTGAAAAAGCGATAGCTCATACTAATAGAAAATTATCTGGTATCGAGACCGTATTCTTACTTACCAGCTCTGGTAAGAGTTATATCTCCTCATCTATTGTGCGCGATGTAATACGTAATGGTGGTGACTGTTCTGGTCTAGTGCCAGATGTGGTAGAACCTTGTGCAAATGGGATTTGGAAAGAAATTCAAGAGAAAGCGTAGTATAATTTACTCAGATAAAATCATAAAAAAGCCGCCCATTGGGCGGCTTTACCATTTATATATAGGGTAATCTCAACTTACTTTTTATTCTGTTGTTCTTTGATAGTCTTTTTATCGATATCAAAGTCATTTGTAGTCTGGTTTACATTTCCCGTTGGATTGGTCGGGTTAGTTTGCTCTATTTTTCTTTCAAATTTACGTTCCATAATCTTTTTCTTTTTTAAGTTGATATAAAGATAAAAATCACAGTTGTTAATTCGTCTTAAAGGCTTGTTAGTCTTAGGTTAAAGTGTTGATTACCTAATGGTTTCTACAAAGCTAGCCACACTATTTGCTCCATTATTAGTAATATGCTTTATAAAAGCACTTCCTATAATGGCTCCTTTTTGATGGGTAGTGGCTGCTTTAAAAGTCTCTTCATTACTAATACCAAATCCTACAATTTGCTGGCTCTTTAGATTCATTGCAGCGATGCGCTCAAAGTAATCTGAAGTCGTATTACTAAAGCCGCTTGTACCACCCGTAGTACTCGCGCTACTCACCATATAGATAAAACCATCACTTGCTGCATCTAGTTGCTGGATGCGCGCATCACTCGTTTGAGGGGTAATGAGAAACACATTGATAAGTCCGTATTTTTCAAAAATTGCTTTATACTCCGCTTCGTATTCTGCTAGTGGTAAGTCTGGCATAATAATACCATCGATACCTATTTCTTGACAGCGCTTACAGAATTTTTCAACGCCATATTGCAACATCGGGTTAAAGTAACCCATTACGATAAGCGGAATGTGAATGGTCTCACGAATACCGTCCAACTGGCTAAAAAGTTTTTCGGTAGTCATTCCGTTATGAAGCGCAGCAGTACTTGACTCTTGAATAGTAGGCCCATCTGCTAGCGGATCTGAAAAAGGTAATCCTATCTCCACCATATCAACACCGCTTTCTTGAAGCTGCGTTAAGATAGAAACGGTATCATCTATCGCTGGATATCCAGCAGTGAAGTATAAGCTTAGTAGCTTTTTATCTTCTTGTAATTTTTGTTTTATTCTATTCATCTGAATAAATATTTTGTCATTCCCGCATAGGTGGGAATTTATAATTGTTGATGTTTATTTTGCTTTCGCTAAAGCGTGCTTCTATAATTTGAAATAATCGATATAGGTATTTAAATCCTTATCACCACGTCCTGAAAGATTGATCACTACAATATCATCTTTTTTGAATTTTCTGGTTTCAAAAATAGCAAGCGCATGACTTGTTTCTATCGCAGGAATAATTCCTTCTAGCTTACTTAATTCTAGTCCAGCTGTCATCGCATCTTCATCTGTAACAGAGATAAACTCCCCACGTCCAGAGCGGAACAGGTTTGCGTGCATAGGTCCTACACCAGGATAGTCAAGACCAGCGGAGATAGAGTAAGGCTCTGTAATCTGCCCATCGTCTGTTTGCATTAATAAGGTCTTACTTCCGTGTATAATTCCCTCACGTCCCAGTGCAGATGTTGCAGCACTCTCACCAGTATCTACTCCTTTTCCAGCAGCTTCTACAGCAATAATGCCTACATCTGGTTGATCTAGATAGTGATAGTATAATCCAGCAGCATTACTACCACCACCTACACAGGCAACTACATAGTCAGGATTTTCTTTTCCTTCTTTTTCTAATAATTGTTTCTTAGTCTCCTCAGAAATCACCGACTGGAAACGAGCTACCATATCTGGATAAGGGTGTGGCCCTACTACAGAACCTATAATGTAGTGAGTGTCTACTGGGTTATTAATCCAGTCACGTATAGCCTCGTTAGTCGCATCTTTAAGCGTTCTACTTCCAGACATTGCTGGGCGTACAGTTGCTCCTAGCATTTTCATACGTGCCACATTAGGCGCTTGGCGCTCTATATCTACAGCACCCATGTATACGATACATTCTAGTCCCATAAGTGCACAAACGGTAGCCGTGGCAACACCATGCTGTCCAGCACCAGTCTCTGCAATGATTCTAGTTTTACCTAGACGCTGCGCCATTAAAATCTGACCTATCGTGTTGTTTACTTTATGAGCTCCTGTATGACAAAGATCTTCTCTTTTTAAGTACACTTTTGTACCATACTTCTCGCTAAATCTTTTTGCATAATAAAGTGGCGTAGGGCGACCTACATAGTCTTTTAAGAGTTGCTTGAACTCCTCTTGGAAGTCTGGCTCTTGCATGATTTGTACATACTGTGAGCGCAATTCTTCTACATTAGGATAGAGCATTTCTGGGATGAAAGCACCTCCAAAATCTCCATAATGGCCTCTCTCGTCTGCTTGGTAACTTTTTTCTTTTTCTAGTGTATTCATAGCAATTGTATTATGAGCGAGACGGCGTAAACGCTGCAATCGCTGCTTTAAACTTTTTCAATTTTTCTATATTCTTCATTCCTGGCTTATCTTCAAACTTGCTATTTACATCAAGTGCGATAATAGGCAAATCTGTCGCCAGTATTTTTGTTACTTTTTCTACTTCTTCTAGTCCTATGCCACCGCTTAAAATAATAGGTGTTTGAGACGTGTAATCTTTTAATACACTCCAGTCAAAGGTGTATCCATTTCCTCCTTTTTCTTTTCCCTTGGTGTCAAAAAGGAAGCCATCCACAATTCCTTCATAAGGCTTAAGTTTTTCAAAATCAAAGTTGTCTTTTATTCCAAAAACTTTCCAAATGTTGAGGTCTCGACTGCGCTCGACCACACAACCTTGAAGTTCTTTTATGTATTCAGGCGACTCACTCCCGTGCAACTGGATTACGTTGAGGTTGTGCTGTATTATTTTCGCTTTCGCGAAAGCAATATCAGCATCTACAAAAACACCAACGCGGTCAATTCCCTCAGGTAATTCAGGAATCTCTAGGTCGCCAAAATCTCGTTTGCTCTTCTCATAAAATATAAATCCAAGATAGTCTGGCTGCAATGCAGCGACCTCTTGTGTATTATATTTCATACCGCATATTTTGATTTTCATGATAGGATTGCGATTGAGGTTAATTGTAATTATTTAATCTTCTAAGAATTATATTGATGTGGATCTAAGGTTTTAATCTTTGGGATTGCTATAAACTCTTTCCAGTCTTCCTCGCGCACTTGATCCTTACTAAGACTTACTTTATTTGTTTCCGAAACAAGTACAAAATCTCCAGCCACGTGTTTAATCTCTATAAGTTGATCAATGGAGATTCTTTTTTTTTTCAATTCTCCAACGATTAAAACACCATTGGTAATCTTTGCATATCCTTGATGTTGATATAATATAAATATTATAATATGCACGACACCAAGCACGAGGTACGAGTACTTCATGAAATTGTTTTCATTTTCTATAAAGGATATAATGCCAAGTAAACTCCATACAATGGCAATCACTGCATAAATAATAAGCTTTTTCTTTTTATATCTTAACTTCATAACTGATTAATAAAAGTTGCTGCACTCTCTCCTGGATTATCTGTTTTCATAAAGTTTTCACCAATTAAAAATCCGTGAAAACCGTGTGGTTTTAGTTCTTTAATCGCTTCAACCGAGCTAATGCCGCTTTCTGAGATTTTTGTAAAATCGTCTGGAATCTGCTTGATGAGTTCCTTGCTCGTTTCTAGACTTACTTCGAAGGTCTTAAGATTTCGGTTGTTGATGCCTAGCATATCTACAGATGGCATAATCGACTTCTGTAATTCCTCTTCATTATGAGATTCACAAAGCACATCGAGACCAAGACTTTTTGCAAAGGTGGAAAACTGCTCTATTTGCTTTCGCGAAAGCGTAGCTGCAATCAGTAATATTGCATCTGCACCGTAGGCTTTGGCTTCAAGAATCTGGTATTCATCTACTATAAACTCTTTGCGTAATAGTGGAAAACTAGTCGTTGCTCTAGCAATAATTAAATCATCTAGTGCACCACCAAAGTATTTCATATCTGTCAAAACCGACATCCCACTTACACCTGCCTGCTCATAACCACGAGCTACATCTTGCACGTTTAAGCTGTTATTTATAACAGACTTACTTGGTGATCTTCTTTTGTGCTCTGCAATAATACCAGAGCCATTGCGTACTGCGGTAGCAAGCGAAATAATATCTCGTTCAAAAAGCACAGATTGCTCTAGCTGACTCACAGGAATAAGACTTTTTCTCAAAGCTACTTCCTTGATTTTATCTGCTGTAATTTTATCTAGTATCGTCATCTTAGTTGCTTAAGGCTTGTAATTTGCTTAGTTTTTGAGCGGCTTTACCAGAAAACAAACTCTCTTTTGCTTTTTCAAATCCTTGAAGAGGTGTTAGCCCCTGTACGGTGGCAATCGCCATTCCTGCATTTGCACACACCACATTATTCTGAGCGTCTGTTCCCTTACCTGAAATCACATCCATAAATATCTTTGCCGAAGACTCCACAGTATCACCACCATAAATATCTTTCTGTAGAAGCGGGCTTACGCCAAAATCTGCTGGCTCGAGCATCATCTCTGTATGATTAGTAATTGCTTTTGTGGCTCCCGTAAGTGAGATCTCATCATAACCATCTAGGGCATGTAGTATGGTAAAATTCTTATCACCTTTTTGATATAAATATCCGTACATTCTAGCAAGTTCGAGATTAAAAACGCCCACTAGCTGGTTGCTTGGGAACGCAGGATTAACCATAGGGCCTAGCATATTGAAAAAGGTCTTTACACCTAGTTCTCTACGTATGGGAGCAACATTTTTCATAGCAGGGTGAAAGAGTGGTGCGTGTAATACACACATGCCCACTTCATCCATAGAACGTTTTAAAAAGTCCTTGTCATTACTAAATTTAATCCCAAGGTGCTCCATTACATTACTACTACCACTCACAGAGCTCACTCCGTAATTACCGTGTTTTGTAACGTTTACTCCAGCACCAGCAGTGATAAAACTAGAAAGTGTAGAGATATTAAAAGTATCTTTTCCATCACCTCCAGTACCACAAAGATCTATAGCATTATACTCAGAAAAATCCACTGCAAGACAGAGGTCTAGCAATGCGTCTCTAAAACCTTCTAACTCATCTACAGTAATGCTACGCATCATATAGACTGTGAGAAAAGAAGCAATCTGACTGTGATTATATTTTCCTTCAGAAATATTTACGAGTACCTCACGACTCTCTGTTTTTGTGAGCTGATTGTGATTTATTAATCTATTGAGTATTTGTTTCATCGTTTTGGTATGTTGATGTGAATGATCACAGGATTTGCCTTATCTTTCATTACATTTTGTTTTCCTATGCTTGCAAGTTCTTTATTGGTTGCTAGGCGTGAGCTCGCTTGTGCTAGCGCTACATAATTATAAATGCCTTTTGGAGAGCTTGCTACCCATCCTTTTACGATAGGTGATTTTCTTACTTTAAAAGGTTCATTATTGTAGCGTTGCAAAAGACCTATTGCGCTCTTGCGCATATCATCTTTACTAGTTCCTTTTGGGAATATAACGTAGGTGCCGTTTGAAAACAGAACCCAGTTAGGTCTTTCTGGACTCACACTTAATTTTGTATTGAAAATCAGTTTTTTATGAGCATCTGTTTTCTCTTCTGGCAATACCTCTTTCAAAGGTTCTGGAGATGCTTCTATCACTACTTCTGGTTCGTTTTGACTAGCAGGTTGAGCAGATTTCTGCGTGCTATCGCAACCTCCCATTAACAGGAAGCAACTCAATAAAAGTAGTACTGTGATTTTCATAACTAAAAGTTTAACTAAGTACCCAGTTTTTAATCATCGTTTTTCCATCTGGTGTTAGTACAGATTCTGGGTGAAACTGTACACCACGTATATCAAGTTCCCTATGACGTAAAGCCATAATCTGACCATTATCATCAATCGCAGTAATTTCCAGTGCTGGTGGAAAATCTTCTGTAGCTACTACCCATGAATGGTAGCGTCCAACAGCTATATCTTCACCTAGGTCCTTAAACAGTACAGTATCTGGCTTTGTTATTTGAACCTGTGTTGCTACTCCGTGAAATACCTTATCAAGATTAATTAAAGTTCCTCCAAAAACTTCGCCTATAGCTTGCTGCCCGAGGCAAACGCCTAGAATAGGTTTTCTTCCTCCATAGGTTTTGATAACGTCTTTAAGTAAGCCAGCTTCATCAGGAATTCCAGGGCCAGGTGAGAGTAGTATCTTATCGTAGTGGTCACACTCTTCAAGTGCAAACTGGTCATTACGCTTTACAGTCACGATGCAATCTAATTCTTCTAGGTAGTGCACAAGATTGTACACAAAGGAATCGTAGTTATCTATTACTAATATCTTTTTCATGGTCTATATGTCTTCTGCGATGTCAAGTGCTTTATTAAGCGCTCCTAATTTGTTATAAACTTCTTGTAATTCCTTTGCTGGGTCACTTCCTGATACTACTCCAGCGCCTGCTTGCCAGTGTAGCGTGTGATTTTTACTTAAAAATGAACGAATGATAATTGCGTGATTAAAATTACCGTAAAAATCCATAAAACCTATCGCTCCACCGTAGAAGGTTCTGTTTCGATTTTCATATTTTTCGAGAAGCTGCATAGCCATGTGCTTTGGTGCTCCGCTTAAGGTTCCTGCAGGGAAAGTATCCGCCACTACTTGTAGTGTATTACTGTCCTCATGCATTTGCCCAGTTACTTTACTCACAAGGTGAATCACGTGAGAGAAAAACTGCACCTCACGATAGGTCTCTACCGTAACATCGTGGCCATTTCTTGATAGGTCGTTGCGAGCAAGATCTACCAGCATTACGTGCTCTGAGTTTTCTTTTTCGTCTTTTGCAAGTTCTTTGGCAAGGATGGCATCTTGCTCATCATTACCTGTTCTTTTAAAGGTTCCTGCAATTGGGTGAATCTCTGCCTTTCTATCTTGCACAATGATTTGTGCCTCTGGTGAAGACCCAAAAATCTTATAATCTCCGTAATCAAAATAGAATAAGTAAGGAGATGGATTTACACTACGTAGTGCTCTATATACATTAAACTCATCACCAGTAAACTGCTGAGAGAATCGCTTGCTAGGTACAATCTGGAATACATCACCACGCTGGCAGTGCTTCTTGCAGGTGTCTACAAGTGCTTTGTAATCTTCGTCTGTAATATTGCTGGTAAGCTCATTATTACGAGCAAACTTATATTCGGCAAAGTTTTTTGACTTGAGCATTTGCTCTATCTCCTCAATATTACTTTCTCCAGAAGTATTGTGGCAGAAGATGTGCGCTTCATTATTAAAGTGATTGATAGCGATGATATTTTGATATACCGCATAATAGATATCCGGTATATTCAGATCTTCCTCTTTTTTGGAGATTTTTAGATCTTCAAAGTACTGCACAGAGTCATACGATAAATAGCCAAACAAGCCATTATTTATGAATTTATGAGCGGTCTTTGTAGATGAGAACGCTTTCGCGAAAGCGTCTAAAACACCCACAACGTTAGTATCATCAGTAATTGTTATTTCCTCGCTTTTACCATCTGGAAATTGCTGTGTTATGATGCCGTTACCCACTTCTATGGAAGCGATAGGATTGCAGCAGATGTATGAGAAACTGTTATCATTTGCATGATAATCACTACTCTCGAGCAGCAAACTATTAGGAAAACGGTCACGCAATCTTAGATATACGGATACCGGAGTAATGGTGTCTGCCAGAAGGCGTTTTGAGGAAGTTTTTAATTTATATGTCATTATTCATTTAAATTATTGTCGGCTTTAAGGCGACTTGAGAGCATAAAAAAAGCCTGTCGTAAGACAGGCTGTATATGTAAAAACATAGGTAGGCGCTTACGACAACGATTGTTGTGTAATCCACCACCAAGTATGTACTGTATTGTTTTTCATTTGTTATTCAAAGATAGTAACCACTTTGTTAATATAAAAGCTCAATCTATAAAAATTATATATTGAGCTTTTCTCGGGCTAATCTAGGGATTGTATTTAAAAAGTCAAGTTTACAGCAAGTTCAAAATTATCTGAGATTGCGTTGTCTTTTAAGTTGTCAAAAAATGATGCCGATCCGTAACGTACTCCATATTTTGTGCGGTCTACATTAAAAGTAGTGGTGGCTGTATTTTCACTTACAACCATATTTACTGATACAGATTCTGTATGACCTTTAATAGTTAGGTCTCCCACAACATTATATCCAGTAGCACTTTCTGTAACCTCTGTAATAGTAAAAGTTGCTTCATTATGATTTGCAGTGTCAAAGAAATCTGGAGAGTTCAAGTGTCCCTCTAGTTTTTCTTTTCCTTCTCCTGCTTTAAGATCCGTAACTGCGATAGTTGTCATGTCTACAACAAAATTTCCGCCTACTAGTTTATCGTCTTCCATTTCTAATGAACCAGAAACAAGATCAATAGTTCCATTGTGTTGGCCTAATACTTTTTTTCCAGTCCAGTTGATACTGCTTTCTTTTACAATAACCTTTTTAAGAATTGGGTTTGTGTTTGCAAATGCACCTGTAGTAACGATAAGTGCTAATAAAGCTGTTGTGATTTTCTTTTTCATTTTTTTAGTTTTTTGTTTCTGTTCGTAATTTATTGAGCAAGTTATTGAGCTGCTCTATCTCATTATTGTCTAGTTGGGACGTAATTTTTTCTTCGGCATTACTAATCGCCGTGTCAAGTATTTTTAGTAGTGAAAGGCCACCATCTGTAATAGTGATTTCTACTTTACGGCGATTAGAAGGGCAAGTAGCTCGTGCTACTAATTCTTTTTTGATAAGCTTATCTACTAGTCTTGTCGTGTTACTAGCCTTAGTAACCATACGCTCATTGAGTGTAGAGAGATTTGCTGGCTTTCCTTTTTGTCCCCTTAATATGCGCAACACATTAAATTGCTGTAATGACAAATCGTGAGACTTCAATGCACTCGCAAGTATATCATTAGACCATTGTGCTGTATATGATAGGTTTATAGTAAGCTTTTGTGCTATACCTAAAGTTTTTGTTTTAATATGCTCTTCTATTGTCATTACAATATTTGTATATACAAATGTACGTTTGTAAATGAACTGACCAAAGTCTTTATGAGTTTTTTAACACGTGAAGGTTGAAAGCATTCTAAAATCCTTAACAATCCTCTCATAAAGTGTGTTAATTGAGAAGTGTAAAAGACACAATCACAATAATTTTGAAGGATGAAGCGAATGCTAATTGTCTTATTAATCATCTTAACATCCTGCCAAGAAGGGCAAAAGGATTATAAAGAGGCATTAATAGAAGGTAGTAATATAAAAGCATTGGATTATGATGGCTTAGAATATTATATACAAAATCATCCTTCTGAAACTTTAGTGATAAACTTTTGGGCAACATGGTGTGCTCCATGTATCAGGGAGTTGCCGGCTTTTGAAAAGTTAGGAGAAGAGTATAAAAATAAAGATGTAACTATTTTATTAGTGAGTCTTGACTTTCCAGATCAATTAGAAGCTCTTAAAGCTTTTGTTGAGAAGAAAGATTTACAATCTGAAGTTTTATATCTAGATGATGGAGATGCAAATGCGTGGATACCAAAAGTAAATGATTCGTGGAGTGGTGCGATACCAGCAACACTTATCACGGGATCAAAAAGAAAGAAATTTTATGAGCGCTCTTTTACTTATGAAGAAATAGAGCAAGAATTGAATACCTTAATTAATTAATAATGAAAACATTTAAAATCTTAACGTTATTAGCCTTAGTAGTAGTAGTATCTGCATTTGCTGCAAATGCTGTTATTAAAAAGGATAGAAGCGGATACGACATAGGTGATGAAGCAGGAGATTTTTATCTACGTAATATAGATAATGAGATGATGTCATTGAGTGACTTTGAGGATGCAAAGGGTTTTGTAGTTGTGTTTACATGTAACACTTGTCCTTTCTCAATAGCTAATGAAGATAGATTAATTGCTATTGATACAAAATATAAAAAGTTAGGTTATCCGGTAATCGCGATTAATCCTAATGATCCACATATTAAGCCTGGAGACAGTTTTAAAGCGATGCAACAACGTGCAAAGAAGAAGGGATTTACATTTCCTTATTTGCTAGATGATGGTCAAGAAATTTTTCCTAAATATGGAGCGACCAAAACTCCACATGTATACGTGTTGCAACGCGTTCAAGAAAAAAATATAGTTAAGTACATAGGCGCTATAGATAATAGTAGCCGAGATGAAAAAGCTGTTACAGAAAAATACTTAGAGAATGCCCTTGATGAGATTTTGTCAGGCAAAGAAGTTACGCTTAAAGAAACCAAAGCAATAGGTTGTGCTATTAAATCGTAATTTGAGAAAAATAAAATTATAAAATGAGCCTTTTGTGGGCTCTTTTTTTTGTCTAATAACATCTGCGAGTATTTCGTAAATTTGCACTCAAAATCCCAGAATGATATTACAGCAATTATATACTAAATGTCTAGCTCAAGGAGCTTATTTTATAAGTTCAAATGGAGAAGGAGCTATTATAGATCCTCTGCGCGAGGTACAACCGTACCTTGATCTTGCAGCAGAAAATAAGACGACCATTAAGTATATTTTTCTAACTCATTTTCATGCAGATTTTGTGAGTGGTCAGGTTGATCTTGCAAAAGCTACTGGCGCTACCGTGATTTTAGGACCTAATGCAAAGGCTGGATATGACTATCACAGCGCGAGTGATGGAGAGATATTTATCTTGGGAGATTTATCTATTACCACCATCCATACGCCAGGTCATACCATGGAGTCTACGTGTTACCTTCTTAAAGATAAACAAGGAAAAGAAGGAGCTCTTTTTACAGGGGATACGCTTTTTATAGGTGACGTAGGAAGACCAGATCTCGCTGCCAAAACTGATCTTACAACTCAAGATCTTGCAGGTCATTTATATGACTCATTACACCATAAGATTGCACCTTTATCTGACGACATTATCATTTATCCTGCACATGGAGCGGGATCTGCTTGCGGTAAAAACATGAGTAGTGAGACCAGTGATACGCTAGGTAATCAAAAGCAAAATAATTACGCATTTAAGCTCAATAAAGAGGACTTTATTAAAGAGCTCACAGATGGCTTGACACTTCCACCAGCTTATTTTCCACATAATGTGGCAATGAATAAGAAGGCAAATACAGATTTTGATACCATTATCAATAGAGGAACAACGGCTTTGACTCCTGATCAGTTTGAAAAACTGGCAAATGAAAAGGAGGTACTCGTACTTGATACAAGAAGTGTTTCCGCTTTCGCGAAAGCGTCATTACCTCAAGCTTGGTTTGTAGGATTACAAGGACAGTTTGCACCGTGGATAGGAGCACTCATCGCAGATATTCACCAAAAAATAATCTTTATCGCCGAAGAAGGTACTGAAGAGGAAGTAGTAACGAGACTTGCGAGAGTAGGTTATGATAATAGTTTAGGGTTCTTAGAAGGAGGAGTAGAGGCTTGGGAGCAATCTGGCAGGACGGTAGTTGCTACAGCAGAAGTAACAGCTCAAGAATTTGTAGATGGTATTGCTACTGGCGATATTAAGAATCCGCTAGATGTACGTAAAGCTGGTGAATATGCAACAAGTCATATAGAGGGACTGCAACATATGGGTCTAGATGAAGTGCACGTTAATGCGCACACGCTGGAAGCAGGTTATACCTATCACATACATTGCGCAGGTGGTTATAGATCTCTTATTTATGCATCTATAGCAAGGTCATATGGCATAAATAATGTAGTGAATGTGCTAGGTGGATATGGTGCCATAAAAAAGGCAGATACTTCTAGCATTAAATTGACATAATTCATCTAATTTTAAACAAATACTAATTGCGATGGCTCATAGAGATATGTACTATTGCACAAATATTAAACAATGACAGATTTAACAATCCCACAATGGGAAGAAAAAATTGCTCAAGATAAAGATGCTGTAATTCTAGACGTACGTACGGAAGAAGAAGTAGAAAACGGAATGATAGAAGGGGCAAAACATATTGATATATATCTAGGTCAAGGATTCCTTGATGAGGTAGAAAAGCTTGATAAGAGTAAAAACTATTACGTGTATTGTCGCTCAGGAGTACGTAGTGTACAAGCATGTGCTCTTATGGGGCAAAAAGGGTTAAACAACACATACAACTTGTTAGGTGGTTATAATGCTTGGGATGCAGCGCATTAAGAATAGCCAGCGTTTAAGATATACGCTCATTGTGATGTCGCTTTGTTTCTCTCTGTGGAGTTGTAATGAAGCTACTTCTCAAAAAGAAATAAGCGGTGTTGCTACTAAAGAAGTTATCACAGTGATTGATGTTGATACCTTTGAAAAGGAAGCGTTAGTTACAGGAGCACAACTTGTAGACGTACGCAGAGATAATGAGTGGGAGGGTGGTCACCTTGAAAATGCTAAGCATTTTGAAATGAATAATCCTAACTGGCAATCTCAAATAGAAACGCTAGATAAGAGTAAGCCTGTTTATGTGTATTGTGCAAAAGGAGGTAGAAGTGCCAAGTGCGTGCAACAACTTAAGGAAGCAGGATTTACAACGATTTATGATCTTGAAGGCGGAATTAATAATTGGAATTCTGCAGGAAAACCAATACAGTAGTTACTCGTTTTACATTACATAAAAAAAGCCCATCCTAATTGATGGGCTTTTTTGTGGGTTGATATTTTCTATTAGCAACTGCTAGTAATTATCCTCTACCTTATCATCTATGAGTGTTTTTACAAACGCAGTTAAGGAAGCAAGTTCCTCATCTGTGAGCTTGAGATTATCAAATGGTAAGGTTTGATGTGGAAGGTCAAATCCTAGTCCGCCGCCACCGCCTTGGTTGTAAAAGTCCATTACTTGCTCTAGTGTGGTATATACACCATTGTGCATATATGGAGCTGTAAGTGCTGCATTACGCACTGTGGGAGTCTTAAACATACCTTTATGTTGTTCTGCTTCAAAGCGCCAGTAATAACCTGTGTCATCATCAAGTTCTTTATTTTCTGCTGTTTCTGGAACGCCTATAACCTCACGCTCAGTCTCAGCAAAAAAAGGAGGTACAGTGCCATTTGTGAGTGGCATAAAGTGACACGTTGCACATAGTGCCTTACCCATAAAAAGATTCATCCCTGATTGCTCTTCTTTTGTAAATGTATCTTCATCTCCTCGCATATTACGGTCAAATTTTGAATCAAAAGTATTGAGCGTGCTTACATATGAAGAGATTGCCTTTACTACATCTGTATTGCGCGTAGATACTCCGCCGTAAGCTTTTTCAAACATTTCTAAGTAGCTAGGGTCTTCTAGAATCCTTGTAGAAAATTCATGCACATTAGTATTAAACTCCTTCTCATTTGTAAATACCGCAGATACTTGGTCAATAATTGAATTGGAACGACCATCTGCAAAAAAGTTTTGTTGGAACACAGTATTAAGCAGCGTAGGCGTGTTTCTCTGCAGTGCTTCACCAGTATTGCTTTTATTTACAACAAGACCATCTGCATATGCCTTTTTTGGATCATGGCAAGTTGCACATGCCATTGTACCGCTAGTGGATAGCTTTTCGTCAAAAAATAGTTTCTTCCCTAAAGTGATTTGCTCATTTGTAGGGTTTTTATTGATACTAGGAGTAAAGAAGCTCACATTAAAGCTATCGTCCTCAAAGAACGTAGGAGCGTCAAAGTTAAATGGAGTACTCTGGTTTCCTTCCCATAGTTCGCTAGTTTTCCTGATAGCTACCCAGCTGCGTGTGATAGGCGTCAGGTGGTTACGTGTAAAGGAATAGCGATTAAATGTATCGTAGTCACTATTCTCATTAATAAAGGTGATAGCATTTTCTACTTGGGAAGTGAATTGCTTGTCTAGTGCTTCGTCCTTAGCTTGAATAATAGATTGAATGCTTGCGCGATAGGTATCATGTAAGTTCTGTAGAGACACAGCACCTTCTGCAATACCTAGTTGGCTTACAGGAGTATCAAAACCTGCAATTGAGAAGCTCAGTATTCTCAGTAATTGCTGATGAGTTGCTGTAAAATACCTAGGAGCATTGAGTTCTCTTTTCTCAATATTTTTTTTGAGATTTTGTAAAAGTCCGTAAGTGACCGTAAGCTCTTTGTCATATTGGCCTTGAGAGGTTTCACCCTCATAAATGCTTTCTTCTATTTTTTGTAAGCCTACAGGATTCATTGTTTTCTCATTATCCTCTTTGTAAATAGGTAATGCTGGTCCATTTACTCGGTGTCCTACTGGAGGGTTGAGGTACGACGCATAAGGCTCTGCTTTTTTGAAAGCAATACGCAATGTTTTAAAAACTTCTTTAGCTTTTGCATCTGTTACAGGAAGTTGTTTTAGAGTATCTATTCCAGCTATAGCTTTAATTAGTTCATTTAAATAGATTTCCCTTGATGCCTCCCAGTTTACTTCAGGTGTTGAGGTGTATTTTTCCGTATCACCTTTGCAGCTATAGAGTAGTGCGACTGCAATTACTATGAGTATAAGAAGCTGCTTTATTACTATATTTTTCATGTAAATGTATTCATTGTAAAAGCGCAATCCCAAAAATGAGATTGCGCTTTATTAAAATAATATGGGCTTGTATCTACCTAGGTAAACCTTTTAGCAATACAACTTGTGATGCTTGGTTATCCTCATAAGCACTGTTAGTATGACCATCAAGTGCCTTAAAATCTTCACTTCTCCAGTAGTGTGGTTGTATGTTTAATAGGAATGTATTTGGCTCTCCTATTTTATCAGAGATATCTATAAGTGCACCAAATTCTCCACTTAAACCAGTACTGTTATCATCTGCTAGATCCTGGCGTACTACAAGCTCAAGCACCTGCTGTACGTTTGTACCGCTTAAGTCTGACTGATAAATGTATGCAGCATGACCTCTTGAGAAAGAGTTAGGATCCTCTTGTATGTATACAAAGTTCTCTGTAACACAGATGTTATCCGGGCTTTGTAATGCAGCAAGGTTACCGTCTTGGTTATTTGTATCTGTGTTTCCACTTATGATTTGAGTAAGCTTTCCTTCTAGTGGGTTGTTGTCATCAAGAGCGAGTTTATATACAGTTCCCCAGTCGTTGTAAGTTCCCTGTCCTGGTCCGCGTCCTGTTACTGCAAAGAATACATTTCTTCCATTTGCATCAGATCCTTTTTGGTAATCTACATCTTCTACACGCATAAACTGTGCAGCAAATACATCATTACATGCAGTTTCCATTTCGTTTTTAGTAAGTGCAGCTCCATTAGGGATTTCTACAAATTCTACATCATATTCTGCTTGAAAATCTAGAGAAGATTCGTTATAAGAAGTGTTAGGCATAACATCTTGCACACCTCCCATTCCATCAGATACTTGCTTAAAACGTAGTACGTAGATAGAACCTCCAGTAAAATCTGCATCACCAGCAGTAGAGTAGTACATAGCTACTTGTCCCTCAGAGTTACTTGAATCATCATCACCACCTACAATTACAGTAGCGCCAGAATAAGCACCTTTAGGTAGCGGAGTTGCGTTTTCCCAAGAAAATTCTCCTAGTGCGTCTAGTCCAAAATCTGCTTGTGGCGTTGGAGTAGTTACCCTTGGGTCGATAGCTTTTACATCATAGTTAATACTTTCTGAAGCAGATAAAAAGATATCTTCATCTCCTCCATGTATATCTGCTTCCCACATAGTAGCACTACATTGTCTTGCAAAGTCAGAAACTCCAGAATCTAGTAAGTAATCTCCAGAGATAGGAACTAGATTTTGATCAAAACGGATACGAGCCACTGCATAACTATCTTCACAGTTAGTTACATAAATGTAATCTTCACCATCTACTAAAAATCCAGAACCATCTGCAGATCCTGCAAGTTGAAAATCTCCTCCTATAACATCAGGAGTAGATACTAGTGAGTATGCTTCTACATAGTTAAACTGTGGAGACATTGCAACTAGTGGTGGCGTTGCAGATTTATCTGAAAATATTGTAGTTCCCATTTCAAAATCATCTCCATCTTCACCGTCTGCTCCATCCTGTCCATTGGCACCATCCTGTCCATTGATGCCATCTACACCGTTTATACCGTCCATGCCATCTTCGGCATCGTCACAGCTTGTAAAAAGAACACCTGTTCCTGCTATAAATAGCATTGTTAAAAAAATTGACTTTACTTGTTTCATTTTTTGAGTAATTAGTTGATTATTAGAATGGTTTAAAAGTAGTCTCAGAGTAAAAGAGTAAACGTTACCTAATCGTAGCCTTTTTATTAAAAAAGCGTTTATTTTATGTAAAGCCTTAACTGTTTAATAAAACGAGATTTTACATTTAGTTAAAGCAACCTATTAATAAATCTTATATTTTTTAAGGGAAAATGAGAGGCACGCTTTCGCGAAAGCAAAACTAAAAGGATTGAAAATCAGACAAAAAGGATTTAGGGGCTGTTATTGTGAAAAGGATAAGTACCATATTTTTGTACACACTATTAACATATTATCTCAAAGACAAATGCTAACTTTATAGTAAAAAACTGGCGATGACTACTATATTTCCATTTAGACTAGAACAAGCTTTATCAAAACTATATGCAGCATTTTCTGATGGTAGCTTGCATCCAGGTTGCTGTACGGCTTGTGCAGTTGGAACTATTTGTGACAATAAAGATATGTGGAAGCACATGACAGATGCTCATGGGTCGCTTGTGCTCAATTATGTAGGAAAGGTAAATGAGACTTTTGGTAAACGTTTTTATGGGTATTTACCTAGTGAATTACTCCAGATTGAAGGTGTCTTTTTACGAGCTTGCGGTTATGAGTTACCTATAAGCCGCGGCAGTATGAAACCAACAGATCCGCAAGGGGATGAGGTGATGTTTAATGGCATGCGTGCCGTTATACATTACTTATGCGAGCTAGATGGTGTGGAGGATGTAATGGATATCCAACAGCAGTTTCTTTCTGCTACTGCAGAAAAAAGGGCTTTAAGTGATGTTTAATAAGTATACGCCTAGACAAATAGTAATATAAGCGCAAGCACAATTCCTCCTGCTACAAAGAGCATTCCTTTTCTATAAATAGGGCTTGATGGAATAAACATCCAGAATGAGGATATTACAAAGAAGAGTAAGCTTAGTCCAAAAAAGATATTTAAAAAATATAGTGGATCTCCAGATTTGGCTTTATGGAAGTGAGTAAGCTTATCAAGAATGAAAGGCAATTCTTTTTTAGAATATACAACCGCTCCAGTGGTGCTATTGTACGTTCCCTCTGCAAAGTAAAGGACACCGCCTTCCTCTTTAGTTACCTTAAGTCTCTTATTATTTACAGCTTTAGCTAGTGATGGAGCAGAGAGGTTAGGGTCAAGCGTTTTTTCAATAACAACCGTATTCTTAAAAGTATCTGAGTCTCTAAAGATTAAAACAATTCCACTTATCGCATAAACTGCCATGATTCCTGCTAGAAAGAAGCCTAGGTATCTGTGAAGAATACGCATTTTAAGTGAAGTAGATTTTTTACGAGCCATGAATTTTATTTTAGAGGCGCAAGGTATAAAAAACTAAGTTTGAGGAAAAGTAGAAGACCTGTAAAAGATCAAAAATATAGATATCTTCTTATTGTAATGAAAATGAGATAAGACTGGATTTAGTCTATATTAGTTTTCATTTTTTCTACATCATTTGCTTTACGTTCTTCTTCTTTTTCTACAAATTTCTTATGCTCGAGATGCGCATAATGATTCTTCTTGCGATTGTAGATACTTTTAATGCCATCAGACTTACCATAGAGTGTTACTTCATCATGTGGTAACATTTTAAAATTACCTGATGGAGATCCAAAATATCCTGCTCCCTCACGCTCTACACCTAGCACAGTGATTCCTTCTTCTCGTAAGTCTAACTCTTGTAGTGTGCGATTGCACATCCAGCCATCTGTATCTACGGTAGCTTTTATAATTTTAAAATTGTCTTTTAGGTGTAATACAGCAGCATAGTCTTGAACCTCTAAGTCTGTATACTTTTTGAGCATTCTATTAATCACTTTAGATAAGCCGCGATTAACCCATTTACTACGTATCCCAAACCATAACACTAGAATACCGCCCACAATAATCAAAAAACCATAAAATCGAGAAGTATTAGATTCTGGTAGCACAAAGGTGAGTATCAATGATGACATCGCAGTTACAATACCTGCGTTACCTATGAGCATCAAGTTGTAAATAATCTTACGGCGTACAGGATGATTCATGATATTTTCAGTTTCTTCTGTACTCAAGCCTGCACCAGTGTAAGCAGATCGTGATTGAAACTTGGCACTTTCTTCAGAAAGACCAGTATGGACTAGTGCGATAGTAGAAATCTTAGTAATCAACACAGAGATGGTGATGATAAGGAATAGGGAAACAGCTGCAATCATATGTGGTAATTCTAGGAGCTACAAAGCTAGTTATTTATTGTAATCATCTTACAAAAACATGTGGTCAAGCAAGCACTATTTATGACAGACTATTGAGGTAAAAGGCAATGATAAGACCTAGAGCAGTTGCGAGTCCAGTCCAGTATTTGTCTTCATTAAAAGCTTTTGGAAAAACTTCAATAGCAAGTGAAGCTACGACAGCACCACCGGCAAAACACCGTATATTGTTTAGGATATCTTTAGAAACGTTTTCTAGAAAGAAGTAACCTACTAGCACTGCGGCAGAAAGCAATATCGCAGTCCCTGTCCATAGTATGAGGATTGATCTTTTAGACCTTCCGTCGTCTTTCATTTCTTTTGCTCCTCCTGCAGCTTCGGGAAGATTAGACAGTAGTATCGATCCAGAAAAAGCGGCTACAGCGAGCGGATCTGCCGTGATGAGTGCTACGCCAAGTGCTAAGTTTTCTGGAAGCCCGTCTAAGGTTATGGCTGCTAGAAGACCTGCACCACCGCTTTTTGAACTCCATTTTTCTTTTACATAAAAATCTAAGCCTGTAAATACCAAAGCTCCTATAAAAACAAACAAGAGCGGTAGCAATACATCACCATCCTCCATAGCAGGTTCTATAAGCTCTAACACTGCAGATACTATGAGTGCTCCTCCAGCAAGTGCAATGAGAAATCCTTCTGTCTTCTTTGTTAGTCTTCCATACAATCCCCATAAGGCACCAGCAACGAGTGACATAGAAACAACAAAAACAACAAGGATAGTAATAAGCATGATGAAAAAGATATTTTGGCTCTAAGCCAATAAAAAATATTATATATATAGGCAACAGTGATATTGTTAAGCGGCCTTGTTTGTTCGCTTAAAATAATCAATCACGTGAAGGCTCGTAAGTCCGTGAATAAGAATACTAAAGAGAATCACGTAACTCACAATACCAAATAGCTCGTCATACTCTGTAAAATTACCGTGTATCAAAGCATAACTTAGGTAAAAGAAACTCCCTATACCGCGTATCCCGAAGAAACTAATTGCCCATTTTTTTGCCTTTGAAAAGTTTGTGGTAAGCATGGCGAGATACCCAAAAATAGGTCGCAATACTAGTACAATAACTAGACTCGCTATGATGCCATTTACACCTGTATATGATAAAATACCCGAGACTAGTGCGCCACCAAAAAAGATAGTCCATAGTGCGACGAGTAATTTTTCTGTCTCCTCTGCAAAGTGCAGCATAGAAGTATTTATATTATCCTCTGTAGATTTTCGGCAGTGATATTGCATAAATACACCAGTAGCAAACACACTTAAAAAACCGTAAGTACTCAGTATTTCCCCTAGACCGTAAGAGAAGAATGTGAGTGCGACCGCAATAAAACCATTAAGTATATATTTTTGATGTTCTTTACTATGGTACTGTACCACCCAGCTATATATAAACCCTATTAAGGCGCCAACTAAGAGACCACCTATAATTTTAAATAAAACATAATAGCTCATAAAATGCATCCAGTCTATTTCTTGAAAACTGCTAGCTTCACTCCATAAAATAGCTAGAAAAACAAATGGAAAAGCAAGTCCATCATTTATGCCAGCCTCTGCGGTAAGTGTGTAACGTAAACCTGTATTTCTCTCTTTTAAATCTTGATATTCTTCTAGTTCTAACTCACTAGCAAGCACGGGATCTGTAGGCGCAAGCACTGCTGCGAGTAATAAAGAAACGGGACCATTGAGTCCCAGTAAGAAATGAGCAATGGCAAAGATGGCAATCATGCATAAGGGCATTGTAATCGCTACCAGTGATAATGGTTTTTTCCAGTCACTCCATTTATAACTCGTGCCTATTTTGAGTCCAGCCGTCATAAGACTTATGATCACAATAACTTCACTTACTATCTTACCTATTTCTAACTCCCATAGCGGATCTGGCCAAGGAAGAGGTGCGCCCGCAAAAAATAATATCATACCTAATAGTAGTAGTGGTATGATATAAGTGATTTTTATTTTTTTTGAATACACGGGAATGAACGCCATAAGTGAGATGGCAAAACCTGTGCATGCTAGCGCAACAAAATAAGGAGGGGTTTCTACGATTAACGCCATAAGGCTAGTTGTTTTTATTATTTACTCTAATTGTTTCCTCAAGAACCGCTGGAGGAGGTATAGGTGCCAGTCTATGTTTTTCAATCTCCTTTTCGTTCATATTTATTCTAATCTGCAACTCTTTGATTTCAATAGCTAGGTGCTCTTGATATGCGTTTATCACCTCTTCTTTTGTTTTATAAACCTTTCCTTGATGTCCTTCTATTCTCAAAAAATCATGTTCATCTATAGAGATTTTAGAAGCAAAATGTTGCTTTATCTCTTTTAAACTACTGACAAGAAATTGCTTTTCTAGTTGGTCTACGGTGGTATCGCAATCATTACACGGAGCATTCAATACGCGTGTTAAAAGATCTTCATCTTCAAAATAATCAAGTATATTATTGAGTTTCTCAGATGGTTGAGCGACAGCTTCTGTAGATATCTTAAATGAAACGCCTGGTTTTTTTGTTTTCTCACGCTGAGAAAAAGCTGTGGTAGCGATACATAGTACTAAGAGAGTAGTTGTTATTTTCATAATAATGCAATAGTTAAATGAGTGCTTTTAGAATATCAAGTACGCTCAAGAAGCATATAATATGGAAAGAAGATACTACTTTTCTGCTTTATCGTTCGTTTTTTAAATATTCAGAATGCGTGATAGCTATTATTTAAGAAGAGGTGAGTACGTCACGGCAGTCAGTTTTGCTCTATTTCGGTTTCAATAGTGATATCAAAGGTTGCACCTGGTGAAAGCGTTTTATAAGAACCTTTTTTAGTGATATCGATACTTTCATCTTCACTATCTGGAAGTCCTAACCACGGCTCAATACACACATAGTCTGCACCAGGTTTTGACCATAATGCGAGGTTTGGATAATCCTTAAAGCGCACGATAATGCCTTTCTTTTCATCCCTTTTACGCAGTCGTACCCAATCATAATTAATATCTGTAAAGATGAGAGCATCTTCATTAAAGATCGTTTCTGAGAGTGGTAATTGGCCGTTATCAGTTTTAATAGGTCGTTTTTCAGGAGATAATAATCCACTATTTCCTAGCGTGCGAGACTCAAGGTCAAGTGGCTCTGGGAACTCAATGACATAATCAGATAGTGCAGTATGCTCATCAAGCGGGCAAGCATAAGCAGTATGACCACCACATGCAAAATGCATAGGCACGGTATCATTATTTGTAACCGTATAGGTCATTAACAATCGATACTCAACAAGGGTAAAGCTTACGCGAAAATGGAACGTATATGGATACTGTCGTAAGGTTTCATCAGAACTTGTGAGCGTAAAAGAACAACTAGACGCGTCGTGCTGCTGAAAATCAAGCTGCTCATTATTTCTTATAATTCCATGCTTAGTCATGGCATAGTCTTCGCCATTAAAAACAATCTTATTCTCCTTAATATTACCAATAGCAGGAAACAACACTGGCGAACTACTTCCCCACACAGAAGGATCTATCTGCCAAATATATTCTTCACCAGTCTCCTTATTAATTAAGGAACGTATTTCTGCCCCTTTTGAAGTAATGGTACAGATGAGGTTTTCGTTGTGGATGGTGTGGAGCATGGTTACATTTTTTGTGTTGGATTGTCTATATGTGCATCATCATGATTTTTTACTTCCCAAATTAAGACAATAGCCACGATTAGATATCTAAATATAGGAGCTAATGCCAGGTTTGCTAGAAGTTGTAAGTTTTCTTTTTTTAGCTCATAGTAGTAGTCAAACTCAGTTGGAAAAGTACTAATCAAAAAACCAGTTCCATAGAAGGATGATAGAAATTGTAATAGCATAATTATAAAAAATATTGAAATCAAACTAAACAAACATTTCTTACTATTTATGATAATGGATGATTTGATATACTTCGCACATACTACTATAGCGATTGTAAAAATAACAGTACCCGTTATTTCAGGCATCCATAAAGAGCTTATCGAATTAGAATTGTAAATTATTAGAAATTGTTCTAGCACATACTTGATTAAGTGAGTGAATTCTAAAATTGAGAGTAAACTAAATGCTCCTATTCCTAAGAGGCTTATGAGTGTATGTTTATTTATTTTCAAGGTAGTGTTTTTATAAATCTACGTGCTTTCTTTAGGATTTCAACTTTTATTTACAATTTAAATCGGTTGTATCCTCTGTTTTTTTTAATAGAATTGGTGTTTGGGAAATCACATTTTCGCGAAAGCGTAAAATTTTAAGATATAATTAGCATTTATACTACAAGACACCTTAACATAAATTCTGATATTATACTGCTTTTAATAATTATATGTTAAAAACGCAATAAAACAATCAATTCAACAAAACCTAAGACCTTATGAAAAGACGAAATTTTGTCCAACTCGCTGGTATGGGAGCAGGTGCCTTAATGGTGCCATCGATGATGCTGGGAAACAATATCCCAACAGAAGCACTGCTCGAACCAGGAATGGACGTACTGCTTAAAAAACAAATGGCAGATGTCGCCCTTAATACGGCAAAAGGTTTAGGTGCTTCATATGCAGATGCTAGAATAGGGAGATACCTAAACCAGTTTGTGCGCACACGTGAAGATAAAGTGCAAGGCGTTGTAAATACCGAATCTTTTGGGATAGGGATACGCGTGATTGCAAATGGTACTTGGGGTTTTGCATCTACTAATGATGTAACGCCAGATGGTATCCAGAAGGCAACAGAACAAGCAGTAGCAATTGCTAAGGCTAACTCAAAATTCCAAACCAACCCAGTAGTGCTAGCTCCAGAAGCTTCTTACGGTGAGGTGAGCTGGAAAACGCCTATTAAAAAAGACTTTAAAGAAGTACCTGTATCTGAGAAGGTAGAGTTGTTGCTTACGGCAAATGCTGCTGCGCAGTCTAATGGGGCCAACTTTGTAAACTCTGCACTCTTTATGGTAAATGAGCAAAAGTATTTTGCCTCTACCGAAGGGTCATATATTGATCAAGATGTACACCGTATCTGGCCTACATTTGGCGTGACGGCTGTAGGTGGTGGTAAGTTTAAAACTCGCCAGGCTATGAGTGCTCCTATGGGACTTGGGTATGAATACCTAGATGGTCTTGAGTCAGAAAAACTAGAAGGACCACAAGGATTAAAATTATATAGAAATAGCTACGATATTATAGAAGATGCTGCCATGGCTGCAAAGCAGGCTAAAGAAATGCTTACTGCAAAGTCTGTAGATGCTGGTAAATATGATCTTGTACTAGAGCCTAATCACTTAGGTCTTACCATTCACGAGTCTGTAGGTCACCCTACGGAGCTTGATCGTGTACTTGGGTATGAGGCAAACTATGCAGGAACAAGTTTTGCAACCATAGATAAGTGGAAGTCTAAAAACTTTAAATATGGTAGTGACCTGGTAAACATTGTGGCAGATAAGCAACAAGTAGGATCACTAGGAGCTGTAGGCTGGGATGATGAAGGTGTGAAAACCAAGCAATGGGATATCATACGTAATGGTGTGCTGGTAAATTACCAAGCAATACGTGACCAAGTACAAATGATAGACCAGAACGAATCTCATGGATGTTGTTATGCGCAAAGTTGGAACGATGTACAGTTCCAGCGTATGCCTAATATCTCGCTAGAGCCAGGTAAGGAGCCGTATTCTATTAATGATATGATTAAGGATGTAGAAAAAGGAATCTACATTGCAGGTCGCGGATCTTACTCTATAGACCAGCAGCGATATAACTTCCAGTTTGGTGGTACCATGTATTACGAGATTAAGGATGGAAAAATAGTTGGGATGCTTAATGATGTAGCATACCAATCTAATACACAAGAGTTCTGGAATTCTTGTGCAAAAATATGTGATCAGAGTGACTACCGTCTCTTTGGATCATTCTTCGACGGGAAAGGGCAGCCTTCACAAGTGAGCGCAGTATCACATGGAAGTGCCACGACACGATTTAATGATATTAATGTGATCAACACAGGTCGTAACGTTTAATCGTCAATTTTTAAAGAAGAAACACAATGGGAATATTTTCAAAAGAAGAGGCAAAAAAAGTAATGGAGAAAGCAATGAGCTTCTCTACTGCAGATGCCTGCGTTATAAATTTAGGCGGTAGCGAGAGTGGTAACATCCGTTATGCACGTAACTCTGTTTCTACCTCAGGACACCAGTCTAACCAGAGTCTTGCTGTCACTGCAAGTTTTGGTAAAAAATCAGGTACAGCAACCATAGACGAGTTTGATGATGCATCACTTGAAAAAGTGGTAAAACGTGCAGAGGAGCTTGCAAAGCTTGCTCCAGAAAATCCTGAGTTTATGCAGCCACTAGGACCGCAAACCTATGACGAGTCAAAAACGTATGTAGAGGCAACGGCAAATATGACTCCAGAGTATAGAGCACAGGTAGCGGAGAGCAGCATTCAGCCTGCCAAAGAAAATGATGTAACCGCAGCTGGATTTCTAGATGGTGGTGCTGGCTTTAGCGCGATGATGAATTCTAACGGACTGTTTGCTTATAATAAGTCGACTAACGTTGAGTTTACAGTAACCATGCGATCTAACGATGGTACCGGTTCTGGATGGGTTACAAGAGATTTTAATGATGTGTCAAAATTTGACGCAGCAGAAGCTTCAAAAGTTGCTATTGATAAGGCAGTAATGTCTCGCGAGGCAAAAGCAATCGAGCCAGGAAAGTACACCGTAATTCTTGAACCATCGGCTGGATTAGGACTACTAGAAGGCTTAGGTCGTTCTATAAGTGCACGATCTGCAGATGAGGGAAGAAGCTTTATGTCTAAAGAAGGTGGAGGCACTAAGATGGGTGTAAAAATTGTAGATGAGCGTGTAAACCTATGGTCAGACCCTCTTAATGAAGAAGTGCCAGCAGGTACTTGGAATGGAGAAGGACAACCGCTTAAAAAGACAAGCTGGATAGAAAACGGAGTGGTAAAAAACCTTGCGTATGATCGATTCTGGGCACAAGAAAAAGGTGTAGAGCCAGTCCCTTTTCCTAGTAATTTTATCATGGGCGGTGGTGACGCATCTCTTGAAGATCTCATCAAGTCTACAAAGAAAGGAATCCTCGTTACAAGACTATGGTACATACGTTCTGTAGATCCTCAAACGCTATTATACACAGGTCTTACCCGCGACGGAACTTTTTACATTGAGAACGGAAAAATCAAGTATCCTGTAAAGAACTTCCGCTTTAATGAGAGTCCTATTATTATGCTTAATAATCTAGAAACTCTTGGCAAGCAAGTACGCGTTGATGGTAGTTTAATCCCGTATATGAAAATACGTGACTTTACATTTACCAGTCTTTCAGATGCTGTATAAAAACGTATAAATTATATTAAACTGGTTATCACGTTAGTGGTAGCCAGTTTTTATTTTAGGTTCGCTTTCGCGAAAATGTGAGAATCAATTTCAAGAGTCATATGAGGTTTTTAGGATTTGGAAAGAAACAGAAATATTCAAGAAAGAGTATTTTAAAGCAATTAGATAGCTGTGCACAAAACTTTACTTTTCCAATGCTCGATAATGGATATATTTATCCAGTAACATCAAGAATGACTGCCTATAGAGATGATGAAAGATGGGCGTTAATAATTGAAGTAGTAGGATTTAACTATCGAGGTGGAGGGCACGATGGAATTAATAATTGTCTACACGTTTTTGGAAATTGTATAGTAACTGAGCCCGGAACTGACAATTCAAACTTCCTTAATATGACGAATGATAGTGAAGATTTTAAGACGTTTGATGAAGAGTTTGAGGAGAGTTTAAACCCTAATGCTGTAACAATGGTCTTACGAGGTCAGAAAGTTTTGATAAATCACAGTCCGGAATTTTACTTGAATAAAGGAATTGAATTAGAGGATAAAAGTGTAATCTATATTTGGGAATTTTTGAGAGGTTTAGTGCCAAAGTATGATGAGGTATTGTTAGCCACAGATCAGGAACTTCGGGAAAGAATCCCGAAAAACTTGCCTTTAGTGTTAGCGTTGTCAGAATGGAATCATCCTGATTGTGCGGATTCTGAACTTCCAAGTGAAAACGAAACATTTAGACAAATAGCTGAAGTTTTAGAAACTGGTAATAGAGAATTTTATAAACCAACTAAAGATCCTAATAACCACTGGAAAAATTGGCCAGAAGGAGGAACTCTATAACAGTACTTAAATGAATTTTAAAATTCACTATTAAAACTAATGCCAAACAAATTCTTCTTTACGCGCTTGCAATACGAATCTGGAGACTGGGACGTAGATCAGCGTATGCCTTCTAATTTGCTCAACTCACTGGTAGAGTATACCACCCTTGCGGTAGATACTAAGGAGAACATTATCTCACTAGCGAGCGATGAGATTTTTAAATGTCCGTTTTGTTATATCTCAGGGCATAAGCTCGTACAGTTTACAAAGAAGGAAAAAGAGAATTTTAAAAAATATATAGAAAACGGAGGTTTTGTTTTTGCAGATGACTGCAATCACGATATCGACGGATTATTTGCCAAATCATTTGAGCGCCAGATGGAAGAGATTTTTGGTCAAGATGCACTCAAAAAAATACCTAACGATCACGAGATTTATAACGTTTTCTTTGAATTTGAAGACGGTCCACCCACCACAAGTCAAGAACTAAACGGCTGGGGAGATGATCTTGTACATGAATACTTAAAAGCCATTGAAGTCAATGGAAGAATAGGAGTACTGTACAGCAATAAAGATTACGGCTGCGAGTGGGATTACGATTTCAGAAACAAACGTTGGTATAAAATTGATAACACAAGATTTGGAGTGAATATCGTGATGTATGCATTAACATCATAAATCGCCAACATCTCCCTGACTCCCTCTTCAAAGAGGGACACTGTTGGGAGAAGAGTTTGCTTTTGCTTTGCAAAAAGCAACTTAAAAAGTTCCCATCTTCGAAGAGGAGCTAGGGGAGATGTTTTGCAGGAGAAGCTAAGAGTAAGAGTACAATTTTTAAAAGAACAACCAAGCCCATAATTTTCCCACCCTTTAGGGTCGGGAGAGAGAAAATTCGGAACAGATAATAAAATTAGCTAACATCTCCCTGACTCCCTCTTCAAAGAGGGACACTGTTGCGATAAGAAGTTGTTTTTGTTTCGCAAAAAGCAACATGAAATTTCCCCTCTTCGAAGATGGGCTAGGGGAGATGTTTTGCAGGAGAAGCTAAGAAGAAAAAGAGATTTAATAAGGTAACACTATGAATAACACACTAACCGAATTACAACAAGAAGTAACCACGTTAACTGGAAAGCTAAAGGATCTTAAGAAAGAGATTGCAAAGGTGATTATAGGTCAGGAGGAAACGGTGGAGCAATTGCTTATTACCTTTCTTGCTGGTGGTCATGCATTACTTGAAGGAGTTCCGGGGCTTGCAAAAACCTTGATGATTCGCACCTTGTCGCAGGCAATAGACTTGGATTTTAAACGTATCCAGTTTACGCCAGATTTAATGCCTTCAGATATTATTGGAACAGAGATTCTGGAAGAAGATCAGGCGACGGGTAAAAAGTTTTTCGAATTCAAGAAGGGACCTATTTTCGCAAATATCATCCTTGCAGATGAGATTAATCGTACTCCACCAAAAACACAAGCTGCTTTACTAGAAGCAATGCAAGAATTTGAGGTGACCTATTCTGGTAAAACCTATAGTCTTGAGCGTCCATTTTTTATTCTTGCAACCCAAAACCCTATTGAGCAATCGGGTACATTTCCATTACCAGAAGCGCAGCAGGATCGTTTCTTATTCTACATCAAAATAGGATATCCAACGGCTGCAGAGGAAACTCATATTTTAAAAAGTACTACGAGTGGTGTTAAGCAGACAGTGCATTCTGTCCTCACGGGAGCAGATATTTTACGATTACAGCAACTTGTAAGAGAGGTGCCTATAAGCGATAATCTCATTGATTTTGTAAGTACGATAGTACGTGCGACTAGACCAGAAACTACCACAAATGACTATGTAAAACAATGGGTAGGCTGGGGCGCAGGCCCAAGAGCAGGGCAGGCAATGATTCTTACTGCAAAGGCGAGAGCGCTCTCACAAGGGAGAATGGCAGTAACGCTAGATGATATTAAAAATGTGGCCTTACCAGTATTGCGTCATAGAGTGATTGTCAACTTCAAGGCAGAGGCAGAAGGGATTACATCAGACCAAGTAACCACTCACTTACTTAAAGAAATAGACTTAGCTTAATAACCACAATAATAGCAGCAAAGAATACTATGTCAAAAGACGATTATAAATCGCTACTTAAACACGAAGTGATAAACAGAGTTTCTGGATTATCACTTATTTCGCGCGTTATCGTAGACGGTTATTTGTCTGGACTCAATAAAAGTAGGCGAGTAGGGGCTGGGTTAGAATTTAGTCAATATCGAGGCTATGAACCTGGTGATGATCTCAGGTTACTAGACTGGAAAATGCTTGCGCGTTCTGGTAGATATTACATCAAGCAGTCAGAGATAGATACACATATTTCTGTGAGATTTATAGTAGATGCAAGTTTGTCTATGCTTCATAAGGAAGGTGATATTTCAAAAATGGAGTATGCAAACGTACTCGTGGCAAGTCTTGCACACCTCGCACAAACGCAAGGAGATGCGGTAGGTTTGCTTACGGTAAACAATCAAAAGTTAGAAGCATTGCAGCCGGCTATTGGGAAGCAGCATTTTAATAGATTCTTGTACCAATTATTACAATTAAAAAATCAAGGCTCTTGGCCTAAGCAGTTAGCAAGTGAGAAGCTACATAATCGTAGTCATAAGGAACTCATATTTTTTATCACAGATTTGTATGAAAATAATGAGGAAATTATAACAATGATCAAACAGCTTAAAACAGCCAGAAACGAAGTTGCAGTGTTGCATTTGCTGGGCAAGAGCGAACTAGAATTTAATTACAAAGGACAAGTAATTTTTGAAGATCTTGAATCTGGTGCTAAGGTGAAGGTAAACGCAAAGGATGCAAAAACTACTTATTTACAAGCGCTAGAGCAATCTATGAGTAATACCAAGGAAGCGTTACTTGCTAGCGGTATAGACTATGAGCTATTTTCACTAGAAGAACATATTGGCGAAGCGCTACACTTATTTCTCAAAAAACGTAGCAGTATTTTTTGATATGACATTACTACAGCCATCATACCTCTGGGGACTACTCGCACTCGCGATCCCAATTCTCATTCACTTGTGGAGCCGTAAGAAGGTGCGCACTATAAAAGTGGGTAGTATACAATTTATCGCGCCCACAAAATCTAAAGAGAGTAATAGTATCCAGCTTAATGAATGGTGGCTACTACTATTGCGTTGCTTGATTATTAGTACGCTAGTGGTAATTCTTGCACAACCACATATTACAACAACTCCCGACAATGAGGAGGTTGCTTATCTTTTCGAACCTTCGTTACTTTCCACAGCAGATGGTCTAGCGAGATTTGAACAAATACCACTAGAAGGAAGGCGATTATTACAAGAAGATTTTCCACTGTGGGAGACTGGAGATGTAATAGCAAATAAAGAGGTGGTGCCTAATTATTGGCAGCTCGCTCGAGAGATGGAAGAATTAGCTGCAGATAGTATTGTGGTTTTTACACACGCTTTCGCGAAAGCGTTACAAGGCAAAAGGCCTACCATAAAAAAGAACATTACGTGGATTCCTGTGGAAACTACTAGACAGAATGAGCAGCCCCTAGTCGCAATTGCTCATAAGGATAGTTTAGAAATCATTAATGTGTTGAGCGAGGCACAACTACTTGGTATAAATAAAGAGAAAGTAGCGATACGTGATGTAACATTAAATCTTACAAAAGATAGCGTCGAGATCAGAACGAATGGTATTTCCAGAACCATTTCTATAAAAGAGTATTCTCCTATTGAGACTACAATCATCTATAATAAAAGACATGATGCCGAACGTAGTTATCTAGAGGCAGCTTTACGTGCGATAAGTCAGTTTACTAAGAGAGAGATTGTCATCACCGCAGTGTCAGATAGAGAAAAAATAGATACGACGACTATAGATTATTTGATTGATTTGAGTGATAATCCTATGATGGCTAGCGACACGCCTACATTATATTATCGTCCAGGAGAAATCGCAAATTCGCTTGTTGTACCAGGACCTGCAGCAACTACGTCGATACTGACAAAGAAACTAACGCCTAAACTCATTACAGAAGAGCCTCTAGTAACACAATTACTTACATGGCTTAATCTTGATCAAGAATTAAATATACAAATAGGAGACCTTGATAATCGGGTGATGAGTTTAGAGCAACTGCAAACCATTAATATTCCCGCTACCACAATGAAAAAAGAGGTAAAATCAGATATGTCAAGTACCTTCTGGATACTGCTTTTAGTACTCCTTGTAAGCGAGCGCATACTCTCTAGAATACGTAAACAATAATGCAAGAAGGGATACAACTCATACAGATTTACATGAAGCGCTGGCAGTTATTGCGAGGCTTAGAAGCCGTGCTTTATGGTATCGGAGCTGGACTTTGTAGTGCATTTATTACTAGAAATCTAATAATAGGTATTGTCGCTTTTCTAGTAGTAACTGCAATAGCAGTGCTCATGATTAAACCTTGGAGAATCAATCTAAGTTCTGTGAGTGCTTACATTGATAAACATCTTCATAATGCCGAATATAGTAGTAGTTTATTGTTGGCTTCGCCAGATGGAATGTCGGGACTTGCACAGTTACAGCAACAGAAAATTACCACACTCTTATCACAGCAAATTACCACTGTCAAACCTAAAACGAGGTTGCGATATGCTGCGATTACTGCAAGCGTATTGATACTAATCGGTGTCATAGTTTTTTATGCATTTGGAAAGAGCATAAATCGTACTAATGGAACTACACCTGGGCAGGAGATAATGACATTTTCTGTGACAGATTCTGTTGCTCCAGCATACAAGCCGCCTGTGCTCATTAATCAGAAGCTTGCCATTCGTTATCCAGCTTACACAAAACTTGGTTCACGTACGTCTAGTTTGATGAATGCAAAGGCAGTTGAGGGATCACAGCTATATTGGCAATTGGATTTTGACAGTAAGGTAAGTGAGGTTACAGTAGAAGGGATAGGAGTTAATGATGAGATGAGGGGTGATGGTACCGCTTTCGCGAAAGCGTACAAACCCACACAATCTGGCTATTATAATTTTAAATTCATTGATACACTTGGAACTAGCTACGCATCAGATATTTATGCGATTGAAGTGGTAAAAGACAAAGCGCCATTAGTAGAAATTAAAAACATCCCACAGTTTACGTCTTTTGATTATTCAGACAATAAGAAGATTGCTTTTACTGCCGAAATAAGTGACGATTACGGAATCGCAGCAGCACACATTGTTGCCACGGTAAGTAAAGGCGAAGGAGAGTCTGTAAAGTTTAGAGAAGAGAAGTTGGCTTTTAATCAACCGGTTCAAGTAGGTGAGAAATCCATGCGATTATCTAAGACTCTTAATTTAGATCAGCTGAAGATGGAGCTGGGTGATGAGTTGTATTTTTATGTTGAGGTAAGTGATCAAAAGACACCAAAGCCTAATATCACCCGTAGCGAGACATTCTTTGCAGTAATAAAAGATACGGTGAGTGATGGTTTTGGAGTAGAAGGAACTCTAGGAGCAGATTTGATGCCTGATTACTTTAGGAGCCAGCGGCAATTGATTATCGATACGGAAAAACTCATAGAAGAACGACCACAACTCACTGAGAAGGAATTTAAAACGCGCAGTAATGATTTAGGTTTTGACCAGAAAGCATTACGATTAAAGTACGGTCAGTTTATGGGCGATGAAGCAGATTCTGGCATCGCTGTTACTCCAGATATACCTCATGAAGACTTTGATGCAGATGATCCCACTGCAGGTTTTAGACATGATCACGATAGTGAGAATGAGCATAACCTCGTTCCAGAAGAACATGATCATGAAGAAGATGCAGAAGAAGAGGGTGAAAAATCTATACTAGAAGGATATATTCACAATCACGATGATCCTGAAGAATCAACCCTTTTTACGGAATCCTTGCGCAGCAAACTCAAACAAGCCATGGCCGAAATGTGGGATGCAGAGCTACACCTTCGTCTTGCAGATCCCAAAGTGTCACTACCTTATCAATATAGGGCATTGACATTAATACAAGACATTAAAAATAGTGCACGCATTTATGTGCACCGCATAGGTTTTGACCCGCCGCCTATTAAGGAAGATAAGCGACTTTCTGGAGATCTTAAGGAGATTGATAATTTTTATAAAACTGAGCAAATAGCGGCAACTAACCCTTATGTAAGTATGGAGCAAAGTATAGCGCTTCTTGAAAAGCATATTGCTGGAGAAGCCGCATTAACTGCTGCAGATAAGGCGATACTTGCCAGGGCTGGAGAAGAGCTAGCAACGATAGCAATACAAGAACCGGCAAGACACCTTAATACCTTGCAACAACTCAAATGGCTCACAGAAGAAAAGCAGCAACCGGCAACTACACTGCGACAAGTACAGCGTGGATTATTACAAGCATTACCAGTAAATGATGCAATGCCAATTAGTCGTAAGCCATACAGAGGAAAGCTAGAAGATATATTCATTAAAGAACTACAGACGGGTGATCGATAATATATCCTTTATACATGAAGAGTGGATGTGGCCTGTAATTGCTGGCGCCGTTATATTGTGGGGTCTTTTTATATGGAAAGAACTTCGCGTAACAGGCAGCAAATATGTAATGATAAAGGCGATAATCGCTCTTATCGCAGTAGCTAGTCTTGCATTGATGTTGTTGCAGCCAGTAAAAACTGTACCACGTACTAAGGGCGTAGGCATTATTCTCACAGAAGCATATAAACAACAGCAGTTAGATAGCTTACAGGTTCTCTACAAGGACATAGAAATTATCAAATATGATGGTGATGGTTTTAATCCCTTGCAACTCGAGGCTATAAGTACTGCTTATATACTCGGGAATGGGGTTGCCTCTTATGATATTTGGCAAATACAATCTATTGCAACTACCTATTTAACTGGTGAGAGATTGAGTGGTATTACAAAACTCGCGTATAATAAATCTGCAACCGTTGGTGATTCCCTTTCAATCCGTGGGATTTATACATCGCCTATTAAAGGAAATCGCTTGTTACTAGAAGATGCTGGAGGAAATGAACTTGATTCGGTAACGGTTTCTGGTGGTGATGCATTTGATTTTGAGCTGCAAGCTACAACCTCCGTAAGTGGAAAGTATGTGTATAAACTTATTGAAAAAGACAGTCTTAGTACTATTATTTCTGAAGATCCATTACCTCTAATCATTAAAGAAAAAGAACGCTTGCGTGTTTTAATTATAAATGGTTTTCCCACGTTTGAAACTAAGTACCTAAAAAACTATTTAGCTGACGAGGGGCATGAAGTGCTAGTACGCAGTCAGCTTACTAAGGAACGGTACAAGTTTGAAAATTTTAATAGAAAACAAGGAGTTATCTACGGCTTTACGAGCGCTAATCTTTCAGCTTTTGATGTGGTGGTTATGGATGCTAGTTCTTACAACGGCTTGTCTAGCGGTTCTCGTAGAACACTTAATAATCAAGTATCGCAAGAAGGTCTTGGAGTATTTATACAGCCAGATGTGGCAGTAGTAAATGATGGTAAACAATTTGGTTTTCGCTTTAAGCGAAATAATAAAAATGAAATAGCACTCTCAACCTGGCCTAAAGTTAAGGTAGCTACAATTCTTTATAGTTTTGACGCTGGAGCACTCGTACAACCTATTATTTCTGAAGAAGGAAATGTATGGGCAGCATACGCTCAGCGGGGTGCTGGTAGATGGGGAAGTACGACACTTACAGATACCTATCAATTAATTCTTGATGGTAATGAAGCAACATACAACTATTTATGGTCTTCCATACTGAGTGCGGTAAGTCAGAAAGAATTGCCTACTGTTCTCTGGGAATTTCAAGAAGAAATAGGGGTAAAGGATGCACCTTTTCGCTTTAAGCTACGCACAGAAATACCAGCTCCAAAGGTTCTGGATAATGAGCAGGTTGCAATCCCACTACGACAAGATGTTTTGCTAGAAGATCAATGGGAGGGAACGGTATATCCATCACACTCAGGCTGGAATGAATTGCGTCTAGCGCAAGATAGCACCGCAGTTGCCAGCTTTTATATCCCGCTCGACACTGACTGGAAATCGTTAAGAACATCTACTCAAATCGCTCATAATAAACGCACATTTAATGTAGCTCAAAAGGCAGCAGAAACGCACACAGTTTTAGAACCTGTAGAGCGTTTATGGTTATTTGTCATATTTATTCTTGCGATGGGCTATTTATGGGTAGCGCCTAGACTAGAAGGTGTGTGAAGAATAATTGACTATCTTGAGTCATTGTTTAATCCGTGTTTATACAATAATTTATGAGTGCAAAAACTATTTCTAAGCTATTTGTAATAGCTGGCCTATCTAATGTACTTGGTGTGCTACTATTATCTAAAGGATTTACAAATCAAGTAATGATGGATACACAGCCAGAAGTAATGGGCTATTTTGGGCTTATAGCAATTGTTTTATGGGGACTTGGGTATATAGCTGTTTCTAAAAGCTATGCGTCTGTACCATGGCTTATTGCGGTATTTACGATTGAGAAATTTGCATACGTGATTGTATACCTACAGTGGTTTACGAGCCATTCAATTACTACAGTATACGAGCAAGACGCACTTGCTGGAGTATTTTATAGCATCTATGGTCTTAATGACTTTCTTTTTATGCTCTTCTTTGGATGGGTATTTATACGCTTGAATAAATCTACCATCAAGTAATTTCAAAGATTACAACTTATTTACTTGCTTTACGATTTCCTATAAATCGCAAAAGGCTATCCTTGTGGATAGCCTTTGCAAAACAATGAGGTTAAATTAAGTATGGTAACAAATCATTACTCAAAACCAAATTGAAAATTTGGGGGAATTCAATCTAATAAACAATCTATAAAAACATCTTCTCTGCGGGGATAATCATACTTCTTTTTCTGTACTAGATCTTCGAGTAACACTCGCTATGCTAGGTAAGTAAGTCATTCTGCACTGCTAAATTAGCTATACATGATCTTCTCCATCATTTTTGAAATGATGAGCCGAGCGCATTCTATGAAATGCACAATTAATCGATAAAATACACAAAATTAATAACTGTGGCTCTAAAGTTTTGAGCTTGCTCATTTTTGATGAGAATAGAAAAGACAGAAAAAAGAGCGTGTTGAGGTTCGCTTTCGCGAAAATGGGATGGGTTTTAGACTAATTATGATAAATGAAAGCCATGATAATTAAACTAAGGTAGGTGTCTCTGTTGTAGAATAGAGGTATGAAATTAATGTTACTTTTAATTTCTTAATGTCTCAAAAGTTTCGGCCATAGCGAATTTATCTTCTTCGGCATAAGGGTAGATAAAGAGAAAGGAGTAATGCTCGTGGTTTAATAATATTTCATATTTATCTAGAACACCATTTACAAAGGACGAAAACGTACTTTTAATACGACGATAACTTAAGTCTTTATGGACAGTAATTAATTTATCAAGGTATGAATAAGACATAGCTACGCTTGTTACCATTACTGGATTTTCTGCCGAAAGGCCATACGTTTGATTTTTGCTTTCCATAGTATTAATTTGAAATGGAGTATAAGTTAAAATAGATTTGGATTGTAATTTACATCACAATCCAAATCTATTAATAAAGATATAAACTACTCTACAAACTCAATAATTTGAGCAGAAACAATCACTTTGTATTTGCTCACAAATAAGAAACCAGAAGTTTTTACTTCTACCACCTCATTTACTACGCTTCTTGCAGCTCCATCCATTCCTGCTCCTGAAAGCATTTTTGCCTTTGCTTCGGCTACGAGACCGTTTTTTGCTAGTCCGCCTATTCCAAAAATATAAGTAGCTTCTGCTTCTCCTTTTACCATTTTTACAACTTTGAAGTTCTTCTTTGTAAGAACAACTTCTGTAGTGTTCTGGTTGTAGTTTTTTGGTAAGCCAAAGTGTGAAGCACAACTTGTCATTAACAGAGCAACTAGTGCTAGTAAAAGGTACATTTTTTTCATAAATAATCTTGATCTTAGGTATTACCTACTCCTGTTTAGTGTCTTTTTTCGGCTTGTTCCGACAGTGTGTGGCAAACATAATTTTATCAAAGCAGACTTTTTTACGGGCAACCTCATTCTGGTAGATTTATTAGTTTTTTTAGAGAAGTATCTTTATTACTCTTTTGATATTTAACAAATTCTGTAAAAAAAAGGGTCTCCAGATGGAAACCCTTTACAAACAATCCCGACTTAGAAACCCCTAGCAACTAAGCCGTGACAAGTATACGAACTTTACAAAAAGATGGCGTACGGGAAACCGCATTGAGTTCATTTTTATTTTTTCAGTCAATAGGTAGTCTAAAAAAAATATAAATATATTGGGTTTTGTTTTTCTTTCGCGAAAGCGGACTTCTTAGGTGTGTAATTAAAACAAAAAGGCACCCAAGTGGGTGCCCAATGCAAATAATCTTGACTTAGAAACCCCTAGCAACTAAGCCAAGACAAGAATACATGATTTTTAAACAAGTCTTTTACGGGTTTCCTTTATTTGGGCGTTTTTTTTCATTTTTAACTTTTGTGAAAGCGAATCCGAAAAGGACACTAGTATTGTAAATAAAAAAGGGTACCCAAGCGGATACCCTGTACAAACAAATTTGGCCTAGAAACCCCTAGCAACTAAGCCATGACAAGGATACGTGATTTTTAGATAGGTGTTTTACGGATTTCCTTTATTTGAGCATATTATTTTATTTTTTAACATTTGATTTTTTATTAGTAATTGGTTATCAGCTTTTTATAAAAAAATAGAGGATGCTCAAATGAACATCCTCTACAAACAATCCTTGACTTAAAGCCCCCCATGATTTTAAGTCGTGGTAAGATTACAAGGTTTTATAATAATAACGTTACGGGAAACCGCATATAGGTGATTTTTTTATGAAATACATTTAAATAATACCTAAATCCTTTACTAATGCAACTAGATGAACAGCATTATTTGCCCTAAACTGAATTTTAAGTTTGCTCATTTTTTTCTCAATTGCACTTAGACTCGATGGAGACTCGTTAAGAGCCACGAGTTCTTTATTTATTTCATCATGAGAATAACCGTAAGAGAGTAATCGCATGAGGGTGATATCGTACTCGTCTATTTGTAAATCTGCATTGTCAGACATCGCCATAGCAACACGTGGAGAGATATAACGCTCTCCATTAAAAACGGTTGTGATTGCCTCTTTAAGATCGGAGATCCCTTCTCGTCCTTTGCATACAAAGGCATCTACACCCGTATCATTATACAGCTGTCTCACACGCTGGAAGCGATCTTCTACAGTGTAAATGATAATCTTGAGCTCAGGATGTTCTTTCTTTAAAGCAGCTGCAAGATCATCTCCAGATGGAAATTGTTGCTTACGGTGGTCTGCTACAAATGAAAGATCAGAAATTATGAGGTCATAGGATTTACCGTCCATTTCTGCTTTTTTAATGAGTTTATATGCCTCATCACAATATTGAACTTGTTTTATGTAAGGTATTTGATAGGTAGTGAGAATGTGTTGTACACCTTCATTGATACTTCCTAAATCGTCTGCTATAATTACTTTTTGAAACATTATATGTTGATCTGTGCTTTAAAACCTTGGTTAGACTTACTTTCAAAAGTAATTGTTCCTTTTAAAGCTTCTATACGGGATTCCGCATTAAGCAAACCATTTTTAGAATTTATAGCACCGCCTATACCATTATCCTTATACAGAATATGCAGTTTCTTACCCTCTTTTGAAATCTCAACAAAGGCTATAGATGCTTTACTATGTTTATTAGTATTTGTAATTAACTCTTGTAAAATCCTATAAATAGTAGTCTTGTGTACTTTTGGAATTTGATTCCAATCTACCTTGTCGATACCTTTTGTGATAATGTTGAGAGATGGAGTTTTATAACTTGATAACAAATCACGTAAGGTTATGTGGAAAGATTCTTCTGTCTCAATAAAACTATTTTCTCTAGATATATCTCGAGTTCTACTATAAATATGCTCTAGATTATCTAGTAAGTGACTTTCATTGTATGTATTAGTTTGCACTTGTGAGATTAGTTTGTAAACATCATTTGCAACTTCGTCATGTAATCTCTTTGAGATTTTTGTTTCTGTGATATATACTTGTTCAAGGCGCTTTCTTTTATTGCGTAATGAAAGGAAGATAATAATACCTACCGTGATTACCATAATAAATAAAGCTAAGAACTGGTAGCGTGTTTTATTAACCTTCTCCTGCTGTGCTATGAGCTCGCTTTCCTTTGCTTGCGTTTGGAACGTGGCGTATTCATACTTTTGAGCTGCATATTTATTTTCTTGAAGAGTTTGCACTTTGTATAAACTGTCTGATAGTTTCTTAAAAACATCGGCATTTGCTGTTGTGCCTATATCAATTGCCAGTCCGAGGGCTTCTAGTTTATATCTAGGATTATTGAGTTTATAAGCAATATCTTTTGCTAGACGAGCATGTTTTCTTGCTAGTGCTTCTTTGCCTTGCTGATGGTAGTAGTATGCTAGATGTCTATTTGTCGAAAAACTTCCCGTTATATTTCTGCTTTTTTCATTAATAGCTAGCGCTTCTAGCATCAATGCCTCACCCTTGAAATCACCTATTTGAGTAATACTATACCCATAGTTGTCATATATAGTGGTCAGTATGTTGTTATCTTCTATGCGGTCTGTATCCTTCATAAAGGGACTTAAGACTTGAGCCGCTTTCTCATAAGATGAGCGCTCCATATAAATGGTGGCGATGTTATTTGAAATGGTAATACTATCTTCCTTTTTTGTAGCCATCGCCAGTGCTTGCTGGTAGTTTTCTAGAGCTAGTGGCAGATTGTTAAGACTTCTGTGCAACCTACCCAGTCTATTTCTGAGACGAACGATGGTTTGTGTATCTGTTACAGGAATATCTTTTAAAAGGTTGATGGTGGCTTTTTCGCTCTCAAAAATGTCACCATTATTAAAA
Organism: Dokdonia sp. Hel_I_63; assembly: GCF_007827285.1. Taxonomy (NCBI): domain Bacteria; kingdom Pseudomonadati; phylum Bacteroidota; class Flavobacteriia; order Flavobacteriales; family Flavobacteriaceae; genus Dokdonia; species Dokdonia sp. Hel_I_63. The sequence continues at coordinate 3,062,794 of NZ_VISD01000001.1, read as the reverse complement.
TATCCTAAGGATATAAGCTCAGAGTAATAGTTATTGCGGGCTTTATCGTTTTTATGATTTTCAAGTTGGCGCTTGAAGTAATTAATACCTGCTGTTACATCCTCCGTGTTTTGTGGGTAGCCAATAACTCTATAGTAATGCTGAGTGCTATCTATGGGTGTCTGTCCAGAAAGTGGTGTTGTCCAAATACTACAAAGCGTGAGCACTAGAAATACAAGTAGGGTTGTAATAGTAGATTTCTGCATCCCTCAAAGATATTATATTTTGTAAGTGGGAATTACGGGTTTGTAAGTAAAAAATATTGATGTGGATGGTTACGCTTTCGCGAAAGCGTATGCCATAGTGTATCTAACAATGATAGTTTAGTTTAATGTAAAGATTCCGCCTCAGGCTGGTACGAGGTTTTAGGAGTTATGGAGTTCAATGTGGAGATGTCGTATAAATTTTTTAATTAAAAACGAAGCGATGGGATTCACGGTACACTATGAATCATTAGAAATACTACGAACGGACGAGATTAATGATATGTAAACTAACTCAATAGATAGTACAGAGAAATTAAGTTATATCACCTTAATGTAAAATTATCTTTAATGATTTGTTAGCGCTAATTAAAGGTTCAATTACGATAGTAATTTGTTAAAATTCAATATAACTTTGCAATAAAAAAATTGAAGAAAGAGAATACTTGGATTAGCTGGAATGAAAATGTAAAACATTCATTTACTAATAGCTATGACGTTACTACAGAAGAAGAATTTGCGGATGCCATCAAGAACGCTGAGAATGTTAGATTTTACGGTTCTAAACAATCGTCGTCAGATATTGCTGCTGGGACTGACACACTTATAAATATCAAAAATTATAATCAGATAATTGGTATTGATAAAGCATCTAAAAAAATAACTGTCCAATCTGGAATTGAACTTAAAGACCTTCTAGAAAAAATAGAGAGTTTAGATTGGTGTATTCCTTGTCTGCCAGACATCAACACTATTACGTTAGGTGGAGCCTTAGCAACTGGTACACATGGGACTAATGGAGGACTTATCTCGTCATATATGACAAGTTGTAGACTCATCCAAGCAGATGGTACAATCCAAGTGATTAATGAAGATGATATGCTCATGGATGCCGTGAGAGTATCTCTGGGAGTTCTAGGTGCTTTCTCTACCATTACACTGCAATGTGAGGAATCATACACACTACATCTGATTGAAGAACCCGAGAGTGATGCTACATGGACTAAGAATCTAAGTAGCTATTTGTCTAATCATGATTTCTTAAGAATATTATGGCTTCCTCATACAGGGATGGGTTATGTGATAAAGGGGAAGAAGATTCCGAAAGACCAACATGTCGAAGAAGATCTAGGACCTGCATATTTAAAAAATAGAAGAAAGGCCTCAAAATTTTTATATCAGCTGACTAAGACAGCTCCTTGGACCATTTACTTTGCAAATAAAATTCTCTACAAGCGATTTTTTAAAAGTAGGAAAGAACATAAAGGAAATTTATACCAGGCTACAGTTACAAAATCTAGAGGATCAACTCTTGAGCTTGCGGAGTGGACAGTTGATTTTGAAAAATTCCCATCATTACTTAAAGAACTGTCAGAAACTATAAATAGTTTTAAAAATAAATCATTCATCCACATACCTATGGATGTGCGTTTTGTAGATAGTGATGATAGCTGGTTGAGTAATGCTTACAAAAGAAAAACGGTAACGATGGGTTGCGTTTCAAGAGATGCATCTAGTGCAGATAGTTATGAAGCATTTAAAACGGTAGAAGACATTTTTCTTAAATATGGAGGAAGACCACATTGGGGAAAGCGCTTTGCCGCTAAAGATCCAGAGCTAACTAAACTCTACCCAAAGTGGAATGATTTTAAAGATTTACGTAAGTCTATGGATCCTACAAACAAGTTTTTAAACAAGTATTTAGCTTCTATTTTCTCAGAAAAATTATAATCAATGGTTAAAGGAGTATTATTTGATTTTGATGGAGTGATAGCTTATAGTAAGCACATACATTTTGCCTCTTGGCAGTTTGCTGTAAACGAGGTGCTGGATGCTACTGTAGTAATAACTTCTGGTGATATTAAATCTGGCGCATCACCAATAATCATATCAGAGATATTGTGTGAAAAATTTGGAAGTCACTCTCAAGCCGAGGAGCTACTAAAAGTTAAAAACAATTATCTAACTGAGCATATTAATGAAGTAGAACATTATAGTGGTGTAGGAAAGCTTTTTGAATATCTGAAAAAGCGCAATATACCCTATGGTATAGCCAGTAATGCAAGCAGTGATTTTGTAAAAGACTGTATAAAATTCTGGAAGTTTGAAGTACTTGTGATGTACGGCTATGAAGATTATGTAAATCCAAAACCTAATCCAGAACCTTATTTAAAGTTGGCAAATAGTTTAAATATAGAACCCGCTGACTTTAAAGATATTTACATCTTTGAGGATAGTGAGCTAGGCTTACAAGCAGCTTTAAATTCAGGTATGAAATCTGTTTACATACAATCACATTGTGTAGTTTCTGAAAATATCATTAGTCAAACTAATTATCAATTTAATTCACTGTTTGATGCGATAGGAACTATTGATAAGCTTATAGCTTCTTAGTTAATAGAAGCTCTCATCATGAGAACTTGAAAATTATGACTGTCTTTGAGCTAGGTCGTTTTCAATACTGTATCATTTTTCTTTAATAAAACTTAAATTGACAGCGCTGTAGGTGAATCATTTAGAGGTCTTTAACGGTTGCTAGTTAAAATGTCATAATCCAGCTTAAATTATATTAGTGTCCAATTAAATTTATGTGAAACTAAAATGAACCACATGAAAATAGTAGGAAAAATATTCAGAATAGTGACAGTCGCTCAACTAGGTTATTATACCTATGACTGGATAAAGAATAATCGATCTTTTAAAAAAGAGTTTGTTCCAAATTTGAAGAAAATAAAAAAAAACTAATATAATAAGCATTATGGACAATACTAAAAGAGCAGCAAATCTTGACAATAAAGAGCACGGTGTGCACAAGGATAAGCACGTAAATCAATACGGAGATCAAAACAAGGATTCATCTCAACCTAAGCGGGATGCAGGAGAGGCTAATAAAGCTGGAAACAAAACACTTTCTAATAAAGAAAATGCAGTGCAAGACAATGCTCATAAGGACGCAGAACAAAAATCAAAACAATAATATTATTGATTTGCAATTATTTCAATATACTACAGTGAGAATTTTTAATCAACACTGTAAAATATGATGTAAGATTTCATTTCGATGATGCTAACCGACATTGATTAAAGTGAAAAATCCCGTAAACTAGATGTTTACGGGATTTTTTTATTGAGTTTTGATACTCAATCAGTGGAGTCGGAGGGAATAGAACCTATTAGTTGTTGTTAATATCTTTTTGGTGATTAACCACTAGTAGTCAATGATGAACCTGATTTGTTTATATTTGTTATAAGCTAAAACACAAGTAAATGATAATACTTTTGTCAACTATTTTGTCAACCAATTCTCAATTTCGCTATGACCTGCACATTCTATCTTAAGACACCTAAAAGTGACAGGGAATCGCTCATTTTATTTTCTTGTCATTTCAAAAAAGAGGCAAAGAAATTTGTATATTCTACAGGTGAGAAGATAAAACCTATACATTGGAATCAGAAAGAAAAGAAACCGCTAACTAAAGGTAAATATAAATGTACTAATGGGGTTTCTATACAAACTCAACTGACTAGATATTCAGATTGCTTCAACCAGCTTCAAAGTAGATGTCAGATTATGAAAGAGGAGTTTACCTCACAGGCTTTAAAAAAAGAATTTAAAGCTGAGTTTAAAAAGTCTAGTAATGGCCAAGATATTTTCTTTGTTGCATTTGATGCTTTTGTTGAAGAGAAAAAGAAACGTAAAGAATGGTCAACATCTACTCATAAGAGATATACTAATATTAAAAATCATTTAGTAAACTTTGAAAAAGCCAAAAAGTACAAATTGACTTTTAATAAGATTAATGAGAAATTTCATACAGAGTTTACTAATTATAGTATGAATGACTTGGGGCATATAAATAACACTTACGCTCGAAATTTAGGTCTTATAAAAACCTTTATGTTTTGGGCCTTGGAGAAGAATTATACCTATAATGATGATTTTAAGAAATTCAAGAAAAAGCAGAAAGTAATAACTCAACAGATAGCACTGACTAAGGAGATTCTACAAGACATTATGTCTAAGAGTTCAAAGAATGAAAAATTAGAGAAAGTACGAGATGTTTTTATTTTCTCATGTGTAACTGGAATGCGCTTTGGAGAGTTAAAATTCGTATCAAAGACGACCGTAAAAGGAAATGATTTTAATCTTAAAGAAGAGAAGCAATCTCTTAAGCAGGTTCGTACTATACCACTTAATGAAATAGCTCTTTATATCTTGCGAAAGTATGATTACCGATTGCCACTAGTGAGTAATCAAAAATATAATGCATATATAAAAGATGTATTTGAAGATGCAGGATACACCCACAAAGTTGAGAAGAGTGTAACTAGAGGTAAAGAGGTAATTAGAGAGGAAATGCGCTTCTGCGATCGTATCTCAACTCACACAGCAAGGAGAACATTTATTACAATGATGATCCGAGAAGGTAAAAGTCCCAAGCTAATAGGTAAAATTACTGGACAAACCGACATTAAAACAATTAATCAATACTATCAGGTAGAAGATTTTGACAAACAACAGGCAGTGGACACAGTTTTTAATATGGAGATTCCTGTGTTGAAAATGGCCTAAAAACTCTTATGAAAAATTAACTAGCATTACCAGAATTAATATCCCCAATAATCTCAAAAATCTTATCGGTTTGAGTTTTATTAAAAACACCATCAATAGCTTTTGGGTGATAACCTGCAAAAGGAGATTCGTATAGTTTTGCAGGGTCAATTTTGCCTTTAGAAGTTAGAAAACTTTTAATAGTATCTAGAAAACGTATTTGCTTGGAGTCTAGCTTGTATTTATTTATAAAATCTGCAAACGCTTTATCAACCTTAGCTTGAGACAGACCTACTAATACTAAAATTGTTTCAACAAGATTAATCGGATGGCCTAAATCTTTTTCAAGAGCTTCTTTATCTACAGATGAGAATAATAGCTCCTCTAATGAATTTAATTCTGCTTTTGTGATTTGCTCTCCATTATGAATACGGCGTATAACCAAGTGATCTTTGTTCTCACGTATGATTTCTTCTAATCTATAGTAATTATTAGCATACTTAGGCTCGTTAGTACCAGTTTTGCCAGTACTATCTTTATTAAAGCCTTTAGGTTCTCTTATAATCACTTTTGATTCGTCAAGCTCATCTTCAAAATTTGTTGTGACATATGGCTGGTCTTCCTTGTCAATATATTTTATCAAGTCCCGTACACCTTTTCGTAAATGCTCTAGATGATCAATTCCTGGATTAAGCCAGAAAGGTTTTTCAAGCGGTAACTTAATTACTTCCATTCTATCTTTTACTACAGGGATAGTAGTTTTTTTAAGTAGCTTTCGCGAAAGCGTGCTTACCCTCATTATTTGATTACTGAAACCAGCTACAAAAGTTGAATCGTCTTGGTTTTCGAGACGCTTAATCATTAGAGTATATAACAGTCTATCGTAAAACTTTGCAAGTGCAGTTTCATCTTTACGGGGTTTTACTAAGGGGAAAAGAATGTCTTGTATTTCTGTTATCTCCTTATTTTCTAAGTGATCCCATAGTGCTCGTTTGCCGTCCCCATAATCAGTGACGTGTTTTATTTTCATACGGACATCAAACCGTTCTCTATCTAATAAAATAATCTCTTGAAATAGCTCATCTAGTAAGGTAGTTCTATAAGTTTTATATTCTGTCTTATCCTCAAACCGTGGTTCTTTTAAGTACTGAGCAAGATGTAACTTGAGCCTTAATACTTTTTCAGTAATTCCTATTTGAACATTTGATTCTATGCCTTCAGGGTTTTCTTCAAAGAATTCAAAGTTTTGACATAAGTCAAAAATGAGAAATTCCTTTTTGTCTTCCCCTGGTCCAAAAAGATCTGGACTCAAACGTGAGCCACGACCAATCATCTGCCAAAATTTAGAATATGATTTTACAGGTTTGTAAAAAATGAGATTGACTACCTTAGGAGCATCAATACCTGTATCCATCATATCTACAGATATAGCTATCTGTGGGAGTAAGTCCTTTTTATCTTCACAAAAGCGCTCAATAAATGTTTGGGCTTTGGGTGTTTGATTGGTAATCACTTTTACATACTTGTTCCCAAACTGCTCCCTATCCATTTCTAGGAGAACGTCTCTCAAAAACTCTGCATGTTTTTGTGTTCTGGCGAAAATGATGGTTTTACCTATCTCATCACCGCCATTTACTTTGATCCCGTGCTTTAAAAAATAAGATAATGCCTTAATAGCTGTGGGCTTATTAAATAACCATTTATCCAGCTCCGTTTTTTGTATATGCTCATCTCCAGAGGCTTTGCGTCCTTCTAAAAATTCATCTTCAAACCTTAATTTGTCTTCTTCACTTAGCTCGCTGTATTTTATTCCCTTACGTAAAAATTTTACTGGAACGTCGTGTCCTTTGTAAGGACTTAAAAATTTTTGTGCGACTGCCTCGTCAAAATCATACGCATCTGTTGGATTATCTTTTGCGAGTCCAAAAACATCATATGTATTATGATCTATGGAACCTTTAGGTGTTGCAGTAAGGCCTAAAAACAAGCCGTCAAAATATTCAAAAATGGTTTGATACTTATTGTAGATACTTCTGTGCGCCTCATCTACAATGATAAGATCAAAGTGTCCAACACCGTAAAAACGTCCATCCTCGCTACGGCTAGAGTCTATAAGACCCATTAAAGTCTTATATGTCGAGAATACAATGCGTGCATTTGTATCATCTTTTGTCTCTATAAGATTTACTGTAGAGTGATCGGGTAGGAGGTTAACAAAGTTTCGCTTTGCTTGTTTTACTAAGCTTATGCGGTCTGCTAGAAAGAGTATTCTTTTTGCCCAGTTTGCTTCAAGTAATATTTTAGAAAGACTAATGGCAGTTCTTGTTTTTCCTGTGCCAGTTGCTAGTACTAGAAGCGCACGTCTATTTGTTCCTATAAGTTGCCCTGTGCGGGTATCACTTCCTGCCCAGTGCTCTGCAACAGATCGTATAGCTCGCATTTGATAAGGTCTGTCTGTGATTGCCATATCAATAGGCATCGTGCGTATATCTTGTCTATTCTCTCGCCTCCAGATAATGGTCTGGAGTTCCTTTTTAGTATAAAATCCAAATACCTCTCTTGCAGATTTATAAAAACAGTCGTCAAGTAGATAGGTCTCAAAACCATTAGTATAATAGATTACTGGTCTTTGTCCATACATTTCCTCAAGACAATCTGCATACAGTTCAGCTTGATTTTCGCCTTGAGTGGCACTTATAAGCGTTTTTTTTGCTTCAACCACCGCCAGTGGTTTTCCGTTATCATCCCACAATACATAATCTGCATAGCCTAGACCACTAGGATTATCTGTAAGAGGCATTCCTCTTACTTCAAATTCTTTTATATTAGGAGCGTCTATATCCCATCCAGCTTCTCGTAGTAAAACATCTATGAAGAATTTTCTAGTGTCTGCTTCTGTTGTAGGGTTAACTTTTTCAATCTCTTGCGTAGCTATTTTCTTAGTAAGAGCTTGTGACTTTTTAAGTTCCTCATATTGAAGTCTAAGGATTTCATTTTCTTTGACCTTCTCAGCAAAGGCCTCATCTTTTGCATTTATTTTATCCTGTATTTTATCAATCTCTTGATAAAACATCTTTTGTTGTTCTTCTATACGCTTGCGCGAAATTGCATCTGCGCCTTCTTTAGGAATTAAGTCATAATCAAAAATACCTAACCCCGCGACTGGGACTTCTTTATATCCACTAGCCATCCATCGTAAGAAGTAATATAAATGGTCTATAATTTTTAAAGAATCTTCTTCTGAAACCTTACGATTATGAATAGCAAAGTTTCCTACGATACGGATGCTATCAATTTGGGAATAAAAGTTGTTGTTGAATTGAGATCGAAAACCTATCTCTTTCATTAATAGATTGAGATCTGGGCGATAGGGTAGTGTAAGATTAGAATCTTCATTGTAAACCCAATAGATAGCTAGTTCTAGCGCCATGCGAGAATGAGCCAAAGAAGTACGAGGATCTGTATATGCAGTGCGCTCTGCTGTGATACATCGGTCATATATCTCGCGATCTACAGCTTCAATGAAAGAAAAATTTGAATTCATATACAGATTATTAGTTACTCAAATATCAATAATTTTGTAGGTAATTCCTACATTTCTAGGAATCTATAAATGTAGAATTATATTTTTATAGATGAATGAGGAATCCCGTAACAAGAGAATATAAATTCAGTAGGATATCTAATTTTAGTTTTTAAAAGCTCTCAAATTATATATATATATCAATACCTTCTGTAGATTATTATTGGGTTTTAATATTGGGTATATGTTATTATAAAAATCACTCTTTTGTCGCTAAGAATATCTTGTAAGCATTAATGGCTCTAATATGTTCTGGGAATTTGAAGTCTTTTAGTTCCTGAATGTGCAAAGGATTATCTGATAAAGATTTTTTTATTGTCTCAACATCCATATGGGCGAGCATTCCATTTCTTTCATTAAGAATATAATCTAAGTTTTCAGGACTTAAATCTGAAAAGTCAATCGGTTTTATCCTCGAAAGGTCAAAATGCTTTGGATGGTAATTCATTGTTGTAACATTACCTAAGCTCTCAAAGGCGGCTATTCCTATACAAAAGTCATCTATATTTACAATAGCCCACTCTATGTAGCTGGGTTGGTATTTATAGATTTCCTTTAGTTCCACACCTTTATTTTTACCATATGGCATTTTTTCTGAAGGGTTATAGATTGTCATAGCTATTAGTTACATTATAGATTGCGAATGATTAAAGTTAACACACATATCATATTTTAGATATAACCTTCAAATACATCTAGTAATATATTTTTCCAGTTTTGAGGTATATTTTCCCATTTGGTTTCCCATTTAGAAACATATTCATAAGCCTTAAATGGCTTCTCGCTATTTGCTTTATAATCTAAAACATCTTCGATGTTTTCTTCTAATATTATCACCTTTCCATATCCTTGAGTAGCCTCTAAAATAGGGTTGTTAAATTTTTCTGCACCAGGGGTTCCCTTATCTCTATCGTGAATTACAATGGGATGTATACCCATTGATATAAGGTATTTTACTAAACCGATAATTGTAGCTTTTCCTCTAGCTTTAACTATTTCAAAGTTCGAAGTAATTCTATGTTTAACCTCCTTTGGAAGACAATCTAGTGATTCCCTCAAAATAATATCTTCTGTATCTCCCTCAACGATGACCACAGTTTCGGTATAGAAAACTCTAGAGATGTAGTCATCTATTTTTAGTAACATTTTGACATACGTTTTATCGTCATCTTGTAACTTTTTAAACCCCTCACTAACTGAAAAAGGGGTGTTGTTTACAGATTCATCAACAAGCGAAAGTCTATTAAGGACCTGCTTTGGCTTTCTAGCTATATCAATAAGGTAAGGCGAATGAGTAGAAGCAATAATTTGAGAATTAGAATCACTCAATTCATAAATGGCATCTCTCATTTGATTTGCTGCGCTAGGGTGTAGGTATATTTCAGGTTCTTCAAAACATATAATAAGCGAACGATCTTGGGTGTCTTCGTGTCTAGATAGCCATTGTTGTCTAAATCTAAGCATCCCAAAGACTGCAGCTCTAACCATTCCAGTTCCTTGATTTTCTATCGACGTTCTAATATTACTAGACATCTCAACATTAAATGTTGGTCTTATGGACGAAATCGGATTACTAAGGTCAGTACTCGCGTGAAGCGCTGTATCAGGAAAAACACTCGATAGAACACTATTGAGTTCAATCATCATTTTTCCGAATTCCGAGCCTTCATCATTTGGATCCATTTCATCAGATAATAATTTTAGATGCTTTTGTGCTTCTAGAAAATTATCAGATTTGTCACGCACGGTGTCAAATAGTGATTTAAGTGTTTTACTCAAAACTCCTGTTCCCGAACCTTGAAGCTCGGCTATAGATGTATCAATAGGAATCAGTAAATATCTAGGCAATTTATTTATTACAATAGGCATAATCCCACCAGGATTAGTCACCCAAGCTAGTTCGTTTGAAACATCCCATATTTCATCAAAGTTTTCAAGAGACTCGAGCGCTTTGGCAGATTTACCGACTTTTTTGGTTAAATCATCAGATTCTCCTTCAACAACTTCCTGTGGAACTCCGACATCAATATAATCTTGCCATGTTGCACATTTTTTAAATTCTTCCTTAAGAGTTCGTACTTTAGTTTGTAGTTCCGGTATAGCCGTACCGCCAATTGGATATGTTCTTTTGTAGACTAGTGAAAGCCCAGTTTCATCTTCACTCTCATAATTTAATATCCTCCCTTTAAAGCCTCTCCAAGTTTTTGCTGCTATTGGTACATTTCTGAACTCTGCTTCTAAAACAATTTTTTTTGCAATTGGAATAGATTCCCCAGACTCTTCATCAAGCTCTGAATAATATTCAGAGCTATCAAGAGTTTTACTCCCGGATAACAATATACCTATAGCTTTTAAAACAGAACTCTTTCCAACATTGTTATGACCAATAAGGAATGTTGCATCTCCAAAAGTTATGTCAACATCTTTTAATCTTCTAAATCCCTGAATTTTAATTCTGTGTAATCTCATAGTTTCTAATTTTCAACAAAGAAAGAACCAAACTGTGCAGTGATTCTGCATAGCTTAAATTTTTATTAAATTCCCTAAGAATTTTTTATAATTAGAATTTAGTCACTCTTTTCATCTCTTTATGATACCTCAAAAAATCAAAAGTTTTGAGACTTACTTTACTCGCTGTTAATCCTTTTCTCATAAGTGCTTGTTGAGAAGGATGCAGGGGATTTCCGGTTTTTGTGACATCTATACACCAGTAGTTTACATCTAATAATTTTAGTTGCTCCCCTATAATTACTATAGACTTTTTAAGGTAAGGAAATGACCAATCTATAGTGTTACCCCAAGCGACTAAAACATTATTAGCTTTAATGACCTTACTATCTACAACGCCCCGTAATAAATTAGCAGTGCTCGCTATATCTCCGTCTCTCAAGGTATCACTCAATAAGCTTGGATTGGAAGCGCGTTCTGGAGAAAGATTAAACAAAACCCAGCCATCATAACCATTTGCTGCTGCAATAGTATCTATGTTTTGTGAAGTGCCATCTAGTTCAAATTGATTTGCGGTGTTAGGATTTAAACATATCACCACTAGATTATTTTTCCCTTTTTTTGATAGTAAAAAACGTTTGTAAATGTCATCTTGTGGTTCGCATATATACTTTGGGAGAGAACTATTTTGAGTTAATACTCTAGATTTGATTGTATTTATTTTTGCCTCTGCTAGCCTTTTTTTAAACTCAAGATCTGCAATTTCTTTTTCGAGATTTTCAATCTCTTCTTTTTCATTCTTTGATAGCATAATTATAATTTTTGAATCAATAATGCCTCTTCAAGTTGGATAAACTCATTAGTGTCTTCATTATGGTCTATCCAAGCGTAGGGGTAGATTCCAGATTGAGGGTCAATAACATCTATCGCTGCGTTCCAGTAGTTCGAAGTATTTACTCCAGAAGGATCTAAGAAGAATATTTTACTAATTTTATCATTCACTTCTTCGTATCCAACAGCTAGAAGCCAGTGTGACATGTCTCTATTTTTTACACCAACAACTATTGGGGCATCTTTTTGTAATCCCTCAATTATAAATGGAATAAGCGATTTTCCACTATTTAGATTTTTATCTGTTTTTATAACCTTGCCAAAAGAGTTGTTTAATAACGTATTAAGTTCTGTAATGTGGGTGCCAGATCGAAATAACGTATCGTGATCACGCATACCTTTTACAAGCTTTCCTAGGCGAGTACTTAGTTTAATATTCCAGAGGTCATCTATATCTTCTCTTGATATCTCTCCAGAGATTAATAAGGCCATAAAGACACAGTACGGACCACAAGCTCCGTCTACATCACCTTGCTTTAAGAATATAGGGATATACTCATCACCTAGTGTTGTAGTTACTTTCCCCTCATTGATGTCTAGAGATGATATGATTTTAACTTGCTTCATATTTATTTTGAATTTTTACTTCTTACGCTCTACGAGATCATTACTTATAAATAATCACACTATCATATCTTTTAGTTTATCTACCAATGAAACAAGATGTGCTTTGCTGTTGATTTTGATTTGTAAATCCCAAATAGACCAAGTTGTGGAGTTTGATCCATAGGTACGATGCTTAAAATCACCAACTTTATTACCCTCTAAGAGCGTTGAGATTGCATTAATTTTTTCTACAGATAAATTGCCTTTTGGGTATTTTATACTCAAGCCATCTTCGTTAATGAAAAATTCAAAGCCAACTTTAATATATACCTGTGAGAAAATGTATGTATCACTCGAGGCAACTGTATAATTAAGGCCGTCTGGTAGTATTGATTTTAATTGTTCGTGTTTTTTCATAATTCTTACTTTAAATCATTTAGACAGCTTTTTGCAAACTTTAATTAATATCACATTATCCTCAACATTTTCACCTTATTTTAATACTTCTGTTTAGTAGCAAGTATGCTTTATAACGGAAGAGTATTTCTTCTATTTACATCTCATACCTACGTATATTATCTTAGTGACGTTTGATAAATTGTTAGAGGATAATGTTGATTTTTTTCTTTTTTTTCTTGTGACATATTTCTCCTTAGGCATAGAAGCCAGATAGTTATTTATATTAATTTCGATTATTGGTTTTATCAAAACGTATAGTTCAGGGGTCAAAATTGATGTTGCTGAAATTTGAGGTTTTGTTCTCAGTATATCTTTTATTTCATGATCACTAAAACTTAATACCAGAAAGAGTTTGCTAAGTTGTTTACCTATTGAAAGCTGTTCCACATTTTTAAGAACATCTTCTTTAAGAGGTCTTTTACGTTTTATGACCTTTCCTTTCTTTCGTAACTTTTTTAAACCTTTCTTGTTCATTTCACTCACACTAACTCCCCCTTAAAAGCCTTTTGCAACAAACAATTAAATAAATCTTCACTTTCTTGAAGCTCTTGTTTGGCAAGTGCCTTTTGTTGCTCAATAAGGGCTATTTTATCTGCGAATTGGTTTTGAAGTTCGGCAGGAGGTAAGATGGTAGGTATTCCATTGCAAACTGTCTTGTTCATATAAGGAACGGTTGTGCTTGAAGCCATTTTATGCATATAAGGTGTCTGAAAAGCTATATTATACATCAAGAATACATTATTCAATTTATCACCACACTGAAATGTATGAAGTTGTTGATTTACTATCATTTCTTGGTTATTTATTGACACAACACCTAAATCGCCTACACAAGTAATTATTACACTCCCTACAGGTATTATTTTAGCTCTTACTTCGGCTATTTCATTCTCAGTAAGTCCCTTAAAAACTTTCGAATCAGATGTAATATTTAAGTGGTTTAAATCATTAGTTGTTACCCAAGGAATATTACCTGTAAATGACTTTGGTTTATCTCGACCGGGCACAATACAAGTGCAATATTCAATTGTTTTATCTTTTGTCCACCCCTTAGGATTCACCACAGGATCCCCAAACATCTCCAGAAAAATAGATTGTGCGAGCAGGTCGTACTCTTTAAGGAGTTGTGCTGTGGTATCTCTCAAGGCAGCGGCATCATCAAGAATTTGAGCAATACGTTTTTGGGTTTCTAGGGGTGGGAGAGGTATTTTGATAGCCTTCAAAGTTTTAATTGTTATTGCTTTGAAAGTACTTCCTGTTCCAAGATTTTTAATTTGTCTTTTTTGATACCGTAAATTGTGAAATAAATATAATAAATCGATTTCTTCTCCTACTCTTATCGCCGCAAGGCCTCGACCGATGCAAGCTTCAATATTATTAATGTTAATAGCTCCAACAGGAGCTCTGACAGATATTAGTATGTCATTTGGTTTTGAAATTTTTTTAGGTTGATTGCACCAATATCGAACTGTTGGATGTTTATCATTAAAATCTGCTTTGCCTTGGAAAAATGGTATACCATCACTTACGATATTGTATGTCGAGGAAGGAGGAGATTGTCCTGCAATGACTTCGCAAATTTCATTAATTTCTTTTATTGGATACATTACGAAAGTGATTTTAGTAATTCTTCTCTTTCAGAATTTAATAATTTGATTCTCTCAATTATTATTGAGGGCTCATCATACTTCATCTCCTCATAAACAATCTCTTTATATCTATTAATAGAAAGATCCCAGTAGTTCTCTTTTATTTCGGCAAGCGGTACTAAAAATGATTGTGAGGTACGGTCTGCATAGTTATGGGTGCAGGTGCCGTCTAAAAAGTTGTTAAACCCTAAGTTTTCAGGAGTGTCTTTCACTTGCAATAACTCTCCTTCGGCTGTATGCATTTTCTCAAAGTAGTCACTCTTGAGGTATTTGTAGTGATCTAGTATTTGCGGTAGGTTAAAGTTGTCGTGTAGGGTTTTAAGTTCCTCTGAGGTAACTTTCGCGAAAGCGTCACCAAAAGAAAAGGCATCAAAAGTCTCTGCATCTACTAGTAGGTTACGCTTGTCATCTAGTGACTTGCCATCTGCGAGCATATCATAAAACCATACGTGGTCTGTCCCTCCAGAACCTGTTTTTGTAAAAATCATAATGGCAGTACTTACTCCCGCATAGGGTTTAAACACGCCACTAGGCATAGAGATCACTGCTTCTAGTTTATGGTTTGCCACAATCTCCTCACGTATGCTCTTATGTGCTTTACTACTACCAAAGAGGACTCCATCTGGCACAATGACTGCCGCACGGCCACCCATTTTCATCTGGCGTAACATTAGGGCAAGAAAGAGTAACTCTGTCTTAGATGTGCTCGTAACCGTCTTAAGGTCGCTGGCAATACTCTCTTTATCTATGGTTCCCTTAAAAGGTGGGTTTGCAAGTACAAGTGTGTAGGCATCTGCAATGTCATTATCCTTAGAGACGGCATCTACATCTATAATGTTAGGCGCTTCTACACCGTGTAAAAAGAGGTTCATAGAGGCAATACGTAACATCGTGGCGTCAAACTCCATCCCGTTAAACATCATCGTGTCTATGTGCTGCTTTGCTGCCTCGCGCTCCATCACATCATAATGGGTGTCTATATATTCTTTTGCCCCTACAAGGAAGCCTGCAGTACCCGCACTGGGGTCACAGATGGTATCTTCTAGCGTAGGTTGCATTAACTCAACCATTAATCGTATGATGTGTCTAGGCGTGCGAAACTGCCCAGAGGTACCACCGCCTTCCATCTTAGAGAGCATATACTCAAAGATGTCACCCTTTGCATCTTGCTCATCCATATCTAGCTGGTCCAGCTGCTCGATCACACTATCTAGCACTTGGGCTTTCATCCCATAGCTGGCGTTACGCATATGCTTTGCAAAGGCACTTGTCTCTACACCAAGGTTACGTAAGAAGGGGAAGATACCGGATACAGTATCTGCAAAGAGCATATGGCGTGTGTTTACATCCATCTCCTTGATATTCTTCCAGCGAAACTGTTGCTGTTCTTTATTGAAAATAGGAGTGAAGTCTATACCTGTACGCTGCTTTTTGAGTTCGCTACGGGTTTCTACTTCATCCAGGTTTTTAATAAATATGAGGTAGGAGAGTTGCTCAACTATCTGAAGGGTATTTGAGATACCTCCGTTCCAGAAAGTGCCCCATATGGCATCTACTTTTGATTTATGTGTGGTTGTGATCATTTATTGTGGGTTGTGTTTTTTGTTTTTATGCTTTCGCGAAAAGGGTGCAAAAGTGTTGTAAATGGTCTAATAATAATTATGAAAATGTTTCTCTGTGAATTTAGGTAAGAAAACAAGTAATTCAAGCATACAGTGTGCGTTAGAAAGAAATTCATATTGAGCAATTTCTTTCTCATTAATATGGGAGAATTCGTTACAGCTTTCTTTCAATTTCCTAAATATACCTTGAATGTTCTTTGGTAAATAGATAGTTGTCCTTCTAAAATTCTCATCAGTATCCTTTACGCTTCTACCTTCAATATACTGAATACAACTTTCGAGCACAGGATTGTCATTGTCATAAAAGAATGTCTCAGGAATGTAAGGAATAGGTTTATTTCCTAACGATTTTAGAATAACCTCTAATAAATCTCTAAAAATTGGAATATTCTTTTTTCTATAATCTTTCTCCCTAAGACAAGTTATAAAGTCAATAAGTAAGTGCTTATATTCAATTCCTAAAATACCTAAATCAAAAATTTTAAAAGCTTCATCAAATGAAACTCTTGCTTGCATTTCTTTTTGGTTACTTGCGTCTTTAATTATTGATTCTAGAAGTTTTTCATTTCCATCACCTTTAATGAAATATTCTCCAAAGGACTGCTTAAATAATTCGCTATCGACATAGTCTGGTTGCCCTGTAAAAATATAGAATGGTAAATATGAGTTTACATTTAATTCTATTAAATAGTCGCGAGAGTGTTTAAGCCCCTCTAGATTGGTATCTAAAGAATCCTTTTTAAGTTTAACTTTTGCATCTAGAATTATTGCGTGGTATTTACTTTGGTTAGCTTGTAGCATAGCTATTCCATCTACGCTATTATCTACAGGGTGAATGTTTATATCACTTTGCTCTGCGTACCCTATGAAGTCTTTCTGATCCTCCCACTGGTCATCAATCCATAATACTTCAATCATTGCTATTATTTTTTAGTTATTCCGTTATTTTGTCAAAAGTGGCACTATTTACAGCGGGGAAATGTAAGCTGTATTTTACAGGGAATGCATCTTCGGGATCACTAATTATTTCGAAGTAGGCATTATGTTTTTCTAGTGTTTGCTTAATATCGGCACCACCAATTCCAGTGCCAGAACTCCGTGAATTCTTTTCCCCTCTTGTAATTAACTTATTATACGTAAAGCCCTCTGGCATAGGGTCACCATTATTTGAAATTTCAAGAATAAGCTCTCCTTTTTCAAAATCATTCATTATAGACGTGGCAATCACATACTCCTTTGAAGAGTTAGTAAAACCGTGATTAGCGTTACTAATAATGTTAGAAAAAATATTAAAAAAGTCGTCTTTATTCATTTCAATCTCTGCATTAAAATATCCCTTTTCTGTAACAAATGAGGATTCATCCTTATATGGCTTGGTAAACTTAAAGTTGTCAAGACTATTAAAACGCCTAAGAGCAGACGACACTAATTTGTCTAGTGACATTTTTTCAACTTTAACTTGCTTTTTCTCATTATCCAATGATTTAAGTAATGTATTCATTGATTCGATACTTGCATTCATATGCTCAAGATGTTCCCTAAAGGTTATATTAAGGTTTTTACTATAGATTATATCCAGATCAAGAGCTTTCCCTTCATTCTTCAAAAGGAATGATTTAGTACCAGCAGCATTTGATTTGAGATTGTTTAAATATTGCCTAAGAGAATGATTTAAAGACTGGTAATTACGTAGCGCTTCATCTTTTGTTTTGGCAATTAGTTTATCAAACTCTCGCTTGTTTAATTGAAAATTATAATGTGTATCTCTTAAGACCTTAAGTTTTTCTAATTGCTCTTTAAATGAAGGAATCTCAATTCGAATTTTTTGAATATCGTTTTTGTTCATTACAAATACCGAACTCATACTGCTATAAAGCTTTAGTTGTTCCTGTGCAGTATCACTTAGCAATGCGTAGCTTACATATTCTAAGCTAATATCTTTATCATATTCTAGATTTGCGATAAAACAGTTTGATAACTGGCTAACATAAATTGGTACTCCTGCATATTCAAATAGCGCGACTTTTAGTTCACTACCTCTGTTGGTTATTATGATGCAAGTTTCAGATAACTCAACTGCAGACTTTGGAATTTCTACAGATTCTATTGTAGAGGAATCTATAGTTAAGCTAGAATCTGCTTTTTGATCAGATCCAAACCGGAAATATTTACCAGTAATGTTTTCCTCTTCATTAATCCTTTTTGGATATAGTGATTTTAAAACAGTCCCTAATAGTTCTCCCTTAAACTCTTTTGTGAAATAAAGATTAGGATGTAGTTGAGTACCTTTAATATCTGAAATTGAAACTCGTTTGATTGAATCTGAGTTGGTACCTTCAATAATTGCAGCACTTAAACCTGAATAAGTTAGCGTCTTTTGTCGCTTATTAGTATTGACAAATGCATCTGCTTTTACAAAGGCTACATACTTAGGAACTTCTTTGTTTTTATCAAGTAATAAAATAGTGAAAGGTATTCCGCTATTAGGAAGTAAGCCTCCTGGGAATGAAATTACCTTATCAACTAAATCTTCATTAATTAATTTTTTTCTAAGCTCCTTATGATCTTTTCGTCCGCTATTAAAGAAATTATTTGGTAGAAGTAAAAGAACTTTTCCTGTATCTGATGTTAATTTGAGAGAATGGCTGATTAATTTTTCTTCAAAATGTCTTTCTTTCAATTTAAAGGGAGGAGATGCAACAAATAAATCAACACTATTTTTAAACTCTAATTTTGAATCAAAACTATCTCCGGAGTAGACTGCTTTGTGCATTTTATTTTTACGGAGCCAAAGTCTACAATTTGCAAGTGCTGCAATTCTCTCATCTAACTCTTCACCAACATAAACACTATTTTCATTACTATACATTCCAAAAGATGCTAAACCTGCAAATGGATTATAGATTACCTGTTCGGAGCTTGTCGCTGTAATGTCACAAACAAATTTTGATATTTCTTCAGGAAGTATAGTGAGACCTGCATTTCTACCTTGCGTTTCGAGGTACCTTTTTAGGAGAATTTCAAAGAAGAGCGGGAAATTTTCTTTCTCAATATCATATTCTGTTTTTAAAGCATATGAGCTTAAAAAATTTAAATCTAAATTTTCAATAAAAGCTGCTGGCCATCTTTCTATAATGTCATTAAATACAGAATTAGTTTCTTCGATAATGTACTTATCGTCTTTATCTTCAGTTAATTTTAATAAACCTTTTGCAAGACTACCAAACAAGCCGTTTGAATTTGGTAGCAGATTAGTCTTTTCTAAATGAGTATTCGTTTTATTGAAATATAACAATGCAAGTAAATAGAGAAATGCATCAAAGCTTTCAATTGAGATGCCAAACGCTTTAAATTCCTCTTGGATTAAGCGCCAGTATAAGTCTATATTTTCTTTTTGCATCGTATTAGTCATTCTAAAGTTTGTTTCTATTGGTAAAAGTATTATTTAAGTGTGCATTGTATTTGCATACTTTAAAAACTATCTATAAATGTCATCTCTCCATACCAGGTACACTCAAAGATATCTGTAATATCATCGCCTTCAAATTCAAAATAGAGGGCGAGTGTTTTACGAGAATAGTCTCCAGTAAATAAGAAAACAGGCTCTTTGCACTTGCAACCATTACAAATGTCAGAACTTAATAGAAGTTCTTTATCTCCAGCATCTTTGAAAACCTGAAATTTTGATTGTAGAATTTCTGTAAATTCAAATAATGACACATCTTGATACGTCTTTGTATTGTCTAAAAGGGTATTGAGGTTGTAGGGTTCAAAGTTTTGAATGGCAGCTAATACATTATGGAGTAAGGTAGCTGTTCCTTTGATATGTTTCATAGGTAGTCTTAATTGAGATTATCAAATTTTTCTTTCATAGTAGGATTTCCATAAGTTAATTTCTTAATGCTTAAGTCTTCCGCCTTATTATTTGCGAGACGCAGGTTGTTTTCTGATTTTGTTAGTGCCTCTTTAATCTTATTAAGATGTAAAATACTCTTGTCAATTTCCTTAATTGCAGTCCCAAACTGTTTGCTGGCCAATTCATAATTACGTGCAAATCCAGTTTTAAAGGTTTCAATTTTATCTTCGAAATTTGTGATGTCAATATTTTGATTACGCATACGAGACACCTCAGATTTGTACTCTAAAGTATTAAGCGCAGCATTCCTTAGGACGGTTATAATAGGAATGAAAAATTGAGGACGTATGACATACATTTTCTCATATCTGTATGAGACATCTACAATCCCATTATTGTACAGTTCGCTGTCAGACTCTAGTAGTGAAACGAGAATGGCGTATTCACAATTTTTATCACGTCGGTCTTTATCAAGTTTTGCAAAGAAGTCTTCATTTCTTTTCTTGGAAGCAGTTTGATCATTTTCATTTTTCATTTCAAACATTATTGAAATAATCTCATTGCCCTCTTCATCGTGTTCTCTATATATAAAGTCACCTTTTGTACCTCCGCTAGCATCGTTATCCTTCTCAAAATAGGCGTTTGGAAAGGCTGTAGCACGTATTTGATTAAACGAAGTCTCACAGTGTTGTTCTAAGGTTTCTCCTAACATCTTTGTTGATAGCTTCTGTTTGTAATCCTGTAGGCGCTTAATCTCATCTTCTTGCAGACGAATTGCTTGTTCCTTTGCTTGTAGTGCTAATGAGTGTTGTTGTTCTTGAGTACGTTGTTTCAGTTGTATTTCTATATCCTTATTAGATATGTCATTTAGTAATCTATCTCTTTCTTGTTCAACTTCTTTGAGGGCATTACTTATGTTAAGCTTTTCTTCTGCCTTCTGTAGTTGTAAAGCACTTTTAAGAGTATCTCTTTCCTTTTCAATTTCAGATATAGCTTTATTTGTAGCAAGTTTTGCTTTGTCCTCTAATGCTTTAAGTTGTGACTCTTTTTGAGCTATTTCAATGTCTTTTTTAGAAATTTCACTTGCGAGTAGTTGTTTACTTTCTGCTTCTAGCTTTATAATCTTTTCATTAAGATTAGCAATAAGATCTCTAGAGGTATTTTCTGTTTCTGACTTGGTAAGAGCGATAGCTGCATTCTTTTCTTTATCAGCTTGACTAAGGCGCTGGTTGAGCTCATCATTAAACTGTTGGTCGCGTACTTGCTTCACAATATCTGTATAGACACTATCGTCTACTTTGAAAGTCTCTTTACAATTTGGACATTTTACACTCGTATTTTCAACACTCATAACTTATCTTTTTTGATTACGTTGTAAAAGTAATTCCAAAGTATGCACTGTTTGTGCATACTAATAATTTTCTTTCATCTGGTTGATTTTTTCTTTCATCTTCTCCTTAACAGAATCAGGAGAAACTACTGTGACATCCTCGCCAAATGATAGGAGTAATTGATACAATTCCCGATTTGGAATTACTTTAATAGTTCGGGTAAGCCCAGACGGGTCTGTAGTAACCTTCTTTTGGGTAGCGCCGTGTATAGGCTTTGTATCAATATATTTTATTCTGCTTTCGCGAAAGCGTAAGGTGATCAATACAGGTTTTTCATCACTTTTAGATACTCCTATCATTTCATCAAAATAATCTCCCCACTCGATATGTGTCTCAATAAATTTGTTGTCATTTGGTAGAATGTCAAGAATACGATCCAAGGCTAAAGTGGTCAACCCGGAATATCCATTCTCAGAAATTTGATGTCCAAATAGAAACCAACGATTATTAAATTGTTTTAAGTGATAGGGATGTATGACTCGATTTTCTGCTTGCTCTTGATTAAAAGACCTGTAGGTGATTTCAATTACTTTCTTTTGAATGAGATAATTATAAATTGTTCCTAACCAAGACTGTCCTACATAATCTCTATTGGACTGATAACTTATTAATGAATTGTAATCACTATGTGCAAATTCAAAAGCTGCTTCTATACGAGGAAGTAGTTCATCTAACCATTCAAAGTCCTCTCGATATCTATATCTTGATAGTATAGATAGTGTTGTTTTGAGTTGCTCCTGGTCTGACTGATTAAGAGGATGATCTGCCAATGAGAATTTTGGATCTGCATAGCGGTATATTCTTTTCTTACCATCTTTAAGGCCTTCAGCTAACTGAATACTGAAGCCTTCACTAGATTCCATAAATGCAATATCGTATTGCATTTGCCTCAAAGCGATGCCCTCATATCCTAATTCGACAAGTTCGGAATTGATTGTATCCAAAAGCTTTGTTTTGGTGTAATTTATTCCTGGATTGCTAAAGCATTTGTCTAGAATTGAATACCTTATCTGGGCTCCTTTAGTGATTGCCATTATGCATTTAATTTCTTAATCAAAATCCTTGGAGATTCTTTATTGTCAAAATGGATTTTATAATCTTCATTAAATCCATACTCCTTAACTAAACTTGAAGAATCAATTTCTTTAAAGCCAAATTTCATGCTCATAAACAAGGATATATAATTACTTCTTTCTAAAAATACAGCAACATTTTTAACGCTTTTTCTGCTCAAATAATTAAAAATTAAAACAGAAGCCTCCTTAGCATAACCTTGTCTCCAATATGAGCTATTTATAATTATTTCAGATGAAATATTATTGTTGTTATCTAATCTTTTATTCTGAAAGTTATATACCCCATCTAGAATAATATTCCTTAAGCCTATAATTTTAGATTCAGTCTTTAATTCAATTACATAACAAATGAAACCATTAATTTCATTTTGATGTCGTAATATTTTATCAGCCATAACATGAACAAATTCACGTGGGTTTTTGTAAACTTTAGAATAACCTCTTACGTTATCATCATTAGAATAAATTTCCAATAAGTCATTGATTATTTTCTTATCAAAAGTGCCAGGATAAACTTTCAATCTTTCAGACTCTAGAACTAGGTTTTCATCTAAAATTTCACCAATTATATTCATTCTATTATTTACGTTAAAAGGTTATACTTTGTACTATGTCAATTAATACTAATTGTTTTAACAGTTCTAGTGATATGATTTGCATTATTCCAATATAAATTCATACTTATTAAGGATGATAATATTCATATCAAAAATGGGTTTTTCAAACTGTACTCCGTAACTGCCTTGGAAAGCTTTTCTTCTAGTTGATATGTGTCAAACTTCTCTACAGTTTTCTTATACTTTCTTATATCATATCGTTGTGCACCTAAAGCATTCGTATATTCTATAGCCAAGAATAATATGGAACGTTTGTGAGTTTTTATACTACTTGACTCTTGATCAAAATATGTTAGGTTGTTAGTTTCTTTATTGAAATAAGTCGCGAGTTCTAATGAGTCTAGGTTGTAGGGTTTATTTTGATGATTTATTTTGGTATTTGTTAGGCGACGTGTTTCTTTTAAGACATAATTTGCAGGAGATACCTTTTTAATATTATTTTTTTCCTGCTGGTCTATAGTGATTTTCGAAGTAAAAAAAGATTTTAATAAATCATTGTAATAAAACTCAAAAGGTACAATTTCTAATTCTTTAATTTTTTTTCTCTTTTTTAAAAACGCTATGCCGTCCTTGGTGAGCGTATAGGAAAGTAAATTATCATTCACCTTCTCGACAATCATTCCATTTTTAATTAAAAAATGGAATTGAACAGTAACGAATGATGTTTCCTTGATGCCTAAAAATGCACATATTTCTTGATGTGATTTAATTCCTGCTTCTATGCTTTCAAGTATAATTTTACTGAAGCGATCGATTTCTGTTTCTTTTTCACCGACTATACTTTTAATACATTTCCAAAAGGGTATTGCTATTTCAAAAACATTTGTAAGTTCATAATCAATATGATGATCTTTATATTGATTTTCTATATGCTGAAATTTGTTGTTTGATTTCATAATTTTTATTCTAGGGCTTCTTGTAAATTATTAAAAATAACTTCTTGCTCCGCAAGGTCTTGAATGATAGTTCTGAGCTTAAATTCTTTGAAAGAGCTACCTGGTTGCAATGAAGCTCTTTTTAAAATATATTCACTATCACCAACAACAATAAGAAGTTTTTTTGCTCGAGAAAATGCGACATTGATTCTGCGATAGTCTTCTAAGAATCCAATACTGGAGCTGCTCTGGCTACTTTTTACAATGTCATAAATTATAATATCTCTTTCTGCACCTTGAAATTTATCAACCGTATTGATGTCGATAAGAGAATCAACCTCTTCATTAGTTTTGATATTAAAATTTGGGTACTTTTTTACATCAATACTTCGTGATAACAACTCTACTTGCCCACTATAACCAGCAATTATTCCTACGTCTATAGGATTCTCTAAGTCTTTTTTGGATGAATGTTGTTTGTTAAGAGTGTTTAAAATTTTGAGTATAGCATTTTTATTACTAATATTTTCCCGCTTAATCTTATTACCATTGTCAAAGGGTGTTTCACATTTAGAAGTTGTTATCATTATGACTGACGTAGGCGCTTCGACATACCCACCCGTTACTACATCTTTGAATAGGGTAGTAGGTTTTTTAAATTTTAGAATATGCTTTTTAATACTATCGTAATCTGGTATGATATCGAGACTAGGGTTTTTTAATTTTTTATCGTAAAAGTGAGTTGATATTAGATTACCCAATTGCCTAGGCATACGATATTGTATATCAAGCATTTTAATATGACTTTCTAAATTGGGGTTTTGTTCAAATTGAAGTATAAGTTTTTCAAATAGACTTTCTCCATATTCTTTATCCATATCAAGTCCGTTGTCCTCTAATTCAATTTTAATTTTATCTGTTATAGCGCCCTCACTTGTAATTACAGGAGGTAATTGTTTATGATCTCCTATGAGTATAATATTTTCTCCCATATTAATAGGGACTAAATTTTCTGCAGGAGTAGCTTTACTACTCTCATCCATGATTACATAATCAAATTTGAAATCTACATCTTTGTACTGTCCACTAGCAATATGTATACAAGTTGCTCCAATAACATTTGTAGACTTTAATAGCGCAGTCTGTAAATCTTCTACAGAAGATCCATTATTAATGGTAGATTTAATTTGATGTTCATTTTTAATGGAACCTGCATTATCAAGAAAGGCAAACCACTCTCTTTGAATATTTTGACTTGTCATATTTTTTTTTGAAATATGTTTTTCGAAAATCCTCGAGACTTGTTCAAGAGTATTTGCGTTTTCAAATTCACCTTTAATGAAACTATTTTGAATCTTCAAAATATTTTGAAAATCACTAAATTTATTCTTTTTAGATTGTTTTAATATATTGAAGTCTTTGTGAAATTTTAAAATCGCCTTGTCAGTACTTTTTCCTTCTATATTGTTTTGTGTGTATTCCTCACTTTTGATTTTTGTATCCTTAATCCAAGTACTTAATTTTGTCTTGAAAGAATGATCTTTAATTGATGGTGATATTCGATCCTCCGTAGAGGCAAGCCGCATAAACAATATATCCTCGGGCAATCTTTCCAAAACATTATCTACAGCTAGATTAGACTGCGATGTAACTAATATTTTTGCATTACCATTTTTTCGTATAAGTTGTTGTATAATTTCGACTATAACCGTTGTTTTACCAGTTCCTGGAGGCCCTTGAATAAGATATGCCGGTTTCTTGTGAAGAGCTTCTAAAACTGCTTCTTTTTGAGTCTCATCAGTTTTTAAATAATGATTATAGATCTTATTTTCATAATCTTGGTAGTCAATATCAACATGACCAATTATTGGGGTAGTATGTGGTGAAGCTAGAATGGAAGATAAGATAGGATTTACAATATCTCTATTGATAAATTTATCACATGCTTCTATCTGCTTTTTAAATTGACTTGTTTCGATTCTCACATCTTCAAAGAGAGTGCCATTTTCGGGAATCTCATCAAATGTTAGGTTGGCATCTTTAATGATTAGAGTTTGAGACTTTTGGTTATAATCGTGAATAGTTCCAATTAGTGAATCATCAATACTAAGTTTTACTTCATTGCGTTTGAGCTCTTTAATAACCTCCCAGTTTTGGAATTCATTAGTAAGGTGAAATACCGTGTTTGTTTTATTGCTCTTACTTATGTTGCACTTGTGGTATTTTGCTTTGAAAGCTTTTTCTTCAATATATTCACGTTCCATTTTTGGAAGTGCCTGCCATATTTTTAGACTTTCAGATTTCTGCTTATGTAATACAGCGAGTTGATTAACTTCGTCCCAATGTCTACTAAAAAATTGATAGCTGTCAACATACTCCAGAGGTTCGTAACTAAATCCAAACTCTGATAGGAAACCTTTTCTCTTAATCGGTTCATAAGGGTCGCCAATACTATCTGCAAGTAGAAAAATGTAATTTTGTTTATTTACAAAAAATCTACCACTATAACTATGCGTTGTAAATTGCCCTGTAATTTGATCCTCTTTAGCAGAAAGTTCTTGATCTAGTTTGATATAACAATGATCATTCATCTCTTGAAGTACAGGGTTGAACGATTCTCTTAACTCCTGTTTTACAATAACCTTTATAGCTTTCTTAGTTGTAGTTTTGGTTTGAATTTTATCAAGAATTGAGATAGGCTCAGCATAATTGCTAAATCTCTCAATTCTATTTTTTGATAACGCTTTCGCGAAAGCGGTTAAGAGATTTGGGTTTTTGCTTTGAGAAGCTACTTCCTTGAACTGTAAAAAGACTGAAAATAAGTCAGATTGAAATTTAGGTCTAAACCCGTCTATTACTTCAGGAGCCAAATATTCGGTTTTAAGAATATTAAATAGTTCAAAAATCTCACGTGTTCCTATATATTTGAGTACAGCAGATGTTTTACTTATATTTATTGTATCAGGAGCGATGTAAAATCCATCACGGTTCATTTTTTTAAGTTCGCTTAGGCCAATTAATAATTGTTTGAGATGGATGATTTCTCTCTCGATATTTATCTCTGTAGAGTTTGTATTCTCATACACAATAAAGAAAATATCTTGTTCCTTGTCAACGTTGCTCTCAATGATTTTCTGAACTCCAGGTATTTCCTTTTTAACGAGTCCTTGAATTTCAGATTTTAAAATCCGCTCTATTTGAGTCTTTTTTTGTGGATCATTTTTAATAGTTAATATCTCATAACTTTCTCCATAATTACTCTCTGCTAGCCATACGTTGACACTAATATTAAATTCTTTGAGATGTTGAATGATTTGGTATTCTCCTACTGTATTCAATAGTTCGTTTTTTGATGATGAATGATTTGAGGTGTATAATAATTAGTTCAATTATAGAGACTAAATCTCTCCTTAAATAGCAATGCACTTTTTCAGGTTGCTGTTGAGTCTCAAGTTGAAAAAATTATATGACTTGACTAATATACTATTTATGGGTCTTAGGGAATTACGGGTTTTCCCATAAAAGCTAGATTTCTAGAAATCTAGAACTATAGAAATCTAGAATTATAGATAATTAGAGGGATTGCGGTTGATTATGAGCGATATGATTTTAATGTTAAAGTTTTTATTAGGCATTAAAGTTAACCTACATCAATTGCACATTCCTTCCTCCATTACTGAAAAGAGGATCTGCAATAATAAAAAGGAGCTTAGTGAAATCGACGTTTATGCCCCTGCAATCCAAGTAGTCAAATTTCTTCTAAAAAAGGTACAAAGGGAAATCGATTAAATTACCAAATCTTATAAATGCTCAAAAACACTATTCATTTTCCTCTTCCTCGATTTCATCTTCAGAAATTAAATAATGATCTTTTCCAAGTCCTACTATAGTGATTATATTGGTGACAGTCGTGTACAGCAATAGAATTACAGTGACCATCATACCACTCATAAAAGAAGAACAAATGAGTGTAATCCAATAGACATATTTAAACCAATGAGTTGGTAAATTTTGTGATTCTGTAATTGGGATATTAAAAAGTTGGAAAAGAATCATTGAGCTTATAAATACCACGGTATCAAATTTAGCAATACTAAGAACCTGTTTGTAGTGCGCTGCTTTTAGTTTAGATTGTGAGCTAGTACTAATACCCAATAATGTTAGTAATAATGCTAAAATGGTAGCAGATGCGAGTATAATAGTATTACACAACATATTAATTCCTGATAGTGATGATTCAATTAGTTTCTTAGCCTCGTAACCGCTTATATCTCCTAATATAAATATTGCAACTGCCAAAAAGCAAAAAGTAATTGCACCACCAAGAAGTGACATTTTATTAGTCTTGATAAAATCAATCATATTTATTTAAAATTTATTTTTGGTTTAGTAATTCTAAAAGTACAATTGTCAACTCATATATTATTTTGTGTTTAGATAATTCACATCTATTTAACACCCAGGGTTAAAGGGTACTAATTTTATGAATTTTAGATCTATCATCTAGTATTTTTAGTAATTAAAATTGAGCCTATGATAGTTAAGAATACAAACAAAGGATGGAGAATAATCACTCAAACAAATCACGCATTTTTAGCTACTCAAATTGCTCAAGCATTAAAAGAAGATTTTCGAACAGAATTCTGGCTCGAAACACTTTTAGCTATTTATAATCATGAAACTTTGGAAACCGATTTTAATTCAGGGGAAAGAATAAATAATCTGAATTTACCTATTGATTTTCGAGAAGCTACTTCTACAAAAAAGGAACTTTACAGTAAAATCGAGAGCATGGTTCGCAAAGCCTCAAATCGCTCTATCATTGTTGGGGCACTAGTAGCTGAACATCTTATGTTTCTTCATAAAGCAGACATTAATAAAAAGAGTATTATAACTTTATGTGAAGACACTATTAAGAATGCTAAGTCTCTACATAAAATAGACGAAACCACCTTTAAGAAGATGTACGGCGTTGTACGCTTTTGTGATAGATTATCGTTAATGATTTGCACCGAAGAACTTCCTGATTTAGATCGGAAATTTGAAATAAACGATTCTTTAGATATTGGAAAAGTGCTGTTATACCTCAAGGATGAAAGTATTAGAGTTATTCCTTGGCCATTTAAAAAGGAAACTTGTTCAATTTACATCGAATACAAATTATTAACGAAGTCGCATTTTAAAGACGATAGCGATTTTATTAATGTCTTCCAAAAATCACTTGTAGAGAATAGCATTTTTGAACTCTCGGAATAGGTGTAAATAATATTATTCCAATTACATCAACTTCACATTCCTTACCACATCTTTATTGAGAAGGTTTGGTGTAGGTCTGTAGGCTTCCCCATTTTGTAGGCTTTCCTATAAATTGAGAGAAGTTTACAAGTCCATCCCTTTATTAATTTTGTTTTTCCGCAATTTCTTCAAAAAGTTCATGAGAACTTTCTATAAAATCATCCATATTTTTTTTTTCGTAATCTGAAATCGCTGGATACATTAATTTTCCCTTATATATGGTCTTTTCTTCTAAATCATCAACATTTAATATATCATGCGCTAGTTCGTGATACATTAAAAAGTACCGCATTGGTTTATTAAAACTTGTCCAACTTGAAGGATTTATATAAATTTCAATTCTATCATCATCATTGCTTCCGTACGATAAACCGTGAATATGCGTAGTATTATTTAATTGGTCTAATTTTGAAAATCTTATAATAGTTGTTTTTGGTTTTTTAGGGTAGACACCATAAAAACGAATATCTCTATAAAACTTATCTACATACATTTGAAAGTCCACGTCAGATTCATAGCTACTTGTAGATATGCTTTCGTACAAATCACTTTCTGTTTGATTCGTAAATAACTGGTATATATATGGAACAATAATTAGTGTAACTAATCCAATTATAATCCACTTTAAATTTTTGTTATTTTTCTTTTCTGAAACTTTTATTGCTGAAATTACATTTTGGGTTTTTTGAGTAACAAAAACTTCCTTTTTTTGTTGATGGTTTCTAGTGTTTAAGTCGGGGGGAAGAGAATTTAAGATTTCTACTAATTCAACGATGTCAGATAATTTTTTCCAATCTTCTAGACCATAATACCAAATTTTTGAATCTCTGTTTAGATTTTGTTCTATTAATTCTTCTTTAATAAAAGGGCCTAATTTTTTGTCTCCATTTAAATAAAAGTATTTTGTCATAATTAATTGTATTGTTCAGGGAAAACCAGGGAATTAGTTATCGATAGGTAAAGAGATTCCAAAACTTCAAATTCTGCATTGTCAAGTCCGCCTCCTTGAAGACAAACCATTTTATCTTCGTAAAAAATAAACCAAAATTTAGTGATCATTCTAAATTTATACCCTAATCTTTCAACCTCTCCTTTTACTGTAAATTCTATGGTTGGATATTTGTCTACAGTAACAATATTTTGATTAAGAATTTGAGGGTTTTTTAAAAATGAAATAGCACCGCTAATAAGTTCATCAGTAAATTCGTTATTTGACAAAATTTCTTTAGTTTCATTTCTTGAAATAAAAGTCATATAATCCTTAACGAGTATCATATATGAATTATTTCCGTTAACAAATTTCTTAACTATATTTGGTCTATCTGCCTCCAATATTTCCCAATCAATAGGAGCTTTTAATTTCAAATTTACATTTTTTGCTTTTTGATGGTCTTTGATGCTGATATAATCGCCTAATTTAAAATTGTACGTAGAAAACTCACTAGAATTGATGCTTATTTTTTTTGCAATTTTATTACTCTTAAAATAATAAAAGTCAACATTTACATTTTGTAGAAAAAAGGTTTTTGCTGTTCCAATAGTTTTAAAATTGGCAATCAAATCTTCTTTTATGTTAATTGGGGCTTCCCAATTTTCAGGTACATCATATTGATAAATTAAAGTTCGACCTATTGCAATGCATCCTCTAACTGTAATTCCATTGCCAATATCATTCCCTTCTAACTTCTTATTAAGTGATACTGCTAATTCTTTAATTTCATTTTCTGATATGTTTTGACCAATTGCAATTGAAAAAACAAGAAAAAGCAACAACGTAATTGATAATTTCATCAGACTATATTTTTGGGTTTATACCATATTGATTTGTTTCTTTCTGACCATTGGCAAAAAGCATCCAAAACATATAGAAAGGTATAATTTGATACCAACCACTATTCCCAATATCGTGACACCTTTTTGCTCCTTGTGCCCATAAAAACCACAACATTGGAGTAAAAGCAAGTCCCATGAAAGGAACATCTATTGATTTAATAATTACCAATACAAATAAATAGGCTATGAAATAAATGATTAAACTAATACAAAATTCAGTTCTTCTTATTCTACCTTCAAATGAAAATGGTTTAGATAACAATCTCTGTTTCCTTTTTTTGATATTTATAGATTTTTCGGTGTTGTTTGTTTCAATGGTTGGATTATTATTCAGTTCATTTTCAATGAAATTTTGATTTATTTCAGGTGGATTTAGTTCGAGAATAGAAATCATTTCAACGAGTTCACCTGCTAGAGTCCAATTCTCTAAACCTTTATACCAAATTAGGGTGTCTTTTCTGATATTTTCATTCTTTAATTCTTCAAACAAATATGGACCGTTTTTCTGGTTATCATTTGAGTAAAAGTATTTTTCCATATTTTTTTTTGAATTATAAATAACCGAACACTACATAAATCGAGCGCGGCATTTTGCTGAATTGCTTTGCGGTCTTATTAGTTTGATCTAAATATACTATTTATACTCCGTAAGGAATTACGGGTTTTCCCATAATCACTATAATTATAGAAAATTAGAATTATAGAATTATAGATAAATAGCGGGATGCGGCTAATTTTAAGCCGAATATTACTAATGTTAAAGTTTATTGTAGTTATAGAATTGACCTACATCAACTTCACATTCCTACCCACATCGGTAAAACGAGGATCTGGAATGATATGAAGTCTTTCAATGAAATCAACGATTATGGCTACGCAACCCAAATCGTCAACCACTTTTCCTTTTATATAGTACACTCCATTAGATTGAATATTATACTTCTCAGAAATAATGGGGAAATGAACGGTATCAAAAAAAGTTCCATCGATATCTAGAAAGGTACCGAAATGCATTAATCGCTTGTCCTTTGTTGGAGTTCCTTTAGCCGTAACTAGTTTGCCACAAATAGCGATTTGCTTGTTAATATAGTTAGCAAGTTCCACCGCCTTGAAATGTGTAGGCAATGGCGCGTTCAATAATTCGAAATAAGAACAGAGTGGAAACGATAATAACTCGATCTGATCATAAGCATCAATGACTGCTTCAGATGTTATTTCTGGGATGTCATAGTTTACTTTTTTTGGACTAAATAATACGGGGTCACTATGCTGCGGCAACTTATTTTCTAGTTTTAGATGAGCCTCCCATAGAAGCACATGTTTGTCAACTCCTGTAAATCGAAAGGCGTCTATGCGAATTAAAATAATAAGTTGTTCTAAGCCGATATTTACTCGTTCTAAAAAGTCATCAAAGCTTTTGTAATGCCCATTAAAGTTGCGATTATTCAAAATGGTTTGAACAGCTCGCATAGAGAGTGTCTTGAGCATTCCCATTCCTAAATATACTGTCTTACCTATAATCCTATTTCCGTGCTCACTATTATTGATACAAGGTGCAGCGACTATTCCTCCTTGTACTTTTATCTCATGTACATAAGTCTCAATATTATAAAACCCTCCACCGTTGTTGAGCACCGCCGTCATAAACTCTAGAGGGAAGTATTTCTTCAGGTATAAGGACTGATAGCTTTCTACTGCGTAAGATGCAGAGTGACCTTTCGCGAAAGCGTAACCCGCAAATGCTTTTATTTGATCCCAAACTTCTAGTGTGAGTTGCTCCGTGTAACCTCGTTCAAGACAGTTACTTTTAAATTTTTTTTCAATTTGCTCAAACTGTCCTTTACTCTTTACCTTACCACGCATACCACGTCTCAAAATATCAGATTCGGCTAGCGATAATCCTGCAAATTTATGCGCCACCTTGAGAACATCTTCTTGGTACACCATTACCCCATAGGTATCATAAAGGACTTCAAGCATCACTGGGTGTGCTTCTTTACGTTTTTCGGGAATGCGATGTCTTAATATGAATTCATTCTTCATTCCTCCATTAGAAACTCCAGGGCGTATGATACTACTTGCAGCTACGAGATTTAGATAATCGTTAGTTTGCAGCTTCGTCATTAGTGTGCGCATCGCTGGTGATTCTACATAAAACACACCCATGCAATCACCGGTGTTGAGCAGTCTATTTATCTCAGGATCATTTTTAAATTGTTCAACATCTTCCATGTCTGGTAGCGTCACATCTGGCTGATTGTATTTAATAATCTCAAGGCAATCTTTGATTTTAGAGAGTCCTCGCTGGGCGAGAATGTCAAATTTAAAAATGCCAACTTCCTCTGCGATATTCATATCAAATTGCACCGTCTGAAAACCTTTAGGCGGCATAAACGTACTCGTATAATAAGCTATTGGTTTTTGAGTGATGATAATACCACCTGAGTGTACACTTAGGTAATTAGGAAACCCGTGGATATAATGCGCATATTTATCAATGAGGTCAATGTAATCGTTGCTTTGGCTTTGCTTTCTTTTATAGCCTTTAAGATGATTATCTATTTCAAATTTAGGGACACCAAATACTTTTCCTAGTTCGCGAATGACTGCTCGATATTGGAAAGTAACATAAGTTCCCATTAGCGCAGTATTTTTAAACCTACGGAAGATATAAGCAGTTACATCATCACGTTCAAAAGATGAAAAATCAATATCAAAATCTGGCGGACTGCTTCTAAAGACATTGATAAAGCGTTCAAAATATAAATCCAGTTCTATAGGATCAACGTTAGTAATCCCAATGATATATGCAACCACACTATTTGCACCACTACCACGACCTATGTGTGGGTAGTTTTGTGATCTAGCATATTCAAGTATATCATGATTAATAAGAAAATATGAAACAAAGTCCATTTGTTTAATGGCTGTAAGTTCTTTCTCTACACGTTCATAAACTTCAAGAGAAGGATTCTTATAGCGCATCTTAATCTTTGAGTAGCAAAGCTCCTCTAGCATGCGCGCATCATCCTCTTTGCTCTCTCCGTAAATGATTTGATTTTGATTTACTCGATGATCATCAAAATAGAAATTGACTTTGCAAGATTTCAAAAGCCTGTCCGTATTGAATAGTAATTCTGGATAGTCTTGATACTTGATTCGCAATACTTCTGGAGCTATCATCTTGTCTTCAGGATCTCCTTGTTCTTGAACAGGTAGTTTACTTAGCAGTGTATTTAAATCAATGGTTCGCAGGAGTCTGTGCGCATTATAATCTGCTTTATTTCTAAAAGAAACCGTTTTTAGAATTACCATTTTATCACGTAAGCCTGCAAGTGGTGAGAATGGTAATTTATTGAGGTCTCTTATGGCAATGCCTATATATTCGCTTTCGCGAAAGCGGTCAAACTTCAATCCCATTGCTTTTTCAAAGGGGTAAATGGTATAGCAATTTTTAAAGGCTGGAGCGGTCTCAGAAAAATGCTTCTTTTGATGAAGATGCTCTGTCAAAAATTCATTAATCTCCTGATAACCCTCATTGTTTCTTGCTAGTAATACATATTGCTGATCAATACCATTTCTGATATCTACACCCACCACAGCATGCATTTGTCTTTCTTGAGCTTCTTTAATAAAATTTAGGCAAGCACTCGTATTATTGATATCTGTAAGCGCAAGTTGTTGTAAGCCATTTTCTTGCGCAAGATCAAGCAATGTAACCTCGGAAAAAGTTCCATAGCGTAGCGAATAATATGAATGGCAATTGAGATACATTGTTGATAAGTGAGGGTACAAAGCTATCCTAAAATTTGGAATATTTCCATAATTTTGGAAAAAATCTAAATTTGAACAAAGCGATAATTCATTTTGATCTCGACGCATTTTTCGTCTCTTGTGAGCGTAGGCTAGATAGTTCTCTTAACAATAAACCTGTTATTGTGGGAGGGACTGGAAATCGTGGTGTGGTAACGGCAGCAAGCTATGAGGCACGCAAGTTTGGTGTGCATAGCGCTATGAATATGAAAACTGCTAGACAACTTTGTCCGCATGCAGTTTATATACGCGGCAACGGAAGTACCTATGCAAAGATGTCCCAAGAAGTCACAGAGATACTTATGGAGACACTACCAATCGTTGAGAAGGCGAGTGTTGATGAGTTTTATGCAGACCTTACTGGAATGGATAAATTTTTTGGATGCTACAAATTTTCTACAGAGCTCAGGGCGAAAATTATAAGAGAAACAGGACTTCCTATTTCATTTGGATTATCTGCAAACAAAACCGTTTCCAAAGTAGCCACGGGTGAAGCCAAACCGAACAATCAAATGAATGTTGCCAATGGGCTAGAGAAGGTTTTTCTTGCCCCTTTATCCATCAAGAAAATACCAATGGTAGGAGATAAGACTTTCAAAACGTTCTCACTTCTAGGAATTCGTAATGTAGGCCTGGTACAACAAATGCCGGTGGAACGTATGATTTCTGTTTTTGGTAAAAATGGTAGGACGATTTGGGAGCGATGCTGTGGGATTGATGATAGTCCCATTAAACCATTTCATGAGCGTAAGTCAATTTCTAGTGAACGTACTTATGGAAAGGATACATTTGATCAAGTAGTGATTTCTACAACAATAACTGCTATGGCAGAAAACCTAGCCTATCAATTAAGGCGCGGAAATAAACTAACTTCTGTAATTACGGTAAAAGTTCGCTACTCTGATTTTCAGACCTATTCTAAGCAACTAAAGATACCACACACAGCTGCCGACCATATTCTAATTCCAACAGTATTAGATCTCTTTAATAAGCTTTATGACAGAAGAGTATTAATAAGGCTAGTAGGTGTACGATTTGCTGGACTAGCAGAAGGAAACTACCAAATTGATATGTTTGAGAATACGAACAAAACAGTAAATCTTTACAATGCAATGGATGAACTGCGTAAGAGATTTGGAGATAGTGTAGTACGGCGAGCGGCCACTATGGGAGAAGGTTCTAGAACCATTGGTGGTCAAGGAAATCCATTTGATGGTAAACCTCCAATTTTATTGGCGCATAGACATCGATAGAAAACTGGTTTAAGTACAACAGAATGGCAGTTGACTTATAAGTTTATAAGTTTAGTAATTTATAATCTTATAAATTAATATATATAGTTATAGATTAATTAATCTATAAAATGATAACTTTAGAAGGAGTATTAAAGAAAAAGCTATGTGTTATAAGACCTCAAATAAATTAACTGTTCCAGATATGGAAAAACGCTATAAGGTGCAGCGTGATCCTAATCTTGATATAGAAGATGGTGACTTTACAAGCTATCATATAAATGGTTTTTCTTTTCCGCCTATGCTTATCATAGGTATGGACAGCGGCTTAGACATATGCCCTAAGCCAGATTTACTGCATCCAGCCTTATGGGGTATTATCAAGCCTCAATGGACAGGAAATGATGTAAACGATTATTACAAGGGCTTAGGACGATACACGGGAGGAGCACTCAATGCTCAGTCTGAAAAGGCTTTTGACTATTGGTTATATAAAGATTCCATAATGACCAAACGATGTATAGTGCCGGTGACAGGGTTTTATGAACCCCACAAACTTGGGAAGACTAGCTATCCATTTTATTTTGAGAGAGAGGATCAAAAG
Source organism: Dokdonia sp. Hel_I_63 (assembly GCF_007827285.1). NCBI lineage: Bacteria > Pseudomonadati > Bacteroidota > Flavobacteriia > Flavobacteriales > Flavobacteriaceae > Dokdonia > Dokdonia sp. Hel_I_63. Next base: position 3,026,210 of record NZ_VISD01000001.1, on the reverse strand, counting down.
CATCTAAGCATTGCTGGAATTTATACAATTACCCGAAGTGGTTTTGTAACATTTACATTACTAACAAGGGAAGCAAGTCCATTGTTTGCAGCAGTACACAATAAAGAAGGAGGAAAGCGCCAGGTAGTATTACTAGACGAATCAAATGAGAAAGATTGGCTAGACCCAAATCTCAATCAAAAAGATATAGAGTCATTTTTTAACTATGGCTATGATGATAAAAGCTTAGTAACTTATCCTGTAAGTAGAGAATTAAATGGTCGTAAATACCATCTAGATGGAGAAGATGCTATTGCTAAAGTTGAATATCCTGAATTACAACCCTTGCTAGATCAAATTAAGTAACCTAATCTATAACACCATCTGCGTAGAGCAGTATAGCCAACTGAAATGATGTTTTGGCTTTGTAGTTTTTCTTGAGCTTCTTAATTAGCTTCTCGATATATGAATTGCTATTAGGTCCTTTACTGTCAGCAGCTAGTTTTTTAGAAATTTCATTGTACAACATACCTTTTGACATCATATTAAGAATCTTCTTATCTGTCTTGGTTAGTACTAGATTAGTGTTACTCATTTTAGTTATGTATTAGGTATTTGCAATAGCAAATGTATTCAAATCTGATATACCTCTGATTATTAGGTGTTAAAAGCAATCATAAAAAAACAATTATGTATAATTTTCAATTAGATGAATATGTAGACTCCTTAAATGAAGACTACGAATTGATAATGAATGAATATTCTGGAACAGAACTATTCAGCGAAATCATTCACGCTTTGAATTGGCTATTTCCAGATTGGAAAATGAATAAAGAGCTTGGCTGTGGAGCTCCTGAATTTGTTTTGTCAGTTATTCATAATACTGAAGAAATATTTGAATCATCTTGTCAAAAAGAATTTTTGAAATTCCTTTACGATCATATTACTGACTGCTACGACTCCTCACGTATTTTTTACAACGATTCATTTAAAATGAAGTGTAATAACATATTAGCTAATTTAACTGAAGATGAATTTGAAAGAGAATTTGGAATGTTAGAATCGAAAATGACTAAAAAGGAAATTTGTAAATCATTTGAAATTTTTCAGAAAAAGCTAAGTAATGATATAGCTTACCATTTTGAATAAATTCATAAAAACAATTTCTAATTTTTGTAGGCAAAATTATGGTTACTTCTTTTTGTATTTATAGTAATTATCATAATTCACGATTCCTTCTGAACGATCAATACCCAGCTGACAAGCTTTCTCATAAAGTAATTCATTGAAAAAATCTCGTCTAGATAATTTGTTGTGTGTACAATAATTATTTAAATCATTTATTAATATATCTGAGGCAAAATTAGAAAGTATATCAATAGGATAATATGCCTTCGGTATGGTAATATTATATTGACCGGATAAATCTAAACCCTTGTAGACAGTGTAGTTTAGTTTGTAGTTCTCTTGCTCTGAGATAAATTGCATAACTAGCTTTTGGCAATTTAATTCGCGAAATTCATATTTACCTGCGCCGATATTTAATTCATCAGGAAACTGATATTGAAAGTTAGAGGTAATATCAAGCAAATTACGTTCCAATCGTTTGGTTCTAGACTGTTTAGTATTTGTTACAATGATAGTCTTATCTAAGTCTATACTGACACGAAAATTATCTCTAATTTGGCGAATTCTTCTATATATGTTATTAGTAACACCTATTTTGAAGAAATCTTTATCGTAAAAATGTAAAATATAAAGTAGCATCAATGACGTTTAAGTCATTACAATTTAGAAATATTCTTAGGACTTTCCAAATTATGAGTAAGAAATTAAGAAATGATGTACTGATCAACGCAATAGCATTAGAATTAGGAGATCTAAGAGCTACTTTATCTCTATCTCAAGAATTCGTTTACAATGATTTGGGCATACATATAGGCAGAATAGAGACTGGGTCTACAAATCTCTCCGTAAGTACCCTTGACGTTCTTTTGAAGTATTATAATATCTCATTCTCTGACTTTTTCAAACGTGTTGAAATGAGACTAGCTTAAGCTATCAGTTTTTTTTAGATATGCATTTTAATCAAAGTTCAAATATAATCCAATGATCAACCCACTTCCTTTGGAAATTACCCCAAAGAAATCGCCCTTCATATAGAAAAAAGACTTTGATAATTAAAAACTACCATAACAACTGAGGCACTCTTTCCCTTTTTTCATTTGGTTATATGTTTCCAAAATGAGTCGTTTTTAGCATTTAATAATTTTTCATCAAGGTAGTTTTGTGTTTTCTCATTATTGTTCTGATAGACTGTATCCCATGCCTGTTTATAGGGGTAAAAAAAATGAAATTTCACCCAATTTATTCCTAGAATAAATACACTAAATAGTAAAAACACTAGTATTGTTGACTTAACAATTTCTTTATAGCTACCTTCTTCCAATTTCAAGATAATGGGCTTAGGTATACTTTCCGGAATTTCATCAAGTGATTGATTCAGAATTTTTACTAGTTCTTCTACTTTCTCTGGTACGCTTAATGATTCTTTTAAATTTCTATTCAGTGTAGGCTCTAATCTTTCAATTTGCTGAATTAATATTGATTGATTGCTATGTTGAATTTTTAGATTGTTAATAGATACTTCTAGTTGCTCGGTTTTCTCAATGAGCTTTAGTAAATAAGATTCTTGGTTAATCATAATCCTCTTCGTTTTTTGCGTTTTTTCTTACGATTAGTATTTTCCTCATCGCTTGTATCTTCTTGGTTTAAATCCGTCTCTTGAGATAGTAATATGTCAAGAATAGATTTACCATCCTCTCCTGGTTTACTTGAATTATTAGAAATTTTCAAAACATTATGGTTTGAATTATTTCCATTACTTTCAAAATACTTTTTCAAATTGCCAAGACTATACTTTCGATCTACATCACTTCCCTTAATTGGATGATTGTTTTCAATTTTTATAAATGTTATGCCTCGTCCAACTTTGCAGTGGTATCCATTGAGAAGCATTATTTGAGTAAAGTGATCTAAACTATCTGCTTCTACTAGAGAATGATTAATTGCAAATCTCAAATCTGCTATAGCCTTATTTGAGTCTAACGATCTTATACTTTCTATTCGTTTCAGTGAATATTTAATTTCAAGATGTCTCGACAAATCTTTTGCTCTAGATGCAAAATTTGACATATCGATTGAGAGGCCATCTAACTTTATTGCTGATAAAGCGCTGTGAAAATGATGATGATATTGAGAATCGCGATGGGCGACAGCGAACCAAAGATCACTTCCACCATTAAATTCTTCCATAACTTCCTCCAAAATATCTAATCTCGTAGATTCATCAATTTGATCTTCCCTTGGAAATGAAACAATAATGTTATAGGCAATATTTTCAGCTTTTTGATTCGTTAATTCCCTTACTTTAAATTCATTGACTATTTCCTCGATATCTTGAAATGGAGACACGCCTTTAGCATCCAAAATTTCATGATCTTGATTTACTAAATAGTTCAGAAGATTGGAAGAAGAGGCTGTTCGAACTATTTTAATAATCATACTTACTTCTAATTTTGGTTAAAATCGATTCTATTAAGTTTATGTGCATTTCTAGTTTAAGTGTTTCAGAGAGTTGAAAAACTCTCTTTAGTTTTATTAAAAGCCATAGATTCCGTCCAACCTGGGCTATCTCCATCTTCAACTTCTCAGTTTCGACATCAGGCAGCTGTCTGACATAAATTTCTTTTCTAAGTCCAGCTGAAACCAAATAATTAGAAAGATTTGTTTGATATTTTTTTGCTTCTTTCTGTAAAATTGTTTTTTCATCTGATGTTACTCTTATTGATATTCGTTCAGTTTTTTGATTCATTTTTTTTATGAGCTTTGCGAATAATTTTCTTTGTGTACACACACGCATTTAGCGTTTGTACACACAAAGTCCAACTTGCTATTACTTCCCCTTTATCTTATATTTTAAGAAAGGGGAAGAAAGGGGTGTATTTAATTTTGACTTGAAAATTATCAATCTGATGTGTTTTCGGAAATTCATAATTTCAAATTGAATTTGATTTCCATGTATAATCATATTATTCCCCTTTCTTATTATGATTAGTCATTGTTACTTTTTATAACATGTTTTGGGATAGGCGTCATTCTTACTTTATTAAGCCAATTATTAAAATGCTTTATAAATTCACTTTCTTTTTTCTTCCACTCACCATTGCAATACAAGTAATTTTGAAATTGCAGCATTCTTGATAACAGCTCGCTTTCGTTTTTAAGTCTATACGAAGGATTACTTATAATACTAGTCCTCCAAGACCTATTGTTATAAAACTTTTTTAGCAGTATTTGAACCTGCTGCATTTCTGTTTTTTCTTTTTTCTTTTTATCTTCTTTAGTATTTTCTTTTTTAGTTTGCTCTAGTTTACTTTGTGGATTATTGTCATTACTTATTAAGTTAATGTCACCTAAAACATACCCAAGAGATAGTTTTTGAATACCTAAAGTAGAAAGATGATTGGTCAATTTTGATTTTGTCATTAATTCTGTAGTTCTTCTACAATAAGCATCTTTGAAAGTATCGTTAAAACTTTCGCTGAACAACACATTGTAGTCGTCCCATATTTGTTGATCGAAAAATTTAAGTTTTAACAGATTCTTGATTATTCCGAAAAGTTTTACTTCATCAACTAAGAGTTCTGATGCTAAATAAAAAATTTCAGTATCATCTTGAAGGTTTAAAAAATGATTATCCGCAAGGGCAATTTTCTCTAAAAGAAGATAGAAAATAGCATATCCTTCGTTACCAAATAGACGTCTTAGGTATAAAATCACCTTATTATGATTTGCAGAATGTGGAAAATAATCCACGTTGTATCTTGGAGGTCTAGCCATTTTTTATAATTTTAAAAGTGGATAAATGATTTAAAGTTTTCATAATATAATTGCTTTAAAAACCCATACATTTGCATAGGTTTTAGTTAGAGGTTAAGACTTAGAAATATAAATGCATAACCCGGCTAGGTTATGCATTTTTTTATCGTTTATATTTTAGTGATTTTACTTCTTCCAAAGAGTTGAAGAGTTCATAATGATATATGCGGACTCTTCTTCCTATAGTTTCAGCTTTTATTATTCCCTCTTTTATATAATTAGATACTGTTTGCTCTGATACCTTTAAAAGAATGGAGGCTTCTTTTTTAGTGTATAGTTTTTGAGATAAATCTTCCTTGGAAGATTCTTTAAGTTCAACAATCTCAGATTTTAATGATCTAATTTCTGCAAAGAGTTGCTCAAAAGGGTTTGTAATACGATAAGTTGTTTTAGTAGAATTCATGACAGTGTTTTTATAGTTCAACACTGTAAAATTCATTAACTAACAATATAAAAAGCTGGAATTCCCAGAATTCCAACTTTTTTAACCTAAGTATTTAAAAATGTTGGTATAGTCTTTCAGTAATTCTAGTGATATATCTTCTTTTTTTAAAGATTTCTCTCGATCTATATGTAAACCTAGTAATTCATATTTATCAAGATTGTTATAAAACGTGCTGGACTTTATTAATTTCTCTTGATCCATCAAGGAGTTAATAAATTCGAGATATATACTTTTTGAATCTTGGATTAAAAGAAATTTATTTATAGATAGGTATCTGTAAAATATGGCAAATTCCTCCATTGGCTTTAAATTATAATGGGACCCATGCCAAATATATTCTTTTGTTAAAAATCCTTCTTTCACTAAAGTTGTCAAAATATCAACGGAGAAACTCTCGAAATCTTTTTTTAGGATATGTTTAAAAATACTTGAGATGTGTTCAAGTTTCTTTTTCTTATCCTGTATTTGTGGATATTGATCTAATGGTAGCTCTTGAATAGCAGAATCTATTTTATCCATTTCAGAATTTAAATAATCAAGTAAAATTGCTTCTTTCAAATTTATTTTAAAGAGGTTATATAATGGATAACGATCGCTTAAAGAATTAGAGTTGCGAAGTTGAAAAATCATTTGTTCAAAAATAGATTCACATCTTTGTTCAAAAGTTAGTTCGCTCAAAATATAATCATCATATAATTCGAGGTAATAACTTTGCAAATTCATTAAATCAAATTTTATATGACCTCTCATTTTTTTATCAGTGAGATCATAATTATTAATAGATTTTAATGCATCAGATTTTGCTTGAAGAAAAAAAATTTTAAAATCCACTTCATAATTCAAACGAAATCTATTAAAAATCATTTCTAAATAATTTTCAGTGGGAATGTAGTACAAAGCTTCACGATTAGACATCAATTAATTTTTTCAAGAAATATAGAAAAATATAGGCCTAAATTAAAATTAGAAAATACATGAATTTGTCAACTAATTTGTCAACTGTAAATAAAAAACCCCGTAAACACTAGTGTTTCGGGGCTTAAAAGTGGAGTCGGAGGGATTCGAACCCTCGTCCAAACAAGCAATATTACTGCTTTCTACGTGTGTAGTTTCTGTTTAAATTTTCGTGAGATTGCCGGTTAGAAACTACCAACGCACCCCTTATCTTCAATTAGGTGTCTCTCTCGCATCAAAGCCCTACGAGGGATAGGTTTACTTTTACGAAGTCACTATATCGATTGCCGTAAACCAAGGCTCTCGAGTGACTTCCTGCTTGTCTACCTTGTAGACCGAGGCGTAATCTTACTATAATTCAGATTATGCAGCTAGGGCGTAGTTGTTCTCGCCGTTTAAAAAGATGAAAAATGAGATTTACGAGCTGTTTTCCAGCGCTCGACACGCTTACAATACTATTGGTCTCGCTGTCAAAACCAGTCGACCCCAGTATTAAAATTTCCACCTTGCTTTCGCGAAAGCGGAACTACAAATATACTACTAAAGCTTATATTTGCTATTAATATTATGCAAAAGCTGTACCAACTACAGACACTGCCAAAACTTCACACTATGAAATTTGCCATTATCAAGGAACGTAAAAATCCACCAGATAGAAGAGTTGTTTTTTCTCCAGAAAAACTGGCAGAAGCAAGAGAGCAATTTGAAGATGCAAGCTTTGTAGTCGAAGCATCTGATATAAGAGTGTTTCCAGATATGGCTTACACCATTAATGGCTTTGATGTAGAGGAAGATGTATCTGATGCAGATGTGATGATTGGGGTGAAAGAAGTGCCTATGGAGGCGCTTGTGCCTAATAAAAAATATTTCTTTTTTAGCCATACCATTAAGAAGCAACCATATAACCGTGACCTACTCAAGGCTATACTTGATAAGAATATAGAGATGTATGATCACGAAGTGATTACAAAGGCTAACGGAGCACGACTTATAGGTTTTGGTCGTTATGCAGGACTTGTTGGAGCATATAATGGTTTTAGATTATTAGGATTACGTGATGGACTTTTTGAACTTCCTAAGGTAGAAACGTTGTTAGACCTAGATGCTGTAAAGCGCGAGCTCGATAAAATTGAACTTCCTGCTATTAAGATCTGTCTTTCAGGTAGCGGAAAGGTTGCCCGTGGAGCACAAGAAATTTTAGATCATCTTAATATTAAGGAGGTGACAGATCACGCTTATTTAAATGCAGAATTTAGTGAGCCAGTATATTGTACGATTGACGTACTGGAGTATAATAAACGTATTGATGGTACAGAGGGTGCTCGAGCAGAGTTTTATAAAGATCCTTCTGGCTATGAGAGTGACTTTATGAAGTATACAAAGGTGACAGATTACTTTATAGCAGGTCATTTTTATGGAGATGGAGCTCCTTATCTATTCACTAGAGAAGATGCAAAACATCCAGAGTTTAAAATTAATCTTGTTGCAGATATATCTTGCGATATAGACGGTCCAGTGGCGAGTACCATTCGTCCTTCTACTATTGCAGACCCATTTTATGGGTACAATCCTGCTACAGAACAAGAAGATGATTATAATAAGGATGGTGTGATTGCCATGATGGCTGTAGATAATCTCCCGTGCGAATTACCTAAGGATGCTAGTGAAGGTTTTGGTGAGATGTTCTTAAAGCATGTGATTCCAGCGTTTTTTAATGGAGATAAAACAGGACTTCTTGATCGAGCGAGAATGACGCAAGATGGAAAGCTCACTGAGCGTTACAGCTACCTTCAAGACTATGTAGACGGTAAGGAGTAACGTTAAAGTTACACTAAATTCCTACAAGTGTTAAAAGATAAATAACACTACTTTGTACCTTTATCGTTCATCAATCAATTAATAATGAAAGTTCTTATTACAGGCGCAACGGGATTAGTAGGGCGAGCACTCACAGACTTATGTCATAAAGACGGCATAAGTGTACATTATCTAACTACCTCAAAAGATAAAATTGAGGATACACCTAATTATAAAGGTTTTTACTGGAATACAAAGACAGATGAGCTAGACGAAGCTTGCTTTGAAGGAGTAGAAACTATCATCCACCTTGCTGGAGCATCCATTGCGCAGCGCTGGACACCAGAAAATAAAAAAGCAATTTTTGAAAGTAGAGCTACAACAGCGAGATTGTTGTATAGTGCGCTTTCGCGAAAGCGGTCTAAAAACCAACCTATTTCTATAAAGCATTATATATCTGCTAGTGCAGTAGGTGGATATCCATCTTCATTTACAAAAATGTATGATGAGTCTTATCCAGAATATGCTAAAGGTTTTTTAGGACAAGTTGTCGAAGAGTGGGAAAAAGCTGCTTTGGAATTCCAAAAACTTGATATCATTACTAGCCGTGTGAGAACGGGGATTATTCTTGACAAAGACAGTGGAGCGTTACCTAAAATTATGCAACCTGTAAAATATGGAGCAGGTGCACCACTAGGATCAGGAAAACAATGGCAATCATGGATTCATGTGTATGATATGGCAGGGATTTACTTCCATATATTAAAAAATAAATTGGCTGGCATATATAATGGGGTAGCACCACACCCAGTTACAAATAAAAAGCTGACAGAAGTGGTAGCAGACACTATGGGTAAACCGCTCATAATCTCTAGAGTTCCTAAGTTTGCACTTAAACTCATGCTAGGCGACATGGCAGCAATAGTTTTAGAAAGTCAGAAAGTAAGTGCTCTTAAAATTAAGACAGATGGGTATGAATTTAAATATCCAAAAATTGACAAAGCCATTGAAAGCTTGCTAGATTAACAAAATAAGAAAAGCCACTCGTGAGAGTGGCTTTTTTTATGCTCTATAAAAAGGAAGTCTTAAGCTTTAGTAGCCTTAAGATTTACAGTAAGCTCGATATCGTCAGAGATAAATTTATCTCCTAAATCGTCAAATACAGATTGTGATCCGTAGTTTACTCCCCAATCAGTACGATCAATAGTAAATGGCTCACTTGTAAGTGTCATATTTTCACCTTCTACAGTGTAAGAAACTGGGAACTCAATGTTCTTCTTCTGGTCTCTCATAGTAAGGTTACCTTGCATCATTTTTTTACCGTCTTTTTCTGTAACACCAGTTACTTCAAAAGCAGCAGTAGGATATTTTGCAACGTTAAAGAAGTGATCTTCTTTTCCTTCTGCCATTCCTTTTAAGTGTCCTTCAAGACTTTCTTTTCCGTCACCAGCCTCAAGGTCAGTTACAGTAATAGAAGTCATGTCAATAAGGAATGTTCCAGTAATAACATCTCCTGCAACGTTTACAACACCGTTTTCTATGTTGATAGTTCCGTTATGCTTTCCTGTAGGCTTACTTCCTACCCATGCAATTGTAGAGCCTGCAGCATCTACCTTAAATTTTGTAGCATCTTCTACTACAGCAACTTCTTGAGCATCTTTTGCTTCTGTCTCGTTCTTTTCTCCTTTACAAGAAACTACTCCTGCAATAAGAGCTACAGCAGCAAGTGTATTTAAAATTTGTTTTTTCATGTTGATAATATTATTTAGTGAACTGCAAAATTAACATTTATCCATAGCCCTTATCATAATGTTATCTTAAATAGTTGTACGCTTTCGCGAAAGCGTAACAAACATTATAACAAGCTCTTTGATTAAGTATTAGTAATGAGAATAAGGGCTGAGCGCTATCTCAAACGCTGTAATTTGATCTAAGTTATTAAGGAGTGTGTTTTGAAGGCTCGTTGCTACTTATATTTTTCTTCTTGAGTAGTAAAGATTGGATAGAAAAACAGAGTAAAGTATCTACTATACTATAGTCATTGTTATAATGCAGATATATAGTTTAGAACATTGAAAATGTACAAAACTGTAACTTTTAAAAAGCCAGTGACATTTTGACATTTTGATACAATTGGCAGTACTTTTGCCACCTCAATAAAAATTGAATTTAAGACCATTATGGCAACAGAAGATAAAACACCAGACAATACAGTAGACGAAGCTGCTCAAGAGCAGTTTGTACACGAGGCAGAAGATGCAACGGTAGAGCCTGCTGAGGAAGTAAAAGATGAAAGAAGCGAACTAGAAATCGTTCAAGATCAACTTGCAGAGGAGAAGGATAAATTTTTACGCCTTTTTGCCGAATTTGAGAATTACAAAAGACGTACTACTAAGGAACGTATAGAGTTATATAAAACAGCTGGACAAGAAGTCATACAAGCGATGCTTCCAGTTGCAGATGATTTTGACCGTGCTCTTAATGAATTTAAAGGCGATAAAGACGACGTCCACGTAAAAGGAATGACGCTTATAAGCAATAAATTTAAGGAGACGCTTAAGTCTAAAGGACTTGAAGAAATGAGTGTGAGAGCTGGAGATGATTTTAATGCAGATCAACATGAGGCAATAACTCAAATACCAGCACCTAACAAGAAATTGAAAGGTAAAATTGTGGACGTAATAGAAAAAGGATACAAACTGGGAGACAAGATCATCCGGTTTCCTAAAGTAGTTACGGGACAATAATTTTAAAACGATTTATATCGCAGTTCGAATTAAAACTCAAATTGCGATTACAATAGATTAAGAGTGCTCAGTAACGCTGAGCTTTGATTATGAAAGAAGATTTTTACGACATATTAGGTATTTCAAAAGGAGCCACAGCAGCCGAAATTAAAAAAGCATACCGAAAGAAAGCGGTGCAATATCACCCAGATAAAAACCCTGGTGATGATACTGCAGAAGCAAACTTTAAGAAAGCTGCAGAGGCATATGAGGTGCTTAGTGATGATAACAAGCGTGCTCGTTATGACCAATACGGTCATCAAGCCTTTGAAGGCGGAGGCGGTGGCGGCTTCGGTGGTGGAGGTATGAATATGGATGATATCTTCAGTCAGTTTGGAGATATTTTTGGCGGTGCTTTTGGCGGCGGCGGAGGTGGTTTTTCTGGATTTGGTGGTGGCGGTGGTCAGCGTCGAGTGAAAGGAAGTAACCTACGTATTCGTGTAAAACTCACTATTGAAGAAATTGCAAACGGCGTAGAGAAAAAAATCAAAGTTAAACGTAAGAAGCAAGCCGCTGGAGTATCATACAAAACATGTACTACTTGTAATGGCGCTGGACAAGTAACAAAAATCCAAAACACTATTTTAGGTCGCATGCAGACGAGTGCTCCTTGTACTACCTGTGGTGGAGCTGGACAAATGATTGATAAGCGTCCAGATGGTGCAGATGCGCAAGGTCTTATTGTAGATGAGGAAACTGTAAGTATCAAAATACCTGCAGGAGTGGTAGACGGGATGCAGCTTAAGGTTACTGGAAAAGGTAACGAAGCGCCAGGTAACGGTATTGCAGGAGATTTATTAGTAGCTATAGAAGAAAAAGATCACGAGTTCTTACAGAGAGAAGGTGATAACCTTCACTTAGATTTATATGTTAGCATTAGCGAAGCGGTGCTAGGTACATCAAAAGAGATTGATACCGTTACTGGTAAAGTACGTATCAAGATAGAAGAAGGTGTACAAAGTGGTAAGATACTACGCTTGCGTGGTAAAGGTATTCCATCTATAAATGGGTACGGTAAAGGTGATTTATTGGTACACGTAAATGTATGGACGCCTAAGACACTTAATAAAGAGCAAAAGCAGTTTTTTGAGAAGATGGCAACAGATGATAATTTTACGCCTAATCCAGAAACTGGAGACAAATCATTTTTTGAAAAAGTTAAAGATATGTTTTCATAATGTGAAACTTTCAAATTTTGTGAAACCAAAATTATTAGGTTCATAAAAAAAACTTATATTTGAATAACGTTAGACAATGTTTGACGTTATTTTTCTTTTTCATAGCAATTTTTTTTCCCATCCTGAACTTACGTCTAGGGTGGGTTTTGCTTTTAGGACGTTTCGTAAATCTTGTTTTATAATACGGTTTACATAGTTTTCTGTTTAAAATGAATGGTTTAAAACAATAAAGCTCTCATTACATTTCAATAAAACTCCTAAATTATAGCTAACAGATATGCCTCCGTCAGGTCATATTCCTATCTTAGCTTGATTAACTACTATCTATGAATTCATTACTTGTTGCAGATACTGTCTCAAAGAAGTTTGGTGACTTTACCGCACTTAATAACGTCTCTATTGCTGTTCCAGAAGGAAGTATTTTTGGGCTACTAGGCCCTAATGGCGCAGGAAAGACTACACTCATTCGTATTATCAACCAGATTACTATGCCAGATACAGGTAGTGTAACGCTGGGAGGTGAGCCATTACAACAGCACCATATACGTGATATAGGCTATATGCCAGAAGAGCGTGGCTTATACAAATCTATGAAAGTTGGGGAGCAGGTACTTTACCTCGCTCAACTTAAAGGCTTGTCTAAAGCAGATGCAAAAAAACGAGCCAAACACTGGTTTGAAAAGCTAGAAATAGGAGACTGGTGGGATAAAAAAATTCAAGAACTTTCTAAAGGTCAGGCGCAGAAAATCCAATTTGTGGTGACCGTAATGCACCAGCCCAAGTTGCTTATTTTTGATGAACCCTTCAGTGGATTTGACCCTATAAATGCAAATCTTATTAAAGATGAGATTTTGCAATTACGTAATGAGGGTGCTACGGTTATCTTCAGTACGCACCGTATGGAATCTGTAGAGGAGCTTTGTGATCATATAGCACTTATCAATAAATCTAATAAAATTCTTGATGGCGAGGTAAACAGTATCAAGAGGGCATACCAAAACAATACATTTGATGTAGGAGTTCAAGTTGTAGATGAGACCGCTTTCGCGAAAGCAGAACAAGAACTCAAAGCTGCTTTTAAAGTAACTCCAGCACATTTTAAAAGTTTAGGTAATGAACGCAAACTTCGTGTAGAAATGGGCGATAAGTCTACACCAAACGAATTGCTTACAACCTTAAAAAATCATGGACAAGTCACCCATTTTATGGAAGTGATACCAAGTGTAAACGATATCTTCATTCAAACAGTTAGCCAAAACAAATGAGCATTCTTACCTTAATTATAAAAAGAGAATACATTGCCAGAGTGCGTAATAAGTCATTTTTAATAATGACATTTTTGAGTCCGCTTATACTTGTGGGGATGGTTTTATTAATCTCTTACCTTACTCAACTCAATAGCGAAGATAAACGCACTATTGTAGTAGTAGACGACTCTGGGCAATTTGAAACTGTATTTTTTAATACAGACCAAACCACGTATCTCAATCTAAGTGATCAAGGATTGGAAGCTGGAAAAGAGGTTGCAAAAGGTGAAGGTTATTATGGGCTTATCCATATTAATGATAATCCTGCTATAGTAGAAGATGCTGTAACTTTTTATGGAAATGAAACACCTTCTTTTAGTTTTATAGGAGATATAGAAAAGCGCATTGAAAAGAAAATGACCGATGAAAATCTCATCGCTCAAGGCATAGATTTGAATACACTTGAAACTGCCAAAAGCAGTATAGATGTGCAAATAGAAAACTTTTCTGGGGAGACGAGTTCTAAGATGAGTAACTGGGTGAAAGCTGGTTTTGGAGGTGCTGCGGGTTACTTATTAATGATGTTTATTATCATTTATGGCAACATGGTGATGCGTTCTGTAATCGAAGAAAAGACTAATAGAATCATTGAAGTAATCATATCGTCTGTAAAGCCTTTCCAATTAATGATGGGTAAAATATTAGGTACTACCCTTGCGGGAATCACGCAATTCTCAATTTGGGTTATTGTGGGAGGAATATTGCTAGTGGTATTAACCACCGTATTCGGTATAGATCCTTCGGCGGCATCAGCGGCGAGCCCTGCTGCTTCTCAAGCGCAACAAATTGCAGAAGACCCTGGGATGGTGATTGAGTTACTACAAGAAATTCAAAAACTTCCGCTATTGCAACTCGTAGTTGGATTCTTTATTTATTTTATAGGAGGATACTTCTTATATAGCTCTATATATGCGGCAATAGGTGCAGCAGTAGATAATGAAACAGATACACAGCAGTTTATGTTACCTATCATTATGCCGTTAATGTTGGGAATTTATGTTGGCTTTTTTGCAGTGATAGATAATCCTCATGGTACCGTAGCAACAGTTTTTTCTATCATACCGCTTACCTCACCTATAGTGATGTTGATGCGTATACCATTTGAGGTTCCAGTATGGCAACTAGCGCTATCAATTACCTTACTAGTGGCATCATTCGTGTTTACAGTATGGTTTGGGTCAAAAATATATCGCGTAGGGATATTGATGTATGGTAAGAAGCCTACTTATAAAGATTTAATAAAATGGTTAAGATACTAGCACTCCTTCTTGTCCTGCAGGAAGAGACTGTAGAGAAGGTAAAAGATATTATTGAACAAGACGTATGGGGAACCATCAAGGAATGGTTAGGCTTCGAACTTATAAGTGTAGGTAAAGAGCCTAATCATATAGGTTTTACAGTGGGTCACCTTATCATTCTAATAATAGCTTTTATACTCACAAGCATTCTCCTTAAGTGGATACGTGTGTTAATGACACGTAAAATGGAAGGCGATGACAAGCTTAAGTTTGTAAGCGTATTTAAGTTTATAAAGTATATCGCTTATATAGTGGTAGTTCTTGCTACAATGAGTGCCTCAGGGATTAATATTACGGTGCTGCTCACAGCATCTGCAGCGTTATTTGTTGGTCTGGGTCTTGCATTACAAGAGGTATTTCAAGATGTGATAGGTGGTATACTTATTATGATAGATAAGTCTATATCTGCAGGAGATATTATTGAAATGGATGGAAGAGTAGGTCGTGTGTTTGAAATAAAACTGCGGACTACAAGAGCATTAACAAGAGATGATAAAGTTATAATAATACCCAATCATAAGTTTATAACTGATACTGTTTATAATTACACTCAAAACCATAAAACTACCCGAGAGAACGTTAAAGTGGGTGTTGCTTATGGAAGTGATACGAGACAAGTAGAAAAAATATT
The DNA here is from genome assembly GCF_007827285.1 of Dokdonia sp. Hel_I_63. Classification (NCBI taxonomy): domain Bacteria; kingdom Pseudomonadati; phylum Bacteroidota; class Flavobacteriia; order Flavobacteriales; family Flavobacteriaceae; genus Dokdonia; species Dokdonia sp. Hel_I_63. Next base: position 3,010,894 of record NZ_VISD01000001.1, on the reverse strand, counting down.
ACTAGAATGTGCAGTCGCACATCCTGAGATTTTAAAGCATCCAAAGCCTTTTGCGCTTTTTGAAAACTTTGGTGATAGTTCGCTAGATTTTGGTCTATATTTTTTTGTGAGAGATAGTTTTGTAGACCCAAGAATCAAAAGTGCGCTTAGGTATGCAATAGACGATCGTTTTCGCGAAAGCGGGATTACCATTCCTTTTCCACAGAGGGATGTACATCTTTTTAATACGGCAAACCCAGTGTATACACCTAATAAAACCGCAGTTAACACCAATATCGAACCCCCTAAAAATGATATGATTGATGAATAAACAGACTAACATTATTATAGTATTACTACTGTTGAGTGGTACTTGTTTTGCTCAGCTTACAGATTTAGCTAGGCTTGAGTATACATACTTCCCGCAGGAGCAGTCTGATAATTCATTTAGGAGGTTTAGAACATTTATTAATGTTCCTATAAAACTTAAAGAGGATACATACTTAGTCCCTGGATTTGAATATCGTAATGTGAATTTAAAGTTTGAAGATGTTGTGCCTTTTAGTCGTGAGGATTTAGATAGGTTTCAATCTTTTAGTATCTCCCTAGGGTATACCCAGAAAATAAGCGAAAAATGGCGGATAGGAGCAAAATTAGGAACTACGGTAACCTCAAATTTTAGCACAGGATCTGCTGCTAGTAGTGATTATGTGCACACAGGGGCCTTATATTTTATTAACGATAAAACAAATGAAGGTCTGGATAAACCGTGGCGACTTATAATTGGTGGTCGCTATGATACAGAATCTGGAAGACCATTTCCATTACCTTTTGTAAACTATTATAAAGAATTTCATCCAGACTGGTCATATACACTAGGTGTTCCAAAATCAAATATAAAACGCTATTTTGGGAAAGATCGTAGGCACATACTCCAGAGTTTTGTTACGCTTGATGGATTTTATGCAAATATCCAAGATAATGTAGATGTTGCGATACCTGCTGGTGAGTTTGAAACGGCAGAGAGTATCTCTATGATGGTAGCACTATTTGGCGTAGGATATGAATACTGTTTTACAAAACACTTAGTATTCTATATATATGCTGGACACACGATTATAAATGACATACGATTGCGTGATGGTGATAGAGATGATGTATTTACCATAAACGACAGAAATACATTTTACGGTCGTTCAGGTATAAAATTTAAAATATAACAATGGCAAAGATTTTAATTATAGAGGATGAGGCTGCGATACGTCGTGTGCTTACCAAAATACTATCAGAAGAAAGTAAGGATTACCAAGTAGAAGAAGCTGCAGATGGACTAGAAGGTATAAATAAGATACGCGAGGAAGATTATGACTTAGTCCTTTGTGATATTAAAATGCCTAAGATGGACGGAGTAGAAGTACTTGAAGCTGCACGTAAGCTTAAGCCAGAAACTCCTATGGTAATGATCTCAGGACATGGTGACCTAGATACTGCCGTAAACACGATGCGCCTAGGGGCTTTTGATTATATATCTAAGCCGCCAGACCTTAATAGATTACTTAATACGGTACGCAACGCACTAGACCGTAAAACCCTTGTCGTAGAAAATATTCAGCTTAAGAAAAAGGTGAGTAAGAAATACGAGATGGTAGGTAAGAGTAAGGAGATCGATCAAATCAAAGAAATGATCGAAAAAGTAGCTCCTACAGATGCTAGAGTTTTGATTACTGGTCCTAACGGTACCGGTAAAGAGCTAGTAGCACACTGGCTGCATGAAAAAAGTGATCGTGCAAAAGGAGCACTTATAGAGGTAAACTGTGCTGCCATCCCGTCAGAACTTATAGAGAGCGAACTTTTTGGCCACGTGAAAGGTGCTTTTACTAGTGCAAATAAAGATCGCGCTGGGAAGTTTGAAGCGGCAAACGGTGGAACTATTTTTCTAGATGAAATAGGAGATATGAGTCTTTCTGCACAGGCCAAAGTACTTAGAGCTTTACAAGAAAGCCGTGTACAACGTGTAGGTAGTGATAAAGACATTAAAGTGGATGTGCGCGTAGTGGCGGCAACTAATAAGAATCTAAAAGAAGAAATAGCAGAAGGAAGATTTCGTGAGGATTTATATCACAGGCTAGCAGTAATTTTAATTAAAGTGCCAGCGCTCAATGAACGCAGAGATGATATCCCAATTCTCATAGAGCACTTTGCAAAGAAAATCTCTCAAGAGCAAGGAACCGCAAAAAAATCATTTTCAGACAAAGCTATTGATTTACTTAAAGCTTATGACTGGACTGGAAATATACGTGAACTGCGCAATGTAGTTGAACGACTTATTATCTTAAGTGGCCCAGAAGTGTCAGAAGGGGATGTAAAACTATTTGCTAGTAAATAATATAATTATGAGTGACATTAAACCAGAAGACTATAAAATCACTAACGGTGTGACACTTTCAGATAGAGAGACCACCTTGTTTCCAGACGTAGAAGAGAAGGAGCTAGAAAGTAAGCTTAAGAAAATACGTAAGAAATTAGGCAAACTTCAAGACACTATGTACGCGCATGATAAATATAGCGTGCTTGTTTGTCTTCAAGGGATGGATACTTCTGGTAAGGATAGTCTCATACGTGAAGTCTTTAAGGATTTTAATGCACGCGGTGTTGAGGTACAAAGTTTTAAAGTACCTACAGAGCTAGAATTAAGTCATGACTACTTGTGGCGTCATTACTTAGCATTACCAGAGCGCGGTAAATTTGGCGTGCATAACCGCACGCATTATGAGAATGTGCTTGTAACTCGAGTGCACCCAGAATATATTTTAGGAGAAAAATTGCCTAACGTTCACAGCATAGATGATGTCGATGAGGCATTTTGGGATAAGCGATTTGAGCAAATCAAAAACTTTGAAAAGCATCTTACAGAGAACGGAACCATTATCTATAAATTCTTTATGCATTTGTCTAAAGATGAGCAAAAAGATAGATTATTACGCAGACTTAATAAGAAAGAGAAGAACTGGAAATTTTCGGCTGGAGATTTAAAGGAGCGCAAGCTCTGGAATACTTATCAAGAATATTATGAGGACGCCATAAATCGCACATCGACAGAGAAGGCTCCGTGGTATGTGATTCCAGCAGATAATAAGCCGGCAGCTAGACTTGCTGTAGCGACCATATTACTAGAGACACTGTCACAATATGACGATATCCAAGAGCCAGAATTAGACGATAAAACAAAGGCAAATCTTGCCGATTATAAAGAACAGTTGAGCAATGAATAAAAATTTACGTTATATACTTGCGACTGCACTAGTAGTTGTTTCCGCTTTCGCGAAAGCGCAAAATGATTCAATTACTGTGAGAAAAATATACTCGGCAGCGCTTACAGAAGGGCAAAGCTACGAGTGGCTAGATCATCTGTCTAACCAAATAGGATCGAGACTAAGCGGAAGCCTAGGAGCCGAAAGAGCCGTGACCTGGACAAAAAGCGAACTAGAAAAAGTGGGTCTTGATAAGGTGTGGTTACAACCAGTCATGGTGCCAAAATGGATACGTGGTGAAGCCGAAAGAGCATTTATAGAAGGAGATAATGCAAGTACTACGTCTGTGCCTATTTGTGCGCTTGGAGGATCTGTTGCTACAAAAACTACTGGACTCAAAGCAAATGTAGTTGAGGTAATGGGTATAGAAGAGTTGAAGGCGCTTAGTGCCGATGAGGTCAAGGGAAAAATTGTATTCTTTAACAGACCTATGAACGACGAGCTTATCTTGACATTTCAAGCATATGGTGGTTGTGTAGACCAGCGTTATGCTGGAGCGATGGAAGCAGCAAAGCTAGGAGCGGTAGGTGTGATTGTAAGATCTGTGACACATAGTCTTGATGATTACCCTCATACGGGCTCCATGTCTTATGGTGATTTGCCTAATTCTAAACGTATTCCTGCGGCTGCAATAAGTACTAAAGGAGCTGAGCTTTTAAGTACATCCTTAAAACTAAATCCTGATACCAAGTTTTTCTATAAAATGTCTTGTAAGAATCTTGGAGATGTAGAGTCGCATAATGTGATAGCTGAAATTACAGGAAGTGAATATCCAGATAAATATATGGTTGTAGGTGGTCATTTAGATTCTTGGGATTTAGGAGACGGCTCGCATGACGATGGTGCGGGAGTAGTGCAAAGTATGGAGGCGTTGCGATTAATGAAGGCAATAGGATATAGGCCTAAACATAGCATACGTGTAGTGCTGTTTATGAATGAAGAAAATGGTCTTCGAGGTGGTAATAAGTATGCACAAGAAGCTAAGGCAAAAGGTGAAAACCATGTCTTTGCTTTAGAAAGTGATTCTGGCGGCTTTACACCAAGAGGTTTTTCTTTTGATAGTGATGATCGTAATTTTAACGAAGTATTGAGCTGGAAAGGATTATTTGAACCTTATTTAATCCACGACTTTACAAGAGGAGGAAGCGGTGCAGATATTGGTCCGCTTAAAGCTACAAATGATGGTATTGTACTCGCAGGACTGCGTCCAGACTCGCAACGCTATTTTGACCATCACCATGCAGCAAATGACACCTTTGATGCAGTAAATAAAAGAGAACTTGAACTAGGCGCTGCCACAATGACTAGCCTGTTATATTTGATGGATAATTATATACAGCGTCCAGCAAAGTTAATGCAGATGCCAATTAAGCAATAGTTGGAAACTTAATTTATACTTGTATAAAACTATATGAAGAAGTTCTTACTAACAGTATTTATTTTATGGTCTAGTTGGATCACAGCGCAAGATAATGCACCTGTACCACTAGAAAATTTATTTAGTGCAAACTTAAATATCATTGGTGCAGGATTAACTTATGAGCGAGTTCTTGGTAATAAGTTTACCACCCATTTTAATGCCTCTTATCAACTTGTAGGAGTTAGTGGTGGAAGTAATCAAGATGTTGACTTAACCTTTGCAGGTAATCTATCTGTAGGTGCGCGTTATTATTATAACAGAGAACGCCGCTTTGAAAAAGGAAAAAAGCTCACACAGAATGCAGGGAACTTTTGGGCTGCAGAGTTTCAAGTAATTCCTGATTTCACAGTGGCAACAGAAGAGCGTAATGTAAGATATCTGACTACTTATCTTGTAGGAGCAAAATATGGTCTACGCAGAAACATCACAAGAAACCTTAATTACGAATGCGAATTCGGACTAGGTTATTTATTTACAGATGAGGATGCCACTGTTTATCCATTGTTAGAATTTAAACTGCAATACGTTTTATTCTAATTCTTAAGTGGATGTCAGCAGCCCTTTTTCTTGATAAATGGCAATGCCTTTATCTATCATATCACTAATGGACGCCTCAAGTGAGGCGTCCATTTTTTTGATGTGAAAACAGCTTTTTCCTTTTAAGCATTTCCTCAACGCAGGATCTATGTCTGTAAATGCAGCTACATCTGTATAAATAGGGAAGAAGTACAACCTGCAGTCCTTGGGCTTTGGGATGACACTGGCAAAATAAAAACCATCTACTTTCTGTTTTCCTTGCATAGTTGGTATGGTGCCTGCCACTTCTAGGCCTGCGCTATCGTCTTTTCTCACCTGTAAGTGATGCTCGTGGCGTTTAATAATAGCGCGCAATGCGAGGTCTATTTCGATGGGATTTGTGATCATAGGCAGTTCCAGTATTAATTACAAGCTTCAAGATAGTAAATAGGTTGAAATCTAGACGCTCTTTCTATGGGATGAAGTATTTTTGCGCTTTCGCGAAAGCGTATCAAATCTAATTAATGAGATTCTCAGACTACACAAAGGAATTTGGCATCAATCTTAAAATAGCATATCCTATTATGTTGGGACAGCTAGGTCATATTCTTGTAGCACTAGCAGATAATTTGATGGTTGGACAGCTGGGTGCAGCACAACTTGCAGCAGTAAGTCTAGGCAATAGCTTGGTGTTCATTGCACTTTCTATAGGTATCGGATTTTCATTTGCCATCACTCCGCTTGTAGCAGAGGCAGATGGAAAAGGTGATATAGAAAAAGGTCGCTTGCACTTTCATCATGGTGTCATTATGTGTACCATAAATGGCGTGCTACTATTTATTACGCTACTAATCGCAAAGCCTTTATTATATATGCTTGATCAGCCGCCAGAGGTGGTAGAACTGGCAATTCCATATCTTGAGATTGTAGCACTATCTATGATTCCGCTTATGATATTTCAGGGTTTCAAGCAGTTTGCAGATGGCCTGTCACAAACCAAATATGCAATGTATGCTACTATTGTAGCAAATGTGGTCAACGTTGTTTTTAACTATGTATTGATTTATGGAATCTGGGTATTCCCAAGATTAGAAGTAGAAGGTGCAGCCTGGGGAACATTAATTTCTCGTTTCTTTATGGTGGCGCTGCTGATTTTTATGCTTTCGCGAAAGCGTAAATTCAAACCCTATTTTCACTGGGGAAGTAAGGAGCACATCCAGCTTGCTGAGTTTAAAACCTTATTTAAATTAGGATTTCCAACAGCATTACAGATGCTTTTTGAAGTAGGCGTTTTTACAGCTGCTATATTTCTATCTGGAATACTAGGAACGAATGCACAAGCGGCAAATCAAATTGCGCTTAATCTAGCTTCTATGACATTTATGATCGCGGTAGGATTAGGAGTAACGGCAACCATACGCGTAGGGAATCAAAAAGGTAAAGCCGATTTTCCTAACCTACGACGTATCGCTTTTTCTATTTTTATACTCTGTTTCTTAATCGAAGCTGTATTTGCAGTAGGATTTATATTGCTTAAAGACTGGCTTCCTCCATTTTATATAGATAATCCAGAAGTGATTTTTCTAGCAGCCCAATTATTAATTGTAGCAGCCTTATTCCAGCTAAGTGATGGTGTGCAAGTAACTATACTAGGAGCATTGCGCGGATTGCAAGACGTAAATATTCCCACTGTAATCTGTTTTATAGCCTACTGGATAATAGGATTTCCTATAATGTGGTATATGGGTAAAGATGAGCAAATGGGTGTGCAAGGTGTCTGGGTAGGTTTGCTAGCAGGGCTTACGGCTTCTGCAGTGATGTTGTACTTTAGATTTAATTACCTTAGCAAGAAATTAATAGACCAACAGTAATAATACGATATTTATGAAAGTACCTAAGTTCCTTTTAGGCGATAATTCAGATTTTTCAGATCATATTTTTGTGATACATACCGAGTTTCCAAGGTTTATAATTGACCTTACGATAGATGAGATAGAATGGTTTGAAGAGTTTGACCGTCAAGACGAAGACGAGCTAGCCTCAGAAACAGAAAATGCCATCAAAGATGCTACCGAGTGGTATGATGCTGAGATGGAAAAGTTTGACAAAGAGCAATAAACGGTGGACCAACTTATCCAATACGATCAAGATTTTTTCCTTTTCCTCAACGGATTAGGGTCACCTGCGTGGGATCAATTCTGGCTTATTGTTACAAATAAGCTTAGCTCGATTCCTTTATATGTCCTACTACTTTTTTTTATTTATAAAAAGTTTGGTGTAAAAGGAACCTTGATAACAGTAGTTGCGGTTGCGTTACTCATTACGTGTGTAGACCAACTAGCAAATGCTTTTAAGCATGGTTTTGAAAGACCACGTCCTTGTAGAGTAGAAGACTTTAAAGGCATTATACGATATGTAGCAGAGCGCTGTGGTCGTTATGGTTATTATTCTGCGCATGCGGGAAATAGTATGGCAGTTGCTGTTTTTGCAGGTCTTGCCTTAAAATCAACACATAAGAATCTAATCTTTATACTGCTTTTTTGGTCTGCGATGGTAGGTTATAGCCGTATTTATGTAGGCGTTCATTATCCAGGTGATGTGCTTACAGGTTGGGTAATAGGAGCAATAATTGGCTTTGGAATCTATAGACTACAGCAGTGGGCCGTAGCAAAGTGGGCCTAAGAATCGGCGGTTGCGATTAGTGATTTTGCAGCTTTAAAAGGTGACACCTCACCGCGAGCAACTTTCTCGAGAATTTCGGGAAGCGTTGACTTCACGTCATTGTTATTATAAAACGTGTCCTTAAGAGTATTCTCTATAGTTTGTAATAGCCAAAACTTGTTCTGCTCTGCTCTTTTCTTAGCAAAATATCCAGAGGCCTTTGTATGATTACAGTAATCTGAAACTAAGTCCCAAGAATCTGAAATCCCTGAATGTTCTAGTGCACTACAAGTAATAACCTTTGGTGACCAGTTACTAGGCTTAGGTGGGAAAAGGTGTAATGCCTTTGCAAAGGCAGATCTAGCCAGCCGTGCTGCCTTTTCATTACCACCATCTGCTTTATTGATTACAATGGTATCTGCCATTTCTATAATCCCGCGTTTGATTCCTTGTAGTTCATCTCCTGCTCCGGCAAGTTTTAGTAATAGAAAGAAATCAACCATAGAGTGTACTACGGTCTCACTCTGTCCCACGCCTACAGTTTCAATAATAATAGTATCAAAGCCTGCAGCCTCGCAGAGTATGATCGCTTCTCGCGTTTTGCGAGCTACGCCACCTAGAGAGTCTCCAGATGCGCTAGGACGTATAAATGCATCTGGGTTTTGAGATAGCTCATACATCCTCGTTTTATCACCTAAGATACTTCCATGAGAAACAGAGCTCGTAGGGTCTACCGCAAGTACGGCTACTTTTTTTTCTTGATCTGTAAGATAGTTTCCTAAGCTTTCTATAAATGTACTCTTACCTACACCAGGAACACCTGTGATTCCTAGCCTAACAGATTTATTGGCATGGGGTAAACACAGTTCTATAAGTTGCTGGGCTTTTACTTGATGCTCTTGAACCGAGCTTTCTATTAATGTGATTCCTTGTGATAATGCGGTAATATTACCAGTAATTAATCGCTGGGCTAGTTGTGATACATCAATAGTGCCTTGCTTCTTACTTTTTTTGTAAAATGCAGGATTAATACTCTTGTTTATGGGTGTGTTTTTGTCGCTCACAATGGTAATACCAAATTACTACTTTCTACAAACATCTACATCAAAAAAAAACCACCATTTGGTGGTTTATATTATTTTGAGGCGCTTATTCTTTTAAAATCTATAACACCTGATTTTTTCTTCTTAAGCTTTTTCTCTTTTACTTTTTGCTTCTTTTTTTTCATTTTCTTTTTAAGCTTCAAGAGTTCAATGTGTGATTGCTTCATTTGAAACTCCATAGGTACAAGTACTTCTAGAATATTCACTGGAAGCCATCCATCATCTATAATATCCTTAAGTAAGTTAAGGACAACTTCATCTTGTACCATGCACTCTCCTATAAGATATTTAGGTTTGCTATTTTCTAGAGCCGCCTTTACTTCAATCCAGTCACGGTTAGAATTTCCTTTAACGATGTCTAATCTACTAGGCTCAATGCCCTCCTGTGACATACGCTCTACAATTTTATGGCAAAAGCGATTTCTATTCACGCTTTCATGACTCAGAAAGCGCTTATATTCTGTAATCTGGATATCTTCGGCGGCGTTAAAGTAGCGTCGCTCTGCCCAGAAGCATTCATCTAGTAGATCATTTAATTTTTCGTACGATAAGTCAAGGTGCTTCATAGGGCTAGTTATTGATGTCAAATATAATTCAGGATTAAACGTAGGTTTACTAACTTACTGTTAATACCTCTATATTTAAGAATAGTTTATTCAAAAATCATAGAGTATCTTAATTTTCTGTTAATGTCGTATTTTTTTAGCTCATTTGCAACATTGAGAAAATAGCGTCGTCTTTAGAGAGAATAGCAATCACAACCATCAAAACCAACCAACCATTTTGCTAGTTACTGAAATCATAGAAAAATGTAAAACTAATGATCGCAAGGCACAGCTGCAGCTGTACAATAAGTATTGTGATGGTATGTACCACGTCGCCTTTAGATTCTTAAAAAATTCATTTGAAGCAGAGGAAGCGATGCATGAGGGGTTTATAAACGCCTTTGCAAAGTTGCACCAGTTTACTGGAGAAGTCACCTTTGGAGCCTGGCTTAAGCGTATCGTGATTAATAAAAGTCTCGACATGATTAAGGCAAAAAAAGCAGTGATTATCCCTCTTAATGAGGAAGTAATGGGCAAGGTAGATGATGACGAGGGTTGGGATGTAGGTGACGACGTCACTATAGAACATGTGAAAAACGTTATCAGCGAACTCCCTGAAAAGTATAAATTCCCTCTTATGCTATTCTTAATAGAGGGCTATGATCATCAGGAAATTTCAGAAATATTACAGATTACAGAAGTGGCTTCAAGAACGCTGGTGCACCGCGGGAAGAAAAAACTTCAAGAACAATTAAAGACGCTTAATTATGGCACAGGATATTAGAGAGCTCATGAAGAATGATAGCGACAGTAAGCAATCACTGCGCGAGGGACATACACGTCGCTTTGAGAATTTGCTTGAAGAACGCTTACCTATTCAAGAGCAGAAAACCTCGGCTAAAGGAGGTATCTATTTATGGATGAAAATTGCAGCAGTACTTATTGTAGCTGGTGGAATTGTATTTATGGTGTATAATAACGCTTTCGCGAAAGCGGGAGGTCAACAATTAGTAGAGGTAGAGACAAGTGAAAAACAAAGTGCAGAACCAGAAGTATTACTAAGCGCCATCTCACCAGAATTTAAACGAGTGGAGGATTATTACCTCGCAAGTGTAAATCTTGAGATTGCGAGATTAGAAATTACAGATGATAACAAAGAACTTATAGATGCTTTTATGAAGCAACTGTCTGATCTAGATGAAGAGTATAAGAGCCTCAATCGTGAAATTACCGAAAGTGGAGTAAGTGATGAAATGGTAAGTGCGATGATTGAGAATCTCAAATTACGAGTAGAGCTCATGATAAAGCTCAAGTCTAAATTAAAAGAAATGAAAAACGCTGCTCAACAAGAAGCAGCAATTCAAACCGTATAAAATGAAACAGTCAAACATATTTTGGACCTTCCTAGCGCTGCTTTTTGTGGCTTCTGGAAGTGTATTTGCACAAAGCAAAAAAGAAAAACTAAACGAGCGATTCTCAGTTAATAAGGATGTGTCTATCACAATAGATACACGCTATGCAGATGTAGTTTTTGAAACATGGAATAAAAATGAAGTGTCTGTAGAAGCTTATGTAGAAGGTAAAGATGCTAGCGATGCTTTAAGATCATGGGACTTGAATGTGTCGGGTAATAGTAATAATGTGCGTATCACCAGTAAAGGTGGTTATAGCGATGCAAAGGTGTATGATAGAAACGATATAGGTAATCTAAATCTCGATCTCGATCTCGACCTTGGAGAAATTATAGGTCAATCCCTTAGCCTAGTGGAGCCAGTAATGAATGGCCTTGTGGGGCCTCTATTAGAAGGAATATCTGGACAACGATTACCAGATGAGTTTTATGAAGAAATGGGAAAGATGAAATTTGACCATGAAGCATACAAGAGAGAAGGAAGAGCTTATCTAGATAGATGGGAGAAGCAAGTGGATAAAAGCTATGGCCCAGAATTTGAAGAAAAAATGGAGAAGTGGGAGAAGGAATTTGAGCGCAACTCTGAGGATTGGAGTGAGCGTCTTATAGATCGCTCTGGGATACCTAGATGGCCTTTTAAAAGTGGAGGTAATATGACCTTTGATAGTGATGAGTATGAGAAGGACAAACAAGCATATGTAAATAAGCTAAATCGAAAGTATAACACTCGAGTGAGCGTGCGTGAGGTTGATAAATGGCTGGATGATGTAGAGGCTTGGGGAGAAGATTTTGGAAAGAAAATGGAAGACTGGGGAGAAAACTTTGGTGAGTCTATGGAAGCATGGGGAGAATCTTTTGGAGAGAATTTTGGTAAGTCTATGGAGAAGTGGGGAGAATCTTTTGGGAAAGACATGGAAAAGTGGGGTGAAAACTTTGGAAAGAAAATGGAGCGCTGGGCAGAAGACCACGAAGGTGAGTGGGAAGAAAAACATACTAAGGACGAAAAGGGAAACAAGAGTAGCCACTTTAGCCTTAATTGGGACTCTGAAAATAATGGATCTAAAAAGCCAAATAAAAATGTAAAACGTATAATAATCATCAAAATGCCTAAAAAGGCTGAGCTGGACTTAAATGTACGTTATGGTAAAGTGAGAATGGTAGATGCTTATAATGCAAAAGCTACAATCTCACATGGAAGCCTTGTAGCAACAAACATCGATGGAGGGCAAACCTCCTTCGATGTTTCTTATAGTCCAGTGGCTGTTGCAAATTGGAATGAAGGAACTCTTGATGTGAATCATGTGAAAGAATGTAACATCTCAACTGCAAATAACATCAAGGTAACGTCAAACTCTAGTAATGTAAATATAAATCGGATTGATGGAACTGGCATGATATCGGGATCTTTCGGTAAGCTATCCATACCTCAAGTGAGTGATAACTTTGGATCGCTTACTATATTTTTAGAAAACAGTGATCTTTCATTGAGGTTACCACAATCTGCATTTAACTTCAATTATAGCGGAGATCATAACGACTTTTTTATTCCGAAACAATTGGAAACAAAGTCTATGAAAAACGGATCTACAGAGATGGTAAATGGTTTTCATAAATCACGCAGTAGCGCAAATACGATCACTATTAATGCAAAGTATAGTGACGTAGTACTACAGTAGGTAAGGATTAAATATTTAATTACTTTGCAGCTATGGCTGCTTTTTGTGTTCACACTATATTAAGTACTTTTATAGTGTAATAGACTCTCTATGAATAACAATTTTTTTAGTTCGCTTACACAGCAATTCACACCCATCATAAATCCTACCTTTCAAAAGGAGGATTACTTTCCTTTAGACTTGTCTACAGCTAATAGGGACTTGGATATTGATATGCTCACACGCCCGCATGAGCACCATGTTTTTTTACAATCATATCTTGCAAAAAATGATGCCAAAGTTGCTTATGGTGGCTATTTGGAGCAGCGACCACTTTATGATCGATCAGATTATTTTCAAGCCGAAGACCCAAAAGACAAACGTAATATCCACCTAGGAATAGACTTATGGTGTGATGAAGGTACAGAAGTACTGAGCCCTCTAGAGGGCGAGATACATAGTTTTAAGCGTAATGAGAACTTTGGTGATTATGGACCAACTATAATCTTAAAACATAAGATAGGGGAACATACTTTTCACACCTTGTATGGTCATCTTAGTCTAGCTTCTCTTGAAGGTAAGGAAGTAGGACAAAAGGTAGGAGCAGGTGAGGTCATAGCAACCTTAGGAAATCCTGATGTGAATGGTGATTATGCGCCGCACTTACACTTTCAAATTGTAATAGACATGGAAGGCAAGGAAGGTGATTATGCTGGCGTAGGTAGCCAAAACACCTTAGATTTTTACAAGAATAACTGCCCAGACCCTAATCTGCTATTAAAAATTTATTAATCGCTTGAGCAACGGCATGCTCTTTATTTGTAAAAGGACTAACATAATCTGCTAGTGACTTTAAGGTGTCTGTGGCGTTTGCTACTGCAACACCTAATCCTACTTTTTTTATGAGTTCGTCGTCATTATGATTATCGCCAAAAGCCATTACTTCGCTCATCTCATAGTTATATTCGGCTACTAGAAGTTTTCTCAAAGCGGTTGCCTTGTCTACGTTTTTTGGAGTGATCTCTATATACGTATCCTTAGAGCGGTAAAAATGGACAGTATCTCCGTAAGCGGGCGTTAGAAGTTCTATAATTTCATCAAGCTCCTCTGGATTTCCCATGCACATGAGCTTGTGGATTCCAAGATGCTCTTTGTTTAAAAAATCAAGACTTTCTAAGGCTGTTTGATATACTGGTGTCGCTCGTGTGTTGTTTATTTCGCGTAAGCTCCACTCATCTTCCTTATCTGTAAACCAGTGTTCATGACTATAAACACTTAGGTTGTAAGTATGTTTAGCGTGATGACTTACTAAGTTATCGAGTAGCGAAGTAGGGAAGGTGTTGCTCTCTATAACCGTGTTATCACTGCTTATGATAAGCCCGCCATTAAAAGCTATTAGAGGCTCACCTAGGTTGCCCAGACCTTCTTGTAAGTACCTCATAGCTTGCGGTGGTCTTGAGGATGCTAGAATAAGGGGTAATCCCGCTTTCGCGAAAGCGTAAACAGTCTCATCACTTAGCCAGCGTTCTTTATTTAATAAAGTGCCGTCTATATCTGAACAGAGTATTTTTATAGTGTTTTCCATAATGTAAGAAACTAAAACGGCGAACTTAAAAAGTTCGCCGTTGTTATATAATCAAAAGTGGAAATTAGTTTTGTACAATTACCCACTGTCCTTTAGCTAAAAGTGGTTCTGCTTGTTTGAACTTTACCTCCTTAGTCTCACCGTTCATCACGTTTTTAATAGTAACGCGATCGTTACGACCTATTTTAGGTTGAGACCTTACGATGGTTTCTGTTACTTGCTGCTGTTGTGGCTGTGTGTTTCCAGCTGCTCTAGCTTCTGTAGAACGCTCATCAAGATTAGGAATTTCTTCCTTTTGCGTCTGCGTTTGCTCACGAGTTTCTCGCACTTGAGAAGCATCACTTACTTGCTGCTGATTACCTTGAGGAATTTCTCCTTTAAATAAGAAAGAAATTACATCCTTGTTTACTTTATCAATCATCGTTTTGAAAAGCTCAAAAGCTTCAAACTTATAAATTAATAGAGGATCTTTTTGTTCGTGTACAGCAAGGCGAACACTCTGCTTAAGTTCATCCATCTTACGAAGGTGATCTTTCCAAGCGTCATCTATTATGGCAAGAGTAATATTCTTTTCAAAATCTGTTACTAGTTGCTTACCATCAGTCTCGTAAGCTTCTTTAAGATTTGTTACTACACGTAGTTCTTTAGTTCCATCAGAAAAAGGAACAACAATGCGTTCAAACTTTGCAGCAGGATCTTCATATACTCGCTTGATGATAGGGAATGCAAGGTCTGCATTCTTAGTCATCTTCTCTCTGTAGTGCTCAAAAGAGGCTTTGTAAATGATATCTGTAAGGTCCTTTGCAGATTTGCTTGCAAACTCACTTTCACTTACTGGGCTCGTCATTGAGAAATAACGGATGAGCTCAAATTCAAAGTTCTTATAATCTTGTGCTTGCTTGTTTGACTCAACAATTACCTCAGAAGTATCATAAATCATGTTTGCGAGATCTACTCGTAAACGCTCTCCGTAAAGTGCATGGCGACGACGCTTGTATACCACTTCACGTTGCATATTCATCACATCATCATACTCAAGAAGGTTCTTACGTACACCAAAGTTGTTTTCCTCTACTTTTTTCTGTGCACGCTCAATAGATTTTGAAATCATTCCGTGTTGGATAACTTCACCTTCCTTAAGACCCATTCTATCCATCATCTTTGCGATACGCTCAGACCCGAATAGACGCATCAAGTTATCTTCTAGAGACACATAAAACTGTGAGCTTCCTGGATCTCCTTGACGTCCAGAACGACCACGTAACTGTCTGTCTACACGTCGAGAGTCATGACGCTCTGTACCTATAATAGCAAGACCACCGGCTTTTTTCACTTCGTCAGATAATTTAATATCTGTACCACGACCTGCCATGTTTGTAGCAATAGTTACTACGCCTGGATTACCAGCCTCTGCAACAATATCTGCTTCTCTTTTGTGAAGTTTTGCGTTTAGTACATTGTGAGGAATCTTACGTAGCGTAAGCATTTTTCCAAGTAATTCTGAAATTTCTACAGAGGTCGTACCAATTAGTACAGGCCTTCCAGCTTTAGAAAGCTCAGTTACTTCATCAATTACTGCATTATACTTCTCACGTTTAGTCTTATAAACTAAATCGTCTTTATCTTTTCTAGCAATAGGGCGGTTAGTAGGAATCTCAACAACATCAAGTTTGTAGATTTCCCAAAGTTCGCCAGCCTCTGTTACGGCTGTACCCGTCATACCTGATAATTTGCGGTACATGCGGAAGTAGTTTTGAAGTGTTACCGTTGCAAATGTTTGCGTAGCATCTTCAATCTTTACATTTTCCTTTGCTTCAATCGCTTGGTGTAGTCCATCACTGTAGCGACGCCCGTCCATAATACGACCCGTTTGCTCATCTACAATCATCACCTTGTTATCCATTACTACATACTCCGTGTCTTTTTCAAACAAAGTGTATGCTTTGAGTAATTGGTTCATAGTGTGAATACGCTCAGACTTAATCCCAAAATCTTTAAAAAGCTCTTCTTTTTCGGCAGCTTCTTCTTCTGGTAATAAGCCTTTTGCTTCTATTTTTCCTATCTCAAGGCCAATTTCTGGCATGGTAAAGAAATCAGGATTTTCTTTTCCAGAAAGTGTTTCAATACCCTTATCAGTAAGTTCAATCTGGTTGTTCTTTTCATCAATCGTGAAGTATAGTGCCTCGTCAATTTTTGGCATCTCACGATTGTTATCTTGCATGTAAAAGTTTTCCGTCTTTTGTAATAACTGACGTATTCCTTCCTCACTTAAATACTTAATAAGTGCTTTGTTTTTAGGTAATCCTCTAAAAACTCGTAGTAATTGTATGCCTCCTTCTTTAGTATCTCCTGCAGCAATTAATTTTTTTGCTTCTGGAAGTACTTTTACAAGCTCTTGGCGCTGTATGTTTACAATTTTCTCAATCTGTGGTTTTAGCGCATTAAATTCATGCACATCTCCTTTAGGTACAGGTCCAGAGATAATAAGTGGTGTACGAGCATCATCTACAAGTACAGAATCTACCTCATCTACAATCGCATAGTTAGGAGGTCTTTGTACAAGATCTTCCGGTTTATGTGACATGTTATCACGTAGGTAATCAAAACCAAATTCATTGTTAGTACCATATGTAATATCTGCAGCATAAGCGGCACGACGTTCTGGACTGTTAGGTCTGTGATAATCGATACAGTCTATTGTCATCCCGTGGAACTGGAATATAGGGGCCATCCACGCGCTATCACGTTTTGCTAGGTAATCATTTACAGTTACTAAGTGTATACCGTTTCCAGTAAGTGCATTAAGATATACCGGTAAGGTAGCCACAAGTGTTTTACCTTCTCCCGTTTGCATCTCTGCAATTTTTCCTTGGTGCATAGCGATACCACCTATGAGCTGTACGTCATAGTGAATCATATCCCATGTTACTTCTTTACCAGCGGCATCCCAGCTGTTTGCCCAGATTGCTTTATCACCATCTAGTGTTACATAATCTTTTGTTGCACTAAGGAGACGGTCATATTCTGATGCGGTAACTTCAAGTGAAGAATTATTAGTAAAACGTTTTGCAGTTTCTTTTACAACGGCAAATGCCTCAGGGAGTATTTCAGTAAGTGTCTTTTCAGATATTTCGTAAGCTTCATCTTTTAGCTTGTCAATCTCTGCATAAACGTCCTCACGCTCATCAATATCTTCGGTAGCTTCTGCTTTTATTTTTAGCGCTTCGGCAGCGTCTGTATTTTCCTTAAGCGCAGCGGCTAGCGTTCTTTTGAATTCGTTTGTTTTTTCGCGTAAGCTATCTAGAGATAATTTTTCTAAAGCGGCTTCGTGGGCTTTGATTTCGGCTACAATAGGAGTAATTGCTCCTACATCTTGTTTAGACTTATCGCCTACAAAAATCTTTAATACATTATCTAAAAATCCCATAATATGGTGTTGTTTTATGTCAATCTTGAACCCGTAAATTTAATCAAAAAAAAAGCCTCATAGAGAGACTTTTTAGTGTTTTAACGGGTATATTTTTTTAATATTCGTCTTCGTTCCAGAGGTAGTCCTCGTCTGAGGGATAGTCTGGCCAAATCTCTTCGATAGAATCATAAGAGTCACCTTCATCCTCGATAGCTTGTAAATTTTCTACAACCTCAAGTGGTGCTCCTGTTCTAATCGCATAATCAATCAACTCATCTTTAGTAGCAGGCCAAGGCGCGTCACTTAGGTAAGAAGCTAGTTCAAGTGTCCAGTACATAGCATTTGTGTTTTTAATTTGTGCAAAAATAATTTTTCTAGGCAGAAATGCAAGTGAATTGGTGATTATTTCAAAATAAATGTAAGAACGTGGCTTTCAGACCTTGTAAAGTGGTGGTTTACGCTTTCGCGAAAATTTTCCATCCTCTTAATATTGATGTTTCCGTAATCTGTACTCTTAATCTAGCTTTGTAGGTATCCATTTAACCTCATCTGCTTGTAAGTCTTTAGACAACTTCCGTGCCAGCACAAATAGGTAGTCAGAAAGACGGTTGAGATATTTAAGAGTATGTGCGTCAAAGGGCTCTAGTTCATAAAGTGCTGTTGCCAAGCGTTCTGCGCGTCTACATACAGTGCGTGCTACGTGACAATATGACACGGTGGTGTGTCCTCCAGGGAGCACAAAATGCGTCATTTGAGGTAGTGATGCTTCCATCCAATCTATTTCCTTTTCTAGTAGCTCAATATCTTCCTCATTGATTTTTGGGATATTAAGTCTATCCTTTCCATTCTTAAGCACCATTTTTTCAGGATCTGTTGCCAATACAGCACCTACGGTGAATAGCTTATTCTGGATATGCGTGAGTATTTCTTTACTACGCACATCGATTTCTTGATCGCGCACTAGCCCTATAAATGAGTTAAGCTCGTCTACAGTACCATAACTGTCTATTCTAATATGATGTTTTGGGACACGGGTTCCGCCAAATAAAGCGGTAGTTCCTGCATCTCCAGTCTTTGTATATACTTTCATTATGTTTTATTATAAACCAGTGTGTTGACTGTTGTTTAAGATTGAGATCTCTTTTTACTAATACTTATGATGATATACCCTATTGCCGTAAGTACTCCAAATAGGATTGCTTTGTAAATAGGATTCATCTGTATTCTTGCATTGCTATTTTCATGATTGAGATCTTGTGAATTTTATAGTCGCAAGCAGAAGAGTTATTTGTTTTCTCTTTCCTTCATTTTCTTACTGAGACCTTCTCCAAATTTGCGCGTCCTTCTCCCACGTTGATTTGTAGTGTTACGTTTACTATTTGCAAATACGAGAAGAAATAAGAGTGCAACTCCTATAATACTCACTACAATTTGTGTGATAGGGGAGAGGTTATTAAAAAAATCCATCTTACAATTTTTATGTACGTGAAGATAAGTAGGTGCTGTGGTTTTTACAAGAAAACTATCTGTATATAATGCATTGAAGCGTCCCTAGGGACGCTTCATGTTATTTTTTATAAGTAGTTACTTATCTGTTTTTCTAGTGTCACTCTCAATGACTCCATCACGCAATCTAATTACACGATGTGCATGCTCTGCAATATCTTCCTCATGTGTAACAAGAATTACGGTATTACCTGCGGCATGTATTGCGTCAAAAAGTGCCATAATCTCGACACCAGTTTTTGAGTCAAGATTACCTGTAGGCTCATCTGCAAGGATGATGGATGGTTTGTTTACTAGCGCACGACCTACAGCAACACGTTGTCGTTGCCCTCCAGAGAGTTGGTTAGGTTTGTGGTCCATACGATCTGCAAGACCTACATCTGTAAGTACCTCTTCGGCACGAGCATTACGTGCAGATTTTGACATTCCTGCATATACCATTGGTAATGCTACGTTGTCAAGAGCAGTGGTTCTAGGAAGTAAATTAAAAGTTTGAAATACAAAACCTATTTCGGTGTTACGTACTTCAGCTAGCTCATCATCTGTCATCTGGCTTACGTCACGTCCATTAAGAACATATGATCCAGCGGTAGGTGTGTCAAGGCAGCCTAAAAGATTCATAAGCGTAGACTTTCCAGAACCAGAAGGTCCCATAAAAGCTACATACTCACCCTTATCAATATCAAGGTCTATACCCTTGAGTACGTGAACAATCTCTGTCCCTAATGGGAAGTCACGAATGATATTTCTAATTTTAATAAGGTTGCCCATAGAATGTTTGGTTTGCTATTAGAAGAGGTAAACGTCTAAATGTTACACAATTTATGTAAAAATTTATCTCGGATACAACAACTATAAGGTTTTAAGAAAAGCGAAGAGAGATGTTTGAACGCTATGGGTTTGAAAACTAGGTCAAGATTATTTCGTTTTGTGTAATTATAATCTAATGTAAAAGTCTTCTTTAGCCTGCTGTGGTCTAAAGAATGCCATCCCAAAATGAAAAGCGTCTATGGTCGCAGATATCTCTGTCATTTTTTTAATGTTATCCCAAGCTTCTGTCATTTCTGGTGACCAGTGAATGTCATCAAACATCCAGACAGTATTGTCTGTTGTTGTGCTTAGGAGTGATGACACATAATCTAGCGTGGCTTGCTTAGAGTGGTTTCCATCAAAATAGATAAATTCAAACTTTTTGTGATTGTGTTTTACAATCTCATCATTAAAATCTCCTACACAAAGCGTTACGTTAGTAACATTTGCTGCATCTAGCTCCTTCCTTGCTATGGCAGCAGTATTGGGGCAACCTTCTATAGTAGTGACATGCGCCGTGTTCTGAATCGCTAGTGCTGCAGTTGCAACACCAAGCGAAGTGCCTAGTTCTAACACTTCTTTAGGCTGAAAGTATGCCATAAGTCGCTGTAATAATAGTACTCTTTTATGTGTAGCACCGGCGTACCTAGCAATATCTTTTACTTCTCGTTGAGCAGATTTAAATACTCTAGAGCCTGCGCCATAGTCCATCACCTCTATACTAGTCTCATTATCTAGTAATGCTTTTTTATAGGTATTGATTTTTTGTGAAATAGCAGGATCCGACTTTCCTCTCAATACTTCCTTCTCTAGTTTAAAAATAAAAGGAGAGTGTATTCCATGAAGGTGGAACGTCTTAGGAAGCCATTTTAGGTAAGCGAGTATGGAGTGTTTGTACTGGTTCACTTTATAGAATGTGAGCTATTGTATGGTCTTTATTATGGTAAAGATTGTCGTTTGTAATTGCTTATCCTTCCATTTTAGACGATAATTCAAACCATCGTTCCTCTTTTAAGGCAATCGCATCTATGATTTTTTGCAATTTCAGACTTTCTTCGGTGATTTGATCTTGAGTAAGATCAGGATTTAAAAAGAGTTTTTGCTTGTCTTCTTTCTCGCGTTCTAGTTTTGCAATCTCACGTTCTAACTTTGCGTGTTCTTTCTGCTCGTTAAAGGTTATCGTTCCTGTATGCTGTTCCTCTTTCCAAGACTTAGTTTCGGTAGCGGTTTCTCCTATGGAGGCATTAAATTTTTGTTTATTCTCTATTTGAGATTGTTCTTTTTCTGCTTTCGCGAAAGCGTTACTTATCCCACCCTCATAAGCTCTAAAATCTGAGTAATTACCTGGAAAATCTTCTACCACGGCATCTCCTTTAAAAACAAAAAGGTGATCTACAATCTTATCCATAAAGTAACGGTCGTGAGAAACCACTACGAGGCAACCTGGGAAATCAAGTAAAAATTGCTCAAGTACGTTGAGCGTTACAACGTCTAGATCATTTGTAGGTTCATCGAGAATCAAGAAGTTAGGATTCTGGATAAAAATAGTACACAAGTAAAGGCGCTTGCGCTCTCCACCACTTAATCGCTCTACAAAATCATATTGCTTCTTGCGGTCAAATAAGAAACGCTCTAATAACTGCCCAGCAGAAATGGTTCTTCCCTTTTTAAGAGGAATGTGATCTCCGTATTCTTTTATAACATCAATTACTTTTTGACCTTCTTTGATGTTAATTCCCTTCTGCGTGTAGTAACCAAATTTTACAGTTTCTCCTACAATCACTTTTCCAGAATCTGGAGCTAGCTCGCCAGTGATCATATTAAGGAAGGTGGTTTTACCAGTTCCATTTTTACCTATGATCCCTACGCGCTCCCCAGTTTTAAATACATACTCAAATTGATCAAGTAATTTAAGATCTCCAAAAGATTTGCTGATTTTATGAAACTCGAGAATCTTACTCCCCATACGCTCCATATTAATCTCTAGTTGTACAGTGTGGTCATTGCGACGCTCATGGGCGCGAGATTTAATCTCTGCAAAGTCGTCTATGCGAGACTTTGATTTTGTGGTACGAGCCTTAGGTTGGCGACGCATCCACTCTAATTCTTTTTTATAAAGCTGCTTTGCTTTTCCAGTCTCTGTCTCCCATGCTGCTACACGAGCATCTTTATTCTCTAGGTAATAGGCATAATTTCCTTTGTAGCTGTAAAGCACGCCACCCTCAAGTTCTACAATCTCATTACATACATTTTCTAGAAAGTAACGGTCGTGTGTTACCATGAATAAAGTGATATTCTCTGAGCGGAAATATTCTTCCAGCCATTCTATCATCTCAAGGTCAAGGTGGTTAGTAGGCTCATCTAGTATGGCTAGATCTGGCTTGGTAAGCATCATTTGAGCAAGTGCAAGACGCTTTTTTTGCCCACCACTGAGTAGCTCAACTTTGCGATCCATATCGTCAAGTTTTAACTTGAATAGGATTTGTTTGTATTGCGTTTCAAAATCCCATGCTTGTGCAGCTTCCATGGCATCAAACGCTTTTTGATACGCATCTGCATCCTCCATATTGAGAAGTGCCTTCTCATAGTTTGCAATGGTTTTAAGGATAGGGTTATCGTGAGCAAATATGGTTTCCTCCACCGTAAGATTAGGATCCAGGTCTGGCTCTTGTGGTAGAAACGAAATTACAATTCCTTTTCTACTCACTACTTGTCCATCATCTGGAGCTTCTAGTCCTGCTATGATGTTAAGGAGAGAGGTTTTACCTGTTCCATTTTTGGCAACAAAGCCTATTTTTTGATCTTTATTAATACCGAAGGCGATATTTTTAAAAAGGTGATGTTCACCAAAAGATTTTGATACGTTTTCTACAGAGAGGTAATTCATCAGGAAATAGTGTAGATGCAATACGTTGCACCATTTACGATTAGTTGGTCACATGAGTGGTCAACCAGTTTTTTAGTATTATGGGTATGCGTTTACGCTTTCGCGAAAGCAAAAATAACGCTTACAAATAGAAATAACTTGATTTTAAGTCGTTGCGTAGCATTGTTTTTAATTAATTTCTGATAATTTTAAGCTAATAACTAAGCATCCATCTGTGAACGTTTTATTTTTATCGATGAAATGCTATATTTGTGATGCCTAACTTTACATAAATGAGATACCCAATCATACTGCTTTTACTCGTAATTATCGCGAGTACAGCTTCTTGTGTGCCCCTTAAAGACATCACCTATTTGCGCGAGACAGAGCGCGCTACAGACAGTATTGTATCTCTACAGCAACAGCAACCACCATACCGAGTACAAATAGGCGATATATTGAGTATCCGCTTGAAGGCATTGGATCAACAATTGGTTGACTTTTTTAATCCTTCCAGCAATGGAGGCGTATCTCTTGATGAAGGTTTTTATTATGATGGCTTTGCCATAGATACTCATGGAAACATCCGCGTTCCAGAGTTAGGAGAAATTAATGTCTTAGGTAGAACAACCGACGAGATAAGAGAAATTATAGAAAAAAGACTTCTAGCCGATTATATAAAAGATGAGGCCGATTTATTTGTTACTGTAAAACTACCAGGAATACGATATACTCTGGTAGGAGAGATAGGAGCCTCTGGAACTCAAAACGTGCTTGCAGAGAAAGTATCCATACTTGAGGCGATAGCAAATGCTGGAGGTGTGCCACTTACGGGTGACCTTACAGATGTACTTATTATAAGACAATATCCAGGAGGGCAACGTGTACACCATGTGGATCTTACAACTATAGATGTGATGCAGTCACCTTACTACTACATACAACCTAATGATATTATAACAGTAAACCCGTTACCTCAAAAGGCTATAGGTATAGGTACTACCGGGCTACAGGCATTTACTACCATCTTAGGATTAGTGACGACGCTAGCCTCTGTAATATTACTAGCAACCCGATAAGTGATGGAAGAAGAATTTGACGTACAAAGCTCCGGAGGTTTTTTTGATTTTAAGGGATTCCTGTTTAGGCTCTTAAGCTTTTGGTGGTTATTTGTGATATCATTGCTTATTGCCTTCTCTATAGCGCATTACATAAATGTGCGTAAAGTGCCTATTTATAGAGAGACAAGTATGATCTCTATAAAAGATGATCAAAATCAAATGTTTGGAGGGAACACAAGTTTGGTTTTTAACTGGGGTGGCACTACAGATAAAGTACAAACTAGCATTATCATGCTTAAATCTAGAACACATGCAGAGCGTGTTGTTCAATACTTACAGTACTACATTAATTACCAAAAACAAGGCAAATATGCCATTGAGGATGTGTATGGATACACTCCTTTTCAATTAAAACTTAATGACTCATTTCCGCAGTTATATGGAAAGAGAATTACTGTAGTAGATCAAGGAGATGGTAGCATGAGGCTTACTATACCCTTTAGTGGAGGGAATGCTTCATTATTTAATTATAACACGCTTAAACCGTCAACGGTACCTGCACCATCTGCAGATTTTGATCAGGTTTTTAAGTTAGGTGACACTATAGATACTCCATTTTTGAAAGGGCAATTGCTAGCCACAGATGTTTATCCTACCGCAGGTCAGGAGTACTTTGTGAGTATGGGTAATTTTAATGGAACCGCAGGAAGATATCGTGGGATGGGAGTTACCCAAACTCCGCGAGGAAGTTCTACTTTAGAGTTAAGCCTTGTAGGGACAAATAAGAAACGACTTATAGACTACCTAAATGCGAGTATTGAGGTGCGTACAGAGGAGCAATTGCGCCAGAAGAATCTATTTGCTACAAAAACTATAAAGTATATCGATAGTAGTCTTAAGTCAAGTAATGTCGATTTAGATAAGGCATTGAATGATCTTAATTCCTTCCAAAATAAAAATAGTGCTATCACACTATCCGGAGGAGCGGAGCAAATAAGTGAGGAACTACAAACGATAGACAACGAGAAAGATGATTTAGCAAGACAACTTGTTTATTACAAGCAGTTAGAAGAATATTTAAGAACACGTACAGATTATACAAACGTGCCTGCACCTTCTGTTTCTCTTATTAATGAAGGAAGTATTACAGCTGGGGTGTCAAGTATTATCCAGCTTGCCTTACAACGTAGTAATCTTGCATATACCGCAAAGGAAGGTAATCCAGCTTTTAGAGATCTTGATAGAAGAATAGATGCAGAGAAAGCAGTCTTGTTTGAAAATATAAGATCCAGTAAATCTCAGATTAATTCGCAAATTTCAAACTTAAATAGAGAAATAGGTCAAGCAGAAAGTAAGCTAAGGCAGTTTCCAAAAGAAGAACAAGAACTTGCAGAAATACAACGTCGTTTTACCATAAGTCAGGAAGCGTATAATTTATACACCACAAAACGCAGTGAGGCAGAGATAATAAAAGCCTCAAATGTTTCAGATATCTTATTTATAGACAAAGCAAAAGACGTGGGTAGAGGACCTATAGGTCCAAATACACAACTTAATAAGGTAATGGCAGCAACCTTTGGAATTGTAATTCCTTTAGCCTTGGTGCTAATTATCTTCTTTTTAGATACAAAAATAGGTACTCCTGAAGATGTTAAGAAACGCTCTTCCATTCCTGTACTTGGAGTGATAGGTAAAAGTAAGCGTACCTCTGGACTCGTAGTGCGTGATCATCCTCGATCTGCAATGGCAGAAGCTTTTAGAGGCTTGCGTTCTGGCCTGCAGTTTATGTACAAGAAGAAAGGAGTTACGGGTGCAAAGACGGTATTAGTAACCTCAAGTGTAAGTGGTGAGGGTAAAACATTTACCTCTATGAATCTTGCTTCCGTTTTCGCTTTAAGCGAAAAGAAAACAGTGCTTGTGGGGCTAGATTTACGTAAGCCTAAAATATTTGATGATTTCGAACTTGAGAATGATAAAGGTGTTGTTAACTATTTGATAGGAGACGCTACGCTAGACGAAGTAAAACAGCCTTCAGGTATCGATCATTTAGATGTTATCCTTTCTGGACCTATACCACCTAACCCGTCGGAACTTATTATAAGTGATGCGATGCATGAGTTTATTAATAAGCTTAAGGAAGAGTATGACTATATCGTTTTTGATACACCTCCATTAGGCCTTGTCTCTGATGCATTTGAGTTAATGCCGTACGTAGATGCTTCACTATATATGGTGCGTCAAGGTTATACTAAGAAGGACATGCTCGGTCTGGTTACAGATAAGTATGAAAAAGGACAAATAAAACATGTAAGCTTCGTACTCAACTATTTCCAACAGAAGCGTAAATATGGTTATGGCGCAGGCTACGGTTATGGATACGGCTATGGTACTTATAATAACGGGTACCATGAGGAAGAAAGAAGAGGAGGCTTATTAGGTAAGTTAGGAAGGCTAATAAGAGGTCGTAAGTAGAGAGGGTTTATGGTTGATAAAATGAAAGATGCCGAAGACTGGCTTTACGAAATAAAACCTAAGGGAAAGCTAATAGACTTAAATTTTAAGGAAATCTGGCGATATAGGGATTTATTAGTTCTCTTTGTAAAACGTGATATTGTAACTGTCTATAAACAGACTGTTCTTGGGCCTTTATGGTTTTTAATTCAGCCATTATTTACAAGTGTGGTTTTTACGCTTGTCTTCAACACTTTTGCAAACATTGATACCGGTGTTGTTCCTCCATTTTTATTTAATCTTGCGGGAGTTACACTTTGGAATTATTTTAAGGAGAGTCTCACTACTAGTAGCTCTACATTTACTGCAAACTCAGGGCTTTTTGGTAAAGTGTACTTCCCTAGGTTTATTGTTCCCGCTTCTAAGGTGATTTCTGGATTATTTAAGTATGGAATTCAAATGCTCATTTTTGTTATTTTCTATGCTTATTTTGTTTTCTATAAAGAAGCACAAATTGCTCCGTCTTACTTAGTGTGGTTGTTTCCTTTTTGTGTAATTAATATGGCACTGTTAGGATTAGGATTTGGAATGATTTTGAGCTCTCTCACCACAAAATATAGAGATCTCACTATTTTGGTGTCTTTTGGAATTAATTTATTAATGTATTTAAGTGCGGTAATGTACCCATTAAGTGAAGCCAAGATAAAAAGTCCTGCGTATGCGTGGATTATAGAGGCAAACCCTTTGGCACAAACTATCGAGTTATACAGAAACGTTCTTCTAGGGGCAGATCATATTGCATTTGGAGGTTTTATAACAAGTTTTTTAATAAGTCTAATTGCTTTCTTTGTTGGATTGGTGGTGTTTAACCACACAGAGAAAACCTTTGTAGACACCGTATAGACTTATGAAACCAACAATAAAACTCAACTTTGTAGACTTCTGGTCTGGTTTTGATCCAAAGAATAACCTATTTACAAAGTTGTTAGCAGGGTATTATGATATAACAATTGCAGAGGATCCTGATTTTTTGTTTTTCTCATGCTATGGTAATGATTATCTAAAGTATAATTGTCCGAGATTGTTTTATACTGCAGAGAATAGGGGTACACCAAGATTTGCAGCAGATTATTCTATAACATTTGAATTTTCGAAAAGTAGTACACAATACTATTTTCCTTATTATGCATATGGTTACTTGTTTTTAGATAAGACGGCAGTGTTAACCAAGTTGATTTCTAAAAGTGAGGCATCCGAAATCTGGAATAAGAAAAACCAATTTTGCTGTACCGTAGTCTCAAATCCTAATGGAATAAAACGCAATGCTTTCTTCGACAGACTTAATGCTCGCAAGAAAGTAAATTCAGGAGGGAAATATAAAAATAATGTAGGGGGGGCGGTTAGTAGTAAGCGTGAGTTTGTTGGGCTACATAAGTTTGTTTTTGCTTTTGAAAATCAGTCTTATCCTGGATATGTGACAGAGAAATTAACAGATGCTCTGGAAAGTCAAGGTATTCCCATCTATTATGGTGATCCCCGAGTGGGGAATGTTTTTAATAAAAAACGTTTTTTATCCTATGAAGACTATAAATCTGAGGATGATTTAATCGATCATATTTTAGAAATTTATGATGATAAAGAAGCTTATATTTCTATAATATCAGAACCAATATTTATTAATAATGATTTGCCTGAGTATTTAGATTCAGAAAAGTTATTAGCCTTTTTGAAATGGTGTATTAATGATTCTAAGGGTATAGTTCCTAAAGGACAAACTTATAAAAGACAGCTACACAATACTTGGCTTTTAATACGTAGGGGAATTAAAAAAAATCCCTTTTTGAGGCGTACTTTATTAATACAGTACAGATAGTTTATGGAGAAGCCTATTTTAAAAATTGAAAACTTATCTAAACAATATCGTCTTGGTCTTGTAGGTACGGGAACCCTTTCTCACGATTTAAACCGTTTTTGGCACAAAATAAGAGGTAAGGAAGATCCATACTTACAAGTAGGAGCTGTTAATGACAGAAGTTCTGTTGCTAGCTCAGAATATGTTTGGGCATTGAAGGACATCAATTTTGAGGTGCAACGTGGAGAAATACTAGGTATTATAGGAAAGAATGGTGCAGGTAAATCTACCTTATTAAAAATACTTTCAAGAGTAACCAGTCCCACTACGGGTAGCATAAAAACCAGAGGTCGTATTGCTAGTTTATTAGAGGTGGGTACTGGTATGCATCCTGAACTTACCGGTAGAGAAAATATTTTTCTCAATGGAGCTATATTGGGAATGACTAAAGCAGAAATTTCGAGTAAAATTGATGAAATTGTAGAGTTCTCTGGTTGCCAGATGTATATTGATACTCCAGTAAAACGTTATTCTAGCGGAATGCGAGTACGATTAGGATTTGCAGTCGCTGCATTTCTTGAGCCAGATATTCTTGTGGTAGACGAGGTGCTTGCAGTAGGAGATGCCGAATTTCAGAAAAAGGCTATTGGTAAAATGCAAGATATTTCACAATCAGGAGGCAGGACGGTGCTAGTGGTTAGTCATAATATGGGAACTATACAGCAATTGTGCGATAGGTGCATTGTATTAAAGAATGGAAGTATCGCTTATGATGGCACAACAAAAGAGGGTATAGAAAGATACCTTCAAAATAATTCGGATAATCAACCTAATGCACTAAAAGCATTTATCATAAACCAAGACGACGACGAGTTTGTACTAGATAACTTTGCTATAGAGCAAAAAGGAACAACTAATGGAATTTATTATAGTGAAAAGGACTTTGAAGTATTGTTTTCTTTCAGTTTACTAAAAGATATTGACGGTTTTAGAGTAGGTTTTGATGTGATTGATAGCACATCTAATTATTTGCTATTTAGATCTTATCACGATGATCAAAATGACAGTATAGAGCAAATGAAAGCGGGTCACTATAACGTGAAAGGGGTTATACCTGCCGATTTGTTGAGAAATGGTAGATACTTTATAAAACTTGCTATAGGAATACATAATAGAAGGTGGATCGTTTTTGACGACAATATAGGTCAAGAACTGGTAGTTCAAAATTTAGAAGGAGTTAACGCAATATATATGGAGGAGCGCCCTGGCCTCATTATGCCTTCTCTACATTGGGAGCAAAATTATAGGATACAGTAAAACGATGTTTAAAAATATAACATATAGAGTTGCTCATAAGTTAGCAAAGTTTTTAAAGAATTATATTAAGAGGGTGGATGTAAAAAGACACGCTATTAATAAAAGTATAGAGGCAAGAGAGTGGGATAAACATTTTAATGACGGAAAGTTCTTTGAATATAACTTACTAGGTGAATTAAAGATGAACCTATATAAAGACAGTGTGTTATCTAAACCTATTTACGAAGGATTTGAAGTAGATGAAATGAGTTTTTTGCAATCTACTTTAAGAGAAGGAGATACATTTTTAGATATAGGTTCTAATATTGGTCTATTTTCTTTACTTGCATCTAAAAAAGTGGGGAGTACAGGTAAGGTTATCGCCTTTGAGCCTACACCATTAACCTATTCAAGATTTCAAGAAAACATAATTTTAAATAATTTTTCAAATATTGATGTAAGGCAATTAGCTCTATCTAATACCAAAGGGGAAATGAAATTTTATATTTCAAATAATGGTTATGATGCATGGAATTCACTAGCGCCTGGTCACGATGATAAATTACAAGAATCTATAAGTGTGCCAGTTAGTACTCTTGACAGTGAGTTACAAGATGAAGATAAAACTAAAATAAGCTTAGTTAAAATTGACGTAGAAGGGTGGGAGAAATTTACGCTTCTAGGAGGAAAGTCATTTTTTGAAAATTATGCTCCTATTGTTATGGTTGAGTTTACTGAGCAGAATACATTTAACGCGGGCTATATGGTTCAAGATATTTATAATGTATTAATAGAAATGGGTTACTCCTGGTATAGAATAGAGAATAAAACTCTTATTCCGGATGCTATGCGTTTGAGATATCCTTATACTAACCTCATTGCAAAAAAGTTAAAAGTATAAGTGCTAGTAAGTATAATCACCATTAATTTGAACGATAAGACTGGTCTCGAGAAGACTTGTTCTAGTGTTTTTGCACAGACATTTAAAGATTATGAGCACATAATTATTGACGGTGCGTCTATAGATGGAAGCCTTGATTATATTGAAACACATAAAGATAAATTTACCTACTGGATTAGTGAGCCAGATAGTGGTGTTTATAACGCTATGAATAAAGGTATTCGTCAAGCAAAAGGGGATTATGTGTTGTTTTTAAATAGCGGAGATATCTTATATAATGAAAATGTGTTTTCAAAAGTTGAAAATTCTCTAGTGAAAGATATAGACCTTGTCTACGGTAATCTCTGGATTGAAGGTCGTAAGGGTGAAGGGTTTACAAACAAGTATCCAGGAGTTATTGATTTTAATTTTTTTAAAAGAACTTCGTTAGGTCACGCTGCTACCTTTATTAAACGTACGCTTTTTGAAACATATGGTGTGTATAGAACAGATCTTAAAATTGTATCTGATTGGGCCTTTTTTTTTGAACTTATATGCTTAGAGAAAAGATCATATCTCAAAATAGATACTATAATAGCGGTATTCTATGAAGGTGGTTTGTCTACCGCATCTTCATATAATGAGTTACATAAAGAGGAACGTAAAAAAGTACTCCTAGAAAACTATGATCTCTATGATATTAATTTTGACCAGTTACTTATCTCAAATAAACAGCATCAAAAGTTTTATAACAAGATTAATCCAAGAGTAGAATTAGTTACTACCAATAGATTTTTTCTCAAGATTTTAAATTCAATTATTGGATTATTTGCTTTTATTTTAAAAAAGAAAAGATCTTAAAAAGAGAATTACTTTTGAATGACTAAGATTGTTGTTATCACGCTTTCGCGAAAGCGAAACAACGTTATACATAGAAAATAATAAGTTTTAAAACCTTTAGTTTTGCGCCATGCTTGTATCTGCTGTGATTCCATGTTATAATGTACAATCTACCATAGGTAGAGCTATTGATAGTTTATTACTTCAAAGCGTTGCTATAGATGAGATTATAGTTGTGAATGACGGTTCTGTAGATAATTCTCTTCAAGTGTTACAGAGCATAGCAAAAGGGAATGAAAAAATTAGAATTCTTAATCAAGAAAATAAAGGTGTTTCGAAAGCAAGAAATGTTGCAATTAATGAAGCTCGCGGCGAATTCATATTGACACTTGACGCAGATGATTATTTTGAACCTACATTTTTAGAAAAGGCAATTTTAAAGTTTGCTGAAGATGCAAATTATGGTGCCGTTATGTGTGGATATGCAAGAATTATTGATAACAAGAAAGTATTACCCTATATCCCAAGTGAAATTTCTCTAAAGTCCTGTCTACTTAATAATGGCGCACTTTCCTGTCTTTTGTTTAAAAAGAAAGCCATAATTGAGGCTGGAGGTTACGATGAGAAAATGATAAAAGGTTATGAGGATTGGGATTTAAATATTAGAATTTTAAAATCTGGTTATACGTTTGGAATCGTGAAGGAGGTGCTTTTTAATTATACAGATACCGAGGGTTCTAGAACTTATACGGCAATAGAAAATGATGAAGCACTTAGATTACAGATGTATGATAAATACCAAAAGGATTATCAAGAGCATGGTAAATATTTTTTTCAGGAATTTATAAAGCAAAATAATAAGCTTAAGCTTGAAAAGCAAAAATTATTAGATACTACTTCTTTTAGATTAGGTCATAGAATAACGTCAATGATTCAAGGTGTTATTAATGCAGTAACCCCTAAAGCAGCCCAAAGATAATATGATTTCCATAATAATCGCGACCTATAACAGAGCAGCATATATAGGCGAAACACTAAGTTCTATCATAAATCAAACCTATACAGACTTTGAGTGTATTATAATAGATGATGGTTCTACAGATAACACGAGTGATATAGTTGCAGCTATTACTAAAGAAGATTCTAGATTCACTTATATCATAAGGCCTGAAACTGTAAAAAAAGGAGCAAACCATTCTAGAAATTATGGATACTCACTGTCTAAAGGTAATTACGTTAAGTTTTTTGATAGTGATGACGTGATGTTACCTACACATTTAGAAACAAGCATCAATATTTTAAAAAAAGGGAATTATGATTTTGTGGTAGCAGATTGTGTAAATTTTGATAATACTGGTTTGTTAAAACGGCCATATGAGATAGATCGAAGGAATTCAACTCTTGATGCAATACATTATGCACAATTCAAAACAGCTTGGATAACAAATGATTTATTAGTTAAAAGAGAATATGCAAACCAGCTAGAATTTGCTGGTGATATTAAAGATCAAGCAAGCGAGTTTCAATATAATGTGAGGTTGTTATTGCTTACTCAAAATGGATTTTTAATTAATGAAATATTGACGCATAGGAGGATACATGATGGAAGTTTTTTTCTGCAATCTCAAAAACATCAGATGCGCTTTGATATTATGAACGCAGATAATTATTATGCTACAGTCCAATATATAAAAGATATCGCACCTACCTCACTCATAAAATATTTAATATCAAGCCATGTGTTGTTAACATTCAATATCGCGAGAAAAAGAAAATGGCCAGAACATATTCTTGGCGCAACTTTATTACTTGTTAAATCTAACGGACTGAAAGGTTTCTTTTACCCGGCGGCTGTGATTTTTGGATTTGTGACTGGTAAGGGTTATAAAATAGCAAAATATGTGCGGGATTAGTAATACTATTTTTGATTATGTGTTTTTGATTTCGTGAAAATTATTAAAAAAATGGTCATAGTACGCATTTTACCAGTCTATTATATAGCTTCTGTTTTGGTTAGAGAAAAGTATTATTGTGTAACCGTTTGAAGAAGTAACTGTTTTCTTATTTTTATCCTATATGATGGAAAGTACTGTACAAGCTGTCACCGTAGTCATCCCTTGCTACAACGACGGAGCGTTTATTATGGACGCTCTTAATTCAATATTAAGACAGACTGTGCTCCCAGAGCGAATCATCATTATAGATGACGGATCTGGAGCCGAAACTATGAGTGTCTTAAAATCTATAAAAAACAATATTGTTGAAGTAGTCTATCAAACTAATCAAGGAGTGTGTACCGCAAGGAACAATGGTATTGGCAAAGCAACATCATCATATATTCTAACACTAGATGCAGATGATATATTTGAACCTACATTTATAGAGAAAGCTAAGCATATTCTAGATAGCGATATGAAGGTAGGTGTAGTATGTTGTCATTATAAAGAATTTGGAAACAGCTCCAAAAATAAAGATATTATCAAACCTAAAGGTAAAATAACACAAGATTTCCTTGTCAAAAATAATGGAGTTGCCTCTGCACTTTTTAGAAAGAAATGCTGGGAAGAAGTTAATGGTTATGATGTGAACTTTGATAAAGGATATGAAGATTGGGATTTTTGGCTTTCTGTTCTAAGTCAAGGGTGGGAAATGAGAATTATTCAAGAACCTTTATTCAATTACAGAAAAAAAATACACTCACGCGATACTATGGCTCTAGCACAATTTGATAAGGAGCTAAAAATGAAAATTTTTCTAAAACATAAAAAAGTATATGAATCAAGTATTGACGTATTTGCACAGCAAATGATTTTAAGAAATACGATGCTTGTAACTAACTTAAATAAAACAAAAGAAGGTTTAGAATTTCAATTAGGTAAAATTATTTTGAAACCTATAAGAATCATTAAACGACTATTATTTCCTAGTAATGAATAATCCACTCGTTTCCATAATCGTACCATGCTATAAGCAAGCTCATTTTTTAAATGAGAGCCTGCCATCTGTCCTTAATCAAACTTATAAGCATTGGGAATGTATTATTGTAAATGACGGAAGCCCAGATAACGTAAGAGAAATAGCACAACAATGGTGTGATAAAGATGCTCGTTTTAGATATGTGGGAAAAGATAATGGAGGGTTGTCTAGCGCAAGAAATGCAGGTGTAAATGTAAGTAATGGACTATTTATCCTTCCTCTAGATGCAGATGATATCTTACATATAGATTATCTAGAACAACTCGTTCCAGTACTTGATAACAATAAAGAACTAGCTATTGTAACTTCTTATAGTGCCTTTTTTGAAAAGAGCTTAGATAACGTAATAAACAAATTAACACCAACAGGAGATTCATATCCTTATTTGTTATATGTAAATCAACTAGTAGCAACATCACTATATCGTAAAAAGTGTTGGGAAGAAGTAGGAGGGTATGATGAAACGATGAAGAAAGGTTTTGAAGACTGGGAGTTCTGGCTTTCTATTACTAAGAGAGGGTGGAAATATAAAGTTATTGAGGAGTCTCTTTTCTATTATAGGAAGGCAACAAACTCTATGCTTGTTACTACAATAAATGAAGATGCAGAACGAGTAAAAGAGTATATGATGCACAAACACCGGGATATATATATTCAAGATTTTAATAATTGCGTCACAGTATTTACAGATCATCTCATTATAAGTAGGAGGAAGGAGCAGCGGTTACAGGAGTCTTTAGAATATAAGATTGGGAAAGTGTTATTAAAACCATATAGAATGCTTCAGGGTATTTTAGCCAAAAAGTAATATGCTACTATGATTTCAGTCGTAATACGTACAAAAAATCAACAGCAAGCGCTGTCATTCTTGCTTAGTAATTTAACAAGTAGATATCAAGATGATATTGATGAGATTGTAGTCATTGATAATTTATCTACAGATGGTAGCGATGCTGTTTGTAAATCATACGGTGCTCGTATGGTTTCCATTAAAGAGTTTAGTTACGGAGGAAGTGCAAATGTTGCAGCGAGAGAGGCTAGAAATAATATAGTTGTCATTTTTAGTGCGCATTCGTATCCAGTAAGTCACGATTTTTTTAAACTCATAAAACAAGGTTTTGAGGCAAATAGCAATTTAGCTGGCCTCAGGTGTTTGCATAGCACAAATGACTATCGTGGTTATATAAATGGAATAAAAGCAAATGGAGATCCTAATAGAGGCGGATTAATATTTTCGGGATCGGCTTTTAGTAAATCTGTATGGGAACAACATCCCTTTAGAGAGGATGTTACAACTTTTGAGGATAAGGAGTGGTCTAAGCGCGTTTTAGAAGCTGGTTATGATATTGAGTTTGTTCCTTCCATATTTCATTATGAGATAAGCAGATCTAAAAAGCAACTTTTCTTTAGGTTCAAAAATGATATGATTGGTAATTATCAACTTTGGCATCAAGAAGTTAGCGTCTTGTCTGCTACCAAAGGTCTTATAGTAACAAGCTTTAGATTAAAAAAAGGATTAATAATAGATTTATGGTACGTGTTAAAGCGGTATTTATATACACTCCGTTTTGTGTCTAATAAGCCTAAAAAGTTCTAAGAGAAAGAGACTTGTGTTATTATTTTTATAATAGCCTCTATTTTTATTTCTATACTATTTGAGTGTTTGTCGTACCACCTTATAGAGGAAAGAGCTCTTAAATTTAAATCAAAACCACAAAGGTTAATTAAGAATTAAGATAGATTCTGTAGATTACAAATAATCGTTAGGAATAAAATGAAACATATTATAATAAACAAATTAGGTTATTTCTTTTTTCGCTTGAATAACAAAGGCAGAAAATTTTTTGGAAAAAATAGCCGAATTCAAAATGTCCAAAGAATTTTGAATAAAAATTTCAAAAAAGGAGAGTCTTTTAATTTTATTCAAATAGGTGGTAATGATGGTGTAAGCTTTGATTTTTTATATGATTTCGTAACAGAGAGAAACGCTACTGGAATAGTTTTGGAACCAATTCCAAGATATTATAAGGAGCTCGAGAGTAATTATAGCAACTACCCAAATATTAAGACTCTTAATAAGGCAATGCATATAGATTCATCTGGACTTATTTTATACGCCGTAAAACTAAATCCTGAACATATTTATCCAGATTGGGTTAAAGGAATTGCTTCTATTAGTAAAAGTCACCTTGTAAATCATAATATTTATGAGTGTGATATACAAGAGGTTTTAGTTGAAACTATGACTGGAGAAGGTCTTCTCAAAGAATGTAAACTATTAAATAATATAGATTTACTCCAAATTGATACCGAAGGTTATGATTACAAGATTTTGCAAATGCTTGATTTAAAGAGGATTTACCCCAAAGTAATAAAATTTGAATCAGTAAACTTGTCAAAAGAAGAAGTGCAGTTATCCTTTGATCTTATGCGCTCCTTAGGATATCATTATTTTGTAGAAGGTGGAGATACTGTTGCAATCAAAATTAATCAAATCACAATGTTTTAATGATTCCAAAGCGTATTCATTACTGTTGGTTTGGCGGCGGTGTAAAAGATTCAACAATAGTCAAGTGTATTGCTAGTTGGAAAAAATTCTGTCCAGATTATGAAATAATAGAATGGAACGAGAATAATACTGATTGTAGCCTGCCGTTTGTTCAATTTGCAATACGACAAAAAAAATGGGCATTTGTAGCAGATGTTATAAGACTAGATGTTCTTATAAATCAAGGTGGAATTTATTTGGATACCGATATGCTCTTAGTAAAAAGCTTAGATGAGTATCTAAATTCTAAATTATTTATAGGAGTTGAAGCACCGCACATGATTAATGGCGCAATTATAGGGTCTGTCTGTGATAATCGTTACATTAAAAAAGTAAGGAGGTATTATGATCAAATCAATTTCGGCGTTGATTTTAATTTTCACAATTCCACAATACCAATAATACTTTCTGAAACATTTAAAAATATGTTTGGAAAAGATTTGAATATCTTGGAACCAACGACTATCGATAATGTTACTATGTATCCTAGTCAAGTTTTTTATCCATTACCTAATAGTCATAAAATGGATATAAAGAATTATAAGAATTATTTATCAGAAGATACCGCTGCAGTACATTTGTGGAACGCCTCTTGGGTTGACTACAATGAATTTGATTACATTAAGCAAAGAAAATATTTTCAAGCAGTCAATAAAATTATAATACGTCTTTTATCTAGAGACTTTAATAGTTATTATTTCGTGAGATTGTATAAGAACTTTAGAAAGTCCCTTTAATATGATGGCTCCTTTAAAAAAGGTATTAAAGCGAATGATTGGTTATATTAACTTGTCTTTGTTTTATGTTTTAGTATTACCTAAAATAAAAAAATCCGATATCGTTTTCATATTCCCTTATTACCATATGGGAGGCGCAGAGCAGGTACACCTTGATATTGTAAAATCTATAGCAGATAAGAAAGTGACAGTTATCTTTACACATCTTTCTGCAACAGATCATTTTTTATCACGCTTTCGCGAAAGCGCAACTGTAATAGAACTCAACAGTATTATAAATAAAAAAAGTAAGCACGTGAGAACGGCACTTTTTAATACCATTGCTACAGCTATTAATAAGAGTACTACGGTTACACACGTTTTTGGCTGTAATACAAACTACTTTTACGATATTTTACCTTTAATAGATAAGCGTAAACGCCGCTTAGATTTAATACACGCTATCGCTCCAGATGATAGTAGAATAGATATACTAGCTACATCTGCCCAGTACATTGATACACGTGTTGTTATTAATGAAAAAGCAAAGAATGACATTTATCGCATTTATAGCGATAATGAAGTTTTGCAGTCATTAGATCATATAACAGTAATTGCAAACGGCGTAATATTGCCTGCGTCTACTGATGTAACTTTAAAAAATTGGAGTAAAGACATTATTAATGTTGGATTTATAGGAAGATGGTCTGAAGAGAAGCGACCAGAACTATATTTAAAAATTGCTCATAAAGCCCAAAAGAAGGGACTTGACGCTCAGTTTTATATCGCTGGATCCGGAATGAAGGCACACAAAGAGGTGATAAACAAAGCGAGTGTTTTATCCTTAGATGAAATCTCAAACAAGCAGGATCTTCAAGATTTTTATAAGAAACTACACTTTGTTATTATTTGTTCTAAAACGGAAGGATTCCCTATGGTTTTAATGGAATCCATGCCTTATGGAGTAGTCCCGCTGTGTACAAATGTGGGAGGGATATTTGAGCACATTCATCATGGAGAAATAGGAGTGCTTGTAGAAAACAGTGCCGATGAGGATGTGATTATAGAGAGTTTTCTGGATAACATTAATGCATTAGTTAATGATATTCCAAGGGTTGAGTTACTATCAAAAAAGGCACAAGAGTATGCTGTAGAGCACTTTGGTATTACTAAGTTTCAGGAATCTTATAAAAATCTATTTGTTTAATGAAAATCTTAATGATCGCCATACCTAATCATCACTTCTTCCAATGGGTCAACCAGATGGAAGGTTCGGGGCATGAGGTATTCTGGTTTGATGTAACAGACGGTGGGCCTAGGTCAGAAAAGATATCTTGGGTTACACAGATAAAAGGATGGAAACTACGATGGGATTACCCGTTGAGGTCTTTTGTTAAACAGAGAAGTGCAATACTATATCGTTTCATTCAAAAGATTAATGTAAGAAATGTAGAGGACGCATTTGCAAAAGTGTTTAAAGAAATCAATCCAGACATTGTGCATTGCTTTGAGATGAAACTGGCAGGTTTACCTATACTTTCACAGCTGCAACTATCAGACAAACCATTACTATACTCCTCTTGGGGAAGTGATATGTTTGCATATAAAGAGTTAGGAGTGACAAGGGAAGAAACTACAACATTCCTTAGTCGTGTAGATGGTTTAATAACAGATTGTCATCGTGATTATAAGATTGCAAGAGAGCATAGCTTTAAAGGGGAATTCTTAGGTGTCTTTCCAGGTAATGGAGGTATTGATATAAATGCTACCATCATCAAAGAGACTCAAGAAAGAAATTACATTCTTATTAAAGGATATGAAGATGGCACAGGAAAGGCAGGAGTCATTCTAGAGGCACTTACGCTTGTATCCCCAGAATTACTCAAAGGAAATAAGATTGTTATTTACAGTGCAGATGACGTCCTTGTAGATCAGGTGGCACATTCAGAAATATTAGTGGGACTTGACATAACGATACACTCTCGATATGCCTTTATAGCGAATACCGAGCTTCTTAAATTAATGGGGCAGAGTGTACTTCATATAGCAAATAGTGTCTCAGATGGGATGCCTAACGCTTTACTAGAAGCTATGGGGATGGGAGCTTTCCCTATACAGTCTAATCCTGGCAATGTAACGCAGGAAGTGATTACAAGCGGCGAGAATGGCTTTCTTATACAGGATCCTTACAAC
This sequence comes from Dokdonia sp. Hel_I_63, assembly GCF_007827285.1. Taxonomy (NCBI): domain Bacteria; kingdom Pseudomonadati; phylum Bacteroidota; class Flavobacteriia; order Flavobacteriales; family Flavobacteriaceae; genus Dokdonia; species Dokdonia sp. Hel_I_63. Next base: position 2,971,304 of record NZ_VISD01000001.1, on the reverse strand, counting down.
TCAAAAGTGATTGCACGATTAATTGAAGAAGCGCTTAAAGATGAAAGCCTGAGAAGTCGCGCACAACAATTCAATACTGCATTTATTCGTAAAAATTATAATAGAAGTATCTTACGGTCTAAAATAGAGGCATTGTATCACCAAGCTTATAACAATCATAATTCTTAATGGATATTTCCTTTTTAATTGTCACGAGAAATAGACCGGCAGATCTGAGAGTTACACTTAACACGCTGGAAAAAATCATTGATCTAGAAAAGCACGAAGTCTGTGTTTTTATAGATGGGTGTGATAAAACAACACCATTAATAGAGGAGTATAACTGGGTGCAGTGGAGTAAAGTGAATAAAAGTATAAGCGCCTCACCGGCTAGAAATGCACTTTACAAAACGGCAAAAGGAAAGATTTTTATTGGTCTAGATGATGATGCTCACCCTATAAGTGTAAATTTTATAGAAGAAGTAACATTTCGCTTTCGCGAAAGCGTAAACCTTGGTATTATAGCTTTTCAGGAAGTTCGCGGTTTATTTGCTACAGATCAAGAGGCACTTAAATGTTCAAAATCTGGGTTGTCATATATAACAAATGATTTTGTAGGCTGCGGATTTGCTATTAAAAAAGAAGCTTATGATACCACCAATGGTTTTCCTTTATGGATGGATATTTATGGAGAAGAATCTGCTGTGGCTATAGAGGTTATGGATGCAGGGTACGATATTGTATATGATTATAATCTTAAAGTAAACCATAGGGTAGATGTTGAGAAACGTAAAACTATGGGGCGTAATTACTTTAGGTTTGAGCACCAACTTAAAAATACGATTCGCTTTTATATGGTTTATTACCCTAAACCATTATTTAAGATTGCAAAGGCGCTCTTACATAACTTTAGAAAGTATGCATTGAGTGATAAGACTTATTTTAGATATTACTGGCGATCTATAGGAAGACTAATTTTAGATACAACAGTAATCTTAAAATATAGAAAACCAGTAAATGCAATCACAATTAAGAATAGGAATAATTTGAAAAGTTTGAGTTATTAAAATCTCAGATTAAGTTAATGAGTATTAAGATTGAATCTTGATATTTTACAATTAACAAGGCGTGCTATTTAATGAATTTCAATATTAGCGAGAAAGAAACTATAAAAAATGACACAAGAATGATAAGTAACAACAAAGTGTCAAATTCCAAAAGTAAGCTTGTCATCGCTTATAGTTTATTTGGGAATGATGCTATATATCTAGATGGGGCTATAAAAAATGCTCAACAAGCTTTGGTCTTATATCCAGAGTGGCAAGCGAGGTTTTATGTTGATGATACCGTTCCCCAAGACACTATTACAATTCTCAAAACCTATAATGCAGAAATTATAATCAAGCCTACTAGTAATGGGAGTTCTGGAATGTTTTGGCGTTTTGAACCTCTTTTTGAGCCTAATACAATAATGTTAAGCAGAGATGTAGATTCACGACTGTCTTTGCGCGAGAGAGATGCAGTAAATGAGTGGCTAGCAAGTACTGCAAGTTTTCACATAATGAGGGATCATAAATTTCATACCTCAAAGATTTTAGGTGGAATGTTTGGAGCTAAGCCTAATCCTAATATTTTAAGAAAGAAAGCTATTTTTTCTCATTTTTATAATGGTGATAAGTATGGAGCAGATCAGTTCTTCTTGAGTCGTATTATTTACCCTTTAATTAAAAATGATGTTGTAATACATTCATCTGGAGTTAAATATGATAATGAGCAAATCATATCTTTTCCGAGTAAGAATGAAGATTTTTCATACGTGGGGATGGCTTGGCGTGGTCAAGAACCATTGACTGCATTTATAGATGAAGAGCATATACAGGTTCACACAACAAAAAGAGAGTTTTACCAAATCTTAAAATATCGACTAGTAGCACTTTTTTGGTAAAATGGTATATATAAATATATACCAGATAATTGATTTAGGTAATTATCTAAGAACGTATAAAGAGTTACGATGATTAGTTTATCATACACCTCTTTTTAGAAAAATTAAGGAGAGATAAACTAAATTTTAATAAATAGACATTTCTAAAGAATTAAAAAGCGTGAAAAAAATTATAAAGAAGATTCTAGGAGCTGAAAAATCAGCTAGGTTAAGAAAAAAATCTAAAACTCTTAAAACGCCAAAAACTCTTTTGAAAGTTGCGTTTGGAAATACTCAAAACTCATCCCTGACTGAGTTGGGCCAATTTTATGGAACAGACAAAGTTGACGAAGCTCACTCTTTTAAGGGGATGAATTATATGAATATCTATGAGAAATACTTTGAAACCATTAGGAATAAGGAAATCTCCTTTTTAGAGATAGGGGTAAAAGAAGGTTATAGTCTCAGAACTTGGGATAAGTATTTTAAAAATGGACGAATAAAAGGGTTGGATATTGATCCTAGGTGTAGTGATTTTGCGACTAAGGATATTGAAATAGCTATCGGAAGTCAAATAGATGTAGACTTTCTCAAAAAATCTTTCAATGATTGTAGTGAGTTTGATGTGATTTTGGATGATGGGGCTCACGTAAATCATATGATAATTAAATCTTTTGAGTATCTATTTTATAATAGATTGAAATCAGGTGGACTTTACATAATAGAAGATTTAGGCTGTAGCTACTCGAAATTACAGACTGATAATAACGTTAAGGAAACTTGGCCGGGAATGAAATATAATGGTGAAGAAAATTTGGATAATACTCGAGAAGAAATGGATTTATTCTTCAACAAAATAATTTATCAATTAGACCACCTAAGAGGAGAAGTGTTGAGTATTCACTTTTATTCTAGAATTTGTGTTATTATAAAAGCTTAAACTTCTAAAAGTGATTTTCTTACCATATGAACCTCATTAAGTAGTTCTGATATCCTCATGAAAAGCTCTATTCTTAAAGTATTTTAACCTAAAAATGCATACTTTTAACGGATAAATAGTTAAGGCGGTGTTAAAGCTTTAACTACAACCCAACCACAATGAAAAGCATCGGTTTTATACCCCTGCGTAAAGGCTCAAAAGGCATTCCAGGTAAAAACAAAAAGAAACTTCTCGGTCGCCCACTATTCTGCTGGGTCTTAGGTGAAGCGATTGCTTCACGTCTTGATACTATCTATATTTATACGGACGATGAGGATATCATCGCTTTTGTAGAAAAAGAATATCACTGGACAGATAAAGTAAAAGCCGTACAACGTAGCGACGAGAGTGCAACAGATACTGCTTCTACAGAAATGGGGATGCAGGAGTTTGTAGCAGGTTTAAAAGAAGATTTTGATGTGCTTTGTTTACTCCAAGCAACATCACCTTTTACCACTTCTCAAGATATAAATGCGTGCCTAGATGCAGTAGCGTCAGGTACAGATAATGATTCGGCTCTTACGGTGGTAAATACTCACCGATTCACTTGGAATGCAGATGGAACTCCTCAAAATTATGATGTCTTCAGCCGACCGCGTAGGCAAGATTTTGATGGGTTACTTATTGAGAATGGAGCTTGCTATGTGACCACGCGTGACGCTTTTCGCGAAAGCGGAAACAGAATTAGCGGTAAAATAGCTACGGTACACATGCCAGAGGATAGTCTTACAGAGATAGACACGCTGACCGACTGGAAAATCGTGGAGGAATTGCTAGCCGCTCGTTTAAAAACGAAAAAGCAAAGTAACCGAATTACACATCTTATACTTGATGTGGATGGCGTGTTTACAGATGGCTGTATCTATTATGGTGCAGAGGGCGAACTGATGAAAAAGTTTGATATGCGCGATGGAATGGGACTTGAGATTTTGAGACAATATAATGTTGAGGTAATGGTGATGACGTCTGAAGATTCTCAAATAGTTGCCAGCCGAATGAAGAAATTAAAAATTAAAGACGTGTTTTCAGGAGTGAAAGACAAGTATAGTCTACTTTCTAGAATTGCTACAGATCGTGGGATTGATTTTTCTGAAATAGCATATATAGGTGATGATGTGAATGATCTTGCAAACATTTGTGCAGCAGGATGGTCACTTACACCTGCAAATGCGACGATGCCTATCAAGAACCACGCAGATATCATATTACAAAACAATAGCGCAGAAGGAGCGATACGCGAGGCCTGTGACTTTATTATAAAATATAACAACCGATATGAGTAATTACAAAACGCCTTATACAATAGCAGAAATAGGCGGAAACCATAAAGGCGATATGGAAATCGCAAAGGAAATGATTAAAGTAGCGGCTATCTTCTGTAATGTAGATGCCGTAAAATTCCAGAAGCGACACAACATAGAACTTCTTACCAAAGAACAATATGAAGCACCACATCCTAATCCTGTAAATTCTTATGGAGACTCTTATGGAGCGCATAGAGAGTTTCTAGAATTTGATGTGAATCAGCACGCAGAACTTAAAAAGTATTGTGAGGAGTTAGACATTACCTATGCAACTTCGGTTTGGGATACAACGAGTGCAAAGGAAATAGCAGGCCTTCATCCAGAGTTTATAAAAATACCTAGTGCTTGTAATAACCATTACGAAATGCTAGGGTGGTTATGCGAGAATTACAAAGGAGAGATTCACTGCTCTACTGGGATGACTACTAGAGATGAGATCGAGGAGCTAGTACAGTTTTTTGAAAAGCATAACAGAGGTAAAGACTTAGTGCTTTATAACTGTACATCTGGATATCCAGTGCCATTTCCAGATGTATGTTTGCTGGATATTAAAACACTTATAGAGAAGTATGGCGATCGTGTAAAGCACATCGGGTTTTCTGGTCACCATCTAGGTATTGCAGTAGATGTTGCTGCCTATACACTTGGGGCAAACATTGTAGAACGCCACTATACACTAGATCGTACTTGGAAAGGTACAGATCACAGTGCATCACTGGAACCAGCAGGAATGAGGAAGCTTTCTAGAGATTTAAAAGCGGTATATCAAGCATTAGATTATAAAGCAACAGATATTTTGCCTATCGAGCAAGTACAGCGAGATAAGTTAAAGTATAGAAAGGCTTAGAAGATAATAGGGGAAAGCGCTAGTCTTTTATGCGATTGCTTACTAAAAATTGATGCAGTCATTTCGACAGAGCGAAGCGACGAGAAATCTCATCAGAGTAAGCGATGTATTTTGAGCTTTTTGCGTGAGCTTGATAATGTGATTTCTCCTTTCGTCGAAATGATAGTTTATGAATGGCCTAAGTAAGTTTTGTGTAAAAAATGATGTGAGTGGAGGGATAAGTAAAATAGGGCTAGCATGAGTATTATGAAATTTAATATTTCACAAATACTCAATATATTAGGTAAGACAATTGCTCCTTTATTTTGCGCCGCAACGAGGGATATTTTTAGCAAAGCTTAATTGAGCCTAGACTTTTTTGGTTACTTTTTTTGGCAATGAAAAAAAGTAACAATGGAGATTGAAAAGAACTAATAGTTGATTTTGATTACTATTTAAAACTAGAAATCTCATCAGAGTAAGCAGAGAAGAGTAAGCAGTGTATTTGATCTTTTTACGTGAGCTTGATAATGCGATTTCTCCTTAGGTCGAAACGACAAAAGGCTAGAGCAAAGAGAAACCTTATTACAGTAAGTAGCTGTATATGAAATATGATTAAAAAAAATAAAGTTTTCATTCTTTTTCCAGACGGCGTAGGTCTACGCAACTTTGCTTTTACTAAGTTCAAAGAAGTAGGAGAGGCCCAAGGATTTGACATCACTTACTGGAATAACACCATATTTTCGTTAGAAAAGGAATTGGGTTATAAAGAAGTGAAGATTGAGAACACAAAGATTCACCCCAAAACACCTACACTTAGTCACGCAAGAAAGAGGGTAGAACTAGCGCTTTCGCGAAAGCGTGAAAAAGATAATGTCTATCCTACCTATCGTTTTCCATTGCAGTGGAATAGTATAAAGAAAGCCTTAAAAAGTGCTTTTGTAAAGTATCACGAAACGTTTAGTGCCACACCAAAGGGATGGCAACGAATAATGAACCAAATGCAAGCTGCCGAACGATCTACTGTTCGCTACCAGGAGCTTAAAGCACAACTAAAAGAACACCGTCCAGACATTGTTTTTTGTACCACACAGCGAGCTACACAGGCCATTGCACCTTTGCTCGCGGCGCAGGATCTTGGAATCAAAACGGCGTGCTGGATATATAGTTGGGACAACCTGCCTAAGGGAATGACCACGGTAGAGACAGATTATTACTTTGTATGGTCTGACCTTATGAAAGGGCAGCTCTTACAGTACTACCCAAAAACCAGAGAAGAGCAGATATTTGTTACAGGAACACCACAATTTGAACCACATTATGATAGTAGTATTTTGCTTTCCCGAGAGCAATTTTGTCTAGAGCACAATCTTAGTGAAGAGACACGATACATTTGCTTCTCTGGGGACGATCAAACCACGTCACCACTAGATCAATATTATCTAGAAGACACGGCAATTGCTGTGCGAAAATTGAGAGAAGAAGGTGAAGATGTAGCCATTATATATAGAAAAGTACCTATTGACTTTTCTGGTAGATATGATGAGGTATTGGCTACTTATAAGGATGTCATTATACCTATAAACCCTTTGTGGAAACCAATGGGCTCACAATGGAATCAAGTGATGCCTACCAAAGAAGATTTTGCTTTATTAGTAAATACCTGTCACCACTGCGAGCTGGTTGTAAATATATGCTCGAGTATGGTGTTTGATTTTGTGGCTCACGATAGGCCTACAATCTATCCAAACTATGAGCAGCCACAACTTAAAAAGGGAATACGTGATATAGGACAGAACTATAAATATGTACATTTTCGATCTATGCCAGATTATGATACAAGTGTCACTTGGGCAATGAATAAAGAAGATATTTATGATGGAATTAAAGGCTTACTTAATGGTAGTCTTAACCCAGTGCCTATTACAAAAAGATGGTTTGGGATTGTAAATAAACCAGAACAACCTGAGAAAGCTAGTGAGCGTATTTGGGAGGGGATACATCAAATCTTAGAGTAAATGCTTTTTAATTCATTAGAATATCTCGTCTTTCTGCCATTAGTCTTTGTAGTCTATTGGTTTGGCCTCAAAAAAAGTCTGAAGGGGCAAAACTTTTTTATTCTCTTAGTAAGCTATGTGTTTTATGGATGGTGGGATTGGAGGTTTCTTGCGCTTATAGCCTTCAGCACACTTGTAGATTATATGGTAGGATTAAAAATCCAAAATAGTGATTCTAAGAAAAATAGAAAGCTACTTCTCGGCATCTCTTTAGCTGTGAATTTAGGGTTGCTAGGCTTTTTTAAATACTATAATTTCTTTGTTGATAGTTGGGTAGAAGCTTTTGATGCAATAGGCATAACATTGCACACTAGTACCTTACGAATTATCTTACCTGTGGGGATTTCATTTTATACATTTCAAACGTTAAGTTATACGATAGATGTATATCGTAAGAAGCTAACAGCAACTCCTGATTTTATAAATTTTGCTGCGTATGTAGCATTTTTTCCACAGCTCGTGGCGGGTCCTATAGAAAGGGCATCTAACCTACTTCCGCAGTTTGCAGAGAAGCGAACTTTTGATGAGGAAAAAGCAATCTCAGGTATTAATCTTATTATCTGGGGTCTGTTTCAAAAAGTGGTAATTGCTGATAGTTGTGCTCCTTATGTGAATGCAATATTTGACAACTACGAGAGTATGAATTCCCTTAGTCTTTTACTGGGAGCTTTTTACTTTGCTTTTCAGATTTACGGAGATTTTGCGGGGTATTCAAACATTGCAATTGGTTCAGCGCGGTTATTAGGTTTTGACCTTATGCGTAATTTTAATTATCCGTACTTCTCAAGAGATATTGCCGAGTTTTGGAGGAGATGGCATATTTCTTTATCTACTTGGTTCCGAGATTATCTTTATATCCCCTTAGGAGGTTCAAGAGGATCCAAGTCTAACCAACTTCGCAATGTATTAATCATTTTCATTGTTAGCGGATTCTGGCACGGGGCAAATTGGACGTTCATCTTTTGGGGAGCACTTCATGCCTTATTTTTCATACCAGTTTTGCTATTCAACGTTAATCGCAAGAACTTAGATCAAGTTGCTGCAAATCGATTGCTACCCAATATCAAAGAACTAGGTCAAATGCTGTTTACTTTTATACTTGCCTGTTTTGCTTGGATATTTTTTAGAGCAAGTTCTGTAAGTACTGCGTTTGCTTATGTTGAAAGGATTTTTACAAATATGACCTTTACATTAGAGTACTTAAACATAGAGCGATATAATGTAGAGATGATATTGATTTTAGGTATTTTAATAGGTATAGAATGGTTTAATAGAACTCAAGAACATCCATTTCAAGGAAGATTTAAATGGGTGAAGCTTACCGCGGTTATCATAATGTTGCTCACACTTGGTGTTTATTCTAACCATAACGACTTTATTTATTTTCAGTTTTAATGAAAAAATTTGTTAGGCATATAGCAATCATTTTAATCTTGATCATCAGCATAAGCTATGTTCTTGATATATGTTACACCTATGCTTTTGATAATGATCATCCTCGTAATAAAGTCCAGCTTACAGCAAATCTTTCTAATACTCATATTGATTTTATTTTCTTAGGAAGTTCAAGGGTTGATAATCATATAGATTGTGATTTGGTCAAAGAGTTAACGGGTAAGTCTTGCCTTAACTTGGGCTTACAAGGATCAAGGATTAATGATGGTAAAGCATTAGCTGAGCTACTAGAATCAAATAACGTTACTTATGAGAAAATATTAATGCAAGTGGATTACATCTTTAACTATCATAATTATTCTCCATCGTTTATTGCAAGCATTGTTCCTTACGTTAATAAAAATGGATTTCCAAAGGGTTTGAAAGAAGATCTAGACTTGCCAGTAAGTTACAAAATGCCATTTGCTAGGTATGCATATAATGATAAACTCGCCGGATTAAGAGAGGTTATATTGCAATATGCTGGTAAAGAATCAAGGGTTGATCTCAAAAATGGTTTCAATCCTTTAGAAGGTGTTGGTACTAAAATAAGTGGCAAATTTCCAAATATCATATCAACAAGCAATAATAACTTAGATAGTCTAGTAGACCTGAGCGAGAAGGTTATACTGTTTACTGCTCCTTACTGTAAGAATACAATAAACAGAGATAAATTTATGGGAGATTTAATGGGAAGGTATCCTCAATTAAATAACTTCATTGATATATTTGATGAGCGGGAACATTTTTATGCAAACTGCGGTCACCTTAACTCCCAAGGCGCTAAGGAGTTTACAAAAATACTTGTCAAAGAAGTTCTTTTGAGGTGATGTTTAAAGTGCTAGAATCCCTGAATTACACTTAACTTAAAAGGTTATTTTAGTAATAGGAGAGGGCTACAAGAATTTTATTCTAATGCCGATTATCAAGTATTCAAAGTAACACTGTCCATTTACAACATTAATGAAACGTTTTTTTACATACATTATAATTATTGTGGCTCTAGTTTTAGTGATAGCATTTACACTTGATTTGCTTTATTCTACTGTGTATGTTAATGATAAGCCTCGTAACAAAGTACAGCTAGTTGCAAACTTAACAAACACACATATTGATTATATTTTTCTCGGTAGTTCTCGGGTTGAAAATCATATAGATTGTGATCAAATAGAAAAACTAACTGGTAAGTCGTGTATTAATCTAGGACTTCAAGGTGGTAGATTAAAAGATTATAAGGTGCTTGCTTATTTATTGAAGAATAATAGAGTTACTTATGAGAAGATTTTTGTTCAAGTAGATTATAGTTATAATTTCGATAATTACTCACCTCTTTTCTTAGCTCAAATTGGACCATTTGTGAATAGAAATAATTTCCCTGAATTGCTGAAAGAAGAATTACAAAAAGAAGTAAATAGTAAAATGCCTTTTGTGCGTTACGCTTTAAATGAGAAGGCTATCGGGTTTAGAGAAACTTTGTCACAGTTTTTTGAGAAAGGTGTAAAAGTAGATTTACAAAATGGATTTGTTCCATTAGAAGGACTGGGTACTGCAATTAGTGGACATTTTCCAGATTCTGTAAATTATCCAAACCTAGTCCTAGAAGAAATCATCACTTTAGATCCTGATAGCACAATATTATTTGCAGCACCTTATTGTAATAGTTCAAAGACAAGAAATGATTTTATGTCCTCACTACAAATTAAATACCCTAGCTTGCATAACTATATTGACATTTTCGATAATGTTGAAGGTATGAGTGTAAATTGCGGACATCTAAATGCTAATGGAGCTCAAGTATTTACTGGTATTCTAACTAAAGATATTCTTTTAGACTAATGCATATAGCCTATATAACTCCAGAGTATCCGCATACTAAACTAGGTAATTCTGGAGGTATGGGGACAAGTATGAAGAATCTTGTAACGGCTATCGTTGCTGAAGGACATCAAGTAAGCCTATTTGTTTATGGTCAAAAAACAGATGAAGTGTTTGATGAGGATGGAATAACTTTTCATGTTATAAAACAGAAGAGTTATGGGTATGGAGGTTTTTTTCTATACCGAAAAAATATTAGTCGTTATTTAAACCGATATTCAGATACTATAGATGTTATAGAAGCTCCTGATTGGACGGGAATCACGGCTTTCATGAAGCTTAAGAAACCGTTGGTGATACGTTTTCACGGAAGTGATACTTATTTTTGTCATATCGAAGGACGTTTACAGAAGAAGAAGAATGCTTATTTTGAAAAACAAGCAGTCAAAAAAGCAATTGGTTTTATAGCTCCAACTACTTTTGCGGGTGAAAAAAGTATGGAACTCTTCAACTTGCCTAAGGATAAATTGAAAATCATTCATTATGGTCTAGAATTAGAGAAATTTAATAATGCGGATCCAGGGACATATGAAAAGTATCGCATTCTTAATATAGGAACCTTGATAAGGAAAAAGGGCGTTTTCCAGCTTATAGAAGTCTTTAATAAATTGGTAGAGATAGAACCTAAGAGTACTTTGGTTTTTATAGGTGCAGATAGTGGTGATGTCCAAACAGGATCAATATCTACTTGGGAATTAATGAAAGATAAAATGACAGTAAAAGCTGCTGCTCGAATTTCTTATTTGGGTAAAATACCTTATGAGGAAGTACAAGGGCAAATCAAGAAAGCACATGTTTGTGTATTTCCATCGCTTGCAGAAACTCTGGGAATGGTAACCATAGAATCTATGGCATTAAAAAAGGCAGTGGTTAATACTGATATAGGTTGGGCACGAGATTTAATTGATCATGGTGTTAATGGTTTTATGCATCATCCAGATGATTTTAATGCCTATGTTCACACCATTAAAAATTTATTTGATGATCAAGAATTGGTAGAGAAAATAGGAGAAGCAGGTAGAGTAAAAACAGAAGAGCAGTTCGATATTAATAAAACAGTTCATCAAAATATAGCGTATTATAAAAGTATTTGTTCCTTATGATTTCCCTTGTACACCATAAAGGTATTGCGATTACGGGCAATTATAACGGACTGCCAATAATTGAGGCTATTTATAAATGCGCTCATGAAAACCCTGATAATTACTTGTTGGTTTATGAGAAAACAGCAGATGTTGATGCATTTAAAGCTGCACTACCTGAAATAAATCATCGGGCATACTTTTTCTCCAATTACAATAATTCACATCCAGACATAGGATATGTAGAGGATAGTCCTTTTTTAAATATTAATAAAAAGGTCACGTATCCCACTTGGTTAAAAGGAACAGCTATAGTTTGTATGCATGCCAACCTTATCAATGAAAGTGTTCTTAGTCATTCTAATGAAAAGAATTATTTATACTGGTTAAATTCGATAGGTAAACTATCGCAAACTGGAGGTGTCTTGAACTATCAAATACCTACAACCATTCAAAATGAAGAGTTTAAAACGTACGAACTTTATAAGTTTGTAAAACAACATTATAGAACTAGATGGGTATTCATTTTACTTCTCTGTCATTTATGGTATGAGCAACGCTTTCCTGTAATTTCATTAATGAGAACAATTTTCATTAAAAAATCTTTGTTGAAAATTGATATACATGAATTGCAAATCTTTAAAAAAATCCATGCTAAGGCAAACTTTAAATATGACGTTATTATTCCTACTATGGGAAGAGCTGGTTATTTGATGGATGTTTTACTTGATTTAAATAATCAAAAAACACTGCCTAATAAAGTTATAGTTATTGAACAAAATGCAGATGGTCATGCAACGAGCAATCTAGGTTTTGTCAAGGATGAACAATGGGATTTTGAAATAGTCCATGAGTTCACTCATATCACCGGAGCCTGTAGAGCTCGTAATCGAGCAATAGCTTTGAGTAGTGCAAACTGGATCTTGTTATTTGACGATGACGTGCGTATTAAAAATGATTTTTCTACTAGAATCTTAGATTTTATGAATGATAGCAAAGCAAAATGTGTGACTTTTTCTTGTTTGCAAAAAGGAGAAATAGAGAAGCAAAGTAATTACTTGCAATGGCCAGCATTTGGATCTGGATGTTCTATCGTACATAGAGAAGTAGCGGAGAGTTGTGAGTTTGATATGGCACTTGAGCATGGTTACGGTGAAGATGTAGATTATGGAATGCAAATACGTAATGCCGGATATGACGTGATATATGCGCCTCAAATTCAATTATTGCATTTAAAGGCTCCTGTAGGAGGATTTAGAAAACCACATGTTTTTCCATGGCAAGAAGATGCTGTCTTACCTAAGCCATCCCCACAAATCATGTATCATCGTACTAAGAATTATACTCCAAAACAGTTGATAGGATACAAAGTCACTTTGTTTATCAAGTTTTATAAAGACTACTCAATCAACAATCCTATTGCTTATTATAAATATTTTAAAAAGGCATGGAGTAAAAGTCTGTACTGGTCACAAAAATTAGCTCAAGATGCAACAGTGTAAACTAAGCCTTATCATTTGCACTTACATGCGACCAGATCCCTTAACAAGATTGTTGGAGTCCGTCATGGCGCAAACTCAAGTACCTGAAGAGATTTTAATTATTGATGGTTCTACAGATGATGATACGGGATCTCGCTTTCGCGAAAGCAGAAATAACATTATAAGCTATCATAAAGTGCCACAAGAATGTCGCGGGCTTACGAAGCAACGTAATTATGGAATATCAAGAATCAATGACGAAATAGATATAGTTGCATTTCTTGATGACGACACGATTTTAAATCCAGATTATTTTGAGAACTTGGTTTCTACTTATGCTCAATATCCAAAAGCGGTAGGTGTAGGTGGTTATATTACAAACGAAGTTTCTTGGGAGAAGACAGAACAGGGAAAAGTTGAGGATTTAAACCATTATTATTACGATGGTTATAGGAGAAAGGAGAGCAGTCGCTACAAACTAAGAAGAAAATTAGGGCTGGCACAAACTACACAACCAGCTATTTATCCTGAATTTGGTCATGGTAGATCTATAAGTTTTTTGCCACCTTCTGGTAAGATTTATAAAGTAGAACAGTTAATGGGAGGTGTTTCTAGTTTTCCTCTTGCTGTTTTAAAAGAACATAAGTTTTCTGAATATTTTGAAGGTTATGGTCTCTACGAGGATGCAGATTTTACATTGCGATTATCTAATATAGGAGATTTGTATGTGAATACAGCAGCACAATTAGAACACCATCACGATGCAGCAGGAAGACCTAATAAATACACTTACGGTAAGATGGTCGTGCGCAATGGCTGGTATGTATGGCGAGTAAAACATCCCAAACCATCATTTAGGAACAAACTCAAATGGTATCAAATCACCGTATTGCTTACTGGTATTAGATTTCTGAATATCTTTACTACGAGTGAACGTAAAGAAGCATTCACAGAAGCAATGGGAAGAACCGTAGGTATATTTAGTTTGCCTTTTAATAAACCTAATTAATGAAGTTTTCAAAAGACATCAAAAGATATACGGACTATAGCGGGAAGTCGGCCTTAATAATGTTGTTGACTCAGCAAGGGCTATGGGCATTGTTACAGTATCGTTTTTTTAATTGGATTTATACATCTAAGCTGCCTAAAGTATTAAAATGGCCACTATTGGCTATAGGAGTTCTCAAATTAAAAGCTATAGAAATCTTAACAGGGATAACCATTCCATATAGCGCAACCATAGGAGAAGGATTTTACATAGGTCATCATTCTGGTATCATTATCAACGCAAAGGCTATCATAGGTAAGAATTGTAACATCTCTCAAGGAGTAACCATAGGTGTAAGTGGTCGCGGCGATCATCGTGGTATTCCAGTAATAGGTAATCAAGTTTATATAGGAGCAAATGCCACAATAGCAGGCAAGTTAAAGGTAGGAGATAAAGCGGTGATAGGAGCAAATAGTCTTGTAGTTAAAGACGTTGTTGCGGGAACTACGGTAGTAGGTGTGCCGGCTATAAAAGTAAGTGATAACGATTCTGCAGACTATATTTTATGAAATTACTCATCATATCTGATGCACCTATTTTAAGTAATTCAGGGGAAAAAGAAGCGTACGCACCTTATGTGAAGGAAATGGATATATGGATGCAACATGCTAGTGATGTTTCTTTTGTATGTCCGACTAAATATGATCGTAATCTTTTAACTCAAGCTTTTCAAATACAAGATTTTGAAGTTCAATCATTACGAAGACTGGAGTTTCATTCAGTATTATCAGCATTAATCTCGTTTCTAACCATTCCATATCAAGCCATAGTGTTATGGAATACCATGCGCAAAGCAGATCATATTCATCTAAGATGTCCAGGTAATCTTGCTTTGCTAGCCAGTATAATACAGGTTACGCTTCCGCGAAAGCGAAAAACGGCTAAGTATGCTGGGAATTGGGATCCTGCATCTAAACAACCGCTAGCTTATAAAATGCAAAAGTGGATACTTTCTAATACCGCATTGACTAGGAATATGAAAGTGCTGGTTTATGGCGAATGTAAGGGCCAAACTAAAAATATAAAACCCTTTTTTACCGCAAGTTATTACAATAATGAAAAGGAGGCCGTCATAGATAGAGATTTTAAGCAACCTCTAAGAGCCATGTATGTAGGCACTATGGGACTAAATAAAAGACCTTTAGAAACAGTACAGCTTGTTAATTTTTTTCGTAGCTCTGGATTAGATATTACCCTTGAGATGTACGGCGATGGTCCAATAGTAGAAGACATTAAGTGGTATCGAAAAGAAAATGGAATTTTAGATAAAATCGTCATACGAGGAAACCAACCTGGGCATGTAGTAAAAGAAGCCTACAAAAATGCAGATCTTCTCATATTACTCTCCAAAAGTGAAGGATGGCCTAAGGTTGTCGCAGAGGCAATGTTTTGGGGTGTAGTGCCTATAGTCTCGAGTGTATCATGTGTGCCTTGGATGATTGGAAACGATAAGAGAGGGATACTTATACATGATCCAGAACATATAGATGCTGAATATTTAGGAAAACAACTAACTAACAAAGAAGCTCTTTTAGAAATGAGTAAAGAGGGCGCAGAGTGGTCTAGACAATACACAATGGATACCTTTGCTCAAGAAATCAAAAAGCTATTGCAATGAAAGTGCTCCAACTCATAGATACATTGGATGCTGGTGGGGCGGAACGGATGGCTGTAAATATAGCTAATGCCGTTAATGAAGAGGGAATAACCTCTTATCTGTGTGCAACCCGACGAGGAGGTACCTTAGAAAGAGAATTATCTTCTCAAGTGAGTTTCTTAATGCTTGGAAAGAAGGGTAAGCTAGATCTAGTCGCCTTTCGCCGATTTTTTAAATGGTTAAAAAAGCAACAGATTACCATTATCCACGCGCATTCTACATCGCTAATGCTAGCAGTACTAGCCAAAATCAATAAGCGTAGCATAAAGATTGTTTGGCATGATCACTATGGGATGAGTGATGCGTTGGAAAAACGTGATAGCAAACTCCTCAAAATTCTTGCTAGATATATTGATGTGACAATAGCGGTTAATGAGAAGCTTACAACATGGTCTAGGGAAGTATTATGTGTCAAGCAAACTTATTTTTTAGAGAACTTTGCATCACTTTCTGGAGATACACTTAAAGTTACTACCCTAAAAGGAGTCGAAGGTAAACGTGTAATTTGCTTAGCAAACTTACGACCACAAAAAAATCATATAGAGCTCATTAAAGCTTTTTCAAAAACACAAGACAATTTTCCAGAGTGGACGTTACATCTCGTAGGAAAGTCTTTTGAAGATGATTATTATGAGCAAATAACCACTGCTATTAGAGAGCATGAACATACAAGTAAGGTATATCTCTATGGTAGTTGTAATGATATAGCGCACATTTTAGAACAAAGCACCGTAGGTGTACTTGCATCTATTTCAGAAGGCTTACCTGTTTCGTTGTTAGAGTATGGAAACAGTAGTTTACCTGTTATAGTTACAAATGTTGGACAATGTGCTGCGGTTGTAGGGAATAACGGTATAGTGATTAATAATGTAAGAGAAGAACTAAGCAAGGAGCTAGTAAAATTGTTTCATTGTGATCAAAAAGAAAGAGATCAGATTGGATTACGCTTTCGCGAAAGCGTACTAAAAAATTATAGTAAGAAGGCTTTTATGGACAAGGTGTTGCCTATCTATAAAGGATTGATATCTTAGAGCTGTGAATATATCCAAACAATCTAGATACTTAACTTTTATGGTGATTCACATCATCATAGGAGTTTTAGTGTATCTCGTAAGGTCGCTTGCACTCGTTTATTTTGCAGGTAGCATTCTCTATTTTTTAGTGCAAATATTTAGAACTGGAAATAAGAATAATGAGGCTCTTATGGGAGCAGCCTATATGGCGGGTGCTGAGGTTTTCTTTAGAATGAACCAGGCTGTTCCTGTGTACGAAGCAGGTAAATATTCGGTAATAGCTTTTATGTTAATAGGGCTTTTCTTAAGTGGTACTAGTCGTAAATCTGGAATTTATTGGTTATATATTTTTCTGTTATTTCCTAGTATCTTAGTTGCCACTATGAACTATAGCTTAGGGTCAAATATTAGAAATTCTATTTTCTTTAATCTTAGTGGACCTATATGCTTAGGTCTTTCATCCTTATATTGTATTGATCGTAAGTTGACTTATAGACAACTTTCAGATTTAATAAAGTGGATTTTATTTCCAATAATTAGTATGGCAGTTTATATTACAATGGGAACACCTGATTTACGTGAGACCCTTAGCAGTACTGGAGCAAACTTTGCAGCATCAGGTGGCTTTGGACCCAACCAAGTGTCCACAGTTTTAGGCCTTGGAATGTTTGCAGCATTGGTACAGTTAGTGGTACATAGTAAAAATAAATTACTTCTTTTTATTCATTTGGGAATTACGGGATATTTATTATATAAAGGAATTATTACCTTTTCAAGGGGTGGAGTGATTACAGCAATCACAGTAAGTGCTATTTTTTTAGTAATATATTTTAGTGGTTCTAAAGGTGTTGCTCGTAGGAGAATGATGACTTATTTAATACTTTTAGGAGGTGTTTTTGCAGTTACAGCTGCATATAGTTCATTTCAAACTAGAGGATTAATAGATAAGCGTTATAGTAATAGGGATGCAGCGGGTAGATTGAAAAGTGATATTACCACCGGGCGTGGAGAATTACTTGAAACCGAACTTTCTGCATTTTATGAGAATCCACTTACTGGAGTCGGTGTAGGAAAGACCAAAGAATTGAGAGAGGCTGCTACAGGTGTATCTGCCGCTTCTCATAACGAAGTCAGTAGATTATTATCTGAACATGGTATTTTAGGATTAATTATTCTAGGGATTCTTATTATTTACCCTTTAGTGTATCGCTCTAAAAATAGACGCAATTACTTATTTTATTCGGCCCTAGGATTTTGGTTTATGACCATAAACCACTCATCAATGCGTATTGCAGCGCCAGCTTTTATATATGCTCTTGCCCTTTTAAACGTTGTTCATGAAAAGAAAAAGACTCCTATACGTAGGCAACGCGTTATCCAGTAAAGGGAAGACGGTTACTACTATTGAGACGCTTAGTTTATTGCTGAAGCAGGAAGGGTATGATGTTGAGGTAACGTCAACAATATCAGATAAGTTACTTCGCATGTTCGGTATGATGCGTGCATTATTACGTTCTCGCAATAATATTAGCTTTGTTCTCATAGATACATATAGCACATCCAACTTTTGGTATGCTGTAATCATTGGTAGTTTATGTAGAACGTTCAGTATTCCATATATTCCAATTTTACACGGTGGTAATTTGCCACATAGGCTCAAGAACAACGCAAAAATTTGCAAACAGCTTTTTGGGAGTGCACAGATTAATGTTGCTCCTAGTGGCTATTTATATAACGCTTTCGCGAAAGCGGAATTCTCAAATATCACTTACATTCCTAACACCATTGAATTAGAGAAGTACCCATTTAAAGAGCGAACAGTATTTAAACTCAACTTATTATGGGTAAGATCATTTGCCGAAATTTATAATCCGTTGATGGCGATTCAAGTGCTTGAAAAATTACATCAACAGTATCCTGAAGCTACACTAACGATGGTTGGGCCAGATAAGGATGGGAGTTTAGCCCTTTGCGAGGCCTATGTAAGGAAGCATAATCTCCCTGTACATTTTACGGGTAGATTATCCAAGGAGGATTGGACGTCTCTAGCGCAAGACCATGATGTTTTTATAAGTACCACAAATTTTGATAATACTCCTGTGAGTGTGATAGAGGCAATGGCATTAGGATTACCGGTAGTATCTACAAATGTAGGTGGAATGCCATATCTTATTCATGACACCGTAGATGGTCTATTATCAGCTCCAGAGAATGTTTCTGCTTTCTCAGAAAAGATAAGTAAGTTGCTTGAAAACACAGCTAGCACAAAGGAAATAGTGTTGAATGCTCGTCAAAAAGTAGAATCCTTTGATTGGAGCGTAGTAAAAGAGCAATGGCATAAAGTGCTCTGCTAAATTTGTGATATATTTACGGTACTCAACCAACCTCGAATGTCCCTCTTACCTAGTATCCATTTTGATGTCTCAGAGCGTAAAGTATTACTGCGCATATTTGATATCTTATCTGTTCTGGGAGCACTCTATCTCACAGAATTATTCTTAGAATTTGATTATGTAAAAATCAGAAAGGAAAACGCAACGGCAATCATAGTGCTTGTGGGGTATCTGTCCATCTTTGGGACGGTGTTTGAACTTTATTTCTTACCTAAGACGGTGAAGTTTCAAACCATGCTTAAGAATGTGATTCTTACCGTAGCAGTTACTGTGTTATTCTACTTGCTAACTCCTTTTTATACTCCCATTCTTCCAGAAAATAGACTACAGATAGTGTACTTTTTCTTGGCAATGATTATAGGTATTTCTTTGTGGAGGTGGTTGTACGTGTCTATAATTTCCGCACCAAGATTTTATAGAAAAGCAATCGTAGTAGGAGATTCCTTTAATATTCATAAGATTATTAAGAATCTAGAAGGAGCAGATCCTAATTACAAAATAGCTGGTTATATCAATACAGAGCCTATGTCTATTGCAGATGTAATCTCAACAGAGGCAAAACGATTTCCTATTAAAGATCTCCAAGAAACCATTTCAGAAAATGGTATTTCAGAGATTATTGTTGCAAGTACATATGAGGATGGCGTTTCACTTGAGCTCTATAATCAGCTTATAACACTCTTGAAATTAGGATTTCCCATACGAGAGTATATGCAGGTTTATGAGGATATCACGCAGCGTGTTCCTGTGGAATACGTAGATAAAGATTTTTACCGTTACTTTCCATTTAGTCGTAGTAATCAAAACAAATTCTATAAACTCATTCATCGCATTTTTGATGTGGTCATGTCTGTCTTGGGGATTTTATCATTTATTGTATTACTACCTATAGTCTTTATGGGTAATCTTATTGGTAATCGAGGTCCGCTATTTTATACACAAATACGCATAGGCCAAGGTGGTAATACATTCAAGATTATAAAGCTGCGCACCATGATTGTTAATGCAGAGAAAGATGGTGCTGCATGGTCTACTAAAAATGACACGCGTATTACTTCATTTGGTAAATTTTTAAGGAAGAGTAGACTAGATGAAATCCCGCAGTTTATTAATGTCTTTCTAGGGGAAATGAGTGTGATAGGTCCACGACCGGAACGCCCAATATTTGTAAAGGAACTCTCTAAAGAGATACCTTTTTATGAGACACGACATATCATAAAGCCAGGACTTACAGGGTGGGCGCAAGTTATGGGTGGCTATGCCAGCTCCGAAGAAGGATCGCTAGAAAAGCTACAGTATGACTTATATTATATCAAACATCGCAACCTCTTTATGGATTTGAGTATAGTACTTAAAACGATAAGTACGGTCATCAACTTCAGAGGACAGTAATACTACTCCTCATTACCATTTGTTCTTGTGGCTTTAATTCTTCTAAGTATAAATACATAGCGTATCGTAATTGCCATAAGGAGCGGTAAAAGAGATAATGCAAATCGCTGGACTCCTATAATCCAGTGAAAGAATAGAAGCGACATCATAATTACAGCCAACTTCATATAAGGATATACCCATTGTGGCGGTTGTACTTTTTTTACTGCAAATGATGCCAGTATATGAAATGGGAAGGCCCATAGTAAATTATAATTCCACGCCGTAGCATTATGATCTGTGCCAAACCATAATAAAAAGACTACAACTCCTATAAGCCCTGTGATTAGTAAAATACTCGTGTCTAGCCAGCCTAGAGGATTTTCATTCTTATGATCTTTGTAGGTTTTGTAGATGATAAGCCCTGCTAGAATTCCAAGTATAAACAATGGACTTAGTAAGAAATTAGTACTATAGCGATGTTTGATTTGCGGTGAGAATACGGTTTTGGCTTCTTTTACGAGTGGTAGTGTTCCTAAAGGTGTATTTATCGTAGCTTCTTGAAAAGCATACATAAGCTCATGTGGTAAAAACAAGTACTCTTCTGGAGTGGCAATTCTATCAATTACAGACCCCAGTGCGATATCAATCCCCATACTTCCCCAAGTATTCCACGACACGTATTCATGTATGAGATCGCGGTGTGTCATGCCAGCTTCCTGGTGATCATAGCTCATTGTCACATTAGCTTCATTCTTAATGATCTCAAATGGTCTCGTAGAGCAATTATCGTAGAAGAAATCATATTTGTAATATTTGTTTTCTTCTTTGGCATTATTCACCAAAAATTCAAAGACATCTTGTTTTTGACCTTGAGTGAGCTCTAGTTCTTGAGACTCAATCCATCGTTGCTGGAGCTTATAGCTATATTCAAAGTCGTCATACTTATCTACACCGACCTCATATAGTAATTTTCCTCTTGCAAACTTGAGATAGAAGTTAGGAGTTTTAAAGTTGAACTTGCCGTAGTTAAATACGATATCTAACCCTTTTTTATAATCACGTACGTGAATGGCATTGTGCCCAAAAGCGTCATTGAGTACAGCTCCAGGACCTATGGTGATTAGATTAATAGTTGCGTCATCAGATAGGCTAATGAATTTATTCTGTCCAAACCCTAGGGTAGAGAAACACAGAAAAATTAAAAGGATAAGATTTTTCATACCTTGTAAAGATAGTGGAGGTATAAAAATCTCACAATCAATACAGGGCATAAAAAAAGCCGAGCAACGCTCAGCTTTACAAAATTAGGTGAAGCTTCTTAAGCTCCTGGGACGATGCGTACTGGTAATGTAAATTGCTCTCCTATGGTTCTTGTGCTTAGCTTTTCATAGTTAAGACGAGCCTTAATAAAATCTGCTACATACTCTTCGTCAGTATCTACGCTTAATACAACAACTTCATGTTTGTTGTTTACCATTAATGTTACTTGAGCAACAAGCTCCTTAGTAACTTCAAATTCTGGCTTGTTTAAAAGTACAGCTACTTGCTCTGTAACTGTTTTTTCTTTGTTGTCTGATGTTGGTTCTGTTCCTGTTGCAAAGGCAGTGTTTACTGCAAGTAAAGCGGCTACCAATAATACGTTTAATGCTTTCATAATTTTCTTTTTTGTCTCGATGTATTCGAGGTTTTTGATGAATTATTACAGTACAAATAGACGACTTATTTCTCGTTTTTCTATGGGAGTTAGTCAAGCTTAACTGTTGTTTAATGCTGGTTATGAGTTGTTAACGTAGGGGGTTTGTTCTGGTAACGCTTTCGCGAAAGCGTGATTATCAATTTCATAATGTATTGATAACAACAGTAAGCATTACGTGAAATATGGAGTGATATTTTATTATAATAGCTTTGGAATCCTTAAAGAAAGTATGGAGTAGTCAATGTTAAGAAAATGACCTATTTGGTAGATGTCTAGCTATAGATTATAATACCTAATGACATTTGTAAAACAAAAAAATCCCACTTTAAAGAAAGTGGGATTTAAAGGATGCTACAAGTAGCATCTATGTATTAAAAAGTATTAAGCTAGTACAGCCTGTACTTTGTCTGCAGCTTCTTGGAATTCAATAGCAGATTGAACATCAAGTCCAGAATCATCTATTAATTTCTTTGCGATATCTGCGTTAGTTCCTTGTAAACGTACAATGATAGGCACGTTGATAGTTCCCATGTTTTTGTATGCATCAATAATACCTTGTGCCACACGGTCACAACGTACAATACCTCCAAAAATGTTTACTAAGATTGCCTTTACAGCTGGATCCTTAAGTATTAATTGGAAAGCAGCTTCTACACGCTCAGCATCTGCAGTACCTCCTACATCAAGGAAGTTTGCAGGCTCACCACCAGATTGCTTGATAAGGTCCATAGTTGCCATTGCAAGTCCAGCACCGTTTACCATACATCCTACGTTTCCGTCTAGATCTACATAGTTAAGTCCTTTCTCACCAGCTTCAACCTCTACTTGGTTTTCTTCACGCTTGTCACGCATTGCTGCATATTCCTTACGACGGTATAATGCGTTATCATCTAGTGATACCTTTGCATCTACTGCCATAATTTTATCATCACTTGTTTTAAGAACAGGGTTGATTTCAAAAAGTGAACTATCAGAATCTGTATATGCTTTATAAAGAGCAGCAACAAATTTTGTCATGTCTTTAAAAGCAGCACCACTTAATCCTAAGTTAAATGCAATTTTACGTGCTTGGAAAGGAAGTAATCCTGTTGCAGGATCAATTTCTTCATGAAAAATAAGGTGCGGAGTTTCCTCTGCTACTGTTTCAATATCCATTCCACCTTCTGTAGAATACATAATCATATTGCGACCAGTACCACGGTTAAGTAGTACAGACATATAATATTCTTCTGGCTCGCTGTCACCTGGGTAGTATACATCTTCTGCAACTAGCACTTGGTGAACTCTTTTACCTTCTGCACTTGTTTGTGGAGTAACAAGATCCATCCCGATGATCTGATCTGCAATAGATCTTACTTCATCTAGGCTCTTTGCTAGCTTTACACCACCACCTTTACCACGACCACCTGCGTGAACTTGCGCTTTAATAACGTGCCATCCAGTACCAGTTTCCTCAGTAAGTCTTTCGGCAGCTGCAACAGCCTCATCCGGAGTCTGTGCTACATAACCGCGCTGGATACGTACGCCAAAACTATTTAATATCTCTTTTCCTTGATATTCGTGTAGATTCATAATCTTCGTTTAAGATGCTTAATTTGCCTCGCAAAAATAACAAATGCGCCACGAGAGCGCAATAGTTATTGTGATTAATTATAAGTATTGGATTTTATACAATTTCTGCACTTAGTCCTGCTTGTAAAAGTTTTGAGCATCGAGGCTCTAGATCTTTATACTCACCAGACTTTACAGAGCATTTTCCTTTGTAATGCACTAGTAACGCACATTGATGTGCTTGATTCTCCTCATGATCACATGCATAAATAAGCGTATTTATCACATGGTCAAAAGTATTTACTTCATCATTATACAGAATAATCTCGTGTGATGGAGTTTCTTCTGTTAGTACATCTACGTCTTCTTGATATTTTTCTTGATTACTCATAGCGTTGAGATTAATGATGCAAATTTACAAATTTTAGAGATTACGCTTTCGCGAAAGCATAATTCTAACAATTATTTATCATCAACAATTTGAAATTATCCTCTTTTTTCAAACTTGCAAGCCACCCAGTTATTGCGCTCATAATTACTTACAAAGTAGAGTCCGTGCTCATTACACTTTTCTGAAATCAGCGGAATGTCTTCTGTATAGAAGCCGCTTAATAGCAGTACCCCATCCTCAGAGAGACAACTAGCATACACGCCGATATCTTGTAAAAGAATGTTGCGGTTTATGTTTGCGATAATGAATTCGTAATTTTTATCAGATAGCAATGAAGCCTCACCTTCATAAGTAGTAATGTGCTTACAGTTGTTGCGTTCTACATTTTCAATAGTATTAAGGTAGCACCAGTTATCAATGTCTATCGCGTCTATAGGTTGTGCACCTCTCATTTCGGCTAGGATGGCGAGTACGCCAGTACCACAGCCCATGTCAAGTGTTTTTTTGCCAGCAACATCAAGTTTGAGTAAGTGCTTGATCATCATGTGTGTAGTCTCATGGTGACCCGTGCCAAATGACATTTTTGGCTCAATCACAATATCAAACTCAACATCAGTTTTCTCGTGAAAAGGTGCGCGTACGGCACATTTTCCGTCTACCTCAATAGGTTCAAAGTTTTTCTCCCATTCCTCATTCCAGTTTACTTGCTCAATTTCTTCGGCAGTGTAGGTGATGTTAAACTCATCAGATTTGAGAATCTGAATATCAGTAAGAAGTGCTTCAAAATCAACTTCACCACTAGGAAATGCTTCTTCTTTCTGGATATATGCAATCACACCACTTGTAGTTTCTGTAAAGCTTTCAAAACCAGCGTAACCTAGCTCTGCAATGATAATTTCTGTAGCAGGGTCACGTGGCTCAATAGTAAAGGTATATCCTAAATAAATGGGTGTCATTCTTTTATAGTTTCTAAGTTATAAGATGCATCGGGATCAATAGTAAGTATTATAGATCCGTTTTCTCCAGGCAAAAGTACGGTTTCTGAGTTGATGAGAATCTCATCTTTTGCAGTAAAATCTGCTGTAGTGTCCTCTATAAATTGCTGATTCTTAATCATGATTTTATACGCGGCATTAATTTTAAAATCCCACCGAGCAAATCGCTGATTTTCAATCATCATATACGTATCAGGTTGTAGCATTTCATGGGTCATCTTTACAGCTCTGCCTGTGTGTAATGCTCCTGCACCCCATAATCCTTTGAGTCGAGCGTTTGCTTTTATGTGATCAATATTAGTGGCGCTTAATTTTATAATGCTGTTCACTTCATCTACTGAGAGTGATGGGTTAAGTGAAAACATAAGTCCTATAGTTCCAGTGACAAGTGGTGCGGCAGGAGATGTCGCCTGGAACGGATTATGAAATATTTCACCATTCTCTTTATAATTATAGTATTGAAAAATATTATTTCCCGGTGCGACAATATCTACAGAGCTATCCAGATTATTTGTAGAACTTAGGTATAGCGTATATTCATTTTTGGGATCATTATTTTTAAAACCACCTGTACGTGATAAATGGTATTGCTGCTTCTCTGCATAATATTTCCCGTTTTTCTCTTCAATGAGAAGTCCATCTGAGATTTCATCATTTTTATGCTGCACACTCCCTACAGATATCACATGCTCATAAGCGCCTGGATATCTTAGTTGTTCTCCATTTGTAACACTATATGCCGCATTATGTGGTACAGAAACAATGACGGTGCCAAGGTCGCGCATTTCATTAATCGCTTCTTGTGCAGTTTCATAATAGGTGCGTGATCCCCAGCTGCAATTAATCACTTTTGCGCCTGCTCTTGATAGTTCTAGTAGTTGGCCCAACTCTTTAAAGTTACCATAGGTGGTTGTGTATATGTTGCAGTCATAGCAAACTCCCGCCGCGCCATATCCATTATCACCATGAGCTGCAGCTATGGCAGCGATTGTAAATCCATGACCTTTGGATAGGCTACTTTTTTTGAGTATGGTAGTTTTGCCTGCAAACTCAGGATCTTCAGGGTCTATGTAACCGTCAGATATTCCAATAATTACTTCCGGAGAACCTGTGGTGTAATACCAAGCTTGTGGTATACCGAGGAAATCATAATAATCAAGAACCGCTTGGGCTCCGGTATTCTTGCCAGTAGTGCTTGTAACGCCGTAATCATTGGGTTCATAAATTTGTAGCGATTCATTGGAGATACTCTCTGCAAACTCAAAAAGATCTGGCACTAGATTCATCAATTCTTCTTGAAACGTTTTATTCTCTGCAATAACAAAGTATGTGCGTTTGAGTTTATCTCGCTGCGCGTACTTAAATTCCTTTCTAAATGTTTTAACTTGATGCTCAGTAAACAATTTTTTGAGTCTTGTATCATTCCCTAAATAGGTTACAATGGAGTCCTTTGTACTTACAGGTATATCTACATTTATCGAGGTTGTACGTATATAAAAGCGATCTTCTTGCGCTTGTAGCAGGAAAGAGTAGAATAGAAGAGATAAAATAATGAGTTTATTCATTATTCTTAGTGTCAGATGGAGCGATAGTTTCTTTGAGAGCCTGTACGTCTTTAGTTAGTTGGTCAATTTGTTTTTCTTTCTCAATGAGGTGTAAGGTGAGCTCTTCAATTTTTTTTAGAAGTAGTGCATTCATGGCACCTAGTTCAATACCATTTTGTTCAACTTCTGCGGCAGACGGAATTTCGGGTAAGTGCCCATTTTTCTGAATGTAGGTTTCAATTTCGCGTAAGCGTGATAAATCATATCCATCTTCAAATACCGTATCTGCCCATTCTTTTATATCCACCTTTACTGATCTTGCATGTACCTGGCCATTTACCTCAAGTCTAACTTTTGGCTCTTTTTTACCTATTCCCATATTGCCATCTGTTGTAATATAAATGGACTTGGCTTCTTGAGCATTTTTGAGAAGTACGAGTGTGTCATCTTCTTGAGTGCTTGTGGTAACTACTTGTTGTGAGGTGCAACTACAGATGGTGAGGAGTAGGACTAGCGATGTAAAAAAGAATTTCATGTGATAAAAGATTAAGCTCTAATGTACTAATACCAATTGATATAAAATAAAAATGCGCTTCCATCTCTGGAAGCGCATTGTCAATTCTTAAATTATTTGAGACTATGCAAACGCATTTACAATATCAAAAAAGTCATCTGCTTTAAGTGCAGCTCCACCTATGAGTCCACCATCTACATCTGGTTTCCCAAAAATTTCTTTAGCATTAGCAGGCTTTACAGATCCTCCATAAAGGATTGATACATTCTCTGCTACTTCATTGTTATATTTTTCGGCAACAGTTTTTCTTATAAAGGCATGCATATCTTGTGCTTGCTCGGGTGATGCTGTTTCTCCAGTCCCTATTGCCCATACTGGCTCGTATGCAAGAACAATATTTGACCACGCGCTAGCATCTAAGTGAAATAATGCATTTTTGAGTTGGCTACCCACCACATTTTCTTCTTTTCCTGCTTTACGATCTTCTAGTTCTTCGCCAAAGCAGAATATAATTCTCATGTCATTATTAAGAGCGCTATCTACTTTTTGAGCAAGTAGCTCATCACTTTCGTGAAAATAAGCACGGCGTTCACTATGTCCTAAAATCACAGTATCTACACCAATCCCTTTGAGCATACCCGCCGAAATCTCTCCCGTAAAAGCTCCACTTTCTGCTTGATGCATGTTTTGCGCAGCAACAGTGATATTAGAGTCAGAAAGACTATCAAAAGCACTGTAAAGATTTACAAAAGTAGGAGCGATAATTACCTCTGCATTTCCTTCATTCTTCATTTGTTTGAGTGCAGTGATTAAGGTTGCTGTAGCACCTAGGTCATTATTCATTTTCCAGTTCCCAGCGACGATGTTTTTTCTCATTATAGTTCGTTTTTATCTCTTAATACAAAGAGATTTCGTTAGTAGTTAATTTCAGAAGCCACAGTTATATAAACCAGTGTAGCATTACATGTGGTTTTGAAAAGGCGTATGTGTTTTACTTTGTTGTGTTTCGCTTTCGCGAAAGCGAATTCCTTAAAAATCAAATATACTAAGAGTAAGAGAGGTTTACTCTTGATTTAACCCAGTTTTCACGATTACGTTTTCGTAAGAACTATGCAATTTATCGTAGCCTAATTTTTGGATCTAGCCAGCCGTAGATAAAATCTACAAGAATATTAATGATTACAAATAGCGTAGCGATAATAAGCACGGCACCCATGATAATAGGTAAATCGAGTGTGTTGAGCGCATCTACTATTTCTTTACCTAAACCATTCCACCCGAAAATATATTCTACAAACACGGCGCCTGCGAGCATAGAAGCAAACCATCCAGACACTGCGGTGACTACAGGATTTAATGCATTTTTAAGTGCGTGATTTTTTATAATCTGGTAGGTGGTGAGCCCCTTAGCTTTTGCAGTTCTTATATATTCTTGATTATAAACCTCTAGGAGCGAGTTACGCATTAATTGAATCACAACGGCAAGCGGTCGTATACCTAAAACCAGTGCTGGTAAAATCAAGTTCTTCCACTGGATGTGCACATGTTCCCCAAAATCATCCATCTCATACAAGCTACCTGTCATATTGAGATTGGTATATTTATGAAGGGCATAACCAAAGAGCCAAGCAAAAAGAATAGCGCTAAAAAAACTAGGAACACTCATCCCTAATGTACTTACAATCTGTATGGTTTTGTCAACCCATGTGTCCCGCATTTGAGCAGAAATAATCCCTAAAAAAACACCAATACATATGGCAATCACAATAGCGCTTACGGCAAGAACAATAGTGTTAGGTAACGTTTCGGCAATTACTTGTGTGACGGGTTTGCCTGTCTTTTGAAAACTTTCTCTTAGGTATGGATATTTTACAGCTAGCGTGCTATTGCCAATCTCAAATAATGGAGTGGCGCTGTACTTGCCAGAGGATAGAGATGTGTAGTTTTTCTCATCATTAGCATGTAGAGAGAGCAAAGAAAGATCGTTAATGTAGTATGCGTATTGCGTACTTATAGGCTTATCAAATCCATATTTTGCACGCACTTTAGCTAGTTGTTCTGGATCTTCATTTTGATCTAGCATCATACGTGCGGGATCTCCAGGAAGTACCGTAAACAAGAAGAAAATGACGGTTACTACTCCCCATAATGTGAGAAGCGCATAACCTAATTTATATAATAGGTATTTAATCAATTTGATGCCGCCTTACCTTCGAGCATTTGCTGTTTTGCAGCAAGCGCTTCATCAAGAGTTATTTCTTTGTATTCAAAGTCTTGACCAAAAAGGTCTTTTCCATATTGCTCAATAGTTTGAGGAAATCCAGCTGCAGCACGTCTTTTATTTACATCTTGTGGATTTGCTATAGGCCATATAAAATCAGCCATGTTTGGATATGTTGCTCCTTGGGTACCGTAAATTTGAGGTTTACAATTACTCATAAGTAAGCGGTCTTCCATCATAGCAACAAGTCTGTATGGTAATTCTCCATCTTTTCCAGCTTTTTTGATGGTATCTATGTAGGTTGGGATTTTATCGGGATTATGCTGGATCACATACCAAGCAGCAGTATTTGTAGGTTCGCCCACGATACTCTTCCCAGGATATCCTTTCGTTTTTATGGTATATTCAATACGCTCAAGATTAATACTATCTAGCAATTCTTGTTGCTTCCAGATAAAATTTTGAAATTCCTCTGGAGCAACGCCTAGCTTTTTAGCTTCGGCATTCTTTTCTTCTCCATCTTGCAAGTACATCATCCTTCTGTACTTTTGATCTAGAATGGCGATACTGTCCAGCTCATATTTAAGAGTAAAATCAAGGTTTGGCTTACTGTTTTCTAAAGCTTGTAAGCGCAAGTCTTGCGCGTCATTATAATGAAGCTTTTGTAAGATAGTTCCTGTGTGAAGACTCACAATCCCAGGATTTGCGCGCACAATAGTTTTTAAAACCGTTTCATCTGTAAAGTAGAATTTAAAAGGAAGTTTGAAATCTTGTACAAACTCATCCGTTACATCTTGCGACGAGGAACTTAGACCTATGACGTTATATCCTTTTCTAATAGCATCTTCTGCAATGGTTCTTATATTATAGTAACCTTCTCGCTCCGTATTAGTCAGATTATAAGCAACAATTACAACTAGATTTTCTTTCTCTAGAAATTCTGTAGTATAGTTTTCTTCTCCGCGTTCTATTGTAAAATCATGTACAGGTGGCTCATAGCCTTCGGCTGTCTGTACGACCTCGTACGAGATAAACTCTCCGTCCACCTGTGGGTAGCCACCCTCTGTGGTAATTACTTCTTCTTTACCGTCAATATTAAATTTCCATTGGTACTCAAACGTAGCTTCTGTTGCGCCCTCTGGGATTTTCATCCCTTCAGCTATGTTAGAGCCTACTTTGTAAGCTCTAAAATCTAACCATGGCAGGTGCTCGAGTACGTGCATACCAAAGAACATACATGCTAAAAATGATACAAAGACAATAGAGGTGTTGATGAGTTTGCCAAAAAGAGGCAGGATATATTTCTGATTAAACATCAAGAAAAGGATAAGCACTAGCAAAATCACATCCTTTGCAAAAGACTCCCAAGGCACTAGCGGAATAGCATCACCAAAACATCCACAATCTGTCACCTTATTAAAATAAGCCGAGTAGAAGGTAAGAAATGTAAAAAACGCAATCATTGCAAACAATAACCACAGCGTGATTTTTTTACGATACCCTACTAGCAAGGCAATTCCTAAAAGTACTTCAACCACCACAAGTATGATGGCAATAAGTAGGGCGTAAGGTGATAAGAATTCAAGACCTAAAACCTCTGCGCTAAAATATTCTTGTAGCTTATAAGAAAACCCGAGAGGATCGTTAAGCTTTATAAATCCGCTAAAGATGAAAAGTGCTCCTACAATAAAGCGAGCTATGTGTGTAAGTAGTTTCATATATAAACCAGCAGCACTGGAGGTGTGATAGTCACGTTTTCGCGAAAGCGTAACTTTTATTCATAAATACTAATTCTTATGCTTCACCTAAGTGAATCATTGCAAAGACAGCATAATTAATCATGTCTTGATAGTTTGCATCAATACCTTCAGAAACTAGCGTTTTTCCCTTGTTATCTTCTATTTGCTTCACACGTAATAATTTCTGGAGAATCAAATCTGTAAGGCTGCTCACTCGCATATCACGCCATGCTTCACCATAGTCGTGATTTTTATCCATCATTAACTGTTTTGTGAGTTTTATTTTCTCATCGTAGGCACGAGTGGCCTCCTCAAGTTGCATGTCTGGTTGTTCTACCACGCCGCGCTCAAGATTCACCAGCGCCATTGCACAGTAATTTATGATCCCTATAAATTCAGATTGCTGCCCTTCATCAACTTTTTGCACATCGTTTTGCTGTAAACCGCGTATGCGCTGTGCTTTTATAAAAATTTGATCGGTGAGAGAAGGAAGCCTCAATATGCGCCATGCACTCCCATAGTCATTCATTTTTTTAATAAAAAGGTCTCTACATTGTGTGATTACCGCATCATATTGGGCAGAAGTGTCGGGCATACTGTGTTGTTTGATTTTTGGTAAATTTCGGTTAAAATCTTCAATATAAGAAATGAGTTGCGCCTTAGAAAATAATGCTCACTATTATCCTTTTGAAGCACAGCGTTTATGATGTATTTTTGAAGCAGTATCCCGCTTTCTGTTGCAATTCCTCGCGGCGGTTGCACCAGCCAGCTGTGGGATTTTCACTACAATCGGGTCTATGGAGTAGGGATGGTGTGTGATTAAAAGTAGCTGCTAAAGAAGTAAAACTATCAATGAATAAAAACCAAGTATTTATAAATAATCATCCATGAAAATAAACTGTAAAGGAAAGCTAATAGATCTCTCAAAGCCTAAGGTGATGGGAATACTAAACCTTACTCCAGATAGTTTTTATGATGGTGGTAGGTATAAAGATATGGAAGCTGCTATTGACCAAGTAAGAACAATGCTTGATGATGGCGCCACATTTATTGACGTAGGAGCTTACAGTTCTCGACCAGGAGCTATTAATATTTCGGTAGAGGAGGAGGAGTTAAGATTGATTCCAGTGATAGAACAACTGGTTACATCATTTCCTGAGATTATAATCTCTGTAGACACCTTTCGGGCAAGCGTAGCAAAAAAAGCCATAGCAGCGGGAGCAGCATTAATTAATGATATCAGTGCTGGGCAGTTAGATGATGAAATGATGCCTACAGTAGGGGAGCTGGGTGTTCCTTATATAATGATGCATATGCGAGGTACTCCTCAGACTATGAAGGAACTTGCGGTGTATGATGATGTTTCCAAGGAAGTATTGCATTATTTTAGTAAGCGAGTTGCTCTCGCAAGAGCACATAAAATAAATGATGTTATTGTAGATCCAGGATTTGGTTTTGCAAAAACATCAAGTCAGAGTTTTGAGTTACTTAATAAGTTGGCAATCTTCAAACAGTTAGGCCTCCCTATTCTTGCAGGAGTTTCCCGCAAATCTATGATCTATAAGACTCTTGAGACATCACCAGATAAGGCACTTAATGGGACCACAATATTAAATACAATCGCCATTAATAAAGGCGCTCATATATTGAGAGTTCATGATGTAAAAGAAGCTATGCAAGTGGTTACCCTCTGTGGTGCATGTTTGTCATAATTTAATCTGATTATTTAGCTACTGCAGGCATTGCTAGTGGGGGATTTTATTGTTAATAGTTCTTAACAAATCGAGGCTTCTTTAACGAGATTTTAGCAAAAAAACGCTATTTTTCGCTTCTTAAATAATCCCATAATGAGAATCCTACGTGTAGCTTTAATTCTAATAGCTTTTTCTTTTATAAATACGTCGCTTTTTGCCCAGACATCGGCAGGAGGTTCGACATTTCAGGAAGCAGTTCCTTTTTGTACGAATGATCCAGTTTTTTCAACGCCTTTTGATGCTTGTTTTACAGGTAGCACAGATTCGTCTTGTACAACAGATGCTCAACCTGGACCTAATTATGGTTGTTTAGGTAGTCAGCCTTTTCCTACTTGGTATTTTTTGCAGATAGGTCAAGACGGCGATTTAGATTTTCAAATAACTCAGAATACATCAATAGATGATGACGGAACACCCATAGGAACTGGTCTTGATGTAGACTTTATTATTTGGGGACCCTTTCCTGATACAGATGTTTTTGATCAATTAACTGGTGCAAATATCGAGGATTGTAGTTTTTCAGGAGCAGCTGTAGAGACTCCAAGTATCTCTAATGCACAAGAGGGGGACATCTATGTTTTTATGGTGACTAATTTTTCTGGTCAGCAAGCTGAAATTTTTATAGAGCAAACCAATGATCCAGCTACGACGGGGGCTGGGAGTACAGATTGTTCTATTGTCAACGCGTCATTAGGAGCAGATCAAGATGCTTGTGAGGGAACGACTGTTACACTAGATGCCACAAGTACCGAAGCAGCGAGTTATGCATGGGCTGTCGATACTGGAGCAGGTTTTATGCCTGTTTTAGATGGTGGTGGAGCTCAAGTTACCACAGCGATGCTTGATGTAACTGCTAGTGGTGAATATCAAGTTACTATTACAGATACTGCTGGTGATACAGGAACAGACGAGGTTGTCGTTACATTTTTTACAGTTCCAGTAGCAACAGCACCAAATGATATTTTTGAGTGTGATACAGATGCAGATGGTTTTGCAAATTTTAATTTAGATACTCAGAATTCTGATATTTTAAATGGACAGAATGCCACAGATTTTTCAATAACCTTTCACTTAAGTCAATCAGACGCAGATACAGGTACAGGAGCTTTAACAGGCACTTCATCATATAATTCTGTAAGTGATGAGATTTTTGTTCGTGTAGAAAACAATGGCTTGCCTGCTTGTGCAAGTACGACTTCATTTAACATTGAGGTTGTTGCATTACCTGTTGCAACAATGCCAGCTACCTATGAGATTTGTGATGATAATATAGATGGAGATGATACTAATGGGGTGGCAACGTTCAATCTCTCAACATTAGACAGCCAAGTTCTAAATGGACTTGACCCTGTACAATTTGAAGTGAGTTATCATGTTAATGGGACAGAGGCATCCAGTAATACAAACTCACTTCCTGCAGCTTATACAAATACATCCAGCCCTAATAACGACACTATTTTTGCTAGAGTTGAAAACACTGCATTTACTGGTTGTTTCTCAATAACACCTGTCAATCTAAGAGTAAACGCCCTTCCGGTGCTTACCACACCAGTAACCTTACGTCAGTGTGATGATGATACAAATGGTGTTACGACTTTAAACTTAACACAGTCACAGAGTGAATTAAGTACAAACTCAGCTAATGAGACTTTTACATACGTAGACGCTTCTGGCGCACCTATAACTGATCCAACGGCTTATGTAAATAGTGCTTCTCCTTTTACAGAGGCTATTGCTGTAACAGTTACAAATCTAGATGGATGTTCACGAGAAGGCGTTATTAATGTGATTGTGAGTGCTTCTCAAATTTCAGATGGAACGCTCTTTGCAGATGAGATTGAGTGTGATACTGATGGTGATGGTATCGTTGTATTTGATTTCTCTGCTGCTACCACCGCGATAATGACATCGTTCTCACCACAGGTAGTATCTGTTGCTTATTATGAAACAGAACAAGAGGCTTTATCTGAGATTAATCCTATTACGGATATTGCTGCTTATAGCAACAACCCACTATTTACAAGTGCTGGCGGTGTTCAAGACATTTGGGTTCGTGTAGAGGCAGCTACAGATAGTGGATGTATAGGTCTTGGAGAGCATGTGAGACTCACCGTCACCCCCAACCCAACATTCCTACCAAGCATCAGTAGTATTGAAACCTGTTCTGCTGTAGCCAATGCTGCTACTTTTGATTTAACGCAGCGTATAGCAGAAATTACTGGTGGAGATGCAGATCTAGAAGTTACTTTTTATGAGAGCATTGCAGCTTATACGGCTACACCTCCAGTAGCGATTGCAAGTCCTGCCTCTTTTTCAAATAGTAGTAACCCGCAGACTATTTTCTATAGTCTAAGAAGTACAAGCAGCACGTGTACGACGTTTGATACAGCAATGAACTTTGAGATTATTGTGAATCAGAATCCTGTGGCAATTACGCCATCAGAGCTTCAAGTGTGTGATGATGATGGTGTAGTAGATGGATTTACCACGGTTGATCTTTCTCAAAAAGATGCCGAAATCACTAGTGGTTTTAATGCAAATCTCACGGTAACCTATCACTTGGACGCTGCTGGCGCTACTACTGGCGATGCAAGTATTCCAGATAGCACGATGTTTACCACCACGAGCAATCCTCAGATTGTAGGGGTACGTGTGACTAATAATATAACAGGTTGTTTTTCAACGACGAGTATGAGCATCCGTAGCTTCCCAGTGCCTGTGGCTGTCACTCCAGCCGATTATGAGGCTTGTGATGATGATAATGATGGTGTATTTGACTTTTTTGTACTTTCTTCTAGAGATGCCGAAATCACTGGTGGTGACCCTAGTTTAAATGTTGCCTACTACCTTACCCAGGCAGATGCAGATAATGCGCCTGTAGGTCAAGAGCTGGACGCAGCAATGTATATCAACAACGACCCTTTTGAGCAAATCATTTTTGCTCGTGTGTTTAATGCGATAGGTTGTTATGACACGACACCACTTACGCTGAGAGTACTTAACAGACCGATGCCTAATGAAAACCCAACTCCTTTTACGCTTTGTGACGATAATAGCGACGGACTACAGATTTTTGATTTAAGCACGCAGGTAGTAAATATTTTAGGAAGTTTAGATCCTGCAACTCATAGTGTGGAATGGTTTTCTTCTCTCGCTTCCGCGGAAGCTGGAACTCCTGCCATCGCAACTCCTAGCGCTTACACCAGCAATACGGCAACTGTTTTTGCAGTGGTGACAGATACGGCGCAACCAACGACCACAGCTACTTTTTGTAGTAACATAGCGACCCTTTCTCTTGTTGTAAATCCGCTTCCTACTCCGGTGCAAGCTGCCGAATATGAGCTTTGTGATGATCTAGAGAGCGGTAGTGATACCGATGAGTTTGCAAGTTTTGATCTTCGTAGCCGTGATGATGAGATTACTGGAGGTAATGATGACTGGGCAGTGAGCTATCACCTTACCCAAGGTGATGCCGATGCAGGTGCGCCAGCACTTCCGGATGTATATCAAAATACCGTGATGGCCAACCAAACTATTTTTGCTAGAGTAGAGAATATCGTAACTAGCTGTTTTGAAACCACCACCCTTACGTTAGTGGTAAACCCATTACCATCACCTACCACTATTGCAGCGGTAGAAGAATGTGATACCATGGCAAACGATGGAGATGTAGATAATGATGGAGACGCAGTATTTGATCTTACAGGTCAAGTAACTGCAGATATTATCAATGGAGAGACGTTTATGTCACTCACTTTTCATGAGACACTCGCTTCCGCGGAATTGGGTAGTCCATCGATAGCAACTCCTGCAGCTTATGAGACTGTATCTAGAACAATATACGTACGAGCAACCGATACGGACCCAGCAACAGCAACCCAGTGTTACCGTGTTATCGAACTAGTACTTACCGTACAACCAGCACCTGTACTTCCTACAGTAATCCCAGATTTAACCTCTTGCGATGATAATGAAGATGGACAAGCGCTTTTTGATCTTACTCAAAACGATGCAATTGTTCTAGGAACACAAACCACTGCTGATGTTACCCTTACCTATCATGAAACCCTTGCCAGCGCAGAAGCGATGGTAGGAAGTGCAAGTGATATGCCAGTTGCCGATCCGCTGAACTATTTAGCAAGTGCGCCAACCACGCCAATCTGGGTGCGTCTAGAAAATACAACTACAGGATGTACGGTCGTTGGCACTTTCAATCTAAACATAGCGATGATTCCAGTAATCACACCTCCTGGAGTTTTTGAGCAGTGCGATAGCGCAGGAGCACTGGTAGGCAACGATACTGATGGGATTACAAGTTTTGATTTAACGAGCCTTGATACTTTAATTACTGGAGGAGACACCACTTTAAGTGTTAGCTATTATGAGTCGCAAGCCGACTTAGATGCTGGGGCAACCAATGCTATCATGACCCCAACAGCCTATATAAATACAGGCATGAGTCCGCAGACCATTTTCATTTTAGTTACAAGTGATCAGGCAGGAATGTGTGGTGCTCAAACTACGGTAGACCTTCAGGTGAATCCACTGCCAGTCATTGGAGAGCCATTACCAGCGGCAGTAGCTTGTGATGAAGATAATGATGGCTTTGGAGCATTTGACCTGCAGCAATATAATGACGACTTACTAGCAACAGTAACGAATGTAGCCTTACGTTTTTATGAGACCTTAGATAATGCATCGGCAGATACAGGAGCAGGTCAGATAGATATTACGGTTCCTTATAATAACATTTCAGGAATGACTTCGCTGTATGTCGTTGCACAAGATACGGATGCTACCACAGCCACAAGTTGTACGAAGATCTATGAGTTTGAACTTATTGTATTTCCTATTCCTGAGCTTCCAGCAACACTAGCAACCCTTGCAGCATGTGATGATAACAATGATTTAATGGAGGTTATTGACCTTACTCAAAATGAGGCTGCGATTATAGGAACGCAAGATCCAGCAACCCTTGTCATTACCTACCATAATACACAAGCAGATGCCGATTTAGGAATCAATCCAATTGTAAACCCTACCGCTTATACAGCAACACAGATAACACCACTAGAAACTATCTGGGTAAGATTACAAGTAAGTGACGGCTCTCCAAATATATGTGCTGCCATTGGTTCTTTTGAGATATCAGTTGAGACACCACCTACGGCAAACCCGAATGGTGATGAGCTAGACCTGATGATTTGTGATGATGATACAGATACTTTTACCGTATTTGACTTAAGCGTAAACCAAGCCAGTCTCACTGGTGGTGATCCGCTGCTTACGGTGACGTATTATGAGAGTCTTGCAGCTTTGAATGCAGGAACTCCTATTGCAGATCCTTCGGCGTATACAAATGTTTTAAATCCTCAGACCATCCAGGCAGTAGTATCAAGCCCAGCAGGATGTAGTGATGGAACGACCTTTAATATTGAAGTGTTACCACTGCCAACGCCAAATACCAACCCAGATGCGCTTGAAGTGTGTGATACGACTACAGATATTGACACTGATGGTGATGGAGTGATTGATGCAGGTTCAGGTTCGGCAACAGATGGTTTTGAAGTCTTTGACTTAACACCTGCTATCGCGCAGATTGCTGGAGCTGAACCTGTGAATGTAACGGTGTATACAGAGCTCGCTTTCGCGGAAGCGAACCCAGAAGACACCACGCTAGCCATTGCAGATGTGACTGCGTTTATCAATACCGTGACTGGCAACCAAACATTATACGCAAGAGTGGAACGTGATGTGCCAGGAAACAGCGACTTAGATAGCGACGGAAATCTATGTTTTGTAGTAGTTCCTTTTGAAGTGGTGGTAAACCCGCTACCAATCTTGGCAGCAGCTGGACCTGTAGATTATACCTTCTGTGAAGAATTTGATGGTGATGACGCGATGGGAAGTGTCGATTTAACAACCCTCGCAGATTTGGCTGGATTACTTGCTGCGCCGCAGGTAACCAGTGATTTTATGATCACTTACCATGAACTAGAGGTGCAAGCGGCAGCAAATGCAGCAGCGCTTAGCTCGCCATATACGGTGGCAGATAATCAGGAATTATTTGTACGTATAGAAAATGCGACGACAGGATGTGTGAATTTTACCAGCATCATCTTTACGGTAGAATCACGTCCAGAAGTATTCCCAGCAGATAATATCGTGCAATGTGCAGACGATTTTGGAGTAAATATCGCGCCAGAGCAGAGTACGGCAACTTTTGATCTTACTCAGCAAAACGCTTTCATCACTGGAAACGTAGCCGCAACTTCCGTAAGTTATTATACTAGCCTTGCAGATGCGCAGGCGATGACAAATGCGATTGCTACTCCTAGTGCTTTTGAAAACACAACGAACCCGCAAGTGATTTATGCTAGAGCGGTAAACACTGCAAGTAGCTGTGAGAGTAGCACGATAGAGAGTTTTGAGATATTTGTACAACCGTTACCATACACCAACTTAACTCAAGAAGGCGGACAGATTTGTGTAGATGAGATTACAGGCGAAGCGCTTAATCCGTTTATCATTGATGGTACGGTGGAGAGTCCGCAGATTGGGGTTACTTATAGTTATGCTTGGACACGCGATGGCGCATTAGTATCGCTAAACCCTGAGGTGACTATTGATGCTGCAGGGACGTATCAAGTGATGATTACCGCTACTTATGGAGATGGCACGAGCTGTGATTATGTAGCAGAAGCGGTATATAGCGCAGAGAGCGCACCCGTTTTTGAAGCGGTCGTAGTAGAATCTTCCTTTAACAATAGCGGATTATACACGGTAGAAGTAATTAATGTTACAGGAGCAGATGTCGCTTCAGCATATGAGTTTGCGATAGATGATGGGCCGTTCCAGAGTAGTACTACTTTTACAGGAGTAACACCGGGGACACACACTGTTTTTGGAAGACTGGCGAGTGGTAACTGTAGCGTATCAGAAGTAGAGATAGGGATAATTGATTACCCAAGATTCTTCACGCCAAATGCAGATGGTTTCCACGACACATGGAATATCATAGGACTGGGAGTAGCACCAAACTTAAACGCAAAGATCTTCATCTTTGATAGATACGGAAAACTCCTAAAGCAAATCAGTCCAGTGGGCGCTGGATGGGATGGTACCTTTAATGGACAGCCTATGCCTTCAAGTGATTATTGGTTCCGAGTAGAATTTACAGAAGTAGATGAGGAGGGCACACAGAGAACGGTTAATGGTCACTTTACATTGAAGCGATAAGGAAAGCATACATTGATCACAAAAAAGCCTTCAGTATGTGTTACTGAAGGCTTTTTTTTGTTGCTTTCGCGAAAGCGAGATTACACAACTTATTATAAAACTTTTGAAGTAGCTTTAAAACACTTTCATCGAAATTCCGTTACTTTGAGTGTAATAATAAAATTTATGTCTACACCTGTTCTTGAACTCTCACACGCTGCTATATATCAGCGAGAAAATTTAATTTTATCTGAAGTTAATGTTACCATTGAACCAGGTGACTTTGTGTATCTCATAGGTAAAACGGGCTCTGGAAAAAGTAGTTTCATGAAAACGCTTTATGGTGATTTACCGCTCACAGAGGGAAAAGGGAATATTGTAGGGTTTGATCTCAATGGACTTAAGGAAAAGAATATCCCTTTTTTACGTCGTAAACTTGGTGTTGTTTTTCAAGATTTTAAATTATTAAATGACCGAACCGTTATCGAGAATTTAAAATTTGTTTTAAAAGCAACTGGATGGAAGGATAAGGCTGCTATGACAAGTAAAATAGATTCGGTTCTTGATAAAGTAGGCATGAAAAACAAGGGATTTAAATTTCCTTATCAGCTTTCTGGTGGAGAACAACAGCGTATTGCTATTGCACGCGCTTTACTCAATGATCCCGAGCTTATCCTTGCAGATGAACCTACTGGAAATCTTGACCCGCAAACCAGTGTTGAAGTCATGGAGGTGTTACAAGAGATTAATAAGAATGGGAACACTATACTAATGGCAACTCACGACTATGCGCTCTTATTAAAATATCCATCTAAAACACTGAAGTGTGATGGCAATAAGGTTTTTGAGGTTGTACAGAAAACAGTTTAAAATCTTTTCTGAGCATATATATTATCCAATTCATCAATAAATTGGTGTTTGATGGATAATGAAGTCTCCCTCATATAAATTAATGAGTGAGACTTCATATAGATTTTGGCTAGTAAAATGACTAAAACTTCTATTTAGCGTATATTGACATTACTTTAATGCTTTCTATACTTATCCCTACATATAATACTGACATCACAGATCTTGCCCAGTCTATCTGTGAGCAAGCACATCGTGTGAAAATTACTTTTGAAGTGATTTTCTGTGAAGATGCATCTTATCTATACATAGAAAAAAACGTACAACTTCTAGGAA
This sequence comes from Dokdonia sp. Hel_I_63, assembly GCF_007827285.1. NCBI lineage: Bacteria > Pseudomonadati > Bacteroidota > Flavobacteriia > Flavobacteriales > Flavobacteriaceae > Dokdonia > Dokdonia sp. Hel_I_63. Next base: position 2,930,070 of record NZ_VISD01000001.1, on the reverse strand, counting down.
ACACTAACGTAAAACGGCTAATAAACGCTACCAATTTAGGTAGAACTGCCACCCGTTCTAAACTTGCTGATAACGCAACATATAGTTGGCTACTATTTCTAGATGCAGATGTTGCACTACCTTCAATAAATTTTATTGAAAATTATGTTTCGCATTTAAATTCATCCCATGATATTATTCATGGTGGTATATCATATGCTATAGATAATAACGATGATTTCACTCTTAGGAGTACATATGGAACACAAAGAGAAACACAACTAGCCAAAAAAAGATGTAAAACTCCTTATTTTATTATTTCTCAAAATATACTTGTAAAAAAGGAAGCGTTCTTAAAGCTCAATATTATTTCTTCAAACAAATATGGTCTGGATAACATATTCTCTTATCAAATCCTTAAACAAGGTTATGATGTCCAACACATAGATAATCCAGTAATACATCATGGTTTAGAAAAGAACGATGTGTTTTTAAAAAAGTCTTTACAAGCGATAGAGACTCTCATATATTATGAAGATAAAGGTATGATGGCCCATGACTTCACACGTTTACAAAAAAGCTATCTTACTCTTAAAAAGTATAAAGGAATACTTTTTTTTAGGGCTATTATAGGTAAGAGTTTGAAGTACGTTGAAAAAAAATTAATAATGAGCGAGAATCCATCTTTATTGCTTTTTGACCTGTACAGATTGCATCACTATTTAAATCTTAAAGAAAATGCCTAAATTTTCGGTAGTCGTACCACTATATAATAAAGAAAAAGCGATTGCTCAAACCATCGAAAGTATCATTAACCAGACGTTTACAGATTATGAAGTAATTATTGTAAATGATGGATCTACCGATAGTAGTATGGATGTTGTCGATAGATATAGTGAACATAAATTCGCTATATTTAGTAAAAAAAACGAAGGTGTTTCCACAGCTCGTAATTACGCAGTAAGTAAAGCACAAGGCACGTATATCGCATTTCTGGATGCAGATGATCTGTGGGAACCTGATCACCTTAAAGAGCTAGATAATCTTACATCCAAATTTCCAGATGCTGCATTGTATTGCGCTGCTTATCAAAAGCAGTATTCTCTATCGTTTACACGTACTATAAAAACTCCGTTGGGAGATAAACCCCAAGGGTGGCAAGGTTATGTAGATGATTATTTTCATGCGAGCCTTAAAGGTGCAGTAGCTTGGACCTCTGCTGTTGCTGTTACTAAGAAAATTTTTCATGAGCTTAATGGATTCGATACATCCATTACTTTTGGGGCAGGTGAAGATACAGATCTATGGATACGACTTGCGCTGGCATACAGAATAGCATACAGTAATAAAGTTACTGCTACTCACATTTTACATAGTGAAAACAGAATCTCAAATACAACGACTAAAAAACGTAGTTTTCTTGATTTAGATAAATACGAGCCTCAAGTAAATGAAAAGCCTAACCTAAAAAAATATCTAGATATAAATCGATACGCACTTTCCATACATTATAAAATAGCAGGAGACCAACTTAACTTCAAGAAGAATAGTAAAAAAATAAACCCCATTAATCTAACAACTAGACAGCAATTTCTTCTTAAAATGCCAAAAGCAATTGTTATAACTTTAAAAGAACTTCAACAATTTCTTATTCGACATGGTATTTACTTAAGTGCATATATGTAGTCGAAAAGTATCGTGTGAGCGTATATAATCTTCCTCATCATAAACATGCGATGCAAGCACCAGACAGACGGATCCTGAAGAAAAATTTTCAAGTTCTCGCCAAATATTCACATCAATCAATAAGCCTTCACTAGGATTATTAAGCATTACGCGTTCTTTAGTTGTACCATTATCGAGTATCACTTCAAAGCTACCGCTTACTGCAATGAGCAATTCTACACATTCTTTATGTGCATGACCGCCGCGATAGGCTCCACTAGGCACATCGTGTAAATAATAAACTCGCTTAATATCATGTGGAAACACACCATTTTCTATAACGGCAAGATTACCTCGTGGGTCTGTTATTCTTGGGATTTCTATAATTTTCTTCATAAGGAATTTATCAGTGCATTCCAGTCATTACTAATCCGTTCTTGTGACAAGTGTGCTACACTGTCTTTGGCATTTGATTTACAATGTGCTAAAAATTGTCCATCAAGAACTAGCGTACGCATAGCTACAGATAGTGCCTCTATCTCATAATTAGGAACTAATAATCCATTATGACCGTGTTGTACTATTTCACTAGGCCCAGACTCGCAGTCTACGCTTATCACTGGAGTTCCTAGTGACAATGACTCTACAAGCACCATTGGGAAACCTTCATAATGACTGGTAAGGAGTGTACACAAAGCTTTTTCTACAATAGATGATGGATTTTCTTGATAACCTATAAAGTAGACCTTGTCGGTCACTTTAAGTTTTTTGGCAAGATTGTATAATTTTTCCTTATCAATGCCTTCACCCATAATTACTAAGGGAAGTTTTAAGTTCGCTTTCGCGAAAGCTGAAATCATCAAACTAAAATTCTTAACATCATCCACCAGTCGGCCATAGCCTAATACATAATCATAAGGAAGCGCTAGAGTATCATTTATTTCTGAAAATCGCGGTATTGCATTATAGATATTGCTAATGTGTTTAAAACCATAGCGCTCTTTTATTTTCTTACATATACGTTTTGACACTCCAACAAAGTAGGCATCTTTATAGATATATTTCGTTATTGCAGCTGGTTTAGGGAAGTACATTTCTAAGTGACCACTTCTGACCATGCATAAAACATTTAAATTACGATACACATATTGTGTATACCAAATTTCTTTAAATAAGGAAGGTCGCGATCTATTATCTATAATTAAATGAAAGCCTTGAGATATTAGATATGATCTAAGTTGCCTTAAGTGATTCCATTGATCTAGCACATTATCATCATTTGATTTATAACTACCTAGATTAAAAAGTGTTCCAGCATATGGGACTTTAATGTCATCTCTTAACGTCACGATATGTACCGAGTGCCCTAGTCTGGATAACATAGTAGATAAAATCCCCAGCGATCGCTCTGCTCCACCACCTGCCAATGAGATGGTAACTAGCGCAATTTTTTTATGAGTATCTTTAGGCAACAGAAGAAATTTTGAATACCAAATATAGTCAATGCGCATCTTACTTGTAGGCGAATACAGCCGACTTCACAATTCGCTCAAAGAAGGACTTTTACAGTTAGGACACGAAGTAACGATTGTGGGTAGTGGCGATGGATTTAAAAACTATCCTGTAGATATTAGACTTGAAAGAGGCTATACTAGCGGATGGAGAAAAAAACTTAAGCTCATTATTCTCAAAATAACTAGCATTGATATTTCTGAGATCGCTCTACGAAAGTCATTCAATCTTTTAAAACCAAAACTTTCTGGTTATGATGTGGTACAACTTATCAATGAATCTAGTTTTGACACCACACCATCATTAGAACTAGAAATAGCTCAGTATTTAAAAAATCACAATAAGAAAATATTCCTCCTCTCTTGCGGTGCAGATTATCCAAGTATCACACATGCATTTACTGAGGAGCTTCCATACACTATAGTAACACCGTTTCAAGAAGAAAAGATAGATAAGAAATCTTTTGCCCCTGCTCTTAAGTATCTCGAGCTTGATTACAAGGAACTGCATAAAGAATTATATGAGCTTATAGATGGCGTGATTGCTACAGATCTTGATTATCACATACCGCTCAAAGATTATGATGCATATATAGGTTTGATTCCTAATCCCATAAACACAGATACCATTAAGAGCTTACCTCAGGAGAATACAAATCCTATTATCATCTTTCATGGCATAAATCGCGCAAACTATTTTAAGAAAGGAAATGATATTTTTGAAAATGCGCTTGCAATAATTAAAGAGAAATATGCTTCAAAAGTTACTATAATTACCACCGAAAGCTTACCCTATAAAACCTACATTAAAAAGTATAATAGCGCACATATTATTCTAGATCAAATTTACTCACATGATCAAGGCTATAATGCACTTGAAGCAATGGCAAAGGGTAAAATAGTATTTACTGGCGCCGGCAGTCACTTTAAGGAGCATTACAATCTTTTAGAAACTGTGGCCATAGATGCTACGCCAGATGTAGATCAAATAGTGCGCAGTCTAGAAAAACTCATTGAAAATCCAGAAACCATTGAGGAGATAAGAAGGAATGCTCGATTATTTATTGAAACTCATCATAATTATAAGAAAGTCGCACAAACTTACATTGACACTTGGAATAATTAATTCTTTAAGAAAAGCTAGAAAACGTTGTTCCCGCAGCTACATTTACTGTAACCTTACTTCCTGACGCTATCACGGCATTATCTCCTATAGTTACACCTTTCCAGATACTCACATTATTTCCTATAAAAACATTCTCACCTATAGTCACAGCTGCGCTAGACCCTGTATCTGATCTTCGGTATTCGGGATTAAGACTATGAAAATTACAATTATAAATACTACAATTTAAACCTATGGTTGTTCTGTCTCCTATAGTTATAGAAGACTCATTTGCAATCGCACAAAAGTTATTATTAATAGCAACGTCTTTCCCAAAGATAATCTCACTGCCCACTTTCCTTGCTTCTATATACGCATAGGTATTATAAAATAATGGCGAATTGATAACACCTATATGTACGCTTTCGCGAAAGCATACTTTTCCTTTACCATTAATTTGCGCAGGTTGATGAAGTACCGCATGGCCATCTATACTTTTATGTGATGAAAGTATTTTATACTTCCATATTCTAAAGGATTGTAATATGTTACTAAGTCTACTCACTTGCTGCAATTATTTTACCAAATAATGGTTTCCGAAAGATAAACAGTAATACCAATAAATGTATAAAATAACTAAAGCAATGTCCCATAGACGCTCCCTCATATCCAAATTTACGCACCAAGTAAATTCCAGAACAATAGATTACTCCTAGAGATATTATCTCTGTTATTAAAAATAACTTTAGATTGTTTGTTGCAATAATTTGATATCCTATCACGATGGAAGCTACCTTAAAAAAATCACCTAAGAGCTGCCATTTAAAAAGATGCGTCATGGGGATAAAATCTTCGGTAAAAACAAGTCCTATAATAAAATGACGTAGTAGAAATATTACCACAAGTCCAACTCCAAAGAGTGGAAGAACAGTTTTATAAAACCCAAATATCTCCTTTCTGAAGGATGCGTCTGTACTTGCCTTTGCGAGTTGAGGAAGTATATACAACGTCATTAGTGTGGCGACAAACTTCACATAATAACTAGATATTCTGGTCATTGCATCCCAGTAACCAGCACCATCACCTATCTCTTTACGTATGGCAATGTATACGAGCGGCAGCACAATCATAGAGAACAAAGCCATAAGTGTGTACGATCCTAGCTTTAGTAGCGCTGCTGTATCAAAGTTTGACCATAAAATACTTCTCAATACATCACCTTGCTTTCCTAATGCAATTAAGGTAATCACAAGTATCACTGCTGGACTTATAACTAGTGCAAATAGTGCACCTTGCACACCGTAGTATACAATACTTAACACCGCTATAGCAAGACCTAAAAGATTAGAAAATATTTGAATGTTAACCACCTTCTTATAAGCCGACTGCCCATTAATAACGGCTAGCAGAATACCGTTAAGTGTTATAAACGGCAAGGCTATAGCTAGCAATTTAAATACGTATATGTACTGTGTCCTTTCTCCAAAAACCTGTGTATTAAAATATGTTGCGCCTACATATAACACCGACGATACAATTAAAGTCGCAACGAGACTCACAATAACAACTGTAGATAATAATTTTGACAATAAATGACTCTTCTCATCACCGGTAGCTACATACTTGACAATACCGTTAGACAAACCTAGATTTCCTGCAGCTTGAGCCGAAGTAATAAAATTGCGCAGATAACCTAGCAATGCCATGCCACGCTCTCCTAGATAAATAGCAATAAGTTTTGAAGTTATAAGACCTCCTAAAATTTGAAGAATTACACTCACAGCATTTATCGAGCCTATCTTTAAAAGAGTATTATTACCTATACTAGCGCGTATTTTACTTAGCATCTAAAGTTGTTTAGCGCTGTTATAATTTCCTCAACATTTTCCTCTGATAATGCTGGTGATAGAGGAATACTAAGTACCTCATTATGCAATTGCTGACAAACGGGAAATGATTGCATATTGTACTCGCTAAGTGCCTCTTGTTTATGAGGAGGAACTGGATAATGAATATTAGTCCCTATCCCTTGATTTTGTAAGTGTGTCTGTAATTGATCTCGATAAACACTTCGTATCACAAACAAGTGCCACACATGATTTTCCTCTTTATCTAATTGAGGTAGTAAAATATGTTTATTATCAATCTTACTGAGATATTGGATCGCAATCTCACGACGTTTTTGATTTTGTATGTCTAATTCTCTTAATTTTATTCTCAAGAAGGCCGCTTGTAACTCGTCAAGTCTAGAATTAACTCCTGCATATTCGGCTACATAGCGTTCTTTAAAGCCGTAATTTCTATATTTTTTTACCACCTGAGCCAGCGATTCATTATCTGTGGTAATTGCTCCGGCATCTCCTAAGGCTCCTAGATTTTTAGTAGGGTAAAAACTGTGTGCACTCGCATCTGCTAGTGATCCGCTGCGATTTCCTTTAACATCCTTCGCTCCGTGTGATTGTGCGCAATCTGTAATTACAAATAGGTTATACGCTTTCGCGAAAGCGTTAATCCTTTCCATATCCGTAAGTTTCCCATACAAGTGTGTAGGTAACACTACTTTCGTTTTAAGAGTAATTTTATGTTCTAGATCTTCAAAATCGAAATTATATGTAAGTAACGAAGCTTCTACTAATACTGGAATCAAACCAGCTTGCTTAATAGCGATAATCGTAGCGATATACGTATTACTTGCAACTAAAACCTCGTCTCCTTCCTGAAGCTGTTCTAAGATTTTATAGCCTTCAAAAATGAGTCGTAAAGCATCGAGACCATTTGCTGTACCTACACAATGTGTTGTTCCACAATACTGAGCATATTCTGCTTCAAAGAGTTGCACCTCTTCTCCTAGTACAAACCAACCTTCCGCTAAAAAGGAATCGAACTTGTTTTTAAACTCCTGTTCAAAGGGAGCATTTATTTTCTTAAGATCTAAAAATGGAATCATACCAGTACGTTATTTAAATAGATATGATTTGCAGTGTTTATTTTAAAGTTTCGATGCACAAAAGTACGTGCGCCAAAACATTCCTTCCAATAAGTAAGTCCTTTATTGAGTTGTTTTCCTGCATTCTCATTTGATGTTCCAAAATCAAAATACCGCTTGTCTTTAAAGGTAATTTTTATAAGATGATTAAAGAGAAAGTCTAATGTACCTAAAGTTTGCTTTTTACTATTTGCCGAGATATACTGTACATGTGCTGTAGTACTTGTCTCAAATATTGTAGCACCACCAACAATTTGCCCATTATGGTAAACATTAAACTGTCTAATATTATTAGGGAACGCTTTCTTTAATAAGGTTATCTCTTCTATAGAGTGTGTAGGTTCCGCATTATGTTGCTCTTTAAGGTTAGGAATTAATATAACATCCCAGAAATCTTCAAGATTATCTTCTTCTTTAATAAGTAAATCGTGTTTTTGAGCTTTCTTTACACCTTCAAGCCTATTAGATTGAATCTGTATGTCATTTCTATAATCAATGACTGAGGCGCTATCCACTCTATAGCAAGCCCCTTGAACGAGTTGTAAAAGATAGTCTAGTCCTTCGCTAGGCAAACGATTGTAAAAACTAGGAATCTGCTTTAAGTAAAGCGTCTGGATATTTATGGACTCTAAATAAGTGAGTAGCTCTTTAAATAACTCTAGTACGTCCGCAATCTTGAGGGAGGCTAGCATTAATAATCCTCCATAAGTAAGTCCTTGATGACTATAGATTGTTTCTCCTTTAAGATTTGCCGGTAGCAGTGCGACTACTTTTTTGTTCTTATAAATCATCAGTGAGTTATCTATAAAACGATCAGAATGATACTCCATAAATGCCCTATTATGAAGAAATGTTGCGTTGCACGATAGCGCGACAAAATCGTTCCACTGGATGGTGTCCTTTTGTTGAAACTTATGGATGGTATAAGATGATTTCAAATACTGGGAGTTGCTCTATTAGTACTGTAAAATACAAACATAATTATATATAATCGTTGTTTTGATAGATGTTAGCCAGCGTATATAGATTTTCGAAATTTAAACGAGCTACCTCAAATACTAGACTTAAAAGCCACTACAAATAGTATCAATCACTATTGCCCATAAAAAAACCTACTCAGTACGAGTAGGTTTTTTCTATAGTATTTTTATTTCTAAGATTCTTAAGCTATTTTAAAACGCTTACGATCTACCTCTTTAAGGTAAACTTTACGTAATCTCAAGTGATTAGGAGTAACCTCTACATACTCATCTTTCTGAATATATTCTAGCGCCTCTTCTAATGAAAACTTGATAGCAGGAACAATCTTTGCCTTATCATCTGCACCAGATGAACGTACGTTAGATTGCTTCTTAGCTTTTGTGATGTTGATGTTCATGTCATCTTGACGAGAGTTCTCACCAATTACTTGACCTTCATAAATATCTTCACCTGGAGATACGAAGAATTTACCTCTATCCTGTAATTTATCGATAGAATAAGGAATTGCATTTCCATTTTCCATAGATACTAAAGATCCAGATATACGTCCAGGAATATCTCCTTTAAAAGGCTGGTATTCTTTAAAACGGTGAGCCATAATTGCTTCTCCTGCAGTTGCAGTAAGTAGTTGATTACGTAATCCTATAATACCACGTGATGGAATTAAGAATTCAATAATCATACGCTCTCCTTTTGCCTCCATAGAAAGCATTTCACCTTTACGCATTGTCACAAACTCAACAGCGCGACCAGATACATTTTCCGGAAGGTCAATAGTAAGCTCTTCTATAGGCTCACATTTTACTCCGTCTATTTCTTTTATAATTACTTGCGGCTGCCCGATTTGTAATTCATATCCTTCACGGCGCATTGTTTCAATTAGTACAGAGAGGTGCATTACTCCACGACCATACACTAAGAATTTATCTGCACTGTCTGTATCATTAACACGAAGTGCAAGGTTCTTTTCAAGCTCTTTTGTTAAGCGATCTTTAATGTGACGTGATGTTACAAACTTTCCATCTTTTCCAAAGAAAGGTGAATCGTTAATTGAGAAAAGCATACTCATTGTAGGCTCATCAATATCGATAGTTGCAAGACCTTCTGGGTTTTCAAAATCTGCAACAGTATCACCTATTTCAAATCCTTCTAATCCTACAATTGCACAAATATCACCAGCTTGAACGCTTGGTACTTTTAAACGACCTAAACCGTCAAAAGTGTGTAATTCTTTAATACGTGTTTTCTTAATAGTTCCATCACGCTTTACAAGAGATACTTGCATACCTTCTGTAAGTTCACCACGGTTAAGACGTCCTATTGCGATACGTCCTGTAAATGAAGAAAAGTCTAAAGATGTAATTAACATCTGTGTGTTACCTTCCTTTACTTCTGGTACTGGAATGTGCTCCATAACCATTTCTAACAATGGCTCGATAGAATCTGTTTCTTTCTCCCAGTCGTCACTCATCCAGTTATTCTTTGCACTACCATATACAGTAGGGAAGTCTAGCTGCCACTCTTCTGCACCTAATTCGAACATAAGGTCAAAAACCTTTTCATGTACAATATCTGGAGTACAGTTTTCTTTATCTACTTTATTAATCACCACACAAGGCTTAAGACCAAGGTCAATAGCTTTTTGTAGTACAAAACGTGTTTGCGGCATAGGCCCTTCAAATGCATCTACAAGAAGACATACACCGTCTGCCATATTCAATACACGCTCTACTTCACCACCAAAATCGGCGTGACCAGGAGTATCGATAATGTTAATTTTCGTTCCCTTGTACATTACAGAAACATTCTTAGAAGTAATTGTAATCCCGCGCTCACGCTCAAGATCGTTATTATCTAAAATAAGTTCTCCTTTAGATTCGTTTTCTCTAAAAAGCTCACAGTGATACATAATTTTGTCTACCAGGGTTGTCTTACCGTGGTCTACGTGGGCGATAATCGCGATATTCCTTACGTCCATAATGGGTTGTATTAATGCCGTGTTTTTGGCGGTGCAAAAGTAAGTATTTTTAATTAAAATATTTACTATTACTATATTATATGTGCTTTCTCCTTTTAAAATGAATCAAAAAGCACTCAAATTATTGAAATAAAACAGCTTAGTTAATATATCAGTCTACTATTCAGAGCGATTACGGCGTCATATTATATGGGCGTTACCCTACGGGTCAGGCTATCCGTTTTTACTCCTCCTCATTAAGAAAACCTCGCTATCAGCTCACATAAAAGTGAGATGGCTCGATGTTCTCAATTCGTGTGGGGTAACCACTACTATCCTTAACGCAACAATAGCTGTAAATAAAAATGCTTCTTCTATGTTATATAGAAGAAGCATTTAAAATAAATCCTAGTGTGTAAAAACACATGTAAGATATGTATATGTTTATTGCGCTAGCAATTAAAACATCTCACGTCCAGAAAAATGGAAAGCACCTTCAATAGCTGCATTCTCATCACTATCAGAACCGTGTACTGCATTTTCTCCCATAGAAGTTGCATATAAAGCACGGATAGTACCTTCTGCAGCATCTGCTGGGTTTGTTGCTCCAATAAGCGTACGGAAATCTGCTACTGCATTTTCTTTTTCAAGAACTGCTGCAACGATAGGTCCGCGTGTCATAAACTCTACAAGCTCTCCAAAAAATGGACGCTCGTTGTGTACTGCATAAAATGTCTCAGCGTCTGCCTTCGTCATTTGAGTAAGTTTCATTGCTACAATACGGAAACCGCTAGCAGTAATTTTTTCTAAGATTGCTCCGATGTGTCCGTTTTCAACGCCATCAGGCTTAATCATTGTAAAAGTTCTGTTTGTCATAATTCTTTAATTTCTGCAATGGCGGTATTATCTCCCTACCTTCACTTAGTTTTTAGATGCCCACGTGTTGGGCTTTTAAAATTTTCGCGAAAGCGTAAAAACTCTTTCTTGAAATCGCGTGCAAAAATACTGCTTTTTAATGTTACCACCATATTAAGTTTTCATCTCCTTGAAAAGCTAAATATTTAATCACAAGCAGAAATAGAGCACAGCAGAAATTGTATATTCGCAAACTATGAATATCTCTCAAATCTCAACAACAAAAGAGTTACTTAAAGACTCAAAAAGCATAGCTGTAATTCCTCATAAAAATCCTGATGGAGATGCTATGGGAAGTACACTTGCACTTGTAGCATATTTAAATAAAAAAGGTCATAAGGCAGTTGTAGTGGCGCCTAATGAGTATCCACATTTTTTAAAGTGGCTGCCAGGTCATGACGATGTACTTTTTTACACATCTAATACAACTAATGCAAGGGATGCAATAAAAACAGCGGACCTCGTATTTACGTTAGACTTTAATCATTTTTCTAGAGTAGGAGACTTAGAAGAGGTGCTTGATAATGTCAAGGCTCCATTTATCATGATAGACCACCACCAGCAACCAGCAGATTATGCTGCGGTTACTTATAGTGATACTGCCATGAGCAGTACTTGTGAGATGGTATATCATTTCATAAAAGCTTTAGGTGATGAGCAGCTAATTACTGCAGACATGGCTAGCTGTTTGTATACAGGCATCATGACAGACACTGGATCTTTTAGATTCTCATCTACCACCGCTACTACTCACGAGGTTATTGCTGCTCTTATTAAAAAAGGAGCAAATAACGACCAGATACACCAAAATATTTACGATACTAATAGCGAGTCTAGACTTCAACTCCTAGGTGTTGCTCTTAATAATCTTGTAGTCTTAAGGGAGTATAGAACTGCTTTTATTACTATGACGCAGAAAGAGCTAGATGACCATAATTTTCAAAAAGGGGATACAGAAGGTTTTGTAAATTATTGTCTTTCGCTAGAGGGCATTATATTTGCTGTGATATTTATAGAACATAAAGCAGATAGTATTATAAAAATGTCGCTTAGATCTAAAGGTGAGTTCTCTGTAAATGAATTTGCTAGAGCTCATTATAATGGTGGAGGACATACTAATGCCGCAGGTGGAAGAAGCGAGGTAGCACTTGCAGAAACTATTGCTAACTTTAAAGAGTTATTGCCTTCATATAAAGACCAATTATCATCATGAGAAATTTAATATTTCTGTTTTCTATATTCCTTATTGTTTCATGCTCTGAGACAGTTGCTCGCAGACCAGTTTCTCAAAAAACAGGATCTTACGTGAAGACAGAAACTATCTCTCGCAACAAAGAGCTTATTGCTCAAGATGAAGCAGCTATTAAGAAATTTATAGCTAGTGATACTTTAAACATCTATAACCCTTCACCTAATGGTTTTTGGTATTCTTATATTGCAAAAGATACACTAGGTAAGCAAGCTCCTCAAGTAGGTGATCTTGTTTTGTTTAATTACAACCTCGCAACAATCAACGGTAAGGAACTTGTTACGCAAGAAGAACTAGGAAATACGGTTACTCAAATAGATCAAAGTAATCCAGATATAATTACCGGAATAAGGGAAGGACTTAAATTAATGAAGGAAGGAGAAACAATGACATTTCTATTTCCTAGTTATAAAGCTTACGGCTATTACGGTTTTGAAGATAGAATACCTAGCAATACCCCAGTGCGTAGTACCGTTACTTTACTTGAAATAAAAGACCAATCAAACGAATAAATAAATCACAAACAATGAAGAAAACAAGTATGTTATTAGTTGCAGTAATTTTATCACTCTTTTCATGTAATGATAAATATCCAGATCTAGGAGATGGATTATATGCAGAAATCATCACAGATAAGGGAACCATGGTTGCAGAGCTTTTTTATAATGACGCCCCTGCAACGGTTGCAAATTTTGTTGCGCTAGCAGAAGGTACACACCCTCTAGCAGATAGCACATATGCTGGTAAGCCATTTTACAATGGATTAACCTTCCATAGAATCATAAAGGACTTTATGATTCAAGGTGGTGATCCTACAGGTACAGGTTCTGGTGATCCTGGATACAAGTTCTTTGACGAACTTACTCCTGAGCGTAGACATGATTCTGCAGGAGTTCTTTCTATGGCAAACTCTGGATATGCGACTAACGGAAGTCAGTTCTTTATTACACATAAAGCGACACCACATCTTGATGGTTATGACTCAAACGGAAATCTTAAAAACTGCGATAACCCTAGAGTAAGTTGTCATACAGTATGGGGTAAAGTAGTTACTGGACTAGAAGTTGTAGATGCTATTACAGAGGTAGAGCTTGAAGATCCACGTGCTGGAAAACCAAAAACTCCAGTAATTATCCAGCAAGTAAATATCATCAGAAAAGGAAGTGATGTAAAGAATTACAACGCTGGTGAGACCTTTACAAATGAACTAGCTGCCTTTGAAGAAAACAAAGCAAAAGAAGCTGCCGAAAAAGCAAAGCAATTTGCTGGTAAAAAAGCAGAACTTGATGCTAAGAGAGAAGGAATTGAAGAACTTCCTAGCGGATTAGGAATTTACTTTGATCAAAAAGGAAAAGGAATAAAGCCTAATACTGGTCAAAAAGTAAAAGTAGAATATGCTGGTTTCTTTACAACGGGAGAGTTATTTGATACAAGTAGCGAAGAAGTAGCTGCTGCAAATAATAAACTAGACGACCGTAAGAAAGCTGCTGGACAATACAAACTTCTTGAAACAGTATATAGCCCAGAAGCTAGACTTATTGCTGGATTTAAAGAAGGATTACAATTAATGTCTATAGGTGATAAAGCAACACTATTCATCCCTTACCACTTAGGATACGGAGCACAAGGTTACCCTGGTGCAATACCTCCTAAGGCAGATCTTGTATTTGAAATTGAACTTGTAGAGATTGTAAAGTAATACAAACATTACAACCTATTAAAAAAGCTATCCATCTACGATGGCTAGCTTTTTTTTATCTAATGATTTGAAGAAATAATCAGCTGTTAAGCAACTGGTATATCTTTCAATATTTCTATTACAAAATCCCAGTACTTTTGAGCACTAGAGATGCTTGCTCTTTCATCGGGAGAATGCGCTCCCTTAATAGTAGGCCCAAAGGAAATCATATCCATCTCAGGATAATTCTGACCTAAGATACCACATTCAAGTCCTGCGTGACAAGCCGCTACATGTGGATTCTCATTATTGATCTCTTTATATTTTGCTTCTAGCACCTTTAAGATAGGACTCGCCATATTAGGAGCCCATCCTGGATAATCACCAGAAAGTGCTACGTCAAAGTTTGCAAGTTCAAACGTAGCTGTAATAGCATTTGCGAGATCATCCTTTGTGCTATCTACTGATGAGCGTGTAAGACAACCTATTTTTATAGATCCATCTTTTACAATCACTCTAGCTATATTATTAGAAGTTTCCACTAGATTTTCTATCTCTGGGCTCATTCTATAGACCCCATTATGAACTGCACTTATTGCTTTAATAAGCTCTTGTTGAGCTTCCATGTTCATTACATTATCAGGGTGATCTGTTTTCTCTGCGGTAATACTAAGGTTTTCTTCTAGCGAATTGTACTCTACTTGAATACCACTTGCCACATCCTGAAAATCTGCTTCAAAAGCTGCCAGCTGATTCTCATCTACTGCAATGATAGCTACACTTTCTCTTGGGATTGCATTTCTCAAACTTCCACCATCAATGCTTGAAATACGTATATCAAAATTTTCTGATGCACTGCGCAATAAGCGGTTCATCATTTTATTTGCATTACCAAGTCCCTTGATGATATCCATTCCAGAGTGACCTCCATTAAGACCATTTACAGTAACTTTATAAGCTACAAGACCATCATCTATTCCTTCTTCTGGGTAATTGCGAGTAGCTGTGATATCTACACCACCTGCACAACCTACACCTATCTCGTCATCTTCTTCTGTATCTAGATTAAGTAAGATGTCACCTTTAAGAATTCCTCCTTTAAGACCCATCGCCCCAGTCATACCTGTTTCCTCATCTATAGTAAATAATGCTTCTATAGCTGGATGTTCTATGGTGGTACTTTCAAGTACAGCCATTATTGTCGCCACTCCAAGACCGTTATCTGCTCCTAGTGTAGTTCCTTTTGCACGTACCCAGTCACCATCTACATACATCTCGATACCCTGATTATCAAAATCAAAATCGGTGTCATTATTTTTCTGATGTACCATGTCAAGATGCGACTGCATCACAATCATTTTCTTGTTCTCATGACCAGCAGTAGCAGGTTTTCTTATGATCACATTACCTACTTCGTCTTCTATTGTTTCTAAACCTAATTTTTTACCAAAGTCTTTCATAAACGCAATGACGCGCTCCTCCTTTTTTGAAGGACGAGGCACAGCATTTAGATCTGCAAATTTATTCCAGAGTGCCTTTGGGGCTAGATTTCTTATTTCTTGATTATCCATTTTCTAAGTTTTACACAAAGATAATGGCTACATAGATGAAAGACTACGCTTGCTCTTTAAAAACAATAGAAAGAAGGATGTACAGAATGATGATGATAGGTATCCCTAAAAACTGGAAGAACACAAGCAGTAACACACTTGCAAGTAAAAAGAGGTAACGCACTTTGTTTTCCCCAAAAGACCAGTTTTTAAACTTTAAAGCAAATAATGGAAGCTCTGCATTGAGCATAAAACAACTTAATGCGGTAAGTACTATAAGGGAGTATGGATTTTCTAATAACGCTTTCGCGAAAGCGTACTCTTCAAACATCAATATAAGAGGTAAGCTTAGTATAAACAAGGTATTTGCAGGAGTTGGAAGTCCTATAAACGAGTTAGTCTGACGATCATCTACATTGAACTTTGCAAGTCTATATGCCGAAGCCATCGTTATTGCAAAACCTATATAACCCAAGTGAAAGTGCTGCTCTTCTAGTGCCGCACCCCAAGGAATACCGCTAGCATCTTCTAGCAGTTGATACATAACCACTCCTGGCACAACACCGCTAGTAACCATATCTGCAAGAGAATCTAATTGTAATCCTACCTCACTTGAAGCATTAAGAATTCGTGCAAAAAAGCCGTCAAAAAAATCAAAGAAAATCCCAAGAGCTACAAATATCGCAGCAAGCTCTAGACGATCATTTACAGCAAAAACTACCGCAACACAACCGCTTAACAGATTACCCATTGTAATTGCATTAGGAACGTAACTCTTTATAGACATTGTTTAATTTTTAGTAAAAGTATGGAAGAATTTTCGACTAATATAGGCTTGTGCAATATCTAGCTCGTTTTATTGTTTACAATGTGTACTAAAAGTGGGATATTTGTCCCATAAATCCTGCTATTGAAAAAATCACTTTCTATACTATTTCTACTCATTTCAGTTACTGCTGTGTCACAAACGGTACGTAAATATTCGAATGAATTTTTAAATATTGGTGTTGATGCTGCCGCTCTTGGTATGAGTAATGCCGTTGTTGCTGGTACGAGTGATGTAAATGCAGGCTATTGGAATCCTGCAGGTTTAGTCAATCTAGAAGATAATCAGATCTCATTAATGCACGCCTCCTATTTTGCAAATATTGCAAATTATGATTACATCGCTTTTGCAAAACCTCTTGATGATAGAAGCGCCATAGGTATTTCTGTAATACGTTTTGGAGTTGATGATATTTTAAATACTACCCAACTTATAGACGATCAAGGAAACATAGATTACAATCGTATCAGTCTATTTTCTACTGCAGATTATGCTTTTACTGTGTCTTATGCAAGAGCATTACCGCTAGATGGTTTTAATCTAGGTGTGAATGCAAAAGTGGTACGTCGTGTGATAGGTGATTTTGCAAACAGCTGGGGTTTTGGCCTTGATGTAGGGTTACAATGGAAAAAAGGAGATTGGGATTTTGGAGTTATGGCTCGAGACATCACCACTACAGTAAACGCGTGGAGTATTGATGAAGATGAGTTTGCTACCATAAGCGATGCCGTCGAAGGTCAAAATCAAGACTTACCAGAAAGTACAGAAATCACCATCCCTAAACTTCAAGTAGGATTCGGTCGCCAGTGGATTTTTCATTATGATTACTCCTTACGTGCAGAACTAGATATGAATTTTAGATTTGCGCAAACTAATGACATTATATCATCGTCTGCCGTAAGTGCAACACCTGCCTTGGGCCTAGAGTTTGGCTATGCAGAACTTGTTTATGTGAGAGCTGGCTTTGGTAATTTCCAAGAACTTACTGCTCTTGATAACTCTACGTCTATAGGTTTTCAGCCTAACATAGGTGTAGGATTCAAGTACAAGGGAATTCATGTAGATTATGCTCTTACAGATATAGGTGACCAGAGCGCCGCTATTTATTCTAACGTGTTTTCTGTAAAGTTAGATTGGGAGCTTTTTAGATAGCTTTTTCCTTTCCCTCAGGGCGTGCCCCTATCCTTCATTCATTTCATTCTTGAAGTTTAGTGACCGGGCTATACGTTCATACGCTTCGTGATGCTGCGCTATCGCTCCACAACACTGCAGGGTAACCACTGCTATCCCTCACGCACGTAATTAAAGGTTATCCATGTATTATAAAGTACTAAAACTTGCTTAAACGCTAAGATTACTTAGCAGATAACTGATATATTTCTATTCTAAACATCAATACATAAAAAAGCCCCCAGTATCATATACTGAGGGCTTTTTAAATCTAGATGATGATTGTTTATCGCTTCAATGTAAAGTGTCCGTTTACGGTTCTTTGTGTTCCTAGCTCGTCTACTTCTGTAAACTCTACGCGGAACCAGTAATCGTTTGATGGCATAGGTTGTCCATTAAAAGTACCGTCCCATCCTGCACCTACTGGGCTGATTTGCTTTAGGAGTTTTCCATATCTATCAAAGATGAAAATCTTTGCGTTTAAGTTTGGTGCTACTCCCAGTCCTATGATATTCCATGTATCATGGAAACCATCTGCATTTGGTGTGAAGAATCTTGGGTAATCAATTATCCCTATCTCTACTTCTGATACGCTACAGTTACCACTCGCCAGTCTTCCAAAAACAGTGTGTGTCCCCGGTGTTACTCCTGTAAAAGTAGTACTACTCTGGAACGGCCCATCATCTATCGCAAACTCATATGCTGAAGCGACATCTGCTCCTGTAACATTAATTACTTCTACCGTGTATAATCCGCTATTGTTAAAGGAAGATTCTACTACGACCGCTTCAAAAACGGGTGCGCTCTCTGCGCTATATACCGCTTCTGCCACATAATCACAGCTTGTACCATCTCCATAAGTAGCGGTAATCATTACTTGATACGTCCCTGCAGCATCAATAGTCACCTCAGGGTTTAGTGATACCAATGCGCCGTCACGTGTCCAAGCATAACTATAAGTAACCCCAATCTGCGGACTCTCCACCGTACCATCAATGATAAACGGATTAAGCGCTTCGCCTGTAATTTCATCTACACAAATCTGTCCGCCTTCATTAGTTAAGTTGGTGTATGGCAACGGTTGTACAAATATCTCAAAACTCTCTATCGTGCTACTCTCACAGCTACTTGCAGTGTTTACCGCTCTAGCATAAATCACCTGCGGATTTATGGTGTTTTCAAAAGCACTAGGAGTAGCAATCGCATTTGTCATCGCCTGCGCATCTGCAAGGCTAGTATAATAACTTACGGAAGTTGCGGCTACGTTTCCAGTGATGACAGCGTTTTGCTGAGTAAGATCAAAAGTTGCCGTACTCTGCTCTGGCGCGATATTTACTCCAAAATCGTCTGCACATTGCACGATATTATCTGCTGGGAATACTTCTGGACGTGATTCTACCGTAAAGATGATGCTGGTAAAATTCACACATCCTGTCGTCGCATTTTCTATACGTACAAATAATTCCTGATTATCTGCCACCGTATATGGCGAGCTAAGCGCTGCTGCATTTGCTGCCGCTTGCACCTCTAGTTCATGGTAAGTGATCATAAAATCACTGGTTACCTGCGGCGCAGCAAGTAATCCAGCCAAATCTGCGAGGGTTGTTAAATCGACACTTCCCATCGAGTCATCACCATCAAATTCTTCACAGAAGGTATAATCTACAGGTCCAGCTTCTGCCAAGATCGGTAGCGGGTTTACCACTACTTCAAAAGGAACAACTACAAAACATAGATTTCCGTCGCTATCCAAGTCACTATCGCCTGGCACATCACGTTCCACTCGTGCGTATAATGTTTGGTTGCCAGTCACGGTATTGATAAACGCAGTCACATCTGCAATGGCTAGCGTGGTGTCTTCTGGGTTCGCTTCCGCGAAAGCGAGCTCTGTATACACCGTTACATTCACAGGTTCAGCTCCAGCAATCTGCGCGATAGCAGGTGTTAAGTCAAAGACTTCAAAACCATCTGTTGCCGAACCTGAACCTGCATCAATCACTCCATCACCATCAGTGTCAATATCTGTAGTCGTATCACACACTTCAAGCGCATCTGGGTTGGTATTTGGCGTTGGCAGTGGTAACACTTCAATATTAAAGGTCGTTCCATCACTACATCCTGCTGGGCTTGATACTACTGCCTGGATGGTCTGAGGATTTAAAACATTTGTATACGCCGAAGGATCTGCAATAGGAGTTCCTGCATTCAAAGCTGCAAGACTCTCATAATACGTCACCGTAAGCAGCGGATCACCACCAGTGAGACTGGCTTGGTTTACGCTTAAGTCAAATACGGTAAAAGTATCTGTATCATCATCACAAATCATCAGGTCTAGCTCATCACCATTCGGGTTTGCCGTAGGTGGTGTCTCAACTGATATCTCAAAAGAACCAATGGCAGCACATATATTTGGAGAGCCGTCACTTACTTGTAATCTTACCCAGATAGTTTCTAGTGGTGTTATCTGTGTTGCTGTATAAGCGGTAGGGTTTACAATTGGATTGATTCCCAAATCAGCATCTGCTTGTGTATTATGGTAGGTAATGACAAGGGTTGCTGGATCTTGCGTTCCTATAATCGCAGCCTCATTTTGAGTAAGGTCAATAACCTCCATTAAATCATTGTTATCATCACATGCTGCAAGGGTTGCTAGTGTTGCTGGAAGCTCTGGAATAGGGAATACAATAAGTTCAAACTCATAGATCTTCGTACAACTTGTGGCTGTGGTAGCATCCGTGTCTTGTGCAACGACATACAGCGAAGTCATTCCTGAAATGTTATTATAAGGAACCGTAATATCTATCTGACCTGCTCCTGTATCTGCCGATGCATTATCTAAGGTCTCATAAAAACGTAAGGCTACATTCGTTACTGTTGCTAGTAAGTCGTCATTATATTGCTGCAGGTCAAATGCTCCAAAGCCATCATTATCTTCATCACAAGCTACTGCCGCTGGTAATGGCTCTCCAATGACTGGCAGTGGATTCACCTGAAGGTCTACCGTAGTTTGAGCACCACACATTCCTGCCTGATCACTTGTAACTAAAATGAAAATGGTCTGCGGACTCATGCCTGTATTTATATAGGCTGTTGGGGTCATGATAGCATTGGTTGCCCCAGCATCTAAGTCGGCTTGCGACTCATAATAGCTAACACTTAAAGTGGTGTCTCCTCCAGTAATTAAAGTATCAAGGCTCGTTAAATCAAAACTTGTAATCCCATCAGTATCGTTGCCTACCAGTGCTCCTGCGCTATCGCACTGCTCAAAAACTCCAGGAGGTGTGATTACTGGAATCATCGCTATGTTTAGATTGAAAGTGCCAACGACCGTACATCCTGTAGTTGTATTTTCTAGACGCACCCAGATTGGCGTGGTTGGCGCACTTGCTAAATAGTTCAGCGGATCGGCAACTGGCATATCACTTGCACTTCCTACCATCGCTTCTGCGCTGGCAAGGGTTTCATGATAGGTAAGGGTAACATCAGCAGTGGTTTGTGTTCCTAGAACAATTGCATCGTTTTGAGTAAGATCAAAAAGCGCTTGTCCATCTTCATTATCATCGCAAGAGGTTAAATCTGGGATTACTGTAGGAAGTACAGGTGCTGGTTGTACGGTAAGTACTAGTTCGATAACACGGTAACACTGGGTTGCTGTTGCTGGGTCCGTATCGGTTGCTCGTACGTATATTGTTCTAGATACAGTCTCATAAGCTGCAGGAGTTGCTATCGATGGACTACCCAATTCCGCGGAAGCGAGTGTCTCATGAAAAGTGAGTGACATAAACGTCTCTCCATTGATAATATCTGCAGTTACTTGACCTGTAAGATCAAATACTGCGTCTCCATCATTATCTACATCTCCATCGTTTGCCATGGTATCACATTCTTCTACCGCTGCAATAGTGGTAGGTGATGGTAATGGGTTTACCACTAACGTAAGGGTGGTGGTTTCAAAACAGCTAGTTACTATATTTTCTACTCTAGCAAAAATAGTTTGGTTAGCCATCACGGTATTTTGATATACATCTGGAAGCGCTGGCGCACCTGCATCGGCATCACCTTGGGTAAGGTGATAGCTCACTGCCCAGTCATCATTACCTCCAGTAATCTCATCATCACGGCTACGAAGATCAAAACTTGCAAACTCATCGGTATCACTACCGCTCTCTAGATCATCACAAAGCTCATATTCGGCGGGTTGTACCGGAGTAGGCAGCGGATTTACAACAAGAGAAAGGGTCGCTATGTTACTACAAAAAGTAGCTGTGGTCGTTGGTTGCGCCGTATCTGTCACCACTGCAAAAACAGTTGCCGTATTGCTGGTGTAAGCGCTAGGAGCTGCGATGGCAGGAGTTCCAGCTTCCGCGGAAGCGAGAGAAGAAAACCATTCCACACTATGAGTTGCAGGATCTAAACTTCCTAAAATATTTACTACCTGCGTGCTTAAATCAAAAATCTGTAGTCCGTCGCTATTATCGTCACAAAGCGTAAAAGGAGTTGGGTTTTCATTAGGCATCGGTCTGTTAAGTACTCTCAGCGTAAGTGGTGTCGTGTCATAACAACCTATCGCATTAAACACACGAGCAAAAATGATTTGCTCAAAAGGGTCGTTGTTGATATACATTGCTGCGTCCAGCTCTTGACCTACAGGTGCATTATCTGCATCTGCTTGGGTGAGGTAGTAGGCAACATTTAAACTAGGGTCACCACCAGTGATTTCGGCATCTCTAGAAGAAAGTACAAAAAAGTCAAATACACCATCATTATCATCATCACAAGCCTCATAATCGGCTGGAGTGACAGCCACAGGCACTGGGAAGCTACGGATGCTCATACTCGTCGTTGAAAAACAAGCTGTTATATTATTAGTCACACGTACCCCTACAATCTGAGGATTGCTCGTGGTGGTAAACATCGTGCTATCTGGAATACTTGCATCGCCAGTAGTAGCGCCAGCAGCGTCCAAGTGATAGGTTACCGTGAGATTTGCATTAAAACCACTAGTGATTTCGGCATCTTTTTGAGAAAGATCAACCGTGGTAAATCCATCTACTACACCATCATCATCACACACTTGAAGCTCTGATGGCGTAATTGCCACAGGATTTTGATTCACAATAATCTCAAAGTTCATTGCTGTATCAAACGTCGTACACGTGCTGCTTGTACTTCTTAGACTATAGAAAATAGTCTGCGGGTTACTACTATTTGAAAAAGAGGCAGGACTTGCAATCGCCACAGGAGGCGTAGCCGTATAAGCTGCAATGCTCTCATAAAAAGTAACTTCTAGATCTGCATCTCCACCAGTAATTTCTGCTACATGCTGCGTTAAATCAAAAGTAGCAGCATTGGCTACAGCAGAACAGGTTTCAATACTACTGATGGTAGGTAAGAATGTTGGGTTGGGGGTGACGGTGAGTTGTATATGCATACCTAAACCACGACAGTCATTTGCAGTGTCACCATCTACGCGTACCCAAATATTTTGGTTACCACTATTATCAGTGAGATTTAGGTTATTAGTATAAGAATCTATGATACTATTAAGTGAACTAATTTCAGTCTCTGCTTCTTGCTGTGTTTCATAATAACTGACTGTAAGCATTTGCCCTACAGGAAAAAGCGCTAGGATTTGTGCCGTCGCGTCCGAAAAATTAAAAATTGCTTCACCATCATTGTCCGTGTCGCATTCAAAATATTCTAATAGAAACGTATCAGGTATCTCAGAGGTGTCAACCTCAAGATTAATTTGTCCCTGAAGAATACAGCCATTTGAAGTAGTAACGGTTACAAATATAGACTCATTATTTACGGTTTGATTTGTATAGCTGGTAGGGAATGATATTGGATTATTACCAGAGTCAAAGTAAGTAAAGGTTTCATTTTGCCGATTAAGGCTTAAAAGTGATTCAGCTTCGGTCAAGTTAAATAGAGCAAATCCGTCTGTGTCAGTATCACATTGACTAAGTAAGACTGGTGTCGCGATTACCGGAAGTGGCGCTACTACAATATCAAAAGTGGTCATAGCAAAACAAGAATCATTCTGATTATTTGAAACCCGTGCAGTTATACTTTGTCCACCAGCATCTGTATTGTAAAATGTAGACGGCAAGGGATTTGAATTTGATGTTGCGTCATTTAGGTTAGCGTGGTAGCTTACATTAAATACGGAGGGGTTTTGGCCATCCAGAATTACTGAATTTAAAGTAAGAAAATCAAAATTTGCAAAGCCGTTGGTGTCACTTCCATCAATCGAATTATCACAGACAATATAATCTCCTGGATGTACAGCAGTAGCTTGAGGGATGATATTCACAGTAATATCTGTAAACTGAGCGCATAAGTTATTATCTGAATTATAGATTCTAGCCGTTATAGTATCAGTTCCATTGACATTAAAAGTAGTTGGGTCAGCAATAATATTAGTGCCACTGATCGCATCACCATTAGTAGGGTAGTAGTCAATATTGAATGTTGAAGCATCTTGACTACCAAGTACTATAGAAGATAAATCTGTTAAATCAATTATTTCAACTCCATCACCTGATAGATCATCACAAATATTTTGAGTGGTAACAGCATTAGCCGTAGGTTGTGCATCTACAAATAGAGGTATTGCGATTGTGTCAAAACACGAGTTATTAAAATTATTTTCAATTCTTGCATACACTGTTGTACTAGAAGTCTCAAAAGCCGAAGGATTAGAAAAGGATAATACGTTATCTATAGCTTGCTGTTCAGTTGTGTGCCAAGTTATGCTAAAGCTTGTTTCGCTTTGTGTCCCTAGAATAGTTGTTTCAGTAAGAGTCTCTAAATCAAATATTGCAATTCCATCATTTGTAATATCATCACAAATTCTTATTGTAGGTACAAGATTTGCAACAGCTTCGTCACTTATGGTGACTGTAAAGCTTAATTCTTCTGGGCATAAATCTGGACCTCCAAAATTCTCATCATAAACAAATATTGTCGTAGTAGCTGTTATAGGTACAGTCCAGTCTATAACTGTTGTTGTCATATCTGATTGTAGTCCGCTAAAGTATTGAGGGGCGTTGAGAAAATTTCCCGAAAGGGTAGAAGGGGCAGTAAGAATGTATGACTCGCAAGCATCAATATCATTTATAGGGTCTAATGATGGATTATTAATAAGAGTAATTGCAATATCGATATCTATTGGGTCGCAATCTCCAATAGCACTGTAATTATAAATAAGTGAAGGATTTGAAACAGGATCTGTTATTGGATCAAAAATATTTGTACCACTATCTAATGGAGGTGTCCATACTCCTCCAGATGGTGGGTTTCCATTGAAACGCTCAAGTAAATCAATAGGTCCTGCTTGAGAACAAATATCAGTAGTAGTATCTTCTGGGGTTACTGAGAATCCTGAATAATATCCAGCAAATCCTGCAGATTGAAATCCGCCAAACAAACCTGCTGCAATAGGACCATCTGCAATAATCTGTGCATCTCCATTGAGACCACTTACGTAATATGTTTCCCAGTCTGGCGTTCCGGGATTAGCTAGCGCGGTAGAGATGTCTAGTGTATTACCATTTACAGTGACTGTATTTCCTACTCTAGAAGTAATTAAAATGTCTCCTGTAAAATTTTCAAAATTACCAGGGTATATTTCTCGCACAGCTGGAATTAAATCAACAGTGTTTTGAAAAAAACAACTCAAAGGTGGTATAAAATTCATTCCTGGCGTCGCACTAGGAAAATTATTGCCATTTCCAGCAAAGGGATCGTCATTAGTACCTGATCTGCCCGCTAGCATCTGGTAAACATAAATTGTCTTAGAGGGATCGTTGGTTGTAACATACATATTTCTATGTTGCACATTTGCATCAGGGAGGTAATAACTAGGGCTTTCTAAATAAATAAAGTCTCCTGCATTAGCTATAGTCCCCACAAGATTCCCATTCACGTAAATATCAGTATTGTCGTGATTTGCTATTATTAATGGAACTTCAGAACTATCATTACCACCTCCTCGTATAAGCATATATTCAAAACCTGTAGAACTTTCATCCACAATTTGATCAATCAACATATCAGAAAACAGATTTGCATATTGACCTTGATAGAAGTTTCCGTTTAAGTTTCCAGAGTTTACTACAATAGGCTTATCAGATTCTAACAGCGCACCTATAAAACCTTCACTATTTGCTATAGTTCCACTATATCCAGATACTACAAAAGTTTCTCCTGCATTAAGAATAGTAGAGGGGTTTAAACCGTTTTCAAAAATCATATTGGCAGTATCATAATCTGAGAAGGAGATGGTAGTATTATCTTCAGTAGCCATTACACTAGCAAAAAAACTATGAGAACCATTTGTTTCTAGTAGGCGTGCACTTCCTAATCTAAAACGTTGCCCCAGCGCATCTTCTCCTTTGGCAGTTAAATACCCAGCGTGATTTGTTACAAAAGTTCTAAGACTTACATATATCAAATCATCTGCTTCTATAATGATCCCCTTTCCTTGTAGAGCGGAGTTGAGCTCGGTATTATCAACAAGTATTGGAGAATTGTTAAACACATCTATTTCGTAAAAATCTGTAGCGCCACTCCATATCTGATGGGTTGATAGAAGGGTTCCATTACCACTAGATATAGTTACGTTAATTGGAGTAGTTGCATCACCATTTGGGGTAGACAAATAGATGGTTGCATTAGAAACACCCACTCGAGAATGTAGAGGTGGTATGTAATGAGTGTTGCCTAGTTGAGCACTAAGTGATATAAAGGAAAATAGAAATAATACAAGTAAAGAGTAATTTTTAATCTGCATAGCCTTCAGTTGGATGCTGTGAAGCCTTTAAAAATAACAATATAATTGGCTAACTGACTCTTTGCAAGACTTAAAATTATGATTATTGATACATAGCTTTACTGTAAGCTTTAGCGAAAATGTGATTACTCAGTATTATTAGTGAATGTTATAGATGTTTTTTAAAACAAAAAGTCCTGCTCTTTGAGCAGGACTTTTTAATAAGTGAGATGTATTATTAAATGAGGCTCGCGCCTTACTTTACTTTATTGATTACTGCTTCAAACGCTTCTGGGTGGTTCATAGCAAGATCTGCAAGCACCTTACGGTTAAGCTCGATTCCATTTGCTTTTACTTTCCCCATAAACTGAGAATAAGACATACCGTGCATACGAGCACCCGCATTAATACGAGTAATCCATAATGAACGGAAATTTCTTTTATTCTGACGACGGTCTCTATATGCATAAGACATTGCTTTGTCTACTGCATTTTTTGCTACTGTCCAAACGTTTTTACGTCTTCCAAAGTAACCTTTGGCTTGCTTCATCACCTTTTTTCTACGGGCTCTTTTAGCAACTGAATTTACTGATCTAGGCATAATTTAATGTGTTTTTGTAGCAGGCGGTACACGCTGTATACTCTTTTGTTCTCTCTCTTAAGCGGAGAGAAGGCCATACTCCAGGGTTTAAAAATATTTGTTTTAACCGGTTAAACGGATTACTTAAGATTAAGCATCAATTTAACATTACTCGTATCTGCATCGTGCACAAGGCCATCATGCGTTAACGCAAGCTTACGCTTTTTAGATTTTTTAGTCAAAATGTGACTCTTAAAAGCGTGCTTTCTTTTGATTTTACCAGTTCCGGTAAGCTTGAAACGCTTCTTAGCACTGGATTTTGTTTTCATTTTAGGCATCTGTTCCTATTTTTTAAATTATCTCACTTATTTTCTTACTAAACCCTCCTGACTCAAAAGAGTAGGAGGGTTTTATGTCTAGCTGCTATATACTAACAACTTATGCTTGTAGGCAAGCTTATTTTTTCTTAGGAGCGATGAACATTGTCATACGCTTTCCTTCTAGTCTCGGGAGTTGTTCTACTTTTCCTAATTCTTCTAGCTCTTGTGCTAGCCTTAGAAGTAGTATTTCTCCTTGATCCTTATAGATGATAGAACGACCTTTAAAGAATACATAAGCTTTAAGTTTTGCTCCTTCTTTAAGGAACTTTTCAGCATGCTTCTTTTTAAATTCGTAATCGTGATCGTCTGTCTGCGGACCAAAACGTATTTCTTTGATAATCACTTTTGAGGCTTTTGCCTTAATTACCTTCTCGCGCTTCTTTTGCTCATATACAAACTTTTTATAGTCTATAATTTTACAAACCGGCGGTGCGGCATTAGGTGATATCTCTACAAGATCTAGCTCTAATTCTGCAGCTAATGCTTGTGCTTTTTGGATAGGGTAAATCCCTACTTCCACGTTCTCTCCCACGAGTCGTACTTCTTTGGCACGAATCTTTTGGTTGATTTTGTGTTGGTCTTCCTTAATGATCCTAGCAGGACCTCTCGATCTTTTTCTACGTATTGCTATGGCGTTTCTATTTTAAATTAAACTTCAAATGTTTTTATTGTGGATGCTATCTCGGCGTTTACCATTTTCGCGAAAGCGTCTATAGTCATACTACCTAAATCCTCACCACCATGTCTTCTTACAGATATTGTGCCATCATTTTCTTCTTGCTCTCCTATGATAATCATAAACGGAAGTTTTTGCATTTCTGCTTCCCGTATTTTCTTACCCATAGTCTCACCGCGGTTATCTATAATAGCGCGAATTTCGTGATTTTCAAGCAAAGTTAAAACATTCTGAGCATATTTCTCGTATTTCTCACTCAATGTCAAAATAGTGGCCTGCTGTGGCATTAACCAAAGTGGGAAGTTTCCTCCCGTGTGCTCTAGTAAAATTGCGATAAAACGCTCCATACTTCCAAAGGGTGCACGGTGAATCATCACAGGGCGATGCATTTCATTATCACTACCTTTGTATTGCAATTCAAAACGTTCTGGCAAGTTGTAATCTACTTGTATGGTGCCTAGTTGCCAGCTACGACCAAGAGCATCCTTAACCATAAAGTCAAGCTTTGGTCCGTAAAAAGCTGCTTCACCAGTTTCAACAACATAGTTAAGTCCTTTAGCTTTGGCAGCATTAAGGATAGCGTTTTCTGCTTTCACCCAGTTCTCATCTGCTCCTATATATTTTTCTGGTTTTTCTGGGTCACGTAAAGAAACTTGCGCTGTAAAGTTTTCAAAACCTAGAGATCCAAATACATAAAGCACTAAGTCTATAACTTTCATAAACTCTTCATCCAGTTGATCTGGTGTACAGAATATATGTGCATCATCTTGAGTAAAACCACGTACACGAGTTAGTCCGTGAAGTTCGCCAGATTGCTCATAGCGGTATACAGTCCCAAATTCTGCAAAACGTTTAGGTAGTTCCTTGTAACTCCAAGGGCGGCTATTATATATCTCACAGTGATGAGGGCAGTTCATAGGTTTAAGTAAAAACTCTTCCCCTTCGTTAGGTGTAAGTATAGGTTGGAAGCTATCTGCACCGTATTTTTCATAGTGACCAGATGTTTCATAAAGTTCCTTTTGTCCTATATGTGGAGATACTACCATCTCATAGCCTTGCTTTTTCTGTGCAGCCTTAAGAAAGTTTTCAAGACGCTCACGTAGCGCAGCTCCTTTAGGTAACCATAATGGTAGACCTTGACCCACGCGTTGAGAAAAAGTAAAAAGTTCAAGCTCTTTACCTAGTTTTCTGTGATCGCGTTTTTTTGCTTCTTCTATTAATTCTAAGTACTCCTTGAGATCTTTTTGTTTTGGGAACGATGTTCCATAAACACGAGTAAGTTGTGGTTTGTTCTCATCACCTCTCCAGTAAGCTCCGGCAACACTCATTATCTTTACAGCCTTGATGATTCCTGTATTCGGAATGTGACCACCACGGCATAAGTCTGTAAAATCATCATGATCACAGAAGGTGATTGTTCCATCTTCTAGGTTCTCGATAAGTTCTACCTTAAACTCGTTGCCTTCTGCTTTGTATTTATCTAGAGCCTCTTGCTTAGTGACAGAGCGCAAGCTAAAATCGTGTTTACCTCTAGCGATTTCAAGCATTTTGTCTTCTATAGACTTAAAATCCTTGTCAGATATAGTTTGGTCACCTAGATCAACATCATAATAGAAGCCATTTTCGATGGCTGGTCCTATAGTAAGTTTTGCTCCAGGATATAATTTTAAAATTGCTTGAGCCAGTACGTGTGAAGAAGAGTGACGAAAAGCTGTCTTTCCTTCATCATCATTCCAGGTAAAAAGTGTGATCGAACCATCTTCGGTAAGTGGGGTAGAGGTCTCAACCGTTTGCCCGTTAAATTTTGCCGAAATTACATTACGCGCCAGTCCTTCACTGATGCTCTTTGCGACGTCCATAGGAGTAGCTCCCTTGTCCATCTGTTTTACATTGCCATCTGGCAAAGTGATATTGATCATAGTTCGATTGTTTAAAGGCGCAAAGATAGTATCTTCAATGAAGGTTTACAATATATATTACATTCTGTTTGACTATATAATAAGGAGAAAGATTGTTTCGCTTTCGCGAAAATTTGAAATACAATAACTGCTTTGTTTTCATTTGATTAGGGGTTTTTGGGTGGTTTTAGGAGGTCTATTTTGAGATAATTTTAAATATTTTGATATTTATTCTTGTCAGATTAGAACTTCGGTGTATCTTTGCCACCCGCTTAACAGCAAGCGGTTGTTCTTTTAAATGTCTCAAAAAGTTTATTTTTATTTCTTCAAATTATTTTTAAAAAGATAGTTTGTGATTAGGAAAAAGGTTGTAGTTTTGCAGCCGCTAACAAATGAAGGTTATTTGGGAGTTATGTTCATTGCAATTGTTACTTAGTTTTAGAGGTTGAAAATTAAATTTTCAATTATTTTTAAGATTAAGTTGTGAGTTTAAAAAACAGTTGTATATTTGCACCCGCTTAGAGAAACAGTAACATATCTAGCGAAGTTCAAAATTTTTTATTGAGATGTTTTGGAAGATTAGTTATTCTAATTTGAGGTTCGAATCCTTAGCATTTACAAGAGTTTTCTATTATTAATAGTGGTAGAGAAAGTTCATTGATTTATTGAATTGACAGCGCGTATTAATACCTTCGGGTATTATTACAAAGAATTTGAAAACTAGAAGTTTATTATTGACCAGATATTTCGAGTCGTGAGGAGTTAAATTTATTTACAATACACGATGAAGAGTTTGATCCTGGCTCAGGATGAACGCTAGCGGCAGGCTTAACACATGCAAGTCGAGGGGTAACAGAGGTAGCTTGCTACTTGCTGACGACCGGCGCACGGGTGCGTAACGCGTATAGAATCTACCTTATACTGGGGGATAGCCTTTGGAAACGAAGATTAATACCCCATAGTATGTTTGAATGGCATCATTTGGACATTAAAGTTTCGGCGGTATAAGATGACTATGCGTTCTATTAGTTTGTTGGTAAGGTAACGGCTTACCAAGACTACGATAGATAGGGGTCCTGAGAGGGAGATCCCCCACACTGGTACTGAGACACGGACCAGACTCCTACGGGAGGCAGCAGTGAGGAATATTGGACAATGGAGGCAACTCTGATCCAGCCATGCCGCGTGTAGGAAGACTGCCCTATGGGTTGTAAACTACTTTTATATGGGAAGAATAAGGTCTACGTGTAGACTGATGACGGTACCATAAGAATAAGCACCGGCTAACTCCGTGCCAGCAGCCGCGGTAATACGGAGGGTGCAAGCGTTATCCGGAATCATTGGGTTTAAAGGGTCCGTAGGCGGGCATATAAGTCAGTGGTGAAAGTCTGTGGCTCAACCATAGAATTGCCATTGATACTGTATGTCTTGAATTATTGTGAAGTGGTTAGAATATGTAGTGTAGCGGTGAAATGCTTAGAGATTACATAGAATACCGATTGCGAAGGCAGATCACTAACAATATATTGACGCTGATGGACGAAAGCGTAGGTAGCGAACAGGATTAGATACCCTGGTAGTCTACGCCGTAAACGATGGATACTAGTTGTTTGGCCTTCGGGCTGAGTGACTAAGCGAAAGTGATAAGTATCCCACCTGGGGAGTACGTTCGCAAGAATGAAACTCAAAGGAATTGACGGGGGCCCGCACAAGCGGTGGAGCATGTGGTTTAATTCGATGATACGCGAGGAACCTTACCAGGGCTTAAATGTAGATTGACAGGACTAGAGATAGTTTTTTCTTCGGACAATTTACAAGGTGCTGCATGGTTGTCGTCAGCTCGTGCCGTGAGGTGTCAGGTTAAGTCCTATAACGAGCGCAACCCCTGTGGTTAGTTGCCAGCGAGTAATGTCGGGAACTCTAGCCAGACTGCCGGTGCAAACCGTGAGGAAGGTGGGGATGACGTCAAATCATCACGGCCCTTACGTCCTGGGCCACACACGTGCTACAATGGTAGGGACAGAGAGCAGCCACTGGGCGACCAGGAGCGAATCTATAAACCCTATCTCAGTTCGGATTGGAGTCTGCAACTCGACTCCATGAAGCTGGAATCGCTAGTAATCGGATATCAGCCATGATCCGGTGAATACGTTCCCGGGCCTTGTACACACCGCCCGTCAAGCCATGGAAGCTGGGGGTACCTGAAGTCCGTCACCGTAAGGAGCGGCCTAGGGTAAAACTGGTAACTAGGGCTAAGTCGTAACAAGGTAGCCGTACCGGAAGGTGCGGCTGGAACACCTCCTTTCTAGAGCTTGTCCCTGTTATTGTGCGTTATGTATTTATATGTAACAATACCAATAATACACAGCAAACGACTTACGACCGAAAGGTTAAAATAGGTTTTAGTTTTCAATAGCTGTCGATTTAATTTTAATAAACAAGTAAATAGTAGTTAGACTTTAGTATTGAGTTTTTTACTTAAGACTATTACTTAACAACTATAGATTGTTTAATTACAGTCTCATAGCTCAGCTGGTTAGAGCGCTACACTGATAATGTAGAGGTCGGCAGTTCGAGTCTGCCTGAGACTACTGGTTAATAACTAGGCATATTTTAAAAGATGTGTTTGATTGTTAGTTGTGCTTTCGCGAAAGCTTAATAAATCGCGATGTTCATTGTATTACATTT
>NZ_VISD01000001.1:2837500-2892500 GCF_007827285.1 Dokdonia sp. Hel_I_63 | reverse complement strand
TGGGAAAACCTTCAATTATAGAATGTAAACACAAACTTACGAATAGTAAGAAGGGGAAGCTCCCTTGATCCTGATGATGCATGTGGCCATGTTCAGCTCCTTTAGAACCAAATTCTAACAGTATTTGAACAAGTAATCCAGCCATAATATAAATACCTATATTATTTGTGCTTTCATTATAAACTTCAGGTAGAAATTCAAATATGATAACCGATAATAGAAAAGCGCCGCTAAATGAAAGCAAAAGCTTGATGCTATTATTTACTACAGGCTTAAAAATAAGCGCAATAGTGAATCCAATAATAACTGCGATAATGGGTAAGATAATTGCTAACAAATGGTTAGGTATTTTGCGGTGTTAAGGCGATAAAATTAACGTATTTTTGCGGTATATGAGCGAGACAAGTCAAAACTTTAAGATGGTAGCCAAAACGTTTTTTGGCTTTGAAAATATATTAGCAGAAGAACTACGTATTTTAGGTGCTGGTAACGTGCAAATAGGCGTACGTAATGTTTCTTTTGAAGGTGATAAAGGCTTTATGTATAAAGCAAATCTTTGCTGTCGTACGGCTATCAAGATTTTAAAACCTATTGCTGAATTTAGGGTGATGAATGAAGACGACTTGTACCGTCGCATGCAGCGAGTTAATTGGCGTAAATATATGGATGTGAATACTACGTTTGCAATAAATGCAACCGTAAGCGGTCCTACATTTACCCATTCTCAGTATATCTCATTTAAGACCAAGGATGCTATTGTAGATAAATTCCGTCGTGAAGAGAATGTAAGGCCTAATGTGGATACAAAGCATCCAGACCTTCGTCTCAATGTGCATATACAAGATAATTGGTGTACGCTATCTTTAGATAGTAGTGGAGCTTCTCTTCACCATAGAGGTTATCGTACTGCTACAAATATTGCTCCTATTAATGAGGCACTTGCTGCTGGGCTAATAATGATGAGCGGATGGTACGGACAGTCAGATTTTCTTGATCCTATGTGTGGTTCTGGTACCATGTGTATAGAGGCTGCAATGATAGCTTGTAATGTTCCTGCAAATCTTAATAGAAAAGAATTTGCTTTTGAAAAGTGGGGAGACTGGGATGTTGATCTCTTTGAGCTCATTGAAGCCTCTGCTTTAAAAAGAGTTAAAGATTTTAGGTACACCATCACTGGATATGATAAAGCTCCATCTGCTGTAGAGAAAGCAAGAGAGAATGTTAAGAATGCTCAGCTATCTGATTTCGTTACTATAAGAGAAGAGAATTTTTTTAAGACAGAAAAGGAAGGGAATGACTTCTTACAGATGGTATTTAACCCACCATATGGGGAACGTTTACCTATTGAGATGGAAGAATTTTATAAAGAAATAGGAGACACTCTTAAATCTGGATATCCTGGATCTCACGCTTGGATGATTACATCAAATATGGAATCATTAAAACATGTAGGACTTAGACCGAGTAGAAAAATTAAATGTTTCAACGGTAGTTTAGAGAGCAGACTTGTCAAATATGAAATGTACGAGGGAAGTAAAAAAGCTAAATATCTAGATAGGGAAGAGGAGTAGTCCGTTTTCGCGAAAGCGTAAATAATTACTTTTTGAAAATAGGGATTAGATATGATAGTGTATATCCATAACCTACGCCTATAGGAGTGCCTTCTGTGAGTTCTCCGAACCCTGGAATATATAAGTTAGAGTAGCCGTCTGGATCTGTAGTTGTAACAGTTCTTTTTAATTGTACGTTGACCCCTAGGTAAATGTTGCTAAATAATTCTACCTCTAAGCCAATTTTGAGTTCGAGCCAAGTTGCATTGAGACCTTTGAATTCTTGACTTATTGACCTAGTATCATCACCAAATACTGGATTTGTGGTATAAATTGTATAGCTTTCTAGCTCTTGACTAAAACTTGAAAAACCAGCTCTAACCCCTGCGTAAATGAGATTGTTCATCCCAAACCAGTTTTCATAGGTATTGTAATTGAAACCTGCTTTAATGTAGCTTCCGCTAGTGGTATTCTCAAGATTAGGGAGGTCAGAGTTCCAGGTTTCGTTACCTATTTCTGCAGCAACATAATAATTCTTCTTAAGTCTAAAGTCTGCAACGAGTTCTAGTCCTTTATAATTATCGTCTAGAAAGGACCTAATAGGTTTAGAAATATCCACACCAAGGCGCAAACCATAGTAGTCTGCAGGAGCAGTAATAGAATCACTAGCAGTATTTTCTATAGAGGTTTTTTGAGCTCTTACAGAGCTGGTGAAAACGGTGAGAATTATACTAGTGAAAAATAGAAATATGTGCTTCAGTTTGATCATTAACCGTTGGGTTTTCAATATCTATATTTTGTATCCATGCTCCATCTTGTTGAGGATCATTTGTATTTTGTAAATCGTCATAAACCACTCTAAAGCCACATGCTTTATTTACAAACTCATCTGTAACGGTATAAGTGAAAGTTAAAACATCCGTATTGGCTTCTTCCTCATCATCTTCGGCAGTATTGATAGTAAATGAGTACGTTGTGAGTTCGTTATTTGTACGTAAAGGAATTTCTATACTTTCTAGGTTTACGAGCGCTAATACTTCATTTACCTCTTCGTTAACAATTGTTGAGACCGTTAGATTATTAGGAGCTTTTAATAATGTTGGGTTATTTACATCATAAAACTCAATAATAAGTAACGGAGTAGTGGGAGTAGTCTCTGCACAGATATCATCTCGTTCGCAAGAACTCTGTCCAAAACTGGCACTTATTATTAATATTAAAAGTAGCTTTCTCATATTATCTCTTTTCAAGCAACACTACATTCTCAACATGATGAGTCTGAGGAAACATATCTACAGGTTGAACCTTAGTTACTTTATATGTTTCATCTAATAACGCAAGATCACGTGCTTGTGTTGCGCTATTACAACTCACGTACACCACTTTTTCTGGTGAGATATTTATAATTTGCTGTACAACGTCTGCGTGCATACCATCTCTAGGAGGATCTGTGATAATAATATCTGGAACGCCATGGGCATTTATAAATTCTGTATTGAATACTTTCTTCATGTCACCCACAAAAAACTCTGTATTCTCAATGCCATTAAGCTTTGCATTTTCTTTAGCAGCTTCAATTGCATCTGGTACAGCTTCTACACCAATCACTTTTCTGGCTTTCTTGGCTACAAACTGAGCAATAGTACCAGTTCCAGTATATAAGTCATACACTAATTCATTACCACTAAGTCCAGCAAAGTCTCGTGTGATTTTGTATAGTTCGTAAGCTTGTTTTGAATTTGTTTGGTAGAATGATTTGGCATTAATTTTAAACTTAAGACCTTCCATTTCTTCAAAAATATGATCTCTTCCAGAGAAGCATATAACCTCTTGGTCATAAATGGTATCGTTCCCTTTACTATTTATTACATATAATAGCGAAGTTATTTCTGGCCAAGTGTCTTTTATATAGTTGAGGAGTAATTCTCTATTCTCAGTTTCTTCCTTAAAGAATTGAACTAAAACCATTAACTCACCATTAGATGATGTGCGTATCATTAATGTGCGAAGGAGTCCATCTTGATTACGGGCATTATAAAATGCCATATTATTTGCAGTTGCAAATTCTTTTATACCATTACGTATGGCATTACTAGGATCACGTTGTAAATGACATTTATCAATATCAAGTATTTTATCCCACATCCCAGCGATATGGAAGCCTAGCGCGTTTCTATCTTCAATGACTTCATCACTTTTTATTTGTTCAAGTGTAAGCCATTTTGAGTCAGAAAAGCCAAACTCCATTTTATTGCGATAAAAGTATTGCTCTGAGCTCCCAGCGATAGGTGTAAGCTCGGGAAGTTCTATTTTACCCAAGCGTTTCAGGTTATTTTCTACTTCTTGCTGTTTGTATTCTAGTTGGAATTTATAATCCATGTGTTGCCACTTGCAACCACCACATGCATCAAAATGCTCGCATTGAGGTTGAGTACGCTTTCGCGAAAGCGTTAAAACTTCAGTTGCCGTTCCCTCATAATAAGCTTTACGCTTCTTTGTAGTCTGTACGTTTACAACATCACCAGGTACTGCGTTATTGATGAAAATTACTTTTCCATCTGGCGCGTGACCGATAGCTTTACCTTTTGCACCTGCATCTGTTACACTAATATTTTCAAAAACCTGTCTGTTTTGTTTACGTCTTCCCATAGGCGCAAAAATAGAACAATTCTGAATTGTTCAGAAGGTTTTGCACGTCCTTTATAATTTGTAATTTAGAGGTCTTATATGGGATGATTTCTCTCCCCATTTCCATCTCTGGAAAAGCAGGAATCGCAGATTACTATCTTTAAAATATTATTATTATGGCCACTGTTGATCAACTTTCTTCACAAGAGGCAATTGCACTAGAAGACAAGCATGGAGCCCACAATTATCACCCACTTCCTGTGGTTTTAAGTAAGGGAGAAGGCGTTTATGTGTGGGACGTAGAAGGAAAAAAATACTACGACTTTCTATCTGCTTATTCTGCTGTAAACCAGGGACACTGTCACCCGCGCATTGTAAATGCAATGACAGAACAAGCAAAAACACTTACGCTTACTTCGCGTGCGTTTTACAACGATACCTTAGGACCGTACGAAAAATACGCTACAGAGTATTTTGACTTTGATAAGCTATTACCTATGAATACAGGAGCAGAAGCTGTAGAGACAGCTATAAAGCTTGCGCGAAAATGGGCTTACGAGAAAAAAGGTGTAGAAGAGCATGAAGCTCAGATTATTGTATGTGAAAATAACTTTCACGGAAGAACAACGACAATAATTTCATTTTCTAATGATGAAGGCGCTCGTAAAAACTTCGGACCATATACCCCAGGATTTATTAAAATAGCATATGATGACGTGGATGCGCTAGAAAATGCGCTTAAATCACATAAAAATATAGCAGGTTTTCTGGTAGAACCTATCCAAGGTGAAGCGGGAGTTTATACTCCTGCAGATGATTATATGCGTAAGGCGCAAGCTTTGTGTAATAAGCATGAGGTACTTTTTATAGCAGACGAAATTCAAACAGGAATTGCAAGAACTGGTGGTTTACTGGCAGTTTGTGGTAATTGCTCTTGTGAGTCTCATTGTGAAAAGCAAAAAGACACGTACGCACAACCTGACATTTTAATCTTAGGTAAAGCACTATCTGGTGGTGCTTATCCTGTATCTGCCGTGCTAGCAAATGATCACATTATGGAGGTGATAAAGCCAGGACAGCATGGATCTACCTTTGGTGGAAATCCAATAGCTGGAGCAGTAGCCACAGCAGCATTAGAGGTTGTAAGGGATGAACATCTTATACAGAACGCTCGTAAACTAGGAACAATTTTCCGTGAGAAGATGCAAGCTTTTGTAGATACTAGTAATATTGCAACACTAGTACGTGGTCGAGGTCTACTGAATGCTGTAGTAATTAATGATACAGAAGATAGCTCAACAGCTTGGGATATATGTATTGCGCTACGTGATAATGGACTTCTTGCAAAACCAACGCATGGTAACATTATTCGTTTTGCACCGCCGCTAGTAATGACAGAAGAACAATTATTAGATTGTACTGATATAATAATCAAGACGCTTAAGCAGTTTGAAAAGTAAAAAGCTACATTGCTTTAACGTAAAAAGCCGTTAAGATTATTAATCTTAACGGCTTTTTTGATTTAGCATAAAAAAAACACGTCGTGAGACGCGTTTAATGTTTATTCAAGAATAATAAAACTATTGTCCCATTCCAGCTTGTTCCATTTGTTGTTGTTGCCATTCTTGTAAACCTTCCATTCCTCCGAACATAACGAGCATTACAACTATCATTAATAGTGTCAGCACACCTAAAACTAAACCAATAATAGCGATAATTCTTGCAGTTTTAAGCTGTCCATAATTATCATAGCTATCAGGTGATAGTAAGTATGTTTTCTTGTCTTTGTTTGCTAAAAATAAGCCTATTCCAGAGAGTAGAACTCCTCCTATTCCCCAAGAGAAGCAGCAAGCTATGAATGATACAATCCCTAATACTAGAGATATGGTTACATTAGGCAGTTTACGATTTTCCATTTTAATGTTTGATGTTTAGTTAATTGATTAGTTAGTCATTTTTATTGTGTAGCTAATAATGATAGTAGCGACCGTCAATATAGCTAAAAATATTACACCTTTATTTGCAAATTTTAAATTTGTAAACTGGTTGAGCATTAAAAAACCCAGCAATGCTATCAAAGGATAGATTGCTGGGTACATGTAAAATGCTTCTATAAATTCTCCTTTGAAAAGGAGAGAAATGGATCTTTGAATACCGCAGCCCATGCATTCAAAACCTAAATATTTCTTGTTCAGGCAGGGCAACATGTATTCATCCATATAATATTTTAATTTACGATGCTAATTTTACGTCCTTTTGTAAGTCCGTCGCGAGTTGTAAATTTAACTACATATATTCCTGTTGCCAAGTTTCTTGTAGTAAAAGTATATTCACTCTGGCCACCTAAGTTTATCTCATTAAAAATCTTTTTTCCAGATAGATCAAATAACGTTACATCCTCAACAACAATGTTATTTGGGTTATAAATTTCAAGTTGGTTGTTAATGTTGTTCTGTATAATAGTAAAAGATTCAAGAACGCTCTCTTCAATAAATGGATCTTGTTCGTTTACCGCTATGTCAACAGTTTGATCTGCTACATCAGTATTATCTGTGGTTTCCTCTTCAGTTGTTTCTTCTTCCTCTTCCTGCGCCTCTGATGTTGTAAAACGAATAAAGAAGCGATCATCATAAATGCCATCCTCAAGCATCATAAGAACCTCTTCACCAAGTATAGAATGATATGCTTCTGTTTCCATATCAACTAAGAAAACATCGTTATACTCAAAGGCTTCTGTGTAGTGCACTGCAAACTTAAACTCTGTAGGTCCAGAAGCCTTTATAGATAAAGGAATCCATTGATATTCATCTTTTGGTACAGCATTGATTACGTAGTTGCTCTTTCCATCAATTTTGAACCCTACATCTGACGCAATTTCACTAATAGTTTGCGCATCCATCGCGGTGTCATAACCATCAGTTGCTTCATCTAGAAATGCAATACTCATTTCTCTTGAATACGTGTCATTAATTCCTGCATAAAATTTAATATGTGAAGGTTTTCTTAGGTCGCCAATGTTTTCATAATAATTGGCAACACCATGTGCTGATATAATATCATTATTTGAACTTTGAGCAGATCTAAAATCTGAGTTATCTCCTTCACGTACAAAGACCCTTTGCTCATTGCTAAAGGTGATGTCTTCAGGCACTGTGCCATTCATATCTTGATTAGTTGCTCCAGTTACCATGAAACCTTGTCCCACAGGAGAAAATCTTCTATCATAAGATAATGATGTTCCATCTGTATCTGCCGGACCAGTTGATTCACCAGTAATATCATAAGTTAGAAACGTCGCATTCACATAGATGCCATCTCCATCTATTACTCCCATTGGAGAATAGGTTCCATAACCTCCTTTATAGTCTACTAGGTAGTGAGAACCAACTAGTGGATCACTATCCCAAAAATAAGCAACACCAGTAGTCACTCTTTTTCTATCTATAGTCTTATTGATTACTTCTCCAGAATATGGTGATGTATATGAGTATGCATATGAATTTGGTTCACTTTCACCTCTTGAGTTTTTAATTAAAAAATGGTTTAAATCTAAAGCAGATGGATAAGGATTTCCTACTTGCGTCTGCT
The DNA here is from genome assembly GCF_007827285.1 of Dokdonia sp. Hel_I_63. Classification (NCBI taxonomy): domain Bacteria; kingdom Pseudomonadati; phylum Bacteroidota; class Flavobacteriia; order Flavobacteriales; family Flavobacteriaceae; genus Dokdonia; species Dokdonia sp. Hel_I_63. The sequence goes on along the minus strand of NZ_VISD01000001.1, from coordinate 2,884,734 downwards.
TATCGGGACCAACAGCAATTTGAATATCCCCACTATTAGGACGTCCCCTAAAATCATATCTTTGTGAGCTACCTGGATTATTCTCTGGTTGATTCACTTCAGTTGATATCGTTGTATTGTCAGTATCGGCAATGCCTTTCATAGTAAAACCGTATCCTGGCTCTAATATTTGAGTATTAGAAATATGTATCCAATCTCCGTAGTTTTCTCCAGATTTATATGCCCAGATCCAATAACTAGCAATATTTAAAGATCCCGAATTCTGATTACCGTCGTAACCTCCTATTGCAAATGCAGGGTTACTTAGTGTAACGCTTGTAGGTTTGAATAGAACTTGCGCAGCTGTGTTTGTGCTTTTAAATGCAAAAGGACCATTACCTTCGCCTCTTGCAGGTTCTGCAAAGCCTCCGCCACCTTCAACTCTTGATAAGCCCACGGGTGAACCCCATACATTGTAATCAAAATTGTTTACAGTTCCTTCTTGATATATAGATATCTCTCCCGTTCCTTTGTTATTCTTGCTTATGGTTCCTTCTCCTTGTAAAATTTGAGCATTGTTTCTTAAAACAATATTAGGTATTCCGTTATCCGTTGTAGCTGTTAGACTTCTATTAGATTCTAATTCAACATCATTTTCAACATAAATGAAAGTATCATTTACAAATACGTAGGAAGCAGTGTTTGCATCTGTGGGCTTCACAAAAAGTTGTGCATGAGCAGAGAATCCTAGGCTAAGTGCTGCTACAAGAAGTAGATTTTTCATAATTTAAACTTTACACTGAGTTATAACTTGGGGTCAAACTTAATCAATTGTAAATAGGGTATAGCAAGTAGTAGATTTTTCTGCTCACTTTTCGATACATTGTATATTTTTACTGACTAATAACCTAAATTATTACAAATCTATGAAATTAGGAGATCAAGTACAAGCGTTAGATGATGATTTTGAGGGTGTTGTAGTGCTTATAGAAAATGGTGAGGTTTCTGTAGAAGATGTAGATGGATTCATATCCTATTTTCGCGAAAGCGAACTAATTCCCGCTGTTTCCAAGAGTATGAGAGCGGCACTTTCTGTAGTGCCAGATGCCGTAATTTCAGAAAAAGAAGAGGCAAAAAGAAAGAAAGTAATAAAGGTAAACCCTAAGGAACGTAATGCTCCTATGTTTGAGGTGGACTTGCATATCCATAAGTTAGTAGATAGACAGCGTGGGATGAGTAATTATGAGATTCTCACTATTCAACTCGACACCGCTTCTAGACAACTAGAATTTGCTATTAAAAAGCGCATTTCTAAAATGGTTTTTATACATGGGGTAGGCGAAGGAGTACTTCGTGAAGAGCTATATACGCTACTCCGTAGGTATGATAATCTAAGGTTTTATGATGCAGATTTTCAGAAGTATGGTGCAGGAGCAACCGAAGTTTATATATACCAAAATGTAGCGACTAATTAAACTCTGGTGTAACAGTTACAGATACATCACTTGAAGAATAAGTGCCTAGCAGTTGTAGTGTCTGATCTCTCAATTCCTCCTGATTAACTGGATTTACGAGTACCGTATTAGTAATCGTGATGTCAAGTGTCAAATCTGTTATAAAGTATTCGTGTTCTCTGTAAACATTTACAATAGTTTCTACGGCAACTTCTGGATTTAAATAATCTGGTACTGTAGGAAAATCAAGGTCAGATTTATCGTTATTAGGATTTAAGTCTCTGTCCAGATCTTCATTCCTTGTAAGAATCCCATCGCCATCATCATCGTCATCAAGATAATCAGGTATCATATCTCCATCTGTATCTCGAGATAATTCAAGATCTATTGCTGTTTCATCCTCGTTAAGGACTACACCTTCTAGTCTTGTAGGTACATTATCTCCATCATCGTCAAAGTCTAAATAATCAAGTATACCGTCGAGATCTGTGTCTAGTAAAAGTGTAGGATCTTCTATTTCTGTAGGAATAAAATCTGCATCACTTTCTGTACCTCTAGTAAAAATCTCTACAAGTCCGTCTGTACTAATAAATTCTTCTTGAACCACAGGGCTCGTAGGAGGTATCGCATTGCAGAAATAGTTGCTGGGATCACCATTAAAGACACGATATGAGTATTGGTCTGTGCCAGAAAGTAAAACAGAATAAGAAGTGTTTACTTCGGTAAATATAGGTTCATCTGTCTCAAATTGTAAAGCAAGTGCTTCATTAGTACTAGACTTTGTTTTGTAAAATACATAATTAGAAACATTACCAACATTCTCACATAATTGTAACTCAACATCGTCAAAATCTAATTGGGTAACAATAACATCGCCATCGTCACATGATACGATAAAAAAAATAAGAGCAAGTAAAAGCGTGAGCTTCTTCATAGTTATAATGTTTAGTGCAAAAATAGGGCAAAGTGATTGAAATACGCTTTCGCGAAAATGTTATTTACTAGAGAACAAGTCAACTATAATAACTATTTTTTTGCTGTAAAAGTTCTGTAGTTACATACAACCAAAAAATACGCACTTGGACTCGTCTCGAGTTATTTTGATTATTTTTGTACGCAAATCCCTAATGAATAACGCTTATGTCTAAGGTTTATTTTGATAACGCAGCAACCACGCAAATTAGAGAAGAAGTACTTGACCGCATTATGCAAGTAATGCGTGATGTATTTGGAAATCCATCCTCTACACATGCTGTAGGTCGCAGTGCTAAAAGTATTGTAGAAAATGCGCGTAAGACAGTGGCCAAAATTTTAAATGTATCTGCCGGAGAAATATTTTTTACTTCTGGGGGTACAGAGGCAGATAACCTAGTAATCAATAGCGCAGCCCGTGATTTAGGCGTACAGCGCATAATCACTTCACGCATAGAGCACCATGCAGTCCTACATGCAGCCGAAGAGGCAGCACGTACTAACAATATCAAATTAGAATACGTAAACCTCAAGAACTGCGGGACACCAGATGAGAAGCATCTAGAAGAAATGCTAAGATCGAGTGAAGAGAAAACGCTTGTGAGCTTAATGCATGTTAATAATGAAGTAGGTAATATGATTGATATAGAAGCTGTGGCGACTATGTGTAAATCATATGGAGCATTAGTGCATAGTGACATGGTACAAAGTATAGGTCATTATAATATAGACCTACAGAAGATACCTGTAGATTACATTGCCGCAGCTGCTCATAAATTTCACGGTCCTAAAGGAGTAGGGTTTGCCTTTGTGAGAAAAAATAGCGGCCTACGACCTTTAATTTATGGGGGTTCGCAAGAAAGAGGATTAAGAGCTGGAACAGAAGGAGTTCATAATATTGCAGGATTAGAAACAGCAATGGAGTATGCTTATAAAAATCTTGAAGAGGAAAGCGCTTATGTGAAGGGTATAAAAGACTATTTCGCCGAAAGGCTACAACAAGAAATACCTGAAGCTAAGCTTAACGGTAATTGTTCTAATCCTGAAAAAAGTACGTACACCTTACTTAACGTTTGTTTACCGATAGCCTCAGAAAAGGCACTGTTACTATTATTTCAACTAGATATGAAAGGTATTTCTTGTTCAAAAGGGAGTGCTTGTCAAAGTGGTAGTGACAAGGGATCGCATGTGTTACAAGAAATACTATCGGGAGAAGATTTAGGAAAGCCTAGTGTGCGTTTTTCATTCTCAAAATATAACAACAAAGAAGAGGTTGATTATGTAATAGAAATCTTAAAAGAATTTCTAGAAGGCGTTGCTGCCTAATTTAGAAGTTTGCAGACATTCTTACATTAAATACTCTAGGTGATAGAAAATTAGGGATTGCAAATTGTTGCCTCGTACTAGCATCTCTTACGAAGGTATTTGTAATCGAGTTTTGTCTATCAAATATATTATAGATTTCAAATCCTGCTGTTAGATCTTTAAATACGTATAACCAGTGTCCTTTTGGGTACGGTTTTGTTGCATCTGTGATGACATAGTTTATACCTATGTCTGATCTAAAGTAATCTCGTAATCTCGGTAGCTCTGCAAATTGATATGGGTCTGCATAACTTGGAGATCCTCCTGGTAATCCTGTTTGATATACCATATTGATATATAATTTTAGATTTGGAATACTAGGAGCATAATCTTGAAATAAGAAAGCAACCTTTAATCGTTGGTCTGTTGGTCGAGGTATATAGCCTTGATTATCTATATTTTCTTCTGTGCGTAATATACCCAGACTTATCCAACTTTCAGTTCCTGGCACAAACTCTCCATTCAGTCTTGTATCCAGTCCGTACGATCGAGCAGTAGCATTATTAGTAGCTCTATATCGTATACGTACATTTTCTAACGTATATGGATTTACGTCTGTAAGACCTTTATAGTAAGCTTCTGTAACTAATTTAAAAGGACGTTCCCACATATTAAAGCTCCAATCGTGTCCAGCTACAATATGATAAGATTTTTGAGCTTTTACTTCTGGGCGTACTTGACCTAGTGAATCTCTTAATTCACGATAGAGCGGTGGTTGTGCATAAAGCCCTCCTGAGAGTCTAAAAATCATATCCTCACTTCCGCCTGGTTTTAAGCTAATTTGAGCTCTAGGGCTGATAATGGTTTGTGTATTACTTTCTATGGCTTCACCACTTACTGTCCATTGATGTGCCCGTACTCCTGCATTAATCCAAACTTCATTATTGCCCCAGTTCGTGCGCTTGCTATATTGACCATAAGCAGAGATGCGGTCTATTTGTACATTGTTGCGTGCTCTTATATTTGTAAAGGGTTCAAGAAGAGCGTCAAAAGCTTCGTAAGGTTGCTGGTTTATAAAATCTCCTATGGGAGGTCTAATTGAAAAGCCAGCCGAATCTATTACTTCATATTCCTCGAGGCGGTCACGTATATCTTCTCTAGTATATTTAATTCCCCAATCTAGCTGATCATCGTTTTTTAAGTAGGTTCCTTTGTGCTCTAGGTTAATAAAAAGCGCATCAAGATCATTACGGGCATGGGTAAGTTGAGACCCTATACCTTGAGTGAATTCTACATCTCCTAGATTTTCATCCCCTATATTTGTGTTAGGACGTCCTAAGCGATAATTTGCAAAAATGTCAAAATACTCTTGCTCTTGTGTGTGATATGCAGAGCCTAATAGCTTTAATGTAGTATGCTCATTAAGCTCGTAAGTTCCTTTTAAGGCTCCAAAGTATGTCTCATACTTATCTTTTTCTTGGCCTTCATAAAAAACAACAAGTGCTAAAGGATCTGCTAAAGTTCCAAAATTAGTCTGTCTTGTAAGTGGCTCATAATCATATTTGTTTACAGCAATATTTCCAAGAAAGTCCAATTGGAATTTATTTGAAAACTTATAGGTTAAAAAGGTCTGCGCATCAAAAAAGCGAGGTCTAAAATTTGTTTCTATCTGCTTTGCATCTACAAGCATGCTGTTGTCTCTGTAACGCACCCCTGTGAGTGCTGTAAAACGTCCGTCTTTTGTTATTCCCTCACCAGAGATACTTCCACCTAGTAAGCTTGCGTCTACACTAGCGGCAAAACCTGTAGGTCTCCTATAGCTTATATCTAAAACCGAGGACAATTTGTCTCCATATTTGGCTTGAAACCCTCCAGCACTAAAAGCCACGTTTTGAACAAGATCACTGTTTACAAAACTCAATCCTTCTTGTTGCCCAGACCTTATTAAGAAAGGTCTGTATACTTCAATCTCATTTACATATACAAGGTTCTCGTCAAAGTTTCCCCCACGTACAGAATATTGTGTGCTCAACTCGTTATTGTTACTTACGCCAGGTAAGGATTTTAATAAGTTTTCTACTCCAGCGTTTGCGCCTGGAGTTTTTCTAATAACTTCAGGCGATATCGTCACAACACCCTCAACGCGTTGTTGTGTTGTTGCGGTTATAATTACTGTTCCTAGTTGTTCTACGTCTGCGCTTAACACTGGGTTAAACTCCACTTCAGCATTAGGAGAGAGGTTAAAAGGTTGTGCTATTTTTTTAAAACCTACATAGGTAAAGTTTATAGTTACTTTCTCACCAGAAGGTATTTCAAGTAAGTAAAAACCATTATCATTTGTAGTTGTTCCATTCGTTCCATAAGACACAGAAACCCCAGGAACTGGAGTGTTTCTATCATCAACCACAATACCGCGTAAAGTTGCGGTTTGCGCTAGACTGCTAGCAGTTGTGACTAGTAACGTAATGAGTAGGAGTAGGTAGTTGTTTTTCAAAAGGCAGATTTTCTAAAGAAAGTAGTTTCAAATGTAGTGTTATTTCCCACATTGTCAGTTACAATCAGTTTTAAGTTGTTTTCTGTGTCTGTTATCACCTTGTCATTAAAGTCATGAGTAAGAAGTTTAGTTTTTGGGTCATACTCGAGTAGAATGTACTTGCCATTTACAGTAGCCCTATAGCCTTTAATGCCGCTAGTAAGATCTGTTATTTCAAACTTGAGATATCTGTATTTTGACATCCATTTTCCCTTTGTAATATTTACAGCTTTTACGATTGGTGAATCCGTATCTTTTCCTATTGTATAGTCGCCTAATATACGAGTGCTTATCTGTAGCTTATTATCTTTAATTCTTGTATTGCTATAATAAACGTCTCCTTTGTATCCTATTCTACCTAAATATAGCTTATCTCGGTCTTCTTCATTGTAACTAGACAAGTCATAAGAGATAGCAATATTCTTATGCACTGGGATTAAATCTTCGTGCAGTGTAAGTTTATCCCCTTCTGTTTTTAAGTTGAGAAAAGTGTCTTCGTATAACGCTCCTTTTGGTATATACACTTCAAATTTGCCGTCATTATACGTATATCCTTGATTACTATAGACATAATCTTCTATTTCACTTTTGTCAGCAGGTGTTATCGTTCCTTTTTTACCAGTGATAGGTACATTAATGATTACGTTATTACCTGCATAGTCACGCACATTTATTTGATATTGATAAGAGAGGCTATCTATTATATTCAGCACACCATTATCCACTTGCTTAGTGTAGATGCTCAAAGGATTGTTTTTTTCTATAAATAATTTTTGAACACGTTTACGCTTGTCTTTATATAGACTGTAATCAATCATTCGGTTGAGATAGCGAGTCTCTGCAAATGAAAATTTATCCATAGTTACTTCAAAGTTTTCTTGACCATTAACAGCTGTGGTAATAGCATATATGCCATTTTTATTATTTGCTAGATCTTGTTGGTCTATGGTACCTATTGCAAAACCTATTTCTCCATGTGCATTGAGATTTTCGGCAAGGTAGCTTCCATCAGGCTTCTGTGTGAGTCTCACAGACACTGGATTCGCATTTTGATTAATGGATGCATTTTCTCCTACAGGATACGCGCGGAGCTCATTAATAGTAGGTTTACGTGTGTCTTTTGCTGTAAGTCCAAATAAAAACGGATTCATAGGGCGTTCATTTGCATCTCTTATTTCAAAATGTAAATGCGGTCCGCCGCTGCTTCCAGTGTTACCACTATATGCTAGAATCTCACCTTGACCTATTTCTAGTTCGCCTTTTTTAGGAAAAAGCTCTATCTCAAAGCTTTCTTTCTTATACTGTGCATTTTTTACAAATTCTTCTATCTCATCACAGAATTTCTGCAGGTGCCCGTAAACGGTAGTGTATCCATTAGGATGAGTAACATAAATGGCCTTCCCATAACCGTAGTGCGATATCTTAATGCGTGTAACCGTACCAGCCGCAGATGCATAAACTGGAAGTCCTTCTCTTCTTTGTGTTTTTAAATCTAAACCACTATGAAAGTGATTACTTCTCAACTCTCCAAAACTTCCAGCAAGAACAAGCTGCCCGTCCAGCGGATTAACAAAATAGTCTTGAGGTATATCTTGCTGTGAGAATAGAAGCGTGGTTGTAACTATAAATAATATAAAGGATAAGATACTTTTAATCATAAAGGCTAATGTAGGTAATCAAGTAATAAAATAAAATGTAGATGTATGTTATTAGTACGCTTTCGCGAAAGCGTAAAAAGAAAATTACTCTTCAATAACGAAGCTAGTTGTAAATTCTTGTGATAACGAGAAGTAGCCTAAGATAAAAGCATCTGGTCTATTTACGTTATCAAACTGGTCTATATTATCTATGTCACTCACATTGAGAAAGTTTCCTCTTACGGTGGCGGTAGGAGTTTGAAAAGGTCCATTATCTCCCTGCTGACTCTGTTCTACAAGTCCGTTCATGTAGTTGAAAAAGTCTTCTGTAGCTCCTAGAATACTAATGTTTACTTCGTCTCCCGTTGCAATACCTGTATCTTCTGCATCATAAAAATAAGAGAACTCAAATTGTTGTCCCTCATAAAATCGATCCTCTGTAGGTAAGAATTCATTGAACCCGAAGTCAAAAAGATAATAGTTTTCTTGAGCTTCGATATCTGTAAATGCCACAATCACTTCTTTATCATCTTCATCAAAGAGTCCTCCATCACCCTGAGTGACAGAATCAATAGGAGACGAAGGCGCAAATGAAGTTCTAGCTAGGTATAGCTGATCTTGATAAGTTACATATAATAGAAACTCACTATCATCTACGAGCCAGTTAGTTACAATTTTATTGTCTGATACAGGAGAAGTTGTCGTGCTGAAAGGGCGATACATTCCAGGTGACCCAGGAATAGCTTCATAGGGAACACTACTACCATCGTCTTCTTTTCTTAATTCTAGATTTTCTATTGAGGCAGGCTCAATAGCTCCAAAAAATGAAGATGATAAAGAAACCTTAATGGTTGCATCTGTTAGATTTTGTGCTGTATCAATTCTAATAAGTGCATCTACTATAAGTCTTGGTGCTTCATTGTTAAGATCTACATCTACTACATCTTCACAAGAAGTAGCGATGAAAAGCAGTACAAGTATGGAAAATAAATATTTCATATTCTTAAAATTTGAAATTATAAGTTACTGCCGGTATTGCCCCAAAAATAGAAGTTCTAATAGCTTCATTGTTTCCAGTTTCTGCATTTTGCCTAAAGTTAATTGAAGCAGCATTTCGACGATTATAGGCATTATAAAGACTAAAAATCCACTCGGATTTCCATGAGCGACCTTCATTTGCACTAGGAGTTAGTGTTGCGCTTAAGTCTAGTCTATGGTAAGATGGCAATCGTTGTTCATTGCGAGGACCATATGTTGGGATTACTATTCCTTGAAACTCAAATTGTCCTACAGGAAAATTTGTAGGCTGTCCTGTTTGAAAAAGAAAGTTACTGCCAAATTTCCACTTCTTACTGAGCTCATAGCTTAGATTCATGGAGATGTCATGAGTTTTGTCATAAGGAGTGTTATACCACTGCCCTCTATTGATACCCAACTCATTCTCGTTTCTGCCAGGAGTACGTTGCTCAGATTTTGAGAGCGTGTAAGCAATAAATCCTTTGAGGTCACCATCATTTTTTCTTAATAAAAACTCTAGTCCATAAGCTCTTGCTTCGCCTTGTAATACCACTTGCTCGATGGCATCATTTGCGATAAGTTGTGCACCATCAATATAATCTACTCTACCATCTATGTTTTTATAAAATGCCTCAGTTTCTAGGGTGTACTCTGTGTCTTTTACTTCAAAGTTTTTAAAGTATCCCAAAGCATATTGATCTAGTTTTTGAGGTTGTACAAATTGTCCACTAGGAGTCCAAATGTCTAGAGGAGTAGGGGAGCTTGTATTTGATAATAAATGAAGATATTGAACGAGTCGTGTGTAACTTGCTTTTATAGAGGTGTCGTCATTAAAGGCATAAGATGCAGCAATACGTGGTTCTAGTGAATTAAAGGTAGCTAGCTTATCGCTTCTCGATAGTGAAGTATCTGTTTCAATAGGATCTTCACTTTTATAAATTAATAAAAACGGATCAAAAGTTACAGGTTGATTATCTCTGTATATATTAATCTCATCTTGACCAAGGCGAGTAAAATTACTATAACGTAGCCCGTACTCAACGGTGAGATCTTTTGATAATTTGTGTTCGATATCTACATATGCAGCAAACTCATTTGCATACTTCTTTGTGAGTTGTTCTTCTATAATACCAGAATCTGGGCCATTAGGTTTTATGCGACCAGGATTAAAGGTGTAGTATAGATTATTAATCCCAGAGTAAATCTTCATTTTATCATTTAAGTAATGAGTAAGATCATACTTGAGGTTAATGTTATTGATGCCAGAATTCCACTCAAAGCCTACAAAGTCAAGGTCTAAACCATAATAATAGTCGCTATAAATCAGGGAAGCGTTAGAAAATAATTTATCAGAAAAAATATGATTCCATCGTAAGTTTCCTACGGCATTTCCATAAACATTTTTAAAACTATCATCTATACTAAAGAGGTCCCTGCCGAAGTATCCAGAGAGGTACAAGCTATTGTTGTCATTTATATTATAGTTAATCTTAGTGTTGAGGTCGTAAAAGTATGCCTTGTTGTCTATGTCAAATAAGGGTAAAAATAAATGAGCATATGATGCTCTTCCTCCTAGTAGAAACGCAGCTTTGTCCTTGACAATAGGTCCTTCTACAAGTAATCTACTCGCTACAGCGCCTATTCCTCCGCTTACTTTTACATTTTTGCTATTTCCTTCTTTTTGATAAATATCTAATACAGAAGAAACGCGACCACCATAACGTGCGGGGATTCCGCCTTTATATAGCTTTAAATCTTTAATCGCATCAGGATTAAATACTGAGAAAAATCCGAAGAGATGAGAGGAGTTGAATATGGTAGCCTCATCAAGTAATATTAAATTTTGATCTGCCGCACCACCACGAACATTAAATCCAGAAGCACCTTCACCAGCACTTGTAACTCCAGGTAGTAATAAAATCGCTTTAATGACATCTGCCTCTCCCAGTACTACGGGAATTTGTTTAATAGTAGCAGCACTCAATGCATTTACACTCATTTGAGGTTTCCGTATACGTACTCGCTCTACTTTTTCTTCTATGACAACCTCATTGAGTAGCTCTTCAGAAGGTGCTAGTTTAAAATTGCGACGTATATCGCTTGTAAGATTAACAGTCTCAATTACATCTTTAAATCCTAGATAGCTTACTTGTAATTGATAGGTTCCTTCGGGTAGCGTTATGGAATAGAATCCATAAGAATTTGTCACTACGCCATCGCTTAATTCTGGAAATAATATACTTACACCTATGAGCGTTTCATTACTTGAGCTATCGGTGATTGTGCCACTTAGTGTATATTTTTCTTGACTCAATGAAAGCTGAGTAACCCCTATGAGAAAGAGTAAAGTAAAGAACTTTTTCATGTTATAGTTTTGAGTAAAGCTAACCACAATTCTTTAATTAAACTTGTTAAAAAAAATGAAAGCCTCTTCTGTCTAGAAGAGGCTTTTAAGTAATGTTGTGCGCTTTCGCGAAAGCGTTATAATCTAATCAATAATTGCATTAAATGTAGCACTAGGTCTCATGGCTGCAAATGTTTTCTCACTGCTTACGCTGTAATAACCATCTATATTTTGAGGCTCACCTTGTGCGGCATTTAGTTCGTTAATAATTGTATGCTCGTTTTCTTCCATAGTTTTTGCTATAGGTGCAAACTCTGAAGCTAAGTCAGTATTTACAGTCTGTGCAGCAAGGCCTTGTGCCCAGTAAAGTGCAAGATAAAAGTGACTACCACGGTTATCTAGCTCGTTTACTTTACGAGAAGGAGACTTTCTATTTTCTAAGAATTTAATTGTCGCTTCATCTAGCGTGTCTGCAAGAACTTGAGCGCGATCGTTACCACGGCTAGTTGCTACATGCTCTAGAGATACTGCTAGTGCTAAGAATTCTCCAAGAGAATCCCAACGCAGGTGACCCTCTTCTAGAAACTGCTGGATATGCTTAGGGGCAGATCCTCCAGCTCCAGTTTCAAATAAACCTCCACCATTCATAAGAGGAACGATAGATAGCATCTTTGCACTAGTTCCTACTTCTAGAATAGGGAATAAATCTGTGTTATAATCGCGAAGTACATTTCCTGTTACAGAGATAGTGTCTTGTCCATTTTTGATACGTTCTAAAGAGAAACGTGTAGCAAGTACAGGAGACATGATTTGTATATCAAGACCATCAGTATCGTGATCTTTAAGGTAAAGATTTACTTTCTTGATAAGTTGCGCATCATGAGCTCTCTCTTGATCTAACCAGAATATAGCTGGCACACCAGTAGCTCTTGCACGACTTACAGCAAGTTTAACCCAGTCACGTATAGGAGCATCTTTTACCTGGCACATTCTCCAGATATCTCCTTCTTCTACCTTGTGTTCTGTTAGTGTATTTCCAGCGTCATCTACTGTACGTACTACTCCAGCTGCTGGTATTTCAAAAGTTTTGTCGTGAGATCCATATTCTTCGGCTTTTTGAGCCATAAGACCTACGTTAGGAACAGTACCCATTGTTGTAGGGTCAAAAGCTCCATGTTTTTTACAGAAATCTATAGTTTCTTGGAAAACCCCAGCATAACTACTATCTGGAATTACCGCTTTTGTGTCTTGTTGTTTTCCTTCTGCATTCCACATTTGTCCAGATGCACGTATCATTGCTGGCATAGATGCATCAATAATAACATCACTAGGAACGTGTAGGTTTGTAATTCCTTTATCAGAATTTACCATTGCAAGATCTGGTCTTGCATCATAACAATCTTTTATAGCAGCAAGGATTTCTTCTTTTTCTGACGATGGTAATTCGTCAATTTTAGAAACTAAGTCTCCAAATCCATTATTTACATCTACTCCTAGTTTATCAAAAGTAGCTCCGTACTTCTCAAACACTGGTGCAAAAAACACACGTACTGCGTGTCCAAATATTTTAGGGTCAGAAACCTTCATCATAGTCGCCTTCATGTGAAGGGAGAAAAGGATGTTTTTCTCTTTTGCATCTACTACTTGCTCTTCAAGGAAAGAAATTAAAGCTTTCTTCTCCATAAGAGAAGCGTCTATAATTTCTTCTGCTAGTACTGGTGTGTTAGCTTTAAGAACAGTAACAGTTCCATCTGCAGCTACATGTTCAATACGCACATTTCCAGCTTCTTGAATAGTAACAGATTTTTCATTGTTTCTAAAATCTCCATGAGACATTGTAGAAACATGTGTTTTAGAATCTGCACTCCACGCGCCCATACTGTGTGGGTTGTTTCTCGCATATTGCTTCACTGGCTTAGGAGCTCTACGGTCTGAGTTACCTTCACGTAATACTGGGTTTACAGCACTACCTAATACTTTTGCATATCTAGCACGTATAGATTTTTCCTCGTCAGTTTTTGGTTCTTCTGGAAAATCTGGAATATCGTATCCATCACTTTGTAATTCCTTTATAGCAGCCGTAAGCTGAGGTATAGAGGCAGAGATGTTTGGAAGTTTGATAATATTTGCTTCTGGTTGCTTTGCTAGTTCTCCTAGCGCAAGCAATGCATCTTCTTGTTTTTGATCTTCGGTAAGGTTGTCTGGAAAATTTGCAACGATACGACCAGCTAGAGAAATATCCACTAGCTCCATGTCAATATTAGAAGACTGGGTGAATCGTTTTATAATAGGGAGGAATGAATGCGTCGCAAGCATAGGAGCTTCATCCGTAAGTGTATACTTTATAGTGGTCTTTTCTGTCGCCATTTAGAAGGTATTTGTTTATTAAATCTTTTGAAAATCACTCGTAAGTCGAGCCTAGCAAATATACCAAATCACTAAGGTTACTTGCAATGCTTAGGTGTGCGAATGCACTTAGAATTATTAAGAATATTGTATTTAAGTACACATTGAATTCATTTAATTAATTAAGAGGGATAAATAATGCTTTTTTAGAAGCTATATAAAGTATAAAGGTGGCCTTGACATTTAGGTGTGTTACAAAGCTGTAGTGCTAATAACTATGCTTGATGTGTAGTATTTAAGGAGGGAGATTAAGTTTGAGGAGAAGGGGAGTGACTTTGTACTTCTTGTCAACTATTACGGAAAGATTCTAATTAGTTCGAAAGATGACAACAGTAGTTTACTTGATTAGTGAATCTGTATTCTTCCAATGCGAATGTAGATGTGTGTATAATATTTATCTCTTTTAAGATGTTTGTATTCTAACATATATCCAAAAAAAAGCTCCATCGTTATGATGGAGCTTTTTGATAATATATTGTGGTAGCTTAAGCGCCACGTCTTTCTTTAATACGAGCTTTCTTACCAGTAAGACCTCTAAAGTAAAAGATACGTGCACGACGTACAATACCTTTCTTGTTTATTTCAATCTTTTGGATAGCAGGAAGGTTAAGTGGGAATACACGTTCGACACCAACAGTACCAGACATTTTACGGATTGTAAATGTTTGAGTTCTTCCAGTTCCTCTTAATTGAATCACAACTCCTCTAAAGAACTGTGTTCTACTTTTTTCACCTTCCTTTATTTCATAAAATACAGTAATTGTATCTCCTGCTGAAAAAGTTGGGAAATCATTTTTTGGGATGAATTCGTCTTGTACGAATTTTACTAAATCTTCCATTTCTATGGATATTAAAGTGGTTTTACGTTAGGGCAACATTCACGAACATCGTCAGAGGTTAGCCTAATCAGTTGCAAGAATTTCTTGCGGTATTAATCTTAATATGTAAAAGTAGTAGAGAGGTTTTGCTTTCGCGAAAGCGTAAGTTGTACTTATCTACTTCTTAAATAACAAAAGAACCCCTATAGAAATATAGAAGTTCTCTGTATATCATAATCGTAGTGCTATTATAGCGCTGCTACGTGCTTTGCAAGCTTAGATTTCAGGTTAGCTGCTTTGTTATCATGAATGATATTACGCTTAGCTAACTTGTCAATCATAGAAGCTACAGCAGGATATAAAGCCTGTGCATCTTTCTGCTCAGTCATATCGCGTAGTCTTTTGATCGCGTTACGAGTCGTTCTGTGTTGGTAACGATTTCTAAGACGCTTAGCTTCGTTGCTTCTAATTCTCTTTAAAGCTGACTTGTGATTTGCCATTATTGTTTTTTCTAGTAATTATAAAAATTGTAGCCCGTAGGGGAATCGAACCCCTCTTACATGGATGAAAACCATGCGTCCTAGCCGATAGACGAACGGGCCAGAAAAATTCTGAAGTGTTACCTTCAGAATTCATTAATTCAAAATGTGTAGCCCGTAGGGGAATCGAACCCCTCTTACATGGATGAAAACCATGCGTCCTAGCCGATAGACGAACGGGCCTAGAACAACGTTTAAATTGCGGATGCAAAAATAAACATATTTCTAGATGTTGCAAGCCAATTTGAAACTTTTTTCAAATTTTTTTTAATAGGCCTTGGCAAACAGTACTCTACGATTTGAAGGAGCACCAGAAAAAACGCATTTTCCTTCCTCTTCAACAGCATCCATAGGGATACATCTTATCGTTGCTTTTGTTATTTGTTTGATTTTCTCTTCTGTTTCCTCTGTTCCGTCCCAATGTGCACTCAAGAAACCTCCTTTGGTCTCTAGTACTTCTTTAAATTCTTCAAAGTCATTTACAGGCGTTATATGCGTGTCTCTGTAATTTTTTGCCTTAGTGTATAGGTTTTCTTGTATTTCCTTTAATAGGTCAACTACAGTCTCTACAATATTCTCTTTGGCTACAAATTCTTTAGTCAGTGTATCTCTTCTTGCAAGTTCTACCGTTCGTTTCTCAAGGTCTTTAGGTCCTATTCCTATTCTTAAAGGAACACCCTTGAGCTCATACTCATTAAATTTCCATCCTGGTTTATGAGTATCGCGATTATCAAACTTTACAGAAACTCCGTGCAGTTTAAGGTCTTGTACAATTTCATTTGCCACTTGAGATATTGCATCCAGTTGTTCTTGTCCTTTGTATATTGGAACAATCACCACCTGGAAAGGAGCGAGGTTAGGAGGTAAAACAAGTCCTTGGTCATCACTATGCGTCATTATAAGAGCTCCCATAAGTCGTGTAGATACACCCCAAGAGGTAGCCCATACATGCTCTTGCTTTCCTTGGTTTGTGGTAAATTTTACATCAAACGCTTTCGCGAAATTTTGACCTAAAAAGTGAGATGTGCCAGCTTGTAGCGCTTTTCCATCTTGCATAAGGGCTTCGATACAAAAGGTTTCATCTGCACCAGCAAAACGTTCACTCTCTGTCTTTACACCTTTTACTACAGGAATGGCTAAGAAATTCTCAGCAAATTCTGCATAGATGTTATTCATCAATTCTGCCTCAACTAGTGCTTCTTGCTTAGTAGCATGTGCTGTGTGGCCTTCTTGCCATAAGAATTCGGCAGTCCTCAAGAATAAGCGAGTTCGCATTTCCCAGCGTACTACATTTGCCCATTGGTTGATTAATAGTGGAAGATCTCTATATGATTGAATCCACCCTTTATATGTATTCCATATAATAGCTTCACTAGTAGGACGAACGATAAGTTCTTCCTCTAATTTTGCATTAGGGTCTACAATAAGCTTGCTAGGATTATCAGGATCTGTTTTTAATCTGTAGTGGGTAACTACTGCACATTCCTTTGCAAAGCCCTCTGCATTCTTCTCTTCAGCTTCAAAAAGACTTTTGGGTACAAATAGTGGGAAATATGCATTTTCATGTCCTGTTTCTTTGAACATGCGATCAAGCTCTGCTTGCATTTTTTCCCAGATAGCATATCCGTATGGTTTTATAACCATACAGCCGCGCACTGCTGAGTTTTCTGCTAGGTCTGCTTGAACTACTAATTCATTATACCATTTAGAATAATCTTCACTTCTTTTTGTGAGGTTCTTGCCCATAAAACTTATTTTGGCACAAATGTTGTGTTAATTTGAATGTAAAAATACCTAGCGAAATTAGGTATTTTTGAATCAAGCAACAATTAAAACACTATCGATATGGAATTTTATACTTCACTTATACGCACAACAAAGAATTTGTCATTTGTGGCTGTTACGTCAGTATTTTTGATAGGTTGTAGCTCTTCTCAGAATTTTTATGATGAGGATGGAATTTACAGTAGTCCTCAAGCTGATGCAGCTAGTGCTTCTGGTCAAGAAATTTCTAGTGGTGCAAACACTCAGGTTTACAAAAATTATTTTGAAAAAGGAGTTCAAGAGCTCAGTGAGTTAGAAGAAGATGGTGCTGTATTTACTGATATTGAATCCTATTCTTCGGAGGCGGGGACTGATATTTATGTAGACGGAGCTAGTTTTGAAACGAATACTGGTTATGCAGCTTGGGGTGATGAAACTCAAGATGTTGAAATAAACATTTACAATAACGCTCCTTATTGGGGCTTCAATAACTGGGGAGGTTTTGGAGGCTACGGTTACGGTTGGGGTGGAGGATTCTATGGAAATGCTTGGGGAGGCGGATTCTGGTCACCATGGGGATATGGCATACATAGAGGATTTAATAATCCATTTTTTGGTTATGCAGGTTATGGATTTGCATATAATCGTCCCTACTTTCACTACGGTAACAATTTTAATAATCACTATTATGGTAATTATAATAGAAATTACGGTGGTCGTGTAGCTTATAGCGCAGGTAGAAGATCAGCTGTTTCAAATACGGGAAGAAGAAGTAGTGCTGTAAATGCTATTTCATCTTCAAGGTCGCGTTTACGTTCGTCTTCTGGAAGAACAACACAATCAACTAGTAGAAATACATATTCTAGAAATAGAGGGACAAGTACACGTGTAATCGGAGCGAGACCTACATCTACTAGTCGTGATGGTATTACGAGAGGTAGGCCTACATCTACCAGCAGTGATGGTGTCACTAGAGGGAGACCAACTTCAGCTAGCCGCGATGGTGTTACTAGAGGAAGACCTAGTGCTGCGAGACCATCTGGAACTCAATCAAGACCTTCGCGTCCAGTTAGACCAAGTGGAACCTATTCAAGACCTGCATCTAGGCCATCAAGACCGTCAGCAACACCTAGCAGATCTTCATCTAGAAGTAGCTCTGTTTCTAGATCATCATCATCAAGAAGTAGTAGTGGATCATCTTCAAGATCTTCTGGTAGAAGCGGAGGACGTAGAGGATAAGCGATATAGTTTACAGTATTAAATTTTTTATATGAAAAAACTAATTATAATAGCGGCTTTAGTGGCCACAGGAACATCTTTTGGACAGAGTATTTCTGATGCACTTTTATATACTTCATCAAATGTAACCGGAACAGCTCGTTATAGAGCTATGGGAGGTGCCTTTGGTGCTTTAGGAGGAGACTTAAGTGCAATAGGTGATAACCCTGCAGCTAGCGCAGTTTTTACAAGAGGAACAGCTTCTCTTACCATTGTTAATGATAACTATGATAATGATACAAGGTATCTGGGTAACACTACAAACGTTTCAGATTCTGATTTGTCTATAAATCAGGCTGGTGGTGTTTTTATTATAGGTGGTTCAGGTAATTCTAAGTGGAATAAAGTTTCTCTTAGTTTCAATTACAATCGAACATCAAATCTTGATAATCAGTATACAGCTGTCGGAAACAATACAAATTCTATTTCTAGCTATTTCAGTGACTTTGCACAAGGAGTGCCACTTGATTTACTCGAAACAGTTGATGGCGAATCTGTAGCGGATTTATACCAATTTCTTGGTGAAACTGAAGGCTTCGGTGCTCAACAAGCACTATTAGGATTTCAGTCTTTTATTTTGGATCCAGCTTCAAATGATTTTGGTAATACTGAGTATTTTGTAAATACAGTTGCCGAAAATTATAACCAGGAGTACATTTTTGCTTCATCGGGTTATAGTGGTAAAGCGTCATTCAATATTGGAGCGCAGTATGATGAAAATCTTTATTTAGGACTTAACTTAAATTCTCATTTTATAGATTATAACCGGTCTACTGTTTTATTTGAATCTAACAATGTAGGAGCAGATGAAGGTTTTACAAATATTACAGACATTCGTTTTGAAAATAATTTAAGAACTACTGGTAGTGGATTTTCTTTCCAACTAGGAAGTATTTATAAGGCTGGAGAAAACTTGAGAGTTGGCTTTACCTATGATTCACCTTCGTGGACAACTATAAGTGAAGAGACTAATCAAAGTGTTTCTACTACAGCTATTGATGATGCAGGAGTATTTAACACGGTGATTAATCCTAGAGTAACTAATATCTATGAAAATTATGAAATCAAAACACCGGGAAAATATACAGGAAGTGTGGCATATCTTTTTGGACAGCAAGGTTTATTAAGTTTTGATTATTCTTATAAAGATTATACAAATCTTAGTTTTAGACCAGAAAGCGATTCTTTTTTTAACGCTCAAAATGCAGCGATAGATAATTTATTGCAACCAGTAAATTCTTATAAACTAGGTGGAGAGATTAGATCTCAAGCATGGAGTTTTAGAGGTGGTTATCGCTATGAAGATAGTCCGTTTAAAGATGAGACTACGGTAGGTGATTTGTCTGGTTACTCTGCAGGTATTGGTTATAATTTTGGAAAAATAAAATTAGACGTAGCTTACGATACATTCTCACAAGAGCGCACTAATTCTCTATACAGCACAGGATTAACGAATGAGGCTACAGTAGACCGTGACAATACATCAATTATTGCTACACTTACAGTGAGCCTATAATTGAGAAAATATATAATTAATAAAAAAGCTACCTTCGGGTGGCTTTTTTTATGAAACTATGGAAACAATTATTGCACTATCCGGAAGTAATAGCAACACATCTATAAATAGCATGTTGCTAGATTATATTATTAATGCAATTCAATCTCAACCCGCATCGCGTTTACATCTTTTAGATTATGATATTCCTATGTATAATTTAGATCTTGAGCAAGAGCGAGGAATTCCAATAGATATTCAGATTATTAAAAATAAGATAGCCGAGGCTTCTGGTATTATTATAGGAGTAAATGAGCACAACGGGATGATATCTGCCTATTTTAAAAATATTCTTGATTGGCTTTCTCGAGCAGATAGGAATTTCTTAGCAAATAAGAAGATTCTATTAGTGAGTACTTCTCCTGGAGCGAGAGGAGCTTCTTCTGCGCTTGAGTACATGAAGAGTACAACGCCTCGTTTTGGAGGGATTATCGCAGAGAGTTTTAGCTTTCCATCATTTCAAGAAAATTTTGATGTAAACGAGCTCTCCATAACAAATCCTGCTATGGAGTTAGGGATTTCTCAAGTGCTGGCTTCATTTCTTCAGCAGTTGGATGATTAGTCTTGTACAACTTCTAGTAAAACAATATCGTAAGGAGTATCAAGAGTTATCTTGCCGTCGATTATACTAGCTTCTTGTCCTGAGTAGGTGTCCTTGACAGTTTGCGCTTTCGCGAAAGCGTTACCCACCACAATATCTTTCTTCCCAATATTGAGGTCTAATCCTACGACCACAGTATCTGTCATACCATTTTTATTAAATGATCTTTTAAATATATAAGGAGCTGCACTTAGCATCTTATGAGTACCAGCACCTACCGAAGGATGATCTCTTCTAAAAGTCCCCAGCTTTTGCCAGTGAGCAAGAATTTCATCTGTGGGAGCGGTATTTATACTATCCCAGTTCATAAAGCTACGTAGGGTAGCATCACCATCTGTACCATCTATCGTTAAGTCTCTGGCAGTTTCATCACCATAATAGATCTGAGATATCCCGGTGGTTAGTAGAAGCTTAGTACCTGTTTCTATAGCTTTGTTTCGGTCTTTGTCAAATGGTTGTCCATCATCATGTGAGGTAGCATAGTTTACAAAACTCTTATCGCTGAAAATGGAATCCTTAATTACTGCATACTTACTAAATAGCTGCTCATAACTTCCTTGAGCATCATATTTAAATTGGAAATTAATCAGATTATCAAAGCCATTTGCAAAGTAATCTACCTTTTTATCTCCAAAATCATAAGCACGACCTCCATCTATAGAGTAATTATAAACTTCTCCAAACATGAAAAAGTCATTATTATCCATCACTTTATCCTCATTGTTTGCTTTATAATCTGCAAAGGCTTTATCAGCTTGTGCTCTTAATGCCACCCATGAGGCCTCATCTACATGTTTTGTAGTATCTACTCTAAAAGCATCTACTCCAAAGTCTCTAATGTAGTCTGTAAGCCATTTTATAATGTAATTACGTGGTGTTTTCTTTAGGTCATTTGTGGTGAAATAAGAATCTAGCTCTGCCATTTCCTCATCATAACGTCCTTCAGACTTCCACTTTGCAACTAGTGTAGCTGGAAGTGCAACTTCTTGATCACTCTCGGTAAGGATGTCTGGAAGGTTTTCTACAAGACTACAAGCGGTAGTATTTTCATAAGTGCTGAAGGCGCAATTAGGGTTTTCTCTTGCCCAGTCTTCACCCCAGAATGGATCTTTTTCTGTAACTGGACCTGTGTGATTAAGTACCACATCCATAACAATGCGTATATCCTTTTGATGCGCTGCACTTACTAATGATTGTAAGTCCTCTCTCGTGCCAAAGTTAGGGTCTAGTGAAGTCCAGTCCTTAGTCCAGTAACCGTGATAACCATAAGTAACACCAGTTCCTTCATCTACTGCTCCATGTACTTGCTCTACTACTGGAGTAAACCAGATAGCGTTGATCCCAAGATCTGTAAAATAACCGTCTTCTATCTTCTGTGTGATTCCTTTGATATCACCACCCATAAAATCTCTTAACACGGCAGCGTCTTGAGTTCTCTCAAAGTTGACATCATTACTTGTATCACCGTTATTAAAGCGATCTGTGAGCAAGAAATACATATTTGCAGCTTCCCAGAAAAAAGGATTTTTTTCTTGGGTATCAACTTGTGTAAGCGCCGTTTCTTGCTCCTTACAACTTGAAACTGAAAGAATAACAAGAAGTAGTGCAACTAGAGATTTTATATTCATCATGAGGTTATTTTTAATCATTACGAAGCTAGTAAATCCTTTTGAAATTTGACAAGGGTAGAAGCCCAAAGAAAATAGTACATTTACGCACTTAAAAAAATATATGCCCTCATTCCAAGTTTGGCTTAGTGCCGCCCGTCCTCGTACCTTACCACTTTCTATAGCTGGGATTCTTGTAGGAGGCGGACTCGCATTGCAAGAAGGCGCCTTTAACTGGAGTATTTTTATACTAGCCATACTCGCTACTTTAGGATTTCAGATCTTATCTAATTATGCAAATGATTATGGTGATGGCGTTAAGGGAACAGATAATGCAGAGCGCGTAGGGCCAGCAAGAGCCATGCAAAGCGGACTTCTAACTGCACAAGATCTTAAGAAGGCAATTATTATCACATCGATTATCACCGTGATTACTGTACTGCTCTTAATTTATGTCTCTTTTGGTGTAGATCATTTTTTGCTCTCCATCTTATTCTTACTTTTAGGAATTGCCGCTATCGTATCTGCCATAAAATATACAGTGGGAAAAAGTGCTTATGGTTATAGAGGACTAGGAGATGTTTTTGTTTTTATATTCTTTGGTCTCGTGGGTGTTCTGGGGTCTTTCTTTTTATTTACACAGTATATCAATTTTGTACAAATACTTCCCGCGCTCACTGTAGGTACATTATCTACTATGGTGTTACACCTTAATAATATGAGAGACCGTGAAGCAGATGCTCGCGTAGGTAAAAACACACTTGCTGTTGTTTTGGGAGCCACAGGTGCAGAAAAGTATCACGCTATTTTATTCCTTGTAGGGCTTTTAAGCTGGGTTTCTTATCTTTTCCTTACAGCAACGCATATTATTGATTATCTCTCTCTCATCGCTTTTATACCATTAGTTAAGCATATGATTGCCGTAAAAAGTACGTCTGCACACGCATTGCTTGATCCAGAACTTAAAAAAGTGGCTTTATCTACATTTCTACTTGCCATACTCTTTTTTATAAGTTGTTATATATAAAAAGGATATAGTTACGCTTTTGCGAAAATTTTCCAAAAACCTCTAGTACAATCACGAGATAATCAAAGGGTTATTCATTACTAATGGATTCCCAATAAGATTGCTTTTGTCAATATAAGCCGGTTGGAAACAAAAAAAAACGGGTAGCGTGAGCTACCCGTTTTTTATATAACAGTTAAAACTGACTAGTTTACAGAAGTTGCAAGCTCAGATCCAGCTTTGAACTTTACTACGTTCTTTGCTGCAATTTTAATAGTTTTTCCAGTTTGTGGGTTTCTTCCTTCACGTGCGTTACGCTTAGAAACAGACCAAGATCCAAAACCTACAAGAGAAACACGTCCTCCGTCTTTAAGAGTCTTTTCAACATCTCCTAAGAAAGATTCTAATGCTTTTTTTGCTGCAGCTTTGGTGATACCTGCATGCTCTGCCATTCCGTCAATTAATTCTGATTTGTTCATAATGTAAATTGTTAATTAATTAAATTGTTGGTTAAGCTAAATGCTTAATTCCCTAACAAATTTATCCGAATTAATTGCCTACGCAAGCTATAGCAAGGGAAATGAGAGGTTTTGTTAATAAGTCGAGCCAATTGTTGATAAAGGCAGCCTCTTTTTATAATTCCCTTAACACCAATAGGAGCAAGGGTTTAGCGCATTTTTGCATTTTTATCAAATTTGTATCCGTTTAAAAGGTCTTTAACGGCCATTTTTTTCTTCCCAGAAAGTTGTATTTCGGTGATGCATATGTAACCTTCTGGCGTTGCGATAGCTAGATGATCATCTACTTGGGTGACTGCTCCAGATGGAATAAACATCTCTTTTTCTGCTTTCGCGAAAGCGCTATAAATTTTTACACGTTGCTCTTTTCCTCCATTTTCTAGCATTGTGTAAGCTGCTGGATAAGGACTCAATCCTCTTATGTGATTGTAAATGTCTTGAAGAGGAGCATCCCAGTCTATTCTCGTATTCTCACTATGTAACTTATATGCTGTTTTGAGTTCTCTGCTGGAGTCTTGTACAAAAGTGCTTACTTCATCTATCGCTATAGCTTTTACCGTTTTTACTACAAGTTCTTTACCTGCAATCATAAGACGGTCATGTAATACGCCAGCATTTTCCTTATCATCTATAGCGAGTTTCTCTTGTAAGATAATCTCACCGGTATCAATTTTTTCATCTATAAAGAATGTAGTAACACCTGTTTCTGTTTCTCCATTAATAATTGCCCAGTTTATAGGCGCGGCGCCACGATATTGTGGTAAGAGTGATGCGTGTAAATTAAAGGTTCCATAAGCTGGCATTTTCCATACAGCTTCTGGAAGCATTCTAAAGGCAACTACAATCTGTAGGTTTGCATTGAGTTCTTTTAATTCTTTTAAAAAGTCCTCACTTTTGAGGTTTGTAGGTTGTAGGATGTTGAGGTTTCTTGCCTTTGCAAATGCCTTTACATCACTTTCTCTTACTTTCTGTCCTCTTCCTGCAGGACGATCTGGTGCGGTGATTACTCCCACTACATTATATTCTTCTTCTAGTAAACCGTTTAATATAGTTACTGCAAACTCTGGTGTACCCATGAAAACTATGCGTAAATCTCTCATAATAAGGTGTAGGTGTTATTTGCCAAGATGGCTATCTTTTTCTGATCCAAAAGTAGTCGAATCGTATTAATTATGGTTTGTTGTGGGTAGTCTAGTTGTGATATTTCGCGAGAAGTTTTTGGGCCTTCTCTTAAAATATCAATAATAGCCCTGTGTATAGCAGTTCTTGAAACTTGGTGTGTTGCATTTGTACATACATCACATTTTCCACATGGTGTGGTTAATGTTTCGTCAAAGTACTGCATAAGTTGGATTGCTCTACAAACGGTATCTGTAGCGAGATATGTTTTTATAGCATCTACTTGATTCTTCTTGTACGTAGCTTGTGCTTTAATATACGGTGCGATAACGTTTATTGTTCTATCATCATCTCTAGGGACAAGGAAGGTAATTGCGGTATCATAATTTTGATGCTCATAATCTATAATATCATCTTTCTCAAGTGTAAGCAGGACTTGGTGCACCTGTTCTATAGTTTTGCTAGCTTTTGTAGCTACGATGCTATAGTTGATATTTGTGACTTGTTCAAAAACGGCTCCATACGTTCTAAGAACAGCCTTAACCACATCATCCAGCTGATTATTACGAATCAAATAGTAAGAAAGCGCAAAATCATTTACCTTAAAATTGATAGTTGCACGTTTTGTAAACTCTTGAGATAAGCTTATCACGCTATTGCGATCCAGCACTTGAAGCGCGTTAAATGTGAGGATAGTGTGCAGCTTATAGGTTGCACAAAACTCGCTAAAGTTAAATCGATGCAGTGTCTCTTGGCCTTCGCCGTAAGAGATTTGAAAGTAGTTGTTGAGGTGCTTGTATATTTTTTTTACATCTGCTACCTGAGGAATCACTTTAATAAATTGATTTTCTAGTCGTACCTCGTCATTTTCATTATAAAGGAGTACAGCTTGTGATTCTTGTCCTGCTCTTCCAGCTCTTCCAGACTCTTGAAAGTAATTTTCTATACTATCAGGGATTTCTAAATGCACTACTGTAGCTACGTCTGCTTTATCAATTCCCATCCCAAAGGCACTTGTGCCTACCATGACTTGTACTTTGTTATTTCGCCATGCGAGATATTGTTTGTGACGTTCATCACGAGACATACCTCCGTGGTAAGAAGTAGCAGAGATGCCTCTACCTTTTAAAAAGTGTGCAGTATTAAGTGTAGCCTTTCTATTACGCACATATACAATAGCACTAGCCCTTGTATTTGCAAGGATAGATTCTAGCTGGTAGAACTTGTCTGTAGCTTGCACTACATTATATGTGAGGTTAGGGCGGTGATAAGAAGTTTTAAATAACTGCGGATCTTGTAATTCTAGCTGCTCTGTGATATCCTTTAATACCTTAGGTGTTGCTGTAGCAGTAAGCGCTATAAATGGCACGGTAGGCTTGAGAGCACGTAATTTTGAGATTTCTCTATATGCGGGTCTAAAGTCATGTCCCCATTGAGAAATACAATGAGCCTCATCTACCGCAATAAGAGAGACATTCATAAGTTTAATACGTTCTCTTACAAGCTCTTGTTGTAATCGCTCTGGTGAGAGATATAAAAGCTTGTAGTTGCCATAAATACAATTATCGAGTAGCGTGTCTAGCTCGCTAAAAGAAATCCCGCTCGTGATAGAGAGGGCTTTGATACCTTTTTCTTGCAAAGTCATTACTTGGTCCTTCATAAGAGCGATAAGTGGTGATACCACAATCGTAATCCCGTCTAGTAATAACGCAGGTAGTTGATAGCATAGAGACTTCCCGCCACCTGTGGGTAATAGTGCAATACTATCATTCTCAGCAAGCACATTCTTTATAATTTCTGCTTGTTGTGGTCTAAAGATGGAGTGACCCCAGTATTGTTGTAATATGTCTTGCGCTTGATTACTCAAGAGCTAGTGTTTTTAAAATAAATGCTGCTCTATCCTCTACTGGTGACATAGGTACCACTATAGGGTTATAACCATAGTTTTGGTACGTCTGTACAAGGTGTTTTTCTATTTTTTGAGCTTGTTCAAAAGTCTCATAGCGTTCTTGATCTACCTTGTGTATTTTCTCCCAAGTAGGTAAGATGAATACGATATCATAAGTATACGTCTTGCAAGCCTGAACAAAAGCCTCAGGATATTCTTGTCCTATAAAGTCCATGTATGCCACAGTGTCAGGAATCCCTCGGTCTATAAAAACAGTATCTGTGATGTATGTATCTACATCTTTGTGCTGTTCTATGCGAGCATCTCTTAGAAGCTCAGAAAACAACAAAGGTTTCTCTAGAAACAACTGGTCCACACCTTCCTTTTGAGCCTGACTTATTACTTGTCTTGAGATTTCCTCAAGGCAGGGATACCCTAGTTGTTCTAGGTGGTTAAGTAATGTTGTTTTCCCGGTAGATGGCCCTCCTATGAGAAGTATACGTTTTGGCATAAAAATGGTAGTCTTTTTAGCAAAATTAAGCAAACTACAAAGAACGTGATTTATGTACCTTTGTATTATAATAGACACCCATGAGTTTAGATAGAAATCCAGAAGAGTTTTATAAAAAATTAAAGACACAACTAGAAGAAACTTCTAGCTGGCCTGCACCTTATTTGTACAAGTTTATTGTGCCTGCAAATGCAGAGAAAGAAGCGCAAATTGAAGGGCTCTTTGACCATCTAGGAGCTGTAATAAAGAAAAATGTCTCTCGCACAGGCAAGTACACAAGCGTTTCAATTAACGTGCGTCTAGATAATCCTGATGTTGTGATAGAAAAGTACAAGGAAGTAGGTAAGATAGAAGGCGTTATTTCATTGTAAGAGGTATACGCTTTCGCGAAAATGTTATTAATCACCACTATTTTGTAGCATTACTAACTCCGCGTGAGGGATCGCAGTAGTTACCCTGCAGGCTCATGAAGCGATAGCGCAAGGAGCCGAAGCGTAAAAGCGTAGCGCCCGACCCTTGTGGTCACGCCCAAATCATCTCAAGAACACAATAAGAGGCTTTTTTTTATTGTTATGTTATCAATTTACTAAAGACTAGATGCGTTTAGACAAATTTTAGTATTTTGCACATGTCTTTACTTAAAGGACGACTTCACTTAATTTTTTACAATTGATAGATCAATTAGAGTACAACACGGAGAGAGTTCATCTCATCATTCCCGAGTATGGGCGCCATATACAGAAAATGGTAAATGATGCGACGGCAATGGAAGACGCCGAAGAGCGTAACAAAACAGCTAAAGCGATTATCGCAGTAATGGGGAATTTGCAACCTCACTTGCGTGATGTACCAGATTTTCAGCATAAGTTGTGGGATCAGCTATTTATAATGTCTGATTTTCAACTAGATGTTGAGTCGCCATATGGTAAACCATCTAGGGAGGAGCTTGCAGAGCGTCCAGAGCCTTTAGAATATCCGCAAAACCATCCTAAATATCGTTTTTACGGTAACAACATCAAACGTATGATTGATGTAGCCGTAAGCTGGGATAAAGGAGATATGCGCGAGGGACTTGCAATGACTATTGCAAATCACATGAAAAAGTGTTTCTTAAATTGGAACAAGGACACTGTAGATGACGATGTAATATTTGATCATCTATTTGAGTTAAGTAATGGTGAGATTAATCTTAAAGAACGCGACGAAGAGTTACGAGATTCTGACAGGTTAATAAGAGCAAATAAAAAAGCAAAAGCTGCAGATAATCCAATCAAGAAGAGAAGTTACTCAAAAAATAATAATAACAACAATAACCGCAAAAAGCGTTACTAAAAATATTCCTAATAAACTATGGCAACATTTCAGATCGAGGGAGGTCACCAGCTTAAAGGAGACATTCAACCACAAGGAGCAAAAAATGAAGCATTACAAATTTTATGTGGCGTATTACTCACTCCTGAAAAAGTAACCATAAGTAATGTGCCAGACATTATAGATGTAAACAAGCTCATCATGATCTTGCAAAATCTGGGAGTAAAGGTGGAGAAAATTGCCAAGGGTGAGTTCACATTTCAAGCAGATGATCTTGACCTTGAGTACCTAGAAAGTGAGAAATTTAAAAAAGAGGGTAGTGGCTTAAGAGGATCTATAATGATTGTTGGTCCATTACTAGCTCGTTTTGGTAAAGGATATATTCCTAGACCAGGAGGTGATAAAATAGGTCGTCGTCGTCTTGATACACATTTTGAAGGTTTTATAAAACTAGGAGCGACTTTTCGTTACAACCGTGAAGAACGTTTTTATGGGGTAGAAGCACCTAACGGACTTACAGGAGCATACATGCTACTAGATGAAGCATCTGTTACAGGTACAGCAAATATCGTGATGGCTGCCGTATTAGCTAGAGGGACTACAACTATATATAACGCAGCTTGTGAGCCATATTTACAACAGCTTTGTAAAATGATGGTGCGCATGGGAGCAAATATCCAAGGGATAGGTTCAAACATGCTTATCATAGAAGGAGTAGAAAAACTAGGTGGTTGTGAGCATAGAGTATTACCAGACATGATCGAAATAGGATCATGGATAGGTCTTGCTGCAATGACTAAGAGTGAGATTACAATTAAAAATGTAAGCTGGGATGATCTAGGTGTTATACCTAATACCTTTAGAAAACTAGGGATTACCTTAGAACGTAAAGATGATGATATTTACATTCCTGCACATACAGACGGTTACCAGGTGGAATCATACATTGATGGTTCATTTATGACTATCTCAGATGCACCATGGCCCGGTTTTACGCCAGATCTTTTAAGTATTATTCTTGTAGTGGCAACCCAAGCAAAAGGAGAACTAATGGTTCACCAGAAAATGTTTGAAAGCCGTTTGTTCTTTACAGATAAGCTTATAGATATGGGTGCAAAAGTGATACTTTGTGATCCGCATCGTGCAACTGTGATTGGACATAACTTCCAGTCTACACTTAAGGCTACCACAATGACATCACCAGATATACGTGCTGGTATCTCATTGCTTATTGCAGCGTTAAGTGCAAAGGGAACTTCTACTATTCATAATATCGAGCAAATAGACCGCGGATATGAAAACATAGATGAGCGTCTTAGAGCAATAGGAGCAAAAATCACTAGAATAGATTAATCTAATCTTTAGTTATAACATTTAAAAAAGGCGCAAATATCATTTGCGCCTTTTTTTGTGGAATAGATTCTACCTTTGTCTACATGATTAGTTTAAAAAGAATAACACTTTTATTTTCAATACTCATCTTATCTTGTAATCACATGGAGCAACCTCAAATTCATAATACGCCTATTGTTATTGCACATAGGGGAGCACAATTTTTATATCCAGAACATACGATGGAAGGGTATAAAAAAGCAATCGAACTAGGCGCAGATTTCATAGAGCCAGATCTTGTGATGACAAGTGATGGGATTCTTGTAGCTAGGCATGAGCCTTATATTTCTGAAACGACTAATGTATCAGAACTTCCAGAATATGCAGATCGTAAAACCACCAAAATGCTTGATGGTGTGTCTGTGACAGATTGGTTTGTATCTGACTTCACGCTTAGTGAACTCAAAACACTACGAGCTAGGCAGTCTTGGGAGGAGAGAACTCACAAGTATGATGATCTCTTTGAGATTTCTACGTTTGAGGAAATTATCGCTTTCGCGAAAGCGAACAAAACCAAATCAGGAAATCTTGTGGGTATTTATCCAGAATTAAAGCATCCTAGTTTTCATAAGAGTGTAGCACTATCCATGGAAGATGTCTTCCTTAATCAGATTACAAAGGCTGGTTATCTAGATAAAACTTCTGCCATTTTTGTGCAATGTTTTGAGGTGAGTACGTTGCAATACATTTCAGCACGTTCAGATGTGCGGCTTATACAACTTATAGGTGCGGCTGGAATCTCTAGTAATGGAGATTTACGCTTTACCAAGGAAGATGGAAGTTATGATCCAGAAGGACAACCTTATGATTTTATACTGAGTAAAGATGCTCGTACATACAACTACTTTACAGCAGCCGAAGGGATGAAGTTTGTTTCGACCTATGCAGATGGAATAGGTCCTTGGAAAGCTTTTGTGATTTCTTATAGCAAGGCGAGCAAAGGAGAGGTTGAGGTGCTAGCCCCTACAGATTTTGTAGCGCTGGCACATAAGCATAAGCTAGAAGTGCATCCGTACACCTTTAGAAAAGAAGATACTTTGTGGAGTAATAATAAGAGTGGAGCAACCGAGTATCAACTGTTTTTTGAGGCGGGAGTAGACGGAGTTTTTAGCGACTATACTAAAGATGCCGTTGCTGCTAGAAACAAATTCTTAGCAACCAAAGATTAGTTGTTATAAGTAGCAATATTTTCTTTACTTCTTTTGTTACCTTTGCAGTCCTCAAAATTTGAGCAATTTTTACAAATCATCATCACATGTCCTCTAAAAAGAAAGTCGCATTTTATACACTAGGTTGTAAACTGAATTTTTCAGAGACTAGTACCATTGCTCGTAGTTTTGGGCAAGAGGGATTTGATAAAGTTGAGTTTTCTGAGCCTGCAGATGTCTATGTGATCAATACATGTAGTGTGACAGAAAATGCAGATAAGCGTTTTAAGTCTATAGTAAAACAAGCTCAAAAAGTAAATCCAGAAGGAGTTACTGTCGCCGTAGGTTGTTATGCACAACTTAAGCCAGAAGAGCTTGTTGCTGTAGATGGTGTTGATCTCGTTCTTGGAGCGACAGAGAAGTTTAATGTCACTAGTTATATTAATGATTTACTAGATAATCCAGATAGATCTAAGGAAGGTGGAGAAGTACACGCTTGTGAGATTCAAGATGCAGATTTTTACGTAAGTTCTTATTCTATAGGAGATCGAACTCGTGCTTTTTTAAAAGTGCAAGACGGCTGTGATTATAAATGTACCTATTGTACGATACCACTTGCTAGAGGTATTTCTAGAAGTGATACATTACAAAATGTACTTGATAACGCTTCAAAAATAGCTGCGCAAGACATAAAAGAGATTGTACTTACTGGAGTTAATATAGGAGATTACGGTAAAGGAGAGTTTGGAAACAAGAAGCACGAGCATACTTTTTTAGAACTCGTACAAGAGCTTGATAAAGTAGAAGGAATAGAGCGCTTAAGAATATCTTCTATAGAGCCTAATCTACTTAAAAATGAAACAATTGATGTGGTGTCTAAGTCCCGCACATTTGTGCCTCATTTTCATATCCCATTACAGAGTGGAAGCAATAAGATTCTTGGGTTGATGCGTCGCCGTTATCAACGCGAGTTATATGTAGACCGTGTTGCTAAAATAAAGGAGGTAATGCCTCACGCTTGTATAGGTGTAGATGTGATCGTAGGCTTTCCAGGAGAAACAGATGAGGATTTTCTAGAAACTTATAACTTCCTTACCGGATTAGACATCTCTTACCTTCATGTCTTTACATACTCAGAACGTGATAATACTCCTGCAGCTACGATGGAAGGAGAAGTGCCTAAAAAGGTAAGAAGTAAACGTAGTAAAATGCTACGAGGACTTTCAGCCAAAATGCGTAGAGCATTCTATGAGTCTCAGTTAAACAGTATGCGTACTGTGCTTTTTGAAAGTGAGAATAAGGAAGGTTACATTCACGGGTTTACAGAAAATTACGTAAAAGTAAAATCACCTTGGAATCCAGAACTTGTAAATACATTACACGAAGTGGAGCTAACTTCCATAGACGATGATGGAATGGTAAGATTTGAATTTACAAACGTTGAGGTGTAGGTGATCACTTTCGCGAAAGCGTACTTTAAAAAAACCTACTCTTCTTTACTATCCAGTATATCAATAAATCGCGTGTTCTTGATTTCTTCCCATTCTTCTTTGAGAATTGAATAGCAACAAGAATTACGACGTCTACCGTTTTTTGTAATAATATCCTTGCGCATGATACCTTCTAAGGTAGCGCCTAGTTTTTCTACTGCTTTTCTTGAGCGAATATTGCGCTCGTCGATACGAAACTCCACGCGTTCATAACGAAGTTTTTCAAAAGCATAACGTAGCATGAGAAACTTGACATGTAAGTTAAGACCGCTTCCGCGAAAATCTTCTCCAAGCCACGTCCATCCTATATGGATAATTTTATTGACGTCATCTATATTTCCATAACGTGTGGAGCCAGCAAATTTGCAAAGTTTTTTGTCAAAAATAATAAAAGGTAATGCTGTACCCAGCTCACGCCTTTGGATTGCATCTTTGATATAGGCCGTAAGTTTAGGTCCAGTGGATATATCAGAACCGCCATAAGCGTTAAGGTCTACTTCTTGTGATAGAGGAAGAAGATCACTGTAATGATAATTCTCTAAGGCAAGTAATTTTGCTCTTTCGTTTTCTAATGTCTTTACTTTCATATCAAAAAAAATGTGTTGTATTTAAAAATACGACACATTTTTTAAGAAGCGATATGTTATGAGTTATTATACTCCTAAAATCTCTGCATCTACTTTAAATTTAGTATAGATCTCTATTTCATGATCAGACTCGATGGTTTGATCTGTTGTTGTTTCTGTGCGCAATCTGTAAGAATCTTTCTTGATATACTCTTCAAGCTCTACATTTTCTATATCTAGCGTTAGTGAGCGAGCTCCATTTTCTGGAATGCCCACTTTTGAAGCGATGAGTTGCTCTTGAAGACCATCTGCAGTGATGTAAATAAAAATCTCATTTAAGAAATCAAAATCACCAGAAGCAGGTGTTTGAAGATCAAGTCTCAACGTGGTTAACTTAACGCTTTCTACAAGATTAGAATTTGTGTTATTGTTCTCAAATTCTGACTCTGAGTTTGTTGTGGTCTCGGGAGTGACAATATCAAACGGCGTACCTAGAAGTGTAGTGGCTTGTATGGTAAAATTTGTAGTGTAGTCTATGTCAAACTTAGTGAGCTCGTCAATTTTATCACAAGAGATAAATGTTAGTATAAGTAATGTGATAGCTAGTGTCTTTTTAATCATAATAGAGGGTTTTGTGTTCAATATTAACGAAATTTGATATGCGAAAGTATCTATAATTTGTTCGCTTTAAAGATTTATATGAAAAATAATAAAGAAGAAGTCCTAGTACGTCTAGCAGAGAGTTGTAAAAACACTTTAATGGAAACCTTAGATATTACTTATATAGATTTTGGAGAGGATTTTCTTGTAGCACAAATGCCTGTAACTCCAAAAGTACATCAGCCAGATGGAGTGTTGCATGGAGGTGCAATGGTTGCACTTGCTGAGAGCGTAGGGAGCGCTGCTAGTTTTATGTTTCTCAACCAGGAGCATACTATTAGAGGTATAGAGATTTCGGCAAATCATGTAAAGAGTAAGCGTGAGGGGATGGTCTATGCAAAGGCTACATTTATACATAAAGGTAGAACCACCCAGCTTTGGAACATCGATGTAGTAGATGAAAACGATGCCCTTATTTCAAAATGTAAACTGACTACAATCGCTTTGCCTAGGAAGTAATGAATAGCACAGACTTTTTTGAACATATCGAAGAGCATTTTGAAAGTACATTACCATTTGTAGTGTACAGAAAACCTAATGAAGAAAAGATTCATGCGCTTTTACAAGATGATGAAACTCTTCATGAAGTACATGACTTCTCAGAAAGTGGCTTTGTGTTTGCTCCTTTTGATGCATCAACATCAGAGACTGTCTTAATTCCTGCCGAAGAGTCTTTTGTGATGGAACTCTATTCCTTTGAAAATGAGATGTTATTAGAAGCAGAAACAATCTTAGTTAACCATACAAACGAGGATCGTGAGGCTCATATTAAACTAGTAAATAGAGGAATTGAAGCCATAGCAGATACGGCTATGAAGAAAGTTGTGCTTTCGCGAAAGCAAAACATACCACATAATTATGAGTCTCCTGTTGAGATATTCAAGCGATTACTTGGGACTTATAAGACCGCGTTTGTGTATTGCTGGTATCACCCTAATGTAGGTCTATGGCTAGGAGCTACGCCAGAAACATTATTATCTATAAATAATAGACGTTTGCATACAATGTCGCTAGCTGGAACTCAGAAAACAAGCGCTAGTTCTGATGTGGTCTGGGGAGAAAAAGAACAAGAGGAACAACAATTTGTGACAGATTCTATTGTCGAAAATCTATCGACGCTTGTAAAAGATCTTCAAGTTTCTGATGTTACGACCCAGCAAGCAGGAACTTTGCTACACCTCAAGACAGATATTTCTGCAATCATCAATGAAAATGAAACTAGCATAGCTGCTGTTATAAATGCTTTGCATCCTACACCAGCCGTTTGCGGACTACCAAAAGAAGAAGCAAAGGAATTTATCCTCAATAATGAGGGATATGCTCGTTCTTATTACACAGGTTTCTTAGGAGAACTTAATTATAAAACAGAAAAAAAGAGAGCAAGCACACGTAGGAATGTTGAGAATCTTGCCTATAGCGCCATAAAAAAGCATACACACTTATTTGTAAACCTACGATGTATGGAAGTAGATGCTAGTGGAGCGCAGTTATATGTAGGTGGCGGAGTAACAGCATCAAGTGATGCTGTAGCAGAGTGGGAGGAAACCGTAAATAAATTGCAAACTGTAGCAAAAGTACTGCGTACTACGTAATATGAAGTGTGCTATTTGAGAGACATAGTATCTCAAATTTTCTATAATTCCTGATTATAGATGCTCAATTCTAAATGGTAGAAATCGTATTTTTGTTACTAATGATTCACTCTAAAATTCCTGTAGCACAATCTATCGTTCACCTTTGCTTAAGTAAAGGAATTGATACGGTTATCATATCTCCAGGGTCCCGTAACGCACCGCTCACTATTGAGTTTACAAAAAATCCAAACATAAAAGCATACAGCATTGTAGATGAGCGCTGTGCTGCTTTTGTAGCTTTAGGAATTGCACAACAATCTAGAAAGCCTGTGGCTATTGTATGTACTTCAGGAAGTGCTTTACTCAATTACTATCCAGCAATCTCTGAAGCTTTTTATAGTGATATCCCGCTCATTGCTATAAGCGCAGATAGACCTATAGAACGTATAGATATAGGTGATGGACAAACGATAAGACAAAAGAACGTTTTTGAAAATCACATTTTATATTCGGCAAACTTATATTCCGAATTAGTGCCTGTAAATGAGGTTACAGATACTAAGGTTGCTCAGAAAATAAAGGAGAGTCAGCGACATAATGATCAAGAGATTAATAAAGCGCTTAATATAGCCATTGAACAATCTGGCCCAGTACATATTAATGTCCCTTTTTACGAGCCTTTGTATGAAATGACAGATGTGGCGATAGCAAAACCTATAGAAGTAGCACCTCATAAGATTATTGGTCAGCTATCTTTAGACGAGTTACGACCCTATATGGATAGCTGGAATAATGCAACACGTAAGCTTGTAATAATTGGTGTACAAGGGCCTAATGTAATGGAACAATCATTACTTGATATGCTAGGTTATGATCCTAGTGTTATTGTTTTTACAGAGACTACATCAAATGTTTCTCACCCTAATTTCTTTACGCGCATAGATAACATAATCGGCAGTCTAGATGATGACGGTTTCAAAGCATTGCAACCAGATATTCTATTAACCTTTGGAGGAATGGTAGTTTCAAAAAAGGTAAAAGCTTTTCTTAGAAATTATCAGCCACAGCAGCACTGGCACGTAGATGTAAAGAAAGCTTATGACACTTATTTCTGTCTTAATAAACATTTTGAAACTTTGGCTTCCCACTTTTTAGAAAACTTGCGAGAGCACACTTCATACACTAAGAGTGTTTACCAACAGGAATGGCTTACTATACGAGAAAAACGTGATGTACTACATACAGAGTATATCAACCAAATGGAATGGTGCGACTTTAAAGCATTTGACCATATTCTCAGTGAGATTCCAGATCACTCAATGCTACAACTAGGTAATAGTAGTACTGTGAGATATGCCCAGCTATTTGATATAAATAAAACGCTTGAGGTTTATTGTAATAGAGGAACTAGTGGTATAGACGGAAGCACGAGTACTGCAATAGGTGCTGCTATGGTAAGTGCAAAGCCAACTACATTTATCACAGGAGAGCTAAGTTTCTTTTACGATAGTAATGCGCTCTGGAATAAGAATATTCCGCAAGATTTTAAAATCATCGTTATAAACAATAGTGGAGGAGGTATTTTCCGTATTCTTCCTAATAAGGATAAGAACACAGATAACTTTGATGAGTTTTTTGAAACTACGCACGACCTTTCGGCAGAGAAGTTATGTGAGATGTATAATTTCAAATACTTGAAAGCAGATAGTGAGGAGAGTTGTGCTTTCGCGAAAGCGGAGTTATATGCATCAAATGATAAACCTGCGTTGCTTGAAATCTTCACACCGCGCAAAATCAACGATAAAGTACTACTTGATTACTTTAACTTTATCAAGTGATCTTTTTTAAGGATAGTTTAACTTTTTGTTTATCTTTAAGATGTAATAAAGAATTAAATAAACTAGTAACAATACAATTATGAGCAAAAGAGAAGAACTCATCGCCAAATATGCAGATGATTTAAAGAACAAATGTGGAGTAACTCCAGATATGGATTTCCTTACAAAAGTAACAATAGGTTGTGGACCGTCTATCTATAATAAAGACTCATCTACAGTTTCTGGAGGTTCTGATTCTGAAATCGCTACTGTTAAGAATAACTTCTTAATAAAAAAGCTAGGTCTTGCAGATAGCGCAGACTTAGATAAGGCTATCGATAGTGTTCTTGAAACATACGGAAAGTCTAATCGTAATAAATACCGTGCAGTAGTATACTATATGCTAGCAAAGCACTTTAAGAAAGAGTCTGTTTACAAATAGATTACTCTTACAATATCTAAAAACGCCTTGACTTACCCTCAAGGCGTTTTTTTATGAGGTAACTATTAAATTACTTAATTTGTATTTGACATTGTGCTTAAAGTTTTGTTGTTTTCTACCCTATAGATTAAGTCTATAGTAGATGGTTGTTTGTAATTTAAGTAATCGTATTTTTGCACTTTAATTAAGATTATGTTAGATATAGGAAAGTACCATATAATGAGAATAGATAGAGAGACAGAGCCTGGGCTTTTTCTTTCTAATGAAGCAGGAGATGATGTTTTGTTACCCAATAAATATGTTCCAGAAGAATATAAAATATGGGATGAACTTAACGTGTATGTTTATCTAGATCATGAAGAAAGACCGGTAGCGACAACTCTTAAGCCGTTCATAGAGCTCAATAATTTTGGTTATTTAAGATGTACTGCGGTAAATGAAGTAGGAGCATTTTTAGATTGGGGTCTTGAGAAAGAACTTTTCGTGCCTTTTGCTCAACAAGCTAGACCTATGAAAGTAGGTAGCTGGTACATCGTGTATATGTATCTAGACGCAAAAACAAATCGTCTTGCAGCAACAAGTAAAACCATGAAGTATTTATCTAACGATAATATTGAGGTAAAGAAATTTGATAAAGTAGAGGTGATTATTTCACACATTACAGAGCGCGGTGCCAACGCAATTGTAGATGGAAAACATAAAGGTCTTATATATAAGGAAGATATTTTTGAGGATATAAGAACTGGTGATAAACTTGAAGCATGGGTAAAGAAAATACGCCCAGATGGAAAAATAGACTTAGTACTTCAAGAAGAAGGATATAAAAGTATAGAGCCTAATGCGCAGTATATCTTTGACGAACTTCAAGCAAATGACGGATTCATGCCTTTACATGATAAATCTGATCCGGTAGATATACAGAACCAATTAGGTTTAAGTAAAAAGAGTTTTAAAAAGGCAATAGGAACTTTATACAGAGATCGTAAAATCCTAATAAAGGAGGATGGAATACATCTTATAGATTAAGTTTCCTTAAATAAGTAACAAAAACAGCAGGCAGCTCATAGAGCTGCCTGCTGTTTTTTATATATGGATGTTTTTAATTAGTTGGTTAGCAATTAGTGATAAGCTCATCCCTAGTTACCCATGCAACTGCATTAGGCAAATTGTCAAATATTTCTGGCTTAAACGGATAAAATTTGCTTTCAAAAATGGAAGACCTTTTACTAGTTTCGTTATAACTTACAATAGCAACCTTCGCTTTAGGGATATTAAAAGGCTCAGTATTCATAAGCGCTGTGGGAACAACAGCGTATGCGTTAAGTCTATTAGATATATATCCAAATGTGTCTAAATGTTCAAAATGATCTTTTATAAGTGATGCCAGGTATTGATAATTTTTTGTGTCAAGTAGTACACCTTCTTTAAACTCTGTAACAAGATAATTTTTAAACATAGTTACAGACCCGATATCTAGATGATAT
Source organism: Dokdonia sp. Hel_I_63 (assembly GCF_007827285.1). Lineage (NCBI taxonomy): Bacteria > Pseudomonadati > Bacteroidota > Flavobacteriia > Flavobacteriales > Flavobacteriaceae > Dokdonia > Dokdonia sp. Hel_I_63. The sequence goes on along the minus strand of NZ_VISD01000001.1, from coordinate 2,845,999 downwards.
ATAGTTTCAATTTCTTCTAAAGACTTTAATTCCCTTATACTCATCGACTTTAATAGCTTGTTGTTGATGGCTCAAAGATAATTTGAATTACAATTTTTGGGATTGTAAGTTACTATATTACTGCGGTTTAGCTTATGTATGTAATTAATCGATGATACATGTCACTTTGTCGATTTTAAAAAGTAATTTTTCTTGAAGTTTGTTTTAAAAGCCCTTCCTTATGAAGTAGTACAGAAATAGCTTTTAATCTCATATAAGCAACGCTCATATACACATAACCATCATAAGTAGTCTTTGCGGGATCTGTTCCCCATGAATTTTTTACTTTATAGTAAACAGTTCCATTTTGATCGGTTGCTTTCCCTGTGATATGCATTAGGTGGTCATCTGTAGTGTTGTAGTTTTCAAACTCCTCTTGTCTATACTCTTGAGAGATTGTTTTTTCTAGTTCTGGACCTAAGACGGCAATCCTCTTATTCTCATCATGAGAAGGAATCACGGCTACACCATGTTTTGAAGAAAATGTGAGTTCGCTCACATCACAGTCAAGTGTAACTGTAAACCCATTGTCTAGTGCGTGATCTATATTACTTATAAATTCATCTAGCGGGAGATTGTACATTGATCCATTTGAAAAGTTATCAGGAATATTAAGTATAAATGAAGTGTAAAATGGATGGTACGTAAAAGAAGTAAGCGTCACATAGTTTTCAGGATTTACTTTCATTTCTCTCGCAAACTCTTTAGGAGAATAAGTTTTACCATTATAATTAAATGTAGCTAAGTTTTCTCCTAGATACACATCTAGCACTTTGTTCACGGCCTCTTTCCATTTTTTGCTCAAGGTGCGCCCAGGATTATCGACGTAGGTGTCTAGCATAGCATGTAACACTGCTACCATTTCGGCATGATTATGAGTTTCTTTTGTGTCAGCAAGTCCAGTATAAGCAGCGTCGGGAACTAATCCATACTTTGTTACACTATGTAATACATCATGAGCAAGCCCACCCTCAGAAAACTGTGCGCCTCCTTGTCTCATTATATAGTTATCTGCTTTTTCTGGATATATATTCCTTACCAAATACATTTCAGACAGATCTACATTCTTGCCTGTAAGTCTAAGTATTTCACTTTCTAAAAAAGAAGATGTGCTAAAGCTCCAGCAGGTTCCAGTGACGCCTTGACTTATAACAGCTGTAGCTTGTAAATCAATAGTATCTGTAAAAATATAGGGAGCGGTGGTAACTTCTTGTGCGTAGTACGCTTTCGCGAAAGCAAAAACAACCATCACACTTAGTACTACTTTTTTCATCGGTCTAGGAATAAAGAATTATTTTTACGCTAAAATAGCATTTTATGGATAAGCCAAACTGGCAAACAGCCAAAGAATACAAAGACATTACTTATAAGAAGAGTAATGGAGTAGCGAGAATAGCATTTAATAGGCCAGATGTGCGAAACGCATTTAGACCTAATACTACAAAGGAATTATATGATGCCTTTTATGATGCAAATGAGGATACATCTATAGGTGTAGTACTTCTATCTGCTGAAGGGCCATCATCTAAGGATGGTGTATATAGTTTTTGCTCTGGTGGTGATCAAAAAGCTCGCGGTAAAGAAGGATATGTAGGAGAGGATGGATATCATAGACTTAACATACTAGAAGTGCAACGTCTTATACGTTTTATGCCTAAGGCAGTAATTGCTGTTGTTCCAGGGTGGGCAGTGGGAGGAGGGCACAGCCTGCACGTAGTTTGTGACCTAACACTTGCAAGTAAGGAGCACGCAATTTTTAAACAGACAGATGCAGATGTAACTTCTTTTGACGGTGGTTATGGAAGTGCTTACCTCGCAAAAATGGTAGGGCAGAAGAAAGCAAGAGAGATTTTCTTCTTAGGTAGAAACTATTCTGCGCAGGAAGCTTATGAGATGGGAATGGTAAATGCCGTAATACCACATGCAGAGCTAGAAGATACTGCATACGAGTGGGCGCAAGAAATTCTTGCCAAATCACCTATCTCTATAAAGATGCTCAAGTTTGCCATGAACCTTACAGATGATGGCATGGTGGGGCAACAAGTTTTTGCCGGAGAAGCGACACGTCTTGCATATATGACAGACGAAGCTGTAGAGGGTAGAAATGCCTTTCTAGAAAAAAGAGCACCTAATTTTGAGAAGAAGTGGATTCCATAGAGGATTCTTCAGAGTTTTAAAAGTAATAACCCGTTCAATATGATTGAACGGGTTATTTTATTTCAATTTTTCGCGAAAGCGGATTATTCAAAATAAGAGAATGTCTCACCATCTTCTATAGTAAGTAGCGTTTCATATATAAGTTTAATCACATTTTCTACATCTTCACGGTGCACCATTTCTACAGTAGTGTGCATATATCTTAATGGTAGTGATATAAGGGCAGAGGCTACGCCGCTACCGCTATAAGCAAATGCATCTGTATCTGTACCCGTAGCACGAGAAAGTGCAGCTCTCTGGAAAGGAAGTTTATTCTTTTCGGCTGTTTCTGTAATACGATCACGTAGCTTTTGCTGTACCGCAGGAGCATAAGCGATCACGGGTCCTTTACCTAGTTCTACATGTCCTTGCTTTTTCATCTCTATCATAGGCGTTGTGGTGTCATGAGTTACATCTGTAACGATTGCCACATTAGGCTTGATGCGCTCTGCAATCATTTGTGCCCCACGTAACCCTATTTCCTCTTGTACAGAATTTGTAATATAAAGACCAAAAGGTAAGGTCTTTTTATTCTCATGAAGTAGTCTAGCAACTTCTGCAATCATAAAGCCACCTGCACGATTATCTATCGCACGGCACACAAATTTATTTCCGTTTAAAACATGGAACGTATCTGGGTAAGTGATTACACAGCCCACAAATATGCCCATTTTTTCAACTTCTTCTTTATCTGCTGCGCCTACATCTATAAAAATGTTATCAGGTTTTGGAGCTTCTTCTTTAGACTTATCGCGAGTGTGAATTGCTGGCCACCCAAAAACTCCTTTTACAATGCCATCCTTAGTGTGCACATTTACAATCTTAGAGGGAGCAATCTGGTGATCACTACCGCCATTACGTATTACATATATAAGTCCGTTATCTGCTATATAATTTACATACCAAGATATTTCGTCTGCATGTCCTTCTATTACTACTTTATATTTTGCGTCTGGATTAATTACTGCAACTGCAGTTCCATAGGTATCTGTGATAAATTCATCTACATAAGGAGTGAGATAATCCATCCACAACTTTTGACCGTCCCACTCATAACCAGTAGGAGCAGCGTTGTTGAGGTAACGTTCGAGAAAGTCTAGAGACTTTTTATTTAAAATGCTTTTTGAAGCCATAGAATAATATTTTCTTTAAAAGTAAGAATATTAACCAAGAGTTTATAACGTTATAGAGGTCTAATACCTAATTTTGGAACGATTTTAGCTTAAAGCGAAAGAAAAAGATGCGCATACATAATCTTCTATATATAATAGTATTCATAGCAGGGTTTGCTCAAGCCCAAGAAACTCCTGTAGATTCGACAGAGGTAGCAATTGAATATTACATCATTCAGGGAGACACCATCCCAAGGAGCGCTATAGATCTTAATGAGGTTATCGTTTTTAAAAGATTAAAATTTGATAACAAAGAAGACCGCAGACGCTATTTAATATTACGCCGAAAAACCAGAAAGGTTTTTCCTTACGCAAAACTTGCTGCAGATAGGCTTGTGGAATTAAATAGTAGATTAGATTCTATAGAGGGTAAACGCGCAAGAAAGAAGTACACAAAAATCATTCATAAATATTTAGAAGGAGAATTTTCGGCAGAGCTTAAGAAACTCACACGCACCGAAGGACAAATACTTATTAAGCTCATACACCGTCAAACAGGCGAGACAGCATTCGAATTGATAAAGAGGTTGCGTAGCGGTTGGAGAGCATTCTGGTACAATACTACCGCCAGTGCTTTTGACATATCACTTAAGAGAGAGTTTGATCCAGTAAACGAGGAAGAAGATTTCCTTATAGAAGATATACTGCAACGCTCTTTTCAATCAAGAATTCTAGAAACACAGCCTAGCGCTTTAGACTTTGAGTTTTTAGAATTATCAGATAAGTGGAAGGAGAAAGGAGTAGAGTAATAGCATACCTATTATATGGTATAATTACCCTGTATCGCTTTCGCGAAAATATCTAGGGTGGTTTTTGCAGCTATTTGATGTTTGCTGAGGTAGGAATTGCTAGTTTCTTTAAGTTTATGGACTGTAAAATAGAGTTCTTTTATGGTTGTTGAGGTGTCATTTAAGTTATTTTAAAAGCTACTTCTTGTATTTACAGCGAGTTGCATATTTCCTTAAAATTTTCTTAAGAATATTCTTGTCAGATTAGAACTTCGGTGTATCTTTGCCACCCGCTTAACAGCAAGCGGTTGTTCTTTTAAATGTCTTCAAAAAGTTTGTTTTTATTTCTTCAAATTATTTTTCAAAAGATAGTTTGTGATTAGGAAAAAGGTTGTAGTTTTGCAGCCGCTAACAACTGGAGGTTATTTGGGAGTTATGTTCATTGCGATTGTTACTTAGTGTTAGAGGTTGAAAATTAAATTTTCGATTATTTTTAAGATTAAGTTGTGAGTTTAAAAAACAGTTGTATATTTGCACCCGCTTAGAGAAACAGTAATATATCTAGCGAAGTTCAAAAGTTTTTATTGAGATGTTTTGGAAGATTAGTTATTCTAATTTGAGGTTCGAATCCTTAGCATTTGCAAGAGTTTTCTGCTATTAATAGTGGTAGAGAAAGTTCATTGATTTATTGAATTGACAGCGCGTATTAATACCTTCGGGTATTATTACAAAGAATTTGAAAACTAGAAGTTTATTATTGACCAGATATTTCGAGTCGTGAGGAGTTAAATTTATTTACAATACACGATGAAGAGTTTGATCCTGGCTCAGGATGAACGCTAGCGGCAGGCTTAACACATGCAAGTCGAGGGGTAACAGAGGTAGCTTGCTACTTGCTGACGACCGGCGCACGGGTGCGTAACGCGTATAGAATCTACCTTATACTGGGGGATAGCCTTTGGAAACGAAGATTAATACCCCATAGTATGTTTGAATGGCATCATTTGGACATTAAAGTTTCGGCGGTATAAGATGACTATGCGTTCTATTAGTTTGTTGGTAAGGTAACGGCTTACCAAGACTACGATAGATAGGGGTCCTGAGAGGGAGATCCCCCACACTGGTACTGAGACACGGACCAGACTCCTACGGGAGGCAGCAGTGAGGAATATTGGACAATGGAGGCAACTCTGATCCAGCCATGCCGCGTGTAGGAAGACTGCCCTATGGGTTGTAAACTACTTTTATATGGGAAGAATAAGGTCTACGTGTAGACTGATGACGGTACCATAAGAATAAGCACCGGCTAACTCCGTGCCAGCAGCCGCGGTAATACGGAGGGTGCAAGCGTTATCCGGAATCATTGGGTTTAAAGGGTCCGTAGGCGGGCATATAAGTCAGTGGTGAAAGTCTGTGGCTCAACCATAGAATTGCCATTGATACTGTATGTCTTGAATTATTGTGAAGTGGTTAGAATATGTAGTGTAGCGGTGAAATGCTTAGAGATTACATAGAATACCGATTGCGAAGGCAGATCACTAACAATATATTGACGCTGATGGACGAAAGCGTAGGTAGCGAACAGGATTAGATACCCTGGTAGTCTACGCCGTAAACGATGGATACTAGTTGTTTGGCTTTCGGGCTGAGTGACTAAGCGAAAGTGATAAGTATCCCACCTGGGGAGTACGTTCGCAAGAATGAAACTCAAAGGAATTGACGGGGGCCCGCACAAGCGGTGGAGCATGTGGTTTAATTCGATGATACGCGAGGAACCTTACCAGGGCTTAAATGTAGATTGACAGGACTAGAGATAGTTTTTTCTTCGGACAATTTACAAGGTGCTGCATGGTTGTCGTCAGCTCGTGCCGTGAGGTGTCAGGTTAAGTCCTATAACGAGCGCAACCCCTGTGGTTAGTTGCCAGCGAGTAATGTCGGGAACTCTAGCCAGACTGCCGGTGCAAACCGTGAGGAAGGTGGGGATGACGTCAAATCATCACGGCCCTTACGTCCTGGGCCACACACGTGCTACAATGGTAGGGACAGAGAGCAGCCACTGGGCGACCAGGAGCGAATCTATAAACCCTATCTCAGTTCGGATTGGAGTCTGCAACTCGACTCCATGAAGCTGGAATCGCTAGTAATCGGATATCAGCCATGATCCGGTGAATACGTTCCCGGGCCTTGTACACACCGCCCGTCAAGCCATGGAAGCTGGGGGTACCTGAAGTCCGTCACCGTAAGGAGCGGCCTAGGGTAAAACTGGTAACTAGGGCTAAGTCGTAACAAGGTAGCCGTACCGGAAGGTGCGGCTGGAACACCTCCTTTCTAGAGCTTGTCCCTGTTATTGTGCGTTATGTATTTATATGTAACAATACCAGTAATACACAGCAAACGACTTACGACCGAAAGGTCAAAATAGGTTTTAGTTTTCAATAGCTGTCGATTTAATTTTAATAAACAAGTAAATAGTAGTTAGACTTTAGTATTGAGTTTTTTACTTAAGACTATTACTTAACAACTATAGATTGTTTAATTACAGTCTCATAGCTCAGCTGGTTAGAGCGCTACACTGATAATGTAGAGGTCGGCAGTTCGAGTCTGCCTGAGACTACTGGTTAATAACTAGGCATATTTTAAAAGATATGTTTGATTGTTAGTTGTGCTTTCGCGAAAGCTTAATAAATCGTGATGTTCATTGTATTACATTTTGAAGGAAATTTTAGAAGTTGAGAATCATTACTTCGTCATTCGAAAACTGATGTCATCATCGGAATTTCATAAAAATGGGGGATTAGCTCAGCTGGCTAGAGCGCCTGCCTTGCACGCAGGAGGTCATCGGTTCGACTCCGATATTCTCCACCAAGATAGTTACTTTATAGTAGTTATCATCCTTAGGTATAAAGGATATAGTTTTTAAAAACACAGGATTCACGAGAGTGCAATACGTTTTTAGTTACATAGATCTTATACTGATTATGGGAAAACGTTCATTGACATATTGGGAAATAATTAAAGAATACGAGAAGTCGTATGTAACCTAGCCGGTTATATACGCAAGAATATGAATATAATATGATTAACTCATTATAATATAAAGGTTTATGTATTTTATACATAAGCCCTTAAAAGAGCAATAAGTACAATAAGCTAATTAAGGGCGTATGGGGAATGCCTAGGCTCTCAGAGGCGATGAAGGACGTGATAAGCTGCGAAAAGCTACGGGGATCTGCACACAAGAATTGATCCGTAGATATCCGAATGGGGCAACCCGGTATATTGAAGATATATCACCAGAAATGGGGCAAACCCGGAGAACTGAAACATCTAAGTACCCGGAGGAGAAGAAAACAATAGTGATTCCGCTAGTAGTGGCGAGCGAACGCGGATTAGCCCAAACCAGTAATGTTACGGCATTGCTGGGGTTGTAGGACCACGACATTTTGTGCTTTATGAATTAGAATACTTTGGAAAGAGTAGCCATAGACGGTGATAGCCCGGTATAAGTAAAGACAGTTACAGATAGTGGTATCCTGAGTAGTGCGGGGCACGTGAAACCCTGTATGAAACTGTGGGGACCATCCCATAAGGCTAAATACTCCTGAGAGACCGATAGTGAACCAGTACCGTGAGGGAAAGGTGAAAAGAACCCTGAATAAGGGAGTGAAATAGAACCTGAAACCATACGCTTACAAGCGGTCGGAGGTCTTCGGACTGACGGCGTGCCTTTTGCATAATGAGCCTACGAGTTACTTTAACTAGCAAGGTTAAGACTTTTAGAGTCGGAGCCGTAGCGAAAGCGAGTCTGAATAGGGCGTTTTAGTTAGTTTGAGTAGACGCGAAACCGTGTGATCTACCCTTGGGCAGGTTGAAGCTTTGTTAACCCAAAGTGGAGGACCGAACCCGTTGACGTTGAAAAGTCTTGGGATGACCTGAGGGTAGGGGTGAAAGGCCAATCAAACTCGGAAATAGCTCGTACTCCCCGAAATGCATTTAGGTGCAGCGTTGATTTATAGTTTTATAGAGGTAGAGCTACTGATTGGATGCGGGGGCTTCACCGCCTACCAATTCCTGACAAACTCCGAATGCTATAAAATGTTAATCAGCAGTGAGGGCATGGGTGCTAAGGTCCATGTCCGAGAGGGAAAGAACCCAGACCATCAGCTAAGGTCCCCAAATGTATGTTAAGTTGAAAAAACGCGGTTGGACTGCTTTGACAGCTAGGATGTTGGCTTGGAAGCAGCCATTCATTTAAAGAGTGCGTAACAGCTCACTAGTCGAGCGGTCCGGCATGGATAATAATCGGGCATAAACATACTACCGAAGCTATGGGATCCTGCAGGAGCAGTGATCGGTAGGGGAGC
>NZ_VISD01000001.1:7500-2835000 GCF_007827285.1 Dokdonia sp. Hel_I_63 | reverse complement strand
GAAGTGATTTCAACAAATCCAGAGGCTGCAAAGAATAAGATATATGAAATCCAACAGCAATTAGTATCATTTATAGGAGTGAATACAGACTACTTATTACATGTTACAGACAACCTAGGGGCCGGTAAAGAAACAATCATGTACACACTTGAGAGTGTACTTGCTCAAGCTAATACGCATGCAACACATCACTATGCAATTATAAGTTATATGTTGCAAACTCTTGGAGTAGAAACTGTAATCGAAGGTTTTGGATATAATCCATCTACACCAGTTCCAAAAAGAGAGGGTATTTAAAATCTATTTAATCATTAAATAATGCTTTCATAAGCATTCTTATTCCTTTGAATCCAAAATAAATAGCAGCAATAAATAATATAATTCCAATGCCCAGAATAGGGATAAACATAGGATGATCCTGATTTTTAAAGGAAGAGTTAAGAATTATAGGTGCTGTTACTAATAATAAAAGAGTTCCTCCCATAAGTTTAACACCTTTGGCTAGCTTTTCTTTATTTGTGTGCATGATATTCATGTATTGCTTTACGTACACTGCCGTAGGTTAATAACAAAGTGTTTGCTTCTTTTTCTGGTATATTAAGTGAGGTCATAATCATATTAGTTCCTCGTTTTACTAGCTTCTCATTACTGAGTTGCATATCTACCATTTTATTTCCCTTAATATGTCCTAGCTTAATCATAGTAGCTGTAGATATCATATTGAGAATTAGCTTTTGAGCTGTTCCTGCTTTCATACGTGAGCTTCCCGTAACAAATTCTGGACCCACAACTGGAACTATTGGATATACAGCCGTTAATGCAAGTGGGCTTCCTTCATTACAAGTAATGCATCCGGTAATGATATTTTTTTCGTTACATTTCTCTAGAGCACTAATAACGTACGGTGTTGTTCCTGATGCAGCAATACCAATTACGACATCGTTATCTGAAATATTATGGCAGCTAAGATCTTCCCAGCCTTGATTTTTACTATCCTCTGCAAATTCTACCGCGTTCCTTATTGCCTCATCACCACCTGCAATTATTCCAATAACCGTTTCAGGAGATACACCAAAGGTAGGAGGGCACTCGCTTGCATCTACAACACCTAAGCGACCGCTAGTTCCGGCTCCCATGTAAAACAGTCTTCCGCCTTTTTCTAATTTTGATACAATCACGTCCACTAATTTTTCAATATGTGGGATTACCTTCTCAACTGCATTTGGAACTGTTTTGTCCTCTTTATTAATATTTGAGAGCAGCTCTGTGGTAGTCATCTTTTCAAGATGATCGTAGTGAGAATCTTGTTCTGTTGTTCTTGTAAATGTCACTGTATGTGTTTTAGGCTTTTGTAAAGGTACAGTGTTTCTTTTTATTTGCTGTACACGTGTAGTTAATAGTGTTACCTTCCTATTGGATAGTAGATTGAGAATGGTTGAGTCATGTTTTCGCGTAAGCATAATTTATATCTAATAAAATTTAACTCGTATCCATTGTATGAGTATCTTTCAAATGTTAACTTTGTGTAACGTAGTAAATGCAGACATGTTATGAGTAGTCTTTCTAAAGTTGTGGATTCTCTTGAGTATAGAGTCGCTACTTTGTTGAAAAAATACGAAGATGTGAAGCAAAAGCGGATAGACCTGGAAACAGAACTTACCGCAATGCAACAAGAAAACAAACAACTGAGAGACGCCATTGTGGCGAGTGAACAGAAGGTGAAGACTCTTAAAACGGCAAATGCATTACTAGGCAGTAACGATTACAAAAGGGAAACCAAATTGAAGATAAACGCATTAGTACGTGAGATTGATACATGTATTGCGTCACTGGCTGAATAATTATGGCAGACAAACTTAAAATTAAATTGTCAATTGCAGATCGCGTATACCCGCTTACTATTGATCCAGCTCAAGAGGAAGGATTACGTAAAGCGACTAAGGAGATTGAAGCAATGGTAAAGCAATTTGAGCAGAGTTATGCCGTTAGAGATAAGCAAGATGTATTAGCAATGTGTGCATTGCAATTTGCTTCAAAGGTTACCCAAAAAACTATAAATGAAGACTCTCTTAGTGATGAGACAGCAGCTAGATTACAAAAACTAGCGGCACTCCTCGATGAGAGCTTAACATAGACGTTCTTTACATACAACAGCATATTACTGCCTGCATTGGATATTTTTTTGATAAACTCAACAGTTATTTTTTATAAAGAGTGACTCTAAGTTGTAAAAGCATGCCGTTACTAGACTTGTCTAGGTAGACGGAACCTTGATCAGCTTTCTAGCTCTAATCCTTACTATTAGGAGTTTATACAAAATGCACTTCTAATGCAGGCTTTTTTATATCTCATCGTGAGATGTTAAGGTTGTAAAACCTTATAAATCAACCATTAGTACTGCCCTCTGTGGCATTAAAAATATTCACTAAAATTATGGAACATAATGCACTCTTGTTCATCGTAGGTGTGATTGCACTAGCTTTAGGCTTTCTTATAGCAAAAATGCTAGAACGTAACAACGCATCGCAGATTATCAAACGCGCTAAGAAAAGTGCCCAGGGCATTTTAAAAGAAGCAACTTCTGATGGAGAGTCTCTTAAAAAAGATAAAATATTACAAGCAAAAGAAAAATTTATTGAGCTTAAAGCAGAGCATGAGAAAGTAATATTATCTCGTGATAAGAAAATGAATGATGCAGAGAAACGAGCTAGAGATAAAGAATCTCAAGTAAGTGGAGAGCTTTCGCGAAATAAAAAATTAAATCAATCACTAGAAGATAAGATTAAAGATTACGACAAGCGTTTAGAATACGTTGATAAGAAAAAGGCTGAAGCAGAGAAGATGCACGAGAGTACTGTGCAGCAACTTGAGGTTATTTCTGGACTTTCTGCAGAAGAAGCAAAAAGTCAACTTGTAACTACTCTGAAAGATCAAGCCAAGGCAGATGCTATGAAGCACGTGCAAACTTCTATCGAAGAGGCAAAAATGACTGCAGAGCAAGAGGCTAAAAAAATTATCATTAATACCATACAACGTATAGGTACAGAGGAAGCAGTAGAAAACTGTGTATCTGTTTTTAACCTTGAAAGTGACGATGTAAAAGGAAGAATTATAGGTAGAGAAGGTCGTAATATACGTGCTATTGAAGCAGCAACAGGTGTTGAAATTATTGTAGATGATACTCCAGAGGCAATTATACTTTCTTGTTTTGATAGTGTGCGTCGTGAGGTAGCTCGTTTATCACTACACAAACTTGTAACAGATGGTCGTATACACCCAGCAAGAATTGAAGAAGTTGTACAGAAAACAACGAGACAAATTGAGCAAGAGATTGTAGAAGTAGGAAAACGTACAGTAATCGACTTAGGAATACACGGTTTACACCCAGAGCTTATTAAAGCAGTAGGGCGTATGAAGTACCGTTCTTCTTATGGTCAAAACCTACTACAACACAGTAGGGAGGTTGCAAAACTTTGTAGTGTGATGGCAGCAGAGTTAGGCGTAAATGCAAAACTTGCCCGTAGAGCTGGACTTTTACACGATATAGGTAAAGTGCCAGATACAGAGACAGAAACACCACACGCAATCTTAGGAATGCAATGGGCAGAGAAGTATGGAGAGAAGCCAGACGTGTGTAATGCCATAGGTGCTCACCACGATGAGATTGAGATGACAAGTTTACTTTCTCCTATTGTACAGGTTTGTGATGCTATAAGTGGAGCGAGACCAGGTGCACGCCGTCAGGTATTAGATTCATACATACAACGTCTCAAAGATCTTGAGGAAATAGCTTTTGGATTCCAAGGTGTGAAGAAGGCTTATGCTATTCAAGCAGGACGTGAACTACGTGTTATTGTAGAGAGTGAGAAGGTTAATGATGATAAAGCTTCATCACTATCTTTTGAAATTTCTCAGAAAATTCAAACAGATATGACTTACCCAGGTCAAGTAAAAGTTACCGTAATACGAGAGACCAGAGCGGTCAATATTGCAAAGTAACAGTAAGATTTAGTTATTATTTTTATAAAGAGGCTAGCGCATTATGCGCTAGCCTCTTTTGTTTTAAACCCCTTATGTTGAGTATTTCATAATCTAAAAGGCATTAAATAAGATTCTTGTAGTAAAGTCTAAAAATCTTATTTAATTATATAAAAAAGATAGTTTTTATATAATTAATACTAAAAGTGCATTGCTAGCTCAAATAAGTTGCTACCTTTGAGCCATTAGTATGAATAGAATAATTGCACATATCTCAAATAGCCTTACAGCACTTCTTGCTGCAAGACCTGCTATGCAATTACTTCCTGTTCCTGTACGACGCTTCCGCCGCCGCCCGTAAGGGTAGCTCATTAATGAGGGATGGTAGGTGAGTCCTATCCCGTTTTCCACAAAAGGAACCGTCACATTTTCAATATACATTTTAACTTAAATCATCGCTATGCAAATTGTTGTAGCCACGATTTCGCACACACCATATGCTCAGATTATCTGTGATACCATCGCAGAGTCATCTAAGGTACGTGGTACAGGAATCGCTCGTAGAACTCCAGAATATGTCATCTCAAAGATGGAAGCAGGTAATGCTGTCATCGCTTTAGAGGGAGACGTTTTTGCGGGCTTCTGTTATATAGAAGCCTGGGGACACGAAAAATTTATTGCCAACTCTGGACTTATTGTTCACCCAGACTTCAGAGGACAGGGACTTGCCAAAAAAATTAAAGGAGAGATATTTATGCTTTCGCGAAAGCGTTATCCAGATGCAAAAATCTTCGGAATCACTACGGGTCTTGCCGTGATGAAGATTAATAGTGACCTAGGTTATAAACCCGTCACGTTTTCTGAACTCACAACGGATGAAAGCTTCTGGAAAGGTTGCCAGACCTGCAAGAACTTTGATGTACTCACACGTACAGAACAAAAGATGTGCTTATGTACAGGGATGCTCTATGATCCATCAAAAGAATCCAAATCCACAGAAAAAAATACTGTAAAGGCGCCTGTTTTTAACAGGCTAAAACAAATAAAGGAAAAGCTATTCCTTAAAAAAAATAAGTAATGAAAAAATTAATCTTAGCATATTCAGGAGGACTCGATACAAGCTATTGTGTAAAATATTTCACTGCAGAAATGGGGTATGAAGTACACGCTGTAAGTGTAAATACAGGTGGATTTACAGATCAAGAAATCGCAAATAACAAAGAGAAAGCGCTTGCCCTAGGAGCGACATCATATACTAATATAGATGCTATAGCTACCTTTTATGATACGGTGGTGAAGTATCTCATTTTTGGTAATGTACTTAAGAACAACAGTTACCCACTTTCTGTAAGTGCAGAGCGTATCGTGCAAGCCATAGAGATTGCAAAATTTGCCAAAGCTCAAAACGTAGATACTATTGCTCACGGTAGTACGGGTGCAGGTAACGATCAGGTGCGTTTTGATATGACGTTCCAGACTATTGTGCCAGAGTTAGAAATAATAACGCCGATAAGAGATCAAACGCTTTCGCGAAAGCAAGAAATCGATTACCTACAGAGTCACGGTATCTCATGGTCTTGGGAGAAAGCGCAATACTCGATCAATCAAGGTTTATGGGGTACAAGTGTAGGAGGGGCACAAACCCTAACCTCACATCAAACACTTCCTGAAGATGCATATCCTAGTCAGCTGGAAGCTAGCGATTCGCAAACCTTAAAGATTGGATTCACACAAGGGGAACCTATATCACTTAATGGTAAGAAAGGGTCACCAGTGGAGATTATAGAGCAACTAGAAGACATCGCAAGCAAGTATGCCATAGGTCGCGGGATGCACGTAGGCGATACCATTATTGGTATAAAAGGAAGAGTAGGTTTTGAAGCTGCAGCTTCTATAATTATACTCGAAGCACATCGTACTCTTGAGAAACACACGCTTTCAAAATGGCAATTACAACACAAAGAAAACATCGCTTTGTGGTATGGTACTCACTTACACGAGGGATTATACCTAGAGCCAGTAATGAGAGACTTTGAAGCCTTCTTAAAGAGCAGCCAGAATACTGTCACGGGAGAGGTCGAGTTGATATTACATCCATATAGATTTGAGGTAGTAGGCATCACATCAGATTATGACTTGATGCAATCTAAGGTAGCGAGTTACGGAGAAGAAAACCAAGGCTGGACTGCCGCCGAAGCTAAAGGATTTATAAAAATATTAGGCAACCAGTCTAGAATCATAGCAAATCAGAACAAATGAAAAAAATAGGAATCATAGGTGGAGCAGGTTATACTGCTGGGGAGCTCATTAGACTGCTTATTCATCACCCAGAAGTTGAGATAGATTTTATATACAGCACAAGTAATGCTGGCAATGCAGTAGGCGTGGTGCATCAAGATCTTGCTTATGTAGATCTTGCTTTTACAAGTGAGGTAAACACAAGTGTAGATGTAGTTTTTTTATGTCTAGGTCACGGTAACTCTGGTAAATTTCTGGAGCAATATAGCTTTTCTTCAAGTACGAAGATCATTGATTTGAGTAATGAGTTTAGACTTAAGAGTGATGTCAATTTTAAGGATAGAACATTTGTTTACGGCTTGCCAGAAATCAATAAAGAGGAAATAAAAACCGCGCAAAACATTGCAAACCCTGGCTGTTTTGCAACTGCTATTCAACTAGCCTTATTGCCACTGGCGAGTGCTTCTTTGCTCAATCAAGATGTGCATATTAACGCCGTAACAGGAGCAACTGGAGCGGGAGTAAAACCTAGTGTTACTACGCATTTTGGGTGGAGAGATAATAACTTCTCACACTACAAGGCTTTTAATCATCAACATCTTGGGGAGATAGGAGAGTCTGTGGTGCAGCTGCAAGAAGGTTTTAATAGCGAACTTCATTTCATTCCACAGCGTGGTAATTTTTCTAGAGGGATTTTTGCAACTGCCTACACATATTTTGAAGGTACGATTGAAGAAGCATATGCGCTTTATGATGATTTTTATAAGGATTCCCCTTTCGCGAAAGCGGTAAAAGCACCTTTACACCTTAAACAAGTGGTCAATACAAACTACTGCTTTATCCATTTAGAAAAACACGGTAATAAATTATTAATTACCAGCGTGATTGATAATCTCTTAAAAGGAGCGAGTGGTCAAGCTGTAGAAAATATGAATCTAATGTTTGGTTGGGCTCAAGATACTGGTCTCCATCTCAAGGCAAGTTATTTCTAATAGTTAAGATATAGACATATGAAAATAGCAATCATTGGAACGGGGAATTTAGGTCTTGCCATCGCAAAAGGACTCATCACAAATAATGCGGTGACTAGCTTATATCTTACTAAAAGAGATATTTCGAGTATCGAAAAATGGGATGCGTACAAGGAAGTAACAACTACGAGTGATAACCGTGAGGCTGTTGTAAAAAGTGATATTCTCATTTTTGCAGTACAGCCAGGTCACTTTGCAAGTATACTTGAAGATATTAAAGAATTACTTACAGAAAAACATATTATCATCTCTACAATCACAGGTTTTAAAGTGCCGCAAATCGCTGAAATTGTAGGAGACGATCAATTTATTATACGTGCAATGCCTAACACTGCTATTGCCGTAGGTCAAAGTATGACCTGTTTATGTAGCAACACGGCAGGGGAAAAGCGTATTGCCATAGCCGAAGCCATTTTTAATAAACTAGGCACAAGTCTTATTATCCCAGAAGGACAGATGCAAGCTGCTACGGTAATCTGTGCGAGTGGTATTGCTTTCTGGATGCGATTGATAAGAGCAACTACGCAGGGAGCTATACAGTTAGGTTTTGACGCAAAAGAAGCGCAAGAACTTGCTATGCAAACCTGTCTAGGAGCTGCCACTTTGGTTATTAAATCTGGTAATCACCCAGAAGCAGAAATTGATAAAGTGACTACCCCAAAGGGCTGTACCATAGAAGGTCTCAATGAGATGGAACATTCAGGTTTAAGCTCTTCTCTCATAAAGGGAATCGTGGCTAGTTATCAAAAAATTAATAGCATCTCATAGTGCTGAAAAATAAAGGGTATGAAATTATTTAATGTATATCCACTTTATGATGTTACTCCTGTTAAGGCAGAGGGATGTTATGTGTATGATCAAAGTGGTCAGGAGTATCTTGATTTATATGGTGGTCACGCGGTGATCTCTATAGGTCACGGACACCCACATTATATAGAGAAATTAAAAACACAGATGGACGCTATAGGGTTTTATTCTAATGCAGTTCAGAATCCGCTGCAGGCGGAGGTTGCTCAGAAGTTAGGAGCGCTTTCTGGTTGTGAAGATTATGATTTGTTTTTCTGTAACTCAGGAGCAGAGGCAAATGAGAACGGATTAAAACTAGCGTCATTTGACACAGGTAAAAGTCGCGTGGTAGCGTTTAAAAATAGCTTTCACGGGAGAACATCTGCCGCCGTAGCAGCTACTGATAATCCTAGTATCGTTGCACCTATAAATGCACAACACAAAGTATCCATACTTGATCTGGGCAATACGGAGCAACTAGAGGAAACTTTGCAACAAGGCGATTGCTGCGCTGTGATTTTAGAATTTATTCAAGGTGTAGGAGGTTTAGATCAATCTACAGAGGTGTTTTATCAAGATGTTGCCGCGCTTTGTAAAAAATATGATGTAAAACTCATTGCAGACGAGGTGCAGTCTGGTTTTGGTAGATCTGGAGAGTTTTTTGCTTTTCAGAAATATAATATCACTCCAGATATTATCACCATCGCAAAGGGAATGGGTAACGGTTTTCCTGTGGGCGGCGTCCTGGTGCATCACTCTATTGAGGCGCGATATGGGATGCTGGGAACGACCTTTGGCGGTAATCATCTTGCTTGCGCTGCTACACTTGCGGTTCTCGAGGTGATTGAAAAGGAGCATTTGATGGCACACGCAAAGGAAATGGAAACCTACTTTAGGGAGAAAGCACTTGCATTTGGCAATCGGGTGACTGTAAAAGGTCGCGGACTAATGCTAGGGCTAGACTTAGGCTACGATGTAGGAGCATTGCGCAAAAAACTAATATACGAGCATCACATTTTTACGGGTGGAGCAAAAAACAAACACGTGCTTAGAATACTTCCACCACTTACGATTCAAAAACCACAGATAGATTTACTATTTGAAGCATTACACAAAGAGTTATGAAGAACTACATATCTATAAATGATATTCCTAATTTAGAAATGGCGATTAAAGAAGCGCTGTATATGAAGGAATATCCGTACGCTTTCGCGAAAGCGGGAAAACAAAAAACCTTAGGTCTTCTATTTTTTAACTCAAGCTTACGTACAAGATTGAGCACAGAAAAGGCTGCCAAAAACCTTGGAATGGAGACGATGACACTCAATGTAAACAGTGATAGCTGGCAACTAGAGTTTGAAGATGGTACTGTGATGGATGGCACAAAAGCAGAGCACATTAAAGAGGCTGCGCAGGTGTTATCGCAATATTGTGATGTACTTGCCGTGAGAGCTTTTCCAGGGCTGGTAGATAAAAGTCAAGATGAGCTAGAGGTTGTACTTTCTGCATTTATGCAATATGGGAGTGTGCCGGTTGTAAATCTAGAAAGCAGTACGGCGCACCCGCTACAAGGCTTTACAGATGCAATCACGATTTACGAACTCACCGAAAGTCTACGTGCAGAAAATAAAAAGCCTAATGTTGTGTTGACCTGGGCGCCACATCCTAAAGCCTTGCCGCACGCAGTTGCAAACTCATTTGTCCAGACTATGCAAAAGGCAAATGTAAATTTCACAATTACTAATCCAGAGGGGTATGATCTCAATCCAGAAATACGTGGAGAAGTACCTGTGATTCATAATCAGAAAGAAGCCTTTGCAAATGCTGATATCATTTATGTAAAAAATTGGAGCAGCTATGAAGATTATGGTAAGGTGCAATCGCAAGACAGTAACTGGATAATTAATGCCGAAAAACTTAAGGGAACCAATCAAGCCAAAGTAATGCATTGCCTACCTGTGCGTCGTAACGTTGTCATTGCAGATGATGTGCTAGACACTGCATCAAGCGCAGTAATCCAGCAAGCTGGTAATAGAACGTGGGCTGCACAATGGGTACTTAAAAACATACTCGACAATGATAAATAAACAGCAACTTACCGTAGTAAAAATAGGTGGAGACATTGTAGATTATAATGAGCTGCTCACCTCATTTTACACGCATTTTAAGGCAATTTCTGGTCCAGCTATAATCATACACGGTGGAGGAAATAAAGCATCTACTTTACAAGAGCAGCTGGGTTATGTTCCGGTAAAAGTAGACGGGAGAAGGGTGACAGATGAGGCTACGCTAGAGGTTGTGACAATGGTGTATGCCGGACTTCTCAATAAGAAACTTGTCGCTGGCCTGCAGGCAAAAGGTAAAAATACCATAGGACTTTCTGGCGCTGATGGTGATGCTGTGAGAGCTCATAAACGCGAAGTGAAAACTGTAGATTATGGCTTTGTGGGAGATATAGATAGAGTGAATGTGAGTTTTATAAATGACCTCCTTTCTGATGGAAAAGTACCCGTATTTTCTGCAATTACGCACGATGGTAATGGGCAATTACTCAACACCAATGCAGATACACTTGCTGCCAAAATTGCGGTAGCAATGAGCTCTCTCTACAACGTTCAATTATTTTATTGTTTTACAAAACCAGGTGTTCTTGGAGATGTAAATAATGATGAATCGATAGTAACGCGCATAGATAAAGGCCTTTATAAAGAGATGAAAACAGCAGGACAAATATTTGAAGGGATGATTCCTAAACTAGACACTGCTTTTGAGGCGCTAGATCAGGGCGTTATGAGAGTGCATCTGGGCGAAGTTGACGTACTGAGCGATAACACTATAAAACACACGACACTATGTCTTTAAAAACTCAAATAGATAACGCCGTAGCACTACTACAATCACTCATTGAGACACAAAGTTTTTCTAGTGAAGAAGATGGCACAGCTTTACTTATAGTAAACTGGCTAGAGGAGAAGGGGATTACGCTTTCGCGAAAGCGTAACAACATCTACGCATTTAATAAACATTATGACGCATCAAAACCGTTATTGCTTCTCAACTCCCACCACGATACGGTTAAGCCAAATAAAGGATATACAAGAGATCCTTATAATGCCGAAATCAAGGACGGAAAATTGTACGGTCTAGGAAGTAACGATGCAGGTGCAAGTCTTGTAGGATTGCTTACTGCGTTTGTACATTTTTATGAGCGTGAGGGTATGTCTCATAATATTGTAATTGTAGCTTCTGCTGAAGAAGAGTCAAGTGGTCCAAATGGTCTTAATAGTATGCTTGCGCATCTACCAGAAATAGATGTTGCCATAGTAGGCGAGCCTACACTTATGAACCTCGCCATTGCCGAAAAAGGTCTGGTGGTTTTTGATGCAGTAGTGAAAGGAACGGCAGGTCACGCAGCTCACATAAAGGAGAATATGGCTATTTATAATGTGATAGAAACCTTGCAGTGGTTTGAGAATATAACTTTTGATAAAGTGTCTGAGACGCTGGGTGCCACTAAGGTTACAGTAACTCAAATAAATGCTGGTAGTCAACATAATGTAGTGCCTAGTCAAGTAGAACTCGTCATAGATGTGAGAGTTAATGAACATTACAGCAACCAAGAAATCGCCGATTATATGGTGGCAAATGTGCCGTGTGACACAATACAGC
Organism: Dokdonia sp. Hel_I_63; assembly: GCF_007827285.1. Lineage (NCBI taxonomy): Bacteria > Pseudomonadati > Bacteroidota > Flavobacteriia > Flavobacteriales > Flavobacteriaceae > Dokdonia > Dokdonia sp. Hel_I_63. Next base: position 2,823,298 of record NZ_VISD01000001.1, on the reverse strand, counting down.
CACGGTCATTGAGATTAAATAGTTCGCGTATTCCAAAAGAGCACAAATTAGTACAAGCAGGAATAGCCCTAGGCAGAGAAACCTACGGTTCGCCTACCTTATCTGATCAAGCCTGTTTGAGTTGTCCATCTTTAAAACTAGGTATAGGCGACAGCACTCGCTCTCATATGGCAGATGAGTTTGTCTATGTACACGAGATAGAGCAGGGGATTCCATTGTACATCGAGCTCTTAGAAAAATTTTTAAACGCATAAATAATAAAGGTTGTTGCAATAGTGTGAATAGCATAACCTACTAATAAGATACCTATGAAACTTTGGGAAAAAGGAATACCAACAGATCAAAAAATAGAAGCATTTACGGTGGGTAATGATCGTGAGATTGATATCCATATTGCTAAGTATGATTTGCTAGCCAGCAAGGCACACGCAACGATGCTTGCATCTGTAGGCTTGCTTACACAAGAGGAGAGCGACCAGTTAAATAAGCAGTTAGACCTTATGCTCAAGCAAGAGCAGGAGGGAACATTTGTTATAGAAGCAGATTTTGAAGATGTACACTCTAAAATAGAAAGTGATCTTGTAAAAGCATTAGGAGATACGGGGAAAAAAATACACACAGCGAGATCTCGTAATGACCAAGTTCTTGTGGCGTTAAACCTTTATTTCAAAGCAGAATTATCCCAGATTACGCAAGGAGTAGAGAAGTTGTTTAAGACACTTCTCAAACTTGCAGAGGCGCATAAAAACACCCTACTACCTGGATATACGCACCTTCAAGTGGCAATGCCATCATCATTTGGGCTTTGGTTTTCTGCCTATGCAGAGTTACTTATAGATGACCTTTACTTACTCAAAGCAGCGCAGAAGGTAGTAGATCAAAATCCGCTGGGGAGCGCAGCTGGATATGGGTCTAGTTTTCCTATCGATAGAGAGATGACTACCGCGCAACTTGGATTTGCCGATTTGAAATACAATGTAATTGCGGCTCAACTCTCAAGAGGGAAATCTGAGCGTACGGTAACACAAGCTGTAGCCAATATTGCCAATACCTTGAGTCGTTTTGCAATGGATATATGTTTGTACTGCTCTCAAAATTTTGGATTCATTAAGTTTCCAGATGCACTTACTACGGGCAGTAGTATAATGCCGCATAAAAAGAACCCAGATGTATTTGAGCTTTTGCGTGGTAAGTGCAATCAGTTACAAGCAATCCCTCAAGAAATGATTATGATAACAAATAATCTGCCAAGCGGTTATCACAGAGACTACCAGTTACTTAAAGAAAATGCTATCAAGTCTGTTGAGGATCTTAAGGTAGTGCTAGATATTTTTGAGTTCTCTATTGCTCAGGTGCAAGTGCAGGATGTAAATCTGGATGATGAGAAATATCAACACCTCTTTACGGTAGATGCTATTAACGATCTTGTGACTGCTGGAGTACCTTTTAGAGAAGCATATAAGCAAATAGGAGAGCAGGTAGAAAATGGTTCTTTTAAAGCAGGAAATACAAAGGAGCACTCACACTTAGGAAGTATACATAACCTAGGTCTAGATAAGATACAAGCCAAATTTGACAAGGCGGTATCTTAATGAGTATGGAAGGCTTTAGACACATAATGAGCTTGTGTAAAATAGTATCTTCGCACTATGAGTAGCATTAAAACCTTTTTGCGTTCATTACTAGAAATAGTAGAAAACGTATATGAAAACTCTCGCAAGGCAAGTAGAAAACGCACTTGGCATCAGCACGTGGTCCCCTATGAAGGGGACTGGGCTGTAAGGCGCGAGGGTAACAAGCGTATCACTTCAAAGCATCAAAAGCAGAGTACTGCCATACGTAAAGCAAAGCGTATTGCTCGTAAACGCAAGGCAGATGTGATTATACACCGTGCAGGTGGTGGCATACGCGAGCGTATAAACTACGATTAAATAATTGTGCTTTGTCCTGCGTGAATATTTTTAAAATTACGATTTGTGTCTTCTGGATTAAGAATGTAATCTGCAATAAAGTCTCCCACTTTTGAAGTGCTTAGTGGCTTTTTGGGATTGAGGTCTTCTGTAGAGAAACCTAATTCTAAAGATTTTTCTACAGCGGTTTCTATACTGGCTGCCTCTTCTTGCAAGCCTAGGTGTCTTAACAACATCGCTGCAGATAATATAGAAGCCAGCGGATTTGCAATTCCCTTGCCAGTCGCTTGCGGGTAGGAGCCGTGTATAGGCTCAAAAAGTGCATTTTCTTTTCCTACAGAGGCAGATGCTAGAAGTCCTATAGAACCACCTATTACACTTGCTTCGTCAGATATAATATCACCAAACAAGTTTTCCGTTAAGATCACATCAAACTGCTTTGGGTTTAAAATCATTTGCATCGCTGCATTGTCTACAAAGAGAAAATCTACCGCTACATCAGGATATCCTTTGGCAATCTCAGTGACTGTTTTTCTCCAAAGCCTGGAAGTCTCTAACACATTTGCTTTATCTACAAGAGTAAGTTTTTTACGTCGTTTTTGAGCTTCTTTAAATGCTAGATGTGCAATTCTCGTAATTTCCTCTACAGAATACGAGCAACCGTCTGAAGCTACTTGACCATCATCACTTAGATGCTTTTCTCCGAAATAGATTCCACCCGTTAGTTCGCGATAAATCGACATATCTGCGCCAGAAATGATTTCTCTTTTAAGAGGTGAATTATCTATAAGTTGCTCGTAAGCCTTCACAGGGCGCACATTACAAAAGAGTCCTAGTGACTTGCGAAGTCTCAAAAGGCCTTGCTCTGGACGAACTTTTGCCGTAGGGTCGTTATCATATTTGGGATCACCAATGGCCCCAAATAATATAGCGTCAGATGCCTCACAAATATCCAGCGTTTCCTCAGGAAGCGGATTGCCCGTCGCGTCTATGGCGCAAGCACCCATCATTGCTTCTGTATATGTAAAGTGATGTCCGTATTCGTCTGCTACTGCCTCTAGAGCTTTTTTTGCTTGAGCAGTAACTTCTGGTCCTATCCCGTCTCCAGGTATGATTGCAATATTAAAATCCATAGTGTGTGTTTGAATTATGTACTAAATCCCCGCCTTAGTAGGCGAGGATCTGGTAACCATTTATATATTGTGTTTTATTAAAACACCATTCGTTCTTTTTCAAAGGCTTCTATTTCTGCCTTTTTACTTAATAAAAAATCTATATCATCATACCCATTGATCATACATACTTTCTTGTAAGGATCTATTTCAAATTCCGCTTTCGTACTTCGACCTTGCTCAGCATAAACTCCAGCCATCTCAACTACCTGATTTTCTAGGTCTATTGTAATAGGCAACTTAGGGTTTGCTTCTATACCTGCTAGTAATTCCTTAAGATACTCCGGCGTCACCTGAATGGGAAGTAAGCCGTTGTTAAGTGCATTACCTTTAAAAATATCTGCAAAAAAACTTGAGATCACAACCTTAAACCCATATCCTACAATTGCCCAAGCAGCGTGCTCACGGCTAGACCCACAACCAAAGTTATCTCCAGCTACCAGAATTTTTGCTCCAGCATATTGTGGTTTATTAATAGGGAACTCTGCATCCAGCATTCCATCTTTTTTAAAACGCCAGTCTCTAAAGACGTTATCACCAAACCCTTTTTTATCTGTCGCCTTCAAGAAGCGCGCAGGGATAATCTGGTCTGTATCTATATTTTCTATAGCTAGCGGTACCGCGGTGCTTATGAGTTTTGTAAATTTTTCCATTAGGCTACAGCTTCTTTTGTGACGTCTACTATTTTCCCTGCAATGGCAGTAGCGGCAGCTACAAGGGGAGATGCAAGAATCGTTCTTGCGCCTTGACCTTGGCGGCCTTCAAAATTTCTATTTGAGGTAGAAACACAGTACTCTCCAGCGGGAATCTTATCATCATTCATCGCTAGACAGGCTGAACAGCCAGGCTGCCGTAAGGCAAACCCAGCCTCTTCAAACACCTCTTTAAGCCCCTCTTCTTCGAGTTGCTTTGCTACTTGTTGTGAGCCAGGTACTAGCCAGGCGTTCACATTTGCAGCTTTATGTTTTCCGCGCACGTAAGCTGCGGCTATTCTAAAATCTTCTATTCTTGAGTTTGTACAACTTCCTAAAAACACATAATTAATAGGTGTGTCTAGTAGTTGATCTCCACCCTTGAAATTCATATATTCAAGTGCTTTTTCAAAGGTCATATCACCCTTCTCAGGGATAGCGCCATTTATTTTAATTCCCATTCCCGGGTTTGTGCCGTAGGTGAGCATAGGTGCTATATCTTCGGCATCAAATTGATATTCTTTGTCAAAAGTGGCATCTTGATCTGTAGGAAGTGTTTTCCAGTAGGATACCGCTTTCGCGAAAGCGTCACCCTGCGGAGCAAATTTGCGCCCTTCCACATAATCAAAAGTGGTTTGATCTGGGGCAATCATTCCGCCACGAGCACCCATCTCGATACTCATATTACAAACCGTCATACGGCCTTCCATACTCATCTCCTCAAAAACATTACCTGCATACTCACAGAAGTAACCAGTACCGGCATTAGTGCCTAATTTTGAAATGATATATAAAATCACATCCTTAGGAGAAACGTGTGGTGCGAGGGTACCATTTACAGAAACACGCAAGCTTTTAGGTTTGTTAAGTAATAGACTCTGACTCGCAAATACTTGTCCCACCTGACTCGTCCCGATACCAAAGGCAATAGTGCCAAAAGCGCCATGTGTTGAGGTGTGACTATCACCACAAACCATAGTCATACCGGGTTGTGTGATGCCCAGTTCTGGTGCCATCACGTGTACAATACCATTGTATTTGTGACCTAGTCCATAGAGGGTAATACCGTGTTTCTCACAGTTATTAGTAAGTTGTTGTAATTGCTTGCGAGACATCTCATCCTTGATAGGAAGATGCTGATTTTCAGTTGGGGTGTTATGATCTGCGGTGGCAACTATTTGATCTGGACGCGCTACAGCAATACCACGCTCCTCAAGCTCATTAAACGCCTGTGGACTGGTAACCTCATGTATTAAATGCTTGTCTATGTATAAGATTTGGGGTCCATTATCTACCGTATCTACTACGTGTGCATCCCAGACTTTATCAAATAGTGTTTTTCCCATTGTATTGTGTTACTCAAATTTTACGTTGTAAAAATCGAGTTGGTTATTGTTAAGCTACTGCTCCTGCTTTAAGCTGTATGCGATCCATTATCATATGGATGTCATTATCCTTTACTTCTTTTTGTCTATCTGCTACATTAAGAAACTGTTCATAAGCTGCATCTAGTTGTATTTTGGTCAATTCGTATCCTACTTTTTTAGATCTGTATGCAAGTGCTGCTCTACCACTTCTTGCAGTAAGCACGATAGAAGTCTCATTTACTCCCACATCTTTAGGATTCATGATCTCGTAGGTCTCTCTATTTTTAATCATACCATCTTGGTGAATTCCTGAGCTGTGAGCAAAAGCATTTGCACCTACAATAGCTTTGTTAGGTTGTACGACCATTCCCATCTTATCACTCACCATACGGCTCGTGTCAAAAAGTAGTTGGGTATTTATATCTGTGTGAAGATTAAGGGTAGGATGTTGTTTAAGTATCATCACCACTTCCTCTAGAGAGGTGTTACCAGCACGCTCTCCTATACCGTTTATGGTACATTCGATCTGTCTTGCACCATTTATAACGCCAGCAATACTATTTGCAGTGGCTAGACCAAGATCATTATGACAGTGACAAGAGAGGATTACGTTTTCTATACCTTTCACGTTTTCACGTAAGTATTTAATTTTTGCTCCATACTCTTCAGGTAAACAATAACCTGTAGTATCTGGAATATTAAGAACTGTCGCTCCAGCTGCGATGACTTGTTCTAGAACACGAGCAAGAAAAGCGTTATCTGTACGACCCGCATCTTCTGCATAAAACTCTACATCATCAACAAAATTTTTCGCGTAAGCGGTTGCTTTTACAGCACGTTCAATAATTTGTTCTGGTGTGGCGTTAAACTTATATTTCATGTGCGACTCGCTAGTCCCTATACCAGTGTGTATTCTAGGTTTTAGGGCATATTTAAGTGCTTGTGCCGCTACTTCTATATCTTTCTCTACAGCGCGGGTGAGACCACATACGGTTGCGTTTTTTACGAGTTTTGATATCTCTGCCACAGAGGTAAAATCTCCAGGTGATGAAATAGGGAATCCAGCTTCTATAACATCTACGCCTAACACATCGAGACGCTCTGCTATGGTGAGCTTTTCTTTTTTGTCTAGTTTACAACCAGGAACCTGCTCTCCATCTCTAAGAGTCGTATCAAAAATCTGAACTTTGTCGTTTTGCATAGCATTCATTTCTACACGAATTTATACCTTGCTTATTCTTAAACGATGTGAGTTATAAAGAAGCTTACGATATCAAGGTTAATTTTAGTCTAATCAAATAACTGTATTTCAATTAGTTATGAGAAAAATCATTACAACGCTTAATGATCATAATGATTCTTTATTTATTTTAATAAAGTCATTATCTAAGAGTGAGAAGCGCCAGTTTAAACTGTACGTAGGCCGACTAGTGGGAAATAGTGAAGCCAAGTTTTTGCAACTTTTTGAATTTCTAGATAAAGAAAAAACATATAATGAGACTGCTATTTTAAAGTCTGGAATAGTTACTAAAACACAACTTTCTAACCTTAAAGCACATCTTTATAGACAATTATTAATAAGCTTACGGCTCACTCCTGCGCACCAAAATATACGTGTTCAAATACGAGAGCAGCTAGATTTTGCAACCATCTTATATCAGAAAGGGTTGTATAAACAAAGCCTCAAAATTCTTGATAAAGCCAAGAGTATGGCGCTTGAGAATGAGGAAAAAAACGTGGCCTACGAGATTGTAGAATTAGAGAAAATTATAGAAACCCAATATATCACTAGAAGTATATCTACTCGTGCAGATGAGCTTGCTGTACAAGCAAAAATGCTAAGTGAGCAAAATGTAATGGCTAGTAAGTTATCTAATCTCTCATTACAATTATATAGTATCATGCTCAAGACGGGTTATGTGAAGAGTGATGCAGAGAAGCAGCGCCTTACTGACTACTTTGATGGGCATTTACCTAAGTATAATTATGACACACTTAACTTTAGAGAAAAGTTGTGGTTGTATAAAGCGCATCTGTGGTATAGTTTTTTAACGCAAGACTTCTTGACCAGTTACAAGTATGCAGATCGTTATGTGAGACTTTTTGATGATAACCCAACAATGATCAAGCAAAATCCAGTATTCTACTTAAAGGGAATACATTATTTGCTCGAATCTTTATATTATCTCAAACACGAATCAAAGTTTAAGGAAGCGCTCGATAAACTCACCACCGTAAAGGAGAATCCTAACTTTCCTAAAGGTGATAACCTAGATACGCTATTATTTCTATATACGACAAGCAATCGCTTTAATCATAAGTTTATGACGGGAAGTTTTAGTGATAAGGATGGTCTTGTAAAAGAGGTGCTTGCAGGATTAAAATCTCCTAAATATAGAATAGATGAGCATCATGTAATGATATTCTATTATAAGATTGCAAGTCTATACTTTGGAGCCGGAGATAACGTGAAATGTATAGAGTACTGTCAAAAAATAATCAATAATCATAGTCTCAAAAGTAGAGAAGACCTCATGTGTTTCTCACGTATTCTCAATCTCATTGCTCATTATGAAGCTGGCAAGGACTATCATCTAGAGTCGCTATTAAGAAGCACCTATAAGTTTCTAATTAAGATGGATGATATGCATGAGGTACAAAAAGAGATGATTAAATTTGTGCGAAACTTAGGCGATATATACCCTCACGAACTCAAGGGAGCTTTTAAGAAATTACACAGCACGCTCAAGCAATATGAGGAAGATCCTTATGAGCGAAGAGCATTTTTATACTTAGATGTATTGTCCTGGTTAGAGAGTAAAATAGAGAATAAACCTGTGGCAGATATAATCAAAAATAAAGCGCATCAATCTTTGCGTTAATTATGTACATCATAGTGTTCCCTCAACTATAATTATCATATGAAAAATAGCACCAAACATATATTAGAGATCAATCTTGCCATGCTTTTTGTGAGCACATCTGGTGTTTTGGGGAGATATATAGATTTACCTCCTGCAGTAACCATAGGTATTAGATCTTTTGGGGCAATGCTGTTGCTTGGCCTCTTTATAAAGTGGAAAGGTTTTTCTTTTACGCTTGCGCGAAAAGATATGCTTGCGATTGCTCTTTCTGGAGTTTTTATGGGACTACACTGGATTACCTATTTTTATTCCTTACAGCTATCCAATGTTGCTATCGGGATGCTCTCGCTATTCACTTATCCTGTGATGACTAGTTTGCTAGAACCACTATTTTTAAAAACGCAGTTTTCAAAAATGCACTTATTACTAGGGGTGCTTGTCTTGATAGGTATTTACTTTCTTGCGCCTTCTTTTGATACAGAAAACGACTATTTCCTTGCGATATTAATAGGCTTGCTGTCTGCATTATGTTTTGCAATACGCAATCTGCTTGTTAAGACAAAAATAGGCTCCTATAACGGGTCTGTAGTGATGTGGTACCAAACGCTGGTGATTGCGATTATGCTTATACCAGCATATTTTATCTTTGACACCGAAGGTTTTGTTGCAGAGCTGCCTTATATAGGATTGCTTGCTCTTATAACCACCGCTTTAGGACACACGATGTTCTTGTTTAGTATCAAAAGATTTTCTGTTACAGCAGCTAGTTTAATGGGAAGCGTGCAGCCTATTTATGGGATCATTCTAGGTATTATTTTTCTTAATGAAATCCCTGGATGGCGTACTGTGTTGGGAGGTTCTTTAATACTATTTAGTGTTGTGGCAGAGAGTTTAAGAGCGTCGCGAAATAAGTAGGAAACCCCTAGTTACAAGCCTTCCACACAGCATCTCCTTCGGGAACTTCGGCTGTAAAAGTCATTTCTTCCTTTTTTACAGGGTGGGTGAGGGTAAGCTTTCGCGAAAGCAAACTTATACTACCGTCAGGATTGCTACGATCAAAACCATATTTAAGATCGCCTTTTATAGGGGATCCTATAGCCGTAAGTTGGGCTCTAATCTGATGATGTCTCCCAGTGTGCAAGTCAATCTCGAGTAGGAAAAAGGTCTTGAGCTTTTTTATAACTCTATAATCCAAAATTGCCTTTTTACTATCCGGAACCTCGTGCTTATGAGCGTAGCTTTTATTCTGCTTTGGATTTCTCTTGAGGTAATGAATAAGAGTTCCACTCTCTGCCGGCGGCGGATTTTTTACTAACGCCCAGTAGGTCTTTTGTGTTTCTCTTTCGGCAAAGGCTTTGTTGAGGCGTGGTAGTGCTTTGCTTGTTCTTGCAAATACAACAATTCCAGAAGTAGGTCTGTCTAATCTATGTACAACACCTAGATAAACGGCGCCGGGTTTATCATACTTTATAGCAATATATTTTTTTACCACCTCACTTAATGGAGCATCACCTGTCTTATCTCCCTGTACGATATCCCCACTACGTTTATTAATCACAATAATGTGATTATCCTCATAAATAACGTTGAGGTTGTCTGCAGTAGAGAGGGTATTATTCATTGATGGCTTTTCTTTTAGAAGCTATAATTATATCCATATTATCACGATTGCATGAAGCTCTACGTGATAATATGGGTATAAGGGAATTTAATACGGTGTATTAATATTGCTCATCTTCGTTAGGGAAGCTTTGATTTTTTACATCTGTGCTATATTGCTCAAATGCTTTTGTCATTTCTGTATGAAGATCTAGGTAACGTCTCAAAAAACGCGGATTGAATTCATGTGTCATTCCAACCATATCGTGCGTTACTAGTACTTGACCATCTACACCAGCACCAGCGCCTATACCAATTACTGGAATTGTAAGGCTAGCGGCAACTTCTTGAGCTAGTTTTGCAGGAACTTTTTCTAAAACAAGTGCAAAACATCCTGCTTTTTGAAGCATTAGTGCGTCTTCCTTTAGTTTTTGAGCTTCTTCTTCTTCCTTTGCTCTCACCGTATAAGTACCAAATTTATAGATACTTTGTGGTGTAAGTCCTAGGTGACCCATTACAGGGATTCCTGCGTTAAGAATACGCTTAATACTTTCTTTTACCTCTTTACCACCTTCTAATTTTATAGAGTGTCCTCCAGATTCCTTCATGATACGTATTGCAGATCGTAACGCTTCTTTAGGATCACTCTGGTAACTACCAAATGGTAAATCTACCACGACCAAAGCTCTGTTAATAGCACGCACAACAGAAGAGGCATGATATATCATTTGATCTAGCGTAATAGGTAGTGTGGTCTCGTGTCCAGCCATTACATTTGAAGCACTATCCCCTACCAGAATAACATCTATACCTGCACCATCCACTATTTTTGCCATGGTATAATCGTAGGCAGTAAGCATTGATATTTTTTCTCCACGAGCTTTCATCTCAGTAAGAGACTTTACGGTTACTCTTTTGTATTCTTTTTTGGCTGTAGACATTTGTTTATTTTTTCTGTTACAAAAGTAGTAAATTAGATACCTATGTGTTAAACATTCTTTATGCGTCTTAAATATCTTTTTGTTCCAATGATTGCTGTCTTTATACTGTTTGCTTTTGTAAAAGCAGATAATCATTATTACAAGTCTTCAAATCAAGATCCTCAGGGAGAACAAGAGGTGAAAGAGGTAGTGCAAACATTTTTTGAAGGTTTCCATAAGCAGGATTCACTACTTATTAAAAAGGTAGTTCATGAAGATGTTATGATGCAGTCTATAGGCAAAGGGAAACTTGGGGAGATTGAATTGAGTAAGCAAGACTTTAATCAGTTTCTATTATCTATTTGCTCTATACCAGAAACTACTGTTTTTGAAGAGCGCATAGCAGATTATGAGATAAAAATGGATGGTAAAATGGCAAATGTATGGACGCCATATTCATTTTATATTAATGGTAGTCTTAGTCATTGTGGTACAAATAGTTTTCAACTTTTTAAACGCAACGGAGTCTGGAAAATCTTTTATATAGTAGATACGAGAGATCGAGAGGATTGTGTAGAGAAGCGGGGATAGAAGGAGTAATTTTTTAATCTAGCTTATAAATTAATCTAAAGTCCATATTAAACTCAAATCCAGTAGAGAACCCCTCTTCACGTCGCGGATTTGTATCACTAAATAAAAAGTTTTCTTCAAAATTAAATCCTCTAAAATTAGGATTCTCAATATTGCTATAGCTGTTATCCTTAAAGCGAAAGCCTAGGCCAAAGTTTACACGCAACATAAGTGTATTTGACAATCGAGTGTACTCTCCAAAGTTTACTAGAACCCCATTCTTTACACGTTGATAGTCTGCACGGTCAAAAGCTATAAGTTCTACTGTGCCATTTGCATCGTTTATAGGCTCAAAAGTATCAGAAATTAGCGTTTCTTTACTGTTTATGTAAAACAACTCTAGGCCTACATAATTAGTATATTTATCTCCTTTGCCTATAAAATAAAGTACTTCGGGGCGTATTTCATAAAGGCTATAATTGCTTGAATCTCCATTTGTATAAGGCAAGCCTTGAAAACCTACTCCCACGCTACCACCTACAGACCAGTGATTATTAAGAGATTTTGTGTAGCCTATATTTATTCTAGGAAAAGGCGTGATAGGACTTACTAAACTGAGACTTAGGTATGATTTTACGGGTATCCTTGAGATGCTATCCCTGCGCTCAATTTTTTTTACACGTTTTTCAACACGTATCGCTTTCTTTTCTTCTCGAGTGGTCTGTGCTCGTAGTGTTTGAATGCAACATAAGATAATGACCAGCGCGCTTGTAGTAATTCTCATTTAAGGTAGGATTTAGTGAGGATTCTCTATAAAGATGCATTTTCCACCGTAAGGTTGCGTTGTATTTATAAAAGCACTCTTAACAATCTGCCATGGCTACGTTTATAGCCAGACCACCTTCTGAGGTTTCTTTATACTTCGTGTTCATATCTTGAGCAGTTTGCCACATAGTGTCAATCACTTTATCTAGAGGAACCTTAGCATTTGCAGCATCTCCATCTAGAGCCATTTCACAGGCATTAATAGCTTTGATTGCTCCCATGGCGTTACGTTCTATACAAGGAATCTGTACGAGACCTCCAATAGGATCACAAGTGAGGCCTAAGTGATGTTCCATAGCAATTTCTGCAGCCATGAGAACTTGCTCTGGGCTTCCACCCATCAGTTCTGTAAGACCAGCTGCTGCCATTGCACTAGATACTCCTATTTCTGCTTGACAACCGCCCATTGCTGCAGAGATGGTTGCTCCTTTTTTAAATAAGCTTCCTACCTCACCTGCTACGAGAAGGAACCTTTTAATATCTTCAAAATTTGCATCGTGATTTTCTATAACGATGTAGTACATCAGTACCGAAGGGATCACTCCTGCACTTCCATTAGTAGGAGCGGTAACCACTCGGCCTAAAGAGGCATTTACTTCATTAACTGCAAGAGCAAAACAAGATACCCACTTCAATATTTCGCGAAAGCGTACTTCTTGGCTTCGTATCGCTTTTATCCACTCATACTTATCTGTATAATTGGTGTTTTTTTGAAGTTTTAAATGAGAATCATAAGCTCGTCTTCTTACATTAAGTCCGCCGGGGAGTGTTCCTTCTGTGTGGCAACCTATGTACATGGAGTCTAACATCACATCCCAAATTTGTTTAAAACGCTCGTTAATTTCCTGTTCTGTGTTAAGGTACAGTTCGTTTTCTAAAACAATCTGAGAAATAGGTTTCCCCTCTTGTTTACAAAACTTGAGTAAGTCTGTTGCCTTTTCTACTGGTCTCGGAAAACATTCAAACTCAATTTTTTTACGTTGTGCACGTTTACGTTCTTTTTGAATTACAAAGCCTCCACCTATAGAATAAAAGGTTTCTACTACCTTTTTATCATTGGCCAGTGTTGCTGTAAATTTTATTCCATTAGGATGAAATGGTAAAAATTTTCTATTAAAAATGATATCCTCTATAGGATTAAAGTCGAAAGTGAGCTCTCCATCAAGATCAAGACGTCTAAATAGTTTTATGTGGTCTACGGTAGTAGGGATTTCATCTATATTACAGGTTTGTGGGTCTGCACCTGTGAGTCCCATAATCACGGCAACATCTGTAGCATGGCCTTTACCAGTGAGAGATAGCGAGCCATAAAGATCTACTTTTATAGTAGAAACCATCTCAAATTTACTAGTGTCTTTTAATTTTTTAATAAAGCGTTTTGCTGCACGCCAAGGTCCGAGCGTGTGAGAACTTGAAGGTCCCACGCCTATTTTAAGCATATCAAATACGGAGATGGATTCTATTTGCTTATTCATATATCAAGCGTCATTATATAGTCGGTTTGAATCTCTGCAATCATATCATAATCATGAGTGCCTGTGATGATAAAACCTTGTTTTTTGTAGAATGTTATTGCGTCTGGATTTTCCTCCCAAACGCCAAGCCAAATGTAGTTTTTTTTAAGCTGTCTCGCTTTGGAAATCGAAAAATCTATAAGCCGTTTCCCATAACCCTTGCGCAAGTATGTAGTGTCTATATAAATACGTTCTATTTCTAGTCCATTAGGCTCTTGGAATTCTGTTTGAGCCTGATTAACATTCAACTTTAGGTACCCTATAATAGTATCATTGTCACGAGCAAAGAACCATAGTGAATCCTTAGTAGCTAATTGTTTGTTTAGGTGCGCTTTCGCGAAAGCGTACTCATAATAACTTGCGATGACTTCAGGTTTATTTTTATGAGCAAATGCTGCTGAATAGGTCCGTATTGCAAGATCTTGTAGGACGTCGAGTTCACTATTTTTTATAGGCGTGACAATCATCGTTTAAGAATTTTCCATTGTTTTAGAGAGTATTAAAATGATAATTACAAAACCGTTATTCATCGCATGAAGCGCCATAGGCCAAGCGATATTTTCATTCTTGATTTTAAGTAATCCCATCATAAATCCTGAAATAATTCTCGGGATTATGAGTGTAATAAGTGCTGCATTAAGTACAAAGGTGTCTACATAATTATTAATGTGCACCATACCGAAAAGTAGCGAACTCACAATAAGAACAACCATAGCGTGACGTGATAAGAAGTTACGTATTTTAAGAGTACGCTGCTCTGGTATAAATTGTTTGAGAATGGTGAATACAGTAAATAAGAAGATAGCTATGAATCCAAGTTTTATTACCCAATGTACATCTGCAGGTATAAATTTATTTGAATAAAAGAGCGGCCAGGAGCAGAGCAGGAGTATGATGTCTGAGTGACTTGGCTTTATAAGTGTGCGAAACATCATTTCCTCAATAATTGGAGCAAATAGAACCGCTAGCACAAATAACTTAAGCGGATTATTCTTTAATAACTCACGCAAAGCAGATTGCTCATAGTCTCGTTCAAATATCTCTGGAAACTGAGTTTTAAGGATCCCGAATATTGTAAAGAAGATAATGTATAATCCCCAGAGGTATAGATAGTATTTAATAAGAGTAGTGGTCTTGTTGATAGCTATATATTATTAAACAGCCCTTGAATAATTTTTGTCAAGGGCTGTATTTATTAAATTATATTAAAATCCTTTTGGACATCCTTTAATGTTTTGCTCCTTTCTCAATACCTACAGAAGACTTTTTAATAAAGTCTCGTAAATCGTCATTTGCATTGATAAGATCTTCATTGCGCAGGTACATCATATGTCCAGATCTATAACCTTTAAAGCTTAATCTATCAGATAATTTGCCACTTGCATTAAGTTGCCACATCACATATTTTGCATTAAAATAAGTAGTTGCACCATCATAATAACCACTTTGTATCATCACGTTGAGGTTAGGGTTTACTCCCATAGCCTTGCGTAAACTAGCGCCAGCATTGTTGTTAGAGCGATCCCAAGGACGCACTGGTCCAAACATATTATAACTAAGATCTGTTTTAAACCCTAATTCCTGGCTGTAGTAATAGTTAATGGCTGGCGTAAATGAATGTAACCATGAGGTAAGCTCACTATTGTAATCTGGTCTATCGCCAGCTTCTTTTACGTCTAGTCCTTTATAACGAGAATCAAGACGTCCTATGGTAAGTCCGTCGCGGTTTCTCAATAAATCCTTCCAGAAATAATTAAAAGGAACTTCAAGGTTGTTTTGTCTTATGGTAGTTTCTGAGAGTCCAGAGTAATACGCCATTTTTTTAATAGCAGCCTCTTTTTTATCTGCTTCTAGATAGCCAGATTTTACTAGTAGTGGTAAGAGTTCGTTTACCGCATAGTCTTCACTTTCGGCAAGTACTTCTGTAAGGTCTTTTTGTTGTAGGGCTAGAGGTAGCATATTGTGATACCAAGCAGCAGCTGTAAAGTAAGGAAGACGGTTTGCAACTTCTACAGGACCATCAAAATCAAAACCTATTTCTGTAGGTGATACGAGTACCACCCCATTAATGAACATCCATTTATTGTCTTGAAGTTCGGCGGCAAGTCCAGATACTCGAGTGGTACCGTAACTTTCGCCTATTAAAAATTTAGGAGAACGCCAGCGATTATTTCTTGTAACAAAAGTATTTACCCAGTCGGCTAAATATTTAATATCTGCATTTACCCCAAAAAACTGTTTAGAGTCCGGCATTTCTCCTTTTTCATTAGGCAGCATTCGGCTGTAGCCAGTATTTACAGGATTTACAAATACGATATCTGCTACGTCTAGAATCGAATTAGGATTACTTTTTATGCCGTATGGTTGTACAGGATAACCTTCGTCGTCTATTTTAAGGATGCGTGGTCCTGTATAAGCAATGTGCATCCATACAGATGCAGAGCCTGGACCTCCGTTAAAAGAGATGACTAATGGTCTAGTCTCATCATTTTTAATATCAGAACGTTTGTAATAGGTGTATAATAAACTCGCAACAGGCATTCCTTCATCATCCCAGACTGGTTGAAAACCAGCTGTAGCCGTATACGGAATCGTTTTTCCTTTAATAGTGATAGAATGACTTGATACGATGGTAGTATCTACAGGAACCGATATTTTTTGAGAATACGCTTTCGCGAAAGCGGAAACAACAATGATACCCGCGAGAATGTGTTTGAAATACATGGATTGTAAATTTTGGTTGTACTTATAAAAATAGCATCTAGAAGTTAAACATACGGCGATAATGACGTTTTTAACGAAGATGTTATTGAGCTATGAATTGTGTGTATAGTAATGCACACCCAATGGCAATGGCAAAACTCAACATGGTACCTATCAAAACATATTCTGTTTTGAGATAGTCACCATCTTTAAACCTTAAGATAGATTTTGCTGTAATCAAAAAACCTACAGCGCTGAACTGCCCTACGATTATAAGCACAAGTACTAGCCATCTTTCTGTGATACCTATGAGTCGGCCTGCATTAGGTAAGTCTTGTGATTTTTCTGTAAATGAAACCGAGAATAGATTGAAAATCTCTTTTATCACAATGTTTGCCGGCTTTGTACAAAGTAAAAACATAGCGATAAGGCATATTATTGGAAAGTAGGAGGCATCTAGTATAAGTGGTTGCCACCCCAAGATATTTACATAAAGAACACTTGCTGCAACATACGTGATGATGTGTAGTAACTGGTCAATAAAGAATGCACCTTTATGCAGCCATTTGTTGTTAAGTAATTGAGGTTTTAATCCGTCAATAATCCAGTGTATACCAGCTATTGCTATTGCCCAGGGTAGAAACCTATAATCAAGAGAGGTGATAAAAGAAGCAATAAAAACGGTGAGAATATGCCACTTGAGATGTTTGCTTTTAAAGCCTTTTTTTGCCTTTGACTTTGCAGTTTTCTTAGATTGAAAGGTATAATCTGCTAGCAGGTGACCTATGGTCTGTAGGGCGATGAGAGTTGCTATATCCATTATGAAATCTTACTTAAAGTGTGATTAAAATACCTGATGGCTTTGTCCATTCCATTCCATCCAGAGGCTGTGGAGTGCTGGTTAATAGAAGACTGACTTACGCCTAGTTTTTTTGCGATAACCTTTTCACTATTACCCATGATTTTTAGAAATAAGACCTCGCTCTGTCTACTAGTTGCTCGTGCTAGTAAGTGATCTAGTAATGAGATAATCGCATCTATGTTGAGGTTTAGCTCCTCGTTTATTGAACTAAAGAATAGCGTATTTTTTATAACCATACGCTCCTTATTGTGAGTGCTCTCGCTACTTATGGCGCGACCGCTTCTGTAAATCGCATCGCCATCTATAATGTTTTCTTCTCTATTAAATCTATCTAGCCTGCCTAAACCCATGGCAAGGCGTATGCTATAGGTTTGAAAAACTCTTGTTCTATTATTTTCTACTTTTTCCTCAATTTCTAAAGACTTTATAAATGTTTTGATTGCCAGCGCTACGGCTAGTCCATTTTCGGGATCTGGAACTACACACTCAAGATAATCTCCTTTAATGAGTCTAGAGAACGTGTTATATTTAGTCTCTAGTTGCTGAAACAGCTGTAAGAGCTGCTGTTCGAGCGTTTTCTTTTCGTCCGTGCTTAAACTTGTGTAGGCAATAAAATCACCAGAAATTACTATATGATTGGTATAATCCACCTTTTAAATGCTTTGATATTCAAATATAAGCAAATATGCTTATAGAATATATTTATAAGTAAATAAGCTTATAGAGTACATTTATAAGTGTATATACTTATAAAGTATGTTTATAAGTGAATAAGCTTATAAATTTATTTTTCAGTATGTACGATTGTACCATCCTTAATCACCAGATGTATGTCCTGTGTAGCGCTTATATCTAGTAGCGGATTACTATTAAGCAACACTAAATCTGCTTTGTTACCTGGGGCTAACTGGTAGCCTTTCTTGTGTAAAAAATTTGCACCTTGATACATCGTTGCGATTGCATTTGCTGGAGTGATGTCAGCTTTTACCATTTCTTGTAACTCACCATGTAACGATTGTCCTGGGTACGTATATGAGTTGTAAGCGCCGCTATCTGATCCCGAAAGTAGATTAACTCCAGCTTTATCTAATGAAGCAACGAGTTTTAGAAAAAATTGCTGCAGCTCTTTTCTATCTTGCTTGGCTTTTGGGCTAGCATTCAATGCTCCTTTGTTTCTCCCTTCATAAGTGGCTATAAAATCTGCATCTAACGTTTTTAAATAGGCATCATCACTATGATTTACCTCGTCCATATAACTTAGCACATCGCCTATGTATAAAGTAGGAGTGACGTACACATTGTTGCTTTTTAATTTGTCAAAAGTACTTTGTGCTGTTTCCTCATCATAGCTTGCTATAAGCTGTTCCATGCTTCCCCAGAACCCTAGCTTTCCATCTTTTATGTCTTGAGTGATCTCCTTTTCACGAGAAGAGCATCCTTTCAAGATATAATAGAGGTGTTCAATATTATCAATTCCAGCAGTGATAGTTTCATCTAGTGTCACGGTAAAAGGCATGTGCCCGGAGGTAATCATTCCGCGCTCTTCGGCTTGTGTTATTATGGATAGGTAAGTATCTCTAGTTATCGTACTATCATAAAGTTTTACATAATCGACGCCTAGTTGCTGCAAAGAATCTAGTGCTTTGCTTATCTCATCGTCTGTATTCACGCCTATAGAACCTGCCCAGCGAGCATTCTTTCCATCTAGTTTAGGTCCAGATGTATAAATAGTAGGACCTGTGCGCTTTTTATTTTTTATTTCTTCATTCCATTGCTGTACTTGGGTAGTGAGATCGCCTCCAGCATCGCGCACCGTTGTAATTCCATATTTTATAAATTGTTCAAGAAATTTTTCATTTTGAGGAATAAGAGCTTCGCCTCCGCGAAAATGAGTATGATTATCCCAAAACCCAAGAAGTAAAAACTTGCCACTACCGTCTATTACATTACCATCTTTATCATCAGAAAGAGTGCCTATCTCTTCAATTTTATAAATCGAATCATTACTGAGATACACATTTTTATTACTACTTAGCGCTCCATTTTCGTCTATAATGGAGACATTGCTTATCTTGAGATCATACGCTGGTTTTGTGTCCTTAGGCTTGCAACTTACTAGTAGTAAAAGTATCGCTATGGTTGAGTATATATACTTCATGTTGTTGATGGTGTCTGTTTTAGGTGGTTTTAGTGTTACGCTTTCGCGAAAGCGTAGTTCCTTAAAGCTAAGTCTTAAAATTACAAAATAGCCAACTATTAATAGGGGGGGGTGTCGCTCGCTCTAAATTATCAATTACATTGCGCTTTAAAGAAATACTATGAACTCCGAAAATCTCCAAATTATATCTGATATGTTGCTCATGGCAAAAGCAGATAATCACTTACATGAACGCGAGTATGATTTTATACTTATGGTTGCAAGACGCATGGGAATATCAAAAGATGAGGTTGATGAGCTTGTAAAAAGTCCTCAAGATAAGATGGTGTACAAAACAGAAATGCAACGCCTCACGCAGTTTCATAGGCTTCTATTGGTCATGAATGTAGATGAGGAAACTCAATTTGTAGAAATTGACACGCTACGCAATTACGGACTAAAGTTAGGTATCAGGGCAGAAGCAGTGCAGCAAATCCTAAGTGAAATGGGAGATTATGAGCATAAAATAATTCCTTCTCATCGTCTAGTTGAGATTTTTAAAAGATTCTACAACTAACGATAATTGACAAAAAGGCAGTATTAAATACTGTAAATCGGTCAAAACGTCATAAATTTTACATTGGAACTGAATTTGCCTAACCCATAGCAGAATCAGTTAAACTTTAAATTTATAATTATGACTTTAGTTAGAAAAAATACAGCTCCATATTTACCATCAGTTTTTGAAGAATTATTAAATACTGACTGGCTAGGTGGAAGAACAAACACATTTGCAACTGCAACTCCTTCTGTAAATATTATAGAGAAGGATGATTCCTTTACGGTGCAGGTAGCTGCTCCTGGTCTCAAAAAAGAAGATTTTAATATTCAGTTAGATAATGATTTGCTCACAATCTCTTCTGAAATTAAGAAAGACGAAGAGACTGCAGAAACTCAGAAATTTACGAGAAGAGAATTTAATTACACTTCGTTTAAACGCTCGTTTAACTTACCTGAGTCTGTAAATACAGCAAAAATCACAGCCGAGTACGTAGATGGAATTCTTGCAATAGGATTGCCTAAACGTGAGGAATCACGTGTGCAGCCATCTCGATTAATCGAGATAGCATAACAATTTAAGTTGGTTAGTTTGAGATTGGGTTTCCGTAAGGAGACCCTTTCTTATTTATGCGAGTTCCTTAAGTTTATCTTGGTAGACCTTAATTTGATCTCTGAGCTTTGCAGCCTGCATAAAGTCTAGTTCTTTTGCAGCAGCTTCCATAGCCTTACGAGTGCTTCTTATTTTCTTTTCAATCTGCGGCCTTGTTTGATACTCTTGCGCATCTTCGGCAGCTAGGTTTACAAGTTCTTCGGCTTCTATTTTATAAGCTTCTTTTTGAGTCATTGCATTATCTAGCGATTTTTTTATTGCCATCGGGCTCAATCCGTGCTTGGTATTGTAGTCTATTTGTTTTTGCCTGCGATAATTACTGTCGTCTATGGTTTCTTGCATAGAGCGAGTAATTTTATCTGCATACATGATCGCCTTACCGTTAATATTACGGGCAGCACGACCTATCGTTTGTGTGAGCGATCTATTGCTACGTAAAAAACCTTCCTTATCTGCATCTAGAATAGCGACTAGAGAGACTTCCGGAAGATCCAGTCCTTCTCTTAATAAGTTTACACCTACGAGTACGTCGTATAATCCCTTACGCAAATCTTGCATGATTTCTACCCGTTCTAGCGTATCTACATCAGAGTGTATGTAGCGAGTTCTTATATCTATTCTTGTGAGGTATTTTGTGAGTTCTTCTGCCATACGCTTGGTAAGTGTAGTGACTAGAATACGTTCATTACGGGCAGTAACTTTTGTGATTTCTTCTATAAGATCATCTATCTGGTTAAGGGATGGACGTACTTCTACGATAGGATCTAGTAAGCCTGTAGGTCTAATGATTTGCTCTACATAGGCTCCTTCCGTTTTCTGTAATTCATAATCTGCGGGAGTTGCAGATACGTAGATGACTTGGTTCTGCATAGCTTCCCATTCCTCAAATTTAAGAGGCCTGTTATCCATCGCTGCAGGGAGCCTAAAACCGTATTCAACTAGATTTTCTTTCCTACTTCTATCGCCACCATACATTGCACTTACTTGAGAAACCGTTACGTGGCTTTCATCTACTACCATTAAATAGTCGTCTGGAAAAAAGTCTAATAAACAGAACGGTCTTGTGCCTGGCTCACGCCCATCAAGATATCTTGAGTAATTCTCTATACCTGAGCAATACCCAAGTTCGCGTATCATCTCAAGGTCAAAATTAGTGCGCTCATCGAGACGTTTTGCTTCTAGGTGTTTGCCTACGCCTTCAAAAAAGCCAACTTGCTTCGTGAGGTCTTCACCTATTTGATTTATTGCTCCTTGCAGAACATCTTGCGAGGTCACAAACATATTTGCAGGGTAGATGCGTAACTGCGAGTACTTCTCTATCACCTCTGCAGATGTTGGGTCAAAAGCTTCAATCTCCTCAATCTCATCACCAAAGAAGTGAATCCTAAATGCCATATCTGCATATCCAGGAAACACCTCTACGGTATCTCCCTTAATTCTAAAATTCCCGTGATTAAATTCGCTCTCTGTTCTAGAATATAAACTTTGCACTAACTTTTTAAGTAACATCGTACGTGCAATGACCTGATCTTGCTTAATCTCAATAATATTTTTTTGAAACTCTGCTGGATTTCCTATACCGTATAAACAAGAAACAGAAGCTATCACAATCACATCACGCCTCCCAGAGAGTAGGGAGGTAGTGGTGCTCAATCGCATTTTTTCTATCTCCTCATTTATAGAAAGATCTTTTTCAATATAAACTCCAGAGGAAGGAATAAATGCTTCTGGCTGGTAGTAATCATAGTAGGAAACAAAATACTCTACGGCATTATTTGGAAAAAATGCCTTAAACTCGCTGTATAATTGGGCAGCAAGAGTCTTGTTATGTGCAAGAACGAGTGTGGGTTTTTGCGTTTCTTGAATCACGTTTGCCACGGTAAATGTCTTTCCGCTTCCGGTCACACCTAGCAGTGTTTGGTAGGCTTCATTTGCGTTTACACCGTCTACTAGTGATTTAATAGCAGTGGGCTGATCGCCAGTAGGTTTAAAGGGTGATTCAAGTTTGAATTTCAAGGGCAGAATTTTTTATAAAATTACGAGTTTTTACGCTTTCGCGAAAGCGTGAGACTCCCAATGAAATGTTAGAAATAATGAAACCTAATCTATTTATAGATAAAGTGCTTAGTGAACCTCGTTCAAGGCTTCCAAAAGAATCTCACAACCTTCCTTAATTTCATCATTAGAAATAGTGAGTGGAGGTGTGATTCTTATCGCTCTACTTTCAAAAAGTAGCCAGAATAAAATCAATCCGCGATCTTGGCATTTGAGGATAACTTCAGAAGCAATCTCTGCCGAAGGTGTCATGGCAGCTAGCATGAGGCCGCGGCCACGTATTTCTGTGATAAACGGATGAACTAATAATGATCTGATTAATTGTTCTTTTTCTAATGCTTCTTGCATTAGGTTGCTCTCTGTAATTTCTTGCAGTGTGGCGAGTGCAGCAGCTGCAATCACTGGATGACCTCCAAAGGTTGTAATATGACCAAGTTTTGGATTATCTGAAAGCAACGACATCATTTCCCTTGAAGCGGTAAAAGCGCCTATAGGCATACCGCCACCTAAACCTTTGCCAGTAACAAGAATATCTGGAGTTACATTATAATGCTCAAAACCGAAGAGTTTGCCAGTGCGACCCATTCCTGGTTGAATTTCGTCCAAGATTAATAAAGCGCCAACTTCCTGACATCTCGCTTTAACTTTTGCTAGAAAATTATGAGTAGGTTCTATAAAACCTGCTCCACCTTGGATTGTTTCTAAAACGACACCTGCGGTTTTTTCTGTTATACGTTCAAGATAACGCTCGCAATTAAACTTAATAAAAGATACATCACCTATCATAGGGCGGAAGGGCGCTGTGCGCTCCTCGTTACTCATCAAGCTTAGCGCTCCATAACTATTACCGTGATATGCATCTACGGCAGCAATAATTTCTGTTCTTCCTGTTGCTCGTCTTGCGAGTTTTATAGCACCATCTATTGCTTCTGTACCACTATTTACGAGATACGTGCTCTCTAGTGACTCAGGAAGATGTTGTGCAAGAAGCTTTGTGACTTGTACGGCTGGAGATTGTGCGTATTCTCCATAGACCATTACGTGTAGATATTTGTCTAGCTGATCTGTAATTGCATTTTTTACTCTAGGGTGTTGATGTCCTAAGCTGCAAGCAGAAACTCCAGCGACAAAATCTAGATATTTTTTATCTGCAGTGTCATATATATAACTTCCTTCTGCACGTGCCACTTCCATCGCTAGTGGATGCGGAGTGGTTTGCGCTTGGTAGGTGAGGAAATCTGATTTCATATAATAGTAGATGACACTGGGAGATCTCAAATTTTCGCAAAAGCGAAATTAAAAACACGTTTTTCTAAAGAATAATAAGGGCGATGTTATCTCCCTTGCCTTCTTCCAGCACGGGCAGATGTGCGCTGTCCATACTGTTGTTTAGGTTGGTTACCCGCACGTTTCATGTTTTCTTTCATCATTTTAAGTTGTTCACCTAGCATATTGTGCTTATCGTGAGACTCTGCTTCCTTCATAAGAACTTGTGCTTCTCGCTTGCGGTTTTTGCTCATTGCTATACCTGCAAGGCTCAGTTTTGCCATAGCAAGATCTGCGTCCATAGATAAACCTAGTTCAATGGCTTTTCTAAAATATTTTTCGGCAAGGCTCATATTAGTTTGTGATACCATTAATCCTTGCAGGTAATTGTAATATCCTTCTTGCTTCTTAACGAGTGCAGCGCTTGGGTTTTTGATTTTTTCAAGCCATTTTTGTGCTCCAGGGAAGTCTTGTTTACGTAGGCGTAAGAAGGCTAGGAGTATAATTTCGTTCTTAAAGTATAAGAATATAAATATTCCCATTAATAGTAAGAGCATGATGCCGTTTCCTATTTCATTTTCAATAAACTGCCATACAGCAGCGGCCAGTGTGGCTAGGGCAAGAACAAGTTTGATATTTTTATTGAACATATATTGTATTTAGGTCGAATGATTTGTTATTTTTGCCTGACTCTGTGAGGCGATTGCAAAGGTATACAAAAGGAGATAAAATATTTTCATTTTTCCATTTGCAGAAGTAAAAACTTCTCGTATATTTGCGCCCAGCTTAGAGAGCTGTAATAAAAAGAAATTAAAGGCGGTCTTATAAAGACCTTAAAGAAGATACAAAATGAGCAAGAGAACGTTTCAGCCATCAAAAAGAAAAAGAAGAAACAAACACGGTTTTAGAGAGCGTATGGCTTCAGTAAACGGTCGTAAAGTTTTAGCACGTCGTCGTGCTAAAGGAAGAAAGAAAATCAGTGTATCTTCTGAAACTCGTCATAAAAAATAATGCATCTTTAAGATGTATATATAAGGTGTTGCTTTTTTTAAGTAACACCTTTTTTTATACCCTGTAAGTTCCTAATTTTAGAAAACATTAGATAAAAATTAAGTAAATGCCTAAAAATCAAAACTTAAAATCGATTCTACTTATAGGCTCAGGGCCTATAGTCATTGGTCAAGCGTGTGAATTTGATTATGCTGGATCTCAATCTCTACGTTCTTTACGAGAAGATGGTATTGAGACAATTCTTATCAATTCTAACCCTGCTACTATTATGACTGATCCGACAATGGCGGATCATGTTTATTTATTACCATTAAATACGAAGTCAATTATTCAAATCTTAAAGGAACATCCTCAGATAGATGCTGTACTTCCTACAATGGGTGGACAAACTGCGCTTAACCTTTGTATCGAGGCAGATGAAAAAGGAATCTGGAAAGACTTTGGTGTAGAACTTATAGGTGTTGATATTGCTGCGATTAATATTACAGAAGATCGCGATCAGTTTAAAAACTTAATGCGCGACATAGGTATACCGATGGCACCACAAGCAAGTGCAAACTCGTTCTTAAAAGGAAAAGAGATTGCGCAAGAGTTTGGTTTTCCATTAGTAATACGATCTTCATTTACACTAGGTGGAGCAGGAGCTTCATTTGTATTTGAAGAAAAAGATTTTGATAAATTACTTTCACATGGTCTTGAAGCATCGCCAGTACACGAGGTGATGATAGATAAGGCTCTTTTAGGCTGGAAGGAATATGAGCTAGAATTATTACGTGATGCAAATGATAACGTAGTAATAATCTGTGCGATAGAGAATATGGATCCTATGGGAATCCACACTGGAGATTCTATAACAGTAGCTCCAGCAATGACACTTTCTGACGTGACTTATCAAAAAATGCGTGATATGGCTATCCATATGATGCGTAGTATAGGTGATTTTGCAGGAGGATGTAATGTACAATTTGCAATAAATCCAGATAATGAAGAGGAGATTATTGCGATTGAAATTAACCCACGTGTATCAAGATCATCTGCACTAGCATCTAAAGCAACTGGATATCCTATTGCAAAAATTGCAACTAAGCTAGCTATAGGTTATCACCTTGATGAGCTTGATAATCAAATTACAAAGTCTACATCGGCACTTTTTGAGCCAACACTGGATTATGTAATTGTAAAAATCCCACGTTGGAATTTTGATAAGTTTGAAGGAAGTGATCGCACACTTGGCTTACAGATGAAATCTGTAGGAGAAGTGATGGGAATAGGTCGTTCTTTTCAAGAAGCATTACACAAAGCAACACAATCTCTTGAGATTAAGCGTAATGGATTAGGAGCAGATGGTAAGGGTTATAAAAGCTATGATCAGATTATAGAGAAGCTTACGTATGCGAGTTGGGATCGTGTATTTGTAATCTATGACGCCATCCAGATGGGTATTCCATTAAATCGTATTCATGAGATTACTAAAATTGACATGTGGTTCCTTAAACAATATGAGGAGATGCATGCAATGGAGAAAGAAATCTCTACCTATAAATTAGATACGCTTCCGCGAAATTTACTTATGGAAGCTAAGCAACAAGGTTTTGCAGATCGTCAGATTGCACACATGTTAGGATGCTTAGAAAGTGAGGTAACATTTAAACGCGATGAACTGCGTGTAAATCGAACATTTAAGCTTGTAGATACTTGTGCAGCAGAGTTTGTTGCAAAAACTCCTTATTTCTATTCTACTTTTGAGAATGATGTAGAGCTAGCAGACGGAACATTAACAACTCACAATGAGAGTATTGTTTCAGATAAGAAAAAGGTTATCGTATTAGGTTCTGGTCCTAACCGTATAGGTCAAGGAATAGAATTTGATTACTGCTGTGTACACGGTGTAATGGCAGCTGCAGAGTGTGGTTATGAAACAATCATGATTAACTGTAATCCAGAAACAGTATCTACAGATTTTGATACTGCAGATAAACTTTACTTTGAACCTGTATTCTGGGAACATATTTATGACATCATTCGTCATGAGAAACCAGAAGGAGTAATTGTTCAGCTAGGAGGGCAGACAGCTCTTAAGTTAGCTGAAAAGTTAGATCGTTATGGTATTAAAATATTGGGTACAAGCTATAAAGCACTTGATCTTGCCGAAGACCGTGGAAGTTTTTCTACACTTTTAAAAGATCTTAATATACCTTACCCAGAATTTGATGTTGCCGAAACAGCAGATGAGGCTCTAGCTGTAGCTGCAAAACTTGATTACCCTATTCTTGTAAGACCATCATATGTATTAGGAGGGCAAGGAATGAAGATTGTAATAAATGACAATGAACTAGAGGAACACGTAGTAGATTTACTTCGTAAAATCCCTAACAATAAATTACTATTAGATCACTACCTAGATGGAGCTATAGAGGCAGAGGCAGATGCTATTTGTGATGGCGAGGATGTTTACATCATCGGTATTATGGAGCACATAGAACCGTGTGGTATTCACTCTGGTGACTCTAACGCTACCTTACCTCCTTTTAATCTGGGAGATCTTGTAATGGAGCAAATAAAAGATCACACTAGAAAAATTGCACTAGCTCTTGATACGGTAGGTCTTATAAACATCCAGTTTGCTGTTAAAGATGATAAGGTGTTTATTATAGAGGCAAATCCTCGTGCATCTCGTACGGTTCCATTTATTGCTAAGGCTTACAAAGAACCTTATGTAAATTATGCAACTAAGGTGATGCTAGGAGCTAAGAAGGTAAAAGACTTTACTTTTGACCCGCAACTAGAAGGATATGCGATCAAGCAACCAGTATTCTCTTTCAATAAATTTCCTAATGTGAATAAAAATTTAGGGCCAGAAATGAAGAGTACTGGAGAAAGTATACTCTTTATTGACAACTTAAGAGATGATGCATTTTATGACCTATATGCTCGTAGAAAAATGTACTTGAGTAATTAAATATTATCTCGGAATAATTATGAAAAAGCCTACTTGATTAAGTAGGCTTTTTTGTGCTAAACAGTTGGCTCAAATAAAACTAACAAGCTGTACGTGAGAGTATAATGTTTACTTTCTTTGCTTAAAATTGTTAAAAATTTTGCATTTTGACGTGCTATTGTAATATAATTGTAGGTTTATTCTTTCAATGACAAGATTTTAAAAAAATCAATCTTATATTGTAAGCACAGACAATTAATTTTTCCCCCATTGATGATTAAAAAATTACTTTTATTGAGCTTCTTTTTCCTATCGGTAAGTACGGTTGTTGCTCAAAATAACTATAAAAAGGTTGATAATGTAAGCCAAACTTCTCTTGCAGAAGCGGTGTCAATTTATCCTAATCCTGCGATTGATAAAGTTCAAATTTCTAATGATTCTGATAGTAAGCTTAAGGTAGAAATCTATAATATCTTAGGAGATTCCATGCTAAGTAAAAGCATCACTGGAAATGATGATTACATTGATATAACGAGATTACAAGCGGGTATTTATATAGTTTCTTTTACAGATGGTAAGCGTACGACTACCAAGAGACTAGTTAAAAACTAGCACTAAAATCATACTCATAAAAAAAGCCGCAATTTGCGGCTTTTTTTATTGTCTATTAAAATGTGGTGATTGTTCTGGAATTACTTTTGTCACAAAGTACTTTGAATCTCCCCAAAAAGAAAATGTCCCAAACCGTTCTATATATTCTAGCTTCACATATTGCCCTTGATATTCATTAAGCGCTTCAATTGCTTCTTTCTCTTGATCTAATACCGAGAAACTAAATATTTGTGCGCCACTTATACCTTGACTTATCTCACCTTCCCAAGTTTTAAAAACTACTCCTTTATTTGAAAATTTTATAAGTTCTCCAGCGCGAGTTCCTTTACTATAAGGCACGTAGTATATAAATGCAAACCATCCCGCAGCCATAAGAAATATGGTGGTTAATACTACAAATAATATTTTTTTCATAATTGATTTATTCTATTAAGGTTATATCATCGTCACTTGCAATAGCGCGATTAACGATGTTTTCTGGAAGTTGTTTCTTTGCTTTTGCTCCCATTTTTTTCAATTTTTCAACTCTTGTAATTAGGTTTCCATTCCCTTCTATAAGTTTATTCATTGCTGCCGAATATCCCGTCTTAGCATCATCCATTTTTTTGCCTACAGCAGTTAAGTCGGTCACTAGGCCGTGAAATTTATCATATAATCCTCCGGCTTGCTTTGCAATCTCTAGTGCGTTCTGTTGTTGCTTCTCATTATTCCACATGGAATCGATAGTGCGCAATGTTGCTAGCAGCGTAGACGGAGTAACAATCACGATGTTCTTCTCAAAAGCCTGATTATATAGTTGGTTATCATAGTTTATCGCAACTGCAAACGCTGGTTCAATAGGGATGAAAAGTAATACAAAATCTGGACTTTCAATCTGGTAAAGATCGTGGTAATTTTTATCACTTAGCTGTTGTATGTGACGTTTTAGAGCAGCTACATGATCTTTTAAATGCGTGTCACGTAGATGTAATTCTTCCTCATTTACAAATCGCTCATAAGCGCGAAGCGAGACTTTACTATCTACAATCATTTTTTTGTTATCTGGAAGGTGAATCACCACATCTGGTAATACTCTGTTTCCTTCTTCTGTAGTAAAGCTCTGCTGTATAAAATATTCTCTATCTTTTTCAAGACCAGATTTTTCTAGTACCCTTTCTAGCACAAGTTCTCCCCAGTTACCTTGCATTTTACTATCACCTTTAAGGGCTTTGGTAAGATTGTTTGCCTCCTTAGTCATTTGTTCATTAAGAGCCGTGAGGCCTTTAATTTGCTCATGTAAGGCAGAACTTCTGTGTATTGCTTCCTTGTTAGTAGACTCTACTTTGAGTTCAAATTTTTCAATTTTTTCCTGAAGAGGTTTTAATATACTGTCAATATTTTTTTGATTCTGTAGTGTGAATTTACTCGACTTTTCATCGAGTATTTTACTAGCTATAATTTCAAAATCCTTGGTAAATTTTTCTTGTAATTGCTCTAGCTCGTTGGTCTTCTCATCCATGCGGAGTTTGAGATTCTCATAGGCAACATCACGTGCAGTAAGCTCATTTTGAAATTGATCTTTTTCCTCTCTTATGTAAGCTATTTGCTTCTCACTTTCAGCGCGTAATGCATGAAGCTGATTGCTGCTTTCTTGTCTAAGCGATGTGGTTTCTTGTTGCGCTTTCGCGAAAGCGGTCTTACCCTCAACTACCTTCTCTTGCTCATTGTGAAGTCGTTCTTGTAAACTTATAAACTGTCCTTTCTTCTTAAGATTTGCAATGTAAAATCCTAATAGTCCTCCTGCGAGAATGCCCAGGCAACCAATGATAATAAGAAGAAGTGTATTGTCCATACAATTATAGAGATGATAAGATATATTGAGAATGTCTATTTACAAAGGTTAATCTATCTGAGTGTCTGGTAAATCCAATACGGCAGAAGTCTCAAGCGCATTACCAGCAATCCCTTTTATAGAGCCAAATAACGCCGAAATATTTTCTTGTACCACCCAGATTTGCTTCTCACGAGATGCCCATATTCTGTGCATCGCTTTTTTCTCAGAGTTGAGCTGATTAATCATACCATCGTAGTTCTCTACAATGCGTTTTATGTTTTGAACAAACTCATTACTGGTAAGGTATCCATAAAGAAGCTCCATTTTGTCTCCTTTATTCTCGTCTGATGATTTTACTGACTGTGTTTTAATGAGCATTTCTCTCAGCACAAATGATACACTTTTTACCTCATGAAATCCACAAATCCAGACGCCATCTTTCTCCCCAAAACGATCCATATCGCTAGGGAACGTTTCAGTAACGATAACAGCAATATCTGCCTTACATTGTATTTGATCTTGCTTGAGTTTTTCTATCCAGTCATTTGAGAAATTCTTGGTACGCTTACTTTCATAAACGATTGAACCGCATTGTTGCTGGAGTCTATTAACAACATTTTGAATACAATCTGCACCACGTATTCCTTTACCTACCTCACTAATGTTATCAAAAGGGTAGGAGTGAGCCAGTAGCTCCTCTAGTGCAAGTTCTTGGACTTCTCCTTGCATTTGCATACTTCCTTGCTCTGCCTTGCGCTTCATCTCGTCTATAAGCTTCTTTTGATCGTTAAGCTTTTTTTCAAACTCCTTTTCTTTAAGGAACATAGCTTCACGCTCTTTTGCTCGAGCTTTATCTTCTATTTCTTTCTGGCTTTCAAGGAGCTGTTTTTGCATGGTGAGTTGTAACTCTTCTGCTTGTTCTTTTAGCTGATTTTCACGCTTTAGTAAATCTATTTCAGCAGACTTCAATGCGCGGTTTTCTTCCTTGCGCTTGTCGTTTTCTAACTGAAGTGATTTTAATTGTTGCTCAAAAGCTTCTTGAGTTGACTTTTCGATTTTCTCCTGCTCTTTAACTAGGCGTTGCTCTAGTTTTGCCTTAAAAAGCTCATTCTCACGCTCCTTTTTTTCTTCAAATAGCAAGACTTCTTTTTCAAGCTTTGCACGTTCTGCATTAAATTTTTCGGCTTGTTCGGCTACTTTACGTTCGTATTGCGCTTTAAACTGCGCTTGTAGTTTTCCTGATAACGCCTCTTCTACGTCAAAGTTATGAGCACAATTGGGGCATTTTATTTTATCAGTCATCGATCTCTTTATTTTTGATAGTAATTCCTAATATTTGGAAATATGCTATAAAGATAGGAGAAGTGGCAAACATACACTCGATTTACCAGTTTGCTTTTTCAACAAAAACATGTGATGGGATATCGACAGAAAGATAGTGGCTTATGTTCTTTGTACTTTGAGAATAAAGAGATAAGGTATCTCCCGCAAGCTCTTGATATTGCGGATTATAGAGCTGTTTGCCATTTTTATTTGTAATATAGTTTCTCGTAGATAAGGTATTGTAATTATAGTCATAATAGCCTTGGTCTGTTTTTTGAGCTCTTAGTGTATCTAGACTATTCAAATCAAATGCATCGAAAACCGCTAGCCTGCCGTCTTTATAAAACTTTAAATACTTTTTATAATTATAAGTAATTACTGCGTTTACCTTATCTGCATCATACTTATAATAATGAGCGACAAGCTTATACAGTTTTGTGGTATCTATAATTTTATAAACTTCATTTGACGTTATTGGATCCTCTGCAGAAATTTTATTAAACTCATTAGTTTGCTTTACAGTATTGCTATATCCAGAACAGCTCGTAATGATTATTAGGAGTACTATACTTGTGTAAAAAGTTTTCATGGTGATTATTTGAGAAAAAAGATACGTTTTTCTCTGTCAAACGCTACATGTTTAGAAGGAAACAAGGTATCAAAGACACCATCGCTTATCAAGCTAGATGGTGAATCAAAGTGCGTTGTACCACTTTTCATGACTATCATTTTGTCACAAGCGTTTAGCGCATAAGGGATATCATGTGTGGAAAATAATATTGTTTTACCATGCGTATGGGCTATAGAGGTAAGCAGTTTTAACAGAGAAGCCTTATGATGCAGGTCGAGATGCGTCATGGGTTCATCAAGCAAAATTACGTCTGTGTTCTGAGCGAGCGCACGTGCTATTAGAACTCGCTGAAGCTGCCCATCACTAAGCTCGTGGCATTTTTTATCTTTGAGTGTGAAGGTCTCCGTATTTTTAAGCGCCTCGATAATTACTTCCTTGTCAGTATCAGAGATAATTCCTAACCAGTTGGTGTAGGGTTGTCTTCCTAAGGCTACAAGTTCGGCAACAGATAGATTTTTTGAGATAGGTTGGTTAGTAAGTACAACACTAAGTTGTTGTGCGAGTAGGGATGGAGTAATGTTTTTTATTTGCTTTCGCGAAAGCGTAACCTGACCACTCACAGCAGGTTGCAATCCTGATAATGTGCGGAGCAATGTGGATTTTCCTGCTCCATTAATTCCCACAACACCTATGAGTTCTCCTTTGTTTATATCTAGGTTTATG
Organism: Dokdonia sp. Hel_I_63; assembly: GCF_007827285.1. Taxonomy (NCBI): domain Bacteria; kingdom Pseudomonadati; phylum Bacteroidota; class Flavobacteriia; order Flavobacteriales; family Flavobacteriaceae; genus Dokdonia; species Dokdonia sp. Hel_I_63. The sequence continues at coordinate 2,790,680 of NZ_VISD01000001.1, read as the reverse complement.
TCGCTAGCAATGACAGTATTTACTGGTGATGCCAGATAGCCTATGGAAAGATCTCTAGTTTGTAAAATGCTATGTGAGCTCGGGTTATTCATCTAGAAAAGTAATTTCTTTTTGCGCACTAATAACCAAATTACAACAGGAGCTCCTACCATCGCAGAAATTGCGTTGATGGGAAGTGTAAATTCGCTAAAAGGTACTTGCGCAATTGTGTCACAAATAAGCATTAAAATGGCGCCTCCCATAATTACTGCGGGTAATAATATAATGTGTCTTGTAGTATTAATAACCTGACGTATAAGATGCGGCACCGCAAGACCTATAAAAGCAATAGGACCAGCAAAGGCAGTAATACTGCCGGCTAGCAAACTAGTGGCAATAATTATGAGTAGTCTGGATCGTGAGAATCTTGTTCCCATAGTTTTTGCATACGCATCGCCAAGTAAAAAACTATCGAGTGATTTTAGACTTGCGATGGATAAAACTAATCCTGCGGCAAAGCAAAGTGCTAAAATTCCAACGCCATTCCATGATAAATCACCAAGACTTCCAAATGACCAAAAGACAAAACGCTGTAACTCCTCGGCTTTACTGAAGTATGCTAGAACGCTCACTACGGCGCTAGTAAGGCTGCCTACCATAAGACCTATAATGAGCAATGCCATGGTGTCTTTTACACGTGTAGCGACTCCTATAACCATGAGTAATACCAGAAAACTACCTACGCTTGCGGCGATTATAAGACCCCATTTGCCAGAAAGAAGTGCTGTAGAAAGCCCGAGAGCGGTACCTCCCAGAATGTATAATGCAACCCCTAAACTTGCTCCACTACTAATACCTAATACAAAAGGACCTGCCAGCGGATTACGGAAAAGTGTTTGCATGAGCAATCCAGATACCGCAAGTCCAGATCCCGCAATAATTGCAGTGATAGCTTTAGGTAATCTGTAGTCTACAATAATATATTCCCAAGAAGATTTTGAAACCTCAGAACCTACAAGGCTCGCAATAACATCCTGTATAGGTATAGCAACAGATCCTAGACTTAGATTTGCTAGTATACATACTAGCAACACTAGCGTAAGAATGAGAAATGTAGGGATGTAGCTATTGTTATTCATCTAGTGTGTCAAAAAAGGTAAATGCCTCTGTGATCATTTCTGGATGTAAGATTTTGGCAAGATCTCGCAATACTAAATCAGGTCTGTTAGGCGCTAGCTCGTAATATAACAAACCGCCAGTTTCTCCTTTGTACTTTGCAAACGTGTAAACCTTCTTGTTTTTAAATGCGTCAAACTGAGCATAAGCGGGATTGTCACTCGCAAGCTTAGCATAACTAGTGTACTGTCCTGGTGCTATCCAGAAGTCGGCTTGCTGTCCTTTCTCTAGCACAGATTCTATACTTAGTGCGATACTTCCAGCTCCCTCGGTCTCAGACCACAAGTAATTACCGCCAGCATCTTCAAGCACTTTTGCTTGCCAGCTGTCACCTTTAGGTAAGTACCAGATATCTTTAAACATGCCTCCACTTAAAACTGTAGGCTTATTCTCTATAGCGGCTATTTGCTCTTTTATTAGATTGTAGTTGTTTTTAATATGATTAAAAATGCTATCTGCCTCGCGCTCCTTGCCATAAAGTGCGCCAAAAAACTTAATCCATTCTGCTTTTCCTAGTGGGTCTTTCTCCACCCAATCTCCATTATATAGTACAGGAATTCCAGCTCGTTCTACACTGTTAAGCGACTTGTTTTCTCCCTCTACACCAAAGCTTATAATTGCTTCTGGGCGCAGCTCGATAGTGAGTTCTGTATTGAGAGATTCATTTTGCCCAAGGTCAATGATTTCTTTGTTTGCAATACGCTTTCGCGAAAGCGGACTAGAAATATAATCAAGATTAGGAAAACCTTTTAAAGTCTCTGCAACACCTAGCATTTCTAACGAAGGGATATGTGTCGTAGAAGTAACGACAACAGTGTTTAACGGCGTTTTGAGAATTGCATCTACACCTTGTGATTTAAGCGTTTCTTCTAGTGTGTTAGACAGCTCTATATCTGTATTATTTCCAGAAGAATCTCTCGGTATTAGAGCATACTTAAACACCTTTTGCGCTCCAGGAAATGCTTCTGTAACTGTAATAATTGTATGATTTGTGTATTGTTTTATAGAGAATCCGTTTGCATAATCTATAGACAAAGAAATGCCTTGGCTTTCGTTGTTTTTAACCTCTTTTGATTTCTCTTTACATGAAATGAAAAGCGATAACAAGCCAACTAGAAATAGGGTAGTATTCTTCATCTGTCAAAAGTAGCATTAAAATAATCAATGCGACAAGGGCTCATTTAAGTTTAGAAATTTGCGACTTGAGGTTGTGATTAGTTTTCAACTATTTATAGATAGACTGAAACATAGTTATGTATATTTGTGCCGAATTTTGGTTCTGATGTGCTACACGAGCACGGAGGATTAATAGGGAATTCCGTTAAAAACGGAAGCTGTTCCCGCAACTGTAAGCTAAGCCCTTTAGGGGTTTGTTACTACTACAAAGCCACTGTCGCAAGGTGTTGTGATGGGAAGGTGTAACAAAAGCAAGCCAGGAGACCTGCCACAATTCTTAATTAAAATCAAGCGACTCTCGGGTAAAGAGGCGGTAGATAATGAGACATATTTTTCTTTTTATTGCAGTGATGCTGTATGCACACGCGTCTGTTGGACAGATAGATACACTTCAAGTTTTACCTGAAGTGATATTGAGTGACGTAAAGTTACGAGAGCACAGCGTGGGGATTGCAATTCAAAAAGTATCTGATAGTATATTACAGCAATCTAGAACATCTCTTACAGATGTTTTGAAGAATAATACAAGTATATACTTTAGAGAAAATGGTCCTGGTGGGGTTTCTTCGGCGTCTTTTAGAGGAACAAATGCTTCTCAAACAGCCGTGGTGTGGAATGGTATCAACATCAATAGTCAGCTCACAGGTCAAACGGATTTTAATACCATCTCCACAAATAATTACGATAATCTTGATGTGCGTGCAGGTGGTGGTAGCATTATTTATGGTTCAGGAGCAATAGGAGGGAGCGTCCATCTTAATAATGAGATCCAGTTTTATAAACATGCGGAGACTACAATTTCTGCTGGTTACGGGAGTTTTGATACGCAGGTAGCACATGCAAAAACTCGATTTTCTACAGAGAAATTATATGTCGATGTAGGAGCAGATTTCCAGCAGTCTGAAAATGATTTTGATTATCTTGATACAAATGATTTGTTTAATGCAAACGGTCAATATGAGAATCTAGACCTCAATTTTAATGTGGGCTACTTATTATCAACTGCTAGAGACAAAACTCACATTTTAAAATTACATCACAATACATATTTAGGTGATCGCAATTTTTCTGGAACGCTCACTGCACCATCTAATGATGCTTATGAGGATCGCAACACGAGAACCTTAGTTGCTTGGGAAAATCTAAGCAAGCGCTATGATGGTATTTTAAGGCTAGCACATATCTATGAGCAATTTAGATACTATGCAAATAATGAGTCAGACCTTAATGACTTAGGGAAAGCCACGCGTTACCTAGCAAACTATGAGGGAACTTTAAAAATAGATCCATCCAAGAGACTTACTTTTTTGGGAGAAATAAACACCATTTCGGCAGCGGGAGCTTCTATTGAGAAAGCATCTAGAACGAGTGCATCTGCTGTTGCATTGTGGAAACACCAATTGCTGTCGGCATTACGTTATGAAATACAGGTAAGGCAGGAAGTTGTTGAAGATTATAGTAGTCCATTCTTACTAGGGGTTGGTTTGGATTACGCTTTCGCGAAAGCGTATAAATTTTCATTCAACGCTTCCCGCAATTACCGTATACCTACATTTAATGACACCTACTGGGCGGGACCTGGGGCTACAGGGAATCCAGATATTCAACCAGAAACTAGTAAACAAGCCGAGTTAGGGGTTTCTAGAAGCCAGAACAACATCACCTTAGGTTTGCGAGGTTTTTATATAGATACGGACGATCTCATTAAGTGGCAACCTAATAGTGCGGGAATATGGAGTCCAGTAAACATTGAAGATACGGAGCATTATGGTGCTGAATTTTCTTTTAAACTAGATAAGAAAATAGGACAGCATCGTCTGGCAGCAAGCGCAGCATACGCTTATACAATTGCAGAGAATGCAGAAACTAATAGGCAACTTATTTATGTTCCTAAAAATAAAGGAACTGTGGGAGTGAGTTATAATTATAGTTGGCTTAGTTCATATGTGCAGGGAATTTATAATGGAAGTGTATTTACTACAACAGATAATACTTCAACAGTGGCAGATTCCTTTGTTGCAAATGCAGGCATAACTGCAGAGCTCTTTAAAAATGGAAATCGTAAGATGACCTTATCCACCAAATTGAATAATGTCTTGAATATAAATTACCAGACGGTCGCTTTTAGACCTAATCCTGGCCGCAACTTTTTAATACAAACAACGTATACTTTTTAAACACAATTATGAAAAAAACAATTTATTTATTATCCGTACTATCGCTATTTGCTTTCTCTTGTGAAAGTGATGATGACTTCACAGAGCCGATTATAGAAGTAGAAGTAGAAGATGAGGCCTATGAGAATGGATTTTTAGTGACTAATCAAGGACCTTTTAATAATGGTTTTGGAACAGTCTCGTTTATCGACGAAGGATTAACTACTTCAGAAAATAATATTTATCAAACGGTAAATGATGATAACCTAGGTAACATTGTACAGTCAATAGGGTTTACAGAGGATAATGCTTATGTGGTTGCAAATATTGGGAATAGACTAACGATAGTAGACAGATTTACATTTGAGGAAATAGCTCGTATAGAAACTGGTTTATCTAACCCAAGATTTTTTACAAGTGCAAACGGGAAAGGATATTTGACTAACTGGGGAGATGGAGCAGATGCTACAGATGATTATATCGCAGTTATAGATCTTAGCACTAATACAATTACCAATACTATCGCAGTAGAAGAAGGACCTGAAGAAATACTATATAATGGCACATATCTTTATGTAACAAACCAAGGTGGTTTTGGTGTAAATGATATTGTTACTGTAATTGATCCTGCTACAGATACAGTGATTACAACAATACCAGTAGGTGATGCACCTAATGGATTAGAGTTAGATAGCTCAGGGAACTTATGGGTGCTTGCCGGTGGTTCACCATCATTTACAGGTACTGAGACTGCAGGGAGTTTATCTGTAATCAATACAACTACCAATACTGTATCTGCTTCATTTGATTTTGGAGTGACAGATCACCCTAACTATATTAATATAGAAGGCCAGAACCTTTATTACTATTTAAATGGGGAGGTTTTTGTTTCTTCTACTACAGATTTTGAAATACCTACGACTCCAGAATTAACAGGATTATCTTTATTTAATATGATTGTACGAGGAGATACTTTATTAGGTACAAATGCAGGAGATTTTGCAAGCAACGGTTCGGTTGAAGTTTATAATGTTTCAACAGGAGAGTTAATTAATACACTTACAGTTGGTATCATACCTGAAAACATTTATTTTAATGAGTAGTATTCATTTCTAGAATAGATTATAATAAAAAAGGGGTAACGTATTGTTACCCCTTTTTTATTACTCTTAAATTGATGTTTATAAATCGATGCGATCTACCATCATACGCTGGTATAATGGATCTTCTTGTTCTGAATCGTAAATAGATCGTTGTATGCTGGTATTGTAGTTTGTGCTACTTCTACCATTTAATATAATGTCTATAGCTGCATCTAATAGTGGCTCCCCTAGTTCACCTAGTTGTCCAAAGTTTTCAAAATCTTCGGCAATTAGTAAGTCTGGTGTAAACCCATCAAAGTAGTCTGTTAGCCCGTCAGCGTTTACAGATTTTAATACTAATGGAAGCATTACATAACGGTGATTAGGATTTGCCTCAGAGCGACGGAAATTAGGTGCAGGAGCATCATATAATAAAAATGAACCTTCAAATTTACCTACGGTGTTAGTTCCTATTTGAATTACCTCAATGTAAGGATCAAGACCACTTAGTATAAGTTCGCTCGCACTTGCAGATCTTCCTGTTGTTAATACAAAAACTCTTGTTAATCCTAAGCTGTTTATAGCAGGGCCATCATCTCCAGAGCCTAGATTATTATTAAATCTTCTTACAAATTCATTTTCTTGATTTCTATCTGCATTATACTCTTGCGTTATGAATTCTTCACCGTTAAATTGCCCAGTAATCATTGTAGAGAGATCATTTGCGGTTTCTATAGATCCACCTCCATTATATCTTAAATCAAGAACAAGATCTGTAACTCCCGCACTACGGAATTGTGCAAAAGCAGCGTTGAGTTCGCTATCAAATTCATTAGTAAATCCTGTGTAATGTAGATATCCTATTTCATTACCTCCTACACTTAATACGTTTACCGTATGTACAGGGTTTATGGTGAGTTCAGTTTTTGTAATTAGAATTTCTTCTCCTGTAACAGTGAAGTCTGTTCCATCATAGGTCGCTAATCCTATGGTGTAAGTATCTGGTGCAAAAAAGCTATCAAAATTTGTGCTTCCATCTATCGCTTGTCCATCGCTACTTGTGAGTGGTTGTCCATCTACAAGTGTAAATATCATTCCTCGCTCTGCTCCGGCAAGATCTGCCGGGCTGCCATTAACTACATAGCGTACAACCCCAAAAGCAGTAGTAGGATCGTTGGGCATAATTAATAAAGATAGATTTAATCCAGAAGAAGTACGTATACCTGCAAGGGAGTTTTCAAGAGCAACATAGTCATCTCTTAATATACTGAAGCGATCTCTTGTAGATGTAAGCGCATCAAAAGCAGCTTCTGGAGAAGAGAACTGACTTAAATAATCAAATCTTGCGGCGTCATTATCAAAAAAGTCATTTGCTAGTTCTGGTACGTCTTCTTTATATAACGACCAATAATTTAGCCCTCGATATACAAAGTCCGAGATTTCTGTGCTACTAGCTGGTCTTAAATTATCATCAAGGTCATCATCACAAGAACTTAAGAATACAAGAAGTAAAAGTGATAGGAGTGTTATGTTTTTCATCAATAATGAGGGTTTAATGTGACTTACTGTAAATATAGTTAAACGTAATAGCACAGCAAAGATTACAAGGAATCACGTAATTTCATAAAAAAACCTCTCTATAAATGAATATAGAGAGGTTTTCATTAAAAATCAGATCCTTAGAACTGGTAGTTAAGAGATAAGTTAAACATAGTACCTAACTGGCTAAAGTGATAACCGTCATACGTCATCTGAGAATAACGCTGGTTAAAAGTTATTAAATTAGACTGATTTTGCGTTGCTGCAGCATCTGCTAGTATAGCTGACCCTGCTGCATTTTCTGCTTTAAATTCCCACTCTGGTAATACATTCAATAAGTTGTTTACGTTAAGTGCAAGCGTGATCTTTTCAGTTACATTATAGTTGATACCAAGATCTGTAACAATCTTAGGGATAAACTCTGTGCGTAAGTTGTCATCAAGCCCTTGTTGCTTAAATGTAGTCTTTCCGAAATATGTATTGTTTAGAGAGAAAGCAAACTTCCCAATATCATAGTTACCACCTAAGATCCACTTAGTTCTAGGTCTAGACGTGAAGAATAATGCTTCTTGCGTAGCGTTTACTACAGACTGTCCAGAATCCTCAACAAGTTGTGGATTTTTTACAGCACCATCACGTTCATTTGTAATTGTATAATTACCAGATAGATTAAGTCCAAGCTTACCGTTACCTAGCTCGATATTTCTTTTACTAATCACTACGTCAAGTCCAGAAGTTCTTGTGTCAATAGCATTAGAAAAGAAACTTACATCGCTCAGGTTATTGTCTCTTAAAATATCATCTAGTGGAGTAGTACCTATATTATTTCCATCATCATCAAAAGCAGTTCCTGTAATTTCAGATCCTAACACGATACGATCTTTTACAGCAATGTTGTAGTAATCTACTGTAAACGTAAGATTGTTTGCTAGTTTACCACCAAAACCAATGGTGAAGTTATTTGATGTCTCTGCATCTAGTTCATCAATTCCTAATAATTGGGCTTGTGTAGACACGTTATTTACTAAACCTCCCACTTGAATACCTTGACCTGGGATAAAGCTATATTGTGCTTTTTGTGTATAAATCTGGTGTAATGTAGGAGCTCTAAATCCAGTAGATAATGAACCTCTTACTGTGAGATTGTCTGTAAGCTTATAGCGTGAGCTAAATTTATAAACAAATGTATTACCAAAATCAGAGTAATTTTCTGTTCTAACTGTTCCGCTTAATAAGAAAGCATCAGTAACGTCATAATCTAAAGAGAAATAACCTCCAAAGTTGTAACGGTTGAATTTTCCAGAGTTTTCTGGGCTGTTACCTGCAAAAGAATCTGCACCACCACCATCATAAGAATCAAGCTTTCCTTCAATTACCTCAAATACCTCATTTCTAAACTCAGCACCAAATCCAATACTTACTTTGTCTGAAAGTACTCTAGAGATATCAATGTTACCTACATTATGAGTAAATTTTGTTCCACCCGGATCAAATGATCTAGCACTGTTTTCTCTATACAGTTGAGATCCTTCCGTAAGTTCTCCATCCTCAACAGTACCATTACCATTTCCATCAATGAATACAGCAGGAGAGTAGACAAAATTTCCATTTTGAGAGTTATTCACTTGGTACGTTTGTGTGTTTCCACCCGTTGTATAACTAGCGTCAACATTCCAGTCATTAATGGTAGTTCTAATTCCAATTGTACCATTATAATCATTAAGTAGCCCTTCAAAAGTAGGAACATAACCATCATAACCACCTGGGTTGTTAGGGTTGTCTCCTGGGAAGAAGTCTCCTAAATAAGGAAATTCTTCAATTGTTCTCCAATATGGAGTTCTGTAGTTTGCAAAACTATTTACCTTCTTATAAACATAAGCGGTATTGAAATACAACTCAGTATTATCACTTAAGTCAAAACCTCCATTTACTAGAAATTTAGAAGATGCAGTTTCTGGTGATCCGTTAATGTTATTTGCATCTGGGTTACGAGATAAAAATTCTTGAACATCTGCAAGGTCTGCTCCAAAGTCACCAGCTTCTCCAGCAGCATCTACTGTACCAGGTCTGTTTGCAAGGTTTACTTTAGAGAAGTCTACGGTATAGTTTATAAAACCTTTGTCATCTCCTATAGTAGAACCATTATTCACACTGATTCCTACCATCTCACCATCACCTTCAGAAGTGATTCCTGTTCTTAGCGTCGCCGAACCTTGATTATCATTATCTTTTAAGATAACGTTCATTACACCAGCAATTGCGTCAGATCCGTATTGTGCAGATGCACCATCACGTAATATTTCTACACGCTTGATTGCATCTGTAGGGATTGCAGAGATATCTGCACCAGTCTCCCCACGTCCTGGAGAAGTTTGAGTATAAAGAAGTGCACTTAAGTTCTTACGTTTACCATTGATTAAGATTAAGGTTCTAGAAGGCCCCATGTTTCTTATTTCATAAGGATCTAGAAGAGAAGTTGCATCATTTACAGGAGTTTGTACTGTATTAAATGATGGTATCTTGTACTGTAAGGCTTTGTCAAATGTTACTTGACCTGTAGTTTGTAGTTCTTTTGCAGATACTACATCTACTGGTACAGCAGTGTCTACCTGACTTCTAGGAGCAGTTCTTGAGCCCACAAGTACCACTTCACCAAGACCTACACCTTCTTCAAGTGTTACATCAATTGATGTTTTACCATTTACTGCTACGCGTTTTGTGTCAAAACCTAAATAGCTTATTTCTAAAGTACCGTCGCTCTGTACTGTAATATTATAATTACCATCAAAATCTGTGATAGCGCCATTGGTAGTTCCTTTTTCAATGACGTTTGCGCCAGAGATGGGAACATTGTTTTTATCTGTTACTGTACCTGTGACAGTAACTTGGGCAAATGAGGTCACACCAATTAATAGACCTAAAAGAGTAAACGTGAGTTTGTGCATAGTTGATTTGTTAGTTTATAAATTTTAACAGATATTAAATTATTGTTAATTTGTGTTAAAACTAAGATAAAAATTTAACTAAAACTGATGTTTACTACTTATTTTTTAATAAAAATTAGATTATTTACATTTTTCATTAGAAAAGAGGATGCGAGCAGCCATTGTCACTGGCTTTTATGCTAATTCTTAAAAAATCATGTTATTGATTTGATTAACAGTGCGATATCGTTGTAGATTCGATCGTACGTCTTTTTGCGCGTTCTGTAACCTAGGAAAGAGGAGCAATATATTGAGGTTTCTAGCTCGTTTATATTATATAAATCATCAATCTGTTCAAAATGAGGTTCTTGCTGTGCTCGTTGTTCTAATGTATAGCCAATCCATTCTTTAGAAAAAAACATAGCTCCTTTTCTATTAAACAGTAAAATAAGCTCTGGAGAGATATGCTCAATAACTTCCTTTGTGATGGCTAATTGGCTTTTTAAAAAATCTCGACCCTTTTCATCCCTTAAGAAATATTCTATTTGTTTTTGTTCAGTATGACGTTGATAAAATAAATCACAATAGGTAATTCCAAATTGCTCAAAGCCTTTAAGTAATGTCGAGAATTTTTTAAAATAGCGATCAGTACTTAAGTGGTCATAGTTATAGCTATATCCATTACTTCCTACAAAATCATTTCTTAATGAGGGATTAATCCCCATCACTAGTATTTTGGCTTTAGGATTTACTTCAGAGAATATAAAACCTTCTTCAGCTATAGCAAGTTGCTCTGCTGTTATAGATTGACTTTTAAATTGTGTAAAAACTTGTTCAATTTTCGCTTTAAGCGCGCTATTAAAAGAATCGTTATTCATACATAAGGTACTGCTTACGTATGCTTTTAAAGTTTTCTATATCCTTTATCCAGTCACGTTTAATCTCTTTAAAGGTATATCCATCTTGAATTTGCTGCTGTAGTTTTTTATTACCTGCATGAAGGGTGAAACTAGCCGTTTTAAAGAATTTATTTTTATCAGTGCTTGCAGTATAAGCTTCTATAAGCCATTCTAAATTAACGCGGCTCATGTACTCTTGATTACGTAAGTCTATGCCATAACAACGTTGTCCATTATGTTTAGGATCCTTTGATCCGAAGTTAGGCTCAGGAGTGTACGAGTATGTAAAATTGCTAGGTGAAAAATCTGGAGCTCCAAAAATTTGAAACTGCATTTCTGTTCCTCTTCCGGCATTAATGGTAGTTCCTTCAAAGAAGCCTAGGCTAGGGTAGAGGTTGATACTTTTATCATTAGGCAAATTAGGAGAAGGACGCGTAGGTAATGAATACGGGGTCGTGTAATCCCAATTTTTTAATGGAATCACCGTAAGACTACATTGTATGTTATCTTTAAGCCAGCCCTCACCATTCACCATCATGGCATATTCTCCTATAGTCATACCATAGACTAAGGGTACTTCATGCATCCCTAAAAAGCTTGTGTGCTCCTTTCCTAGCGTAGGACCGTCTATATAATGAGCGTTAGGGTTAGGTCTGTCTAGTACAATTACCGGTATACCTTTTTCGGCAGCGGCTTCCATCACATAGGTAAGTGTAGATATATAGGTGTAAAATCGAACACCCACATCTTGTATGTCAAAGAGGATTACATCGAGTCCTTCTAGTTGTTCCTGGCTTGGTTTCTTGTTTTTACCGTAAAGAGAGATAATATTAAGACCAGTCCTTGGATCTTTTCCATCTTTTACTCGCTCTCCAGCATCTACATCACCGCGAAATCCGTGTTCTGGTGAGAAAACACGTGTAACTGTAATTCCGCTTGAGATAAGAGAATCTACTAGGTGTGTACTTTCCTTTTCAATATGCGGAGTACTTTTAAATATGAGTCCGCTTTTGTTTGTGACTACACCTACTTTTTTATCTTTAAGCAACGGTAAGTAGAGCGCTGTCCTATTGGCAGCGGTAACGATTGGTTGTTGAGAAGGAGTTTCTTGTAGTACAGTTTCTTTTTTTAATTCCGCTTTCGCGAAAGCGTTACTATCTCCACCGCTATTTGCACAAGAAATAAGCAGTGTGAGCATTAAAAAAAGGGTATTTTTGAAGAAAATGAGACGCATTTGAATTTAGAGTATTTTATAGCCAAACGCCTAAGTAGCGCGACATCGTATAAAAGTAGTGCTTCCAGTACGATAATTAAAATTGCCATCGTAGCAATTGCAATTGGTATGGTGATGATGCTTATATCGATTGCTACAGGACTAGGACTCCAGCGAGAGATAAGACAAAAAGTGTCTGCCTTTTCTGGAGATATTGTCGTGTCAAATTTTGACGGAAATAACAGTGAAGAAACTCCAAATCCAATTTCTATAAATCAAGATTTTTACCCAGATTTTAATGCAGTACCAGAAGTAACACATGTACAGGCAATTACTGTAAAAGCGGGTGTAATAAGGACTGCAGAGACCTTTGAAGGAGTAATTTACAAAGGGCTGGGTGATGATTATGACTGGAATCGTATCGAGGAATATATAGTAGAAGGCAGAAAACCAGAACTTACGGGAGCGCTTAATAATGAGACTATCTTTAGTACGTATCTGGCAAACCGCTTAGGCTTTAAAGTAGGCGATAAGGCAATCATACAATTTGTAAATAAAGATAACATGCGTTTTAGACCGAGGGCACTAGAGATTGTAGGACTTTATGAAAGTGCATATCAAGAGTTTGACAAAGTGTATATCATGGGTGATCGCCGTCACCTTACCCGTATTAATAACTGGGAGAAAGATGAGGTAGGATCTTTTGAGGTTTTTGTAGATGATTTTGATAATCTTGAGGCACTGAATAATAAGGTGTATGAAAACTCTGGTTCTACTTTGAGATCTATCTCTGTAATACAGAGTAATTACAATATTTTTGAGTGGATTAAACTATTTGATTTCAATATCATCTTGATCATTGTTATCATGATATTGATTGCAGGTATTAATATGATTGTGGCGCTGCTTGTACTAGTACTAGAGCGTACAAAAATGATAGGAGTACTCAAGGCACTTGGAGCATCAGACTGGAGTGTGCGTAAGATTTTTATTTATAATGCAATGTACTTAATAGGTCTTGGGCTCTTTTGGGGTAATCTTATAGGTTTAGGAATATTATATGCTCAGAAAATATTTGGTTTTGTGAAGTTAGACCCATCTACCTATTATGTAAGTGAGGCGCCAGTGCTCATAGACTTCTGGCATATTCTCTCTCTTAATGTAGGCGTGTTTTTGGTTTGTGTGCTTATACTCCTTATACCATCTTACATTATAACAAAAATAAGTCCAGTAAAGGCAATACGTTTTGAGTAATTGATTATATTGATTAATTAGATTGGAATCCTTTTATAGCTTCCTTGTTTGTATATAGAAATCCTCTAGTATACTCATGTCAATTATTTTCTTAGACATTTTAAGCTCTTGCCACTGATCTGCAGGTGCGAGCCATTGTAATTTACCATTTATCATTATAGAAAGTGGCATAGAGAAATCACTTATCACATTTGTGTAACGATAACTCAGCTTCTTTTTACTCACTTTATATTCAAAGGTTGGGATTTTTACCGTTCTTAAATATTGATCAAATATAGGAGCGAGGTTTTGATTCAGTTTTCTGGACATAAAATCTTCTACCATTGCACTTGTTGTGGTCTTATGGTAAAACTCCTTATTAAGTCCACGTAAAGTCTCTCGCCACAGCTCATCATTATCTACAATGGTACGTATGGTGTGTAGCATATTTGCACCTTTATAGTACATGTCGCCACTTCCAGAACGATTTACATCGTAAGTACCTATGATAGGTCTATCATTTCTAATGTTTTTACGCAGTCCAATTACATATTCACTAGCAGCGTCTTTGCCAAAATGATAATCTAGATAAAGATTTTCTGAGTAGTTAGTAAAGCTCTCATGAATCCACATATCTGCAACATCCTTATTTGTAATGTTGTTTGCAAACCATTCATGACCAGATTCATGTATAATTATAAAATCAAATTTGAGTCCTTGTCCTGTACCAGATAAATCTTTTCCTAAATAGCCATTCTTAAACTTGTTTCCATAAGTTACAGAACTTTGATGTTCCATGCCTAAGTAAGGAGCTTGTACGAGTTTAAAACTATCTTCATAGAATGGATAAGGACCAAACCAATGTTCAAAAGCTTCCATCATCATAGGGGCTTGGGTAAATTGAGCTCTTGCTTTTTTCTCATCTTCACGAAGTACCCAGTAACTCATATCTAGTGGTCCTTTCTCTCCCTTATATACCTCAGAAAAGTTTACATAATCTCCAATATTAATATTAACTCCGTAATTATTTATAGGATTGCGTACCGCCCAATGATATGTTTTTGAAGATGTTGTACTGTCTATACCCACTAGTCGTCCATTAGATACATCTACAAGATCTTTAGGTACTGTAACATGCATGTCTAGGCTATCCACTTCATCTGCTGGGTGATCACGATTAGGCCACCATATGCTGGAACCTATGCCTTGATTTGAAGACGCGATAAAGTGTTTGCCGTTGCTATCTTGCTGCCAAGTGATACCACCATCCCATGGTGGGTTTACAGCAGCGCGAGGTTTACCTTCAAAGCTTAATCTTATTGCTTTTAGTTCTCCTGCTTTTTGAGCAGATTCTAGTTGTATAAAATGGGCTGCACCTTCAGTACGCACGTCAAGAGAGTGTCCATCTTGCATTACTGCTGTGAGCTCCATTGGGGATTGAAGATCTATTTGTAGCTCGGTCGTACCTTCTTCTAGTACACGATAGGTCATAATATTTGTACCTATTAAAGACTTTGATGCTGGTATTACCGTGACAGAAAGATCATAGTGAACGATGTCCCACCAGGCTCTTTGTGGAGTGATTGACCCTCGAAGGCTGTCTTGACGGGTAGCCTCTTGAGAAAACACAGATAGTGTGATAAAAGAAAAAACTAGGGTAAATAGTAAGCGCATGTGAGTGTAATTATCTAATGGTGCAGATTTATGAATTTAAAGTAGCTTTAAAAAGCAATGAGCGTGTAACCTTCCATTTGCGATTGACTTAAAACTGTCATTGCCGAAAGTCCTACATCAATCATTTCCAGTCTTCGTTCTTTGGTAATATTACGCGCTCCAGCAGTTTGACCACAAAGGATGAGTGATACGTTTGCTTCTTTTAAGGCTTCTAGTAATTCAATGTTAGGATTATCTACGCCAAATTTCTCCTTATACAATTCATTAGTAAGCATTCCATAAGCTGCTTGTCCGTGTATAGCGGCCCGTATGTGCATATTTGTTGCAGGAACACCTGCTTTCTCTTGCATATTAAGAAATCTCGCCATCGTCTCAATGTATGGATTGCGCAAACTTGGATTTTCAGGTGCTTTTGCTACATCAAACACTACTTTGAAAATTGCGGTAGTATCTGTTTTAAAATCAGGATTATTAACTTCATAAGTTTTACCAAAATCACTTATAACGTTACCTGGAGTAGATATAGGTTGTTGAGCATACGCTTTCGCAAAAGCGAGACAAAAAAAAAGTAAAAAACTATATTTCATTCTAGTGAGTTTTGGTGTTATCGTTTTTCTTTTTAAACATCAATGATATAATCAAGGAGTGTGGAAATGTTACCGCAGCAATAAAGGAAAAGAAAATTGCAAAAAATAACACACTTTCCTTGAGCCAAAAATAGCTTATACCAATCCCGATAATTGAAATAATCCAATAAGGCAGTGCATTTTTAACATAGAGCCATATGGTTTGATTAGTAAAACTACCATATATAAAGTGAATTTGTTCAAAAAGGGAAGGAAGACTATGCCACAACACGAAGTATATAGTAAAGCCCCAAATGAGAGATGACATTTTGAAGATTACAAGAAGTAAGCCTAAAAAGAAGAGTTCTTTTAATATGAGTTTTTTAAAACTATCACTTTTATAAGTTAGTATGGCTCCTGTTATAAAAAATACTGCGAGCACAATGTACAAGGAGTATAAGAGAAATAAATGAGGAAAAGTTACTCCAGTAATTGCCAAAACAATACTCTCCACTTGCTGCTCATTAAAATAAAACAATATCAGTAGTATAAGCGCGCCATAACTGAGTTGTAGTATAGAAGATAATAACTTGTGTTTTGAATCAACTTTAGACTCCCAATGTTGCTCGCCAAAATGGTATGCGCTAAAAATAATAAAGAGAATTACTGTGATAGAAGGGATGGTATAAAATGCTAGAAAAGTAAGCAGTACTGTAAGCACATAAAATAAGAGCGATTTAATGAAGCTCCGTTTTTTCTCTTTAGTAAATAACTTCTCTATTAATAATAAATCATTTGATCCATGTATGATCCCAAATGTGAGAATGAGTAAAAAACCCAAAACCAATTCAGCTTTGGTAGAAAATAGTGTGGCGATCCATAAGCCCGCAAAACTACCTATGATTGTGATATTGAGAATTTTTGTCATGAATAATTTAGGTGTTGATAATTTTAATTAAAAAATTATGAGAAAATAATTATTTATTTGTTTAACATTATTTAAATTTACTTAAACAAATGTTTAATTAAAAATATCAATGCTATGAAATTTTTATTACTATTACTAGCCGACCCTACAAAACTAGATCCAAGTGATTATGTAGGATTTACATTCTTTGTGGGTGCGATGGCGATGATGGCAGCTTCTGCTTTCTTTTTTCTATCGCTTAACCAATTTAACAAGAAGTGGCGAACCTCAGTCCTTGTATCTGGTTTAATTACATTTATTGCCGCAGTGCACTACTGGTACATGAGAGATTACTGGTTTGCTATTCAAGAGTCTCCTACATTTTTTAGATATGTAGACTGGGTACTTACAGTTCCATTAATGTGTGTTGAATTCTACTTAATTTTAAAAGTTGCCGGTGCAAAACCTGCACTTATGTGGAAGCTTATCTTATTCTCGGTTATTATGCTAGTAACAGGATACTTTGGAGAAGCTGTATTCCAAGATCAAGCCGCATTGTGGGGAGCTATCTCTGGAGCCGCATATTTTTATATAGTATATGAAATCTGGTTAGGAAGCGCAAAGAAACTTGCAGTTGCTGCTGGTGGAGATATTCTTAAAGCACATAAAATACTATGCTGGTTCGTACTCGTAGGTTGGGCTATTTATCCATTAGGATATATGTTAGGTACAGATGGATGGTACACGAGCATCCTAGGAAAAGGAAGTGTAGATGTCGCTTATAACATTGCAGATGCTATCAATAAGATAGGGTTTGGACTAGTGATTTATGCACTAGCTGTAAAAAAGAATGAAGTTGATGTTGTTTAAGTTTGATTAGTAAAAGGTGAAAACACTCAATTGGAAAACGCAACCAGAAATGGTTGCGTTTTTTTATGTGTCGGTTTTAGTAATTATTACGCTTTCGCGAAAAATTTCTAAGTCGTAAAATAATTACCAGCCTTTATGAGCTGTCAATTTTACAAACCTGTTGACGTTCAGTTAATGGTCTTTAGCACTTACTCTTCCTCTTCTTGAAAAGTCTCTCTTGATAATAATTTACTAGAAATCTTATAAGTTCCAGCATAGGTAAGTCCTGCTTGACCTTTTCTAGAAGTCAAAAAAGCTTTTTTATACCACTTGGCATCTGTTGCCTTTTTTCTGAAATCTTCATGCTTTGATACACCAGTAGATACACCGTTGTGCCATGATTCGATGGTAAAGACACCTAAGCCAAAATGCTCTGCACGCTGAAGCACAATCTCAAAATCTGCCTCAGAGAACTGATAAGAGTCATCTGCCTCTGACTCTTTGTTAAGATTAGTCAAACCATTAAATAAGTGCTGTTCTAAAAATTCTGTTTTTTCCATAGTGGCGGTGAAGGTAGTGTTTAAAAGGGAAAAGTATCACTTTTTTATATCTGGGAAGATGATTTTTTTGAGGTTGAGACGTGTCCTTGTTGGTTAAAGGGAGGCGCATCTTAATCTTTGTCTTATTGCTTGTTTGGTATTTGATCCATCGCTCTTTCTGCAATGGCAGTAATGGTAAGTGAAGGATTCACGCCAGGATTTGCCGAAATCATAGAGCCATCAACCACGAGCATATTTTTATAGCCAAAAACCTTATTGTCTTTATCTATAACTCCACTTTCTGTATTTTCTCCCATAACTGCACCGCCTAGTATGTGTGCTGTAGATGGTATTCCAGCAAGTGTTTCTAAGGCAAAAGAGGTACTTACTCCTTTAATAGCCTTACTGTATGATTTTACAAGCGCTATAGATTCTGGAATAAATGGGGTAGGAGCCTTTCCAGAACTTACTGTAGATGTCATCTTTCCCAAGGTATTTCTTTTAAAACGTAATGTACTATCCAGCGTTTGCATAAATAATAATACAACAGTATTTTTTGCCCATCCATTAGCAACGTAAATTTTGAAATAGTCTACTGGATTTTTGATTAGCTTAATAGCTGTCTTAAAAAGTCGTGAGAACACGTTTGATCCCGTTACATAAGGTAAGTGTGCAAGTTTCCATGCATTAGATCCTTCTCCATATCTACATATTTCTAGATGACTATTTTCATCTGTATCAAGTATGCTTCCTATTGCGATACCTTTGGAGAGGTTTTTGTCTTTTTCTAGAGTGGAAACACTTATGAGTGTTTCATTATTGCTACGTATATCCTCACCTAGATGATCTGATAGATGCGGTAGTGACTTAGCTTTTAGAGCTAGCAAGAGTTTTACTGTACCTAGTACGCCTCCAGAAAAGATAACACCTTTAGTGGTGATTTTTTGATGTTTACCAAAGATGCGCGTACTTCTCTTCATAGAGACTTCATAACCTAGCGCACTGTCGCTTTTATCTAATGGCTGTATATCATACACTTCATTTTCGGCTAGTATGGTGGCTCCTTGTTTTTGAGCAAGATATAGGTAGTTCTTGTCAAGCGTGTTTTTTGCATTGTGGCGGCAGCCAGTCATACAAGCTCCACAAAAATTACATCCAGAACGATCTGGCCCTTCTCCATTAAAATAAGGGTCTTTTATTGTTTTATTAGGAGTTCCAAAGAATACAGCTACACGCGTAGGATTAAACTTTTGTGCAATATTCAAATCTTTTGCTACGGCTTTGAGAGCTTTATCTCCATCATATAAGGAAGGATTTTGCGCTGCACCTAGCATTCTTAATGCTTCCTGATAATAAGGTTTTAAGGCGGTTTCCCAATCATTAAGCGATTTCCAACTTCCAGAGTTAAAGAAAGCACTTTTAGGAGTAGGTAATGTATTTGCATATACTAGGGAGCCGCCACCTACACCAGTTCCAGAAATAATGGCAATGTGTTTAAATATGGATAGTTTCATAATCCCAAAAAAGCGCAGGTATGGCATCCAGAGCCATTTTCTAATATTCCAGTTGGTTTTAGGAAAGTCGGTTGCTTTGTACCATTTTCCTTTTTCAACCACGAGTACTTTATATCCTTTTTGTGATAGGCGTAGTGCACTTACAGAGCCACCAAAACCACTACCTATTATAATGTAATCGTATGTTAAGTTTTTTTGGGTCATAATGAATTTAATGCGTGTGGGGTTATTGAGCTTGTAATTTACTAAACTTCTTTATTCTATATTTTTATCACTGATTTAATTAGTACATAAGTGAATCCCAAGTTTTACTGCTTATTGACGAGCATTATCTACAAGAGGGAAGGGGGTTTATTAGATAACGTGTGATTATTAGTTTCACATTTTCGCGTAAGCATAAAAAAAGCCTCCCAAATAAATGAGAGGCTTTACGCACTAATAAAACTAAGATTATAGACTTATCGTAACCTATCAACAGATTTTACAAGATCTTCATCGCGCTTGATTGCCTTGTTTGCCAAGACTAGTAAAACGATAGAAACAAGCGGAATGATCATCCCAATACCCTTCTCAAGAACCGCCGTTCCTCCAGATAACATTTGTGATCGATATACCAAAATACCTAATAATGCAAAGTTTAATAAGATATTGAGACGTCCTAAGACGAATTGGTTCTTTCGATTATTCCATAAAAATATGGAAATAAATGATAATATAGCACTAAGACTAAAAAGTGTTATATAAGAAATATCATCTACTGCCCACACGGCCTCACCATCCATATCAGAATAAAGGCTAAAGGCATATGGTAACCCTAGTGAGACTAAGGTTGCTAGTAAAAGATATATAGTTTGTATACGTTGTATCACGTGATTCTCATTTTAAACTGTGGTAAAAATAAGTCTCATTTTGTGATATTGCTAAGAAAACTTTGAAAATAAAATTGTATCATTGTCTTGTGATTATGTAAAAGGCTCTCCGCTTGTTACTTAATTGCTTAATATTTTTAGTATCAAATTCTTCTTTTGGTACGCTCTAATCACCCGATTAATAATTTACCCACATTACTAGATGTTTGATATTTCAGAATTAAAAGCAAAGAAGCTTCCCGAGCTTCAAGAGATTGCAAAAGGGATTAATGTTCCTAAATACAGAACATTAAAAAAGCTAGACCTTGTTTACAGAATACTTGATTTACAAGCGGCCGATCCAAAAAAAATAGAGGCAGTAGTGCCTAAAGTAAAAGAAGCAACACCTAAAGCGACAGCCCCTAAGTCAGAACGTAAGCCTAGAGAAGAGCGTAAACCTCGTACTCCTCGACCAGCAAAAACTGCAAAAGATAATAAGGATGCTCCTGCAACAAACACTGAGGAGGCTAAAGATGCTCCGGCAAAAGGAAAACCTCCTGTAAAAAAGGAAGCTCCTGCAAAAAGAGAACCTCAAGCAAAAAGAGAAGCGGTAAAACGTGAACCTGCAAAAGGAAAAGGTGGGGACGATACAAAGGCACCACAAAAACGAGATAATCAAAAAGATACTCGTAACAACGATAAACGATCAAGCAATGACAACCGTCAAGGCAATGATAAGCGTGCGCCACGCGATAATAATCGTAATTCAAATTCTCGTAATAACACGCCACGTAATAACCGTAATCAAAAAGACGGAAATTCACATGGAAATAAAGACAATCGAAATCGCTACCGCGAGCCAGATTATGAATTTGAAGGCATTATAGAGAGTGAAGGAGTATTAGATATTATGCAAGATGGCTATGGCTTTTTGCGCAGTTCTGACTACAATTACCTTGCATCTCCAGATGATATTTATGTATCACAATCACAGATAAGACTTTTTGGCCTTAAAACTGGTGATACTGTATTAGGAGTAATACGCCCTCCAAAAGAAGGAGAGAAGTATTTCCCACTTATTAAAGTAAGTAAGATTAATGGTCTTAACCCTAACATCGTTAGGGATCGTGTTTCTTTTGAGCACTTGACACCATTATTTCCTACAGAAAAATTTAACCTAGCAAATCGTCAAGCGAGTATATCAACTCGTGTGATGGATATGTTTGCACCCATAGGAAAAGGACAACGTGGTATGATTGTATCACAACCTAAAACGGGTAAAACCATGTTACTTAAGGATGTGGCAAATGCTATTGCGGCAAACCATCCTGAAGTATACCAAATTGTACTTCTTATAGATGAACGTCCAGAAGAAGTTACAGACATGCAGCGTAACGTAAATGGAGAAGTAGTAGCTTCTACATTTGATAAAGAAGCCCATGAGCACGTAAAAGTGGCAAACATTGTTCTTGAAAAAGCAAAACGTCTTGTAGAGTGTGGTCACGATGTAGTAATACTTCTTGACTCTATCACACGTCTCGCACGTGCATATAACACCGTACAGCCAGCATCTGGAAAGATTCTTTCCGGAGGTGTAGATGCAAATGCATTACACAAGCCTAAGCGTTTCTTTGGAGCAGCACGTAACATAGAAGGAGGTGGATCACTTACCATTCTTGCTACTGCACTCACAGATACCGGTTCAAAAATGGACGAAGTAATCTTTGAGGAATTTAAAGGTACTGGTAACATGGAGCTACAACTGGATCGCAATATTGCAAACCGCCGTATTTTCCCAGCAATCGATCTTACCTCTTCATCTACACGTCGTGATGACTTGCTGCACAGTAAAGACACTACGCAACGTCTATGGGTATTACGTAAATACCTTGCAGATATGAACCCAGTAGAAGCAATGGAGTTTATGAGTGACCGTATTAAGAGCACAAAAAACAATGAGGAATTCTTGATCTCAATGAATCAATAAGCATCCTCTTTTTAGTATAACAAAGAACCTCTCAATAACATTGAGAGGTTTTTTTATGATTTCTAGTAAGGTTTTGGAGCGCATAAGTAGCGCTACTTTGCGAGCGTAGTTTCCCGCTTTCATTACAATTCCTCGTTTCGCTATCGCTACACTGCGGGATTTTCATTTAAGTTTTTTGAGTGTATTAGGAGCGCTCACGTTTTGTTTTCTTACAAAAGTAGTTTCCCGCTTTACATTACAATTCCTCGTTCCGCTATTGCTACACTGCGGGATTTTCATTGCAATCGGGGCTAGCAGTTAATGCAAGTGTTAATCTGCAAAAGCTCAATTTTCTGCGCACTTAAAAATCTTTACGTATAAAAAAGTTTACCCTTTAGGGATGGGAAAAGCTTTTTAAAAAAAGCTCACCCTTTTGCGCAAGGAAAAGCTCTCCTCAATCACATCTTTTAAGCCTCCGTCTCTAGCACTCCAGAAAGTACGTGATAACGAGGGTCATCTACACTTTCTTCAATTACTTTGTCAAATTTAGGAGAGGCTTTGCGCATTAAGTCTTTACACTCTGTACTGAGGTGCTTAAGTGTGATTGTTTTACCTACGGCTTCATACTTCTCAAGGAGTACAAAAATAGCTTCTAGGGCAGAGTGGTCTGCGACTTTTGCCTCTATGAAGTCAATTTCTATATGGTCTGGATCACCGTTTATGTCAAACTTAGAGTTAAAACTCTGAATACTTCCAAAGAATAATGGGCCCCAGATCTCATAAACCTTTGTGCCATCTGCTTTAAATCTCTTTCTAGCTCTAATTTTTTTAGCGCTACTCCAAGCAAATGATAAAGCTGCTATAATTACTCCTACAAATACAGCAATAGCAAGATCAAAAAATACAGTCACTGCCGATACGATAACGAGAACAAATGCATCTGATGCTGGTATTTTTTTAATAATTCTAAAGCTAGACCAAGCAAAAGTCTCAATAACCATCATAAACATTACACCCACTAGTGCAGCAATAGGTACTTGTTCTATAAAGCGATCTGCAAATAATATAAAGGTAAGTAGTGTAATTGCCATCATCACTCCAGATAGTCGTCCTCGTCCTCCAGCGTTAATGTTTATTACCGTTTGGCCTATCATACCACAACCACCAGTTCCTCCAAAAACACCACTCACGATATTTCCAGCTCCTTGTGCTACACACTCTCTGTTTCCATTACCTCTTGAGTCTGTCATCTCGTCTACCAAGTTCATGGTCATAAGCGTTTCAATCAAACCAACTGAGGCTGCAAGAAAAGCATAAGGCGCTATAAACTTAAGCGTATCTAAATTAAAAGGTAGGCTGCTCCATAAATCAAAAACATTGAGTTTGCTCGATATTTCTGCCATACCATTGAGCCCTGCGCCACCACCATCTCTAATAAATTCGCCAACGTTTACAGAGTCTAATCCGCCAAAAATTGATATGAGCGATACAATAAGAATAGCCGTTAATGCAGCTGGAATCTTTGGGGTGATTTTAGGTAGTCCCCATACGATGAGCATGGTGAGTAACACTAGCCCTATCATGGTATATAGTGACTTTCCTTGCATCCAGGTTTTTACGACTCCTTTGTCTTTTACAGAGTAGAAACCATCTTGTGAAGCATTAAAAACTACCTTTTGCGTATTTGTATCATATACTTGTCCGTCAGATAATACAAACACCTCCTTATTAGTTGCCTTATTTATTACAGAGTTTCCTTCTATTGTAAATAGTACGGTATTAGAAACTTTGTCCTTTACTTCATTATCAGATACGGTATAAACGAGCTCCTTTGAAGCTGTTTTACGCATATTATCACCAGCGTAGTCTTTTTTGTTTTCTTTAAACATTCCTAGTTGAGCAAGGAATATCACAATAGCAAGACCGTTTACAAATCCCATCATCACAGGATGCGGAATTAAACGCACAAATTTCCCCAACTTAAACAAACCAGCAAAAACCTGAATAACTCCCATTAATACCACCGCGGCGAGTAAATAGAAGTATCCCATATTTTCAACAGGCTGGTCAAAGAGTAATCCCTTTGCATGCCCTTCTTGAATCATCTGTACAAAAATCACGGCAACTGCTCCTGCTGCTCCCGAGATTAATCCTGGTCTACCGCCAAAAAGTGCTGAGATAATCCCAATTACAAATGCCCCAAATAATGCCACAATTGGACTTATTTGAGCCACAAATGCAAATGCAACTACTTCAGGTATCATGGCTAAAGAAACCGTAATACCAGAAACGATATCATTCTTAGGATTAGAGGTGAAATTGTTGAAAAGACGCTTCATAAGGCTGTTTTTAAGAAGCCGCAAAGATAGTGTATTCTTAAGGGATAGCTATAGCGCATTTACGGGAGTTACGGTAACGATTTCGCGCAAGCGTAAAAAAGAAACCCTCACAAGATAACTTGTAAGGGCTTAAGATGTAAGGGTATGTTATTTTTTTACTTTGTACGTGCTTAGTCTAAAGGGAGCATAAAGCGGGCAAAAAGAAATAAAGCTAGTCGCAATAAAAATAAGTGCAACCACACCCAGTATAATTGCCACCGTGCCGTTTATAACGTTAGCTGCATATAATATACCAATAATCACTGCAGCCGCTATGCGTATACCGCGATCTAAATTTCCCATATTCTTTTTCATAGTGTTTTTTTTTAGAAGTAATACTACACAAATGTAATGGGAGGATTTCTTGTAAACGGTGACTGTAGTCACACTTACATGATTTTTATGGTGCGTCCTTCTTGGGTTATGTGATTTTCAATCTCCAGTTTTTTTAAGATCCTGCTTACGACTTCTCTTGCGGTGCCTAGATCTGTTGCTATTTCCTTATGAGTTATATGTAGGGTTTGAGTTGCTGTAACACGCGATTTTTCTTTTAGATAATCGAGTATGCGCGTGTCCATTTTATCAAATAGGAGATGATTTACAGCGTTCATCATGTCAAGATAACGCGCATCATAGTTTTTAAAGAATAAGGTGTTGAGCGCAGGGTAGGTCTTAAGCCATTGCTGTACTTTGTCTACAGGTAAAAGAAGAAGTTTAGCATCTGTTTCTGTAATTGCATATCCGCGACTGGGTAATTGTGAGATTCCAGAAGAAAAAGAGATGATGCAACTCTCTGCCGGTTCTATGTAATAAAGTAGAAGTTCTCTATCTTCATAGCGTGAGTATACCTTTACGAGTCCGTGTATTACGATGGGAATTACCTTTGCATACTGTCCTTCTCGCAGTAATTCTGTTTGCGCAGGGAGTTTCTTTATGATGCCGTGTGTGGTTATTTCCTTAATGAGGTCTGGATGAAATCTTGGAAAAAGCTCTTTAATTATCATAGGTATCTATACTAGGTGCTGTAAAACTACAATTCGGTAGGCTGTTATGGCAATTGAGTAGCAACCTTTTTATGATTACTGAATTCTGGCTCATATTTGTACTGTCAATCATGAGAAATAGAGTCTCAATATTTAAAAATCTTACCGATGAACTACGATACTTTCTTCAAGATATTTATAACACTACACGCTATAGGTGGTTTTATCTCCCTCATAGCGGGAACTATATCTGTAATTGCTCGTAAAGGAAATACTTGGCATAAAAAGTCAGGAATGGTTTTTTATTATGGGATGCTTACCGCTGGTATTTCAGGTATTTTGGCATCACTGCTTCCATATCATAACAATCCGTTTCTGTTTGTGGTAGGACTGTTTAGTGTGTATCTAGTGCTATCTGGGTATAGAGCGCTCCGTTTTAAAAAAGTAAAATTGGCAAGTGAGTTGCGTTATGATAAAATCATTTCTTGGTCTATGCTCACCATAGGTCTGGCAATGATATTTTATGGTGCGTTGTCATTGCTTTCGGGTTCTTCTATGGGGTGGATTCTTATAATCTTTGGAGGAATTGGTGTTCTTAATGCCGTAGGAGATATACGTGCAATGCGAGATATAGCGTCATTGCGTAAAAAATATCTTAGACTTCATATAGGTAAAATAACAGGTGGATATATCGCAGCTTTTACCGCTTTCTTTGTCACAAATCAAGTACTTCCGGCGCTATTAAGCTGGTTATTGCCTACCATATTTGGTGTTTTATTCATTGGTTATTGGTTGCGTAAAACAAAACTTCGCAAGAAAACTACAACTGAGACTTTATAAATGACGGTTGGGTAGGTTACGCTTTCGCGAAAGCGTACTTAAAACCATCTTTACATCATCAATCACAAAACAATATATTATGAAACATTTACTTCTTATTATCGCATTATGCAGCAGTACATTTCTTATGGCTCAAACCAAATATGAGCAAGGAATGACAAAAGCGATGGAGCTTTGGGAAGAAAACAAGCTTGATGAGGCTTCAAACCTCTTTGAGCGTATTGCTACTGTCGAAAAAGACAACTGGCTCCCTACGTATTATGTTGCTCAAATTGCTATAATACGTAATTGGAGAGACTTTGAAAACAGAGAGGAAGCTACCATGAAGGCGACGCTAGATAAGGCGCAAGAGTTTATAAATACGATGCGTACGATAGCTCCAGATAATCCGTATGCAGACCACTTGCAAGCGCAACTTTATACAGTTTGGGTCGCTCACGATGGCATGAAATACGGGATGAAATATGCAGGTACTATAGGAGAGCTCAATCAAAAAATGGTAAATAAGGAGCCAGACAATCCTATTTTTATAGCAGAAAAGGCGCAGTGGGATATGGGAAGCGCAAGATATTTTGGGAGCTCAATAGCGCCATATTGCGCAGAGTTGCAGCGTGCCATCACGCTTTTTGCTACCTTTAAACCTGAGTCTAAGTTCCATCCTAAAGGAAATGTAAAAAGAGCTTTAGAAAGTGCCGAGGCTTGTAATTAAGAAAAAATGAAATATTATCTAAAAGAGTTTGCAAAGGCAAATATTGTAGGCTTAACAATATTTATCGTTCACAGTATTATATTGTATGTGCTGGGTAATCCTTGGTATGGAGATGGTGCAACAACCTTTTTTATACAAAACCAAATCTTCTCTGTAGCGCTATATGCAGTGAACACTATGGTTATTGTGAACTTTAGAAAACGTTTTACAGGCAGTCTGTTGAATTTAAAGGTGCTTACTTATGCGCTAATTGCGCATATTGTTGTGACTTTAATTACGGTTTTTTTGCTTCGATTAATACTTGTTACAGGATATTATAAAATATCATTTGATGAGTATATGGCTAGTGAAGGCCTTGAAGATTATATTTTCCCTTTTTTAATAACAGCCGTAGCAACTTCTTCATTCTATGCGGTGAGTCGCTGGAAGAATAAGCAGGAGAGTAAGGTAAAGCAGTCTAAAATCATTGCTGGAGCTGCTTCGGCAAAGTTTGATGCGCTTAAGAATCAGCTGGATCCACATTTTTTATTCAACAGTTTAAATGTGCTGGCAAGTCTTATTGAGGAAAACCCAAAACAGGCAACCAAGTTTACCACTTCGCTTTCAAAAGTGTACAGGTATGTACTGGAGCAAAAGAATAAAGAGTTAGTGCCGCTTGAAGAGGAGCTCACTTTTGCACGTACGTATATGAATCTCATCAAAATGCGTTTTGAAGATAGTATTGTGGTAGAAATCCCAGAAAATGCCTCGCATCAAGAATATAAAGTAGTGCCACTTTCCTTGCAATTATTACTTGAAAACGCTGTAAAACATAACCAGGTAACGCCTAACAAGAAGCTATATATTAAGATATACGAAGATGGTAATAAGCTCTTTATTGAAAATAACATCCAGGCCAAGCAGGTTGTAAAGAAGAGTAGTGGTGTAGGCTTGCAAAATATCAGGCAGCGATACAGTTTGCTATCTAATAGTGAAGTGCATATAGTAGATGATAGTGAGACTTTTCAAGTTGGGATACCGCTATTAACACAAGCAGAGCAAGTGACATTTGAGCCTAGGCAGAGCGAACTCCTTGCAGATAAACGTTACCAGCGTGCAAAGAAGAAGGTAGAAGACCTTAAAGGTTTTTACATTCACTTTACGATTTATGCGATTATGGTACCTGTGTTTATATACTTTAACGTGCAGTCTACAAGTTTTCCTTGGGCATTATTTCCTATACTTGGATGGGGCTGGGGAGTTGCTGGTCATGCATCAGAAGTATTTGGGTGGAGTCCTTTGTTTAACAAGGCGTGGGAGCGTAAAAAGGTAGAAAAGCTTATGGAAGACGAGAACTTTTAATCTAACGTCTTACTGCTTGTCATAGTCAGAACGAAAAGAAAAATCCCCTTGAAACGTAGTTTCAAGGGGATTTTTTATGTGAGCGTGTAGTGTATTACTTTTTTGTAAGGTGCTCTACGTTTTTCTTCATTTGGATTTGAGCACCAGAGTCTTTAGTCTTCATAGCGCGGTATTTAAAGTTTATAAACTCTACTAGAAGCGAGAACGCAATCGTAAAGTATAAATAACCCTTAGGGATAGCTCCTACGCTTGATCCAAAGATTTCTAGATGTGATAGGTGTGCGCCTTCTGCAATGAGCATAAAACCTATTAAAATTAAGAATGAGAGGCCTAATATCTGTAATGAAGGATGCTTTGCGATAAAGTTTCCTACAGGGTTTGCAAAAAGCATCATGATCCCAACAGAAATTACTACTGCAATCACCATAATGATTAACGCATCTGTTGGATTGTCAGAAAGGCCATTAGTCATCCCTACGGCAGTCAGTATAGAGTCAAAGGAGAATACAAGGTTGATTACTGCAATCTGCACAATGGCATTACCTAGTGTAGTAGAGCTCTTTTTTGAAATTTCTTCCTCCTCAAGTCCTGTCTCATCTACTTTTTCATGAATCTCGTGTACAGATTTCCAGATAAGAAAAATTCCTCCTGCAAGTAGTATTACAGCTTGCCAACTTATTCCTCCCGTAATCCAGCTTTGATTAATGTGCCAGAATGGTGCGCTTAGCGCAACCAACCATGAGATACCAAAGAGCAGTGCAATGCGCATACCCATTGCAAGGGCTAGACCTATATTTGTTGCCTTCTTGCGATCCTTTTGTGGGAGCTTTTCGGCGGCTATGGAGATAAAAATGATGTTGTCAATACCTAATATGATTTCAAGAAAGGTAAGTGTAAGCAGTGCTACCCAAGCATCTGCAGTGGTAAGAATGTCAAACATTAGTCAGTTGTTTTTTTGGCGATGCCACGTTGTTTGTTGGTTTCTCCTACAAGGGAGTACTCAAAGGTATAAAAATCTCCGTCAGTAGCTATTATTTTCATGTGTAGCGCCTTTTCCTCACTCATGCTTTTTGGGTTGAGCTTCTTGACGATGTACTCACAGTCGTTAATCCATCGCACAGAAGAGGAGTCTGCTTTACCTTTAAAGTAATCAATTTCTAGTGTATCATTACGTTTAAAAGTGGTTGCAACGAGTTCCCCATCTAGTAATGTTTCAAACGTGAATGTACCTGTTTTAAAATCTGTACAGTCACGTTCTGGACTTTCGCAGCTTAAAGCGAAAACACTAATTATCACAAAAAAAGCTTTCCATTGATTCTTCATAGGTAACAAAAATAAGACAGGAATGTGAGTAATAGAGAGTAAGTCTTAAGATATTTTAAAGAAGTAAAATGACTGAAAATTTCTTATCAAAAATGTACTCGTATTAAGGTGATTTTTGAAGAAGAGGCGTAGGTAAATTTTACATCTCATAACTCTCAAAAGTTCCATCTTCTAAGAATATAATCACTCTCTTGATGGGTGATTTTGAAGAGGAAAAAGCAGTAATGTTTTTGAGTGTTTTTTGCTCCGTGTTTGATGGTGGAATAGCGCTTGTTTTTGACGCAAATTCTTGAGCATTTTTTGAAGGTACATCAGCCGAAAAAGTAGTGTGGTTTGATGGAGTAGGAGCGGTGGTTTGCGGACTTGATTTTGTTCCATACAGAAGCCATTGTAATTCCACTTCTGGAAAGGTAGCAACAACGGTCATTACAAAGTCTAAACTGGGCTTATTTCTTCCAGCCATAAGATGAGATATGGTAGCTCTTCCTACGTGTAGTTTTTCTGAAAAAGCAGTTGCGCTCAATTCGTTTGCATCCATGATTTCTTGGAGGCGTTGGGCAAATTTTGTGTTGTTTATAAGTGTTTCCATTTGTATACAGCAAAGATACGTTACAAATGTAAACTATGGATGTTCTTATGTGTAAATAGTTAGTCTAGGTATGTAATTGTATTAAATTAATACTTTAGTAATGGCTCTTTAAAATACTGATTTTAAATAAATAGAGTTTTTATATAGTATTTTTTGTTTAATTGGGAGTAATCTTCCAGTAAAACGTTACTTCTGTATATAAAACGCACTGTTTACAAATGTAAACAGTGCGTTTTAATGAAGAGTTGTAAAAAAAGTATCTTTGTAGTCCAAAGAATACATATGGAGTTACCTGAGTTATTACAACTGTTTTCCCAATGCCGTGAAGAATCTATTTCTGGTAGATATATATCACCGGAATTTATCACTAATTTTGTCTCTCAATTATCGTCAGATTTTAGCGTTGATACCCTAGGGGCTTCGGTAGAGAAACGACCTATTCATTCGGTAGTTTTTGGTACAGGAAAAGCGAAGATTTTTATGTGGTCACAGATGCACGGAAATGAATCTACAACCACAAAATCTATGCTCGATTTTTGTTGTTTTTTAGAGGAACAAAAAGACTCAGATTTCTATAAAAAAGTGATTGAAAATTGTACCTTTTTTATGATCCCGATGCTCAATCCAGATGGCTCAAAAAACTGGACAAGGGTAAATGCAAATGAGGTAGATCTCAATCGCGATGCACAAGATTTGAGCCAGCCAGAATCAAAAATTTTGCGTGGTGTTTTTGATGCTTTTAAACCTGATTATTGTTTCAATTTACATGGTCAAAGAACCATCTATGGTTTTGAAGAAACAGGTAAGCCATCGATACTTTCCTTCCTTGCACCTTCGGCAGATGTGGAGAGGAGTTTCACATTTTCGCGAAAGCGGTCTGCAAGTATCATTGCTCATATCTTTAAAAATCTCGAAGAAGATCTTGATGGAAATATAGGGTTGTATAATGATGCGTTTAATAATAATTGTGTGGGTGATGCTTTTCAGGAAGCTGGAGTACCTACTGTGTTATTTGAAGCTGGTCACTATCCAGGTGATTATGCTAGAGAGAAAACTAGAGCTTATGTATTTGCAGCAATGCTATATGCGATTGAAGCATGCAGTAAGGAGCTGGAGTATGATGTAAGTGACTATAAAGGTATACCTGAGCATAGTGCTTGTTACTGTGATGCGCATGTAAAGGATGTAGACGGCAAGCGTGGGATATATTATGTAGAGCGTGTAGAGGGTGGGGAGATAGTTTTTGAACCAACAGCACTAGAGGCTTCGTTAAGTAATGGTAAATTTGCCCATGCTTTGCTAGATAGTGCACCTGCATTTAAGCTTCCATAATAATTATCGATTTAGAGCCCGTTTTAATGGGTAAAATGGCTGCGATAACGTTATCGTTAAATAGATTAAAATATTACAGAATAATCAGTATTATTCTATTATTTTTGCATTATACTCAAAATATATAGTTGCATGGCAAAATTTAAATTAGACGAGGTAGATCACCAAATTCTCGATATGCTTATCGAAAATACAAGGACTCCTTTTACAGATATAGCAAAAAAACTTCTTATTTCGGCAGGTACAGTTCATGTACGTGTTAAGAAAATGGAAGAGGCTGGAATTATTACAGGTTCCTCACTTACACTTGATTACGGAAAATTAGGTTACTCTTTTATTGCTTACGTAGGAGTGTACATTAATAAGACATCACAAACGACATTTGTACTTGAGC
Organism: Dokdonia sp. Hel_I_63; assembly: GCF_007827285.1. Taxonomy (NCBI): domain Bacteria; kingdom Pseudomonadati; phylum Bacteroidota; class Flavobacteriia; order Flavobacteriales; family Flavobacteriaceae; genus Dokdonia; species Dokdonia sp. Hel_I_63. Next base: position 2,758,551 of record NZ_VISD01000001.1, on the reverse strand, counting down.
GCATCGCACAAATTCCATTTGTAACTGTGGCTCACGTAACTACAGGGAAGTTTAATATCTTCTGTAAGATACGTGCAAGAGATACGAATCATGCAAAAAACGTAATCTTCTTGCTAGATGATATTGACGGAGTGTACCGTACAGAAACGATGATCTCTCTAGAAGAGAGCATCAATGATAAAAAACGATTAATGCACTCTATCTTTCAAGACCTAGTGTAATTACAATAAGACTTCATTTTACTATAACCCTTTCTCTGTTGAGAAAGGGTTTTTTGTTACTTTTAGATTTTAAAACAAACATGATGATAACCACTAGCGCAGTTAAAGCAGGAGAGTACAATGAGTATTACAAACAGTATATAGATCAAGTGCCCGGCTCACTAGGTATCGCTCAAGCGCTAGAGAAAGGTATGGAAGAGACCCGAGACTTCTTTGCGTCGCTTTCTCAGAGTGAGTTGTTATTGCGTTATGAAGAAGGGAAGTGGACCCCTAAAGAGGTGCTGTTGCACATTATAGATACAGAACGCATTTTTAGTTATCGTGCGTTACGTTTCTCGAGAATGGATAGCACGCCTTTACAAGGTTTCGAGCAAGATGATTTTGTACTATCTAGTGGTGCAAACAGTCGCACTGTAGACTCTCTTATTGCCGAGTATGTCTCTGTAAGACAGTGTAGTTTATTATTATATGCGTCTATGACAGCGCAGACTATTGCAAACATAGGTACCGCAAGCGGAAGCCCGATGAGTCCTCGCGCAGCTGCATTTATCACAGCTGGTCACGAGCGTCACCACATTAGAATTATTAAGGAGCGCTATCTTTAATCTATAGTGCTAGCCTGGTAATAATCAAATGCTGCGTGGATAAGGTCATTTGAGACTTGCTTGTCTATTACTGGCTTTCCTATACTTTCTAGAAGTACGAAGTTTATTTGCCCATTGGCATTTTTCTTGTCATACTTTAAGTACTCGATGATGGAGGTTATGTCCGCTTTCGCGAAAGCTACCGCATCATACATATCGTTAAAGGTTGCAGTAATTTCGTCCAGTTCATCCTGTGATAAACCTGAAAGCGCCACCGAAATGAAGCTTTCCAAAATCATCCCAATTGCAATGGCTTCTCCATGCAACAAGGTTGTTCTATCCTCAGATGCTAGACAGTACGACTCAATGGCGTGACCTAAAGTGTGCCCATAATTAAGCGCTTTGCGCACATTTTGCTCACGTGGGTCTTCTATGACAATATCATTCTTAATAATAATGCTCTCGTAGATGAGTTGGCTCAAGTCATCTGTTGTCAATGCACTTAGATCTTTGAGCTTATCCCAATACACTCTATCTGCAACGAGACCGTGTTTATACATCTCTGCAAGTCCAGAACGTAACTCTTCTGGAGGTAAGGTAGCAAGAAACCCACCATCTATCAATACCATTTGCGGATTATTAATAACCCCAATTAAGTTTTTTAAAGTACCTAAGTCTACTCCGGTCTTACCACCTACACTAGCATCTACCATAGAGAGTAAAGAGGTAGGAACATTTATAAAATCCATACCACGCTTAAAAGTACTTGCTACAAAACCGCCAAGGTCTGTGACAACCCCACCACCTACATTGATAATAAGTCCTTTTCTGTCTGCATCAAGATTTGCTAGTGCATCCCATACTCCAGTACACGTTTCTATAGTCTTATTAATTTCTCCATGAGGAATCTCAATAACCTCAATAGGAATCTCTGTGGCGAGATTGCCTAAAAAAGGTGCAAGACAGTGCTCGTGTGTATGCTCATCTACGATAACGAATATCTTACTGTAGTTGCTCTGTAGTAGTAATACATTAAGGGCATCATATCCAGATTCATTAAAAACGATGTCGTAAGAAGCGGCTTGTATGGCAGTCATTATTTTTGAAATTTTAACGGTTGCAAATTACTCACTTTTGAGTAAAAAAAGTTTAAAGTGGGTGTATATTTGTGTAACAAATATATTGATATGCAAACCTCTCTTTTTGAAAATACTGAAACTGCATTTGCTCTTAAATCAGATAGCGAACTAGAACGCGCTTACTTTTTATTTAAAATGATTTCTAAAGAACCGCTCGTGCGCATAGGTACAGCGGCAGCTCGTTTTGCTCTTGGTGCAAACTTACCAGTAGAAGGTCTTATACGCTCTACAGTGTTTGATCATTTTTGCGGTGGTGTAAATGAGCAAGATTGCATGACCTCTGTAGATAAGCTGTATAGTGCAAATGTATGCTCTGTACTTGACTACTCTGTAGAAGGAAAAGAAGAAGCAGCCTCTTTTGATGAGTGTATGAATAAGGTAATAGGGCTAGTGAAGTTTGCAGACGAGAAAGAGGCGATGCCTATTGTTGTTTTTAAACCAACGGGCGTTGGTCGTTTTGCTATCTGGCAAAAGCTGACCGAAGGAGAAGAACTAGATGCCAAAGAGCAAGTAGAGTGGGAGCGTATCAAGGAACGTGTAAACGCAATTTGTAAGATTGCTTATGAGCGTGATGTAGAAGTATTGATAGATGGAGAAGAGTCATGGATGCAAAGCGCCGCAGATGATCTAGTGGCAGAAATGATGGCACTCTACAATAAGGAAAAACCTATTGTATATAACACATTACAATGCTACCGCCATGATCGCTTAGATTACTTAAAGAAATTACACCTAGAAGCTCGCGCTCGCGGATTTACTATAGGAGTAAAGGTTGTTCGTGGTGCTTACATGGAGAAAGAGAACAAACGAGCCAAAGAAAAAGGATACCCAACACCTATATGCGCTAGCAAACAAGCAACAGATGAGAATTTTAATGCTACTACACGTTATATAATTGAAAACCTAGATGACATCTCACTGTTTCTAGGAACTCATAATGAAGATAGCTCATTGCTTGCTGTAAAATTGATGGGTGAAATGGGAATAGCAAAGGAAGACAATAGAGTGTGGTTTGGACAGCTCTATGGAATGAGTGACCACATAAGCTTTAACCTCGCTAAGGAAGGCTATAATGTGGCAAAATACCTTCCATTTGGTCCTGTAAAAGATGTGATGCCTTACTTAATGAGACGCGCAGAGGAGAATACCTCAGTAGCAGGACAAACTAATCGTGAACTGGAATTGCTTAAAGCAGAGAAGAAAAGACGAAGACTATAATGACAATCACTTTTGAAGTATCATACTTATATAAAATAAACAGAAAGGTCTAGCATATGCTAGACCTTTCTGTTTAAAAATTCTAAGTAATTACATTAATTCGACACAAATTTTAAACCTACAATAGAAGCAATAAGGGTTGAAATAAAGAATAGCCTCCAGAAAGTAGCTGGTTCTTTAAATACAAAGATACCCAGTAGTACAGTTCCTACAGCTCCTATACCCGTCCACACAGCATATGCAGTGCCTATAGGTAATACACGAGTCACTTTTACTAGCAAGAGCATACTCACCGTCAAGCAGAGTAAAAAACCAATGTACCAGTAGGTACTCTCAGCTCCCTCGGCTTGTTTTGCTTTACCTAAGCATGTTGCGAAGCCCACTTCAAAAAGTCCTGCAATTATTAATAGTATCCAGTTCATTAGGTTGATTTAAATTATGTGTTACTTATTATTTCTACGTAGCAACCCCTTAAATATAAGCAAGTGATAAGCTTTGAGTAAAATATATAAGCCCTATAAATTTTATAGGGCTTCTTTCTTTAACTCGCTATCTGTAGCTTTTTATTAATAAGGGCACTCCAGCTATCTGCAAGTTGTATCTCGCCATTAAGTTGCATATTATCTACGTCGTATAATGTAAAGCTTACTTCTTGATTAGCGCCATTAGATGGAGTAAAAGCTAGAGCTACACGTTCTGTAATAGTAAGTTGCTCACCATAACTCTTTATATTTCTATGCCCTTTTACTGCCTGGCAGTTCTTTATAGTGGATAAATCTACAGAGGAAGATAGCGTTTGTCCATTAATTTCCTTGTAAAAGAAAATGGCATTTAATTCTTTATCTCTTCCTATCACAAAATCTCCACAAAACTCGTGATCACTTATAGTGTGATTTTGAGCAGTTGCGATATGATTAAGTGCTTGTAGCATTTTATTTTCTTTCTTCTTTTTATTAATGGCCATGATAACAAATGGCACGATGCAAATTGCTACAATTATTGTCCCTACGGTAATACTTCCTAAATCCATGATATTATTTTTTGATATTGGTATACTGGGCACTGCATTTATTGCAACGCCTTAAATGTTTTCCAGAAGCGATTATAACGTCCCGGAAGCAATACAAAATATATTACCAGAAGTAATGAAAAGGAAAGATGTGATCTGCCTTACGATGATGTGTCAAAACATTGATTGAGGTCTTTATGTACTGAGCATAAGTACTGCTAGTGAGTACATCTGTAGTACGTGATAAAGTTCCACAGCTAGAAACGAAATTCTTGAGACTAGGAACACTAATACTACTCGGCACCTCTATCACAACTTCAGACTGCGGTAACTCTCCAACAATAGTTGCCGAAACTGCGGCAGTTACTTTTTCTGTAGACGAAGAAGTAGTAGTATTATCACTTAGATTAACAAATGATGTATCCATAGCACTCATTTCAATACTGCAAAGGGCTACTAGAATAAATACACTTATATGTCTAAGAGTTGTTTTCACGCCGCAAATGTAATTTAGTTTTTTATACGGAAGTTCAATTAATAAAACTTTGTGAGTGATTTTAAGAGTTGCCATTCATCATAAATGGGCGTTTAGGAGAAAGTAGCGCTTTTGAATGAAAAGTATGTGATTAGAGAAGCACTAGGGGATGTTGTTACGCTTTCGCGAAAGCGTACTTAAAACCAATCATAACTAATAAGAGCTGCAAGAAGTGCTTTTAAAGTGATGCTGTGATTTAAGGCTGAAATAATCTAGAGACAATTGTAGTCGCAGCTGCTTTACTTCCTTTAAGCGAAGGATGAAAACCATCAGGGCCATAGTAGTCATAGTTATTGCTGGAGGTATAGTGTTTCTGCCAAGCGATACCAACAGGAAGTATAATGGCGTTATTTGTAGTTGCAGCGTCTTGATAATTCTGTATAACAGCATCTTGGGTATGGAGATATTGTAATGATGGCCATACCATAAAATATGCAAGCCTAGCATGGTATTTATTACAAAGGGCAGCATACTTTTTACCATAATCAATGAGCATATCGCGACCTTCTTGTTGTGATGACGGCCCTTGCTGAACGACCACATAGTCATACTTGCCAGTGGCGATGAGCTGCTGTATGTTGCCATCATTCCAGTGATCTTCTAGTGCATAATTAGGTAATGCAACCATGCGTGTCTTAATCTTTATACCCTTGGTTTTGGCATGTGCTTTTACAAGTTTGGGTAGATTATTAGTGTAGGTCAGGCTATTGCCTATAAAAAGGATTTTTATGTTGGGTTCTTTGGTTCCAGGTAACCACTCATTTGCGCTCAAGGTTGCGCTAAAACATAGATAAAGAATGATGATGAGGTGGCGCATGATTTTTTAAAATAAGACTGTCACTATAATAACGACCTAATGCACTAAAGATATCGAGATTTTTTACATTGAGCTATACTTTTGTTATCCGTTATAAAACAGACGTAGAGAAAACTTAACAAGCTTTTATGGCACTAGTAGCGCTATTATTTTTAACATTGTAGCGTGCCAGCTGGCTCTACACCAATAAATTTAACACAACATAGCAGTGGTACTATCTATGTGATAGAGGACTTGCGATTTAAGAAAAGAAACTATGGATTATTACATTATTATAGCAGCTTTGATATTTCTTGCAGCCATATTTGGGTTCATAAATGCGCGTTTTCTTAAGTTGCCTACTACCATAGGGCTTATGCTCATCACCATTGTGTACACCCTAGCTGTTTTCGCTTTAAGCTATTTTGATGATACCTTGCTCAGAGCCGAAATACAACTCATTAAGGAGATAGACTTTGAGAAAGTCCTTATGGACTATATGCTTAGTTTCTTACTATTTGCAGGAGCGTTACACACTAATTTTGAACAGCTTAAAGTGCAACGCTGGCCCATACTCGCCTTTGCAACCTTAGGGGTACTTGTCTCTACATTTCTAGTAGGTACGCTCGTGTTTTATCTACTACAATTATTAGGGCTCGAGGTAGACTTTATTTACTGTCTACTTTTTGGGTCTCTTATCTCGCCCACAGATCCTATTGCCGTACTTGGGATTCTTAAAAAAGCAAAAGTGCCTAAAAAACTAGAAACCAAAATTGTAGGAGAATCTCTCTTTAACGATGGAGTAGGAGTTGTGGTGTTTTTGACCATTTTTGGGATTGCGAGCGCGAAAGATAGTCCTGTGACACCGGTAGATATATTGACATTATTTGGTCAAGAAGTGCTAGGAGGAATACTGCTAGGGATGATTATAGGGTGGATTACCTATAAAATGATGAAATCTATAGATGATTTTAGTACAGAAGTAATTATCACACTTGCTGCCGTCATGGTGGGTACGGTGCTAGCAACAAAGCTGCACCTTTCTGCACCACTAGCAATGGTAGTTGCTGGATTATTAATAGGGAATGATAGAGTGCGCACAGCAGCAATGTCTGAGACGACAGAGCATTATGTAGATAAATTCTGGGAGCTTATAGACATCCTGCTCAACGCCATTTTATTTGTACTCATAGGGATGGAAATGCTCATACTTACGTATCAAAATAATTATTTACTTGCCGGAGTAATCGCCATACCTCTCGTACTCATAAGCAGGTATATATCACTGTGGTTACCTATAAGAGTCTTTAAAGAAAAGCTCGATTTTGTGCCAAAAACAAACCTCATAATGACCTGGGGCGGACTACGAGGCGGGATTTCTATAGCACTAGCGCTCAGTCTCTCTGAAGATATGTACAGAGATATGTTTCTCGTGATGACTTATATTGTCGTGGTATTTTCCATTTTAGTACAAGGTCTCACCGTAGAGAAACTTGTAAAAAGAACCTCACTATCTAAAGCTGATTAGTATTCTAATCAAGAAAAAGAGCCAGCCGCTTCTTCTTCTTATTACGGAGTAGGGTAGTTACGCTTTTGCGAAAATTTGAATGGGTGATGGTATTGCTATTTTTTCAAAATAGCGAATTGGAAATCATTGTTTTTGCAACCATTTCCTGATTTCCTTTCGCAAAGAAACTTCAGGTTTAGGCAACGGAATTGACTGTCTAGCCTGTTTACTTTTATTGAATTTTGAGAATGTAATCTTATGTTTTTTCCAAACCTCTGGATACAGCTCTAAGAACTTATTAAAGAAACTTTGTTCATTTACATGTCCTTCTATCTGCGATAATACCTCTTTAAATTTTTCCTCCTGATCTATAAACATATTGTTATTGCCCTAAAATAGGTTAGTGTAATGTGCTTTGTGGTCTTGTTTTAAGATGAAGAGTCGGTCCTTTGGTTTTGGCCTTATCTTTTTCTCCTTTTACTGTTATTCAAAAATCATAGACCATACATAGTCTTTTGTCATTAAAAACATAAAAATTCCAATTCCAATGCTTACGAAAAAAATCTACTTCTTTTTTTGAGCTCTTTGTTCCATATTATAATTGTTTTGAGAGTGTTACCCCCAATTAACGCCAACAGACCCGTATAGCTTGTCGTGAGCTTGCCTAATGGATACGGTGATGTGATAGGCGTACTCTGTTAGTTGCTAGCAGAGCCGTCTACTCGATTGGCAATAATAATTTTTCAGTTCTGTTATCAGTAAAAATGGATTTTGAGTTTTCAATTAATATTCTAAGAAGCTTATTTATATCAGAACTATCTATATCCTTTATTTGAAATTCAAATTTTCGTTCACTGTTTAATTTGACTATTAACTTATTATCATTGATATTTATCTTGTCAATTTCATTAAATTTAATCGTTCTATCAGTTATCAAATTAAGCTTAATCACAATTCCTAATTTATTATACTCTACATGATTTTTATACCAAAATCTTTTGCTGAGCATAATAATCAAAATCACAAAGCCTAAACTTGTAATCAGTCCATTTTTATAGTTTAAAAGTAGTCCGAAACCTACTGATAAACATAACGATGCTAATATTAAAAGAGCAATTCTAGTCCAATTCCAAGATAAATTTTCAAAATTTATTTTTTTCATTTTCCTATTAATGATTTAATTAATTTAAAAACATATAAAATCGCCATTAATGACGTTATTCCGCAAATTAAATATTCCGATTTTGAATAATAAGTTATTCCGCCTATCATTCCGAATGCAGTCCACAATAGATTAGTCAAAATTTCAGTTTTGTTCAATTTTTTCGTCTTTTCTTGTTGTTCAGTCATACTATTGTCACCAGTCCACCGTATAAAGTGAGAGCGGCTCTCGATAGTTATCGGGATTGCTGGTTTGATTTAACGTATGGTTTTATTTGTTCGATCTAAATATACAATGAATTTTGGAGTTGTATGCCAGCTGTAGTATTTCCATGGTTTCTGCTTTCATATAGACTTTTTGAAAGCATAATGGAAGGTAGAGAAGAGGGTAAGTTTGATAAACAAGCCTTTGCCATCATAAAAATCAGGAAGACCCTGTGATGAAAATTATAGATCAAAATTAGCTTAAAAGCTTGTGCTGAGCTCTGTAGAAGTAGGCTTGTTTTTAACTCAGTTTTTTGCTGGCAAATCGTTTTTATTTAAAATACTTTTTGGCATTTTCCCAAATTTGATATTTGCTATGTTCTCCTAAATAATAATAATATTTTCCATCTGGTTTGATCAGAATATAATTTCCATATCGAACCTTATAAGGGAAAAATAGCTTGGAAAATAAATTATCTTTATCAGCTATCCAATTTATTTTTTTAGAATGATTGTATTCGAGATTATCGCATTCAGTTGAGTTTATCCAGAATTGATTAATATTTGCGATTTTATGCAGTTTTTTTGTGTAATTTCTATCAAAAATATTCCATGCTGATTTTGAGGAAGTGTTTCTATCTTTTTTTGGAAGTGGTGTTAAGTAATTAATTACAATATTTTGAGTCGAGTCAATTTGCTTATCAGTCAATTCTGTTAAGTATAATTTCAAATTTTCAAAAGTATTTTTGTTAAGTTGTCCGAATTTTTTTCGTGTCACTAATAAAGCTATTTGAGTTGTATCGTTCTCAAAATATAAGTCCAAATTTTTAACATAATCTTTGTTTTCAATGAATTCCTGTTTGTCAATTTTTTCTCCGCTTTCATTGTAGAAAGCTATTGGTTTTGTTTGTCCAAAAGACAAACAAGAGAATAGGATAAATGCAATTGCTAATCTCATAAACTATTTTTTTACTTAAATGTTTGCTAGCAGGCCACTGCATAAACCGAACGCAGCTCCCAATAGCTATCGGAATTGCTGTTTGTATTAGTTTGCGGCATTAATTGTTTGATCTAAATATACAATGAATTTTAGAGTTGTGCGCCGCACGTAGAGCTTTCAAACTTGCCTCCGACGAGCGCAGCGAGAGGAAGGCACAACATTCGCTTTATGCTGTAGTTGTGGCTGGTTGCAACAACGTTTCGCACTTTCTATGTTTTAGATATATACCCTAGACATTTTTGAGCCCTGCCTCCGACGAGCATGGCGAGAGGAAGGCATCAAAGAACCGCTTAGTCATGCCATAACCGATAATCAATAAGAAGACACCAAGAGCTTTAAAATCCTAGCGGATTTACTCTAACTCGATCTATACCCAACTCTTCGATATTTCAATGACTTTTGAGGTGTTCTGATTTTGAAGCGGAGCCATACGACGGCGGGAATTTGCAAGACAGCGCTTATGCTTGGAGTCGCACAAGAATGGGAGGATGGGCAGTCGCTCAAAGCCCTATACTAGGCACTACAATTACTATTAAACGGTTAAAAATCAGAGGTTATGTTAGTTTAATTGAGTACTACAAGCGAACTGTATAATTATTGAACCGCCGTATACGAGACCCGTACGTACGGTGGTGTGAGAGGCGCACTCTGCTAGTTGCTAGCAGAGCCGTCTACTCGATTAGCCTTTCGTTATTTTTTATTTAGAGCTTCAATTCTTTCTTTATAGTAATCGTCACCACTTAATTCATAGGCCTTGTTTAAGTATTTTAAGGCATTCTCTTTATCGCTTTGAGATTCATAATACTCAGCCATAGAATCATAAGCATTTGCACTTGTTGGATTATACTTAATATTCATTTCAAAAAACATGAAGGCCTTTTCAGGTTGTCCCATTTGCATATTCATGTAGCCATAGCCATTTAACATTTCATCTATCATTGGTGCAGTAGGAACACCAAAATGTTCGGTATAAATTTGTTCCTGCACCTTCAATAGCGAAACCAATTCTTCTATAGGGGTTTCTGGGTTATTATATTTTTGAGGTGATTTAAATTGATACCATTCAAAAAGAAAAATCAGCCCATCTCTTATTGATGGTAAGGGAACTGTACCATGTAAATCTTCATTATAAACTTTCCATGAAAAATTTAATCCATTCTGTTTTTGAGATTTAGTATAATTTGAAAATTCAATGATTGAACGCGCAAACAAAGTAAATTCTGAAGAGTCATCCATAATATTCTCCATGTTTATTTCTTCATTCCACATATGTAGCTGCTCTGCAGCTAAAGACACAAAGAGGGACTTGCCTTTATAACTTTCTGTACTCAGCTTTTGTTTTGCCTCCTTCAATAATTTTTGGTCATCCCAATCCAAACTTGGATCTATGGCTATATAGTTTTGAAAGAGATGTTTATGATTAACCAACATATTTATAGTAAACAATCCGGCATAAGAATGTCCAATTAATGTACGATAGTTCATAGTTGGATACTTACTATCAATATATGGGATGAGTTCCTCCTCCATAAATTTAGTAAAGATTTCTGCACCTCCAGTTTCATCGTTCATTGCACTACCGCGTCTCATTTTTATCTGCGAAGTAGTTAAATCTCTTATTCGGTTGTTGCGATTAGAAATCCCAACAAGTATCATATGTGGCAGGTAATGCCCCCAATAATTACCATAAACAGCTTCCAAAGTACTTTCTAATGAAAATCCATCAATTAGATAAATCACGGCATATTTTTCATCACTATCTGGCCGAAAATTATCTGGTAATCTTACCCAAAAGTCACGGCTTTCACTTAAAGTTTTAGAAAATATGGAATCCACTATTCGATTTTGAAATTGCTCTGTTTGGGGAACAGTTGTTTGTGCAATTGCATGTTGATTTACCATTAAAATTGATCCGATAAGTATAAATAAGTAGATGTAATATTTCATTATTTTTTTTTGGATTTAAATATAAATCTAAATACACAAGTTAGACTCAGAATTTATATTGGTTATTAGTTGTTCATAATGAAGGCTAACAGGCCACTGCATAAAGCGAGTGCGGCATTTTGCTGATTTGCTTTAATTTGCGGCATTGATTGTTTGATCTAAATATACAATGAATTTTAGAGTTGTGCGCCGCGCGTAGAGCTTTCAAACTTGCCTCCGACGAGCGCAGCGAGAGGAAGGCACAACATTCGCTTTATGCTGTAGTTGTGGCTGGTTGCAACTACGTTTGAGCTTTCTGTAATTATGATGTGTACTTTAGACATTTTTGAGTAGTGGCCTGTGGACGGCTGATTGGTAGGGTGGGAGCTTTAAAATCCTAGCGGATTTACTCTAACTCGATCTATACCCAACTTTTCGATATTTCAATGACTTTTGAGGTGTTCTGATTTTGAAGCGGAGCCATACGACGGCGGGAATTTGCAAGACAGCGCCTATGCTTGGAGTCGCACAAGAATGGGAGGATGGGCAGTCGCTCAAAGCCCTATACTAGGCACTACAATTACTATTAAGCGGTTAAAAATGAGAGGTTATGTAATTTTAATTGAGTACTATAAACGAGCTGTATAATTATTGAACCGCCGTATATGAGACCCGTACGTACGGTGGTGTGAGAGGCGCACTCTGCTAGTTGCTAGCAGAGCCGTCTACTCGATTAGCCTTTCGTTATTTTTTATTTAGAGCTTCAATTCTTTCTTTATAGTAATCGTCACCACTTAATTCATAGGCCTTGTTTAAGTATTTTAAGGCATTCTCTTTATCGCTTTGATATTCATAGTACTCAGCCATAGAATCATAAGCATTTGCACTTGTTGGATTATACTTAATATTCATTTCAAAAAACATGAAGGCCTTTTCAGGTTGTCCCATTTGCATATTCATGTAGCCATAGCCATTTAACATTTCATCTATCATTGGTGCAGTAGGAACACCAAAATGTTCGGTATAAATTTGTTCCTGCACCTTCAATAGCGAAACCAATTCTTCTATAGGGGTTTCTGGGTTATTATATTTTTGAGGTGATTTAAATTGATACCATTCAAAAAGAAAAATCAGCCCATCTCTTATTGATGGTAAGGCAACTGTACCATGTAAATCTTCATTATAAACTTTCCATGAAAAATTTAATCCATTCTGTTTTTGAGATTTAGTATAATTTGAAAATTCAATGATTGAACGCGCAAACAAAGTAAATTCTGAAGAGTCATCCATAATATTCTCCATGTTTATTTCTTCATTCCACATATGTAGCTGCTCTGCAGCTAAAGACACAAAGAGGGACTTGCCTTCATAACTTTCTGTACTCAGCTTTTGTTTTGCCTCCTTCAATAATTTTTGGTCATCCCAATCCAAACTTGGATCTATGGCTATATAGTTTTGAAAGAGATGTTTATGATTAATCAACATATTTATAGTAAACAATCCGGCATAAGAATGTCCAATTAATGTACGATAGTTCATAGTTGGATACTTACTATCAATATATGGGATGAGTTCCTCCTCCATAAATTTAGTAAAGATTTCTGCACCTCCAGTTTCATCGTTCATTGCACTACCGCGTCTCATTTTTATCTGCGAAGTAGTTAAATCTCTTATTCGGTTGTTGCGATTAGAAATCCCAACAAGTATCATATGTGGCAGGTAATGCCCCCAATAATTACCATAAACAGCTTCCAAAGTACTTTCTAATGAAAATCCATCAATTAGATAAATCACGGCATATTTTTCATCACTATCTGGCCGAAAATTATCTGGTAATCTTACCCAAAAGTCACGGCTTTCACTTAAAGTTTTAGAAAATATGGAATCTACTATTCGATTTTGAAATTGCTCTGTTTGGGGAACAGTTGTTTGTGCAATTGCATGTTGATTTACCATTAAAATTGATCCGATAAGTATAAATAAGTAGATGTAATATTTCATTATTTTTTTTGGATTTAAATATAACTCTAAATACACAAGTTAGACTCAGAATTTATATTGGTTATTAGTTGTTCATAATGAAGGCTAACAGGCCACTGCATAAAGCGAGTGCGGCATTTTGCTGATTTGCTTTAATTTGCGGTCTTGTTTGTTTGATCTAAATATACAATGAATTTTGGAGTTGTGCGCCGCGCGTGGAGCTTTCAAACTTGCCTCCGACGAGCGCAGCGAGAGGAAGGCACAACATTCGCTTTATGCTGTAGTTCTTGCATCCGACGAGTGAGTTACGAGCGAGAGGAATGCACAGGTTGCAACCACGTCTCGAGCTTTCTATGCTTTAGATTTATTCTTTAGACATTTTTGAGCCCTGCCTCCGAAGAGCATAGCGAGAGGAAGGCATCAAAGAACCGCTTAGTCACCTCATCACCGTTTATCAATAGAAAGACACCTAGAGCTTTAAAATCCTAGCGGATTTACTCTAACTTGATCTATACCCAACTCTTCGATATTTCAACGACTTTAGATGTATTCTGATTTTGAAGTGGAGCCATACGACGGCGGGAATTTGCAAGTATGCTACTGCCTTGGATGTGGCTTATCTTGAGTTGAAAAACATGTCCTTTGGCAATCAGCCGTCCACGTTGATGTATAAGGAAAGTTGCGTCTTTGTGTGCGAGGATTTTCCGAAGGAAAATCAGAAGCAAGCAAACGAGCAACTAACTTTGGTTTAGCTAAAACTAGCAATTTTTTTTATACGGTGTGTGTGCCCAGTATGGGCATCTTTAGACTACTTATTAAAAGTAGTGTATTTATCTAGAGGGTGCAAGTCCCTTATGGGCAGGGGTAACGCCTTGAACCATTAGTAAGCTGCAAGGTTGCTAGTTGTGAAGCTAGGACTGAAGAAAGCAGGACTACAAATCTTGGTACTGACGAACAGGAACCGTATATGAGGCATAATTATTTGGGTAAGCAAGCACATCATTGTTACGCTCTAAATAGTATCAAAAGGGTAATTATGTAGATACGGCAGGGATTGAGAGAAAGAAGATGTTCTTACCTGGGGAGGTCTCTATAACCACGAGTTGGTCTATTAGAGAAGTCAGCAGAAGTCATAGTAGCTAAAGCCTGATATTTTAGTGAAGGACAGAACAATAATTGTCTTTAATGACCAAAGGAGTTGTTTTATGTTACGGATAGTTTTCTAGTAAAACAGTAGCCTTCGATTAAGCGAGATAGCAATTCAAATTATGAGTATTGATTAAACAAGTAACAAGTAAAAAGAACCTAAACGAAGCCTACGCGCGAGTGTATCGTAACAAGGGATCTGCTGGAGTGGATAAGGTTCATATTAAAGAGCTAAAATCTATACTACAGATTCATGGAAAGCAATACGTTTCGCACATAGAAAGAAAGCGCTATCAGGTGTCTCCTATATTAGGTGTTGAAATCCCAAAAAGCAATGGCAAGAAACGATTACTCGGTATTCCTACAGTTGTTGATAGAGTATTTCAGCAGGCATTACATCAAGTATTGCAACCTTTATTTGAGCCAGACTTTCAAAAGCATAGTTACGGGTTCAGACCACAACGTAATGCCCATCAAGCCACGGCACAAAGCCTTTTAAATATCAATGCTGGTTTTCAAGATATAGTAGATATAGATTTAAAGAGTTTCTTTGATGAAGTATCACACTGTATACTTCTAGAGTTGATTTACAAAAAGGTACAGTGCAAAGCTACGATGCGGTTATTGCGTTCATTTCTTAGAGCGCCTATACTGATTAACGGTCGATTACAAAAACGCAGAAAAGGCGTTCCTCAGGGTTCGCCATTAAGTCCATTGCTTTCTAATATTCTGCTCAATGAGCTTGATAAAGAATTAGAGCAACGAGGACATCGTTATGTAAGATATGCCGATGATTTTAGTATTTACGTTAAAAGTAAAGAGGCTGCAAAGCGTGTAGGTAACAGTATCTATAAGTATTTGCGAGACCACCTCCAACTTCCCATAAATAGGGTAAAGAGCGGTGTGCGGAGACCTTTAGATTTCCAAGTATTAGGCTTTGGATTTGTGCCAACGTATAAGAAAGGGGAAAAAGGGAAGTATCAGCTCGTGGTAACTAGGTCTAAATGGCAAGATTTTAAGTCAAAACTTAAATACCTGACCAAAAAGACGATACCTGCAAGTTTTGATGAGCGTATCAAACGTATCAACCTATTAATACGTGGTTGGATAAATTACTTTAAACCTGCCTCCATTCAGTCGAAGCTTAAGAAGCTAGAAGAATGGCTAAGGAACCGATTGAGGTACTGCATATGGCATCACTGGAAGAAACCAGAACGGAAGCGTAAAAACCTAATCCGTTTAGGAGTAAACTTAGACCACGCCTATGCTTGGAGTCGCACAAGAATGGGAGGATGGGCAGTCGCTCAAAGCCCTATACTAGGCACTACAATTACTATTAAACGGTTAAAAATGAGAGGTTATGTTAGTCTAATCGAGTACTATAATCGAGCTGTATAATTATTGAACCGCCGTATACGAGACCCGTATGTACGGTGGTGTGAGAGGCGCACTCTGCTAGTTGCTAGCAGAGCCGTCTACTCGATTAGCAAACGTATTTTTTGGCTTGTTAAAAATGTGTAGGGTATAATCTGAGTCCGAAACATAAATCATCTTACTGTCAATTTTAATTACGCCAATAGATTTAACATCTTCGTTTTTTATTTCTAACTCTTTATAATCAATTAGTTCTTTTGTTTGCAGATTGACTACTCCAAAAGTACTTCCCCTATCTTCAGTAAAAAACAAATTGCTCTTCTCAATCTGATATCTAGCAGATGAAAGAAAAAAAGTTTTCTTGTAGTTCTTATTATCAGGGTTAAAATAAATCTCTTTATCTAAAACGGACAAGCAATTAGTTAAATCTATTTTTTCTACATTGAACGTCATCGGATTAAGAATTTGAACGGTCTTATCAAAGACACTATATATTCTATCATCAAATTTAGTAAGCCATCCTCCAAACTCATCACTTTGCCAAAGTATTTGTCCAGTTTCAGCATTTAAGCAATAAGTTGATTTGTCAGCTGTTGTTCTCGACCTATCAAATAGAAAAAAGAATAATCTATTACCTATTACTTGGGTATTACCATAAATACTCGCGTTTTCATTATGTAATAAATCTTTAAATTCTCTTTTCCAGAAAGATTTGCCGTTAAATGGGTCATATAATTCAATAAAATTTGCAATTTTAAGCGCGTAATTTTTATAACTCAATGAAGGATAATAAGGTTCAATATTAATTGTACTTATTTGACTATTCCTTAAGTTAACTTTAATGGTTTTTTTCTCTTTTTTGATCTTTCCTAATTGAATAAAAAAATCATTAAAAAAAACTGCTTTTTTGGGATTGAATGTACCATTTAATACGATTTTTATTTCCTCTTGAAAAAATACGAGTTCCCCCTTTTTTTTAATGAATAATTTAGAATCAATAATAGAAAAAAGTTCAATATTATTTTCTAATACTTTTTCATTATAATAATCAATTAATTTGTCTTCTGTTTTTAGAATCAATGAATTTTTATAAATACCAAAATTGTATACGTTTGGAACTTTTTCAATTCTAATCATTTCGTGTTTATATGTTTGCTAACAGGCCACTGCATAAAGCGAGTGCGGCATTTTGCTGATTTGCTTTAATTTGCGGTCTTGTTTGTTTGATCTAAATATACAATGAATTTTGGAGTTGTGCGCCGCACGTAGAGCTTTCAAAAATGTCTCATTCGCTTTATGCTGTAGTTCTTGCATCCGACGAGTTAGGTACGAGCGAGAGGAATGCACAGGTTGCAACCACGTCTCGAGCTTTCTATAATTATGATGTACAAATAAAGACGTTTTTGAGCAGTGGCCTGTGGACGGCTGATTAGTAGGGTGGGAGCTTTAAAATCCTTGCGGATTTACTCTAACTCGATCTATACCCAAATCTTCGATATTTCAACGACTTTTGAGGTGTTCTGATTTTGAAGCGGAGCCATACGATGGCGGGAATTTGCAAGTATGCTACTGCCTTGGATGTGGCTTATCTTGAGATGAAAAACATGTCCTTTGGCAATCAGCCGTCCACGGTTTAGCTATGAACAGTACGGGGGCAAACCAGCGTTTGCTTTCCGCCACGCACATAGCAAAATCTTTTTGTTTTGTTTTATTTTTTTCTGTTCAAAGCAAAATCCCAAAGATTTTGCGGAGTTTATAAAAATACGCAGACCTTAGCGTTTAAGCTTAAGCCCCCGTATTGTTTATAGGTGTTGTTGTACGCTGGCATTTCCGTCCGAGTGTGTTATTTCAATTACCCTTTAGTTTTTCGGCTACTTCATCATAATACTCCTGCGTAACTACTTCAGTCCAAGAAGTTGGTTGTCCACCACCATATAAAGCTAAATATGTTACATCACTAAATTTGGTAGAAGAATGCCAATGTTCAATGTCTTTCTCACATTTAATTACATCGCCTTTTTTCAAAATTACAGGCGCAGTTCCTTTCTCCTGATAATATGCTTCTCCATCTACAATTATTAAGACTTGCGCAGTTCCATGTTTATGCCAGTTCAAGGTCGAGTTAGCTTTAAAAGTTGCTTTTGTAATATTATAACCCAATTCCTCATCATCGTGGATAATAGCATTCAACCAAGCTTCTCCGATATAGTGAGTATTTGGCGCTTTTGTTCCATCTGTTAGATATGAGGATACCTTGTAATTTGAGTTTTGGGAAAATACAGATAAAGAGGTTAAAATTAATAGGAGGAAAATTGATTTTTTCATTTTCTTGATGTTTAAATATTTCTTGTTTGTTCCGCTTTTCATGCTTGCGTACAACAGGCCACTGCATAAAGCGAGTGCGGCATTTTGCTGATTTGCTTTAATTTATGGTCTTGTTTGTTTGATCTAAATATACAATGAATTTTGGAGTTGTGCGCCGCGCGTGGAGCTTTCAAAAATGTCTCATTCGCTTTATGCTGTAGTTGTGGCTGGTTGCAACCACGTATCGAGCTTTCTATAATTATGATGTATAAATAAAGACGTTTTTGAGCAGTGGCCTGTGGACGGCTGATTGGTAGGGTGGGAGCTTTAAAATCCTAGCGGATTTACTCTAACTCGATCTATACCTAACTCTTCGATATTTCAATGGCTTTTGAGGTTTTTTGATTTTGAAGCGTAGCCATACGATGGCGGGAATTTGCAAGTATGCAATTGCCTTGGATGTGGCTTATCTTGAGATGAAAAACATGTCCTTTGGCAATCAGCCGTCCACGGTCGAGTGTATGAAAAGTAGCGCTGAAAAAGTGCGCTAACCATTCAATTAAACTCAAGCCGAATTTTTAAATTTTTCTATTTATCTTTCCTTTCTCAAATAGCCAAATTTAAAAATTTGGCGACCTCAAAAAAGTGTCCAAACCCTTGTGTTGGCAACTGCTCGGGCTATATTTTATATACAATGTTGTGTGTAGTTAAACTTCATCCAATATGTTCTGAACTTCTGTCATCAACTTATCTTCTTGGGATAGTTCTTTTTTCCAGATATCAAATGAATGTTTAGAATTTGGATTTCGTTTTACAACCTGTATAGTTATATAAATCAGTTTATTGTAAACATCCATATTTCTCATTAATTGAGGAAGGTGGTTTTCATATTCCAAATATGTTTTATTTAAAGCAATTTCGAGTTGATTAAAGTATAAATCAGTAGTTATTGGATTTATCAAGGCATCATTAGATTTATGAATTAAATACTTGTAAATTCCAATTTCACTATGATTATTATATATAATGCTTATCGGTGCAAACCAATTTTCGATATTAAATTGAGATTTGAATTTCCAAACTTTTATGTCATTTGGATTTCTTTTTAATTCAAAATTTCTAAATGTTCTATGGCTTTTTATATTTCTATGAATTTTGAAAACTTTTGAAAATTCTTTCTTCATATTAAGAGCATATTCCTCAGCATATTTATCTACAAATGTTGAGTTTTTAGCAGGTAGATATTCTTCAGGAATATTTTTCTGAGAAGAAATATAAATTCTCTTATAATCTAAATTTTCATTAATATCTACATAATATACAATTTGACTATCATTTTTAAATATTAATTCTCGAAGAGTATACTTTTTTGATAAATACAAATTTAATAGATATGTATCTGTGGGTATAATTAACCAACGATTATATTTCTCATCGTTATCAACCCACAACATCAAAAATTCGTCGCCTGAATTATCATAAAAATGGGATAAAAATGGACCATCATAAAATAAGATATCTCCTTTTTTATGTAACTCAAAATCTAATTTGCTAACCTTAATAGCTTTTTCTAAATTTATCATAACGGTCTTATAATTTTGAAGTTTGACTTTAATTCGTTTTTCTTAGCAAAATGAAAATTAAAATGACCATTATTTTCAATTTCGCCAGCCAACCCATCATTATCTTTTATAATTCCTTGTGCAATATGAGTGCCAAGTCGTTTTTTAGCATTTTTTACAACAGTTGAAAGATAGTCAAAATGTTTTTGACTATTCGCTTCACTATCGTGAAATGATAACGCATAATAATCACATTTCTTGCTATCGCTTTTATTATTCAAAACTTTCGGATTTTTATCTGCCTGTGATAGAAAATTCCTTTGGTCACTAAGTTCAGAAAACACCCATCTAAAACAGCTTAAATTTTTTTGTATGTAATTTGCAGGTGGACAACCAGTAACCAGCTCCTCATACTCTTTATTATGATGAAATTCCATATTTTTTTATTAATTACTCACAACAGGCCACTGCATAAAGCGAGTGCGGCTCCCGATAGCTATCGGGATTGCTGGGTAGCCTGTATTTATATGTTTATTAATTGATTGTCTAAATATACACTTATTTGTGGTTCTGTCGCCGCGCGTAGAGCTTTCAAACTTGCCTCCGACGAGCGCAGCGAGAGGAAGGCATAATATTCGCGTTATGTAATAGTTCTTGCATCCGACGAGTGAGGAACGAGCGAGAGGAATGCACAGGCGCAACCACGTCTCGAGCTTTCTCTAATTATGATGTGCACTTTAGACATTTTTGAGCCCTGCCTCCGACGAGCATAGCGAGAGGAAGGCATCAAAGAACCGTTTAGCCACACCATAACCGTTTATCAATAAGAAGACACAAAGAGCTTTAAAATCCTTACGGATATACTCCTTACTTGATCTATACCCAAATCTTCGATATTTCAAAGACTTTTGAGGTGTTCTTATTTTGAAGCGGAGCCATACGACGGCGGGAATTTGCAAGTATGCTAATACCTTGGATGTGCTTATCTTGAGATGAAAAACATGTCCTTTGGCAATCAGCCGTCCACGTTGTTGTGTACGGTTAGTTTCGTGGTTAAGCAACTAAGTTAGTAAACATTTACGAACCCGTGAAAATTCCGCAGGAATTTTCACAAGTAGGCTAGAACCAAGCAATTAATTATACACGGTGTTATGCACAGGTATTTAAAGTTTTAAATTTACTTCTTCTAATTTTGAACAGCAAATAAAGTCTACCATTGAAGCCTCTGTAAGTAGAGTCGCATAAAATTGTAATGGTGTTTTACCTTTGTCAATAAAATCAGCGGTATTGACGGAATAAAAAATCTTATTGAAATCATCTTCAGGTAAGTTTACTGTATTTACTCTGTCGGATAATAAAACCATAGTTTCCCAAACAGCACAATCCTTAAATTCATTTTTTTTATTAGCAGGTGCTTGTTTTAAAGCTACTCGTTCTAAAGCTTTATCTGATATTTCATCAGTTTCAATGAAATGAGTTTTTGAAATAATATCATCAGCAAGTCTTTCTAAATCAATGAGTAAATTTTTATCGTGAATTGTTTCGGATATATATGTTGATGTATTTATTTCATTTATTGTTTCAATACAATTATTGTGATATTTCCCTGTTAGAGCCAACGATTTTTTCATTTCTTCGATAACATCGCTTTGATGATTATTCCATTCTATAATTGTAAGGCGAGAAGCAACAGAGTGTAATGAGTCTGATTGAATTAGACCATTAATTTTATTCAAAATTCTATATGACTCTGCATTACCTTTTCGATAAAGAAATCGTATTATTTCTAATAAAGAACAAGTATCCCAAAAAATAATTGGCTGTTTGTTAGTGTTATAAATAGTTGAAACAAAATCATCTATAGATATAACAGCTCTTCCGTTAATTTCGCTCATAATTCTTCAAGAGATTTAATGAGTATTCAAATTCTAAGCCTAATCGATTAGCCATATCACTATCCCAACCATTTTCTTCTAACCAAAAAATGAGTTCATCTACACCTATTTCGATGTCATTTCTAAAAATTATAAAAATGAATTCACACCATCTTTTGAAGTCAAATGGATGTGTGTTACCAGTTGTTTTATTTGCTCCTATTGAAAAAGATTCTAATGCACTATATGCCTCTTCTCCAATTGTATTTATTAATTTCTTTACTGGTTCACTAACGACAATTTTTGCATTAAACTTTTCTCCTAAATCTTTAATGAATAAAGTATAGAATTCGTTGAGAAGAAAATTGTATTGGTCAAAATCTAAGCTATTCCTTATAAGTGGTATGATATTAAATACTTCAAGAAACCCATTGTAATCCCAAAGCCAAACAGCTCCTTTTATTTCTTTATTACCATATTTGTATTCAGTAGTTTCAACACAAAGAATTTCCTTTTCCTTACTGAAAGTGTTTTTTTTGTAGTTATCCACAAAATCTTGTCTAATTTTCCATTCTGATTTTTCAATTAGATTTTTTAAATCTTTGATGAAATTTAGATTTTCAGAATAATCTAAATGTATTTCTAAATTCTGGTATGTTTTCATTTAGCGTTCTATTTTTCTTTACTTGTGCACAACAGGCCACTGCATAAAGCGAGTGCGGCATTTTGCTGATTTGCTTTAATTTATGATCAGGTTTGTTTGATCTAAATATACAATGAATTTTGGAGTTGTGCGCCGCGCGTAGAGCTTTCAAACCTGCCTCTCTCATCATCGACGAAGGAGTTAGCGACTGAGAGAATGATGCTGGATGAGATTTATAATAAGGCACAACATTCGCTTTATGCTGTAGTTCTTGCATCCGACGAGTGAGGTAAGAACGAGAGGAATGCACAGGCGCAACAAAGTTTCGAGCTTTCATTACTTTAAATGTAATCTTCAGACATTCTTGAACAGTCGGCAGTACTTTGCATTATTATGGTAATTAAAAACCTTTATTTTATGCTTTTTAATTTTATCAAAGATATCTCTATTTCTTGGCTAATGAATCTATTTTTTTTGATGGTGTCTCATCAAAATTTACTGATTTGAAATTTGAAATCGAATCTTTGAAAAAGTCAAGTTCAATTTTTAGAGAATCATATTGAGTGTTTAGAATTTTATTCTCACGACTTAATGATTGATTATCAAAATGTTGGTAAACAGTAAATAAAAATACTATGAATGCAATCAGATATCCAACCCAATTATTATTATACCATTCCGATTTTTTTTCTAGTTTTTGAAATTTCTTAAAGGACTTTTTGGACAATTTCAACTTTTTTCCTTTTTCAGTCAGTTTGCACCACCCATCTTTTGTTATTGGAACAAACAAGTCGTTGTTTTTTCCAAACAATTTTATTTCGTCAATTTTATTTAGAAAGGATTCTTCCTCTTCTTTAGATTCAGGATTTATGTATTCGAAAATGATATTATTAACGCTGAATGTGTCGAAATCATCAATATCATTGATTAATAAATCTATATATTTTATAATCTCTTTATCTGTCATTTTTTAAATATAGTACTATAGTCCGCAACATAAAGATAACTCCACTCGAAATTACTATGATAATCACTATTTTTTTTTGCTTTATGTGTAGTCTTTAAAAATTAAATATACAATGAATTTTACAGCTGTGCTTTTATCGAGAAGGTCATAACTGCACTTATTTATAAATGGTAGTATGATCATTTATTTAAGTAGTTATTAAGGCACTTAAAGACAGTCTAGGAGATTATAAGAAGAGGAAGGAGGGAAGTGTCTAGTTCGGCTTTTATGAGGTTATAATATCACATTTTCGCGAAAGCGTACCACACCACATCAAGAACTTGTATAAAACAAAAAAGGCCTTCTAATAAAAGAAGACCTTTTTGAGCCGATGGAGGGACTCGAACCCACGACCTGCTGATTACAAATCAGCTGCTCTAGCCAGCTGAGCTACATCGGCATTGCGGGTGCAAATATAATAGCATTTATTATATATGCAACCCTTTTTTTGAAAAAAATTATAGCTTATTAATACGGTCTATAAGTGCCTGCCCTTCCTTCTCAAGATCTACACGTACTGCCACTAGATTTTTACCTCTATTCTCTACTTTACGGTCGTTTACTTTTGTAATTAAAGTGTCAAAAGTTGCGATAGCATCATCTATAATCGCTTCACTTTCCTTTCTGTCTGCCTTAGGATTAAGTGCTTCCCAAACATATACTGCGTCAATGATGTCACCTAGTACAAAATTGATATCCTTTTTTAAATCTCTAATATTTGCCATTGTTCTAATTTTGACTGCAAAAGTAGTTTAATTTATAATCATGAACCTTACATTTTTATGTAAAATCACGTCACACTTATAATAGTAAGTACAATCTTAGGGTGCTTACTGTTTCTTGCGCTCCTCTATAAGCTTCTTGAGCTGCTTCCCGTATTTAGAATTTCTAGTTTTTCTAGGGAAAGTTTTATATAAAGTGTCTAGGTAAGGAGTGGTAGCATCTGGTATCTGGGTCATTACAAGGTAAGGAGCAATCTCAAGTTCCTTGTTTGTTGTTGCAAAGTTACCCGTGTATAGATACTTTCTTTTAAGTAGTTGCTGTAAAGAATCATCATAAGCAAGAATCTCTTCTTGATCATCTCGCTGTCTAGCGTTAAAAGAACCTTTTATAAGATCAAGATTCTTATCATTAAACTGCTTGTTCATATTTTTAAACTGTGTCCAGTGCATCTGGTTCTCAGATCCTGTTACAGCAGCAAATCCTTCAAAGTTTTTGAGAGAAGTAGTGATATTAATAATACCAGCCTCTGCAAAGAAAGGAATACGGTCATCATAACCAGACTCATCTGCCTTATCAAGATGTAAGTAATACACCTCTGGTTCTTTGACATCAAGTATAAACTCAAATTCTGGCTCACCATCTATTACTAGTGAGTCTAGATTTACAAGCATGGTGTCTTGTATATGCTGTACATATAAAGTTCCTTTTTTAAGACCTTTTACCGTTCCAGTGACTGTAAGATTTCCTGTTTTTGAACATGAAACCATCAAGATGCTTAATAAGAGAATGTATGCTATTTTATTCATAATTGGTTTTAATTATAGACGGCAAATATGCTACTATTTTACATATAATACTAGCCCGCAGCTGCCATTTCCATTAAAATTGTACAGAGTATAGCGCCATAAGTTCCCACCACATAGCCAAAAACCGCTAGCAACACACCCACACTAGCTAGCGACGGGTGAAACTCTGCCGCAACAATAGGAGCAGAGGCTGCCCCGCCCACGTTTGCCTGGCTTCCCACAGCAAGAAAGAAAAAGGGCGCTCTTATAAGTTTTGCCACCAGTATGAGGAGTCCCGCATGTATACCCATCCACACAAAACCTATGGCAATAAGCCCTGGGTTTTCAAAAATAGTGGTGAGATCCATTTTCATCCCTATACTCGCAACAAGTATGTAAATAAACACACTGCCTATTTTACTTGCACCAGCACCTTCATAATTTTTGGCTTTTGTAAACGAGAGTAAAATCCCTATCGCAGTAGCAATTGTAACCATCCAGAAAAAAGTAGAGCCAAAGGATGCAAGCGCAGAGTCCTTTGGGATATCAGAAAATAAAGCGCTCATACCACCGGCTCCCCAGTGTGCAATACCCACCGCGCCAAAGGCAAGACCCAGCATAACCATAAGATCAGAAAGCGTCGGGTTTCTCTTCACGCCTTCGGCAAAGGTGGAGACGCGTTCCTTGAGCACCTCTATCGCACTATTATCTGCATTAAGCCATTTATCTATGCGGTTGCTTTTACCTATACCTAGTAAAATTATGGCCATCCACACATTTGCCACCACAATATCTACCAGCACCATACCACCGTATTTTTCTGGATTGTATTTATAAATCTCAAGCATCGCAGCTTGATTTGCGCCACCGCCTATCCAGCTTCCCGCCAGAGTAGAGAGGCCACGCCATATGGCATCTGGTCCTGCACCACCTACTGTTTCTGGTGATACGGAAGCGATGAGAAGTATCGCTAGCGGGCCACCTATCACAATCCCTATCGTTCCTGTAAAAAACATGATAAGTGCCTTAGGGCCTAGGTTTACAATTGCCTTAAGGTCTATACTAAGCGTCATAAGCACCAGCGATGCGGGTAGCAAGTAACGACTCGCCACATAATAGAGTTGGCTACTCTCTGCATCTATCAGCCCCAGACTATTAAAAATCGCAGGGATGAGATAGCATAAGAGTAGGGCAGGTACAATGCCGTAAAATTTCCCCCAGAAGCCTGTCTTCTTACTCGAGGTATAAAATATAAATGCAAGTGCAAGCGCAATGAGGCCAAAAACAATGGCGTCATTTGTAAAATAAGGTGTGTTTTCCATAATAATGTGGGTAATTACGCTTTCGCGAAAATGGGATCACTTTCACTTCGAGAAACATAAAAAATAAACTAAGGCTTACCGCCAAAGGAATCCGAAAATACCAAAATCCCTATAAATATAACCAGTAAGTAAGTTTTAAATTAATACTCCGGAAGCGAGGAGCAAAGGTGGTATCTGTAAAATAGTTGTCATTATACACCAAAAATAAGTCTGAAAGTGGGGCAAATCGCCATTGCAAGCGTGAGTTAATTCCAAAGTTATCTTGCAAGGTGCTGTACTGTACAAGCGTATTCCAGAACAGGTTTTTACTAAAGGTCACATCCACCCGTGGGCTTACAAGCCAGATGCGATTATCTGCATAAGGAGCAGGCAGGTCTATGTTGTCATAGCGGGCGTTTATCCCTAGCACAAGTTTAGGTTGCAGGCGCAAGGTAGCTTCTGCTCGCAAGGTGAGTATCTCACCGTTAAAAAACTCGCCGTAGGTTGTATTTGCCGTGTAGTAAAACTTCTTGCGCTGGTCAGATTTGTACTCGACTTCTAGATTGGTATAACGGTACTCGCTTCCTTCTGGTAATTCTAGTCCGTCAGATCGCGATGGGTCAAAGCTGTCAAAGAGTTTTGTGTAGCGCGTTCTAGGTTTTGCACTCAGGCTGCTGGTATTTTTAAACTGGGCTTCCCACTGTGGCGAGAGCGTGCGATCGCCAAGGGTAAAAGCGACTTCTGGTCGCCATACAAAGAAGGAGTTTAAAGAAAATATGTGTCTATTGATTGTTCCCCCTTTCGGGAAAAAGAGCCTTTCTACCTTACTGAAGTTCCTGAAGATATCCTTGCGAGGTATAAAACCAAGCTCTGAGTTGAAGTCTTCATTTATAAATAGCGTAGCGCTCGTCGCGCGCCAGTTGTTTTTATTGTACTCCATGCGTGCCCCGCCAGAGTAGTCCTTACTATCAATACCTGGAGTAAAAGATTTATGGAGATAAAATTTACCATTCCAGCTATTGTCTTTATTGGCTAGGTTATAATCAAGACCTATGAGTCTGTTGTATTCTTCATCAGGTTGTACAAAGGCAGCATTACTAGTATTCTGCTTGTTTACAAAAATCGCACTTATGTTTGATCTGCTAAAAACGCTGTGCTGTAAGGCAACCACTGTGTTGTTTGTTGCCGCAATCTCAATGGGTTCGTCATTTTCCGTTTGCATATTGAGTATACCTACGCGTAGCTTGTTTGTGAGCTTACCGCTTAAGCGGGCACCTGCTACAATATTATTCTGCACCGTGTTTCCATCAAGATCTTCGGCTATGCCTATACGCCTCGAGAAAAAAGGATTTGCCGCCCCAGGATCACCAAAATCTGCAAAGAGGTCACTGTTTTCTATAAAAAACTGCCTGCGTTCTGGCAATCCCACCTCAAAACGAGAGAGGTTTGTAATGGCGTTATCTACCTCTACTTGGGAGAAGTCTGGATTGATAGTGACATCAAGATTAAGACTATTGCCTATCGTAAAGCGAGCATCGCCGCCCACTTTGATCTCGGTAAAGTTGTCGTCTAGTTCCCTGTCTTGCCCAGCAATGGCATTTACATAAGGAATTATAGAAATAGGACTTTTTGAGCTACCTAGCGGTTTCTCAAAAACCATATCGCCCATGTAAGCTAGATTAAAAATATTCTGATTCTGCGGTATTTGTATCCACGTGTTTCGCGAGTTATCTTGGGTGTCAAACTGGTAACTATTAAAGCGCCATCGTGTTTCGCCTTCTCTATATTTAAAGGCGCTCATGGGGATTGCCCACTCACAAACGTAATAGCCGTCATGTACCGTGGTTTCTCCCACCCACTTGGTATCCCAGCTAGTGGTAAAACCTCTCAAATCTTTTCCGCCGCCAGAGACTAGCGCTTCCCTGCGCACGCCAGCAGGATTGGAACCAAAAAGAAACGCGTTATTACCATCATTAAAGGTGTCAAACATTAAGGTGATATTATCACTTCCGCCTGCTCTAAAGTCACGGCGCAACGATGGGACTATATAATCGTCGCCCTGCGCAGAGACTTTGATTCCTACATACAAGGTTTTGTCATTATATAAAAAACGTATCTCAGATTGATAAGGTGCCTGTATGGTATCTGTAGGGAAATATTGCCAGAAGTTTGTTGCTGGAACTGCTTTGTTCCAGGCAGTTTCATCAAGTACACCATCTATCGTAATAGGTGTTTCTATAAAGGATACACCTACTTCTTTGGTTTGAGCGTAGTGCGCTGTACTTACTCCCGCAAGGAGTACACAGAGTAGCAATTTATACATCAGGAATGGTTAGTTCACCCGAATGTATCAAAAAAATGTCTTGTAAGCGATAAAACTTAAGAACCTTTTAGCCACTTTTCACGTAGAACTTGCTCTAAGCCATCGTCGTACGTCTCTAATTCTACCAGTGTGGCCTGCAGAGTTTGTGGCGTAATAATCGTTCCAGAAAGTTCCACTTCTTCACCATTTCTTTGTACCGTCATAGTAATGGCGTCGCCTAATTTCCAGCTATTTGAGATTGTTATTAAATCGTATACGTTAGAAAGATCATAAGCAGTTCCATTTACTGCGGTAATCACATCATTGCCTTGTACGCCCAGCGCAGTGAGAAATGTATTGAGATTTCCTAGAAGTATATAAATGGTATTGTCTTCTTTGTTTCCATTAATATAAGGACGTTTCTTTCCTAACAAGAAGCCCGTGTCTACTAGTGTAGTGCTATAATCAAGTCCTACTAGGTCAAAAAAGTCTTTGTACTGTATTGGTTGGGTACCTATCACGTGGTTTGTAAAGAATTCGCCCACTTCAGGGTAGGTGAGTTGGGTGATTTGCGGGATCAGGTTACTGTCTTCAAAAGGTCTGTGAGGTCCATACTGATACGTAAGCTCCTTCATAAGGTCGAGAACACCACGCTCGCCATCACTGTTTTTACGCATAAGAATATCAAGACACATCCCGATAAGGGCTCCTTTTTCATATACATTCCCATAATTTGATGCATATGGCTCTTCAAGTATGTTTGTGCTCATTTTAGTAAATGACATGGCATCATCATATCCTTTTGCGTTGCTTATTTTTTGAACGAGTGTGTTGTAAAAATCTTCTGGAGTAACGAGTCCTTGCTGCACTTGGAAGTGCTGAGCAAAGTACTCCGTAATCCCTTCATACATCCATAAGTGCATGCTCATCTCAGGATCATTATACTTAAATTTATGAATCTGCGTAGCATGTAAATTAAGCGGAGTCACAATATGAAAAAACTCATGTGATACCACATCTACCATAGCTGCATCGAGATTTTCTTGTGGCATAGCTTCAGGAAGTACCACCACCGTAGAGGTGTGATGTTCTAGCGCTCCTAGATCTTGTGCGTCATCTGCTTCGCCTGTGGTAAAGTATAGTAAGATTGTATAATGATCTGTGGCATTAAAATCACCTAAATAGTTTTTTTGCGCTTTCATCATACGCTCTATGTTGGGTCTAAGGCTTGACGCTTTTACCGTTCCAGTAGGACTGTATACACTAAGCTCAATCGTAATATCATCTATAGTAAAAACCTCTTTGTTAGGGACA
The DNA here is from genome assembly GCF_007827285.1 of Dokdonia sp. Hel_I_63. Classification (NCBI taxonomy): domain Bacteria; kingdom Pseudomonadati; phylum Bacteroidota; class Flavobacteriia; order Flavobacteriales; family Flavobacteriaceae; genus Dokdonia; species Dokdonia sp. Hel_I_63. Next base: position 2,728,937 of record NZ_VISD01000001.1, on the reverse strand, counting down.
TTATACATGATAGGATTATCTACAATATCAAAATAGCGATTGCCTTTATAAGTATCTGTAATTCCTGTATTCCCAAAATCCTGCGCTACATACAGTGAGTCTGCAAAGCGTGGAAGGCTAGTAGTAGCCTCCATAGCTTCTGGTCTATTAATATCTACATAATACGGCATTTCCTCTTGATCTTTAAAATATCCAAGAATTCCATGTAGATTGAGCATAAACTGCTCGTTCTCTTTAAAATTAGTCCCCGCAGGAGAAAAAATAGTGTGTTCTGCCTCTACATCATAAGTGTCATTTACGTAGTAATCAATGTAGTCTAGGTTACTAGCATTTTTTATGTCCCACGTATTATCTGAAGTTTTGGTGACCTTTAGCTTTTTTCCAAAAGTTCCATAGGCAGCCACACTATCTATAAACTTCCCATAATCATCATCAGAGTAAGTGCCAGGCACCGTCTCAGGAATGTAAAAAGTTGCTACTTCTTTATATATAGGTGCAGGTTGTACGCGTACTTTAATACGGTCTTCGCTCAAGCTTACAAGATCTATGGCACTACGGGTGAGTTTATTTTTTGGAGCTATTTGGTGAGAACTAGCAAGGGGTTTATTGAGAATATCACAACTCATCATAAGTAATGAGCAAGCAATAACATAATAAATCTTTTTCATCTTGAAGATTGTAAACATGAGTGACTGTTAGTAGTCAAATGTAGTAATTCTATCTTATCTAGGTGTTTTGTATTGTACTAGTGCGTTGTGATAAACCCAGCAACGGTACTTATTAACTCTTCAGCTAGGGGAAGCTTTGTATTATTATAAGACTTTGTGTTTTCTAGATCATCACCATCTATTATTCTAAGGACGTGATTCATCCCTTCTATGATGGCAAGAGTTGCTTCACTATTACCTTCTTGTAATAAAACGGCTTCCTCTTTAGAAGTCTGTATGTCGTTTGTACCATTAATAATGAGAGTTGGAATAGTAAGATGTCCTATTTCAACTTTTGGATCGTATTGCATCCAGCTCGCCATAAATGGTTGCACAGACGGGCGAAAGATAGAAGTGAGAGCAGGAGAGTAATCTTTTACACGTCCTTCTTTTTTGAGCGTACTAAATGCACTAATAGCTTTATCCTTAAGATCTGGCATTTGTAATCCTATCTGATGGATAATAGATTGATCTATTGATTGCCCAGATCCAGAGAGCGAGATAAAACCTTGTACATCTGCACGCTGGGCTGCTACCATTCCTATAAGCGAACCTTGTTCATGGCCTATTACATATAGCTCTTTAAAACGTCCTTGTTGTTTTACATAATTTATGGCAGCTACCGCATCTTCTATAAACATATTAAAATCTAGACGTTCTTCTTGCAATGCGTTTTTCTTGAGAAGGGTGAGTACGCGCTTGTCATATCGTATGCTTGCTATTCCTTCCTCTGCTAGCGACTCAGCAAGAAGTTTGAGGCTATTGTTACGAATCATTTGCTGGTTGCCATTGCGATCTGTAGGTCCTGATCCAGGAATGATAATCGCAATTTTTGAGGTAGGAACTTCAGGAGTAAGTAAGGTGCCATACACCATGTCACTTATACGCACATCACTGCTGCCGCCATATTCTTGCGCGATAAGCACTTGTTGTAAAAACCCAATGAATAAGAGGGTTAAGAGTAATTTGGTTTTAGTGAAAAAAGTATATGTAATCATAAGGAGGTTTATTATTGCCATGATAAAGATAGTGTAGTTTCACTCTTCCCGAAATGAATGCGGGACGAGTTTCGCGAAAGCGTATCTATTCTTAATAGTTTTATAACACGCAACATAGAAGTTTCATTGTACATTTGGCAAAAAAATATTCAATGCGTATACTTATTTCACTATTATTAGTTTTTGTATTTACATCAAACGTCGCTGCTTACGACTGGGGAAAGACAGGCCACAGAACAACAGGAGCCATTGCCGAAAAGTACCTATCTAAAAAAGCAAGAAAAGCCATCGCCGAAATACTTGATGGCGAGTCTCTAGCACTAGTATCTACCTATGCAGATGAGATTAAAAGTGATTCTCAATATAGAAAATACGGTACACAACATTATGTAAATGTACCTTTTGATAGTACCTATGATGTACACCCTAAAAATGAGAGAGGTGATATTATTACAGGAATAGAATCATGTATAAATGTTATAAAATCTGAAACTTCAACTAAGGAGGAGAAGGCTTTTAACTTACGCATGCTAGTACATTTTATAGGAGATTTACATCAGCCACTTCATACCGGTATAGGAGAAGATAAAGGTGGAAATGATTTTCAAGTACAATGGTATAATGATGGGACAAACTTACACCGTGTGTGGGATACACAAATGATAGAAAGCTACGGTATGAGTTATACCGAGCTAGCGGATAACATGCCTAAGATTACAAAAAGGCAACGCGAGGCAATGGAAGCGGGCACCTACAAAGAGTGGATGGAAGATAGTAGAAATCTTGTAAAAGATATTTACTCAAAAACTAAAAAAGGAGATAAACTAGGCTACCGTTATATGTATGACTACTTTGATACTCTTAAAGGTCAGCTACAAAAAGGAGGTGTGCGCCTAGCTCAACTTCTTAATGAGTTACTTGGATAAAGTAAGATTATTTTCTAGTTCTTCATCTTCCTTAGATTTAAACTGTTTTGGAGTCATCTCATTGTATTTTTTAAAAATTCTAGTGAGGTGACTTTCATCTGTAAAACCTAATTGATAGGCGATCTCAGACACTGTGAAGTCAGTGTTTTTCAACCTGTACTTTACAAGGTGTAGTTTATACATAATAATATAATGATGTAGAGAGTCTCCTGTCTTCTTCTTGAAGTATGCACTTAACCCACTACTTGTCATAGATAATTTTTCTGCAATAGCTGCTACTTTCATTTTATCTCTATCATATACATGTTGTCTTATGTAGTTTAAGATATCGTCTATGGTAGTATGTTGATCTCTCTTAGACTTCAATGCTTTTGGCTTTAAGTCACGGGTAATATTTCGAGCAATAATACTTAAGGTAGTACTGACCATATTAGAGATGTTGTGCTTGTAAAACTCCTTGGCCATTTCATACTCTAGAACAATGGCATTGTGTATTTGCCAAATAAGCTCCTTATCCGATTCTGCAGTGACTACATCACCAGGCATAAGATTAGGATGTTGTATAATACGCTCTATACGGTGTAACCAGTAAGACCTATCTGGCAGATTCATCTTACTTGAAAATAATGATTCTGTAAATTGAAAGTAACAGAATGTTGTTACTTCATTTATTTCAAACCAGTGAGTATCGTCTGGGGCTATTAGAAAAATATCACCTGCGTTGTAAGAGATGATAAACTCATTGATAAAATGCTTTCCTTTTCCTTCTTCTATAAAAATAATTTCAAAATAAGTGCGTTTATCTTCGTCTTGATGTCTGTCTAATTTCTTGAATTTCTTTATTAGAAAAGTATCTTGTAAACTGAATCTTTGCATGTGGTTGGGGATTAAAGATTTGATACTCTATAAGATACAAACTTATTTTAAATAAACATTTAGCTAAACATTAAAGTTTTTTAAATATTGTACAATTAATAATTAATTTTATACAAGTTAAAATATACTATGCACGCATAGCTTTGCATCAGAATTAAAGAAAGAAACTACAGAGGTGCTGTGAAGTTTTGTTTTTAAGGTTAGTTTGTTGGTTTTTTTTTAGACATGTGTTAGAGTGAAGCATGATGTCTTGAAGTTTCATATACAGCACCTCTTTCTTTCTGATTTTAAAAGACTTTATACAATTTTAAACAGTCGCGTTTTGAATGTTTATTGTACAAATTTTGGCCTTAGGAGACTTTTTACATTGATGTCGAGTAACCCCTAGATTACTAACAGCGAAGTATCTTCTAAGGCTTTTTAAAAAACATACGGCTTTCACCCCTAATTGAACAATGTTCCTTCATGTAATGAGAAGCTTTTTCAAAAGCAAGCGTTTCCCCTAAACGTTTGCTTTTTTTATGCGATAATTCTAAAGGTAAGATTGATGCGAGGAGCTACTTTTTTTGCTGTTTTAGGTATTTGGTGATGCCAGTTATGCTGGGTGCTTCCTCCCATAAGTAGTAAGCTTCCAGGCTCGAGAATTATTTTAGCTTGCTGAGTTTTATCAATCTTGTTTCTAAATTTAAATAGGCGAGGAGCCCCGAGACTTACAGAAGCAATTATAGGATTCTTACCTAATTCTTTTTCATCGTCTGCATGCCACCCATTACTGTCATTTCCATCACGATACAAGTTAAGTAAACAAGTAGTAAAAGTAACACCTGCAATAGCCTCTACCTGTTTTTTAATAGCTTGTAATGCAGGAGTAAATGGTTCAGGTACCATCGTAATATTAGAATAAGAGTAGGGTTTTGCATTAGAACTATAAAGAGCTGTGAGTCTTGGTTGCGGGTATATTTTACCAAAAACCTTAATGTCATCATGACGCCACGAGATTTCTTCTAGAAGCGTTTTATAATAAGATGCTGCCTCTTCGTCTGTAAGCATGTTTTTATAATAGGTAACATCGGCATCCGGAAGATCAAGTGAATATGGCTCTTGTGGAAATAATGACATCTATAAATATTGATAAGCCCAATAAATTAATCCTAGTTGTAATGGTAAACGCATCCATAATGCCCAAACGGGAAATTTACCCTTGAGTTTCTCATTACTTAGCATATCGATATGTACTGTAAAAAACACAATGAGCATCGCAATAATTCCCCATGTCGCTATAACTCTGGTCTCTTCAAAGAGTAATCCTACGCCTCCAGCAACTTCTGCCACGCCACTCCAAAAGACCATTGCTTTCTTTTTAGGAATATATGCAGGCATAATAGCTCCATATACTCGAGGTTTTATAAAATGCATGACACCCGCAAGGGTATACATAATAGACATAACGTAAAAATGCCAAGGCATAAGCTGTAAATTAGGGTGTTTTATAAAGGTACAACTGTGAGTTGAAAAATAAGAAAGATGTTTCTTAAAACTCTGCGTTGTATTTTCTGCTACCTGCTACAACACCTTCATTAGTTACCTGCAAATGCTTAGGTAATTTATTGTCTCTGGGTAAGACCGCGAGGTAACGATCAGAGTTACTAGTAAATACGTTTTTATACATAGGTTTCCTATTGAGGTCTAGCATAATTACTAACTCATGGATAAATTCTTTATGATGTATAAGATCTGTACTTCCTAAGTGAAAAATACCAGATAGTTTTCTATTAATAATATAGTGTACCTGCTGGCAGAGTTTAGTATCTGTAGTAGTATTCATTACCAAATGCGGAAACACTTCTATGGCATCTCCTAGTAATAATTGGTTTTTGAGCTCTTCAATTCTAGGAGAACCCACACCAAAAACCATAGGCAGTCTCACAATCGCATATTGTGACTCTGGTAGATGACGCATTAAGAGCGTCTCTATTCTAATTTTTAGTTTACCATAGATACTTTCTGAGAGTGTCTTGTCATTCTCATAACTAGGGTAATTTGTAAAAGCATCAAAAACATTTGCACTAGAGATAAATACAATACGACAGCCAGATTCTTGAGCATAAGCGATCATAGATTCATGAGCCTCTAGCTGGTCGCCAAAAGGACCTCTGAGTGCCGTTATAATTACAGATGGCTTTATCTTGATTAGCACTTCATACACATCATCTTCTACAAGATCAAATCGCACATAGTGCTGGTTATCACTGTATATCTTGCCAGAGTGATAAGTGCCATAGGTATTGTAGTACCTATACAATTCCTTGTACAAAGCACCTCCTAGAAAGCCACTAGCGCCTAGTATTAAAACTTTATCTTTTGATTTTTTAAATGCGATAACTACAATTTTTCAAATAAAAAACTCCCGAATTCCAAAAGTTAGTCCTTTGGAATTCGGGAGTAGCTTTTCGGTTTATTATCCTTTATAGAAAGGTGTCTTTACAACGGTTGCAGGTACTAGATTCTTACGTATTTGTATGAAAATTTTTGAGTCCGCTTTCGCGAAAGCGGTATCTACATACCCCATACCTATTCCTTTATTTACAGAAGGGCCCATAGTACCAGATGTTACGTGACCAATCTTATTACTATCTGCATCTACAATATTATATCCTTGACGTGGAATTCCTCTTTCAGTAAGTTCAAAACCTACAAGTCTCTGTTTAAGTCCCTGTTCTTTTTGAGCTTTTAAATCCTCACTGTTTACAAAATCCTTAGTGAATTTTGTTACCCAGCCTAAACCAGCTTCAAGTGGAGAAGTGCTGTCATCTATATCATTACCATAAAGACAATATCCCATTTCTAAACGTAATGTGTCACGAGCAGCAAGACCAATAGGTTTGATTCCCCAGTCTGCGCCAGCTTTAAAAACATTTTCCCACAGTTGTGCAGCATCTTCATTTTTACAGTAAATCTCAAAACCACCACTACCAGTGTACCCTGTAGCACTAATAATAACATTTTCAATACCTGCAAAAGGCGCCACCTCAAACGTATAAAATTTAATACCTGCAAGATCTACTTCTGTAAGCGATTGCATAGCTTCAATAGCTTTAGGTCCCTGTATAGCAAGAAGTGAGTGACCTTCAGAGATATTACGTAGCTCTGCATTAAAACTCTTTAGTGTATTTTGAGTTTCTAGCCATGCCCAATCTTTATCGATATTACTCGCATTTACTACAAGCATGTATTGATCTTCTTTAATACGGTATACAATAAGATCATCTACAATTCCTCCTGTGTCATTAGGAAAACAGTTATACTGTGCTCCGCCCACGTTTATTTTTGAAACATCGTTAGAACAAACCCATTGTAATAATGATAGTGCATTTTCTCCAGACACAAGAAATTCACCCATGTGTGAAACATCAAATACACCAACACCATTTCTTACGACGTCGTGCTCTGCATTTACACCTTCATAAGAAACTGGCATATTATAACCAGCAAATGGGACCATTTTTGCACCTAGCGATTCATGTACTTCAGTTAAGGCTGTATTTTTCATCTTTATTATAGTTCTTTTGGTTACACAAATGTATGAAAAGGTGGCAGTTTGCGAGGTAAATAAAAAGTAAATTATCGATGTAATACCGCAATAAACGACGTCCGTGGCAATATGCCTAATAAGCATATATAGCATCTTCTGTTATTTAATTAATAATTAAATTTGAAGGTTATGCTACAGTAATGATTATGAGAAATATAACCGTTCTTTTTTTACTTGTCTTGTTACCAGCTCTTGCGTGGTCGCAAGAAGGAATTATATGGGAGAAGAGATTAGATACGTATCCTGTAGATAGAACTACGGAGGCTCAATTAACTACAGACGGTGGTTATATTATAGGTGGACATACTAATAAGAAAACCACATTAGACCAGTATGCAACTGCAGAGACAGATGTCTGGATGGTCAAGCTAGATGGAGAAGGCGTTGTAGACTAGGAGCGGCTGGTAGCCTCAAGAAATAAAGCCGTACTTAAAAGAATTTTTCAGTCGCCAGAAGAGGCTAAGCTCATTAGATCTACAGTGATAAATGCAGATAGTTCTGCAATTATAAATACAGACGAGTTTGCGATTTCTCAAAATCCTGAATCACCACAAAAGATTCAATCTAGAATGGTGCGTTCAAGTAGATCAAGTTATAAAACACTAGAAGATAGCTACAGTGACCCTACATTTTTAGAACAAGAAGTTACTGAAATAGAAGTTACAGCGTCCAAAGATGATTTGTGGAGACTACATCTTGACCCAGCTTTACAGATGAATTGGAATAAAAATCAGCTTGCTGGTACGGAACGTAAGTTACGTAGTGTTACTACCGCTGCCTCTGGAAGTACACTAGCTGCAGGATATACGACCAAAGCTATAACTGACGACGCTACTACCTTAGGCGATAAAGATTTTTATGTAGCAAGTTACGGGAAGACAGGAAATCTAGAATGGTCTACCACTATAGGTGGAGCAAAAGACGATCAGATTGTGAAAACTATTGCCACTCAAGATGGAGGTTTTATACTGGGTGGTATCTCTGAGTCTGGAATAGGAGGAACAAAAACTACTAAAAATCTAGGAGGAACAGATTGGTGGGTGGTTAAGATAGATAGTCATGGTAATATATTGTGGCAGCGTAGTTTTGGAAATTTTACAGATGATAAGCTTACCTCGCTACAGGAGCTAGATAATGGCGATATTCTACTAGGAGGCACAAAAGCAATTATAGCAAAAAATCAATACCGTACAGCTCAAAATGGCGGAGTTACAGAAGACTTTTCTATTATTAAAATTAATAAAGTAGGTATCGTAAGATGGGAGCTAGAACTTGGTGGCTCTGGTAAAGAATATCTCACAAGTGCTTTACAAAAGGAAAATAACGAAGTAATCATCTCTGGTATGAGCTATGCCGACTCAGACAATGCTAATGGACAAGAAGAGGAGGTAAGTGATATCTGGGTGATTAATTATGGAATTAAGAATCTCGAATCTTTTGATGAAATGTTGAAGAAAAGATTTGGGAAAAAGCGCACAGTGTTTAGATCAAATGCTGCAAAACGTTTCAACCGACTTGAATATTACGACGAGCAAGGTAATCTTCTAGATACAAGATATACCTATAAAATTAAGCGTCTTGCCCTGAAACACGCAGAGATTGTAAAAGGCACAAAATACATACGAGTACTCTCTGGGAATACAGCAGCAATTGTAGATTGGGATTAATTACCTAATCCGTTCGTAATCATATGTGACGTTTGATGACTGTTTTGAGAACACCTCAGTATTGATGCCATTGGCTATAATTATTTTAAAAGATAGTGTTCTTCTTTAATTGGTATTAGATTATGAATTCTTCCTGAAGTGAATTCGGGACGATTTTCGCGAAAGCGAACTATCCCAGCAAATAGGTCTTTAACTCTTCATAATTCTTCACAGGAATGGTATCCATCGTTTTATCCATTAACTCTTTGATTTGTTCGGGGAGATCAATGTTACCTACTACGGGTGTAACTGCTGGTAAAAACTTAACAGGATGTGCAGTTTCTAAAAACACTCCGTAAGCTTCTGGATGATCTTTTAAATAGGCCTTGAGTCCTAAGTATCCAACCGCGCCGTGAGGATCTGCTATATAATTATGATTTTCATGCAAATCGAGCATCGCACCACGTGTTGCATTATCACAATAGGAGTATGATAAAAACTTTTGAGACAACAACTGTCTGTCATTTTCAAAAAGTTGAAGTACTCTAATAAAATTGCTAGGGTCACTCACATCCATCGCATTACTTATGGTCGCAACCGTTGCCGTAGGAGTATAGACTCCGCTTTGCATGTATCTTGGGATGGTTGTATTGCTATTTACAGAGGCTACAAATTGGTGCACAGGCATTCCCATCATATGTGCTACCATACCAGCGCATATATTACCAAAGTTTCCACTAGGGACAGAAAACACGAGGGAATCTGCTTTTCCTTGCTTCTTTAATTCTTTATAAGCAAATAGATAATACAACGACTGCGGAAGCCATCTTGCGACATTAATACTATTTGCAGAGGTGAGTTGTTTTGTACTTGTAATTTCTTGATCTAAAAACGCCTTCTTCACCATCGCCTGGCAATCATCAAAATTACCGTCAACTTCAAGTGCGGTGATATTTTCTCCTAAGGTGGTGAGTTGTCGCTCTTGCACATCAGATACTTTTCCAGAAGGGTAGAGGATTACCACTTTTATACCTGGCACTTTATAAAAACCTCTAGCAACAGCTCCACCGGTGTCGCCACTGGTTGCTACAAGTACAGTGACTTCTTCTTGTTGATTACGTTCTTTTAAGAAGTGACCTAGACATCGCGCCATAAAGCGAGCTCCTACATCTTTAAAGGCCATAGTAGGTCCATGAAAAAGTTCTAGCGTTGCCACATTATCTTCTATAGGAACTAGCGGGAATTCAAAAGAAAGTACATCTGCTACAATTTCTGTAAGTGTAACCTCGTCCATACTATCACCTACAAAAGGTTTCATAACTTCTACAGCGATCTCTTCTTTAGATAAATGCTCAAGATGTTCCCAAAAGGTAGCAGGAAGTACTGGGATGTTTTCAGGAAAGTAAAGTCCTTTATCTGGAGCAATTCCTCGTATTACTGCTTCATCAAAAGTGACGACTGGCGCTTGCTTATTAAGGCTGTAGTATTTCATATATAGACAACTAGCTAACTAAAATTATGCATTTTATTTGTAAAGTAAATCTAATAGATTTTAATCAGAAATATGCCTAAATAGCAGTAAGATGCAATATGCTGATAGTGGTAGATTATGGCTTTTAATTTTGATAATCAGCGAGTTGTGGTAAAAATAAAACGCCATTCATCAAGAATGGCGTTTGTGTTGCTAATTATGTGGTAACCGATTACTCTACAAGTACTCCACCTTCAGGTTTTGAAAAAGTAGCAATATCTAGTTGCGTAGCAGTTGCTGTAGGGTTTGTAAAATTCATAGCATTCCTCATTTCTGTAGGCTTGCCATCTACTACTTTGTACCATTGTAGTTCGCTAGGTAATTTGAGACCATTTACATCTTGCCATGTTGCATATTTAATAAAGCTGTAACGTTCACTTGGTCCATCACTACCTGCTGTCACTGTATACGCTAGCCATGCCATTTCATTTGTAGTAGGATCATTATATAGGATGTAATTATCATCAGGACTATCCCCTACGTCGCTACCAAAGCTAATTTTAGTCCCAGGGTAGCTTACACCATCCATTTCTAAAGCAGGAACCTCTGAGTATATGATTCCTTCATCACTTAGTACAAATGGCATTGCATAAAAATAAAACATCAAATTATGATAAAAACGAGCTCTCTCTGGTTGGAAAGCGATGGTATCTTGTTTTAACCATAAGTCTTTACCATCATATCCTAGTACAAAATCTTTAGTCTCAATACGTATTTTACGAGATTTAAGATCAACCGTGTGTATTTCGTTTATGTCTCCTTTAGGTAAGGTAAAACATAAGTTATTCATGTTATTCCAAGTGTCAATACCTCCGTGCGCTTCAAAAACTTTAGAAATTTGATCTGGGTACACTCTTGATGGAGTTTCTACGACAGCAACTTCTTCGGTGTTTACGGTTGGTTCATTTTTGCAACTTGCAAAAGCTATAAGCCCAGCAAGTAATAAGATAGATTTGTTCATAGTATATTATTGGTTAGAATTTGCATTGTAGTCGTACTGAATTTATAGTCTTACAAAACTCGTCAATCATTTTCAGATAAAGAGAAAAATTCATTTACCGGTTTATAAAAGCATAGAACCTATTCTTTAAAATAATGAGATAAATGTAAATTGCTAAGCTTATCAAGACTCTTGTGTTGACAAGCAATTATTCTCTTCTAGTTTTTCTCTAATCTTCAGAATATTCTACATTTGTGCTATGTCAAAATATATTTCTAGTATCCAGAATCCAGCTGTAAAAAGGCTGTTACAACTTCAAGATAAGTCACGCGCACGTAAGAAGGAGGGTGGTTTTATTATAGAAGGTGTGAGGGAGATAGAACTTGCTATTGCCGCAGGATACGAGATTACAGAGGTTTATTTTAATGAAGCTGTAATTTCAGAAGATGAGGTTGCTGGGATGGTAAATGGCACAGCGATGATGACAAGTTTATCTACCGAGGTATACCAGAAAGTTGCTTATAGAGCAGGAACGGAGGGAATTATCGCTTTCGCGAAAGCGGAAACTAAAACCTTACAAGAGTTGGCGCTACCTGAAAATCCGCTACTATTAATTGCCGAAGCACCAGAGAAACCAGGAAATATAGGCGCACTACTAAGAACAGCAGACGCAGCTGGGGTAGATGCAGTAATTATCGCAAATCCCAAAACAGATTTATACAATCCTAATATCATACGATCAAGCGTGGGCTGTGTGTTTACCACACAAATTGCAACAGGAACAACTGCTGAGGTGATTTCATTTTTACAAGAAAAAGGAATAGCGGTTTACAGTGCTATTTTACAAGAGGCGGTAGATTATGCAGCACAAGATTATACAACGCCTACAGCAATAGTGGTAGGAACAGAAGCTACAGGGTTATCTCAAGAATGGCGCACTGTAGGTACAAATATTAAAATCCCGATGAGAGGTAAAATAGACTCTATGAATGTCTCAGTTGCTGCGGGAATCTTAGTTTTTGAAGCACGGAGGCAACGCGGATAGAATGTGTGTAAAGAAGAAAAAGACGCTTAATCAATAAGGGCAATTTTCATATATACATTTGCAACTGGCCACTCGCTGCCGTCCACTTTTAACTTATTAATTTCATCCACAACATCCATTCCCTTAGTCACTCTGCCAAAAACAGTGTGATCCCCATCAAGGTGATGCGCTCCACGTTCTGGTTGCACAATAAAAAACTCAAAAGGAGCAGTCGCATTACTCACATTTTGCTCGGTATACTTAGCCGATGAAAATGCTCCTCGCGTGTGCGTATGGCTAGGATTTGCTTCATTTGGTATTAAATAACTCCCAAAACTCGCTCTGTTGCGCGCAGTGCCTTGCGTATCATTATTACCTCCTTGTACCACAAAATTAGGTGACACTCGGTGGAACTGCGTCGTATTAAAATAGCCGTTTTTTACGAGCATGATAAAGTTTGCTCTGTGTAGCGGAGTATCTGTAAAAAGCTCCACTTCTATTTCTCCAAAACGGGTGGTAATCTTAACCTTAGTCTCAGGATTCTCTTCTCCATAAGCCGTAAGAAAATCAATGACCATTTCTTGACCAGAAATTGTAGGCTCTTTTATAGTACCCATTACCAGTGATGGATCTACTTTTTTGATGTCTTTTTGTTGTAGTGCTAGCGTGTCTTTTTTTGCCACTTCTTCCTTTACAGAATTAGGTGCAGATTTCTTATCTTGACAACTTGTGCTCGCTAGCAGCGCTATAATAATCCAGAGATACGTACGCATAAATGAAATTTGAATCATTTTTAGAATTAGCTTCAAAAATAGGAAATCTCCCGCTTCCAGGGCGCGATGTGCAACTAGAGATGGCACCCACAGAACGACTTAAAGAACTCGAGGAACTAGAAATCACAAAGCGCAACCCAAGACAAGCTGGTGTGATGTGCTTATTTTATCCTACGCCAGATGGTGATACGGAGTTTATACTCATCTTACGTAAGACCTATGAAGGTGTACATTCTAATCAAGTAGGCTTTCCTGGAGGAAAGGTAGAACTCACAGATAGAAACCTTGCGCATACAGCATTGCGAGAGACAGAAGAGGAGGTAGGCGTGCCGCAATCTCATGTTGTAATCTCTCGCAAACTCACAAATATTTACATTCCTCCTAGTAATTTCTGGGTGCAGTCATTTATAGGACATCTAGATCATACTCCAGCATTTATTGCTCAAGAAAGCGAGGTCGAGTCTTTAATACCTGTGCCACTTTCTGAGTTTCTCTCTGACGACTGTATAACCACTCAAAAGCTCTCTACCTCGTATATGGATGATATGGAGGTACCAGCATATAAATTGCAAGGTCATATTGTTTGGGGAGCTACAGCAATGATGCTCAGTGAGGTACGATCGCTTCTTAACACTTCTTTAAAATTGTAACGCCTTTTGTATCTTTACAGGCTGTTTGTAACCAAGTACGCTTTCGCGAAAGCGCACTCAAACACAACCAATTTTTAAACTACACAATGGGGATATTTAAAAAAAATCCATTTGGACATATACTATTCTTAAAACGCTGGCTTATAAGAATTGCTGGTGCAATGACTCATAGACGTTATCGCGGTTTTAATGAATTACAGATAGTAGGTTCTGAAATACTGACTAATCTTCCAGATAGAAACGTATTATTTGTTTCAAATCACCAGACATATTTTGCAGATGTGGTTTCCATGTTTCACGTATTTAACGCGAGTTTAAGCGGTCGTACAGATTCTATAAAAAATATAGGATACCTGTGGGATCCAAAACTCAACCTTTACTACGTAGCCGCTGGAGAAACGATGAAGGCTGGTTTACTACCGCGCATACTGGCTTATGCAGGAGCCATTACCGTGAGTCGTACTTGGAGAGAAAAAGGTAAAGAAATAGATCGCCAGGTAAACCTTAAGGATACTGAGAATATAGGAATAGCGCTAGATGATGGCTGGGTAATTACGTTCCCGCAAGGAACTACAAAACCATGGAAACCTATTAGAAAAGGAACCGCTCACATTATTAAGAACTATAAGCCTATCGTAGTGCCTATTGTGATAGATGGTTTTAGAAGGAGTTTTGACAAGAAAGGATTACGTATTAAAAAACGTGGTATTCTTCAATCTTTTGAAGTAAAAGAGCCACTTGTAATTGATTATGAAAACGACTCTGTAGAGAAGATTGTAGAGCAACTAGAATATGCAATCGAGCAACATCCATCTTTCTTAAAGGTGATTCCTATGGAAGAGATAGAAGCAGAAGAAGAACTTAATAAAAAGAGAAAGTGGGAGTATTAATATACTCACCTTACTAAGAAAAAAAAGCGAGAGCGACCGTAAGGTCGCTCTCGCTTTTTATATAGTAAAAAGGCAACAGCTTGACCTATTGCCTTAATCAGAACTCAAACCCCCTAGATTTAAAGTTCCAATTTTTTAAGTTGATTGTAATTTACTCTTAGTCTCTTTAAAAGACGGCCGTACAGTAGTCTATAAATAATAAGGAGAATACCAATCGCTAAAGCGAGCATAATAATCAGACTTATTACGGCTAGAAAGAGACTATCTGTAGAAAGGAACTCTGGATGCGTTGCCTCTATCAAAACAAATGCACCTACAGTCCCAAGTACAAGAAACGCAAGGTTAAACCATATATAATATTTTACGGTTTTACGCGTGTTTAAAATATTTTGCATTAGTACTCTTGGAGAGTCCGTGTTTTCAATTTTTTTATAATTTTTATAAAACCAACCAATGAAGAATATAAGCGCTGCTAGGTGAATTCCTGTTGAAATATATTCTACTGAATCTCCTATTACAGTTTTTACATTTGAGGCGTCGTCTCCTGTAATTTTAATTCCGAAGCTGAGTAAGATCCATACAGCAAATTCTGCAATACTTATAAAAAGTATCCACTTCACTACAGAAGAAGATTTCTTAAGTAGCATAGGGTACAAGTCTTCCTTCGTATATTTAGGAAGTGATCCTTCCTGCTTTTGCCAATCTTTCTTTAGCATTTCTAGTTCATCTACCATAGCTTATGGATTTAATATTTTTTTGAGCTTTTTCTTCACTCTGTTCATCTTCACTCTTGCATTTACCTCTGATATACCTAGGGTTTCAGAGATTTCACTGTAGTTTTTATCTTCTAGATATAAAAAGACGAGTGCCTTATCTATATCATTAAGCTCTTTTACTGCACTATACATCAACTTTAATTGCTGCTCGACGGTATCATCATATTCTTCTGACGATATACGAAACATGACAGAATCAAAATCCTGAGTCTGCACCGTTCTCTTAGATTTACGATATAAAGTGATGGCGGTATTTAATCCCACGCGGTACATCCACGTACTGAACTTTGAGTCTCCTCTAAACTTAGGGAAGGCACGCCATAATTGTATCGTAATCTCTTGAAAAAGGTCATTGTGTTGATCCCGATTGTTGGTATACAATCGGCAAATCTTATGCACAATGTTCTGGTTCTCTTCCAGAAGGGTTACAAAATTATCTTCGACTGTTTTATCCAATGGTTGGTGGCTTAGTTAATGGTAAGTAGAGATTTCTTACAAAGTGTTACAGAATAATTCTAAAAGTTTTAGTCTATTTCTGGTAACGTCCAAGTTACTCTATATAATTGACGCCTGAGATGATCAACTAATAAGTGCCTAAAAAGAAAAAAACCTCTGCTCCCTAATTGCAGAGGTTTTTTCTTACTTGTTAAATTCTTGAACTTTCAACGGGATAAATATAGATATAATAGTTGTGTAAGCACATCCTCATATGTTACGTTTTAGTAAAATCAATCACTGAATATTGCCGATTATAGCTTTAGTAAACACGTTTATAGTTCATTAAAAAATTAATTTTAATTTGATTTTTTTTGAAAATTTTTACTTCTCAGGCAAAAGCAAATGTTGTGGTAGTTACGTAAACGTTATAAATGTCCTTTTCGCTTTAAAACCTTCTTTAACGTCTGTGAGAAAAATGATTTTATTAGGACTTTAATCTTATGAAGTACAACTGGGAACTCTAAAATGACGGTTGAGAGTATTACGCTTTCGCGAAAGCGTAGTTCGCTCCATATTTGCTCAACAATCAATCAACCGAACTATTTATGAAATCACTCTTACACATTCTCGTTTGCCTATTATGTTATCAATTAGCTGCCCAGACCGTCGTCTCGGGAAAAGTCACAGACTCGAAAGGAATTCCCATAGAAGGTGCAAATATTTTTATAGATGGCACTTATGATGGAGCCAGTACCGCAGCAGATGGATCATTCTCTTTTACCACAAGTGAAGAGGGAACGCAGCTACTAAAAGTCACCTTCTTATCATACGAACCGTATGAGTCGTTTATGGAAGTAACGACTTTTAAAGACCTTAAAATCACATTGCGGGAAGACGTAAACTCACTAGATACAGTTGTACTTTCGGCAGGGACCTTTGAGGCTAGTGATAATAGTAAAGTTTCTGTGCTCAAGCCTTTGGATGTTGTGACTACGGCAAGTGCGCTAGGAGATTTTGTAGGTGCGTTACAAACGCTACCTGGTACAACAACGGTAGCTGAGGATGGTAGACTTTTTGTACGTGGAGGAGATGCCGGAGAAACGCAGATATTTATAGATGGCATACGTGTCTTTACTCCATATACACCTACAGCAAATAATACGCCTACTCGTGGCAGGTATAGTCCTTTTCTTTTTGATGGGATTACTTTTTCCACTGGAGGATACTCGGCGGAGTATGGAGAGGCTTTGTCAAGTGTTCTATTACTGAATACCATAGATGAGCCAGATCAAAATAAGACAGATATCTCTCTTATGTCTGTAGGCGGCGGACTAGGAATTACCAGAAAATGGGAGAAGAGTTCGCTCAGTGTAAGTACATCCTACATAAATCTTGCTCCCTATGTGGCATTGTTTTCTAATCGTAATAATTTTAATAAGCCTTTTCAGACCTTTTCTGGAGAAGCGGTCTATCGCTACAGGACAGAAAATGGTTTGTTTAAATTATATGCAGCAGGAGACAAGACAAGTTTTGACATTACCCAAGAAGATATTAATAATCCAGAAGGATTCACGCTAGGCTTAAAAAACACAAATGTCTACATAAACACGAATTATACTGGAATGTTAAGTAATACTTGGAGTATACAAACGGGAGGAAGTTATACGAGTGCTCAAAATGATACATCTCTACAATCGGCTACTAACATCGATAACAAAGAAAATAGTGCACATCTTAAAGTCAAACTTAAAAAGCGTTTTTCAAATAGACTTAAATTAGCTTTTGGTGCGGAGCATTTTATAACAAATTTTAAGGAGGATTTTAATGGAGTCTTTGATGATCAGAATATCGTAGCAGCTTATGATTTTAAGAGTAATATTTCTGCTGCTTTTGCCGAGAGTGATATTATTTTCTCTCGTGATTTTGCTTTGAAGCTAGGCGCTAGAGCGAGTTATACAGATTATATGGAAGGAGTCACATTTTCGCCTAGAGTGAGCCTAGCCTATAAAACAGGTAAAAACAGTCAGTTTTCTTTGGCTTATGGAGACTTTTATCAAAATCCGCTGAATGACTTTTTAAAATTTAGTCTTGATCTTGATGCTCAAAAGACGACGCACTACATAGCAAACTATCAGTATAGCAACAATGGTCGGATATTTAGAGCAGAGGCGTATCGTAAGAGTTATAGTGATTTGATTACCTCTAATACTGTGTTTAATAGTCCAGAGAGCGTTTTTGCAAATGAGGGAAATGGTTATGCGCAGGGAGTGGATGTTTTTTGGAGAGATAATACCAGTATAAAAAATATGGATTACTGGGTGAGCTATTCCTACTTAGATTCAGAAAGGAAATATCTCAATTTTGAGGAACAGGCAAGACCATCTTTTGCGAGTCCTCATAACCTATCTGTGGTGGGTAAGTATTTTATTAAAGATTGGAAGTCACAGGTGGGCGTAAGCTTCCAGCATAGTTCTGGGCGTACGTATACAGACAGAAATATAAGTGGATTTTTACAAGCAAACACGAAGTCTTTTAATAGTTTAAGTGTAAACTGGGCTTATTTGTTATCCCAGCAAAAGATCCTGTATTTTTCTGTAAACAATGTACTTGGATTAAGAAACGTAAATGGCTATCAATATGCAGATACTCCTAATCCTGCAGGTACCTTTGACCGCAGAGCATTACGCCCAGCGACTGATCAGTTCTTTTTTGTGGGCTTTTTCTGGACAATAAGTGATGATAAAAACAGCAACCAGCTAGATAATCTATAGTGCACATATTCATTTTGAAGTAGTAAAGAAGTATCTTAGTATAAAATAATTAGAGTCTATGAAATATTTACTTGTTATATGCTGTCTAGTAATGTTTATTTCCTGTGGTGATGACGATTCACCTAGTCCAGCAGAGGTGATTTGTACTACTGAGGTGGTGCCTTCCTTTAGAATTACGGTTAGAAATACAGAAGATAGTTCTTTATTAGAAGGAGTAAGTATCGTTGCTAAGGATCAACAGTTTGAAGCTACGCTTACAGAAGAAAGTTCTGGAGTGTACGTAGGACCAGATGAGCGAGCGGGGAGTTATTTTTTAATTATTCAAAAAGAGAATTTCCAGACCATTATAACAGAGACTTTTAATGTTGAAGAAGATGAGTGTCATGTAATCACCGTTTCTAGGTCATATACTTTACAACCCTTGTAATTAAAAATTATTTTAAAATTAGGCCCGAAGATACCTTTGGGCTTTTTCTTTTTTAAATCAGTGTAACAAGATTGGGTTTATAGCTACCTATAGCTACAATCAAAAAATCAAAAAGAATGAATGCACATGAAATAGATTACGAGATCTTTGGAGAAGAGATGCAATATGTAGAGGTAGAGTTAGATCCGCAAGAAGGTGTTATTGCAGAGGCTGGTAGCTTTATGATGATGGAAGATGGTATCCGCATGGAAACCATTTTTGGCGATGGCTCTGCAAAGGATACAGGTTTAATGGGGAAAATTTTTGGAGCAGGAAAGCGTTTACTTACTGGAGAAAGTTTATTCATGACAGCTTTTTATAATGATGTAATAGGTAAGAAGAAAGTAAGCTTTGCTTCTCCATATCCAGGTAAAATAATTCCTATAGATCTTGATAAAATAGGAGGGAAGTTTATCTGCCAGAAAGATGCGTTTCTTTGCGCAGCAAAAGGTGTTTCTGTTGGAATAGAATTTTCGCGTAAGCTAGGTAGGGGCCTTTTTGGTGGAGAAGGATTTATCATGCAGCGTCTAGAAGGCGATGGTATTGCATTTGTACACGCAGGAGGAACAACTCTTAAAAAAGAACTTGCTCCTGGGGAGCGTTTAAAAGTAGATACTGGATGTATCATAGGTTTTGATAGTACGGTAACGTATGATATAGAATTTGTAGGAGGTATTAAGAACACCATTTTTGGTGGAGAAGGGTTGTTTTTTGCCACATTAAGCGGTCCTGGAACTGTTTATATACAGTCACTTCCTTTTAGTCGTCTTGCAAACCGTGTGCTAGCAATGGCTCCAAAGGCAGGAGGCAAACAAAGGGGTGAGGGCTCTATACTAGGAGGCTTAGGAGATTTACTTGACGGTGATAATCGATTTTGAGAAATCTCGCAACTACTTATTTAACAAGTATTTAACTTTAATTTAAGATGTTAAAAAGTAGTATGATAGAGGTTGTATTACTCTTTATATCTTATATTTATAGAGTTCAAAAATTTAAATCATAGCCTATAGCATCAAACTACTTTTAATAATCTAACCCTATAAAACCCTTCGAATATGGCGAGAGCAATGTTTGAATACACAAAAACTATTTTAGATAAGGTAAGTTTTGATAGCACACTATTTTGTAAAGAACTAGAGAAAGCAATTAAACGACTATTACCTTATGAAATAGATGAACTTAGAATCTGGATCAATGCTTTGGTAAAAACCAATCCTGATCTTGGTCATTGTCTAATTTATTTAAAACAATAAAAAAAGCCCCAGCAATGGGGCTTTTTTAGTGTTAAATGAGTGCTTATTTTGAAATAGGGCTTATTATTTGCACATTTTGAAATGTAATTGCACCTTTTACCACTCCAGCGATTGTAGATCTTAAGGCCTCTATAATTTGTATTTTAAGTTCGCTCTTATGATAGATAATACTTATTTCTCTAGCAGGAGAAGGTTCTTTAAATGATTTAAAAAGTTGTTTTTCTTTTACAGGTATATCAAGTGTATGTAGATACGGTAAAAGCGTCATGCCTAAACCTTCATTTGCTAGTTTTACGAGCGTTTCAAAACTTCCGCTTTCTAATGAGAATTTCTCATTATTCATATTTCTAGGTGTTGCACAGAGATTAATCACACCATCTCTAAAACAATGTCCGTCCTCTAGCACGAGCATATCTTGCATGTCTAAATCTGTAGTTTCCAAAATATTCTTACTACTCAGTCTATGGTTTTGTGGAACGTATGCTACAAAAGGTTCGTAATAAAGAGGTCTCTCTTTAATCATAGGGTTCTCAAGAGGAGTTGCCGCGATAGCGGCGTCTAGATGTCCTTCCTCAAGTTTTTCCATGATTTGATCTGTATTGAGCTCTTCAATTTTGAGCTTAACCTTAGGGTATTTTTTTATAAAATTAGTAAGAAACATCGGGAGTAGCGTAGGCATTACCGTTGGAATAACTCCTAGTTTAAACTCACCTCCTATATACCCCTTCTGTTGATCTACAATATCTGTAATACGGTTTGCTTCGTTTACAATATTACGGGCTTGGTGTACAATTTTTGACCCTATTTCTGTAAGTTCAATAGGCTTCTTGCTACGGTCAAAAATAAGGATGTCTAGCTCATCTTCAAGCTTTTGTATTTGCATACTAAGCGTAGGCTGAGTAACAAATGTCTTTTGAGCTGCTCTTGTAAAATTTTGGTGCTCTGCCACCGCAAGCACATATTTAAGTTGAGTAATAGTCATGTTCTAATATATAACACAAAAGTAAGAAAATCATTGAGTGTAACTATGTACAACATCAATTTATAAGTTTTTTCTTATAGCAAAAAAGCCAGCAGATGACTGCTGGCTTTGTAATATGTAGAAAGTAATATTACATTTTAATTTCTAGTTGAACATCTTCTGTACCTACTGTAAATTTTGCATTGTTCCAGCTAGGCGGTCCAAAACCTGTACCACTACCAGAAGTTGCATAATCCTCCTTAGGCATCCCGTTTGCTTCAAAATCCATGCGGTTATTTCCATTTTGATCATGTAGCGTTATAATCCCATAATCTCCAGGCTGTACATTTTCAAAAACTAAGGTAACCATATTGTTTTCTGGCGTTGCTGCCTGAGAATCTATTGGGGCAGCTTTCATAAAGGTCGCCTCATTATATAGCGCTGCAGAGGCAGAACCGTCATTATTAGTTAAGTTAGGAATGGTTACCGTGATGGTAACTCCTTCTGCTTCTTGTCCAAAAGAAATTGTTGAAACAGCTGCGAGTAATAAAAAGATAATTGTTCTCATAATTGATAGTATTAGATAGTTATTGTTTTTTGTTGATGATGTAAATATATCATCACGCTTTCGCGAAAAAAATCTTCCATTACCCAACTGTAAAAATCAATGACCGAACTGTGATAATTTGTAATCTAAATCCGTTTGTAGTTATTTGTCAGTACACTAACCCAATGTTTTTTCTAATGGTATCTAGCATTTTAATAAGGTCTTTACTCTTATCAAAAGTCATAATATCACTCTCGGTCTTATTGCTTTCAAGCATTTTCTGGCAATGCAGTATCTCATAATGATATCCATTCACACTTTCCGGAATTGGGAAATCATATGTTTTTGAAGTACCATTGGTAATGATTGTCACATTAGTTGGCTCATGAAAACGGCTGTTTATGAGTATTTCGCCATGTTCTAGAGTGATGTGACAAGTAGTGTCTGTTTTTTCATCAATAGCCGAAAATAAATTTGCTTCTACTTGATTAGGATATTCTAATTTCATGGAGCAATGATGATCTACACCTGTGGGACCCAATAGAGCCCAAGCACTTATATTTTCAGTATATCCCAAAAGTGTTAGTGCTGCAAACACTGGATAAATACCAACGTCTAGTAAACTACCGCCACCGAGTGACTTATTATATAAGCGTGTATTTACATCGTAAACTGCGTCAAAACCAAAGTTGGCAGTAAGGTTTTTAATCTTTCCTAAATCTCCATTTTTAACCGTATCAAGTACAAATTGGTAATGAGGTAAGAAGTGCGTCCACAGTGCTTCCATTAAAAAGGTTTGTTGCGCTTTCGCGAAAGCGATCATTTCCTCAACCTCTTCAAGATTCATGGCAAAGGCCTTCTCGCAAAGCACTGCTTTTTTATGCGTGAGACACAAAAGCGTTTGCTCTTTATGAAACATGTGAGGAGTAGCAATGTATACGATATCTACTTTAGGATCTAGAAGCATTTCCTCATAGCTACCATATGCGATAGTCGCGTTATGAGTATCCTTAAATGCTGATGCATTGTCAAGATTTCTACTTGCTACAGCATAAAGATGTGCACCTTGAGTAAGTTCTACATCATTTGCAAATTTGTCAGCTATCTTTCCACAGCCTAGTATTGCCCAGTTAGTTTCTTTAGTCATGTAGATCGTATTTAATTATAGCGATACTAATTAGTTGTTTCACATTTTCGCGAAAGCATAATTACACATTGCTACTTATCTTGAGAACCTCCAAAGCTTACTTGTAGTAACATGGCTAGTCCCATTACGAGGGCGCACCCTACCACGTTGAGCCATAGATATGGGAATTCTATAATCTCAAAATGTATGAGTCCGTAAACGATGATAATGATTACTTGCGTAATGAGTGCTGCTATGAACACGGCATTACTTTTTACAAATTTGATAAAGAATGCAAGTAAAAATATCCCAAGAATATTACCGTAAAAAATCGAACCTATGATATTTACAAGCTGGATTAAGTTTTCAAATAGACTTGCCGTACAAGCTACAATTATGGCGAGCACTCCCCACATAAGTGTAAAGCCTTTGGTGCTGCGCACGTAATGTCTGTCTGTCATAGTTCCTTTATAATTACGTTTATAAAGATCTACAGAGGTAGTAGCGCCTAGCGCATTAAGTTCTGACGCAGTAGATGACATTGCAGCGCTCAGTATTACAGCAAGTAATAACCCTATTAGTCCGTTAGGAAGGTTATTGAGTATAAAGTGGATAAAGACGTAATCTTTGTCATTATTTTCGACCTCTGGAGCTGCTTTTGCAATGAGCACTTTACCCACAGATCTTATTTCCTTGTCAATACCTTCGTATTTATCTATTAAAGATTTTTGAGCTCCATTCTCTTCATAAATATCGAGTGTAGGATCTTTAAAATAATTAAAGGCAGCTTCTTTTTGGTTGTTTTGGTTTTGAGCGAGTTGTTGTTCGAGGGATTCAAATTCGCTCGCATATATAGAAGTCTTCACGGCTTCTGTCGCGGCAGGATTAAAGTGTAGCGGCGCACTATTAAACTGATAAAAAACAAAAACCATCACTCCCACAAGGAGGATGAAAAACTGCATCGGGATTTTTAAGGCTCCGTTAAAGAGAAGACCCATTTGCATTTCCTTTACATTCTTCCCAGAAAGGTAGCGTTGCACCTGACTCTGATCTGTACCAAAGTAGGAAAGCATTAAAAAAGTTCCTCCTAGTAAGCCTGTCCACACCGTGTATCTATTGCTTAAATCAAAAGAGAAATCTAACAGATTCATTTTTTCGCCAGCACCAGCGATACTCAAGGCATCTGTAAAACTGATGTTCTCCGGAAGTTTATCAAGAATAAGGTAAAAGGCAATTGCCATACCAGCAAAAATCACCGCCATTTGCTGTTTCTGAGTAATGCTAACTGCTTTCGTACCACCAGAAACGGTATATATAATCACAACAATCCCTATAATAATATTGAGCGTAGTGAGGTCCCAACCCAATACTGCCGAGAGAATAATAGCTGGTGCATAAATGGTAATCCCTGCAGCGAGACTACGTTGTATTAAAAATAAGGTAGCTGCGAGTGATCTCGTTTTTAAATCAAAACGACTTTCTAGATATTCATAGGCTGTAAACACTTTTAGCCTGTGATAAATAGGTATAAACACCAAACAAATCACAATCATCGCAATAGGAAGCCCAAAATAAAACTGGACAAATCCCATACCGTCATAAAATCCCTGACCTGTGGTAGATAAAAAAGTGATGGCACTTGCTTGTGTAGCCATTACAGAAAGGCCTACCGTCCACCATTTTGAGGTATTACCACCTCTTATATATTCTTCTGCGTTTTTGCTCCCTTGTGTTTTATAGGTTCCATAAACAACTATAAAAATGAGCGTAAATGCTAGTACTGCCCAGTCTATTATTTCCATATTATGAGAATGAGGTCATTAATAGATAAAACACGATAATGTAAGCTAGATTAAGGAGCAGTACTATGGTGTACTTCTTTTTCCATGGGTATTTGGATTCATTTTTCATTGCTTTATCTCGCTCTTTTCTTGCTTTTCTATACTCAGCATATTTGCAAATAATTTATAAGCTCCAGATACTCCTGCTGGTAGTTCTCTAAAAAAGCTCAACCCTGTATATATGTAGTGCCCGTCACCATATGGAGCGACTAGCAAACTACCATCTTTTGCCGTTTCTCCTTTATCATTCATAGAGAGAATAGGAGTATAGGCATCATCCCACTTGTTTGGAAAATAAAGGCCACGTTCTTGCGTCCAGCCTTCAAAATCCTTTTGGGTGAGCTTATTTGGAAAATTCATGATAGGATGATTTACGGCAAGAATTCTCACCTCGCTATTCTCATCGGTTACACGGTCTCTACTAAGTTGCATCTCATAAGGAGCTCCTATTTTTGTATCACCCCAGCGACCAGAGGTATTGTATTGTGCGATAAGTGTACCGCCAGCCTTGACATAATCGAGTAAGAGTGGCTGCTTTACCTGCATCTCATCTACTACATTATAAGCTCTAATTCCCACGACCACTGCATCAAATTGTGCAAGCAGCTCTGGAGTGATAGTATTAGGTTCTATGATGGCAACTTGGTAGCCTATCTGTGTGAGATTATCTGGCACTGCATCTCCAGCACCTTGAATGTAGCCTATGTAATCCCCTTTACGCTCGATGTCAAGTCGTACAATTTTTGCTTTGTTAGGCAAGAAAAGTGATTGCAACGGGATATGCGCATAATCTATTGTTACGAGCTCCTTGGTATACGCCTTATTTCCGGCGGTCACTACGGGAGTGAGATCTCCTTCGCTATCAGTGCTAGGAGGTGTTACTGAGAATATGACTTTCTGTTCTGTACCTTTTGATGCTATGGATATGTTTACACTTTTTGGTGTGATGGTCCATCCACTAGGAGCAGTGAGCGATACGTTTCCGCTAAAATTATTTTGATGTGCTGTTACCGTTACGGGAATGTTTTTTGATTCCGCTTTCGCGAAAATTATAACCTTCGAGTCTAGCTTTGATGAAACTGCTGGTACTATTTCAAAAGGCTCGTACACTTCGCCCTTAACGCGATCATTGTATTTAAAAACAATTGGTTTTTCAATCGAAATAGGTACGCCAGCAATAGTGAGGTCAAACTTCACTGTGTTTTGTTGTGGAGTTTCTGGCTTTCCTATCATGGTAGGATCGTCTACACGGTACATTCCTAAAGTTCCTTCTTCACGTAACCAGTAAGCAGAAGTATCTTTAAAAGAATCATCTATAGAAACTGTTGCTTCTGTAGTAAGTGTATTGTTGTTAGTTAGCGATTGGTTGCTAGCTAGTCGCTGATTGCTTGATGTGATAAATGCGCTGTTGAGTACAACAGATTGCATACTCCTGTTTATCGCTTCAAGTTTTAAGGTTACTTCGCTCCCTAGAGTAGCATAACCAGTATTTGCAGCTGCTTCTAGATAAATACCTGCGCAGGCAGTGATGATATCTTGTAGTTCTTTAGATTTAATAGCTTTCCAGTGAGCATCATCTAATTGTTGCACAAGTGCATATGCTTTAGCTAGCTCAGGAATACTTTTTTCTGGAGCAGTAAAATCATAGTCGGCAACGACTTGATCTAATAATTTTTTAATGGCTTGACCTCCCTTCACACGTGTCCAGGTTGTATTGATTCCTTGAAAAACGTCGTTATTAGTTGGCATCTCACCGCGTAATAATTCAAAATAGGTGTCTTCTGTACCGCGGCTTCCCGTATTTCCAAATCCTTGAGACTTGTGCTGACTTCTACTAAGGGAAGAGATTTCTGTATTAGAGAGTCCGAGACTAGGGTAGTAGGTACCTACGTCTACTTGAACCAATTTAGATTTATCTGCCTCATCAAATTTTTCTTTGCTTCCGTAAAACCACCAAGAGGTATTAAAAAACTGTCTGCTAGGCTTCCAGGTGTCTGTGTATTGTAACTGGTCTGTATATTTTGAGGTATCACTCGCAAGATCAAAAGCTTCAACAGAAAGCATCGCGCTTGAAGTATGATGACCATGTGTACTTCCCGGTGTTCTGTGATTAAAACGGTTAATAATCACATCTGGTTTGAAAGTTCGTATTGCCCAGACTACATCTCCCAGTACTTCTTCCTTGTTCCAGATAGCGAGCGTTTCATCTGGGTGTTTTGAATATCCAAAATCGTTTGCTCTTGTAAATCGCTGTTCTCCACCATCTGTTGCACGAGCAGCTAGTAGTTCGTTAGTACGTATCACGCCAAGTAGTTCGCGTAATTCTGGACCTATAATATTCTGACCACCATCACCTCTCGTAAGCGATAAATAGGCAGTTCTTGCCTTAACTGTGTTTGCAAAATAAGAGATAGCCGTAGTATTCTCGTCATCTGGATGTGCAGCGACGTAGAGTACGGAGCCAAGAAAGTTGAGTTTTTGAAGGTCTTGATATATTTCGCTAGCTGTTGGTTTAACAGGTTGAACGGTAATACCTTGAGCATATATTTTCGCGCAAGCGAAGACAAATAAGAGGGCTAAAATCGCATAGGATTTACGCATAGTAATGAGGAGTTTGATACTTCTCAAATATACCGATTATGAAAGGTAGCCTAAGTCCTTTAAGGTTTCTTTAACAATCTAAACCGCTTTATTAAAGGGGTCATCCTCGTCCATTTGTTGATTTTGCTCTAAGATATTTGTAGAGATTCCCTCCTCTACAAGTGTGATTCCTTTTTGAAGAATTAAACTGTTAGGGTAGGTGTGTAGTCCGCCATCAGAAGTACGTAGATTTGTGTGAAAAGCCTTGATATCTTCTATAATTGCAATGATAGGAAAGTCCTTGTCGTGAATTTTAATACGGTCACCTATTTTATAAGGGAGCGTAAAAAATATGATAACTCCAGAGGTAAGATTACTTAGCACTGACCACTGCGCAAAAAATGCAACACCTATAATAGCAAAGACAGAGCTAGCAATGACTCCAATATCCTTTATTTTAATTCCCCAAATGAGAATACTTATAATAAACGCAATTATTAATAACACTGCATCTACGTATTTCATAATAAGATTTGCACGCTTCTTTACTTTGTTTTTGCGCTCAGAAAAACGACGTACAAAATAAGAAGTGATGATGCGTAAAACGATAAGAATCCCTAGCGTTACAGCACTATGTATGATTTCAGGTCTAAACAATTCCATAAATTACAACCATTTTTTGCGCTTAAAATAAACAAGAGAGGCAACAAAAATAACAATCATGGCTCCCCAGAAATAATAATAACCATCCTTGATAGCTAGTTCTGGTATATGCTCAAAATTCATCCCATAAATTCCTGCAAGAAAGGTCATAGGTATAAAAATGGTAGCGATGATGGTAAGCACCTTCATCACTTCATTCATACGGTTTGCAATGTTTGTCGAGTTCATATCCATTAATCCAGCAATCGTATCTCGGTATACCTCTACGGTCTCAATTACTTGGATTGTGTGATCATATAAGTCTCTTACAAATACCTGTGTTTTCTTAAGAACAAGGTGATTTTCTACTTTTTCGAGCTTGTTTACTACCTCTCTAAGTGGAAATATAGATCGTCTTACTTGTATCACCTCTTTTTTGAGAATCTGAATTTCTTGAGAGTAATTTTGAGAGTTGTCTGTATAAATTTTATCTTCAAGCTCTTCAATTTTGTTACTCAGTTGCTCGATGATAATAAAGTAATGGTCAATCACGGCATCCATAATTGCATAGGTAAGGTAGTCTGCGCCATTAGAGCGCACTCTTCCTTTTGCATGTCTTATACGTTCACGCACTCCGTCAAAAACGTCACCATCATATTCCTGTAAACATATCAGATACGTCTTACCTAAAATTAAACTTATGTGCTCGACATTAAGCTGATTTTGATCATCATAATAGAGCATTTTAAAAACGATAAATAAGTGGTCGCTATACTCATCTAGTTTAGGTCGCTGGCTAGTGTTTGCAACGTCTTCCATTACTAATGGGTGCAATTTATAACGCTCTGCAATTTGTGTAAGAGCAACAGTATCGCTTAAACCATTTATATTAATCCAGGTAACCGTTTTCTCGTCAGTATCTTTATGATATTCTTCTAGTCTGGCGAGCGTTTCCTCATCCAGATAGTCGTCGTTGTAATCAAAGACGTCAATACTTACAGCCTTTTGCGCTTTATTACCAGTGTAGATTACATGACCAGGAGCGTGAGAGAGTTTCTCTTTCACGGTCTCCCTAGTAATATTATTTCTCACTAAAGCGTTTACTTTACTTTTAATTTTTTTTCTAATCATTATAAGCCAAGTTCTGTGCGTAGTGCTTCGTCTTCTTTAGTTTTTTTACCCCAGTAAGCACTTCTGATTGTTTTCATCTTTGTAGCCGTTGTGGTCATTTTCTCTCCGCCACGACCGTCTGGATATGTATCTTCCCAACCTTCAATCTGGTGAGGGAAATCACTAGAAAAACGTATAGTAAGTGTTCTGTCTAATGATGGATAATTAAGTGTGTATGAAGTTGCTGTTAAGCTTCCCGTAACATTATAAGCTTTTATAGGAGTATGCGTCATCGCGGCATAAGACACGTCTGGAATACTTGTAAAACTCCCAGTAGGTAATAGGGTAGGGTCAATGCGTAATAATGCCCATAATTCATTTTCTAATACTGCTTTATCTAAGGTATATTCCTCATCTGCTCGGCTTTCAAAATAAGAGTGAATCTGCACCTCAAATTGATCTCTGTTATTGAGTTGAGTGTACGTATTACCACACCATTCTTGCATACTCTGCGATACCTTAATAGCGTGCAACTCCTCATTTACTGGTAAAAATGTACTACTCATAATGGAATAAGGATAAATACCTGTCACAAAATTTTTAGTAGCATTTAACTTGATAACTGGAATATTATTGCTGTCTTGGTTATCTGCTTTTACTTGTTTTTCTGGCAAAAAGTCTTCAGTTACAAAAATAAGTGCTGCTGTTCCTTCTCTTAATTCGCCATAACGAGCTTGTTGCAACTCGTAGCTGGTGATTTCGGCAGTTCCTGCATACCAATAGTCTTTCCACTCTTGTGAGATGGAGCGCTGTGTTATTTTTGGCGTATTAATGCTTGTTGCGGTGTCCGCTTTCGCGAAAGCGGTGGTATTTTTATCATTGTTCTTACATCCAAAAATCATAGTAACAATGACTAAAGCGCTACCTATTAATAATGTACTTCGATATGCTTGATGTTGTTTTGTGGATATAGACATGAAATAAATTTTAATATTAAAATTACAGAAATACTATGAGTCTGCGAGCAGCATTAACGTTTCATAAACTTTATGAAGCGGCATTCCCATGACATTGAAGTAAGATCCCTCAATGCTGGTTACTGCAATGTAGCCAAACCATTCTTGAATACCGTAACCACCTGCCTTATCATACGGCTGGAAGTTGTCTATATAATAGTCTATTTCTTCATCAGTGAGGTCTTTAAACGTCACTTTTGTGGTATCATTAATAACTGTTTGTGCTGTAGCAGTAGTAAATGCGACAGATGTGATTACCTCATGTGTACTGCCAGAAAGCGCAGATATCATGGCATATGCTTCATCGCGGTCTTCAGGTTTATTTAAAGCAACTCCGTTGAACCAGACAATGGTATCACTAGTAACTAGGATGTCTTGCGCTTTCAAATTTGAAAATGCAGAAGCCTTGAGTCTAGCGAGATGATCTGTAATATCTGATCCTTCAAGCTCTTCTGGAAATATCTCATCAACAGGTTTAATATCTATAGTAAAATCGAGTCCTAATTCTTTAAAAAAATCTTGACGCCTAGGAGATCCTGAGGCAAGTATGAGGTTGTAATTTTTAAGTTTTTCTTTAAGCATAGCGTTCTATAATTAGTATAAGTGGAAAAAGGAGAATGCCTAAAAGCATTATTCCTTTAAGTAGTCTAGCAATATATTTATAATCTGATGTTTTTTCTGCATTCCAGCATTGGGAGGCAATATATCCTAGTGGGATTATTGTAAAGATAAAAAGTACGATAGTGATAGGTAGCGACCCATCTGCAAATATAAATGTGAATAATGCGCTATTAAACAACAACCCTAGTGCAATGAGAGCGCATAATAGCATCGTACGTTTACTACCAATTATTATAGGTAAGGTGCGGTACTCCATGGCATAATCCCCATTTATGTCTTGTACATCTTTTACAAGTTCTCGCAGTACGTTAATCATAAAAGCAAGTACCACAACAAAAGTAAATAGAGTATGACCTTCTTTTGTGAGCATGTATTCTACTCCAGAAAGCTCAAGAGCTCTGGCTTCAAACAACCATATAATGACGAGCGAAAAAGCAACCAGCCCACTAGTTACAACGTTTCCTAGAATAGGGATTCTTTGCAAGTATGAGTTATATGCATAGAGCGCTACGCTCACTCCTATAAACAGTAATGAATAGTCCCAATGGCCTAAAATAAACGAACTATAAATGCCTAATAGAACTCCTAAGCTCCACAGTGAGATACAATAGGCGTAGGCATTTCGTGTCGAGATGTTGTCAACTACATAAACCTCATTAGGCTTGTTGATACGATCTGCTTTAAGATCAACTATGTCGTTATGAATATATCCTGCAGCCGCTATACAAAGCGTAGCGAGAGATAGTGTCGCAAACTCTAAAAAAGATAGCTGAGTGCCTACATCTCTCAAATAACTCAAAGACAACTTTAAAATAAGCTGAGCTATAAAAATCATAAACAGATTAAAAGGTCTTATGATTTTTAAGTATGCCACAAATCTATTGTTAGTGTGCCGAAGCATCTATTTCTTTCATCCAGTTGTTTTGCACTTTAAGTACTTGTTCAATCACATCACGCACACAGCCGTGACCACCTTTTTTGTGAGAAATATAGCTAGATATTTCTTTGATTTCTTTTACGGCATCTTGAGGACAACAAGGTAATCCTACTTTTTTCATCACTGGAAAATCAGGAATGTCATCGCCCATGTAGAGGATGTTTTCTAAGCGTATATTTTTCTTGTTTATATACGCTTGTAAGTGTTCCATTTTAAGGTGTGCACCAAGTGCAATATCTTCTATGCCTAGTTTTTGAAGTCTAGAGCGTACACCTTCGTCAGTACCACCGCTTATTATACATAGGTTGTAACCAGCTTCTAGTGCAGCCTTCATAGCATAGCCATCTTTTACATTCATGGTGCGATGCATATGCCCATTTGATGTAATGTGTAATGACCCGTCAGTAAGTACTCCATCTACGTCAAAAATAAATGTAGTAATGTGGTGTAGGTATTCTTTATAACTCTTTTCCATAGAAATGTGTAATCGCTTTTGTTATGTTTTTATAAACCGCTGTATGATCAGGATCAGTAAGCAATTTAATTTGTTGGTCTATGACCTGCTTGTCATCACGTTTTGCAGGACCTGTCTGGCTGTTTTTAGGTCCTTGTTGTAACGCTTTTTCGGTGGTTTTCTGTATGAGAGGATACAAGGTGTCAAAAGGAACACCGTGCACATCACAGAGTTCTTGAGCAATGGTGTAACAGTGATTTGTAAAATTATTTGCAAATACTGCTGCGAGATGCAGTTGTCTGCGCTGTTTGCTATTTATTACTTGTACATTATTTGATATGATGGCCGCTAGCGTCTTTAGCGTTTTTTCATCTTTCGGATCTCCGGCTTCTATTAGAATGGGGATTTCGGTAAAGTCTATCGATGTGTCTTCTTTAGAAAAACTTTGCAGCGGATAAAAAACTCCTTTGTTATGCTTTCGCGAAAGCGTACTCATCGCAGTAAATCCAGAAGTATGTACCACCAGGGAGTTATCAAAGGGAATCTGCTCAGAGATACTTTTAATCGCATCATCGCTTACAGTAATAATGGTGACATCTGCAGGCTTAAGATTATGTATTGAGACAGTTTCTCGAGCAATATTGTTAAAGTTTTTGAGCTTTTCAGGAGAGCGACCTGCAACCTGCATGAGTATTGCTTGATTTTGCGAACCCAAAGCCTTGGCTAGATGCCAAGCTACATTACCAGTACCGACAATATTTACTTCAATCATAGATGCAAAAATAGGCTTTTTTAAATGTGCTCAGCTTTCATTTTTTATGAAGCGTCTCTCTAAGGTTTTTCGAGCCTCGTAGGTTATCTTTGCACACGGTAAAATTGGCCTATATTATGCAAAAGAAAATCGCCTCTATTTTATTCTCCACAAGACTGATGGGGATATTGTTTATAGCTTACTTTGTCGCAATGGCAGTAGGTACCTTTTTAGATCAAGGGCAAGAAACTTCTCCTACACCTTACTCCAGATATTGGATTTATGATGCATGGTGGTTTACACTTATCCACATCATGTTTGTCATCAACTTTGTAGGGAATATTTTCCGTTATAAATTATTACGTAAAGAGAAGATAACCACGCTTATTTTTCACGCTTCTTTTATCATTATTTTAATAGGTGCTGGAATCACAAAATATATTAGTTATGAAGGGGTCATGCCTATAGAAGAAGGTGCGTCAGAAAGCTCTTTTATGAGTGAAAAAACTTATTTAGAAGTATTTGTAGATGGTGAACGTGACGGAGAGCCTATGCGTCGACCGCTAGAAAAGGAATTATCATTATCGCCACGCCTTAATAACGATTTCTCCTGGACTGAGCGCTTTAATCATAGTTCTACAGATCGTAGTGATTATACAGATATTTCTTTCAACTTTAATAAATTTATTGATGGTGCAGAAGATGGTTTCGTAGAAGATGAAAACGGACTCTGGCATCTTAAGATTGTCGAAACAGGAACAGATAATCAACGTCATGAGCACTTCTTAGTAGAAGGGGAGCTCGTAAATATTCACAATGTGTTATATGCTTTTAATAAGCCTACAGATGGAGCAATAAATATTGGTTTTGATGGAGAAAATTATACGTTTTCATCACCATTTGCGGGTGATGTAACTGTGATGGCAACACAAGCTAAAAGCGAAGTGCCAGAAGCGGTAGAACAACCACTTAAACTTAGAGCATTATACAACTTAGGAGGAAAACTTCTAGTTATTCCAGAGCCTGCGATACATGGCCGTACAGGTATTGTCGCAAAGGAAGTGCCAGAAAAAAATCAAGAAGATGCCTTATTCGTGGATGTTACGGTTAAGGGTGAGACTAAAACTGTAGGTCTTTTAGGAGGTCGCGGTTATAGTAATGACAAGAAAAAAATTGAAGTAGGAGGTCATACGCTGTATCTATCTTACGGAAGTAAAGCGATGCCACTACCATTTGCTATAAAACTCAATGACTTCGTTGCAGAACGTTATCCTGGTACAGAAAACAGCTATGCATCTTTTGAGAGTAAGATAACTGTAGAAGATGCAGATGAGAATTTTGACTACGATATCTATATGAATAACGTACTCGATCATAAAGGGTTTCGTTTTTTTCAAGCTAGTTTCTTCCCAGATGAGAGTGGAACAATTCTTTCAGTAAGTCATGATTTTTGGGGTACGTGGGTTACATATATTGGGTATTTCTTATTGTATCTAGGGATGATGTTGATTCTATTTGATAAGGGTTCACGTTTTGGCGAACTCAAAAAGCGTTTAGGAAAAATCAAGATTAAAAAATCAAAACTAGCTGCGGTGTTGTTGTTTTTCGCTTTTGCGAAAGTGGGATACGCACAAGACGATTTATCTAATAAAGCACCAGAAGTCTCAAACGGAAATGTAGAGGTGCGCGACACGATTGCTACAAACGGTGAGAATATTGAGGATATATTAGGTCTAGACGGACACAGTGAGGTGACGCACCAGCAAACGATGCCTACACAAGAAGAAATCAAGAAACTTATTGTTGAGAATGCAGTGCCTCTAGAGCATGCTCAAAAGTTTGGTAAACTTGTGATTCAAGAAGATGGTGGGCGTATGATGCCTGTAAACACATTTTCTAGTATGCTGCTTCGTAAGTTGAGTAGAAGCGATACTTATGAAGGTCTTACTGCAGATCAAGTAATGCTTTCCATGATTGAGAATCCGCAAATATGGACGTTTACAGAGCTTATCTATCTCAAAAAGGGTAATGACAGTTTGCGTAATATTGTTGGAGTGCCATCAGACAGAAAGTACTTCAAACAGATGGACTTCTTTACTCCAGATTTTAAATACAAGTTAGGGCCATTCCTTGCAGATGCATATTCTGAAATTAATCAGACTAAGATCTCAAAGGAACTTACAGAAATGGATCAGCGTCTAGGGTTGCTAGATAGAACATTGGTAAAAGAGATTTTAAAGATTTTTCCTAAGCCAAACGATCCAAATAATAAGTGGATATCACCTATAGAAGTTAAAGATGCAGCTTACAGAGCAACAGACTCGGTAATTGCAAATCAAATATTTCCTGCATACTTACTCAGTTTACAAAAAGGAAGACAGTCTGGAGACTACTCTGATGCAGATAAAGTGCTTGCAGGAATAGAGAAATTCCAGCGTACGCATAGTAATGATATTATGCCTTCTAAAGAAAAGATAGATGCAGAGGTATATTACAACGAGCACGATGTATTTACAAAGTTATACTGGATGTATATGCTTGCAGCTGTGTTTATGATGATTTTTGTTATTGCTGCTATTTTTAATCCTAGTAAGTTTATTAGGTTTATGGGTAAACTGGGAGCGGCTATTATCATAGTGTTGTTTATAGTTCATACTGGAGGTCTTATATGGCGTTGGTATATTGCAGGTCACGCTCCTTGGAGTGATGCCTATGAGTCTGTACTATATGTAGGATGGGCAACGGTATTCTTTGGTCTAGCCTTCGGAAAAGATAGTATGCTTACCATTGCAAGTACTGCTTTTGTAGGAGCATTTATTTTATGGGCAGCATCATTAAACTGGATGAATCCAGAGATTGCAAATCTACAGGCGGTTTTAAATAGTTACTGGCTTATGATTCACACAGCCGTAATTGTTGCAAGTTATGGCCCTTTTATACTTGGTGCCATTTTAGGTATTGTCTCTCTGTTTTTAATGATATTTACTACAGAGAAGAATAAAGAAAGAATGGATCTCAGTATTAAAGAGATTACCATTATTAATGAGCTTGCGCTTACTGTAGGTATGGTGTTGCTCGCTATAGGTACTTTCTTAGGAGGACAGTGGGCAAATGAGAGCTGGGGACGTTACTGGGGTTGGGATCCTAAGGAAACTTGGGCGCTTATCTCACTCATTGTATATGCCTTTGTCATACACATGAGACTTATACCAGGATTAAGAGGAAGATGGTTGTTCAATTTTTCATCTATTATTGCACTAGGGAGTATTCTCTTTACTTGGTGGGGAGTGAACTATTACCTATCTGGGCTTCATGCTTACCAAAGTGGAGGCGACATCGCTACTCAAAAAATATTTATTACTGTAGGAGTACTTTCAGTCTTAGGATTCTTCTCTTACAGAAAATATAGAAAGTTTTACGTGAGTAAAAGTAAAGCGTAGCAAACTTCATAAAATGATCCATATTACAGCCATTAATTCTACATTGAGTTAGTGGCTGTATTTTTATAAGGTTGAATAGTACTCATAAGTGTGTTTTCTAATTAACTTATCTAAACAATAAGAGATAATTTATGTCTAGAAATCTTTTATAAGTTTTCCTAAGCTGTTTTAATTAGTTCAGAGTAAGTGTGTTAGAAGAGAATTCACTTAATACTTTTGTGTATAAAGCCTATATTAGAAAGATAATTCTTGTAAGTCTGTCCCATTATCAAGCCCGAGCTTTGAATAGAGGCTAGTAGTAAGTTGTTGCAGTTTGTCATCAGATAGACTGTGTTTTAAGGCAATCATTTCATTGCTAAGCCCTTTTGAAATATCGTTTAAAATACGCACCTCCATATTCTCAAGATCATACTGGTATATTAGAGATTCCATATAATTGTCATCTGCGTCTTGGACATTTTTGTAGGCACTGAGTTCTTTTAATTCTTGGACTTGAAACATTAATTTTTGTTTCATTAGGACCCCTTTTCTTTGAATATCTTTAAAAGAAGCAAGAAGCAATATAGCAATTAAAGTAAAGTTTAAAGATGCAGCTATAGCTACTTGTGCAGGAGCATAATTTATAAACGATAGATTAAAGATGTGAAGTATAAAATAGTCCGCAAGAAATAAGATGTCAATACTATACACTAGTATTAGGATTGTTTTTCTTAGGCCTTTTGCAATCATAAGCATCAAAACCCACATGAGAATCACTGTTGAAATCGAGGTAATGTCTACACCTGTGAAACTAATAATGTTCTGTGTTACAAAATAAATTATCAGAAATAGAGTGGACAGACCACTTATGATAAGCATAAGATACTTTATCCATAACTGGTGTGGTCTTACTTTTAAATAAAACAGCATGAAACCTGTAGCCGAAAGGCCTACTAAATAATGTCCAAATATTTCAAGAGATGTAGATATGTCACTACTAACCCCAAATAAATACAAGACATTGTCTTTTGTTAGGATACTTAAAAGCACAGCAAACACTAAAAATGCAAAAAATAGAAATTGCGTATTTCTAACTATAAAGTAAAAAACTAAAATCGCTACGATGAGTGCTATCGCTGTACCATAAAAGAAACCAATGCTTAATAAGCTCCTTTTTTCATTGCTAGCAAAAGAAGATTCATCAGATAAATGAATAGGGAAGTAGGCTTCTAATGGGAAATTTGCTTTTAGGTAAAGTGGGAATTCAAGATTTCTTTTGACTAGGAAATAGGAAGGAAACCGTGTGTCCTTCATAATGTTAAGTTCTTTACCATTAGAATCGTATAATTCTAGGTAACTAACATGCGAAGATTTCAATTCGAGAATCTCTCTATCTGCAGTTATATCATCTATTTTAAACCAGTATGTGCCATTCTCAGCTCCGAGATTATCTGAACTGGTAGAAGTGAAAGTAGCATTTTTCACTTCATCAATAGTAAGGCTTCCGTTTGTGTCTCTTAGATAGTAAATAGATTCAAATGGAGTGCCCGCACTTACGCACAGCAAAGCCAAAAGAACCATTAATATCTTCATTATTTCTAAAATTTAATACACAATAATACGTTAAAACGCACTAAGTTACAACTTTATCGTACTCTTAGTGCATTTTAACGATATATTATGATACAAAAATTAGACCATATCTTCAGGACGTACCCATTCGTCAAATTCTTTGGCAGTTACATATCCTAGGTTGATAGCTTCTACTTTAAGTGTAGTTCCATTTTTGTGAGCAGTGTTTGCAATCTCTGCTGCTTTATAGTAACCTATCTTAGTATTTAACGCTGTTACTAGCATCAAAGAATTGTCTAGAAGCTCTTTAATACGCTCATTGTTAGGCTCTATGCCTGAAGCGCAATGATCTGAAAATGACACGCAAGCATCACCTATAAGTTGTGCAGACTGTAATAAGTTTGCAGCCATCATTGGTTTAAATACATTCAGTTCATAATGTCCTTGCATACCTCCTACACTTATTGCAACATCATTACCCATGACTTGGGCGCAAACCATAGTTATGGCTTCACATTGCGTAGGATTTACCTTACCAGGCATTATAGATGATCCAGGCTCGTTTGCTGGAATCGATATTTCGCCAATACTACTACGTGGTCCTGACGCTAGCATTCTAATGTCATTTGCTATTTTATTGAGAGATACGGCTAGTTGTTTAAGCGCTCCATGAGTTTCAACAATAGCATCGTGAGCAGCAAGTGCTTCAAATTTATTTTCGGCAGTACGGAAAGGGTGACCAGAAAAATCAGCCATATAAGAAGCTACAAGCTCAGCATATCCTTTTGGAGTGTTAAGTCCAGTTCCTACTGCTGTACCACCTAATGCAAGCTCAGAAAGGTGGTCAAGCGTATTGTCTAGCGCCTTTAGACCGTGATCAAGTTGTGATACATAACCAGAAAATTCTTGACCTAGTGTAAGTGGAGTAGCGTCCATTAAGTGCGTACGTCCTATTTTTACTACATCTTTAAAGGCAACTGCTTTCGCTTTAAGCGTGTCTCTTAATTTACGTACTCCTGGGATTGTAGTTTCAACTACTTTTTTATATCCTGCGATATGCATTCCTGTAGGGAATGTATCGTTAGAAGATTGTGATTTATTTACGTCATCGTTAGGAGCTAGTGTTTTTTCACCTTCACCTATTACTTTTCCTGCTAGTTGGTGAGCACGGTTTGCAATCACCTCGTTTACATTCATGTTACTTTGAGTTCCAGAACCTGTTTGCCAGATTACTAGTGGGAACTGATCATCATGCATCCCTGTGAGGATTTCATCACAAGCTTGTGCAATAAGATCTCTTTTTTCGGTAGAAAGGACACCTAGCTCACAGTTCGTGTAAGCAGCTGCTTTTTTAAGAATGGCAAAACCGTGTACAACCTCGATAGGCATAGATGCAGGAGCACCTATTTTAAAATTGTTTCTTGAGCGCTCTGTTTGAGCTCCCCATAGTTTATCTGCGGGTACTTTTACCTCGCCCATCGTATCTTTCTCGATTCTATATTCCATAATTGAATGTGTTAAAATTGGTACACAAATTTAAACATTTGGCTTCATTTCACATCGTTGATAAGCTGTCAATAAATGTGTTTTTTCTCTTGTGAAAAATAAATAATATCAACTATCTTTGCTTCAAACTAGAAAAGACACGATCCTATGTTCGATTTTGACCAATATTTAGGTTTTCTCGCATTCTTAACCATCCTTACTATTGGATTTTGGTTAATGATATTCCTTCTTACATTTGTAATCCCTTACTGGGTAGGAGGTTCATTTATTGAATTTATGAAAGAGAAAAGAGAAGAGCGCAAGCTTAAAAGAGAGCAAGAAAATAGCTAAGATATTTTTTACGCATACGCGAAAATATATAAACCTTCAACACAAGCTGTTGAAGGTTTTTTTATGCATTCTTTATTCTCAACTTTATACTTCCTTAATTATTAAATGCCAGCTGATCTCTTAAGGTTGTAGATCTAATACAGTCTGCCTCAGAGGTGTCACCAAACTCATCTACAAACTTTATACATTGCATTCCATCTGGTAAGCAAGCTTCACCAAAGGTGGTTTGTGAGGTGCACATGGTTGCTCCTGTGCTGTAAACTCCAGACTCATCTAGCTCTAATGCAAAGGTGGATACATAATTGTCATTACTAAATACTCTTAAGTATTTATTGCCTTTCATATCTATCACCTTTAAGGATGATGGTACAAGCTGTAACCCCAAGGTGCGTGCTTTTGCTTGAAACGCATTTAAGAAGGAAACTTCAGATATAGTAAATACAAATGATTCTTTTTCTAGCACTCCTACAGCTGTAAGACTTATTTCATCTACACTAGGTAAATGGTCTGTACTAGCGTTAAATCTAAGGTTGTCGTCACAAGACGTAAGGAGGACAGCTGCGACTAAACAAGAAAACAAATACTTTTTCATAATACATTATACGTTAGTTTATAATTTACAAGCATTCGGTAAATGGGCTAAATTTATTCTAATTATGAATTGGTGATTTTCTTTTCTAGTTAAATTTTTCAGGTGTTTTAGTTAATTTTTTGTGGTTCATATTTTCGCGAAAGCGTATCCATTATCACAAAAAAAAGAGCCTCCGTGTGGAGACTCTTTTAATGAAATTCACTGTACTTCTATTCACATTATTGCTTGACTTTCTTAAGATCTACTTCATTTCCATCTTTGTCTAGCATTTTCACTTCGTCAAAGCCCATTTTTTTGAACTGTGCAAATTGTGTTGCGGCATCACCTACTACGAGGTAAGCCATCTTGTTTTCATCAAGATATTTATTTGCAAGCGCTTTGTGCTGCTCTAACGTCATATTACGTATTACGTCTTCCTCTTTCTCAATGTAATCTGTAGGAAGATCATAAGCGCTACGCTCTTGTAACATTCCTAATAAAGCAAATTGTGTCTCAAAACGACGTGCATTAGATTTAATGAGTGCATTTTTTGTAAAAGCAAGATCCTCCTCAGAGATTCCTTCTTTGTACTTTTTAATCTCATCTCTAAAGATTTCAACAGATTCTCCAGTTGTGTTAGTACGTACACTAGAAGAAGCAGTAAATGTACCTGGAAGTTTAGATCCATTAAAGTAGGTACGCGCTCCATAAGTATATCCTTTTTCTTCACGTAAAATAAGGTTCACAGCTCCAGAGAAAGATCCTCCTAGTTTATAATTCATTACTTCGGCAGGGTAAAAGTCTTGGTCTGTACGAGCCATTCCTATGTATCCTATGTTAATCACAGATTGCTTTGCTTCTGGAATATCAACGAATAGGAGTGAAGATTTATCTCTATTATTTGCTACTGGATATTCTGGGATTGTAACATCTTTTGCTTCCCACTTAGACTCAAGATCTGCAAGTGCTGCTAGTGCATCTTCTTTTTCAATTTTTCCTACGATGTGGAAACGACTTACAGAAGGAGAGAAGTTAGTATTGTAAAAATCCTTTAAATCCTGCATAGTGATGCTATTTACAGACTCCTCTGTACCACTTGTAGGGTAAGAAAAGATGTGGTCTTCACCGTATAATACTTTGTTATATACGTTATTTGCTACTGCATTAGGATTTGCAGCGCTACGCTTAATACCGTTAATAGTAGCGGTCTTGATACGTCCTAGCTCTTCCTCATCCCATCTAGGCTCAAATAAAATCTCTTCTATAAGATCCATGGTTGCGGCAAAGTTACGAGTAAGCGTATTTCCCTGAATAGTAATCGCCTCACGAGAAGTATACATATTTATACTTGCTCCTAGTAATTCTATCGCTTCTTCTAACTGTTCTGGAGTTTTATTTGCAGTACCCTCCATCATAATATCAGTTATTAGGTTTGCAACCCCATTTTTATCCATACTATCTAGTAGGTGACCACCTTCTATCACGAGGTTAAAGTTTACCGTAGGAATCTCATTTTGAGAAATACCATACACTTCAATACCGTTAGAAAGTTCTGCTTCCCATGACGATGGAATTTTAAGAGCAGGAGCATCTCCTACAGATGGAGGCGTAGCACGATCAATTTTAGATGGTGTTTTTACTACTTCTGTAACTTCGTCTTCTACTACCTTGGTTACATTCTCTTTAATCTCTTCTTCAATAACATCTGCTTTTACAGAGTTTTCTACAATAAGGTTAAGTTGGCCCTTAGGTACAAAACTCGTTTGTACGTATGGCTTCCCTTTTACGTAAGTGTTATACACACGTATTACATCTTCCTTTGTAACCGCTTTGATGTTCTCAATATCTTTTTCAATAAAATCTGGCTCACCGGCAAATACATTATAGCTTGCTAGTTGGAACGCTTTACCGTTTACACTGCTTATTCCGTTATAGAAACCAGTCTCAAGACCAGCTTTGATACGCTCTATATCTTTATCTGTTACACCTTCTGCTTCAAATTTTGCAAGACCTTCGTCTATTGCTGCTTCAATTTGATCAAGATCTACACCGCTATTTGCAGTGATAATCACGTGAAATTCTCCTGCAATTTCTTGGCTATTGTTGTAAGCCGTTGTTCTTGAAGTAAGATCTTTTTCTTTTACAAGAATCTTATATAAAGGAGCTTTTTTTCCGCTAGCAAGAATTTCAGCTAAGAAATCTAATGCGTAGGCATCATCTGTATACTGCTGCACTGTTGGGTACACACGGTGTAATTGTGGTGCTTGTGCAAAGTTATCTTCGTGGTACAGTTTCTTTGTTTCGGCAATGGTTACTGGCTGTGGCTCAAGTGGAGCTACCTCTTGGCGCTTTTTAATCTCACCAAAGTACTTCTCAATAAGTGCCTTTGCATCTTCAGTTTTAAAATCTCCTGCAAGTACGAGTGTTGCATTGTTAGGACCATAAAACTTGTCGTAAAATTCTTTTACGTCTGCTACCGTAGCGTTTTGTAGATCTTCTAGCTCACCAATAACTTGCCAGTTATATGGGTGACCTTCTGGATAGATGTTTTTATCAAGTACCCATCCTGTGTGACCGTAAGGATTGTTGTCTACACGTTGTCTCTTTTCGTTTTGAACCACCTCTTGCTGGTTTTCAAAAGCAGATTCTGTCACTGTATTAATCAAGAATCCCATGCGGTCAGACTCTAACCATAATACGGTCTCTAGTGCATTGTTAGGTACCGTTTCATAATATATAGTTCCATCCTTCCAGGTACCTCCATTTAATGTTCCTCCGGCATCTTGCACTGTTTTAAAGAACTGATCTTGTGGTACATTTTCAGATTCTTGAAAGAGCATATGCTCAAAAAGGTGTGCAAAACCAGTGCGTCCAGTCTTTTCACGGTTAGAACCTACGGCATATTGTATGGCAAGCGATACAATAGGATCACTACTATCTTGATGCAAGATAACGTCTAGTCCGTTTTCAAGTTCGTATTTTTCATAGTCTATCGAGAGTTTTGCATCTGCTGCTTGTGCCTTGTCACCACTGGCATTGTCTTTACACGAGGTAACAACAAAGGCTCCTGCCATAAGGACAAAAGCAGCTGTTTTTAAGTTTTTCATGATCTGTGTTTTTTGATTTTTTAAGATTCTGTAAGATAATCTGCAACTTGATAACCTTTTCATAAAATTATGTTAATCGCAGATACTGAGATTGTTAATATTATTTTCGTAGCGATATAGACTTCATCTAGTATCACAAATACCTCATTATTTATGAATTTTTAATCCTATAGCATTTATTGAAGCCACGCCTCATGCTGCGGTATTTTCTGTAAACGAACAGAAGAATAGTATTTTTGCAGCGCATCCATCAAGGCAGCATTCATGAAAAAGCTCAAAAAACCATTGATTATACTATTTATTGTTGCAAACCTTTATGCGATTCTCTGTGGAGGTTTATACTTCTTTCAAGATAATCTTATTTTTCATCCGCAGCAGTTGCCGCAGGATTATGCCTTTGATTTTGAACATTCGTCTGAGGAGGTTTGGCTGGATGCGCAAGATGGAGCGCGCTTACATGGACTTAAATTTCAAGTAGACGATGCAAAAGGAACCATTTTATACTTTCACGGTAACGCTTCAAGTCTTGCTCGCTGGGGAGAGATTGTGCAGTTTTTTGTTGAGAAACAATATAATGTCGTGGTGATGGATTATCGTCAGTATGGAAAGAGTGGTGGAGCACTTACTGAGCAAAATTTATATGATGATAGTTTGCTGTGGCACGCTTTCGCGAAAGCGCAATATCCCACAACCCCAATAATAAGCTACGGTAGAAGTCTTGGGACAACCTTTGCAACCTATGTTGCAGCTAAAGAAAATGTGAGCCAACTCGTACTAGAAACACCATTTTACAGTATTGAAAACGAGGCAAGCTCAAGGTTTTCTATACTTCCAGTCAAGAAATTACTCAAATATGAATTCCCTACCTATCGATTTATAAACGATGTACAATCACCTATTACAGTGCTTC
Source organism: Dokdonia sp. Hel_I_63 (assembly GCF_007827285.1). NCBI lineage: Bacteria > Pseudomonadati > Bacteroidota > Flavobacteriia > Flavobacteriales > Flavobacteriaceae > Dokdonia > Dokdonia sp. Hel_I_63. Next base: position 2,684,679 of record NZ_VISD01000001.1, on the reverse strand, counting down.
ACGGCACAGAAGACGAAGTGGTCGCATACTATCATGGAACGCGATTATTTGATAGTATTGATCAAGAAGAAAAGGTATTAATTACCATTCCAGAGGGCGGACATAATGACCTCATTGAGTTTCCTGCTTATGAGGAAGTTATAGATAAGGTTCTTAATTAATTATCGTATTGTTTCTTCCTTAATCCACTTTGCAATGAGAGCTAGTGCTCTTGGAGCCATGGTTTGCTCTATTTCTGAGTATTCTGTTAACGCGCCAGTGGTGCTTTCTTGAAAGAGATGATTAAGCCCTTCAAAGGCTACTGTTCTTGTACGCTCGTTATTACTAGATGCAAAAGCTTCTTTTATAGCTTCCAGATTTTCCTCATAAGGAACTTGGAAATCCTTTTTGCCATTCATTGCAAGAATTGGAGTCTTAATTTTATTGAGATACGTACTAGGTTTTGTTCTCAGTAGGCTTATAATTTCTGGAGTAGTGATTTGATTTGTGATGGATTCTACTTGCTGTGCGGGTACATTAGGACCAAGTTTGTTAAGTAAGGCTGCATTTACTTCATGTTTTAAGTCTTTATGATCTTCTGGAGCATTTACAATAATCTCATAAGCAAGTCCTATGATTTCTAGTCCTTGTTGTATTTGAGCTTCTGGTACATTAAGTAACCGTTCTAGCGCTGCTTTTTGTGAGAGCATGAGTTGGTCACCATCTATTCCGGGTCCTGCGAGCATGACTGTAAAATCTACATCATCATTAGTTGCCGCAATTTGCGGAGCGATAATCCCTCCGATGCTATGACCTATAAACCCAAATTTAGACTCCTTGAGATAAGAACGCTTTTTAAGATACTCAAGTGCAGCCGTGGCATCTCTCGTAAACTCTGGGATACCTGCAGTTTTAAAAGTTCCTGAAGATTCGCCCACGCCGCGCTCGTCGTATCTAAAAACGGCAATCCCTTGTCTGGTGAGATAATCTGCAAGGACGTAGTATAACTGGTGGCCAAACATATCTCCATCTCTATTCTGCGGGCCGCTACCACTTATGATAATAGCTACGGGAGGATTCTTAATATAATTAGGCAGCGTGAGTCTACCGCTAAGTTCGATATCGTCCTCCTTATTTTTAAAAACGAGATCTTTTGTGGTGTAGTTAAAGGGAGCCTTCGGTTGTTGTGGTCTGTTTAGTGTAATCACACCACGCTCGAGGTTGAGTGCTACGGGAACGTTATTTTGGATAATATTACCCGTAAAGCTGTCATTCTCAAAAGCACCTTTGTAAATGATATTAAAATCTGGAAAAGTCGCGACGAGTGTGTCATTTGTAAAAGTAGTAGTTGCTGCTTTTCCCGCCATTAGTCCTTGGCTTGGGATATCCATTGTGGTGGTAAGAGCGCTATTTTCTTCTTGAATGTGAAAAGCAAAGTCCAGCTTTTTTCCTTGAAAGTCTACGGTACCTGTCCAGTCTCCTGTGATTTCTTGTGAGTAGGAGGTAAGCGCGATTAAAAAACCTAGGATGAGTGTAAATAAAGCTTTCATAATGTACTAGTAAAGAATATATAGAATACTAAGATACTTGTAAATGTATGGATTGAGGGTAAAGTGTTCAAATTTTGGCGAAAGCCTAACAAAAAGAAACCCGAGGCTTGCGCTCTCGGGAATCTAACCAACCAAAGTTGTCTATGGCTGTAATATCAATCGTAACTTCTTAAAATTTAGTAGAAGTTGGCGATTTTTTAATTTTATATGTTACTGTCGTTACAGAGTCATCACCATTGTTATACTCCTCAGAGACCATATTACCATCCTCATCAAAGTAACTTACAGAAATTCCGTTTGCTGTTTTAAGTAAGTACACGTCACCTTTTGCTAGTTGGCGCATAGTCCCATACTCAGAAGTATTATTATCACGAGTTCTCATGATAGTATATCCATCTTCAGATTCTTTAAGGTCGAATTCAGAATCATTATAAGTGTAAGTTACCTCGCGTTTTACAATCGTATTTCCTCGTTGTAACGTTTGGTTTAATTGTCCTTCCTCTGCAGGATCAAGTTGTGTAGGAGTTACTGTAGATACTTTTTCTGTTTTATAAACAGTCTCGTTACCTAGTGAAGATTTTACCGTCGTTCTTGTCGTTGTTGTTTCTTCTATCGTTTCTTGTGCTTGTGCTGCGGTGATTGTAAAAAGTGCTGCACATACTGTATATATTAACTTCTTCATGTTGTTTTGTTTTGGTTCTATACAAAAGTACTTATGCAATCCGTCTATGATGCTTAAGGCTATGGTAATGCTTTGCTAAGTCTTTGCCAAAGTTTAAGTAGCAACCTCCTCTTTCTCTTAAAATATCACAACTTTCGGATGTTTATATAAGCTTGGTTTGGCAGTCGGTAGATCTATAAATAAGAATTATCTTTGCATCCTGAAAAAAGAGTGGAAAGGTATTTTTTCCGCTTTCGCGAAAGCGTACTATTAATACACATTATTTTATGAAAGCAGGAATCGTAGGATTACCTAACGTAGGGAAGTCAACCCTTTTTAACTGTCTGTCTAATGCCAAAGCGCAAAGTGCAAACTATCCGTTTTGTACTATAGAACCTAACGTAGGTGTGGTAAATGTACCAGATGAACGTCTGTCAAAACTTGAAGAGCTTGTAAAGCCTGAGCGTGTAGTCCCTGCTACGGTAGAGATTGTAGATATCGCAGGTCTTGTAAAAGGAGCAAGTAAAGGAGAAGGACTAGGAAACCAATTTCTAGGTAACATACGTGAGACAGATGCCATTATACACGTGCTACGTTGTTTTGACAACGATAACATTGTACACGTAGATGGAAGCGTAAATCCTATAAGAGATAAGGAAACGATAGATATCGAGCTGCAACTTAAAGATCTTGAGACTACAGATAAGAAGCTTGAAAAGGTAAAAAGAGCATCTCGTACTGGTAATAAAGAAGCGCAAGCAGAAGAAGCAGTGCTTTTAAAAATAAAAGCAGGACTAGAAGCAGGTGTGTCTGTACGAGCAATTGAGATTGATGATGATGCGAGAGAAGAGTATGTAAAGCCATTACAATTTATAACAGACAAGCCAGTGATGTACGTATGTAACGTAGATGAAGGCGCTGCGGTAAATGGAAATGAGTATGTAACAAAGGTACGCGAGGCTGTAAAAGAAGAAAATGCAGAGGTAGTGGTACTTGCGGTAGGTACAGAAGCAGATATTACAGAGCTAGATGATTATGAGGAGCGCCAGATGTTTCTTGCAGATATAGGTCTCGAAGAGCCAGGAAGCGCTGTTTTAATACGTGGAGCCTACAAGTTATTGAACCAGCAAACATACTTTACTGCAGGAGTAAAAGAAGTACGTGCATGGACGGTAAACATAGGTGCGACTGGGCCACAGGCTGCAGGAGTGATTCACACAGACTTTGAGAAAGGCTTTATACGTGCAGAGGTAATTCAATATGAAGATTTTGTGACCTATGGGAGCGAGTCAAAAGTACGCGAGGCTGGAAAGCTAGCAGTACAAGGAAAAGAATACATTGTTAAGGATGGAGATGTTATGCATTTCTTATTTAACGTATAAGTACAAGCATCATGAATTAAAAAGCCTCACTGTGAAAACAGTGAGGCTTTTTTTATGATGATTGGTTAGTGTGCTGATTAGTCTAGAATCACAAAAGACCGTAAAAGTCTAGATAGCTTATCTGAGGTAGTAGATTGTATCGAGTGTACTTTGAGATACGCTTTGATCTCATCTAGTTGCTCTCTATTTTCAATAGTTTGAAAACGCGAGTTATATTCTTCAAAAAGTGACTTAGGACTTTCTTTATTAATCACTTCAAACACGTTGCTGTGACGTGTATCAGGTTTAATTTTAGTAGTGTATAAGTTGGTAAGATATTCTTCGTCACCTTCTAGTACTTGGAAGAAGTTACCAAAAGAGTGTAGCAAGATACCACGCACACCACGCTCATTATTGCGATCATTAGTATGATCAAAGATTTCTTGAATTTCTTCTTCAGATAGATCCTCAGAGGCTTTACTAAAATAACAGATGGTGTACACAGATTTCATAACTAGGGATGTTGCGGCAAATATAAAAAGATTATGATAAATGTTTAACTCTTTTTAAAACTAGAGGGACGTTATTGGAAATTGGATGAACAGAATCGCGCGGTGGACGTTTATTGTTTGCTCGCTGGTGTTTTCTCACTGTTGTTGCTCACTGTTGTGAGACATCTCTCTAAATCTCTCTTCGAAGAGAGACTTCATTTTTTCTTTCCCTTGCGGGGAAGTGGTGGGTGGTTTTCTTCCCTTGGCAGGGAAGGTTTTCTTGTTGTTGTTGCTTACTGTTGTGAAACATCTCTCTAAATCTCTCTTCGAAGAGAGACTTCATTTTTGTTCCCCTTGCGGGGAAGGTTTTTTTTGGTTGGGTTAGGATATTAGGTGTTGAGGAAAGGGGAGGTTATATTTTTTTAGTGCTAAAAGTACTCGGGTAGTGGGAGTTATGTGGTGGATTAAAAAAAACTATAAAAAAGTGTTGTTGTAAAGGAAAAAGCACTGTATATTTGCACCCGCAATCAAGCAGATAGCTTGATGAGGCACTCTAGGAGAATTGGCAGAGTGGTCGAATGCGGCAGTCTTGAAAACTGTTGAGGGTCACACCTCCGGGGGTTCGAATCCCTCATTCTCCGCTTACTAAAACCGCATATAGCTCAATTACAAGCTGTTGCGGTTTTTTTGTTTTATTTATTGTACGGTTTCTGTACGGTAGTGCCTAAAAAATGTTATAAATCTTTTTTAATGTAGAAATGCATTATAAAATCACTTTAATAATAATTAAGTGGGGGGTACTAAAAAAATAGTATCTATTGAAGCTGGATTGCGGATAGTCGTAGTAAATACAACCTCATAATTTAATTTTTAAGATAGCCTACAAAAACCCTATACGCATGCGTTTGTTCGAATTCTAAGGAAATAAATTGAAATTTGGATGGCGCTAAAATAGCTTAAAACCAAGGTTTTGGCGTCCATCAACAGAAAGGGTCTCTCTCTAAAATTTTGATGGTAGGTGTATTATAATAAAAATCTTAATTAATATCAAAGTGACCGTATTCTATAATAGTGCTTTCAAACGTATTATTTATTTCAATAAAAACACCGTGTTGATAGTCTAGTTGTTCTAGGTATTTATTTACTTTTTGATAGTCAAGTTGCTTTAAGCTGTTTTTCCAAGCCATTTTGATTTCAATTATTCCAATATTTACATTTTCATTTCTTCTGTGAATAATAATGTCTGGGTATACGAATCTATCTAGTTGCTCATGGTCATCATATCGAATAGATTTAGCAACTGCGATACCTATGTCGATTCCATTTTCATCATATGGTACAGTCATTCTATTGTATTCAATATCTACATCAAAACTAAGATTATTATCAAATAAATATTGATCAATATAGACGGCAAGCTTATGACTTACTGAACGCTCATTAACATTATATGCTTGATTAACTAACAAAGCATCTTTTTTAAATAATTTCTTTAATGACCAAATTAAAGCTTGATTAAAGACTGCTTTCTCCATCTTACGATGTTTTTAAAGTTTTTTCAAAATCATCACAAAGTTGATTAATTATATCTTCTGTCTCTTTTATAAAAAATGACCCTAATAGTTTGCGGTTTCTTCTGATATACCTCTTAAAAATGATTTCAAAGTCTTTATAGATCTCTTCGTCATCAAAAGCTGTCTTTGTACTATTCATCTTTGCAATGACTCTTACACCTTCTTTATTTACGTACTCAAAAAAGGTCTCTATCTTATCTTGAAAATCTTTAATTAAAGTTTCTATTTCCTCTTCCTCTTCATTACGCTTTTCTATTACTGCTAATATGTCGAATTTGTATTGTTTACCATACTCACCTCCTGGCTCACTTACACTTGTTTTCGATTTTTCTTTCTTTTCAACTTCTTCAGGTGGTGCTACAATTCCTATTTTATTATCAAAATATACTTCAACATCATCTATTAACTCTGTTGTACCTGTTAATGAGTTATACAGCACACTGAATCTATACCAAAACTCTGTAAAATGCTCTTCGCTGTATTTTTCGTCTATCTCTATAACAAATGCTATTAAGTTTAATATTTTAAAATATTTATTAATGTTTTGTTTTAGACTTTTAGCTTCTCCTGGTTGCTTTCTTACTAATTCTGTTACTGCACTTTCAAAATTAAGAATCGTAGATATATCTTTTTTATCGCCTAATTGATATGTTTTGAAAAGCTTAAAATATGATTTAAAAATAGCTACTTGCTTTATATTCTCGTAAATCTCTTGTAATAATTGTTCTTGCCCTAAAGGATCAAAATCACTTACGACTACATTACTAAAATGCTCAAACGCTTGTTTTATGTTATTTACGTTTACATTTTTATATGATAAATCTATAATCTTACAATCCTTTTTATACTTACCTGCTGTTCGGTTTACTCTTGAAATAGTTTGAATTGCATTAATACCTCTTATTTCTTTATCTAAAAATAGCGTATGTAATTTAGGTTCATCAAATCCTGTTTGTAATTTATCTACTACTATTACTAAACCATTCTTTTTAATTGCGAAATTCTGTAATACTTTGGCTTCAGATAAACCACCGTTTAGAGTTGTTGCGCTTTCGTACTTCTGACCATCTGAACTGTACACAATGTAAATTGGTGCATCTTTAAAGCGTTCGTGTTTCTTTTCTGAAACTAATTCGTTATAATATTGCTGTATATATTTACGATATTTAATAGCTGCTTTAATTGAAGATGCTGCAAACATCGCTTTTGCTGTTCCTCTAATATTATGATATACTGCTGACACTAATCGTTTTGCTACAAACTTTGAAATCGCTTCTATACGTTCTTCATCCTCGTATATTTTCCTTTTACTTATTCTATATTTTTTACCATTAGCATCAATACCTGAATCAGGATTATCAGGCATTTCTCTGTAGTAACCAGTATCTCCCTCAAAACCTTCTGTTGCATCCTCTGGTTTTTCAAAATACATTTTAGCAGATACGGGAACAATCCCTTTAATTGGATTTAAAATATAGCCATCTTCAATAGCTTCTTTCATTGTATAACTATCAAACGGAACCCATATTTTTTCGGCTTCTGCATATTTGTTATACTCTCCAAAACGTGCTAATGTTATATCGCTTGGTGTTGCTGTAAAACCTATTATTAAATTTTTCTTATTGTATGTTTTTTTATACTCTTTATTAGAATCAAAACTATTTTGTAATTCATCAAATAATGATACCATTTCTTCGTGTTGTTGCCCACTATTAGAACGGTGTATTTCATCGATTAAAAATGCAATACGCATAGAAGATAATTTTTGTACTACTTCATCATCTAAAAACTCTCGTATTGAATTGAACTTTTGAAGATTGACTACTACAATTCGTTTATCTGTATTTAAAGCTTCTAAAAAAGACTTTTTACTGTTAGCTTCTATGAACATACTATTTGCAATGTTCATATTATACATTTTACTGTCTAATTGGTCTCTTAACTGTACTCTATCTACAACCAACATGATTTTATCGTAGACAAACTCATCATCTTTACGTAAATCTTTCAGCATTAAAGAACTCCAACCTATAATATTACTTTTACCAAAACCTGCTGCGTACTGTAAGAGTAAAGAATAGACGTTTTTATTATTTTGATACTTTTGTCTTTTATTAATTAATTCTTCAACCTGAGCAGCCCCTAAGCCTTTTTCAGTTAGTTGCTTACGTAGTTTATTTATAAAGTAATCTGGCTCGTCTTCGTGTTCTAAAAACTCATCAATTTTATTGATAATTTTATCTGCTCCAAACTTTTGTTTTGGTCTTGGTGCAATTAATCTACCATCGTTATGCTTGTATTCTTTTTGCTTTCCTTTTTCAGATTTTACTAATTCACGTTCAATAAAGTTATAATAGAGAATTTCTCGTTCTATCATTTTTTTACCATACAATGCTTTAAATACTTCTTCAAAGCGTTGTTGTTTATTAGCTTCTGGATTAGCTAAAGGATAAGATTTTAAGCCATCATTAATATTGGCTTTGTATTTATCAAAATCATAAGAATTATCTTCTACCTTAGATTTAATTTCATCAAAATTATTTGAAATATTTCTAATGATAAACGTGTCTTGCACATCTGTAGTTGTAATATGTATTGCTTTTTCGAATATCTTTAAAAAGTCTTTACGGATAGTTTGCGATACATCATTACCCTCAGCAATATCTAGATAATTGGTTACTGCTTTTTGATAATCATTAGCAATTTTAATCTTTCCATCTTTATGTGCGCTTTGGTTGTTATAATTAGATTTTAACTCTGAATAGCCTAAAAATATACCGTTTAAGAAAAAGGTAATATCTGGACGAAAACTAAATTGTGTTTTACCTTGATGCTTATATATGTATGGTAATTCTTGTACTACTGAAAATTGATTTTCGTTAAATAATGTATCTCCGTGAGTTATACTGCCACTTGGATAAAACAAGTTGATTTTAACACCTTTAAACGTGATAGATTGATTGCTACCAATAAACAACGCCATATTTTTAGACTTACCAATACGCTCGTTTAATTCTTCTTGAAACTCTTGTAGTAATTGCTTTTCGTTATTATCAAACTTTTTTAATAGTTTACGATAGGCAGTTTTATTTAGTGTTGTTTCGCTAATAAAGTATTTTAAATCTTCTACTACAAAATGTAATTTAGAAACTGTATTTGCTTTTACTTCTTTGTATTGTAACCCATCTGCACGATTGGTAAAGAAGTTCATTAAGTATTTGTCTTGTAGTATTAGTTCATCCATAATTATGCGCTTACTTTTACTTTACCTGTTACTACTTCGTTTATTAATGTTTTACGCAACTCTTTTAATGTGACAATTTGAGTTTCTATATTTTTTACAATTTTATCAATTGTTGCTGTTTTAGCATCTAAATAATCTGCTATTTGTTGTTGTTCTGTTTTAGAAGTAAAACATATTTTGAAATATTTAACATCACCTTGATTAATTCCTCCTTGCGCACCTCCTGTCATTAATGTTCTGATTTTTTCTTTTGCTGAAATTAAAAAATAGAAATAGTATCTATGAGAAGTATATTTTTGATTTGAATCAATTGACACTATAGATTGATTTATAGTTGTATCAAAATTTAAATATCCTATATTAGAACAAGTAGCTCCTGTCAAAGCTATTAATATTGAATCTTTTCTTGCCATTTTTGTAGAAGTCTTTAACAATGCTTCTTCTGAAATATAAGATTTAATGACACTACTATTAACCTCTCCATTCTGAACTGCTCCTGACGGAATCCAAGGAATTTCTCCTATCCAAAATGATTTTTCTTTAGTTGATGGTGTACCACCTGCAAGTGTATTAAAAATATCTTTAATTCTCTTAACCTCCCAATGTTCTGGGATTTCTCCTATCCAATCAATACCGCTATCTTTTAGTTTAACTGTTTTATCTAAACCTTTGGTAACAGTTTCATTAATTAGGGTTTTACGGTAGGCTTTGTAGTGTTTAATTTTTTGCTGTAATAAGTTTACTTTTTTGTCTATTGCTGTAGTTTTAACGTCTAAGTAATTGGCTATTTGGGTTTGTTCTTTTAGAGGTGGGATTGATAAAGTAAAGTTATTAATATCTTTTTGAAACAAATGAGGAACTCCCATTCCTTCCTTTTTTAAGCCTATAATATTTTGAAGATAATTTGACTTTAAAAAATAATAAAAATATTTATTATGCTGTTTTTTCAATCTTAATACACCTATAGAGCTGTTGACAGTTCCTTCTGCTTCAAGATTTGTTATAATATTAACTATCCCCAATGTTGAACCATCTTTTACCAAAAGAATATCTCCATCTTTTAACATAATTTCAGGTGATTCATAGTACCTTTCTTTTGTTATATAGTTTACATTTTTATAATCAATGTTAACTTTTTTTATGTTTGGGGTGGATAGAAAAAAATATCCAGTCTTGACATATTCAGAAGCTTTTAAAGCTTTCCAGCCAACTCTTGCCTTAACAGTTCCAATATTTTTAATTCTATCAAGTTTCCAATTTTCAGGAATCTCATCTAGCCACTCAATACCAGAATCTTTATATTCGCTATACTTTTCCATTAAATTGCTAATTCTTTTTCAAGGTTCAACAAATCATCTTCCAAGTTTTGTAAATCGGTTGTAATTTTAGTTAACGAACGTAACTCTTCTGGTTTATAGAATACTTTATTAAAATTGATTTCTACACCAATTGTATTTTCTATATATCTAAACGGTTTGGTAATGTATTTTGCCATAAAATTGGCAATATTCTGTTGGTTGTCTACCTCGTTTGGTGCGTATGGTATTATCTCATAATCTTTCTCGTAATCTGGTGTTAATTCGGTTGTAATTAATATATATGCATCTTTAGTTTTAGTTGCTTTTTTGTAAGATGCTTTAATTACTATTTTACCACAACCTAAAGCTGTTTTAGTACCACCAACTTGTTCTATTATAGATTCTTTTTCAGCATCAAAATAATAGCTTGATTTTTCTGTTGCTACTTTTAAATCTGCTTCTTTATAATCAAAGCTGTTTATTAAAGGTTTTATATTAGTATCAAAATATTCTTTTAAATTATCGTACTTATCTGTATCAAAGGTTTTAATTTCAAAGTCTGTTATTTCTATGGTTTCCTCTTCTGTAACTTGTTTTATTTTAGTAGGATTTAGTTTTATAGATTTAGCCCTAATTTCTTCACCTGCTGCATTTTTCTTAACAGGTAATTGGCTTTCAAATGTTTTTCCATCTTCATCAACATTAGTCAACATTATAGCTTGTTTGTTAAAATAGAAATGCCATTTATCAAATACTTTTGCGTAATCTGTATCTTCAAAATTGGTTAGCGCTTCAATAATTGTTTCTCTTTTAACAGGTGTCATTTCTTTACGCTTCTTCCCTTTACTCTTTTTTAAAGGCTCGTAAAAATCACTACCATTAATTAAGATTACTTTGTCTTTACGTTCTTCTGCTTTATTCTTGTTGAAAATCCATAAATAGGTGTAAATACCTGTATTGAAAAATTCATCTGTAGGCATTTGTACAATAGCTTCGACCCAATCATTATCAAAGAAATACTTTCTAATATTACTTTCACCACTTCCAGCATCACCACTAAATAAGGTTGAACCGTTATGAACTACAACTGCTAATCCTTTAGCATCTAACTGCGATAAAATATGTTGTGTGAATAAAAATTGCCCATCTGAAATGGATGGTAATGCGTGAAAACGTTCTGTAGTATCGTTTTCAATATCTTTTTTGTAGCCCTTCCAATCTACACCATAAGGCGGATTTGCTACAATAACATCGAACTGTTTTTCTATAAATGAAATATTAGTTAATGTGTTACCATAACGAATATCTGAATCTGTACGAAAACGACTTTCTATTTTTGCTAATGCATATAAACTATCACTCCAATCCTCACCGTAGGTTTTTGTTGGTCTGTTATAGCTTTTTTGAATAATATCTTCCACACCGAAAAGTAAGTTTCCTCCACCACACGTTGGGTCGTATATAGTTAAAAACTCTCCGTTGTCTTCAATTTTAGATAAGATAATTTCTGTAATTAATGCTATAATATCATCTGGCGTGTATTGCTCTCCAGCAGTTTCAGCAGAAATATCAGCCCATTTACGTTTTATGTGTTCTTCTAAAGTGGTTATATCAGAGTTATTAAAAGATGTTAAATCTATTTCACTCCATTTTTTAACGGTATCAAAAAGGATATTCTTTTTACGTAATTGTCCGCTAAGTCCTGAAATATCTAAATACTTTTCTTCTGTATTTCCTCTATCAACTCCTAATAGTTCTTTTGTTTCTGGGTCGAATGCTTTTAGGTAGGTATCAAAATCGTTATCGAATGTTGTATCATTTTTACAGATGTCTGCTAAGGTTTTGTTTTGCCTTATTACAACTTCGTTATAACCGATGTTATAATCTTTAAACTCTTCAAAGAAATCGTTAACATCTTCTATATCATCAATAGTTTCTGCTCCAAAATCTTTTAATAATTCTTTATAATGTCTTACCAATCTACTTTCCAACATTATCATTGCAAAATAAGGCATCATATATTTTGGAAAGTCTGATGTTTTTATTCCTGCACCAATTAGAAGGTCGGCAGTAGACCATACTTTAGATTCGTATTGTAATATATTTTGGCTCATAAATGTAGCTGTCAATTTTATTTGTGGTGAGGCTACAATATAATAGAATATCTTCTTTTATAGTTGTTAAAAGCTAACCAAGTACGGGTGTTATTCCAAAAATATTATTGTACCCATTGGTGAACATCTCATAGGCGATTTCTTTCTTAGACTTATCTACCATAATACTATCATGCACTGTAATAAATGGTGTGTCTATATGTTTCTCATGAAATTCTTTACAAAGAACATCTAGAAATAATCCAGCTTCAATATTTTGAAGTATAATCGGAAAGTCATTTTTAGAATCCTTCAAACCTGTATTTACTTCTTTTAAGGTATCTATGAATTCGTTTAAAACATTTGGTAATATTCTTCGTATTTCCAAATATCTCATCTCTTTAGATTTGCTTGAGCAGTACATATATTCTAACATTGCTAGCTTACAATAGGCTCTTAACGAATTAAAGGACTTAATAGACTTTTTACGTGTACTAGGATTGTAAAACTTATCTTTAAAGCTCTTTCCTGATTCTATTTTTTTTAAATGCTCTGATGAAAAATTACTGCCTATATATTCATATAAATCTTTATTAGTAACAATGGAAATAAATTCCTTTAGCTCAATGATAGCAGGCTCTATAGTCATTTTCGGAATCATTACAGACAAGGAGGATAGAAATTTATTTCTTAGTCTACTCAATTTAATAAAGTTAGATAGATATTCTATTCTCTTGTAATCCTCTAACAATATCAAATTAATAATTCCTGCCAGGTGAAAAGGTTGTGAACTTTTAATATCTAAAGAAACCAATTCATTCTTGTTACTCTTAAATTTCAGAAACTGCCTTAACTCACTTGGTAAACTAGTAAAGGTAGAGTGTAACCTATTGTCTTTGCCTTCTCTACTATAATTGATAACGCCTTGTTTCAAAACTTCACAACAGTATAGTCTGTGATATAGTTTTGCATCCTCCATGGTTTTGCTATTCAAATATTTAACTGCATTTTCATAGTCAAAGGTTATATTGTTTCGTAACCATTTTGTTATGTGACTTGTAGTCGAATCTGCGTTTTTCTTAGAGGATATTTGTTTTAGATTTAATTTCTTTCTTAGGGTGAAGCTATTAAAGTCATATACTCTGAACTTCTTAGCTTTCAAAGATTCATCAGGCACGTTAATTTTATAACCAAATGACTCTTTTTTCCCCTTTGAATAAGGTATACGGCTAATGATGCCTTTTGATAAAAGAAAATCAATTTGATAATTATAATTGTGCAGAACTGTTTTGAGATATTCGGCCTTTAATCTGATATAACCATGGACTAATTTTGTTTTTCTCTCAATTGATTTTTTACTGATTAAATCAATAAAATAAACCATAAAGTCAAGGTTTAATTTCGTCGAGCCTTTAAGAAGATTATTATTCCAATATGTTACATGCTCCTCCAGTTGTCTAAATAAGAGGTCGTCGATTATAATATAAATCGGTTTTCTGTGAGTTTTTACTTTCATTTTGTTATTTGAATTAAGACAATAGATTTCTACTCCGTAGGTTTTACAGATTGTCATTTTGATAAAATTTTGAATTGTTTCTAGGTTAAAATTATCCTAGCAAGAGAAATGGTTCTATGATGAGTTTTATCTATTTTCATCGATAGTTACAGGAATAAGACTTTCAATTATTTCCTTTTTCTTGTAATATTTGCGGTTTCCAATACCATAAGCTTTTATTTTACCTGTCTTAGTCCATTTCCATAAAGTAGAGGAATCTATCTGAAGATAATCGCAGGTTTGTGTTCTACTCATTAGTTCATCGGGATCAGAAGTGGGCAAGGAGTTTTTAAAATCTATCAATAAACCTTTAACGTTGTTGAACATTTTCTCTGCGAGCTGCTCGGGTGTAGTTTGAAGAAATTGTATTGCTTCCATATTTCAATAGTTTTGATTATGGTGCAAATTTCCGACTGCTTTAAAGGTTACAAAGACACGGTAGTGTTCTTAGATCGTGCTTTTAGTGTGCTTTTAAGACTGAGTCATATATAGTTCTATAATAATTCACTTTTTTATTATCTCTTCCTGCTTGTCTAGCATCAATTTTATCTATGAAAATGTTTTGAGTTGCTAAGAAATCTCTAAAGCTTTTTTGAGTTGAATTTAATAGACCATCTCTTTCTAAAGCGTAAAAAAGAAAGCTATAGTTTGCTAAATGATACTTCTCTTTCTTATAATCATTATGTAATTTTTCAAAAATCAGGAATCCTTCTAAACTTCTAAAGATAAGTGGGTGCGGGTTTTCTTGACTAATGGTATCAATTTCCAATAGTTGAGAATTTTTCATTAAAAAGTTTTCAATAAGAAAAGGATCAATAAATTTGTATTTGGAAATTATGATGCTAATAGTCTTTTTGTAGCTTTCTAGGTAAGAATTTATAACAAATATTTGTATGTCATTAGGTTTGTTGTAAGACTTAGTTGTAATGAATATTAAATTCTTAATACAATCAGTTAGCCCATCCAGAATCTCATTTAAGTAAACCTTTGACTTTCCTTCAAATTCTGAATTTATAATTAGCTCGCTTACTCTATTTAAAAAAATAGTCTTAGTATCTGGAATTATGTTATTAAGAAATTCACTTTCTAAACACATAATGCAGAACTCGGTATCTATGTCTTGATAATTTAAGTCTGACATATATTGCTCTTCTTCAATATGTCGTGATTCTAGATACTCTTCTTTCGTTACAGAAATTTCTTTCCATTCATTTGGCTTTCTGTTCTCATACTTTGAAAAATACCTTTCAATCTTTTTCTCATTTTTGTAATCACAATCTCCATATTTCAGCACGATTTCATCCACATCATAAATGCTACCAATTAGGTAAATTTTAAATTCAAAAGTTTCCCAAATGCTAAACATAAAACAATAATATTAAGATAAGATAGAGACCAAAAATAAGGTATTGCAAAGCATTAAAAGAAATTAGTCATTTCCATTGCTTTGTCTTTATTGCTCTTCCCTATATAGTTCAGAAACATAACTTCCGTGCTATGACCTGTAATATAGGTTAAATATGTTGTAGGTATTTCTCCGTAAAAATTAGAGGCAAAAGAACGTCTACCAATATGACTAGTAACTAATTCCCATTTAGGATAAGTTCCAGGTACTTTACGATAAATTTTACTTCCTTCTTCTGTTTCTAAGTTTTTACTTCCTTTTGTAAGTGAGTTTATTTTAGCATCACGACAAACTATTTTAATATGCTTATTATATTTTTGATCAGAGACTGACGATGGGAAATTCCCATTTCTTTTCTCAAGTATTTCAATGACTTTATTGTGAAGTGGAACAGTCATTATTTTACTAGTCTTCTTTTGTGTAAACTCTATTAGTGGTTTCATTTTGCCATCGGTTTTATTCATTTCATACCTAATCATATCTTTTGTGAAACGCATGAAATCTGATACTCTCTGACCCGTGTAGCAACTTATAATTAACCAATCCTTAGCATTATCTAGGTGTTCGTTATAATCGGTATTTTCTATTTCTTCTAATTCCTCGCGTGTTAAATATACTTTTTCGGTTTTGACATTTTTGGACTTGATATTACCCAATTGATAACTTACTTCGAGTCCATTGCTATACGCATGTCTACAAAAAGTTTTTATAAATCTAATTGCTCTAGCAACTGTATTTGGGGCATATTTCTTTTCAAAACAATAATCTTCAAATTCTTTCTTGAATTTTAGATTGACCTCACTAATTAACACGACCTTATTCTTTTCAACTTGAAATCTACTTATAAGCCCTTTTACGCCATTAAACTTAGTTATGGTGCTATCTGCTAGCTCAAGTCTTTTAAAGTCAATATAAACATCTATATAGGCTAATAATTCTTTAGGTAAACCGTCTGTAAGTTGTGGAGGGTTGTAGTAATCTTCAATTGTATTCTGAAGCCACTTTTTGTCAATTGAGCTTGACTCTGTTTTGTGAAAATTTTTGAGGACATGGTTCTCAATTTTATTTAATTCACTTTTAACCTCAATTTGCTTATTTGCAATCTCAATATCTCTTTGACGTTTACTTGTGTGATGTTTACTCCAATATACCTTAGTTACTTCAAGTTTAGTATTTGACCCTATTACGTAATCAATATTGTTATCACGATGAAGTAATCTTAAGTGAAGAAATGCTTTATCCTTAGTGGAGCGATATAAAAAGTTAACTGTAGCCATATAAATATTTATCGTACAAATATAAATCTATTGTACGATATTTGTACGGCTGTGTTCAAATTAAAACAATCTATTAACATCAATAACAATATTAAGATATGACGTGAATGTCATGTTTTGTTGACTTTTAGTGTTGTTTACAGAGTGCGTCTAGTATTATTGCATTATGATGTTTGTGCTATTTGTAGTCCCTCATTCTCCGCAAAAGAAACCCGCAACGTTGTTGCGGGTTTTTTGTTTTATAACCATACGTCAAGCTACGCTTGAAAGTAGGGGTAGAAAACAAAAAACCTAACGAGCACCGCTCGTTGAAGGTTTCATGCTTGCCCAGGATTCCCCTCTGGGATCACCGCAGGTAATCCCTTTCTAATTTTTACCAATTAATTATTTGTAATCTCCGCTTGAAAGTAGGGGTAGAAAACAAAAAACCTAACGAGCACCGCTCGTTAAGGGTTTCATGCTTGCCCAGGATTCCCACTCTGGGATCACCGTAGGTAATCCCTTTTTCTATTTTTCATCAATTATTAATAGTCAAGCTGGCTTGGTAGGTGATGGGATAAAACAAAAAACATAACGAGCACCGCTCGTTAAGGGTTTCATGCTTGCCCAGGATTCCCCTCTGGGATCACCGTAGGTAATCCCGTTATAATTTTTATAAGGAATGACAGTGAGAATTGAATATGGAAAAATGAATTTTGAATATCGTCAAAAGACTACCAACTAAGAACTACAGACTACAAGCTACCGACTACTCGCTACCAACTACCAACTACCCCCTAATTAAGCACCTCCTTTTTCACCCCTTTTCTATAGCAGCGTTCTTCACCTAGGTATAACGGATTGCCATATTTTTCTGACCAAAAGCCTTCTAGTAGATCTTTGGTGATGCATTGGTAGACGACGACACCTTTGTAGATGGTCTCGTCATCGCCCTCGTAGTTAAAATTAATCACCAAGATGTTATTTTTAAAGAAACCAGTTCCTTGTTGGCGCTGATCATCACTTATTAGCCAAGTAGCAACAACTCTTTTGTTTTCATCTAGCGCTAGTGTGAGTTCGCCCTCATAACCCGCTGCATCTGCACTTTGGTTGCTTCCTGTGATGGTGTATGTGCCTGCTAGGTCTTCTATGGTCATTGGTGGGTGTTAGGTTTGATTGTGAAAAGTAATTATATATTCTCTTTTTGGAAGATAATACTTATTAAATGTAAGACTAGAACGTAAATTATGATTGTTTTGTTCCGGGTTAGAGTTTGTTTTTAAGTTCCGTGTAGTAAGTTTCTGGTTAAAGCTTATTTAAGTTGTTATTCTTACACAGTTAATGATAAACTTCTTACAAAATATGTATCTTGAATCATCAAACTCATCATCAATCATCAATGAATAAAAAAAATCTTACGGAAAGAGATATTTGTACCAAGTTCATTAATCCAGCAATTCAAAATGCAGGATGGAATATGCGTACGCAAGTAAGAGAAGAGGTTTCTTTTACAGATGGTAGAATTATCGTGCAAGGTAAAATGCACACTCGAGGTAAAAGTAAAAGAGCAGATTATATACTTTATTACAAGTCCAACATTCCTATTGCGATTATTGAGGCCAAAGACAATAAGAAAGCAGTTGGTCACGGAATGCAACAGGCCTTAGAATATTCTGAAATTTTACAAATTCCATTTGTGTTTACCTCAAATGGTGATTCTTTTGTTTTTCATGATAAAACAGACTCTAATGGTTCATTAGAACAAGAAATCTCTTTAGATAATTTCCCTTCTCCAGAAACGTTATGGAACAAATATTTAAAGTTTAAAAATTTAGACACACCACAAGCGCAAGAAATAGTTGAGAAAGATTATTATGCAGATGATAGTGGTATGTCACCGCGTTATTATCAACAAAACGCAGTCAATAGAACTATAGAAGCTGTTGCCAAAGGGCAAGATAGAATTATCTTGGTTATGGCAACAGGAACTGGAAAAACCTACACCGCTTTTAATATCATATGGCGCCTTTGGAAAACAGGCGTCAAAAAGCGTATCCTTTTTCTAGCCGATAGAAATGCACTATTAACACAAACTAAAAACGGTGATTTCTCGCCATTTGGTAATGATATCATGCACATTATCAAGAACCGTAAAATTGATAAATCATATCAGATTTATTTTGCACTTTACCAAGGGCTTACTAGTAACGACGAAGATAAGAATGCATATAAAGAATTCAGTCCAGATTTTTTTGATTTAATAGTGATTGACGAGTGTCACAGAGGCTCTGCTTCTGAAGCTTCTGCTTGGAGAGATGTGTTGGATTATTTTACAGCAGCAACTCAAGTAGGTTTAACGGCTACTCCAAAAGAAACTAAAGATGTTTCTAATATGGAATATTTCGGAGAACCTGTATATACGTATTCACTAAAACAAGGAATAGATGATGGTTTTCTAGCTCCTTATAAAGTAGTGAGAATTACCACTAATGTTGACGAAGGATGGCGACCGACTAAGGGTTTGATAGATAAATACGGTAACGAAGTAGAAGACCGTATTTATAATTTGAAAGATTACGATAGAACATTAGCAATAGATGAGCGTACAGAAATAGTTGCCAAAAAAATAACCGAATACCTTAAAGCAACCGACCGTTATGCAAAAACCATTGTCTTTTGTGTAGATATAGATCATGCTAATAGAATGCGTCAAGCGCTAATTAATGAAAACGCAGACCTCGTAGCAAAAAACTGGAATTACTGCGTGAAAATAACAGGTGATGATGAGGTAGGTAAACAAGAATTAGACAACTTTACTGACGTTGAAGAAACTTTTCCAGTAATTGCTACCACCTCAAAAATGCTTACCACGGGTATTGATACAAAAATGGTAAAGTTTATTGTTTTAGAATCTAATATTAATTCTGTGACCGAGTTTAAACAAATTATAGGTAGAGGAACACGTATAAGAGAAGCAGAAGGGAAAGTATATTTTACCATCATGGATTTTAGAAAAGCAACAAATATTTTTGCAAGACCAGATTTTGATGGTGATCCTGTTCAGATTTATGAACCTAAGCCAGATGAACCGGTTGTCCCACCAGATGAAAATGAGGAAACTCCACAAGATGTAAGCCAACCAGAAAGTTTAGGTGGTTTTCAACCTACACAACCTAATGTGAATATTGATGAGGGAGGAGAAGTTATACGTAAGTATTTTGTAAATCAGATTCCTGTTTCTGTAGTAAATGAGCGGGTACAGTATTATGGTAAAGACGGAAAACTTATAACAGAATCTCTCAAGGACTATTCTAAAAAAAACATTGAGGAAGAGTTTAAATCACTGGATAATTTTATTCAAAAATGGAATGAGTCTGAAAAGAAAGAAGAACTTATCAAAGAGCTCGCAGAGCACGGCGTTTTACTAGAAGCACTTCGTGAAGAAGTAGGACAAGATCTGGATGCTTTTGATTTAATATGTCACGTAGCGTTTGATCAACCTGCATTAACGCGTAAGGAAAGAGCAAATAATGTGCGCAAGCGCAATTACTTCACAAAATACAGCGAGACCGCACAAAAGGTGTTGAATAGTTTATTAGATAAGTATGAGCAAGAAGGAATTGTGTCTATAGAACAAGGCTCTATTCTTAAAGTACAACCGCTTAACCAAATAGGCTCGGCGGTAGAGTTAGTAAGAGCTTTTGGAAAAAAGAAAGATTTTGACCAAGCAGTAAAAGATTTAGAAAACGAAATATATAATATAGCTTAATGAGCAACATAACAACAAACATAAAAGGCATACGCGATATTATGCGTAAAGACACAGGAGTAGATGGAGATGCACAACGCATCTCGCAAATGGTCTGGATGCTTTTTATGAAGATTTTTGCCGATAAAGAAGAAGAATGGGAAATCACCATAGATGATTACCAATCGCCTATTCCAGAAAACTTGAAATGGCAAAACTGGGCGGCAGACGATGAAGGCCTTACAGGTGATGCCCTTATGGAGTTTATAGAAAACGAGCTATTTCCTACTTTAAAAGACTTAGACATTACCATCAGCCCACAAGCAAAAATTATACGTGCCGTTTTTGACGATACGTATAACTTTATGAAAAACGGAACGCTCTTCCGTCAGGTAATAAATGTTATTAATGAGATTGATTTTAATAGCACAACAGAGCGTCATCTATTTAATGATATTTACGAGACCATATTAAAAGACCTACAGTCTGCTGGTTCTTCTGGTGAGTATTACACGCCTAGAGCCGTGACGCAGTTTATGGTAGATATGATAGACCCAAAGTTAGGAGAAAGCGTTTTAGATCCAGCTTGTGGTACTGGAGGCTTCTTAACTTGTACTATTGATGCAGTACGTAGCCAAGTAAAAACACCTAAAGATAGAGGCGTATTACAACAATCCATACGTGGTATAGAAAAGAAACCACTACCGCATTTACTGTGTACCACAAATTTAATGTTACACGGTTTTGACTTGCCAGTAGTGCGCAGAGATAATCTACTCAGTAAACCCTATGCAGATTGGGGCGCAAAAGACAAGCTCGATATCATCCTTTCTAATCCTCCTTTTGGTGGAGTAGAAGAAGATGGTACAGAAACCAACTTCCCAAAAAAGTTCAGGACTAAAGAAACGGCAGATTTATTTCTTGCCCTCATCATTAAGCTCTTAAAAGATAAAGGACGTTGCGCCATTGTATTACCAGACGGCACCTTGTTTGGCGAAGGGATGAAAACACGCCTTAAAGAAGAGCTACTCGATAAATGTAACCTACATACCATAGTTCGCTTACCTAATGGCGTTTTTAACCCGTATACAGGTATTAAAACCAACTTGTTGTTTTTTGAAAAAGGTACGCCTACAAAAGAAGTATGGTATTATGAGCACCAATACCCAAAAGGTGCCAAAAGCTACAATAAAACCAAACCTATTAACATCAAAGAGTTTGATGTAGAAAAAAAATGGTGGAACAAACGTGTAGAAAATGAATACGCTTGGAAAGTTTCTATAGAAGAGATTAAGAAGCGCGGTTATAATCTTGATATCAAAAACCCACATCAAGAAGCAGATCATTTAGAAAGTCCAGAAGTGATTTTAGAAAAGTATCGAGCTACCGAAACTAAGATCTCTTCCATACAAGACAAAATCATAGACGTATTAACAGAAGCATTAAAATAGACTCATTGTAAGTACGCTTTCGCGAAAGCAAAAAAATAAAAAATGAGCGTCAGTTCGAGTGCAGTCAAGAACAATGTCAGCTCGAGCGCAATCAAGAACAATGTCAGTTCGAGCGCAGTCGAGAACGATTTATAGTCGAGAACGTTTTAGAGTCAAAAACAATTTAGAGTCAAGAACAACCTAAGCAAGCCACCTCTTAACCATATGCAACTACTACAACACTTTAAAGAATTAACCCTACGTCCTAAAAACGCCCAAGAACTAAAAGGCTTGATTCTACAATTGGCTATACAAGGAAAATTGACGGCAAATTGGCGTAAAGAAAATCCTAATGTAGAGCCTGCTTCTGAATTATTAAAAAAAATACAAAAGGAAAAGGAGCAGCTCGTTAAGGATAAAAAAATCAATAAAGAAAAAAGTCTACCTAAACTCATTGAGGATGAAATTCCTTATAAAATTCCTGCAGGTTGGAATTGGTGTAGATTGAGAGATACAGGTTTTACTCAAACGGGAAGCACTCCACCCAAAAAAAATCCTGAAAATTATGGTGACTTTATCCCATTTATAGGACCAGCTGATATATCAAATCATTCAATGAAATACCCAGTTTCTGGTTTGTCTGAACTAGGAATATCAATTGGGCGATTAATTCCGAAGGATTCAATTATGATGGTATGCATAGGTGGAAGTATTGGGAAATGTAATATCAATGAAGTTGATGTGAGTTGCAATCAGCAAATTAATACGGTAACTCCTGTTTTCATGCCAGCAGTTTATGTCAAAGTAATTTGTCAATCGCCTTATTTTCAAAAAAGTGTATTAGACAAAGCATCTGGTTCGGCAACTCCAATAATAAACAAAGGTAAATGGGAAACATTACCAATCCCAATTCCACCACTACAAGAACAAAAAGAAATTGTAAACGTAGTAGAAACGCTTTTTAAAGAAGTAGAACAATTAGAGCAATTAACGGTAGCACGTATTGGGTTAAAAGAAGATTTTGTTACATCTGCATTACAACAACTTACTACCAATAGCACAAACCAAGAATGGATAAACCTACAAGAGCATTTTAAAAGCTTCTTTAATGAAACTACAAACATTAAAAAGCTACGAGAAACCATTTTACAATTAGCAGTTCAAGGAAAATTAACAGCAGACTGGCGCTCCAATCATCCTGAGCTTGTCGAAGGAGATTTTCATGCTCAAAAGCTACTCGATCGCATCCAAAAAGAGAAAGCACAGCTCATTGCAGATAAAAAAATAAAAAAAGAAAAAGCCTTACCACCAATTACGGAAGATAAAATTCCTTATGAATTACCGGAAGGTTGGGTCTGGAGTAAATTAGGAATGATATCACTAATTGTCGGTGGAGGAACTCCCAAATCAAGTAATCCTGAATATTTTAGTGAAGAAGGAATTTCTTGGTTCACGCCAGCCGACCTTGGAAAAAGCAAAACAAAATACGTTGAAAGAGGTAGAAGAGATATAACTAAACTTGGACTTGAAAAGAGTTCAGCTCAGCTTATGCCAAAGGGTTCAGTAATGTTTTCTAGTCGAGCACCAATAGGTCATACCGCAATCGGATTGAAGGACTTTTCAACTAATCAAGGATTTAAATCTTCTGTGCCATACTTTATGGAGATGAACGAGTATATCTATATATACTTAAATTCCATTGTTAAAGATGCCAATGAGAATGCTTCTGGAACTACTTTTAAGGAAGTGTCAGGAACCATTGTCAAAAATTTCTTATTTCCACTTCCACCACTAGAAGAACAAAAAGCCATTGTAGAAAAAGTCAACGCTTTAATGGGTTTATGTGATGCGCTAGAGCAAGAAGTACAACAAAGCCAGCAACATAGCGAGATGATGATGCAAAGTGTTTTGAAGGAGATTTTTGAGGGAAGAAAAGAGGTTGCTAACTAATATTAACTTGAGATACAAATGAGTGATAAAAGCTACGATTTAAATAAGCTATTTGAGTTTTTTGA
Organism: Dokdonia sp. Hel_I_63; assembly: GCF_007827285.1. Classification (NCBI taxonomy): domain Bacteria; kingdom Pseudomonadati; phylum Bacteroidota; class Flavobacteriia; order Flavobacteriales; family Flavobacteriaceae; genus Dokdonia; species Dokdonia sp. Hel_I_63. Next base: position 2,661,019 of record NZ_VISD01000001.1, on the reverse strand, counting down.
GTATTGGAAAAAACACACCCACCCAACAGAATTTTACAATGAAGGCTGGTTATTAAAAGTTTTAGTGTATGCTATTACAGATTTTGGCAAAATAAAACATCCACTTCACGTAAATAAGAATGAGGAGTTTTTTAGCGAGGGGTTATTAACTAGCCCATTTTTGAAAAATGGTAAAATAAAACGCTTAGCAGAGAGTCACACGCACGCAGATGGTGCAATAGGTAATTTTGAAATTGGAAGTGCTAAAAATAAAGGTCTTTTAAAATTAATAGGAAACAAATTAAATATTTTCGAAGCAAAAATTAATTCTGGATTCTCTACAGGTGTTACTAATGCTTCATTTTATAATCAAGCAGCGCGATATGTTGCTTGTATAGCAGAAACGGTTGATAAAGCTGGCAAATTAGAGACGCTTGATGGCTTATCGCTTGGTTTTTATTTAGTGGTTCCTGTAGACCAATATGAAAAGAAGAACAAGAACGACAAAAACAAAATGAATTTAAAAGAGCTTTTTAATGAGAAGCATATTTTGGATACTGTTGAAAAAAGGGTTGACCAATACAAAGATGAAGATGATTATGGAGATAGAAAAAAATGGTTTGAAACAAAGTTTAAACCCGTACTTGAAAAATTAGTAATAAGGCCTCTTTATTATGAAGATGTAATTGAAAAATTAGAAGGATATAAATATTACGATGAGATTCAGAGTTTTTATGACTCTTGTAAAAAATATAATTAAGTTAGTAACATAGCTAGATGATGAAGCAAAGTGTTTTGAGGGAGGTTTTTGAGGGTGGAAAAGAGGTTGTTGTATGATAATGTCAACTCTTATATTAATAAATAGATGATAATTGAGCGTAATTTCATTAGCTATTCATCGATTAGGACTATTAAAATAACTATAATTGTACTATAATTAACTTTAAAGTGAATATATTTGCATCATTAATACGTGTTAAAGGTTTAGAAAGTTCTAAAGTGACTTACTATTCTGTAGTGTTAAATGAAATTACGCATGACGAGACGAGAAGTGAATTTTACAACTTTTTAAATCGCATGGAGCAATATAAAGACCATCTTGAAGATCTTAACAAGATTATTATATTTTTAGAACAAGAAATAGGTGATAAATATGGAGCAAGAGAAGATTTTTTTAGACCAGAGCAATTTCATAGCGATCTTACCGCATTACCACCTAATAAAGGAAAATTCAAAACCTTATTTATAGGGACTCAACTACGATTATATACTTTACGATTGAATGAAAGTGTCGTCATCTTATTTAATGGTGGCGTTAAAACTGCACAAACAGCACAAGAATGCACTAACGTCAGAGAGTATTTTCTACAAGCAAACAAAATAGCTGGCATTATTGATGATTTATTAAAAGAACAAGAAGAGATACAATGGAATCATGATTTTACAGACATCACGTTTTTACCAGATTTAAAAATAGAGTTTTAATTACTTTTTTAAATCTTAACAACATTACATCTACTTATGAACGCATTACAAAGAATAAAAAACAGAATCACTCCAGAAGAAAAAGCAACTATGTCAAATAATATGGCTATAGCAAATCAAGTGCTTTTACTTTTACAGCGCAAAGGTATGTCTCAAAACGACCTTGCTATTAAGTTAGGTAAAAGCCCTAGTGAAGTAAGCAAGTGGCTAAGCGGCTTTCATAATCTTACCACACCTACCATCTCAAAAATGGAAGTTGCTATAGGAGAAAAAATCATCATGACATGTGATGAGGCTCAATTAAAGTATGGTAGATATATCCAACTCACTATTCCTGCAAAACCATCCCAGGACATAAATATGGCAAATTTTAGGGGATTAGGAACTACACGCAGTAGATCTTTAGAAATAGCATCATAATGGCAGCGGTTAAAATTATACCAGAAAAAATTCATTTACAAGACATTAAAACAATTAATGCAAAATTAGAGCGCAGTCCAGATACAAATATAGTTGCTGGTGCAGATGATTTTGACTTACGGTTTGCTCATGACCTATCTTGGGATGATACAAATAATCGTGTAGCACTCACTTTATTAATAGAGGCAGATGCACGATCCACTAACAATGGCTTAATGGGTAAAAGTTTTTTTGAACTCTTGTTTTTGTTTCATATTGATAATTTACAAGACTATTTAACTATGGATAAGGATAGCGTTAAGATGAATATTTTACTAGCAGCTACTTTAGTAGGTCTTTCTTTTTCAACTGCCAGAGGTATGTTATTGACTTTCACCAGAAATACACTTTTTGAAGGATTGATTTTACCAGTTGTTAATCCAGTAAAAATTATTAAAGAACCTAGCATCTAAAGATCGTAGATTCTAACTATCTGGTAATTGTTTTATGATTAGGCCACAAACCATCCAGATTTTACTTCCAAACGGCTCATCTTCTAGAAATATAGAAGCAGAGTTGACAATATTCTAAAGCAAAGAAACCTAAGATATAATCAGAAAGTCTATACTTCAACCCTTTCTCAATCCTCCACACCACCCCCCACATACAACTCCATCGCTTTCTTATACTTTATCGCACCTTTCATACTCAGGTCATTAATAAAATTATCTAGCTCAGGGTAGTTGCGGGCGGTCCAGGCTACTAGGGAGTCGCGTTCTTGTTGCCACACATCCCAGTTTACATCGATGCAGGTTATTTCTTCTAGTTTAGTGATCTTGCCGTCATGTAGGTATATTTTATGACTGCAGGTGAGTGGGTTGTTCTTTAAAAATTCGAAACGAAGTGAGCTCACGGCTACCGTAGCGATTACTTGCTCGTTGTCGTTTTCTATGGAAACCAGCTCATAGGAGGGCTTAAATATGGAGTCCCACTTAAAGTGCTCGTAGTAACTTTCTTTGTCAAAAGGCATCACATAATCTCCCGCCGTGATGGTGATGCTATCGCTTATCAAGCTGCTTATTTCATTGTAGTTTCCTACGGCAACGGCCTTGTAGTAGGCAGTAACGGTTTCTTTTGAGGTCGCTTCTTTCTGTGTGCATCCCGTGAGTATGCAGAGTAGGGTGAGGAGGAATAGGGTATATTTCATGGCGCGTGATTAGATGAATACTGCGCTAAATATACCATCTTTTATAGCGCCCTAGCTTGCAAATGAGGTGCTGTTTATGAGGTGTTTATGGTACGCTTTCGCGAAAGCGTGAAAACTCCACACACCATGAGTCTGCAGCTATTAAAGGCTTGCATAAAAAGAAGCCTTCACTAGCGTTGGGGAAACTAGGAAGGCTTACAGTCATTGGGTAAAGAGCAAGGTGTGCTACCTTCTAACCACAATAAAATCTGAACGTCTATTTTCTAAATACTGCACCTCTGTACAGCTATCGTCTGCCTCATCACAAATGTGTATGGGCCTAGATTCGCCAAAACCTTTGGCGCTCTCAATGCGCGAACTCGTGATACCGTTTTTAATCAAATAGTCACGGGTAGAGATGGCTCTATTTTCTGATAAGGTCTGATTATATGACGCTCCACCACGTTGATCTGTGTGAGATTCTATCTTGATGATAAGCGCAGGATATTCGTTCATAATATCAATAATGCGCTGGAGTTGTTGTGCGGCAAATATGTTAATCGCATAACGGTTAGACTCAAAATTAATAGGGTTGATTTTAATCTTTTCTATCTCACCATCTGTAACAAAAATGTCTGAAAGGTTAGCCAGTTTAAAATCTACAAAGTTAATAAGCCCATTAGGCTCTGTGCCTGTATTTAAGTCCAGCTCATCTTTTGAGTAGCCTATTTTTGATGCCTTAATATTGTATTTAATATTACAACCCATCTGTAGGGTGTAGGTTCCTGCAGTGTCAGTAAAGGTTTCGGCTACTTGCTTATTACTTGTATCATAAGCGATGATAGTCACTGCTGGTAAAGGTGCGCCTGTTTGTGAGTCTGTAACGGTTCCTTCTAAGGTCTGGAAGCACTCGCCGCGATCATATACAAAGGAGTAAATATCATCGTCGCCTTTACCGCCTTCTCTGTTTGAGCTAAAGTATCCTTCATTTTTAACGTTACTTGCCACATACGCAAAGTCGTCTGCATTGCTGTTAATCCCAAGGCCGAGGTTGCGGGCATTACTGTAAATGCCGTCTCTAAGCTGCGCTTTGTAAATATCTAGGCCGCCAAAACCTACGTGTCCCTTAGAGGCAAAATAGAGTTCCTTGTTTTTTACAAAAGGGAAAAAGTCATCATATGGTGTGTTTACCGCATCGCCCAGATTGCGAGGGGTGGAGAGCGAGCCATCCTCGCGTATATCGCATACATAAATATCTGCACGGCCATAACCACCTGGCATGTCTGACACAAAATACAGTTGACTACCATCTATAGTTACAAAAGGCTGCCCTATGGAATAGCCATTCCCGTTAATAGGGAGTTCCTCTTTATCAAACTTATCATCGTTAATCTGCACACGGTAGAGCTTAAAAAAGTTTCTCTTGTTCTTTGTGTAAATTTTACGTGAGCCAGATTGTGCACTTGATGCATATACGAGGGTATGATCATTATTGTAAAAGGTTGCCGTTGCATCGTGGTACTGCGTCTCTAGATCTTCACTAAAAAGTTTAATATTAGAATATGCACCAGTACTATCTATCGTGGCTTCATAGAGCGATAGGTAAGGAGTATTATCTCTTTTATAGAGTTTGTTTTCTTCATCATTGCGAGCTGTTGAGAACACCAGTTTATTTTTATACAAGGAACCGCCAAAATCTGCATAGCTAGAGTTAATCTCAAGGTTTCTAATCTGGTAGAGCGTGTCATTTGCTAGAATATCATTAAATCTAGATTTCTCCTCATAATATCTATTCAGCTCCTTATTTTTTTTGGAGAGCTTTAAATAAGCTACATAAAAATCATCTGCTTGGTCATACTTTTTTAAGAAGCGAAGCACATCAAAATACTGCCAAATATGTGCAGGTTCCATCGTGTATCCTAGCGCATCAAAGGTTTTTGTGTATGCAATCTCTGCACGTTCATAATTTTTGAGATTGTAATGCGTATCTGCTATATGCTGCCAGGTTGCAGGCGATACTTTTTCTGAGTCATTGAGATGCTGATCATAAAGCACTGCGGCATCTGCATACATATGTCTATCATAAAGCTCATCTGCTTTTTTTAAATCATTCTGTGCATAACTAGAACATACGCACAACATGAATAAAATATATAGTGATTTCTTCATAGTGGTTTAATATTAAAAGAATCTAGGTGAGAATGACATTCCCTTTTTCTTGAATAAAGAGAACTTTAAAATAACTTCATGGGTTCCATCATTGTAATTTGTAAACTCTGTAGTAGCATAATCAAAGGAGTAGCCTAAAAACAGATTGTCTGAAATTTGAAAACCAGCCAGCGCACTTACCGCAGCATCCACTTGATAACTAGCACCTACGGTGAGCTTATCATGAAAAAGAAAATTGGCCGAAAGGTTATATCGCAGCGGGCTACCATTTACATAGTTTACAAGCACAGCAGGTTTAAAACGGATGTTATCGCTTATGCCAAAAACATAACCAGCAGTGAGGTACGATTGCAACTCATCTGCCACGACAGCTTCCTCCACATTATCATAATACTCATCGTTAAAGAAATCTGGCACAGAGACACCCAAGTACCAGTTGTATTTATATAAGAATGCACCTGCGCCCAGCGTAGTGAGTAGTCTATTATCAATGTTATTTGTGAGTAGGGGATCGCCTTGGTTTATAAACTCCCCTTTTGAAAAGTCAACATTGAGTAACTGAGCACCTCCTTTTATACCAAAAGCCAAATTAAGATCCCTATCCAACTGAATATTATAAGAGAAATTGCCATCAAAGTTGAATCTCTCTGCAGGACCGTTTACATCTTTTGTGACATTTATACCTATTCCAACCCGATCATTGAGCGGCGTTTCAACACTGAGGTTATACGTCTCTGGAGCCCCATCAAAACCAGCCCACTGAGAACGATATATTCCCACCACATTTAACCCATCTGAAGATCCTGCATATGCTGGATTTATAGCCATGGTATTATACATGTACTGTGTATAGTTAGGCGCTTGTTGTGCATTGATATGAATGCTTACACAACACATAATAAGTACTAAGTAAATCTTATATATTTTAAACATATTCGTCGTTTTTAAGTTAGGTTATTAAAGTGCAATGTATACCCAGCCAGTAAGCGGCTCACTACCATCTTTTAAGTCTAGAATGTAATAGTACGTAGATGATGGAAGGCCGTCATTTTTATTTACAGTACCATTAGAAGTAGAAGTTCCTCTCCACACATTTGCATATCCATCCATCTCAAACACCATGTTTCCAGCTCGATTGTAAATTTTCAAGTTGTTTTCTGGGTAAGATTCGATGCAGCGTATCGTAAAGGTGTCATTAAAGCCATCACCATTAGGTGAGAATTCATTAAACACTTTAATGCAACTAGGCGCAATATCTACTTGCGATACATTGTTAGTAAGGTCACTATCTGTAGGACTAGATTGCGTGATGGTTGCGATATTTAGGTAATCTCCGTCCTCAAGAACTACAGCCGTAATTTCTAACACCACAGTAGCACTGGCCATCACCTCAGGAATTATCCAAGTACCTGCTGCATTATCAAAAGTCCCGCTATCTGTCACCGCAGATATAAATTGCAGTCCGGATGGTAATATCTCTTGAACCTCAACATCTGTAAAATCTGTGTCGCCTATGTTAGTCACAGTAATGGTATACACAACCTCTGTATTAAGTTGTGGCAGGGCATTATTTACCGTTTTAAGAATCGTAAGATCAGAACAAGTGGCAACTTCCACGTCTAGAGTAGCATCTGCTAGAGGCATACAGCTATTAGTAGATTCATAATTTACAGCAACAGATTCCTCGCCAAGTTCGTCCCATATCACCGTAACAAAATCGTCTGTGAGCTCACCACCAGTGATGATTGTCCCACCAGAAGAAATAGTCCATAAATAACCGCTCATGTCAGATTCTGTCTGGTAAGTAATTTCATTACCCACACAAGTCATTTCAGTACTGCTGATAATGCTTGCCGTAGCAGTCTCATCTATCGTAATACTCACTTCTAGACGAGTGCTACTTTCACAACCATTATTTACTAAAGCTCCGTAATAATTAGCAGTAACTAGAAGTGCATCTGCAGCTAGTGGAGTACCTCCTGTTGCTTGAGCATACCATATTACATCAGGTTCATTTACGTCAATATCACTTACCGTAGCCATAGCATCTATACAAAATGATTGCATACTAGCGGTGGTAGTAGGCGTAGGCGTACTGATAATAGTAACAGTAATAGCTAGCCTATTTGCACTCTCTATTCCGTTTGTAACAAGCGCCGCATAGTAAATCGTGTTGTTCGTTAATGCAGTATCGGTAGTTAAAACAGTTCCACCAGAAGCACTGAGGTACCAATTTACAGAGGTTTCATTTACCTGAATATTTGCAATTGTTGGGTTTTCGCTTTCGCAAAAAAGTTGCTGGTCATTTTCTGTCGTTACGATACCTGACTGTATGGTAAGCTCATCTACCGTAGTATCTGAAGCCATATTGCCTGCTAAATCCTCAGCAGTAGCATCTACATCGTAAGATCCATCTGCTAATTCACTTCCATCAGGAATTTGTAAAGACCACGTATCATCACCATTATCGGTAAGGTTTCCATCACCTTCAGTATAGGTGATTCCATTTACAATTACAGTCAGCTCATCATCAGAATCTGCAGTACCCGTAATCAGGGGAGTACTGTCGTTTGTAGTTTGAGGATCTACTGTTGGAGTTGTAGGTGCAGTAGCATCAATTACTAATTCATCTGTAGTTGTATCAGAAGCAGTATTTCCAACCGTATCTTCCACAGAAACATCTACATCATACGTTCCATCTGGTAATTCATTTCCATCAGGAATCTGCAGGTTCCACGTATCATCACCATTATCGGTAAGGTTTCCATCACCTTCGGTGTAGGTAACTCCATTTACAATTACTGTCAGCTCATCATCAGAATCTGCTGTACCTGTAATCAGTGGCGTGGTGTCATTCGTAGTTTGAGCAGTAACCGTTGGCGTCGTTGGTGCAGTAGCGTCAATTACTAATTCATCAGTAGTAGTATCAGAAGCCGTATTTCCAACCGTATCTTCCACCGAAGCATCTACATCATAAGTTCCATCTGGTAATTCATTTCCATCAGGAATCTGCAGGCTCCACGTATCATCACCATTATCGGTAAGGTTTCCATTACCTTCAGTATAGGTGATTCCATTTACAATTACAGTCAGCTCATCATCAGAATCTGCAGTACCTGTAATCAGCGGCGTGGTGTCATTGGTAGTTTGCGGATCAACCGTTGGCGTCGTTGGGGAAGCAGCATCAATGGTTAATTCATCAGTAGTATTATCAGAAGCAGTATTTCCAACCGTATCTTCCACCGAAGCATCTACATCATAGGTGCCATCTGGTAGTTCGTTTCCATCAGGAATCTGCAGACTCCACGTATCATCACCATTATCGATGAGGTTTCCATCACCTTCGGTGTAGGTAGCTCCATTTACAAGTACAGTCAGCTCATCATCAGAATCTGCTGTACCTGTAATTAGTGGCATGTTGTCATTGGTAGTTTGCGGATCAACCGTTGGCGTCGTTGGTGCAGTAGCGTCAACGGTTAATTCATCAGTAGTATTATCTGAAGCCGTATTTCCAACCGTATCTTCCACAGAAGCATCTACATCATAAGTTCCATCTGGTAGTTCATTTCCATCAGGAATCTGCAAGCTAAAAGTGTCATCACCATTATCGGTAAGGTTTCCATCACCTTCGGTGTAGGTTACTCCATTTACAATCACTGTCAGCTCATCGTCAGAATCTGCAGTACCTGTAATGATTGGAGTAGAATCATTCGTAGTTTGAGCGGTAACCGTTGGAGTCGTAGGCGCAGTAGAGTCAATGATTAGTTCATCTGTAGTAGTATCAGAAGCAGTATTTCCAACAGTATCTTCCACCGAAGCATCTACATCATAAGTTCCATCTAGTAATTCACTTCCATTCGGTATTTGTAAGCTCCATGTATTATCTCCGTTATCTGTAAGATCCGCTCCAGTTTCCAAATAAGTAACACCATTTACTATTACAGTCAGCTCATCATCAGAATCTGCTGTTCCTGTAATAAGGGGAGTACTGTCGTTTGTAGTTTGTGCAGTAACCGTAGGAGTCGTTGGGGAAACAGAGTCAATGGTTAATTCATCAGTAGTATTATCAGATGCAGTATTTCCAACTGTATCTTCCACAGTAACATCTACATCATAGGTTCCATCTGGTAATTCATTTCCATCAGGAATCTGCAAGCTAAAAGTGTCATCACCATTATCAGTAAGGTTTCCATCACTTTCGGTGTAGGTCACTCCATTTACAATCACTGTCAGCTCATCATCCGAATCTGCTGTACCTGTAATCAGTGGTGTGGTGTCATTGGTAATTTGCGGATCAACCGTTGGCGTCGTTGGGGAAGCAGAGTCAATGGTTAATTCATCAATTGTTATATCAGAAGCCGTATTTCCAACCGTATCTTCCACAGAAACATCTACATCATAAGTTCCATCTGGTAATTCATTTCCATCAGGAATTTGTAGGCTCCAAGTATCATCACCATTATCGGTAAGGTTTCCATCACCTTCAGTGTAGGTGATTCCATTTACAATCACTGTCAGCTCATCATCCGAATCTGCTGTACCTGTAATCAGTGGCGTGGTGTCATTGGTAGTTTGCGGATCAACCGTTGGCGTCGTTGGTGCAGTAGCGTCGATGGTTAATTCATCAGTAGTATTATCTGAAGCCGTATTTCCAACCGTATCTTCAACAGAAACATCTACATCATAGGTTCCATCTGGTAGCTCACTTCCATCAGGAATTTGTAAAGACCAAGTATCATCACCATTATCGATGAGGTTTGTATCACCTTCGATGTAGGTTATTCCGTTTACAATTACCGTTAGCTCATCATCAGAATCTGCAGTACCTGTAATCAGTGGAGTGGTGTCATTGGTAGTTTGCGCAGTAACCGTTGGAGTGGTAGGCGCAGTTGCGTCAATTATTAATTCATCTGTAGTAGTATCAGAAGCAGTATTTCCAACAGTATCTTCTACAGAAGCATCTACATCAAAAGTTCCATCTGGTAGTTCGCTACCATCCGGAATTTGTAAGCTCCAAGTATCATCTCCATTATCTGTAAGATCCGCTCCAGTTTCCAAATAAGTAATACCATTTACTATTACAGTTAGCTCATCATCAGAATCTGCTGTACCAGTAATTAGCGGTGTAGTGTCATTCGTAGTTTGAGAATCTACTGTAGGAGTAGTAGGCGCAGTCGCATCAATGACTAATTCATCTGTAGTAATATCAGAAGCCATATTTCCAACTGTATCTTCTACCGAAGCATCTACATCATAAGTGCCATCTGGTAATTCACTTCCATTGGGTATTTGTAAGCTCCAAGTATCATCTCCGTTATCCGTTAGATCCACTCCTGTTTCCAAATAAGTAACACCATTTACAATTACTGTTAGCTCATCGTCAGAATCTGCTGTTCCTGTAATTAGCGGAGTGGTGTCATTGGTAGTTTGTGCAGTAACCGTTGGAGTAGTAGGCGCAGTTGTGTCAATGGTTAATTCATCAATTGTATTGTCAGAAGCAGTGTTTCCAACAGTATCTTCTACAGAAGCATCTACATCATAAGTTCCATCTGGCAGTTCACTTCCATCCGGTATTTGTAAGCTCCACGTATCATCACCATTATCTGTAAGATCCGTTCCAGTTTCCAAATAAGTAACACCATTTACAATTACTGTTAGCTCATCGTCAGAATCTGCTGTACCTGTAATCAGCGGAGTGGTGTCGTTGGTGGTTTGAGTAGTAACCGTTGGAGTAGTTGGAGCAGTAGCATCAATTACTAATTCATCTGTAGTAGTATCAGAAGCGGTATTTCCAACTGTATCTTCAACAGAAGCATCCACATCATAGGTTCCATCTGATAATTCGCTTCCATCTGGGATTTGTAGAGACCACGTATCATCTCCGTTATCTGTAAGATCCGCTCCAGTTTCCAAATAAGTAACACCATTTACAATTACAGTCAGCTCATCATCAGAATCTGCAGTACCTGTAATGATCGGAGTAGAATCATTCGTAGTTTGAGCAGTAACCGTAGGAGTCGTTGGAGAAACAGAGTCAATGGTTAATTCATCAATTGTATTATCTGAAGCAGTATTCCCACCAGTATCTTCCACCGATGCATCTACATCATAGATTCCATCTGGTAGTTCGCTACCATTAGGTATTTGTAGAGACCAAGTATCATCTCCGTTATCCGTGAGATCCACTCCTGTTTCCTGATAAGTAACTCCATTTACAATTACTGTCAGCTCATCGTCAGAATCTGCCGTACCTGTAATTAGTGGAGTTGTATCATTTGTTGTCTGAGCGGTAACAGTTGGAGTAGTAGGCGCAGTTGTGTCAATGGTTAATTCATCAATTGTATTATCTGAAGCAGTATTCCCACCAGTATCTTCCACAGAAGCACCTATATCATAGGTTCCATCTGGTAGTTCGCTACCATCAGGAATTTGCAGAGACCAAGTATTATCACCGTTATCGATGAGGTTTCCATCACCTTCGGTGTATGTAACACCATTTACAATTACGGTCAACTCATCGTCAGAATCTGCAGTACCTGTAATGATCGGAGTAGAATCATTCGTAGTTTGCGGATCAACCGTTGGAGTAGTAGGCGCAGTTGCGTCAATTATTAATTCATCTGTAGTAGTATCCGAAGCGGTATTTCCAACTGTATCTTCCACAGAAGCATCTATATCATAGGTTCCATCTGACAATTCGCTACCATCAGGAATTTGTAAGCTCCACGTATCATCTCCGTTGTCGATGAGGTTACCGTCACCTTCGGTGTAGGTAACTCCATTTACAATTACAGTCAGCTCATCGTCAGAATCTGCCGTACCTGTAATTAGTGGAGTTGTATCATTTGTTGTCTGAGCGGTAACAGTTGGAGTAGTAGGCGCAGTTGTGTCAATGGTTAATTCATCAATTGTATTGTCAGAAGCTGTATTCCCAACAGTATCTTCTACAGAGGCATCTACATCATAGGTTCCATCTTGAATTTCACTTCCATTCGGTATTTGTAAGCTCCACGTATCATCACCGTTATCTGTAAGATCTGCTCCAGTTTCCAAATAAGTAACACCATTTACAATTACTGTTAGCTCATCATCAGAATCTGCTGTTCCTGTAATCAGCGGAGTGGTGTCATTCGTAATTTGTGCAGTAACTGTTGGCATAGTAGGCGCAGTCGCGTCAATTATTAATTCATCGGTTGTAGTATCAGAAGCTGTATTTCCAACAGTATCTTCCACAGAAGCATCTACATCATAAGTTCCATCTGTTAATTCGCTACCATCAGGTATTTGCAGAGACCATGTGTCGTCTCCATTATCTGTGAGATCCGCTCCAGTTTCCAAATAAGTAACACCATTTACTATTACAGTTAGCTCATCATCAGAATCTGCTGTACCCGTAATTATCGGAGTGGTGTCGTTGGTGGTTTGTGCATCTACAGTAGGAATGGTGGGATTGTCAATATCTACCGTGTAAGCCTCACTATCAATAGCTGTGGCAGTACATAATGTACCGACAACCGTTATCGAAGCGTCAATGGTTGAATCTGCGTCAAGTACTAATTCAGCACCTGGAATGTCTCTAGCAAAGTTTAAACCTGCATCCAATAATGTAGTGTACTCTGTATTATTTACAGTAATTATTACTTCATCATTTTCTTGAGCATCTCCCGAAACTGTACCAGTAATGGTAATGTCATTATTTTGCTCAATACTATTTATAGTATCATCGGCTGTAATATTCTCTGTGAGATTTATAGAGATATTAGGAGTGTTTGCAAGAATAATAGAGACTTGTCTTAAATCGCCAGGACTATTCTCACAGCCAGTAGCTGGTTCTGTTGTAGAAATAAATATGTTATCAGGATTGTTAGCATCATTTAATCCAGTTATTTCAAGCTTGCTATCATTGATTACGTATACGATTCCATCTGCAGTAAGCCCATTAGTAATCTCTACATTTTTATTAGGATCAAAGTAATATTTGAAGTCATTTGAGATCGTACTTGACGGTGCAATCTCTAGTACTTCTGGTAAACATATAGCAGTATCAAAACCTGCTACTAAAATATCTGAAGCTCTTGGAGTAGGGTTAATTGTTACTAAAACTGGAGTTCGTACAGACGCTACAGTACATCCATTTTCCGTAGCAGCGGCATAGAAAGTGGTGCTTTCTGTTAATGATGAGGTGGTAAATGTCTCACCACTATCTACCGTAGCTAGTAAATTTCCACCTTGCTCTTCATCATACCACTCTATTTGTGAGTTTGTAGTATCAGTAGTAGCAATAAGTTCTGCGGTGCTATTTTCACATAAAGTGATATTTTGAGAAGCTGCAGCAATTTCAGGAATAGCAGCAGTGACGGCAACATCATATAAATCAAGTCGCTGACTTAATGAAGTATTCAAGAGTGAGGAATAACTAACGACAATTCTATCTACGGGCGCAGATACATCAAAGCCAATATCAATAGGACTATTACTTTGTAATAAATTTATCAATTCCAGATTTAATAAGGATCCTAAGTCTCTAGATGCAATTAGATTTGAACCGTTATAGGCTTCAAATTGGATATTATTTGCCACTCCAAGCGCTAATAAACTAGGATCGACAGCAAGTCTAATTTTGAAATCTTCTGTAGGTTGTGAAGCATTCTGAAAATAAATTACCTGCTCTACAGTCGCTGCTACAGATAATACACCTAAGCTTAACTCAGAGAATGTAGCGAGATCTCCATCAATTGCATTTTCAATATTTGTAACCCCAGCGCCTCCTACATTTATTAAATCTAGATTAAGCCCAGTCCCGTCAAATGAGGTAAATGAAGGAGTGTTACAAATAGGTGCATCTGCGCCGTAGAAAGCTCCATAAACTTTTAGAGAACGTTCTTGATTTAGTCCAATTAAGGAACCTATACTATTTGTAATTTCTATACTGCTATATGGTTGGTCTGGTGTGAGTGCTATATAATAATCTCCCTGTGCATCGGTCACTATTTGTGTTCTAGCACCGCTAAATGTATTAGGGTCTGATGATACTGCACTTAGCACGGTAGTATTACCATTTAATGCCTTTACGGTAAATTCTTGATTACCTATTAGTACAATCCCCAGTACATCTGCAAGTAAATTACCGAGACTACCGCCTAATAAGGAAGGTAACAAGTCATCTTCTGTTTCTATTTTAATGTATGATGTTGTATTTGCAGGCAGTAGTTCTCCATATGATAACTCAAGAACACCATCATATGCACCAAAAAAGAGTGTTCCAGAATTTGCTCTAACTTCGGCGAAATCTGTTAAATCTTGATTGGTAGCCAAATTGGCATCATCAACATTTTCTTGATTGGTTATAGTTGTCGCAAAAGTTTGTTCTTGCGCACTGACAGAAAAGCAGGCAAATAATAAAATAAATAGAAAGCCGCTCAGGGATGATGGAAAAGTAATTTTTCTCTTCATGATAGTAGTCTTAAATTATTTTAATAAAACATCTAACTAATGAATGTCGAGTACACATCATTAAAAACAATAAAATTGCAATTTGATTAATCGTATAAGAGTCCGTTTAATCAAAGTAATACCTCCCTCCAGTTTTGTTTAAGACTAGCGTTAGATATTTGTGTAATTAAGAACTTTTACTTGTACAAAATTGGTTGTAGAATGTTGATTTATACAAGTTTAATGTGTAGGAAAATTATTGAATTGTTTTTTTATTAGCAAGACTAATTACAACTAATAAGAATAAATTAACACTTAAGCGTTGAAAAAAGACATTTTGTAGAAAATTACAAGTAGAAAACAATAGATTTAACAAAAATAATTTAACTGCTATTTATGTAGTTACGCTTTCGCGAAAGCATAATTAAACAAAACTGTTAAAATGCGATGAATTGTTGAATAAATTGTACTTGTATAAAAGTTGATACACATCATTTATAAGCTAAAAATGCTCCATAATAATAGTAGATAAGACCAATAAGTAATCACTTAAATTTGCAGTAAGAGGAAAACTTCAGAAAAGAGAATACTGTACTATGGATATGCTACAATTAAGAACTGTAAATGTTGTACAATACTTGCAACCTTTACGAGAAGGAGGATCACTTCCAGCTTTAGTCAAAGCAGATGATGATTATTTATATGTGCTCAAGTTTAGAGGAGCTGGGCAAGGAAAGAAGGCGCTTGTCTCAGAACTTCTAGGAGGAGAAATAGCAAGAGCGATAGGTCTTCATGTTCCAGAGCTTGTGTTTATGCATCTGGATGACTCTTTTAGTAAAACAGAGCCAGATGAGGAGATTCAGGATTTATTGAAGTTTAGCGTAGGGTTAAACTTTGGGCTTCATTTCTTATCAGAGGCGATTACTTATGATCCGCTGGTT
Source organism: Dokdonia sp. Hel_I_63 (assembly GCF_007827285.1). Classification (NCBI taxonomy): domain Bacteria; kingdom Pseudomonadati; phylum Bacteroidota; class Flavobacteriia; order Flavobacteriales; family Flavobacteriaceae; genus Dokdonia; species Dokdonia sp. Hel_I_63. The sequence continues at coordinate 2,645,428 of NZ_VISD01000001.1, read as the reverse complement.
AGTACGGTAGATGCTCTAACTGCGTCAAAAATTGTATTACTAGACTGCATCATTAGCAATATAGACAGAACGGCAAAAAATACAAATCTCCTGCAGTGGCATAATGAGATATGGGTGATAGATAACGGTGCGAGTTTTTATTTTCACCACGACTGGAAAAATTGGAAAAATCATCTAGAGCGTACCTTCCCGCTTGTAAAAGATCATGTATTGCTAGAGAAAGCAACACGCTTACCAGAAGCGGCAACTGCAATCAAAGAGTTATTAACGCAAGAAAAGCTAGAAGATATTATAGCACATATTCCAGAAGACTGGTTAATATCTGAGTTTGACACGATGATTCCTAGTGATATGAGAGCGGCCTATCTTGAGTTTGTAAATTCTAGATTATCAAAAATTGATATCTTAGTAAAAGAAGGAGAAGATGCAAGATAAATATACCTTTGAGTACGCCACCATTAGAATTGTGCCTAAAGTAGAACGTGAAGAGTTCTTTAATGTAGGTGTCATTGTCTTTTCAAAAAAGAAAAAATACCTAGGGATAAAGTTTCATATATGTCCAGACAAGTGGAAAGCCTTCTGTACAGATGTAGAGATTGCCAAGTATCAAGCATATCTAGAAGCCTGGGAACTTGTGTGTAAAGGAACACCTGCTGGAGGTCGCATAGGCGCTATGGAACTGTCAGACAGATTTAGATGGCTTACTGCTTGTAGAAGCACTATTATACAAAGCTCCAAAACGCATCCAGGTTTATGTGAAGATCCAGCAAGTATGCTAGAAGAGATCTTTGCTAAAAACGTGTTGTAAACTTATAACTCTTTCTAGTTGGCTTTCGCCAAAATTAACGATACCCACCCATGAAGAAAATACTTGTATTATTCTCGCATCCTAAATTTGAAAAATCTAGGGCAAATACGTCACTAGTATCACACATTCAAGATATGGAGGGTGTTACTTTTCATGATCTTTATGAGCAATACCCAGATTTTCATATTGACGTAGATGCCGAAAAGGAGTTACTTGCTGCACATGATATCATCGTATGGCACCATCCATTATATTGGTATAGCTGTCCGCCTTTAATGAAGCAGTGGATTGATATGGTGTTAGAATTTGGGTGGGCATATGGACCAAATGGCAATGCCCTTAAAGGAAAAACTTGCTTAAATGTGATTACCACAGGTGGCTCAAAAGAGGTGTATTGTGCTCAAGGAAGCAATAGCTTTACCATCAATGAATTTCTAAGACCCTTTGAACAGACAGCAATCTTATGCGGGATGCAGTATTATCCGCCATTTGCAGTCATGGGTACGCACCAATTGAGTGACAATCAGTTAGACACTCACTCGAGTACTTATAAATCATTATTAGAGTTACTGCAGAAGGAAGCTGTTGTACTAGGTGTAGATAACTGCGTATTTTTAAATGATTTGCCACAATTAAAAACTCAGTAAATTATGACAGGAAGTATTCTTTTTGATGCGATTGTCTTTCTCGCAGGAGCCATAATTTGCGTGTATATCGCAAAACGTCTAGGACTAAGTTCTGTAATAGGTTATTTACTCGCAGGAGTGCTTATAGGTCCTTACGTATTAGGTTTTATAGGTCAAGAAGGAGAAGATATACTACACTTTGCCGAGTTTGGTGTGGTGGTAATGCTGTTCTTAATAGGCCTAGAGATTGAGCCTAAGAATTTCTGGAACATGCGTAAGACCATCATAGGCATGGGAGGATTACAAGTAGGAGCAACCATGCTGTTAACCTATTTCTTATTTATCTTTCTAGGTTACGACTGGAAAGTATCTCTAGTAATCGCCATGGCAGTAGCACTATCATCTACCGCGATAGCTTTGCAAACCATCAAGGAGAAAGGAATGATGGATACTACCTATGGAGCATCCTCATTTTCTATCTTACTCTTTCAAGATATCATAGTGATTTTCATGCTAGGTGTGTTGCCACTATTATCTACAGCGACTACCGTTGCAAGAGGAGATGGTCATGGAACTTCTGGAAATTTACTAGATAGTTTACCCATCGGTTTTCAAACGCTCGCTATTATTCTCTCTGTAGTTCTTATTATCGTAGTTGGCAAATTTTTAATTGTACCCATGCTGCGCAAAGTGGCAAAAACAGGAGTGCGCGAGCTACTTATAGCCTCTGCTTTATTAATTGTATTTTCGATTTCTTTTTTAATGGAATATGTAGGGCTCAGCCCTGCGCTGGGTGCGTTTTTAGGCGGAGTCGTATTATCAAATAGCGAATTCAAACATGAACTAGAGAGTACACTAGAGCCTTTTAAAAATTTACTTCTCGGACTGTTTTTTATGGCCGTAGGAGCTTCCATTAACTTTATTGTGATTGCCAAAAATCCGCTCACTATAGGTGGAATATTAATCGCGATTGTAATCGTAAAGGCGATTGTCTTATTTATTACTGGTTATGTTTTTAAATTAAAATTAGATCAGAAATTACTGCTCACCTTTAGCTTATCACAGATAGGAGAGTTTGCCTTCGTCTTGCTTTCTTTTGCGTTCAGCTTGCAATTACTAGAGCAAGATCAAATGGATATGATGCTAGTGATTACAGCCCTTACCATGTCACTTACACCCATCACAGGGATGATAAACGAGCGTTTTATATTACCTAGAATAGGAACCAAAGAGTCTATAAAACGACCTATGGATCACATCGCAAAGTCGCAGAATGTGATTCTTGTTGGTTTTGGGCACTTTGGAAGTACAATTGGCCGTTTTTTGAGGTCGCATGGGGTAGAGCCTACCATCCTTGACCAAGACTCAAATCGTGTAGATTTTCTGCGTAAGATGGGTTTTGAGGTGTATTATGGTGATGCTACGCGCATCGATTTACTAGAATCTGCAGGAATTGCTCAGGCAAAAATTTTAATCTGCGCCATAGATAACCCTACGGTAACAACGCAAGTGACAAAGCTTGTAAAAGAAAAATATCCACACGTAGAGCTTATGATACGTGCAAAAAATAGAAATGACGCTTATGATTTACTCAACTTAGGCATCGAAAATATTTACAGAGAATCCCTAGATACCTCGCTCAGTATGGCCAGCGATGTATTGCATAAACTCGGTTTCAGGAAATATACATTAAATAGGCAGGTTCAAAACTTCATTAAATATGATGAAGCTATTTTGAGACGTCTTGCCAAAGAACCTAAGAGAGGCACAGACAGTTATATTTTTGTCGCACGTCAAGAGTTAGAAAAGCAAGAGCGCTACCTTAATGAAGATTTTAATCGCGGTATCGTCGCATATGATAATCACTGGGACAGCGAGCACATTAGAAAAACACTAGAGGAGCAGCAGGATCATAGTGACGAGGTAAGTGACACAAATAGCCCAAGTTAGAACGATTGTAAATGTTGTTTTATGATTTTTTCCCTGTCGGGAAAAGTTGAGTAGCCAATATTTATGCTGTTTAATGACTAATAGTAAGTTCGTCTCTTAACTAGCGCTAGATTCCAAAAATGCTGTGATTTCGGTACTAGGTGTTAATTACCACACGATTGAAAATACTCATTGGTATACGTGGGTGAGATAATACCTCTCAGGTTTGAAATTACTAGATGATGGAAGGTTGCCTCTTTTCCATACAATGCTATTAGATTATTATTACCTAGCACGAGCAGGTCTATTCTAGTAAAATATATGGCTACTACAAGCGATACATTAATATCACTTCTTATGTTACCAGCTTCTTGTGCTTGTACTAGAAGATTATAAACAGTGACTTTAGATAATTTTTCTAAAAATGCAGTATATGCTTTGTTTGCCTTAGGATAATATCTCGAAAGGTCAGAAAGAAAAGAGGGTTTGAAGTATGCGATATACTCAAACCCTCTTTTATAAATCAGAATTACTTTTAAAAGCGCATCTGTAGTTTTACAATCAGTGATGGCATTAATATCCTCTTGATATTCGTCAAGCAGTGCCATCACGCTTGCAGTCACTAAATCTCCTTTTGTTTTAAAAAACGTATAAATCGTTTTTTTAGAAATCCCAAGATCATCTGCTATCTCATCTAGCGTCACATGTTTGCTACCAAGCTGTGTAAACTTAGTAATGGCATGCTGCAGCAAGATTTCCTTAGTAGCCATCTTGTACTTTTATCTCCATCCACCACCTAAGGCTTCGTATAAATCAACAATAGATACAAGCTGCTGTAGTTTACTCTCGATGATATTAAGCTCTGCGTTAAGAGCACTTTGTCTCGCTGTAAGCAAATCTAGGTATGTTGCATATCCATTTTTTAAGAGCTCCTCAGAGTTGGCTTCTGCTGCGCGTAGCGCAGTAACTTCTTTGTTTATAAATTGGAACTTTTTAGTTTCTGCTTCATATTCAAATAATGCATTTGATACTTCAGTTCCTGCAACAAGCAATGTCTTTTTAAATGCTAGTAAGCTCTCTTCTTGTTGAGCAATTGCAACTTCGCGCTGCGTTCTCAACTTTCGCTGATTGAGAAGTGGTTGTGTTAATCCACCTACAATAGTTGCAAATAGTGAGTTTGCACTTAGTAGCTTATCAATCTCAAGACTTTGGAAACCTCCTGCTGCCGTTAATCGCAATGAAGGATATAAGTTGCTTTTTGCAACATTAGTTAGCTCAAAAGACTGAATCAGATCAAACTCGGCTGCCATTACATCTGGTCTATTAGTTAATAGTGATGCTGGTACTCCTAGTTTTAATTCTTCATCAAGTATTTGACTATCTAATGTACTTCTCTCAAAGCGCTGTCCAGGTTTACCCAGTAAAATACTAAGGATATTTTCTGTTTTAAAAAGTGCAGTCTCAAGATCTACTTGCAACGCCATTGCATTGTTATACTGCGCGATGTTTTGATCTACTGCAACCTGTGTAACCTGTCCTGCATCTTTTAATGCTTTTATAGTTTCTACACTTCGCTCCCTTGTAGTAATCGTTTCTTGAGTGATGGCTATTTGAGCATCTAGTGCAAGTAAGTTGTAATAGGTGTTTGTGATACTTGCAACAAGCTGTGTTTTTACAGCTTGGTGACCCGCTACACTTTTCAAATATGCTGCTTGCGTAGCTCTTTGGTTACTTCTTATTTTTCCCCAGATGTCTGCTTCCCAAGAAAGATTTGCTGTGATATCAAATTGATCTGTAGCTCTATTGGTAAGGAACTGACCAAACTGCGTGTTCTCAGAGAGTACTTGATGTGTGAAATTTGCTCCCACATTTACGGTAGGTAAATAACCAGCCTTTCCTTGTTTCGCGTAAGCTTGTGCAGCAACCACCTGTTGTATAGCGATACGGACATCCATGTTATTTTCAAGTCCTTCTTGAATATACGATTGCAATTGCTCATCTGTAAATAAGGTTCTCCAGGATACATTTGCTACAGAAATACTATCTGTAGGCAAATTGTCTGTTCTATAGAGAGCTTCTGTCTCTGCAGCAAGATCTGGTTGCACATAGTCTTGTGCTACAAAGCAACTTTGTAGTACAACCGCGACTAGTAACAAGAGTATAGGCTTGCTCATATTTTTATAGGTGATAGGTGATTTCATTATTCTTGTGTTTCAATAGTTTGTACTGCTGGTTTACTAGAAATGCGTTCTTGTAACCACTGAAATAATATAAATAAGACTGGGATAACAAATACCCCTAGAATGGTTCCTATAAGCATTCCGCCTACGGCTCCTGTACCTATAGAGTTGTTACCTTCAGATCCTACACCTTTGGCGAGTACCAATGGCATCAATCCTAGAATAAATGCGAAGGATGTCATTAAAATAGGTCTTAGTCGAGATTTTGCACCGTTTATGGCGGCACTCACTATGTCCTCTCCGTTTTTACGCCTAGCGAGCGCAAATTCTACAATAAGAATGGCATTCTTGGCGAGCAGCCCTATCAGCATGATTAGAGCAATCTGGAAATAGATGTTATTTTCGAGACCAAACAACTTAGTGCTTATGTAAGCTCCAAAAACTCCAAATGGTAATGAAAGTATCACGGCAAATGGTAATAAGTAGCTTTCATATTGAGCACTTAATAAGAAGTATACAAAGAGAATACTCAAACCAAATATGAACGCGGTTTGATTTCCTGCATTTACCTCTTCTCTTGTAAGACCAGAATATGCGACAGTATAGTTGTTAGGTAGCTTTGCAGCCTCTTCATCTATAATTCTAATAGCGTCTCCAGTACTAAAACCTTCATTTGTAGCACCAGTAATAGAAGTAGAATTAAAGAGATTAAAACGAGTAACAGATTGTGGTCCATACACACGCTCTAGGTTTACAAACTGCGTGATAGGAGTCATCTCTCCAGAGTCTGTTCTTACATACATACTATTTAAATCCTCAACACCAGCTCTATCATCAGGTAACGCCTGAATATATACTCTAAACTGCTTTCCAAACTTTGAAAAGTCTGATGCATAAATACCTCCTATATATCCTTGTAAGGTGGAGAAGATACTATTAATAGGAACTCCTTTTTCCTTAGCAAGAGGTACATTTATCTCCATCTCATACTGCGGATATTCTGTGTTAAAAGAAGACTGAGCATACTTAATTTCTGGGTGGGACATTAGTGCCGCAGCAAATTCTTTATTGGCAATGTCTAAGTCTTTAAACTCGCCTCCAAACTTGTCTAATAAGTTGACTTCAAAACCAGATGAGTTACCAAACCCTCGAATACTAGGAGGAGAGAAGAATATAATCTTAGCCTCAGGAATATTTGCAACAAGTCCAAAAAGTTTACCTGTGATAGCAGTGGCAGATAGTGAAGGATCTTCACGCTCATCCCAGTTTGCTAGTTTTATAATTCCAAACCCGTAGTTACTTCCGGCACCACTCAGTAAACTTCTACCTTTAATGAAGTTGACAGCAACAACACCATCTAGACTATTTATACGGTCATATAAATCTGTAGTAACAGCGTTTGTTCTATCTAGTGAAGATCCTGCAGGTAGTTCTATGTTTGCGAAGATGATCCCTCTATCTTCATTAGGAACAAAACCTGTAGGAGTTGTGTTTGAAGCCCAAACAATACCAACGATAGCAAGTGCTAGTAATAATACAGGCATCCATTTTTTTCTATATAAGAAAGATAGAGAATGGCCGTATCTCGTTACTGTGGCATTAAAACCTCTATTAAATAAGGCATAGAAGCGTTTTAATGGTCCTTTTCCTTTAAGTTCTTCATCATCTTTATGTGACTTTAAGAGTAGCGCACAAAGTGCTGGACTCAGCGTTAAAGCATTTACCGCCGAAATAAGAATCGCAATAATAAGTGTAACCCCAAATTGCTCATAAAACACTCCTGTAGGTCCCGTCACAAAAGTAACGGGGATAAATACAGCCGCCATTACCAAGGTGATTGATATAATCGCCCCAGAGATTTCATTCATGGCAGTAAGTGTCGCTTTTTTAGGATCTTTTTCTCCCTCATCCATCTTAGCATGCACAGCTTCAACCACTACAATGGCATCATCTACCACAATACCTATGGCGAGCACGAGTGCAAACAGCGTAAGTAAGTTAATAGAATATCCAAAGACACTTAAAAAGAAAAACGTACCAATAATAGAAACAGGTACCGCTATCGCTGGGATAAGTGTAGATCTAAAATCTTGTAAGAATAAAAATACTACGAGAAATACTAATATAAATGCTTCTAGTAATGTAGTAAGTACCTTTTCAATAGATGCGTTTAGGAATAAACTAGTATCATAAGGAACAAAAACATCTAAGCCCTCTGGAAGGTCTTTCTTTACAGATTCTAATGTTACTTTAATATTTTCAATAATTTCTCGTGCGTTAGATCCTTTAGTCTGAAAAATCCCCATAAAAACGGCTGGATTCCCTAAACTTTCTGCATTTGCAGCATATGATTGCGCATCAAGTTCTATAGTCGCAACATCATCTAGACGTAAAAACTGTCCGTTTCCTAATGCCTTAATGATAATATCACCATATTGTTGTTGTTCTTTAAAACGACCACTATAGGTTAGTGTGTATGAAAAAGCCTCTCCATTATTTTCTCCTAATGATCCAGCTGCAGCTTCCAAGTTTTGCTCTTGTAGTACGGCTTGAATATCTGATGGAATTAATCCGTAAGAAGCAAGCTTTTCAGGTTTTAACCAAATACGCATTGCATAATCTTGCTGAGAAAATAAACTTACATCTCCTACACCGCTTATACGCTGCATCGCGGGAATAACGTTTATTTTTAAATAGTTCTGGATGAATGTAGCATCATAATCTTCACTTTCAGAATACATGGAGATAAACATCAAAGCACTTGTTTCTTGCTTTTGCGTAGTAACTCCTGTTTGTACTACCTCCTGTGGTAATAGTGGTGTAGCTCTAGAAACACGGTTTTGTACGTTTACCGCTGCAATATCTGCATCAATCTCTTGATTGAAATATACTGTGATCTCGGCAGTACCATTGTTTGAGGCAGTAGAGGTGATGTAGGTCATCCCTTCTACACCATTAATTTGCTCTTCAATAGGGATAATTACACTTTCTAGCACCGTTTCGGCATTTGCTCCTGGGTAAGAAGCAAGTACTTTTATGGTAGGTGGCGCAATATCTGGGTATTCTTCTATAGGTAAGCTAGTTATGCTTATAGCACCTAGTACCACTATGATAATAGAAATTACCGTTGAAAGCACGGGTCTTTCAATGAATGTTTTTAACATGTCTTGTATTTTTTTAGGGTAACCTAGTTCTTAAATAGCGTTTTTATCGGCTTGGTCGCTTCTTCAAATGGAACTACTTCAGGAGAGATAGTCATGCCGCTTCTTAGTTTTCCTACGCCAGAAACGATAATGGTATCTTCAAGACCGATACCTGATTCCACAACATATAGGTTATCTACTATCGCTTTTACTTTAAGTATTGAAGTTGCTACTTTATTCTCTTTGTCAACTTTGAAGAACATGATATTTCCTTGTTGTTCATAGGTAGCTTCTTGAGGGATAACAATAGCATCTTCATAAATAGTTGGTATTTGAATTTTACCACTATTACCATTTGTAAGTAGCTGATTAGGGTTATCAAAAACTGCTCTAATGCTTACCGTACCTGTACGTTGGTCAATTTGACCTGTGCTAGTTTGTATTTTTCCTTTCTCAGAATAAGTGCTTCCGTTTGCAAGTACTAAACTTACCTCTGAGAAATTAGCTAGCTTTTCGGCAAGATTTTTTCCTTCTGCTTGTTGTAAGAAATCTAAATACTGCTTTTCATTAAGGCTAAAGAAAGCATATACTTTACTTATATCACTTACGGTGGTAAGCGGTTGAGGATCTGCAGGACTTACCAGCGAACCTTCTCTATAAGTAATGGCACCTACAAAACCGTCTACAGGACTTTTAATAGTCGCGTAGCCTATGTTTGCAGAAACACTACTATAATTTGCTTTTGCTTGCGCAAGATTAGCTTTGGCAGTTTCTAATTGTACAGCACTTATGATATTTTTTTCTACTAGTGGCGTCAATTTATCAATTTCAACTTGAGCTACATTTACTCTTGCTTTTGCTGCACCAGCATCTTGATTAAGTGATTGCGTTTCTAGTCTAAATAAAATTTGACCCTTACGTACTTTTTGACCTTCATCAACAAGTACTTGTTGTATATATCCAGATGCTTTAGCTCTTACAGCACTGTTTACAATTCCTTCTAGGCTTGTAGGGTATTCTTGGTAAGCGGTTACAGTTTTAGGCTGTAATTGCACTACTGGAAACGGAGCGGGTGGAGCTTGTTGTGCTGCCGCAGCAGTTTCTTCTTGATTACCACCACAACTTATTGTGATAAATAGCGCAACAAGTGCAAGTAAGGTGAACGATGTATATCTTTTCATGGTACTTTAAATTTCAAATTTGGCGTCTGTTAATTTTGTTCTTAGTATTTCTATAGAAGCGGTAGCTTCATCTAAAAATTTGATGTAGTCATTATGAAAATTCAAATCAAATTTTTCTGAATCGTCACCATCATTTTGGAGATTCATTGTTTCTTTATACGTCTTAATCTCTTCATGTAACTCTCGTACTTCTTTCCACTCATTCATCAGGTTATCTACATGGTGTACTACCATATCCTTATTGATAATAAAGTACTTTTTACGATCACCAGTTTTTGTAAAATACTCTATCTTATTAAGATCTTGTAGGTGATTAAGATGTGTAGAGATAGTACTCTTACTAGCACATAATGTCTTCACCATATCTTCAAAAGTGCTTCCTTTTTTTCCTGTGAGAATCGTGTATGATAATATGCGCGCAGCTACGGGAGCAAGCTGCTCTCTCTTTTCAATATGTACTCCTAGTTTTTCAACGAGGGACATTTTTTCTTTACAAATAGTGTCTGTCATTTCATTAATTTATTCCCATCGCTCCATTGAACAAACAGATGAGATTCAAATACGCGGCAAAATTAACTGTTAGTTCGGAACAAACCGAACCAATCGAAGTTAAAAAAAACATAATTAATATAGCTTTCGCGAAAGCGTGACTACAAAAGGGCCAATCGTTCTTTTCTTTAAGAGAAGAGCATTATTAATACTATTTTTTGCTTAAGGTCTGGGGTTTAAAATCTATAAATAGACAAACCATCCTCTTGAGAAAAGGATAGAAAGGTAACAGTAGGGTCTGGGAAATATGATATTAACTAAAATCCATACCCAAATCTAAATCAATATCATTTTTTACTGCGGCATCTTTATAGGCAGTAAATGTAGATTTCGGGGAAGTCTGAGTAGCAAGGTGATCTGGAAGCTCCTCTAGAAAGTAGGCGCTATTTTCCCCCTGATCTTCTTGTGTATCTGTTTTATGATGAAAAGCATTGATGGAATCTGTTGCTCTTGTGATAATGAGTTCATTTTTTGCTCTAGTGAGCGCCACATATAATACACGTCTATCTTCTTCTACTTCATCTATATTCCCCAGACTGTAGGAGGAAGGGTAGGACTTAGGCGATACATTAAGTACAAAACAAACATCTGCTTCAAGACCCTTAGCCGAGTGTACGGTAGAGATGGTGACGTGATCCTGATGGTCTGTGGTAGTTAATTTACTGCCTTCTAAGGTGTTTTGACCTGAAACATGTGCAGCATTATCTAGAATTCCTTCTGAGATAAAAGCACCAAGCGTCGCATAATTTTCAGAAAGCATTTCTAGTACAGGAAAATCGCCTTTGCGCTTTTCTGTCCAGTCCTTGCTGTACTTCATAGCGAGGTCAAATTCCATCGCGGTGTACAGTTCTTTAATGGCTTGTTTTACGTTGCCTTTATTGTCAAATACGGTTTTATAAAACTTAGATACTTTTTCTCCTTCGGTTCCAGAGATGATAGAGGTAAAGGTATCTGGTCTTATATCTTCTGGTGCGATTTGCATCACCTCAGTCATATAAGAGGTTGCCTTTACAGCGCCAATACCATGAATAAATGTAAAAAAGCGAATCCACGCAATCTCATCTAGTGGATTGTTAATCACTCTCAATACCGCCACTAAATCCTTGATATGAGCAGCTTCAAGGAACTTCCGTCCGCCAAAGGTTTGATACGGAATCTTCTTTTGCAGAAAAATAGCTTGTAATGGTCTAGTATAATATTGCGATCTGCTCAGAATTAGAAAATCAGAAAATGAACTTCCGCCACTAGAAAAGGCCTCTAGAATTTTATTGGCTATATAATTTGCTTCTTCAAATTGGTTATTCACATTCAAGATTACAGGCACTTTCCCAGGTCCTCTGCTTGAGATCAATTTTTTATTATACTGTACAGGTGATTTTTCTAGTAACCAATTTGAGATATCTAGTATCTCTTGTGTAGAACGGTAATTCTTGTCCAGCACTTTTACCGTAGCATCTGCTACACGTTCTTTAAATAAGTGAACATTCTTAAAATCTGCGCCACGGAAACTGTAAATAGATTGTGCATCATCTCCCACACAAAACAGGTGACAGATATGCTCAAAAGGCTTTAATAAAAACCATTGCAGCGGATTAGTATCTTGCATCTCATCAATCAAAATATGCTCGTAGGAGGAAGCCAGAATCTCTCTAGCTTTCTCATCCTTATTCAGCCTATTTGCTATAACAAGCAGTAAATCGTCATAATCTAGGTACTGCTGTCTCTTTTTTTGTAGTTGGTACTCTTTTATAAGATGCTCTAGTTGTGGTCGCAACGTGGCGATATCTTCGGTTACTTGAGGATCATCTTTTCCCTTATAGAGCAACTTACGTACGGTATCTGTGAGATTACTTCTCGTGTTACGGGCAAAGGAAAATATATCGAGAATCTGCTGCGGTTTGATTCTTACTTTCCCGTATTCCTCACTTGCATTACCGCAAGCCATTTTCATCAAACTTAACTGATCATCTGGGTCAATTACCGTAAAACTCGCCGCACCAAAAAGATTAGGAAACTTCACAATAAGCTGGTTACACCAGCTATGGAAGGTGCTACCATTAATTGCGCCGCTTGTACCAGCAGGTAAACCTGCTTTTACACGCTCTACAATCTCGCTCGCAGCTCTTTTTGTAAATGTGAGGATCTGTATCTTTTCTGGACGTACACCAGCATTAATAAGATACTCTGCTCTACCTACAATAGTCTTGGTTTTACCAGTACCTGCTCCTGCAAGTAGTAGTAAGTGTTTGCCATCAAAAGTGATGGCCTCACGTTGCTTAGTGTTATATGAATCTATAATAGCAGTTTTTTTATTTTCAAAGATAGGAAATTATTCATAATTTTGGATTTTATCCTACACTTCAAAAGATTGAGAAGAGCCTTCTTAGATATACAAACTAACAGCAATAATTTAAAAATAGCGAGCGCTATTGCATTTTCTGTGGTCGTTTTTGATGATGAAGAGGAGTTGTATTATCATGAGAGCCTTATCAAACCGCTTCAAGTGCTTTCCCCAGATCAGGAATTCACTTATGGGATTACTAATATATCACTGCGCAAAGCACCATCATTCATAGATATCGCGAGTTTACTCATCGACAACTTGGAAGACTGTGAGATTGCATATTTTGATAATTTCTCTCAGCAATTGCTACGCGGCTCTTTTAGAGAGATTGGGTATCCACTAAGGAAGTCTTCCCTTATTTTTAATGCTACTTCCTCCAGAAAGAGTAGCAGCGCTGCACAACTATCTTTTGCGGAAACTGCAGCTATTCATTCGGTGGAATATGATTCTTTGAAAGCTGGCATGAATGCTCGAGCACTGTCTCAATTGTTTCAAATTAAGGCTAGTGTGGATGATAATAAGAGTTCCGCTTTCGCGAAAGCGGAACAAAACACCATCGCTACCACAAGCCTATATGACCATTTACCGAAAACAAGTGGCGTGTACTACTTTAGGAATGCAACCGACGAAGTGATTTACGTAGGAAAAGCAGTCGACTTAAAAAAGCGAGTGATTTCGCATTTTAAGAGCAGATTAGTTTTTGAAAAGACACTGTGCAAAGAAACCGTCGCTGTAGAATATGTTGAAACCGGAAACGAGTTAATCGCTTTACTCAAAGAGTCGGCAGAGATAAAACAGCTTGCACCTACCTATAATTCGCAACAGATAGAGACCAACAACCCTTGGATTGTGGAATCTAAAATAGATGCCAAAGGAATCTTGAGAATTGTACCCACAGAAAAGAGCTACACAGACTCCTGTCATACCGTTTCTTTTAATAGGGATTCTGTAATCCAGCAACTCAAACTATTACAAATAATGCATGCGCTATGTCCAAGATTTATGGGTGTAGAACGCACTGCTGGTTCTTGCTCTAGCAAAGCTTGTAAGGGCGTATGTAGGGGAGAAGAACCCAAGGAAATATACAATGCAAGAGTATACAAAGCGCTGGAAACTCTCACGAGTAAAGAAGAAACCTACTACCTAGACCTCATAGGGAGAACTAGCAACGAGCGATCATTTGTGCTTGTGGTAGACGGGATTTATATGGGATATGGATATATTACAAATCAAGAGACGGTAAATACCATAGAAGATCTTGAGGCGTATCTTATTCCTCAAGAACATACGTATTACACCAGCCGAAGTATCCTCACACACCTCAAAAAACGCGGAGTTATTAAAAATTTCTTAAGATAGCGCGCTTCAATATTCAACTTTTTACTGCCATTTTGCTGTTTTTATGTTCATTAAAAGGCACTTTTTCTTATTTAATACATCCTCTTGTGTGTAGGAGGTAAGAGCTGTTTTGGTTGATTTTTTTGTCCGAAAATAATATCATTTTCGGTTGTCATAATAATATCTGTTACGGCACTTTTCATTTTAAGAACGCTCTAACACATGGAGTTAAATAAGATTAAATGTCATTTCAAAACTGAGAGTCTCTCGTAATTTTATGAAAAAAAAAGATGGAAAAAGATAAAATAACGAAGACAGATATAAAGGATACAAACGAACGTCCCAACGGATTAGGATATGGTGGAAGAGATAAACCATCATCCAAAGATCTTAGTAAGAACGAGGAAGAGTAGCACTTGTAATATTGCTACGATGTACCGATAACGTGCACATATTAACTAATCATGTGTTTCTTTTAAGAGACACTTTTAAAACTAACAATTATGAAACAGACAACAGCGGAAGCAGCAAGAGAACAATCTCACATAGATATCGTAAACAACTTACAAGGAATTCTAGAAAAGAATTACGATGCAGAGGAAGGATACAAAGAAGCAATGCTCAAGGCAGATAATAGTTACTTAAAAGACTACCTTAAAAACAAGGCAGCAACAAGAGCAACATTTGCCACAGAAATAAGTGACATTATTTTAAAGCTCAATGAAACTCCAAAGGAATCTGGAAGCACAAAAGGAAGTATCCATAGAACATGGATGAGTATTAAAGATGCTTTTAGCTCAAACTCAGACGAGGGAATCCTTGAAGAATGCATACGTGGAGATAAAGCGAGTATAGAGGAGTACAACGAAGTGATGGAAAACCAAGCGTTTCCAGTTGAAATTACAAGCGTACTCACAAATCAATTACTACAGGTAAAAAAATCTGTAAATGATATAAAAAAGATAGAAGATTTGTTCTAGACCCTATCAAGTAAGAAAAAAGTCACCTTCGGGTGGCTTTTTTTTTGCTACCTTATGAAGCAATATGATATTTGGCAAACTTTTTAAATGGATTGGCAGCTCCCCAAAGAGGTTCAAAACCGTTTGTTATATCAGTGAGCACCATTGTAATTTAACTCATTCAGAAGTAAATATACTTCTAAAAAGATCTCAAATTTATAATATTGGACACGGTGTAAATGGTGTTCTTATAAGTGCATCAAATCGATTTTTTCAAATACTAGAAGAAGAGGAAAAGGAAATCAATGAGCTGTTTGAAAGAATTCAAGCAGATGACCGCCATACAAATATTTTAAACCTGTTTAATACAACGATTGACCGTTCATTTTTCTCATCGTACAATAGTTCTTTTAGAGTAGGTCTAGGAAGTGATGAGATTAACGAGATAAATAAATACCTTTCGATTTCCACAAACCATCCCTTTGAAGCAAATGTTGTAGGTATCCTCAATTCCATGGCACTTTCTGCAAGGCTAGCATGAAAACATGAGTTATTGGGATTATAATTTTAAACAGATATTACCTTTAGTCTAACGTTAATAACTGCGGCTACCATTAACACTTCTCCCGCTTCCCGTTAAATTATTCTTTAGGTTTTTATAATGTATATTGAGACACGGCTTTATGTTTTTAAATTTATATAAAACCAATTATTATGAAAGCACAAGCATATTTATCATTTGACGGAAATTGCCAAGAGGCATTAAATTTTTATAAAGGAATTCTAGGTGGAGAGGTTGTAAACCGCGAGACTTGGGAAGGAAAGGAAACAGATATTCCAGAGCACTACCGCAACAAGCTGCAACATGCAGAACTTAAAGGAAAAGGATTTCACTTTATGGCGTATGATGCAGCACCAGATACACCACTTACTTCAGGTAATAAGGTGTGTATGAGTCTAGATTATAGCGATACCGCAGAGGCTCAATCTGCATTTGAGGCGTTAAGCGCGCAAGGAAAAATTAATTCACCATTTCAAGAGACTAGTTGGAACGCACATTATGGACGTTGCACAGATCAATTTGGAGTAGAGTGGATGGTAAATGCCAAATAAATCCACAGAAAACACAAAGTAAAGCCCTCACAAGAGGGCTTTTTTAATCTTAAAAATAAAAATACATGGAAAACTGGATGACCGCATCAATGCCCATTTTAGGTAAAGTATTAATATCAATAATAGCCATATTTACAGTAATGATTATTATCACGAGAATTTCTGGTTTACGCACATTTGCAAAGATGTCAAGCTTTGACTTTGCATCAACCATTGCGGTAGGTTCTGTACTTGCATCCATTATTCTCAACCCAGACCAATCACTTCTTAAAGGAGGAATCGCACTAGCGGGTATTATTGCTTTTCAAACTTTATTTGCCTTGCTAGTGAGGAAAAGTACATTTTTTAAAAATCTAGCTACTAATGATCCATTATTGTTAATGAAGGACGGGAAGATTCTTTATAAAAACTTAGAAAAATCAAATGTAGGTGAGGGAGATTTGATTGCAAAACTAAGAGAAGCAAACGTGCTCGACTACAGTGAGGTAAGAGCTGTTGTACTAGAAAGTACAGGAGACATGTCTGTACTTCATGACGACGGAGACAACAAACTTAATGATCAACTTTTAGAAGGCGTGCGCATTCATTAATTGACTTGTTTTCATTTTTATACTTAAGATAGACATAAATATAGGAGCTGATATAAGTCATAGTTTACTTTCATAGATGTATGTAGGTTTGAGAAAGACCATTACTATTATGAAAAATATTCTCTTACTTACAGACTTTACGTTAAAATCTGATAATGCTCATGCATATGCTTTTGACTTTTTTAAAGGGCAAGAGTGCGAGTTTCACTTACTCAGTATTCAAAAAACGTGGGAGTACACCACAGATGATTTAATGGCCTCTAGTCCTAGAGGGAATATAGACAACGCATTACTTGGTGATAATAGAACCAAGGTGGATGCAATGATTGGTCATTATAAAGAAACTTATAACAGTAGTTCATTCACTTTTCAAGGTCATGTGGATTATGATGTATTTACAGATGCCATAAGCCAGGCTGTTACTGCATATAATATTGATTTAGTAGTATGTGGTACAGATGGCAAAACCGGGATTGTTGAAAATATATTCAGCTCACATGCTCTTAGAATTATAAGAAAAGTGGAGTGTCCTGTACTCGTAATTCCAGAAAAGTATAGATTTATAACTCCTAAAAGAATACAGTATTTACTTGATTATGATGATACTTTTGAGATGTGTGGTAAGGAGCCATTAATTGACATAACTCATAAATATGCATCTAGTATAGATGTTCTGAGACTCACCTTTGGCTTTCATATGGAAGATCATGAATTTGAATATGAGCATACAGAAATCCAGAAGTTATTTCCAAGCACAACCATAAGATACGCTAGGCACATAGATGAAAATCCCGTAGCGGTAATAAGAGAATCTCTATTGAAGAGATCTTGCCAACTTCAAGTACTATCCGCCAAAAATCAAACTTTTTTAGAACGTATATTTTCATATTCGCATCTATCACAGATTGTTAATACTGTGACTACACCCTTGTTGATATTAAGAGATTGTAACTCTTAACCTTAGGTTGTATGCTCACTAGATACCTTCCCGTATTTTTATTACTAGCCTTACTGGCCGAAATTTTAGGAACCGTAGGTGGATTTGGGTCATCAGTATTTTTTGTGCCCATAGCAAATCTTTACTTCGATTTTCAATCTGTACTTGGCATCACGGCACTATTTCACTTGTCTAGCAACGTTACTAAGATCGCTTTTTTTAGAAAAGGATTAGACAAGCGTCTCTTGCTTTACCTAGGTATTCCTGCTGTAATTTTTGTGACGATAGGAGCATTTACAAGCAAGTATGTAGACCCTACATTTCTAGGACTTATACTGGGCATATTTCTCATTCTCTTGAGTCTTACTTTTTTGATATTTAAAAAACTAACCATCAAAGATTCTCCTAAAAATGCAATCACGGGAGGTATACTTTCTGGTTTGAGTGCAGGGTTGCTAGGTACAGGAGGAGCCATACGAGGTATTACTATGGCAGCCTTCAAGATGGATAAGGCAACTTTTATTGCAACTTCTGCAGTGATTGATCTTGGCGTAGACTTTAGCAGGACTGTCATTTATTTTTATAACGGATACATACATAGGCATGATCTTTACCTAGCTCCATTATTACTCGTAGTAGCAGTCGCTGGTACATGGATAGGTAAGAAAATTTTAAACCATTTTTCTCAAGAGCAATTTAGAAGTTTTGTACTTGTATTGATTTTACTCGTTGGTATCGCCAGTATTGCGTCAGATTATATTTGAACGAGTTCAGCTATCTAGAGTTATGAGCTCTCTGTTGTAAATGCTATGATAGATGTAAAAGGTTGTTACGCTTTCGCGAAAGCGTTATTATCACTATACAAAGTCTTGAAAACCTATTTAAAAAGATCAGAATTTTCAAGTTGCTTACAAGCCTCTTCATAACCAATCTCAAAAATCGCAGGAATACTTCGCATGCTGAAAGTGCCAAATTTGGCTAACTTCTCTGGGCATATTAATAAATCACAGTCTTTAAACTTGTTCAGTCCTTTTTGATGTAAGTTGATTTCATAAGCTCTATTGAGTACTTGATATGAGTATTTTAAATCTCCTATTTCAATAGTACTCAGCGGATTTACATAACTACCGATAATGACGTCACACTTGGGTACAAGTGGTTCTATAGGAAAGTCATCTATCACACCGCCGTCAAAGTAATGAACACCGTCAATCTCTATGGGAGTAAAAATCCCAGGAAAAGAAGCAGATGCGATAACTGGATTAATTAAAGGACCAGCGTCAAAGGTGCGCAGTTGGCCAGTAATCACCGTAGTCGCTGTAATGGATAATGGTAGTTGTAGCGACTCAAAACTATCTTCTGAGAAATATGCCGATAGGTCTTTGTGAAATAACAAGGAATCTAAGAAGCCAGGTTTCCTTCGAGCAAATCTTTTTATGGAGAAAACAGGCGTTGTTTTAAAAAAATCATAAATCGCTTCCCAGTCGTGACCAGCAGCATATAGCGCACCTACAATAGCGCCAGCACTAGTGCCAGAAATATGCGTAGGTTTAATATTATGTTCTGATAATGCTTTGAGTACGCCCAGATGAGCAACACCTTTAATTCCGCCTCCAGAAAAAGAAAGACCTATATTCATGATTGATTTATTATAATGCTAAGATAGCAAACCGTGTAACGGAATATCTTAAGATTTACTTACAACTTCACACCATAACTCAAATCTCCAGCATCACCTAGACCCGGAATAATATATCCTTTTGAACTAAGCTTATGATCAATAGCCGAAATCCACAAATGCGTGCTCTCTGGAAATTCCTTTTGCACATAATCAACTCCTTCTTGAGAACCAATTACTGAGATAATGTGTATTTGTGCTGGTGTGCCATGAGGTTTTAATGCATCAAGCACATTTTTAAGCGTTTTACCCGTTGCAAGCATAGGATCCGTAAGGATTAACGTCTTACCCTCAAGCGATGGAGCCGCTAGATATTTTACAATAACCTCAAATTCATCATCATCATTAGGGTGATTTCTATAGGCAGATATAAATGCATTTTCTGCTCCGTCAAAATAATTGAGGAGTCCTTGATGTAATGGTAATCCCGCACGTAATATAGAGCACAACACAATGTCTTGTTGTGGTAAACTCATTTCCTTTTCTCCTAAAGGAGTTTGTACCTTTTTAGTATCAAACTCTAATGATTTACTCATTTCATAAGCTAGAATTTCTCCTACACGTTCAATATTTTTTCTAAAACGCATTGCATCTTTCTGAATATCATGGTCTCTCAACTCATAAATAAACTGGTTAAGGATAGAATGATCTTTAGAGTAATCGTGTATGTGCATATCAAGAATTTTTAATGAGATATAAATATATAGAAAGGCAGACTTATAAGACCTTTTTTAACACGGAGTACATAAAGGATTGTAGTCGGTACATTTCTGTTCTACCTGTTTTTTTTCCTATTCTACCCGCAATATAAAGACCAATCCAAATAAGAAAAAGCAGTATCATGCCTAATAATGGAAATATGTAAGATAGTGTCAAAGTAATGTTAGTGTATAACCATACTGCACTTGCCATAAATAGAATAAAAACTACAAAATGAAAAAACATAAATAGTGTCCATACCGTTGGGCTAGGTCCATAAAGTCCCTTTATTACAGTAGGTTGTGTATCTATTTTATAGACTTCAAGATGTAGTTGTGGAGACCAGAAATGTTGCTCATTCTTAGGTATGCTTATGAAGATATGATCATCTGCTCGATGTACTATAAAGTCTTTTGAGACTGCCCCTACATCTTCATAAGCACGTAGAATCGTTTCTGGAAGCACAGTATACTCAAGCGTAAAACGCGGTCTTAATACAATATCATTAGGAAGTTCCATAGGTCAGATGTTTCTAGTAATTATTATCATACTAGTAGGGCGATGTATATTATAAATATAGTTCTGTTCTATGGTATGTAATATGACCGTTGTCATAGTATTCCCTATACGTAGCCAATAGCTTTGAGTAGTTATACCTCTTAATAATTACGACATATGAAACATCTTTTCCAACTTCTTTTGTTAGGTCTTACCATGTCCAGTTATGCTCAAGTATGGAGTGTAGAGTTACGACCTACTTTACATATTCCTACTCGGGAAGTAGCAAATCAAAAGTTGCGCATAGGTAATGGACTAGAGTTGACAGGAGTTTTATCTATAGGTAAGCGCACAGATCTATATGGCGGTCTTATCTGGAATCGCTTTGATACGGATGAAGGTTTTGAAGAGTCTGATATAGAATTTATACAAAAAGGTTTTCTCTTTGGGGGGATGGTGTCATTCTCTATACTTGAATCCCAGAAAAATCCTTTTTATGTACGAGCTGGCTTAACCCTAATGACCGTAGACACAGAGCGTACTGAAGGAAATTTTATTATTAAAACAGATCCCGCAATTGGTACTCATCTAGGGCTGGGGATGAAAATTATAAGCTTAGGGAACTGGCATGTGCTTCCAGAGGTGCGCTACGGAAACTCTTCACACAGATATCAAGAAGCAGGTGAATATCGCCATATCTCCTTTGGTAATATTTCTATTACAGCAGCATTGAGAAGGAGTTTTTAATAGGATTAATGATGATAAAAAGTAAGTATACAGCAGCTGATAATTATCATAGTATACACTGCTCTTTCTTTCTAGATTTACTGTAAACACTACATATTATGACAATTACATTTCAATACGTAAAAATTCAAGAGAGTGATACATTAAGTGCTGCTACGATAGAGCATCTCAATAAACTTAATAAAAAGTATCCAGAACTTATAAGAGCTCAGGTTTACTTTAAGGTAGAAAATACTTCTGCAGCTGCCCATCAAATATGTGAGATAGAAATAAGTGCTCCTGGGCCTAGACTATTTGCCACTACAACTGCTGTACACTTTGAAACAGCAATGAAGGAAACCATCTCAGACCTCAATAAACAACTGAGTAAACGCAAAGCAATATTAAAAGCACACTAAAACAACTGTTATGAAAAAGATATTAGTACCTGTAGACTTTTCGAAACATTCAGAATATGCACTTGAGACTGCTTCCGCTTTCGCGAAAGCGCACAACGCAGAGATTATATTACTCCACATGTTAGGCTTATCAGATAGTCTTCTTCCTAAGGATGAAAGCGAAGGAGTAAACCAAGCTGTCTTCCATATGAAACTTGCCGAAAAGCAATTTAAAGAGTTTAAGGACAAACCTTATATGAAAGATATCACAGTCACTGAAGAAGTTCAAAATCATACAGTTTTTCAAGATATCAACGAGCTGGCATCTCAGCAGGAAGTAGATTTAATAGTCATGGGGTCGCATGGGGTTAAAGGACTCAGAGAAGAGTTTGTAGGGTCAAATACTGAGAAAGTGGTGCGTAGCTCCACAATTCCCGTGCTAGTAGTTAAAGAAAAAATGACCTCTTTTATACCTAAGAATGTTGTTTTTGCTTGTGACTTTAAATTAGAAAATATCAAAGCATATAGAGACGCAATTCCACTATTTGAAGAAATGGAGGCTCGTATCCATCTTGTATATGTGAATCTCCCTACAGATCGCTTTAAAAGCTCAAAGGAGATAGAAGAAACCATGGCAGCCTTTATGCGTGCAGCAGAGTTTGGGACAGAATTACATCAAGAAGATCTTATGATTGTAAACGGTTATACCATAGAAAGCGGACTTTATGAATATGCAGAAAAGGTAGGAGCAGATGCACTGGCAATGCCTACTCACGGTCGTAAAGGCCTAGCACATTTCTTTGCAGGTAGTGTAGCAGAGAATGTGGCAAATCATTCTAAACTACCAGTATTTACTTTTAAAATGTAACACACAAGTTTCAATAAAAAAGGGTGAGTTTTTCAAGAAACTCACCCTTTTTTTATGCTTGGCGTTAAAATGAATTATCTCGAAGCTAGCAAGAAAGGTAGTTGATAGCGTTCTATAAGATGCATAATTTCTATGAGCGGTATTACAACGCTATACTGGCCGGTGTATGAAGGGCAAATGATACAGTCATCAAAGTAAAACTCAATTGCGTTATCGTTAATTACAAAGTTATTTTTATAGGCTCTAAAATCGGTATCAGATATTTCCCAGCAGTCATAAAACATTTCCCCAGAGTGAATTTGCTCATAAATGGTTTGATTAATTAAATCAAATACTTTCTTCTCTGCTCCAGCGATAAAAAAGTCGTCAAAATAGATGAACTCCTCCTTATCTACATTGTAATTAAGACAGTCAAACATGTAGGTAGAGTGCAACATTCCTGAGTAATAATTTTCTTTATAGAGCAGTATACTCACAAGATTTCTCTCATTTGCGTGAAGTTTAAAATTTATAATACGTTTATCTCTAAAACGTTTAATACTTAAAGTGTCGCATAGTAATTCTTTATCCTCAAGAATCTCATTTACAGTGCGCTCTACATTTAAGTAGCTCTCTGCCATATATTCATTAAACGCCTTGTACTTAGGGTTTATAGTCTCATTAAGATAAGGATAGGTGTAATCTAGAAGATAATCGTCTGCCTCTTTATATAGATTTTTTGACTCTACAACGGCTTTTAAAACTGTGCGATCATCTGGTATTTTGATCAACGCTTCTTTTTTTGAAAGCTGACTTTTTGCTTGAATTTCCATGATGTCCTTATCTGTGAGGTACAGAGAATCTGCAGAGTCTGGATCGAGTAAACCAGCTTCCTTCTGAGGTTCGGTATTTAATGGTGTTTTCTGCAGTTTATCTGTAGGTTCTTTGCAGCTAGCTAGTAATAATATTGTGATTAGGGTTAGATAGGTTTTCATAATAATGTTTTTAAGTGTCGTAAATGTAATTTTGAGATTGATGGATTACTATGATATCCGTCAGCTTAGATGTCTTACAACAAGAAGAAGTACATGTTTTTTTAATTCGCTTTCGCGAAAGCGTACCTTAAAAATCCACCTACTTTGTTGTAGTTGTAGTCATGTTAATGGTGGTAGGCGGCATTTTAATAACCTCAAGAGTGGTAGAGGCGATAACCACTTGGTCATTGGTTTTAAGAATCGCTTCTTGAATACGAGATTGGAGGAGATCCTTTGTGATTCTACGCTTTTTGTAGTCTACTATATATCTCAAATTAAATTGCACCCAGTTATCTGTGAGCGTGATGGCAAGGGTAGGAGCAACAAGGGCATCTTCTATGTAGTACTTTGCAACAACTTGCTGCCAGTGATCGCGCGCAAAATTTACATAGTCTGCAAGTACCTCTTGTGCAACCTTTGTGATAATCTCTTTTGTAAGTGCCATATCTGAACTGTGATGAATGGGGAGATTAAATTCATCCCAGATAAAAGGAAAATCTTGGGAGTAATTATAAATAGGTCCTTTAAAAACAAAGGCATTACTCAGTTTTACAATTCGGTCACTATAATTATCTGAGCTTACCCATTCTCCTATTTCCATCATGGTGGTGTAAATGCTATCTATATCAAATACATCTCCTTTAATCCCATTAATCTCTATGCGGTCTCCAGGCGCATATACTTTTACTAGAAAAATGTACAAGGAGCCAGCAATACTGAGGATAAGTTCTTGTAAAGTAAATGCTATTCCCGCAGAAAATAACCCAATGACGAGCGTAAAGTCTTCTATGTTTCCAGTAAAATATGAAACTGATAATAAGGCTATAAAGACGTAACCCACAATCTCAATCGCCTTTTGAGATTTGTAACGAGTGTTTGTATTGGGTAATCTTTTCTTAAGAAACTTACGTACTAGTTGTACGATTATAACAATAAAAAGTACCCATAAAACATAGCGTATTACATGAACACCTTCTGGATGCTCCGTAAACCAGTTTCTTATGTATTCTAGTTGATCCAAGATAATTAATTTTTCACCTCACCACATTTGAGAATAATCCCGATTTGTCCTGCGTGATATGCAGTATGTGATGTGATACGACCTAGGGCTTGCGCTTTTGTTTTTGCACCAAACTCTTTGGTTTCAATAACTGTCTCCCAGTCTGCATCTGTTTGCTTCTCTATAATTGCCTTTAAAACAGATTTTGCCCTGATTATGATATCATTAAGCGCTTTGGGATCTACCCACTCACCAGTATCATGCTTTGCTATTACTGTTTTTGCAATGATTTTTGTGTCTTTTGCTCCAAAAACGTTTTTGGCAAATAATAATTCCACCTCTGCAATATGTCTTAGTAAAAAACCTAAACTATTAGGCGATGGAGATAGTTTTTTTTGTAAATCTTGTTCTGTAATTAAATGGAGTTTATCCTCTAGTCGTGTATGCGCTTCTTCCCATAATGCTAGTAATAATGAAGTTCGTGTAGCCATTATTGAAATCTTTTAAGTTGGTTTTCTAGCTCGCTAAGATGATGTTGCATTTTTTCAAGACGTTCTAAAAGATGAAAAATAGTTTCAATACCGGGTAGGTTAATGTCGAGCTCTTGATTAAAAACAAGAATGCGCTCTAGTTTCTGAATCTCTGTTTCTGGTATAAAGAGCGTATTCTCTTTAGTCACTACAGTAACAAGTCCAAAATTGTTTAAATCTTCTATAAAAGTTAGTGCAATCTCATGACTTGTGCAGAAGTTTTCGGCGGGTATTAAGATGTGTTTTTCCATAATTAATCAAGTGCTGCAAGTTCTTCATAAAGCTCTTTTTGTGCTGGAGTAAGAGTAGTAGGTATGGTGATTTGATAAGTCACAAACAAGTTTCCGAAGGTGTCATCCTTTTTATAAACGGGAAATCCTTTTCCGCTAAGTTTTACTTTGGTGCCATTTTGAGTACCAGGTTTCACCTTGAGCTTTACGGTACTGTCTAAAGTTTTTATCTGAATATCTCCACCTAGTACAGCCGTGGTGAGCGGGATGTTATGTGTAATAAATAAATCTGCTTTTTCGCGATGAAAAGGAGTGTTATTTGTAATTGCAAAAGTGATATACAAATCCCCTTTAGGACCGTTATTAGGACTTTTACCTCCATGATTTTTGATCTTAATGGTTTGACCATGTTCTACACCGGCAGGTATAGTAATTCTTATGTTTTTGCCATTTACAGTGAGGGTACGCTTTGTGGTTTTAAACACATCCATTAAGTTGAGATGCAACTCTGCTTGCAAATCTTGCCCGCGATAAGTAGCTCTCTGTTGCTGTCTTCCAGCACCTCCAAAAATATTTTCAAAAAAGTCTGAAAAGTCCTCTTCACCACCTCCAGAATATCTTTGATATTGCTGTCCTGATTGCTGGCTATTACGTTGCTTACTAGCTTTTTCATAAGCCTCTGCATCTTTCCAGTTTTCACCGTATTGATCGTATTTTTTACGATTTTCAGGATGGCTTAAAACTTCATTTGCCTCGTTTATTTCCTTAAACTTATGTTCTGCCTCTTTATCATTAGGATTGAGGTCAGGATGGTATTTGCGTGCGAGTTTACGATATGCTTTTTTGATATCTGCTTCGCTTGCACTTTTGGTAATACCCAGTATCTTATAGTAATCTATAAATTGCATCTTTAAGAAAATATATTAATGTGAGAGCGCCATTTCTAATTTGCCTAGTATAACAAGTTCAGATTTATTAACGCCAGAAAATGCTCGCGCAATTGTCCATGCTGTTTGTAGAATGATGTTCTTAACTTCTAGTGTAAAAAACTGTGGCTGTTCATTTCTATAGGTAATAAATGCATCATACATATCTTGAGGATCTTCATTAAAAGCTTCTACACCTTCAAAAACAATCTCTATAAGATAGGCAGCATCAGAGCCAAAGGCATCCTCCAGATCATCAAGATCTAGCCAGTAATCATGAATACACGATTGGAGCCTAGAAAACTCCTCATCTTTTACAACATTATCTGCTGCGGCAACAGCATAAAAGAGTTTTCCTAGCTGGTGATAAAATGTGTTGTCTTTTTTGTTAGTAAGAGCCATAAGGATAGTATTTACATCTGCAAATTAAGTCCTTGAAACGGTGTAGTCTATGATATTTATCATAGGCATATCTAGCTTTTATTCTCAAGTTTATAGGGTATTAAAAGTTATACCCATGAGCACTAGACAACACATTACCAAGACAAGAAATTACCGTATTTATGGAATAGTATAAGTACGCTTTCGCGAAAGCGTAAAAAATTAGTAATAAGCGCTGTAATTAACAATCATAAAGTGCCTTTAATATGAGGTGTGCAAGTTTCTTAATAAGTCGCAAATCAGATTTTGTTTTTGGTGTGTATTAATTTCTAGTTTCATTACTTCATACTCTATTATTCTTGTACTTTTAGACGTATGGAATTTTTTGAAGAAAGTATTGAAGAAGCTTTTATGATTCTCTTTGAAGGAGCGTCTGAGGGGATTGTAGTTGTAAATTCAGATCAGATGATTGTGGCAACAAATCAATCTGCTCGCGACATTTTTGGCTATGAAAAGAAGGAGTTAGAAGGCAGGTCGCTAGAAACCTTAATCCCTATGCGTTTTCATAAGAAGCACGTGGGGCACTTTGATAAGTTTATGCATCATAGTGATAAACGTGAGATGGGCAAGGGACGTGATCTTTATGGGCTATGCAAAGACGGAAGTCAAGTACCTGTAGAAGCCGGACTTAATCCTTTTGTTCTTCACAAAAAGAAGTATGTAATGGCACTGGTAACAGATATTACCGTGCGTAAAAACGCAGAAAAGGAACTTAGACAATGGGCAAACATTTTTAATGAGTCGCTCAATGAGATTTTTATTTTTGATGCAACAAGTCTAAAGTTTATTAATGCAAATCTAGGAGCGCAAGAAAATATAGGATACACACTTGATGAACTCATATCAATGACTCCTGTTGACATAAAGCCGGAGTTTACACAAACTCAGTTTCGTGATTATATCGCTCCATTACTCAATGGAGTAGAGAAGAAGTTAATTTTTAAAACCACGCACGAGCGCAAGGACGGTAGTCATTATCCAGTAGAGATACACTTACAACCTTCAAATGCTGACGATACTAATACGCTTGTTGCCATTATCCTTGATATTACAGAGCGTGTAAATTATACAGATAGACTTGAGAAGACTGTAGAGGAGCGCACACATCAGCTAGAAGAAGCCTTGCAAACAGAAATAGAACTCAACGAACTAAAAACAAAGTTTTTGTCTCTTGTTTCTCATGAGTTTAAAACACCATTGAGTGGTATTTTAACTTCGGCGACACTCGCAGGAAAGTATACAACAGAAGAGCAACAAGATAAAAGAGTAAAGCACCTTACCACGATACAGAACAAGGTTAAGTATCTCAATACTATTATAGATGATTTTCTTTCTATTGAGAGGTTAGAAACTGGAAAGACTAATTATGCATACACGACGTTCCCACTTAGCAAAGTGCTTAACGAGGTCATTTATGATGCAAACATGCACCTTAAAGATGGTCAGCATATTAAGTATCCTACAGATGCAGATGAGTTTATTATTAATTTTGATGAGAAAATTATGGAGCTCGTGTTGAGCAATTTAATTTATAACGCCATCAAATATTCATCTGAAGGAACTATAGTAGATATACAACTCAAAATGAATGAGCAAGGACTCGAGATTAAGATTATTGATCAAGGAATAGGGATACCAGAACACGAGCAAAAATTTATTTTTAATCGATATTTTAGAGCAGAAAATGCATTGTTAAGTGCAGGAACAGGGATAGGACTTAACATAGTCAAGACGCATTTAGAAAACCTTGGAGCTTCTATTACTTTTGAAAGTAAGCATAATGAAGGTTCTACATTTACAGTTACAATACCAATCACATAGATTATGAAAAAAGTACTTTTAATAGAGGATGATATGGCGCTGCGTGAGAATACAGCAGAACTTCTAGAGCTTTCTAACTATGAGGTTACGACGGCTCCTAATGGTCGCATTGGTATTGACCTGGCTATAGCAAACCCACCACAAATAGTAGTTTGTGATATCATGATGCCTGAGGTAGACGGTTATGGAGTACTAGAAGCGCTATCAAGCAACCCTAGCACAAGTCATATTCCATTTATTTTTCTTTCGGCTAAAACAGAGCACAAGGAAATTAGAAAAGGAATGGATATGGGAGCAGATGATTATCTCACAAAACCTTTTGAAGAAGAAGAACTTATAAGTGCCATAGAAAGTAGAATTGCAAAGGCAACGATACTTAATAACATATTTAAAGAAGAACCAGTAGCAAAGGAAGAAGACTCACTGCGTAGTCTCAATGAGCTTAAAAACTTTTTTGATGATGAGGGTGAAGAATTAAGTTTTAATAAAGGTGAATCAATCTATAAGGAAGGAGAACATTCTAACATGATTTACCTCATCCTCAAAGGTGTGGTAAAAACACA
The DNA here is from genome assembly GCF_007827285.1 of Dokdonia sp. Hel_I_63. NCBI lineage: Bacteria > Pseudomonadati > Bacteroidota > Flavobacteriia > Flavobacteriales > Flavobacteriaceae > Dokdonia > Dokdonia sp. Hel_I_63. Next base: position 2,616,340 of record NZ_VISD01000001.1, on the reverse strand, counting down.
TAAGATGGATGAAAGTGGAAAGGAGCTTATCACCGGACTTTTAAAAGCAGATGATTTTCTTGGTTTTACCTCATTTATTGAAAACATAGCTTACCTCGAGTCTGCTACGGCTATAGAAAATACCGTTGTCGTGGGAGTGAGTAAAAACGAACTTAAAGACGTACTTGAGAAAAGTAAGAATGTATCTTTAGAGTTAATGGAACTTCTTACAGATAACCTTGCAGAGGTTAAAGGACAGTTGTTACAGATGGCATACAGCTCTGTGCGTAAGAAAACAGCGCAAACCATCTTACAGTTTGCTGTAATTCTTAATAAAAAGCCAGAAGAAGGAATTAAAATTGCACGTAATGATCTAGCAAGTGTGGCAGGTATCGCTACAGAAAGTTTAATCAGAACACTATCTGGTTTTAAAAAGGAAGGTCTTATTGAAATAGAAGGACGCAACATCAGGTTGATTGACATGGAAGGACTTGAGATGATAGACTAAATCGTGTAAACTGACTTTTGTCATATTTTATGGCTCAACAGTAAAATACATTTGTACTATTATATATAGTACTCATGAAGCATATTCTTATACCTGTAGATTTTTCTGACCAATCTTGGAACACGGCCTTATGCGCCTTTAACTTGCATAAGAGTGCAGGAGTACGATTCTATATTTTCTTTTCGGAGCAGCATGACTATGCTACAGGTGAGGCAACCGTTATCTGTGAGCATCCCGCACAGCAGCTCTCTTCTTGGGTAAAAAAGCTAGAAAAATTAAAAGGTAGTGGTCAGGTAATCATTCCATTAAAATGGGAGAGCGACTTTATATCAGACATGAGAGGAGCCGTTGCAGATAATCACATAGATCTCATTGTGATGAGTACTAGCTACCCAAATATATTTTGCGATGTACTCAAAGGAAGTCATGTGCGAGAAGTAATTACTCGTTTAAAATGCCCTGTACTTATCGTGCCTAGAGAGTTTCAATGTAAAAATCCTAAGCAGGTAGTTTTAATTACAGATTACAATTTTAATCATAGGGCAGAGCCCACTTCTGTAATTAATAATTTTATAAAGCGCACAAGTGCACACCTCAATATTCTACAATTATCAAAAACAGGTAATGCGCTTAGTGAAACACAGCAAACTAATAAAACCTTCTTGCAGACTTCTTTTCATGACATACCACACAGTTTTCATTTTGTAATGGAAAGAACAATGGATGAGGCTTTGCAATTTTTTGTAGATGTGCAGCAGGTAGATCTGGTGGTTTTATTTGCAAAAAATATAAACCTGTCTGAGAATGTGCTTTTTTCTCCAGCCCTTTCAGAAGAGAAAGATTATCACAAAAATATCCCGTTTCTCATAGTACACGAATAACTGGCGAGCTGACAAAAGTCATAGTTTACAGAGTGTTAAGTTTCTAGCTTTGAGTATCAATAAACACTTACTACTATGAGAGTTATCATCATACCCACAGATTTTTCAGAAAATGCTTTTAATGCACTTCGTTGTGCGCAACAGTATTTTAAATATGAAAAAAGTAAATTCATATTAGTTCATACCTATGCAGATGAAGTTTATGAGAATAAAGAGGTTCTCTCAAGAGATATTCTAGAAGAATATAAAGCAGTTAAACATAAAGAAACGGAAGCATCTCTTGCCTTAGTCTCAGAGCGAGCTATGGGTCTAGAGCCTAATCCGAGACATGAGGTGGAATCTCATGCGATATTTGGAACCTTGATAGATGAGGTTAATAGTCTCGTAAATAGTGAGAATGCAGATCTGGTAATAATGGGTTCTCAAGGTAAGACTGCAAATCGTAATATCACTTATGGTAGCAACACATTACAAGTTGTAAAATATGTGAAATGCCCAGTATTAGGAATTCCTTTAGGGTACAATTATGAGCGACCAGAGCGTATTTTATTCCCATCAGAATTGTTGATTCCTTATAAAAATAGAGAGTTAAAGCTCATAAGCTGTATGGCAAAGAGCTTTCGTTCTGAGTTGCACTTACTATATATCTCAAACTTTGATAGATTATCCCTTAGACAAGAAGATGTCAAGAGTGGTTGGGAATACTGCTTTCGCGAAAGCGAGCAAATCTACACACGTCATGACGAAGGAGATATAGCTCAAATTATAAATGAGCATATAAGTAGTAATAAGATTGACATGGTGGTGCTAGTAAACTCAAAGCATACCTATATGGAAACATTGTTACATACATCCACCATTGATACAGTAGGTCTTAATACCAAAATCCCATTTTTAATTTTACAGAATCTTTCACGCTAAACCATCACTTTATGAAACATATATTAATGCCTACAGACTTTTCTAATGCTTCATATAACGCACTTGAGTATGCAGTGCAGTTATTTATAAACGATGCATGTACTTTTTATGTGTTGAATACTTACACACCTGTTGCTTTATACACAAGCACTATTTACGATAATCATACAGCGCTTAATATAGACTTAGGTGAGATTTATAAAAACAACTCTTTAGAGCGACTCGAGACTATTATAGATAAAGTAAAATATGCCTACCCAAACAGTAAACATATATTTACCCCAATAGCAAGCTATAATGTATTAACACTGGAAATAGATGAGATTGTTACAACTTCAAACATTGACGCCATCGTTATGGGAACCAGTGGAGCATCTGGACTTAAAGAAGTTTTTATAGGTTCTCAAACAATGCATGTTGTAAAAGATGCAAAAGTGCCTGTGATAGGCGTACCAGAGGGTTATACTTATAAAGCGCTCAAGGATATTCTGTTTGCTACAGATTATCGCACGGGAACCCATCAAAAGGGGCTTTCACTTTTAGAAGAACTTTGTAGAAAGCATATATCTAGGCTCATTTTTTTAAACGCGTATTTTGGTCTTTCTCTAGATGAAGAACAGCTTGAAAATAAAGAGAGCCTTGATACTTATTTTGAACGCGATGCACATATTAATGAAATAGCAGATGGCATGACTGTGCTTGAAGCCGTTGAAGATTTTCAATCTAAGCATGCGATAGATTTACTGGTACTCGTGCACAATAAGCATAGCTTTTTTGAGAACCTATTGTTTACACCTGTTGTAAATAAGATTGTCCATCATGCAGCTCTTCCTTTTATGATTTTACCAACCGTTAATACCGCTATATAATGATACGTGTTTTAGTACCTACAGATTTCTCTAAGCATGCATTGCATGCAGTTACTTATGCGCAGCAGCTTTTTAAAGGAGAAAAAGTGACGTTTACATTATATCATGCTTATGAGCCTTCTGCACTACAGCTTTTAGGTAATAAAAGTCCGTTCACATTATCTGCCATGTATAATGGTTTAAAAGGTGAGGCAGCAAAGCACTTAGAGGCACTACTTGCTCAAATACAGCGTAAGGATGATAGCTCCACATTTACCTATAAAACGGTAAGCTACTCTGGCCACCTTAAGGATGGTATTGCAGCGCTAGAGGAAAACGCTTATGATTATATAGTGATGGGAACAAAAGGAGCAACGGGACTTAAAGAAGTTTTTATGGGTAGTATGACCCATAGTATAGTAGCACTTCACAAAAAGATACCGTTACTTGTCATTCCAGAAAATGCTGTATTTAATGAGCCCGACAGCATAGGCTTTGCAACAGATTTTGCAAGAGCGTATAGCCATGAGGATTTACAACCACTTATCATACTTACTAAGTTATGGAAAGCAACGGTACGCATAGTAGAGGTCTATGAAAAACCAGAGATTACCCAAGTAAAAAAAGATCATTTACAACAACTAGAAGACTTACTTTCAGGGGTAGACTATCGATTTCATACAGTCCCTGAGTTTTCATCATTAGAAAATTGTATAAATGTGTTTGATGATGAACTCAACATAGATTTACTGGTGATGATTGATTATCCTAAAACATTTTTTGAAAGACTCACGCGCGAGCCTGTTATAAAGAAGATGACATTCCATACCACACTACCATTTCTTATACTTCCCAGCCATAACTGATTATTGTCATAGAATAAGAGTGTATCTCTCACTAGTTTAGAGGTATAAAACTTATGAAAATGGCACACATACTAGTACCCACAGATTTTTCTGAGAATGCTTACAACGCATTATTTTATGCAACTAGATTGTATCCTAATGAGGAATGCATAATAACGCTAGTACACTCTTTTGAAAATTTATTTTCCACCAATACGAGTCGTATAGATATAGGTAGAAATGAGCAATTATATGATGAGTTAGAACGTGCAGCTTTTGATAAGCTTGATACGTTGAAGCATGAAATAACACTTGATAGTGAGGGCATTTCTCTTGTTATTGATATGGTAACGAGCGCACAGCCTTTATACAAAATAGTAAATAAGCTTATCATAAATACAAACATAGATGTAGTGGTGATGGGAACTAAAGGCTCTTCAGGAATACGAGAAGTATTTTTAGGAAGCCAAACGGTAAAACTAATTAAGAAAATAAAGCCTGTGCCTGTGTTTGTAGTGCCTCAAAGCGCCACTTTTCAAGCGCCTACAAAGGTTGCTTATGCTACAGATCTTAAAATTGACTATGCTCAGTATCCACTAGAGATTATAAAGGAAGTCATAAGAACACATAAATCTAAGCTGTACATCACGCATATTTATAATCAAATGAGCCCAGGTCAAACTGTGGAGACTAATTATAGAAAACTTAAGCACAAACTGGAAGACGTCTCTTATACTACGCACTGGCTGTCTAGTATCACTAAGATGGAAGATGCACTAGGCGTCTTTATTAATGAACATGATATCAATTTACTAGTATTGATGTACCATAAAAGCGGCCTTTTAAAGAAACTCTTCAATAAATCATTTGTTGACAAAATAAGTTTTCATTCAGAAATACCCTTACTCATATTACCAGAATCATTCTGATATATATCATAGTTTATACAATAGTACTCCTGTATATTTAATTAATAATCAAACACTTACACGATGAAAAAGAAAATTCTAATACCTACAGATTTCTCAAAAAATGCTTGGAACGCGCTCACTTATGCAGCAGATCTTTTTAAGCATGAAGAATGTTCTTTCATTGTTCTCAACACCTATAGAACTAAAGGTTACAACTTAGGTGATTTGATGGTTCCAGAACCTGGAACACCATCGTATGAGAGTGCAAAAACGGCATCAGAGAAGCACATGGACAAGCTGGTGAGTATGATAGAATTCAGGGATACTAATCCTAAGCATGAGTATGAAATCATCACAAAGTTTGGTGGTCTTATGGAGGTGATGGAAGCTATAATTGAGCAACGAGACATAGAGTTAGTGGTGATGGGTACTAAAGGAGCAAGTAATAGTAGGGGAGCTCTTTTTGGTACAAGTACCATTCTCGCGATGGAAAAACTACGCAATTGCCCTGTAATGGGAGTGCCTCTCGATGTACGAGTAGCCAGTCTCAAAGAGATTGTAATGCCTACAGGATATAAAACTCATTATAAACGTAAAGAGCTCAGCAATCTCACAACAATTGCAAACCTTCAAGACGCAAATATCTGTGTGCTCTATGTAAACCCAGATGATACGTTAAGTAAACATCAAGAAGCAAATAAAGAGCTGCTAGCAGAGTGTCTAGAAGATGCATCCTTTAGTTTCCACCATCTGAGTGGAGCGGATGCTACTATTGGTGTGAGAAATTTTGTAGAGAGTCGTGATAGCGATATGGTTGCTATCATTAATAGAAAGCATGCCTTTTTTGGGAGTGTTTTTACAACACCTATGATCAAGGAGCTCGGTATGTTCAGCAAAGTGCCTTTATTAGTAATGCATGATTTACGCAATTAATGGTGTGATGGTTACGCTTTCGCGAAAGCGTAATTGCACTATTTAGAAAACTACGTAGTTGCAAAATAAATTGATAACATAAACCCAGCTTTACTCGTGATTAAAAAGTCTATCCAAGTCAAAAAGTCCTCTGGTGAAAAAGTAGATTTTTCATTAGAGAAACTAAAAGCTTCTTTACATCGCAGCGGCGCTGGAGAAAATGACGTAAATCACATTCTTAATATAGTTCGCGATGAGCTTTATCAAGGCATATCTACTAAAGAAATTTACAATAGAGCCTTTGCATTGCTCAAAAAAAAGAAATCTGTTTTTGCGTCAAAATATAAATTAAAGAAAGCTATTTATGAATTTGGGCCCACAGGATTTCCCTTTGAAAAATTTATAGGGCAGGTGTTAAAGCATAGTGGCTATGACACAGAAGTAGGAGTTCTTGTGGATGGAAAATGCGTACAGCATGAAGTGGATGTTGTGGCAAGTAAAGAAAACCGAACGCTTTATGTAGAGTGTAAATTTCACGGTGAAGAAGGGCATAACTGTAATGTAAAAGTGCCGCTTTATATTCATGCGAGATATAATGATATTGTTGCTGGGACCAAAATTAAAGGAGCTATAAGTACTGAAGGATGGGTAGTTACTAATACTCGTTTTACAAAAGATGCTATAGATTATGGAACCTGCGCAGGTCTTACTTTATTAAGCTGGGATTACCCTAAAGATAACGGACTCAAAGATCGCATAGACAGATTAGGCTTATATCCCATTACCGTCTCTACACTTCTTACAAAACGAGAAAAAAACTTTTTACTTGGTAGAGATGTTGTGCTGTGTAAACAATTACTAGGAGATAGTTTTTACCTCGATCATCTAGGAATTTCTGAGACTAGGAAGTCAAAAATTTTAAAGGATATACAATTTCTGTGCAATGTAAGTGAGTAATAAATACTGCTCGATAGCTGATAATTGTCATAGTTTAGGTAGCTCTATTGCGCTACTTTTAAACTAGTTAACACGTAAAACTCTTTTAGTATGGAAACGACACTCCCACTCACAATAGACCAGTTTCATCAAGATGTAAAGGTCTGGAAATCTAATGTTGCACTCGCAAGAGACGAAATTCAGTTTATAGAAAATCTGACACATTCTTACATTTTTGAACCTAGTTCACCTAATCTTTTTGAGCGTTTAGAGCATTACAAAATAGAAGTTTCTAAAATCAAAGTATTACTCAAGAGTATTGAGGTTTTACTTGTAAAACATGATGCAGAACTAAGCGGGATGCTAGAGTGCGACACCGTTTCTTGTGATGTGTTTTTTCAAGAAAAACACTTGACAATTAAAGAGCAATACAGACAATTTATTGATTCTTATAATAAAACCAAAAGTGAGATTTTTAACTACTGTGGTAATATTCTTAAGACAAAAAAGAAATAAAGTATAAAAATATAAATCTTCATATTAATTGGAGATTACATGAAGAGCCACCTCCTGATTAGAGGGGAATCAGGAGTGGTTTTTTTTTGCTTTTGCGAAAGCGTATTCTCAACAATATCAAAACCTCATAGTTATTATGAAACATCCATTTTTTAATCAGTATAAGTTTAAATATCTTGAGTGGAATGATGCTCAAGCCATACATGATGTCACACTATTGTGGAAATCACAAGTAGAATTTATAGCTGTTGAGCAAGCTTTTTTAGGAGAGCTTTTAACCGAGCATACCCTGCAACTACTTTCTGAAACAAGCTTTGAATATGCAAGACATCTCGCCGTAGAGCTTGATGCTTTTGAAAAAGAAGTTCCAAAATTACTTAAACGTATTACAGAGCATTTAAACGAGGTAAAAGTCCTTATGGATGGTAAAGATGAGTTCCAGAAGGAGCGCACTTTTCAAGATGCCCATATCTTGCTAGAACTTAAAATGGGTGACTATCAAGATAAGTACAAACTCTTAAAAGAGGAGATATTTAAAACGATGAAATCTGTCTTTGCAAAAAGCAAAAGTAAATTAATAGCTTAAAACGTATTAAGATGAGAGTATTTTTAGTGTGTGTGAGTATATGTATAATAAGTCTGTTGCAAAGTTGTAACAGCTCAGAGCTTATTGAAAATTGGAAAAATCCAGATATCGATGTTTTTCAAGCAGAGAAAGTGCTTGTGCTTGCAATGACCAGCGATGTAAAAAACCGAAAACTGTTTGAAAAACGATTAGTAGATCTTCTTAAAGATAAAGGAGTTAACGCGGTAGGAAGTGATGCTTTTTTTAATCCAGAATTCACCTCTAGACCGCGCACAGAAGAAGAGCTAGGAGACCTTGAGAGAGCCATGCTCTCAGAGGGATTTGACGCCATTCTAGTTTCAAAAGTATTAGGAGCAGAAGATAAGGTGACGCTCGTGCAGTCTTATCGCAACTGGGATAAAAGTGTAAATGGTTTTGAGGACGATTATTATGCACATCAAGGAATTTATGTGGAGGATGAAGAGATGCAAAAGTATACAGTCTATCATGCAGAGAGTGCACTGTACTGCATCTGCCCGACCAAGGAACGTGAGATTATCTGGAAAGGATCTATAGACGTCACAGAGCCAGATAACGACCGTAAGGCGATTAAAGATTATATAAGCATGTTAGTATGGGCGCTTGAAGAGCAAGAATTATTAATAATAGGACCTGTCGATTATTAAGCGTATAATTTATAACGCTAGCAACCTGCGATTTTAGTACCACAAGTTGCTAGCGTAATTTTTATAAAACTTTTAAACTTTAAGAACGTCCTCGTTGTGGGAAGTCCTCATACCTATCCTTAAAAGTTTTATCAGTAACATAGTTGTCCTTAAGAACTTTGTAAACCATTACCACCACAGATGCTTGACCTAGCATGGTAATATAAAATATCCAGTTAAAAGCTAGATTCATTGTTGCAAAAATGGTGACTGTAATCAAAAGTAGGGTTGTGATCGCTACCCAGTGCATTGCTGTAATTTTCATAGTTATCTTTTCTACTAAAGATAATAATTTTTGTAACTATTTAAAAGTGAGCACAGAAAAAGAGGATAATCGCACACAGCAATATCCTCTTTATGATTTTATAGAGCTATGTTCTAAAATTGATCTAGTAAATAATTTATTAAGTCTGTAGTGGTAACAATCCCTACTAGTGTATTGTTTTGTAGTACTGGGAGTGCGTGAAACTCTTTGCTAGCAAGAATTTGTGCCACTTCCTTTACGGTTGTATCTGTGGTTACGGTCACAAGTTTTTTTGCCATTACTTGCTCGATGGTAAACATATTATAGACGATGGTATCTACATCTTGCTCATCTTCATCTATTGCATCTGCAAAGCTTATTCTCAATAGATCTGTATAGCTCAAGATACCTATAATATTATTACCGTCTACTACAGGAATATGTCTTATACTATGATTTTTAAAAAGTTGCTCGGCATGCTCTAATGAGTCAGTTTTATGTAGTGTGACCATATTTGAGGTCATTATGCTAGAAACGGGCGTTCTCTTTTTCATCTTTTAGGTTTTAATGATTTCTCAAAAGTAGCTGATGGCTTGCTTGAAAAAGATGATATAAATCAGCTTTTGGGATGACTTCTTCAGTACTCATTAATAGCTCGAAAATTGCCCAATTAATTTATAAAAATCTTCTAAAAATGATATTTGTCATAATTTAAAAACCAACATAATCTCAAATTTGCCATAGGTATAATGGACTTTTTAAAAGTCTGAGCAAATTAGAATTATGGATAATTGTTTCCATTGTGGTGATCCCTGTACAACAGTGATACACCATCAAGAAAAATCGTTTTGTTGTCACGGTTGTAAGACGGTGTATGACATATTGAGCGATAACGATATGTCGTACTACTACGACCTTGAGAATACACCAGGTACGTCTCCGCTACTTCAAGAAGGTAAGTTTGACTTTTTAGAAAATGAACAAGTAGTTGCCAAACTTTTAGAGTTTGATGAGCAAGGAACACAAGTTGTATCCTTATTAATCCCTACCATACACTGTAGCTCTTGCATCTGGGTGCTAGAAAATCTTAACAAATTGAATCCTGCGGTCAAAACCGCGCAAGTAGATTTCCCTAAGAAAACCATAAGAATCACTTACACATCTAAGGAGTTGTCACTACAAGATCTGGTTATCCTTCTAGCAAGGATAGGCTACGAACCTTACATTTCGTTAGATGATACCACAAAGAAGAAAAAGACGGTAGACAGGAGCTTGACGTATAAGCTAGGTGTGGCTGGGTTTGCTTTTGGAAATATTATGTTTCTATCATTTCCGGAGTATTTTGAGGTAAGTGAGTTTTGGCTAGATAAGTATAAGTATGTTTTCAGAGGGTTAATGCTCTTGTTTGCTATTCCGGTAGCCTTTTACTCAGGACGTGACTATTTTGTCTCTGCCTACAAAGGATTGCGGTCCAACATCCTCAATATAGACGTGCCTATCGCTATTGGTATTTCTGTACTATTTATCAGATCTACCGTTGAGATTTTGATGGATTGGGGTTCGGGATTTTTTGATAGTATGGCGGGACTTGTATTCTTCTTGTTGCTGGGTAAGTTCTTTCAGCAAAAGACCTATGCATACCTCTCTTTTGAGCGTGACTATAAGTCGTACTTTCCTATTGCTGTAACACGATTATATAAGGATGATAACGCTTTCGCGAAAGCGCAACCTTCAAGAAAGGAAGAGCAAACACAAGTATACGACCTTAAGAAAGGCGACCGAATTTTAATACGCAACAGTGAGTTATTACCTGTAGATGGCGTCTTGATTAACGGAAATGCGCTCATAGATTACAGTTTTGTCACAGGAGAAGCAGAACCAGTAGCCAAAAAATCTGGCGATCAGTTATTTGCTGGTGGTAGGCAACAAGCGGGATCTATTGAAGTTGAGGTGCTCAAGCCAGTTGCCCAAAGTTACCTCACACAATTATGGTCTAACGAAATATTCTCAAAAGGAAGACAGACCGTTTTTGAAACCCTCACAGATAGTATAAGTAGGCGTTTTACAGTGAGTTTGCTCATCATTGCTATTATCGCAACAGGTTGCTGGTTATTTATAGATACCTCAAAAGCACTTCAAGTATTTACCGCAGTTCTCATTGTGGCTTGCCCTTGTGCTATTGCACTGGCGGCTCCATTTACATTAGGTAATGTACTGCGCATTTTTGGGAGACATAAACTGTATTTAAAAAATAGCGGCGTTATTGAGCAGCTTGCTCCCATAGACACAATAGTCTTTGATAAAACGGGAACGCTTACCACAAGTGCAAAAAGTGTAATCACTTATGAAGGTGTGGCGCTTACACCAAAAGAAGAATCGCTATTGACAAGCACGCTGAGAGCTTCAAACCATCCCTTGAGTAGATCGCTTTATGACTTACTAGAATCTCACGATATAAAAACACTTGACTCCTTTACCGAAGAGGTAGGACAAGGAATTATAGGAACTCACAATAATCATACGATTAAAGTAGGTTCTTACGGATTTGTAGCGACTACTCAAGCGGTTTTTCCAGCAGCAGGCGTAGAGCGCACGGCTGTGCATATAAGTACAGATAATGAATATAAAGGATGCTACCTTTTTTATAATGAGTACAGAGAAGGTGTGCAATCGCTTTTTAGTGAATTAAAAAGTAACTACGAGGTTATTATTCTTTCTGGAGATAATGCTGGAGAACGTACTTTTCTATCACAGATACTGCCTGAGAACGCCACACTTTTATTTAATCAGAAACCTGGAGATAAATTAGACTTTATAAAAGGCTTGCAAGAGCAAGGAAAGAATGTCTTAATGGTGGGTGATGGACTTAATGACGCAGGAGCGCTAGCGCAGAGTCATGTGGGTATTTCTATCTCTGAGAATGTCAATGTTTTCTCTCCAGCTTGTGACGGTATTCTAGACGCTTCAAGGTTTACAGATATTGCAACTTTCTTAAAACTCTCACACAAGGGAGTGAGCATCATTAAGTATGCTTTTATATTCTCATTATTCTATAATCTTATAGGCTTAGGCTTTGCTGTTACGGGCAATCTTGCTCCCGTAGTTGCTGCTATTTTAATGCCGCTTAGCTCTATAAGTATCGTCTTATTTACAACGATTGCTACTCATTTTATGGGTGGAAGTCTCACATCAAAAAAACTATAATATGAACAGTATTATTAATGTACAAAGTACACCTCAACTTGCTCAAGTAGCATTTAAAAAAGCATCTTATACGGAGCGTGATCTCATAAGTCTTTTTCATAAATCTGCACATAAAGGTGCAGATGAGACGGTTTTTAATAGTTGGGTGAGAGACACCGAAAAGCGAATTTACAGCTTGCAAAGTGGCTTATATGGACGATCATCTGTGTGTAGCACGGTGAGCCTAGGCATTGCTTCCATGCTTAATATGTATGTAAATGCGATTACTCGTTTTGAACAGCAGTTTATGATGAGTTGTCCTTGTGCTACAAATGGCGCAGGACCTATACTCAACAGACTTAAAAAAGTATCACAAAGTGCGCAAGTAGCGCTTTTGTATGTGGAAGTGTAAGTGCCGCTAGCATTATGACTAGTCTATGTTTTAAGAGATAATCTTACGTGCAAAAAGATAAGCTTTAAGGAAAGCATTTTTCGCGAAAGCATATCCAAAACTATTTATCTAAAACTGACAATTGTCATAATTCAAAAACAACTTCAATCTTAATTTTACACCATAATTCAGGTAGGTATGAGTATTATTTATATGCTTCTCGCAATCAGCGTTGTTGTTGCTCTCGTCTTTTTTGTCGCATTTATTGTGTCTGTAAAGAAGGGACAATATGATGACACCTATACGCCATCTGTGCGTATGCTTTTTGATGACGAGTTAGTAAAAGAAAAAAGTGCTCCTACAACGCCTGATATTATTGAAAAATCCATCCAAATAAAAGAGTAACTAATCAAACTATGGAAGTACAACAATTCTATTACGATAACAAAATCGTACGAAAATTTATAGTGGCTACAATGTTCTGGGGCATCGTAGGGATGAGCATAGGGCTACTTCTAGCCTTTATGTTTTTATTCCCTAATGTAACAGACGGCATCTCGTGGTTAAGTTTTGGGCGTTTACGTCCGTTACACACTAATGCAGTCATCTTTGCCTTTGTAGGTAACGCTATTTTTGCAGGTGTATATTATTCTTCACAGCGTTTGCTTAAAGCTCGTATGTGGAAAGACTGGCTCAGTAATGTAAACTTCTGGGGATGGCAAGCCATTATCGTGGGAGCAGCAATTACACTTCCACTAGGGTTTACTACATCAAAAGAATATGCAGAGCTAGAATGGCCATTTGATATTGCGATTGCTCTTATATGGGTAGCTTTTGGAGCCAATTTGATAGGTACTATCCTTAAAAGAAGACAGCGTCACTTATATGTTGCTATCTGGTTTTACCTAGCAACTTTTGTTACCGTTGCAGTACTGCATATTGTAAATAGTATGGAGCTGCCAGTGAGTGCTCTTAAAAGTTACTCGATGTATGCTGGAGTACAAGATGCACTAGTACAGTGGTGGTACGGTCACAATGCGGTTGCATTTTTCTTAACTACGCCTTTCTTAGGGTTGATGTATTACTTTGTACCTAAGGCGGCAAATAGACCTGTGTATTCTTACAGACTTTCTATTGTACACTTCTGGTCACTTATATTTATCTATATCTGGGCGGGTCCTCACCACTTATTATATTCTGCACTACCAGACTGGGCACAGAATCTTGGTGTTGCATTCTCCATCATGCTTCTTGCTCCATCATGGGGAGGAATGATAAACGGACTACTTACTCTACGTGGAGCGTGGGATAAAGTACGTACAGATCCTGTTCTTAAATTTATGGTTGTTGCGATTACAGGTTATGGTATGGCAACCTTTGAAGGGCCTATGCTCTCGCTTAAGAATGTAAATGCGATAGCTCACTTTAGTGATTGGATTATTGCTCACGTACACGTAGGAGCACTTGCCTGGAACGGTTTCTTCACATTTGGTATGGTATACTGGATGGTTCCAAAATTATTCAAGACAAAATTATGGTCTACTAAGTTAGCTAACTTCCACTTCTGGATAGGAACGTTAGGTATTATACTATATGCATTACCTATGTATGTTGCTGGTTTTGTACAAGCCTTTATGTGGAAACAATTTAATCCAGATGGAACGCTTACCTACGGTAACTTCTTAGAAACAGTAAGTGAGATTATCCCTATGTACTGGATGCGTGCTATAGGTGGTAGTATGTTTATTGTAGGAGCCCTTATAGGTGTTTATAATATGATCATGACTGCTCGCGCAGGGAAAAATGTTACAGATGAACTTGCAGAAGCTGCGCCTTTATCTACAGTAACTAAAAAACGTACTTCAAAAGAAGGATACCACACATGGTTAGAAAGACGCCCGGTAAAGCTTACCATTTTTGCAACTATCGCTATTCTTATTGGAGGTATGGTGCAAATTATACCATCACTTATTGTTGATGATTATATCCCAGTGATATCAAGTGTGAAACCATATTCACCACTAGAGCTACAGGGTAGAGATATTTATATACGTGAAGGGTGTGTAGGGTGTCACTCTCAAATGGTACGACCATTTAGAAGTGAGGTAGAGCGCTATGGAGAATACTCAAAAGCGGGAGAGTATGTGTATGATCACCCATTCTTATGGGGAAGTAAGCGTACTGGACCAGATCTTATGCGTGTAGGAGGAAAGTACAGTGATAACTGGCACTTAAATCACTTCTATGATCCACAAAGTACTTCGTCTGGTTCTATAATGCCATCTTATAAATGGTTATTACGTAGAGAACTCGATAAAGATCTCACAGAGACAAAAATGGAAGCAATGGTAACCTTAGGAGTACCATACACTCCAGAAGATATTGCAAATGCTCAAGAGTCTATGACCGCACAAGGAATAGCTATAGAGAAGAACCTCTACTCAGATCCAGACTTTGCAAAAACTTATGAGGCAGATAAAAAGTATGCCGAAGAAAACGGTGAAGACTTTGTGGAGATGCGTAACCGTGAGGTGGTAGCTCTTATAGCTTACATACAGCGACTAGGAACAGATATTAAAGTTAAAAACGCAGATGGTACTACATCCATCTTAAACGACTAGCACCATGTTTAAATTTATAAAAGGAAACTTAGAAAATATAGATGGAGTGGAGATCTATCCTATAGTATCATTACTCATATTTTTCATCTTTTTTGCTGCACTATTCTTTTGGGTATTTACAGCAAAGAAAGCACACATCACAGAGGTAAGTAACATCCCGCTTAATGATGATACACTCAACGTAAATACTATAGAAGAATGAGAACCACAGCATCATTTTTAAGAATACTAGGCTTTTCACTATTAGGATATTTCCTCATAGATTACATAGGGACTACAGGGGAGACTTCTATATTTCTAGAGCAACCGTGGGTCTGGGCTATACTAGGCGTAATCATGCTTTTTTATACAGCAGGAGAAGTGAGCATGGCTGCGCTGCGCAATGTTCTTTACAAAACGCTTAAGCCACAAGCACAAGCAAAGTTTGATGAGCAAGAAGCACTTGCAGAAGCAAATCAGTTTAAGTGGATTAAAGAGAAGTATAAAGCATCTCTAGGAAGTAAAGAGATAGCTCAAGAGCATGAGATTATACTAGATCATAACTATGACGGTATACAAGAGCTTGATAATAACTTGCCACCATGGTGGGTGTATATGTTCTACGCATCAATAGTCTTTGCAGTAATATACTTAGTGCGTTTTGAAGTACTAGACGACTACAACCAAGCCGAAGAATATGAAGTTGCTGTAGCAGAAGCAAAAGCAGAAATAGAAGAATGGAAAAAAACGGCAAAAGATCTTGTCGATGTAAATACGGTAACACTCCTCACAGATGCGAGTGATATCAATGCTGGTAAAGCCATTTTTACAAATAACTGTATTGCTTGTCATAAAGCAGATGGTGGCGGAGGTATAGGACCTAACCTCACAGACCAGCACTGGATTCTGGGTGGAGGAATTAAAAATGTCTTCAAAACTATCTCAGAAGGTGGTCGTGATGGTAAAGGTATGATCTCATGGAAATCAGAACTTAAGGCTGCAGAGATGGCGCAAGTAGCTAGCTTCGTGTTAAGCTTACAAGGCACCACTCCAGCAGAGCCTAAGGAGTCAGAAGGTGAGTTATGGGTAAATCCAGATGCCCCTGCTGCTCCTATAAAGGATGTTGTTACAGATAGCACAGTAGTGCAATTAACGAGTAACTAAATATTAAACGGATGATTCAAGATATAGCGATTGTATTAAGTTCAAGTACTGCTCCGATAATGAAGCCTTATTATGAAAATGATACGACTAAAATTATAGCAATAGGACTTAAAAAGGATGTGGTGTTAGAAAAACATACAGCACCTAGCAAAGCGCAAATCTTGATCATACAGGGAACGGTCACTTTTAGAACAGCGACCTTCTCAAAATCTATAGACACCTATGAGACTTTTGAAATACCATTAGAGGTAGAGCATGAGGTCATAGGTGATACAGACTGTATTTTTCTGTTAATCTTATCTAAGTAATATATAATGGCAGAGCAAGGAAAAGATAACTTTAGAGATACTATGGGAACCCTTGATAAAGAGGGGAAACGCGCATGGGTATTTCCTAAGAAGCCAAGTGGGAAATGGTACGAGTACCGCAAGTACGTAAGCTATGTATTGCTTGCTATCTTACTTAGCTCACCGTTTATAAAAGTAGGAGGGAATCAGCTGTTCATGTTTAATGTGCTGGAGCGTAGGTTCAATATTTTTGGGTATCCATTCTGGCCTCAAGATTTTCATCTCTTTGTGATCATGATGATTATTGGGGTGGTATTTGTAATCCTATTTACGGTAGCATTTGGTAGAATATTTTGTGGCTGGATTTGCCCGCAAACTATTTTTATGGAAATGGTTTTTCGTCGTATTGAGTACTGGATAGATGGCGATCGTGGTAAGCAGATACGTCTTAAAAAAATGCCTTGGAACAAGGAGAAAATCAAAAAGAGAGTTTTAAAATGGACTATCTTTTTTATCATCTCTTTTATAATTGCAAATGTTTTTCTTGCGTATCTAATAGGGAGCGATCAGCTTATTAGGTACATCACAGATGGACCTGAGAAGCACACAAGCACACTTGTATCACTACTTATTTTTACTGGAGTTTTCTATTTCATATTTGTATGGTTTAGAGAGCAGGTGTGCATCATAGCCTGCCCTTACGGAAGGTTGCAAGGAGTGTTGCTAGATAACAAATCTATTATCGTTGCTTATGATCATAAACGTGGAGAGAAGGAAGAAGGAAGAGCTAAGTTTAAGAAAAATGAAGACAGACCATCTACTGGAAAAGGAGATTGTATAGATTGCTTCGCATGTGTGCATGTATGCCCTACAGGGATAGACATACGTAACGGTACACAGTTAGAATGTGTAAACTGTACCGCTTGCATAGATGCTTGTGATCATATGATGGAAGCGGTAAATCTCCCTAAAGGTCTTATACGCTATGCTAGTGAAGATAATATTGAAAAGAAAGCGCCATTTAAATTCACACCTCGTCTCAAGGGGTATGTTGCCGTACTAGGTATACTTACTGCGGTACTCATAGGGATGTTGTTTTTACGTAATGATGTAGAAGCTCGCATTCTCAGATTACCAGGACAACTTTATGAGCATAAAGACAATAACATGATTAGTAATGTCTACACCTTTAAGCTGGTTAATAAAACGGTAGAGGAGATAGAAGATGTGCATTTTGAACTACGCTCTCATAAAGGGACTATAGAAGTAGTTTCTGGTAATAGTTTCAGTGTAGATGCACAGGGACTAGCAGAGGGAACACTATTTATTGAAATCAATGCCAGCGGTATTAAAAGCGATAAAGAACGTTTGGAAATAGAAGTGTACAGCGGCGACCAATTGATTGAGACGACAACAACGGCATTTTTAGGCCCTAGAAGTTATAAGTAAGAGTACGCTTTCGCGAAAGCAAAACAAAAAAACTATGAGTACAGAGCATAAAAAATGTTGTGATGGCTGTAAAAAAGGACAGCCAGGAACTAACGAAGCATGCAGCGCAAAGTTGATGATGGAAGCGCTCAAGAATAATCAAGAAATCACTAAAACACAAGAGTTATGAAATGGAACTGGGGAAAGGGTATTTTAGTGGCGATGGCTTGTTTTATGGGCTTTATTCTGTACATGGTTATCACGATGAGCACAGATGATAATTATAGCCATGATCTTGTGACAGAAGAATATTATGCTAAAGAAATGGCATATCAAACCGAAATAGACGCAGAGACTAATGCGCGTAATCTCGTGGGTGAAATCACAGGATTACGCACGCCAGAAGGGTGGTTACTCACCTTCCCACCGTCTATTTCAGAAAGTACAAATAAAGGAAAAGTGTTTCTATACAGACCGTCTAATCAGCAACTTGATTTTGAAGTGCCTTTGGCTATTTCAGGATCTAATTTGCTCATACCTGACAATCAGCTGATAGACGGTCGATGGAACATTATCATAGAGTGGACAGACGGGGAAGAGGAATACATGTATAAAAAGTCAATCGTTTACTAATGCTGTGGTCTGCACTCATATTTGGTCTTTTGGGCAGTTTCCACTGTGTGGGAATGTGTGGTCCCATTGCATTTATGTTGCCCGTAGATCGTAAAAGTCCTGTAAAAAGAGCTTTCCAATTAATGAGTTATCACGCGGGGCGTATACTTACTTATAGTGTTTTGGGCTTAGTATTTGGGATTGTGGGTAAAAGTTTTAATTTCTTTGGCATCCAGCAGCAACTATCTATAATCATAGGTGTACTTATGATTGTAGTTATTCTCATACCCACTAAAATTTTCAATAAATACAACTTCTCACGACCATTATATAAGGCAGTTGGTAAAGTAAAGAGCTCCATGGGAACCGCTCTTAAGAAAAAAGATCCAGGTACGTTTTTTACTATAGGATATCTCAACGGCTTATTACCGTGCGGACTTGTATATATGGCGATTTTTGGCGCACTTGCTTCTGGTGGTGCTTGGGAAGGAGGATTGTATATGGCAGTTTTTGGACTAGGTACCATACCACTTATGACCACTGCTATTTATTTAGGTAATTTTTTAAAAGGAAAAGCAAAGCAGCGCATCGTTAAAATGATTCCTGTTTTTGTGGTAATCGTAGGAGTCTTATTTATAGTACGCGGCCTTGGTCTTGGTATACCATACGTATCACCATCAAAGATGGTAAGTGTAGAAAAAGTGGCTGCACAACATTCTTGTCATTAATAACAACCAAACATTTATAATTATGGAACATTTTTTAATACTTCTCGTAGACTGGGGAATGGGAGCACTACTCATAGGAGTATTTGCCTTAGTTTGTATCACTCTTGTACTTATCGTACTAAACATGATAAAGGGAGACTCAAAAAAATCTGATACTGATGAAAAGTAGAGGATTACAAATAGTAAGAGAATATACAAGTACTTTATTAAACTGCTTAGTTTTTAAAGGTCTCGACCTATTTATATCATTACAATGGCTTTTAACTTACAAGAAAGATCGTATTAGTTCGCAAAGATAATCGTGAACTTGATGAGGTCTTATAATCTTCAAGAGCATAAAAAAAAGGGAAGCAGTAATGCTTCCCTTTTTTAGTATATGTTGAGGTGACTTTTAAACAGTCATAGAAAATAGCTGAGTCTCTGGTTTATTGCGCTGTAATCTCATGTCAAACGGAAGGCATATATTTCTTACAAAAGGACGTCCCTTTTCTGTAACAATTAATTTTCTTGCATGTATTTCTAGAAGCCCATCGTTTTCAAGTTCCTTTAATTTTATAAGCACATCTGGAAGCTCTGCAAAATTCCCTTGATTATCGTCCCAGGAAGTCTCAAAAGAACACATCAAATTAAGAATATGTTGTCTGATGATAAGATCTTCTTTAGTAAGGATATGACCTCTAAAAATAGGTAGAATCCCATCTTCTATAAGTTGTTGATACTCTTCTATATTTTTTACATTCTGAGCAAAACTATACCAGCTATCACTTATGGCAGATACTCCTAAGCCTATCATAACCTGTGTTTTGCTAGCGTTATATCCCATAAAATTACGATGTATAGTTCCCGCTTGCTGGGCTCCAAATAAAGCATCTGTTTTAAGCGCAAAGTGATCCATACCTATCTCGACATACCCTGCTTTTATAAGCATTGTTTTACCTATTTCATATTGCATTCTCTTTTGGTCTGCGCTAGGTAAATCTCCATCCTTAAATCCTCGCTGTCCGTTTCCTTTTATCCATGGCACGTGAGCATAGCTATAAAAAGCAATACGGTCTGGATGAAGAGAGATGGTTTTATTAATGGTATTTATAACATCATCTTGCGTCTGGAAAGGTAGTCCATATATGATATCGTGCCCTACAGAATCATAGCCTGTAGCACGAGCAATTTCTGTAGCGTTTTGAACGTGTGCATATGGTTGTACGCGATTTATAGCTTTCTGTACAGTTGTATTGTAGTCTTGGACACCATAACAAACTCTAGTAAACCCTTTGTTATATAGTGACTCAAGATGCTCTTTTGTAGTATTATTAGGGTGTCCCTCAAAGCTGAGTTCAAAAGTGCTAACCTTTTTTGTAAGTGCAAAAATCCCGTCCATAAGACGTTCTAGATGTGCTGGTGAGAAAAATGTAGGAGTTCCTCCACCTAAGTGTAGTTGTTTAATCACCGGCTTGTCTCCTAGTAAAGTTACGTACATCGCAAGTTCCTTAAGTACAGATTGTATATAAGGAATCTCAACATCATGATTC
The DNA here is from genome assembly GCF_007827285.1 of Dokdonia sp. Hel_I_63. NCBI lineage: Bacteria > Pseudomonadati > Bacteroidota > Flavobacteriia > Flavobacteriales > Flavobacteriaceae > Dokdonia > Dokdonia sp. Hel_I_63. The sequence continues at coordinate 2,595,627 of NZ_VISD01000001.1, read as the reverse complement.
TTTGTAATACGCTTGTTACATCCACAAAAAGTACACATACTCTCACAATAAGGTAAATGTACATAGAGACTTATTCCTTGTGAAGTATTGCTTTCGCGAAAGCTTTCTTGTAAAGTGTTTTTCCACTGGGTTAGAGAGAAGTTATCTTGATCCCAATAAGGCACAGTAGGATAACTTGTATATCGTGGTCCTGCCACATTGTACTTTGATATAAGGGTACACATTGATTTTGAGTTTTTTCAAAATTACTATATGACAAAAACAGAGAATATGATGAATATCAGCTTTTGAGAAAATACTATTTATGGACGGTAATAGTAGTTCATTTAAAAAATGATAAATTATACATGTAATTTACCACTCGTCGACACTTAAACGTCATCCGTCTATAGTAAAGGACTCGTTAAACTTAATTATTGAAGAATATTGACTTTAATTGACCAACTTTGGAAATATAAAGATCAATACTTTGGGGACAAGAAAATTAAGAATACTGCTCGTTGAGGACGATGCCATTGAGGTAATGAAACTCAAGCGAGCTATAGCAAAGCTAGAAATGAACCATGAGCTCATAGAGGCAAAAAATGGTGAGGAAGCACTTGAAATACTTAAAGACCACTCGGTCTTACCAGACGTGCTGTTTCTCGATCTTAATATGCCAAAAATCAACGGAATAGAGTTCTTGAAGATTTTGAAAAAAGACGAAATTTTACGATTTTTACCTACAGTCATGCTCACAACCTCAAGTAACCGCAAGGATATACTAGCTTGTTATGACACGGGAGTAGCAGGTTATATTATCAAACCTTTGAAGTACGATCACTACGTTGAGAAAATAAAATCGGCGTTAGAGTACTGGAGTATGAATGCATTAATCAAAGCATAATGAAAGGAATTGTATTTACAGAGTTTTTAGATCTTGTTGAAACAAAATTTGGTTTAGAAATGGTTGACACCATTCTTAATGAATCTGAGCTACCTTCTAATGGTGTTTATACAGCAGTAGGAACGTATAGCTTTACAGAAATGGTGAGCTTACTTACTAATTTAAGTAAGGAAACGGGACTTGTAATTGACGATTTATTACTGGTATATGGAGAGCACTTTTTCTCAGTGGTAGAGAAAAGTTATCCTTCTTTTTTAAAGCAATATACGGATCCAATAGAGATGCTTTCATCTATAGAAAACCACATACATGTGGAAGTTAGAAAGATTTATCCAGATGCAGAGTTGCCTACTTTTACCATAGAAGAGAAGACTCCAGAAAGTCTCGTAATGATCTATAAGTCAAGTAGAGCCATGCATGCCTTCGGTCGCGGATTAATGAATAAGACTTTTGAGTTTTTTAATACAAAAGCTACTATCTTAGTTGAAAAATTAAAAGAAAACGGAACCGAAGTAAAATTCAGCATAGCAACATATGAGTGACTCCAAAATTAAGATGTACGAAAGAGCGCTAGCGCGTGAAAAGGCCGCTAGAAAAGAAGCCGAGCGTATTCTTGAGGAAAAGTCATTAGAATTATATCACAAATCTGAGGAGTTAAGAGTTTCAAACTCAAAACTTGAAGATGTTGTAAAAGAACGCACTTCTGAACTTGAGGGAGTATTTGAAAACATAGTAGATGCCTATGTAGTTATGGAGTTATCTGGCAATGTTATCAAAATGAATGACGCTGCCATTACACTTCTTGGGTACACGCTAGAAGATAACTTCAACCTTTGGGACATTGTTCACCCAGATGAAAATGATAAAGTTGTTGAAGGTTTTGAGGTTCTCACCACAAAAGGAGCAATAACAGATTTTCAAATAAAAATAATAATGTCTTCAGGATCCATTAAATTGGTTCACATTAATGCAAGTATTGTTTTTAATGATGAAGGAAAACCTATCGCTGCTCAAGGTATTGTAAGGGATATTACGCAAGACAAGGCAGCCGAGCAGCGCCTTATAGATTCAGAAAATCGATTATCTGCACTTATTTTAAACCTAGAAAGTGGTATTCTACTTGAAGATGAGCATCGCAATATTGTAATCACAAATAATCGCTTCTGCGATTTTTTTAATATTCCATCAAGTCCAGAGCAACTTATAGGTGTAAACTGCGAGCATGCAGCTGAAGATAGCAAACATCTTTTTAAAGATCCAGAAGAATTTGTATCAAGAATAAATACGCTTACGCGAAAAAAAGAACAAGCGCTATCTGATGAGCTTAAATTAGTTGATGGTCGTATCTTGGAGAGAGATTTTATTCCTATTTATGAAGAAGGTATTTATAAAGGTCACCTTTGGACGTATAGAGATGTTACCTTGAGAAGAAAGTTTCGCGAAAGCATAGAAGCAGAACGTCAAAAATATAGTGACATTATTGCAAACATGAACTTGGGACTTATTGAGGTCAATCTTGATGATGAAGTCTTGATGATCAATAACAGTTTTGAATTGTTATCTGGTTATACCGAAGAGGAACTCCTAGGTAAAAAAGCGAAGGAGATATTACTTACTCCAGCGTCTCAAAAACAACTCACTCAAGAGAATAATGATAGGTTGAGCGGAGCGTCAAATTCATACGAAGTGCATGCTATAACTAAGAGTGGTGAATTGAAACACTGGCTAATAAGTGGTGCTCCAAACTATAATCTTAATGGTAAAGTCATAGGCTCTATAGGAATACACCTCGATATAACAGAGCTCAAAAGTTTAGAGATACAAAAGGAAAATCTTTTAAAGAAGCTTGAAAAAAGTAATGATGAGCTGCAGGAGTATGCACATGTAGTTTCTCATGATCTTAAAAGTCCGCTTAGGAGTATAAATGCACTTGTAAATTGGATTAAGGATGATAATGAAGATGTCTTCACTAAAGAAACAAAGAGTCATCTTGAGATGATAGATACTACTTTAGAAAAGATGGAGCAGCTTATATCTGATGTTCTTGAATACTCCAGTGTAGGATCTGAAAATGCACCTCGAGAAAAAGTAAATTTACAAGAAGTACTAGCAGATATAGAAACTTTACTTCACTGTCCAGAACATATAACATTAAATATTCATCCAGATTTACCTACGGTAAATGGTGATAAAGTCAAGTTACAACAGTTATTTCAGAATTTGATGAGTAATGCTATACGTTATTGTGATAAAGAAGAAGGTTTCATAGAAGTAGGATACACAGAAAACAAAACACATTATACCTTTACGGTTAAGGATAATGGAATCGGGATTCCTAAGGAATACCATGATAAAATATTTAAAATTTTTCAGTCACTTAATAACCATAAAGACTCGACGGGTATAGGACTTTCTATTGTTAAGAAAATAGTAGACCTTTATAAAGGAAGTATATGGTTAGAGAGCAACGTAGGAGAGGGGACTACTTTCTTTTTTACATTACAAAAATAATATAATGAGAACAGTACAACTACAACGCGACTCGTCTGGTTCATGGCACTATTTAAGTGAATCCATAACACTTAATAATCCGCTGGTGCTTATTCTAGGAAATCGTTTTCTTCTAGAAAAAGAAGGCGTTTTTGAGGAAGTAAGAGACTTATTTCCTTCAGGGCATCTTGTTTTTGGATCTTCTAGTGGTGAGATTGTAGCTGGAGCAGTAAATGATGAACATATCACCATAACTGCCATAGAATTTGAAAAGTCTTCCTTTGAGATTCAAACATTTAATATACATGAAGTAGGAGATGATAGTGAGAAGGCGGGATCTACGATAATTAAGAAGTTAACTGCAGAAGGCCTTAAGCATGTATTTGTGTTATCTGAAGGAAGTTTTGTAAATGGATCTGCGCTCACCAAGGGAATGCAAGGAGCATTGCCTAATGTTTTAATTACTGGCGGACTGTGTGGAGATGATGCACGTTTTGAAAAAACACTTGCTTCTTATAATGAGGCGCCAAAGGAAGGCGAGATTGTAGTCATAGGTTTTTATGGAGAAACTTTTGAAGCGTCATTTTCTATTTATGGTGGGTGGACACCCTTTGGACCAGAAAGGCTAATTACAAAATCTGATGGTAATATCTTATACGAGATAGATGGTAAACCAGCATTAGATTTATACAAAACCTACCTAGGCGATAAAGCAAAAGATTTACCAGGCTCTGCGCTTATTTATCCGCTCAATGTAAAAAGTGCAGAAAATGACCAGTCATTTGTGCGTACTATTTTAAATATAGATGAAGAGAAAAACGCGATGATTCTAGCAGGAGATGTGCCAGAGCAATCTAAGGTACAACTTATGATGACAAATATGGATAGCATCGCTTCGGCATCAGAAACCGCAGCATTGAGGGCTATGGAGGGAAGGAATAATCCGCCACAATTAGCATTGCTTATAAGTTGTATAGGACGTAAATTAGTATTAGATCAACGTATAGAAGAAGAAGTTGAGGAGGTAATGAGTGTGATAGGTGATGATGTAGTGATAAGTGGGATGTACTCTTACGGAGAGATTGCCCCTTTTTACGGAGAACGTAGTTGTAAATTGCACAACCAGACCATGACAATTACCTTAATAAGCGAGTAAATGAATCCACTGTTAAAAAGACAAATACGTAAATATCTTCCTGACGATCTTAAAGAGCGTGAGGATATGCAGGTCTTTTTTAATGCGGTGGCAGCATCGTATGATAATCTTGACGATCAATTCAAGATGAACCAGCGAGCTATGCAAATAAGCTCAGATGAGTTATATGAGGCAAATAAGCAGCTTAGAGAAGAATCAGAACGCCAGCAAGGTTTATTAATACGTTTACAGTCTGTAATAAATGCTGTACAACCTTTTGGTGAAGAAGATGGAGACATAGATATTGGAGAAACAAATCTAGCCGAATATATAAGCCAGCAGGCAGAGCAACTTATCCTAGTAAATAGGGATCAAGAATTACTTGTAAAAGAGCTTGCATTACAAAACCAAGAGCTCAATGATTATGCACACATTGTATCTCATGACCTCAAGTCACCACTGCGCAGTATTGAGGCATTAGTAAGCTGGCTTAAAGAAGATTATGGAGATGCTATAGGCGAGGAGGGAAAAACACAAATAGGGCTTATAGTAACCCATTTAGAAAAAATGGATGCCCTTATTACAGGAATCTTAAATTACTCTTCTATTGATAAGGAAGTTCGTACAGAGCGAAAAATAGATTTAAATATTCTTGTAAAAGAGACTGTAGATCTCATGCATCTACCAGAACATATTACTATTAATGTACATAAGCTGCCCACTATTCTAGCAGATCGTTTTAAAATTCAGCAGTTGTTTCAAAACTTGATAGGTAATGCTGTGAGTAGTATTGATAAGCCTAAGGGAGTTGTAGAAGTAATTGCACGAAATCTTGATGACGTTTTCCAGTTTGAAATAAAGGATAATGGAAAAGGAATTAATCAGGCATACTTCCATAAGATTTTTCAAGTCTTTCAAAAGCTAGAAAATGATTCTGAAAGCACGGGAATAGGCTTATCTATCGTTAAGAAAATTGTCCATTTTTATGATGGTAAGATTTGGTTAGATAGCACCGAAGGTGTAGGGACCACATTTTATTTTACACTACCTCAAACTACATAATATGGAACAGCCTAATCTTAATTATATAAAGGAACTTTCAGGTGGAGACGCAGGTTTTGAAAAAAAACTTATAGGCGTTGTACAAACAGAATTACCTCAAGAAATCGCCGAGTATGAAGGTAATATGAATGATTCCGCTTTCGCGAAAGCGGCCGAAAACGTACATAAGATAAAGCACAAATTAGGAATCGTAGGATTAGAAAAAGGGTACGAACTGGCCATTGCCTATGAAGATGAACTTAAGGAAGGAAAGTCTACCTTGAAAGAAGAATTTGATAGCATTCTAACCGCTGTAATCCATTTCATAAAAGATTTATAATCTGTAAATTGCATAATAAATCACAAAATATCTAAATGTTGAACTGTATAATTGTAGATGATGAAACTGCGGCACGTACTATCGTATCGCATTTATGTAGCCAGGTAGATGAACTCAATGTAATTGATGAGTTTCCTAATGCAATGCAGGCAATCAAGTTTTTAAATAAGAACGAGATTGACCTCATATTCTTAGACATACACATGCCAGATTTTACTGGTTTTGACTTTATAGATTCGCTCAAAAACCCGCCTAAAATTGTACTTACAACATCAGATCGCGACTTTGCGATAGAAGCTTTTGAGTATGATTGTATTGTAGATTATCTAGTAAAGCCTATAACGCTGCCTAGATTTCTCAAAGCCATGCAAAAAGTAGAGAACTTTAAATCTCCGGTTGCACAAAAAACTGCGTTGCCTCAAGAAGCAAAACAAGAAGAGGCTTCAGAAAAGGAGATGTATGTAAACATAGATAGGCGTCTCATAAAAATTGAGTTTGATAAAGTCTTTCTAGTAGAAGCAAAAGGTGACTACGTACTTATAAAAACCGAAGGAAAAAATTATACCGTACATTCTACACTTAAAAAAATAGGAGAAAAACTACCAGATAGTCTTTTCTTAAAAATACATCGCTCTTACATTATTAATATTAAGAAAATAGTTGATATTGAGGACAATAGTGTCCTGATAGCTAGAGATGTAATCCCAATAAGTCGATCTAACAGACCTGAACTTATGAAGCGTCTTAACTTGCTATAAAACGACAAATTCCATTCGTCTACAGTAAATTACCACTCAACGATACAAGTATCAGTGCGGTCGAATAAATTGAAAATCAGGGTATAAACTGCCTAATTTTGTTTCTATAATCACATCAATAGAAGCATTATGATTGCAAATTTCTACTCTCTTACAAGACAATTAATCGCACTAAGCTGCTTGTTGTATTTATTTACAGCCAGCGCACAAGATGTACCTTTTAATTGTGATTATAGTGCATATTTATTTCAATACAATGACGTGTACGCTATTGACCTTGCTTCTGGAAACTCTTTTCTAGCAGCAAAGGATATCACAGCAGGAAACATTAATGCAGCAGCATATAATCCAGCAGATGGGTACATCTGGGGATACTTATCAAGCCCTGCAAAATCTATTGTCAAAATAGGTAAGAACTTTGAGACTACTACTATCACTATAGATGCATTACCTTCTGGTAACAAGTATGTAGGTGACATAAGCGCTACAGGACAATATTATTTTAAAGCTGGTGGGAGCACATACTACACTGTAGACCTCGACCCAAATTCAGAAACATACACAGAGCTTACTGCAACTGCATCATTAACACAAAGTTTAAATATACACGACTGGGCTTTTAATGCTGTAGATAACCAATTATATGCAGTAGAGAAAGTAACAAACATATTATATAGAATTAACCCAGAAAATGGACAGGTGCAACCTTTAGGTATTGTGCCTATCTTATCAGGGCTTAATTACACTTATGGAGCCGTTTATTTTGATGCATCAGGACGTTTCTACGTATCTGCAAATCAAACAGGGACTATCTACGTGATACAGAGTGTTCAAGACCTTGATGGGATAGGAGTAATAGATTCAAATCTTTTTGCCTTTGGGCCATCTAGTGCAAGTAATGATGGCGCACGTTGCCCTACAGCACCAGTGTTACAAGAAATTTGTGATAACGGAATTGATGATGACGGTGACGGACTTATTGATTGTGAAGATCCATCATGTTCAGGATACGGGATGTGTGCGACTATTGACCCAGAAGCATCTACAGGAAATAAAGGAGGACTAGAAAGTAACAATAGACTGTCTAACGCCATTGCAAAACGTAATTTTAATCGTGCAAAGGAGAGTTATGAGTTTAACAAAGACCTTGCACCACTAGTAGATAAGAAAGAAACCTATGCCGTAAGAACTGCACAGGCCTTTACGCTAGCAGATCTTATCCCACTAGAGGAGATTGATGAAGATTATGTAGTAGAGTCTACACCTACAGATCTTGTAGCTATCACAAATGCAACAGATGTATATGCTGTAGATTATATAAAAGGAGAGCTCTCAACCGCATCTATACTTGCACTTAAGACAGAAAATGGCGTGTATGAGCACACTAAGTATATCTGTGATCGTTTATTAGGAGCAGAGCTTATCTCTGTCTCTACCATAGCAATTAATGATCAACAATTTATTAAGTCCCTCATTAAAAATATAGATGGGAGTGTAGAATTTGTTTTAAGCCTTTCGGCGAAAATGGTAAACAACGAGACTGAGTTTGCTGTAGAAAGCCACTGGAATCTTGATAGCTATGAAGATGATGTAACATTTTACAACTTCCAAATATGGGCAAACTCGATAGATGATTTACACAAACTAGGACAACAAGTTTTGAATCTTCTAGAAGTACAGAAGGCAGTAACTTCATATAATACCTCGACACCACCTACCGTATTTGTAAAAAAAGGAAACTATAACAACGGAGCTTTACAACTAGAAATCATCAATACAAACGCAACCGAAAGTGTAACTTTTGACGCAGGAATAAGAGCAACAGAAACAAGCGAGATTGTAACGACGACATCTAGCATCTCACTTGGCGAAAATTACATCACACAAGTAACCATAGATACTGGATACTTATTTGACATAGGCTTTAGAATAGGCGACGGGATTAATACTCCAGATGATTTATTCTTATCTGACGGGCCATGGGGAGTAGATGCATCTCAAGAAGGGACAGAAGTAGTATCCTATGAGATTTCAGAAAATGAAGAAATATACGGGGATGACACCTATGCTATAGAACGCAACCTGTCACTCACTGCAACTACAAACAGTTATGTTGCGTCATATAGAGCACTTACAGCACGTTTTCAAGCAGTAGATGTAAGCATGTTTAATGCATTACAAATGACAGCAAAGGGAACAGGAAACTTAGAAATCACTTTTGTAAAGGAAAGTATAGAAATCTGGGAAGATCAGTATAAAGCAACAATAGTACTTACAGACAACTATCAAGATTTTGATATCTCATTTGAGAACTTTACAAGTCCGTCGGGAACACCGTTGTTGCTTAATGATCTAGTAACGGTAGTATTTACCATGGTCTCTCAAGATGGAACGATGGTTACAAAGGAAATGGATGTTAATGATATACAATTTGCAAACTCAGAAGTACTCTCAACCGAAGAAAATATAGTGGTAGCAGATGCATTAATAAATTACCCTAATCCATTTATATCGCAGACCACAATACGCTTACCACAATCAAGTGCAACAGTACAAATCACAGTAGTAGATATGCTAGGACGCATAGTAGATGTACAAGATATAACAACAAATAACGGAGGCCTAACAGCAGCCTATAACGCTCCAAATTTACAAACAGGTATCTACACTTATAAAATAATAGATAGTGCCTCACAGCAACACAGTGGCAAGTTTGTCATAAAAAGATAAGTAGTTTTTTGATTTGATTTGATTGATGTTTAGCCATCACCGGGGACGGTGGTGGCTTTTTTTGTGGGGTGGGGTAAAATGTACTTATGAGCGATAATACTACATTGCTTAGTTCGCTTTCGCGAAAGCATACCTCAAGTATGAGAAATAAAACAATTTCATCGCAGTAATAACTAAGCTCTCAAATAAGCTATTACCTTCAGAGAAGTAGTAAGATCAAATGGCGAAAATTATAGGTTAAGATTAGCTTAGAAGTGCTTACTGAGGGGAGTTGAGCTAGGCTTGTGTTTTAATTGAGTTGTTTGTTTTATGGGGATATTCATTGTAGTTTAGGTTGATTATCTAATGCTTCTTTCACTACTTGAGCAACACTGTCTTTCGTAATTCCTTTGTCATTACAGTATTTACTTTCAAGCCATATTTCCAGTAATTTAGCACCTTTACTAGCATTACAAGACATACAACAAAGTGCAATATTATCAACTCCATTGATTCTTATATCATTAACTATATGTTCCCAAGATTGTTTTGTTTTTCTGGATTTGTCGTCTTCCGTAAACGTTACTCCGCAATAAACACAAGATTTATCTCTTGATAACACTAAGTTTTCTACTTCAATCGGAATTCCCCATTTATTTGCCATATTAATTAATCATAAAGACTAGTTATTAAGTTATTCCATTTTTTAGAAGCAAATAATATTCTTCTATTTGTTAAAACATTAGATATTCTTTGAGCTAAAAGTCCTCCATAAACCATAAGTTCTTGAATGTTCATACTACTTTGAATGTGCTGATTACATCTTGCAGAGTAAAGACCAATATTTTCTATCGAACTACTTTTTTCAGGCATTTGATTTTGTGATAGTAAATGTCCCCATTCATATTTTATATAATCAATATTCCAGTCCGAAGGTCTATTCCAACAAAGAGGTAATTCAGTTCCTTCCACGTGAAAAAATGGTCTGTGCTCTTGAGCCTCAAAAAGTAGAATTACTATTTCTCTTAAAATCTCTCTTTTCTGTTTGTCGAATCTAACATTTGAAAAATCATTCCTAATATGGTTAATTATTGATTTAACTAATCGTTCAGATTCTAAATCCGTTTCATATGCTTGAGGATTCTTATTAATAATTCTTCGGTGTTCCATTAGTTTCATCTGTCAAATTATACTTAACAACCTACAACATAAAGCCAGTGCAGCTCTCTTTATCAATCGAGATTGCAGTCGTGTTAGTTTGATTTAAATATACAATGATTATTGCAGTTCTATGCTTCTTAAAACTAACAGTATACTAACTCTATGAAGAAGTATAATCTGTATGTTATAACAAAAAAAAACGCCCAGCTGGGCGTTTTTTTTTGTTAAATAGCATCTTAAAGATTACATCTTTATAATTCCTTTTTCAAGCACTTGCCATCTCAGTTTTAAGCCTACTTCCATGAATTCAAATCCTGCTGCGGTTGCAGAGGCGATGTTACTGTACTTTCCATAAGCACCCACTTGAAAACGGTTAGATATTGCATATTGTAGTCTAGCTTCTAAGCGAAATAGCGTGGTAGCCTCATCTTCTTCTACTACTTGTAAACCTCCAGCAGCGTTTGCTGCATAGCTCCACTTTCCTGCTTGTCCTGTAAGATCTAGAAACAACTCAACTGCTTGGTATTTTGATGGGCTAAAATATAAGGTAGGTACTTGATCCTTAAAACCTACATACTGGTAATTGATACCACCTTTAAGCGTTGGGTTTTTTGTAAAGTTGTAGTATAAAGAAGTAAATAGTAAGTTACGAGAGTTGCCATCCGTTTGCTGCGTGTGCATAAGACCAGAATACCAACCTAAATTAATGTTTGTTCCCATATTGTAATTAAGGGAGTAGTTATTCATAAATATCTTTTCGTCTAGTAGCGCTGCGTTAAAATCTTGTAACGTTCTGCTATATCCTATCTCTAAATATTGTAGTGGTAGTGGTCTTGATTTTATAAAAACAGATCCATTTACATCGGTGTATTCATTTTCGCTTGCATTTGCTTTTACAAACCCTAGCGTACCTTCTAACCACGTATTATTAATCACTCTATAGTGAGCACCTATAGATGCATCTGTATTATATGCCATCGTATTTGTAGTCATATTTTCAGTAGTTCTATAGTTATATGAGAACACTGTTTTAAATCTACTTGTAAATGGTAGGGTTGCCGTCATTCCAGCAGAGTAAGCTTGGTTATCGCCATTATCAGAAGTGTAGGCAGCTCGTGTTTCAATCACTGGAGCAAGGCTACTTTCTATTGTTTTCATTAACCCAGTAGCATCTTTCTGATTAGGGTAGAAGGTTAAGGTATTTTTCGCGAAAGCGTAAGCCTCATCTAGATTCCCCTGTGCGCGGTATGCATTTGCAATCCCTAGGTTTCCGTCAAAAGAGGCACTGTCCTTCTCGAGGATACCGTTATACACCTCGATACTCTTCTTGAAAGTCCCAGTGTACATCCCTAGCGTAGCTTTGAGTGCAGCGACGCGCTGGTTTGTTGGGAATGTCACTTTTAGATCGGCAATGGCAGTTCTTGCCGTGGCGTATTTTCCGTTCCAGATAAGTGCCTGGATATAGCGCTCGTTTGCGGTAATGATTTTTGTAGTGTCCGCTTTCGCGAAAGCGATACTCTCCTGCGCTAGTGATAAAGCAAGTTTGTCGTCCTTCTGTAAGTGAGCAACTAATGACTTTCCTACCTGAGAAGTTAAGGTATCTGAAAGTTGGCTATACATCGTGTTTGCATTCTCATAATCCTTCTTTGCGATATACGTATTTGCAAGCGCGCTTATGATTTGCTCATCGTTAGGCATATCCTCAAGAGCACTTTTAAGCAATTGTATAGCAGCATCATATTGAAAAGCAGTCGTAAGTTGGTTTGCTTTACCCAAACGCATAAACTTTTTTGACACGGCAGCATTTGCATTACCAGGTTGTACCGTAAGTGCTTTGTTTACATAAGTGATTGCAGCGTCATATTCCTTAAGGTTAGAAAGCGTGTTTGCATAACCGAGTAGGGCAGAGAAGCTTGTACTGTCTTTGGCAACGAGGGTTTCATAAAAGTCCTTTGCAGCGCCAAAATCGCTATCCCATAAAAGAGATTCGGCATAGTTTAAGCCAACTTCAAAATCTGTTGGGTAATCTGCTTTTAGTGTTGTAAATAATAATCTAGCTTCTGCGCTATCACCGCTCAGGCCTAAAGCACGACCGTAACAGAGTCTTGCTGTCTTATTATCTGGATAGTCATTAAGTACTTCTCCAAAAAAAACTTTTGCCTCCTCATATTTTCCAGTTTCTAATAAAGTGAAACCTGCAGACATATCTTGAGCGTATGTTGTTGCACTTAAAAGGAAGACGATAATTAATGTTGCTATTCTCATTACGTTTGTTTTACAGTTGCAAGTTATGGTCATGTATCAAGATTTCAATCTGAAGATAATTGCAACTCATCGACACTTATTGTCGACTGGTGGAGGTTAAGATCTGGTAAAGGGTAGTTTTGAGTTTATAGGTAATAAAAATATTCAATATTTAGCCAAGAACCATCTAATTTTTAGGCTTTTATGTTGCGTTGTAAATAGATAGGTGAAAATAGGGTAGTGATGAGTTTTAGGTAGATGTTGCACACATTTTTCAAATGTGGCTTGCTCTCAATCTAAGATTTGAATTATTCCTACTGTTGCTAACATCTCCTCAAATGTGCCTTCCTCTCCTTCTAAGGTTTGATAAATTCTTACTGTTGCGAACATCTCCCCAAACCCCTCTTCGAAGAGGGGCTTTCTATTTTTTAACTCCTCCTCTTCGAAGAGGAGGCTGGGAGGAGATGTTTTGAGTTCGAGTGAGAAAAACAACAACTAAGTCAATTACAAACATTCCTCTATTCTATCTTCAATAGCAATAATAACGGCATCTATATCTTTAAACACTTCCTCATTTGTAAATCTTAAGAAGTGTACACCTTTCTCCTCTAGACGACCTTGACGAAGTCCGTCTTCTATGATTTGGTTTTCATGAATGCTTCCATCTAATTCAATAGCAAGACCTATTTCATGACAATAGAAATCGACGATGTAATCTAATAACGGCACTTGTCTATGAAATTCTGCTCCGGTTGCCTTTCTTCTGATTTTATCCCAAAGAGTTAACTCTGCTAGCGTCATATTCTTTCTCAGTTCCTGAGCTCGCTCTTTTAAGTCTCTACGGTATGGAATCAATCTTCGCATTAGTTTTTGTTGTAAATATATGTAAATCAATAAAATAGATATTTTTTTAAATATATTAGGTTGCTAATATCTCCCCAAATGTGCCTTCCTCTCCTTCATACTTCAGTCGTCGGAGGCAGGTTCAAAGAGGGGCTTCATTTTTTTTACTCCTCCTCTTCGAAGAGGAGGCTGGGTGGAGATGTTTTGCGTTCGAGTAAGAAAATCGTTGCTACATCTCCCCAAATGTGCCTTCCTCTCATTCCTAAAGTCATTCGTCGGAGGCAAGTTCCAAGAGGGGCTTTCTATTTTTTTACTCCTCCTCTTTCTTGCATCCAACGAGGGAGGAACGACCGAGAGGAATGCACAGAGGCTGGGTGGAGATGTTTTTTGCGTGCGAGTAAGAAACAGAGAAGTTGAAAATTAAATATTTCACACCCTAAAAATCTATAAACCCTCTCCTTATATAGTAACAAGTTAACCTTTCGCGAAAGCGATATAACCCTAAAACATACTTTAAAGAAGAAATCCTACCACTCGTCTACAGTAAAAATGTGCTCATCGAAATTTCAACCGAAAGCCTCTTAATTGCTTGCATCTTTGTACCAGAATCAAACAACAAACTATTATGGGACTTACAGTAATAAACAACAAAAGCACATTAAGAATAGTGCACAACGCAAGAACGATGTCAGCAGGAGCTACATTAAATGTAGTGCATAGAAAGGTTGATAAGCCAGTTATCCAACTAATGACTTATTAATCATCAATCATGATCGCAATCCAACAAAAAATCAAAAAAGCACTTTCACCAGAGCAAATATTTATGCTCAGTGCCTTTGTAGTAAATGGAGGGAATTACCTCTATAACTTAGGCTTAGGTAGAGTACTAGGACCTGGAGCTTTTGCAGATGCTGCTATATTAATTACATTACTTCTAGTATTATCTTTTGTAGCGATGACTTTCCAACTCGCAGTTGCAAAGTTTACTACAGAGTTTGACGCATCAAAACAAGAAGCTTTTGTAAAAAAAGCTTATAAGCAGGCGACGACTTTTGGAATTATACTTGGAGCGATGATTGTAGTTTTTGCAACATCATTGCAATCGCTTTTTCAAACGGCATCTCCTATAATGTTTACCATTTTTGGTTTAGCAGTTCCACTATATTTTGTGATGAGTGTAAATCGTGGAAACCTTCAAGGACGCAAATCTTTTATTGAACTCTCTGTCACGTATCAGCTAGAGATGGTATGTAGACTTGCTCTTACTTTTGCATTCTTACTGTTTTTCAATATAGAATCCTCTGTAGCAGTATCTACAGCAATAGCAATTTCTTTTATAGCTGGAGTGTTTCCTTTTAAGAAACTCACTTCAAAAAAAGCAATAGAGACAGCACTTACCTCAAAAGAGAGTAAGGCCGTAACTCAGTTTTTTGTACTCACAGCATGTTACGAGCTTACTCAGATCATTTGTAATAATAGTGACATATTGCTAGTCAAGCATTTTTTCCCATCGTATGATGCAGGATTGTATGCCTCACTAGCTCTTATAGGTCGCGTTGTATATTTCGTAACTTGGATGTTTGTAATGTTATTACTTCCTACCGTAGTAACCATGCGTAAAGAGGGTAAAAACTCTGTTCCAGTACTTATGAAGTATGTAGGTTACATCACAGCCCTTGCAAGTGCGATTGTATTATTCACTTTTCTATTCCCATCATTTGCCGTTCAGGTCCTCTTTGGAGATCAATATATGGCAATTGCTCCCTTACTTGGTTGGTATGCTCTTGCCACATCTTTTTTTGCTCTATCTAATATTTTTGCCTACTACTATTTATCCCTAGATCATTATAAGCCTATTGTAATTGCGGCCATTTTTGGAGTGTTACAAATAGTGTTAATCATATTATTCCACGATTCGTTATTTGATGTTGTGTTAGCCCAAGTTGCAGCGATGGGTGGTTTACTTATCGCACAACTACTTTACTTCTGGAAAATGCAAGTAAAGTAAAATATACCCCCAGATTGTAGTTTGCCCTCTTATAGAAGCTATTGCTTTGATAAGAGGGTTTTGTTTTAGCAATACTTTATAAAACTGCTATTGCCATGCAAGCGTCGTCCTTTTAATATGTTCTACATTGATAGAAAATAGTTTTGATAGCATTCTTAAGTGCTGTAATATAGTCTGTTGAGCTATATACATGATAAACCGCCTATTTTCAAAAATCGTTTATCGAAGGTCAAATACCATTCGTCTACACTAATGGTCGAGTAAACGTTTTTGGTCCGCTTTCGCGAAAGCAAAGCCGCATATTTGTACTATCAAAAAAACATAACTACTTAAAAATAAATATCATGGCTTTAGAAATCAACAACATTTACGGAGTAACTTGTATCAAAGGAAAAGTATCTAGCACACACGTTCAAGAAGTAAAAGGATACTTCAAAGCATTACTTACAATACAAGATAATGTAATCATCAACCTATGTGAAGTGAAAAAGGGAACTAAGAAGCTAGTAAGTGTTTTAGAAAACTTACAAGCTGAAATTTCAGAAGAAAAATCACTTAAGTTTTTTAGCTATCCAGAGCCAGCAGTAAAAGAATTATATGCACAGCTAAATAGTGAAGCCAACTATTACCAGGCAGCAGCATAAAAAAAGAATACTACTACAACAACATCAAATCTATATATCATGAAATTAGCAATCGTAACGGCCTATCCACCGAGCAAAGTAACTTTAAACGAATATGCATATCACTTAGTTAAGCACTTTCGTCAAAACCAAGAAGTAACAGAACTTGTACTTCTTACAGATGTAACTCCAGAACAAGCAGATATCACTTTTGAAGAAGATGGATGTGCAATCACCGTAAAGCAGTGCTGGAAATTTAACAGCTTATCTAATGTACTATCTATTGCAAAGGCAGTAAGAACTACAAAGCCAGATGCAGTACTTTATAACCTACAGTTTATGAAGTTTGGAGATAAGAAAGTAGCAGCGGCTCTAGGACTGTTTTCTCCTTGGGTTTCTAAGTTAATGGGAGTAAAAACAACGGTGTTACTTCACAATATTATGGAAACTGTAGATCTTGATAGCGCAGGATTTACATCTAATAAACTTAAAATTAAAGCCTATAACTTTATTGGAGAGATGCTTACTCGTGTAGTTCTTAAAGCAGATACTGTAGCACTTACCATCAGTAAGTATGTAACTATCCTAGAAGAAAAATATAACGCAAAAAATTGCGTACTCATCCCTCATGGAACTTTTGAAATTCCATTAGAACCTTCTTACCAAGCTGCTCCGGGTCCTCTTAAGATAATGACTTTTGGAAAATTTGGAACTTATAAAAAAGTAGAAATACTTATAGAAGCTGTACAAAAGGTAAGAGAAAACACAGGACGTGATCTTGAAATCGTAATTGCGGGAACAGATAGCCCTAACACACCAGGATATCTAGCCGAAGTACAAGAGAGATATAAGCATGTTCCTAATCTTACTTTTACAGGTTATGTAGAAGAAGAAGATGTACCAGTGATATTCTCAGAGAGTGCGATGGTAGTTTTTCCATACACATCTACTACTGGAAGTTCTGGAGTATTGCACCAAGCAGGAAGCTATGGTAAAGCAGTAGTAATGCCAGATCTAGGAGATTTGAGCATCTTAGTAAAAGAAGAAGGATATAGAGGTGAGTTCTTTAATCCAGAAAGTATGCACAGTCTTGCATCTGGTATAGAAAACCTAGTAATGAATGAAACGTACAGAACAGAAATAGCAAAAGCTAACTACAAAGCAGCAACAGCATTACCTATGAGCCGTATCGCTCAGATGTATCTAGATGTTTTTGCTGGAAGAAGTACTACTAATAACGAAGTAATATTGAAGGTAGCATAATTACCGGTTCTTAATAATCAAATAGGCATCGTCTTTCACCCCAAGTGTATTCACAATTCCAAAAAAAGCCTGTTTGTTCTTTCGCCACGGTAATCTACCAGCCACTTCAGTCGGTATGTCCCTAAAGTCGTAAAGTGTCCAAGAGAGATAGTGTAAGCTATCTCTTTTCTGGGTTATATAAAACTCCTTAAAATATGCGGCTTGATCGTCCTCATTAGGTCCTAGAGGATTCCATAATCCGTGATAAGCTGCAAGACCAAATTCTTGCAGAACCACAGGCTTAGTAGTGGCATCTGTAAGTACTTTGTGAGCTGCTGCAAGATCCTCAAGGTCTTTGTAATAATGATAAGAGACAATATCTACTTGCTTTTCAAGATGTAGCGCAGCCTCTGGTGAAGACCACCCTATAGTTACTGGATGCGTATTATCTATAGTCTTGAGATAATCTATCGTTTGACTCAGCCACGATAATACTTCCCGCTCCCCACGACTTTCAAAATCGAGGTTAGGTTCATTTTTAATATCCCAACCTAATAATGCAGGATGGTCTTTTATATGCGTCACGATACTATACAGATGAGCATTTGTAATAGTCCAGTCTTGTATGCGATAATCTCCATAAAAGTCAAAAAGTGTGACTACAACCTTAAGTTTTGCTTTTTCTGCTTCGTCTAGAAGTGAGGTGAGTTTCTCAAGCTTTTCTTTAGGAACACGTGCTTTTCCAAAATCTTCAAAACCTACAAAGACTCTTATGGAATTAAGTTTAAGATCATTAATAATTTTAAAATCTGTAGCGAGTGTGTCCTTACTAAATGTAGGGCCAAAGGTGTCCCAAGGACTTCCTTGTGGGTAATAATTCATACCTTCCAGCATAGCAAGATCTAGAGGGATAGTTTCATTTTTAATTTCGACAGGATGTGAGGCTACTTTTTCAAAATGACGTACCCTCCAGAAGCCATCTTCTAGCAGCAATATAATTTTATAGTCATTATTAAAAGCTCGTTGTACGAGAAATTGTTCATTTTTAAAAACACGCTCTACACCAGTCACATTGCGATCTGTGAGCACTACTAGAGTACCATCTGCACTATAAAATTCTACAGAGAGGTGATGTGTAAGCGTTGTGCTTTCTATATAGGTTTTTGTTTCATTATTAAGAGCTAGTAAGTCAAGAACTTTCCCTCGAGCGCGTTCTGTATAATGGTCAAAAATCCCTGCATCTTCTCCGGTGTAAAAAGCCCTATTTTTTACATACCAAGCATCTAGATAGTCTTCTTCTATACTCGCTAGATTTGCTTCTTCCATAGGTCGTCCAGGGTTTTCAATAGATTCCCAAGTAACTTCTGGCACATAATGACGGTCTTTTGTTTCATCCAGATGGAGCATTTTACTTCTATCTGCACCCGTGTTTAAAAAAGCAATCACCTGACTGATGCCATAGAGCACACCTGCATTTATGAGAATAAATCCAGCCAAAATTAAAATACGATATAGCGTCTTATTACTTTTCAATCTATTAATATTTGGGCGTTGCTTTCTAGTCCTAAACAACGTACTACAACGTCATACGTTCCAGTAGGATAATCTTCTTCTTTTAGATAAAAGGTAGCCTCACCATTTTTCGTTTGTCCGTTGCGGGTTTCTTTTCCTATGGTGACAGATACGTCAATTCCGTTTTGCACTAATTGTCCTAAGTAGCTTGTAAGCGGTCCTACAATCAAGTTTCTTTCTGTTATTGTTGGAGTAGGGATAGAGGTAATGATGGATTCAAATTGCTGTATTATGGAGTTGCTTTGTGCAATACCTGTCACGGCTGCTCTTACATTCCACGTGGTAGGAGATTGTGGGTGTAACGCTTTCGCGAAAGCGTACCCATTAACCGTACTCGCTTTATTCTGCCAGTGGGCACCTGTAGCATCTGTCATATAAAAAGTAACGAGCGTTCCATCTGTCATCACATTGCCATGCTCATCGCGTATTTGTGTACTCTGAAAGCTGATGATCTCGTTGCCATCTGCATAGTTATGATTACTATTTGCTTCTATCTGAAAATTTTGAGCAACATCTGGAAACACATCTGCTACGAGTTCTTTTGACGAGATATTTTCTAGCGTACTTCCTGTGCTTACTCTTCCTGTGCGTAGTGGAGAAGAAATGCGTTTCCACACAAAACCAGAGTTTATAGGATGCTTAGTTGTTGTAATAGCCGATTTAAATTGTGACTTAAGTGCTACCTGAGTATTGTCTGGAAGGGTGTTATCTAGTGTGTCTGTCGGGATACTAACCAGCATGGTGTAGTCGCGCACATTTGCAACAATACTGCGCGGACCAAGATATGTCTCAATAGTGCCTAGTTGGTTTGTGTCTGGTAATAAGGTGAACTGACCTTCTTGAGTGATGTTCTCAGTACTATAAAGGCTATAATTCACGACACCGCTTCGTTTAGTAAAACTAGGCGGGATGTAAAACTGTGCTGTATTATCTAGTAATTCTGGTTTAATAACGATGGTCGCGTAGGTACTTGATAGAATTAGATAAACAGTTTGCTCGTCGAGCGCGATGCCTGTTCTAATTGGTATATACAATCCCTTATCTGTAACTGTTTGATCACCTATATCTTCTAATGTTATTGCAGTATGTTGCACTGTTTTTACTGCAGCTTTATCTGAACATGAACAGAACACCGTGAGCAGCAATAGTGCAACGATAGCAAAGGATGATATGTGTGTGCTACGCTTTATCATTTTGGGTTACCTACATAATTGTTAGTGGTAATTGTAATATATGCATACGGCATATTTTTGATAGGTATAAATGATTGCTCACTTCCAGATGCATTTCTTTGTGGCACCACCTTATCAGATATACTCTGGTTGGGTAGTCCGTTTACAGAAGCTGTTTTTAATCCAGAGGCTACTTCTGTAGGTAAGATATCTGAGTATAATAGCTCAGAAAATGGTCTTTTACGTTGCTGGCGCACACTCTCAACTATATACCTACTTTCTACCCATAGTAGCTCCTTATCTTTGTTATAGTAGCCTATAAGCAGTTGTGGTATAGTCGCTTCTTCTATACTTGTATTAAAGAGGAAACCATTAAATGTATTCTCTTCTTGCTGCACCTTAGAAAGATCTACTGCTTGATATAAATCTGTGGTAGCAACATTTGCGCTCACTTGTACTTCAAAATTTACAGGGATATCTGTAAGATCAACGTCTGTAAAAGCATCTGGTTCATAGGTAGCCGGTTTTTCTTCTGTGGCAGAAGCCCATGCAATACCTTCAAAATTGATACGGTAAAGTGTAGTCTCCTTAGGTAACAATTTATGTTTAACTACATCCTTAGCATTAAATCTGGCTAATTCTTCATTATTCTCATTGTATATTGCTCCCGTCACAGAAATATCTGCAGGGATATTATCTACATTTTGAATTTCTCCTACGATAGCATAGGTTGTATCTAGTTGCACCAGTCTTGCAGAGAGCACCTCTACAACTGGTTGCTTGAGTACATCTTCATGAAAAGTTTGCTCTGATGTTACAGCCCGTTTTCCGTGGTTATAAAATCTAGTTCCGCTCTGTATGAGAAGCTGCTCAGGCGGTATATCTGGATCTACAGTTTTAGGAACGATATACCATTTGCTTCTCTTTTTAAGCAGTTGTAACTCGTCGTGAGTTTCAATTTCTTTAAGTGGTGTAATCCACGTAGCATCTACAATTCCTAAAGCAGTGGTATCTGTTTTTGGGATAATGTCTATGTATAGACTATCCAACTTCGCATATGAACTTAATAAACCATCTGAGACAGAAATTTCTAACATAAATTGAGATAGTTTCTTGTCACTATCTGGATCTAGATAAGAATGTGCTCGCTCAAATTCTTTAAAATCTACCGCATCATAATATGCCGTTACCACATTGTTAGCCGAAAGTTGGGTGGTGTTTTTTACATAAAATAAATATCCGCCAAAGGCAATCACAATTAGTAAGATAATAGTCCACACCACAGATGCCCGATACAATAGCGACGGTGCACGCTTGTAAACTGGAGCAAAGGCAAAGTATAATGGCAGCTCTTTTTTTCTTTTAAAGGAGCGCGTCCAGAGCGAACCCAAATGAAGTAAAAAAGCAATGATCACTGTGGTAAATGGTATAATTCCCCACATGAGCTTTAAAACTAGCGGAGCATCTTCTCGAGGCAATACACTTGGCAAAGGAGCGATGCCTGCTTTTTCCCACACCATAATACCATTTTCTAGTAAGCTTAATCTATGCCAACCAGCAAAATAGAGTAGAGGATCATAAAACTTGTCGTTTGAAAAAACATACTTCAAATGGTATTTTTCTGGTACCGTAAGAAACTGCTGGAGTGAGCCTATACCTTCTATACCTCTATATTTTGAGTTTTCGAGACGCTCCACCGCTCTTGTGGTAAGCTCTGGTAATCTTCTAGCAGAGTGATAATCACCATCTACCGTAGTAGCCTTAGTTTGTGCAGAGAGCCACGCCATTTGGTCTCCAAAACCTAGAGGTAAATATCTCCATTTATAATGCTCATCTTCATTTAAGAAGTTTACAATAGGAGTCATTTTTATAGCATCTGGCTGACTCGGTCTAAACTTCCCTAAGGTTATCGTGAATATGGCGATAAAGATGAATAAAAGTGATAAGAATGCTCCAGACGCTCTATGCACTAGTGTTCCCCATTTTTCTTGCAAGTAGTCTTTATAGTCACCTTCTACAAAGCGATAACAGAACTCTCCAAAAACGGGCAGCGCCATAATAGATGCCCATAATGTAAAACGATCTAAGGTTAATATATTAAAAGCGTTTTCTCCCAGCATTGCTAGAGGTACCGGAGTTGTTCCGCCGGTTCCTAAAATCAATAACAAGGTAAATGATATCCCAAAAAAGAGTAGTCTCTTACTGTAATACCTATAGAAAAAGTAAGGAAGTAAGAACATTAAAAACCCCCAAGGAATCACAAAGAATACTAAACCAGAGGAGAGCACTTCAAGAAAATTATCTCTAGATCCATGCGGAATAGGTACCTGTGTGATGGGATTATTTTTCGTGTTTACCCAATATGGAAAAATGCAACCTACGATAAGTACAAGCGAGCAAGCTCCAAATATAACGATGCGCCTTAAGTGAGTCCATACCGCTTTCGCGAAAGCGATAACAGTAACCTCCTTTGTACTATTCACCTTTTCTCTTGCAGCATCCATAACCACCATACCTAATAAGGGAAATATAAAAAAGACCATCCCAAATATAGGTGTAACGTGATGTGAAGTAACAGTAACCGAAAGTAATGCAAGAGCTTTAAATAGGTGTCGTTTGCGTGCTGTCTTTACCCATAGATAGATTTCGGGAAGACAGTGCATTAATACGGAGATACCTATAATACTAGGTAGTTGCCCAAAAATGTGAAGCGTTTCTACAAAGGACGAACTAAAAACGGCCATTAAAGCAGCATATCCTGCAACTTTTTTATTAGGTATTAAGACTTCGGTAAAGCGATAGACACCAGTAATAAATAGTACAACGCCTGTAAGTGCAACCGTAAACATCCCAAATTTAAGGCCGCCTATATAAGACAAGGCACCAATGGTTTGATGTACCAGTGGCGGATAGCCCATAACGGTAAAGCCGGTATACCAACTATAACTCCACGGCTCAAACCAGCTCGTTGCATAATGATTTGCAAAAAACAAATGTATAAGCGCGTCATATGTGCGCTCTACAGTAAAGAACATAGCCGTCCCGTGGAAAATCATTCCAAGGAGCACGGCGCTTACTAAGTATTTGTTTGTTTTTGACTGCATTGTTTGGGAGTGAAAAGATACCCTTTTTAATATTCTGAATCAAAGATAGTTCTTTCGATAAATGGTTTAACCTTCGACGAGTGGTAACCGTCTATAGTAAGCCGTTAGCCGTCGAAAACACTGGCTGTCAACGAGAAAAGCGAGGTATGTTTGTACTGTAAAACAATAACAACACACAAAAACACACATTATGAAAACTGGAATAATCATCCCTTGCTACAACGAAGAAAAGAGACTTAACACAAACGCATTTGTGTCATTCATTAAAGAAAACAGCGATTATCATTTATGTTTTGTAAATGACGGAAGTAAAGATAAAACGCTAGAGGTACTTTATAGTATGAAAGAACAAGCGCCTAATTCAATAAGCATTGTAGATGTTAAAAAGAACTCTGGTAAAGCAACCGCTGTAAGAGCAGGAGCTAGATTCTTATATAGCAAGTCTACTATCTCTACGATAGGATTTATGGATGCAGACCTCTCAACAGACTTCAGAGATTTTAAGGACCTCGTTAAAACTCTGAAGACTGAGGGAAAGCTCGTAGTATTCGGTTCTAGAAACGCTTTAGGAAGCGGTACGATAGAACGTAACTTTATGAGAAACATGTTTTCAAAATTTGTGAAGCAGTTTATCTTATTAATCTTAGGATTACCTATAAGAGACACGCAGTGTGGAGCAAAAGTATTTACAAGAAGTATCGTACCTGTAGTATATGACAATGCTTTTACTAGCAGATGGTTATTTGATGTTGAGATCTTCTTACGTCTTAAGAGCTACCTAGGAAAAGATAACACAATGAACAACATCTTTGAGCAGCCACTTATGAGATGGGTACATGTTGATGATTCTAAGTTAGGAATGAAAGACGCTTTACAAATCCCAATGAATCTTACACAAATCTGGATGAACTATGCTTTTCAAAGCAATACAGCAGCCAGTGCTATCCCTACAGAATTTGCATTAGACACTATGTCTCAAGAATTTTCTATAGCAGCATAACAATTACTGTTTCCTAGTCCCCATAAAACATCATTTATCCACATCAAATCTACTATTATGAACATCTATCCAATAAAATTTGAGCCTATTCTTCAAGAAAAAATCTGGGGCGGATCTAAACTAAAATCAGTACTTAACAAGAAATGTACTAGCGATACGACCGGTGAGAGCTGGGAAATATCTGGAGTAGAAGGAAATATATCACAGGTAGCAAATGGATTATACGAAGGAGAATCACTAGTTTCTCTTTTAGAAAACCACACAAGCGAGTTTGTAGGAGCTGCAAATTATGAACGATTTGGAAATGAGTTTCCGTTGCTTATAAAGTTTTTAGATGCAAAAACTAATCTTTCTGTTCAAGTACACCCAGATGATGAGATGGCACAAAGGGATCATAACTCATACGGTAAAACCGAAATGTGGTACATCATGGATCACGAAGAAGAAGCAGAGATCATATTAGGCCTTAAAGATAAAAACGCAAATACAGAAATCTTACGTGATGTAACAGGAGATAACGTATATGATGTATTTAATAAAGAAAAAGTAACAAGAGGTGATGCATATTTTATCCCAGCAGGAAAGATTCATGCTATAGGAGCAGGAGTACTCGCAGCAGAGATACAGCAAACTTCAGATATCACGTATAGAGTATATGACTGGGATCGCAAAGATAAAGAAGGTCAAAAAAGAGATTTGCATCTTGATCAATCTGTTGCCGCAACAAGAGAATTTTATGAGGAGTGTAAAAAAGAATGCCATACAGATGGTAATACTTCGTCAAATGTGGTTGCTTGCGATTACTTTACAACCAACGTGTTACGAGTTAATAAAGCCTATGAAAAGTCTTATGCAAATCTAGATTCTTTTGTAATACTTATGTGTGTAGAGGGTTGTGCCTCTGTAACCGTAAATAATAAGACAGAAATTGTATTTAAAGGTGAGACCGTTTTACTTCCAGCAAATACTAAAGAAGCTTTTTTCTTTGCAAAAGATGCTCAATTTCTAGAAGTATATATTGATTAATGAATTATTTCTGTACGTAAATCCCTTAGTAAATCTAGGATGTACGTTGTTGTTATTGTTACTTCTATAAGATTAAGCAATACTAAGGTTATGTATAGATTATATAATAAATCCTCATTGTCATTTGACGATGAGGATTTTTTGCATGATGAAGGTTTATAAGAATAGTTCTAAGTTATTATGTGAAACAGTACTACTTGTGGTAGTCACGCTTTTGCGAAAGCGTACTTTTTATAGATATAGTGCTCCGTTTTCATTAAACTGTTATACAACCCAACCTTTCAAATAGCTAACTGCAACAACTCAAGTGGTAAATCTACCCCTTGATCTCTGATGGTGTTGATTCTATGTAGATATGCCGCACCTTCTAATAAATGAGTAGCAACATCTGCTACTTTTCTATTTTTGGCATCGCTTAAGTATGAATCTTTTGTCCACTCATTAAAAGCACCCATAGCTGGGCCACACCATATTTGATAATCCATTACTCTATCTGGAGTTCCTGCATTTGCCCAGTTGGAAGACAGGCCTAGATACCAACGGAAAATCAAGGCCATTTTACGTTTTGGATTTCCTTGTGCTTTTTCTATTTGTTCTGGATCTCTTTCTTCAAAGAAGCTCACACAACCATCCCAAACTTGTTCTAGTGACATTTTAAAAGTTTTAGTCTCCAGTTTAAGTCGTTCTTCTGCTGGGATATCATCAATCCCGTCACAGCGCGTGTAGACCTCATAAAGTTTTTTTGCTCTCGCACCAAACAAGGTTCCACGTTTCAACACTTGTAATTCTACACCAAGTTCAAACATATCTGACGCTGGTGCCATCGTAACATCTGTCGAGGCAACCTTAGAAAGTAATTCTTTTACAACATCAGAAGTTCCAGACTCTACACAGGCCTGATTAATGGATCCAGTTACTACATAAGCAGCTCCCATAGAAAAAGCAGCTAGGGCAGAGGCTGGAGTCCCTATTCCTCCTGCGGCGCCCACTCTAATTTGTTTTTTGTAATTGTAGGTTGCCTGAATTTCATCTCGCAGTTGTAAGATGATAGGAAACAACACTACCAGAGGACGATTATCTGTATGCCCACCAGAGTCTGCTTCTACCGTAATATCATCTGCCATAGGTACTTTCTGAGCAAGGTCATATTGTTCTTGCGTTATACTTCCAGCAGCCAATAACTTTTCTAAAAATTGAAGCGGAGCTGGAGACATAAAACGTTGTGCGACTTCTTTTCTAGAAACCTTAGCTATTACTTTATTGCCAATCACAATTTCGCCTTGAGCGTCAAGACTCAACCCTACCGCTCTATACTTTACAATTTGCTCAGATAAGTTCATATAAGCCGAAGCTTCTACCACCTTTACACCGTGTTCTATATATAAATTTACAGCGCCTTCTTCTAGTGCCTTTTCAATAGGACTGTGTATAAGGTTACACGCATAAGCTTGCGTAGGTAAGGCGTTCTGGATGGTTGCAATGGCTTCCTTAACACGAGCAGGAATCATCCCTGCAGCACCAAAAGAACCTATCATCTCGTTCTTTCCTAAAGCGATTACCATATCTGTAGAGGCAATACCGTTAGCCATAGCGCCTCCTTTATAAGCGTATTTTAACTGGTAATCTTCTTTAAACGAAGTGTCCCCAAAATCGGCAGCAGTAAATGCGGGTACGATGGCTTTTAAAAATAAACCTTTCCCTTCAGACTGAATAGTTCCCGTATTTGTTACCCCTGTACGACCAGATAAATCCTCAACAATATAACAAGGAGTGGCAGTGTTTTTTAATTTTTCAGACATTCCTTGGATGTCAAATGAAATCTCTCTCGGAGATCCTATCCATTTTAAGTCAATCATTTCTTATTTTTTTATTTCAGCACTTATGTAAAATCTTAGATTTTTGACGCGCTGTATTGTTTTATAAATTAATCATCTAATAAGCCTTCCCCAACCCTAAAGGGTGGCTTATTCTTCATCTTTGATTTTTGCTCTCTTTAGGGCAGGGGAAAATAAAAATCATCGAATAAGCTTTCCCCAACCCTAAAGGGTAACTTATTCATCATCTTTAATTTTTGCTCCCTTCATGGCTGGGAAACAAAAATTGGTTCAATATTCTAATTTTTTACGCTTTCGCGAAAGCGTACTCAAACTACTAGATTTCTAATAAGCATTCCCCAACCCTAAAGGGTGGCTTATTCTTCATCTTTGATTTTGCTTCCTTTAGGGCCGGGGATACAAAAATCGATTCCACGTTTTTTAGCTCCTCCTCTTTGAAGAGGAGGCTGGGAGGAGATGTTCACTTACCTACCCCTCTTGAATCCCTAGTGCCAAATCTGTCGATTGGTAGATTCTTGTTCCTTCATTCCAGAGATATGCGTTTGCAATTAATACCAGTGTATCTCCTCGTTTTTCGATGGTTTTAAAGTGCACTTCTAGGTGCATATTTTCTACATTCACTTTTATTTGACCACGATATTTCCATTCGGTTTTGTTGTTCTCTACTTGTACAAAACGCGGATTTTTAAAATCTTTTCCTAGGTCTTGTTGTAATGCAAATAATTGCATCGCTTGTGAGATTGCTTCTACACCTAAAGACCCTGGCATTACTGGGTCAGAATAAAAATGACAGGTAAAGAACCAGTCGTAGGTATGTATTGCTTTAGAACAATGGATATATCCTTTACCAAACTCTCCTCCGTTTTTAACCACTAAACCACTGTCTAAAAGATCTAGTTGATTTTCGGCCAAGCGGAAGGTATTTGTTTTATCATTTTCTTTATACAGCTTCATTTTTGCATAAAGAGAATCAAGCTTGATTTGGAAGTAATTTTTGGTGGTCAAGTTGTTTTGCACATACCAAGCTGCGACATCCTCTCCTTTATCGAGACCTACTTGCTGCGCTAAGGCTTCCTTAGGAAAGAATCCAAAAGAAGAAAATCCTTTATAAAACACGTGTCCGTCTACAGATACTTCAAATAGGTATTTCTGGATCACAAAACCTCCCAATGAGGTAGAAGAGGTTAGCGTCGATTTATTTGCGATTACTTTTCCTCTAAAATCTGTACCGGTAGGCAAGTCAAACATTTCTCCATCACCATCTAGATTTCTAAAGTATAAATCCTTGTCTGGAAACTGTAGCGTACTTCCTAGATATGCACCTAATAATCCACAAGGTTGTAAAGCGATTTCCATCAATACCGCATACGGCATCGTCATCGAGGCATTTTGCTTGTAATACCAAGCATCTTGAGGCACATCATATTCTGTCCAGATATTTGTTGGCTTTGAAAAATCAAAACGCTCTCCGTCAATTTTAATCACACGGCTTACCACTTGTAAGTCGGTATTAGGTTGGCGCGATAATGATCTGTTATCATACACCGCATATTCTGGACCAAAACAATCTGCAAGTCTACCTAAAGCAAATGTTTCAATATCGTTCTCGTTTAAAAGTACATTCTCGGTTATTTTTTTAGGTTCCTCTAAGTATTTTGGATTGTCTTTTTCTCTTAACTGCAATCCTAGATTTTCAAAATGTACGGTAATCACATCGTCTACAATAATCTCCAAATCTCCTATCACATAAGGATCAGGTAATAACCCGATATCTTTTATCACTAAGCGGTACACTAGTTTTTTATCATTAGGCGTCACCTCTTTCCTACATCGTACTTTTTGCTGTACTCCATAAATAGGCTGAAAACGAGCATCTTTTTTAAGACGTTGTAGTCCTAGCATCATCATAAAGAAGCGCAATAAGTTACCGCCGCCTTCTGCTTGCAAAGAACCTGCTAGCACTTGGTCATCTCTAAAGTGACAAGGAAAATACCAATCGTCTGGACTCAGGTCTTTTTCGGCTATAATTTCTCCTAAACCATAAGCTCCTCCGTGCACATCTGCTTTGGTAATGCGATCTAGCATCAACATTTTTTCTGGAGCTAGACGTATAGATTCATTTCTGCCATTTGGGAAATATGAAATATCATCAAAACATTTATGTGCATCTCCATTGATGAGATGTCTTAGATCTTCTATGTCAAAAGCAGTTTTCTTAGTGGTCAAAAAAGGAATGAATGTTTTCTTTTCTACACCTGCCAGTGCTTTCTTTTCACCGTCTGTGTATACCACTCCGTTTCCTTTACTTAATTCTTCATCAGTAAAGAAACCAGCAACACCGTTCGTCATTTTTAAGACCATACGATCTTCTACAAAACACTCGTAGCTAAAGAAAAACAGCAAATTACCGCCATTTCTTACAAATGAATTGATAGATATATCATAGCGTAATGTTTGCCCTTCAAAAGGTAAATCATCTAGAAAAGTAAGCGTACAATCTAGAAGGCGATACACATACTCTCCCTTATTTTCAAGATCAATTCCTAGATAAGAAATCAACATCAAATCACATTGTCCAGACTCTACAGAGACTGCCCAAGGAATTTGTGTATCTGTCGCATAGCCAGAATTGTATGGAATATCATACTCGGTTTGCATGGTAGACGGCTTATACTCTCCTAGCTTGGCATCAAGACCTGTGACTCTGCTTACTAATAAGTAAGGATCCATAGGTAACATTACTCTACGTTTATACTGGTCAATAACATTGTATTCTGCTCCAAAAACATTACCAATTTTCCCTTCAGAAAATTCAATAAGATCTTCTTTGGTGAAAATGATGTTCTTATCTTTTAGATGATTTGGGTCATTGTAATCTTGTAATTTTAAACCATTTTCTCCGATTTTAGTCGCAGTTTTTGGCTGTTCTGTATCTATCATACTAGCTATTTTTTCTACTCTATGTGTGGTGGTTGTTTTTACGCTTTCGCGAAAGCGTATACTTGCATCTTCAGTTTTTTCTAGAGAAGCTGTTTTTTCTTTTCGTTTGATTGTGGCAAACTGTTGCTTCATCTCCTCAGATAATAACACGTCATATACAGGGGTACCACCTGTTGTTACTTTTTTAGTGAATCGTTTTTTGACGGGTTCTTGATTAGCATTAGGATATAGCAAGCTCAAATCAATGTCGATCCCGTTTGAAATTAATTGTGCTAGACACTCGTATAATGATTGTATAGAACTTGTGCCTTTTTTATCAATCGCACAAGCGGCGTGATTGTTTTGATCTAGTGTATCTTTTATCCAGCCAGTACACGTACTATTAGGACCAAGTTCTACAAAAGTGCTAAACCCGTTGCTAGACATTTTTTTCGCGAAAGCGGGAAAATCAACAGTCTTATAGCACACTTTTGTCGAATTCTCTGCGATTTTCAGCGAATCCATAGGGATTTTCTCCCCTGTTAAGCTAGAGTAAAAATCAATTTCTGGTTTATTTTCTATTGGGAAATTATGCATTTCGATCAATCCGTCATACTCTTTTTTACAGAACTCATTGTGGATAATATTTTGAAAAGGCACCAATACCGATGGACAATTAAGCGCAGCAATCAATGCTTCGCACTGGCTTTTATCGCCAGAAACGATTAATTCTTTTTCGGAGTTTACAAAAGTGATGGACACTTTATCAAAAGCTGAGATTTGTGTTACTACTTTTTCTTTAGTTTCTAGTAAAATCCAACTCTGCCATCTTGCTTTTGCTTCTTCTGAGCTGATATTCCATTCTTCGGCTAAGAGTTCTAGATTGCCAGAAAACTTGTTTTTAAAAATAGGGGAGTTGCGGAATACTTTTGTTCCCTCACCTGGATTCCAAATACCAAAGGAGTACCACATGGAGCTACATTCTCCCATAGAATAGCCCATCGCAGCTTTGGGTTGTACGCCAAAATAAGTCGTCAATATGTGCGTGTACAAGGTCGAGTACAATACCCCTGCAGACATCATAGAGATGGCATCTTCTTGAATGTTGGGTGAAGGCGTTGTACTGTCTTGCTTTTTCGGGAATAAATAGTCTAAACCAAAGAAGTCTTTCAAGTTGGGAATATGATTCTCAAAATCACTTAGCAGATTAGGAAAAAACTGAAATAGATCTTGCCCTAAGCCTTCATAAGTAGTTGCCGAACCTGGATATACAAATGCCAAATCTCCTTTTGTACCACTCGGATTTGGGCTAAAGAAAGAACCGCTAGGTAGTTTTATATCTGTGTTTTCTGCAAAGGACTGCTCGAGTTTTTTATCAATAAAAACGATGTCTTGCGCTATCGTTTTTGTGGTTGACGCAATAAGAACAATACTGTAAGTTGCTTTTGTGGTTGCTGCTTTATCAAAACAAGCTTGTGCAACAAATGCTAAGTCATTAGTAAGTATGTCTTCATTAAGTTGTTGTAACTGTACCTTAAGTTCTGCTGGCGTATTTCCTTTTAAAACAAATAAATGCTTCTCCAAGAAATTGTCAATGTTGTGAGGTTTAGGTTGTGTAAATTCTGATAATTTTACACGAGAATGTGCGCTCAAATTTACCAATGCTTGTCTGGGCTGTTCTGTTTCATTAACCCAAGGTCGTGATAGGCTAGGGAAGTAGTAATTACTGTTTTTAAAAGCATCATTCTTTACCGATCGCCAATTTGGAATTCCTGGAATAAATTGATGATATACACACAAGGCTGTTTTTACAATAGAAGCGAGTCCAGCCGCTGCAAACGTATGACCAATATTGGTTTTTACAGATCCTAAGGCAATTTTACTGGTAGGATTATTGGCTAGTAGCTGTGTTTGTTCCAATTGATTTTCTTGGTCAAATCCAGAGGCTACAAGTTCTTGTAAGGCGATATTCTCAGTGATTGCGATATCTCCTATAGCTTCAATTTTTGCAAAGATCTTATCCTTCTCATCAATGCGGTCACTTGCTTTTAATACGATAGCAGAGGCTCCTTCACCTATTAACCAGCCATAATCATCTACATTAAAAGATAAACTTGGTTGTTTATCTTGATTTATGCTAGTCACTAGATTGCGCAACAATACCGCTTCCATACCAGCCGAAAAATCTACAGCTCCCACAACCACAGCATCTACTTCGCCTAGAGAGAGCATATTCTGCGCTACTTCGAGAGCTCTCGTTGTTCCGTTATCACCGTTTGTAATCGTAAATGAAGGCCCATTAAAATCCCATAAAGCAGAGATACGACTCGACATAATATTACCCACAAAACTAGTGTGCTGACTAGGCGTTTGTACATTGCCTATCTGGTATAATATATTGCGACACTCGGCAAGTAATGTTTCTTTTTGTGTTTCTCCTAGTGCAATACCCGCACTGTCCAGCGCTTTGTCTAATTGCCACTGACTGTCCCAACGCGCTAGATAATGATGTATCGCAAGTTCAGGATTCATAGCAATTAGCACCGCTACGTTTTCCCCTCTTTTTAGATTAGATTTTTGAATCGCTTGATCTGCAACTTTGAGAATAAGCGCCTGTTGTGGCTCCATAGTGCTAATCTCATTAGGCTGGATTTTATAGCGCATCAAATCCATATCAAAGTCCTCTATAAAGTTTCCTTTAATAGGATTTTGAGTATTTAGACCAAACGTAGCGAGCAGTTCGTCATTTTTCTCAAAGCCCTTCCATCTCGTAGATGGCATTACAGAGAAGTGCTGTTTCCCATTAAAAATGGATTGATAAAACGTTTCCAGATTATCACAATCTCCAAAATGAACTTCCATACTCGTGATGGCCATTTCTTTCAAAGAGACATCCTGATGCTTTTTAATTTCCTTTTTTTGATAGCTTTCTACAACGAGATGGGCGTTTGTACCTCCAAAACCAAATGAGTTTACAGCGGCTTGTTTATCTTTTGCTTCCCATATCAGCGGCTCTTCTATAATTTGCTCACGTGAAAACCAACCATTTTCAGACTGGATCGCCGTTTCCATATTAATCCCTGGAGGAATCATATCATGCTCCATAGATAGTAAGACTTTCATTAAGCTAGGCATTCCCGCAGCCGTAAGCATATGTCCCATATTTGACTTTACAGAACCTAAACGTACCTTTTCTGGATTGTTACTAAAAAAGGTTTCAAGCGAATTGATTTCTGTAACATCACCCAGCGGAGTTCCCGTTGCGTGACATTCTATGTAAGAAGTATCCTCTTTTTTAATCGTGCCATTATAGGCTCTTTCGTAGGCTAATGTTTGTCCTTTGGGATTAGGGCTTAATAAGAATTTACCTGCACCATCGTTTGATAATCCAATTCCAGAAATAACCCCTATGATATTATCTCCATCTCGCTCTGCATCAGATAAACGTTTTAATAGAATCATTCCAGCACCTTCAGAAGATACGAGTCCAGCAGAATCTTTATCTAGAGGAGAGTATTTTTTATCGTGTGCTGCATAAGCGTGAAAAATAGAAAACCCCATATGGATAAACAACTGATCAGACGAGCAAACAGCTCCTGCGAGCATCATATCTGCTTTACCCGTTAATAGCTCATCACACGCCATCTTTATAGCATATAAGGAAGAAGCACAAGCGGCATCTAGGTCAAAATTGGTTCCCTTTAAACCAATGGTATTCTTCACTAATTCCGAAACATCTCCTTCTATAGGATTGTTTTCTGGAATCTGAAATTCCGTTGCTGGCATTTCAAAATCATCAACTTTCAACAAGGTTTTAATTCCTTTTTCAAGTGTTTGTGTATAGACAGGCGCAAGAATTTTATGTGACGATTTTGTAGGGAACGATAAATTCCCAAAAATAACTCCGCAACGATCTAAAGCTTCTTCATTCTTCCAGTAGCCTCCGTGTACCAAAGCATCTTTTGTAACCTGTAGACCCCATTGATACATTTGGTCTAAACTGTCTAAATCCTTAGCCCCAAAATCTGCACTATTAAAACTATAGTCACGTATATACCCACCTCGTAAGGAGTAACAGCTATCTATAACACCTTTGTTTTTATTATAAAAGAGTTCTGGGTCTGCGCCAAAATCATCTTTTGTTGCCATACCAGTTAAGTCCTTTTTATCCATAAGGTTGTTCCAAAACTCTTGAAGTGTTTTAGACCCTGGAAAAAGGGATGACATACCGATAATTGCTATTTTTTCTTTCATTTTTTGTAGCTACTTGAGACGATTATTGCAATACATGAGAAATAACTTTTACCAAACTAATTCTCTTGAAACAGTTAATCCGGCTCCTTTTGTAAACAAAATAACATCTTCGTTATCGTCATAAACGGTGCAGTCTGCAATCATTTTCGTCTCTGTGTTTTCTTGGATTTTTATGTGTACGTAGTAACTTTTGTTAGCTTGAATTTCTCCGTAAACCTTCCCTTTTAAAGTCTGTAATGGCAAGCTATTAGCGCCATTATGATATTTTTGTACCCAAACCACCATTCCTTGATATTGAATATCTAAGAAGAATGCATTCAAACTTGTACTAGGGAACTGACCTTGATCTTCATAAGAAACCGCTGGAGCTTTACATTTTAATAATACGTGCGATTCATCCATCGCAATAACCTCCTCTATGCCTTGGTAAAAAGCACCGTGGAATAACGAACCATCTTTATAAAAAGTAGCTCCGTCTATTTTATTCTCAACTAGTTTTGGTGTTTTGAATGTTGGTTTTTCAGTACGCTTTCGCGAAAGCGTAACTGTAGCTCTATAGTGATTGAGTGGTAGTTTTGCTCCTTTACTGTACACGCTTACCTCACAGACGATGGTGTCTGCTGTTTTTAATTGTTCTTTCACTTTCGTGAAATAAATCTCCTTCTCAGTCCCGTCAAACACAATTCCTTTGAAGAGTTTTACATCTTCTATGCTTGCCAATTTATAATCTGGAAATAATTTTACACAAGAATCTGCCATCCAAGCCGTAGCATTTACCATGGGTAATACAGGGCTTCCTTGAATTACGTGATGATTCAAAAATGTATTCTCTTTGAGGCTCAAATTCCGTTGAATAGTATACGTTTTTAGGTCTCCAGAAATATCTGAAATACCAGCTGGCAATGTACCGCCGATGATCACTTGAGGTTGGTTATGATATGCACCATTTAATTCTTGAACAAAACGAGCCGCGCCTCCAGGGTGATTTACTAAAGAAACACCAGCCTCTTTAAACATTTTTTGTAGTTCTGGACTTACCATTCCGCCTTCCCAAGCTCCCCAGTTTATTGCGGTAACTTTAGTATTAGGGTGGTTTGTACTAAATAAATGTGCGGCAGTACTCAATATTTCATTTGCCATTGCATAATCAGATTGTCCTACGTTTCCGTAAAAACCAGCGACCGAGGAGAACATAATGAGATGTTTCAACTCATTTATATTTACCATTTTTAGAAGGTTTAATAAACCGTCCAATTTCACGGAAGTGACATTGTCAAAAATTTCTTCTGTTTTATCTTGAATGAGTTTATCTGCCAGTCGGCCAGCACCGTGTATGATGCCTGTGATTTTACCCCACTGCTTTTCTATCTTTAGCAACTCTGGTTTGATGGTTAAGTTTGTCACATCACCAGCTACATATATGGCATCTCCACCAGCTGCTTTGATCGTAGCAATAGTTTCTTCTATCTCTTTTTTGGCAACATATTTATTGAATAGACTATTTAATCCTTTAATCGAAACTTTCTCTCCGCTAGCTTTCAAATCCTGCATAATAGCGTTCTTCAGCTTGGCAGGGTTATTTTCTTTTAACGCATATGCTGGTAATTCAAAATCTAAAGAGGATCTACCTAGTAAGATGAATTTAGACTTAAAAGCTGCGTTCATTTCTTTGATACACGTAGCCGTAACGCCTCTACCACCGCCAGCAACTAAGAAAACATCTTTATCTGTAACTGTTTGTTTATAATCATCTGTAGCAGCAACTTCATTGGGGGTAACCTCGTAAGTCATTCTGCCTTTTTCATTAATAGCTACATCAACATAACGTACATCTGCATCGTGTAATTCTAAAAATAAATTATCGGCAATTTCTTCTGGGGACAACTCGGGCTGTGCATCAATGGCTCTACAGAATACAGGAGACCATTCTAAGTTCATACACTTAGTCAACCCTGATAATCCGCCTGCGATGATAGAAATATCTGAACGCTGGTCCATACCAAATTTCCCATCTAAACGAGAAACCGTCATAAAGGCTGTGCGCTGTGTTTTGCTCGTTGCATTTAATGGAGCTTGTAAATATTTAGCCAGTAAGAATGTGGCTTTTAATAAGGTGCGTTCTATAGCAAAATGCTGTGTGAAATTATGACCAGAAAAGGTGAAATGTGGGTGTAAATACATAAAAGCCCCAATTTCATTATTGGCTAAGATGCTATCTACAGCGTTCTTAATGTTTTGATTGTTTATTTCGGCAATCGAAATTCCATCTTTAATGGATGTATTCTTTTTAATTGCGTCAAATTGAAGTACAATAACCTGATGTCCTTCACTCTCTAATTTAGTTTTTACAGCAAGTGTAATAGGACCTCCTTCATCTGTTATGACAACAGGTTTTAAAGCAGGAATATCTTGCACTAAAACATCAATTCTAGGAATAACCTTTAAGCCAATTGATTTTCTTGGTACACCATGAAAATTAGTAGGTAAGGAGAATTCTTGTTGAATTTTATTTTCCTTACCTACATTGTTTTTTTGTTCTGTAGTTAAGCTAGGCTCAGACTTTTTTTTTTACTTGAAATACCTGCCTTTGCAGAGATGTAGTCAACAATTTCTTGCAATGTTCTAAGCTCTGTTAAGTCGTTAGGGTTGATGTCTGATAGCTTGTCAGATTGCTCTGTGATTGCTCCAAATATTTCTACACGTTTTATAGAATCGATACCAAGATCTGCTTCCATGTCCATACTTAGTTCTAGCATCTCTGCCGGGTATCCCGTCTTATCTGCTACTACGCTTAACATCAAGTCTAGCATTTCTGAATTTCCTTCAGTAGGAGCTGCTGTCTCAACAATAGGAGTAGAGAATAAATCGGTGCCAACAACTTCTGGAGAAGCTGTGACTGCTGTTTCAACTGTTGCAGCCGTTGTGCTTATTCCTGCTTTTACAGAGATATAATCTACAATTTCTTGTAATGTTCTAAGCTCTGTTAAGTCGTTCGGATTGATGTCTGATAGTTTATCTGACTGTTCTGTGATAGCTCCAAAAATCTCAACACGTTTAATAGAATCGATCCCGAGATCTGCTTCCATATCCATGCTCAGTTCTAGCATTTCTCCAGGATATCCCGTTTTATCTGCTACAACGCTTAACATAAGGTCTAGCATTTCTGAGTTGCTAGAAGTTGTTGTTGTCGTTTGCGCTGCAGGAGCGGCAACAGGAGCGGTAACAACCTCTTTTGCCCTTTGTGCAACTGGAGTTGCGGTTGTACGTATTCCTGCTTTTGCTGAGATATAATCTACAATCTCTTGCAGTGTTCTAAGCTCTGTTAAGTCATTAGGGTTGATGTCTGATAGTTTATCCGATTGCTCGGTAATCGCTCCAAAAATCTCCACACGTTTAATAGAATCAATCCCAAGATCAGCTTCCATATCCATGCTTAATTCTAACATCTCTGCAGGATACCCTGTTTTGTCTGCTACAACGCTTAACATAAGGTCTAGCATTTCTGAGTTTCCAGCGATTGGTGTCGCTTGTGCTACTGGGGCAGCAACAGGAGCTGCTACTATTTCCTTAACAGTAGGAGAAACTGGAGTTGCTGTTGTACTAATTCCTGCTTTTGCAGAGATATAGTTTACAATTTCTTGTAATGTTCTAAGCTCAGTTAAGTCATTAGGATTGATGTTTGAAAGCTTATCAGATTGCTCAGTAATTGCTCCAAAAATCTCCACACGTTTAATAGAATCGATGCCTAGATCTGCTTCCATATCCATGCTTAGTTCTAACATTTCTGTAGGATATCCTGTTTTGTCTGCTACAACGCTTAACATAAGGTCTAACATTTCTGAATTACCAGTAGCAGGAACGGCAGTTTCTACTACAGGTGCAGAAGCAGGGGTTGCAAAATTCTTTTCTACGGTAGGCTGCACAGCAGTAGGAGTCACAATTGGTTTTGTTACAGGGGCCTCAGGAGCTGGAGTGTCAATAGATAGTCGAGCTGTAGGAGCTTCTAGAATATTTTCATCTGGGGCAAGGTTTCCAGATAATAAGTTTAGTAATTGTGCGGTTTGTTTATTTTGTTCCATCAAAATAGTTTGGAACATATCTAATGTTTTAGATTGATTCTCTTTGATGCCTTCTATGGCACTTTTAATAACATCTACCATCATATCTTCTTCTGTTTCTTGGTCTGTAAGATCTTCTTCACTTGTGTATGTAGGAACTGCGTTTATCACTTCTGAGATAACTTCTATTTCCTTAATATCTTCTTCAGTTTTAATAATATCTGTGGCGCAACTTACTTTAAACCCGTTATTCAACACATCTTTATAGGCTTTTTGCGTTGCTGGACTCACATAGTTGTTTCCTGCAATTTTAACGGCTACTTTAGGCTCAGTTACAGGCTTCTTTTCTTGACGAGCATTGCGATCAATTGCATTTAATTTACACCCTAGTACTTGTAGCTGTATTGCTGCTTCTCTGATTTGTAAGTCACTGTCTTTTGTTGCTTTTGCATTTGTAGTAACTACAAAATGCTCTTTGTCTGCCAGTATATCTTTTACCAGGTTTGTAAGAATAGACTTAGGTCCAAACTCAACAAAAACCCTCGCTCCTGCAGCATACATATTTTCGACCTCGCTCTTAAAGTCAACTGAATTTAAAATATGTTGTCCTAAAATTTTCTTAATCTCACTTGGCTCAGTTGGATAAGAATTTCCAGTAGAATTTGAGTATACCGGAATGGTAGGGCTAGTAAATTCTATAGTCTCTATACTTTTTTCAAATGGTTTTTGAGCATGTCCTACACAATCTGTGTGGAAGGCTGCAGAGACAGGTAATAAGATAGAGCGGTATTTTTTACTATCTAATAGTGTCTTAGCCTTAGTAATACCTTCTGTGGTTCCTCCTAAAACTATTTGACTCGAAGAGTTGATATTCGCAATAGAAATATCTGGTATAGTGGTAATCAAAGGTTCGATTTCTGAAGCCGAAGCTTTTACGGCTAGCATTGTGCCAGCGTCACCACTTGTATTTTTACCTGCCATGGCATTTCCACGTGCGATAGCAAGCGTCATATAATCATCTTGACTTATAACTCCAGAAGCACAAAGAGCTGTAAGTTCACCAAAACTATGTCCAGCGACCATATCACTTATAAAACCGGCATCTTTGAATACATTGTAGTACCCTAAACTAATAGCCCCGATTGCGGGTTGTGCAAACTCAGTATTAGTAATGTTTTTTTCTAAAATAGCTTTATCCTCTTCTGTGAATACAGGTTTTGGATATATTTTATTTGCTAAATCATATCCTTTTTTGGCATCAAAATCTGCAATGGTTTGTTGTATCCTTTCAAAACTACAGGTAGCTTCTTTTGCCATGTTTGCATACTGCGAACCTTGACCTGAGAATAATGACGCAACTTTTGTAGTACTCGAGATTCCATTAGGTCTAAAGAATACGCCTCTAGGGTGAGACCAAGCATTCTTATTGCTTTCTAATTGTTTGATTGCAATTTCAAGTTTTGAAATACAATCAACGAGAGACTCGGCTACAAAGCCTAAACGGGCTTCACTTTTCTTTGCTGTGCCTTGTTTTGAATTTTCTTTTAAATTGTAGAATGCAGTGTTCGCTTCTTTGCTATTTAACGCAGTATGAGCATTTTTAAGAAGCGTTAATAAGTCTTCTGTATTCGCTCCTTTAATGTATATACTATGAAAAGATTGATGTATTCTATCTGTAAAAGAATTTTTCTTTTCATATTCTTCCATTGCAAAATGGACATTAACACCACCAAAGCCAAAAGCAGACAATCCCGCTCTACGAGGAACCCCATTTTTAAACCAAGGTCTTGTTTCTGAATTTACGTAAAAAGGAGAGTTTTCTATTCCAAATTTGTCATGCGGCTTTGTAACATTTATGGTGCCAGGTAAAACTTTATGATATAGCGCTAAGGCTGCTTTAATCATTCCGGCTGCACCTGCAGCAGCTTTGGTATGTCCTACTTGTGATTTTACAGAGCCTATCCCAATATTATTTTTTGTCGCATTGTTTTTACCAAAAACCATTGACATAGACTCAAATTCGGCAGCATCACCAGCTCCAGTAGCAGTACCATGACCTTCTATTAGTCTTACGGTAGAGGCATCATAACCTGCTTCATCATAGGCGCGTTGCATAGCTAGCGCTTGTCCTTGTGGACGGGGAGCGTAAACCGATTTATAGCGACCGTCACTAGAAGAACCTACACCAGTAAGTAAACCATAAATTCTATCTCCATCACGCTCTGCATCTTCTAATCTTTTTAAGACAAGCATTCCTACACCTTCGCCTATTAACATACCATCAGAGTCTGTATCAAATGGACGAATACTTCCCTTACGAGAGAATGCTGGCGTTTTAGAAAAGGACATGTACATAAAAGGAGAATTGTCTGTATCAACTCCTCCTGTTAACATCAT
Source organism: Dokdonia sp. Hel_I_63 (assembly GCF_007827285.1). NCBI lineage: Bacteria > Pseudomonadati > Bacteroidota > Flavobacteriia > Flavobacteriales > Flavobacteriaceae > Dokdonia > Dokdonia sp. Hel_I_63. The sequence goes on along the minus strand of NZ_VISD01000001.1, from coordinate 2,554,810 downwards.
ATCACATCTTCCTTCTATTAACTCAGAAACAGCCATTTTTACAGCTGAAAGCGAGGCGGCACAAGCAGCATCTACTACAGAGTTAATACCTCCTAGATCAAAACGATTTGTAATACGGCCAGAAATAACGTTACCTAACATACCTGGAAAAGAATTTTCATTCCATCCTATATATGCTTTCTTCATTTTATCTACAATGTGAGGAATGTCTGTATCGCTTATTCCACTACTTCTCAAAGCAGCTTCCCAAATAGGAGCTTGTAATCTAGAAGTAAGTGGGGTAATCAATTTTTGTCCACCACCTACACCGAGAATAACTCCTGTTTTTTCTTTTAATAACGCTGTAAACTTATCAGATTCTCTACCATAACCCGCATCCTCAAATGCATCTCTAGCAGCTATTAAAGCTAGTAATTGAGAGGCATCTGTTACTTCCAAAATATTAGGAGGCAATCCAAATTCCATTGGATTAAAGTCTACATCGGGAATAAAACCACCTTTTTTGCAGTATGTTTTATCTGCAACCATAGGATCTGCATCGTAATAATCTTCTATTTTCCAACGCGATGCAGGAACATCTACTATACTATCTTTTTGACTTATAATATTATTCCAAAACTGCTCTACATTTATTGCATCTGCAAACATAGCAGATAAGCCAATAATTGCTACAGGCGTTTTTTTGAGTGAACTATTAATAGTGTCCATATTTTCTTATTCTATAGTTAAGTAAAGATGCTTTTGTTTTTCAACTTCCAAAAGACCTTTGTCAGTACATAATCCTCTCAAGTAAGCAACCATAATACCTTCGGTAAGTCTAGCTTTAGAAAAATGTTCTGATGGAAAGACTTTGTTATTATTACATAATTTCAAAAGAGTTTGAACTGTAGCCATCGTAACTTCTGGGTCCAAGTCTTTCCTGAATAACCCATCTTTTACACCCCATTTAGATAAATAGAGTAACTCTCGAAAAGCAAACTCTGCATTCTTTTTATAGGAGTCTTTTAATATACTAGGGTAATATTTAAGTACCTCTTTATAAAAGTTAGCGTTGCTGTAATCTGCTCTTTTTAAAATCTGTTGCTGAATCATACCCATTGCTTCAATAGCAGAGCTAGAGGTATTAATAATATCGTCATTTTTAGTTCTGATTCCTGCAAGATATTGCTCTACACAAGCTTGCATTAAATCAGTTTTGTCTATAAAGTGATTATAGATAGTACGCTTAGAGGTACTCAACTCCTTACTGATATCTGCCATGGTAACAGATTTTACTCCATTTTTTAAATACAGTTGAGTTGTTATCTCTATGATATGTTCCCTGGTAATCATATTGTTTTCCTAAATTTGACCAAGTGGTACCAAAAAAGTATTAGTTGGTACCACAAAAAAAGGAATTATAAACGAGACTAATTGAGATTTTATCATAAATGTTTTTCAACAATAATAAAATGGGAGAAATTTGGATCGTTAATTTTTCTAATAACAGTCAGCAATTCATCGATGAGGAATTATTAAAAAATTTACCTGAGTCCATAGTCAATAGGGCATTAAGGTACCTCAATAAGGAAAGTTTCTTAAGCTTTATAACGGGAAGATTACTATTGAAAAAAGCAATTTCAGAAAATGAATATTCAAGTTTTTCAATAGAAAATATCACGTATTCTGATAAGGGAAAACCAAGTTTTACTAATGTCAATTTTTCAATATCGCATAGTAATGGGTACGTAGTTTTAATTTTTGGTACCGTTTTTCAGGTGGGCATCGACATTGAGAAGAGGAAGGATATAGATTTAAAGTTATTTAAATATCTCTTCACGGATTTAGAGTGGAGCGATATTAAAGAAGATAATAATCCATTAGATAGATTCTATTGGTATTGGGTAAGGAAAGAAGCTTTACTCAAAGCAGTAGGTTGTAGTTTGAAGGAAATAAAGAAACTTTTCGTTTTTGAAAAACACGGTATCTATAATAACGAACGATTTTATTTTGAAGTCTTCAATTTTCATTCTGATTATAATGGTATAGTTGCAATGGAGAAAGAACTATTCCTAAAAGTTAGATGTGTTGAATTAGAAGAGTTATTAAATTAATATTTGTCTCAGAATTTTCAAAAGCTAGACGTCTCTATTTGGAAAGTTTAAATAAATTACTTCATAGTTTAATCATTTAGAAGGCGTTAACTCTTGCAAGTTTAAATGTCTTAATCTTATTAAATCAAGCTAGGCTTTCTTTTAATTTTAGGAAAAACTAAAACAACTAACATGAAATTAATAGTTAAATTATCCAGAATAGTTACAATCGCTCAATTAGGGTATTACACTTACGATTGGGTAAAAAATAAACGGTCTTTTAAAGAGAAATTTATTCCAAACTTGAGAAAAATTAAAAGAAAATTAATGTAACTTAATAATTATGGATACTACAGATAGAGCGGCAAACATCGATAGTAAAGAGCATGGTGTTCATAAAGAAAAGCGCATAAATCAGTATAGAGATCAAAATGAGTATTCCACCAAAATTAAACGAGATGCTGGGGAATCTAGTAAAATTGGAAGTAAGACTTTATCCAACTAGGAAAATGCTGTACACAAAAAAAATCATAAGGTATCAGAACAAAAATCAAAATAATAATTTCAATAAAAAAAGCTTGTATGATGCAAGCTTTTTTTATTTAAATTAATTTAAAAACTTATAAAATAAAAAGTCAATATTTATCGTAGAATGGTGATCTCTATAGTTTTGAAATATAAGGATACATATAGATAAATATAGTTTATTTATGAGACTAAAATTTCATGTAAGTCTAACAGCTGTAAAAGTTTATCACCTAATCAGTCTTAGGAAACCGATAGGAATTGCTTTTCATTTGCGAACTAACTGTAGTTACCAGCGACATGTTAAAGTACAAGAATTCTATTTGATAGATTAACAAATCTATTAGACAACTCCATTACTGTGAAGTAAAACACCTAATTGAAATGATGTTGTAGCTTTGTATTTTTTCTTAAGTTTCATAACTAGTTTCTCTATGTGAGAAACGCTACTAGGCGACTCATTGTTTGCGGCTAATTTTTTTGAAATCTCTAATTGAGTCATTCCTTTTGACATCAATTTTAAAATCTTCTTATCAGTCTTGCTAAGTATTAGATTAGTATTACTCATTATGTTAGTATGTTAAGGGTTTGCAATAGCAAATGTATTCAAATCTATCAATAGAGTTAACTTTAGGTCTCATAATTTGAGTTATTGATATTTTTCTTAGTATTTCAGTCTGTTATTTGTAAGAAAATGGGAAGATTTTGAATGAAATTTAATTTCATCTATTAGTTGTAGCAAGTTATTAAGCTATTGTATATTAACTAATGAAGATACGTAGGTACTTCGAAAGTACTTTGTGGTAGCAGTTGCTACCTTACATTTTGCATTTAAATGATATTAAACGAAACCATATAAAATAAAAAACTGCGCTAATCCTAGGATTAGCGCAGTTATGGTGCTTTTTGCAAAGCTTTTCGTGACCTCGACAGGATTCAAACCTGTAACCTCTTGAGCCGTAATCAAGTGCGCTATTCAGTTGCGCCACGAGGCCTAATTGAGAGAATAATTACTTATTCGTTTCGGGGTGCAAATATACAACTGTTTTTTTTATTTAAACAAATAAAATGAAAAAAACATTGCAATTATTTTTTGATATCTTTCTATCAAACTTGAAGTCAAATAATTACGCAAATAGAGTAAATAATTAAGATAGTAGTCTCAACGGATTTAATCGAAAATGCTAACTTTACCCGATGCAAATTTCAGATTACATAAGAGATATTCAAGATTTTCCTAAAGAAGGAATTACGTTTAAAGATATTACCCCATTGTTGGGTGATGCAAACGCTTTCGCGAAAGCGGAAGAGATTTTATATACACTCGTTCCAGAAATTAATATTGATGTAGTAGTAGGGATTGAGGCAAGAGGTTTCTTCTTTGGTACGTTGCTCGCCAAAAGACTTAATGCTGGTTTCATACCCGTAAGGAAGCCTAATAAACTACCATCAGAAAAAATATCACAAGAGTACGCCTTAGAATACGGTACAGATATTCTTGAGATACATAGTGATGCTATCAAATCTGGAGATAAAGTATTATTACATGATGACGTGTTGGCTACAGGAGGAACAGCCGCTGCCGTAGTAGCACTTATAGAAAAATTAGGGGGAGAAGTAGTACAGTGTAACTTTCTTATCGAGCTAGACTTTTTAAATGGTAGAGATAAACTAGTTGGAAAGCACGTAGCAGCCGCAATTACTTATTAAAAATTATACTGAAAACTAAGGTTTGGCGTAAAGCCAAGTGATTTTACAGTCATTTGCTGGACTTCATTCTTACTGTCAACAAGATAATAGGTATTAAGAATATTATTGTTGTTTAGTAGATTCCAGATAGATGCGCCTATTTGAGCATCATTCTTAAGTATTTTGAAATTGTATATAGTAGAGATATCAAACCTCAGAAAGCTATCTAATGATGAAGAGTTAGGTTTCTCATAAACAATCTGATTATTTTGTAGAATACTTTGATTTTGTGGGCGTGTAATTGGTGTTCCAGAGCGCCAATTAAATCCTAGCGAAAGTTTAAAACGTTCCAGACTATACGAAGTTCCTGCGCTTATAGAATGTCTTATGTCTTTGTTGTTAGGGAATCTACGGCCTTCATTTAATGTGCTAAAAGTATAATTGTTTTTTGAATAGGAATAACTGAGCCAACTAGTAAAAGATTCAAACCGCTTGCGTGCCAGAAAATCAAGCCCTGTAACATGATAGGATCCAGTAGCATTTGTAAATTGAAATTGGTTCTGAAAGCCTTGACTTCTCGAGGAAATCCCTGCAACTTCTTTTAGATACCCCTCTATACTAAATAACCATTTGTTTCTAGTATAATCTAGGCTTATAGATGCTTGCTTACTTCTTAATACTGGTAACTTTTCGTTATCTGCCGCGACCCATCTTCTTCGTTCAAGTCCTAAAAAATCATTGGGTTGATCAATAATTTGAAAAATAGATTGGTTTTTGCTCTCACCAAGAGCACTTAACTTAAAATAATTTGAAAACCGCTGGCTAAAACGTAGTCTTGGTTCTACAATAAGCTTGTTAAAACGCTCTAGGTAGCTTGCTCTTGAGCCCACAATAAATTGTGTAGTATTATTGTTAGAGAGAAATGAGAGCTCTGTAAATAGCGCTTGAATACGTGTAATGTGTTTCTCATTTCTAAAAAAGAGCGGATTATTAGTTTGTGCAAGGTTTCTGGTTCCTACCTCTGTAAATTGATATCCATTTCCCCAACCAAAATTATCACCTAGCTTTAATTGTGTATTTAATGTAAGACCTAGGTCAAGAACTTCGTTTTCTTGGTCAAGTTGTTGGTTATTTTCTATATTAAAATTACGTGACCTTAAATTGTAGTTTGAGGCATATAAATTAAGATCAGTTTTAAATTGTCGATTCCACTGTCTTGCATATTTAATTTTTAAACCTCGGTTTCCTTGATTTATACCACTACGTTCAAAGACTCCTGCCGCCGTCGTGTTTTCATCGTATTCTAACTTATTAAATAGTGTGGTAGCACTTACACTTAGATAATCACGATCGTTTATGTTGTAGATGTATTTTGCGCTAATATCATAAAAATAGAAATTAATATTTGATGCAGAAATGGGAAGATTTTCGCTCATTTCAAGATCTGTGTCTTGAAAAATACGATTTGTATAATTGCGATATGTAGGCGTTTCGGTTATATCTGTATGAGATCTTCTAGCAGATAGGAGCAAAGAAGCTTTCTTGGTGAGCGGTAGTTTAGCAAACCCTTTAACGTGCAGCAAGTTTGCACTTATGCTTCCGCTTTTTTCATTAGAAAGGCTGTCCTCTAGTCCTATTTTGAGTACTCCAGAAACACCATCGCCATACCTTGCGCTTGTGCCATTTTTTATGACTTCAACTCGTTTAGTTAAATAAGGATTAAAAGCAGATATGAGACCGAAAAAATGGCCAGATTGATACATTTTGATTCCATCCCAGAGTATTAGGTTTTGATCGTTTGTTCCTCCTCGTATATTTAGATTGGATACCGTCTCGTTGGTGCTTATAATTCCTGGTAAGGCTTGGACTGTTTGTAGTGCATCTGGCTCTATGACACCAGGGAGAATACCAAATTGCTTTGGAGCTATTATTGTAACCCCAGAGCTAGATTTAGATATTCCCGAAGTTAGTAGGGATGCGATGTAAATATTATCGAGTTCTTGAATTTCGTTAGGACGATTGAGATCTCTTAAAACTATAAAACGATTATTAAGTTTATCAAAATCATAGCCTGTATAGTTGGTTATAAAAAGGAGCGCGTCGTCAAGAGTTTTATCATTTGAAATACGTTGTATTTTAATGGAAGAAACGAGTTCATCTACATATGAAAATCTTACATCATACTTTGTCTCGATGCTTTTTAAAACAGCAACCAGAGGTATTCTCTCGCTATTATTCTCTTGAGATCTTACATCAGAAAAAAATAAAAAGAATATTATAAGAAAAAGTATTGAGAAAACTTTTTTAATCACGAGCTAAAGTTACCTTATTTTCCTCTTTGGTATAGGTTAAATTAAAAGGTAGACTTATAGATTTGAGAGCAATATCTATATTGTCGTGTGTAAATGTTCCTGTGTAAAGCTCTTGAGCAAATACTTCGTCTACATCAACGTCTACTTGATATTGTCTTTCTAATTCTGCAATAACTTCTCTCAAGGGAGTTTTTTCAAAGGAGCTTTCATTGTGAGTCCACGAAGGTGATTTTATAGTGCTAGCAGTTGTAATTCCTGTTATAAGTACGCTTTCGCGAAAGCGGTCTCCAGCTTTTAATATTTCTTCCTGTGCCGCGGTTGTTACTTTTACAGAACCTTCATAACATACCACGTCAAAGTATTCATTTCTATTTTTGATATTAAATTGTGTACCTAATACTGTTACAGTCCCATTTGTAGTTTTCACATTAAAAGTAGTTCCCTTTGCCACTTTGAAATAAGCTTCTCCTTCTAGAGATACATTGCGCTGAGCCTGCCAAGTATCTTCATCATAAGAAATAGAAGACATCGCGTTGAGCATCACTGTGGAGTTATCGGGTAATGTGATAGTTTCTTTTTGAGCAATTTGTGTATTATGATTAGTACCAGTAGATCTTACTGATAGTACGTAATAAACCCCTAGAAATAGTAAAAATACTGCTGCGATACGTAAAAAAGGTTTCAGCGAAATCACTTTAGATTTCTTAGCATTCACACGGGTATGTAGCGCCTCAAGTTGTTTGTCTACATGGTAAGTAGGAATCTCTAGATGTTTGACGGTATTAGAAATACGCGTGTATTGATGGTACTCTTCAAGATTTTTAAATGCTTGAAGCTCACTCTCGCTAAGCTCATTATCGAGCCATTTACGTATTAATTGTTCTTTTTCCATAACGTTACTATATATGTAACAAGGTTGTTGTTATATTTCCTACCTGAGCTCTGTGATTTCTTTTTTTAATTTTTTTAGAGCACCATAAATTCTTTTTTCTACTGCCTTTGTAGAGATGCCTAAAAGCGCTGCAATTTCCTTGTGTTTTTTTCCTTCTACGCGGTTAAGTAAAAAAGCTGTGCGCTGTGCCTCTGTGAGATTTGCAATCGCTTTTTCAAGTTTTTGTTGGTACTCTTGTTCTTCAAGTACAAATTCTGGAGTCTCATTTGTATAACCCTTAGGGGTATTCTTTTTAAATTTTAAAACCACCTTCTGGTGTGCATAGGTGTTAAGCGTAAGGTTATTTGCTATGGTAAACAGATAACTTTTTGCCTTATCTTCTGAAACTTTTGCACAGTTTTCCCAGAGCTTAATAAAAGCCTCTTGTACTTTATCTTCGGGATTGTAGTCGTTCCCGAATTTATAATAAAGAAAATTAAACAGATTTTTAGAATGCGCCTTAAAGACTCTATTGTAAATAGTCTCTTGGCAAACACCCTTTTTATTTTCCTTTTTCATTATGTACAATAATAGAGAATTGTAAATAATAACTTAAATAGGGTAGGAGTTTTTTCTTTAAAGATGTTTTATTATTGCAGTACCTTACAAAAATATGCAAACCACAGTACTCTCATCTTTAAGACCTTTACAGCGGCTATTGTTGCTGGCACTACTATGTATAACAATAGGTTGTCAAGATGATTTTATTGAAGAAGATTCAAGTCAAACAGGCGTAGAGGATAATGCGAGTGCACAGTTAATGCAACTAATGTACAATGTCGCTCTTAATGATGGGTCTCACGATGATATCATTGATAGAGCTCCTTGCTTAGAACTTGTGTTACCAGTTACTGTTACTATAAATAATGAAATTGTTGTAGTAAATGGCACCGAAGATTTTCAAACGGTAGCAGCACTCTTCGAGCAACAAGGAAATGCAGACGATTATGCCATTAATTTTCCTATTACTATACTCACTTCTACACATGAGCAAGTTGCGGTTGCGTCGCAGTCGGCCTTTAATGATCTTATAGGAACTTGTGGACAAACTAACCAAAATGACGCAGATATAGAATGCGTTGATTTTGTATATCCGCTTGGATTTAGCACTTTTAATCCAGAATTTACGATAACAAATACAGTAAGTGTGCAAAGCGACAGAGAGTTGCTTTCATTTGTTAATAGCATGCAAGAAACTAATCTTGTGGCGGCTGTAAACTTTCCTATTGAGATGAGAGCTCATGATGATAGTACTGAGGAGATGTCAAGCCATAGTATGCTATCATCTTCGCTGGTACAGGCTTCTTCAAGTTGTGATGAAGGTGACACCTATTACTTTGAGGAAGATGTATGTTTAGAGAGTGAGGTGAATGATTTTCTCATGAATTGTTACTGGCAGATAACTTCTTACAATAATGAGGACACGCTTAGCAACTACGTATTTTCTTTTGGTGCAAATAATTACCTTCTATATTTTGACGTGAATGTAATTGCAGAGGCTGGATGGAGTACAGCTACAACTACTTCAGGTATTAGACTTAGCTTTTTTAACCTTCCTATCCTTAATTCACAAGTGGGAGGTAACTGGACGGTAACGCAGTGTGATGAAGAGATGCTACTATTGGCAAAAGGTGATGATATAATGACACTCCAACGAAATTGCTTTCAAGAGCCATTAGATTGTTTTGTGAGTGCTGTACTTAACGTTTGTGATAATGGTCAAGAAGGTGAGGCTACTTTTGATCTTACAGAAACACTTTTAGGTTGTGATACCTCAGAAGTTGATATTGCTTACTACTATACTCAAGAAGATGCGAGTAATCAAACAAACGCGATACCAAATCCAACTAATTACACGACAACTACTAGTCCAGAGCTCCTATGGGTAAGGGCTACACTTTTAAGTGATGATAGCGAGTTTAAAATAATTTTCATTAATCTTACTGTTGTTGACTGTTGATTTGATTCCTAGGTAATCTTAATTACATCTTGATTTATTTGCCTTTATCTGTGTTTCCTTTAGAGCTTATAAGGGGTTACTTAAACGGCGCCACGGCAAATGAATCTGTGGTGGATAGGAATAGATCAGATTACTGCACATTAGTTTTAACCAAGATGCTTTTACTAATCCTATTACTGCAGAAAATAGTATTGCGCAAGGTTTTGAGTATTTTGTAAGACTCTAGTCTAAAAATACAAATCTCATTCTTTAGTGATGTAGAAATTATGTTTCAGAAGGGTAGAGATCCAAGTCAAGAAGGGCTTGTAAGAAGTGTATCTAGCTTTAAATACTACTCTTTTTTTTAGAAAGTTTTCAATTTGGTGATGAATACACATTGGTATTATCTAGCTATTACCGTAGATGCTACAAATGCTATAAAACTTTACAAGGATGCTATCATTCGTAATGAGGTAATTAACGCCACGCTTGGTATAGGGATTGCAGATTTAAATGAATATACACTTGGCCATAATTTCCTAGGTCATGTAGATGATCTTAGAGTGTATAAAAACACACTAAACGGCACCGAAATACAACAACTCTTTGCTTTAGGAGGTGATTGTTATACTTGTCTGTAAATCTTTAAAAACAAGAATTTTAAAAAAAAAGGTTAGCTGTATAGCTAACCTTTTCTTTGTTTTATATTCTTTCGCGAAAGCGTGATTCTATACCTTAAAGCAATCTTGCTCTTCTTTTCTTTCTGAAGTCTCTCACGAAATACCATGCAGCGCAACTTAAGATGATAACGATACTTATAAGGTTACCAAAGATGAGAGTAAGAAGTAAATAGCCTAAGTAAAAGGCGCTAGCATAAAAGGCTACCGCTAGTAACATGACTAAGTATAAAGCAATCGTTTTAATCATTTATAGACGCTTCACTATTTAGTTTTAGGCTCAAATACAGGAAGTAATTTTGTCGAAACCTCGCCAAAACCTATGCGAGGATAATCCTTTATTTTAGAGTAACCACGTATAATTACGGTGTCATTATCTTCAATAAACTTACGATCACCACCTTCTTCAAGTTTAATAGGCTTTTCTCCTCTCCATGATAACTCGAGCATAGATCCGTAAGAGTCTGGTGTTTTTCCAGAAAGTGTACCACTTCCCATCATGTCTCCAGCATTTACAGGGCATCCATTTACTGTATGGTGCGCTAGTTGCTGGCTCATGTTCCAGTACATGTACTTAAAGTTAGATTTACAAACCGTAGTTTCTTTCTTTCCCTCTGGTTGTAATGCTACTTCAAGATTAATATCAAAACTTTTCTTACCTTCATATTGTAAGTAAGGAAGTAATTCTTTTTTAGGCTTAGGGCTTTCTACTCTAAAAGGCTCAAGCGCATCTAGTGTTACAATCCACGGAGAGATTGAAGAGGCAAAGTTTTTTGCAAGGAAAGGCCCTAGTGGCACATATTCCCATTTTTGAATATCACGAGCACTCCAGTCATTAAAGAGTACAAGTCCAAAAATATTTTCCTCGGCATCTGTAGTGGTGATAGATTCGCCTAAGTTATTTGCATCTGTAGTAATAAAAGCCATCTCTAGTTCAAAATCTACTAGTCTTGATGGGCCAAATATAGGCTCTGTAGCTCCGTTAGGTAATTTCTGACCATTAGGACGGTGTACCGGAATTCCCGATGGTATTACAGAAGAACTTCTCCCGTGATAAGCGACAGGTAAGTGCAGCCAGTTAGGCATCAAAGCATTTTCCTCACCGCGGAACATTGTTCCTACGTTTGTAGCGTGTTCTATGCTTGAGTAGAAGTCTGTATAATCACCTATTTGTACAGGTAATTGCATCTCAACTTCTTCCATTTTGAAAATTACAACATCGCGATCTTTCTGATTACCACGTAAAGATTCATTGGTTTCTTCAAAAATTTCGGCAATGCGGTTACGTACTAGTCTCCACGTTTTACGACCATCTGCAATAAAATCATTGAGTGTATCTTGTAAAAAGATATCATCCGTAAGAGGGATACCTTCAAAGTAACCTAACTGGTGTAAAGCACCAAGATCTATTGCGTAATCTCCTATACGCGTCCCTATTGTAATAACGTCATCACGCGTTAAGAATACACCAAAAGGAATATTCTGTATTGGGAAATCTGTATTTTTTGGCGTTTCGAGCCAAGTTTTTCTAGAGGGATCGTTAGCAGATAGTGGCATTGTCTATATTTTGATAAGTTGTTTGTAATTCTCTCTTCAAATATAGGATTTATAGCATTCTTAAAAAGTCTTTGTAGTATTTTTGTATCACTTTAACAAACAATTTTACTATGCAACGTGATACTGCCATTTTTGACCTAATCCAAGAAGAAAAAGAACGCCAATTAAACGGACTTGAGCTTATTGCTTCAGAGAACTTTGTAAGTGACCAAGTAATGGAAGCTGCAGGTTCTGTGTTAACAAACAAATATGCCGAAGGATACCCGGGAAAAAGATATTACGGTGGTTGTGAAGTAGTAGACGAGGTGGAGACACTTGCTATAGAGCGCGCAAAGGAACTCTTTGGAGCAGCATATGCAAACGTACAGCCACACTCTGGATCACAAGCAAACACAGCGGTGTTTCATGCTTGTTTAAAGCCTGGAGATAAATTTTTAGGTTTTGATCTTGCACACGGTGGTCATCTTACTCATGGATCTCCAGTAAACTTTTCTGGACGTTTATACAATCCAGTTTTTTATGGAGTAGAGAAGGAGACGGGACTACTTAACTATGATAAAATTCAAGAGATAGCAACAAAGGAGCAGCCTAAGATGATTATCGCTGGAGCTTCTGCTTACTCTCGTGAGATAGATTATAAACGCTTTCGCGAAATTGCAGACTCAGTAGGAGCAATCCTTCTAGCAGATGTTGCTCACCCAGCAGGGCTTATTGCAAAAGGAATCATTGCAGATCCTATCCCACACTGTCACGTAGTAACAACTACTACACACAAAACCCTAAGAGGACCTCGCGGCGGAATGATCATGATGGGGAAAGATTTTGAAAATCCTTTTGGGATTAAATTAAAGAATGGAAATCTAAGAATGATGTCTTCATTACTTGATAGTGGTATTTTTCCTGGTAATCAGGGAGGACCGTTAATGCATGTGATAGGAGCAAAGGCAATCGCTTTTGGAGAAGCACTTACAGATGAGTTTTTACATTATATGGTGCAGGTTAAGAAAAATGCAACAATGCTAGCTGATGCACTTGTACTTAAAGGATATGATATTATCTCTGGAGGTACAGATAACCACATGATGCTTATAGATCTTCGCAACAAAGATGTGACAGGTAAAGCAGCCGAAGAAGCATTAGGAAAAGCAGATATCACGGTAAATAAAAACATGGTGCCATTTGATGATAAGTCACCATTTGTTACCTCAGGTATACGTATAGGTACAGCTGCAATTACTACTCGCGGTCTTGTAGAAGGTGATATGCATGAGATTGCAAACTTTATAGATAAAGCAATACAGCATCACGATAATGACGATGTGCTACAAAATGTAGCAAAAAGTGTGAACGAGATGATGGGACACAGACCATTGTTTAAAGCATAATATTTGTCACTTTATAATATAAAAGCCCGCACGTAGCGGGCTTTTATATTATAAAATAGTTTCTTACAGTATGAATACTGCAGTGGTATTATTAAGGTTTAAGTGCAAGTTTTATAATCACAAGTAAAGCGATAAAACCCATAAAACCTACAAGCACCCACTTACTGCCTTTGTATTGCTTCTGGTGAAGGGATAAATCCTTTCTGTAACTCCATATCATAAGGAGGATGAAAGCCACAATGAAAAAAACAACAAATATAATCTGACCAGTACTAAACATTTAAAGTATTTTAGGAGTTGTAAAAATACGACTGAGTACGCTTTCGCGAAAGCGTAACAAAACAAAATCCTTTATGAAAAATAAAATAGCCGCCGTAACCTTATTTCATGACACTTATGGTCTTGATCGAAAAGATAAACCTACTGCAAATCTCCCGCTATCGAAAAATGAGCTACGCTTTAACCTCATGAAAGAGGAAAATGAAGAATACCTAGAAGCTGCAAACGCTGGTGACCTAGTAGAGGTGGCAGATGCCCTAGGGGATATGCTTTACATATTATGTGGAACGATTATCGAGCATGGGATGCAAGATAAAATTGAAGAAGTCTTTAATGAAATACAGCGTTCTAATATGAGTAAACTAGGAGCAGATGGTAAGCCTATCTATCGTGAAGATGGAAAAGTGCTTAAGGGGCCTAATTATTTTAAGCCAGACATTAAGAGTATACTTGACAAGTAATCACATAAAAAAGCCGCTTCTATCTAGTAGAAGCGGCTTTTTTATAAAATATAGTGGAAGATTACTCTTCTACTGTGATTCCTAGTTTTGCAAGAACAGCCATTGTAATATCTGCTGCAGGGTCTGCATATGCAAAGTTGTTATTGTTACCTATAGTAAGGATGTGTGAGTAGCCTTGTTCTTTTGCTACTACAGTTACCATTTCTCCTATTTTCTTGTAAAGTGGCTGTACAACTTCAGATTGCTTTAATTGTAAAAGCTGTGCACCATTCTGACGAAATTTTGAGATATCTTCTTCAAGAGCAATGATTTCTCCTTGTTTTGTTTTCTTGTCTGCATCTGTAAAAGTTGCTTGACCGCTTTGGTATAATTTCACCTTAGCTTCATAGTCTTCAATCTTTGCTTTCATTTGTGTTTCAAGATCAAGATTGTAAGCTTTCACTTTTTCATTTGCTCCTGTAAGCTCGGGCATTTTTGTGAGGATAAAGTCGGCATCTACAGTTCCTATTTTGCTTTGAGCAAAAGCGGTTGTTGTAAATAGCACTACAAACATTCCAAGTACGATTTTTTTCATTGTATAGTATTTATTAAGATTATCATTTGCGCGTGCAAATATATGTGATAGAAGACAATATCTGTGCCAAGTGGTAATATTTAAGTAAATAGCTGGCCACGGTGAGGCTTAAGCGCATCTCTTACGGGCTTCATCGCTTCTCTATCTACCACTAAAAATGCAATGCTGTGGTCTTCTGTAACTTGTTGGGTACCTGTTATGGGAGTGTTTAATGTCTGTGCAGTTGCATACTCCTTTAAGTGAGTCTCGTGATGTAAAGCAATTTTATGTGCGTCTGGACCTCTAAAATCCCAGATTAGTTTAAGTCGTTCTTCTGTAGACATAATTTGATTTGATTTCTAGCAAAAATATAGCATATATGTTCTACCTAGCTCAGTAGGTACTAAATATTCTATAATCTCGTTGCTATGGTACAACAGTTCATAATACTTATTTTTGCACATACTTAATACACTATGAAGCACCTTTTTTTATTGCTTATTTTCCTTTGTGGATTTTCGTTTGCTCACGCTCAAAAAGATATTTTTCTTACAATAAATAATGAAGTTATTGGTAGTGAAGAGTTTACGAGGGTTTATGAGAAAAATAGCGAACTCATAAAAGAAGATGAGTCTAATGCTCCAGAAGATTATCTAAAGCTTTTTATAGATTACAAACTCAAAGTCCAAGAGGCCTACAGATTGGGACTTAATAATAAAAAGTCTTATCAAGATGAGTTATCTGCTTATCGTGCACAACTTGCAAAAAACTATCTCAATGACGTCAAGGTAACAGAAGAGCTTGTAAAGGAAGCTTACGATAGAACTGTAAATGAACTTAATGCACGTCACATTCTCGTGAGAGTGAGCCCTGATGCTTCACCTAGTGATACGCTAGTGGCCTACCGAAACATTACTCAAGCGAGGGAACGTATTATTAATGGTGAAAACTTTGAAAAAGTAGCAAGAGCGATAAGTGAAGATCCATCTGCCAAAAAGAACGGCGGTAACCTAGGATGGTTCAAAGCTTTTAAAATGGTGTATCCGTTTGAGAATGCAGCCTATTATACCGCAATTAATGAAGTTTCTAAGCCTTTTCGAACCAGTTTTGGATATCATATCGTTCAGCCTATTGCCGCTCGCAAGTCAAAGGGGAAAGTACAAGTTGCCCACATAATGGTTGCTTTAAATCAAAATGATAGTACTATTATCCCAGAGGAAAGAATTAATGAGGTGTCGAAGCTATTAAGTGAAGGCGCTTCTTTTGAGACAGTAGCACTTAATTATAGTGATGATAGGGCGTCTTATAAAAAGGGAGGAAAACTAGAAGAGTTTGAGCAAGGACAATTGAGTAGTGCTGCTTTTGAAAAAACAGCATTTTCACTTGAAAATATTGGTGCTATTTCGCAGCCTTTTAAAACTGAATTTGGATGGCATATCATAAAATTACTGTCTAAAACTCCTGTGCCAACCTATTTGGATGCTCGAGTTGCACTTACCAATAAAGTAACAAGAGATGCTAGAGCACAGGTAATATCAAACAAGTTAGACAGCAAGTTGAGAAATAGATATAATGTAGCTCTTAATGAAGGCTTGCAATCATATCTCGAAAGTCTCTTCCCAGAGAAATATTCTGAAACCAAAATTGTTCTTAATAACGAACCGGCATTAAGTAATGTGGCATTTACTTTAGGCAAAAAGAAAGCTGCATACACCTATAAAATGGTAGCCGACTATTTACTGGCGAAGTATCCACGTAATAAATTTAGGTCTAGGAGTCAGTTTGTAGAAGAGGGAATTCAATCTTTTGTTAGTGTTGTACTTAAAAATTATCATTTGGAGCACTTGGAAGAGGAAGATCAGGATTTTGCCGATATATTAAAGGAATACAAAGAGGGTTTATTGTTATTTGATTTACTAGAAACTAATATCTGGAAAAAAGCTCAACAAGATAGCAAAGGTCTACAAGAATTCTTCTTAAGAAATAAAGAAGATTATAGAAGTGTAAAGACTTATGAGGCTACAGTATGTACTACAAAAAGTAAGAGTTTAGCAAAAAATTATAGAAAAATTATTTCTAAAGGCCTCTCGCCAGACGAAGCCGTATTATCTTTAAAAAGTAAGAGTGACACTCCTGTGCTATTATCTAATAGAGTTTTAACTCAACAAGAATTTCCGAAAGGACAGTATCTATCTATAGGTATAAGTGATTTAATAGAAGATGGAGATAACTTTATAGTCTATGACGTTACTGCCATCATAGAGGCAAGAGATCAATTACTAAAGAATGTGAGAGGTGTAGTTATAAGTGACTATCAGAAAGAGTTGGAAAATAAGTTTGTAAAGAATTTAAGAGATAAAAGCACAATCACTATTAATAAAGAGATTTTAAATAGGTTAATAACGAAATATGAGAATTAAAAACACTAGGGTCGTTGTATTTCTGCTGTTTACAGTAGTCTCGCTGTCTATGGTGAGTTGCCGCTATTTCAAGAGTGATAACACAGAAACAATAGTTGCTCGGGTGAATAATCATACATTATCACAGCGCACTATTGAAGATGTTATGTCAAAGAATGTGGTAAGTGATAGCGCTGCCTTTGTGCAAAATTACATTAATTCGTGGGCTACAAGTCAGCTATTGCTAGACGGAGCATTGAGAAATTTACCAAAAGAAGACCAAGAAGAATTTGAGGCGCTCGTCTCATCGTATCGAAGTGATTTGTACACGCGTTTTTATAAAGATGCACTTATTAATAAGCAATTAGATAGTATTGTTTCAGACAGCGAAGCAATGAATTTTTATGAGAATAATAAAGTAAACTTCTTACTTAATGAGCCGTTAGTTCAGTTTAAATTTATTCAAGTAGATGAAGATTACCAAAATCTTAAATCGCTTAAATCTTATTTTACTGGTACTGATGAAAAGGATAAGTACGCCTTAGATTCACTAAAGTTTCAATACAAGAATTTTTTCTTGAATGACTCTGTTTGGATAAAAAGACGTGTAGTAGTTGATCAAATAAATGCTATAAACAAGGAGAATGCAAACAACTTGTTAAAAAAAACAAATTTCTTACAACTGCGAGACTCATTAGGATTATATTTGATAGCTGTAAAAAGTACCCTTGAGCGCGGTGAAAATGCCCCGTTGGAATATGTAAGACCAACAATCAATCAGATTATTAAGAATAAAAGGAAATTAGCGCTTATACAAAAGCTTGAAAAGGAGATTAAGGATGATGCTATTAAAAACAAACAATTTGAAATTTACAATTAATATAGTAGTGCTGCTTGCAGCAACACAACTAAGTTTTGCACAAGAAACAACAGTAACTCCAGAAGTTACAGCGATAACAGAAACAGCAGTAGCTGCTCAAAAGGATACTGTAAAAACTCCTTTTAAGAAATTTAAGGTAGATGGTGTAGCTGGGGTAGTTGGTGACTACTTGATTTTAGAAAGTGATATTGATCAAAGTCTTATTGAGATAAAGCAAAGAGGTCAAGCTTCTGCAGATATCACATCTTGCCAAGTTCTAGGAAGCTTACTAGAAAATAAACTTCTTACACACCAAGCAGTTCAAGATAGTATCGTAGTACAAGATAGCCGTGTAAATTCTGAGGTAGACCAGATGGTGCAGCGTTTTGCTTCACAACTAGGTTCTGAGCAGAAAGTAGTTGAGTTTTATAGAAAAGAAAGTATGGCAGACTTACGTGCCGAGTTATTTACTATTAGAAAGAATAATATACTTTCTGATCGTATGAATCAGAAGATAGTGGAATCTGTAGATGTTACTCCAGATGAGATTAAAACGTTTTTTAATAGAATACCAGCAGATGAGCTTCCTACTTTTGGAGTAGAGCTAGAGATTGCACGTATCGTAATTGAGCCTAAAGCTACTGAAGAAGAGCGCCAGAAGGTTATAGACCGTCTTAAAGGTTTCCGTAGAGATATTCTTGAAAATGGAAGTAGTTTTGCAACAAAAGCTGTTTTATATACAGATGATGGAGCATCAAGACCTGATGGTGGTTTAATGGTAATAGACCGTAAAACACCTTTGGTAAAAGAATTTAGAGATGTAGCCTTTAGTTTACAAGATGGAGAAATCAGTGAGCCTTTTGAAACAGAATTTGGTTTTCACATTGTTACTGTAGAAAAAACCAAAGGTGAGCGTAAAGACATCAGACACATACTGCTTGTCCCAGAAATCAAAGAAGCTCAAGAAGAGGAAGCAAAAGATCTTGTAAATAAAGTGAGAAAACGTATCATAGATGGCGAACTAACTTTTGAAGAAGCTGCCAAAGAATTTTCTGATGAGACGGAAACAAAATTTGAAGGAGGAACACTGACTAATCCTCAAACATTAGATAAACGTTTTGAACTAGGTAGACTAGATCCGGATATTTATCCTAAAGTAAATAACCTAGCAGATGAGGAGGTATCATTAGTTTACACAGACCAAACAAGAACTGGGACTAAACAATTTTTAATATATACGGTAGATAATCGACTTGAAGAACACAAAGCAGATTATGTAAAAGATTATATTAAGATTAAAGAACTTGCTCTGCGTGAAAAACAAATTGCTGCAATAGAGAAGTGGCAAAAGGAAAAAATAACAGAGACTTACATCAAAATTAATGGAGACAATCGTGACTGCGAGTTTGTAAGTAATTGGTTAAAAAAATAAAAGATATTTATGTCTGACGTTGCGGCTATCAAGAATCTAGTTGAGAAACACAAGATTCTAAAAGCAGAAATTTCAAAGATTATTGTAGGTCAAGATAAAGTAATTGATGAGATTCTTTTATCTATATTTTCTGGAGGTCACGCTTTACTTATAGGTGTTCCTGGGCTCGCGAAAACCTTGATGGTAAATACCATTGCAACAACTCTCGGACTTGATTTTAAGAGAATACAATTTACACCAGATTTAATGCCCAGTGATATTCTAGGTTCTGAAATTCTGGATGAATCTCGTAAGTTTAAATTTATTAAAGGACCTATATTTTCAAATATTGTCCTTGCAGATGAGATTAACCGTACACCTCCAAAAACGCAGGCTGCGCTTTTAGAAGCAATGCAAGAGCGCGTGGTGACAGTAGCTGGAGAACGATACCCATTATCGCTTCCTTACTTTGTACTGGCTACTCAAAACCCAATAGAGCAGGAGGGAACCTACCCGCTACCAGAGGCTCAGTTAGACCGTTTTATGTTTTCTATCAACCTCGATTACCCTTCGTTTCAAGAAGAGGTAGATGTGGTAAAGGCAACAACATCTGCGGCAAAACCTACGGTAAATGCACTGCTAAGTGCACAAGAGATTATAGATGTTCAACAGCTAGTAAGACGTATTCCAGTTCCAGACAACGTAATTGAATATGCTGTAAATCTTGTAAGTAAAACCCGACCTAAAACAGACAAGGCGGCTCAGATTGTAAATGATTACATAGACTGGGGAGCGGGGCCAAGAGCATCACAAAACTTAATTCTAGGAGCAAAAACTCATGCGGCTGTGCAAGGTAAATTCTCGCCAGATATTGAAGATGTTCAGGCAGTAGCCACCGGTATACTTCGCCACCGAATGATAAAAAATTATAAAGCAGAAGCAGAAGGTCTAAGTATAGAAGATATTATTAAGAGCTTATTCTAATACGCTTTCGCGAAAAATTGCTGCTGTAATCTCAAAAGTAAGATACCTACGGAAGCAGTCTTTTGATAACAACCTATTTATACGCTAATTTGCTAAAAATCTTAAGCCATTATATCCATCTCGTGATATAATGGCTATTTCTATTTCACATAATTTCGGGATTATTGAAAAGGATTCATAAATGTCAATTTTACTTCAGTTTTCATGCTTTCTAGATAGCATAAGTGTATATGCGTGATATTATATTCAATAAAATCACATTTTCGCGAAAGCGGACCATTACAATGAGGAAATTTTATGAGGGTTAAATTGTCAATATGATAATTTGAGTTACTTCTTTTTTTGAATTTGATAATTACTTCGCAATATTTAAGATGGTTTATCAATACGCGCTATAGGCTAACTATGGGGCTTGCAGCTATTGTTATTCTTTGAGGTATTTTGTATTTTCGTGAACCGCAAATTTGAGCGGTACTAATTAACAACCCTAATACACTATATATGGCATTTGATATTGATATGATCAAGAAGGTTTATGCAAATATGACTGAGCGTGTAGACGCCGCTCGTGACCTTGTAGGTAAGCCCTTGACACTTTCTGAAAAGATTTTATATTCTCACCTATGGGAGGGAAAAGCTTCTAAAGCGTTTACTCGTGGTAAGGATTATGTAGACTTTGCTCCAGATCGTATCGCTTGTCAAGATGCTACTGCACAGATGGCATTATTGCAATTTATGCAAGCTGGAAAAGATAAAGTTGCAGTGCCAACTACGGTACACTGTGATCACTTGATTCAAGCAAAAGAAGGTGCTGAAAAGGATCTTAAGAACGCAAACGATGTATCTAGTGAGGTTTTTAACTTCTTAGAATCTGTTTCTAATAAATATGGTATCGGTTTCTGGAAACCAGGAGCTGGTATTATACACCAAGTAGTTCTTGAAAACTATGCTTTCCCAGGTGGAATGATGATAGGTACAGACTCTCACACTGTAAACGCTGGCGGACTAGGAATGGTTGCGATAGGTGTAGGTGGAGCAGATGCTGTAGATGTGATGGCTGGAATGGCTTGGGAACTTAAATTTCCTAAATTAATAGGAGTTAGACTTACAGGAAAACTTTCTGGATGGACTGCCCCAAAAGACGTAATTCTTAAGGTAGCTGAGATTCTTACTGCAAAAGGAGGAACCGGAGCAATTGTGGAATATTTTGGCCCTGGAGCTACAGCAATGTCTTGTACTGGTAAAGGTACTATCTGTAACATGGGAGCAGAGATAGGAGCAACAACTTCTACTTTTGGTTATGATGAGTCTATGGAGCGTTACTTACGTGCTACAGACCGTGCAGATGTTGCAGACGCAGCAAATGATGTAAAAGAATATCTTACAGCAGATAAAGAAGTTTATGCAAATCCTGAGCAGTATTTTGATCAGGTAATTGATATTAATCTTTCTGAGTTAGGACCTTTACTTAATGGACCTTTTACTCCAGACCTTTCTACAACGGTAGGAAAGGATATGACTGAGAAAGCTACTAAAAATGAATGGCCTCTTAATGTAGAGTGGGGACTTATAGGTTCTTGTACAAACTCTTCATATGAAGATCTATCAAGAGCTTCATCTATTGCGCAACAAGCACTAGATAAAGGAATAAAAATGAAATCAGAACTTGGGATCAACCCTGGATCTGAGCTTGTACGTTATACTACAGAGCGTGATGGAATCTTAGGAATCTTTGAAAAACTAGATGCTAAGATTTTTACAAATGCTTGTGGACCATGTATTGGGCAATGGGCACGTTACAGTGATCCAAAAAATGCTCCTAAAAACAGTATTGTACACTCATTTAATAGAAACTTTGCAAAGCGTGCAGATGGTAACCCTAATACACACGCATTTGTAGCTTCACCTGAAGTTACTGCAGCAATTGCAATTTCTGGACGCTTAGATTTTAACCCTATGACAGATACGCTTCTTAATGAAGATGGTCAAGAAGTTATGTTTGACGAGCCTACAGGATGGGAGCTTCCTCCAAAAGGATTTGAAGTTAAGGATAATGGTTACCTTGCTCCAGTAGAAGATGGTAGTGGTGTAATTGTAAAAGTAGCTGCAGACTCTGAGCGCCTTGAGTTATTAACTCCGTTTGAGCCTATCCTTGATAGTGAAATGCAAGGAATGAAATTGCTTATTAAAGCTTTTGGGAAATGTACTACAGATCACATTTCAATGGCTGGGCCATGGTTACGTTATAGAGGTCACTTAGATAACATTTCTAATAACTGTTTAATAGGTGCTGTAAATGCATTTGGTAAGAAAACAAACTTTGTTAAGAACCAGATGGATGGAGAATTTGGTGGAGTACCAGATACTGCACGTGCATATAAGAAAGCGGGAATTAAAACTGTAGTAGTAGGAGATCATAACTATGGTGAAGGTTCTTCACGTGAGCACGCTGCTATGGAGCCTCGCCACTTAGGTGTAGCTGCCGTGATTGTAAAATCATTTGCACGTATACACGAGACAAACCTTAAGAAGCAGGGAATGTTAGGTCTCACATTTGCAAATGAAGCAGATTATGACTTAATCCAAGAAGACGATACATTCAACTTTATAGATATTGCTAGCTTTGCACCAGACAAGCCACTTACAGTAGAGCTTGTACATGCAGATGGAAGTAAGGATACTATTGAAGTAAACCACACGTACAACGATGCTCAGATAGCATGGTACCGTGAGGGAAGTGCCCTTAATTTAATAAAAAAGGAGAACGCTGCATAAGTAGTAATCTTTTTAAACTATAAAAAATCTCCGCTGGTAACAGCGGAGATTTTTTTTGAAGTATGAACACTTTTTATTCTGCGTAGGCTCCAGAAGAATATGTCAACTCATAACTGTGAGTGTATATTTCAAATACAATTCCAAAAGGATCTTCTACGTAACACATCTTATAAGGTTTGTCTTTTGGGTAGTACTCTCTTATGGGCATTCTTTGCTTTCCTCCATAAGAAACAATTTTTTCAATGAGTTCTTCAATATTTGGGTCTTGAACGCAAAAGTGAAAAAGTCCTGTATTAAAGGGGTTGAATTCTGGAGCTTCTTTTACACCGTGAGGGAACGAAAATAACTCTACTCCTATACCATCAGAAGTAGATAGGTGTGCTATCTCAAAAGTTTCCCAATCGTCGCCAAAAACGTCAATGCACATTTGACCTATTGCAGTCTCTTTTTCTTTTTTTACGACAGATGGAGGCATAATGACATACCACCCCATAACCTCTGAGTAAAACGCAACCGCTTTTTTGATATCTGGAACAGATAAACCAATGTGAGAAAATGATTTTGGATAATTCTTAATAGTGCTCATAATTATATTTTTCTTCAAAATTAGACTATATTGTTTAAGATGTCAATAACTTACCAAAATGTTATATACATTACTAAAAGAGTAAAATTCTGAAATACAATAATATAAACTTAATAAATGAGTAATAAAATTGCCTGC
This sequence comes from Dokdonia sp. Hel_I_63, assembly GCF_007827285.1. Classification (NCBI taxonomy): domain Bacteria; kingdom Pseudomonadati; phylum Bacteroidota; class Flavobacteriia; order Flavobacteriales; family Flavobacteriaceae; genus Dokdonia; species Dokdonia sp. Hel_I_63. The sequence goes on along the minus strand of NZ_VISD01000001.1, from coordinate 2,531,278 downwards.
CCGCTTAATTACACTATAAATTTAATAGGTACCAAATGGAAACCATTGGTTTTATTTCACTTAATAGAAGGAGCTTTACGTTCTGGTGTATTACAAAAGAAAGTGCCAGGAATTTCCAATAAAATGTTTACACAAACCGTACGCGAATTAGAAAAAGATGGTCTTGTTAATAGAAAAGTTTTCCCTGTTGTACCACCGAGGGTAGAGTATAGCCTTACAAAGAGAGGGGCTTCTTTAATACCTATTTTAAAAAGCCTTGATGCTTGGGGAGCTATCGATGGAAATAATATTTACTGAAGTGATTGCTTAATGTAAATAGCAGAATGATTTATAAGAGAAAAAAGAAAGCGCTATTTGTATATAAATAACATAAGATGCAATAAGAAGAATTTATCACAATTACGAATCCTAGGCTATGTAGTTATTTTCAAATGTTTATTTATTGTGTTGGTTAGTATGGTTGTAGAAATTGGTTTTGATATGTAATCATCAAAGCCAGCATTAAGCATTTTTTCCTTATCTCCTGACATTGCTAGCCCGGTTTGAGCAATGATTGTAAGTTCTTTATTAGTCTTCCTTATTTCCTCTAATGCTTCATTACCATCCATAATAGGCATATTAATATCCATCAACACTAAGTCTATTTTAGAATTTTTGTGAACTAGCTCAACAGCCTCTTTTCCATTAATAGCTCGTAAAATGGTACAGTCATAATCCGAAAGGCAAGCTTGTATATAAAGAAAACTTAAGTTGTCATCTTCTGCTATTAAGATTGTAAAATCACCACTTTCTAAAGTAGTTTCATTAAATGTATTTGCTAAGTTAGTTTTGCTGACTATTTTTTTATAAGGTATTGTAAAGAAAAATGTTGATCCTTCTCCTATTTGAGAATCGATCCACACTTCTCCATTTAGAAGTTTTATGAGACCTTCTACAATAGAAAGGCCAAGACCTACACCGAGGTTATGAGTTTGCTCGCGTCTTCCTTGTGTAAACCTGTCAAAAATGTTTTTTTGTTCTTCTTCTTCTATTCCAATACCTGAATCTTTTACAAAGAATTTAAGGTTCTTTTCATAAAGGGAGTATCCAAATTCAATTGTTCCTTGTTTAGTAAATTTTATAGCATTCTCTAATAAGTTTGATATAATCTGTACTAATTTATTTTCATCTGTTTCAATGAAGCTATCTGCGTCATCAAGCCCCATTTCTATAATGAGTTTCACTCCTGAATTCTCCAATTTTAAAAGATATTTTGAATAAATATCTTTTATGATAGTATTTAGATTAACTCGTGAATTATCAATATGAATAATGTTTGATTCAATCTTGGAAATATCAACAATGTTAGAAATAAAACTTAATAAGCGATGTCCCTCTTTTTCTATAAGTTCTAAGTAGATATCTCTTTTTTCTTCTGATATATTTTTTCTCCTCAATAATTCTGAAAATCCCAAAATACCGTTCATAGGAGTACGCATCTCGTGACTTAAATTTGCAAGAAAAGCAGATTTTAATCTATCACTTTCTTCCGCTTTTTCCTTGGCACTTATTAATTCTCTAGATAATAATTTTTGTTGTGTGATATCTTGATTTGTTCCTGCAAGACTTATGACATTTCCGGCATCATCCATTATAGGTTGGCATATTGCCCGTACAGTTTTTTGAGGATGGTCAGGAATACAAATTCTATATTCAATCTTATATGGCGCACCAGAATTAGTGGCTTCATCTACTGCATTTTTAAGTATTTCTCTATCATCTGGATGAACTCTATCAATGACGCTTAGATACTCATGGTTGTCCTTTCCATATTTATAACCCCAAATGTTATACATTTCCTTAGACCATTCCATTTTCATAGTTAATGGCTTAACAAGCCAGCTACCTATTTTAGCTAGGGCTTGAGCATCACTTAATTCTTTCTCTGTTTTATCTAATAATAACTTAGCTTTTAGTTTGTCTTTTTCATTCTGTCTCTGCGCAGTTATATCAATGAAAATCATCACAATTTCCTTGATCTCCCCAGTACTACTTAATACTGGGAAGCCATTGAGAGTTACCCAAGTAATATCTTCTTTATCTTCTCGCTTCAAGCCTATAACTTGGTTTTTTATTGACTCTTTTGTCTTTGCAATTTTATTTACAGGATAATCTGCAATTGCTAGTGGGGATGCATTAAGATTTACAAGTTTCAGTTCCATACTTTCACCTGTTTTTCCTTGTACATACTTCTCATCAAAACCTAGAATCTGAGATGCTCTATAGTTGCACTGCACAATTGATGTATCTGGTGCATGAACAACTACACCAGCTTCTAGATTAAGCATTAGTATACGAAAGCGTTCTTCATTTTCTTCTGCACGTTCTTTTGCTTCTTTTATTAAGTTTTCTGTTTTAAAGCGTTCTGTAATGTCATGTATAACTCCAACGATAAAAATATTTCCGTTAGAATCAATAAAGCGTGTCTTTCTTGTAGAAATTCTTTGAGTTTCACCCTCTCTTATAGTCAGTGACTCTTCTGTTATGTTTTCTATTCCATCAATTATTAATTGTTTATCTATACTTAAAAAGGCTTCTCTTTCAGCAGGTGAGACCTCCTCAGCGAGTGTCTTACCAATAATTTCTTGTCTCTCAAATCCAAAAAGTGTGCAGAAGGCTTCATTAACTATTACCAACCTGCTTTGGTCATCTTTTACAAAGACTGGATCTCCTATATTCTTTATTATACTATTTAAATGATTTTTGCTTTCTTCAGCTTTTTCTTTTGCCTCTATTAATGCTTCATCTATAAGTTTTTGCTCTGTAATATCTTGACCGGTTCCTTTTAAACCAATAACAGTTCCGTTAGGACCTAGTACAGGTTCACATATACACCTTATTACTTTTTGTGTTCCATCAGGCAGACATATCCTATGTTCTATATCATATGGAATTCCTTGAGAGCTAGCCCTTTTAATACAACTATCCCACAATTCCATATCATCTGGATGGACATGATTAAGCAATACTTTGTAGGGAGGTGTGCCTTGACTTGGATCAAATCCCCAAATGTGGAACATCACCTTAGACCATTCCATTTTTCTTACATCAGTATTAAATATCCAGCTTCCTACCTTGGCAAGTTTTTGTGCTTCATTTAGATCGTCTTCTATAATTTTCCTATCTGTTATATCTTGAGTTACACCATAAACTTTATCCTTTATAAACTCTATACCTAGGATACTTAGATGTCTTATTTCATTGTTTGTCCTTACAATTCTAAATTCGAACGGCTCCATTGATCTTTCGGTGAAAAGTTTTTTGATAACGTTCTTTACCTTAGGTCTATCTTCTTCAAAAATTAACACCCTTACATTGTCACTAGTAGGATCAAATTCTCCTTTCTTAACACCATAAATTTTATACATTTCATCAGACCAGTAAGCTTCATCTGTTTTCCACTTCCATTCCCAACTACCCATTCTCCCTAATTTTTGAGCTTGTTGTAATTTTAATATAGATTGTTTCTTGGCAGATTGTACGGCTTTTAATTCACTAATGTCTTGGATAGTGACTGGCACTGATTTTTGTTCTAATAAAGTTTGAGGTATACGTACAGATAACAAAGCCTTAAATTCAACTCCCTTTAAGGTTTTATAGTTTACTTCAGAGATGAATGCTTTCTTCTTTTTCCAAATCGCAATTATAAGTTTTGTAAAAACCTTTGATGCTCCTTTTCCAAATGTGTTTTGAATATTATTAAAAAAATCCTCTTTATTTTCTGCTTTAAACAATTTTAAAGTAGCCCCATTTACATTATTTACTTTTAACTTTCCTAATAATGTAGATAAGGTCTCAGGGTTTTTCTTAAGATATTTTTTGATATTGGAGACATTGAGAGTTCTAAGTCTTTCAATTTCTTCAAATACGAGAGTGAAGTCTTCGTTCCATATAGAAATTGTAGAGTTATCAAACAGCGTTTTATAATCGTGCTCCCTTGCAGATTCTAAATCCTCTATTTGTCTTTCTAATTCTTGAAACTTAGACTTTTTATTTATTTCCATATTTGTTATAGCTTCAGCCATAATGCTGTCATTTAGACGGCTAATTGTCTTATTACTAATTCAATAAATAAAATTATTAAAAATATATAATATACTCCTTACATTAATAAAAAAGATTAGATTCCGCTTTCGCGAAAGCGGAAAAACGTCGCAAACGTTTGTAGAATTTAATGCTTTATCGGCTTGTAAATGCAATAGATTAAGATTAATTTTAAATCATTTATCTGTTTGGCTGATAGAATATAAGCATCATTTTTTTAATAATCTTTAATAGTTGTAAAGATTGTTTTCTTTTATTTTTGTAAGAAAAGACAATCAAATACTCTCTGCGACACCGTGTATTTAGTATTTAAATATATAACTACTTCTTATGGAAGATACCCAGTCTCACCTAGCTCCTTTTAATGAAGCAGAAAAGTTTATTTACTGTCTAGAGGCGGTTTCAGATGTGGATCACGAGATTACTACAGAGGTAATTACTACGTTAGAAGATATTGCTTTAAAACAAGGAATCGCTAGTATTTATAAAACCTGTGATTCTATAGAAAGCCTAGAGGAAAGCCTCAATATCCTCATCTATGATGACCATAATTTTAAGGATTATGAAATTATTTACCTTATTATGCCAGGCCAGCCTAATAATATCATGCTCAATGATTATTACTACAGCATTGAAGAAATTGCCGAAATTTTTGAAGGAAGAATGACAGGTAAAATCATCCATTTTTCAAATAAAAAAGCACTCGACTTAACTGACGAAGAATCACAATACTTTCTTGATGTTACTGGTGCCCGTGCAATCTCTGGCTATGGATCTAGCAAGAACACATTATCGAGCACAGATACTATAGATAGAGTGTTTTTTAGTATGTTTCAAGAAAACGAAGACTTTAAAGAAGTGGTGGAGGAGATGTTTCAAAAACATTATAAACTCTGTAAACTGCTTGATTTTAGATTGTATTATTAATCGTTACTTAAAGTGTGATTTTGTAAAATTCGCTTTCGCGAAAATGTGAAAAATCAACATTATCTTCTCATTCATTAAGCAAATTAATAACAACAGAATGATAGACTTGATATCATTACAATTGGTGAAATATAATAACCGATAAAGCGCTCTAAAGTATCAGCATAACAAGATTCCCTACCGTTAAAACTTGCAAGATAAAAAGCAGGAGGCTCAAATCTTTTTTAAAGCGATAACTGATGCCTATTGCAAGAAAAACAAGCAGTGGAAGCACCAGTCCAGAAACTACTCTAAAGGAGTAAATTTGATTCTTGTTTGATGTAGCTAGCTTGTACCCATTAACTTCTTTAAAGAGCAAAGACAGTGCATAATCAATTTGTTTATCTTCTGCAGTAGTAGCAACATCCTTTGAAACCGAAAACTGACGAGTAGCAGTCACTACATGATACGTATTGTGCCAGTTTCCACCAGCATTATAATATTTTTCCTTTTTTCTAGATACGGAAACCACATCTTCTGTATACCGAGTTCCAGGCAAGGCAAAATCCATAAGTACCACTAGTGTTATAAGTATGGTAATGCCATGTATTATGCGGTTTGGGAGTGATAGTCGGCTCTTCATAATAAGTTGGAAACTACTATTAATTTGTTAACTCTATAATATCAGGATTTACTTGTTTTATTATGGAAGCTAGGTTGATTTTTTATTAGTATCACTATTCAACTATTGTTACAATCTTCAAGTTTTCGAGTCAGAGAAATCATTTGCAAAAGCTTAAATAACTGGCTTCCAACAATCTATTAGCGTACTATTAATCTTCTATCGCGAGACTTTAGACTTTATGGATTTAGTAGTCTCTTAAGTGTAAATATGAGTTGTTATACAATTGTCGTTGCCGTTTTACTCTTTCAACCTTCTCAATCTTTATCAAACATATTCATTCTTAATACATTAATCATAATTATAAAAAAATAATTTAGATTAATTCTAAATAGCTTTTTTACTAAAAGAAATCATGCTAGTTTTGCGCTCTATTTATATTTAATCTAAATAAAAACAAACAATGAAATATTCATTACTTTTCACGCAATTACTTTTTCTATCAGTCACAATGGCTCAGACAAATCCTACTATCGAAGGAAGCGCTAAAGGAAAACATAAGGAGGCAATACCATTTGCAAATATTTATATACCTACTCTCAAACAAGGTACAATGGCAGATGAGGAAGGTATGTACACACTTACTATAAAGAATGAAGGTATTTATAAAATTGAGATAAGTGCCATCGGTTTTGTAACAAAAACCATAGAGGCAAGCTTTATATCAAATCAAATAAACACTTATAATATTGTACTGGAATTTGATAATTCGCTTGAACAAGTGGAAGTCTTTGGAAGACGTAATAGTCATCCAGATAAAATAGAAGCTTTAACTAGGTTACCGTTAGCTCCACACGAACAGATACAAAGTATATCTGTTATTTCTGAAAAACTTATAGAAAAGCAAGGAGCTTTGACAATCTCTGATGCAACAAAAAACGTACCTGGAGTTTACACATTTGCCACATATGGCAATAAAAGAGAAAGTATTTCTTCCAGAGGCTTCAGAGGAATTCCAATTTTAAAAAATGGCGTTCGTGTGCATTCAGATTTTAGAGGTGTGGGTATCCTTACAGATATGCAAGGAGTAGATAATATTCAAGTTCTTAAGGGAGCTGCTGCTATAACTCAAGGTTTAGCTACAGATCTAGGAAGCCCGGGTGGAGTCGTCAATATTGTTACTAAAACTCCTAAATACCGCTTTGGAGGTCAGGTTTCGCAACGCTTAGGGAGTTATGGACTCACACGTACAACAGTAGATGTTTATGGACCGCTTAATGAAAAAGAAACTATAGCTTACAGATTCAATGGGGCTATTCAAAGATCAGATAGTTACCGTTCTGGAATTTCATCACAGCGATTTTATATCAATCCCTCACTTGAGTTTAAGATAGATGATAAGTCAAAACTTACCCTAGAACTTGATCATTTTTATGATAGTCGTACTCCTGATATAGGAACGGTAAATCTTGACGAGAATGATACAAATGCAATTTATGACTTGCCCCATCATCAATTTTTAGGTTTTGAAAATGACAAAGCAATTACCAAGAATACAACATATTCTGTACGATTTGATCGTATTCTCTCAGATAAGCTCACTCTTAAAGCAGCTTACTATGCATCACAGTTAGACCTCCAAGATAAAGGGGCAAGTCTAGGCGGGGCTATTGCTACAAATGATGAGATACAGTACAATCTAAGACAGAGAGGTTACTCAAATTCATATAGAAAAGATGATAACAGTACTTTACAATTAGACTTAGTGGGTAAGGATATTCAAACTGGCGCCATAAAGCATACATTTCAAATAGGTTTAGACTACAGGACAACAAACGCTTCTACTGGTAGTGAAACTATAAATGTAGTAGATACCCTCAATGTATTTAAAGCTAACAGTAGCGTATTACCTAGTATAAGTTTTCAAAATGAAAATCTAAGTTTTGCCGAGACCAATGCTCTAGGGTTTGTAGTACAAGATGTTATTTCTTGGAATAAATGGCTTAACACGTTTATTGGTTTGCGCTATAGCACTACAGAAACAATAACTGTTAATGAAATTACAAGTAGCGACACATTTAGTCCTCTTGTAGGTTTTGTAGTGTCACCAGTATCACATCTTAATGTTTTTGCTTCATATACAAATAGTGCCTACCCTCGTACAGGTAGTAGAATAGATATTAATGGTAATGCATTAGGAAATGAACGTTTTGACCAATTTGAAGCAGGTCTAAAAACGAGCTGGTACAACGATCGACTACGTTTTAATGCAACCTATTTTAAAATAAATAATCGTAACATTAATTTACCAGTTTATGACAGCAACTTTATCGCAACAGGATTTTATGAAAAGGGAGGTAATGACCAGAGACAAGGTATAGAATTAGAACTTACTGGTCGTATATTAGAAAACCTAACGGCAGTAGCTGGGTATTCATTCATAGACGCGCAATATAAAGAGCATACTTCATTTGTGTATGGTTCTTCACCTCTCAATACACCTAGTCATACAGCAAATCTTTATTTAGATTATAACTTTACAAATAAGCTCAAAGGCTTAGCATTAGGTGGAGGTATTTATTATACTGGAGATAGACCTGTGAATGATTGGTCTGCAGGAGCAATAAGCCATGAGGGAATTATACCTAACCAAGAGCCGTTTAACATAGCATCTTTTACTCAAGTAGATCTTCAAGCATCATATACCTTTAATGAGCATTGGAGTGGGAGATTATTAGTCAATAACCTTTTTGATGAGATTGGATATAATGCTTATAGAACAAGATTTATAAACCAGACAGATCCTAGAACGCTATCTGCGGTTATAAGCTATAACTTCTAATTTCCAAATAAATTAATTTACTAAAAATAAAATAGAATGGTCATCTCTTTAAGGTGATCATTCTCATTTTATATAATTTATGACAGCCTATGTTTTATTTACTCAAATAAATCTTCTATGAGTTTTTTTTCTGTCCTTATGCCAAAAGGCAAAAAGGCTACACATATTATATATGAAAGTGAGAACTAGCTATATGTTCTAATCATTTTCTTTTTTTTGAGCTTCTAAAATCACATCAGTTTCAAAATATTTTATTTTACAAATCTATTTTGAATATTTATATCTATTGTGTTCTCATCATTAGTGTACCACTCTACGAATGCGTCATATTCTTTTTGATGAGTATCTAACCATTCATTGTATTCTTTTTCGTTACCAATTTGGAACAAGTAATGATTATAAGCGTCAAATAGATTTTTATCAAGAAGCTCTTTTTGATAAGCAAAAAGTATATTTTGATGTATGCTCAAATCTTCTTGGTAGTAATTCTCAATAAATCGTTCTCTTATTCTTGATAGTGAATTTAAAGTAATTTCTTTTTCTTCAATTATAGCTAGGGTAATATTCTTACCAAAAATGCCGCAAAATGGAAGATTTACAGGCTCGTCAATATTTACTTTTGTTGCATCAATGTTAATCTCACAGAAATCAATAGAGATATCTGTATCTCCAAAAGTAATGGAGGATTTATAGGTCTCATAGAGAAGCTCACTCATCTCGATGGTGCGGTCGGTGGTTCTTTCTAAGTTCATGAATATCTCTCCATCAATTAGACCTGAAAGCTTATCAGGAGAATTTAAATAGAGCTTAGCAAGTCTAAAGTAGTTGGAAGCAAATGTAGGATCAACTTCAATCCCTTTTTGATAGTTGACTATTGCCTGATCATATTCTTCTTGATGGTGATATACGTTTCCTTTTTCAAGATGTAAATTACCGGCATTAGGAAAGCGTTCCATTCCCTCTTCATATTCTTTAATAGCCCTTTCTGGTTTGCCTAAATAACTATAGCAGTTACCAGACATTTGATAGACTTGGCTATTTAAAGTGTCATATTTCTTTATTTTTTTTAGAATTTTTAAAGCTTGGTTGTAGTCTTTAGTTAACACATGGGCGTAAGCAATCTCATAGGGGTAGGAATAGTTTATAGGATCGAGCTTCTGGCTTTCTTCCAAAAGCTTAATGCTTTCATCAATTCTACCCTCATCCATTATAGTGATGGCCTCCTTTGCTTTTTCTAGAGCTAGCTCTTTATTGGTTTGAGCGAAAGCAGTAAATACAATGAGTTGAAGAATGATAAATAGAACTATTTTATTCATAAGATGGTATTGTTATAAAAAGTCAAATTTATATTTAGTTTAATTATTGGGGTTATCCAAAACTCTTTTATCTAATAGTGCTTTTTCATAACACGTTCCAAACCCAATATAACTAATAGCATTTATTTTAATTTTTTCATTTTCAATCCATTCCGCATTTTCATTTATTAATTTTAATTCCACTTCGTTTTCAGATATATTTTCAATTCTTCCTACATAATATGAATCATCATCAGTTTCTGTAAACACTGTAATCAACTCTTCATTCTCTAATATCAACAAGCACTTAAAGAAATTATTCATTTTTTCGAGCGGTAGTTTTCCAATAAAATTCGTGTAATTGTTATTCTTTATTTCACTTAATTCGTTGTCGTCCCATTCTCGATATTTTTGTATTTCAAAATTCCTAATTATTGCGAAACCATCGTATTCTTTTGAGTCATCATTAAAATTGATAAAGACAAAAATATTATTATTCGATTTTAGGCAAATTCCAGAATAAACTTCATTTCGATTTGGAGCTAAGTCAACGTGAATTGGAATTCGATTTTTAATTATCTTTTGCATTTTTATAATTTGAACAAATTTTTGTTAATTCCCTAAAATTACAAAACGATTGTACCTTAATGACTGTGTAGATGTCTGATTTAAAAATATTTAGAGTATAGGCTGTGGGATTAAACATACAATAAATTTTAAAGTTATGTGCCGCGCATAATATTACAAATAAAGCTTTAACATCATCTCAATAGATGTCAAAATAACACATCAACCACTTCTTAAAACCCAAAAAGGAGTTGTTAAACATACAACTCCTTTTTATTATTTACATACGGTTATCCGTATTATGGTGGTATTTAATGCAATTATGTGATTAGGATTCACATTTTCGCGAAAGCGTACTTTTAATAACGCACGTCTTTCATATCAATTTCGTCGGCAACTTCTGCTTTGTTATAGTTACCTCCTAGATCTGGGCATGCCATGAGGGTAGCGGCTCCTTTAAAGGGTACGGCTACTTTATTGTATCCATACACATCTGCTAGGGTCTGGGTGAGGTTTTTATCTCCTAGATTAATATCTACATCGTCCATGGTGAGCTGGCAAGGGTGCTCATAGCCGCAGGCGCGAGTGATTTCTAGTAGTTCTTTCTTGAAATTTTTAAAGTAATAGTGTGTGCGCTCTGCCTTATCTGGAATATCTATACCGCGCTGTAACCACTTGTTTTGGGTCGCAACACCAGAAGGGCAGGTATTGTTGTGGCATACCTTTGCTTGTATACAACCTACGGCAAGCATGGCCTCTCGGGCTACATTGATACAGTCTACACCCATCGCAAAAGCCATGGCGGCTTTAGCTGGGAATCCTAACTTTCCTGAGCCTATAAATACCACACGCTCTGTGAGCTGGTATTCCTTAAAAATTTTATAAATATCTGAGAATCCATAAACCCAAGGTAGCGCCACATGATCTGCAAAACTTGGCGGGGCAGCGCCGGTTCCTCCTTCACCACCATCTATGGTTATAAAATCTGGTCCTTTACCAGTAGTTGCCATTATTTTTGCTAGTTCGCGCCACGCATCCAGTTTTCCTATGGCAGCTTTAATTCCTACTGGGAGTCCTGTTTCATGAGCGATACTTTCTACAAAGTCAACCAATTCTGGCACATTAGAAAATGCTTTATGGTTAGGAGGAGAGAGTACATCTTTGCCCACTTCCACACCACGTATTTCGGCAATTTCCTTAGTAATTTTTGATCCTGGGAGTACACCTCCTTTTCCAGGTTTGGCTCCTTGTGAGAGTTTTACTTCTATGGCGCGTACTTGTGGGTTCTCGTCTACAAGTTTTTTCATTTTTGGCATAGAGAATCCGCCGTCTTCGGTGCGCACTCCAAAATAACCTGTTCCAAAATGAAACACTACATCACCGCCTTTTTTATGGTAAGGGGAGAGTCCGCCTTCACCAGTATTGTGATAGGCGTATGCTTTTGCACAACCTCGATTTAAAGATTCTACCGCTTTCGCCGAAAGGCTACCATAACTCATAGCACTTACGTTAATAATAGAACTAGGTCTGTAAGGGCGCGCTCTTCTGCCAGCCCCCATCACTTTTGCACATGCAAGGAAGTAAGGGTCTTTTGCATTAGGGTGATTTTCTTCCACCTTGTAGGGCATCATCGCATTATTAATAAAGATATAATGCGACTGGTTGATGTCACGGTCGGTACCAAAACCTTCGTAGTTATTTTCATTTTTGGCAGAGGCATAAATCCACCCACGTTCAATACGATTAAAAGGAAGTTCCTCACGGTTATTTGCGACAATATACTGGCGTAACTCTGGTCCAATACTCTCAAGCATATACCTAAAATGTCCCACAACTGGGAAGTTGCGCGTAATAATATGCTTTTTGTTGAAAAATATATCTCGTATAGCGACAATTATTACCACCAAAATCAGCCACATCCACCATGAGATATTACCTAAAAACTCAAGAACTTCTTCCATGTATTCAATTTTTGCACTAAAATACAATTTACTATCTCCTAGTCTGAAATTTTAATTCAAGTTTATTACTTACTTCTCTGGGGAAGTTTTGGTTGATGTACTATACGTAACATCTCCCTGACTCCCTCTTCAATGACGGACACTGTTGTGGGGTTTAAGTTTTTTTGCTGCGCAAAAAGAACTTCTTTAGTTCTCCTCTTCCTTGCCTCCGACGAGGGAGAAACGACCGAGAGGAATGCATAAGGTTAGGGGAGCGTTGAGTTCGAGTGAGTACGTAGCATCACATCACATCAAACCACTCACACCCTCACAAATCAAATAACTTATCATAAATTTACGGAAGACTATAAAGAGCACATCTACATTGAAAAAACATAAAACCTTATTAATTATTGGCTTACTTCTCATTCCGCAGATGGTCTTGGTTCGCTGGCTGGCGAGTTACCCGCAACTGGTAGAGCAATATTATAGCAACGGATTGTATCCTATCATGTCAAAGGCGTCTCGATATGCTTTTGGCTGGCTGCCGTTTTCATTTGGTGAAATCATGTATGCTGTGCTTATTGTGCTCGCTTTGCGCGAAATTGTACTACTCATTAAAAACAAGTTTAGAGGATTTAAAACCTTTCTTCTAAAAATGCTAGCCATTACTTCTATAGTGTATGGTGCTTTTAATTTGCTTTGGGGGATGAATTATAATAGGCTTCCCTTGCACGAATCTTTAGGTATCGGTAATGAGTACACCACCGAAGAGCTAGTACAACTTACAGAGAAGCTCATTACAAATAGCAATAACCTCCACAATCAACTTGCCGAAGATGAAAATAGCCGAGTGGTTTATTGTGACAATACAGAAGGTGAAAGTACTTGTCTTCAAGAAATATTTAAGGGAACGCTTAATGGTTATGAGACGCTTAAAACTCAGTTCCCAAAGCTTAGTTACCCACCTCAGGGTATTAAGAATTCGCTATTGCGATACCCTCTGTCTATAATGGGGTATAGTGGTTATCTCAATCCTATTACTAATGAGGCGCAAATTAATGGAATGGTGCCAGCTCATCGATGGCCAGTGATTTCTTCACATGAGCAAGCACATCAGCTCGGTTTTGCAAAGGAAAATGAAGCCAACTTTATTGCTGTGATGGCAACGCTTAATAACGAGGATTTATATTTTCAATATTCAGGGAGTATTTTTGCGTTGCGCTATGCGCTCAATGATGTGTACAGCCGTGATAAGGAATTAGGAGAAGACTTGAAAGCACGTCTTAATCCAGGTATTTTAGTAAACTATCAAGACTCTAGAGATTTCTGGGATGCGATGGATAATCCGCTGGAACCACTGTTTGATCTGTTTTACAGCAATTACTTAAAGGCAAATAATCAACCAGGTGGATTAAAGAGCTATAGTTATATGGTAGCACTTTTGGTTAACTATGATCAGCGTTTTCCAGATACATTCTGATGTTAAAAGTCTCTTAAAAGTTTCCTAAACCTTAATAGAACGTTAATACGGTGGCTATCTTTAGGATCTAAACTTTCAACCTATGTTCTTTAAAAAATTACTTGTCTTTGGGCTAGTAAGCTGCTCATTTACGATGTATGGGCAAGATTATTTTCCAGCAAACGCTGGAGTCAAGTCCAAAAACCAAAATTACACGGTGTTCACAAACGCCACCATTCACACCACTCCTACAGAAACCATTAAAAATGGAACGCTTGTAGTGCAAGATGGAAAAGTGGTCTCTGTAGGCAAATCTTCATCATATGCAAAAAATGCTATTGTTATAGATCTTAATGGTAAACATGTCTATCCATCCTTTGTAGACATCTATACTAATTTTGGTATCGATAAGCCTAAGCGTGCAGGAGGATCTGGACGTGCTTCACAATATGATAACTCTCGCGAGGGAGCTTACTGGAATGATCACATCTTATCTGAGCAAGATGGATATCAAGATTTTAAATACGACTCAAAAAAAGCATCCGAATATCTTGAGGCTGGTTTTGGCGTAGTTGTAACACATCAACACGATGGTATTGCACGTGGTACAGGAGCGCTTATCGCACTTAATAATGATGGAAATACTGCAAACCGCGTGATAGAAGATCGCCTTGGTCAGTATTTCTCATTTGATAAGAGTGTAACCTCACGTCAGTCATATCCATCTTCTAAAATGGGAGCAACAGCATTACTACGCCAGTTGCAGCATGATTTAGACTGGTATGAGAAAGGAAATATAGACACTAAGGATCTTTCTTTGGAGGCGCTTTCGCGAAACAAAGGTCTTCCGCAGTTTTTTGAAGGTGATGGTTTATATGATGACCTTCGTATAGATAAACTAGGAGACCAGTTTGGTATCGACTATGTAATTATTGCCGGTGGTGATGAGTATAAGCGTATCGGAGAAGTTAAGGCGATGAATCGTAAGATGATTCTCCCACTTAAATTTCCAGATGCCTACGATATGGAAAACCCATATGCCGCCGAATATGTAGCGCTTTCTGATATGAAACATTGGAATCAAGCACCTACTAATCCTAAGGCATTACAAGATGCAGGCGTGACATTTGCACTTACTACATTCTCACATAAATCTCCAAAAGATTTTAAAGACCACTTGATGAAGGCAATCAAGTATGGTCTTTCTAAGGAAAGAGCGTTAGAAGCACTCACTACTATTCCAGCAACAATGATTGGAAAGAGCGGTCAGCTAGGAGTTCTTAAAACAGGAGCTTGGGCAAACTTTATGATTACTTCTGGAGAAGTATTTGAAAAAGACACAGAGCTTTATGAGCACTGGATTCAAGGTAACAAAACAGTTATCAAGGATATGAACACAGTTGATATTGACGGTGTTTATACCATGAATATTGATGGAGCAGCATATGAGCTTGAGATTAAAAATTCAACAGAAAAAGCAAAAGCTAGTCTCAAAAAAGAAACAGAAGATGTAAAAAGCGAATTTTCATATAGCGATGAATGGGTAACAGTAACCTTCCCTCAAAGCGAAGGAAAATTTGTACGTCTTGTAGCAAGAGCATCTGCAGATGGTCTAAGAGGTAAAGCAATTCTTGCAGATGGTTCTGAGAAAAACTTTACTTCTACTAAGAAAGCATTAGACGCAAGTAAAGATAAAGACGATAAGAAAGAAGAGGACAAACCTCTTACGGTTATGCCACTTACCTTCCCTAATATGGCTTTTGGTTTTGAAACAAGACCGACACAGCAAGATATTTTAATCACAAATGCCACTGTGTGGACAAATGAAGCCGAAGGTATTCTAGAAAATACTGATGTCTTAATAAAAGATGGAAAGATTAGTGCAATAGGTAAAAACCTTTCTGCTCGTGGTGCTATGGTAGTAGATGGTACTGGTAAGCATGTAACTTCTGGTATTATAGATGAGCACTCTCACATTGCTGCATTTGCAATCAACGAGTCTGGTCATAACTCTACGGCAGAGGTTCGCATGAGTGATGTAGTTAACCCAGACGATTCTGATATTTACCGCAATCTTGCTGGTGGAGTTACAGCTATTCAATTATTACACGGATCTGCAAATCCTATTGGAGGACAGAGTGCAGTAATGAAATTAAAGTGGGGATCACCTATTGATGAGATGGTGATTTCAGATAAGAAGTTTATCAAATTTGCTTTGGGTGAAAACGTAAAGCAAGCAAACTGGAATAGCTTCTCAAGATTCCCACAAACGAGAATGGGAGTAGAGCAAGTATTTGTGGACTACTTTACAAGAGGAAAAGAATACGAAGCAAAGAAAAAGAGCGGTCAACCTTATCGCATGGATGAGGAGATGGAAACTATTGTAGACATCCTTAATATGGATCGTTTAATTTCTTGTCACTCCTATGTGCAAAGTGAAATTAACATGACCATGAAAGTGGCAGAGCAGTTTGGTTTTCATATCAATACATTCACACACATACTTGAAGGATATAAAGTTGCAGATAAAATGGCAGAACATGGTGTAGGAGGATCAACATTCTCAGACTGGTGGGCTTACAAATATGAGGTAAATGACGCTATTCCTTATAATGCAGCAATCATGCATAGAGCAGGAGTAACCGTTGCTATTAACTCAGATGATGGTGAGATGTCTAGACGTCTTAATCAAGAAGCTGCAAAAATTCATAAGTACGGTGGTATCTCTGAAGAGGATGCTTGGAAAATGGTAACTCTTAATCCAGCAAAACTATTACACATGGATGATCGCGCAGGTAGTTTAAAGCCTGGTAAAGATGGAGATGTTGTCATATGGACGGATCACCCACTTAGTATAAAAGCGAGAGCAGAGAAAACGATTATAGAAGGAAAAGTATTTTTCGATATGAACAAGGACGAAGAACTTCGTAATACAGTACAACGCGAGAAAGCACAACTTACTGCAATGATGCTTGCAGAAAAGAATAAAGGCTTACAAACGCAACCTGCCAAAAAGAAAGAAAAACAACGTATGCATTGTGATACAGAACAAACACTTTACTAAGATGAAGACACTACAACAACTATTAGTAGCCGTTGTTTTCCTTTTAGGAGCAACTGCAAGCGCACAACAAACACCGGCCTCAGCGCAATCTGCTGCCTACACTATTACAGGAGCAACCGCTCACGTAGGTAACGGAACCGTAGTAGAAAATGCTACGATTGTTTTTGAAAACGGTAAAATAAGCACGATTCAAAGCGGAGGTGCAACCACTAAAGGTGAAGTCATTAATGCTACTGGAAAGCATATATACCCTGGTTTTATAGCTACAAACACTACATTAGGTCTTGTAGAAGCAGCGGCCGTGAGGCAATCTAATGATGATGATGAGATAGGTGAGTTAATACCGCACGTACGTGGTATTATCGCTTACAATGCAGAATCTAAAGTAGTAGAGAGCATGAGACCAAACGGCGTACTTATGGCGCAAATTCGTCCTGTAGGAGGTACTATTTCCGGTTCTTCATCTCTTGTTCAACTTGATGCATGGAACTGGGAAGATGCTGCTTATAAGACAGACGAAGGTATCTTTATGGACTGGCCTAGTTCTATGCGACGCGGTCGCTGGTGGTTAGGTGAGGAGCCAGGTTATAAACCAAATAAAAATTACAGTAAAGATGTAAACGAAATCAAAACTTTTTTCAATAATGCTCGTGCTTATGGAAAAGGAAACACATCAAAAAATCTTCCTTTTGAAGCGATGCGTGGTATTTTTGATGGAACTCAAAATGTATATGTCTCTGCAAATGATCAGAAGCAAATACTTGATGTGATAGCATTTGCAAAGGAGATGAACCTCAAAAATGTAGTTCTTGTGGGAGGATACCAGTCTTACAAAGTAACTGCAGAACTTGTAGCGGCAAATATGCCAGTAATTTTACAGCGTGTACAAGAACTACCTTCTATGGAGGATCACGATTATGATTTACCTTATAAGTTGCCTAAGTTACTTACAGATGCTGGTGTTACTGTAGCGCTAGGATACGACTCAGAGTACTGGCAAGTGCGTAATCTTCCTTTTTATGCAGGACAGGTTACTCAATTTGGTATGAGTGATGAAGATGCACTTAAAATGATTACAATGAATCCTGCAAAAATCATGGGAGTTTCAAACACTGTTGGGACACTTGAAGTAGGAAAAGATGCAACACTTTTTATAAGTGAAGGAAATGCACTAGACATGAGAGGAAACATTCTTTCGAGAGCATTTATCCAAGGGCGTGATATAAGTTTAGAGTCTCACCAGACCAAGCTTGCAAAGCGTTATGCAGAGAAGTATGGACAAAAGGAGTAATCCTTACTCTTAGTTATATTAATGAATAAAGCCCGAGCAATTGCTCGGGCTTTTATTTTGCGGTAGATTACTAATGGCTATTTAATCACTATACAACCTTTACCAGAAATTCGGCTGGAGTAGCTGTCTACTTGAAGTCCATTACCTTCATAAAGTGCGGTACTTTCAGATAGGTATTGATCTATATCCGCTTTCGCGAAAGCGAGACAAAACATACTAGGTCCGCTGCCAGAAATACCAAAGGCTATGCATCCATTTTTTTGAGAAATCGCTTTAATCTCATCAAAATGGGGAATCAATTGCTTGCGATGTGGCTCTACAAGTACATCTTTGATGCTTTCCTTAAATAATTGCTTATCCCATTCATAAAGCGAGGCAACAAAGCCTGCCAGATGTTGTGATTGTGCAATGGCATCCTTGAGAGGCACGTGCGTGGGTAAAATCTCCCTCGCTTCTTTAGTTTTAATAGTAATATGAGGATGTAAAATCCCGACGAAAACCGTATCCATGGGAGGTAATGCAATTACTTTAAATGGATTGTAGCCAGTAACGAGCGTGGTACCTCCATAAATGCAAGGAGCCACATTATCTGCATGCTCATTGCCACTTGCTAGTGCTTCGCCTTTCATGGCGTAGCGCGTGAGTTCAAGATTAGATAATGGCTGTTCTAAAAACTGATTAATACCATACACCGCACCTGCAGCACTTGCACTACTGCTGCCTATTCCAGAACCGGAGCGTATCTTTTTATGAATTTCTATTTCTACTCCAAAATCTGCATTAACGCCTTCTAGCATTGCATTACCCGCCACACCAGCCACATTATTATGAGCTTCCATTGGGAGCTTATCACCTGTAATTTCTGTAATCGTAACTCCGCGACCTTCAGTTTTTCTAAAAACCATCTCGTCACCTATACCCTCGAGGGCAAATCCTAGCGAATCAAAACCGCAGTTTACATTTGCCACTGTAGCGGGACAAAATACGCGTATCTCAGTAGGATTATCAAGGCTTTGTACCGTGGCTTTTTTATGCATTTCTTGAGACATATAATTATTATCTAAGTCTTATGATATCGCTAAAAAGTCCGCTGGCGGTAACGTCACCACCTGCACCTGCACCTTTTACTATGAGCGGTTGCTCTGGGTAGCGTGCAGTGTAAAATAATACAATATTATCAGAACCTTCAAGGTTGTAAAACGGACTATCTGCACCTACAGATTGTAAGCCTACGCTTGCTTTGCCACTATCTAACTGTGCTACATATTTAAGGCGTTTACCAGCTGCTGTAGCATCGGCAACTAGTTGTTCAAAGTGTGCGGCGTCTTCTTTAAGTGTTTCAAAAAAGTGAGGAACGTCTGTGCTTTCAAGGTTGTTTGCTGTGAGAAATGGAGTATTTACAATATCTTCTAGCTCTAATTCAAGTCCGCTTTCTCTTGCGAGTATTAGGATTTTACGAGCTACATCTACACCACTTAAATCAATACGAGGATCTGGCTCTGTGTAGCCTTCTTCTTTGGCTTGTTGAACTACATCATAAAAGCTATCACCACTTTTAAAGTTATTAAAAACAAAGTTTAAACTTCCAGAAAGTACTGCTTGTACTTTAGTAATACTATCACCAGACGCGATAAGGTTTTGTAAAGTATCTATGATAGGTAAACCAGCGCCTACGTTGGTTTCAAACTTAAAGGGAGCATTATATTTTCTGCTCAATCGCTTGAGATTTGCATAGTATTCTTGTTTTCCAGCAGCGGCAATTTTATTACAAGCAACTACGGCAATACTATTTCTCAAGTATTTCTCATATGCCATCGCTACTGGTTCGTTTGCAGTAATATCTACAAAAACTGAGTTGCGCTGGTTGAGTGCAATTACTTTTTCGCGAAAGCGTACAATATCTGCCTTTTCACCTTGAGCCAGCGCTTCTTCCCAATTATTTAAATCGATAGCTCGTTCTGAGACGAGCATCATTCTACTGTTAGAAAGTCCTAGCACTCTTATGTTAAGGTTAAGGTGGTCTTTTAGATATTTTTTCTGAGTGTTAATTTGATCTAGAAGTTTTGCTCCCACATTTCCTACACCTGTAATAAAAAGGTTGATTTGCTTTCTGTTTCCTTCAAAGAAGACTTCGTGCAGGCTGTTAAGCGCTTTCTTTACATCTTTCTCGGCAATTACTGCAGAGATATTTTTCTCACTCGCTCCTTGTGCAATGGCGCGTATGTTTACGTTGTTTTTGCCAAGTGTAGAAAACATTTTACCAGAAATGCCTTGATGACTTTTCATAGATTCACCAACTAGTGCAATAATTGCAAGCGAAGTTTCAACAATCACCGGGTCAATCTTTCTTAGCGAAAGCTCGTAAGCAAACTCTGTTTCTATTGCTGTTTTTGCACGCAAGGCATCTGCTTCCATAACACCGATACAAATGCTATGTTCGCTCGAAGCTTGGGTAATGAGTATCACATTAATCTGCTGTAAAGAGAGTACTTCAAAAAGACGTTTTGAAATTCCAGAAATACCCACCATTCCCGCGCCTTCTAGCGTGAGTAGCGCAACGTCACTTATATGAGAAATCCCCTTTATAGGGTTTCCATTGCTTCCTTCTTGCTCTCCTATACGAGTTCCAGCTTCTTCTGGAGCCATTGTATTTTTGATATAAATAGGGATGTTTTTACTAAGCGCAGGCACAATAGTAGGAGGGTAGAGCACCTTTGCTCCAAAATGCGATAACTCCATCGCCTCGTGATATGATATGTCCCGTATAGGTTTTGCCTGTTTTACAAGCTTCGGATTTGCAGAGAACATCCCACTTACATCTGTCCATATTTCTAGTTGGTCAACTTCTAGCGCAGCTGCAATTATAGCCGCAGTAAAGTCTGAGCCGCCGCGGCCTAGCGTACTTGTTTCTCCCGTAGCAGTACTTGCAATAAATCCTCCTAGGATGGTGATGTTTTGTGACGCTTTCGCGAAAAATTCCTTGATATTTTCATTAGTGAGATCATACAATACACTGGCTTTGGTATGAGTGCCATCGGTAATGATAACTTGTCTACTGTCTTTTAATGTAGCTTCAATCCCTTGATGGTTGAAGGCTGCCGTTATGATACGACTACTTGTAAGTTCGCCAAAAGCAGCGAGCTTGTCTAGTGTTTTAGGAGAAAGCTCGTTGATTAAGAAAATACCCTTAAGTAAGTCGTCTAAGTGCGACATAAGCGCACCTATATCAGCCATAACTATGGCATCACCTTCGGTAAGTGCTTTTGCAAAAGCTGTGTGTTTTTGGTGTATTTCTAAAAACACATCTTTATAGGTTTCATCTTTTTGAGCAGCAAGCGTTCCGGCTTTTAGCAATAAATCTGTAATTCCACCCACTGCCGAAACAACCACAGCTACTGGATGTGAAGCAGCTTGGTTATTTACAATGGCAATTACTTTTTCTATGTTTTTAACACTCCCCACAGAAGTGCCTCCAAATTTTAATACGCGCATAGTATGCAATTTTACATTTTCGCGAAAGCGAAAATGGTATGAATAAACTAATTAATTTTTGTGTGTGGAAGAGATCCTTGCTCGCGCAAGTAATAGATAGATGATATGTACGACTATAACCCCAACGGGGTAATTGTACCAATAGTAATAGTGGTAGTCAAGAAAATCGAAGTGTATTGTGTTGTTCTCATCTTGTTTATGATATGTTAAATGTAGTACATTTACCTAAGGAGGCAAGATGTAGTTCTGAGTTTTGAGGATATGACAATTCTAGTCTTACATCTAGCACGATACTGATAATGTGATAATTTGACGTTTACTTTCGTGAATATTTAATGAATTAAAGAACATTTTTCTTCATGAAGATGAAGAAACTACCTAATTATAGCTAAATGAAAATATACAGCGCCAAACAAATTTACGAAGCAGATAAAGCAACCATTGAAAAAGAAGGGATTCCATCTTATAATCTCATGGAACGTGCCGGTGGGTACGTTTATGAGTGGATGAACCAGCGTTTACAAGGGCAGCCGGTGCCTATAAAAGTATTTTGTGGTATAGGTAATAATGGTGGTGATGCACTTGTAATAGCGCGTTTACTCCTTAAGAATGGCTATAATGTAGATACTTATATAGTACACTGTAATGATAAGCGATCTCCAGATTTTTTAAAAGCGTATGATGCCCTCAAGAGCGAAGTAAAAAAATGGCCAGAAATCATTAAAAGTGCCGAAGACTTCCCAGTAATCACTCCACAAGATATTGTGGTAGATGGAATCTTTGGGATAGGCTTAAATAGATGTCCAGATGATTGGGTAAAAGCACTTTTTGTAAAAATCAACGAGTCTAAGGCTTACACACTTTCTATTGATATTCCATCTGGAATGTACTCAGATAGAGGACCAGCAAAAGAAGACGTAATTGTACATGCTACTTTTGTACTTAGTTTTATGTCTCCAAAACTTGCCTTTTTCTTACCAGAAACGGGTAAATATATCAATATGTGGGATACCATTGATATAGGACTAGATCCAGAATTTCTTGCAAAAACTCCTACCGACGTTACGCTAATTTCAAAACCTGAACTCCAGCAGATGTATAAGGGAAGATCACAATATTCACATAAGGGAATGTACGGTCATAGCTTAATTATAGGTGGTAGTTTTGGAAAAATGGGTGCTGTGCAACTTGCTAGTAAAGCTGCTTTAAGAGCGGGTAGCGGTCTGGTAACTGCTTATGTACCGCAAATAGGCGTTCCTATATTACAAACGGCACTTCCAGAAGTAATGGTGGAGACCGATAATTATAATGGAAAAGTGTTTGAAGAAATAGATTTTCAAACCGAAGCAAATGCGATTGCAATAGGCCCAGGAATGGGAACCGATGAGAAAACGGTAAGAGCAATGGAGTCTTTTTTAAAGAAGCAAAAACAACCATTAGTGATAGATGCAGATGCGATTAATATCATCTCAAAACGACCATCACTTATGGAGCAAGTACCTCCATTATCTATTTTTACGCCACATCCAGGTGAGCTTGAGCGTTTGATAGGGAAGTGGGATGACGACTTTGATAAGCTAGAGAAAACAGCAAAATTTGCCAAAAATCATAATGTCATTATCGTAATTAAAGGTGCTCATACCATTACTGTTTATGATATGAGACTTTATATAAATACTACTGGTAATCCTGGATTATCTACTGCTGGTACTGGAGATGTGCTTACAGGAGTTATCACTGGACATATAGCTCAAGGTTACCACCCTATGGAAGCCGCTATGATGGGAGTTTATTTTCACGGACTTGCAGCAGATGTTGCCGTAAATCAATATGGAATAGAAGGACTCATAGCAGGTGATGTGACAGAGTTTTTAGGAAGAGCAGTAATGAGTCTCTTTGAAAAACCAGAGCAAGAAGGTGGGGCAGCACCACAGCAATAATTTATAGATATATCAAAAAAAAAATGGATAGCGTGTAAACGCTATCCATTTTTTTATACATGAAAGTTGTCTTATTCTGTAATCGCTACAGGAAAAGAAACTTGCACATCTGTCTCTCCTCCAGCATTACCTAAAGTTCCATCGTTAGGCTTTGTAGGCTCATGACGTAGTGTGATAGTAAGTGTACCAGAACCTGCAGTAGCGCCAGTTGTAAGTGTAACTTGAGTTCCTAGTGGATTACCGTTACCATCAAAATCCTCATAAGTCACAGCAGCGTCAAGGCCTGTACTAGGAGTATAAAACACTTGGTGCTCGTCAGATTCTTCTACTACTTCTTCGGTGATATCCTCGGCTGGGCTTTCTGTTTCATTCAGAAACTCAATACTGCCATTGTAGACAGTACTTACATCTAAGTCACCAGATACTGTTACTATAGGTGCATTAGGTCCATCTCCATCAAGATCTTGTGATGTAAGAACGATAGTGTCAGTACCTGAAGTTAAGGTAAGAGAAACTGTTGTTATAATTTCTTCTTCATTTATAATTTCTGGTATTGTTCCATCATCATCACTAGAACAAGCTGCAAGGCTAATAGCAGTAAGGGCGATAAGTGTGTAATTTCTAAAGTTTTTCATTGTTTGTGTGTTGTTACGCTTTCGCGAAAGCGTGATATTAATAATTAATTTTAAGTTGTAATAATACATTTCTACCTAGATCATCTGCAAAGTAGCGCTGGCGATTTAAGTACTCTCTATAAGAGGTGTCAAATAGATTATTTACCATTAACCCTACATTTAGTTTACTCTTATTACTGATTGCAAAATCAATGGAGCTTCTAAAGTTGAGTAGATGATAAGCATCGGGAGGTGTACTTATATCTACTAACTCTGTAGTGTTTGTTTCTGGTATAAAAACGTCAAAATTTGTATCTGGAAATTCATTTTGACGAAATACATAGTTACTTTCAAGTGACAGCTTTAAGTTATTTACCTCTGGAATACGGTATGTAATCGTATTACGAGTACTTGCCGAAGGCATATTAATTAAAGCACGGTCTAAAGTTTTATCCTTCCCTTTTACCAGTGAAAACTGGTTAGAAAATTCAAAACGATCTGTTACCTGAACGTTGTTATCTATGTCAAAACCTAACAGTCTTGCTTGTGTCTGTCTATACTCCCATACAGGAAAACTACCTCTTATAGTTTGCTGTACGCCTGTAGGCTCTATAAGGATAAAATCCTCAATAAAGTTTGCAAACGGGGCAATAGTAAAACTCCAAGTATCTGTAGATCTTGTAAAATTCAATGAAATTTTATTTGCGACTTCTTGATTAAAACTTAGATCACCTAGTTCTATACGGGCAGCACTCTGGTGTAATCCATCAGAAAATAATTCTGATACATTAGGCGACCGTGAAGCCAGCGCATAGTTTAAGGAAACTGTAGTCGCATCATTTACCTCATAAGAGGCTCCAGCAGTTGCCGAAAAGTTGTGATACTCAAACTCAGGTTTGACAAAAATTTGATTCTGAAATTCTTCGCGCTCAAACTGAGGGAATTGAACATCATAACCTCGGTCTTCCCATAAGCTTGTTGCATAAAACTTTTCTGCATTGATGCGGTTATAATCAAATCTAGCACCAGCTTCTAAAGTCCATTTACCAAAGTTTTTAGAACCTAACGCATATACACCAAAATCAAAAGCTTGGTAATCTGGGATAAGTCTTCTCACTCCGGTAGACGGATCAGGAAAATGATCTTGATAATTACCAGATACTCCCACTTTTGCATTGATGGAATTATCTGCCGTATAATCAAAGTCTATTTTCCCTCCAAAAGTTTCTAGTTGTAAATCAATAGAAGGTCTTAAGTCATCACTATCGCGACGTATATCAAACTCTAGTCTGTTGTTGCGCTGGTAATCTACTTGAGCGCTCAATTTTCCAAAGTTATCAAAGCGATAGAATGATTTAAGTTTTGCTATCTGGTGTGTTACTTCTTGTCTAGGGGCCTCAATATCGTATGTAAATGGCTCTACCACAAATGGCTCTTGGCTATTTATTGCAACCGAGAGATCTGAAGCATTACCTACGTGTGATGAGCGTAAAATACCAGACTCTTTGTCAAAAATCGAGTAACTACCCTCCACACCGTAACGGTATTTATTAACTCCTAAACGTACAGATATATCTTTCTCTGAAAGTGCTGTATTACTCAATACATAATCTGGTGCTTCTGCATCTCCAAAACGTTTTAAAGTCCCGTTTATGCCTCCGTACCAGCCATTGTTATAAGACTTTATCAATGAAGTTGTAATAGAACCTCCACGACCATTGGTCGCGCCGGTAATAATAGTTCTCCCAAAAATTGTGTCTTTAACAGGTACTTGCTCAGGTTCTATAATTATAGTACCACCTATAGCATCACCGCCATATTGTAAACCGGCAGCTCCTTTAATAACAGTGACTTCACCAGCTGCATTCACATCAATATTTGGCGCATGTTCTACACCCCATTCTTGATCTTGTAAACGCGTACCTTCTGTAATGAGAACAACCCTACTAGAGTGTAGTCCTTGTATTACTGGTTTTACTACAGAGTTACCTGTGTTTAATGAAGTGACACCGCTTAGACTTTTAAGCGCATCACCTAGTGAGGCTGCACTGTTACTTTCTAGAAAATCATGGTTTACAATAGCTTCTGTCGCTGTGCGACTTTTACTTTTATGAGCATGTGCTACAACTTCGACATCGCCTAGTGACTCTAGGTGATGTTCCATGTTGATATTACGAGTAGTATTGCTGTTTACATCTACTTTTACTATTTGAGTTTTACATGCAGGATGCGACACTTGTAGCGTGTAATTGTTTGTACAAAGTCCTGTAATAACATATTTGCCTAGGCTATCAGTCATCACAGCATCTTCAGACCCGGCAACTATAATAGTTGCACCAGATAATACTTCATTATCATGCAGGTCTATAATATAACCAGATAGGGTATAGGTACACTCTTGTGCTGTACTCGTAATACTCAGCAAGGCAATGCTAAGCCATAAATAAAATTTCATATAAAATTGTTTTGCTAATTATTGAATGTAATTCAATGCTTAACAAAACGGGGGACCACGATCTGAGGAACTTAAGATGGTGGTTGTGTATGATGTCTGTAATAAAACATCTACTTCTTTTGAGATGTGTATGGTGGGTGATGGGTACGCTTTCGCGAAAGCGTAAACTCCAGCCTTTACAATATGCAAATCACCAAGATCACAATCTAGTTTTGATTCGTGAACATGCACATCTCCTGTGAATTTACAGGTATCATAATGTTCATGGTTTGCTGTGCTGTGAGAAAAAGAAACTACAGCAGGCAACAAGAGAACAAGCATTGTAAGTAATGCTATAAGTCTTATAATAATAGAGTTGTCTTTTTTCAAGCTTTCTTTGAAAATAAAAATCCTAGTCCCATTCTTGAGACCATTTTAGTAGCGAACGCTTTGAAGAACGCATACTGACCAAATATCCATCCAAATATCACCAAAAGAACTTGATAAATGGGAAAAATTAACAAGATTCTAACAGGCCAATAAATCCATCCATTTGTAGCGTCTTTTCCTAAACCTATAAGTTCCATTAAGGGGTTTGAAATACGTCCAGCAGTAGATCCAGTAACCGCAAATGCTAAAAATATAGCGATAAGTTCCCAGCGATACGTCACTCCCCATCGTGAATATAGTTTTTTAAATAGCCAAAGCGTTATCCATATAATTAAGAATGTAATAGGCAAGCTAAGTAATATAGTGGCTATGGGAACTGATGTTTCATAGGCAGGAATATAAATAGCTCTTGCTATTAAGTATCCTGAGAAAAGAGCGGCAATTAATCCAAGTACCACATGAATAAACTGCCAATTTTGAGTGATTTCCCAGCGTTTTTTAAAGTCTTTCATAACGCTGCAAAAATACGATTATCGTAGTTTCTGATTGTTGCGTTCTTGGAAAAATTCAAACCAATTATATAATAGGTAATTAACTTCATACCCATAATCGGTATTAGAATTGTAATCTATGCGCTGGATGTATAGATTAGGGTCGTATTGTGATATGTTATTTACTCTGTTGTTATATTCAGTGACATAAAACCTATTTTTATTTTCTAAGAAAAACTGCCCATAAAACCCTCTAGGTCTTTGTGTAACTAGCCATGTATTAAACCCTGGTTCTATAATAATAATTTCATATTCTAGGCTGTCATTTGCAATGCGTACTGTGTCTGATGTATTATCTGCAGTATTGCCTATATCTTTTGTACCACTTGTAGTTGCGCAACCTATTATGGTTGCGGTAAGAATTGCTAAGTAAATTATCTTTTTCATAATCTTAAAGTTAAAGATTTTACCTGTGATACAGGTTTGTTTTATCGTAGTATTAACGATAGTACTAATTGTTATACCGTGTAAACTTACTAAGCAGTAACCTTTATTTAAAGCTATAATGAGTAAAGGAGACCTCTCAATGAGGGAACAAAAAAAGAGTGCCTGAAAAGGCACTCTTTATATATGAATAAATGTTTAATGGATTATTTTCCAAAAAGTCCTCCTAGAAGGCCTCCTATACCACCTTGTTTTTTATTGCTTCCTAGTACCATTCCTGCTACGTCATCTAAGATGCTTCCATCTCCATCTGCATCTAGTAGGGTAGTGATTAAGCTTTGGTTTTCTTGAGGTTGACCACCTAGCATGCTGCCTAGTAGTGCACTCATACCAGTACCATCACTTACGTTATTTTCTTTAGTTTGCTTTCCCAATACTCCCATAAGTATAGGCGCAGCAACTTTTAATATTTGAGCTACAGACCCGGCATCTACACCAGACTTGCTACTCAATGCATTTTCAACAGCAGGTTGTTTGTTTCCTAAAAGGTGTCCTAAAATTCCAGCACCATCATTTACTACGTCATCACTAGGTCCTCCGTTACCCATAAGGTCTCCAAGTTGGTCTAAAATACCACCACTGTGTTTTCCTGATAAAGCGCCCATTAAACCAGCTGCTCCTTCTGGTGTCTGTACGTTTTTCTTCATAGCTCCCATAAGTACTGGAAGTGCCATGCTTAAAACCTGTGCAGTTGCACCTTCAGATTGTCCTGACTTTGCACTTGCTCCGCTAATAAGAGATTTTCCTATATCACTATTTAATAAATCTAATAATCCTGCCATCGTTGTTATTTTTTAATGTTTACAAGATTCAAGGTACAAAATATTATAAGTCCTAAAATTACACATATAAAAAAACCACCCTTACGGATGGTATTTTTAGAATCTTGTCGATTATAGACAGTTTTAAGTCGATAAACAGTAAATTTTAAATTAAATGTTGGTGCTTACTGCATTTAAAAAAGGTGCTGTTACTTAAGGATTTCGATGATTTGCTCTGCTAGCTCTGTACCTATACGATCTTGTGCTCCACCAGTTGCTGCTCCAATGTGTGGAGATAAACTTACTTTAGGATTCATAAGCACTTGTACCGCTGGAGTAGGTTCGTTTTCAAAAACATCTAAACCTGCAAATGAAAGTTTGTTGCTATCTAAAGCAGCTACAAGTGCTACTTCATCTATAACCCCACCTCTTGCAGCATTTACAAGTGCAGCGCCATCTTTCATAAGATCAAACTCTGCTTTACCTATTACATAGTCTTTTTGTGCAGGAACATGAAGTGTTATAAAATCTGCAGATTTTAAAACTTCCTCTTTTGATACAGAAGTAAGATCAAACGCTACTGACTGTCCGTCAAAAAAAGGAACAGTAACTGTCGCTTTTTCTGTAAACGGATCATGAAAGATAACTTTCATTCCAACTCCCAAAGCAATTTTTGCAGTTTCTTGACCTATACGCCCAAAACCAATTACACCTAGTGTTTTACCACGTAGCTCGGTTCCTTTCGCGTAAGCTTTCTTTAATCCTTTAAATTTTGTGTCACCTTCAAGTGGCATATTACGGTTAGAATCAAATAAGAAACGAACTCCGTTAAACAAGTGAGCAAATACGAGCTCTGCCACAGATGCAGACGATGCTGCAGGTGTATTAATTACATGGAGTCCCTTATCTCTGGCATATTGCACATCAATATTATCCATTCCTACGCCACCACGTCCTATGATTTTTATGGATGGACAAGCGTCAATAAGTTCCTTACGTACTGTGGTAGCACTTCTTACTAAAATGACATCAATCTGTTTTTCATTAATGTAGTTTTCCAGTTGGTCCTGAGCAACATTTGTAGTAATTACTTCAAATCCTCCAGCTGTAAGAGCGTCTACTCCCGTTTGTGATATTCCGTCGTTTGCTAATACTTTCATCGTAAATGCTATTATATGCGGTTTAATATTGTTGTTTTGTCCTTGTGGATCTAAGCTTTTCTTTCTAGTTCGCTCATTACGTCTACTAGTACACCTACACTATCCATAGATAAAGCATTATACATAGAAGCTCTGTAGCCGCCTACACTTCTGTGACCATTTAAACCATTAATGCCTGCTTCTTTCCACATGGCATCGAAGGCATCTTTAAGATCACCATCTGTAAGTGAGAATGTAGCGTTCATGGTAGAACGATCTTCTTTGGCAGCAAATCCTTTAAATAGTGGATTAAGTTCTATCTCACTATAAAGTAATGTCGCTTTTTTATTATTGATTTCTTCAATCGCTTTTACGCCACCTTGTTCTTTTAACCAGCGCATAGTAAGCATTGAGATATATACTGCATATACAGGAGGCGTATTAAACATACTTCCTTTACTTATGTGCGTTTGATAATCCAGCATAGATGGAATCTTACGAGTCACTTTACCAAGAATATCTTCTCTTACTATAATAAGTGTAGTTCCTGCTGGTCCCATATTTTTCTGAGCACCTGCATAGATTAGGTCAAATTGATTAAAATCAATCTCTCTAGAAAAGATATCACTACTCATATCACATATAAGAGGACAATCTACCTCTGGGAAGTGCTTAATTTGTGTCCCAAAAATAGTGTTGTTACTTGTGAGGTGTAGATAGTCTAAGTTTTCTGGAAGTATAAATCCTTTAGGGATGTAATTGAAATTTGCCTCTTTACTAGATGCAACCTCAGCAACTTCTCCAAAAAGTTTTGCCTCTTTGATAGCCTTATCACTCCAAGTTCCAGTATTTATATAACCAGCCTTAGTTTCTAGTAGATTATAAGCGACCATTAAAAATTGCATACTCGCTCCACCTTGTAAAAAAAGTGCTTTATAGCCTTTACCTTCTAAGCCTAGTAATTCTAACGCTAGATTTCTAGCCTCGTCCATTACATCTACAAAGTCTTTACTTCTATGGGAAATCTCTAGAATAGAAAGTCCAGAATCATTAAAGTCTAATATAGCCTGTGATGCTTCTTTAAAAACATCCTGAGGTAAAATACAAGGTCCTGCGCTAAAGTTGTGCTTCTTCATGGTGTGCGTTTTTATGCGTTTTGTGCTTTACAAAGATGCCCAAATCGTTAGAAAAACCCACAGATAAATTGATAAAATATTGGCTATAATGTTGTCAAAAATGTAATAGTATCAACCCCATCTGCATAATCATAAAGCTCAGGTTTCTGAGTTTTTCCAATAGGAGTGAGTTCTTTAACTTTATCCTCTAGTGTAGTATTACCAACGATGCATTGAATACGATCTTTATCTATTTCAAGCTTTTCAACTAGGCTTTCTAGAGACTCATATTTCTCATAAAATAGAGTCGCAATAGGTGAGCCGTAGCTTCCATCTTCCTTAAGCATTAAGAAACCATTCTCTAAGAGCTCAAAAAGGCTCATTAGATATACCGCCTTGTTGTAATCATAATTATTGGCATATTTTGCACCATTCATAATATCGCTCCAGTGATAAATAGCTTTAAAAAAGGCATTAAAATTGTAATCTTGTGGTACATATAATTTTGATACATTACGGCATCCTAAACCGTAATACCTAAATATATCTTCACCTAGTGCAACAAGCTCATCTTCTGTTTCATTACCAGTAAGTACGGCAACAGAATTTCTGTTTTTACGGATAATGTTAGGCTTTTTACCAAAGTAATATTCAAAATACCTAGCCGTGTTATCGCTTCCCGTTGCAATCACTGCATCGTAAGCTGGTAATTTATCTTCAGTGAAGCTTATGGTTTCCTTAAAAGCAGGTTCTGCATATTCTAGATATTTTGCAAGAAAGGGTAGGAGGTGCTTATCATTAGACGATTGTTTTCCTACAAATTTATGCCCAGCAATTAATACGCACATAAAGTCATGAAAGCCTACTAATGGAATATTACCTGCCATGATTACGGCAACGGTTTGTTGTGATTGCGCTTTCGCGAAAGCGGTATCATACCCATCAAGCCACTCAGTAAGTTTTTCTTGAGTAAGTGACTGTGCCCAGCCTTCTAAAGCGAAGAGTATATTTTCTTTAGTGAACCAGCCGTTGTTTTCACTAGCTAGTTTAAACTGATGCTGCATTCCGTCAAAGAAGAGATCATTGTGTAATACTCCTTCTTTTTGGGCAATTGAGTCACGTGTAAACTGACTTAAAAATTTTCCTAGCTCAATAAAAGCGTTAATTCGTAGTTGAAGTGTCATAGGTTTTGGCAAATCGGTGTCTAGGCGTTATTTTTGTGCAAAGTTACCCAAAAAGAAAACTATGGCAATTATCATAACAGACGAATGTATAAACTGTGGAGCTTGCGAGCCTGAGTGTCCTAACACTGCCATTTACGAAGGCGCAGATGACTGGCGCTATGCAGATGGAACAGACCTAGAAGGAAATGTTGTCTTACCTAACGGAAAAGAAGTAGATGCAAATGAAGCACAACAACCTGTGAGTGATGAGATTTACTATATCATTCCAGATAAGTGTACCGAATGTAAAGGTTTTCATGACGAGCCACAATGTGCTGCAGTATGTCCAGTAGATTGCTGTGTACCGGATGATGAGCATGTAGAAACAGAGGAGGTATTGCTAGCAAAACAATCATTTATGCATAAAGATGCATAAGTATCATGCTCTATAAAACAACAAAGCCATCCCGTAAGGATGGCTTTGTTGTTTTAAATAACCGCTAGAAGTTCTCCAGTAATATTATGGATAACTTGCTGTAATCTTCTAGCATAGTCCAGCAACGCTTTAATTTCTTTAATCGTGGCAGGTCGCTCTTTGTTAAAAATAAGTAGCTGATCTCCTTTTGATTCTATGTGGTAATAAGGATTGCTCTCTAAGAAATGAATAAGCTCATTAGAAAAGAAACTCTTAATGGCATACTCGTTTTCTCCTAATAAAAAGAATCGATTAGAAAAATCTGTATGGCCATCAATGTTGATGTCATTCCACCCAGTTATTGCATAAAACTTTTCTAAAAATCCTTCTTTATCTATTGTAAACGATGGAATAGGAGTAGGCAAGTCTATGGTGATCATAGTTGAGCGTACGGTTCCCTGTGCTATAAATTCTCCTTCGGAATAGATAATATCAAAAAGATGCAGCACATTATCATCATCCTTAAACTCGTTATATGAGTGATTTATATGTTTTGTCTGGAAATAAAGGAAATCTGTAAGCTCATGAACATCTTCATTTTTTTCTGGATGATATTCTAGATTATAGCTTTGAGCAAGTTCTTCAAGTGATACTTGGCGTTTGGTTTTACTCTTTGTAAACATCTTAGGCACTGTTATCATCTTGCGAAGTGCAAAAGGATGAGCAGAGTCTGTATCATGCATGTCTAAACCTACAACCTCAAAGTGCCCACCTTTTTTACTGAATACTTCTTGAAAGTCGTGAAGATTCTCCATGACTGTGTGATCTACAAAGCTACATTTTGAAAAATCTACTACCACATCCTGGCTCTCAGGAATAGCTTCGAGCTTTTGTTTGAGTTTGTAAAAGTTTAAAAAAGTACAAAAGTGTTTTACACTCACATAATAGTTACTTCCTCCTTTGTCTCCAGTTTCTTGGAACATCAACACGTTAGGCTTAAACATGTTTCTAAGAAATAGCCCTGTGCTTTTATTTAAAAGAATATGAATGATAAATGTGATGACAATACCTGCTAGAATACCAGATATAAGATCTACAAACAAGGTAGTTAGTAATGTAACAAAGAAAATAAGTACTTGTTCTTTTCCTATGGTAAACATCTTTCTCACAACTACAGGTGAAGCAAGCTTATATCCTGTATATACAAGAATAGCCATTAAAGCCGGCAATGGAATACGTGTAAGTTGTGTGCTAAATAATGCAATAAAAATAACTAAGAATGTAGCGTGGCTAAAGTTGGCACTTCTATTAGTACCTCCATTATTTACATTTACAGAACTTCTAGCAATTACAGTAACCACATTAAGTCCACCTAGAAACCCAGAGCCTACAGTCGCAAGACCTAAGGCCTTGAGGTCACGATTAATATTTGATCTACGTTTGAGGGGATCTAGCTTGTCTACTGCTTTTATACTAAGCAACGATTCTATACTTGCGATGAGGGTAAGTGACAAGACACTTGTCCAGAAGGTAAATGTCCCAACAGACCCAAAATTAGGTATAGGTAAATCCTCTACGATATCTCCTAGTGCTGGGATACCACTTATCATATATTCTTGAGCAATAGGATTAGGTAAACCAAGTACAAGCTCATAATAATAACTAAAACCTATAGAGAGTAACACGATCCACATAGGTGCAGGGACGAGTTGTAAATATTTGTTTCTGATTTTTCCATAAAAAATCATGATTGCAAGACTGCCTACGCCAAAAATAGCGGCAAAGATGAGTCCTGTATCTGTATAACTGAAAACGCCAATAATTGAATTTGGGATTTCAAGTAGATAGTCAATGCTCCCGTCGCGTGTAATTTTATTCCCGAGCATGATGTGGAACTGCTTTCCTAGGATAATAAGACCGATGGCGGCTAACATCCCTTGTATGGCAGAAGAGGGAAAGAAATCTGCTAGTTTTCCCATACGCAGAAAACCTAACAACATAAGTAGTCCGCCAGAACAAATAATAGCAGCATAGGTGCTTTCTAAGCCTAAAGCTGTAATTGCTATGAGTACTACTCCCACAAGACCATTTCCGGGTCCTGTAATGGTCACATTACTACCACCAAGTATGGAGACTAGTATTCCTCCTACAACAGCAGTAATAATTCCTG
Organism: Dokdonia sp. Hel_I_63; assembly: GCF_007827285.1. NCBI lineage: Bacteria > Pseudomonadati > Bacteroidota > Flavobacteriia > Flavobacteriales > Flavobacteriaceae > Dokdonia > Dokdonia sp. Hel_I_63. Next base: position 2,496,578 of record NZ_VISD01000001.1, on the reverse strand, counting down.
AGATAGGCGGAGCCTCACTAGCCATTGCAAGTCCTAGACCTAATGGTAGTGCAATAAGACTTACCACGAATCCTGAAAAAATATTTCGCGGAAGCGTTTTAAAAAAATTATTTATGGAATTCTCTTTTGGACTCATCGTACAATTAAAACATCTGTAGGGAGTTCTGTGAGAATATGCTCAATATCATGTGGAAATAAACGATCCAAAAATGATGTTTTTGATGGGGCGTTCATGATTAATAAATCTGCTCTTACGACCTCTGCATAGTGACCGATGGAGTATCCTCGTTTTCCAAAAATGGCTTGAGACCTTGCATCTACACGTTGCTGTATTTCTTTAGGCACTTTATTTATAATTTGCTGTACTCTGCTTTCCTCTCGTCTACGCAGTTTTTCTTTAGCAATATTTGCTCGGCGTAGTGAGGTATCATCATCTACATTTACGTGAATTTCGTTCTCAGTAATTTCTTCTACGATGGTCATTTTATCTGCACTCAGACCGTGAGCAACGTAAAAGGCAGTGGTAATGGTTTGTTCTGTTTTTGGATCTTCAAGCCCATTTACAACTACATGTTTACACGGAATACGTGTAACAGAGGGATTGATAAGTAAGAGCACAGAGCAAGAGGCACCTCGCGTTATTTTTCTGGCAATAGACCCTAAGTAGTAATTGACAAAATTTTCTCTTTGAAGGGCACCAACAATGAGTAAATCAATCTTTAAAGTACTGGCAGCTTCTATCATCACTTTAACAGGGTCTCCAGGCTTAAATACTATTTCAGATTTAAGACCTTCTTGATGAAAACTAGTGAGTAACTTCTCAAAAGATTGATGTTTCACATCTGTATGATCACCTACGTGAATCACTACTAACGTTGCATTAAAATGAATACATAGTCTAGCAGCCTCGTACAAGTTTGCTTTGAGGTTAGGAGAGAAGGTGGCGCCTACGCCTATAATTTTAAAGGGATTGGGACTCACAGAGTCGTTTAGTTTTATGAGTGAGTCAAGGTAACATAATTATACATAACAATGATGTATATCCTGACTTTCCAGATATGATGACAACAAGCTGTTGTAAAACATAACATCCAGATGCTTGAACATCTGGATGTTATTATAATGTAGTTTTTAATTACTGTTTTTTGAGACTGCTGTATATAGCATATTGCTCTTTAGTTAAAAACGTTTGCATATTACCATCTTTACGCTTGGCAAGTTTAGCAAGCTCTTCTTTTTTATCTGCAGCGCTAAGACCTCCAGCTCTAAGTCTATCTTCTGTAGATTTAAATGCTTTTATAGTTTTAGAAATATTTGCTACTTGTTCTGAGCTAAGATTGAGTTTCTGTGTAAGCATGTCAATCTCACTTACTTTTTCTTTATTTACAGTACTTACGCTAGGGCTTTGTGCTTGAACATTTGATATTCCAACAAAGACAAAGAGTACTAATGCGATAATTATTTTCATAATATTTATTTTTAAAATTATAAGCTCAATAGTTTTTCTATATTTTCTAGAGGTCGTCCAATAACGGCCTTTTTTCCGAGAACTACAATGGGACGCTCTATTAATTTAGGATGTTGAGACATAGCGGCTACAACATCCGTATCGCTAAGTTCTTTTCCTTTATAGTTTTCCTTCCAGATAGCTTCGCCTTTTCTTACGAGTTCCATAGGAGCTATATCAAGCATATCAATAAGAGACGTAAGCGCTGATTCAGAAAGAGGATTATCAAGATATTTTATTACCTCAAATTCTTTTCCGGACTCTTCTAGCAAAGCTAGACCTTGCCTACTCTTTGAACAGCGAGGATTGTGATATATTTTAATCATATGTAATAGTTATTTTTTTGTAGTGTTACGTGCACTCCTTTTGATCTAAGTTGGACCGCAAGTGTTTGTGCATCTGCAAAATGAATACCTGTTATTCCAGCCACTTCACAACCTTGGATATTTTTTAGACTATCATCTATAAATAAAGCTTGAGACGGTTCAATCTTATAACGATCCAGCATAAGATCATAGATATCTTTATAGGGTTTGCGAGTTCCCTCATCACCAGACACTAGAATTCCCTCAAACCATTGCAACCAAGGAAACTTTTTAAGCGCAATAGGGAATGTCTCACCACTCCAGTTAGTAAGTGCAAGCACTCTATAGTCGGGATTATCTATAAGCTGTTTTAGGATGTTGAGAGTTCCCTCATGAGTAAAACCTAGCATTTCCTCCCATCGGCCATAATACATTTTTATGAGCCTTTCATATTCTGGAAACATTGCTATGCGTTCTTGTGTAGCTTTTTCTAGAGAATAACCAGCGTCTTGGTTAACATTCCAGTCCCATGCGCAAACGTGATTGAGAAACCAATCCATCTTTGCTCGATCTCCTCTAAATTCTTTGAGATAAACGTATTCTGGACTCCAGTCTATGAGTACACCGCCTAGATCAAATATTATAGTATTTATATTTTGTTCTTTCACAGCGCTTTTTTTAGTCAATAATCGTGTGTGGGACGGTATCTAGATTCCAGTCTATCACTAATCCTCCTGCTAGTGAACGTGCTATTTCTGCACCATATAAGTGTTCTGTAAGGTAGAGTGCAGCCTCAAAACTTTTGGCACCACCAGCAGAGGTGATGTATTTCCCGTCGTGAACAAATAGGGTTTCTTTTCTAATATCAAGGGCTGGAAACTTAGCTCTCATTTTATCTATATCACTCGGGAAAGTAGTAGAAACTTTATCATCGAGAAGTCCTGCCTGTGCAAGCACAAAAGCACCATCACAATGAGAAGTCATAAAAAGAGCTTCTTTATCTACTTTCTGAACAAACGAAATCATCGCCTCATCATCTAGATCTATATCTAGGTGATGCTCTGCGCTAGGGATTACCAGAATGTCAATCTTAGGCATTTTCTCTTGTGTATAATCAAAATCGGGTAGGAGGTACATACCTTCAAATGTTCTAATAGGATCCAGTGTATTTGCAACTGTAAACACATTCATCGCTTTAATGCTATCTCTGTAAATCGTGTGCTGAAAAATATCAAACGGTGCAGTGAGTTCCGTATTAAAAGTGCCATCCATAATTAAGAAAGCTACGTTATACCTAGATGTATCTAATACAGGTTGTGCTTTCGCGAAAGCGTTATTTTCATTTGTAATATGCTCTTGTAATGAGTTTTGATCTTCCTTATTAATATTGCATGCTTGTACCAAAAGGGCACTTAAAATGATAATAATAATTCTCATAAATCTTATTTTGAAGTTAAAGATACAGGTTCTGGCGGTGTTTCATTTGCCAGCATGCGCTTAACAATATATAACAATAGCCAAGCGATAAGCGTGAGACCTATCAAAAATATCCACGTTGTTTGAAAACCAAATGCTTCTGTGATTTGCATACCACTATTGTGCCCAAAAATATGCGCTACTGAAAATGACATGCTGTACACGCCCATGTAAGCACCTTGTCTTCCTAACTTAGAGCGATCTAAAGCAAATTTATTACTAAATGGAAAAGAAATCATCTCCCCAAAGGTTGCGATAATCATCCCAATGACTATAATGCCTACCCATGTTTCCCATAGTAATAACACAAAACTAGCACCTGTCATGAGTAATCCCAAGATGGTGCTTTGTACGTTAGAGAGGTTTTTCTTTTCCATCCAGGCGATGAGTGGCATTTCAAACAATACAATCAAAATACCGTTAAGAGCAAGAATGAGTCCTATGGCATCCTCGCCAAGCTTATATTCATCCTTATAATATAATGGTACTGTCGAAAAGTATTGCACAAAGACAATCCCAAATAGCGCAAGCGCAACGAGAAACAGTACATAAGGCGCGTCAAGTAAAGGTTTTTTAGGGTTTTCAATCATGACCTCTTTATCAAGTTCCTTAGTCTTTTTAGGATTTAATACTTGAGTCATCAAGATTGCAGCAAAGAGACACGTCAAGCCGTCTACATAGAATAGTGCATCATATCCTGCGGTAGCAATGAGAATTCCTCCCACAGCTGGCCCTACAGAAAAACCTAGATTAATAGCGAGTCGTATTAGTGTAAGCGAGCGTGTTTTATTTTCTGGTTTTGAGTATGCACTAAGCGCTACAAAAAATGCAGGACGCCCCATATCTGCTAGTACCATGAGGATAAAAAATGAGAAACACATAACCCAGAAAGTCTCTACATGCATTACCCATAAAAAGTTTATTCCAGTAAAAATCAAACTTAAAAGGATGACTTTATAATAACCTATAACATCACATAATTTACCGCCTAGCCATGCTCCTGCAAAAGACCCAAGACCATAAGATGTCATGATCCATGCAACATCAGGCAGGCTAAAATGGAGATCTTTATTTAAATAAATAGAAAGAAAAGGAATCACCATCGCACCCGCTCTGTTTATCAATGTGATGAGCGATAGCCACCAGATTTCTCTAGATAGCCCCTTAAAAGTATTTGTATAGTTGCGTAGTAGTGTTTTCATAAATGATAGATTAGATGGTCAAGACCTACGCTAGACCATAAAAGTAAAGAGTCCAGCGTGGTGGCCGGACTCTTTTGTATTGTTACTCTCTATAATCATATAGTGACAACATATCAAGTCCGGCGCAGCGTTGCACACGAGATGAATGTATATGTTGTGATTAATATCATACTATGTGTAAAGTTATAAAAATAATTGAGTTGAGTACGCTTTCGCGAAAACGTGCCGTTTATACAATCTCTCCTCTTGATTTCAATTCTTTTTTGATAGCCTTTCTTATAATAAACTGCAATGGAACAGTACCCAAGCAAGAAATGCCAACTACTAGTGTACCTATAAAAGAATTTGAGTCTTCTCTTGTAGTAATCCCGTAAATCGAGATACCAATGAGAAATGATATCACGATAAGCAAGGCAACTATAATTACTGTAATCAAGTTAAGATTAGACCGAAGTTGGGCAGAGGTTTTATTAGAAAGGTCTATTTTCATATTGATTGTGAATATGATTTAAAAACAAATTATAAGTTACGATTACATCTCGCTACCAAAGAAGATAGCGTTCATTAATAATTTATTAGTACCATACCAGAACGCTCTAAAGTTTGTATTATCTGTAAATAAAATAACCTCTCCACGTCCACTACTTTGGTGTACAAATGGTCTTGTTTCTGGAATTGCTTTTAGGTTAATTTTTGAAATATAACCAGCTTGTAAAGGAGTCTTAGTATACTGGATAGGGTTTTTATAACTGGTAGAGTCGGCTTTAACAAAAATAGTGGTGTTTCTAAATAAGGAAACCTTATCTCCTGTATATCCAAAGTTAATAGGGTGAGATCTATCTTGCTTTGCTTCAAAGATTGCTCCTCCTATTACTTGCGCACCGCTAAAATCTCTGCGCTGCTCAAAGCTCACATTCTTAGTAGGATTTTTAGTTTCCTCAAAGGAAATATTCAGCATTTTGTTCCCCTTGAACCAGTTGGCTACATTTTTATATCCTATAAGTGTACCACCATCGCGTACCCATTGTTTAAGATCTTCTGTAGTCCCTTTATCTATAGCGCTTCCCCATAGATTAGGTAGAATGATATCTGTGTATTGAGATAAGTCTGTGCGTCCTAAACTCTTAGTGTCAAGTTTTGTGATACGCATATTATAACGTGTATCAAATAGATGCCAGATTTCTCCTGCATCGTACGGGTTAATGCCTTCTCCTACAATAATGGCAACTTTTGCAGGCTTGAGCGCTCTAAATTGATTACTACCTAGATCTATTCCTTGTGTAAGTCCGGTGCTTACAGCTTTGATGGTTACATGAGCGTCTTGAGCTACTTCATTTATAAAGGCATTTAACTCTTGCGGATTCAATGATTGATTTTGCACAGGAATCATAATAGTCCCATAGTCATAAGTAGCACCTTCTAGGGTGAATTGCTCCATGCCAACTTTTGCTCTTATTCCTTTATTTAAGATACTGTTAAGTGCCTTAGGAGTATAGTAGTCATGCCATTCCATTAAGTATGCATAGGTACTTGAAGCTACGGCAGGCGTTGGTTTCATTGATAGTTCTTGAATCTCATTTCCAGCATTATTTAAAGATGCGTTTTCTGAGAAGTCTACACCAAAAGCTAGTGGGAAAGACCATGCACTAATATCATAAAACAAACTGTCTTGAAATGTAGTTCGTTTTTCAAACATTGCTTTTATAAGGCGGCTTTGTCTCTGGTTTTTTGGAACCATATAGCTCATTCCTTTTTTGAAGTTGCTATTCCCTTCTGTAAAGTCTTTGGCAACTTCATGTACTTTAATTTTATGACGTTTTAGTATTTCGGCGAGGTGATAAGAGCTACTTGCATCTTTTTCACTCCCAAAAACGTAGGCACCATTCGCTTTTTCGCCTCGAGCGTTATTAAAGAAATCGCGCTGATAGTCTAATAATTTTGAACGCATTCCTTGCGCTGCTTCTAATGTGGATAAGATAGCAGTAAACTGATTGCGTATAGTGAATTTAAATTCTAGTAATCCATTTTCTGTTTCTTGAGCGTGGCCGCGGCTACTTCCTTGTTCAAAAAGAATCCCAATACCTCCATTAATATCTGGAAATGTAGATCCTTTTCCATAGTAAAAGTCATCAAAGCTTTCTTCTGTGTAGTAGAAGCTACCTATTTTATCTAGTGCTGCTGCGTGGTAATTACCTATTTGCTTTGTGAGCTCTTGGTTTAAGGCAGGCGTAAGTGGGTGTGTACGTGATTGTATTCCTGGCTGGAAGAAAAAACTACTGTTAGATCCCATCTCGTGGTGATCTGTAAGAATATTAGGATACCAGTTATGGAAGGTATTGATGCGAGCACGGGATTCTGGAAGTTGTACAGGAAGCCAGTCGCGGTTCATGTCAAACCAGTAGTGGTTAGTACGTCCACCAGGCCATACCTCATTATATTCACGATCTTGTGGATCAGGATTGATGTTTATACTCTTATTAGTATTTGCCCAGTATGCAAATCGTTGTAAACCGTCTGGATTAAATGAGGGATCAAAAAGGATGACCGTGTTCTTAAGTAAGTCATCGATTTTTGGATCTTGTGCAGCGGCAAGATAGTAGGCAGCTACAAGTCCAGCGTTTGCCCCAGAAGGTTCATTACCATGTATAGAAAGTCCTTGATATACTACGATAGGCATATCACTAGTATTTAAAGATCTGCTTCCGTTTTCTGTAAGTTTTACATGCTCTGCGCGTATTGCTTCTAGGTTGTTGTGATTGCTAGGAGAAGTTATTGTAAGTAAAAGAATAGGGCGACCCTCAAAAGTTTTACCTCTGTTTTCTATTGTAATTCTATCACTAGCAGCTGCGAGTGTACGCATGTACTCAGAAAGTTTATCATGACTTACGTGCCACTCTCCAGGCGTATAGCCTATAATGCTTTCTGGTGTAGGAATAGATTGATCATAAGTTACATCTTTAGGAAGATAGTAATCCATATCTACACTGCCAGTTTGAGCAAGTGTGTTAAGGCAACTTAATAGTAGGGTAGTAAGTGTAAGTAATAAACGCATTCTTTTGGTCGATTTAAAGTTGTTACGCTTTAAAAGTAAACAAAAGAAATCGTGCTCGCACGTGAGAAGTGTAAACTCAAATAATAACTACTAGTAAATGAAAATTAATATTACTTGCGTTCCATTTTATCAAGATACCCACAAGCTGCTCCTATAATACCTGCATGATTTTTGGTTTTGGCGGCGACAATAGGGATATCTGTAGTAAGATATTTTTCAAATTCCTCCATGTGTTTGCTTATGCCACCACCTATGATGTAGTGGTTAGGAGTACAAATCAACTCTACATTTTTTAAGAAAAAATTAAAACGCTCTGCCCATTCTTTGTAAGTCAAGTCTTCTGCTTTGCGTACAGAGTTTGCTGCATATTGTTCAATAGGCTTTTTCTTGTATGGTAAACGACCTAATTCAAAATTAGGGATGAGCTGGCCATTATAAAACAAGCCAGAACCAATTCCAGTTCCTACTGTAATCACAGCAACAAGACCTTTTAAATCCTTTCCTGCGCCATATCTTACTTCTGCAAGGCCGGCTGCATCTGCATCATTTATGGCAGAGCATGGGAGTCCTGTTTTTTCGGTGAAAAGTTCGTCTATTTGAACACCTTGCCAGCTTTTATGCATATTGCCGTAAGCCATTGCCTTACCATCTACCACTACTGTAGGAAAACCTACACCTATGGGGCCAGTCCAATTAAAATGTTCTACAAGTTCTTGTACGCACTGTGCAATAGCCTTGGGTTTTGCGGGACGTGGTGTATCTATTCTAAAACGTTCTCCTAGATATTCTTGAGTTTCAAGATCTACGGGAACTCCTTTAATTCCGGTTCCGCCTATGTCTATGCCTAGTATTTGCATGTAGTGATGGTTTGCTTTGGGAAGTGAAAGATAGGAATTTTGAATAAAACTTAAAGAATGATCTTAATCACGCTTTCGCGAAAGCGTAACCATCCTAATTACAACTTTTTAAAGTACTTCGGTTTTTTTATTAGAAATCTCTTTGCCATATTCATGCTTATAAATCTTAACGATAAGTAGAAAAATACTAACTACAATAGGTCCAAAAATCAAACCGATAAAACCGAAAAGAGGCACACCTACAATCACACCAATAATTGTTACTAACGGATGCACATCTGCAAGTCGTTGCTGTATCACTAGTCTAAATAAATTATCTGTAGATCCCACAACGATAATTCCGTACAACGCAAGGACTATAGATTGCCAAACATCACCAGCCGCATATAAGATTATACATACTGGAATTACACCTAAGGCGGTCCCGACAAATGGAATCATAGAGCCAACGGTTACTATGGCAAACCAGAAAAAAGGATCTTCTACACCTAAAATTAAGAAACCTATGAGCGCTACAGCCCCTTGTAAGAGCGCTACTAGCGGTATCCCGATTGCATTAGACTTCACAAGATCTACACTATCTTTTCCTATTAACTTTAAGTTTTTATCACTAAGCGGGATATACTCTAATAGGGATTCTCTAAATGTTCTTCTATTAGTGAGCATATAGTAAAGCATGAAGTACATGATTCCTATAGCGATAAAGATGTTAAACGTACTTCCTACGAGGCCTTGAAGATTATTACTAACCCATTCTGTAATGGAGCTTGTATCTATTGAACTAGCGAGATCCATGCCAAATCTAGCCTCTAAAGATGATAATTCCGTTTTTACGATATCTATAACTTTTCCGCTGTTTTCTACAGCCTTACTTATTTTAGAAGTAAGCATAAGTACAAGTCCAGCGATAGGGAGAAGGATTACAAGAAAAGAAGCCGTCATTAACAATCCGGCTGCGACACCTGGATTCCACTTACGTTTTTTTACAAGATAACCTTGCCATTTGCGCATTAGTACAAATAGCGTGATTGCTCCCAATACTCCTGAGAGATAGGTTGCCATTTCTTTAAAAATAAGCCATCCTAATAGTATGATTAGGAAAATAACAAAGGCTTGTCTAAGTAATCCAGGTTTTATTGATTGCATATATTATGTTGCAAAGATTTGAGAATCATCTTTAAAGGCTTTAAATTCTAAAGCATTGCCGCAAGGGTCATAAAAAAACATTGTTGATTGCTCTCCTACAAGTCCTTCAAAGCGTGTATAAGGAGCTATTACAAAAGTGACGTGGGGTGTAATTTCCTCAGCAAATTTTTGAAATTGATTCCATTCTAAAATCACTCCAAAATGAGGAACAGGCACAGCTTTACCATCCACCTCATTGTGAACTTCATCAACTATTGATTTTTCTTTATAATGAATCACTAGCTGGTGCCCAAAAAAATTAAAATCTACCCAATGATCGCTACTGCGGCCTTCAGGTAGATTTAAAATATCTCTATAAAAAACTCTTGCTTTCTCTACGTCATCTACGGGAATAGCAAGATGGAATGGTCGTACTGTCATATTGGATGTTTTGAAGTACTAATTTACACCATTTTTTGCTTTGTTTATTTTTCAGATGCAATTGCATCTGTATCTTTTCTATGTTTAAGTAATGAGATGCCTGCAAAGAAAAATACTACACCAAGTATTGTAAATGCCCACGGGCTCATCCCTGTGCTCAAACTTCCAAAAATTCCCATAACACCAAGTACTAACATAATGGCACCTGCAATTAACGCTATTACTCCTATAATCTTGATCATAACTTATTCGATTTATTATTTAAAAGTCAAAAGTAATTGAATGATGGAGTGATGATTTACTAGTTAACATCACATTATCAAAGTTTTAATAGGAGTTTGTGAATGTGAGCTACATTTTGGCAATCTTTAGGAAAAGCAGTTTTCATTTTGTGGGGTAGTAGCGGCACTTTTATTTAAATTTGCAACCTTAATTACTAATCTTTTAGACGTTCCGCGTGATTACAAAACGAATTATCCCTTGTCTTGATATTAAAAATGGTAGAACTGTAAAAGGAACTAACTTTGTAAACTTGCGTGATGCTGGAGATCCAGTAGAGCTTGCAAAGCTCTACTCTAATACTGGTGCAGATGAGCTTGTTTTTCTAGATATATCTGCAACAGAAGAACGTCGTAAGACCCTTGCAGACCTAGTATTGCGAGTAGCATCACAAGTAAATATTCCATTTACAGTGGGAGGAGGAATCTCATCTGTAGAAGATGTAGATATCTTATTACAAAATGGAGCAGATAAAGTTTCTATTAATTCTAGTGCCGTAAAAAGACCAGAATTAATAAATGAATTAGTAGCAAAATTTGGTTCTCAGTGTATCGTAGTAGCTATAGATGCAAAGTTTATAGATGGCGAGTGGATAGTACATTTAGTAGGTGGTAAAGTACCTACAGAGCTAAATCTTTTTGATTGGGCAAAAGAGGTAGAAGTTCGTGGAGCAGGAGAAATCTTATTTACCTCAATGGATAATGATGGTACAAAAGACGGATTTGCAAATGAAGCACTAGCAAGACTTTCTGAAAGTTTAAATATACCGATTATCGCCAGTGGTGGTGCGGGAAACATGCAACACTTTGCAGATACTTTTATAGAAGGTAAGGCAGACGCAGCACTAGCGGCAAGTGTATTTCACTTTAAAGAAATAGAAATAACAGATTTAAAACAAGAGTTAACTTCGCAAGGAATAGCGATGAGATTATAACACTCGTTCATAAAAAAAAGTAATGAAAATAGATTTTAAAAAATACGAGAATGGTCTCGTACCAGCAATCATTCAAGATTCAAGAACTAAGAATGTCTTGATGCTAGGTTTTATGAATAATGAGGCTTATGAGAAGACGATTGCTACAAATAAAGTAACATTCTTTAGTCGCTCTAAGCAACGTCTATGGACAAAGGGAGAGGAGACTAAGAATTACTTATTGCTAGATAACATCAAGAACGATTGTGATAATGATGCACTGCTTATCCAGGTAACACCACAAGGACCTACGTGTCACAAAGGAACAGATACTTGCTGGGGAGAGCGCAATAAAAGTAACTTCAGTTTCTTAACTCAACTAGAAGAAATTATAGAAGATCGTTGGAATAATAGGGAAAATGCAGATTCATATGTTGCCTCCTTATTTAATAGCGGTATCAATAAGGTAGCCCAAAAAGTAGGAGAAGAAGCAGTAGAGGTTGTAATAGAAGCAAAGGATGATAATGATCACTTATTCTTAAATGAAAGTGCAGATCTTCTTTTTCACATCATGGTACTATTACAAGCAAAAGGTTTCCATTTACGTGACGTAGAGAAAACTCTTATCTCCAGGCATAAATAAAAAATCAATGGAGAAGTAGCAATAATACTACTTCTCCAGTTGACCAGCTATCACACTTAATTAGTTGTCATTTGCTATAATTTCTAAGGTTTGAGTAATCCAATTCTTGTCAAAACTTAATTTAATTTCTGGTTGTACACCTACATATTCATAATTGATAAATTTATGAAAATTCATATCTGTAGGGTATATTGCAAATTGACCCGATGGTGTTTCAATTAGATTTCCATAATTTGAACCATAAGCAAGAGCTCCGTAAGTTCTCTGTCCTAAATGTTTTGCATTTTTTAATCCTTTCAATTTGAGAGTAAATTGCTCACCATTACTTCCACACCAGAAGTTTGTAATGACATAAACATTCATTTTGTTCTTTTTAAATATTTTATAAAATGGATCTGAATATTTAGAATTACCTCCTGAATTATCACGTAGATCTACGATAATATTTTTTGCAGTAAACTTATCTTTTGTTTCTTCATAAAATTTCTTGTAAGCACTTACTTTTTCTTCGTTATTAGAAAAAGCACCCATATATACATACTGCGTGTCTGGCGTAAGTTGTTTAAATTCCCAGTCAGCTTGGTCTTGCTTTACCTCAGAAATCATATTTGTTGCTTCTTTTTTAAGATGCCATAGTCGTCCATTAGAATGTAATAAACCTCTCACATATCTTAACTTACCGCCTGGAATATCGCTTGTAAGTACATCATACATATTTTCGCCATTTGGAGTAATTCTGTAAGCGATTTGTCCAGGAATCCAGCCTTTATTACTAGAGGTAAGTACAACTCCTTCATAAGCATCACCTTTCTTAATAAGGCCTACGGTCATAGAATCTTTTCTCTCATAAATGCCTTCTAGACTTTCAAAAGACTTCTCAGATAATGTTGCTATAAGCTCTTCAATACTTGTACTGGTCTTAGGATGATTCTTAAATAGTTCGCTTTCGCGAAAACGGTTCAAAGCTACATTCTCATCTACCATTTCGGAGGTGATTACAGGCTTCATATGGCGTATGTGAGCATGTTTGTCCTTTACAACAGATAGTAGCGTGTTGAGCTTAGAAAAGCAATCTGTCACATTCATTTGTTCAGTTACTTCTCGCTCTAATTTTTTTAAGGTGGTTGTGTATTCTGAGAGTTTATCTCCTTTCATTTGTTTCTTAAATGAAGTCATTTCTTTTATTTGTTCATTAATAAAAGAGAGTTCCTCTACGCAGTTGCACGTTTGAGTAGATTGCGCTTTCGCGAAAGCGGAAAAAAGAAAAAAAACGGCTATTGAAAGTGTGATAAGTGTTTTCATAATAGATGATTTTAAAGATTAATTCTAAAAACTTGATGAGACAAATCTAGAATTACAAAATCAACAAACTCAATAAATACAGTGCTTTGGGGTGAGATGTCCTTAGTTTGTGGTAAAATCTAAGGCTTCTTTTGTGCTAAGTGTAAAAGTTTTAGACACGGGTATAAAGATTTCATGCGAGAGAACGAGGCCTAACTTACCAACTTCTGTTTTGTAGGATAAAAAATGCGAAGGATTTATTAAATAAGAGCGATGCGTTCTCATCATACTAGGCAGTGATTTTTCTAGGTGAGATAATCGAGCTCTAATTAATTGTTTTCTATAGGAGCCATTGTCTTGAAAATGAATTTCTACATAATTATCTGACGCTTCTAATGCTATTAAATCTGATAAGAATAACCTGATTCCTTCATAATTACCATCACCTTTTATTTCTATTTTTTGCTCTTCAATCTGCTTTTGTTTATACTTCCCAAATCCAAAACGCCCTATGAGAACTATAGGGAAAATAGTAAGAATTGCTGGAAGAAAAATAGAAGTTAGATAGTAGTAAAGAGAGTATGGGTTAGGTTCGTCACGTACTACTACGTACATGTAAAAACTACGCATTACGACAAATGACCAAATAACAAACACAAGAAAAAAGCTAATCTCGTTAATAAGTAACCATTGGTTTTTAGTTTTTTTAAATAACCAATATTGAAATGGTAGTATGGTAACATAGCAAAGTCCGCCCAGAAGACCGTAAAGTGATAAGATAAATAGACGTTCACTATCATGTAGCTGAGAAACATCAAGTGGCTCCGTAAAATATAGAAATGTAAAAATCCACAAAGCCATGCCTAAGGCTATAATAAGGTGATGTTTTACGGAAGGATCGAAAGGGTGTTTTTTCAATACGATTATTTTAATTTCAAATTATAAAAATTCACTTCTCTAGTAACTATAATTTATACTGAAAGTTAATCGCCATAAATTGCCTACGAAGAATTTCTTAAACTTAAGAATTAGGAGTTTTACCACCAAACTACAAAGCATTTTTCTAGCACATTATTATCCTTTTTGATCCATAATAGCGGTGCTCTCTTGTTGATATGCTTATCAGCTATGAGTTTAAGTACATTTTTGTGGTTTATATAATCTCTCTCTAGATGGGGCTCGTGAAGCCACTCATTTTTGAGTGTAATATAGAAGGAGTGTGGCTTAAAATCACTGCTGTCGAAATTTTCCATACGTATCCAATATCCAACGATGCACTGCCCGTCAAGTGGCTCAATAATAGTTGATAACTGGCCATAAGGTTTAAAAACCTGCGCTAGAAAATAGGTTTGTTGCTCTAATTCCTCAGGATTAATATTAAATGCCGAGAGGGTTGCACGTCCTTCTGGAGTAAAAACAAGAGGTAACTGTTTATCTCTCGTTTTTTCCATTTTGGTAAAAAAACTGTCTTTTCTATTGGGTCCTATAAGTCTATGTATAGGATCTTTAATCGTGTCATCCAGAATGTAGAATTTGTAGGTAAGTTCAATGTGGATTTTCTTGTTTTCGCGAAAGCGGTCTTCAACTATAAAATCTAATTCTCCAATAGTGTTCTTACCTCTCAAAATCTGAATATTGTGTGCCAGCACCGCGTATCGCTCTGTATGGTCTAAGAGTTGTTTGAATATAAATTCAATTTGATGGCCTAATCTAAGTTTAGAAGGAATAGGCTGCGCAATGAACGTTGAAAGATTAATGCTAGGCATTTCAAACTGGGAAAGGCCAAATGCTGATTGCGACCAAAGTGATGGCGTAGCTAAAAATCCATTGATATGCTTCATATGTTAAAAATACTCATTATGAATCCATAACAAACAAAAAGAGCTACCGCATTAATTGTGATAGCTCTTTAAGTGATTTGCGTGGAGACTTACTTGAGCCATCCTTTTGATGCGCTATAATGACTCCACCAGTATTCAAAAAGTGCAAGTACAATAATGACGAGTGGAAATATGAGTCCTTCTCCCACACCAAAAAGTTCCATAGCGCCTGCAAAACCTATATTATATACTGTATGTATAATTACAGCTATAAGAGATATAGCATATACTTGAACAGCTTTTGTTTTTCTAGTAATCAATAATATAGCTGCAATGAGACCGCCTATTGTTGAAATACCGTATAATATTTTTGACCATATAGGTGTTGCATTTATAGCAGCCATTTGTTCCTCATTATAAGTGCCAGCGAGTGCATCGGTAAAGAAGTTGTCTACTATAAAAGCACTTGCTCCCATAAAATTCCATAGAAGCAATACAAATGCTACTACCCAAAATAGCGTAGAAGGTTTTTGTGAAGTTGTCATAGAGATTGGTTTTTGATTAGTTGTGTTTTAAT
Source organism: Dokdonia sp. Hel_I_63 (assembly GCF_007827285.1). Lineage (NCBI taxonomy): Bacteria > Pseudomonadati > Bacteroidota > Flavobacteriia > Flavobacteriales > Flavobacteriaceae > Dokdonia > Dokdonia sp. Hel_I_63. Next base: position 2,481,100 of record NZ_VISD01000001.1, on the reverse strand, counting down.
TTACAATTATTTTTTAATTATCAAACTTTAATTGGTGTAAGGCAATTACTTTTGAAGAATGTTTGATAAGCGCTTTTATTACCTTCTTAAAATTCAATATCTAGGATTTCGTTATCATGGCTGGCAGAAACAGCCAGATGTTCTCACTGTAGAACGTATGATGGAACGTACTTTTTCATATGTATTAGATCGTAAAAATTTTAAACTGCTCGCTTCTGGAAGAACAGATGCAAAGGTTTCGGCAAATGTGGCTTATGTTGAGTTATTTTTAAATAATAGTCCGCTCCCTGAAGAGGGATTTCTCAAGCTTCTTAATGATAATTTACCTCAAGATATAAGATGCCTTGAGATAACTCAAGTAGATAAGAAATTTAATGTGATGGATGCTCCTATAGCTAAGGAGTATGTGTATCTATTTTCTTATGGAGAAAAAAATCATCCATTTGCTGCTCCATACATGATTAATATTGCTGGATCACTTGATATTGAGTTGATGAAGGAGGCTGCGCGATTATTTGAAGGAGAACATGATTTTAGGTCTTATGCTTATAAGCCCAACCCAGAGACAAAGACTATAGGTAATATATCTTCTTCTCTTATAGAGCCAAACGAACTATACACAGCAAATTTTTTTCCCAAGGAAAGTTTTGCCTTTCGCGTAAGCGGTAAAGGTTTTAAGAGGCATCAAATAAGGTTAATGATGGGGATGCTGTTTGATATAGGCGAGGGTAAGGTAGACTTAGATTTTTTCAAGAAAACATTAGACGCTAGCAATGATATTAAACTGTCTAGAATTGCTCAAGCCAGCGGACTACTTCTTCAAAATGTCCAGATTTAACAATCTTAACAAATAAATCATTGCATTAATAAAGGTTTAACCCAAAGTTCAGTATTGTTATATTCTCTTTAACGGCTACAGCTTTAGTGTCCTAGTATCTTTGTATTATAATTAATTGTATAACCAAAAGATAGAAAGATTATGAATAAGAGAATAGCAATATTAGCAACAGACGGATTTGAAGAGAGTGAGTTAAAATCACCTATGGAGGCTATGAAAGCTGAAGGATTCACTGTAGATATAATAAGTGAAAAAGCTGGGACTATAAAAGGATGGGCAGATGGAAATTGGTCTAATTCTTATGATGTAACAGATATATTAGATAATGTAAGTGCAAAAGATTATAATGCACTAATGTTACCAGGAGGAGTTATTAATCCTGATAAATTAAGACGTAATGATGATGCGCTCATCTTCATTAGAGACTTCTTTAAGCAAAGTAAGCCAGTAGCAGCTATATGCCACGCGCCACAATTATTAATTGAGGCAGATGTGGTAAAAGGAAGAACAATGACTTCATTTAGTAGTATTAAAACTGACTTAGAAAACGCGGGAGCCCTATGGGTAGATAAAGAAGTTGTAGTTGATGAAGCTTTAGTAACAAGTAGAAATCCAGATGATTTACCAGCATTTAACGCAAAGTTGATTGAGGAAATTAAAGAGGGAAAGCATGATTTACAACATGCATAATTACTTGTCACATCAATAATTTTAAAAACCATCACACTCATGTGATGGTTTTTTAATGCCTTTACCTTAGATAATGTATACCTTACCTAAGGTAAAGGATTGCTACTCTAATGCTAGATAACTAATTTAGCAACTCAGCAAAAACAAAATATGACTACTTCGATACCTCAGTCTACTTTATCATTTCTGGAATCTCTACGTGAGAATAATACACGTGAGTGGATGGCAGAGCACAAGAAAGATTACCAAGCTAGTGAGAAAGACTTAAAGCAAGTTTATGCATCTATAGTAGATGGACTTAATGAAACTGACGAAATTGAAAAACTCAAGGTATTTCGTATAAATAGGGATGTTAGATTTAGTAATGACAAAACTCCATATAACGTACATCGTTCTGCAAGTTTTAGTAGAGTAGGAGCACATCGCCGAGGTGGATATTATTTGAGAATTCAGCCCGGTAATAAATCTGCAATTGCAGGCGGGTTTTTCAATCCAGAACCAGCAGATTTAAAACGTATACGTACAGAATTTCAAATGGATGCTAGTGAGATACGTGAGATTCTTTCTGATACCACTTTCGCGAAAGCGTTCGGAGGTTCCTTTGATGCATGGAATCCAGTCAAGACAGCACCTAGGGGCTTTGACGTAAATGACCCGAATATTGATCTCATAAGACTCAAAAACTTTGTAGTTAGGAAGAATTTCACAGATAAAGAAATCACATCTCCAGACTTCACAAAAATTGCCTTGAGTCACTTTAGATTATTGAGACCCTTTTTTGATTATATGAGTGATGTATTGACTACAGACCTCAATGGTGAATCATTACTCTAGTTCTCTTTCTGCTTGTTTTTATTTTTGACCCTTTTTCTGTTTACGAAGTAAACAATAATCAAAAGGACTGGTAGTACTATAAATATTAATAGCTCTATAGGTGATGAAGGATCTATAGGGCTATTATTTTGCGGTTTAGGTACTTCTGTTGGTATTTGCATAATTATATGGTATGTACTGTTTCTATAGGTTTATCAAAGAGTTGAACTTGACTTATGAGGCGTTCCCTTATTAAGTTGGCGATACGTTTATTGTACGCCGAGGAATCTATATTATATAGCAGATACTCATCTACAGTAAAGTGGCCTACAATCATACCTCTCACGCTATTACGAAATTTCATATCCTTATTTACTGCATTCTCGATATATAATAATCGTTTTTCTAAGCTCAGATTATGAAAGACATTCTTTCTCTTTATGATATATGATTTAAATACCTCAATAAGAAGCGGGTTTTGCAGCTTAACTATAGGTCTAAGAGTAGTATTTTGAAAACGCTCTTCATCACTCATCTGGTCATGTATTTTTGCCTTAGGTACTTCTGGTCTAATTCTTTTAATATCGTTTGGTCTATCATTCATAACACTTTGTTTTTATTTAAAGTTAAGCAATGATTAGGCGCTTAGCAATTGATATACCATAACTTCTCAATAGTTTATTAACGAGCAAAGCCCCCGATAAATCGGAGGCTCTGCAATTAACACTTAAAATAATCTTACGACTAGTTAAGTTTAAAAGTAACTCTACGTACTAATTGACGTGCAGGAGCAGAAGCTTTATCTACAGAAGCATCTTCACCATTTCCAGTAACAGAAAGACGGTCAGCAGATATACCTGCAGCAACCATAATATCTTTTACCATTTGAGCTCTCTTCTCAGAAAGACGTTGGTTTGAAGAAGCATTTCCAATTTCGTCAGCATATCCTACTAATTGAGCAGAAGCACCTGAGTTTTCAGTCATATATTTAATAAGGTAGTTAATAGACTCTAAACTGTAAGTTTCAGGCTTAGTGCTATTAAACTGGAAATATACGTTTACGTATCCATCCTCGATTAGTTTCTTGATTACGTCGTCTCCAGAAGAGATTGATGGAGCGTTAACTTCACCTTTCTTAGCGTAACGTGCATCTAAAGAAGATTCTAATTCGTCAGGAACTCCGTTTCCATTTTTGTCTACAGCGATACCTTTAGTATCTACAGCAACACCAGAAACAGTATTAGGCTCACGATCTAAATAGTCAGCAACGCCATCTTGGTCAGTATCAATAAGATCAGTCTCTACTTTAGAAAGACGATCTTGTAAGTCTGCGATTTGCTCTTGAGCTACATTTTCTCTAGAGTAAAAATCTGCATGTTTTTCAGCTTTACCTAAGTATATGTTTATACCTGCAGTTGCATTTACATAAAAACCATCAAATCCTTTAGTTCCTCCAGCTTGAGCACCGTTAAAAGTTAAGTCTTGACGTACATTACCTACAGCAGTAAGATCTGCAACAAGTGCGATTCTGTTTGAAAGTTTAATTTGTGGAGTAACACCAACCATAAAACTTAACATTTGATCTGCATCACCGAAATCTCTTTCAACAGCAGGAGCGTCAGTTGTAAGGGCAGAATATCCCATACCTCCATGTACAAGTACATTGAAAGTATCTGTCCACTCTCTAAAACCAAGAATATTACCAGCGTTTACAACACCTTCTAAAGAGAAGTTGTAAAGTGCAGTGTCAAATTCGCGGCTCTCATCATCATTTTTGAAGCTGTTGTAAGCAACACCTCCTTTAAGTCCAAATTTTTCGTTGAACATGTATCTCGCTCCACCAGTTACAGTGTAAAGAGAAGGCGTGTTAGAGAAAGATCCAGAAGATAATGGTCTTACAGGTTTGTTTACACCACCAGTAAGCTCTACAGACCACTTATTAAAGTCGTTTGTAGGAGTATCAAGTGTTTCTTGTGCATTTGATGCTAATTGCATTCCGACAAGGGCAACTATAGCAAGTGAAATTTTTTTCATAATAAAGTATTTGTTTTGAAATATTCAAGGTGCAAAAATACCAATATTTACATCTTAGTCAAGATATTTGGTATTTATTAACGGCTTATTGTCAAAAGCTTAACACAAAGGTCTTCTTGATAGATTAGTAATAAAATTTCATATATTTTTTTTCATTTTTACGAGTAAAACTCTTAAATAACAGCTATGTTAAAATTTTATTTAAGTAATTGTTAATTATTATTAAATAGACAAGGTATATTTAGTTGAACAAATATTTTTAAAAAAAAATAAAATGAAAAAAGCAAATACTGATTTTGAAATACTTCCAATATTAGCAAGTAGATGGAGCCCAAGGGTTTTTACTAATGACGTTATTAAAGAGGAAGAGCTAAGAACTATGTTTGAGGCGGGTAGATGGGCAGCTAGCTCTAATAATTTGCAACCTTGGTTAATTATATGGGGCATTAAAGGAACTTCTGCTTTTGATAGAATTTTTGACTGTCTTGATGAGTTTAATCAATCTTGGGCAAAGAATGCTCAAGCACTTTTTTTAGGTGGCTATAAAAAAACTAATGATGACGGCAAGGAAAGTTTTCATGCCTTACACGATTTAGGGTTATTTATGGGTAACGTTTCAGCACAAGCACAACATATGGATATTGCACTACACCAAATGGCTGGGCTAGATTATAAAAAAGCAATGTCAGAATTTAATGTACCAGATAATTATCACATTGCCACTGGTATTGCTGTTGGATATTATGGGGGAGATATTGAAAAGCTTCCTGAAGATTTACAAGAAGAGGAAACAAAAACTCGCTCTAGAAAAAATCAAAATTCGTTCACTTTTAACGGAGACTTTAATGAAAATATTTTCAAAGGAGAATAATTTAAACTTTACTACAAGAAATGAAAAGAGCCACATATTATAATATGTGGCTCTTTTCATTTCTTGTATAAACAATTAATCTACTTGATGTTCATTATCAGTGTTAGATGAAATTTCAGGACTATCACCTACGTTGTGTTTTTCAAGCCCAGCAGAATCTACGTCTATAAATTTCATTGCCTGCGACGGAGAGGTTATTTGCTTTGCCCGCTTGCCTTGTATCAAAATAGGGTTTTGAATAGCATTTGGGTTATTCTGTATAAACTTAATCCAGTGATCATCACTCATTGTTGCATCTTTAACAAAGTCGTCAACATCTGGGTGATCTTTAGATACTAATTCATCTATACTCGCACCTAGTAAATCTGCCACTTCGGTCCACTGCGTACCTGTAAGTCCCGCATCCGATATATTAATCAGATTTAGTTTTGCATCACTACTTTTTGCATAACCAAGTGTTTGTTTTCCAATACTCGATTCTGAAGAATAGATTACTATTAATTCATTATTATCTGTTGCTAGTGTCATATCGGTTGGCATGGTGATTTAGATTAATGGTGAGACTGCATTTTTTCCTTCTTTTTTCTAAGTTGGCGATCAACCTCATTTATAGCTTCTTTTAGTGAAGGATAAAAATCGTCAGAGCTATGTTCTGCAAATAATCTTGGACCAGGCATACTTATTTGTACCCCTGCTATTTTTCCTGTTTGATCACTTGAGGTATTTTCTACTTTAAAAAATACATCTGCTCTATGTGCAAATTGATACTTATCGCTCAATTTTTTTAATTCCGCTTTCGCGAAAGCTTCTAATTCTGCACTTGCAGTTACATCGTGGTATTCAAATATTACTTCCATAGAATTTATTTTTAATTAAGATAGTTATTATTTGTCAGCTAGCTGACGAAGGCTAAGTGGAAATTCTTTCACACCGCCATAAAGTTTAATTTCTTGTATATCTGCTGGCATATAATATCCAGCATCTTCTAAAGCTTCTTTTACATTACGGACTACATTTCCTTTTGTAATCAAAGCTTGTTTTCTAAAATCTTTAGTATCTACCCAAAAATAGACTTTCAGATTTACTGTACTTGTTGCAAGTTCATCTTCAATAACAAAGTTCTCATGGATATTGTCATTAATTACATTTGGTTCTTGTTGCAATGCTTTGAGTACTGTTTCCTTCGCTCCTTCTATATTGTCCTCGTATGCTATACCAATGATAAAATCCCATCTAAAGAAGCCATCCTCTGTATAATTTGTAACAGGTTCAGTGAGTACATCACTATTAGGTATGTAGACGTCTTTACCATCAAAGGTTTTTAACTTCGTGTATCTGAGATCTAAAGTTTTGACTTTGCCAAAATTAGACCCTATTTCAACAGTATCATCTACATCAAAGGGTCTGTTGAACGCTAGTATAATCCCTGCAATAAAATTTTCACCAATATCTTTAAATGCAAACCCTAAAACTACTGCACTCGCTCCAGCTGCTGTCAATATTCCTGCAGCAATACCGCCTAAGCCTGCAGCTCGTAATGCGAGCATTATAGCTATGATAATAAAGGTATATCTAATAGCAGTGCCTAAAAACTTACTCATTAATGGATCTTCTGTTCTGGCAGAAATTCTTCTTCTAGCAAATCTGCCTATCCACCCAGCTATTAAAATTCCCAAGACAACAATAAGAATACCCATTGCTATTTGTGGTAGCTGATCGATAAAATTGCTTACAGAGTTTTGAAATGCTTCTGTAATAGACGTTTTTGTATTTTGTAAAGACATAATTCTGATTGGTTCATTAAAAATACTGCTCCTACCTGCATTTATTCTTAAAACCTTATCAATTCACATTTTGTTAAGACCTTTTAGAACAAGCGCGTTAAAATGCTCTTAACCTTTCTCATTTACCACTAGGCACGTATTAACTTTATAAAAAAATGACTTATGAATATAGTATCTACAAATCCGTACAACGGAACAGAAGTAGCCAAAATAAAAGCACTCAACTTAGAAGAGATAGAAGATAAAATTGAAAATGCACAACAAACGTTTCTTTCTTGGCGCAATACCACTTTTGCAGAGCGCTCACAACACCTTAATAATGTAGCCAAAGAATTAAGAGATAATGCAAGAGAGTACGCAGAAACAATGACTAAGGAAATGGGTAAGCCCATCACACAAGCCATTGCCGAAGTAGAAAAATGCGCTTGGGTGTGTGAATATTACGCAGAAAATGCTCCATCACAACTAGCACCTAAGGAGATAAAAACAGATGCTTCAAAAAGTTATGTGCGATATGAACCTATAGGAGTTGTACTTGCGGTAATGCCATGGAATTACCCATTCTGGCAAGTATTTAGATTCATTGCTCCAGCCCTTATGGCAGGTAATATAGGAGTGTTGAAGCATGCAAGTAATGTTATGCAAAGTGCAGAAAATATTCAAAAAGTCTTTGAACGTGCAGGACTTCCTAAGGGATGTTTTCAAAACATGGCGGTAGGAAGTGAGCGCATTGAAAATATCGTTCGAGATTCTCGTATTAAGGCAATAACACTTACAGGTAGTAAGCCAGCAGGAGCAGCCGTAGCAAGCACGGCAGCAAGCGAGATTAAAAAATCTGTGCTTGAGTTAGGAGGTAGTAATGCTCTAGTAGTTTTTGATGATTGTAATTTTGAGGAAACGGTACAAACGTGTGTGCAAGCGCGCTTTCAAAATACAGGGCAGAGTTGTATCGCTGGAAAGAGACTTATAATTCATGAAAGTATTCAAGACAAGTTTTTAGAAGCTTTCGCGAAAGCGGTAACAGAATTAAAATCTGGTGACCCTATGGATGAAGATACGTACATAGGAGTGATGGCACGTGAAGATCTCGCCGAAGAGCTAGAAGATCAACTCAATAAATCCATTGCCGAAGGAGCAAAAATATTAATAGGAGGGCATAGACAGAAGGCTTATTTTGAGCCAACAATTGTCACGGGAGTAACACCAGAGATGACAATATTTAAAGAAGAAACCTTTGGGCCTGTAATAGGAGTAACAACGTTTAAAACTGACGAGGAGGCATTAAATCTCGTAAATCAATCTGATTTTGGCTTAGGAGTATCCATTTTTACAGAGAGTGAAGAACGTATGGAAACATTGATTCCGCAGTTTGAAGATGGAGCTGTATTTGTAAATGATATGGTAAAAAGTAATCCTAACCTTCCTTTTGGAGGAACAAAAATTTCAGGATACGGCCGCGAACTCTCCATAGACGGTATTCAAGAGTTTGTAAATAAAAAGACGGTTTATATTAAATAGTAGTTCGCTTTCGCGAAAGCGCATTTAAAAAAAAGCCGATTCATAATCTTATGAATCGGCTTTTTTGTGTATGCTATAAATAACGCGGTTTGTATTAAAAGTCATATCTCGATGTCTCCTTCTCAATTCCATCAGTAACCTTATCTTAGCTACACAAAATAGAGTTTATGAAATTTGGCGTAGTAGAGCAACCTGAGTTAATTGATTTTACATTACCTCCTGACCATCCAGATACAAGAAGTGTGATTGAGCATGCTTTCGCGCAAGCAGAAAACAAAGAATTACAAGTCTACGTAGGTTGCGCAAAGTGGAATAAAGCAGAGCTTAAAGGCTTTTATCCTAGAGGCACGAAAGATGAGCTTGGTTATTACGCAAGCCAGTTTAATAGTATAGAACTTAATGCTACGTTTTATAGGTTATTTCCGAAGGAGCAGTTCCAGAAGTGGTTTGATAAGGTTCCAGAGGGTTTTAAATTCTTTCCTAAAATCACAAATATGATAAGCCATCGCAAGCGGCTTATAGATTCACAAGATTTTATTCCAGAATATGTAGAACACGCAACAATCCTTAAGGAGAAGCTTGGTACTGTGTTTTTACAAATGCATAACAACTTCCAGCCTAAAGATTTTGACAGGGTAGATAATTTTGTAAATCACTGGCCAGAAGATTTGCCTATTGCTTTAGAGTTTCGTCATACAGATTGGTTTAACAATCCAGAAGTGGCAGAGCGTCTTTATCTTTTACTTGAAGAACACAATATGGCAAATGTGCTCGTAGATACTGCGGGGCGTCGCGATATTATGCACATGCGTCTTACTAATGGAGAGGCTTTTATACGATATGTAGGAGCAAATCATCCTAGCGATTATGCTCGGCTAGACGCTTGGGTGGACCGGTTAACGTATTGGGTGAGTCTAGGATTGCGTAAAGTTCACTTTTTTATTCATCAAAATGTCGAGGTCGAGTCTACCTTACTATCTGCGTATTTTATAGAGAAGCTCAATCCAGCATTAGGAATCAATCTGCACATTCCTCATAGCGCAAGCGGTGGAGTCAATACCTTATTTTAATGAAGAATGTATACATAGTCATGGGGGTTTCCGGTTGCGGAAAAAGTACGATAGGTAAGATGTTATCAGAGCGATTAAAGATTCCTTTTTATGATGCAGATGATTTTCATCCTCAAACTAATATTGATAAAATGGCATCTGGCACACCATTGCAAGATGAAGATAGATGGCCGTGGCTTGATAGTCTAGCGCTAGAGATACAGCAGTGGTCAGGTGATAAGGGTTCGGTGCTTGCCTGCTCTGCACTTAAGGAGGTTTATAGGAAGCGCCTATTTTCTGAATCCGCTTTCGCGAAAGCAAAACAAAACTTTATCTATCTTGATGCAAATTTTGAAGCACTGAGTAAACGGCTAGCTTCAAGAAAGAATCATTTTTTTGATCCTTCGTTATTACAGTCTCAGTTTGATACTCTAGAAGTACCACAATATGGTATTCATGTAGAAGCTACTTTAGCAAAAGAATACATCATTAGAAGAATACAACAAATTATAGAACAATAGGTTTATGGATTATCAACTTCTACTAGCAGTAATTGCTGGGATTTCGGTCTTACTTCTTTTAATCCTTAGGCTCAAAATTCAGGCATTTCTAGCATTACTAATTACTTGTATCGTTGTAGGCGTTGTTGCTGGTATGGAACCGAAATCTATACTCGATTCTGTAAAAAACGGAATGGGAGGAACGCTAGGTTTTGTTGCTACTGTTGTAGGATTAGGAGCTTTATTTGGTGCCATTTTAGAGCGCTCAGGTGGAGCACAACGACTAGCAGAATCATTACTTAAGAAATTTGGAATAGATAAATCTCCTTGGGCAATCATGCTCACGGGATTTTTTGTGGCTATTCCCGTATTTTTTGATGTAGCATTTATCATTTTAATACCTATCGTTTACGCATTACAGAAGAAAACGGGAAAATCCTTACTGCTCTATGCTATTCCGCTGCTTGCGGGTCTAGCAATCACGCATACTTTTATACCACCCACACCAGGACCTATTGCTGTAGCCGAAATTTTAGGAGCCGATCTTGGCTATGTTATAATATTCGGATTTTTAGCTGGCTTACCTGCTGCAGTTATTGCTGGGCCATTACTTGCAAGATATTTATCAAAAAGGATGCATATCACATCGCCTGAAGATATGGTGACCGAAATGGAAGTGCCCACAAACGCACCAAGTGCCGGAACTATTCTGTTAATAATCGCGATTCCTATTTTCTTAATCGTGTGTAACACCGTACTTAATAGTCCGCTATTTGATCAAGGAACTTTACCTAGTTGGCTCATTTTTGGAGCAGATTTACTAGGTCATCCATTTGTGGCACTCATCATTGCAAATGTAGTTGCTTGGTACTTCTTAGGAATTAGAAAAGGATTTACTAAGGATGAGCTTCTTGATATTTCTACAAAATCTCTCTATCCAGCAGGAGTTATTATTTTACTAACGGGTGCTGGTGGAGCTTTTAAACAAATATTAATAGATACCGGTGCAGGCACAATGATTGCCGAAAGTTTAAGCGGTGATTTCTTTCCTCCTGTGGTTTTTGGTTTTCTCGTTGCAGCTATTGTAAGAGTGTTACAAGGTAGCGCAACGGTTGCTATGATTACAGCTGCTGGAATAACAGCTCCGTTGTTAGGACTAACAGAAACTAGTGCGCCACAGCTAGCAGTACTTGTAATTGCAATAGCATCAGGTGCTAGTATATTTTCTCATGTAAATGACAGTGGCTTCTGGCTTGTAAAGCAATACCTAGGTCTCACAGAGAAAGAAACATTTAAGTCATGGACGGTGATGACTTCACTTATCGCAATCGTAGGACTTCTTGTCTCTACAATACTTTGGTTTATAGTTTAGTTGAGACTTTCTGGATACGCCATAAAAAAAGGGATAAGTATTGTGCTTATCCCTTTGTAATCTTAAAACGCTTTCGCGAAAGCGAACTACTATATCCCCGTATAATTCTGAGGAGTAATTGCTTTTAATTCTTTTTTAATTGCAGTGCTTACCTCTAGTGTATCTACAAACTCAGCCATAGACTTTTTTGTAATCTTACTGTTTACTCTAGTAAGAGCTTTAAGTGCTTCATAAGGATTAGGATATCCTTCTCTTCTTAAAATTGTTTGGATAGCCTCGGCCACTACAGCCCAGTTATTCTCTAGGTCGGCAGCGATTTTTTCTTCATTTATTAATAGTTTGTTCAATCCTTTTACGGTAGAACGTAATCCTATTAATGTATGTCCTAATGGAACACCTATGTTTCTTAATACCGTGCTATCCGTAAGATCTCTTTGTAATCTTGAGATAGGTAGCTTTGCAGAAAGGTGCTCAAAAATAGCGTTTGCAATACCTAAGTTTCCTTCACTATTTTCAAAGTCAATTGGGTTCACTTTATGTGGCATTGCACTAGAACCTACTTCTCCAGCTTTAATTTTCTGCTTGAAGTAATCCATCGATACATAGGTCCAGAAATCACGATCAAGATCTATTAAAATTGTATTTATACGCTTTAATCCATCAAATAATGCAGCCATGTGATCATAGTGCTCTATTTGTGTAGTAGGGAAGGAGTGGTGCATTTTAAGCGTATCATGTACAAATGACTTACCAAATGCTCTCCAATCTATAGATGGGTATGCTACTTTATGTGCGTTGAAGTTTCCTGTAGCACCACCAAACTTTGCAGCACTAGGAATATCATTTAATAAATTAAGTTGCTCCTCTATACGAACTACAAAAACCTCAATCTCTTTTCCTAAACGAGTAGGAGAAGCTGGCTGTCCGTGTGTACGAGCTAATAAAGGAATGTTTGCCCACTCGTCTACAAGCTGCTTCAGGTGATCTACAACCTCCAATAGTTCTGGAATATATACTTGATTCATCGCGTCTTTAAGGGACATCGGGATCGCAGTATTATTAATGTCTTGAGACGTTAATCCAAAGTGGATAAACTCCTTGTAAGATGCAAGGTCAAGTGCATCAAATTTTTCTTTGATAAAGTATTCAACCGCTTTTACATCGTGGTTTGTTACTTTCTCTATGTCTTTTATTGCTTGTGCATCTTCTGTAGTGAAGTCTTGGTAAATTTCGCGCAAAGCGGTAAAAACACTTTTATCTACACCTTCAAGTTGCGGAAGTGGTAGCTCACACAAGGCGATAAAATATTCTACTTCTACTTTTACTCTGTATTTGATAAGTGCGGCTTCAGAAAAGAAAGGAACTAAAGTTTCTGTTTTTGAGGCGTAACGACCATCAATAGGTGAGATGGCTTGAAGTGGTGACAACGACATTTGTTGTGATTTTAGTTAAGGGACAAATATATATAGAAGACTTCGTCTATCCGAATTCTAATGCAAAAATCGACAGATTATAATAGGCCTCTTGCTTTAATTTCTAGATATTTATTAATAGTACTTACCGTGAGATCATCTGGCTTGGTTAATATGGTTTGAATACCGTATTGTTCAAGTCGAGCAACCATTACTTTTTTATCAAGATCTGCTTTTTGGGCAATCGTTTTATGATACACCTCGGGAAGTGTTTCGGCAGGTGCTGCAATAAGCTGATCGAGTTCTGTGTTTTGGAAAAAGATAACCACCAAGACATGTTTTCGCGAAAGCGCTTTTAAATAAGGCAACTGTCTTTCAAGCGCAGTTATGTGCTCAAAATTTGTGTACAATAGTAGTAAGCTGCGCTGTGTGATTTTACGTTTTACTTGGTTGTACAACGCACCATAATCACTGTCCAAAAACTTAGTGTCAATATTGTAAAGCACCTCTAAAATGGTCTGTAAGTGTGTTTTCTTACTACTCGCAGGAAGGTGATTTTTAATAGTCTCTGCAAAGGTGAGCATGCCTACTTTGTCTTTTTTCTTTAAAGCAATATTAGAAAATGCCAGCGTACTGTTAATCGCATAATCTAATAGCGTCAGGCCTTTAAAAGGCATCTTCATCACACGGCTAGCATCTATGAGTGCATATACAGGTTGTGACTTCTCATCTTGAAACTGATTTACCATCAGGCTTGCACGTTTCGCAGTTGCTTTCCAGTTAACGGTACGTGCATCATCACCAGGGACGTAATCTTTAATTTGCTCAAACTCCATCGTGTGTCCCAGGCGGCGTATTTTTTTCATGCCGTGCATAGTAAGTCTATTATCTAGGGCAAGAAATGCATACTTTTTCATCTGGATAAAAGATGGGTACACCTTTACCATCTGATCTTTCTCAAAGCGGTAGCGACGTTTTACAAGTTTAAGCTTCGTACTCACATACACATTGAGATGCCCAAAGGTGTACTCACCACGCTCTGTAGGACGCAAGGAATATACAAATGATCTTGTTTCTCGTGCTGGGATCTCAATTACTTTACTAAAATCACGTTTTTGAAACTGCTCTGGTATTTCATCAATGATATCAAGTGTTACTGCAAATGGATATTTATTCTCGAGGGTGACAGGAAGCTCGTTTGCATCACTGTTTGAGAATTTTTCTGGTAGCTCTCTAACACCTTTTATTTTTCCGCTTGCGCGAAAAAGAACTAAGGCATCCACAAAAAATGCGAGCACCAGTAAAAGCAATAAGTTATTAGTAATTCCAAACAGGCTATGAAACCAGTAGGAAATCAAATAAAGCACACCGATAACTCCCAGCGCATAAAACAGGCGCTGGTGAACAAAAAAACTTTTTATAAATCTTATAATAGCCAATATTATCTTGGTATTTCTACAGATTGAACAATCATATCGATAACTTGTTCTGTGGTCATTCCTTCCATTTCACGCTCCGGAGAGAGTATTAAACGGTGACGCATTACTGGTATGACTGCACGTTTTACATCTTCTGGAATCACAAAGTCTCTACCTGCAATGGCAGCAAATGCTTTTGAAGCATTCATGATTGCTAGTGATGCACGAGGAGAACCTCCAAGGTATAAATGTGGGTGCGTTCTAGATTTTACAACAATCTCTGCGACATAATTTAAAATCTTTTCTTCTATAAGCACCTCTTGTGTTTGCTTTCTAAAATCTGCAAGCTTAGCTGGATTAAGTACGGCTTCAATACCTTTTTGTGGAGCGCCACCTTTACGATCGTGATGACTCTGCAGTATAGCAACTTCTTGTTCTAGCGTAGGGTAATCTACTTTAATCTTAAATAGAAAACGGTCTAGTTGTGCTTCTGGAAGTGCGTATGTTCCTTCTTGCTCTACTGGGTTTTGAGTTGCAATCACCATAAAAGGAGGTTCCATGGTATATTTTGTGCCATCTATAGTAATCTGGCGTTCTTCCATAGATTCAAAAAGTGCAGCTTGTGTTTTAGCAGGTGCACGGTTAATCTCATCAATAAGGACGATGTTTGAAAATATAGGACCTTTCTTGAATTCGAATTCGCTAGTTTTCATATTAAGAATCGAAGTTCCTAATACGTCACTTGGCATCAAATCCGGTGTAAACTGTATACGTCCAAACTGTGTGTCTAGAGTCCTTGCAAATAACTTTGCCGTTACTGTTTTTGCAATACCAGGAACTCCTTCTATGAGTACGTGACCATCAGAAAGTAAAGCAACAATGAGGAGCTCTATAAATTCGTGTTGCCCAATAATAATTTTACCAAGCTCTGCTCGTATTGCTTCGGCAGCATTGCGTAGTTCTTCTAATGGGATTCTATTAGTAAACGCGATTCCTTCATCTGCTTGATTTACATCTTGCGATGGAGTAGGAGTAGCATTAGTGATTCCATCTGTTGTATTTTCTGGATCTTGTGGTGTGATATCGTCCATTATTTTTGATTTTTAAATGCTTCTATGCGTTTATTAAGTTCTAATAATTCTTCCTGATTTATGATCTGTTTAGCTCTTAGAGCCACCATATAATTAATCAGTAATTTAGTTTGCTCTAGTGTGTTGCCACTTTTAGATGCTAGCTTATTGATAAAACCTTCACTTATTACATTAGTGTCTAGAGCATAATTACTGCGTATAAATTCTAGAAAATGACTTATTTGATGGCTTACGATGCTCTTGTGATCTTTCTTGTCAAGATACATTCCCGCAATAGTCTTTGTAAATGTGAGCGTCTGGTTAGGTAGTGGTTTTATGATTGGGATAGCTCGCTGCTTGCGTCTTCCTTCAAAAACTACCCACAAAAAGGCACCTATGAGCAAGATGTAATAAGCCCACTTCAAATATCTGTTCTGAAAGAATATATACAGCGGACTCGTATAAATGGTTTTACCGTTTTTATAGTGATTATCCCAGTAAAGGACTTCATTCTGATCTAGATAGGAGAGTACATTTTTTGTATACGTATAGTTATCCTCTCTCAGTATAAAATAGTTAGTAAATGTCTCAGGCATAAGATGGATGATAATCTCACCTTTGCCAAAATCTTGTTTTATAAAATTTATTCTAGGCTCTGCGACGGTTATGGTGTCTTTGTCAACCATGAGGCCAAACTCCCCTAAAGCAAGGGTATTTATAGTGTCGACCTCTTCAAAAAAACCAGCGGTGGTCTCTACGTCATGATAATAAGGAGTTTCTCTACGTAAGCTTGGGTTTACGAGATTTACAAGCGGCTTGCGCTCAAAATTATCATAATCATAATATAGATCAGTTTCTAGTGATAAGGTATCTAGTATCGTCTCTCCAATACCTCTTGCTGCAATAAATAGCGTGTTACCCTCACTAACCCACGATAACAGTTTGAGTGATTCATCTTCACTAAAAAGGATGTAATCATTTACAAATAAGTAAGTACCACGTGCATCTGTACTATCTGACATAAACTCATAAGGAGGTATGCGCACTTCCTTAAACTTATCCTTTTGCCAGTTGTTTTCTAGTAGATCGTGTAACACATACGTTCCGTATGGAATTTTATCTGTCTTCGTATAGCTAGGATACCAGTTTATATCTTCCTTAGTACTTGACTCCATATAAATAACGAGTGCAAGAGCAAGTAGCAGCACACCGGCAATTACTTTAAATTTATTGCTCATAGCTGATTATTTATTTGGGTGAAAGATGTTTTTGCTTTCGCGAAAGCGGTCTCATCGACCTCAAAATTACCATACCAGATATAGTCGTAAATATCTGTCACTTTTCTGAACTGGTTTCTTAAGTTTAGGTCTTCTATTTCGAATAAATAGTCATGATTTGTTTTCTGTACTTGCCAATCTATAAGATCGTGCTCACTCATTTTCTGAAGTACACGTAGATAATAAAAACGGACAGCTAGTCTGTAATTACCAGCAGCAATAGCCTGTTCTATTAATTGGTCAAGGTCTTGTCTCTGTATGAGCTCCTCATCATCTGAGAGTAACGTTTCAGGAGCTTTTATTTTTTCCATTAATAAGGAACCGCTATCTATTTTCATAAATAGCCATACAAAGAATACTAGTAAACCTACAATTAATAAGTAGGGTAGTAGTTCTACTATGACTGCCCAGACACCTGTTGCTTCGTTACCACCAGTAAGCCAGCGTATGAAAGCGTTATATAAGTCATCAATTTTTCTTTTGAAACGTGACCACCAGGTATCTTCTGGAGTCGCTTCTTTATAATTGAACTCATCGTCTTGTTTGTACTCATCAAGACTATTTTCAGAGATGGGAAGCGGTATTACTGTTCCCTCATCATAAGTAACAATACCGCGAGGATCATGATAGGTGTTTTCGGGATAGATTACTTTCTCTTCAACGATTTCCTCAGTAGTAGTTTCTTCTTTAGTTTGTTGTATAGCGGTAGCTTTCGCGCAAAGCGAACATAGAAACAGCATACATAGCAACAACAGTTTATGCATTAGTGCTGCCTATATTGTTTATCTGATCAAGACTTCCCGTTTGATTTTTACGCTCGTTAAGGTTAAAATAAATGAAGTTTGTAGAGATAGCGAGTATAGTGTATAAGATATAGTTCATTGCAGATGCAAGAACCTGCAACACAAGATAAACGTTATCAAAAAGTGCTGCTGGATCACCCATAGAGCCAGATTGCACACTTGTAATGGTCTTAATAAGTGTATAAATTACCACGGGAACTTGAAAAACAAAACCTATTACACCTATTAAAAAACCAATGATGATAAGTGTTATAAACGTCATCCACCATTCATTTTTAATCAAGCTTGAACTTTCTTTTATAGCTTCCTTTATGCTAAGTTTCTTGTCTATAAGTGCAGGAAAGATGACACTTAGCTTTACATACACATAAAGTAATGGAAAGATAGCTAGTATGACAACCAAGACACCTACCGCTTCAGATCCCGTAGCAAATATGGCGCCACCTAATACAACTGGAACTAACGCTACTACTAGCACAATTAATAAGTTTGTAAAACCTAATCCTAAAAAAGTGCCAGTCTTGGATTTAATGGTATCTACCACTGCAGTAGTGTCTGGAATGTCACCTCCAGCGATGTATGCTTTAATATATTCAGAAACACTTCCATAAAGCATTGAGTTGTAAATAATACCTACAATGGCAAGACATACAACCGATATAAAGAAACTACTCATATCTGATCCGTCACCAAAACTTGTTAAGAAGTTTGCGCCTGCCGTAGCGTTGGTATAGAATCCTACAGCAACTATGAGGAGAATAAAAGGGATAGCACACGTGCGCACAAGTACACTAAGAAGTGGTTTTGCATTACGGCGTAAAAAGGTGAATGTATCACTTATGATCTGGCCAAGTTCACGCTGTTTTCTAAATTCCACTAGTTTAGTTAAGGTCATTAATTATAGATTTTCAAGATTAGGAACAAGCGCTAGTCTAGCAGCTTCTTCTTTATGTTTTTTAATAGGGTAGTACACGTAATAAAATATGATTAAAGCGAGGGAGCTAGCAATAATTACTATAGCAAGCCAGTCTGGCATTTCTGTGTGTCGTGTTACAAACCCTTCTAGAAAGCCTGCTATTACAAAAAGAGGTATGGTGCTTACAACGATTTTGAGACCATTTTTCATTCCTCTTTTAAAAGATTCTAGGCGTGTGTATGTTTGAGGAAATAAAATAGAATTACCTAGCACCATGCCTGCGCATCCTGCTATGATTATGACTGAGATTTCTATAGTACCATGTATCCATATAGTACGCACAGATTCCCAACCTACGCCTTGCTCAAAAAAGAAGTATTGAAAACTGCCCAGCATGATAGCGTTGCGCATAATGATATATAAAGAGCCTATAGTTAAGAAGATCCCGTAGACAAAAGCCATCAACGCAACTTTTATATTGTTAATGGTAATTCCTAAAAACATATTGAGCTCTCCTTGTTTTTTATAAACACCCATTGGGTCGCCTTTCTCAATATTACTAAGAGTCATATTGACATAACCATCACCCATAATGCCCCTTACAAAAGAGCCATCATTTGCAGCGCTGTAAGCACCTATAATACTAAACAGTAAAAAAGTTAAGAAAGCTATAAGCAATTGTCGCTGGTAGCGATACATAATAAGTGGGAACTCCTCGGTAAAGAATGTTATAAAGCGCTTGCTTGACTCCCGCTTTGTCTTATAAATGATTTGATGAGACTGAGAGGCGAGGTGATTTAAATACTCTAGCGTCTTACTTTGAGGATAAAATGTTTGTGCATAACTAAGGTGATCTGTCACTTCCATGTAAAGATTAGATAGCTCATCTGGATGAATCTGATCTTTGTTGACCAGAACACTTTCAAATGTTAACCATTTATCCTTATTTTGCTTGACAAAAGCAGCCTCACGCATATACCCTATGTTATAGAGGTAAAGAAAAAGAATATATGGATAACTTTCAAATAGAAACCGCTCAAAATGTAAGTATTTATCAGAATGTTGCGAGCATAGGCGATCGCATTCTTGCATATCTAATTGATGGATTGATTTTGATAGCTTATTGGATTCTTTCTTTGTTTTTGATTGCGCAATTTGGTTTAGACTCGCAGTCTATGGGTGATATATGGGTGTACTATATGGTATTAGGATTGCCCATTTTCTTATATTTTATTCTTTTTGAAACATTTTGGGATGGTAAAACACCAGGGAAAGCAGCAATGAAACTAAGAGTGGTAAAACTAGATGGTTCAAAACCAGGTTTTGGAAGCTATTTTGTGCGATGGATTATGCGCATTATTGATATCGCGGGTTCCTCTGGAGGAATTGCCGTTGTAAGTATCTTAATAAGTGAGAAAGGACAGCGCTTAGGAGATATGGCAGCTGGAACTACCGTAATAACAGAAAAGAAACGCGTGCGTCTTTCTGATAGTCTCATAGTAGATATTCCTGTAGATTATGTGCCTACCTATCCTCAAGTAACGGTATTTAATGATAAAGATGTACAGCTTATTAAAACACTATTCTTAAACGCTAAGCGCAATGGTAATCATAATGTGATTGTAAAACTAGCAGATAGGCTCAGGGAGAAAATGGATGTAATTACTCCAGACGAGAATAATATTCAATTTGTAGAGCGCGTCCTCGCAGATTATAATTACTACACACAGCAATAATGGAGATTACTACAATTATTGATATTCTAGGTACTATCTCCTTTGCAATATCTGGTGCGCTTACGGCTATGCGTAAAAAAATGGATGTTTTTGGGATTCTTATTATTGCGCTTGTCACCTCTGTAGGTGGTGGTACCCTAAGAGATATACTTATAGGTAAAACGCCTGTAAGCTGGATGCTAAATATGACGTTTGTTTATGTGATATTTATAGCAACAATCATCGCTATTATTTTTAGAAGTCAGCTTAAGTATGTGAGGCGTTCTCTATTCTTGTTTGATACGATAGGTATTGCTTTATACACCATTGCAGGAGCTCAAATAGCAAGTGCGGCAGGGCTGCATCCTGTAATATGTATTGTGCTAGGTACTATTTCTGCCTGTTTTGGAGGTGTGCTACGCGATATATTATGTAATGAAATTCCTGTGATTTTTCATAAGGAGATATATGCAACCGTATGTATACTAGGAGGAAGTATCTATTTGTCACTTGAAACTTCTGGCTTACCTAAAGTATATGCGATGCTTATTGCAGGCAGTATTACTATTCTTATAAGAACACTTGCAGTAGTAAAGAAATGGAGCTTACCTAGTGTTTATAGAAAATAGCAAGCATAAAAAAAAGGTTTCTGCGCTAGCAAAAACCTTTTAAAACCTAATAGACTCTTTAGAAAACAGGTTTAAAATATTTTAAAGGCTAATTCAAATAATTTATAAAACCAAATGTTAGTTCCAGTATTGAGACTACAGTATATACACATAGACGAGAAAAAGTGAGCAAAGTTTCAAGACAAGGATTGAATTAACAATTTTTTAACCTCGGAAGGCTCATTTGGCCTGAATAATGTCCAAAAATAAAATCCCGAGACTCGAGTTCTCGGGATTTCTTTGCTAGGTATCGTTTTTAATAAACACTAACCATCAAAACGAATTAAAAACGTTCCTAACAAATAAGTTAACTTATTCTATAGACGGTTTAATTGAGTTAACGTTACACCATAATTATTATTTAACTTTACCTTATGTTAAAAGCAACCATGGTTATAGGCGCTTCATTGAAGCCTCAGAGATATTCGCACAGCGCTATTATACGTTTAGACGCTCTAGACATTCCGGTAATTGCCGTAGGGTTGAGAGAAGGAAGAGTAGGCACTACAGATATTGTAACATTTGACACTGCAGTGGCACAATTAAACACCTTCAAAGAAGATACAGACACGGTAACTTTATATCTGAATCCACAGCGTCAAGAGGAGTATTATGATTTTATCATAGACCTCAACCCGAGGCGTGTGATTTTTAATCCAGGAACAGATAATCCTTTATTTGCTGCCAAATTACAATCAAAAGGTATTCTCACAGAATCTGCTTGTACCCTTGTAATGCTCGCTACTGGTCAATATTGAGACTAGGCTTTTTTTAATCACGCTTTCGCGAAAGCGTACCTATTATTTTTTAATAATAAGCAGTCCTAAGAACGTTAAGGCACCATTCAAGATCAAAATAAAGAAGCCAAATTCAAACCCAACCGTTGAAGCAAAAGCGCTTATAAAGTAGGCTAGAATAGGCGAAGCTATCGCAACGACAGGGACATACTTGTCGTTTACATTCCACTTTGTAAATAAGCCGAAGGCATAAAGTCCTAATAGCGGACCGTAAGTATATCCGGCAAAGGTGAAGAGTTTTGCAATTACCGTAGCATCTGCAATTACATATTTAAATATGATGATTACAAGTATAAGCACTATAGACATAGCGATGTGTATGCGCTTGCGTATGGCAACTTGTTTGATGGCGTCGTATTTCTTTTCAATCTCTAATATGTCTATACTAAAAGAAGTAGTAAGTGATGTAAGGGCGCTGTCTGCACTAGAATATGCTGCAGCAATTAGTCCTAGTAAGAAAACAATTGCAAGCCCTATTCCTAAACCGCTATTTACGGCAATAGTAGGAAAGAGTTCATCTTTATGTGCATCGATGCCATTTTGAGAAGCATATACTGTAAGTAGTAAACCTAAAGCAAGAAAAACGAGATTTACAATAGTAAGCACGATGGTAAACCAGAACATATTTTTTTGTGCGTCTCCTAGGTTTCTACAGGTAAGATTTTTTTGCATCATATCTTGATCAAGTCCTGTCATTACAATAGAAATGAAAGCCCCAGATAAGAATTGCTTTACAAAGAAGTCGCCGCTTTTCCAATCGTCAAAAAAGAAAATCTGACTCATGTCACTTTCAGAGATCAGGTTCACTACGGCACTAGCATTCAATCCCATCTCGTCACTTACAAAGTAAATAGCAACACCTACCGCGATGAGCATAAAGAGTGTCTGTAAGGTATCTGTCCATACAATTGTTTTGATACCTGCTTTAAAGGTGTATAGCCAAATTAGAAGTATAGTAATCGTTACGGTTACAAAAAACGGAACACCCATCTCATCAAAAACAAGTAATTGCAATACGTTTGCTACTAAGTATAGTCTAAAACTCGCGCCTATAATTCTGCTTAATAAGAAAAAAGAAGCTCCCGTTTTATAAGAGTACATACCAAATCTTCCTTCAAGATAAGTATAAATGGAGGTAAGGTTTAGTTTATAGTATAGTGGTAGTAATACAAGACTTATCACAGCATAACCCACAGTGTACCCAAGTACGACTTGAAAATAACTAAAATTAGAAGCTTCAATCCATCCAGGTACAGAAATAAAGGTAACTCCAGATAGTGAGGCACCTATCATCCCAAAAGCGACAAGGTACCAAGGGGATTGCTTTCCTGCTTTAAAAAAATCTGTGTTAGAATCTCCTCTACTTGTAAGGAAACTTATAAGCATTAAGATACCGAAGTATCCTCCAATGAGAAATAAAATATGAATGGGTTGCATACATGAATCGTTAGGTCATACGAATATAGCCTTTTGATAAATAATTGCAGATTGTAAGAATAAAATTATCTAGATAATTACTACGCACTACTCATAGCGCAATGACTCTACTGGATCGAGTTTAGCAGCTTTTATAGCAGGAAATAATCCAGATAGAATTGCAATCACAAAAGTGATAATAGTAGCCGCAATGATTGCTCCCCAGGGAGTTGTAAATACAAAACCGGCAACAGAGGCTATTAGTGCTCCTATACTTATACCAAGTATGATTCCTAGAAGTCCGCCTAGTTGCCCTACGATAATCGCTTCATAAAGAAATTGTGCAGCAATTACAGATTTTTTTGCGCCTAGCGCTTTCCTTACACCTATCTCACGTGTACGCTCTGTTACAGAAACTAGCATAATATTCATAAGGGCAATACATGAACCAAAAATGGTGATAATACTAATTACCCAGGCTGCAACACCTAATACACCAGTAATCTCACTAATCTGATTAATCAGGTCATCACTACGTCCTATACCAAAGTTATTTTCTTCTACAGGGGAGAGACCGCGTATGTTTCTAAAGGTTAAGATCGCTTCTTCCTCAGCACTATCTATATACTCGGCATCTTCTACCATTACACTCACATTGTAATTGATATTAGCTTGTGTAAACATGGTTCTTGCTACTTGTATCGGGATAAGTACTCGTAAATCTTGATTATTCCCAAAGGTGGCACCCTTTTCCTCAAGCATCCCAATCACGTTAAATTTAGTACCCCGTATACTTATCGTTTTTCCTATAGGGTTATCATTCTTAAAGATATTTTTATAAAAATCACTTCCTAGTATACACACTCGGGTATTATTGTCTACGTCAAAAGAAGTGAAGTTTCTTCCTTTTTCTAGCTTGAGCCCAGAGTTGTTTAAAAAGTTCTCATTAACACCAACTACGCTTGCTTCTGGATCTGTTTTATCATTTTCATACTTCACCTCAGCACTTCGTGTTCCTTGAAAAGAGATAGCCGTAAGCGCAGTAGGATAATTGTATTGTTCTGTAAATTCCTTTACTTGACGATAGCCTATAATCGGGTTTATGACTTGCTTTTCATCAGAGCGCCTAGAGGTAAACTCATAACGTTGTAAGTTAAATGTATTACTTCCCATACTTGCAAAATCTGAGCTTATTGTATTCTCAAGCGCCTTTACAAGGCTAAGTATACCTACTAAAGCCGTAATTCCTATCGCAATAATAAAAACGGTTAAGACAGTTCTAAGAAGCTGACTTTTGATACTATCAAAGGCAATACGAAGATTCTCGCGGAAGAGTGAAAACATATTTTTAGATCAGAATTGGTTGGAACAATTTACAATAAGACTATCAAGTGGTCAAAACGTTACCATTATTTCTAGATTCTTTTTTGTTTTAGCTTTTAGGAGCGTATTAAGTTCTGTGTATTTGCTAGCGTTTCCTCCCGCTTTCCGTTGCAATTCCTCAGCATGGCCACGCCATTGCTTGCGGGATTTACACTACAATCGGGGCTATAGAGCATTGTTTTTGCGTAGCGACTCACATGAGTAAAAGAGAATGAAATAAGAAGTCTTGTCAAAGTTTCAAAATCTTGCTCGCAACCCCTCATTTTTTAAGATATTTGTGCAATGCCGTTTGCTACCGTTGCTATTGAGCTTACAGTAATTTTTCTGTAAACAACACCTCGGTAATTATTTATATCAAATAGCTTTTGGTGAGTGTTTATCACGTTTTCGCGAAAGTGTAAAACAGATACTTATCTCTAAAAATCTATTTCTTTGATGAGAGAGTCATGAAAATGGAAGCAAGAGTAATTACCTCTAGCATAATTAAAATTTAAGGTGATATTCTAAAAGAATCAATTGCCAGATTACCAAAATAAAAACGTAAAGGATTAACGTCTAACATATAATATGAGTACAAAACCTTCTATACCTAAAGGAACCAGAGATTTTTCACCAGAAGAAGTTGCAAAGCGCAGCTATATTATGAACACCATACGCACGCAGTTTCAGCGTTTTGGTTTTCAGCCTATCGAGACGCCTAGTTTTGAAAACAGCAGCACATTGATGGGTAAGTATGGAGAAGAAGGTGACCGCTTGATATTTAAGATTCTTAATAGTGGAGACTATTTGAAAAGTTTCAACACCTCTCTTATTGAGCTAATAAAAAAAGCATTGTTCGATTTCCAAAAATTTTTAAGGAACTCGGAGGGTGATTTACAACTCGAAAATTTCGAAGAGTATTTCACAAAAGTTTTACCTCAAATCATTAAATCTTCTAGAGAAATAAAATTAGAAGAAGGCAAAACCAATTTTACGAGGCTAACGAACGATTTATGGTATTTTATTAAATCAACTATAATTAAAGAAGATAAGCTAGAGATTTTAAAAAATGCGAATAATGAAGTCCTAACCGACCTAACTCTAGTTATTTATGGAAATTATTATTTTAATTTAAAAGAAACTCATCTAGGAGGATATATCTCAGAAAAAGCACTTCGTTACGATCTTACCGTGCCTTTTGCGAGATACGTAGTACAACATCAGAATGATATAGTATTCCCGTTTAAGCGTTTCCAGATGCAACCTGTATGGAGAGCAGACCGCCCACAGAAAGGACGTTTCCGCGAATTCTATCAGTGTGATGCAGATGTGGTAGGAAGTGATTCTCTATGGCAAGAAGTAGAGTTTGTACAGTTATACGATGCTGTTTTTAGCGCATTAAAGTTAGAAGGAGTGACTATCAAGATGAACAACCGCAAGGTTCTCTCAGGTATTGCAGAGGTGATAGGCGCAAGTGATAAACTCATAGATTTTACCGTAGCGCTAGATAAGCTTGATAAAATAGGAGAAGAGGGCGTGACTAAAGAAATGCTTGCCAAAGGCATTACTCAAGAGGCGATAGATAAGGTAGCACCGTTGTTTACATTATCTGGAACGTTTGGTGATCAGCTAGCAACACTTAAAACCTTGCTTGCAGATTCTGAGACGGGAATGGAAGGAATTAACGAACTGCTATTTATCAATGATGCCATTGAGAACTTAGGTTTACAAACAGCAACATTACAACTAGACGTAACCCTAGCCCGCGGACTCAATTATTACACGGGAGCTATTTTTGAAGTAAGTGCTCCAGAAGGTGTAAAAATGGGAAGTATAGGTGGCGGTGGTCGCTATGCAGATCTTACAGGTATTTTTGGGCTTAAAGATATGAGTGGCGTTGGGATCTCTTTTGGTCTAGATCGTATTTACCTCGTGATAGAAGAGCTAGGCTTATTTCCAGAAGAGACGACAGAAGGTGTAAAAGTGTTTTTTGTAAACTTTGGTGATCAAGAAGCGGGTTATGCAATGAAAGCGATAAGCAAGCTACGCCAATCAGGAATCTCAGCCGAGTTATATCCAGATGCCGTGACGAGCAATAAGCAAATGAAAAAGCAAATGACCTACGCAAACCGACGTAATATTCCGTTTTTAGTACTTGCAGGAAAAGAAGAGATGGAAGCAAAACAATACACGCTCAAAAATATGGTAGAAGGCTCACAAGAAACTGTAAGTATAGATGAGCTAGTAGCCGCTTTGAAATAAAATTTAAACAGAGCCAACCTTGAAGAACGGAAAGGCTCCGCCACTAACGACTATTGACTTAACACCTATGAACATCGATTTTAAAAAATTCCTTCCGCATATTCTAGTTGTACTTGGCTTTATAGTCGTGGCGCTGGTTTACTTCAATCCGGTGTTATCTGGAAAGCGCATTTATCAAAATGATATCAAGCTCTATGAAGGGATGGCAAAGCAACATCGAGATTTTAGAGCAGAGACGGGTGAGGAGACTTACTGGACTAATAGTGCCTTTGGAGGGATGCCTACTTATCAGATGGGAGCGAGGTTTGAGTATGATATGATGGATAAGTTGGACCGTGTGATTCGCTTTTTACCACGCCCGGCAGATTATCTTTTTCTATATTTTATATCCTTTTATGCATTAATGCTTGTGATGCGCGTCCCTTGGAAGCTCGCCGTAGTTGGCGCACTTGCCTTTGGTCTGTCTACGTATCTCATTATTATTATAGGCGTAGGGCATAATTCAAAGGTGCACGCCATCGGGTATTTCCCGCTTGTTCTTGCGGGTATTATACTTACGTATCAAAAAAGATATCTCTGGGGATTTTTACTCACTGCCGTTGCAATGGGACTAGAAATACAGGCTAATCACTACCAGATGACCTATTATCTAGGGTTGCTTTGTGTGATTTTAGGGATTGCATACCTCATAGATGCTATCAAGAAAAAACAACTTCCACATTTCTTCAAAGCTTCGGGAATACTAGTAATTGCTGTATTATTAGGTCTCGCTACAAACGCAACCACCTTACTTGCTACTGCAGAGTATGCAGAGACAAGTATACGTGGCGAGCAATTATTAAAAGATGACCTTGCCAAAGACGCCGTAGAAGACGGTCTTGGTTTTGATTATATCACACAGTGGAGCTACGGTAAGCTAGAGTCTCTCAATCTCATCGCATCAGATTTTATGGGAACTGGTACCGCTGCCGATTTGGGTCGTGATTCCGCTTTCGCGAAAAAATTAAGCACATTAGGAGTTCCTGCAAACGAAGTAAGTTATTATGCTCAAGGAACGAGATTATACTGGGGAGAACAGCCATTTGTAGAAGCTCCTCCATACCTTGGAGTAACTGTTTTTGCACTTGCATTATTAGGACTGTTTCTAGTAAATGGAAGATTGCGCTGGTGGTTACTTGCAGGTATGATCGTTTCCCTAATATTAAGTTGGGGAAAGAACGTAGAAGGAATTACACGTTTCTTTATTGACTATGTGCCGTTGTACAATAAGTTTAGAGCGGTTACGAGTATACAGGTAATTTTAGAGTTGTTATTACCTATTGCAGCAATGGTAGGCTTGCACAGATTCTTTTATGACCGCGTAGATCAAGCCGAAAAGCAAAAGAAGTTACTTATCGCTATAGGTTCGCTAGCAGGGCTTTTTGTGGTACTCTACCTTTTTAGCGGAAGCTTATTTAACCTACGCTCTGCCGCCGAAGGACAGATGGCCATCGAGCAACCAGAAATATTAAATGCCATAAAAGAAGATCGACTTGCTGTATTGAAAAGTGATGTGTTGAGGTCTTTATTATTTGTGTTTTTTATAGGTGTAGCCTTGTGGTTAACACTCAAGAAAAAGATTTCAGAAAATATCGCAATAATCACCATTGGTGCGCTCATAGTTTTTGACCTTGTAGGTGTAGATAGACGTTCTGTAAATGAAGAAAACTTCATCACCCAGCGACAGTATGATCAGAACTTCCAGATTACTCCTATCGATGAAGAAATCAAAAAGGATGATAGCTACTTTCGTGTGATTGATCTTGCGAGAGGATTTAATAATAGCCATACTTCGTACTATTTCAATTCGCTTAACGGATATTCTGCCGTTCAACCGCGTACGATAGATGATTTATACAATCAGCAGATTGCTCAAGGGAATACCGAGGTGCTTAATATGTATAATGTAAAATACATCCTTCAAGACAGCGAGCAGGGTATGAAAATAAGTAAAAACCCCGAAACAAACGGTCCAGCTTGGTTTGTAAATGAGATACAGTATGTACCAGATTATAATGCAGAGTTTGATGGTCTCACTAAAGTAGACACAAAAAATACAGTACTCATCCGTGAAGAATATCGTGAGGAATTAGGAAACTTTCAGCCGCAACGTGATAGCACGGCTGTGGTAAAAACTAAAGAGGTGCAACCTAACAAACTCGTGTACCAAGTAGAAAATGGAAGCGATGGCTTTATGGTTTTTGCAGAGAACTATTACAAAAATGGATGGATTGCCACGGTAGATGGTGTTGAGACTAGCATCTTGCCAGTAAACTATGCCTTGAGAGGCATAAAAGTACCTGCAGGCACTCACGAAGTAGTAATGACTTTTGAGCCACAAGTGGTAAAAACGGGAGGGATGATTATGCTAGGCAGTAGTTTATTACTTTTCTTACTAGTTGCCGGAGGAATATTCTACACGGTAAAAAACCGTTATACAGAAGCACAGGCTTAATGAATAACAAGGTACTCATCATCGCATATTATTGGCCGCCTGCTGGTGGTCCCGGCGTGCAACGATGGCTCAAGTTTACAAAGTACCTGCCAGAATTTGGCATAGAACCTATAGTTTATGTTCCCGAAAATCCTAGTTACCCTATTATAGATGATTCTTTGGTTGCTGAGGTTTCAGGTAAGGTGACCGTGATTAAACAACCTATTAAAGAGCCGTATGGGTGGGCGGGGACGCTTTCGCGAAAGCAAACTAAAACCATCTCATCGGGTATTTTACCCAAAGAAGGAAAGCAGAGTCTGTTGCAAAAAGCGATGCTCTACGTGCGTGGTAATTTTTTTGTACCTGATGCTAGAGTAGGATGGGTAGCACCTTCTGTAACGTTTTTGAAGAAATATATCGAAGAAAACGATATTGAAAAAATCATCACTACAGGACCACCACACAGCCTACATCTCATAGGGAACCAACTTAAAAACTGGAAGCCTAGCCTTAATTGGCTAGCCGATTTTAGAGATCCGTGGTCGACTATTGGGTATCACGATAAATTGCGAATGACCGCCAAAACAAAAGCGCGTCACAAGCAGTTAGAAAAGCAAGTACTTACCACTGCAGATCATATAATTGTAACCAGTCCTGGAACAAAAAGAGAATTTCAAGCGATTACCGAAAGACCTATTACGGTTATCACAAACGGGTTTGATGATAGAGTAATCACACGATATAAACCTACAGAGCGATTTATATTATCTCACATTGGTTCTTTACTCTCAGACCGTAACCCGCAGTTGTTGTGGAAGGTGTTGAGAGAATTAAGTGATGAGTTACCAGCCTTTTCTGAAGCGCTAGAATTACAACTTGTAGGGAAAGTAAGTCAAGAAATCATTGACGAAATAACGGCAGCAGGTCTCAAGTCACAATTAAACCTTGTAGGTTATGTAAGTCACCAAGAAGCACAGCGTTTACAAGAACAAGCAAACGCCCTACTTCTTATAGAAATCAATGCCGAAAAAACAAAAGGCATTATTGCCGGAAAACTCTTTGAATACCTAAGCGCACAAAGACCTATAGTTGCCATAGGTCCTGAAGGAGCAGATCTAGGAGCTATTATAGAAAAAACAGCGACAGGCAGTTTTGTAGATTACAGTCAGGAAAAAAAGTTAAAAACAGTAATTAAAGATTTATTTACTGGTGGCTATAAGTATGCTAGTAATGAAAACGAAGTAGCTAAGTATCATAGGAGAGAACTCACAGCACAACTGAGTAATTTAATAGCGCATCTATAATGTCATAACGTGGGAATTGTATTAAAACAATCTTTTCAGAATCTTATAACGACTTACTTAGGCTTTGGACTAGGAGCGGTAAATACGTTGTTTCTGTACGTGAATTTCATGAGCGATACGTATTATGGTTTAGTGAGCTTTATTCTTTCTACGGCTTTTATTTTAGTGCCGTTTCTAGCTTTTGGTGTTCAAAATACGATGGTAAAGTTTTATTCTTCTTTTGAAGGAGAAGATCAAGATCGCTTTTTGAGTTGGATGCTGTTATTGCCATTATTCTTAATTATACCTCTTACTGGAATCACCTATTTCTTACATCAACAAATAGCAGATTTCCTTTCGTCAAAAAATGAGATTGTTGCTGGTTATGTTTGGTATATTTTCATCATAGCGTTGTCTTCGGCGTATTTTGAGATTTTCTTTTCTTGGTCAAAGGTGCAGCTCAAGAGTACATTTGGTAATTTCTTAAAAGAGGTTTTTCATCGCTTAGGGGTTACACTGCTACTTGTTTTACTAGCAATATCTGCAATTGATGTAGATACCTTTATAATTCTAACAGTCGTAATTTATATAGTTAGAATGATAATCATGATGGTGTATGCCTTCAAGCAGCGTAGGCCGTTAATCACATTTTCGCGAAAGCGTGCGAATACCACTTCAAAACTTGATGTGCAACGTACTTCAATTATTAAATATTCTACACTTATAATCATCGCGGGATCTGTAGCGACTTTACTTATAGATATTGATAAGTTTATGATAGGGAAGTATGTGGCGATAGAGAATGTGGCTTACTATGCTGTTGCTATTTACATCGCTACGGTGATTGGTGTGCCTTCTAGAGCGATGCATCAGATTACGTATCCTATGGTGGCAGAGATGCTTAATAAAAAACAGTGGAGTGAGATGAGTGTGCTATATAAAAAGAGTAGCTTGAGTTTGCTGGTAATTTCTGGTTTGTTGTTTCTCCTTATCGTTTGTAACATTAAAAGCTTGTACTTACTCGTAGGTCCAGAGTATGCTACTGGCTTGTATGTGGTACTTTTTATAAGTGCTTCAAAATTATTAGATAATTGCCTGGGTATCAATAATGCCATCATTTTTAATAGCGACTATTATCGCATCGTGCTAGTAATAGGTGTGGTTGCCGTGATTGTAGCAATCATATTGAATATGATTTTGATTCCAGCATTAGGGATTAATGGTGCAGGAGTTGCTACGCTTATTGCTACAGTAGGGTATTCACTTGCCAAACTTCTTGTAGTAAAATCTAAATTCAAGATGCAGCCATTTTCTAAGAATTCGCTTAAGACTTTCGGGCTAATTATAGGTGTGTTTTCTCTTTGTTATTTTTGGGATTTTAATATAAACCCGCTAGTAGCAATTGCTTTAAAAGGCTTGGTTATCACTATTGGATATCTATTGATTTCTTACGTATTTAAGTTATCTCACGACATTAATGTTGCTATGGATAAAGTACTCAACATCGTTAGAAAAAGAAGCTAATTCATTACATAGAAAAACCCCAGCCTGTAATGAAACAGACCGAGGCTTTAAAAAACCAACCAAAGTTATCGTTTAGTCATCTTCGGGATTATTTCTAACCTCTGAGACGCTTATTATTTTTAGTATTCACTTTTATTTTATTTGCTTTATAAGGTGCGTTGTTTTCGCGTGCAAATCTTGAAAGCTTTACAATACGGCCGCTTCTGTTATAAATAACGTGCATGTCGCCTACAAGAGCTAGTTTGCCATTTTCATAACGAAGTGCAACAGTACCTATTTGATTTACTTTTCCTTTTCGGTTATAGTTTATGACATTACGGCCTACTTGATAGATGTTTCCGCGACGATCATATTTTACAAAGCTGTTACCTCTGTATGGAAAACTCACTCCGTAAGTTGTACCTGGTGTACTTTTAGCATATCCTCTGCGACCTTGATTGCGAATTTGAAAACGTTCTCCAGAACGAGCAAAATCAAACTGTCCATTTATAAAAACTTCAAATTCAACACCACGTTCTGTAAATGTGATAGACTGTGGCTGGTTGTAACGTTTCCCTTTTTCTATAGTGTGATCGAGATCTGTCACTGTGTTTGCTTGTGCAGTCATTCCTCCTAGGAACAATACTGCGAGTAATAGCTTTTTCATATTAAAAAGTATTAGGGTTTGTACGTTACCGTCTTTCGGTATGCGCTTGTTAGGTAGTTTGCAATCAGTGTGCCAATAATGTAAAACCACTGTTACGTCTTGTATTCATAGGTATTCACGCTTTCACGAAAATGTGAAATGAATCATACATTTGCAATTTGTTGTGTACAGTGCGAAGACCTTCTTGTAGGTTTTAAAGATTTACTCTTTTATGTTTTGAATATTTTAGCTCGTAACTGAATTCCTTTTTAGAACTATCTGATGGCGCAAGCTTTATAGTCCATTCTAGCAAACCTGTATCCTTATCATAAGTTGCATCAGAGGTTTCGATATCATCTACTTTGATTTCTTTGTTTTGAGATACAGGAACACGATCTACCATCTTTAGATTGATACCTGTAGTTTTATTATTCTTCACTGTTGTTGAGTACGCCATGTCAACAATACGTTGCGAACCAATAAAAGAAGTTGACTTAAAATTATCAAGTTGTTTGCGCTTTACAATAATATTAGGATCTACACCAAGTGATACAGATAACTCCTCTGTAGTCTCTAGCGGATTGATATATGTTTTACCGGAGAAGCTACCTTCAAAGTAGATATTTGCTTCTCCAGGAAGTAAACTATAACGTACCCAGTCTTTAATAGAAGCGGTAAGAAATACATTTTCATTTATAGCAGGAGCGACAAAATATTCATAGGTTGCTGGCACCTCAAACTTATCAATTTCTATAACTGTCACATCTCCGTCGGATACAATTGAGTATTTCTTATTTATTTCAAAAGTAGTGGTGGTGATTCCTTCTGTTTTTTGATCACCTGTAGCCGTTTTGATACTATTTGACTCGCTTATACTCACTCCAACAGCTTTACCTTGTAAAGTTCTACTTATATCTTCAGATTCCACAGTGGTAACAGCATATGATTGTGTTCTCCTAGAGCTTGAGGTTGCATAAGCGACAACAACTACCTCTTCCAGCGCATTATCTGCTTCTAGGTTTGCATTAATAATACTCGCATGAATAGGAATTTCAGTTGTATTGTACCCTACAAAAGAGAACTGTAACGTTTCTCCTTCGTTTACTTGCAGTGTGTACTTTCCATCAAAGTCAGTTTGCGTCCCGTTTGTTGTTCCTTTCACTACTACAGTTGCTCCTGGTAGTGGTCCATTAGTTTCAGTTACTATCCCTGTGATGGTTTTAATAGTTGGATTGTATTTATAGTTGTAGGCCTTTGTAGCATTACTATTATTACGGTAATTACGATTTACAAAGCGTAAGTATTTTGTGTCAATAGTTGGCTTAAGATTATTAGTATTAGGATCTCCTGTTGATAATACAAGATTCACATCATCCCAGTCTATTCCTGTTTTTTGATATAAATGAGCTTTATAAGATAATTGTAAAGGTGCATTTGTAGTAATTGCTTTTAAGTCATATTCTGGATACCAACCTGCTTCGCTTACATTATAGGTGATTTTAAGTTTTAAAGTCTCTCGCTGCTCACCATTAAGTTTTAGAGTAATCTGTCCTTTACTTTTTTCTTCTGTGACATTAAACTCATTAAATTGCTTCGTGAGGTCATTTACACGACGCTGTAAATTTGTTTTTTCAATTTCGGCATCGAGAATAGCATTTTTGATTTCGGTTACTCGTTTTCTGTAGTAAGTAGATAGTTCCTTGATTTTAGCTAGATCTATTTCTGTGGTGTTGCTACCTAGTCGTTGGTTGGCTGTAATTACTTCTTCCTCTTTATGTAAACCACTCATGAGGCTATTGAGCTTTAGGATATCTGTCTCAAGTTTAGTTTTTAAACTTCGCAGACTGTCTACTTTCTTCGTATTAAGTTGTTCTGTGAGATAGTTAATTCCGAAGTTAATAGAGAGTATAGAGGTATTTTTTAAGCCAGAAATCTGGATGCTACTTTCATCAATATCGTTTGAGAGGTTATCAAATAGAAAGCTATTTGTTCCCTCTGTAACCATAACATCCGCAGTACGCTCTATTTGTGCGCCGCTTAAGTAGACAGTTACTTTTGATAGGTTAGTACTTTTAGTTTGTGGTGGGGTAGAAGACGCTTTCGCGAAAGCGTAACTCATCAAACATAAGGCGAGTAATAATGTAGTCCTTTTCATTGGTGTGATTTTTATAGTTGGTCAAATCTATAAGCACACAATTGGAAATAAAATAGTTATTGAGTGAGTGGTTCATCTCAATGAGTGAACGAGCTATTGTGGCTGTTCGTAATCCAGAAACTTACTTTTAAGCTCCGGAGTAGGAATCATGCAAGCATCTTTTTTACCAAACCATTTATAGCGATTGCTCGCAATAAAGTCATACACGGCATTGCGCAAAAACCTCGGAAGAATTAAAAACACAGCCAGTAAATGCCACCCACCAGAAAGTTGCTTTGCAATACGGAGTGCTGCCGTAGACTTTGCGACGGCACTTTGATCTGTAACGAGGATGATAGAATCTACTTTATCTAAATCTATCTTGTGTTTTGCGGCAAGATTTTTACCCACTTCGCTTTGCAAAGGGGCGTATCTAAACACATCATTTTTATCACGCTTAATAATAAAAGTGATGGCACCGTTGCACAAGTTGCAAACTCCGTCAAAAAGGATGATTTTTTTATTTTGCATTCTTCTTCTTGCGTTGTACAAGTTCTAGTTGCTCCAGAGAGACATTTGTAGTAAACATTCCGTAATCTACAGTGGCTTTACCTTTTTCTATATTATCAATAACACCAACAGCCTTCCCGTCAAACATGCGCACGCGATCTCCTTCTTTTAAAGTCACCTTTGGCTTCATTGCTTCGGGTTCTTTTTTCTTAGCCTCCTTCTTTTTCTCGCGTATTACTTGTACGTGTTTTTCTGCTTCTTTTTTTGTGGCAAGCTCTTTTGCTTTATCAGCTTTTGCTTGCTTAGCACTTTGTTTTTTACGTTTGCTATTTTCTATCTGCACTATTTTCATAAACTCTGCTACGAGTTCGCGTTTTTTCTTATCGTGGTAGAATTTTTTGCTTATGCCGTCTAGCTTTGTACCTAGATAGATCAAGCGCTGGTTACTGTCGTAAAGCTCTTGATACGCCTCTAGCTTACTTTGTACTTTCTCATTTATTTCGGCAAGCTGTGCTTTTTCTTTTGCTGCTTGTTGTTCTTTCGCTTTAAGCGAACTCGTAGTTTTTGAGAGTTTGCTGCGTTCCTTTTGTAGGTTTGCTATACTCTTGTCAAAACGTATTTTGCCGCGCTCTACCTTTTTCTTTGAGCGATTAATAAGCGAGTAGGGGATGCCATTTTTTTGTGCTACCTCAAAGGTAAAGGAGCTACCAGCTTCTCCCATGTGTAATTTAAATAGCGGCTCAAGCGTGCGTGCATCAAAAAGCATATTTGCATT
Source organism: Dokdonia sp. Hel_I_63 (assembly GCF_007827285.1). Classification (NCBI taxonomy): domain Bacteria; kingdom Pseudomonadati; phylum Bacteroidota; class Flavobacteriia; order Flavobacteriales; family Flavobacteriaceae; genus Dokdonia; species Dokdonia sp. Hel_I_63. The sequence goes on along the minus strand of NZ_VISD01000001.1, from coordinate 2,445,191 downwards.
TACAATCTCTGGCGTTTCATTTGCCATCATCTTGAGGTTTGCGTAGTGTGTGGTAATAATTCCAAAGGCCTCACGCTCGTGAAAAACTTCTAGAAACGTCTCTGCCAGTGCTCCACCCAGCTCAGGATCTGATCCTGTACCAAATTCGTCAATGAGGATAAGCGTGTTTTTATCGCACTTCTTTAAGAAGTAATTCATGTTCTTAAGGCGATAACTATAGGTACTCAAGTGATTTTCTATACTCTGATTATCACCTATATCTGTGAGGATTTTATCAAATAAGCACATGCGTGAATACTCGTGTACAGGTATGAGCATCCCACTTTGTAACATTAATTGAAGTAATCCTACGGTTTTAAGTGTAATACTCTTTCCACCTGCGTTAGGTCCAGAAATCACAATAATGCGGCTTCCTTGATCTAGGTGTATATCTTGTGGGTAGGTTTTTTCTTTTTTAGCATTATTACTTAAAAGCAATAATGGATGATAGGCTTCTTTTATAGTGAGCTCTCGATCTGTAGTGATTTTAGGCAGTAAGCCATTCATCTTTTCGGCGTACTTCATTTTAGCCGCAATCAGATCAATATCACTTAGTAACTCTTGGTATTCCTCAAAAAGCGGAATATAAGGTCGCATTCTATTTGTAAGCTCTTTGAGTATACGTTTTACCTCTTCATCTTCTTCAAAAACTAAGTTATTAAGCTCTCTTTGTGCCTGCAATGTCGCTTCTGGCTGGATGTAGGTAATACTTCCAGTCTTTGAGCTTCCCATAATAGAACCTTTAACTTTACGTCTGTGCATTGCAGTAACAGCAAGCACGCGCACATTATCTACTATAGTTTCTCGTATATCGTCCAGATATCCATATCCAGCGTACTGACCTAGTGCGCTAGCAAAACTTGAATTAATACGTCCTTTAGTTTGGTTAATTGCTCTACGTAATGTGCCCAGTGTAGGTGTTGCATCATCACGTACCTCGCCGTATTTATCAATAATGCGCGTGATGGTATCAATAATATCTGTAGTATACTCTGTCTCTCTTACCGTATTATATAAAGTAGGGTAGAGCTCCTCAAATTTCTTAAAGAATTTGAGGTGAATATTTACAGTCTCAGAAATACTAGAAAGTTTTTTAAAACTCCCTTTTTCTAAGGTACTATCTTCAATAGCAAGATACTTCACCTCATGATCAAGACTATCAAAACCATGATTAGGTATCGCGGCATCTGCAGTGCGAGAAGAGAGATATTCATTAGTTTGATGAAGCCCAAAAATTGCTTGTTTAGGAGTAGGGTAAGGCTCTATAGCTAGCGCCTTTGCCTTTCCTTTGTCTGTAGTACAGCGCTCTGAGACTTGCTCACATACGGTGTCAAACTCTAAATCTTGTAATGTTTTACTAGTGATCTTTATCATAGGGATCTCGCTTTCGCGAAAGCGTAATAGAGCCACAAACGACTCTTGTAATTATTTTGTTTTTCTATAGCTTTGGGTTGTCTAATAATAAGAACAAACTCCTTAACAAAAATACGGATAATGCACGTAAAAATAGAAGCAAGCTGGAAGCAAGAACTCAAGGAAGAATTTGATAAGCCATATTTTAAATCTCTTACAGATTTTGTAACACAGGAGTACCATACACATACCTGTTATCCACCCGGCGAAGAGATCTTTTCGGCTTTTGATCATTGTCCCTTTGATAAGGTTAAGGTGGTGATTATAGGTCAAGATCCGTATCATGGAGCAGGGCAGGCTAACGGATTATGTTTTTCTGTACAAGATGGTATTGCTCATCCACCGTCACTTAAGAATATATTTAAGGAGCTAGAAACAGATGTGGGAATAGCTACACCAGCTTCTGGAAATCTTGATAAATGGGCAGCTCAAGGGGTTTTACTTCTTAATGCAACGCTTACGGTACGAGCAGGTGAGGCTGGATCACATCAAAAACAAGGATGGGAGCATTTTACAGATGTGGTGATAGATACGCTTTCGCGAAAGCGTGAAAACATTATTTTCCTACTTTGGGGAGGATTTGCCAAAAGGAAAGGAAAGAAAATAGATGCTTCAAAACATTTTATACTACTCTCTGGGCATCCATCACCGCTAAGTGCAAATCGCGGTTACTGGTTCGGTAATAAGCACTTTAGTAAGGTAAATGAGATTTTATTGAGTAAAGGAGAGGCTCCCATTGAATGGTAGATTAAGACAAAAAAAAACGACGCCGAAAATTTGAATTAGCTTTCAGCGCCGTTTACTTTAAAGGTTGAATGTTATTCTTCTTCTTCCTCTGCTTCAGGATCTGTAACTTCATTACATGAAAATTGCAATAGCAGGAAATTGATAGCAATAAGGATTGCTATCACACTAAAAAAAATGGTCATTAGAAAAAATGTGTAGTTTGTACCCTATAGATGCATATCTATGGGAAAGGTTGCGTGAGTATGTAGTAAATATTACAGCGTTGCTTTAAAGAGACTCGCTTCGAGCTTATTTTCAATCATTTTTAAATCTGCTAGTCGAGATTGTATGCGCTCAATTTCTTTGTTTGTGATTTGCTCTTGAGACCAAGTGGTCATCGTGAGCCATTTCTGAATATCTTCTAGCTGTTGCTCATATCTATTTGCAAGCGTGCGGTCTATAGAAGGTATATTTTTAAAATCTGCCGAAACTGTATTGATGGTTTCTAGTACGACATTAATAGCGTCATTATGTTCAGCAATAAAATCTTCTCTACCCGCAATCACAAAGCAACTCCAAGGCGTAGGAAAATCACCTAATCTCTTGAAGACTCCTTTGTCTACAATAGGTTTTGTAGTAAAGTGTTCCCACATAAAATAATCTGCAGTACCTTCTGTAAGTGCTGTAATAGCGCCATCCAAGGTGTTAATTACTTTAAATTTAAGTTCATCCGTATTCCACTCTCTTTGTTCTGCTTGAACGTGAGCCATTACGTGTGATCCAGAGCCATAGCGGCTTATTGCACATACTTTGTCCTCAAGTTCTTCTATAGTTTGTAATGTGCTGCTGCCAGCAACGTGAACACCCCATTGCAGTGGAGAAGATACAAATATTTGTAAAATTTTTGACGGGTTACCATTTGCGATATCCTTAATGATCCCACCAGTTAGAATAACCGCAAGATCAATCTCATTATCACGTAAAGCTTTATTCATAGCGCCAGTACCTTCTGGAAAATCTATCCACTGTACATCTACTCCCTGTTCTTTAAACATTTCATCTTCTATCGCAAGATGCCATGGAAGGTTAAAATGTTCTGGTACTCCACCTATTCGTACTGTAGTCATATGCTTAATTGTGCTTCGCTTTTAGATAGTCAAAAATAGCATATTGTGATCTAATTTTTGGTGTTTCTTTTTCTGCTTTCGCGAAAGCGTTATTCTCTTCTTTATTTTGAATACGAGCCTTGACATTATCTGAGAGCTGAATGTCAAAAATCTCTTTTAACTCCTTGCGACAATCTGCGTCTGTAATAGGCACTAATACTTCAATACGTCTATCCAGATTTCTTGTCATCCAGTCTGCACTGCCCATAAAAAGTTGCTCATCGCCATCATGGTTAAACCAGTAAATGCGACCATGCTCGAGATATCTATCTAAAATTGAAGTCATATAGATATTCTCGCTCAGCCCTTTTACTCCAGGGATAAGAGCGGTAAAGCCGCGCACAAGCATTGTGATTTTTACTCCGGCTTGACTCGCTTTATAGAGCAATTTAATCATATCCTTATCCTCAAGGCTATTCATTTTTATCTTGATCTCTGCGTGTTTTCCAGATTGAGCAAAATCAATCTCATCATTGATGAGCTTTTCAAAAGTGCGTCGCGTGGTAAAAGGCGAGACCAATAAATGCTTGTTGCGAGGTACAATGAGGTCTCCTTCTAGCACTTTAAACACACGGTTTAATTCTTTGCCCAGTTTCTTATCTGCCGAAAAGAAACCATGATCTGCATAGATTTTTGAGGTTTTTGCATTAAAGTTACCAGTGCCTATATAAATGTATCGGCGGTTTTTACCTTCCTCTTTGCGCTTTACAAGTAATATTTTTGAATGTACTTTGATACGCGGATAGCTATAAATAACAGTAGCTCCTTTTTCTTCAAAAGTGCGTCCCCAAGTAATGTTATTCTCTTCATCAAAGCGAGCTTTTGCTTCTATAAAGATGAACACCTTTTTACCATTATCTAACGCCTTAAGAAGCGCCGAAGTAAGTGGAGATTCACTTGCAACACGATACAAGGATATCTTTATTTCTGTTACATCTTTATCCTCTGAGGCCTGCTCTATAAAACGCTCCACATAATTAAAAGACATAAAAGGAAAGTGTACGAGATGATCACGTTCTTTTAATACCTCAAAATAGTCTGTAGCTTTCTCGAGCGCATTATGTTTTATTAAGGGTTGTTTTTTAAAGTGTAGCTCAGGATTTTCTGTAGGATCCGGAAATTTAAAAAAGTCGTTAAAGTTATGATAGCGACCGCCTGGCATCATATCAACTTTACCTACACGCAAGAGCTTGCGCAATTTTTTTGCGTCATCTTTATCCATAGATGCATCATAAAGCAATCTTGTAGGCTGCCCTTTGTGGCGTCTCTTTAAGGATTCATAAATACGATCTGCAAGAATACCGTCAAGCTCATCATCTAGATATAACTCTGCATCTCTAGAGATTTTCACTTCAAAAATCCCACGTATTTCCTCATCAGGAAAAATTGTATCCATTTTATAATGAATAATGTCATCAATAAAAGTAAGATAGTGCTCGCCATTATCTTTAAGTAGGTGTACAAAACGATCTACTTTATGGGTAGGGATAGTGACAAATCCCACCTTTGAGCTGTCCTTAAAAAGTACGTAAAAGTACAGTGACTGATCTTCTAGAAAAATATCATTCTTGGCTGCAAGGTCAACCTTTTTTACATCAAGATGTTCTCTTATGGTAGAGGTGTACCAACCATCTGCAAGAATTTTATGCTTGTCTGTGTAGGTTTTTGAGGTAAGGATGTGGATATGATGCTTTTCAAGTTCTGGGATAATCACTTTTCTAAACGTGTGACCAAAACGTTGCTGCTGCTCATGTACCGTAGCTTTTATCTCTTTTACAATTTTATTTGGTTTGAGGGATAATTGCTTTCTAATTTCTTTTTTTACTCTTTTGAGTTGGCGCAACTGTGACACGCGAACTCTAAAAAACTCATCGAGATTAGTAGAATATATCGCTAGAAATTTAAGACGCTCATACAGCGGATTATTCTCAACATCCTCAGCTTCTTGAAGTACTCGCTCATTAAAACTAAGCCAGTTTAAATCTCTATGTCTATAATTATCGTCGGTAAGTTTAATCATCTCAGGGTATTTACTCAAATGTACAAAAGCACTACCCTGAAAGGATTAAGTCTATGTTAAAAGAGGAGCAATAAATGCTCCTCTTAAAGTAAATGATATTGACCTAAAGCGTATTAATCTTTAGTAATCGCGTCAAGTGTATACTGGATAAGAGCTTCGGTCTGCTCTGTAGGTTGCTCGCTAAATGTCATATTTGCTCTATTGGCAATAATACAATTAAGAGACACAGCACGGTGTCCTAGTAATTTTGCAAGGCCATATATTCCAGAAGTTTCCATCTCTAGATTAGTAACCTTAAGTTCTTTGTTAGTTGCGCTTTCGCGAAAGCAAAAAGTTCCCAATTTGTCATTCATGTTAGCGTCAGTTGTTTTAAGTCTTAACACTCTTCCTTGCGGTCCATAAAATCCAATATTTGTAGCAGTAAATCCATCGACCATTTTGTCTGAAGCAAATTTATCTGCAAGTTGCTCATCGCAAGCCACTACATAAGGATCACTTTTTTCTGGTGCCCATGACATGTGTTCTATAAAAGCTTTTTGGATTGCTGGATGCTGTACATGTTTACTATCATAAAAGTGGAGTAGGGCATCTAGTCCTATCGCATAGCGGCTCATTAAGAAAGAGTTTACAGGAATGTATGCCTGGATAGAACCACTTGTACCTATACGTACAATATCTAAGCTAGTGTGCTCTTTATTTATCTCTCTTGTTTCTAGATTTATATTAACTAGCGCATCAAGTTCATTGAGTACAATGTCGATGTTATCTGTACCTATTCCAGTTGAAATAACTGTGATTTCTTTTCCTTTATAAGTTCCGGTGCTTGTTTTGAATTCGCGTTTTTGTGTTGTAAAACGCACACTGTCAAAATATTTTGTCACCGTATCTACACGGTCAGGATCTCCTACAGTTATTATTGTAGATGCAAGGTGTTCTGGTCTTAAATTTAGGTGGTAAATACTACCGTCTGGATTAAGTATAAGTTCTGATGGTGCTATTGCCATGTATTAAGCTTTTGTAAGTTGGTGGTTATCGTTTTTATAAACGTATTCATATTTTGATGCACCTCCTAATGTGCAGGGGTACTTCATTTCTTTAAAAACATTGTATGAATTGTCTAGAATGTTATTTGCTTTCTCTGTGAGGGTAAGACGACCTTCTATGTCCGTAAAAAATGAAGACATGCGAGTTATCATTTTTTTGATTTGTATATCACCGTAGCCATAGTAACCTTGGTAATTGAGCATATAACCACATAATTGATGTGGTGTTTTAATATTATACTTTCTTATGAGTCTAAGCATATTTGTCTCTAGCGTATTGAGCCCTGTAATTACACTAGGAAAACGTTCTTTATGAGCGCTTATACAATTAGATAGATAGGTGAAATTAGAATCTTTGGCTCTTTTTGGATCCAACTTAAGAGGGTCTTTACCACAATAAAGTCTCCATAAATCATCTGCAATAAAAAGGTCATGATTATTGAGAAGCACTTTATCATTATAATGACTCAGTAATTGCTTTTCAAATAATTGAGAGAGCGCAAATAAATCCTTTTCTCCAGAGATCCTGCCACTGCATACTAGATAAACGTTTCCTTTATATCCACGAGATTTTATAAAACTTATACAGGCGAGCATATTAATATGGCAAAAAAGGTCATATTCAAACCACAGTATAATTTCTTCGTAATGATGAGCATCTGCAATAATTGCTAGCTGACTCCCAAATTTCTCATCATAATCTCCCGCTTGGTCAGGGTAGTTGTTTTTAAAAAAATCAACACGTGTTTTTCTAAAAGCGCTACTCGTAAGATCTACTATGGTTTTTCCCTCACAAAGCATTTCTCTCCATACTGCATAATCACCTTCTATTTTCATAGTTAATAGGCGGTCATTAAGACTGTCACCATTAGTAACGTGTAACGTTTTCTTCATAATACGGAGGGATATTTTAAAATGGCAACAGGTTAAATAATAGATGTACTAGCCGCCTACACGCTTTGTTTTGAAGCCTTTTTCTTTTAAAAAGCTCATGATGCGATCTCTGTAATCGCCTTGAATGATAATACTTTCATTTTTAAAACTTCCTCCTACACCTAGTAAGACCTTAATCTCTTTAGCAAGGATTTTAAAGTCTGATGTTTCTCCAGTATAACCTTCAATTATTGTAATGGGTTTGCCTTTGCGTTTCTCATATTTACAAATGAGTGGGTCATTTTGAATCCAGAGCGTATCTTCTATGTCAAGATTTTCTATAGGATCTTTTTCCGGAGTGTGATCTGGAAAAAGATTCTTTAATTGATCTCCTAAGTCCATACTTATTCTTTAATCAATCCTATTTCTACAAGGCGCTGGTGTAAAAACTCTCCAGCTGTGATATCCTCAAATGCTTTAGGGTGCTCTTCATTTACACACTCATCAAGACAGTTAAGTTTCATATCTGATCGTGGGTGCATAAAGAAAGGAATGCTGTAACGAGCCGTCCCCCATTCTTCTTTAGGTGGATTAATCACACGGTGTATGGTAGAACGTAACTTATTATTAGTATGGCGCTCCAGCATGTCACCTACATTAATCACAAGCTCATCTTCGTTAGGTATAGCGTCTATCCACTCTCCATCTTTACGTAATACTTGAAGACCTCCAGCAGATGCACCCATTAATAACGTAATCAGGTTAATGTCTCCATGTGCTCCTGCACGTACTGCTCCTTTAGGCTCTTCACTGATAGGTGGGTAATGAATAGGGCGCAAGATGCTATTTCCATTATTTGCCCAGTGGTCAAAATAGAATTCATCAAGACCTATATAAAGCGCTAGCGCTCTAAGTACATAAATACCTGTCTTCTCAAGCATGCGATATGCTTCCATACCTTTTTCATTGAACTCAGGTAATTCTGCTACTTCAATGTTTTCTGGATATGCTTCGGCAAGGTTTGCGTCTTCGTCTGCTTCTTGTCCAAAATGCCAAAATTCTTTTAAATCTCCTTCTTTCTTTCCTTTTGCATGTTCTTTACCAAAAGAAATGTAACCACGCTGGCCACCACCACCTTCTATTTCGTACTTTTTCTTAGTATCTTCTGGAAGGGCAAAAAAGCCTTTCACATTCTTATATAATCCGTCTACAAGTTGGTCATCTAGAAAGTGATTCTTCAGTGATACAAATCCTATGTCTTCATATGCAGAACCTATTTCTTGAACAAATTTTGCTTTACGATTAGGATCTTCACTTAAAAAATCTGCGAGATCTACACTTGGTATATTATTCATCTTTTCCTTCTTTAGGGTTGTGTTACGAAGATAAGAATTTTCTATAGGTTTTATCAGTAGTTAATAGGGGTGAAGACGTGATTTTTTAGGGTTACGCTTTCGCGAAAGCGCACTCTTAAAAGTTTCCTCATAGTGTTAATAACTTTAATGAATAACTTAAATATTGTCGTATTACTATTAAATCATAGTTAAACTGAGCCCCATTTTTTTCAAAAGATGCGGTAAGCCCGTACCTTGAGGTCATGGAACAGATATTAGTAGCAGGTGCACATGGTACCACAGGAAAAAAAATAGTTAACTTATTAAAAGAATCTCAATATTTCATCCCGATTGCAATGGTGAGAAAAGAAGAGCAAAAAAGCTTTTTCGAATCACAAGGAGTAGATACGGTTATGGGAGATCTAGAAGAGGATGTAAGTCCCGTTTTTAATCAATCATACGATAAAGTACTTTTTGCAGCAGGATCTGGAGGAAAGAAAGTAGTAGAGGTTGATCAAGAAGGTGCAAAGAAAATGATTGACGCATCAAAACAGCATGACATTAAGAAGTTTGTAATGTTAAGCTCCATGGGAGCAGATAATCCATCTGAGGCAGAAGAGTTACAAGATTACTTGAAAGCAAAGCATAATGCAGATGAATATCTTAAAGATAGCGGATTAAATTATGCTATTGTAAGACCTGGAAGTCTTACAGATAACGAACTAACAAATAAAATAGAGCTTGCCGAAAAGCTGAATAAAAGAGGTGAGATAAGCCGTAATGACGTTGCACAAACCTTAGTACGTACATTAAATGATGACGTAGCTAATAAGTCAACATTTGAAATCATTAAAGGAGAAACAATCATTGCAGACGCTTTAAATAAAGTAGCCGTACATTAATAAAGTACGACCGACTAAAAAAATGCGACTTCCCTAAGGAAGTCGCATTTTTTTTGCTCTTTATTTTATAGTATAATTATCTAAGACGAACAGGCAGGTGATTATAAGCTTAATTTTTTTATGATTTTGGTAGCAGTTTCATTTGCCGATGAAATTGCACCATCCATATATCCTGGAAACTCTTTTGCACTTTCTGAACTTGAGATAAATAAACTGTTATTCCATAGAGATTCACGAAACAACGGATTACCATTGTTTTGATGCGGGAATAATGGACTCTCAGATACTACATGAGTTTGAGGCTCTTTACTCCATACGCATTCATGATATGCTGTATACTCTTGAGCACCATTACCAAAAACACTCACCAGCTGATTTATAACTAGCTTTTGACGTTCTTCACTACTCAGTTTGCTATAAGAGGCGTTTATAAAACCGCAAAGGGCAAAGCTTGTTTTTTCTACATTTTCATGGTTGTAAAATTCAGTTACGGGGCCTATGTTGCTAAAAAGTGTACTAGGCTTTTGCTCTTCTTTCCAGAAAGGTGTAGGATAGGTAATCGCCACTTTTATGGAGTCTTCCATCCAAGTTTGGGTTTGTAATGAAAGTAGTCTTAAGTTATTTGATAACTGCGGCTCAAAATTGATTTGAGAACCCCAAAGTTTAGGCGGTAGTGCCAGAACGACAACATCTCCATCAAAGGCTTTTTTGCTTAAAACTTGTACTTTATTATTGACGTATCGTATAGATTTTACGGATTGATTCAGTAATACATTTGCGCTATCAAGCTTGTCATAAATCGCATTGATTAAAGCAGATGTTCCGCCGGCTACTCTATAACTTGCGGCTTGTGGTGGGATTTCTACTTGCTGTGCTCCATTGCTTTCCACAGGCTCATAAAAAACAGTTGCATCCATGTGCTGTGTAAACCTAGGAATGTCTAACTCCTCCAAAAGTCGAACAACCTCCGTATGATAATCTCCGAACCATGTTGCGCCCATTTCTACGGGAGCTTGCTTCTCATTGTAAAGTGTGTGTATTCTTCCTCCTATGCGAGATCTCGCCTCGAGAATGGTGTAGGGAATCCCTTGTTCTTGTAATCGATATGCCGTAAGTAATCCTGATAATCCAGCTCCTATAATTATAACCATCTTACAAAAGTATGGAAATAGCGTACAGTTTGAGATTGTCAACTATGTGTTTTATTATAAAAAGTTGAGCTGCTTTTACTCACATTTTCGCGAAGGCGGAAACATTATTATAGTCACCCTTAAATACTTCAATTACTTTTTATATCGCCTTATATCGCCCTATATTGATGGGTTTTAATAGCGTACCTTTAAAAAGCAGTTTATATCTTCGCGCACTGCAATAATTGATTATGGGATGTTCTCTACAACTTATAATTATAGAGTTCCAATCCCAATACTAAACGACATAACAGCATGAGTACAGACATACCATTACATAGACCGACTCCTATTACTTCTGAAAAGAGAAGAGGTACTTTTGAGCGTGATACAGATGTAAAACGCACCATTAGATTACTAGAGCAAGGAAAAGAGGTGTTAATCTCAGCATTTTATAGTGATGGGTTGACGCTACTTAAAGCGCTTAAGGTTCATCTAGACAGAACAATGCCTAATGATTCTTTTGAAGAGCAGCGTGCGCACCGTGAAGCGTATCACCGAATGTCAAATTTTATTGTGATAGAAGTGGTAAATCATGCGCTTGCTGTAAAAAAAGCACCTTCCATAGGTTGGTTTGCAAAACTATATCCAAAAACAGAAGACTTTTTACTTACGTTTCCTCAAGTTCAAGGACTTAATAGTGCATGGCAGTGGTATAAAAATGGAATTGTAATCCCTGTATTGCGTAATAAGGTACATCCTTATTATGGAACATATTTTCCAACTCGTTTTGATCATCTCAAGCTTTTTGATAACTGGTTAAAGCGTTATGAAGGCCCTAAGAAAACGGCTATTGATGTAGGTATAGGTAGTGGAGTGTTATCATTACAGATGGTACAGGCTGGTTTTCAAAAAGTATTTGGTACAGATACTAACCCCAATGCAATTATAGGTTTAAAGGAATCTATGGGAGACACAAAGCTCTCGCGTAAGATTGAGTTGGATTATGCGCCGTATTTTGGTAAATTTAATAAGCCTACTGAGCTTATTGTTTTTAATCCGCCGTGGTTGCCATCTTCTCAAAAGCTTGAGAATATTGATGAGGCAATGTATTACAATGAAGATCTTTTCCCAACATTTTTTGCTAAGGCAAAAGAGGCATTATTACCTGATGGAAAACTAGTACTCATATTTTCAAACCTTGCAAAAATCACACACCTAATAGACACGCACCCTATAGAGCAAGAGCTTGAAAAAGGTGGAAGGTTCCAGTTAGAAAAATGTTTGAAGAAGAAAGTTAGAAAAGCCTCAGAAGAGACAAAACGTGACCAACACTGGCGCGAGGATGAGGAAGTTGAACTATGGATACTTACTCATAAAGAATACATAGCACCTGAATAGGAGAGTTTTTTGAATATAGACTAATAGCCCATTACGGTACTTGTATCTTAATGGGCTATTTTATGCTAGAGAGAGAACGGTAAATTAGAAACGAAATCAAATTAAAATCGCGATATCGTTTTCGTTCTTATAATTCGCTACATTTGAGGTAATAGACAACAACCTAATGGCGACTACAACAAAATCTAGCATACCCTTTATTTACAATAGAGCATCCTTAGATAACGATACCTTACTTAGACTATACAGAGCAATGCTTAAACCTCGATTAATAGAGGAGCGCATGCTTATTTTACTAAGACAAGGAAAGGTTTCAAAATGGTTTTCTGGAATAGGCCAAGAAGCAATCTCCGTAGGAGTTACTGCTGCGATGAAGCCAGAAGAGTACATATTACCTATGCACCGTAACCTCGGTGTTTTTACTACTCGTGAGATTCCTTTATATAGATTATTTACACAATGGCAAGGGAAAATGAGCGGCTTTACAAAGGGACGCGATCGTAGTTTTCACTTTGGGACACAAGAATTTAATATTGTAGGTATGATATCTCACTTAGGTCCACAACTTGGCGTGGCAGACGGTATTGCACTTGCACATAAATTGCGCAATGAGAATGCGGTTACCGCTGTTTTTACTGGCGAAGGAGGAACAAGTGAAGGAGATTTTCATGAGGCGCTCAATGTTGCATCAGTATGGCAATTACCTGTACTATTCTGTATAGAGAATAACGGCTACGGACTATCGACACCTACTAGTGAGCAATATAATTGTGAGCATCTTGCAGATAGAGCAAAAGGCTATGGGATGGAATCTCACATCATTGATGGGAATAACATTCTAGAGATTTATACCAAAATTTTGGCAATAGCGGAAGACATACGTAACAATCCGCGACCTGTTTTAATAGAGTTTAAAACGTTTAGAATGCGTGGTCACGAGGAAGCAAGTGGTACTAAGTATGTTCCTGAGGAGTTAATGGAAGCATGGGGAGAAAAAGACCCGCTACTTAATTTTGAAAAGTACTTAATACATGAAGGGATTCTCTCTCAAGAGACAAAAGATGCTTATGAAGTCTCTATTAAAGAGGAAATCACAGAACACCTAGATAAGGCATATGCAGAGGAGAGTATTACTCCTAATCTAGAAACTGAGATGAAGGATGTATATGCTCCGTTTAGCTTTCGCGAAAGCGTGCCTAGCGAAGACACAGAAGAGCTCCGCTTGATTGATGCAATTTCCCAAGGACTAAGACAGTCTATGGAGAAGTATGATGATCTTGTGATTATGGGGCAAGATGTAGCCGAATATGGAGGTGTATTTAAAATCACCGATGGTTTTGTGGAGCAGTTTGGTCGCGATCGTGTGCGCAATACTCCTATATGTGAGAGCGCCATTGTAGAGACTGCTATGGGTCTTGCAATCAATGGTAAAAAAGCACTAATGGAAATGCAATTCTCAGATTTTGCAACTTCTGGCTTTAATCCTATTGTAAACTACCTCGCAAAATCACACTATCGCTGGTCACAACCTGCAGATGTGGTGATACGTATGCCTTGTGGTGCTGGTGTGGGGGCAGGTCCTTTTCACTCGCAAACTAATGAAGCGTGGTTTACCCATACACCAGGTTTAAAAGTGGTGTATCCAGCGTTTCCAGCAGATGCAAAAGGATTGCTAGCGACTGCAATAGAAGACCCTAATCCAGTGCTGTTTTTTGAGCATAAAAAATTATATCGCAGCATACGTCAAGAGGTGCCAACTAACTACTATACATTACCTCTAGGTAAAGCTTCATTAGTAAGAGAAGGCGAGCAAGTAACTATTATAACTTATGGCGCAGGCGTACACTGGGCAATTGAGTTGCTAGATAGTATTAATGTCTCTGCAGATCTTCTAGACTTGCGTACGTTACAGCCGTTAGATAAAGAAGCAATAATTACCTCTGTACGTAAAACGGGGAGAGTGTTACTACTTACAGAAGACAGTGCCTTTGGATCTGTAATGTCTGATATTTCTGCAATGATTATGGAGGAATGTTTTGAAAGCCTAGATGCACCAGTGAGACGAGTGGCGAGTATAGATACTCCTATTCCTTTTGATGCAGAACTTGAGAAGCAGTACTTACCTGTGGAGCGATTAGCGACTACACTTCAAGAGCTGCTAGATTACTAAGTAATTAATTAGAGATTTTTACAAACCCCTAACTATAGAATATAGTTAGGGGTTTTCCCATTATGGTCAAACAAGCATGTTAATATTTTAAGCAAAAATTAGTGATTGCTAGTATTATTGGCGTATCGTTAACAGATCCTAGTTAAAAGCTGCTAAAGAATAAAAATAAAGCGACATATCCCAATACTTTTACAGCATACTAATCAATAAAAACAATATATTATGTTACGCTGGACAGTTATTTTTATCATCATTGCAATCATCGCAGCAGTCTTCGGATTTGGCGGAATCGCTTCAGGTGCGGAAAGCATTGCAAAAATATTATTCTTCATCTTTATTGTACTCTTCTTGCTTTCTTTAGTAAGTAGATTATTCAAGAGATAAGACTATTTAAACATACTTAAAATGCAGCCTTTCATTTACGAAAGGTTGCTTTTTTTAATTTAACCCTAATTATTATGAATTATATAAAATCAGTAATACTCGTTCTTTTAGTTGCTACTATAGCAAGCTGTGGACCATCTCAAGTGGTAAAGCAATCTAAAAAAACACTTAAAGGAACTTGGACGCTTAACGAAGTAAGTTATGATCGTCAAGGAACTTTTAATATCAACCTTTTTAATGACGCATCACAAGAATGTATGGAAGGAAGTACATGGCGTTTTATCCCTAATAATAACTTTGGAAACTACGAACTTTCTGGAGTAGGTTGCGATACGGAGAAACGTTACTTCGTTTGGAGTATTCCAGATACAGAGGGTGATGATATGAATTATAACATCCTTGTGAAGCCAACAGATGCCAAAATGAAGTCTGAAACTAATGCTGGTTTTAGGGTTGCACTTTCTTACCTTTCTGAAGACCAATTACAAATGTCACAGACAGTAAGCGTAGAAGGAAAGCCATTTAATATCACAATGAATTTTACAAAAATAGCAGAGTAATCTGTAGTCAACAATCAACTTAAAGAATTAAGATTATGAAAAATATAGTAAGAAATATTACAGCAGTAGCATTAGGAGCAGCAATGCTTACAGGTTTCACAAGTTGTGAGGCTACAAAAAATGCAAACAACAAACAGAAAGGAGCTGTTATAGGAGCTACAGGTGGAGCAATCCTTGGAGCTATTATTGGGAACAATGCTGGTAAAGGTGGAAATGGAGAGCTAGGAGCCGTAATAGGTGGTGTAGTAGGTGGTGGAGCAGGTGTTCTCATTGGTAACAAGATGGATAAGCAAGCACAACAAATTGAGCAAGAACTTCCAGGAGCTACTGTAGAGCGTATAGATGATGGTATTGTAGTGACATTTGACGAAAATTCGGGTGTTTACTTTGATACTGCGAAGTATAACGTGAATACAGCAAGCCAGACGTTACTAAATAAGCTTTCTAATATTATGAAAGAATATAATCAAACTAATGTTGTAGTTGCTGGACATACTGATAGTGTAGGGTCTGATACAAATAACATGACCTTATCACAAAATAGAGCTAACGCAGTTACTAATTATATGGTGGGTACTGGATTATCTGCAGGAAGATTTACAACGGTATGGTACGGTGAAACGCAGCCAGCTGCAAGTAATGATACTGCAGAGGGACGTGCTCAAAACAGACGTGTACAACTTGCTATTGTTCCTAACGAAGAGATGAAGCAAGACGCAATGAAAGAAGCAAACGGAGGGAACTAAACCCTTCTGTTAAACAGAAATCACAAAATCCTCAAAACTTATGTTTTGGGGATTTTTTATGCAATGTAATCTGTAAATTCACATAGTGGAACAAGATTGCGATATCATTATAATAGGTGGAGGTCTTGCGGGACTCACAGCCGCTGTACACTTGCTGCAAGCTGACTTCTCTGTGGTTCTTATTGAGAAAAATACATACCCTAAGCATAAGGTATGTGGAGAGTACGTTTCTAATGAAGTGTTGCCATATCTAGATGCGTTAGGTATATATCCCATAACTAATGGCGCTAAGAAAATAAACCGTTTTCAATTTTCTGGACTCTCTGGTAATGCGCTTGAGATTGCACTTCCCTTAGGAGGTTTTGGGATTAGCAGGTATGCTTTAGATCTAGTGCTATACGAACGAGCTTTAAGTTTAGGGTTGGTATTTGAGCAGGCAACCGCTACAAATGTTACTTTCGGGAGAGAGGAATTTGAGGTTACCACAAAAGATAAAAGTTTTAGAGCACCCTATGCTCTTGGAGCTTATGGTAAGAGGAGCGGATTAGATATTACGCTTTCGCGAAAATTTATAAGTACAAAATCCCCTTGGATGGGTGTAAAAGCACATTATGCTGGACAATTCCCAGAAGATCTAGTGGCTTTACACAATTTTTCAGGAGGTTACTGCGGATTATCAAAAGTGGAAACAGATGCGATAAATGTTTGTTATCTAGCAGATGTAAATTCATTTAAGAAGCATAAAGATTTAGACACATATCGAGTTGAGGTATTAGAGCAGAATCGTTATTTAAAAGAATTTTTCGCGCAAGCGGAACCTATTTTTGAAAAACCACTCACCATTAGTCAGATCTCATTTCAAGATAAATCTGTTGTGGAAAATCACATACTTATGATAGGTGATAGTGCAGGACTCATACATCCTTTATGCGGTAACGGTATGGCAATGGCAATTCATAGCGCAAAGATTGCAAGTGAGTGTCTTAGTAACCATATAAGTACTTCAAAAAAGCGGGAGCAGCTAGAAAAAGAATATACGAAGCAGTGGAAGCAAACCTTTGCGACTAGAATGCGCAACGGGGCACTTATACAGCGTGGGTTGCATAATACAACGATAACTAGATTAGGAGTAGGGATACTTCAAAAATCGCCTAGATTATTGAGTAGCGTGATACAGTCTACACATGGAAATCTTATAACATAATGAATTTTAAGAATCGTAGTACAACCCCAGAGTTAATGGATGACCCCAGTCTTCCAGAGGCAGACTTACATCTAGCATTAAAGGATCTCGCTACGGTAAATAAATACTTAGGAGGTAATCATATTACGATTACGGCGCTAGAAGAATTAATGAGTGAGCATCCTGAAAAAAGTAAATGGAAGATAGTAGATGTGGGGTGTAGCGATGGAGAGGTGTTGAGACACATAGCTAAGCACTTTCAAAAAAGCACTATTGATATTTCGTTTTTTGGGGTTGATATCAATGATAAAAGTATTGATAGCGCCCGAGAGAAATCTAAAGACTATGATAACTTAACCTTTAGCCGCCAGAATATATTAACGATAGATGAAACTACGTTTGAATGTGATGTGATTATCTGTACCTTAACAATGCACCATTTTTCTGATGAACAACTACTGGTGTTTATGGAGAAATTTAAAAAATTGGCAAGTATAGGTGTCATAGTAAACGATTTACAGCGAAGTAAGATAGCGTACCGTTTATTTCAGCTTTTTAGCGGTATATTTATGAAAAGTAAGATTGCCAAATACGACGGAAGAGTGAGCATTGCCCGCTCTTTTAGAAGAAAAGAATTAGAAACCTATTCAAAACAACTTGCACTAGACGACTATTCCATACAATGGAAATGGGCCTTTAGATATTTGTGGGTGATAAAAACTATATGAGCGTAACCATTACGACGGTAGCAAAACAGTTACCACAATATTCACGTACTACAGCAGAGATAATGCCTTTTCTAGACATATGGCTAGATGGGCAAGAAGATCGTTTTAAACGAAAGGTTAAGAAGATTTTTGGTAATGCAGCAGTAGATAAGCGCTATAGTATTATGGCGCCAGAAGAGGTATTTACAGCCACTAGTTTTCAAGAGAAGAATGACATTTATACTCGTGAGGTTGTAAAGCTAGGAGAGCAGGTATTATCTAAAGCGCTTACTAAAGCTTCATGGGATGGTACTAGCCTTGACTATATTATTACAGTTAGTTGTACGGGTATTATGATCCCTTCGCTAGATGCATATTTAATTAATGCGCTCAAACTACGCCAAGATATTGTACGATTACCGGTAACGGAGATGGGTTGTGCTGCTGGAGTAAGTGGTGTGCTATATGCAAATGAATTTCTTAAAGCAAATCCTGGAAAACGAGCAGCTGTTATAGCGATTGAAAGTCCTACGGCTACTTTTCAACATGATGATTACTCGATGGTAAACGTGGTGAGTGCAGCTATCTTTGGAGATGGTGCGGCTTGCGTTCTCATGTCAAGTAAAGAAGAAGATAGCGGACCGCAAATAGTGGATACAGAAATGTATCACTTTTATGATGCGCAGGAAATGATGGGCTTTAAGCTTGTAAATAGTGGTTTACAGATGATTCTAGATCAACAGGTGCCACAACAGATAGCAGATAAGTTTCCAGATATAATTCATCCATTTTTAGAAAAAAACGGCTACAGTATAGAAGATGTAAACCACTTGATATTTCATCCAGGAGGGCGTAAGATTGTAGAAACGGTTGAAGATCTTTTTGGTAAGCTTGGTAAAAATATAGATGACACGAAGGAGGTACTTAAGTTATATGGGAATATGAGTAGTGCTACTGTATTGTACGTTTTAGAACGTTTTCTTGATAGAGAATGTGAGGAAGGTGATCTGGGAATTATGCTAAGTTTTGGCCCAGGATTTTCGGCGCAACGTGTATTATTAAAATGGTAAGTGATGAGTCAATCTTATAAAAATAAATACGCAGTAATATTAGGAGGTAGCTCAGGTCTTGGGCTAGCCACCGCAAAGAAACTAGCGCATGAGGGAATGAACATTATTATCATTCACAGATCTCGTCGTAGTGTGATAGCAGCTTTTGAAGACGCTATGCGCGAGATGGAAGTACCTGGAGCGACCATTTTATCATATAATACAGATGCCCTTAATGCAGATAAGCGTCAAGCTACTATTTCAGAAATAAAGGATACTGTAGGTGCAGGAGCCATAAAAGTAGTGGTGCATAGCATCGCGCGTGGTAATTTGAAGCCATTATATTCAGAAGATAGTGCCACACTTAGCAATGAGGATTTTAAAGGTACTCTAGACGCCATGGCGGTGAGTTATTATGATTGGGTATCCGCTTTCGCGAAAGCGGAATTATTTACCCCATCTGCAAGAGCCATTGCATTTACAAGTGAAGGTAGCAGCAAAGCATGGCCACAATATGGCGCAGTTGCTGCAGCCAAAGCAGCTCTTGAAGCCATCTCGAGAGGGATTGCATTAGAGTTTGCACCACTAGGTCTTACGTCTAACTGTATTCAAGCAGGAGTGACAGATACAGAGAGCTTACGCCTCATACCTGGGAGTGAGCATATGAAAGAAATGGCACAACAACGTAATCCCTACAAGCGATTAACACTGCCTAAGGATGTAGGCAATGCTGTGTATTTGTTAACACGTGATGAAGCAGCCTGGATTAATGGCGCTGTGATTCACGTAGATGGAGGGGAACACATACGATGAGCAGTGAAGAGATTATAGCGTTATTACCTTACACGGCGCCTTTTCTATTTGTAGATCAAATAGAAGAGCTGGGCGACTCATATATTGTTGGTTCTTATACATTTTCTAGAGAATCTTATTTTTATGAAGGACACTTTAAGGGTAATCCTGTTACACCTGGCGTGATACTCACAGAATGCATGGCGCAAATAGGTTTAGTAAGTCTGGGTATTTCTAAGTTGGCAGGTCAAGATCTAGCTGCTTTAAAAGTAGCATTTACTAGCGCAGATGTTGAGTTTTTACAACCTGTGATGCCTGGCGAGAAAGTGACCGTTGTGTCAGAGGAGGCCTATTTTAGATTTAATAAATTAAAATGTAATGTGAAGCTTCTTAATGCGCAAGATGAGGTGTGTGTAAAAGGAACACTTGCAGGAATTTTTAGTACTAAATAATGAAGCATAGAGTAGTCATAACAGGAATGGGCGTTTGTGCACCTAATGGAATAGGGCTCAAAGCATTTTCTGATGCCATTTTTTCAGGTAAAAGTGGAATTAAATTTCACCAGAAACTAGCAGACCTCAATTTTGGGTGTCAGATTGCTGGACAGCCAGAAATTCCCGAAGGAATGCTCGAAAACTACTTTACAGCCTTGCAACTTCGAGATTTACAGAGCTCTGGTATTGAGTACGGAATGATAGCTGGAGTAGATGCATGGACAGACGCTGGACTCGCGCCTACAGATAAAGATACTGTCGATTATGATAGCGGAATCGTCTTTGGAGTTTCCTTACTAGGCGCCGAAAAATTTAGAAGTGCTATTTACCTAACTGATGAAGGCAAAGTACGCCGCTTAGGGAGTACTTCTGTTGTGCAAACGATGGCAAGTGGTATTAGTGCATATTTAGGAGGGTATCTAGGTTGTGGAAACCAAGTAACTACAAATTCTAGTGCTTGCACTACGGGACTAGAAAGTGTACTTATGGGGTATGAGCGTGTGCGCAACGGTGATGCAGTGCGAATGCTTGTAGGCAGTTGCAATGATAGCGGTCCTTATATTTGGGGAGGTTTTGATGCGATGCGTGTACTCACAAAAAAATATAACGAAGATCCAGAAGCTGGAAGCAGACCTATGCAGGAAGATGCAAATGGTTTTGTGCCAGGTGCTGGTGCAGGAGCATTAGTGCTAGAAACTCTCGAAAGTGCACAACAACGAGGCGCAAAGATATATGCCGAAGTTTTAGGTGGTGCAGTAAATAGTGGAGGACAGCGTAATGGCGGTACCATGACTGCACCTAATAGTGAGGCAGTACAGCATTGTATAAAAACTGCCGTTAAAAATGCAGGAGTATCTGCGACGGAAATTGATACCATAAATGGGCATCTCACTTCTACAGGAATGTGCCCAACAGAAATTGCAAACTGGAGTGAAGCTCTTGAATTGAAAGGAGAGGATTTTCCTTATATCAATTCGCTTAAAAGCATGACTGGACACTGTCTCGCGGCGGCTGGGAGTATTGAGACGGTAGCGACTATTTTAGAACTTAAGGAAGGTCGTATTTTTGGGAATATTAACTCTACTCACATACATCCGGAAATATTAGAGCGAGTAGCTCAGGTTAAAGTACTTACACAAACCATTGATATGCCTGTAAAGGTAGCAGCAAAAGCTAGTTTTGGTTTTGGCGATGTTAATTGCTGTATGATTTTTAAGAAATTTGAATAACTAGAGAAAAAAATAACAAACTGTGGTAATTATCACAGCTTACACATAAGATTATGAATAACGAACACTACGAAGCATTAAAGAATATCATCAAAATTTACCTACCAGAAGATGTCTCTGTAGATGATATAAAACCTACTAGCCACTTAACTCAAGAACTCAACGTAAATTCTGCAAACCTTGTAGATATCGTGCTTGACGTAGAAGATCATTTTGATATTACTATTGAAGATGATGAGATAGAAAAAATGGAAACGGTGCAGTCTGCTATCGAGATTATCGAGGCAAAAGTACAGTCTTAATTTACTTTATTTCATAGTTTGAGTAGTCGTAATCTGCTCTTAAGTATTGTCTCACTTTTAAGGAATCTGTGCGGTAACTGCTACGCTTTCGCGAAAATTGAAATTCATCCACCTCTGTCATTTCATCATTAATAACAAGGCTATAGTGATCTGAAGTTTGCACCCAGTAACCGAGCCATGCGAACGTTTTTGGCTCATAATAAAGGCTCCAGACATCTTCGCTACCTGTAAATGTAACGACCAGTTCATGTGATCTTACGCCTTCAAAATCTTGTAAGCCATTGTATGTTTTTGTTGAATTATCAGTATTTAAAGTATAGGGCAATCCTAAAACGAAAGTAGCGGCGTTTAGTTTATTTTGCAGTGAAACTTTTGTTGCGGTAGTGTCTGTCGCTCCATTTATAGTCTGGTATATATCTGAGTCCTTTTGTATGAGCTCATAATTTGTAGTATCTGATGACCAACTTACATTGCGTTGTGTTCCATCACTAAAATCATATTGATGTAACTCAGTACGGTCTATTTCTACAGTTCCATCTTCGTGGTATAGATGAAAAGCTTTTTCAAAGCGTATGCTTTTTATGTTTTTGTAACGCTCTTTTGTACCACTGGCGTTCATTACTTTTTCTAATAAATCTTCGGCAGTATGAACTTCGGGTGAGGTTGTTGTTTGGTTTCTATAAATCAGTAGTATAGCAATGGCGCCACCTACAAAGGCGATTAATAATAATCTTCGATTTAATCCATTTAGTACTGCCATAAAATCTAACTTTGTAAGGATAGAAAGATACAAATCACATGGTTTGTAAGGAAAAAGGACAGAGAATAATTTAATCATATTTTCGCGAAAGCATAGAGAATTTGGTAATCAACAATGCTATTTTTAAAATTGTTAATTATTTCTTTATTTTGAGGTTCTTTAAGCCATTGCAAGTCCTTATATTAGCGACTCCACGACATTTTATGACTCAAGAAACACAATACAACGAAGATAATATCCGATCGCTCGATTGGAAGGAGCACATCCGCATGCGTCCAGGGATGTACATAGGTAAACTAGGTGATGGTTCTAGCGCAGACGACGGTATCTATATCCTTGTAAAGGAGGTGCTTGATAACTGTATCGATGAGTTTGTAATGGGAGCCGGGAAGACCATAGAGGTTTCTATACAAGGAGAAAAAGTGATTGTACGTGATTACGGTCGTGGTATTCCGCTTGGAAAAGTAGTGGATGTTGTTTCAAAAATGAACACGGGAGGTAAGTATGATTCGCGTGCATTTAAAAAATCTGTAGGTCTAAACGGTGTAGGTACTAAGGCGGTAAACGCATTATCCAGCTACTTTAGAGTAGAATCTACTAGAGATGCAAAATCTGCAAGTGCAGAGTTTGCTCGTGGCGAACTAACAAATCAAGATTTGCTAGATGAGACCTCTCGCAGACGCGGTACTAAAGTGTCGTTTGTTCCAGATGCAGAGATTTTTAAGAACTTTAAATTTCGCTCTGAGTACGTAGAGCGTTTGATTAAGAACTACGTATATCTTAATCCAGGACTTACCATCGTTTTTAACGGTGAAAAGTTCTTTTCTGAAAATGGACTGAAAGATTTACTTTCAGAAAGTATCGCAGAAGGAGATCGCTTATATGATATCATCCACTTAAAAGGGGAGGATATCGAAGTTGCAATAACACACAGTAAATCGCAATATTCAGAAGAGTATCATTCATTTGTAAATGGACAGAATACTACGCAGGGTGGAACGCACCAGGCAGCTTTTCGCGAAAGCATAGTAAAAACCATTCGTGAGTTTTACAATAAGAGTTACGAGGCATCAGATATTAGAAAGTCAATTGTATCTGCGATTAGTATTAAAGTGATGGAGCCTGTTTTTGAATCGCAAACGAAGACCAAACTAGGATCTACAGATATGGGAGGTGAGTTACCTACCGTGAGAACGTATATTAATGATTTTCTTAAAACTGCACTTGATAACTTTTTACATAAAAATACTCCCGTAGCCGATGCACTGCAACGTAAGATATTACAAGCAGAACGTGAGCGAAAGGATCTTTCTGGAATACGTAAGCTAGCAAAAGACAGGGCAAAAAAAGCAAACCTTCACAATAAGAAATTAAGAGATTGCCGTATCCACCTTACAGACAGTAAGAAAGAACGTAACCTCGAGACTACCTTGTTTATTACCGAGGGAGACTCAGCATCTGGATCAATTACAAAGTCACGTGATGTAAACACACAAGCTGTTTTTAGTCTTAAAGGAAAGCCTCTTAATAGCTACGGACTTTCAAAGAAAATCGTTTACGAAAACGAGGAGTTTAATCTCTTGCAAGCTGCACTTAATATAGAAGAGTCTATAGAGGACTTACGTTATAACAACATTGTGATAGCAACAGATGCCGATGTTGACGGTATGCACATACGACTATTACTAATAACCTTCTTCTTGCAGTTCTTTCCAGAGCTCATAAAAGAAGGGCATTTATATATTCTTGAAACACCTCTTTTTAGAGTGCGTAATAAGAAAGAAACAGTGTACTGTTATAGTGATCAAGAAAAGGCAGATGCTATGGCGCGCTTAGGAGCAAAGCCAGAGATTACCCGATTTAAGGGACTTGGAGAGATATCTCCAGATGAGTTCCAGTTTTTTATAGGAGAAGATATAAGGCTAGCGCCAGTAATGCTAGATAAAGCTTTGATGATCGAAGAATTATTGTCTTTCTACATGGGTAAAAACACGCCAGATAGACAGAAGTTTATTATTGAAAATCTCAAGGTAGAACTAGATAGAGTAGTGGAGGAGGACTAGTAGTACGCTTTCGCGAAAACGTGAATAAAGAAAGATTGAGGCAACCATTAGAAAAGTAAGTGTTATTATAACCAATTAATGAGCGAAGAAATAAACGACCATAACGAAGACGAAGAATTAAATCCAGAGACACTTCCAGCAGAAGTTGTGGATGGAGGTGGAGAAACCATCACCCGCGTTTCGGGGATGTTTGAAGACTGGTTTCTAGATTATGCATCTTATGTAATCTTAGAACGTGCTGTACCGTCTATAGAAGACGGTTTCAAACCGGTACAACGTCGTATTATGCATGCTTTAAAAGAGCTTGATGATGGTCGCTATAATAAGGTTGCTAATGTGGTAGGTCACACGATGCAGTATCACCCTCACGGTGATGCGAGTATAGGTGATGCCATGGTGCAAATAGGCCAAAAAGATTTACTCATTGATACTCAAGGTAACTGGGGAAATATTCTAACTGGTGACCGTGCAGCGGCATCTCGTTACATAGAAGCAAGACTTACCAAGTTTGCACTTGATGTCGTTTACAATCCAAAAATCACAGAATGGCAAGCTTCTTACGATGGTCGTAAGAAGGAGCCTATAAATTTACCAGTAATGTTCCCAATGCTTCTAGCGTCTGGTGCAGAGGGTATTGCTGTAGGTTTAAGTACAAAGGTACTTCCCCACAATTTTATAGAACTGATTGATGCTTCTATCAAGCATCTTAAGGATAAGAAATTTACATTATATCCAGATTTCCCTACAGCAGGTATAGCCGACTTTACTGATTATAAAGATGGAATGCGCGGTGGTAAAGTACGTTGTAGAGCACGTATAAGTCAGCAAGATAAAAACACGCTTGTCATTACTGAGTTGCCTTTTGGGCAGACCACAACATCGCTTATAGATTCTATTCTTAAAGCAAATGATAAGGGTAAGATCAAGATTAAAAAAATAGAAGATAATACCTCTGCAAACGTGGAGATATTAGTACATCTTCCAGGAGGTATTTCACCAGATAAAACAATTGATGCATTATATGCATTTACAAATTGTGAGACTTCTATATCACCGCTTAGTTGTGTCATAGAAAATAATAAACCACTCTTTGTAGGTGTAACAGAAATGTTACGTCGCTCAACAGACCGCACAAAAGATTTATTAAAAGCAGAACTTGAGATACAGCTAGGTGAATTTGAAAACCAATGGCACTATGCTTCACTAGAGCGTATTTTTATTGAAAATAGAATTTACCGTGACATTGAAGAGCAAGAAACTTGGGATGGCGTAATCAAAGCGATTGATGACGGTTTAAAGCCACATATAGGTCATCTAAAAAGAGCTGTTACGGTTGAGGATATAACAAGATTGACGGAGATACGTATAAAACGTATTTCTAAGTTTGATATAGATAAAGCACAACAGAAGATAGATGCGCTAGAGGATCAAATCACTCAGGTGAAATATCATTTAGATAATCTCACGCAATATGCGATAGATTATTTCACAAGATTAAAAAAGGACTACGGCAAAGGAAAAGAACGCAAAACAGAGATTAAAATCTTTGATGACATTCAAGCAGCCAAAGTCGTGCTTAGAAACACGAAGCTCTACGTAAATAGAGCTGAAGGGTTTGTGGGAACATCTCTTAAAAAGGATGAGTATGTAACCGATTGTTCTGACATTGATGATGTAATTGTATTTACAAAGTCTGGAACGATGATGGTGGTAAAGGTGGAGTCTAAAACATTTATAGGTAAGGATATTTTGCATGTCGCTATTTTCAAGAAAAAGGATAAGCGTACTACTTATAATATGATTTACAGAGCAGGTAATGGATTGCCTACTTACGTTAAGCGCTTTAACGTTACCTCAGTTACACGTAATAACGATTATAAGCTAGCTGGTGATCAGAAGAGTGCTCAGGTACTTTATTTTAGTGCAAATCCTAATGGAGAAGCAGAACTAGTTACGGTATACTTGAGAGCTGTTGCCTCCATAAAGAAGCTCCGATTAGAAATAGACTTTGCAGATGTTATCATAAAAGGAAGATCTTCAAAGGGTAACATCGTTTCTAAAAATGCAGTAAAATCTGTAGAGCTTAAGGAAAAAGGATTGTCCACTCTTAAACCACGTAAAATTTGGTTTGACAATACGGTACAGCGTCTTAACCTAGATGAACGTGGTGATTTACTTGGGGAATTTCGTCCAGAGGATCGTCTATTGATTATTAATCAGCATGGTAATGTGCGCACAATTATTCCAGAAGTAACACATCATTTTGATGAAGATATGATTGTGTTAGAAAAGTGGAATCCGCAAAAACCTATTACGGCTATATATTGGGATGGTAATAAAGATCGTTATTATGGTAAGCGATTCCTGATAGATTCTCCAGATAAAGAAGAAACATTTATATCTGATCATGAGAATAGCGTGCTAGAGCTTGTCTCCACCGACTGGCGACCTGTCGCTGAAATGATATTTTACAAGCAGCGAGGTAAGGAAGCCAAGGAAAATGAGATAGTATCCATGGAAGACTTTATAACAATAAAAGGGTTAACCGCTCTAGGTAATACTTTCTATACAGAAAAACTTAAAGGTTTAAACTGGATGGAGTCTTTACCTTATGAAGAAGAAGTAGAAGAAGAAAAGGAAAATATAGATGTTGTAGGTGAGGAAGAAGTAACTCCCGAAAAGAGTTCTCCTCAAACCGCAAAAAAAACAGACGGTGAAGTAAGTAGCGATGATGATGATTCTAAGTCGCAAACTTCTTTATTTTAGATTTTGAAATAATATTTTATCGCTCCTAATTGATTCAAAATCATATCTAATTTTTCCTACAAGATGCGTTAACGGCTGGTCAGTATAATTGACAGGTCTTTATTTTGAAAACTTTGTAGAATGAATTTGAGTAGTAGAGAGGGTTGCCTTCGGTTCTGTTTAATAGGATTGTTTTGTGTTTTTCACGTTTTCGCGAAAGCGGCCGTTCAAGACACCAGCTGTGCTTTGCTTATTTCTCCCGCTCAAGGAGAAACCAATGTTTCTGTAATTGCGCCAATAAGTTTTGAGCCAGTAGCAGGAGCTGTTAATTATTTTATAGACTTAGGTACTACTACAGGAGGTGCAGACATACTCAATAATTTTAGTGTAGGTATTTCAGCGAGTTTTAATCCTCCGCAGGGAATGCCAGAAAGTACAATCATCTACATTACGATCCGAGCCTTTTTTGTAAGTGGCTCGCAGTCATGCAATAGTCAGTCTTTTACTACGCAAGATGTTACTGTTGTTCCGTCCTGTACGCAAATAAGTTTTCCAGTAAATGGAGCAGTAGACGTTCCTTTAAACACTACAATAAGTTGGCCTTATGCACCTAGAGCTACGGGTTACATTATAAATATAGGTACTTCACCTGGAGGAATCGATGTTGTAAATGCCCAGAATTTAGGAAATACTTTGACGTATAATAACGCTGTAAATTTTAACCCTGATACGACGTATTATGTTACCGTGATAGCATACAATGAGAATGGACAAGCGGTAAATTGTGTAGAGACATCATTTACTACAGAAATAGTTGCCACAGAAGTTCCAGAATGTACACAACTTATCGCGCCGATAAATGGGGCTACTGAAGTTGCCTTAACACCAATACTTGAATGGCCAGCAGTGACTAATGTAGAGGGTTACCTTATAAGGATAGGTACAACACCCGGAGGATCAGACGTACTTGCAAATACAGATATTGGTCTAGCTACATCTACAGCTGTACTTGACTTTCTTGAAGGAACTTTATACTTTGTAACTATAACACCTTTTAATGCTGCTGGAGAGGCACAAAATTGTACGCAAACAAGCTTTACGACCACCTATGGTTGTGGCCCTTACACAGATGGAATTACAGGTGAAATGGTTGATTTAAATCCCATAATTGATCTCGCCGAAAATTATGAGATTTGCAGAGATAATGCTCCATTAGTCCTGAGCTATCTAGAACCGTATGAGCGCATTGTGTGGAATACAATAAATGATGGTGAAATGGTAAGTATATCATCAGACGCTCTAGTTACAATCAATACCTCAGGAGTGTATATGGTGGAGGTGAGTACAGAAACAGTTATTGATTCTGGAACTATTATTTGTACAGCAACCCACTCGTTTGAGGTTTCTATAATTGATCCTCCTATTATTGATAACTTAGTGATTTCAAATCAAGGAAACACAGTAAACGTTCTTGTAGAATTAGAAGAGGAAGGCGATTTTGAATATTCTAGCACTACTGAGAATGGCCCTTATCAATCTAGTGCATTACTTATAGATGTTGATGCGACAGATATTCAGGTATATGTAAGAGACCGCAATGGTTGTGGGATGGACAGCAGACGTATCAAACCTGACCCAGGATTTCCAAAATACTTCACTCCTAATGGAGATGGTGTTAATGACACCTGGCAGGTGAGGGGAGTAGTGGTAAATGGGGAAACGGTTACGAGTATAGAAATTTATGATCGCTTTGGAAAACGTCTCAAGACCATTTCTCCATATGGGCAAGGTTGGGATGGAAGCTATCAAGGTAAAGCGCTATTCGATAATAGCTTTTGGTACAAAGCAAATACGCGTTCAAACGTGACCTTCACAGGATATTTTGCTTTAAGAAGATATTAAGGTATTCCGCTTTCGCGAAAATTTGATGATTTATAAATTATTTTATTTGCAATAATTAGAGGTGAGTATCTGATTTTTAAATGAATAGATTACTGACATATATGACCTTTAATTTTTTTTGAATTAAAGTTGAAATTATTCTTGTTTTCTTCTATTTGTTGATGTAGATTTGCATCCGCTTACAACAAGCAAGTTCATTATTTTATTAAAGGAGAGGTGCCTGAGTGGCCGAAAGGAGCGGTTTGCTAAATCGTCGTAGGTGGAAACACTTACCCAGGGTTCGAATCCCTGTCTCTCCGCAAGTCATAACAAAACAGATGAGTAATCATCTGTTTTGTTATTTAAAGATTTATACACTTAGTGTATATTTCGGGGTATAGCGTAGCCCGGTTATCGCGCCTCGTTTGGGACGAGGAGGTCGCAAGTTCGAATCTTGCTACCCCGACTTATTGTTGATTAGGGCTCTTAGCTCAGCTGGATAGAGCACCTCCCTTCTAAGGAGGCGGTCGCAGGTTCGAATCCTGCAGGGCTCACATCACTTTAAAAACCACATTCTTTTTAGAATGTGGTTTTTTTTTTGCTCCTCTAAATTAAATAACCTAATTATAACAATATGACATACAATCACTTATTTGTAGCTCCATATTTTTATATATTCGAACTTTGCAATCAATAACTTAGATAATTCCAATATTCTCAGTAATAGTTTGGGTGCATTTATTAAAGGTTATGGATTTTATTGTTTGAGCTGTTCTATATAGTAGGACAGTAAATATTAATTATAAACTGAAGGTGTTGAAGAATTTGCTTAGCGTAATTTACCAAGTGTTTTTCTGCTTTTTGATTTTAAGGATTTATTGATGAAAAAATTTTTACTTGGTATTATTTTATCGTTTTCTAGTTACGGCGGACTATTAGGACAAAGCATAGCTGTCAATAATCCAATCTTTCCCGAATCTTCATTCACTGCAGAAGAGCTCATTCAAAATGTATTAATAAGTGGCTCTTCTTGTGCTGATGTATCGCTAACTAATTTTCAAGAAAATCCTAGTGGCGTTAGTAATCCTAATCAAAAAAGTTGGGGTTACTTCAATGCAAATGGATCTAATTTTCCTTTTCAAGACGGAATAATTCTTACTTCTGGATTTGCAAGTTTGGCTGAAGGACCTAATGATGATGTAGGTGGTAACAGTGGTGGAAGTTGGAATGGGGATACTGATCTTCAAACAATTTTAGATAATTTGTACGGGACTTTTGTGCCTACAAATGATGCAACTGTTTTTGAGTTTACATTTTCTTCAAATATTGATACTGTTGATTTTGAATTTATTTTTGCGTCTGAAGAGTATGAGAACGAATTTGAGTGTGATGACGTATTTAGAGATGGTTTTGCATTTTTAGTAAAAGGTCCAGGAATCCCTGATGATTCTGGTACTGCTTTTGGAGGTACTAATATTGCAGCAATCCAAGGCTCATCAAACGTTGCTGTAAGCACAGCAACAATACATTTAGATCCCACCCAAGATGCTGTTAACGGGTTTTTATGTGGTACAGAAGACTTAGGTGTAAACTATTTTCCAGAATTATATGTAAGTAATTCAAATGATAATCTTAACGATTTGCCTACTCAATTTGACGGATTAACTACGGTACTAACCACAACAACCGTTACAATTGTACCTAATGAGACATACACACTTAAAATGGTTATAGCAGATCGTTCTGATAGCGGTTTCGACTCTGCTGTCTTTTTACGTGGAGGTAGTTTAAGTTTAGGGGTAGATATTGGAGCAGACCAAGTAGGTATTAACTTTAATGCTGCTTGTCAAGGAGAAACAGTAACCCTGGATGCTACTAATAATACAACTGCATCAACAATATTTGAGTGGCAACAACTGAATACTATGACCAATATGTTTGAGCCCTTTGTGCCAGCTCAAGTTAATGGGACCCTTGATGTAACAAGTGATGGTCAATATAGAGTATTAGTCGATACTGGCACTGGTTGTTTAGGTGAGGATACAGTAACAATAGAGTTCGCATCTGCTACTTATAATGATCCAATGGATATTATGGTTTGTGATGATTCATCTGGTGATGGGATTGAAATATTCAACTTAGAAGATCAAATTCCTGCTATAACGTCAGGACAAACAGATGTCTTTGTAACATTTCATAGCTCACAAGTTGATGCGGAAATGGATATTAATGATATTGCTAATCCAGAGGTTTATAGCAACACAGCACCATCTGAAGAAATTTTTGTCCGTATAGAGACCACTCTGAGTGAAAGCTGTTTTGATGTTGGCTCATTTATAATATCTGTAAGTGATCAAACCGTGGCCAATGATCCTGGTCCGTTTTTAGTTTGTGATGATGCTACAGATGGAGATGATACTAATGGAATTACTGTTTTTGATTTATCTAGTATAACGGATGCTATTTTAGGAACCCAAGATCCTGCGTTATTTAATGTTAGTTATCACAGTGGAGGTGTAGATGCTAATAATAATGACAACCCTTTGCCGCTCGCTTATACTAATTCCAATGCAGGTGGAGAAACTATAGTTGTCCGTGTAGAAAATAGTAGTGACGTAAATTGCTTTGCAACAAGAAATATTTCTCTTGTTGTAGGTGAACTCCCAATGATAACCACACCAGTAACCTTACGTCAGTGTGATGATGATACAAATGGTATTACGACTTTAAACTTAACACAGTCACAGAGTGAATTAAGTACAAACTCAGCTAATGAGACTTTTACATACGTAGACGCTTCTGGCGCACCTATAACTGATCCAACGGCTTATGTAAATAGTGCTTCTCCTTTTACAGAGGCTATTGCTGTAACAGTTACAAATCTAGATGGATGTTCACGAGAAGGCGTTATTAATGTGATTGTGAGTGCTTCTCAAATTTCAGATGGAACGCTCTTTGCAGATGAGATTGAGTGTGATACTGATGGTGATGGTATCGCTGTATTTGATTTCTCTGCTGCTACCACCGCGATAATGACATCGTTCTCACCACAGGTAGTATCTGTTGCTTATTATGAAACAGAACAAGAGGCTTTATCTGAGATTAATCCTATTACGGATATTGCTGCTTATAGCAACAACCCACTATTTACAAGTGCTAGCGGTGTTCAAGACATTTGGGTTCGTGTAGAGGCAGCTACAGATAGTGGATGTGTAGGTCTTGGAGAGCATGTGAGACTCACCGTCACCCCCAACCCAACATTCCTACCAAGCATCAGTAGTATTGAAACCTGTTCTGCTGTAGCCAATGCTGCTACTTTTGATTTGACGCAGAATATAACGGAGATTACTGGTGGAGATACAGATCTAGAAGTTACTTTTTATGAGAGCATTGCAGCTTACACGGCTACACCTCCAGTAGCGATTGCAAGTCCTGCCTCTTTTTCAAATAGTAGTAACCCGCAGACTATTTTCTATAGTCTAAGAAGTACAAGCAGCACGTGTACGACGTTTGATACAGCAATGAACTTTGAGATTATTGTGAATCAGAATCCTGTGGCAATTACGCCATCAGAGCTTCAAGTGTGTGATGATGATGGCGTAGTAGATGGATTTACCACGGTTGATCTTTCTCAAAAAGATGCCGAAATCACTAGTGGTTTTAATGTAAATCTCACGGTAACCTATCACTTGGACGCTGCTGGCGCTACTACTGGCGATGCAAGTATTCCAGATAGCACGATGTTTACCACCACGAGCAATCCTCAGATTGTAGGGGTACGTGTGACTAATAATATAACAGGTTGTTTTTCAACGACGAGTATGAGCATTCGAAGCTTCCCAGTGCCTGTGGCTGTCACTCCAGCGGATTATGAGGCTTGTGATGATGATAATGATGGTGTATTTGACTTTTTTGTACTTTCTTCTAGAGATGCCGAAATCACTGGTGGTGACCCTAGTTTAAATGTTGCCTACTACCTTACCCAGGCAGATGCAGATAATGCGCCTGTAGGTCAAGAGCTGGACGCAGCAATGTATATCAACAACGATCCTTTTGAGCAAATCATTTTTGCTCGTGTATTTAATGCGATAGGTTGTTATGACACAACACCACTTACCTTGAGAGTGCTTAACACTCCAATGCCTAATGAAAATGCAACTCCTTTTACGCTTTGTGATGATAATAGCGACGGACTACAGATTTTTGATTTAAGCACGCAAGTGGTAAATATTTTAGGAGGTCTAGACCCTGCAACCCACAGTGTAGTATGGTTTTCTTCTCTCGCTTCCGCGGAAGCTGGAACTCCTGCCATCGCAGCTCCTACCGCTTACACCAGCAACACGGCAACCGTTTTTGCAGTGGTGACAGATACGGCGCAACCAACGACCACAGCTACTTTTTGTAGTAACATAGCGACCCTTTCTCTTGTTGTAAATCCGCTTCCTACACCAATACAACCTGCCGAATATGAGCTTTGTGATGATTTAGCCAGTGGTAGTGATACCGATGAGTTTGCGAGTTTTGACCTACGTAGCCGTGATGATGAAATTACTGGTGGTAATGATGACTGGGCAGTGAGCTATCACCTTACCCAAGGCGATGCCGATGCAGGTGCACCAGCGCTTCCAGATGTATATCAAAA
Organism: Dokdonia sp. Hel_I_63; assembly: GCF_007827285.1. Lineage (NCBI taxonomy): Bacteria > Pseudomonadati > Bacteroidota > Flavobacteriia > Flavobacteriales > Flavobacteriaceae > Dokdonia > Dokdonia sp. Hel_I_63. Next base: position 2,411,437 of record NZ_VISD01000001.1, on the reverse strand, counting down.
TACCGTAATGGCCAACCAAACTATTTTTGCTAGAGTAGAAAATATAGTAACTAGCTGTTTTGAAACCACCACGCTTACTTTAGTGGTAAACCCACTACCATCACCTACTACTATTGCAGCGGTAGAAGAATGTGATACCATGGCAAACGATGGAGATGTAGATAATGATGGAGATGCCATATTTGACCTAACAGGCCAAGTAACTACAGATATTATCAATGGAGAGACGTTTATGTCACTCACTTTTCATGAGACACTCGCTTCCGCGGAACTAGGCAGTCCATCGATAGCAACACCAGCGGCTTATGAGACTGTATCTAGAACAATATATGTACGAGCAACCGATACGGACCCAGCAACAGCAACCCAGTGTTACCGTGTTATCGAACTAGTACTTACCGTACAACCAGCACCTGTACTTCCTACAGTAATCCCAGATTTAACCTCTTGTGATGATAATGAAGATGGACAAGCGCTTTTTGATCTTACTCAAAATGATGCAATTGTTCTAGGAACACAAACTACTGCTGATGTTACTTTAACGTATCATGAAACGCTGGCTAGCGCAGAAGCGATGGTAGGAAGCGCAAGTGACATGCCAGTTGCCGATCCGCTGAATTACTTAGCAAGTGCGCCAACCACGCCAATCTGGGTGCGTCTAGAAAATACAACTACAGGATGTACGGTCGTTGGCACTTTCAATCTAAACATAGCGATGATTCCAGTAATCACACCTCCTGGAGTTTTTGAGCAGTGCGATAGCGCAGGAGCACTGGTAGGCAACGATACTGATGGGATTACAAGTTTTGATTTAACGAGCCTTGATACTTTAATTACTGGAGGAGACACCACTTTAAGTGTTAGCTATTATGAATCGCAAGCCGACTTAGATGCTGGGGCAACCAATGCGATTTCTACTCCAACAGCCTATGTAAATACAGGCATGAGTCCGCAGACCATTTTCATTTTAGTTACTAGTAATCAGGCAGGAATGTGTGGTGCTCAAACTACGGTAGACCTTCAGGTGAATCCGCTGCCAGTCATTGGAGAGCCATTACCAGCGGCAGTAGCTTGTGATGAAGATAATGATGGCTTTGGAGCATTTGACCTGCAGCAATATAATGACGACTTACTAGCAACAGTAACGAATGTAGCCTTACGTTTTTATGAAACACTAGATAATGCAACGGCAGATACAGGAGCAGGTCAAATAGATATTACGCTTCCTTATAATAACATTTCAGGAATGACTTCGCTGTATGTCGTTGCACAAGATACGGATGCTACCACAGCCACAAGTTGTACGAAGATCTATGAGTTTGAACTTATTGTGTTCCCTATTCCTGAACTTCCTACAACATTAGCAACTCTTGCTGCTTGTGATGATAACAATGATTTAATGGAAATCATTGACCTTACCCAAAATGAGTCAGCGATTATAGGAACGCAAGATCCAGCAACCCTTGTTATTACCTACCATAATACACAAGTAGATGCCGATTTGGGAATCAATCCAATTGTAAACCCTACCGCTTATACAGCAACACAGATAATACCACTAGAAACTATCTGGGTACGCTTACAAGTAAGTGATGGCTCTCCAAATATATGTGCTGCCATTGGTTCTTTTCAGATATCGGTAGAGACACCACCTACGGCAAATCCGAATGGTGATGAGCTAGACCTGATGATTTGTGATGATGATATAGACACCTTTACCGTATTTGACTTGAGCGTAAACCAAGCCGGTCTCACTGGTGGTGATCCGCTGCTTACGGTAACGTATTATGAGAGTCTTGCAGCTTTGAATGCAGGAACTCCTATTACAGATCCTTCGGCGTACACAAATACATTAAATCCTCAGACCATCCAGGCAGTAGTATCAAGCCCAGCAGGATGTAGTGATGGAACGACCTTTAATATTGAAGTGTTACCACTGCCAACGCCGAATACCAACCCAGATGCGCTAGAAGTGTGTGATACGACTACAGATATTGATACTGATGGTGACGGAGTGATTGATGCAGGTTCAGGTTCGGCAACAGATGGTTTTGAAGTCTTTGATTTAACACCTGCTATCGCACAGATTGCTGGAGCAGAACCTGTGAATATAACAGTGTATACAGAGCTCGCTTTCGCGGAAGCGAACCCAGAAGACACCACGCTAGCCATTGCAGATGTGACTGCGTTTATCAATACCGTGACTGGCAACCAAACATTATACGCACGAGTGGAACGTGATGTGCCAGGCGATAGTGACTTGGATAGCGACGGAAATCTATGTTTTGTAGTTGTTCCTTTTGAAGTGGTGGTAAACCCGCTACCGATCTTGGCAGCAGCTGGACCTGTAGATTATACCTTCTGTGAAGAATTTGATGGTGATGACGCGATGGGAAGTGTCGATTTAACAACCCTCGCAGATTTGGCTGGATTACTTGCTGCGCCGCAGGTAACCAGTGATTTTATTATCACTTACCATGAACTAGAGGTGCAAGCGGCAGCAAATGCAGCAGCGCTTAGCTCGCCATACACGGTGGCAGATAATCAGGAATTATTTGTACGTATAGAAAATGCGACCACAGGATGCGTGAGTTTTACCAGCATCATCTTTACGGTAGAGTCACGCCCAGAGGTATTTCCAGCATTTAATATCGTGCAATGTGCAGACGATTTTGGAGTAAATATCGCACCAGAGCAGAGTACGGCAACTTTTGATCTTACTCAGCAAAACGCTGTCATCACTGGAAACGTAGCCGCAACTTCCGTAAGTTATTATACTAGCCTTGCAGATGCGCAGGCGATGACAAATGCGATTGCTACTCCTAGTGCTTTTGAAAACACCATAAATCCGCAGGTGATTTATGCTAGAGCGGTAAACACTGCAAGTAGCTGTGAGAGTAGCACGATAGAGAGTTTTGAGATATTTGTACAACCGTTGCCATACACCAATTTAACTAATGAAGGCGGACAGATTTGTGTAGATGAAATTACAGGCGAAGCGCTTAATCCGTTTATCATTGATGGTACGGTGGAGAGTCCGCAGATTGGGGTTACTTATAGTTATGTTTGGACACGTGACGGCGCATTAGTATCGCTAAACCCTGAGGTAACTATTGATGCTGCAGGGACGTATCAAGTGATGATTACCGCTACTTATGGAGATGGCACGAGCTGTGATTATGTAGCAGAAGCGGTGTATAGCGCAGAGAGCGCACCCGTTTTTGAAGCCGTCGTTGTAGAATCTTCCTTTAACAATAGCGGATTATACACGGTAGAAGTAATTAATGTTACAGGAGCAGATGTCGCTTCAGCATATGAGTTTGCGATAGATGATGGGCCGTTCCAGAGTAGTACTACTTTTACAGGAGTAACACCGGGGACACACACTGTTTTTGGAAGACTGGCGAGTGGTAACTGTAGCGTATCAGAAGTAGAGATAGGGATAATTGATTACCCAAGATTCTTCACGCCAAATGCAGATGGTTTCCATGATACATGGAATATCATAGGACTGGGAGTAGCACCAAACTTAAACGCAAAGATCTTCATCTTTGATAGATACGGAAAACTATTAAAGCAAATCAGTCCAGTAGGTGCTGGATGGGACGGTACTTTTAATGGACAGCCTATGCCATCAAACGATTACTGGTTCCGCGTAGAGTTTACAGAAGTAGACGAGCTAGGAACACAGAGAACCGTAAACGGACACTTTACGTTGAAACGATAAGCAAAGCATACATTGATTACAAAAAGCCCTCAGTATGTGTTACTGGGGGTTTTTTTATGTCTTGATATTTAGGATAGAAATAGTCAGTTATCTGCTAAGCAATCTTAATGTTTAAACAAGCTTTAGCAATTTATAATGCATGGATAACCTTTAATTACCCGCGTGAGGGATAGCAGTGGTTACCCTGCAGTGTTGTGGAGCGATAGCGACATAGCACGAAGCGTAAAAACGTATAGCCCGGTCACTAAACTTCAAGAATGAAATGAATGAAGGATAGGGGCACGCCCTCAGGGAAAGAAAGTGTGCTATAAAAGTATATAATTGCCTCTGTAGCGTATAACTATAGTGTTATTGATTAATCCTCCAGCTCGTCATCTACTTCATCATCACCTACTTCGGGAATATTAAGTGGAGAGTCTGCGGGGATTTTTACAATTTTTCCATTCCAGCGAACACGCTTGAACTCTTGATCTAGATCTACGCCGTATAAGCGATCAAAGATTTTGGTTCTTATGGCGTAAGTTATAGCTGCGACAATAGCAATTATAGGAATTATATAAGTGATTTCATTTGTATCGTTAAATTCTAAATCTTGATTAAGTGAAATATAAATCTGAATTACATACATACTGATAGGTACAATGATGGAGTGATACCACCAATGCTTACAAGTAAAGAACCAAAGAAGTAGAAGGAAAAGCGGTACAATTTTGCCAAATAATACCCAAGCTAAAGTGTAAATGCTCTCGTAATAGTAACTATTTATAGTACCAAATAAAGAGGATTCCCAAGATTTAACATCTGGGAATCCTTGATATACATAAAAAAGTATTGGCGATAGCACTATAAATAATGCAATCATTGTGCTTGATGATAGAATTTTTATTCTATCCAGCTTTTGGTACTTTGATTTTGCTCCTGTCGATTGCTTGTGATTCATTATCTGTTATTGCTGTGTACGATAACGCTGTTGCACCAGCGATCACTAGTGCTAAAAATAAAGCTTTAATTTTCATAATTTAGAGTGTTTTGAGTAATGATTTGTTGTTGCAAACATCACTCTAATCTCTCAAAATATTGCTAATTAATTTTTTATGTATATTCGCGCCCGTTTTGAAAAAAAAGGCACCCAGTATTATATGTGTACGGTTTAAGGGGTTATCTATTAAATTCTTTAATTTCGTTTAAAGGTTTTAACCTTTGTTTTTTGCCTTTGTTAAAAAAACCCTAAAGAGAAAATTCTTACAATTATAAATAATCGCTTTAACTTTTTTTTAACATATCTAATGTAATCTCAACTGTCTTTTATCTGCACTTATTGTGGTAATCGTAATTTTTTGTGCATTTAATGGTAAAAAGGAGGTGATTTTTTCTGGCCATTCAATAAAAACCCAATCTCCTTGAGTTAAATATTCTTCAAAACCGAGATCCAAAGCCTCTTCTTCTTTTTCTAGCCTATAAAAGTCAAAATGGTATAACACTTCGTTATTATCAGAAATATATTCGTTAACAATTGAAAAGGTAGGGCTACTTGCAGTCTCTTGTACGCCTAATTCTTTTGCAAGCGATTTTACAAGTGTAGTCTTTCCTGCTCCCATTTCTCCATAAAAGAGAAGGATATTACTTTTTGAAGAAGAGATTATTGTTTTTGCAATATGCTCAATTTCAGACAAATTATAAATCATCTGCATTAGTAGGGTATTTAAGGGTGTTGCGAAGATAAGAAAATCTTAAAGTTTTAAGATTTTAAATTATAAAAGTAGATTTTATATGCCTTTAAACGATAATTTCTCGCTTTTCTAGGGATATATACTTAAATATATAATTATTGGAGTGGTGTCCTTAATTCAAAAAGACAGAAAGAAAAATAATATAAATAGAGTGGTTGTGGTAAGAGGTGTGTAGGTGTAAAATAAAAATCGATGTCAACCTATAAATAGGTTTGAAGAATGTATTGAAAATATATTCTCCCTAATTACTAGTTAAAGTGCAAACCCCTAAAATGTAATTTCAAACTAGTTGTTAAACACCGATTTTAATTCTTCTTACTTGTAAGACTATAATTTGTGTTTGATGAAACACTAAATGATGTAAGTCCGTTTTTTGATTGATGAACATATAGTTATTTTGTAACTAACTATATTGATGATTAGGAGTGTAAAAGTCAGCTATACTTAAGAGGATATCAAGAGTTGTGTAGGAACATTCATAAATTTTCGCTTTAAATTTATGATTTTTCCCATATTTATGAATCTTCCCTTTAATTCTTCGTTTTTTAACGGTGCCTATCATAAAATTGAGGAATTTAGTAGTCATGAGATTTAATAATAGGGATATAAACTTTAACTTGCAGCCCGCTTAAATTAGCCTAAAACCATTTTTAATATATAGAGGAGTAAGATTTTTCTTATAAAATAGTGCTCCCAATCGTTTCGTTAATGATTATAAAGTCCCCTTTATTTATAGTAATCTTTATGTGCTCTTTTTTCTCTATAAGTGCACAAGAGCTTCCATATCTATCAGATATTACTGTACCTGATTCTATAGCTGTAAAAAGTTACCCTGTATTAAGAACTGAATTTTTTGCTCTTTTTAATGAATGTAAAACTTCGGTTGATTCATTGGCACTTGAATTAAAAGGAAAGGAGCTTGTAAGACGGGCTACATTAAGTAGAAACAAGTCCGATGTCGCTAAATTCTATTTGACTTTAGAAAATGTAAGAGATGGTGATTATGATATACTTGAATATATACTTGAGTATACAAGAACTAATGAGTTAGATGATTCCTATGAAGAAGGGTTGTTGCAAAAAGCTATTGCTCTTTACTATGATCAGCGAATTAAAGAGGCTTTAGCAGTAGCAGAAGAAGCGTATAGATTTTCTGAAAAAACTCAAAATATATCTAATAAATGGGTTTTAAAAAGTCTTATTGGTAATCTACAAGTTGATTATGGTAATGTTTCTATTGGATTGCAACATTTAAAAGAGGTAGAGTCTATTTATATAACAGGAGAGGTTCAAACAATACACCCTTACAATACAGATAGCTATAATAAAGATGTGCTGGCATCTATTCGATATTCAATTGCAAAGACATATTTTGAAATTGATAGTCTTGATGAGGCAGATGATTATATTGAAAAAGTTAGGATATATGCTGAATCAGTAGGAAATAAAGATCATTTAGATTATTACCTTGGTTTAAAAGCAGGAATACTAATCAAACAAAAGAGATATTTAGAAGGGTTAGATGTAACCAATCAATATATTTCTAATGATCTGAAAAAAAGTAATCAGGAGTTGTCTCATTCTTATGCCATGCAGGGTATTGCCTATGAAGGGTTGAATTTAGACGAAAAAGCAACTACTTCTTTCCTTACCGCTGATAGCCTTTTCGTAGCTGCAGGATCAGATTATTATTTTGATGAACTCAAGCAAACATTTAATTATTTACTTAATCATTATAAGAAAGAAGCAAACACAAAAAAGCAAATAGAATACCTAAATAAAATGATTGCCTACGAGGAATCAGTAGGCAGTATGAAGGAATATGTGAGCAACGGTGTATCGACTATGTATACAATCCCAGAGCTTATAGTTGAGAAAGAACTTTTAATACGTAAGCTAGAAAAGGAAAAGTCAACAAGTCATGCTGGTGTTATTCTATTCTTAATTTTGAGTTGCATAGGTGTCATCGTAGCGATATTTCAGTACAGAAAAAAACTTATCTATAAAAAGAGGTTTAATAAGCTCAGAGTAACACTCGAGAAGCGCATTGAAAATGAGATGTCATCTCCTATAAAACCTACTAGTGCGAATGAGACAACTATAAATAATTCTACACCTCAATTAAAGTCTCAACAAACAGATAAAATTAAAGCTGGTCTAAAAACTTTTGAGGACACATTAATGTTTACAGAAGAAAATATTACGCTTAAGCGTTTAGCTCTCCAAGTAGGTACTAATACAGCATATCTGTCTAAGTATATTAATGACAAGAAATCAGAGAATTTCTCTGTTTATATTAATGACTTGCGTATAAATCATGTACTTAAATTGCTTTATAGTTCTGAAAAAATAAGAACGTACACAGTGAGTGCTCTAGCAAGAGAAGTTGGTTTTTCTAATTCTAAATCTTTTTCAAATCACTTTAAACGCATCACTGGGCTCTCGGTGACTTATTTCATAAAAAATCTTGAGGATATTAAAGCGGCACCTACAAAAGAAAAGGGTGATAATGTGATTGATTTTTTAGAGCGAATTAATAAAACGGGGTAAGCAGTTTTACACTTCAGTTATATGTCCTGTCCTTCAATAACAATACACTAAATTCTCCTTTTAAATCTATGGTTGTTTCCATATTTATGAATCTTCCCTTTAATTTTTAGTTTTTTAAGGGTGCCAATCATAAAATTGAGGAATTTAGTAGTTATGAGATTTAATTATAGGGATACAACTATTAACTTGCAGCCCTCTTAATTATGCCTGAAACCATTATTAATATATATAGGAGTAAGATTTTTCTTAAAAAATAGTGCTCTCAATCGTTTAGTTAATGACTATAAGAACCCCTTTATTTATAATATTTTTTCTGTGCTCTTTGCTCTCCATAAGTGCACAAGAACTTCCGTATCTCTCTGAAATTGCTGTACCAGATTCTATAGCTGTAAAAAGTTACCCCGTATTAAGAACTGAATTTTTTGCTCTTTTTGAAGAAGATATGACATCAGTTGATTCATTGGTGCTAGAATTAAAAGGGAAAGAGCTTATAAAACGAGCAGCACGAAGTGAGAATAAATCTGATGTTGTTAAATTTTATCTTGTTTTAGCTGAATTAAGAAATAATGATTTTGATTTATTTGATTACATATTAAATTTTACTGAAGAAAATAATTTGCTCGTTTTGTATGAAACAGCTCTGTTGAGTAAGGCAATATCATATTATTATAATGATCAAATCGATATGTCTTTACAGTTAGCAGAAGAGGCGTATAAATATTCTGAAGAATCCGGAAATTTATCTAACAAATGGACTCTAAAGAATTTTATTGGGGTATTACAGATAAATTATGGAAATGTAAGTCGCGGTATTTCAAATTTAAAGGAAGTAGAGTCTATTTACACAACTGGAAAAGTTAAGAATATTCACATCTACAATAGTGATTCTCAGAACAAGAATATTCTTGCTTCCGTTAGATATTCTATTGCATCTTCTTACTTTGATATAGATAGTCTAGATGCTGCAAGCGATTACATAGAAAAAGTGAAGATTTATGCTGATATTGATAATGATAAAGAGTATCAGAACACTTACTTAGGGCTTAAAGGGGCTATTTTAATTAAACAAAAAAAATACCTAGAAGGGTTAGATGTAGCCAATCAATATATTTCTAATGACTATGAAAAAGGAGATGATGAGTTGTCTCATTCTTTTGCCATGCAAGGAATAGCCTACGAGGGATTAGATTTAACAGAAAAGGCGACTACTTCATTTATAATTTCAGATAGTCTTTTTGTAGCAGCAGGATCTGATTATTATTTTGATGAGCTCAAGCATACATTTGATTATTTACTTAATCATTATAAGAATGAAGGAAACACAGATAAGCAAATAGAATACCTAAATAAAATGATTGCCTATGAGGAATCATTAGGTAGTATTAAAGAGTCAGTGAGTAACGGTGTCGTGTCTATGTATACTATCCCTGAGCTTACAGCTGAGAAGGAACTTTTAATACATAAGCTAGAAAAGGAAAAGTCAACAAGTAATGCTGGTGTTATTCTATTCTTAATCTTGAGTTGTATAGGAGTCATCGTAGCGATATTTCAATATAGAAAAAGGCTTATTTATAAAAAGAGGTTTGATAATCTCAAAGCGGCAATTGAAAAGCGCATTAAAAATGAGGTGTCATCTCCTATAAATACTACTAGCACGACTGAGACAACTATTAAAAGTTCTCCGCCACAATTAAAGTCTACACAAACAGATAAAATTAAAGCTGGTCTCAAAACTTTTGAGGACACATTAATGTTTACAGAGGAAAATATCACGCTTAAGAGTCTAGCTCTCCAGGTAGGTACTAATTCAACATATCTATCTAAGTATATTAATGATGACAAATCAGAGAATTTCTCTGTTTATATTAATGACCTGCGTATTAATCATATACTCAAACTACTCTATAGTTCTGAGAAAATAAGAACGTACACAGTGAGTGCTCTAGCAAAAGAGGTTGGTTTTTCTAATCCAAAATCTTTTTCTAATCACTTTAAGCGTATTACTGGGCTTTCGGTGACTTATTTCATAAAAAATCTTGAGAATATTAAAGCGGCTCCTGCGAAAGAAAAGGGTGATAATGTAATTGATTTTTTAGAGCGAATTAATAAAACGGGTTAAGCAGCTCTTTTAGTTTATATACAAACATAAAAAAACCACAGCTTGTATTGCTGTGGTTTTTTTGTTTGTGGTCACGCTTTCGCGAAAGCGTAACATTTCTATTTAGGTTCAAGCACGACAAAAGGAATCACCATTTCTTCAAGGCTTACGCCACCATGCTGGTATGTATTTCTATAATAACTTACGTAGTGATTAAAATTATTAGGATACGCAAAGAATAGATCTCCCTTTGCAAATATGAATGAGCTACTCATATTAATAGTAGGTAGGTGTATCGTGCGAGGATCTTCGGCAGCGAGTACGTCTTTATTTTCATACGTCAGACTTCTTCCTGTTTTATAACGCAGGTTGAGACTTGTATTCTTATCACCAATAACTTTAGATGGATTTTTGACATTAATAGTGCCATGATCTGTAGTAAGTATAAGCTTCATGCCTAGCTCTTGCGCTTGCTGTATCATCGTGAGTAACGGTGAATTTTTAAACCAACTCTCTGTAAGTGATCTGTAAGCCTTGTCATTACTAGCGAGTTCTTTAATTACTTCCATTTCTGTCTTAGAGTGAGAAAGCATATCTACAAAATTGTAAACGACTACCGTAAGGTCATTATTTTTCTGAGATTTAAAATTATCGGCAAGTTTTTTACCGTTTTTTAAGTTGGTGATTTTGTGATATTCCCAGCTTAGGTCAAGACGTAGTCTTTTAAGTTGTGCCTCAAGAAAATCTGCTTCGTGCATATTTTTTCCTCCCTCATCTGTATCATCAAGCCATAAGTCTGGATGCTTCTTTTTCATCTCTTCTGGCATGAGTCCAGAAAATATAGCATTACGAGCATACTGAGTTGCAGTAGGCAAGATGCTGTAATAAGGTTCTTCTTGTACTTTTTTATAATGCGCATTAAGGTGAGGCTCAAAAGCCTTCCATTGATCATAGCGCATGTTATCTATGACAATGAATAGGGTAGGACTACCTTTTTTAAGGTGTGGTTGTACCTTGTCTTTAAATAATGTGTGAGACATCGTAGGTCCCTCATAGCCGTTAAACCAGTCTGGGTAATTTTTATCAATAAATTTACAAAACTGATTATTTGCTTCAGATTTTTGAGATTCTAATATTTCAAACATTCCAGTATCTTCTATCCCCTCAAGCTCCATCTCCCAGTAAATAAGCTTTTGGTACAGCTCAGACCATTCTTCAAAACTATTTACCATAGATAAATCCATAGCAATCTTGCGGAATTCTTGCTGATATGAAGAAGTAGTTTTCTGACTTATTAATCTACTATGATCAAGATTTTTCTTTAAACTCAGTAATATCTGGTTAGGATTTACTGGTTTAATGAGATAGTCTACTATTTTAGAGCCTATCGCTTCCTCCATAATATACTCTTCCTCACTTTTAGTGATCATGACAACAGGAACATTTTCCCGTTTATTTTTGATTTCGCTCAGAGTTTCTAGACCTGAGAGACCTGGCATATTTTCATCAAGAAAAATGATGTCAAAGTTTTGCTCATCTATCATTTCTACAGCTTCGGCACCATTATCACAAGTAGTTACGCTGTAATTCTTCTTTTCAAGAAATAAAATATGTGGCTTAAGTAAGTCAATTTCGTCATCTACCCAAAGTATTTGTATGTTGCTCATATAATTAGTTAAGTATGTTAGTTTTTAAGAGGCTCCTTGTTTGCAAGGCGAAACCTTATATTTGTAAGTAATACGCTTTCGCGAAAGCATAAAAAATAGAAATCCAAAATTTTTAATATTGAGGTCTCCCAAAGTTACAATTATTAACGACCCTATTTATGGGTTTATTACTATACCTAATGGTATAGTCTTTGATTTGATACAGCACAAATACTTTCAAAGACTACGACGTATCACGCAGATGGGATTGTCATATCTTGTATATCCTGGTGCGCATCATACTCGTTTTCAGCACGCGATAGGATGTCTGGGCGTTATGCAGAAAGCCATCAAAGTCCTTGAAGACAAAGGTGTTGAGATATCACCTGAAGAAAAAGAAGGTGTGTTTATAGCAATCTTACTTCACGATATAGGTCATGGTCCTTTCTCTCATGCTATGGAACATAGTATTGTAGAGGGTGTAAGTCATGAGCACATTTCTAGCTTATTTATGGAGGGTCTCAATACGGAGTTTAACGGAAGTTTAACGCTGGCAATAGAGATTTTCAAGGGATCATATCATCGCTCTTTTTTAAATCAGCTGGTTTCTGGTCAGCTAGATATGGATCGTACCGACTATTTAAAACGTGATAGTTTTTATACGGGAATGGCCGAGGGTAACATTAATACGGAGCGTATAGTTGCTATGCTTAACGTGATGGATGACAAGCTTGTAGTAGAAGAAAAAGGAGTCTATACTGTAGAGAAGTTTCTTGTCGCTAGAAGGCTTATGTACTGGCAGGTGTACCTACATAAAACAGGTATTGTAGCAGAGCAATTAATAACGAGGGTACTCAAGCGTGCAAAAGAGCTCTCTCATAACGGAGTTGTGCTAACTTCGAGTAAAGCTTTACAGTATTTTTTACAACATAGAATAGATAGTGATACCATAAAAAATAGCCTTGATACGTTTGCTCAGCTAGACGATTATGATATTATTTCTGCTATGAAAGAATGGTGTTTTCATGAGGATTTTGTGCTTTCTGAGCTGTCTAAGGCGATTATAAATAGAGATCTTTTGAATGTAAAAATTAAAAAGAAACCATTTGCACCGTCTAAGCTTGAGCAACATAAGTCCTTATTAATGGAGAAGTTTAATATAACGGAACATGAGGCATCATACTTTGTGTTTACAGGTACTATATCAAACCAAGCATATAATTATGAGAAAGGTGGAATCAATATTCTTCTCAATAGTGGGAAGATTGTAGATGTGGTAAAAGCAAGTGATCAATTAAGTTTAAAGTCACTTACAAAAGAAGTAGTTAAAAACTATCTCTGTTACCCAAAACCTAAACGTTAATTTTTCCTATTTTTGTCATCCATGAAATTTACCGCAAATCAAATCGCAGGAATACTAGAAGGAACTATAGAAGGTAACCCCGATGTAGAAGTATCAAAGCTTGCAAAAATAGAAGAAGGGATCCCAGGGTCTCTAACCTTCTTAGCAAATCCTAAGTACACATCATTTATATATACTACAGAGGCAAGTATTGCCATTGTAGGTAATGACTTTGAACCAGAGCAACCCGTTAAGCCTACGCTTATACGAGTAGAGGATGCCTATAAGTCATTTTCAAAACTTCTAGAATATTATAATCAAGTAAAACTTAATAAGTCGGGAATAGAGCAGCCTTGCTTTATTTCTGAAACAGCTACTTATGGAGACGGACTGTATCTAGGAGCTTTTTCATACCTAGGAGAGAACGTAACTATAGGGAGTAATGTAAAAATTTATCCTAATGTTTATATAGGGGATAATGTTACTATAGGAGACAATTGTGTGCTCTTTGCAGGATCTAAAGTGTATTCTGACTGTGTTATAGGTAACACGGTCTACATACACAGTGGTGCTATTGTAGGTGCAGATGGTTTTGGCTTTACTCCAAATGAAAAAGGAGAGTATAGTAAAGTACCACAAACAGGAAATGTAATTATAGAAGATCACGTAGATATAGGAGCAGGAACTACGATAGATCGTGCAACATTAGGATCTACTGTGATTAGAACAGGTGTTAAACTTGATAACCAGATTCAGATTGCACATAATGTAGAGATAGGTTCTCATACAGCCATTGCTGCACAAACAGGTATTGCTGGTTCTACTAAAATAGGAAAGCACTGTCTTATAGGTGGTCAAGTGGGTATCTCTGGACACCTAACCATAGGTGATAATGTGCGTATACAAGCACAATCTGGAATAGGAAGAAATATAAAGGATAATGAAGTGCTGCAGGGATCTCCATCATTTAATTATGCTGATTGGAATCGTTCTTACGTACACTTTAAAAATTTACCAAAAATTGTACAAACGGTAAACGAATTAAAAAAACAACAAAATAATGAGTAACGCTAAAGCACAACAACGTACGATAGCTAAAGAAATAAGCTTACAAGGTGTAGGTTTGCACACAGGTGCAGATGTACTAATGACCTTTAAGCCAGCTCCAGAAAACCACGGCTATAAATTTAAACGCCTTGATCTTGAAGGAGAGCCAGTACTAAATGCAGATGCTTCTCTTGTAACCAATACACAACGAGGAACAAACCTTGAAAGAAACGGCGTTTCTATTCAAACTACAGAGCACGTACTTGCTGCTTGCGTAGGACTTGAAATAGATAACCTTCTTATTGAGCTTAATGCTTCTGAGCCTCCTATTATGGATGGCTCTTCGAAGTTTTTTGTAGAAGCACTTGAAGAAGCAGGGGTTCTAGAACAGGATGCTGTACGTGATGAATATGTGGTGAAAGAAATTATCACTTATCTAGACGAAGAGTCTGGGAGTGAGATTATTTTAATGCCGGCAGATGAGTATCAAGTTACTACTATGGTAGACTTTGGTACTAAAGTGCTAGGTACTCAGAATGCAAGCATACAACACATATCGCAATTTAAGGAGGAAATTTCAGATAGTAGAACATTTAGTTTTCTACATGAGATAGAGATGTTGCTTGAGCACGGTCTCATTAAAGGTGGAGATCTCAATAATGCGATTGTATATGTAGATAAAGAATTATCTGCTAGTACAATGGAAAAATTGAAGGTAGCCTTTAATAAGGATGATATCGCTGTAAAGCCTAACGGCATACTAGATAACCTTACTCTGCACCATGCTAATGAAGCAGCACGTCATAAACTACTTGACGTTATAGGAGACTTAGCACTAGTAGGTACAAGAATACGTGGTAAAATCATTGCAAATAAGCCTGGTCACTTTATAAACACACAGTTTGCAAAAAAACTTCAGAAAATTATTAAGAATGAACGCCGTAATTATGTTCCAGATGTAGATTTGCATGCGACCCCTGTAAAGGACGTAAATCAAATAATGGAGATGTTACCTCATAGACCTCCATTCTTGCTTGTAGATAAGATTTTAGAGCTCACAAAAGAGCATGTGATTGGAGTGAAAAATGTAACAATGAATGAACCATTCTTTGTGGGGCATTTTCCCGGATCTCCGGTAATGCCTGGCGTACTTCAAATAGAAGCAATGGCTCAAACGGGAGGTATTTTAGTTTTAAGTACCGTTCCAGATCCAGAAAACTATCTAACTTATTTACTTAAAATAGATAAAGTAAGATATAAGCATCAGGTGGTACCTGGTGATACTCTTATTTTCAAATTAGACCTAATGTCACCTATACGTAGAGGAATCTGCCAGATGCAAGCTCGCGCTTATGCAAATGGTAAACTTGTCTCAGAAGCCGAAATAATGGCGCAAATAGTAAAAGTAAAAAATCTCTAGTATGAATCAACCACTAGCATATGTACACCCAGGTGCAAAAATTGCAAAGAATGTTGTTATCGAGCCATTTACAACCATTCATAATAACGTTGTAATAGGCGAGGGTAGCTGGATAGGGTCTAATGTGACTATTATGGAAGGTGCTCGTATAGGAAAGAACGTAAGTATCTTTCCAGGCGCAGTAATCTCTGCAGTACCACAGGATAAAAAGTTTAATGACGAGGATACCGTTACTATTATAGGTGATAATACAACGATACGTGAGTGTGTGACCATTAACCGTGGCACCTCAGATCGTATGAAAACTCAGGTAGGAAACAATTGTTGGATTATGGCATACTGCCATATTGCTCATGATTGTATCGTAGGTGATAATTGTATTTTTTCTAATAACAGTACGCTTGCTGGGCACATTACTGTAGGTGACTACGTGGTACTAGCTGGTATGGCTGCTATACAGCAGTTTTGTACGATAGGAAGCCATGCTTTTGTAACTGGTGGGTCACTAGTACGTAAGGATGTACCGCCTTTTGTTAAGGCCGGTCGCGAGCCGTTGAGCTACGTAGGGATTAATTCTATAGGACTACGTCGTCGCGGATTTACAACAGAAAAAATACGTGAGATCCAGGATATATTCCGCATCTTGTATCAGAAGAATTATAACAACTCTCAAGCTGTTGCGATTATTGAAGCAGAGATGGAAGCTACTCAGGAACGTGATGAGATATTGCAATTTATACGTAATTCTCAACGCGGTATTATGAAAGGATACTTCAATTCATAAGTTTTCTTTTTACGCTTTCGCGAAAATTTGACAACATAACACTCATGCTTTTGCCTAACATAAGGTGAGCGGTGAAATTCATAAAACGGAGAGATTGATAATCTTTTCATATTTTCGCGAAAGCGAGATTAACTTTTAATTAAATAAGAATTCTGCATTTGCAGAAACTTGATACTATATATGGCAACAACATCAGACATACGCAACGGACTTTGTATACACTACAATCACGATATTTATAAAATCATCGAGTTTTTACACGTAAAGCCGGGTAAAGGCCCAGCATTTGTAAGAACAAAAATGAAAAGTGTTACCTCTGGAAAAGTATTAGATAATACATTTTCTGCAGGACATAAGATTGAAGAAGTACGTGTAGAAACACATAAGTTCCAGTTTTTATATAATGATGGAGAGGGGTATCACTTTATGAATACAGAAGACTACACGCAAATCGCTTTACAAGAGACTGCGTTAGATCGTTCTGATTTATTAAAGGAAGGAGAGGTTGTTACCGTACTTATAAATACGGAAGATAACGCACCACTTTCTGTAGACATGCCTGCTTCTGTAATACTTGAAGTGAGTCACACAGAGCCAGGAGTAAAAGGTAATACAGCAACTAACGCTACAAAGCCAGCAACTGTTGAGACAGGAGCAGAGGTAAACGTTCCTTTGTTTATTAATGAAGGAGATAAGATAAAAATAGAGACCGATAAAGGGACCTATAAAGAGCGCGTTAAGGAGTAAATAATCTTCCATTAACTTATTATATAAATCCCGTCAAATGACGGGATTTTCTTTTATATTCGTAATCGTGAAATTTAAAAAACAACATACGCTTCAAGATATTGCAAGTCTTCTTAATATCACTTTTGTGGGTGATCCTTCGTTTCCAGTTTTGGGTATGAATGAGATCCATGTAGTAACACCAGGAGATATTGTTTTTGTAGATCATCCTAAGTATTACGACAAGGCGCTACAAAGTGCCGCGACTATTGTGCTTATAAACAAAGAAGTAGCTTGCCCAGAGGGTAAAGCACTTTTAATATCTGATGATCCTTTTAGAGATTTTAATAAGCTTACAGATCACTTTAAACCTTTTAAAAGCGCTGCTGCTGCTATAGCAGAGACGGCAATTATAGGTCAAGGAACCGTTATACAGCCTAATGTCTTCATTGGGAATAATGTGGTTATAGGTGATCACTGTACCATACATCCTAATGTATGTCTCTATGACAATACGATTATAGGTGATAACGTTACTATACACGCAGGAAGCATACTAGGTGCAGACGCTTTTTATTACAAAAAACGTCCAGAAGGTTTTGATAAACTTAAATCTGGTGGTCGTGTTGTAATAGAAGATAATGTAGATATAGGAGCTGGGACGACTATAGACAAGGGTGTTACTGGTGATACTACTGTAAGAAAAGGAACTAAGATTGATAACCAGGTTCATGTAGGGCATGATACTGTTATAGGAGAACGTGTTTTAATCGCGGCTCAAACTACCATAGCTGGTTGTGTCGTTATAGAGGACGAGGTGACGTTATGGGGTCAGGTAGGAGTTACTAGTGGTATATCTATAGGGAAGAAGGCTATCATATCTGCACAAAGTGGTGTGAGTAAGTCCCTAGAAGGAGAAAAAAGTTATTTTGGGTCACCAGCAGGTGATTTCAGAACAAAATATAAAGAGCTTGCAGCGTTGAGACAAGTGCAAGAATTATTAGAAAAACTAAAGCAACAATAATGGCTAAGAGTAATAAGAAAATCGTAAAAGAGTTTTATAGCTCAGACTTTTTTAATGACACAACTGCTTTTGATGAGTATATTCATCCTGATATGCAGCTTTTTTGGAATGCAAAAACAGGCTACAACCATATGGAAATAGCAGGATTAAAAGAAATGGCAGCAGAGGCTGGTAAATCTTTTGATGCAGTACGTCCAGAGATTACACACCTTCTTTCTAAAGAGGATCAGGTAGTGATAAGGTTCACGTATTTTGTAACTACGATTGAGCAACCAGATACAGAGCAACCTATGGCACATTTTATGGCTATATGGGAAATGAAAGATGGTTTGATGTATAGAGGGTACCAAATGAGCCAACCAGCAGAAGAAGCAAAAGAGAGCATGAAATCTTGGAAGTAAATTTCATTGTTTTTACTTCATAATACTTAACCAAACTGTTACTTTTGCAATGCAAAATTTTAAAACAAACCGATGAGCGTTTTAGTTAATAAAGATTCGAAAATAATTGTTCAAGGATTCACAGGTAGCGAGGGAACTTTCCACGCGGGCCAGATGATTGATTATGGAACAAACGTAGTAGGTGGTGTAACTCCAGGAAAAGGAGGACAAACACATCTTGATAAGCCTGTTTTTAATACTGTTCAAGAAGCAGTAGAAAAAGTAGGAGCAGATACTACCATTATTTTTGTACCGCCAGCATTTGCTGCAGATGCAATTATGGAAGCTGCAGATGCAGGAATCAAAGTGATTATCACAATTACAGAAGGTATCCCTGTTGCAGATATGATCAAAGCATCAGACTATATCTCAACAAAAGAGTGTCGCCTTATAGGACCTAACTGTCCAGGAGTTATCACTCCAGGTGAGGCAAAAGTAGGTATCATGCCAGGTTTTGTATTTAAAAAGGGTACTGTAGGTATTGTTTCAAAATCTGGAACACTTACGTATGAAGCGGCAGATCAGGTTGTAAAACAAGGTCTTGGTATTACTACAGCAATCGGTATTGGAGGAGATCCTATTATAGGAACTACTACAAAAGAAGCAGTAGAATTACTTATTAATGATCCAGAAACTGAAGCTGTTGTAATGATAGGTGAGATAGGTGGTCAACTAGAAGGTGACGCTGCAAAGTGGTATAAAGAAAGCGGTAGTAAGAAACCAGTGATAGGTTTTATCGCAGGTGAGACTGCGCCAGCAGGACGTACTATGGGTCATGCAGGAGCAATTGTAGGTGGATCTGATGATACAGCACAAGCTAAAAAAGCAATCATGAGAGAATGTGGTATTCACGTTGTGGATAGCCCAGCAGAAATAGGTAAAAAAGTTGCCGAAGTTTTAGGTAAATAATTTTACGATATATTATAAAGAAACCTCCTTTTTTAGGGAGGTTTTTTTGTTTCTAGTCGGTATCGTAATTCTTATATTTGAGTAAGTAAATTTAGTGATGTATGCTTTCGCGAAAGCGTGACGATACAACCTACTATTTAAGTTAATTAGATCAATAAAAAATAACCTCAGATAGTAATCATACTGGTTAACTATCTATTCATAGCATTTATATATGAAATTATTAGAAGGAAAAACAGCTATCATCACTGGTGCTAGCCGTGGCATAGGAAAAGGAATCGCAGAAGTATTTGCTCAGCATGGAGCAAATGTTGCTTTTACATACAGCTCATCATCTGCTGCGGCAGATGAGCTAGAGAAAAGCCTAGAGAGTACAGGTGTAAAAATCAAAGGATATAAAAGTAATGCAGCAGATTTTGAGCAGGCTCAAGAGCTTGTAAAGAACGTGCTTGAAGATTTTGGAACTATTGATATTCTTGTAAATAATGCAGGTATTACAAAGGATAATCTCCTTATGCGTATGTCTGAAGAGGATTTTGATAACGTAATAGAGGTAAACCTTAAGTCTATCTTTAATATGACTAAAGCGGTGCAGCGCACGATGCTTAAAGCTCGCAAAGGAAGTATCATTAATATGAGCTCTGTAGTAGGAGTAAAAGGAAATGCTGGTCAAGCAAACTATGCTGCCTCAAAGGCTGGAATGATAGGTTTCTCTAAGTCTATGGCACTTGAGCTAGGTTCTCGTAACATACGTACAAACGTGATTGCTCCTGGATTTATCGAAACTGAGATGACAGGTAAGCTTGATGAAGCTACTGTAGATGGATGGAGACAGTCTATACCATTAAAACGCGGTGGAAGCCCAGAAGATATTGCAAACGCTTGCGTATTTCTTGCTAGTGATATGAGTGCATACATCACAGGTCAAGTTATTAATGTAGACGGAGGAATGCTTACGTAATTTACGAGTTACGTGCTTATTGCCCATTCTCAAAATATTTGAGATAAGAACAACCACGACATTTGCAAACAGAAACATTATTATTAATTATTGGAGCTGCTATTCTCGCCTTGGGAATAGCGGTTTTTCAGTATTTTTATAAGGCAAAATATAAGACCAGCCGCAATAAAGTTTATGCGCTTATTAGATTCTTAAGCGTTTTTGGATTGCTTATTCTTTTAATTAACCCTTCTTACAAACAAGTTACATACGTTATCGTAAAACCATCACTTGCCGTAGCTGTAGATAATACGGCAAGTATTAAACACTTGGAATATGATGATGAGAGTAGTGATTTAGTTTCACGCTTTCGCGAAAGCGAACCTTTAAACAATGCTTTTGACGTAGAGTTTTATAGTTTCGGTCAAGAATTTAAACGTTTAGACACCTTAGATTTTCAAGAAAAGCAGACTAACATTTCTAATGTTCTTCATAGTCTTGAAGACATTTATGCTACAGAAATAGCACCAGTTATCTTACTCACCGATGGAAACCAAACCTATGGTGAGGCTTATCAATACACCTCAAAAAACCTTAATCAGCAGATATATCCTGTAGTTCTAGGAGATACAATTACATACGATGATCTTAAATTAGGGCAGGTAAACGTAAATAGATATGCGTATATCAATAATAAGTTTCCGGTAGAGATTTTTGCCTCTTATAATGGCAACAATACAGTAAGCTCACAATTAACGGTTAGTTCAGGAGGGACAGTAGTACATTCTGAGCGAGTTACTTTTAGTCCAGACAAAGAATCACAGGTTTTCAATTTGCTATTACCTGCAACGAGCGTAGGAGTTAGGCAATATGCTATACAGCTTGCACCTAGTACGACAGAGAAAAACATAAAAAACAATAGTAAGAACTTTGCGATTGAAGTTATTGATCAAAAAACGAATGTTCTTATAGTAAGTAACATCATTCATCCAGATGTGGGCATGCTTAAAAAGAGTATAGAAAGTAATAGACTACGCACGGTTACTTTTTCAAATCCTCTAGAAAGTATAAGTAAGCTTAATGACTATGAGTTAGTAATATTGTACCAGCCAGATACACGTTTCAAGAATGTCTATGAGCAACTTACTTCGCTATCCAAAAATAGTATTATAGTCGCTGGCGCAAATACAGATTGGAATGCTGTAAATACCTTCCAGAATACCATTAATCAAGAAATCACTGGACAGCAAGAAGAAGTACAAGGCGAACTCAATGTGAATTTCTCTGCTTTTGTGATAGAAGATATAGGCTTTGCTGACTTTCCGCCGTTAAAAACAAGCTTTGGTGACGTTAATTTTAAGACAGAAGTAGATGTCGCACTGACCCAAACTATAGGATCTTTAAATACAGAAAATCCACTTATAGCTACTACAGATACAAATGGACAACGTGAAGTTTATATTCTAGGAGAAGGTTTGTGGCGATGGCGAGCACAGAGTTTTATTAATAATAATAGCTTTGAAGATTTTGATAATTTTATTGATAATCTCGTGCAATATGCAGCATCAAATAAGAAAAAGAGTCGTCTTAACATAGATTATGAGTCCTTTTATTACGGTAATGGTGATGTTACATTGTATGCGCAGTACTTTGATAAAAATTACACCTTTGATACACGAGCACGTTTATCCATACGTCTAGTCCATGAAGAGACAGGTAAAGTGACAGATATACCGTTATTGCTTAATAAGAATACATATCAGGTTGCGATGAATAATCTAGAGCCGGGTAATTACAAGTTTACCGTGTCGGTTATAGATCAAGGACTCGCTCGATCTGGTAGTTTTACAATAGTTCCTTTTGAGATAGAACAACAATTCTTAAATGCAAATGTAACAGAACTACGTACTCTAGCGTCTAATACCGCAGCAGCCCTTTATACGAGCGCAACAGGAGACCAACTTATTGAATATCTTTTGAAAGATACTCGATACAAACCTGTACAGAAAAGCACGGAAAAAATCGTACCTTTAATAGATTGGAAATGGTTATTATTTATAATAGCCTTACTACTTTCTATTGAGTGGTTTATGCGCAAGTATAATGGACTCACGTAAATAAAAATCAAAAAATTATTATGGAAAAATTACCAAAGATTGGCGTACCTATAGTTATAGGTATCATTATTTTATTAGTATTAGTTACAAAATCTGCTGTAACCATAGATTCTGGAGAGGCAGGAGTATTATTTAAAACGTTTGGAAATGGTGTGGTGACAGATGAGCCACCTATGAGTGAAGGGTTTCACTTAGTTGCACCATGGAATAAGGTATTCGTTTATGAAGTAAGACAACAAGAGCTTTTTGAAAAAATGAAAGTTTTATCGTCTAATGGATTAGAAATACAAATTGACGCCTCTGCTTGGTATGAGCCAGTGCGCAAAGATTTAGGAAATCTACACCAAACACTAGGTAAAGATTATTTACAACGAGTGATCCAGCCAGCTATACGATCTGCAGCACGTAGTGTAGTAGGTAGATATACACCTGAGCAATTGTACTCAAGTAAAAGAGATGCTATACAGGACGAAATATTTGTAGAGACTAAAGCTATTTTGTCTAAGCAATATGTGCAACTTAATGAGGTATTAGTAAGAGACGTGACGCTTCCTAATACTATAAAAGACGCAATTGAAAGAAAACTAAGACAAGAGCAAGAATCTCTAGAGTACGAGTTTAGACTTGTAACAGCATCTAAAGAAGCAGAAAAAGTACGTATTGAAGCTCAAGGTAAAGCAGATGCAAATAAGATTTTAAGTGCTTCTTTGACAGATAAAATTCTTCAAGACAAAGGAATAGATGCAACTATAGAGTTATCAAAGTCACCTAATTCTAAAGTTATCGTTGTTGGTTCTGGTGATTCTGGACTTCCACTAATTTTAGGAAATAATTAGAATACTTCATAAAACTATAAGAAAGCGTTAAGAAGACGCTTTCGCGAAAGCTTATATCTTTACAATCCGCGCGAATTCACGTGTGGATTGTAAAGATTCTTTTATGTACAATTATCAGAAAATACTTTTTTTGTTTGGATTCATACTTACTATAAGCTGTGGTCAAAATGTAGAAAGTCAAAATAGCGAAAAGGGATATGCACCAGAAGCAGTAAAGAAAACATTTCAAGCAAAATATCCAGGAGAGAATGACCCAGACTGGCATGTAGATTCAAATGGGAACTATGAGTCTAGGTTTAGAGTAGATGGAGTACGTCACAGAGCAGACTTTAGTCCTAACGGTTCATGGATTGAGACTGAGGTAAGCATAAAGAAAGATGATTTACCTAAAGCTGTTCAAAAAGCAATAGATAACAATTACTCAGACGAGGAAATAACAGAAATAGAACGCGTTCAAAGTGCTGAAAAAGGCTTGTTTTACGATGTAGAGTTTAAGAGAAAAGGAAAGAATATGGATGTTGAGTTTAATGAATCTGGAGTTAAGATTAATTAAGACTAGACATCAATAGTACTTATAAAAAAACCACCTAATAGGTGGTTTTTTTATGTTTCATCTTTTTTTTTGGATCTTGAGCATCTTCCAGTAATTGTTCTTTGAGCCTGATTGCTTTGGCTACCCATCGATCATTTTTAATTCTATCCGGAAAAAACTTAATAAGTTTCGTTATAATTTCAATATCTTCCTTCGTTAATCGGCTTATTTGATCAAAAGTGTAAATGCCTAACTCATTTAATTTTGCTTCAGTGTAAGGTCCTATACCTATAATTTGTTGAAGTTCATTTTTGTCAAAAACTGAAGCTGTGCCTATTCTGTCAAAATTAATTATGTCAGAATAATCTTTCTCTACTAATTTTTCAGAGATTACTTCTTGAGAAAAAGCTCGATTTCTCACCTTAAGATGGTCAAACTCGTCATCCATTCGATCTTTCCTAAAAACACCATCTCCCTTGCGATCTAATTCATCCTCAAGATTAATAATAGTTTTCTTTAAATTTTGTATCGTTTCACTTTGAGCTGCGAGACTCTTTTTTAGAATAATTTTATTATACAGATTAGAGCCTATATAACCAATTAAAAATGCAACAAGAGTCATTATAAATGTCTCTAAGTATGCGACTGGTATAGATATGGCCTCTTGTGATACAAACATATTAATCTACTATAATTTCTATTCTGTTGTTCTCTTGTCTGCCAGAGAGGCTCTTATTATTTGCTATTGGTTCTTCTTCCCCTCGGGAAGTTGCCGTTATCTTATGTCTTGGTATTCCTCTTCTCGCAGTAAGATACCATTTTACTTGTCTAGACATCTTAAGGCCTTGATCAAAATTATCTTTACTACTGCCTACATTATCGGTGTGGCCTAATATGGTAACTTTTTTTTCAGGATGTTTTTTTAATAATGCTTTAAGTTCTGTCGTATATTTTACTAACTCTTTATCTAATATTAGATCTGTATTGTTATAACGAGGATAAAATATACTACTTGAAAAAGAAGGCCCCATTAATGAATTAAGTTCCTTTTCAAATTCTAAAGCAGGCTCATCCTTTGTAATATCTATAGTATCACTAATTGCGATAGATTTTTGAATTTCTTCAGCAAGCATAGAAGAAGTCTCATGTTCAATTCCAAATAAATCTAAACTATCTGGAGCAAAACTAGTAGTTGTAAACTTTGTTTTAGAAACTTCTGAGGAAGATGATTGAGTATCTTTTGATTTAGGAATGTTTTTTTTTGAATTATTCTTTTCATAAAGAACTTGTTGTATATCACTGTCGTTATTAACCTCTCTTGTACTTATAAAATAAATACAACCAGAAGTCCATAGTAAAAAAACGAAGAATGCCCCAAAAAATCCCTTCATCGATTAAGCTAAGAGAGTATTACTATATATAAGCCTACTGTTTTCAAAGTTACAGAAAAGTTGTCAATGTTAAGAATTAATTAAATCAGGTTATCCACTTGTTTTTAACAAAGAACTTCTTAAATTTGTACAACAATGAATAATAACAATACACATCACCATCATACTTCAATCATCGCTCAAGCGAGGTAAAGAGTATGTATATATTTCATATTAAAAACCCGTTTGAATTACTCAAGCGGGTTTTTTCTTTTGAGTAATTTGGACATTAAAAAATTATCATGAGTCAAAAAATTAGAATTGCTATTCAAAAATCTGGACGCCTTAATGAGGAATCGTTACAACTACTTAAAAATTGTGGTGTATCTATTGATAATGGAAAAGACCAGCTCAAAGCAACGGCTAGAAACTTTCCGTTAGAAGTACTTTATTTACGTAATGGAGATATACCTCAATACTTAAGAGATGGTGTTGTAGATATCGCAATCTTAGGTGAAAACACTTTAATTGAAAAAGGTAAGGATTTACCAATTGTAGAGAGATTAGGTTTTTCAAAGTGTAAAGTTTCATTAGCTATTCCTAAGGGTCAGAAATATAATTCTGTTAAGGACTTTGAAGGTAAACGCATTGCCACATCTTATCCGAACACTGTAAAGGAGTATCTAGATAGTAAAGGTGTAAAAGCAGAATTACATATTATCAATGGCTCTGTAGAAATTGCCCCAAGTATAGGCCTAGCAGATGCTGTTTGTGATATTGTTTCTAGTGGTAGCACATTATTTAAGAATAACCTCAAAGAAGTGGAGCAAATGCTTACTTCAGAAGCTGTTCTGACAGTGTCGCCTAACATCTCAAAGGAGAGAGAGGCAATTCTTGAGACGCTTAAATTTCGTATAAGAGCTGTACTTACAGGTGAGCGTAGTAAGTATGTACTTATGAATGTACCTAATAATAAACTAGATGAAGTGATTGCAATGCTTCCTGGAATGAGAAGTCCTACTGTTTTACCTCTAGCAGAAAAAGATTGGAGTAGTGTACACTCTGTGATAGATAAAAATAGTTTCTGGGATGTTATAGATAATTTAAAATCTGCAGGAGCCGAAGGTATTTTAGTATGCCCTATTGAAAAAATGGTACTATAAATTTATTTTGCTATGAATAAGATCTATAATCCAGAAAGAAGTGAGTGGGAGAGTATCCTTAAAAGACCTACTCAAACAGTTGATGATATTGAAGCAACTGTAAATAATATATTTAAAGAAGTTAAATCAGACGGCGATGTAGCGGTTGCAAAATACACGGCTATTTTTGAT
Organism: Dokdonia sp. Hel_I_63; assembly: GCF_007827285.1. NCBI lineage: Bacteria > Pseudomonadati > Bacteroidota > Flavobacteriia > Flavobacteriales > Flavobacteriaceae > Dokdonia > Dokdonia sp. Hel_I_63. Next base: position 2,384,865 of record NZ_VISD01000001.1, on the reverse strand, counting down.
AAGGTCACGTTAAACGCCATTGCTGTATCAGATCGTGAAATACAAGAAGCCGAAAATTCTTTACCTATAGAGTTAAAAGAAGCAATACAGCTAGCAAAAGGAAACATTGAAGGTTTCCATAAAGCACAAAAAACGTCTAGAGTGGCAGTTACTACAGTAGAGGGAGTAGATTGCTGGCAAGAAAAAAGACCTATTCAAAAAGTGGGACTTTATATCCCTGGAGGAACAGCGCCATTATTTTCGACAATATTGATGCTTGCGACACCAGCAAATATTGCTGGTTGTAAAGAAATTGTATTATGTACACCTCCAGATAAAAATGGAAATGTAAATCCTGCAATTTTATACACCGCAAAGCTGAGCGGAGTTACTAAAATTTTTAAAGTAGGAGGTATCCAGGCGATTGCCGCGATGACTTTTGGAACAGAGACTGTACCCCAAGTATATAAAATATTTGGTCCAGGAAATCAGTTTGTCACAGTTGCAAAACAAATAGCAACAAAGCATGGTGTAGCGATTGATATGCCTGCTGGACCTTCAGAGTTATTAGTGGTGGCAGATGATTCGGCAGATACGAGTTTTGTAGCATCAGACTTATTAAGCCAAGCAGAGCACGGTGTTGATAGCCAAGTTATTTTAGTAGCAACTTCTCGTAAACTCATAGATGATGTAGAAAGAGAAGTGGAAATGCAAATGAGTACGCTTTCGCGAAAGCATATTGCAGAAAAAGCCATCGAAAACAGTAAACTAATATATGTTGAAAACGATGAAACTGCTTTAGCACTAATTGATGAGTACGGCCCGGAGCATTTTATTGTATGCGTGAAAAATGAAGACTTTTATGTGGATAATATCATGAATGCAGGATCTGTATTTATAGGTAATTATACGCCTGAGAGTGCTGGAGATTATGCATCTGGAACAAATCACACCCTACCTACTAATGGTTATGCAAAACAATACAGCGGTGTAAATCTTGATAGTTTTATGAAGTCTATGACCTTTCAAAAAATATCACCAAAAGGGATTCAAAATATAGGTCCAGCTATTGAGCTTATGGCTGCTGCAGAAGGACTTGATGCACATAAAAATGCAGTAACTCTCAGACTTAAAAAATTACAATAAGCTACACCTTTTAGTATGAATAAAACCTTTAGTATCTCTAGTCTCGTCCGTCCTAACGTGGCAAGCATGCAAGCTTATAGCTCTGCTAGAGATGAGTTTACAGATTTTGATGAGGAAATGATATTTCTTGATGCAAATGAAAATCCATTTGAAAATGGTGTAAATAGATATCCAGATCCGCAGCAACGCACTTTAAAGAGCCTTATAGCTGCACAGCGTAGTATTTCTGAGAGCCAACTGTTATTGGGTAACGGTAGTGATGAAGTGCTTGATTTAATATTTAGAGCATTTTGTATTCCTGGCAAGGATGAAATCATCACTGTACCACCTACATATGGAATGTACAAGGTACTTGCTGGGACTAATGATATTAAAAATACAGAAGTCTTACTTAATCAAGATTTCCAACTTGATACTGCGGGTATTTTGGCTGCCATAAATGAGCATACAAAGCTTATTTTTATTTGCTCGCCAAACAATCCAACGGGTAATGTTATTGATGCAGCTGCTATTATTGAGATTTTAGAAACTTTTAAAGTTCTAGTAATTCTTGATGAAGCATATATAGATTTTGCAACTACAGAAAGTTGGTCAAAACAATTATCTCAATATCCTAATTTAATAATCACGCAAACACTATCTAAGGCGTATGGCCTTGCAGGTATACGTTTAGGCTTATGCATTGCAAGTGATGAGATTATTACTGTTTTAAATAAAATTAAACCTCCCTATAACGTAAACGCTCTTACACAAGAAAGAGCTTATAATAGGTTGGTGCAAACGGAGACTATAAATACAGAAATAAATACGCTTTTAGAGAACAGAGCGGCTTTATCAAAGGTCTTACAAGAAGTATCATTTGTTAAAGAGATTTTCCCATCTGATGCAAACTTTATACTTGCGAGAGTAGATGATGCAAACCAGAGATATCAGCAACTTATAGCTCTTGGGATAGTTGTACGTAACAGAAGCACACAACCTTTGTGTGAGAATACACTACGTTTTACAGTAGGAACTATAGAAGAAAATACACAACTTATAAACGCATTAAATACATTAAAATAATGGCTAAAAAAGTCCTTTTTATCGACCGTGATGGTACAATGATTAAAGAAACGGTAGATGAACAAATCGATGCGTTTGAAAAAATGATATTCTATCCTAAGTGTTTTACTTGGTTAGGTAAGATTGCGCAGGAGCTCGATTATGAGCTTGTAATGATTACAAATCAAGATGGTTTAGGTACAGACTCTTTTCCAGAAGACACCTTCTGGCCAGTGCACAATTTTATAATGAAGTCTTTTGAAAACGAAGGTGTTGTTTTTGATAATGTATTTTTAGACCGCACATTTCCGCACGAAAATAAAGACACTAGAAAACCTGGAACTGGTTTACTAAAGCAATACTTTTCTGAGGAGTATGATCTTGAGAACTCTTTTGTAATAGGTGACCGCCTTACAGATATGCAACTTGCAACAAACTTAGGGGCAAAGGGTATATTTATTAATGATGATACTAATCTTGGTACGGGAGAAATCACTATCTCACAAGATGATTTAAATAAAGATATTGCCCTAGAGACTAACGATTGGCAGAAGATTTATGAGTTTCTTAAGTTAGAAAGACGTGTAGCTACGCTTTCGCGAAAAACGAATGAAACAGACATAAACATTACTCTGAACCTTGATGGTACTGGTAAATCAAATATAGATACTGGTCTTTCATTCTTTGACCATATGCTGGATCAGATTGCTCGTCACGGGCAAATGGATCTAGATATCCAAGTAAAAGGAGACCTTGAAGTAGATGAGCACCACACGATAGAAGATACGGCAATCGCCCTAGGAGAAGTGTTCGCCATCGCTTTAGGAAATAAATTAGGAATAGAACGTTACGGTTTTTGCTTGCCTATGGATGATTGTCTTGCGCAAGTTGCTATAGACTTTGGAGGAAGAAACTGGCTAGTTTGGGAAGCAGATTTTAATCGTGAGATGATAGGTAAAATGCCTACAGAAATGTTTTATCACTTCTTTAAATCGTTTACAGATGGTGCAAAGGCAAATCTTAATATCAAAGCCGAAGGAACAAACGAGCACCACAAAATAGAGGCCATCTTTAAAGCATTTGCAAAGGCTATTAAAGTAGCGGTAAAGAGAGACGCAGATAAGATGATTTTACCATCCACAAAAGGTATGCTGTAATGAAAATAGTAATAATTAATTATGGCGCTGGTAATATACAGAGCATAAAATTTGCGATAGAACGCTTAGGATTTAAAGCTACTTTGAGCAATGATGAAGAAGAAATTCGGTCGGCAGATAAGGTGATTTTCCCTGGAGTAGGTGAGGCGAGTAGTGCCATGTCAAAACTGAGAGAAACGGGTCTTGATAACGTAATTCCTACTTTAAAGCAGCCTGTTTTAGGAATTTGTCTTGGGATGCAACTTATGTGCAACCGTTCTGAGGAAGGTAATACAGAAGGTCTAGGAATCTTTGATGTAGATGTGATACGCTTTCGCGAAAGCGTAAAAGTCCCACAAATACAGTGGAACAAGATCACAGATCTTAAATCTCCATTGTTTAAAGGAGTAGAGGATGGATCATTTATTTATATGGTGCATAGTTTTTATGCTCCAGTAACTACCGAAACCATAGCAACCACCTCTTATGGAATTCCTTACGGAAGTGCTTTTGCAAAGGATAACTTTTATGGAACACAGTTTCACCCAGAGAAATCTAGTGTTGTGGGAGAACAAATACTTAAAAACTTTTTAGAATTATGAGGATTATACCTGCAATAGATATCATAGAGGGAGCTTGTGTACGCCTCTCTAAGGGTGATTATGCAACGAAGAAAGTGTATAATGAAAATCCGCTTGAGGTTGCAAAGCAATTTGAAGCACACGGGATTACACACTTACACCTTGTAGATCTGGATGGCGCAAAGAGTAAGCATATTGTAAATCATAAAATTCTGGAACAAATTGCTTCTCAAACGAGTTTAAAAGTAGATTTTGGCGGAGGATTGAAAACAGATGAGGACTTAAGGATTGCTTTTGAAAGTGGTGCTTCTCAAATCACTGGTGGAAGTATTGCTGTAAAAAATCCAGAGACATTTAAGAGCTGGTTATCAAAATTTGGGAGTGATAAAATTATCTTGGGAGCAGATGCTCATAATAGAAAAATTGCAATCTCTGGATGGCTTGAAGAGTCTGATGATGATGTGGTAGAGTTTATAAACTCTTACAACAAGGAAGGGGTGTCTTATGCTATTTGTACAGATATAAGTAAAGACGGTATGCTTGAAGGTCCTAGTTTTGACTTATATGAGGAGATATTAAAAAGTACTCCAGATTTGAAATTAATTGCGTCAGGCGGAATTTCGACATTTGATGAGCTTCCTAAGCTTGCAGCGATGGGTTGCGAAGGGACGATTATAGGAAAAGCTATTTATGAGAATAGAATCTCATTAAAGCAGTTAGAGAATTATATTTTAGAAACAAAGGCGTAGTATGCAAAGTAGCTGGCACGAAGATTTTAAAGAAAATGCTATTTTTCGATTAGACGAAAATGTGCGTATGATTAGTATTGCTTTATCCAAAATCTCAGAAGACGAAATCTGGATAAAGCAAAATCAAGCGCTCAATACACTTGGTAACCAACTATTACATATCTGTGGCAATCTTACTCAGTATATAATATCTGGACTTGGTGGCAAGCCAGATGAGCGTGATCGTGAGTTAGAATTTTCGACAGAAGACGGTTATACAAGAGATGAGCTTCTTCAAAAATTGTTGCTTACAGTACAGTCTGCAACTATTATAATAGAAGATGCATTGCCTGAAAATCTTTTGAATAAAAGACAAGTGCAAGGATTCAATTATTCTGGAATAGGACTTGTGCTTCACGCAGTAGAGCATTTTTCATTTCATACTGGTCAAGTTGCTTCACAAGTCAAATTAATTATAGATGAACCATTAGGTTTTTACGTGGGTTATGATTTAAATGTACACAATGAAGGTCCTAAAAGTTCTCAAGATGACATTGAAGATATAGAAGATTTAAGCTAAAAAATCTATAATATGCTTACGTACTTCTTCTTGATACAAGGAATGTCCATAGCCTTCGGTTTCAATATAGATGCTTCCTTTCCAATTTTTATGGATATTTTGTGAAGCAGAGACAGGCGTTATTTTATCATACTTATCATGAATAATCAACGCCGGTAGGGTAAGAGATTTTGCAAAAGTAGCTCCAGAAAATTCTTTAAAATTATAACCAAATAATTCCTTGACTAATTTTTCTAAGGCAGTCATAGTTCTATTATTCAAGCCAAGAATTGCCTTATAGCCCACCATAATTTCTGCAAGCTCTGAAGCAGATCCTAAGATCACTGCAGATGTCAAGCCTTGAGGCTTGTAAGTAAACAGATGAAACACCGTAGCAAGACCGCCTATCGAGTGCCCGATAATGTGATCAGGTTTATAAGTATTGATAGCAGTTTCTATTGCCTGAGCATATCTTGGAACGTTAAGTAATTTTCCAGTTGAGTATCCATGAGCAGGTGCATCTATTGCATAGATGTCGTAATTTTCTTTCTGTAGATCTTCTATAAGTCTATACCATCTGTAGGTGTTGCTCTCCCAGCCATGAATGAGAAGAACCTTTTTGCCAGTTCCTTCCCAATGATATGACTGAAGCTCACAGGATCCAGAATCTAATTTTTCAAATTTTGGTTGTTCTAAATATGGGATTTGCTCACCAAAAGGCCTGCCTTTACGTGGCGTACAAAAGATATTAAATGACTGCTGCGCTGCTGCTGCAGGATTTACAATACTAATGCTATTAATTTTTGCCCCTATAAGTTTAGGTATAAGGCGTTGTAGTGACTTTTTCAATAGTAATATTATTCTCTGTTAACGGAATCTGGCGAAAATGCAGGAGTACAAATAGACATATACTCACATTCCTCATTAAATGGATTGCTGTATTGCACTCTTGTGTTGCGATCTATTTTAATACTTTGCCCCGTTTCTAGTATTAATGTTTCGTCTTCTATGATAAATTGTTTTTTACCACGTATGATATAAGTATACTCATCAAACTCTGGAGTTTGAAATGGCTCACTCCATCCTGGCGGAGCAACCATATGAGCAATACTTACAGCAGTATTACCGTCTGTAGCACGACCCCAGTGTTCTTCTATTAATTTACCATCTGTAGTAGGAACTACAAAAGGACTTTTCTGAATCTTATATTTTTTAATCATTACCAGCTTATTTGAACATATTTTATAGGTGCATCATCTGGTATTTGAGAGAACTCTACTTTTGATTGTGTGTCAAACATAAGCTCAGATGGAAGGTGCTTTTTATCAATTGTAAAGAAGATGTCATTATCCTCAATAAGAACAACTATAGTAGATATCAAGTTGTCTATGCGCTTGATTTTATAACCATCTTGAATATCTTTAAAAGTGCTTTTGGTAGTGATACCTTCGGTTGTTTTAAAGCGCTCATCATATACTCGAATATAGTTGATAGTCGCATCAGTTTCATTTGAACTTGGACCTAGTTCTAATAGCTTTTTACCTCCTTTTTCAAAAACGGTCACATATCCTTGTGGCGTTTTAAAGTCTGTAGCTCCTGTAGCATCTACAAGACTATCATTTGCAAAAGTTGTTTTGAGTTCGCTTACCTTAGTAGTCTTTGTAAGTGGCCCTACAGTTTCCTTTGAGATGCTAAAGTTGCCAGAATTACTACAGCTTGCGAGTATAAGTCCTAAAATTGATAATGTTATAATGTGTTTTTTCATAAAAATATTGATGCACCTCATGTGTGATGGATGCTATTATTTGTAATAAAACTACCGTTAGGTTAGCTTTTAATCATTTTAATGATTTCTAATTATTTCAGCATTTTACCAAGTATTCCAAATACTCCGCGTATTACTGTAGCACTGGTAAGTACCTTAATTAATGCTTTTGCTCCAGCACTTTGTGTGCTTTTTGAACTAGATGATCTAGAAGAAGACTTTGTTGCTTTGGCGCGTTCTTCTTTGGCTTTTTCCTTTGCTTCAGACTCGTTTGCTTTATCTATCTTTTTCTGTAAAAGTTCATAAGCACTCTCACGGTCTGTGAGTTCGCTATACTTTTCTACTAGTTCAGATCTATCATTAATACTATCAATCTCTTTTTGAGTAAGCACGTCCATACGCGACATAGGAGCACGTAACATTGTTGCAGCAAGTGGAGTAGGGCGACCTTTCTCATCAAGGGCAGAAATTAATGCTTCCCCTATACCTAACGAGGTAAGTACCGACTTGGTATCGTAGTATGGAGAATCTGGATAGTTTTCGGCAGTAAGTTTTATGGCTTTTCTATCTTTTGCAGTAAATGCACGTAAAGCATGTTGCACTTTTAGACCTAACTGACTCAATACTCCGTCTGGAATATCTGTTGGGTTCTGTGTTACAAAATAAATTCCAACCCCTTTAGAACGTATTAATTTTACAATACTTTCTATCTGACTATGAAGTGCTTTTGAGGCTTCTTTAAATATAAGGTGTGCTTCATCTATAAAGATTACAAGCTCTGGTTTACCGCTGTCTCCTTGTTCTGGAAAGGTAGAATAAATCTCTGCCAGCAAGCTTAGCATAAATGTAGAAAACAGTTTAGGTCTATCTTGAATATCTGTAAGACGAATCACGTTTATAACGCCACGGCCATCCTCAGTTTTTCTAGTAAGATCATCTGTATTAAAAGATTTTTCTCCAAAAAAGATATCTGCTCCTTGTTGTTCTAGTTCTACTATCTTGCGTAAGATGGATCCAGAAGATGCAGGAGATATTCTTCCGTAATTTTCTTCTATCTCTCCTTTACCTTCCTTAGTAGCGTACTGCAAGATTTTTTTGAAATCCTTTAAATCTAGTAAAGGCAATTTATTATCATCACTATATTTAAAGAGAATAGAGATAATACCAGATTGTGCAACAGTAGCATCAAGAATACGAGAAAATAACACAGGTCCAAACTCACTTACTGTAGCTCTTAATCTCACCCCATTTTGATCTGAGAGTGTGAGAAGTTCTACGGGAAAATCTTTTGCTTCAAAGGGAACTCCAATTTTTGCATGGCGCTCATCTATTTTAGCATGTCCTGGGCTTGCTTTTGCAATACCAGATAGATCACCTTTCATATCCATTAAAAGTACAGGGATACCTTTGTCAGATAAGTTTTCGGCTATTATTTGTAGTGTTTTTGTTTTTCCAGTTCCAGTTGCTCCGGCTATGAGGCCGTGACGATTCAAGGTTTTAAGGGGCACTTTTACGTGTGCATTTGTAATCGTCTCACCATCTAGCATCGCAGCTCCCATCGTTATAAAGTCTCCCTTAAACGTATTTCCTGCTTTAATAAATTCTAGAAATTCTTGTTTTTTATCCATATGGGTAGGTTGTTAGTGCGCTTTCGCGAAAGCGTACTACATCATGTAATCTAAAAGTTTAAAAATACGTAATCCTTAAAAAAGGTTCTCATCTATGTGTACATTTATTGTCTAAAAAACAATCTATATGAAAAGACTTTCCTTATTCGCCGCGTGTTTATTACTTTTTTTGTCTTGTCAAGAAAGACATTCTCTTACAAGACCAGCACTAGAAACCAAGGTTGAAATTAATGAAAAACCTGTCTTTCATAAGTCTCACGAGATCACAAAGAAAGACGCTCCTTTTTCTGATGTAGTACAAGTAGGCGAGATGTATTTTCTCTCTGGTCAAATAGGTTTAAATCAAAAAAACCGCACACTAGTACCTGGTGGAATAACTGCCGAAACAACGCAAACCCTTGAAAACATAAAAGAGGTATTAGCGCAGCACGATATGGATATGAGTAATGTGGTGAAGGCATTAGTAATACTTGATGATATAAAAGACTTCAAAGCATTTACTGAAGTGTATAGCTCTTATTTTCCTCAGAAACCAGCTAGAACAACCTTTGCCGTCGAAGCACTAGCTCTAGGTGCAAAAATTGAGATAGAGGTGATCGCTGTTAAAAATTAATAAGTACCTTTTAGAAAAAAATGAAGCTATTAACCAGGTTCTCTTTCATACTTACATGTATCGTATTTATAAATTGCGATAATGACGACGCATTTTCTTCAGCTATTAATGAAGAGCAAATAACATTACCTACGATAGCTATATTAGGTGACGATCTTAATACAGGAGCAAACTTTAACTTAGTGAAGTGGACCGCATCTTATGAGGATATGATAACTACAAATCTTCAAGAAACGATAGGATTTGAGTTTGGGTTTTTGCAAAGTACCATAGGAACAGAACTTGCATTTGCTCTAGATTTTCCAACTACTTCTTATGTATTTTACGATGTGGCTACAGACGGTATGCGAAGTGCAACAGATTTTTTCAATCCTGAGAATACTACAAATAATTTCTATACTATAAATGCAGATCAAGGTTTACTCACCTATTACCTAGATGCTACTAGTACTTGTTGTAATATATATGTGCATAGCTATAACCAACTATCAGGAGCGTCTTCAGAGTCGTATATAGGTAACGCAGATATAGCGCCTGTTCAATTTAATGTCTTTGCCAGCGATAATAGATCTTTTGCCATAGCTGTAGATACTTTTACGGGAGTGCGTAATCTCTATGTAAATAGCGCAATAGATGGCGAGCGCTTAGGTGTTATAGATGTAAGTGAGTATGGTGTTTTTATGTACAATGATGTGCGTGATGAGATGTATCTATTTAGTTTTAATGGCAATGCAGTGTCTCATGTCGTTCTTGATATAAATACTTTTACTACTAGCGAGGTTAATTCGTTTCCTTTGGGATTAAGTATAAGTGACGGTTTTAATGAGGCGCATTTTTCTCAAAATGAGATGGTTTTTAAGGAGTTTGATGGGATTGTTTCTAGTATCTACTCCTACGAAACAGATACTATTATTACTTATAATAGTACAGATTTAATAAATAGAATTTTTGAAGAAACGGGTCGAGGGATCAATATTATAAATACGTCAATAGATCTAGATACGAGAACATACGTTGTGATGGGAACGTATATGGAAGATAATATTACGTATGGTCTTGTGGTATTAATGAGCTTAGATAAGGAAGTAATACTCACGCTAGAAACGGATAGTGTGAGACCTCAAGAAGTAATTTTCATAAGAGACTAGCAAAAAAAAATACCACTTCGTGAGAAGTGGTATTTAAATATTTTAAGCAATTTAATCTTTAAATATCATCAAAGCTTACATCTGTAAACTTATCTGGGCTCATGCTACTAGGCTTCTCTGAAGAAACAGCACCTGAGTCTACAACTTCTGTTGGCTCTGGGCGTGAGTAATCATTCTGGTGACGATCTGATATTACTTCTTCCCCTTTTTCATCAAGAATATATGAAGTCATATCATTCAAGTTTTCTGTAAAACCTGCGAAGTCTTCTTTATATAAGTAGATTTTATGTTTCTTAAAATGGAAAGACCCATCATCATTTGTAAACTTCTTGCTCTCTGTAATGGTAAGGTAATAATCTCCTGCCTTCGTAGATCTTACATCAAAAAAGTAAGTGCGTCTTCCTGCTCTTAATACTTTTGAGAAAATCTCTTCATTGTCACGTCCTTCGTAATCACTCATAATAGTCCTTATTGTTTGGATTGTGTTTATCTACTTCAAAAATGATAAAAAATTAGCCATTGCCCAATTATTTCTACATTTCTTTTTCGTCTAGTTGTTTTACGTAAAGTTCTTTATAGTATCCCTGTTGTTCTATTAGTTGATTATGAGAGCCTTGCTGTGTTATTTTTCCATTTTCAATAATAAGAATTTGGTCAGCATTTTTTGCAGATGATATTCTATGGCTCACGATGATGGTTGTAGTATCGACAGTTAGTTTCTCTAGATTGTTAAGTATTTCTTCTTCTGTCTCGGTGTCAACTGCGCTTAAACAGTCATCTAGAAGTAATATTTTAGGGTTGCCTATAAGCGCTCTTGCTATAGATACTCGCTGCTTCTGACCTCCAGAAAGAGTGATTCCTCGTTCTCCTAGAATGGTGTTATAACCATTTTTAAAATCAATGATGTTGTGGTGTACAGATGCTGCTTTCGCGAAAGCGTAAACCTGTTCATCACTTGCGTTTGTATCACCAAACTTGATATTCTCACCTATGGTATCAGAAAACAAGAACGCATCTTGAGGTACATACCCTATTTCTGAACGCAAATCGTCAAGATTAACGTCTCTCATAGCATAACCGTCTATTTGAATTACACCACCTGTGACGTCATATAATCTACCTATAAGCTCAAGTATAGTTGACTTTCCAGAACCTGTAGGACCTATGATAGCAAGGGTCTGTCCAGGATTAATAGAGAAAGATACATTCTTTAAGGCTGTGATATTTGTGTCATCATAGGTAAATGTAACATCCTTAAATTCGATAGCACCTGTAATAGGCGTGTGGTTACTTACCGTATTCTGAATTTGAGGTGCTATTTCTAGAAACTCATTAATACGTATTTGTGAAGCCTCTGCAGCTTTAATTATCGAGGTAACCCATCCTACCGTAGCCACAGGCCAGGTAAGCATGTTTACATACATTATAAACTCTACTAGTGTACCTAAATCTGGTATAGTACCGTCTATATATTGCTGTCCTCCCACAAAGATTACAATAAGGTTACTAGCGCCTATTAATCCTATCATAAGAGGGAAGAAGAAGGCTTGTACCTTTACAAGATCTAAGTTTTTCTCTTTGCTATCTTCACTAAGTTGTGCAAAATCTTTAAAGGTATTTGCTTCTAGCGTGTAAGCTTTAATCACAGATATCCCGCTAAAGGATTCCTGAGTAAACGTAGTAAGTTTTGAGAGATACTCTTGAACGATAGTACTCCTTACATGTATCGCACGACTTAGTTTATAAATAGCAATAGACAATATAGGTAATGGAATAAGTGTGTAAGCGGCTAGGGAAGGAGCCATTCTCACCATATAAGGTATTACTACAGCAAATAGAACAAGTGCTTGCAAGAGATACATAATTGCAGGACCTACGTACATACGTACTTTAGTTACATCCTCAGAGATGCGGTTCATGAGATCTCCGGTTCTGTTCTGTTTGTAAAAACCTAAGCTTAGTCTCTGGTATTGCTGGTACACATCATTTTTAAGGTCAGCTTCTATATATCGAGAGACTACGATAATAAGTTGTCTCATTAAGAATGTAAAGAACCCAGAAAGTAATGCCGCTCCTAATAATAAGCCCAGTTTAAAAAGCATCGATTTTTTAAGTCCAGGAAGGTTATCTTCTCCAGCGTCGATATAAATCTCTACGTCGTTTATGATGTCACCTACGATATCCACATTAAAAACTGCAAAGAATCTTGCAGCAATAACAATGAAAAACCCAGCGATAAGACGCCATCTATAGCGTAAGAAATATTTGTTTAATGATTGTAGTGCGCCCATGGCGATATTGTGCAGTTTTTTTGAACCGCTAAGGTCGGTTTTTTTTAAGACCTATGCGAGCCAAATTTTAGTGTAACATAATCCATAAAACATGGAGATACTTTTAGAAATACTGTATTTTTGCACCGATTTTAAAAATGATCTTATTTCATTTTATAACCAAACTAAAAGTTCTTTGTCGCTATGTTAAACAGACGCCATATCCGTGTCAAAGTAATGCAAACCATCTACGCACTAGGTAGTAAGGAGCATTTTGATCTTCAACAAGAAGATAAATTTACAGTAGAGAGTATGAACCAGATGTACAATCTGTATCTCTTAATGCTAGATTTAATGGTGGAGGTTCACGCTTTCGCGAAAGCGGAACAAGAAAAATTCTCTAAAAAGATTCTAGCAACCGAAGAAGAAAAAAATCCCAATACAAAGTTTATCCAAAACCAAGTGCTTGTCAAATTATCTGACAATGCAGATCTACGCGACGAGGTAAGTAAGCGTAAACTCAAGAACTGGAGAATGAATGATGAGTATGTAACTCTTATTTATAATGAGCTTATAAATAGTGAATTATACGTCTCTTACATGGAACAAGAGGAAGCTGATTTTAAATTAGATAAAAAATTCCTTGTTGCGGCTTACACAGAAATTATCGCCCCTAATGATAAATTGTACGATTATATAGAAGATTCACGCCTTACTTGGGTAGATGATGTGCCTATGGTGAATATGGCTGTATTAAAAAGAATAGGGAAGATGAAACCTGCATCTCCAGACTCTACGTTGCTTCCAGTATTGTTTAAGAATGATGAGGATTTACTATTTGGAACTACCTTACTTGAGAAAACTATTGCAAATGAAGAGTTCTTGTCTTCTGAAATCTCAGAAAACACACCTAATTGGGATAAAGAACGTATTGCAGATGTAGACATGGTATTGATAAAAATGGCACTTTGCGAATTTTTGAAATTCCCTACTATTCCGGTGAAAGTGACTATTAATGAGTACCTTGAGATAGCAAAGGAATACTCAACCCCTAAGAGTAGTATTTTTATAAACGGAATACTTGACAAACTGGTAAAACAGTACGAGTCAGAAAAAAGGTTAAAGAAAGAGGGTAGAGGTTTAAAATAATTAAATTTTCTTATTTTTACATATCATTATTTAATAAAAAAACAACAATGAAAAAAGGTTTATTAGTTTTAGGAGTACTTTCGGCTATGGTATTTACTTCATGTAAGGAAGATGCAGCTAGCAAAGTAAAAGAAGAAAATGTAGAAGTTGCTGCAGCGAGAGATGCACAAGCTACTGTATATCCAGTTATTGCTTTTGATGAATCTGAATTTGATTTTGGAAACATAGAAAAGGGAACAACTGTAGAGCATAAATTTACATTTACAAACACTGGTAAAGCACCATTAGTAATTGTAGATGCAAAGAGTTCTTGTGGTTGTACTGTACCAGAATATTCTAAAAATCCAGTAGCTCCAGGAGAAAAAGGTGAACTACTTGTAAAATATAACGGTAGTGGTGCAAATCAAGTAACTAAAACTGTTACAATTAAAGCAAACACTGAGAAAGGGACAGAAACTGTACTTATCAAAGCATTTGTAAACCCTGCTGCTGGAGCAGCTAAATAAGCACTATGGGCGAAGGAATGCAGGGCATACTAGGCCCACTTTTACTCTTTACGGTATTTATAGTATTTTTTATTGTATTACCACAGCGTAAAAAACTCAAACAAGAAAAGAACTTTGATAAAGATCTTGCTAAGGGAGATCGCGTGATCACAAAAAGTGGATTACATGGTAAAATTCTTGAGCTTAATGATAACGGTACTTGTGTATTGGAAACAATGTCAGGTAAAATGAAATTTGAGAGATCTGCTCTATCTATTGAGATGAGTCAGGCCTTAAAAAAATCTGCTGTAGAAGTTAAGAAGTAATCTTATTAAAAGAACTTACTATAAAAAAAAGCCCTCGCATTTGCGAGGGCTTTTTTGCGTGATGATATTTTCTAGTTACAAATTTTAATAAGCATGGCTCGTTTGCTATGAGTAATATGTAGCGAAATAACTCAGTTTATATCATCAACCATAGAGATATGGATGTAACAGAAACTATGTAACGTCTTATTTATAGCGAGTGATACTTCCCTAGTATTATGTAAAAAAGATTCTAATACACGTAAATACCAATTAATATGGTCACAATAACGCATAAAAAAGCCTCACCATTATGGTGAGGCTCTTCTTATAAGCTTGTTTGTGGTATTTCTTATTTAATAATACCTCCACAAGAGATACGCTTTCCAGCTGCACCACTAGGTTGAGATGTAAAGTCATCTGTTCCTTGATGTACAATAATAGCTTTTCCTACAATATCTTTTTTAGGATCTCCACAACCTATACACCACTGATCTGTACTCATAGTGATAGTTCCATTTCCGCTTTCGTCTGCTGGGAAGTTTCCTATGTCTCCTTTATGGAAGCCTTCTGCTGCTCCCCACTTACCGTGTTGCTCGTTAGTAGGATTCCAGTGTCCTCCAGCCGATGAACCATCTGCGCTAGAGCAATCTGCACTCTCGTGTATGTGTATTGCATGCATTCCTTCATCAAGACCACCTATAACAGCTGTAAAACTTACTTGGCCATCTTCTTCTTTAAAAACAACACTCCCAGTAGCTTTGCTATCGCTTTTAGGTTCGAGTTTCATTATAATTTTTTGCGCTAGAGGTGCTGCAGGAGCTTCAACCTCTACAGTTACCTCCTCAACTTCTTCTACAGTCTTTACATCTTTTTTACAACTTGCAAGTGCTGCTGTCGCTAGTATTGCTAGGGTAATATACTTGAATTTCATAATTTAAAATTTTGTGATTAGTGTTTAATAACCTCTAAGATACCAAGGTTAGCTAAGAAATACTAAACATTTATAAAACCTTTTAGATACTTATGATACTTAGGGCTGGTGTGTCTGTAATATCTTGAGCATTTAGTGCGTATTGAAAAACGCCACTTTCTCCTACAGCAATTAACAAGTCTCCTTGGATTATCACATCAAATGCCAGTCTATCAATGCTATGCACTAGCACAGACTCGGCTGGGTTTGTTACGTCAAATATTTTGATTTCATCATCGCATACTATTAAGTAGTCTCCGTAAAGTCCTAGACCTTTTGGGAATGTAAGTTGGCGAATATTAACAAGCATAGGGTTAAGCACGTCAGATACGTCATAAACCTCTAGCTGATTTACAAAACCTCCACATCCTAAATCACTCCATAATGTCACAAAAGCATAATTGCTATTTGCTACGACAGGATCACAAGAAGTAAAATGTTGCACAGATGATAATTGTACAGGAAACTCTGGATTATTCACATCATAAATAAACATTCCGTTTCGAGAACCTATATAAAGGTAGTCTCTGTAGCTAAATAGAGTTTCAATATCAAAACCAATAGGAACTGTATTTACAAGTACGGGATCTGTAGTTGTAGTGATATTAAAAACATTTAAATCTTCATTGTCTACGGTATAAAGGTAATCTCCTTTAATAACAAAAGTAGCTAGTGAACCACCTTGACCTATACTATCAGCATTATTAAAGCTGCTTCCCTCATTACTATCTGAACTGCATCCTAATGAAACGATTGCAAATACTAGTATAAAAATATATGTTCTCATCTTGAATTAGTTTTGAAGTTCGTAATCAATAATTATAGCTCCATCCTCCACATCTGGAATATATCCATCTGGAGATTGTTTTACGGGAAACACATCGCGTATGCGTTTCGTGACAACCAGATTTGCATTAAGTTTATCATAAGTAACTGCTATGAGATCTACAGCTTGATTGATATAGTACACATTGTTTTTAATAGCGAGATCTGTTGCACCAGGAGCTTTAATGAATGCCAGGGCAGCAGGATTTTGTGGATCTTCATTATCAAAAATGTGAAAGCCTTCATTCTTTTCATTTACAAAGAGTAAATCATTAATGACATAAATTTTCCCTGAGTTGATAATGTTTCTTGCGTTTTCAAGAGTGACGCTTGCTTCAAAAGTGGGACGATCAAGAGTAATCGCATCGTAGTTTGATAATAGATCAATAGTATCTATATCATCACTACTTCTGTCTGTGACACAGCTCAGTAGAGAGAAAGATACGAGTAGTAGGATACATACGTGTTTCATAATGTTGTAGTTTATAACTAGATGCATGAATCTCCTTTGCGTTGCGTGTATCGCAAGTAATTTACAATTTGATAACGTAGGCAATAAAAAAAGTTCGAAAAGGATATGTCATCCCTTTCGAACTTTTGATGTATGTATTATTGATTTAAGTAAGTACGCTTTCGCGAAAGCGTAACTATCCTATATTAACTTCGTAAGAACCTGAGTCTCGCTGTGTAGTGTTTTATGAACTGGACACTTATCTGCAATTTGTAAGATGCGTTTAAGTTGTTTCTCATCAAGATTTGATGTGATTTTAATTTCTCTATGGAACGTATCTATTTTACCTGCTGTATCACTTTCTTCACAAACAGCACAATCTTGAGCATGTGTTTTTGAATAGCTAGTATGTACCTCAACATTTTCAATATGCCAGTTTTTACGCTTTGCATACATCTGTATGGTCATCGCAGTACAGGCAGATAAACTTCCTGCTAGTAATTCATAAGGAGTAGGGCCATAGTCATTTCCTCCTACGCGCGCAGGCTCATCTGCTTTCATGTGGTGGCTTCCAAGCTTAAGAAGTGTAGAAAATCCATCTTCGGCATCTAGGCTTGCTACTACTTGGTGTGTGGTGCTTATTGAAGCTTCATCTTCAGTAGGGATATATCGAGCAGCCCATCCCGCAATAATCTTTCCTACATAAGAAGCATTTTCTTTGTCAATTAATAAATGCTCAGACCCATCAAGAGTTACAAAGCTTTTAGGATGATGTGCTGCAAGGTAAATCTCTTCTGCATTTTTAATAGATACAGTATCATCTTGCGGTGAGTGAAGTATGAGTAACGCTTCGTGCAAGTCACGAGCAGCATCTACACATGAATTTTCTTCTAGATTGTCTATAAATTGTTTTTTAAACGTAAAGTCACGCCCAGCTAGTTTTACCTGAGCTTGGCCTTCTTCTCTTATAGTTGCGAGCTGTGCGCCTAGTTGTTTTTGAACGTGTACAGGGTTGCTAGGAGCGCCTATAGTCGCAACGGCTTTTATAGTGTCAATCTTGCCTCCAGCAAAAATTGCAGCGGCACCTCCTAGCGAGTGACCTACCAGTAGGGAAGGAGCTTTGTATTCTTTGGCAAGGAAATCTGCAGCGCTTATGAGATCATCTACATTGCTAGAAAAATTAGTATCGGCAAAGTCTCCATCGCTATCTCCTAAACCAGTAAAGTCAAAGCGAAGTACTCCAAACCCTTGTGAAGCCAAAGCGCGACTCACATTGCGCACTGCGCTAAAATCTTTTGTACATGTAAAGCAATGAGCAAAAATGGCAAAGTTATGTGGGTCTTGGTTTGCTGGTAAGTCAAGTTTTCCAGAGAGTACTTCTCCTTGTGCATTTGTAAAATTTATCTTGCTAGATCTCATAATAAGTTATTAGTTGAATGGTTGTAGCTCTTCTGTCGTAGGAAATCGAGCAACCTATCTTTAAAGATTTTAATGTACGATTATTACGGCTACTTAGTAAGTTAAAGAGCTTGTTCTTGATAATTTTTACACTTTTATCATATTTTTATCCCGCTTTCGCGAAAGCGTAAAAAAGAAAACCCCAATCATAAGATTGAGGTTTTTCAATACTATGTGAATAATGTCACCCTTTTTTCTTTCTTAAATCTGTTTTGATAAACAGTGCTACTTGAAAACGATCGTAGGTGTCTACCGAAAAATCATTTTTAAGATAGCCCACTTGCGTGCTCACATTCTTATTGAAATTATATCCTACTGCGCCATATAAACGGTTTTGACCGAAAAAGTCATTCTGCAGATTAATAAAAATCTCATCATAAGCCGTTAAAAACCAGGTGTCATTAAGAGGATAGGTTACTCGTAAAAAGTAACGTGCTCTATGCTCTGTAGTGTTCTCACCAAAAGGTCTATTAATGAAGCGTTGCTCTAAACGGTACCTATGACTGAATTTAAAATTACCCAAGGAGTTTTTTAATACAAATTGCTCATAAAGTCTATTTTCAGTTACATTCTTTTCACCGTCAAACTCCTCAAAGTCGGTGTCTGTAGTGATATATCCATAGCCAAAAGATGCCATAGCATTCTCAGAAATATGGTAATTTAAAGCAGTACGCAATAGCAACTGATTAAAATTGTTCCCAAATTCATAAGTACGATACTGCGCCTCTGCGTGTATACTTAATTTTTCTGAGATTTGATTTGTAGTAAAGAGCATACCCCATGATCCTAGCTTGTCCTCACCGCGATCTTGCGCGGTAAGGGTGGCTGTCATAATTATGGTAAATACTATTAAAAGAATTCCTTTTCTCATTAGTCTATGGTAAAGGTTTTGATTTCTTTAAATGCACTTACATTCATTGCTTTGAGTTTATTCTCAAATGGAGCCCACTCTTCTGCAAAGAAGGTATTTGTCTTATCAAGCGCAGTTTGTAACTCGTTGCGAGCATGCGATATTAAAGTAGTCTCTGTAGATGTAAGTCCATTAGGACGACTACGAGCGTAACCACTTGCAGATCTTATGCGATTCATGACGGTGATTTCTGGATTACGAGTAATCCCCTGTCTTTTATCTATAGTACCTATATAAAGAGCAATAACCTTATCAATACGCTTAGTCATTTCTCCTATAGATTTGAGTTCGCTTTTATAAGCCTTGTCATCATCTAGTTTTTTAATCATCTTCTTATAGTCACTAGCGATTGTTTTGCTCTGTACTAGTTGCTTTACAGCGTCTGCAGCAGTTTGTGTCATTGCTTCAAGTTGCTTTCCGGTGTTATAAGCATCATTAATAGCCTTAGCAGGAACGTCATAACGAGGATCACTCGCTACTTCAATAGAAGACTCACTTGATTGATCACCATATTGCATTACTAGTTTGTAAGTGCCTGGCTTTACAGAAACTCCTCCCGGCTCGTTCTTAGATTTTCTAATAGAACGAGAAGGACGATCTCCACCAGCTTCACGCATATACCAAGTCATTTTATGAATTCCTGTACTGTCTGGAGTTTTCCACTTCAAATGACGAATCTGGCGTGCGCCGTCGTATACTTTTAAATGGATAGAATCCCACGTTACACTTTTAACTTCTGTATCGCTATCAGTATCTTCTTCATCAGTATCATCTGTGGATGTTTTTGAAGATGCTGTTTCATCTTTTACAAAGTAATACGCTATTTGCGCTCCACTTCCGCGATTTTCTCCGTTATAAAGAGCATCTGCGCCAAAACGACTTCCCGTAGGTTGCTGGTATGCGGCATCATAAGCTGTCGGAGGGTTGAAGAGTTGAAGCTTTCGCGAAAGCGTACTTCTATCCTTTGCAATCGCTCGTAACGGTCTTATGTCGTCAAGAACCCATGCAGCACGTCCAAAAGTTCCAATTACAAGATCCTGCTCTCTAGGATGAATTACAAGATCCTTGACCGAAGTGGTAGGGAATCCTTTAGTCCATTTTTGCCAGTTATTACCAGCATCAATAGACACATATAAGCCATCATCTGTACCTAGAAAGAGTAGGTTTTTCTCTTCTGGATCTTCTATAATAGCTAGCGCATAACTTTGTACATCATTTTCATCTACAATGCGAGTCCATGATTTACCATAGTTTGTAGTTCTGTATGCATAAGGAGTATAGTTGAAACGACGGTAATCATTTGCGACTAATAGTGCTTCCCCTTTATTTTTATTACTAGCCTTGATTTGTACAATCCAGCTTCCTTCTGGAAGCCCTTTTAGGCTTTTTGATACATCAGTGTAAGATTGCCCACCATTCTGAGTATAATGAACACGACCATCATCTGTACCTACCCAAAACATATTCTTTTCTAATGGCGAAGGCTCAATTACAAGAATCGTTGTATGATTTTCTGCTCCTGTAGCATCCATAGAAAGCCCACCAGATTCTGATTGTTTTTGTTTCTCTGGATCGTTTGTCGTTAGATCTGGAGAGATCACTTCCCACGTAAGTCCTTTATCTGTAGATTTATGTACAAACTGACTTCCAAAGTAAATAGTGCTATTATCAAAAGGATCAATGTTTATAGCCGAGTTCCAATTAAAACGTAAAAATACATCTGGGTCTGGATGTGTAGGTTTTACTCCATAGTTGTTTCCAGTTTTCCAATCGTAGCGACTCACAGATCCCTGCTGACTCATAGTCCACCCAAACTGACTATCATCTGGATCAGGAATTACATCAAATCCATCTCCAAAGGAAATCTCTTGCCAGTAATCATTACGTATTCCTTGAGCTTTCCACACATAAGCAGGACCTCTCCAAGAGCCGTTATCTTGCATTCCTCCATATACATTATAAGGAAATTCATTATCTACATTAATATGATAGAACTGTGCTACAGGTAAGTTTCCTATAAAACGCCATGTTTTACCACCATCTTTTGTGATGTTAAGTCCGCCGTCATTACCGTCCATCATGAACTTCCCATTATTAGGATGAATCCACCATGCGTGGTGATCTGGGTGCACTCCATTATCTACTCCATACGCTCCCATAAGTTGGTCAAAATTCTTTCCGCCATCTTCAGATACATTTACATACGTAAACACCGAAAATACACGATTCTCATTTTGAGGATCTACGTGAATATCACTGTAGTAAAATGGTCTGTTCCCTATATCACTCTTATCGTTAATCTTCTTCCAGTTGAAACCACCGTCGTTAGAACGGTATAGAGCATTCTTTTTTGCCTCTACAAGTGCATACACTACATTAGGGCTTCCTGGGGCGATAGATAAACCTATACGTCCTAGTTCGCCTTTAGGTAAACCATCTTTATCACTCAATTGTTTCCAAGTAGCACCACCATCATGAGTCATGAAGATGCCAGAACCTTCACCACCAGATTTAAAAAACCATGGATCACGCTTGTGTTCCCACATGGCAACAATAAGCTTGTTAGGATTAGTTGGGTCCATCACCATATCTGCAACGCCAGACTTTATGTTTGTAAATAAGATCTTATTCCATGTCTTACCACCATCTGTAGTTTTATAAACACCTCTTTCTTGGTGTTCACCCCATGGCGAACCTATAGCGCCTACGTAAACGATATCTGGATTAGTAGGATCTATAATTACGCGGTGTATATGTCTAGTTTTCTCAAGTCCCATAGACTTCCAAGACTTACCACCATCAAGAGATTTATAAACACCATAACCACCATTAAGAGAGTTACGAGGATTACCTTCTCCCGTACCTACCCATATCACAGATGGATTAGATTGTTGTATCGCAACAGCCCCTATTGATGCCGTAAGCTCGTTTTCAAAAATAGGATCCCATTTAATTCCGCCAGAGGTAGATTTCCATAGACCACCAGAAGCAGTACCTACGTACATTACATCTGGATTATCTGTAACTACATCTATTGCAGTCACACGACCAGACATACCGCCTGGACCTATATTACGTGGTTGCATGTCCTTTAGTAAAGACATGTCAAGTTTTTGGGCAGAAACTACCGTACAGACGCACAGTAGCAACAGAGAGAAGAGTTGTTTCATTTTATATTATTTGGTTGATTCTTTATGACGTTACAGTCAAGGGACTAAAGTTAAAGAAAAGCTAATTTGAAATTCTTAAAGGGATGTTAATGGATGAGCTATGTTGTAAAGGTTTTATTCACGCTTTCGCGAAAGCATAACTTAAAACTTTGAAAGCTTTATGAAATGATTAACAAGGAATTGAGATATTATTATGGTTTGTCTAATGAAATGGCATTATCTTTGAACAAATTAATATTCAAAAAACCAATTATTATGAAAAAGATGTTATTAATGGTTGCAGGAGCAGGATTATTATTTGCTTCATGTGCCGAAGGAACTAAAGAGAAAACTACAGAAGTAAACAACGAAGTAGCAGAAGCAACAATGGAAGTAGAGGAGCCAGTGATGGATGAGCCTGGTACTATAGTAGAGATTGCCGTTGGAAATGAGAATTTCTCAACACTCGTTACAGCAGTAAAAGCGGCTGGATTAGTAGAAACGTTAAATAGTGCAGGACCATTTACTGTGTTTGCACCTACTAACGATGCATTTGCTAAATTACCAGAAGGAACTGTTGGAACTCTGGTAAAGCCAGAAAATAAAGCAATGTTAACTGATATTCTTACATATCACGTAGTGTCTGGAAAATATATGGCTGGTGATGTTGTCGCAGCAATTAAAGAAAACAACGGATCTTTTGAGACTAATACAGTAATGGGACAGAAAATTACTTTAATGTTAGATGGAGAGAATGTTGTAATCAAAGATGCTAAGGGCGGAATGTCTACAATCATTATGACAGATGTAGCAGCTTCAAACGGAGTTATACACGCTATTGATACTGTGATTATGCCAAAAGCATAAGTACCTTTCTTAATAAAGATTTATGAAGCACCTCTGTCGAGGTGCTTTTTTATTGGACTATTAGGTAGTATTTTTATAGAGCTATGAGAAGACAACAAGAAAGGAGTGGGTTTGTCTTTAAAACCTATGATGCTCCGCAACAATCATTATTTGATCAGTTGCTCGATATTTTCCAAGAACTAATCACACATACCTCTGGAGACTTTGATGAGGCTATGGATTGGCTTAAAGACTTGGATAAAGAATATAAACTAACAAACGAGAACTACACTCTAGACGACTTTGTTCAAGAGTTAAAGGATAAAGGCTATATACGAGAAGAATTAAAGCCCGACGGCAATAGTGGTACCGCGATAACAGAAAAGACAGAACGCGCCATAAGAAAGCGTGCTCTTGATCAAATTTTTGGTAAACTCAAGAAAAGCTCCCAGGGAAACCACCGTTCCAAACTAAATGGAAGAGGTGATGAGCACACGGGGGATCATCGTGAATATCGATTTGGCGATCCGCTAGATCGTATATCTATGACTGAGAGTTTGCGTAATGCGCAAATTAATAATGGAGCAGATGACTTTAGCTTACGCGAAAGTGACCTAATCGTTGAGGAAACGCATTTTAAAGCTCAAATGAGTACTGTGTTAATGATTGATATCTCTCACAGTATGATTCTTTATGGTGAAGATCGTATTACACCTGCAAAGAAGGTAGCGATGGCACTCGCACAGCTTATTACCACCCGTTATCCCAAGGACTCTCTTGACATAATCGTGTACGGTAATGATGCCTGGCCTATTAAAATTAAAGACTTACCGTATTTACAAGTAGGACCTTACCACACCAATACAGTAGCTGGTCTTAATCTCGCTATGGATATCTTGAGGCGCAAGCGCAACTCAAATAAACAGATATTTAATATTACAGACGGGAAGCCATCTTGTTTAAAACTTAAAGATGGGCGCTATTATAAAAATCCTAACGGACTAGACGAGTATATTGTAAACAAGTGTTACAGCATGGCTAGACAAGCACGCAAGCTTCATATACCTATCACCACTTTTATGATAGCAAATGATCCTTATTTACAACAGTTTGTAGATAATTTTACAGAAGCAAACCAAGGAAAAGCATTTTTTACAGGCCTGCAAGGATTAGGTGAGATGATTTTTCAAGACTACGAGACTAATAGAAAAAAGAGAATTAAGTAAGAACTTCTATAATAATCACTTGTTACAAAGAAGATACCGTTGCTTGTAGACTATAGATACAAGCAGCTATTACAAAAAGGAAATAAAAAAATATTATGAATTACGAAACGATAAATACACTAGGACAACTTAAAGAAGCCGGATGGATATCTCGTAGCATAAAGGATGAGTTACGAGAACACTTAATAGAAAGATTACAATCTGGTAAGCCTACATTTGAAGATATACACGGTTATGAGCACACAGTTATCCCTGAGCTTGAGAGAGCTATTCTTAGTAAGCATAACATAAACTTGCTTGGGCTAAGAGGACAAGCCAAAACACGTCTTGCACGTCAAATGGTAAATCTACTTGATGAGTGGATGCCTATAGTAGGCGGATCTGAAATTAATGATGATCCACTTAATCCTATTTCTAGATACGCTACGGAGCTTATTGAAGAAAAAGGCAGCGACACTCCGATTACATGGATTCATCGCTTTGAGCGCTTTGCAGAGAAACTAGCGACTCCAGATGTAACTGTTGCAGATATTGTAGGGGATGTAGATCCTATAAAAGCAGCAAATTTAAAACTGAGCTATGCAGATGATCGCGTGATACATTATGGGATGATTCCTCGTGCAAACAGATCAATTTTTGTAATCAATGAATTACCGGATTTACAAGCAAGAATACAAGTGGCGCTATTTAATATCCTACAAGAAGGAGATATTCAAATACGCGGATTCAAATTAAGATTGCCACTTGACATGCAATTTGTATTTACTGCAAATCCAGAAGATTATACAAATAGAGGAAGCATTGTAACACCGCTTAAAGACCGTATAGGTTCGCAAATACTTACCCACTATCCAGAAACAGTAGCTATTGCAAGAACCATAACAGATCAAGAAGCAAATCTTGACGAGCGTCAAAAAACGAAGGTTCATGTTCCTAATCTAGTGAAAGACTTAATTGAAGAAATAGGATTTGTTGCTCGTGAAAGTGAGTTTATAGATGAAAAGAGTGGGATAAGTGCCAGAATGAGTATTACTGCTTTTCAAAACCTAATGAGTACTGCAGAACGTCGTATGTTGCTATCGGGAGATGAAACTACTACGATACGTTACTCAGATCTACTAGGAATCGTTCCTGCAATTACAGGGAAGGTAGAACTTGTTTACGAAGGGGAACAAGAAGGTGCAGGAGAGGTTGCCAAAATTTTAATAGGCGATGCAACAGCTTCTTTGTTTGATGACTATTTCCCTAAGATTGAAAAACTAACTAAGGATGATGAGAAAGATCCTTATGAAGAAGTACTAGCATGGTTTTTTGAGCAAAGCGGTTTTGAGCTAGAAGATACGCTTACCAATAAAGAATATGAACTTATGCTAGATAGTATTACACCTCTTGATGATTTAATCAAGAAATATCAACCTGAAATAGCAAAAGAGGATACATATTTCTTAAAAGAATTTATACTTTTCGGACTAGTAGAATTCAAGAAATTGTCAAAATATAAGCTTACGACTGGTATGCGTTTTAATGATCTTTATGGGTCTTACTTGTCAGGATTAGCCTAAAATACGTAATTAAATAATTACTTTAATAGGTCAATTTATATATTTGATTTATAGATGGTTATGCATATAATTTAGTTTAGACTAAAAATAAAAAAGCTCCCAATTTGGGAGCTTTTCTTATAGATAATTATCTATAAGAAAATGATGCTATCTTATAAATTTGGAATCACAAGATTTTGATCTGGGTGTATAACATCTGGGTTTTTTAAGATGTCTTTGTTTGCTTCAAAAATCTCTTTGTACTTTATTGCATCACCATAATAGTGCTTTGCAATTTTTCCTAAAGTGTCGCCACTTACCACTGTGTGTTGTGCATATACAGATGTATCTGCAACTTTAATATCGGCTACTATATCACTTGGACTTTCTCCTCCAGCAGCTTTAATAGCATCCCAAAGTTGGTTTTTCTCATACTGATTTGTAGCAGTACCTGTTACGTGAAGTACTCCGTTTTCTTCTTTTACATCTCCGTTCTGGATGTTTAGTTTTTCTCCTAGATCAAGAACGTTTTGATATTTTGCTTTTACCATTATTCAAGTTTATTGTTATTACTGATTAAAAGATACAATGTTTTCTACAATTAGATACTCTTTAGTCTTCAAAGATAAGTTGTCCTGTAAATAGCACTTCTACCTCGACTAAAGGTGGTTCGTTTACAACTAATACATCACCCGTCGCACGTATGGTGCCCTTAAGGCTATTTATGGGGTTTATTACCATAGCCGCAGCACTTGTGTGTCTAAACTGGATATCATCTACGAGAAAGTCTCTCCCATCAAACTGCGGAAACTCATCACTAAAGTTGATATTCATTTGATCTGCTCTGCCGGATATTTTAAAGTTGCTAGAACCATTTGCAGATATTGTTAACGACGGTACATCTAGAGTTAAATACACATTACCGCTTTTATTAGGATCATCTATGTTAACGCCATTTGGACTTGTGTTGCTCCATAATGTTAGAGCTGGGTAGGAGAGGACTCCTTCACTTTCTATGTCAAAAGAAGATGCCTGTCTTATAAAATTAATGTCTGGAGACGTTATGGTCACTAGTGTGCGTCCATATTCTCTTAAAATATTACAGCTATTATTATTTTGTAGTACTAGTGTTTCTTCTATCACTTCAAAATTTAAGTCCGATACAAGATTTTCTCCTGTTTCAATAATTACTTGTTGTTCTGTTCCCTGCTTTAAGAGCACCCGAATATCGTCTTCCATTTGGATTTTAGTAAAAACAGGTACTTCAATTTCATAAGTGATGATATCACCATCGGTTTGAAGGCAATCATTTGCATTTTCTGTATCGCAAGAGAATAACAGAACAGCAAGTAGAAGTTGTAGTATGAGGTTACGCTTTCGCGAAAGCGTACATAAAAAATGTATTTTTTGTTTTTGTAAACTCATAATCGTATCCCTAATCCAAATTCTATTGCCTCTGCTTTTGCTCCGTGGGTTTTTACAGCCACACTACCAAAGTACTTTTTGCCAAAGGTGCGTTTAAGTCCTACGCGTTGATAAAATCTACCTTCAAAATCATACGGATAATAAAGGTAATATCCCGCATGTGTTATTAATGCTGTATTGTTGAGGTGTAGCTCATGGCCAATAAATACTCCTGCGCGTTTCCAGTCTTGATCTGCAGTTACACCACGTCCAGGAAAAGCAACAGATAAGAATTCAATTTCATTATCAAGGAATTTTGAAAAGAAAGCTTCTGCGCCAGCAAGAACAGTACTTTTCTTGCTTAATCTCTTATCTGCATAGGCAGAGATTATTACAAATGGCTCTCTGCCTAAACCTATAAAATCACTTTCATTGAGTCCAGCGCTTAAGGCAATATTATAATGAATGGGCTCTTTGTAAGATACTTTTTCTCCCTTTGGGATAAAATCTGGTACGGCTTGATATTTATAGATAATACCAGCATTTAATGCTAGTGTGTTTGTGCTAGTGTTAGGTGCTCGTAAATTTCCATTAGAGCCGTGTAAAAAAGTAAGTCCCGTTTGAAATGAAAGCGTAGGAGTGATGGCTTGTTTATAGTTAAGCATTACGAGTGTTGCGCTAAATAAACGAGAGCCATACGCATTGTTTTCCACATTAGTTTCTAGGTCAAAGGGATTTGTAGTATAACCAATACCTTGACCTATTCTAAACATGAGCTTGCGGTTCAAGAAATAAAAATTGTAATGAGCAAGTGCATTGTAGGTATCTCCTAGATTTTCATTTTTAAGATCTTGATATGCAAGGGTAAATCCCCAGTCTGGATAATTATAGAGTCGTTCCCACTCCTTTAGCCCATAAGTTTTTCTATTATAACTCAGGATAATTCCTTCGGGATGCCCAGTAATAAGAGAGGATACATCTTTATTATGCCTTAGGATGCTACCATAAAAATAGTTGGCTTCTAGTTCGTAGGGTTTTACATCTTGGGCATTTGCTTGTATAAGAAATAGCAAGGCAATTGTAGCAGTAAGTAGTTTTTGCATCATAAAGTAGAGCTGCGAAAATATCAATAATTATTTGAGATATACCCTCATTTCTGTTCATCATGTAGATATTAAGAATTTTTGTACTTATGATCTCTCTTTATCCATGCGGTAATGTGTTTGCATCTTGCTTTATATGCTGCACTGCTCGTCATGTAGTTTTCCTCCATAATACGTTGTAAATCTTCATGTATCCAATTAAATTCTGTGCCTAGATAATATAGCGACGTCATTGAGTATGCTTTGACAGCGACTCTTTGGTCAGTTATTAACCAGTCAAAAGCTGCAGTGACCATGCGCTCCCTTTGAATTTTGGTTAGGGAAGCTCTCGTTTGTAGATTTTTTATTTTGAAATAGGAGATGGCAAGCTCTTCACAGATTTTACTCACGGGTCGCAGTGCGGTATCTTGATAAACAGTATGCATTTTAGTTGTAAATAATTCAAGGTGTGGAAAAATGATTGTGATATCTTCTTTGGTTGCAAATTCTGCTATCCATCCAGCTTTGGGAGATCTAGTGTCATCTACCATAAATAGAATTTCTAGAACGAGCTCCATAAGACCAGGCTCATTTAAGATTAACTGTGCGTAGTACGCACGCTTCTCACGTGAGTGATTTACATATGCTAGCTCATTATAAAGTTCGGATAACGTCATCTATTAAGTGTTTGGACTCAATGTAATAATGAGGTAACCACCTTTTTTATACCTGTAGATGCTATTTCTGGCACTATCGTAAGACGTTCTCTCTGTGCTATTGAGGGTTTTGGATCTATAAAATAAATCTGAGCACTTGCTTTTGCAAAATCAATAAGTCCAGCGGCTGGATATACCTGCATGGAAGTTCCTACAATGATTATAAAATCTGCTTTACTCACAAGCTCTGCAGCTTTTTCTAGAAGTGGTACCTCTTCGCCAAACCATACTATATGTGGTCTTAGTTGGGACCCTAGTGCACATAAATCCCCTTTTTTTAAGTCGGTTGTCCATGGTTTTATATCGCTTTCATCTTTACTACTGCGCACTTTGAGCAACTCGCCGTGCAGGTGTATCACATTTGAGCTACCTGCGCGTTCATGCAAGTCGTCTACATTTTGAGTGATAATTGTAACATTATAATTCTCTTCTAGTTGTACAAGGTCTTTGTGTGCGGCATTAGGTGTGACCTCTAGCAGTTGTCTTCTTCTGTCGTTATAGAAACGTAAAACGAGTTCTTGATTATTGCGCCATCCTTCTGGAGTAGCGACTTCCATCACATCGTGACCTTCCCAAAGACCATCTGCATCTCTAAAGGTTTTTAAACCACTTTCGGCACTTATTCCTGCTCCAGAGAGGACTACTATATTTTGTTTAGACATTCTAGTTTGTTTTGCATTTTAAAAGTACAGTATCTTTGGCCTGTAAACAACAATCATGGATCAAGAGCTGCTAGCATATTTACAATCATTTCTTACAGAAAGACGCGTTCAATTATTTGATAAAGTGCTCAAAGAGCGTACAAATCATTTTACTGTTGCGGTGGAGGATGTGTATCAATTGCATAACACCAGCGCTGTAATACGTAGCTGTGAGTCTTTTGGGGTTCAAGAACTACACGTTATAGAAGAGGTTAATGTTAAGAGAATAGATCGTGAGATTGCAATGGGTGCTCAAAAATGGGTAGATGTGCAGCGCCATAGCAGTGCAAAACATTGTATTGAGAACCTAAGAAAGCAAGGATATAAGATTGTTGCCACTTCACCTCATAAAGATGCTCATCGATTAGAGGATTTTGACATTACTGAAAAGGCGGCTATATTTTTTGGTCGTGAGACAGAGGGATTAAGTGATACGGTGCTTGACATGGCAGACGATTTTATTTATATACCTATGGTGGGTTTTACAGAGAGTCTCAATATCTCAGTTTCTGCGGCAATAACCTTACAGCATATTATGACTAAGCTCAAGCAATCAAGTAATTCTTGGCAATTTACGGAGCAAGAGCTTTTTGATAAAAAACTTGAGTGGACACGTAAGATGATTAAAGATGTGGAAGGAATTGAGCAAAGATTTCTAGAAGAAAGAGGGTAGAAGTACGCTTTTGCGAAAATTTGATTTCTTAAAATATAAGCTGTCGATAAGTATAAAGTTGATGCACTTTCAAAGACCAAGATGTAAATTGAAAAATTCAAATTATGAAACTTACCGTATCGCTAAAAGAACTTGCAGATAACAGTATAAAACGTCATCCTGGCGCTGCTCAAGATATCATGAGAAAAGCTATTGAAGATCTTGATGCTACAGGTATATTGAAGCATGCTGTAAAGACAGGAGATAAATTTCCAGACTTTACATTGCCAAATGCTCAAGGAAAAACTATCACGCTAAGTAAGCAATTACAAAAAGGTAAGGTAGTGATTACCTTTTATAGGGGTGGATGGTGTCCTTATTGTAACTTAGAGCTTAAAGCTTTTCAAGAGGTGTTACCCCAAATTAAGGAGAAAGGAGCAACGCTTATTGCTATTACTCCAGAAACACCGGACAATTCGCTATCTACTAAGGAGAAAAATGAGCTGGATTTTGAAGTCCTTACTAGTGAAAATAACGAATTAGCAAGATCACTCAATTTGGTTTTTAAACTTCCAGAGGCGCTTGCAGAATTATATGGGAATTTTGGTATTGATCTTTTAGAGAGTCAAGGTAATGATGCAAATGAGCTTCCTATCGCTGCCACGTATATTATTGATCAAAACGGAGAGGTTTCTTATCACTTTCTGTCAGAAGATTATAAACTTAGAGCAGATCCAGAAGATATTATAGCTG
Organism: Dokdonia sp. Hel_I_63; assembly: GCF_007827285.1. Classification (NCBI taxonomy): domain Bacteria; kingdom Pseudomonadati; phylum Bacteroidota; class Flavobacteriia; order Flavobacteriales; family Flavobacteriaceae; genus Dokdonia; species Dokdonia sp. Hel_I_63. Next base: position 2,353,642 of record NZ_VISD01000001.1, on the reverse strand, counting down.
CATTATAAAAAGCATATTTTTGCGAAAGCGTATTATTTAGAATAGTACATAAAACAGAAAGCCCGCTAAATATAGCGGGCTTTCTGTTTATATATAATAGATAATTAATCTTTTCTTTGAAGAACTCTGTACTCTTCATAACATTCACTTATTGCATCGAGAATTTGAAGATCATTTGCGCTCATGATAAAATTATCTGAGTAGCTACAATTTTTAAGTATTGCGTCTATATCAACACGATCTATTTGAAGTAAAGCACTTAGTGTCTCACGGTCAAATTTTCGTTCAAGTAGATTACGCACTTTATCATCTTCCTTCATTTGCCTAAGCTTGCGAAGTTGGCCTTTCTTTCTACTAAAAATATTATAAAGAAAATCTGCAGGATTGAAAATAGAGCTCAATACTCTAGATATAGCTCCTGGCTGACTTTTCCCTACCTCGTAACCAGAATTTAGACCAGATATACTGTATCGCTGATTGCTGTAAATAGGAACTCTCTTTGCATCAATTTCTAAATATCCAGTAAGCTCAATTTCTTGAACCACAACTTCTTCAAGTGCGATACCTATCTCTGTCATTTGGATTTTTACGTCACCGTATTTAATCCAGTCACCGCTGACGCGTACTTTAAGAGATTTGTATCCTAGGTAAGAGAAGTATAACGTATCATTTACCTCAGCCTTAATTTCAAATTTACCATACTCATTAGTAGTAGCTCCTTTAAAATTTGAGAGGTTGAGAATGTTTACGTTCTGTAATGCAATATCTGTACTACTGCTTAATACTTTTCCATCAATAAATCCATCCTCTAGCTTTTCTTGAGCTTCAGTTGGGTCTGATGTAGTATCTATTTCTTGTGAATATCCTACTGCAATGGCAGAGAATATAAGTAGGTTTAGTATGATCTTCTTCATATGCTAAGGCAATTTATGCATTCCATAAGGAAAATCATACCAAATCTATTTATTTACAATAATTCTAACATTTAATGTGCGTTAGACTAGCTTCTGCGACGTCTTTTGCCAGAAAATGGGCTCTTGTTTCCTTCAGACCTGTTATCTGGCGTGCGTGGAGAAGAACTGCGTTCTGATCTCTCAGACCTTGCTGGCCTTTCTGATCTACTTCTAGAGCGACCACCTTGGTCATCTCCATAGCTTGATTTGCGATCGCTGCGTTTTCTATCTGAAGATCCTCCGCCACTACGACGACGATCTCCGCCACCGCTGCGACCACTAGATCTAAATCCATCATCACCACCTCTACGACGATCACCACCACCGCTGCGACCTCCGCCACCACGACGACGATCTCCGCCACCGCTACGACCTCCGCCACTACTGCGACCACCGCCGCCTTGAGTTTCCTCAACGCTCACGCGACGACCATCTAGCTCAAAGTTTTCAAAGTGAGATAAGATTTTATCTTTGTGCTCAGTATCTGTGTTAAAGAATGAAAAGGCATCTTTACAGTCTACGCGGTATACACCATCTTGACCTAATCCTAATTCTTCCTTCAAGAAGTCTTTAAGTTTCATCCAGTCAAAATCATCTTTGCTACCTACATTTATAAAGTAACGTGTAGAGTCTCCAGATTGCTCCTTAGCCGCTCCAACTGCATTTTGATTAAGGTCTTTTGATTTCTTATAATAATTAAAGAAACGTGTGAACTCTACAGAAAATACTTTTTTAATAAGCTCTTCTTTCGTATTATCTTTTAATACTTCTTCTATTTCTGGAAGATAAGCATCAATCTCGTTATTAATCTCTGTTGTGTTAATGCTATTTGCAAGGTGAAATAACTGTACTTGCGTGATTTCCTTTCCGTCTGGAATGGTTTTTTGTTCAAACTTCTTACCTAAGATTTTCTCAAGTTGTTTGATTTTACGCATTTCACTTTTAGTAACAATCACTAGAGAAGTACCGGTTTTACCAGCACGACCAGTACGACCAGAACGGTGTGTATAGGTTTCTATCTCGTCAGGTAATTGGTAGTTTACTACGTGTGTAATATCATCTACGTCAATACCACGTGCAGCAACATCTGTTGCAACAAGCATTTGTATCTGACGGTTTCTAAAGCTCTTCATTACCAGGTCACGCTGGTTCTGACTTAAATCTCCGTGTAATGCTCCTGCGTTGTATCCATCTTCAATAAGTTGCTCGGCAACTTTTTGTGTATCGCGTTTAGTACGACAAAAGATTACAGAGAAGATATCTGGATTTGCATCAGAGAGTCTTTTAAGTGCTTGGTAACGATCTCTAGTGTGTACTACAAAATACTCATGAGATACGTTCTTTGCACCTTCATTTTTATGTCCTACCGTTATTTCTAACGGGTTTACCATAAATTCTTTTGCTATACGTGATACTTCTCTTGGCATTGTAGCACTAAATAACCATGTAAGCTTATCTTCTGGAGTATCTGCAAGAATATTTGTGATATCCTCATAGAATCCCATGTTAAGCATCTCATCTGCTTCATCAAGAACACAGTAGCTTAATTTTGTAATATCTACCATACGACGACGCATCATATCTTGCATACGTCCAGGTGTAGCTACTACAATTTGTGCTCCGCGAGAAATCTCACGAGCTTGCTCTTGTATGTTTGCTCCTCCATAAACTGCAACAACACGCACACCTTTCATATGCTTTGAATACAGTTTCATCTCGTTTGTAATCTGGAGACATAGTTCGCGAGTAGGAGCTATAATAAGACCTTGAGTAGTCTTACTATTTTCATCTATATTTTGTAATAATGGAAATCCAAATGCAGCTGTTTTTCCTGTTCCTGTTTGTGCAAGAGCAACCATATCGCGGTCTTCTGCGAGTAATTGTGGGATAGCTTCTTCTTGAATTTTTGATGGGGTTTCAAATCCCATATCGGCAATAGCCTGGAGTAAAGGCGCATTTAGGCCTAGTTCATCAAATGTCATATGACAATAGTATATATAAGTGTTAGCGTGTATAGGAAGCGCAACGACTTATAAACCAATTGCTTCGATCAACACGTGCCAAAAAATCTGGCAATACCTCACCCTGAGGTTTTTCAAGGTGCAAAAGTACTCAATAAAACTATAATGAAAGCATTTGGGTTCAAAAAACTTATTCCTGATTATATAGAAACTCAAGAAAAGCAGAAACAGCAAAGCCTCTGTGGCTTATTTTTCCTTTTAAAGATGGAGCCATTTGTGCAAAAGTTGCATCGTAACCTTTTGGTCGGAAGATAGGATCGTACCCAAAACCGCCATCACCATGACGCTCTTTAGTGATTTTACCTCTGCATATACCTGTAAAGGTTTCTGTTTTATTTGCTTTCGCGAAAGCGATAACTGTTTTAAACTGTGCTCCACGGTCTTGCTTAGTAGCGAGATTAATTAAAAGCTTGTTCATGTTATCTGAATCATCTTTTTGCTCACCAGCATACCTTGCTGAATATACTCCTGGTGCACCATCAAGTGCGTCCACTTCAAGACCAGTATCATCTGCAAAACAATCATACCCATAGTTAGTTAGCACATGATTTGCTTTAAGAAGTGCGTTACCTTCGATGGTATCTGCATCTTCAGTGATTTCTTCTGTGCATCCTATGTCTGTTAAAGATAGGAGGGTAATATGATCAGGCACTAATGCTTGAACTTCGCGAAGTTTATTGTGATTGTGTGTTGCAAAAACTAGTTTCATTATGATACAAGGCTAAAAATTGCTGCTCCGTATATTGCATATCTTACAAAACGAGCAAGACCAAATAATGCCCAATATTTAAACTCGAAGCGAATCATACCCGCAGCAAGACTTGCTACGGCAAAAGGAAGCGGGAGTAAAGCTCCTACGAGAATTAAAAAGCCTCCCCATTTACGAGCATTTTTTAAGTGCTTCTCCATCTTTACCTCTAGGTAATTATGAACGGATGGAATTTTTAAAGTTGCTCTTCCTGTAAAATAGGAAACTGCCCCTCCAGCATAAGATAATATTGCTATAAGAGTTAGGTATAAAATAGGATTACTCGTTTTATCACTCCATGCTATAAAAAGCTCTGGAGGAATTATACCAAGTATAGATTCTGAAACAAAAAATAAGGTAAGGACAAGCAGGTTTGAATAGTTGTCTATTACATATTGCAATGCCGTATTAAGGTCTATTACAAAGAAGTGAATAAGAACTATAGCTGCTACTACAAGTAGAATAGGAGGGAGTGCTTTTTTAAGAGCGTCCTTTAAAAAAGTATAAAAACCAGTGTACACGTAGTACTGGTGCAATAATTGCAGCCTGTTTTTCTTTTTTGTACCTGATTGTGATCCCATGTAATTGTAGTCGTATTGAGCATACAAAAATAACACGTAGCGGTAATTATATTGCTACTTATGCTCATAAATATAGGTTAAACCCGTTTAATATTTAACGTTATAAACTCAAGGTAATTGTAAGCTCATTCTTATTTTAGAAATTATCCTTATTGATGATGATATGGTTCCCCTTTTAATATAGTATAACCTCTATAAATTTGCTCAGTAATAAAGAGTCTAACCATCTGGTGAGAAAAGGTCATGGATGATAAGGATACTTTTCCTTGTGCTTTTGCATAAACCTCTTGCGAAAATCCATAAGGACCACCTATAACAAAGACTAGGGTCTTAATACCACTATTCATTTTCTTTTGTAGAAATTTTGAAAAGCCTACGCTTGTAAACGTTTTTCCATTTTCATCAAATAGCAAGAGGTGATCATAAGGCCCTATTTTTGATAAAATAAGGTCGCCTTCCTTGTTTTTCTGTTCTTGCTCACTAAGATTTTTGACATTCTTAATATCCGGGAGAATTTCTATGGAGTATTTCACATAAAAATTGAGCCGTTTACTATACGCATCTATCAGTGCTTGCAACTGTTTATTATCGGTCTTGCCTACGCAGAGAAGTTTAATATTCATGTGGCAAAAATACAAAACTACCATACAGAAGTAAGAAGCTTTACCTTTTGCTTATTTTTACATCAAAGGAATAATACAAATATGATTTCAGAAGCACAATTTCAGATTGAGATAGAAGGTATAATTGCAAATGCTATAAGAGAGGATGTAGGTGATGGAGACCATAGCTCACTGGCTTGTATACCAGCCACCGCCACTGGAAAAGCAAAATTACTTGTAAAGGATGAAGGTATTCTTGCGGGTTGCGCTTTCGCAAAAGCGGTATTTGCACACGTAGATCCTTCATTAGAAGTAGAGGACGTATTAAAGGATGGAGACGCTGTAAAATATGGTGATATTGCATTTTATGTATCTGGTTCAAGCCAGAGCATTCTCAAAGCGGAACGCTTAGTGCTTAATGCTATGCAGCGTATGAGTGCTATTGCGACGAAGACAAAGTTCTTTGTGAACCTTTTAGAAGGAACAGATACTAAAATTCTAGACACAAGAAAGACCACACCAGGAATAAGAGCGCTAGAAAAATGGGCTGTAAAAATAGGTGGTGGTGAGAATCACCGTTTTGCGCTGTATGATATGATTATGCTTAAAGATAATCACATCGATTTTGCGGGTGGTGTTACAAAAGCGATTCTCAAAACAGTAGATTATCTTAAGGAAGAGCAGCGAGATCTTAAGATTATTGTAGAGGCTAGAAGTCTAGAAGAGATTAAAGAAATACTTGAAAATCACGAGCATGTATATCGTATTCTTATAGATAATTTTAATTATGAGGATACTCGCACAGCAGTAGCACTAATAGGCGATAAATGCCTTACAGAATCTTCTGGTGGTATTAATGAAGAGACGATACGTGAGTACGCTCTTTGTGGTGTAGATTTTATTTCTAGTGGAGCGCTCACGCACTCTGTCTATAACTTAGATCTTAGTCTGAAAGCAGTTTAATGGCATCAGATAAGACGATAGAGCAACGTTTAATGAGATTCAAGCCTTTTTGTTGGCTTGTGAGTATCTTGGATAGTGTCGTTATTCCTGGGTTTGAGGGAATGACGCTTCTTTACTTGCTACGCGCATATTTTAATGGGATTATCCAAGGAGCTCTGGGATCCCGCGCAAGTTCTATTGCTTATAGTTTTTTTATGGCCATTTTTCCGGCTTTGTTATTTTTACTCAATCTAGTGCCTTATGTGCCTATAGAGAATTTTGATATCAAATTCATGGCTTTTATTTATGAGCTCATACCTGCGCAATCCTTAGATTTCTTTAAACCTATCATAATCGATATCTCACAGAATGAGAGAGCAGGTCTTGCTTCCTTTGCTGGTTTGCTTGCCTTGTTTTTAACGGCAAACGGTGTTAATGCTATTTTTAGTGGTTTTGAGGGTTCTCATTACAATGAGATAAGTCGTAATTTCTTTAGACAATATGCGGTTGCTTTAGGGACTTCTATTATTCTGGCATTGTTGTTGGTTACTACTATATCAGTAGTGATTTATTTTGAATTATTACTTAATTCATTGAGAGAGCGTGACTTTATGAGTAATGATATGGATATCGCGCTATTAAGTATAGGTAAGAACCTGTTTTTAATCATTATGATTTATTCGGTAATTGCTACGCTATATTATTTTGGAACCAAAGAAGGGCGTAAAAGCCGTTTCTTTTCACCAGGAGCATTGATGACAACAATATTATTTATGATAACTACTTATTTATTTGGTATTTATATTGATAATTTTGGCACATATAATGAGTTGTATGGCTCTATTGGTGCATTATTAATAATGATGCTTTATATTTGGTTAAATTCAAATTTGATTTTATTGGGATATGAGCTTAACGCTACCCTTCAAAAATTACGAATTTTACATAAAAACCCTAGTACAAATTAAATAACACACACACACACACACACACACACACAAATTATGAAAAAGTATTTATTAGCTTTAGTAGCCGTATGTAGTCTTACAGTTAGCCAGGCACAAACAGTAGTAGGAGATGCAACCTTACCTAACTCAGTAACAATGGGAGGTACAGAACTCATCCTTAACGGTGCTGGTATGAGAGAGAAGGTAGTATTTGACCTTTATGCTGGAGGATTATATCTAGCGTCAAAAAAGAGTGATGCTGCAGCTATCATAAATGCAGACGAGACTATGGCGCTTAAATTAGACATCGTTTCTGGAATGGTTTCTAGTAAGAAAATGATAGGAGCTGTAGATGATGGTTTTGATGCTTCAATGAATGGAAACACAAGTTCGCTAGATGCGAAGATTGAGCAGTTCAAAGGTTTTTTTAGCGATAAGATTGTAAAAACAAACGTTTTTGATATTGCTTACATCAAAGGTAAAGGAACTGTAGTTTATAAAAACGGAAAAGAAGTAGGATCTATTGCAGGTCTTGATTTTAAGAAAGCTCTTTTCGGAATCTGGTTAGGTAACGACCCAGCAGATGATGATCTTAAAGATGCGATGTTAGGTAAAAACTAATAATCACAATCATATTAAAAATGGCGATCACTTGTGATTCGCCATTTTTTATGCATTATAATCTCTCTGTAAATCACATTAATTTTAGAATCTTAAAACTTGAATACTATGAAAAAACACATAACCCTACTTATGCTGCTATTTTTTGCAGTGAGCATACAAGCGCAACAAGGAACTATTTTTGGTCAATGGAAAACTATAGATGATGAGACTGGTGAGGCAATGTCAATCATAGAAATCTATAAAAAGGATGATAAAGTATTTGGTAAGATTATAGATATATTAAATCCAGCAAATCGTGACAAGACTTGTATTTACTGTAAAGGTGAAGACTATGATAAACCACTCATAGGTCTTGATATCATTAAGAGTCTTGAAAAAGATGATGACGAATATGAGGGAGGAACTATTTTTGATCCAGAAAAAGGAAAGGAATATAAAGCTAAATTATGGATTGACGAGGATGATAAAAACATCTTAAACGTACGAGGGTATATAGCATTCTTGTTTAGAACGCAACAGTGGGTAAGACGCTAGTGATGATGCTGTTTAATATAGGAAGCCGTTTCTTTTGGGAGCGGCTTTTTTTATGCTTTCGCGAAAGCGTATGTCAAACATTAATAGTCTTTTTATTTACGATTAGCACCTACGTTTGATCTGCTTCTGTAACTTTGTATATTCATACTTTCTTATCACAATTTACTATGCCTTATTTTATAGATGTTATACTTCCTATCCCTGTAGAGAATACGTTTACGTACCTCGTCTCTGAGGCAGAGTATAACTATATTCAAAAAGGGATGCGGGTTGCTGTTCCTTTTGGTAAAAAGAAAGTATATGCTTCTATCGTAAAAAACAAACATGAGCAGGCACCTACCATTTATGAAGCCAAGGAAATACAGCAAATTCTAGATGAGGACCCTATAGTCACTGAAGAGCAGCTGAAATTCTGGAGTTGGATTGCAGATTACTATATGTGTACCGAAGGAGAGGTCATGCGCGCTGCACTCCCTAAGGCTTTCTTACTGGAAAGCGAGACTGTGATAAGACTTAAGGAAGATGGGCTTGACATAGATGAGACATCGCTTAAGGATGATGAGTTTCTCATATATGAAGCATTACAGCATCGTTCAGAATTAAAGGTTCATGAGGTAATGGATATTCTTGATAAGAAAAAAATCCTACCTTCTATACAGCGTTTAATTGATCAAGGTGTGATCGAGATGCAAGAAGAGATTTATGAGCAATATGTACCTAAGCTTGTAAAATTTATCACTATTGCCCCAGCATACGAAGGCGAGGAGGGACTTACAACTGTGCTAGAGGAATTATCGCGAGCTCCAAAACAACGAGAGATGGTGCTCACATTTTTCTCGCTTAAAGCGAAAACAAATAAACCAATATCATCTCAGGACTTACAAAAAGCATCTGGCGCTACTGCTAGTCAGCTCAAGGCACTGGTTGATAAAGGTGTTTTTCAAACCTATCAAAAACGACAGGACCGTGTAGGTTTTGACGGCGAAGTTTTTGAAACAAAGGTTCTCAACGAATATCAGCAGACGGCTTATGATGAAATAAAAAGTCATTTTGAAACAAAAGATGTCGCCTTGTTGCATGGAGTAACTGCTTCAGGAAAGACAGAAATATATGTGCAGCTCATAGAAGAGATGCTTGATTCTGGTGATCAAATACTGTATTTACTTCCGGAAATAGCACTTACTACCCAGTTAATAACTAGGCTACAAACATACTTTGGTGAGCGCGTAGCGATTTTTCATTCTAAATACTCAGTAAATGAGCGAGTAGAGGTGTGGAATAATGTATTGAAAAAGCTAGATAAAGCTCAAATTATTATAGGGGCGCGTAGTGCTCTTTTATTACCCTTTAGAGACTTAAAATTTATTGTAGTAGATGAGGAGCATGAAAGTAGTTTCAAGCAATACGACCCTGCACCAAGATATCATGCTCGTGATGCTGCTATTGTGCTAGGTGCCATGTTTAAGGCAAAAGTGTTATTAGGTTCTGCAACGCCATCTATAGAAACAGTATACAACGCACAGCAAGGGAAATATGGTTATGTGTCTTTAAAACAAAGACATGGAGGTATTTTAATGCCTGAGATTAATCTTGTAGATATTAAGGAGAAAAGCAAAAAGCGTGAGATGACGGGTCACTTTTCTGATACCTTAATACGCGCAATTACAGATGCACTAGCACTAGGGGAGCAGGTAATTCTCTTTCAAAACCGTAGAGGTTTCTCACCTATATTAGAATGTACTACTTGTGGTCACGCGCCACAATGTCCTAATTGTGATGTAAGTCTTACCTATCATAAATACAGGTCACAGCTACGTTGTCATTATTGTGGTTATAATATCGCTTTACAGCAGAAATGTATGGCTTGTGGAAGTGCAGAGCTTACTACTAAGGGTTTTGGTACAGAGCAAATAGAATTGGAACTCAAAGAGCTATATCCAGATAAATCTATTGCAAGAATGGATTCTGATACTACTCGTGGCAAATATGGATTTGAAAAGCTCATTACTGCCTTTGAACAAGAGCAAATAGATATTCTTGTAGGTACACAAATGCTAACTAAAGGTTTAGACTTTAGAAATGTGACTCTTGTGGGAATTATGAATGCAGATAGCATGCTTAATTTTCCAGATTTTAGAGCACATGAACGTAGTTACCAGTTGATTGCACAAGTGTCGGGTAGGGCAGGGCGAACAGAAAAACAAGGTAAAGTACTCGTGCAGACTTATAATCCTTACCATCAGATCCTACAGCAGGTTTCTGCAAATAAGTTTGAAGAGATGTACAAGGAGCAATTAGAAGAACGACGTAATTTTAAGTATCCACCTTTTCATAGATTGATACGTATTACTTTAAAGCATCGAGATTATCAAAAAATAGAAGAGGCGAGTATCTGGCTCGCAAAAGCATTGCGTCAAACACTAGGAGCAGATACTGTTTTAGGGCCTGAGACGCCTTCTGTAGCTAGAATAAGGAATCAATATAGACGTAATGTACTAATTAAGATAAGCCGCCGCCAGAAACTTTTAGAAACAAAGAAGGCTATAAAGCGAGTTGTCACTAGTTTTAATGCGATTGCTCCTTACAGAAGTGTACGGCTTGTGATAGATGTGGATTGTTATTAGATGAAATTTTCACTTCATTTTAGATATAAAAAATCCCACTCAACGAGCGGGATTTTAAATTTTATATCTAAATTTTGTCTAACGTCTATTTATGCAGATAGAGCATCTATAAGCTCTGACTTTTTATGTCTTGATAAAGGAATTTTCTCTCCGTCTATCTCAATATTTCTACTATTGTATTTATCTACCTTGTCTATATTGATAATATAAGACTTGTGTATACGCATAAAACGTTCCGGTGGTAATTGTGCTACAAAAGATTTCATCGTTGCAAGCACAACAATAGGATCATGCACAGTAACTAATTTTACATAGTCTCCAAGGGCAGTGATATATTTAAGCTCATTGAGCATCACTTTCTTTTTCTTAAGGTTACTTTTTACAAAGATGTAGTCATCATCTTCTACAGCACCTTCAGTTTTAAGTTTATGCAGGCTTATGGCTTTGTAAACAGCATTTGTAAAGCGATCCTTAGTGAGGGGCTTACGTAAGTAATCGATTGCGTTATAGTTAAAAGCTTTGTAAGCATATTTTGTTTTACCCGTCACAAATATAATCTGTGGCTTATGGATAAGATCATCAAGTAAATCAAATCCAGATAGGATAGGCATTTCAATATCAAGAAAAAGTAGGTCCACTTTTGTCTCGATAAGGCCATTTTTAGTTTCTATGGCGTTATTATATTCGGCAACTAGGCGTAAATTAGGATGATCATTAATCATCTTTACGATAGCTAGACGTTGTAAACTTGAATCATCTACAACTGCGCAGTCTAATAGTACTCCTTCCACGGCGATCAATATTTAATTAGGTTAAGTGCGTCAATATTAGGTAAAAATAACCTATTTACCAACAAAAATGCGACTTTCGTCGATTATTTGTGCGATTGGTCGAATGATTTTTCCTTTATTCTCATAGGGAACGGCGATTTTAACGTCTTAATCGGTAAAAATTTGACTATTGACGATTGAGCGTAGGTTTAGACAAATTAAAGAGACCTAAAATTTCAGTTTTTAAACGACTTAACTTTAATTATAATCTATGAACTAGATGATACTTAGAACTACTTGAGAAGTGTCCTTATTATATAGTAATTGCGTGGTTTTATAAATTCACTTTTTCGCGAAAGCAAAGCTAAAAACGAGGTTCTATAATTAAGGTAGCTTTTTTTTTAAATTTATAAACTAATTGCTATTTGAATATTAAAAGTAAATCGTTACTTTTGCATTCATTTTTAATTAAACTCATATTATATGAACCATTACGAAACTGTTTTCATCTTGAATCCCGTTTTATCTGATGATCAGATAAAGGAAACAGTAAAGAAGTACGAAGGTCTTCTTAAAGAAAAGGGCGCTAAGATGATTAGTAAAGAGGATTGGGGCTTAAAAAAGCTTGCATATCCTATCCAAAACAAGAAAAGCGGTTTTTACCACTTACTTGAATTTACTGTTGATGGACAAGCTATCAATGATTACGAACTAGCTTTTCGCCGTGACGAACGTGTGATGCGTTACTTAACGGTAACACTTGATAAGCACGCGATCTCGTGGGCTGAAAGAAGACGTGAAAAACTAAAAAAGCAAAAAGCGTAAGTTATGGCATCTTTACAACAACAAGCTAAAGGAAAGAAGGACGGAGATATCAGATATCTTACACCTCTTAATATTGAAACTAACAAAGCAAAGAAATACTGTCGCTTTAAGAAATCTGGTATCAAGTATGTAGATTACAAAGATGCAGACTGGCTAGCAGGTTTTGTAAACGAGCAAGGTAAATTGTTACCTCGTCGTCTTACAGGAACTTCTTTAAAGTACCAACGTAAAGTGTCTGTAGCAGTAAAACGCGCACGTCACCTTGCATTGATGCCTTATGTAACTGATTTATACAAATAGAAACTAGATAACAGATGGAACTTATATTAAAGAAGGACGTTGAAAATCTAGGATTTGCAGACGATCTAGTAGAAGTAAAAAACGGATACGGTAGAAACTACCTAATCCCTAACGGTCATGCTGTACTTGCAACGCCTAGCGCAAAGAAAGTACTTGCAGAGAACCTTAAGCAACGCGCTCACAAAGAACAAAAATTTGTGGACGATGCACAGAAGCAAGCAGATAAACTTAATGGACTTGAAGTTAAGATTACTGCAAAAACTGGAGATGGAGACAAGCTTTTTGGATCTATTAACAATGCAGACGTTGCAGAATACCTAGCAAAAGAAGGTGTTTCTATCGATAAGAAATTTATTTCTATCGCAGGAAACGTTGTAAAACGCTTAGGTAACTATGAAGCAAAAGTACGTTTCCACAAGAATGTGGTAGCTACACTTCCTTTTGACGTAGTAGCAGAGGCTAACTAAGTCATTAGACATTATATGAAAAGCCGTTCTTACAACCGTAAGGACGGCTTTTTTATGAAATTTATTTTTTAATACGCTTACGCGAAAAAGTGATTCACAATGAAATACGCTCGCCTTACAAAAGAACAACTAGAAGAACTAAAGCCAGAATTTATAAATTTTCTAGCAACGCAATCTATCACTGGTGATGAATGGGCAACCATCAAAGAAAAACAACCACAAGTAGCCGAAGAGGAAATAGATGTTTTCTCAGATCTTGTGTGGGAAGGTGTGCTTACTAAAGCGCAATACCTTGAGCACGTATCTCCTAACCAGATGCACTTATTCTTACTAGGAGAAAATAATATGTCACTTATTGCCGTAAAAATCAATAAGGAAGATATAGACATCACCACTGCCGAAGGCTATGCATGGCTTAAAGAAAACTTAGGGGATGATGATGTTGTCTTTATGAGTGCAAGTAAAGATTATAGCGCAGATCGTAATGCAGATAAGTTTAAACTTATAAGTGAAGGTGCTGTGATAACTCGAGGAGACCTTTATAAATGGTTTGCTCGCTTTGTAGAGGTAAAGTAATTCTTATAGACCAAATTAGTTATCATTAAAAAAGGATTGTAAAGACTATTCATAAAACGTAGTTTTACAATCCTTTTTTTTTAAAGGCTTCTCTAAGCGTGTTGTATTCTTAATTTTGCCTTTTTAAGTCGCTTGTTATCTAGTCTTTTTATCATTTCTTCTGCGATACTTTTATGTACAGATACAAATGATTGTGTGTTTTTTACTTCAATAGTTCCTAGGTGTGCTCTGTCTATATTTCCTTCTTTAAAAAAGAAACCAGCAATATCACCTTTAGAAATCTTATCCTTACGCCCTCCAGAAAGTTCTAAAGTATGCCACTGTGATCCGTCAGGGATACCTTTGTCATGTATAAACTCTTCATCCATTTGTGGCATAAACTCTGGCAGTTTTTCATCTTTCCAGTGTAATACATATGCGGTACCTTCAGACTGCATACGAGCAGTACGACCATTACGGTGCGTAAATTCTTCTGCATGAATAGGTAAGTGGTAGTGAAGTATAAATTTTATTTCTGGGACATCGATACCACGGGCTGCAAGGTCTGTAGCAAGTAGTAATTGGTGTGTACCATTACGAAACTTAATTAACGACAGCTCACGCTCTCTTTGTTCCATACCGCCATAAAAAGTCCCGTGAGCAATACCACGATCACTAAGGTATTCACTTATACGTGCGATAGTCCCTTTGAAATTACAAAAGATAATTCCTGGCTGATCGCCTAGATGGCACAACGCCTTAACAAGCATATCTAGCTTATCCTTATCTGGGGATACAATAGCTTTTATCTCAAGTTTTGATCCTCCTTCATGCAAGTAGTCTACTTCCACCGGAGTAGTAAGGCCTACAAACTTTGGGATCTCTATTCCTTGTGTAGCAGAGGTAAGCACTTTCTTTTCTAGAGCTGGTAGAAAACTAAGGATTTCTGTCATTTCTCCTTCAAAACCTACCTCTAGTGATTTATCAAATTCGTCTAGAATTAAAGTTTTAATGTGATCTGTAGAAAATGTCTCTCTGCGCATATGGTCTGCTAGTCTACCAGGCGTACCTATTAAAATAGCTGGGCGATGTTTTATAGCTTGCCTATCTGTATTAAAACTTTGCCCACCATAAGCAGCATGAATTTTATATCCTGTCCCCATGTTACGAGCTACATTTTCTATCTGGATAGCAAGTTCTCGAGAAGGAACGACAATAAGTAATTGCACTTCTTCACAATCTGGATCAAGTGCTTCTATTACAGGTAATAAAAAAGCGAGTGTTTTACCAGTACCCGTAGGAGATAGTAATATCACCTCTCTTGCAGATTGTATTGCTAGTTGAGCTGCTTCTTGCATCTCATTGAGGGTCTTAATCCCTAGCTTAGAAAGGATTTGTTTTTGCGTTTTTTGGTTACTTGTCATAGACTGCAAAGATAATTATTCATTCATGAGTTATCATATTTTATAGAGTACATGTGTAATTGTTGTTTGTGAATTAAATAAGTTATTTTAGAAAATTTTGGATTGATAACATGATGATAATGAGGTGTTATTGATATTGTTTGTGATGATTTTACGCTTTCGCGAAAGCGCACCTAAAAAGTATTTAACAATTGTTAAGAAAATGCTAAAGAAATGTTACTAAAATGAGCGTCTACCTTGATTTACTCTAGTATTTTTACGGAAACAAATTCAAACTTTATGTTCAAAAAAATTTTCTTATTAATTGTAGTACTTGGCGCTTTTAGTTTGCAAGCACAAGTAACTACTTCCTCTATTTCGGGAGTAGTAAATGGAGGTAGCGAGACTTTGCCGGGAGCAAACGTACTAGCAGTACACACTCCTACAGGTACAAAGTATGGTGCTATTACAGACTTTGACGGTCGTTTTAGTCTATTAAACCTACGTGTGGGTGGACCTTATACGATCACCATGAGTTATGTAGGTTTCCAAAGTCAAGAGTTTACAGGTGTAAATCTTAACTTAGGAGAAACGTATAACGTTGAAGTAACTCTTAGTGAAGATAACAATGCGCTAGAAGAAGTAGTAATTACAGGTTCTCGCAACAACACATTTAGTGATGGCCGTACAGGTGCAGCGACAAATGTAGGTGAGAGACAATTAAAGTCACTTCCTACAATATCTAGATCTGCAGCAGATTTTTACCGTTTAGAGCCTAGTGCTTCTAGTAACGGATCTTTTGGAGGTCGTAATGATCAGTACAATAACTTTAGTCTTGATGGCGCGGTTTTTAACAATCCATTTGGACTTGATGCAGCAACTCCAGGAGGACAAACAGGTTCTCAACCTATATCTCTTGATGCTATTGAGCAAATTCAAGTAAGTACTGCTCCTTATGATGTAACGCTATCTGGATTTACAGGAGCTTCTGTAAATGCTGTAACAAAAAGTGGAACTAATGAAGTAAAAGGAACTGTTTACGGTTTTTACAGAAATGAAGATCTTACAGGAGGCAAAGTTGCTGGAGATGATGTTTTTAAAGCAGATCAAAGCCAGAATACTTATGGTATCTCTATAGGAGGACCTATTATCAAAAACAAACTATTTTTCTTTGCAAACTTTGAAAAAGAATCTAGATCAGATCTTGGAGCTCCATGGGCACCTAACAGAAATACTGGAGCAATCAATGAGTCTCGCGTATTACCAGCAGATCTTGATGCTGTTTCTGCTGCACTAGGAAGTATCCAGTATGCAGATGGTTCTTTTTATGAGCCAGGAAGATATGAAGGATTTAACTTTGATGCAGGTTCTACAAAAGCACTTTTCAAGTTAGATTGGAACGTGAATGACAAGAACCGTGTAGCACTTGTTTATAACTTACTACGCTCTTCTAAGGAAAATCCAGCAAACCCAAATGCTATTGCATTACGTGGACCTAACCAGACTACACTGCAGTTTGAAAATGCAGGATATGAAATTAACAACAACATAGATTCTTTCCAGTTTGAGTGGAATAGCGACATTGCTAGTAACATCTCAAACAAATTACAAGTAGGGTACACGTTCTTTGATGATTTTAGAAAGCCTTTTTCTACACCAGGTCCATCTATAAACATTACAAAAGGAGGACAAAACTATATCATAGCTGGTCATGAGCCATTTTCAATTTCAAATGTACTTGAGCAACAAGTTTTCCAAATCACAAACAACTTGAATATTGTCTCTGGAAGTCACACATTTACTTTAGGAACATCATTTGAGAAGTTTAGCTTTTACAACTCATTTAACTTAACAGGTTACGGTTTTGATTTATTTGGAAGTGTAGCAATCGATCAAGACATGGATTTTGATGGTGATGGAGTGCTTGATACAGATTATGTAAATGATACAACGGGAGAAACTGATCTTGTTGCTTTTCAAGATTTCTTAGTAAACCAATATCAAGGTACTTTCTTATCTGCAGAGGCAGAATTTAACGAGAATAATGGGCTTCCTATTGGCGACCCTAATGGATGGGCTCTTGCCGAAACTAACGTAGGGCAGTTTTCTCTTTATGGACAAGATCAATGGAAAGCAACAGACGATTTAACGCTTACACTAGGACTACGTCTTGATAAGCCATTATACTTTGATACAGAAGATAAAATTCAAGAGAACATTGATCGTAAAGGAACGTACCAGCCAGAAAACGTTTATGTAGATCCATCAACTGGAGAAGATATTCTTCTAGATAGTACAGTACTTCCAGACAATGGATTCTTATTCTCACCTAGATTAGGTTTTAACTGGGATGTAGAAGGCGATAAGACTTTCCAAGTACGTGGAGGAACAGGGATATTTACAGGTCGTTTTCCTTTTGTATGGTTAGGTAACCAAGTACAAGGTGTTGACTTTTTCTTCTACCAGACAGTAGATCAAGATTTCAAATGGCCACAAGTGTGGAGATCTAACATAGGTGTAGATTACCGCCTAGATAATGGTGTGGTACTTACAGGAGACTTCTCTTACACAAAAGATCTTAACGCTGCACACGTTCAAAACTGGGCACTTGATAATCCATCTGCTACATTACAAGGAGTAGATAACAGACCTATCTATCAAGCTTCAGATTTTTCTACTAATGCTTTTGGAGGACCTACAAATGCGTATGTATTTACAAACTCTGATAACGGTCGTACAATTAACGCTACGTTAAAAGCAGAAAAATCATTTGGTAACGGACTTTATGCAAGTGTAGCATATAACTACTTAGATTCTAAAAATGTAAACTCTATTGATGCAGAGATTACAGGTGATGCTTTTAACGCAAATGCAATACGTGGTAATGCAAATGATGCAGTACTATCGAACTCACGTTATGGTGATCAGCACAGAGTAATTGCTGTAGCTTCAAAGAAATTTGAGTATGGCGATGGCAAGTTTGCTACTACCATTTCTACTTTTGCAGAGTGGGCTAGAGGAGGACGTTTTAACTATACGTATGCTGGAGATGTTAACGGTGACGGAAGTAACTTTAACGACCTTATTTACATCCCAACTGCTGGAGAAGTATCACAGCAAAATTTTGCTACACCAGAGCAAGCAGCAGCATTTAACCAGTACATCGAGCAAGATGATTATTTAAGTGATAATCGTGGTCAGTATGCAGAGCGTTATGGAGCACTTGCACCATGGAGAAGCCGTGTTGACTTCCGTTTATTACAAGATTTTAATTTTGATGTAAAAGGAAAGAAAAACACAATCCAGTTTAGTGTTGACGTTCTTAACTTAGGAAACTTCATCAATTCTGATTGGGGACTTGTTGAGCAACCTAACAGTATCCAGCCAGTAAGTGTAAGCGTTGCAGACGGTGTACCTACATACACGTTCAATGAAGAGCTTACTCAAACATTTGGAACAGATGCAAGTCTTTTAAACAGATGGCAAGCACAATTAGGACTACGTTATATCTTTAACTAAGCTATTGTAGATTCTTATTATTAGCAATAAAAATGCCCCTCATTGAGGGGCATTTTTTGTTTTATAATCCTCGAAAAGGTTTAAACTCCTACGTAGTTGTAAACTGCAATAAAGTGAGAGGCTGTGCCTCCCAAAACAAACACATGAAAAATAGCATGATTATAAGGAATGCGAGAAATGCTGTAAAGAACAGCACCTATCGTATATAAAATACCTCCAGTAAAAAGCCATTGCACACCAGCTGGGTCAAGGTTTGTTAGTAATGGTTTGTATGCAAAAACGATAAGCCATCCCATCGCCACATAAAGTATGGTAGAAAGAATATCAAACCTTCCTGTAAAAAAGAGTTTTAAAACAATACCGAATAACGCGATAGACCATGCAATCCCAAAAATCCACCATCCAGTACTTCCTTCCAGAGTTACAAGTGTAAAAGGTGTGTAAGTACCTGCAATGAGCACATAGATAGCCGCATGATCAAATATCTTTAATCTAGCTCTACGTATAGGTTTTACAGCACTGTGGTAAGCCGTAGATGCAAAATATAGCACAGACATACTTACTCCAAAAATAATGAGACTAATGGTTGCTGTGGTTGATACGCTTTCGCGAAAGCATAAAAAACCCAATGCAACTACACTTGCTACAAAACCAAAACCATGCGTCCAGATATTAAGCTTTTCCTCAAGTGGGGAGTAATCTGGAGTTGGTTGTACAGTGTTTTCCATTAGTTATCTGCAAGTAAGTAATCTAGGTGTTCCTTAAGAATTTCTGTAACCTCTGCGGCTGGGCCTCTGCCTTGAGCCATTACTGCATTTTCTACAAAGCGCACCGTACCATTGCGATCCATAAATACGAGCTTAGGATACGTATTGGTTTTTAAGTCCTGTTTTAAATAGCTAGCACCATCTACAAGGTGTTCAAAATCAAAAGGTTTCTTGGTTAAAAAATCGTCGATTTTACTTTTTGGCTCAAAAGTAATGGCGACAAAATTTACGCGATCTTCATATTGCTTTTTAAGATCATTAAGGTATGGAATCTCAGCAATACAAGGAGGGCAGCTTGTAAACCATAAGTTGATGAGTGTAATTTTATCATTATAACTCTCCTTAGACTTAAGCCCGTTTGCAAGGTCTTGCAACTGAAAGTCGGGTAGGGGTTTATTAATTAAGCCATTTACTCCTACATTAATGTCTAGAGGCGCGCTATTAGATTGCGAAAGCATCACCTCGACCTCTTGTATAATTGAATCTTGTCGCACACGAGAATGGCGAACTTTAAAGTTGGCTTTAGTGTATTTCCAGCTTCCTTGCGCACCGTAAACCTCCTCTATAGATCTCAGTTTAGCTTGAAAGCTTTCTTCGTCATAGGTGTCACCTTGAAAGGTATAGTAGTTTTGTTGAGCACTTAAAGAGAACGCAACAAATAGAATAAATAGCAACGGAATTTTTTTCATCATCATAGGTATGTGTAACAAAGATAACTAATGGTATCTAACGTTCACCTATATACATTTATCGTGCCTTAGTGTGGGTTAGGGGTGAGTTTAGTAAACAATGTTTAAAGCGCTGTAAAGTGAGAAACTTGTTTTGTAATACATTTCTTTATGAGCTTTTAGTTTTGACGCTTCAGATTGAGCACGTTTTATTGTTATTCCTCTTGAGTGATAACCCCTCTTTATTCAGTTAATTTATTGTAATATGGCATTATCAAATCTTCTAATTTTTTCCGTTGCGATTTAGTCAAAGAATGTCCTGTCGGTGGATATGCTTTGGTTGGTCTAATAGCCAATTCAATTAATAATTCTTTTATTATTTCGTTACGTTCAATTCCGCGTGATAATATTTTAAACGTTGTATTATTCTGAATAACTGGTCTGTCCCAATTCGAATTCTCAAATAATTGAGAAGAAATTGAAAAAATGGAAGCAATTCCAATCCAATCATTAGGAACAATTTCAATAATCGCTTTAACGTCCTTTTTCGAGATAGAATGATTTGGTTCGTTATTTATTTTTTCGGTTACGATTTTCATTTTTCAAAACAATTAAAGCTAAATGACCACGATATAAAGCAAGCGCATTTCCCGATAGCTGTCGTGGATGCAGTGAGCCTGTTTTTATTTTTAATTAATTTAATGTAAATTTATTTGTGTATGTGTGCACAATACAGTTTTCAGTGTAATCGGGACGCTTCATGTATTGTTGTGACCGTTGCAACCAATATTGAACTTTCTATAAATGAGACGTATACTCTTTGGCAAACAGCCGCAGCGGTTTTATGTATGGTGAGTTTTTTTAAATATCCTTTCTTAGTTTGTCAGGATTTTGTCTTGTATCAAAAATTGTAATGATTTCAATTTCGTCTAGTCCTGTCGAAATTCTATAATAAAAGGTAGTTTGTTTTGTTACAACACATTTATACAAGCCTTTGAGTTCTGAGGATTGAGGGCAGCTTTCTGGTTGAAAAGATATCTGTTTAATTTTTTCAGTTAGCTTTTCAATAAACTGATCACGTGTTTTTGAATTCCAATTTTCTAAAAGATATTCGGATAGTATCAGGAGTTTTCTTTCTGCTAATTCAGATAAGAATACCTTCATTAAGAAATCTTTTTCAAGAATGAATCAAAAGAAACTCGTTTTCCACTATCAAGCTGATTAATTCCTTCATTAATTTCACTTTGTTCAGAAGTAGTTAATTCATTCCAAAAATCAACTTTTTCAGCATTTACAAAGTCAGCTACTTTTTGAATAAAATCACTATTTTCTATCGCTAAGATAGTTTTTACTAATTCTATTTTTGTTGATTGAATATCCATATTAATTGAGTTAACTCATCAAATATACAAAAAGAGTTTTTATCAGTTTGCTGAGTGATTATGCATCTCAACAAGCCACTACGTAAACCAAGTGCATCTCCTGTAACTATCGGAACTGCTTTTTCGCCTGTTTTGTTATTTTTAATTGATTGCTTAAATATACAAGTATTTAAGAAAGATGTTGCTTTCGCGAAAGGATAAATTGAGGAAGACATTGAGGTGTGAATTATGGATTGAAGTGTATTTAAAGAACCTTAACACCGACTTTACAATCGCTCTAAAACCGATTTTGAAGTGTAGCTATACGATTTATAATAATGACAAAGTATACAACTGCCTTTTGTATGGCTTATTTTGTCGTGAACTTCGAGACCTTAGGTAATCCGTCGGCACTGTTGCGATTATCGGAAGTTGCGGGAGTAGGGATGCCGAGTTGCTGGATTAACTATTTTCTTTCTTGGTTTCTAAAATAACGCATTTTAGACTTAACCCGTTATTTGAGATGAATCGATGTTAGGCACAGTTAAAATGGTAAATCCTCTGTCATAAACTCAACCATTTCAGTAATATCCTTTCTAGTATTATTTGTTAGTTTAACCTCTTCTGAATTTAATAAAAACTCTATTAAGTCTTTTTTATAACCTGCTGGTTTTACATCGTATATATCAGTAAATCCGTGGATTTTACAAAATTCACCAACTGCAGAATCAATTATTCTTGAATCAATTTCTCTTTCATCAAAATATTTTAATAGACTATTATTGTCGTGATTTGATTTGAGAGATTCAATTCTTTCTTTAATACTGTCAAGGGAATCAATTATATATTGATCTGAAGAAATTTTTGTTTGGTCTAAATTCTGAATTTTGTATTCACCAAAATGTTTTAAAAATGTGGTGTAGTTAGAATTTTCTTGAGACTCCTTATAGGTATGTTCGATTTTCTTAGATAGGTTGTCTTTAAATTTTTTAATCTTAGTAAACCTTAAGTCTCTCGGATATTCTAAATGTTCAATTGGTGAAGTATCAAAAGTATAATCTGTTTTATCATCTTTAATAATAATCGTTGGTTTATCAAATGCAAGCCTTAAACCTAACTCAAACATAACATTTGGATTTTTACCACTTACATCGCAAACTACAATTGGATTATTATAAAGGTTTTGAATGATTCTTTTCTGAATTACACCTACATCTTTACTATTACTAACTAAATTGGGTTCAAAGCCGCAATCGTAAATACTTTCACAAAGAATATTATAAACTTCTTTCCAATGTTCTGGTGTACAACCATCACATTTTGAAATAGGCATCACTATTCCACACTTTTCAGTTTTATTTTCTTTACTCATATGTTTCTTTAATTATGGCCCACGAGCCAACACACAAAGCGAGTGCTTTATTTTATGATGTGCCTATTTTTTTATTTTTTAATTGATTGCTTAAATATACACTTATTTAATAAAGATGGCGCTTTCGCGAAAGCGTAACATAGGGAAGTCCGAATGATGAGAATATTAATAAAATTCATCTTATACTTTCAATCGCTATTGATTATGTAATCTTTTTTTATTCCATTTTATTTCACAAAAAATAATTTTTCTACATCTTTACCGTTAAAGCTGTTATCTATGCGTTTAACAATTATACTTCTATTTACTTCCATGCTTGTTCATACTCAGGAAGTAAGCTACTTATCCATATATTTTAATACAGACAGTTATGAGGTTGTATCTAAGGAGAGAGTAAAGCTAGATAGTTTAGTCAAACATCATGATAGAGATTCTATT
Source organism: Dokdonia sp. Hel_I_63 (assembly GCF_007827285.1). Classification (NCBI taxonomy): domain Bacteria; kingdom Pseudomonadati; phylum Bacteroidota; class Flavobacteriia; order Flavobacteriales; family Flavobacteriaceae; genus Dokdonia; species Dokdonia sp. Hel_I_63. The sequence continues at coordinate 2,330,621 of NZ_VISD01000001.1, read as the reverse complement.
AGACTTGTTTTAAAGGGGTATACAGATCAATTTGCAGGAAGAGATTATAACCTGAAACTAGCACAACGAAGAGTAGCAGCAACAAAAGAGTTCCTTAAAGCCTTTACAATAGATACGCTTCAAGCAATAGGTGAGCTACAAGATGCTTCGTGGAGAGCACGACGCGTAGATATTTCTGTAATAGTTAAAGAAAAGAATATTCCAGATAGTTCTAACTTTATTGTAAATGAACCAAAAAATGAAGGAAATAAAAGACGAATGTTGTCTTCACGAAATCTTGATATTACTTCTTATAGCGAATTAGAAATTAATGAAACAACTGTTTTATTTGGCGTTTTCTTTAAAGGTGGAACAGACAAAATGCTGGGTAGTAGCAGTGTTATAACGCTTAGAAAAGTAGTACGTTTTTTAGAAGGATATCCTACTAGAAAGAATTTAATAACAGGCCATATTTGTTGCTCCCCTGATAGAGAACCACAACTAGATGGATATAATAACAGAACAGGTAGTATGACACTATCTGAAGATAGGGGTAAAATGGTATATGATTATCTCATAAAAAACGGAATTTCGGCAGATAGATTAGAATATCGTGGAAAGGCTTACACAGAACCGTTAGACTGGGAAGAAACTAAGAATCGTAGAGTAGAGATGACCATTCTAGAATAGTCAAAAACGGATTTTAGGGCAGTCATTTTAAAACACAAAAAAAAGTGGATACCTATTGCTAGATATCCACTTTACATATTCATCAATCAATCTTTATTCTTCTTCTCCTGTGCGTTCTCCTTCGTTTCTAAAAACGAGTTTGTCGTCAAAGGAATCTACTAATATCACACTGTCTGATGCAACTTTACCGCTCAAAATTTCTTTTGATAACTGGTTGAGCACCTCGCGCTGCATTGCTCGTTTTACAGGTCTTGCACCATATTCTGGCTGGAAACCTGCTTCCGAGATAAAGTCTATTGCTTGTTTTGTAGCATCTAGGGTAATGTTCTGTTGAGAGAGCATTTTTTGAATCCCTTTAAACTGCAACTTCACAATATCCCTAATATCCTTTCGCGTAAGCGGACTAAACATCACAATATCGTCGATTCTATTTAAGAATTCTGGTCTTATGTTTTGTTTTAATAAACCTAATACGTCAACCTTTGCAGACTCCATCGCAGCATCTACATCTGGAATTGCCTCAAAACGCTCTTTTATGATATGACTACCCATATTTGAAGTCATAATTATAATGGCATTTCTAAAGTCGGCAGTGCGGCCTTTGTTATCTGTAAGTCTACCTTCATCAAGCACTTGTAATAACACGTTAAAAGTATCTGGGTGTGCTTTTTCAATCTCATCTAGTAACACCACAGAGTAGGGGCGACGTCGCACGGCCTCCGTAAGCTGGCCACCTTCATCATATCCCACATATCCTGGAGGCGCTCCCACCAGACGGCTCACACTGTGACGCTCTTGATACTCACTCATATCTATGCGGGTCATTGCATTCTCATCATCAAAGAGATACTCTGCCAGTGCCTTTGCAAGTTCTGTTTTACCTACACCGGTTGTTCCTAAAAATAAGAACGAACCTATTGGCTTTTTCTGATCTTGTAAACCTGCACGACTACGTCGTACGGCATCACTTACGGCAACAATAGCCTCACGTTGTCCCACCACACGTTTGTGCAACTCGTCTTCTAGCTTGAGTAGTTTCTCACGTTCTCCCTGTAGCATTTTTTGCACTGGGATTCCTGTCCATTTTGCAACTACCTCTGCAATGTCTTCGCTGGTTACTTCTTCCTTAATAAGCGAAGTATCTGCTTGACTTGCAAGATCCTTTTGTAGCTCCTCAAGATGCTCTTGAGCTTCTTTTATTTTACCGTAACGTAGCTCTGCTACCAGGCCATAGTTTCCTTCGCGCTCTGCTTTTTCGGCTTCTAGCTTGTAGTTTTCTATGTCTTGTTTTGCACTTTGTACACTCTCTACAATATCCTTTTCAGATTGCCACTGCGCGTTAAGATCGTTGCGCTCCTCTTTAAGGTTTGCTAGATCTGCACGTAGGCTTTTGAGCTTATCTTCATCTTTCTCACGCTTTATCGCCTCAATCTCAATCTCTAGTTGCATCACACGACGGTCTAACACATCCAGCTCTTCTGGCTTAGAGTTGATTTCCATTCTCATTTTTGCGGCAGCTTCATCCATCAAGTCAATCGCCTTGTCTGGTAAAAATCTGCTCGTGATATAGCGTTGTGATAATTTTACCGCTGCGATGATTGCATCATCCTTGATACGCACTTTGTGGTGTGTCTCGTACTTATCTTTGATACCACGTAAGATAGAAATTGCACTCTCCGTATCTGGCTCATCTACCACCACTTTTTGGAATCTACGTTCAAGTGCCTTATCTGCTTCAAAGTATTTTTGATACTCATCAAGCGTAGTAGCACCTATGGCGCGCAGTTCGCCACGGGCTAGTGCGGGTTTTAAGATGTTTGCCGCATCCATCGCTCCTTGTCCGCCGCCGGCTCCCACCAGTGTGTGTATCTCATCTATAAAGAGTACGATATCGCCATCACTTTCTGTTACTTCTTTAATAACCGCTTTAAGACGTTCTTCAAACTCTCCTTTAAATTTTGCTCCAGCAATAAGTGCACCCATATCGAGGGCAAATATTTGCTTGTTCTGTAGGTTTTCTGGGATGTCACCATCTACAATTCTATGTGCAAGACCTTCGGCAATGGCTGTTTTACCAGTACCTGGCTCTCCTACGAGTATAGGATTGTTCTTTGTACGACGCGTTAAGATTTGTAATATGCGTCGTATCTCTTCGTCACGTCCTATTACAGGATCTAGTTTACCATTACGCGCAAGTTCATTTAAGTTTTTTGCGTATTTGTTTAAAGAATTATAGGTTTCTTCAGCGCTTTGAGAAGTTACACGATTTCCTTTACGTACTTCGTCAATCGCTGCGCGTAAATGCTTTTCTGTCACTCCTTGATCTTTTAAGATTTGAGCAACTTTGCTTTTAGTGCTAAAGATTGCGAGTATCAAATGCTCGATAGAGACATACTCATCGTTCATTTTTTTAGCAATAATACTAGCCTCCGTGAGTGCTTTATTTGCCTCGCGACCTAGTACAATATCTCCACCAGATACTTTAGGATAGCTCTGTAACGTACTATCTAAAACTTGCTGGAATAACGGAATATTTACATCAAGCTTTTGAAGTAAGAATGGTGTAACGTGCTCATCTATTTCAAAGATTGCTTTAAAAATATGCTCATTTTCTATCTGCTGGTGGCCCATTTCCTGAGCAATTTGCTGTGCTCTTTGGATGGCCTCCTGTGATTTTATGGTATAATTATTTATATTCATAGTATATGTTTAATAGACTTTAAAAGAGATAAGTACCTCTCTTTAATGTCTTGGTTTGTCCTTTGTTTGATGGACTAAAGTCAATTATTATTCCACAGCGGCTTATAGACAAAATGTCTTGTAAACTCTTGTATCAGCTGACTTTATGACTTATTTAAGAACTATTTCACGCTTTCGCGAAAGCGTAACACAGACACAACGACTACCTTTGTAAAAAAGAACTTAATTACAATGGGAATATTCAATTCAATGTTTGGAGGAGATAAGGAGCCAAAAGAGGAAAAAGCACCTATGCCTTGGAAGCAATTAACCACATTAGAGCAACTCGATCAAATCGCAAAAGATTCTGAAACGAAGCCACAGGCAATTTTCAAGCATTCTACAACTTGCGGTATAAGCCGTATGGTAATACGCCAGTTAGAATCTCAGTACGATATAGACCCTAATCAGTTAGATATTTATTATTTAGACCTTAAGGCGTATAGAGAAGTGTCTAACGAAGTAGGATATAAATTTCAAGTAATACACCAAAGTCCTCAGATGATTTTAATCAAAAATGGGACAGCGGTTTATGCAGATAGTCATGGAGCGATAAGTGCACAAGCACTCGCCGAAAAGATTTAATCTAACGCTCTTTTTGTAACCCAGATTCTATACCCGATAATCGCAAGCTGTACTTTACTAGCTTGTGTAAGGTCGAGACCACGTTTTGAATAGGAGGGAAGTACTGCCTTATTAACTTTGGCAAGAAATTTATAGAGTGTTTGCATACCGTCAAAAGTAGCTAAAAAACAAAGCCGTAACGCTATGCGTTACGGCTTTTATCTATTTATAAAGACTAGTTATTATTTCTTAAAATAATGTCTTTTATACGGTTTTTGAGGTCTTCACCAGCGTCGTACACCATTTGCTCATTAGTAGGAAACGGAACTGCTCTATTGCGAGTACGGTCATAAAGCTCATCTTCTAGTGCTCTTCTATCACCTCTATAGGTAGCATATCTGTGATCAAAAATAAACTCAGATGCTAGCGGAAGCGACTGCAAGACCTGATTAGTATTACTATCAGAATAGCGCACGCGGCCTACTACATTTACAGCTTTGTTCTGGATAAACTCAAAGTACGTGCAACGTACCGTAATCATATTATCTACCAGTACTTTCTCACCATCCTCATCATAAACCACATTACCATCTTCATCCTTTAGAACGATGGTACCGTCTTTAATTAGTTTTTCTTGTTGCACCTCTCTTTCTTTGATGCGTTCTGGTGAAATATTAATCTCTGTAAAAGCAACTTCCATATTGTAGTCGTAGGATACCTCATTAAGCGGATTGCTATGATACACGGTCCAGAAATCGTTAAGGCCGTAGGTAGAGAAGTCTAACAGCTCGTTTTCTAATCGCACTGGTAACGCTATGTTACTATCATTAAATAAAGTAACAGCAACAAAGTCTGTCCCTTTAAGATGTACAGATTCCATCATATTTTTGATGTCTTTATAACCTGGCTTAAGCGTATTTAAATAAGCTAGATCATCATAAATATTACGATAATCCTCTTTTGATGATGCAGCGGTTATGGCATCAAGGCTACTACTATATAACGAAGCAGCTAGTTTTTCCTTAGAAGATATGAGTTTATCTGTGTAGTTTACAAATTCAAAACGTGCAGATCTATTCTCGTCAATTACTTGTAAAGGTAAGATAGGTCTTATACGATCTTGACGTCTTTGTAACGATACATAGGTCTCATATATTTCTTCAAGATTTGACTGCTGATTTTCTTTTACGAGAAATGAAATACGATCTGTATCGCGCGCAGATGCTTTTGCAAATGCATCTTCAAGAAGGAGTACAAAATCTTGCTTATTCTTTTTATCTGGATTTCGTTGCAACTTCTTAAGAGTAATTGCGATGGCATCATCATAATTACCGCTATTAAGCGTTGCAGTAGTCTTTTTTACCGAATTGCAGCTTACTACAAATACGGTAGTAAGGATTGCGAGAAATAAATTTTTCATCGTACAATGGGTATTGATTGGTGATGACAACTCCAACGAGCGTGCCAAATTTATAAAAGCCCAAATGTAGCTGAAAATATACTATCGGAAAGAATGGGAAGGATGTGATTAGTACGCTTTCGCGAAAACGTGCTATATCTAAAGTAAGTTTTTAAAAAACACACACAGAGCAGGCCTTAACTCGGCGGTGTGAAGAGGTCAATTATTTATCCGAAGATAAGTTCTAATGCAGTGATGATAATTTGGATCATAATAAGATTTTTTGATTGATGATTGATTGATGAATGTTGATTGATGAATTACGTAATAATTAGTTTCCTAAATGCAAGAATGTGGTTACTATATAAGAGATGCTAAGGCTCACCATAAATACGGTATAGATTCCTAGTACTTTGTTTGTTTTTACTTGCGGCTTGTTGTTTACTTGCGTTTTCATAATGGATGGTTTTTGATTGATTAGTAATGATTGATTGATGAATGCTGATTGATGAATCTTGATTGATGAATGTTGATTGATGAATGTCGGAGTGATTAATTCCCTAAATATAAAATGTAGTTACTATATAAGAGATGCTAAGGCTCACCATGAAGATGGTATAGATTCCTAATACTTTGTTTGTTTTTACTTGCGGTTTGTTGTTTGCTTGCGTTTTCATAATGGATGGTTTTTGATGGATTAGTAATGATTAATGATTGATGATTGATGAATGCTGATTGATGAAAGCTGATTGATTAATTCCCTAATTGTAAAAAGGTAGTAACTATATAAGAGATGCTAAGGCTTACCATAAATACGGTATAGATTCCTAAAACTTTGTTTGTTTTTACTTGCGGCTTGTTGTTTGCTTGCGTTTTCATAATAGATCTTTTTGATTGTTACTAGATGCGTTGTTTGTTATTGATGAAGCAAAGAAGTCATCTTGAACGCAGTAAAACAAATTGAAAAGAAGTTTTTAATGAAATTAACATGAATATTATAACTAGATTAATGACATAGATTAAAATGTGTAATACCAATGTCTTCAAGTTGGTTGATATATGTTAGCCACAATGCTAATAATCATTCATTGTGTTAGTTCTGTAGGGACTTTTTGAGCTATTTAGAATTTTTGTAGGCAAATTATGGCTCATTTGAACCTTATTAATCCGATTTCATCATTTTGGAGTGAATTTTTACAAGTGGAAGTTGAAAAAAACAGCGCATAAAAAAGTCCGCTTTCTGATTGAAAGCGGACTATTGAAATGATATAGCTATTCCGTCCTAAATTAGAGTGCTTTAAATGTGCATGACAAAAATCCTTTCAAAAACTATTAACCTGAACAGCGATTAATTAGATTATTCTATAATCATCCAATAGTTTGTGTAAAAATGATAAGACGCAAACAAAGAAGATGCGTTTTAGAAGGGGTAGGGTCTAATCAAACTCTTGAAAACAAAAAAAGTCCCATCGTGTAGATGGGACTTTTTTTTACTTAAAATCGTTTTATGACTTTACCGTCTTTTCAATATTCTCTGCAGTGATGTCAATTACATCTTCTGCGTGATCTATATTTCTATTTACAGAGTTCTTAGCTTTTGCAGTCTCGCGCTCTAAAGCGTTTTTTAAGCTTGTAAGTTTTTCAGACACTTGGTCTTCAACTTCATTGTAACTTTCTTTTAGAGCGTCTCCGGCTTTTCTCGCTTTGTCTTTTAAAGCTGCTTTCTCTTCAGGAGACATTTTCTTGTATTTGTATAATCCTAAAGCTCCTGCTGCTACAGCGATTAGTCCTAATATACCTTTTGTGTTATTATTCATAATTAAGTGGGTTTGATTGTTGTGATATAAAGATAATGTCAAATTTGAGCTATTGATAATACTATGATTAGATTGTGTTTTAATTAATATATTTTTGGCAATAAACACCTGCTTTTTAAGAATTAACAAGTGAGAGGTGTATGCTATTTTTTGATTTTACGCTTTCGCGAAAGCATAAAAAAAGCGACTCAATAAGAACCGCTTTTAATTACTATTAAGCTACCGCAGCATTACTTGCGTAGTAGTGTAGTATATTTTTATAAAATGCCACGTTACTTGGCTTATTGCGAATACATGACTTTAAGAATTTTTCTAGATTATCAAACTCTATAGTCACTTCGGCACCTTTGTTTAGTACATCTATTCCTAAGCAAACGCTATTTGTATCAATATCTAAAACAACAGATGATGCATTAAAAAAATGTTTGATTAATGCAATGTGAAGCTGTTGAAAGCTAGCACTACGTTGAAACCTAAAATCTGTTGAATATTCAATTAAATCATTGAGACTTTTTAAGATGGTGTTGTTTGAGTGTTGCATAGCTTTTGATGTTTTTGGTTTCGTAAATTTAAAATCTAAAGTGTTAACAAAAATCTAAGGCTGAACGTTTTATAATTAGTTTAACGATAAATGACCTTTTACAAAGTACCCGAAGAGTCTATTACTCTTATGAAACTATTGGGTGAAATTATATCGCAGTTTCTTGACTAGGATAGAAATGAAAACTGATAAAAGCCTTATTATCATTTATTTATGCGGATGCTTTTTATTGTTGCTGTTATATGCTATCACGAGAGCTATCTCAAGAATTATAAGTTTTAATTCAAAAAATAATCTTAAAGAATTTGTGAAGTGTATAATTTATATTTTTTCAATTTGGTGTGTTTACTTTCACAATGCAACAGTACGCTTATATCTTATGGCACCATGTTTGCATAACTTTAATTATTAATAAATTAAATTATAATACAATGAGTAAAGGAACAGTAAAATTTTTCAACGACACTAAAGGTTTTGGATTCATCACTGAAGAAGGAGTTGAGAAAGATCACTTTGTACACATTTCTGGATTAATCGACGAGATTAGAGAAGGTGATGAAGTGGAATTTGACCTTAAAGAAGGTAACAAAGGATTAAATGCAGTTAACGTAAGAGTTATCTAAGTTATATATACTTTCAATTAAGAGAAAATCCCGTCAAATTTGACGGGATTTTTTTTGCTATTATACAATGATAGTAGCTGGTAGTTTTAAGATAAGCGTAGTAGTGTCATCTTTTCCTGTGAGGAAAGAGAGGTTACCGTGGTGAATTTCGGCAACCATTTTTGAGATATAAGTACCTAATCCCGTTCCTCTTTCTTTACCATCTGTGGTGTACTTATCAAAGAAATTGTTTCTGATTTTTTGAGGGATAGTCCCAGTATTTTTTATATTGATTATAATAACATTACTGGTTTCTACGTGAATTAAAACTTTCTTTTTTATTGGAGAAGCTTCTATAGCATTGCGTAGCAGATTTTGAAATAGATGGCTCATGTAGAACTTATCTCCTTTTATTTCTAAGATATCTTCTTCCGGCTCGGCTAGTGTTTCATTGAGATATAGCTCAATTTCGGTTTCTTTTTCATCTATAAGGTCTCTCATCTCGCTAGTTGTACTAGCAATGAGCTCTATAAGATCAAAAGTAGAAATTTCTGGAGTATATTCTCCACGTTCCATCTCTGCATAATCTTTTGCAGAGGTAAGTAAGTTTAGGGTATCATTACCTATGTCCTTAAGCATACGTACCCATTTATTTTGTGACGGATTAAGGTCTGATTTTGAAAGAATGTCTGCAATAGAAACCATAGAGCCTATGCGGTTACGCATATCATGTTCGGCAAGTTTATTTGCAATATCTTGAGTTTTTATTTTATTTTCGAGAATATCAATAGTGGTTTTTAGCCGCTGTATGGTTAATTCTAGCTCATTAGCTTTTACGACTAATGTCATTTTTCGGTTTTCATTAGTCTCTGCATCTTGTAAAAAGGCTGCATTTGTAATGATTTCAAACTCTTCCTTATTTTTATTTTTTACCGTCCATCTACCTTGTAACTCCTGCTCCTGTTCCATAAAGTCTGCATGCAGTTGTTCTAAAACAGCAAGACTTTGGTCTGGTACAACTACGGTAAATGGCTTTCCTATAAGTTCTTCACGAGTATAGCCATAGATGTCACAGTAAGTAGTATTTACATCTGTAAAGTAACCTTTTGGATTTGTAATACAGATACCAATAGGCATTTGCTGGAAAATCTCGTAAGAGAGGTCTTGATTAGACTCAAAAGCACTCTTAATAGAGGCTAGTTCGTTTTCTGTGTTTCTTTGAAAAGCTTCAGACATGATACTCGTAATTCTTTAAAAAATATGTTGCAATAAGCTAAACCCTTTTGAATGCTTTCAAAAATCTCATTCACAATGAACTAAGCAGTAAAAATAATATAGATTATATAAATATCTTATTCAAAAAACGTGCAAGAGATTAATAATCTACAATAAGCAAAATTACATTAAAAAAGATTATTTTCGCGCTTTGATAAAAGCCCTGATTATGAAGAGAATAAATGAATACAAGAAACTCTTTGGAGTTGAAAAAGAAATTGACCTTAAAATGCTCAAAAAGAGCTACCGTAACCTTGTAAAAGAATGGCACCCAGATAAATTTCAAGATGGCGATGTAAAACAAGAGGAAGCAGAGATACAGAGCCGTCGCATTATTGATGGTTACCATTTTTTAGTAAGTATGGCACCAGAGACCAAAGCTGCAAACCTAGAAGCATATACGGATACGATAACAAATGCCGCTATCGCAGATTACCAGCACAAAGGATTACTACTAGAAATCACATTTACAGATGGGACTACCTATGAGTACTTTGGAGTTACGAAGCCTATTTATATTAAAATGGTAAATGCTGGAAACCTTAATCGTTTTGCAAAGCGCAATATTTATCCTAAGCATAACTACCGTAAGTCTAAAAGACACTTACAAGAAGCATAAGATTACTACATCCTTTTACTTAGATAGTCATCGCACATTGCAGTAAATAGGAGATTATTATTTAATAAATATTGAGACTATGACAAGTACTTTCACAGCATTAGGTGTAATGGATGCTATCCAAGAAGCCTTAAAATCACTAGAGATTACTTCTCCTACAGATATACAGCAGCAGGCTATACCAGCAATGCTCACGTCTAAAAAGGATGTCATAGCGCTCGCACAAACTGGGACTGGAAAAACGGTAGCCTTTGGGGTACCGTTATTACAGCTTATAGATCGCACAAACCCAACTACACAAGCTGTTATTCTTGTGCCTACTAGGGAATTAGGGCAACAGATACAATCTAACATTGCGGCACTTGCTGCGCATCTTCCTGAGGTGAGGACTGCCGTTTTTTATGGTGGGGTCCCTGTAAAAGATCAAATAGAACGACTTAAGGAACCTGCTCAAATAATCGTAGCAACACCTGGACGTCTCATAGATCTTATGGAACGCCAGGCTATCAATATTACGCAAGCAAATTATCTTGTGCTTGATGAGGCAGATGAGATGGTAAGCTCACTTAAAGATAGTCTTGATACTATTGTTACTGCTATGCCTAATAATAGAAGGACTTTTCTATTATCTGCTACCATGCCAGGAGCAATCAAACAAATAGTTCAAAACTACCTTTCTAAGAACCCAATAGAAGTTAGCGCCGAAATGGCAACCCTAGGTAGTCAAAAAATTACACATGAATATGTAGTTGTTGAGCCTATTGAAAAACTGGACGTTTTAATGCATTTCTTGAACTCAAGAATAGGGCAGAGGGGTATCATTTTTTGTAAAACAAAAGCAGCAGTAAACAAGCTAGCCAAAAATCTAGCGATTAATAAATTTTCCTCGGGAGCAATCCATGGAAGTTTGAGTCAGCCCATACGTGATCGTATGATGGGACAGTTTAGAGAAGGGCATATTGACATTCTTGTAGCAACAGATCTTGCTGCTAGAGGTATTGATGTAAAGGAGATTGAGTACGTAGTAAATTACCACCTTCCAGAATTTTACGACATGTATGTGCACAGAAGTGGTCGTACAGCTCGTGCTGGTGCAACTGGATATGCTTTAACTATTTTGCAAGAAGAGGAAGTAAAGGAGATTCCTGAGTTTGAACATGAGCTTGGTATTTCTTTTTCCGCTTTCGCGAAAGCGTCACCACAACAAATAGAGGATAATAATACGGTGCTTTGGGCTAAGAAAATCTTCAAAACGAAGCCTAACAGAGAAATTGCTACGGAGCTAAAAGAGAGCGTTCACGCAGTTTTCCATCACCTAACAAAGGAGGAGCTTATTGATAAACTTATGGCAGAGCGTATCGCAACCGCTATTAAAAGTATCGAGCTTAAAGTACTTCCAAAGAAGAAGAAAAGGAAATAGGATCTAAGGATAGAGAGTTGTTTTTTTCTTTCACTGATTCAGTTTAAGTATTAAATTACAATAGCTCAGCTTTTACACTAGTAATTTAATCTCTTAAAATGATGAAAAAACAACTTCTCATATTTGTACTACTGTTATCTTACGGCCTTTCATTTGGACAAGAAATCACACGTGAAAAGTTTAATGATTCTTTACAAGGTTTACCTTCATTTTCTAGTTACCAAGATAATTACTTTGTAACGGGCTTACCTACTAACAGAGATATAGATCGCAATAGCGCAGATGCTAAGTATCAAGTAAGTTTCAAGCAAATTATCTCCAGAGATTTACTTCCATTTGAGTCCTATTTATACTTGACGTACACACAAAAGGCATTCTGGAATATTTATAAAGAGTCATTGCCCTTTAGAGATGTGAATTTTAATCCTTCTATCGCTATAGGTAAAGCGATTTACAATAAAGATAATCACTTAAAAGGTATTGCCTCACTTGAGTTTGAGCATGAGTCTAACGGTAGAGATAGTATTTCTTCTCGTAGTTGGAATCGTATTACAGCCGGATACACTACACCACTATTTAAAAATACAACGGCAAGATTTGAACTATGGCTGCCTTTCGGCTATCAAGAAAGTAATGCAGATTTGTTAGACTATGTAGGAGTGGGGGAAGTTCATATAAATCATGAGATTAAACATGATAAGCTTACTCTTAATCTCATGCTACGCAAAGGACTAGGTTTTGATGGTAGAGGCGTACTACGTTCTAGATTATATTATAATCCTTTTAAAACCAGTAAACTCAACCAATACATCATGTTGGAGTGGTACTTAGGTCAAGCAGAATCCTTGCTAGATTACCAGCAATCTAGTAGTATCATTAGGTTAGGATACGTAATTAAGAGTACAGAGTTTAACTGGTTTAGAAACAAGAACTAGTCAATTTTTAGGGAGACTTGTATTTGATAAATTGTATCATTTTTGCATATAAATTCTTAATGATTATGATATAATCTGAGCCATCTCAAATTTAATTACATTTGAGAATGATAAAAAAGCTACTTTTTCTCCTCGTAATCAGTTTAATTTCAGTTTCTGCCACTTCACAAACAGAGCTGCCTTCTCAACAATTTTGGAATACGCTCAAGGCTCATTGTGGCAAAGCATACCAAGGAGTACTTGAAGAACCTAAAGAAGATGAGGCTTTCGGTGGTAAACAACTCACTATGCATGTGCGTTTTTGCAATGAAAACGAGATTAGAATCCCGTTTTTTGTAGGTGATGATAAGTCGCGTACGTGGATACTGACTATGAATGACGGTATTATCTCGTTAAAACATGATCATCGTCATGAGGATGGTAGCGAGGATGAAGTAAACTTCTATGGAGGTACTGCTAGTAATGCTGGAAAAGCTAATATTCAATTTTTTCCTGCAGATGTCCACACACAGCAAATGATTCCGGGAGCAGCGACTAATGTATGGTGGATTACCGTAGATGAAACTTCATTTACATATAATTTAAGAAGACTGGGTACAGATCGACTATTTACAGTGGTTATGGATCTTACAAATCCTATAGAAACTCCTGGAGCTCCATGGGGATCAGAAGATTAATTTTAATTCTTACATTGATTGTATCTAGATTAAAAGTATAACATTATGAAAAATCTCATTTATTCGGCAGTCATTGCTGTTTTGGTAATTTCTTGCAACACTAAGAATGACGGTCAAGACGAAGCTCATAAAAAGCAACAAGCCATCACCTTTGACGGAATAGATACTTCCATTGCACCGGGAGATAATTTTTACAATCACGTCAATAAAACCTGGTATGACAAAGCCGTTATAGCAGATGACCAAGTAGGAGTAGGAGCCTATAGATTTTTAAATATTCCGCAACAAGAGTTGTTAAAGAATATTTTAGAAGAAGTTTCAACGCAAACTCATCCTAAAGGTTCTGTCGAGCAACTTGTAGGTGATTTTTATGCTTCAGGTATGGATACTTTAAGTATTGATAAACGAGGGATTGAACCTATGGAACCTATTTTCAATCGAATTGAGTTCATTGGTAATGTTTCAGAGATGATGAACTTTGTGAGCACGCAAATCATGAGTGGAGATTATTCGGTAATTGCTCCTTATATATCTCCAGATCAAAAAAACAGTAAGATTAATATTTTACATATTGGTCAGACTGGTTTGGGATTACCTGACCGTGATTATTATTTCAATGAAGATAGCTCTTCAAAAGCTATACAAGAGGCTTATAAAAAGTACCTAGCTACCATATTTGAATTAGTGGGTGAAGATAACGCTTTCGCGAAAGCGGAAACAGTATACAGCATTGAACAACAACTTGCGAGCGCTCATAAAACACGTATCGAGCGCAGAGTCATAAAGGATAATTACAATAAGTTTTCTGTGGAAGATCTAGCAGCTAAACAAGCTGCTATAGGTTGGCCAAAAATGCTAGAAAACTTAGGAGCAAGCGTAGACTCTCTAGACGTTAGACAGCCTGCATACTATGATGCATTAAATAGTATGTTATCAAGTGTGCCACTAGCGCAATGGAAATTATATCTAAAAGCGCATTCTCTAAGCAGTCATGATACTATGTTGAGCACTCCATTTCAAGATGCGGCATTTGCTTATACTAAGGTGATATCTGGACAGTCTGAGCAACAATCTCGATCTAAACGTATGGTGCGCAATGTAGACAGGCAAATTGGGTTTGCATTAGGACAATTATATGTTAAGCGTTACTTCAATGAGGATGCAAAAAAGAGAGCACTGGAACTTGTAAATAATTTTCAAAGCGCACTTGAAGTTCGCATTGAAAACCTAGCATGGATGAGTGATAGCACTAAAGTAAAAGCTAAAGAAAAGCTATATGCTATCAACAAGAAAATAGGATATCCAGATGTATGGCGCGAGTATAATGTGTCAATCGACAGAGGGCAGTTTTTTGAAAACGTAGTAGACTTGCGTAAAGATAGTTATGAATACGAACTTAAACAATTGAATAAAGCGCCTAATCGTGATGAATGGGGTACAACTCCATCCACTGTTACAGCATATTATAACCCATCTCTTAATGAAATAGTGTTTCCTGCAGGAATCTTACAGCCGCCTTATTTTGATCTTTATGCAGACGATGCTGTAAATTATGGAGGTATAGGTATGGTAATAGGACATGAGTTTACACATGCTTTTGATGATCAAGGAGCGCAGTATGACAAAGATGGAAATGTAACAAACTGGTGGACTGATAATGACTACACAAAATTTAAGGCAAAGACGCAGCAAATTATCGAGCAGTATGATTCTTTTACTGTGTTAGATAGTGTACACCTTAAAGGAGCACTCACAGTAGGTGAGAACACTGCAGATAATGGCGGAATCGCAATAGCTTATGATGCTTTTAAAATGACAGAGCAAGGAAAAGACACAATCTCTATAGGCGGTTATACTCCTAATCAACGTTTTTTCATGTCTGTAGCTCGCATATGGAGAGTAAAGACAAGAGATGAGTATTTGCGTAACTATGTTGCTACAGACCCACACTCACCACCTATGTGGCGTGTAAACGGACCATTAATGAACTTTACGCCTTTTTACGAAGCCTTTAATGTTACTGAAGGACAAGAGAACTTTAAGACCGAGGAGGAGCGTATAGAAATTTGGTAAAAAAAATAGGGTATGCTTTCGCGAAAGCATACCCTACATTATTTCTATTGTAATTCTTATCTAAGCTTATTTTTGCTCACTTGGCACAATATACACATCATTAATATTGACACGCGCTGGCTGGCTTAAAGAGTAGTAAATTGCACTTGCAATATCCTCTGCTTCTAGCGTTGTCATTTCTTGCATTCCTTCCATCATTTCCTTGACATCCTCATCTGTGATTGTCTCAGTAAGGCTAGTGCTTACTGCGCCTGGCTCGATAGAGGTAACATTAATTCCATATTCTGGAGCTAGCTCTTGACGTAGTCCTTCAGAAAACATCTTTACGGCGCTCTTTGTAGCGCAATACACAGCTCCACCTGGGAAATAGCGGTGTGCTGCCATGGAAGAGATGTTTATGATATGGCCTCCTTTATTCTTTTTAAGTTCTGGTAAAACGGCTGCAACTCCATTTAATACTCCTTTTATATTTACATCTACCATTTGCATCCACTCATCTGTTTTGAGCTTTTCTACAAAAGATAATGGCATTAATCCTGCATTATTAATAAGGCCGTCTACTTTGCCATATTCTTTTACCGCGGCAGCAACACCTTTATCAAAATCTTCTTTGCTTGTTACATCACCTGTTGCTACAATCGCTTTTCCACCATTATCGGTAATTGCTTTTTGTAGCTCTTGCAATTTATCTTCACTACGAGCCATTAATACCACATTTGCACCGTGTGATGCTAGTTTGTGTGCGGTTGCTTCACCTATACCACTTGATGCTCCTGTTATGATTATTGTCTTATTTGTAAGTTCCATAATTTTGTTTTTTTATAAAATTAAGTGGACTTTACAGCTTTACCATGGGTCTTAATGGTATTTTAAGAAGGTGATAAGAGTGTTTTAACGCATTAGAGCATTGTTAAATGAGAAGATGCAATTTATGATATAACGATATATTTATATTTTCAAATAACTGATAATCAATACTGTTTATTGCTTTTTGGTGAGAAGCTCTTCTAGGGTTTCCCAGACAGTTTCGGCAACAATCTCATGACCTTCTTCTGTAGGATGAATACCATCATTTTGATTAAGAGCTTTAATACCACCTACATCTTTTAAAATAAATGGAATAAAAGCCATATCATTTGACGTTGCAAGCTCAATAAACATACTTTTAAAATTTGCGGTATATACTTGACCAAAATTAGGAGGTAGTTGCATTCCAGCAAGAACAATAGTAGTAGACGGACTTTTGGCACGTACAGCATCAATAATAGCTTGAAGGTTTTCTCTGGTTTCTTCTACAGCAACGCCTCGTAAGCCGTCATTTGCACCAAGTTCTAGCACAAATACATCTATAGGTTGATTTAGTATCCAATCTATCCTGCTTCGACCACCTGCACTGGTTTCTCCGCTTAAGCCTGAGTTTATCACCTCATAATCTAAGTTTAGACTGTCTATTTTGTTTTGGATGAGTGCTGGATAGGCATCATTTGTATCATCTAGGCCATAGCCAGCAGTAATACTATCTCCAAAGAAGAGCAGAGATTTCCTTGAATCATGTATTTCTTCTTGAGAAACCGCTATTGTGGGTTCTTGTACAACTTGTTCTTTTGTAGCCGTATTACTGTTACATGAAGCGAAAGAAATCGACATTATAACAATACTAAACTTTGTGATAATGTATTGTAGCGACTGTGGGCTTTTTAAAGACCATTGTGTTAATTTTATAGAGAACATAATTAGTTGTATTTATTTAAGGAAGCATGTCAAAGATATTAAAGATAAGCGGGCTAGAAAAGACGTATACCAGCGGCTCAAAACAGCTCACCGTATTACAAAATATAGATTTTGAAGTAGAAAAAGGTCAAACTTTTTCTATCATAGGTCCGTCAGGTAGTGGTAAAACGACTCTGCTAGGTTTATGTGCAGGTCTTGACCAGCCTAATGCTGGTACCGTTGAGTTATGCGGTCATAACTTAAGTGCATTAAACGAAGATGAGCGTGCTGCATTACGCAATAAAGAGGTAGGTTTTATCTTCCAGAATTTCCAACTATTACCAACACTTACTGCCATAGAGAATGTGAGTGTTCCTCTTGAACTTCAGGGAGACAAGAATGCTAGTACACGTGCAAAAGAACTACTGGAGCAGGTAGGTCTAGCTGATCGTATAGATCATTATCCTTCCCAACTTTCTGGTGGAGAGCAACAGCGTGTCGCTCTTGCACGAGCTTTCGTAAATAAGCCATCGATACTTTTTGCAGATGAACCTACGGGAAATCTTGATGAAGAAACTGGCGAAAAAGTGATAAAACTCCTTTTTGAACTAAACAAAAGTGCCGGAACTACCTTAGTGATTATATCACACGACTTAGATCTAGCAAATAGAACGCAACAAATCTTACGATTAAAAGGAGGTCAAATTTTAACTAACGAACGCACCACAGCATCTTGAATAATCCAAAACTAATCACTAAGGCAGCTACAAGTTGGTTGTTTAAAATGGCATGGCGGGATGCTAAGGCAAGTAAAGTGCGTTTGTTGCTCTTTATGGCTTCCATCATATTGGGAATTGCAGCGGTGGTTTCCATTCAGCTATTTAGCCAGAATCTTACAGAAAATATACAGCGACAATCTAAAACCCTCATGGGGGCAGATTATATCATTGACAGTAGGCAAGCTCCAAGCGAGCGTGCTCAAGCTATCATAGACTCGCTTCAACCAGATGCATCAGAGGTGAACTTTGTATCTATGATTGCGTTTCCTAAAAATGGAGGAACAAAACTGGTACGTGTAAGAGGTCTAGAAGGCGATTTTCCATTTTATGGATCCATGCAAACTAATCCTGTAAACGCAGGAACTAGTTATCAGGTTAATGGCGGAGCTCTCGTTGACGCTACACTTATGTTACAGTACAGTGTGGTTCCTGGAGATTCTATCAAAGTAGGAGCGATCACGTTGCCTATCATTGGGGAGTTAATATCTATGCCAGGAAGTAGTGCCGTATCAAGTTCTGTTGCACCGCCCGTAATAATCCCTAATCGCTTTATCGCAGAGACGGAGCTATTGCAGTTTGGTAGTCGTAAGGAATATCAATTTTTTTATAAAGCACCGTCCATAGATCTTGAAGCTTTAGAAAAAAACATAGATCCTATTCTCAAATTAGAAAATGCAGATATAGATACGCATACAAGCACCAGCGCACGATTAGGACAGCGATACGAGAATGTAGGAGCATTTCTCAACCTAGCAGCATTTATAGCGCTTCTATTGGGATGCGTAGGTATCGCTAGTTCTGTAAACATCTATATCAAAGAAAAACTGAAAGCCATCGCTGTTTTAAAGTGTATGGGAGCTTCTAGAAAACAGAGTTTTTTAATTTTTCTGATACAAATAGCTGGCATAGGATTAATAGGTGGAATCATAGGCACCATCATAGGTGCAGGTCTACAAGAGTTATTCCCTTATATCCTACAAGAGTTTTTACCTTTTGATGTGACCATAAATATTTCCATACAGCCACTCATCATGGGAGTATTACTTGGTTTATTTATGTCTGTTTTATTTGCGCTATTACCACTTATTCGTACTTGGTATGTGTCTCCATTAGATGTGTTAAGAGTAACGGAAACATCTAATCAAGAAAGTGCAAAAGCTAGATTAGTGGTCGTAGGACTCATTATGGTATCACTGTATTTATTTTCCTTTTGGTTATTAAAGGATGGTCTATTTGCACTTACTTTTGTAGGCGGTGTTATCGTGACATTTGCTGTTTTAGCCGGAGTAGCAAGAGGTACGATGCTCATCGTTAAGAAGTACTTCCCCAAGAAGGCGTCATTCACCATGCGCCAGAGTCTCCTCAATTTATACCGACCTAATAATCAAACTTTAGTATTACTAGTTGCCATAGGTTTAGGTACTTTTTTAATAAGTACGCTTTATTTTACAAAGGATATATTACTTGCCAAAACGGAAGTAGGCAACACTTCAAATAGTGCAAATATCATTACGCTAGACGTCCAGCCAGATCAAGTTGAGGAGGTAGCCACTACTTTCAAAACTAATGACTTACAAGTTATTGATAATATTTCGCTAGTGACTATGCGTATGCACAGTATTAATGGAATTCTAGTAAACGCCTTACGTACAGATAGTACCGCACAAATACGTAAGTGGATTCTCAACCATGAGTTTAGAACTACTTACAGGGATGAGCTTATAGCATCAGAAGAAATTATAGAAGGGGAGTGGATAGACGCTATAGCACCTAACGAACCTATAAAAATTTCCATCTCTGATAATCTTGCAGATGATGCAAATGTGACTGTAGGTGATCCTATTGTTTTTAATGTGCAAGGAGTCCTTATGGAAACTACTGTAGGAAGTATTCGCAAGGTTGATTGGGCAAGATTACAACTCAATTTCTCCATCGTTTTTCCAAAGGGTGTACTCGAGAATGCTCCTCAATTCAATGTGTTAACAACGTATGCAGATACTAAAGAAAAATCGGCGGGATTACAGCGGGATTTAGTTACGGCATTTCCTAATGTCTCTATTATTGATTTAAGACAGGTGTATAATGTGTTAGAAGATATCTTAAACAAAGTCTCGTGGATAATCAATTTTATGGCATTCTTTAGTATTCTTACAGGTATCATCGTACTTATAGGATCTGTGCGCACGAGCAAATATCAACGTATTAAAGAAAGCGTGCTACTGCGAACCTTGGGTGCAAAAAACAAACAGATTCTTAAGATTTCGGCATTTGAGTACTTCTTTTTAGGTGTTTTGGGAAGTTTAGTTGGGATTTTATTGGCATTAGTGAGTAGCTTACTGCTTGCGATATTTGTATTCAAAGAGCCGTTTATTCCATCATTAATCCCATTCCTAGTATTTCTACCTGGCATCACAGTATTGGTTGTATTCATTGGTCTCAGCAATATAGGCGGCGTATTGCGCAGTTCTCCTCTTGAGGTGCTCAGAAAGGCAGAGTAGGAGGTGTAGCATTATATTTTATATTATCACGCTTTCGCGAAAGCGTAACCCTTCTACAGCAAACAAATTAAAGGTTATCACACTTTACCGCATAAAAAAAGGTTGCCAAACGGCAACCTTTTCACTTTTTAGAATGAAATCAATTACTTGATGCTCTCTAATAGTTTATCTGCTACTAGTTCTGATGAAGCTGGGTTTTGACCTGTAATAAGGTTTCCATCTTGGATTGCATATGCAGCCCAATCTTCTTTTTTAGAATAGAGACCACCGTTTTTAGTTAGCATGTCTTCTACTAAGAAAGGTACTACCTCAGTAAGTTGTACAGCCTCTTCTTCAGTGTTAGTAAATCCTGTTACTTTTTTCCCTTGTACTAATGGGTTTCCATCAGTTCCTTTTACATCTTTTAATGCAGCTGGAGCGTGACATACGAAAGCAACTGGCTTTTCTTGACTATTAAATTTTTCAATAAGTGCGATTGACTTTGCGTCATTTGCAAGATCCCATAATGGTCCGTGACCTCCTGGGTAAAATACAGCGTCAAAATCGTCTGCATTCATATCTGCAAGTACTTTTGTGTTTGCGATAAGGTTTTTTGCAGTTTCGTCTTTGTCAAAACGCTCTGTAGCTTCTGTTGCAGCGTCTGGAGAGTCACTACTTGGATCTATAGGTGCAGCTCCTCCCTTTGGAGTTGCGATTGTAATGTTTACACCTTTGTCAAGTAACGAGTAATATGGCGCAGCAAATTCTTCTACCCAAAATCCTGTTTTCTTTCCAGTGTCTCCTAATTGGTCGTGTGATGTTAATACAAATAAAACGTTCATTTCTTTTTCTTTTTTAATTTCTGTTGTTACTTCCGAAACTTTTTCAGAAGTTGTTTTAGTGTTTGATTCCTTACAGCTTGTTGCTGTGATAATAGTTAGCACAAGTGCTAGTGATTGTATAATCTTCATAATTGTTATTAGTAAGCCATTTTGACTATTTTCTCCACATTATCTGGAGTTAGTGATTGGTGTTCTCCTAATCCTTCCCATCCACGATCTGTAAATCGCTTAGAAATTTTCTCAGCAGTTCCTTCGTAATCTCCTGTGTAATCTGAGAGCTTAGTATCTATTCCTAATTCTTTGAAGAAAGCCTCTGTCTTTTCGATAGCAGCATAAGCTTTGTCATCTATACTACCTTCTGTTACATTCCATACACGTTCTGCATATTGAGCCAATTTCTCTTTCTTAGCTTCAAAATTGAATTTATAGTGACTAGGAGCAATAACTGCTAGCGTGCGTGCGTGATCTATACCAAACATTGCTGTAAGTTCATGACCAATGGCATGTACTGCCCAGTCTGTAGGAACTCCTTTTTGGATTAATCCATTAAGAGCCATAGTACAACTCCACATGAAATCTGCTGCGGCTTTGTAATCTGATGGGTCTTTAATAACCGTAGGAGCCACTTCAATAAGTGTTTGTAAGATACTCTCGGCAAAACGATCTTGTAAACGCGCACCTATAGGGTACGTCATATATTGCTCAAGAACATGAGTAAATGCGTCTGTAAGACCATTTGCTAGCTGGCGTTCTGGAATAGAAGTAATGACCTGCGGATCTAAAATAGAAAATACTGGAAATAATCCTGGACCTCCCATAGCAAGCTTCTCTTGCGTTTCCTTTCTCGTAATTACAGATCCTGAGTTCATCTCAGATCCTGTAGCTGGTAGTGTTAATACCGTTCCAAAAGGCATTCCTTTCTCAGTTTTAATATTCTGTGTAAGAATATCCCATGGCGTATCTCCATCATAAAGAGCCGCTGCCGATAAGAACTTAGTTCCATCAATTACAGAACCTCCACCTACAGCAAGTAAATATGTAATTTCTTTGTCTTTAATTACCTCTAACGCTTCCATAAGTACTGCATACTCAGGATTTGCAGGTATACCTCCAAACTCAGTAACATCTACATCTGATAGCGCTGTTTTTACTTGGTCGTATATTCCATTCTTCTTGATACTTCCGCCACCATATAATAATAGCACCTTGGCATCTGCAGGAATCTCTTCACTTAGCTTTGCAATCGTATCCTTTCCAAAGATGACTTTAGTCGGATTCTTAAATTCAAAATTGTTCATCGTACTTTTTTTTTCTTTTTCTTTCAATATTTCTTAGATCTTTACGACCATCTTCCCTTTGTTTTTACCTTCAAATAAATCAATAAAAGCTGTTGGGATGTTCTCAAAACCTTCTACTACTGTTTCCGTGTAAGTCAGTTTACCTTCAGATAACCAAGTAGCCAGTTGTTTCATAGCCTCAGGAAATTTCTCTGCATAGTTTGAGACAATAAAGCCTTGCATTAGTGCGCTATTTTTAACTAAAAATGGCTGTACACTCATACTCATTGGTATTTCTGTATTGTTGTACACAGAGATAGCTCCACAAATAATCATTCTTGCAAAGCGATTAATATTTACGAGCACTGCGTCAGAGATGGGTCCACCTACATTATCAAAGTAAACATCTACACCATCTGGCGCTGCAGTTTTTATTGCTGCCGCCATATCATCTGTAGTATTGTAGTTGATAGCTGCATCAAAGCCAAATTTTTCTTTGAGCATTGTAACCTTCTCATCAGTTCCCGCAATACCTACTACGCGTAATCCTAAAATCTTTCCAATCTGTCCTACAACGCTACCTACAGCCCCGGCTGCACCAGAAACTACGAGCGTTTCTCCTGCTACAGGTTTTCCTATTTCATGTAAACCTAGAAAAGCTGTAAGTCCAGTCATTCCTAAAATACCTAAGTACGCACTTAGCGATGCTTTTGATGGATCTACTTTAAGAAGTCCTTCTCCTGTGTGCACTTGAGCAGTTGCCCAATCTAGCATTCCAGAAACATAATCACCTTCCTTAAAAGCGTCATTTTTAGATGCTGTTACTTTTGCAACTACACCAGAGTGTATAGGTTTACCTATTTCAAAGGGTGCAATGTATGACTTTGCATCACTCATCCTACCTCTTAAATAGGGATCTACAGAAACATATGCTGCCTCTAACAAGATTTCACCCTTACCAGCAGTAAGCGCTGACTCATCTGTAACAAATTCAAAATTTGATAAAGATGGTGTTCCTTCTGGTCTACTTTTTAATAATATACTTTTAGTCATCGCTATCTATTTTTTAGTCAATTACAGTTACCATATCTTCCATAGGTTTTCTCACCTTCACAAGATTTACTAGCCAGTCTTCATCTTCTTTTCTGTAGCCTAAAGGAAGTAGTACCGCACTACGTAATCCTTTTTCGCGTAAGCCTAAAATTTTATCAACCTCAGTAGCATCAAAACCTTCTAGCGGGGTTGCATCTACTTTCTCATAAGCAGCAGCTATAATTGCGTGCGAAAATGCAATATATGCTTGTCTTGCAGCGTGTTCAAAGTTTTCTTGCTCATCCTTTTGTGGGTAAGAGTCTAGTAACATTTGGCGGTAGTTTTCCCAACCTTCATTTTTAAATCCTCTTATATCATTAGTAAGATCAAACATATAGTTAATTCTTTCTGGTGTATAAGTGTCCCAAGCTGCAAAGACTAATAAGTGTGAGCAATCTGTAATTACAGACTGATTCCAAGCTACAGGTCTTATTTGTTCTTTTATATCTTGATTTTTAATCACCATAACCTCAAAAGGTTGTAGTCCGCTTGAAGTAGGAGCAAGTCTTGTAGCTTCTAAAATTCTTTCAATTTTATCTTCGGCTACTTTTTCTCCATTCATTGCCTTTGCGGCATATCTCCAGTTTAATTTATCTAGTAATTCCATGTTTTAATTATTTGGTTTCTTGTTGTTTTTATTAACATACTTTAATGCTACTCCAGGCAGATTGATAAGCTTCTTCCAAGTGAGTTTTGTCTAATTGAAATGCTCCTCGCTTTTGAGTCATCATTAAAAATGAAAGCGGATTAATAGCATATGCGTATAATATAAAATCGGATAATGGTTTAATAATTCCTTCTTTTTTACCACGTTCCCATAAGTCGAGTAGAGGTTGTAAGTGTTTTATTCCTTCTTGTCTACTTTCCTCATCAATCATAGGAGTGTTATCACACTGTGCAAGAAACATTGCTTTCTCACATTCCTTTAATTTAAAATCTGCAATACGTTTCCAGATGTACTCAAAACCTGACTCTACTGGGAGCGAAGCATCATAAGATGCAAATGCATACTCTGTATAAGAAGCCTTAACTTCTATATAAGTTTTATTAACAAGGTCTTGTTTATTTTCAAAATAGAGATAGATAGTGGCAGGAGAAACGCTTGCCATTTTGGCAATTTTACTCATAGGTGTAGCGTGAAAACCATTATTGTTTACAAGCTCTATGGTCGCTTTTACAAGCGCATTACGTTTATCTATACTTTTTTGAAGTTTTGCCATGTTATTTAATTGCTGCTGCAAAGGTAGTGTCAAAAATGAACGTTCATTCTTTTTTAACAAACATTTAATTTGATAGCTGCAAGTGAAATAATATTCATGTTTTACCTAAAGCACGTTGAATAATCAGGAAGGCGAGTAGGTGGGATGTTACGCTTTCGCGAAAGCGTAAAAAGGATACAAATTATTTATGATGAAAAATTATCTATGGAATATTATAAGTTAGTTATGGCGAACGGCAGCTTACTAAGAATATAAAATGAGGAAGACCCCAATTAATATACCTGCGAGCGGAACCAATTTCTTGCGCTTATTCTTTTCCTTGAACACTAATCCACCAATAACTACTGCTATTATAAGTTGGCTACGTTTTATTGCAGAGAGTAACATGATAAGCGCATCTGGATCCTGCAGTGCTTTGAAGTAAAAATAATCGGCGGTTTGTAACAAGATACCTACGGCAATAATCGTCCACCTAAAGGTAAATGCACTTCTTTTTTCGGCTTTAGGAAACCATGTAATTGAGAGTATTACTAGTAACATCAAAATAGTATACCAACAAAACCAAAACTGCAACGTTTGCGGATTAAGCACCAGATTCTGAATTAAGAACTTGTCGTACAATCCGCTGGAGGCTCCTAGGAAAGTAGCACCTATAATGGCAAAAATCCACTTATTCTTTCTAAAGTGAATCCCTTCTTTCTTACCAATATTTGCATACAGAATTACTGATAGAATAATCACAAAGAAACCCACCCATTGTAGTGCATTAGGTTGTTCTCTATAAATAAATATTGCTCCTAAAAATGTAAAAAACGGTCCAGCAGATCGTATAGGAGTGACTATGGTGATAGGTAAGTGCTTTAAGGCTTGATATGCTAGAATCCATGAGGCAGTCATAATCATGGATTTGATTATGATAAAACCATGCGTTTTCCACGGAATAGGAGTGATGTAAAACCCTATTTCTCGAGTGTATTCTGGAAAAAACCTTGAACCTATAAAAAATGGCAGTATTAATACAAATCCTGCACATAGTGTTCCTAACAATACTGGTAACACCTCGTTACCTTGTACAGCATGTTTCTTTGCTAAGTTGTGTAATCCCAGAAAAAGTGCGGCCAGTAAGCCTAAATACATCCACATGGCGCGAATATACTTTTTTGTGAGATTTTAAAGTGCGTAGTATTGAGGATTCTCAAAGCTTTCGCGAAAGCGTAATTCAAATATATCTCAAGAAGAATACGAGTATTTATCATCTTCATAAAACGCAGTATAATTACCTTTGCAAAAAATATGATTGCAGTTCATTATGCCCGAAGATCAAAGTAAAAACACCCAAGATAAAAGTCTCTCTCAACAAGAAATTGATGCATGTATTAATACATTGCAGCAACTAGTAGCCGATACAAATCAGCTTTTTGAGCTTCCAGAAGAACAGCGTACAGAGCTTCTCAAAGCTTCAGGAATGTTATCTCGTCCTAATCGAGATGAGTTTCAGCGTAGGAGGAAAGACGCCAAGAAGGCTGCCAAACGTAAGATGATTACTAGAGATAAGCACGCTCGTAAAACTACAGGAATACGCTCTGCTAGAGAAGCTTCGCTTTTTGTAGCACCTAAGTTACTTGGCGCAGCTGCAATTCCAGAAGACACTCCAGAACTTGAGTCTCCAAGAAATTGCTACGTGTGTGAAACAGTGTATACAAAGCTGCACCACTTTTATGACACCATGTGTACTTCATGTGGTGATCTGAATTATGCAAAACGCTTTCAAACAGCCGATTTAAACGGGCAAGTAGCTGTAATAACAGGCTCAAGATTAAAAATAGGATACCATATAACCCTCATGTTATTACGCTCTGGTGCGACGGTGGTAGCAACCACACGTTTTCCAGCAGATAGCGCTATACGATATGCAAAGGAAGAAGATTATGGTGACTGGAGCGACCGCTTACACATTCATGGACTGGATTTACGTCATATACCAAGTGTAGAGATATTTTGTAATTATATAGAGCAGAAGTACGATAGGCTAGATATACTAATTAATAATGCGGCACAAACGGTGCGTAGGCCATCTGGTTTTTATTTCCACTTAATGGAAAATGAAAAACTACCAGTAGATCAACTTCCTAAGCTCGCACAGCCACTCTTACAAGATCACATTACCTGCTTGCAGGAGTTATCAGATTTAAGCGTGAGTACTGCAAAAACTAGTAAAAATAATGTCTTGCCGGTTACCTGGCATGGACCTGAGCCAGGAATAGGACTACGCAACTCGGCAGAGCTTTCTCAGATTCCTTATAGTTTTGATAATTCGTTACAAACTAGCGAAGTCTTTCCAGAAGGAAAACTGGATGCAGATTTACAACAAGTAGATCTACGTAAGACTAATTAATAGCTGGCGTTTAAAACTAGGTGAGATAGAAACTACTGAGATGGTAGAGGTACAGCTAGTTAATGCCGTGGCGCCTTTTGTATTGTGTAACCGTCTGTCTAATCTCATGATGAAAGAAAATACTGGACAGAAGCATATCATTAACGTGTCTGCTATGGAAGGTAAATTTCACCGTTTTAAAAAGGAGGATAGACACCCGCATACCAATATGGCAAAGGCTGCATTAAACATGCTTACACATACTTCTTCTGCCACATTTGCAAAGTCTGGAATTTATATGAATGCCGTAGATACGGGATGGGTGACAGATGAGGACCCTGCAGAGCTATCAAAAAAGAAAGTAGAAGTACATGATTTTCAACCACCATTAGACATCGTAGATGGCGCTGCTAGGGTGATGGATCCACTTATTGATGGAATTAATACAGGTAAACATTGGTCTGGAAAATTTTTAAAAGACTATTTTCCTATAGATTGGTAATCTTTAGTTGTACTTTTGCTCCGTGATAAAAAATAATCACAATTATTAAATACATTATATTATGAATAACGGAACAGTAAAATTTTTCAACGACACTAAAGGATTTGGTTTTATTACAGAAGAAGGTGTTGAAAAAGACCACTTTGTACACATTTCAGGGTTAATCGACGAGATTCGCGAAGGTGATCAAGTTGAATTTGAACTTAAAGAAGGTAACAAAGGATTAAACGCAGTAAACGTAAGAGTTATCTAATACATATACTTCAAGTTTTAATAAAAGCCCATCTATTAAATTAGATGGGCTTTTTGTTTATAATCTTTTTCACGCTTTCGCGAAAGCGCAATCAAAACCAATCATCATTTATATAAGCAACGCTTTTTTATTCAAAACTATGACGCTGTTCTTGTGTAGAAGATGCTCCCAGCAGCTCATTAAACAAGCGAATGCTATTAAAATCTGTTGTAATTGCTTGAGAAACTGCAATACCATCGATACCCGTTTCCAAAATGTTTTTGACGTCATTAAGGGTGATGCCTCCTACAGCCAGCATAGGAGTAGTGGTAGCTAGCTCGTCAATGATTGCTTTATAATCAGAAGTTCCTAGTGTTTTCGCTGTGGTTTCTTTTGTAGTAGTAGTGCTGTAAGGTCCTAGACTAATATAATCCACTTGCTTCTCAATTAGTGCCTCACAATCTTGTAAAGTATGTGCGGTACCTCCTATAATTTGCCAAGTGTATAAGTGTTTTCTAGCAGTTATAGGGCAGGCATCTGCGCTTCCTAGGTGCACTCCATCTGCTTTTACCTCTTTTGCAATTTTATAATCATCATTAATAATTAACCGTGTCTGGAAATGAGCGGTAATCTCTCTAGCTTCTTGTGCAATGGCAAGCAGTTTTTTTTGAGAACAGTCTTTTACACGGAGTTGCACGAGCTCAGCTCCGGCATTACATGCTTTTTGTATATGTTCTATGTGCTCTTTGAGTGAGCTTCCTTTCGATATGTAATGAAGTTTTGGAATCATAATCTTCTTATTTAATAACTACGTAAAACGGTTATTTAGTAATCTAGCAAAGATACTCATCCCGCGTGGGTCTTACCGTAGTTATGAAGGGCATGTGTTATTAAAAACAAAAGGCTGCTTATAAGTATATAAACAGCCTCTTTATCGTAGATCTTACGTAAGATCGACTGGTTTATTCTTCTTCGGTAGTAAGTGAGTCTGCCATGGCTTGCTCCTTATTCTCGCTATAATCTACAGGAACAGAATCTTTAATTCTAGTAAACTCCTCTAGACGCTCTAGATCATCTTCCTCACCAGAAAAGTATGGGAATACATCCATAATAGGCGACTCAGAAACTGCTGGAATTGTATATTCTCCCATCGTGTCTTTCATAGTGACAACAGTGTTATCAAAGGCTTCTTTTACATCATTTCCTTGTACAAGCAAGTATTGATTAGTCTTACGTTCTTTGCCGCTTTCCTCATCATAAGCGATGAGTGAGACACGAGATTTAAACCATCTATCAGAATTTTCAAATGGGTGAATCTCTGCGTAGTTTGCTACTTTTATGTTTGTGATTTTGATTTCTTCGCTATCACTTAAGTAAGCTGTCATTTCTTGTGTTATTCTACTTTCTGCTTCTGTGTAAGAAATAGCATCTACAAGAAAAGGCTCTGTTTTTACCTTTTGAGTTCCTGATGCTTCATCAAATTTTCTATACTTTACTTTGCACTCATACCAAGTTGCACTCATATATCTTTTATTTTAAGATTGCCAAAAATAGGGGTTAGCTCAAGGCGAAAAAGTAAAAAACGACAATAGATATTCACAATCTCAAAAGTGTGAAGCTAGCACTTTATATACGAGAGAATTACTAGTAATTAAAACAAAAAAAAGCGCCATCTGCAATGTACAGTGACGCTTTTAAAATTGGGTATTTTAAAATTATTTAGCTGGTAAAACTACGGTATCTACTACGTGTATTACACCATTAGACTGGTTTACATCTGCAATAGTTACTGTAGAGCTGTTTCCGTTTTGATCCATAAGAACTACAGACGATCCTTTTACAGAAGCCATTAATTTCCCACCGTTTACAGTAGTAAAGGTTGCTGTACCATTATTCTTTTTGATCTCGCTCATAATAGCCGCTGCATCATATTTTCCTGCAACTACATGGTATGTAAGTACACCTTGTAAAGCAGTTTTACTTTCTGGCTTAAGTAAAGTTGCAACCGTTCCTTCTGGAAGTTTTTCAAAAGCAGCATTTGTTGGGGCAAAAACTGTAAATGGTCCTTCACCTTGTAAAGTCTCTACAAGACCTGCAGCTTTTACTGCCGCAACTAGTGTTGTATGGTCTTTTGAGTTTACTGCGTTCTCTATTATGTTTTTAGAAGGATACATTGCTGCTCCACCTACCATTACTGTCATTTCATCCATCATGTCTTCACCCTCAGACATTGTATCGTCCATCATGTCCTTACCTTCAGACATTTTATCATCCATCATTTCTTTTTGGTTTGATACTTCCTCTTTACCAACATTTTTTGAGCCTTCACATGAAGCTAGTGATAAAAGTCCTGCACAAAGTGCCATTGATAATACGTTTACTGTTTTCATAATTGTTTAGTGTTTGTGTTATTTAGATTTACATATATAACGCAGCAACTTCCCGTACGGTTCTCAGTAGGGTTTGATTTTGGGATAGGTTTAACAATAAAGCCCTAAATTCTTATGAATTGCCAATTTATATAAGAAAAGAGGCAATTTGGCTAAAAAAAAGTTTTGTTTGGAGTATCTCTTTTTCCGCTTTTGGATTTTTTTTTTATATGAATACAACACGTTCGTAGTGCTCAAATTGTGCTTTGCGATGTACTTATGCAGCTTTCGCGAAAGCGTGCTTTTTTGTATCACTTCTAAAGATGATATATAAGATGGTAACTACAAACAGCAATAGTAAATACCAAGTATTACCTACAAGATCTAAGTAATTGATATTACCTTTTGAAAAACTTAGAATCATTAAAACCTGCGCTCCATAAGGAAGTAAGCCCTGAAAGATACATGCAAAAATATCTAGAATGGAAGCTGTTTTCTTATTGTCTAAGGCATATTCATCATTAATGGTTTTTGCAATAGGACCAGCAACAATAATAGATACCGTGTTATTTGCAATTGCCATATTAATAGTGCTCACTAACGCAGCAATGCCTAATTGTGCCGTTTTTTTACTTTTGATAAGTTTTTTGATATTCACTAATATAAACTCAATCCCGCCATTACTAGCCACAAGAGCAGCAAGACCACCGGTAAGTAGTGACAATAAGAAAATCTCCGTCATATTTGTAAAACCTGTATAAGCAATCTTTGTAGACTCTATAATCGTAAAATCACCATAAATAATACCTAACAATGCTGCTGCAAGTACACCTACAAGAAGCGTTACAAAAACGTTGAGTCCTATGACAGAGAGAATAATGACAAGGACATAAGGTGCAATTTTAATTACATCATATTCATAAACAACGGTCTCTGTTACATCTGTTGTGAGATCTACTCCTTGAAAAATCAAAATAGCAATAGTAATGAGCGCTGCGGGAACAGCAATTTTTATATTTTGCTTGAATTTATCACTCATTTTTGTACCCAGAGATTGGGTCGCAGCTATCGTAGTATCTGAAATTACGGAGAGGTTATCACCAAACATACTACCACCTAGCAAGGCACCACAAAGTATGGCAAGGTCTGCACTACTTTTATCTGCAAAACCTACCACAATGGGTGCTAGCGCGACAATTGCACCCACAGATGTCCCTGTAGAAACCGATAAAAACCCAGCAATGACAAAAATACCTACGTAGATATATTGTATCGCAATATAATCTAAGCCTATGTTTACAATCGCATCCACACTCCCTGTAGCATTAGTAATTGCGGCAAATGCCCCAGCCAGTAAATAAATAAGGCACATGGTTAAAATTTTGTCATCACCACAACCTTTAAGTAAGATGTCAATCTTAGCATTTATAGTCTGTTTAAACATTATAAAGGCCACGATGATTCCTGCAATAACCGCCATAGGGGCAGGCAGCGCATAGAAGTCATCTTGATAAATACCAACTCCTAAAAATGTAATTACAAATACAAATAGCGGAACTAGGGCTGAAAATTTTGGGGTAATTTGTGTAGTCTGTGTCATGTTCTTCTTCATTCTTGCAAGGAGATAATAGCAATTTAGATAGAAGTCTGAGTTAACATTGTTTCCAACTAATTGGCTTATCTATTTAGCACCTTGCTCGTTATTGCAGGTTGCTATCTCCTAATTGAGATTCTTGATAAATAATTTAAGGGTGCAAAACTAGTGTTCAAATAATATTCTAAAACTTAAAAAAGGTTAATTTTTCAATATTTATGTAATTAAATAGCTGGAAGTATAATTTGTACTTGCATACAGTCATTTATAAGATTGATATTACTTTAAACGATTTGTACTTTGACGATATCATCCCACTTACATTACACGAGAACCCATTTATTTTTATAATAGACTCATCAATCCTTTATTTATGATATAGTTGACCTGTATAATTAGTTTTTTATGTGCGTTTTAAGTTTTTTAACGCTTTCGCGAAAGCGTAACATCCATCTAGAAGTACATTTTCTTTACCTTTTTAGTACATCGTTATAGTGGTTATGTAATCCTACTTTTTTAAAGAAATAATTATCTTTGCACCCCATTATGAAAAACGACACATTACAACTACTAGATTTTGTCACGAGGGAACTCTCGAAAGCTGGTTTTACCATTGCGCCAGATACTAATAGAGTAGCAGGCCTTGACTTTCTCATCACAGCACCTACGGGTAAAACAAGCGAGCTACAACTACGTTCTATCCAAGTAGAAGATGAGGAAAATATTAAAATACAAAAGCTTGATTATGGACAGGTTGCAGGACACCGTTTTATAGGTCTAGTGACAGTCATAGAAGATAATCCAAGAGCCTTTTATATTATTCCGTCTGCTACGTTTACAACAGCAGATAATACGATATTCTTTGAGCATCCTATGAATATGATGCCGCACTTAAGCCACTGGGAGATTAAAGTATTTACCGCCGCTATTCCTAAGTTGGCTCAATATGAAATAAGTAATTTTTACAAAGTATAATAATCTATTTACTACTGGTCAAAAGATTATCAATAGCACTAGCTTCTTATTGAATAGCGTTCATGCTTCTCTGAGATTAGAAGTAGTTTTGCGCACAATTCAATTGAATCAAAATCGTGAGAGGGGCTCACGATTTTTGAGCTTATAAAGGTCTGGCAGGGGTGTCAGGCCTTTATTTTTTGAGATAATATTGGTTATTATGAATCATCGTAAAAGTACACATCACAGTACAAGCTTTTACAGTATCCAGATTCATTGGTGGATTCCTTCGTAAGCCGATTTTCTTCTTGTAGTTTTGTAAATTATAATTCGATTAAAAACAAGTAATTATGAGTAAAGTAAAAGGAAATGATGTAGTAACAGTACACTACACAGGAAAATTAGAAGATGGACAGGTGTTTGATAGCTCTTTACAAAGAGAACCTTTGCAGGTAGAACTTGGCAAAGGCCAACTTATCCCAGGATTTGAGAATGCTTTAATAGATATGGCGGTTAACGAGAAGAAAACGGTTACTATAACTAAGGAAGAAGCGTACGGTGACGTACAGCAAGAGTTATTTCAAACAGTACCGAAAACGCAATTACCTGAAGAAATCAAACCAGAAGTAGGTGTTATATTAGTAGCTTCTAGACCTGATGGTTCTGAGCAACAGTTACGTGTATCTGAAGTAAATGAAGATCATATCATTGTAGATGCAAACCACCCACTAGCAGGACAAACTTTAGAGTTTGAACTTGAGCTTTTAGAGATTGCATAAGACGACTTAATATTAAGTATATAAAACGCCTTAGCTATGCTAAGGCGTTTTCTTTTTGTATAGAATTAAGGTTGTTCAGCAATAAACTACAAAACAGTTCCCGTTAAATATAAAAGCCTGCAGTCAAAGTCTTCTTCTTGCAATAATTTGATAGCTTTTTTACTACGTACACCAGCTTTACAATACACAACCAGATCTTTAGTTTGCAATACTTCATGTGCTCTATTCTGCAGTTCGCCTAAAGGAATATGTTGACCTCCTATATGATGTACTGCTCTCTCATGATGCTCTCTCACGTCTAGGAGATTGTATTTGTCTGGATGTTTATTAATCTCATCTATTGTAATACCCATATTGTCTACAGAAAACTCACATTGTAACTCGTACTCATCTTCAAGACGACTGACTATGATACTAGTATCCTTATCAAATCCCAAAATCATTTGTTCCATGCTTAACATGTTATAGGTGAGCAATTTTCCAGAAAGAACTTCACCTATTCCACAGATGATTTTTAATACTTCATTGGCTTGTAATGCACCTATAATTCCTGCTAGTGCGCCTAGAACGCCTGCTTCAGAGCAATTAGGCATTTCATTCTGTTTAGGAGGTGTTGGGTATAAACATCGGTAGGTAGGACCACTGTTGTAATTATAAACAGCCAGCTGCCCTTCAAATTTATAAATAGAACCCAGCACGACAGGTTTATTTTTTAATACAGCAGCATCATTTACTAAATATCGCGTAGCAAAATTATCAGAACCATCCACAATGATATCATAGTTTGCAAAGAGCTCTAGCGCATTATCTCTAGTAAGACGCATTGGGTATGTTTCAAATTTAATATAAGGATTGAGTTTTTCTAAGCGCCTTGTAGCTGATATGGCTTTATTACTCCCAATATCATCATGATTATACAATATTTGACGTTGTAAATTGGATTGCTCCACCACATCATTATCTATGATTCCAATGCTACCAACACCTGCAGCAGTAAGGTATTGTAATACTGGGCAGCCTAGGCCACCTGCACCAATAACTAAAACGCTTGCTTTTTTGATTTTCAATTGACCTTCTAATCCTATTTCTTCTAGATTGAGGTGTCTGCTATATTGTTGTTTTTCTGAAGTGGTTAGATCCATTTTACACAGTTTTAAAATAACTTTTATCCCAATCTTTCCAAACCGCTTGGTATCCTTTAGATTCAATCATTTGTTTGATTTCATCAGTATCTCTTTCGTCTGAAATTTCAAATTGTTCTAATGATTGTGGATCCACGACGTAGCCTCCAGGGTTTGTTTTAGATTGTGCACTTATTGACGTTATCCCTAGACTTATTATGTTATTTCTAAAGCATTCACTTTCTCTTGTAGACATAGATAACTCCACATCTTCATCTAGCAAACGATAAGCACAAATAAGCTGCACCAGATCTGCGTCTGTCATTTCAACCTTAGGTTGTACTTCTCCTTGATGCGGTCTTAATCTGGGGAAGGAGATAGAGTACTTAGTTTGCCAATAGGTTTTTTGTAAATATTTTAGATGTAATGCTGTATAAAAACTATCTACGCGCCAATCTTCTAGACCAAATAAAGCACCAATACCTATCTTGTGAATGCCAGCTTTACCCAGTCTATCAGGTGTATCTAAGCGATAATCGAAGTTTGATTTTCTCCCCTTAGGGTGATGTGTTTTATACGTTGCTTCGTGATACGTTTCTTGATATACCAACACAGCATATAAACCAGCACTAACGAGCTGTTCATATTCCTCTTGATCCAGTGGCTGTACTTCGATACTTATATTTGAAAAATGTTCTCTGATGAGTTCAATAGCATGCTTTAGATAAGAAACACCAACAGTCTTATTTGCTTCTCCGGTAACCAGTAATATGTGATCATATCCTTTAGACTTTAGAAATGCAACCTCTTTTAGGATCTCTTCATCATTGAGTGTTCTACGAGGGATTTTATTAGTCATACTAAAACCGCAGTACGTACATATGTTTTGACACTCATTAGACAGATACATCGGGATATACATCTGGATGGTATTACCAAATCGCTTCTTAGTAAGCGCATGACTACGTTGTGCCATTTCTTCTAGAAAACCCTTTCCAGCAGGAGATATAAGTGCTTTAAAATCTTCTAAATCGATTTTTTCCTTATCAAGAGCATGCCGTACATCTTGTGCTGTGTAGCTATAGATTTCTTTTTCTACAGTATCCCAATCATAGGTGTCAAAAGTGCTTTTAAAAGACATAACTAGTTGTTTTAATTAAGAAAAGAAGTGAGCGGGCTGCTAGCTTCTGCATATGTTTTTACCGGAGCTAGTTTTGCATTGTAAGCCATGCGACCAGCCTGTACTGCCATTTTAAATGCTTTTGCCATAGCTACAGGATTTTTAGACACTGCGATGGCTGTGTTCACTAAGACAGCATCAGCTCCTAACTCCATAGCATAAGCCGCATGCGACGGACTACCAATACCGGCATCTACAATTACAGGTACATTACTTTGCTCAATGATAATTTCTAGAAAGTCTACCGTTTTTATTCCTTTATTAGTGCCTATGGGTGCTCCTAAAGGCATCACACATTGTGTGCCCACATCTTCCAGCCTTTTACATAACACAGGATCTGCGTGTATGTATGGCATCACTACAAAACCTAATTTTACTAGTTCTTCGGCGGCATTGAGGGTTTCTATAGGATCTGGTAAAAGGTATTTGGGATCGGGGTGAATTTCTAGTTTAATCCAATTAGTCTCTAGTGCCTCACGTGCTAGCTGCGCTGCAAAAACGGCTTCTGTTGCAGTTCTTACTCCAGAGGTGTTAGGTAGTATATTCACATGAGGACGCATAATGCTTTGCAGCATAGTATCCTCTTCATTTCCAACATCTACACGCTTTAGAGCAACGGTTATTAGTTCGCTTTCAGAGGCTGTCAAAGCCTCTGTCATTAAATGATCTGCGCTAAATTTTCCCGTTCCAGTAAATAATCGTGAGCTGAATTCCTTATCAGCTATTCTTAAAATATCGTTCATATATTATTTAAATGTATGGCGTTGTTCTTCTATTAATGATGCTCCTAGGGATTGCTGGAACGCATCTATCTTTGTAAAGTCATTGGTGATTTCGCCAGATACAGCGATGCCATGAATACCTGTTTCCAGTAGATTTGTTACGTCGCTTAAAGTGATTCCTCCGATTGCGATAATGGGAGTTTTAGTTTTTAATTCATCTGTAATGAGACGATAACCGTTAAAACCTAAAATTGGGCTTAAATTCTTCTTGGTAGATGTAAAACGTAACGGCCCAAGACCTATGTAATCTACTCCTTTGTTTATCAATGATACACAGTCTTCTAGCGTATTTGCAGTACCTCCTATAATTTGCCAAGAGTATAAATACGCTCTAGCGACAGTAGGGCAGGAGTCGGTTTTTCCTAAGTGCACACCATCTGCTTTTGCTTCTTTTGCTATCTCATAGTGATCATTGATGATGAGTTTTGTACGGTATTGTGCGGTTATTGCTCGCGCTTCTTTTGCTGTAATTAGTACCTGATCTAAAGAGACATTTTTTAAGCGAAGTTGCACCAGTGTTGCTCCATGCGTGCAAGCATTCTCTATGTTATCAAGATGCACTTCTGGCGTTTTGCCCTGAGAGATATAATGTAGTTTTGGTATCATTACAATTTAATTTTTATTGTTGGATAACAGTGTTGTCCCAGTAAGCTATCGGTTGAGTTTAAAAAGGTCTCGGTATAATATTTTGCGTTTATTGAAGCCTCTTCTATGTTTTGCCCTAACAGCATATTACTTGCCAGCGCGGCCGAAAGCACACAACCACTTCCATGTTTTTGTAACACCTTTTCTACCTTAGGAGTAATATTTTTTACAACGGTTTTACTGTGGTAAAGGACGTCCCAGCCTGTTTTATCCTTTCTATGTCCACCTTTTAAGTGAATATTGGTCAAGCTGCTTATGTGTTCTATCGTTTCTTCCATACTGAGGTCTGGATATAGCAGTTGGATCTCATCATAATTAGGCGTAACTATATAGCATTGTGACCATATTTTATCCAAAATATCATGATGCTCGAGGCTATGAAAATCAAAACCAGCACTCGCTTTTATGATGGGATCTATAATGATTTTTATCTCAGGATTAAGCATATGTAAGCTATCCAAAACAAGCGACAGCACTTCCCATGACTGTATAACCCCAATCTTCACTACGGAGATTTCAAATCGCTCAAAAAGCGTTTCTATTTGTGAAATAATCACAGCTTTGTCCATCCACACGCATTCTTTAAAATCGATGTCATTTTGAACCGTAACTGCGGTACACACTGATAAACCGTATAGTTGGTGCGATTCAAAGGTTTTAATATCTGAAGTGATTCCTGCGCCACTTGATGGGTCTAGGCCTGCAATGGTTAGTATGTAGTTGTTCGTTTTCAATATTATTTTACTGGTTTTATTTGGACGTTCCTTGTTTTCTTCTGCTTTTTATGTGGGCGTTCCCTTTCAGGTCAGGCTTTCGCTACTCACTTTTTTATGAATGAAATATTCATAAAAAGAGCTCAGACATATAGCCTGAGGTGAGCGCAGTCTAACCGCTCAATCTTTAACGCAAACTGTTTATTGTTTTGACATAGGCTATCCAAATGCTGATTTTATTTTTTTAAAACTCTGTAGCGGATTTTCTGTTTTCCAAATACTTCCCAACACAGCGATTCCATTATATCCTAGTTCATTGACTTGTGCTACATTTTCTGGACAAATACCGCCTAGGGCTATGATTGTTTTATCACTGTTATTTACATCAAAGCCACGGGCTTTGTAGCCTTCCTTTGAAATGGAATCAAACACAGGACTCAAAAAGTGATAATCGAATTCAAAATAGCAGTCTTCTAGAGCTTGCAAATCATGAAAGGAAGAGCTTATCGTTTTTCCGAACATGTTTAATCCTTTAAAATACTTACCAGGATTATCTATGTGATCCATGCGATGTTGTTCCTTAAAATGGATTCCTTTGAGATTGAATTCGTTGATTATCCTATGATGATCGTGCACTACAACCCTGTCATGAAATACCGTATCTATCTGCTGTATATAGGCGCTATATTCCTTATAACTTTTATGTGGCTTTCGTAAATGATAACATGCTAATCCTTGTTTAAATAACTGGTGTAGTATTTCTACTTCATTAGGGATATCATATTCTGGTGATAGTACGATGATCATGTTTTTGAGTTAAGGATTGAAATGAAAATCCTTTTGCCTTTTTCTGGCAAAAGATTGTAGTGGAAAGCCTGCCCACGCTTTTGCAGCGTGGGAACTCCCACATCTTTTTACAGATATACTTCGGAACCTTTGGCTTTAAATTCTTTAGACTTTTCTTCCATTCCTTTTTGGATGACTTCGTTATCAACTATGTCATTTACAGCAGCAAAATCTCTTACTTCCTGAGAAATTTTCATGGAGCAAAATTTTGGTCCGCACATGGAGCAGAAGTGAGCCACTTTTGCTCCAGCAGCTGGTAAGGTTTCATCGTGATACTCACGAGCGCGCTCTGGATCGAGCCCAAGATTGAACTGGTCTTCCCAGCGAAATTCAAAACGCGCCATACTCAGCGCATTATCTCGATGTTGTGAACCTGGGTGACCTTTGGCCAAATCTGCAGCATGGGCAGCTAGTTTGTAAGTAACCACACCAACGCGCACGTCTTCTTTATTAGGTAATCCTAGGTGTTCTTTTGGAGTAACGTAGCACAACATCGCACAACCATACCAGCCTATCATGGCAGCACCAATTCCAGAGGTAATATGGTCATATCCAGGCGCAATATCTGTGGTAAGCGGCCCTAAAGTGTAAAATGGAGCTTCATCGCAAAGCTCGATTTGCTTCTCCATATTTTCCTTAATCATGTGCATCGGTACGTGACCAGGACCTTCTATAAAGCACTGCACATCATGCTTACGAGCGATTTTTGTAAGTTCGCCTAGTGTTTCTAGCTCGGCAAATTGTGCCTCGTCATTTGCATCTGCTACAGATCCTGGGCGTAAACCGTCACCTAAAGAAAAGGCAACGTCATATTGCTTTAAAATCTCACAGATATCTTCAAAATGGGTGTATAAAAAGCTCTCTTTATGGTGTGCAAGACACCACTTTGCCATGATAGATCCGCCACGAGAGACGATACCCGTCACGCGATTTGCGGTCATAGGCACATAACGCAATAGCACACCGGCGTGTATGGTAAAATAATCTACGCCTTGCTCTGCTTGCTCAATTAAGGTGTCCTTAAAAATCTCCCACGTAAGATCTTCGGCAACGCCATTTACTTTTTCTAAGGCTTGGTAAATAGGAACTGTTCCCACGGGAACAGGGGAGTTACGTATGATCCACTCGCGTGTTTCATGTATGTTTTCACCCGTAGATAAATCCATGATATTATCTGCTCCCCAGCGGCATGCCCATACTGCTTTTTCTACTTCTTCCTCAATGGACGAGGTAACTGCAGAGTTTCCAATATTTGCATTGATCTTCACCAAGAAATTACGTCCTAAAATCATAGGCTCTGCTTCTGGGTGGTTGATGTTTGATGGGATTACGGCGCGACCTCTTGCAACTTCCGAGCGTACAAATTCTGGCGTGATTTTATCAGGAATAGATGCACCAAAATGTTCTCCTTTATGTTGCTTTCTAATCTCCGTCATCTCATCGATACGCTGATTTTCGCGAATAGCGATATACTCCATTTCTGGAGTGATGATTCCTTGTTTTGCATAATGCAGCTGCGTGACATTTTCACCTTTTTTTGCACGCAAAGGTTTCTTTAAAAGCTTGAAACGCATATGGTCTAGGCTTTTATTATTAAGACGCTCGTTGCAATAGGTAGAGGAGTAGCTGTCTAATTGTTCTACATTATTGCGCTCCAAAATCCACGACTCACGTATGCGTTCTAAACCGCTGTGTATATCAATTTCTTTGTTTGGATCTGTGTATGGACCAGAGGTATCATACACCGTTACTGGCTCGTTTGGCGTTTTCCTTTTGGTCATTGAGTCCACAGTATCACTAAGCGCAATCTCACGCATAGCCACTTTAATCTGTGGGTGAATCTTACCGTTTACGTAGATTTTTTTTGAATTAGGAAATGGATTTCTGGTAATGCCGCCTTGCTTAGGCGCAGTGTCTCTATTTTTCATCTTTCTGGATTAATTAATGATGTTTTTCTACTCTTGAAGTACCTAGAAACAGCAATTATCCGCCTTGTGTTGCTTTAATAATAAGAACCGCATCACCATCATCAGGAACGGTGGAAACCCATTGTGATCTGGTAATAATGCGCTCATTAATAGCCACAGCAATCCCACTAACCGAAATATCGAGTTGGGTGAGAATCTGGTCTAGTGTGACCTGTGCTGGAAATTGATACGAGGTTTGATTGACCTTTATGTTTATCATGTTTAATACAATTATGAAGCATTGTGCTTCGGTTATATAAACGATAAAGGAATGAGAAGGATAGAATTAAAAATAGAGGAAGTGCGTAGTGGTGCAAGAACCTCTAACTTTTCCCTACGTTGGTATTAACCAAATCAGGTTCTAAGGATTTTTCTCAAACTAATTTAATAGCTACTCCTAAAGTTTAGACTTTAAAAGTAGTAATTATTCTCAACTAGACGAGAGAAAATGTAAAAAAATATAATGTTATGTTATGGTTGGTAGGTTTTTATAGGGATATAGGAAACAATCTGCTTACTAATAAGTTACTTGATAAACTCTTATAGACACAGCGTAAATCAGCTATTACTAACCGCAAAACGCATTACAAAATGGGTGCCTTCATTGGGTGTACTCGTACAGAAAAGTTCGCCTCCATTCATTTCAACAAAGTCTTTTGTGATGAGTAGTCCAAAACCCGTTCCTTGCTCGCCCTTAGTGCCTAAAGTTGTCTTAGGAATACAATTTTTAACAAGGTTTTTGCGCCAGCTAGTTGTCATTCCCACACCAAAATCTTGTACGCCTATTTCAATACCCTCAGGCCCTTTCATACTTGATAATATGACATTTTGATTCTTTGTACTGAATTTTATGGCGTTTGAAATCAAATTACGTAATACCACTTTAAACATATTTTCATCAATAAATAGGGTAGGGGTTTCAATTTCAAATAATAGCTTTATGTCCTTTTCTTTTGCTGGGCGTTGAAATTGCTTTGCCATAGTATTAAATATTTCTTCAATATCGCAGTGCTTTTTATTGAGTTTAATTCCTTCTAGCTGATTATATGACCAGTCTAATAAGGCGCTTACCATGGCAATTCTCTCATCCAACTCATTTTTAAGACTTTGTGAGATTTCTTTTAATTCATTGTCCTCTATTTGGTTTTCAAGTAGATTGACCAGTAAAGAAATATTATGCAGCGGTCCTCTAACGTCATGTGTAAGCAAAGAAAACAGCTTGTTTTTAAGAGAATTGACAGATTCAAGTTCGCGATTTTTACTCTCTACATCTTGCTTTGCAATTTGTAGATCTTTCGTCTGCTTGTCTACTTCTAGAGCAAGCATTTTATTAGTTTCTACCTGCGTCCTCATGTTAGACTTTTCTATAAACTTAAACTTATAACTAACGAGAATAGAAAATAAAATAAGTTGGAGTGTAATAAGTAATGATGTAATGAATACGATAAACTCCCTATCAACATCATAGTTTTCCTTTAAAAACCATGCACTTATATAGATGACTGAGGAGAGCAGCATCGGGGAATATGCATACAAATAGTATTTATTAAAACGCTCTTCATTAAATAAACGAATCCCAGAAAAAATATTCAAAAGTACAGATAGCAAAGCAGTAATCGCTGCAGACATTACGAGCGAACTATGTAACCAAGGAATATGGATAGTTAGAATATTAAGAACAAAAAGAATTGGGATTAAAACTGTGCTATATTTTAAAAAAGTATAACTACGCGATATTTTAGGATGATTGCCGCGATGAATATTTAAATAATTGGTTGTAAACAATAAAAATCCAAAGGTGGTAGTCATTGCAGAGATAAGCGATCCATTTTTTTGAATAACCTCAGGAAGAAATCCTTCTGGAAAAAGTGACCAACTCCAATGTAGTGTGAGTCCAAAAAGAATGATACAATAGTGACACAGAATTTTGTGCCTTAAAATTAAATAAGAAACAAAGTGATAAACTCCGAAAACACCAAAGATGGCGGTAAATGAGGAAACTATTAAAAAATTAATATCAAAACTATTCATATGGGGCGGTGGTTAGTTAAGAATATAATACAAGTACAATAATTAAGAATACTTGATTTTCATCTAGATTCTTAATTACGTTTCTAAGGCTCAAAACTTATATAAAATGTAATTACAATTAGGGGTTATAATAACTTAAATATGAAGTAGTTGTCTCTGTAATATAGTAAAAAAAACAATTCCTTTGAAAATTGTCTACTTAAAATTTACAGTAAAC
Source organism: Dokdonia sp. Hel_I_63 (assembly GCF_007827285.1). Lineage (NCBI taxonomy): Bacteria > Pseudomonadati > Bacteroidota > Flavobacteriia > Flavobacteriales > Flavobacteriaceae > Dokdonia > Dokdonia sp. Hel_I_63. The sequence continues at coordinate 2,287,588 of NZ_VISD01000001.1, read as the reverse complement.
AATTCTGAATTACAGAAAATTTAGTTGGTGAATTCTAAAAAATATACCGACTCTATATAGCGTATATTTCTCTTAACAATACTAAAAACAGCTTACACATAACTACTGAATAGTAGATTTAAGCGTCTATAACTAAAGAAGTAACAATTATTTATTTTGTGTGCATTTTATCGTAATAATTTCTTTTCCAGTGACTTTTAAATTATTCTTTGCTATCTTACTAGTGCCCCAAAAGTTATTTAAGTTGAAAAACAAGCTACTTTTAGTCCTACTTGTATATTGCTATTGCGTGCCTATTGTATCTCAAAATAGCGCTAGTGGCGATATTGATAGCGTGAGTATTTTAATTTCCTCTTCTAAGGAGGAAAACCTAAACGGGAATTATAAGGATGGATTAAAATTTGCAACATCAGCCGTGCAATATGCAAATCAAGGTAAGGATAAAACCTTACAGGCAAAGGCTTATGTGAGTCTGGCAAATACCTATCAAGCTATAAAAGATTTCGCTTCCGCGAAAAAGTACTATAACCTCGCACTCCGTAAAAAAACAGATGATTACTTCGTAAACGTAGCTTCACTCAACGGTCTCGGTAATATATACTCAATGGATATAACCACTGCAGACGAGGCTGCTGCTTATTTTGAAAAGTCTATCGTATACACACTAGAGGCAGGCAAAAATGAGCATTCCTTTTATACCTATTACAATATAGCGGGCATGTACCTTAATTTTAAAGATCCAGATAAAGCATATCCTTACATTCTAGAAGCCGATACGTTGTTGCCTCTCATTGACAAAAAAGACCCAATCTACGGGCTTTTACAACAGTTGAACTTTGCTATTTATCACAACCAAAAAGAAGATCATAGACTCGCGCTCACCTTTATCAATAACGCACTAGAGATAGGAGAGGAGCATAGCCTCATCAGAGGACTCATAGATATTTATGATTTTAAAAGTGAGATACACCAAGAGCTAGGAGAATATGACGCGGCTCTGGAAAGCCTTAGAAAACATTTCTATTATAAAGACTTAGATTTTAATGAGATAAAAAATCTCCAAATAGAACAAGTTGAAGCAGATTTTAAAGTAAAAGAGTTCCAACAAAAAGCCGAATCGTCTCAATTAAAATCTAACGCTATCTTTATAGGAGGTATTAGTGCGCTGCTATTTTTAAGTACCGCCTTTTTAATCTTTTATAATCACAAAAGGCGGTTGTCATTCTTAGCACTAGAAAAAAATAATAAAGCCCTATTACAAGCAAAAAATGAAGCAGAACACGCCCATAAATTAAAATCTGAGCTATTAGTTAATATTAGTCACGACTTAAGAACACCCTTATATGGAGTGGTAGGTATAACGGAGATGCTTATAGAAAATCCTTCCATTATTAAGACAAATAAAGGTCTTTTAAATGCTTTAAAATTCTCTGGAGATCATTTAAAATCGGTGGTAAATAATATATTGAAGATTAATGAAGTAGAGTCTAACAACATTACGATTAAGCGTACAAAGGTTCATTTAGGCAACCTCTTAGAGAATATTACTACCTCCTTACATTATCTAGCAAACGAGCAACAAACGGAACTAAAACTAGCTATTGCAGATGAGATTTCTAGCTACTACATCTTAGATGAAACTAATCTCACAGAGGTTCTTTTAAAACTCATTGATAATGCGCTTAAAAACACAAAAAATGGTACTGTAACGCTCTGTGTAAATTTAGCTGAAAGAGAAAAAGGTAAGGATCACATCGCTTTTAAAGTCTCAGACACAGGAACAGGTATCTCAAAAGAAAATCTAGCAGTCATTTTTGATAGTTTTAAACAAGCTAACACAGAAGAAAACACCTCATACGGTATTGGTCTTGGATTGCCTATCGTTAAGTCCTTAATGAAGGTTATGGACAGTAAATTATCTGTCACCAGTGAAGTAGGAGTAGGATCGCAATTCTCGTTTATCCTAGCATGCGAAGTTGCAGATAAGCTTGATGAGCAACCGATGGTTTCTGAAACTAAAAGCCTACACATACTAGTCGTTGAGGACAATAAAATCAACCAACTAGTAACTCAAAAACTAATAAGCACGCTAGGTCACAAGTGTACCGTTGCTGTAAATGGAAAGGAAGCTATAAAAGAATACCACAACACCCATTTTGATCTCATCTTAATGGATCTCAATATGCCCGTGATGAACGGCTTTGAAGCCTCAGAAGTGATTTCTGCAGAAGATGGTGATATACCCATCATAGCATTAACAGCTCTAGAAATAAGCGAGGTAAAAGAGCGATGCCACAATGTGGGCATACGTGATATTATCAATAAGCCTATCAACAAAGAAGCGCTTGAGGCTATCATACAGGAGAATATACACTGTACAGATACTATCTAGACTTAAAAAAATGCACAACCTCCCGCATAGAATCCACATTTCCTCTCCGTTAAGGAATCAACATCTATTTTAAGGTAATAAAAACTGTAAGTGAGCAGTAATACGCCTTAGACTTTTATGTGGGTAGTTAATCGCTTTTGTGGAGGGTATATTACAGAAGGGAATAACTGAGTTATAGCTAGAAGTGGTTTTTAGGGGAAATGTTGGGCTTTGGGAGAAAAGATTGTTGGTTTACGGTTTCTCGTAAAGGTTGTTGGTGATAGAGGTTTATTTTTGGGGATCTGGATGACACACTCTTTACAGCGTTGGCTAGAGTAATGTGAAGGAAAAGTGTGTGAAGTGGAATTCCGAGGCTAATTAATATTGTAAGATTTAGAATTTTAAAAAGAGTTTGTTTGAATCACTGAGTAATTTGATAAGCTATAATAATTACTATAATTTTATATATTAAAATCAGTGTATGAGTAGTTTAATTAATTGGGAGGACCTTAAACCATATAGAAGTGATCAAAAAAAGAGTTTTGAAGAACTCTGTTATCAAATCACATATGAAAGATATCAAGGTGAAGGAGTTTTATCATCTATTGATGACAGTGGTGGTGGTGATGGCGTTGAGTTTTATATTGAATTTCCAAACGGAGATATATGGGGCTGGCAATGCAAGTTTTTTGGACGATTCGACGAAGGTGGTGGTAAAGAACAGATAAAAAAGTCTCTTAAAAAAGCAGGCGAAGTTCACGGAAGTAATCTAAAAAAGTGGATTTTATGCTCTAAACTTTCTCTTACTCCGAATGAAAGGAATTGGTTTTATAATAAGTTAGATAAAACCAAAAGAAATGGGGAACAAGTTTTACCTGACCTACACTCTATTACATTAGATCATTGGGGTGAGAGTGAGATATTAAATTTCTTGAGGATTTATCCAGACATACATAAATACTTCTTTTCTGAGAAAATGCTTGATCTCGATTGGTTCAAGAAAAAATTTGAACTCATTTTAACCTCTAGTGTTATAAAAGCAAAATACCTCAATGGTCTACACATAGAAGGTCAGGCCGATACATCAATTGCTCGTGTTATGTGTGATGAACGTTTGATTACACTAATAAAAGAGCACGCTGCTGAATTAGATATAGAAGGATTTGCCGTCGAGTTTTCTACTAGAATCAAAGCGATTGAAAACAATGAGAATGCGATTGGTTTTATGGATGATTATGAAACTGTGAAAAAATACGTTTTGTCTAGAGGTATTCCAGAGATCATAGATAGAGGTAATCAGCTCATTAATAAATCAATCGAACTTATTGAAAAAGAAGAATTCACAGAACTCGATTCATTGATTGGCAATATAAAGTCCTATGTGGGAGAGTTAGATAAATTATACAGTGAGTATTCTGGATATAAACTTATCGAGAAAATACCAAATATCCATTGGAATACTGAAGAAGTTGAAGAAAATGAGGATGTCAAAAACAAGATTAAAAAATGTAGAGAAACGATCCTCGGTCCATATTTTACGCTTAGAAATTATGTCGATTCCTACCAAGGGATTTTCTATTACTTTGAATTTATAAAATTAAATGAACTACATATAACTGGGAAAGCATCTAAAGGAAAAACCCATCTTGCCGTAAACACTGTTGAGTATCAAATTAACAAAAATAAACCTGCAATATTTTTATTTGGCAAAGATTTTAAAAGTGATATGCCATTTCGCGAGCAACTTAGAACTCTATTAGACATTCCTAGTAATTGGAGTGTTAGTGATTTGCTAGGGGCACTAAATATCTCAGGACGAATTCATAAAACAAAAGTAATTCTATTGATTGATGGACTTAACGAGGCTTATCATTGGAAAAAAATATGGTCAAATGATTTAGAGGCATTTATCAATGAAATAAATCAAAATTATCCACACATTTTATTTATTACTACTTATCGCAGTTCATACGAAAAGGCGATTTTTCCTGAGAATTATTTCAAATACGGTGAAGGAAACTATAAGAAAAAAGCACGAGTAGATGGTTTTGAAAATTTTAATCTGGATGAAGCTATAGATAAATATTTCAAATATTATAAGATAACTCTAGAAAATAGATCTGGAGCATTAAATTCTTTTAGAGAACCTCTTTATTTAAAGATATTTTGCGAAGCCAAACAAGGTCAAAAGGTTTCATTTCAAAATGAAGATTTATTTGATGTTTTTGATCAATACATTAAAAAATCTAATGATAGTGTATTGGCAAAACTTGAGAGAGAACCAAGGTTCAATAGGACATTTTTGTTTGACAAACTAAGTATAATTTCAAATAAATTATGGAATTATGGAGCAAGAGATATTGACTTAACTGAGGTGGTACCTTCAGCCCTTTCTGAGGATGAATTAATCGCTTTAGAAAGAGAGGATTTATTAATCTTTAGAGATTTTGGCGAATCTGAAGTCGTAACATTTACTTATGATCTTTTAAGTGGATATTTTATTGCAAAATCAATACTAAATGGAATTACAAGCGTAGATGACTGTAGTAGTTTTATTTCAAGCTCAAAATTTTATGATGAATTATTAGTGCAAGGCTCGCTACATCCACTTTACAGTGACATATTAAGATGTTTCTGCGTATTAGCTATTAAGAAATTTGGATTAAAGTTCTACAAACCTTCATTTCATAATAGATTAACAACAAATATTGTAAAAGCCCTTTTTGAAGTGAGTACTAACATCGTTGTTGAAATTAGAACAGATTCAATAAGATTCATATCAGATGTATTTACAAAAATAACGAATAGGTCTTTATTATTTAATTTATTTTCTAACACTGAATTTGATAATAATCATCCGCTAAATATGAATCTATTATCAGATTTATTATTAGAACTACCTATGGCTGAAAGAGACTTAACTTGGACTGAATACATTAGAAAAGAATATCTAGGGTTACGAGGATATGGTTTTAAAAAACTTATTCAAAATTTTGAGGAAGTAACTATCAAGGAAGAAAATCACTCCGAGCGACTGCATTTAGCATCAAAAAAAATTATGTGGTTTCTCACTTCGACTAATAAAGATATGCGTGATTTTTCCACCAAAGCACTTTACTATTATGGAAAAAAGTACATAAATAAATTTTTTGAGCTCGTTATATTTTCATTAAAAATAAACGACCCTTATGTTTCAGAGAGAATGTTAGCCAGCCTTTATGGGATTGTAATCGCTCTTTTCGAATGTAAACTTTTATCAAAAGGTGATAAAGAAGATCTGAAGAATATCGGGCTAAAGATGTATGAATTAATATTTCAAATGGAAGCAGAATGTAGTACTACGCACATTTTAACAAGAGAATATGCAAGACGTATAATTGACATTGCTTATAAACATTGCCCGAATTTACTCTCAAAAGATCAATATGCACTTTCTCAGCCTCCTTATTCATTTGGTGGAATAAGAGATTGGGGGGAATATGATTATGGCGAAAGAGATTATCATTACGAATCGCCCTTAAGGATGGATTTTAGCAATTATACCTTGGGAAGAATTGTGCCGAACGGACATTCATACTCCAACCCACCTGAAAAACAAAAAGTAAGAAGACAATTATACTGGAGAATTTATGAGTTAGGTTGGAATTTTGAGGCTTTTGGGGAGGTAGAAAAAAGACTTGGCGATGATAATTATCTATATCCACGAGATGAACAACCTACAATAGATCGTTACGGAAAAAAATATTCTTGGATAGCTTATTTCGAGATATACGGTTTTAGAGAGGATAATGATTTAGTTAAAGAAGAATATCCTAATTTTAGACCATCTGGAGCCGACATTGATCCCACATTTCCTGTGCTTCCAGAAAATAAGTTATACTTCGAAGATGACTTATTGGGAGATAGGCATCTACCATTAATTGATTGGTACAAGATAAAAAATATACCGTCGATGTCAGATTACCTTAATGTGAAAAATCTGGATGAAGATAATTTAGATTGGATTTGCGTAGGGGGAATGGTTTCGCAGATTGAGGAAGAATCAAATAGAAAAACCTTTGTTGTATTACAGGCTTATATAGTAGCAAATGAAGACTATGATGACTTTTTATGTTTTCTTAAAGACAAGGATGCAGTTTATGGTAATTCAAATCAATTATCTGAAAATTATTATACCTATGCTGGAGAAATGAATACATTGATGGACTCTACTTATGACAATTACCGTGATATATATTTTAAAATAAAAAGAAGAAAGAGGAAAGTAAAAAAAGGAGAAGAAGGTTATTATCCAAAGGTTGTATTTAATAAAGGAAGTATTTCTATGGAGTCTCCTGATGAAATAGAAATTGAAGAAAGAATTAATAAAGAGTTCAAAGTCCTTAGCCCTGTATCAGGATATAATTGGGAATCATATCATAGTAAAACAAATCAAGCTGGGCATCAAAGCGTACTCTCCAAAGAATTATCATTTCACTTAAATTTATTCCCAAAACCGCAGACATTTGATTTATTTGATGATAAAGGACAACTTGCGTACAAGAAATATCATTTCCACGAAAATTACAATTCACACCAAAATTTTGAATACCTGAGAAAAGATTTATTACAAAAATACTTGGAAGACACAAATCAAAATATTGTTTGGAAAATTTGGGGTGAAAAACAGACTTATTTTGAAAATCATAATGAGTCAATAAATTTTTACAAAAAACACAGAGTAGATGGATATCAGAAATTCAAATCAATACTTTCAGAAGAACAAGTTTTAGGATGATTTGTTTGTGAACAAGTTTAATATTACACATAAAAATTAATTTTAGGTTGATATTTTTTTGATGGCCTCAGAAACTTTGGTAATAAAATAGGGGAGTAGAATGTTAAGCCCTTTATAGTGTTAGTCGAAGATACTCTAGATTAATCCTAATGCTATATAGCTGATTTTTTGTCGTTTCTTAAATTGTTCTTTATATTATATTCCTCTTTTTTCAAGCTAGTTATATGAATAAATACACCCTAATTTTTTTCTTATTTTTCTGCCAATTTTCATTTTGTCAAACATTTGTGGATGATGTTGAAAAAGTAGAAAATGTTGTTATCACTTATAAAGTTGACAACATCGGTAAACGATATGATGTCAAAATAGATAGTAATTTAACGACCTATCACAACGTAGGTTGGCAAAAAGGCTGTCTAGAACATTTTATGAATGGCGAGCTCAAATATCCAATGAGAATGCTAAATGAAGAATGGAGATCAGTATATTATTTCGTAAATCCTAAATACAAAACAAGTTCCCTTAGAAAAGAAGATTTGCAAAAATGTGGGCAATTTAAGAAAGGTGAATTTAAATATATGGCCGCAGCATATAATCAGACACGTATACTCAGAAGAAGAAAACGACAAATTGAAAAGAGTGGCTACAAAGGTGAACGCCAAGTATACAATATAGATTGGACAGATGAAAATATATATGTTTTAACAACTCTCAAACTACCGTTACATAAAGACAAGGAAAAAATAGGGAATGTTATTAATGTAGAAATTATAGAAATATTAGATGACAATTCTTACTTATATCGTTCATCTTCGTCACAAAGTGATAAGTTAATATTTGGAGTTATTAAAAAAGTAAAATAGAAGGATTGAATAGTTAGATATTGTTATGTCAAATAGAATCTTAATCTAAAGTTGAATTAGCAACCCACAAGAATCGCTCAAACAAAATCATCCCGCATATTTTCCCATATAAGCGAATTATAACCAAAAGAATTACCAAGCATTTTGCAGCTGTAATAATTGATCAGTCTGAAAAAGAGCTCTTTCAAAAAAATATTCTCCCAGGTTTTTATTTTAGTTATAAGATTCCGTGAATCTCTTAAAGTCCACTATAGCAATAAGTACGTAAAAGGGCTGTTACATAAATGCTGACGATATAGACCTAAAGGCGCTATATCTGCATTTATGTAAAATAGAACCGAAAAGGTTCTATTCGCCATTTAACTTATATATCAATTTGTACTATAATTTATATTATGTCAAATAGAATATTTAATTACACAACACAATAGTTCTTTACTTCACTTGTATACCCTCTTTAAATTAAAATCGCTCTAATTTTCATTAGAGCGATTCATTTCACTTTGAGTTATTAAGTTATCCGTGCTGCATATTATTTTCGCGAAAGCGTACCACTCATTATAACTAATCTATAGTTTCTGTAATACCGCAAGTTTTTTCTTTACCGTAGATACGAGTTGATTTGTAGGATGTTGTATTATAAACTTTGTATAATTTGCAATTGCTTTATCAGTTTGTTGCATTTCTTCTTGTGCGCTTGCTAGACTGTATAATGCTCCTGTAGACGCTGGATACATTTCGGCCACCAGTTCTAGAATAAACAATCCGCCTTCTTTATTACCACCTGAAAATAGTCTGTAGCCAGCTGTACCAAATTCATCTTCAAAATCATAGTATTTATATCTTGTATCTTTTGCCACTTCTATACCTACAGATTTTACCTCTGCAAATTTACCTGCGGTAAATAACTCCGTGAGATAATCCATTGGGTTTAAAATAGCTCCGGTCTCGTTGTAATTGAGCGCTACGTCAAGTACAGGATCTTGATTTGTAAAATACTCCTCAGATGTCATCGCTACAGCTAGATGTGGTATGGTCCAGTCTTTATTATCCCATTGAGATCTATCTTGCCACCAGGCAAATGAGAGATATGCGTTGAGTCCTGAGTTAGGTAAAGTAACGCGTTTAGTATCTCCATAAAAGTTTATATTTTCGGCAGTGGGCTCTCCTACTATAATCGCCTCTGTGTACTGCTCTATCTCATTTGTAAGATTTTGACAAGCAGAAAAGGTGTTACGACCTATTATATAAAAAAAATTACCACGGCTATTTATCTCAGGTCTTGCCATAAGTCCTTTTATGAGGGGTTTATTGTTATAATTATTTCCACCACCATTGAGACGCACGTCATACACAAGCTTCTGTACGTCTGTCGTATCTATAAACTCAAAAAGACGTTTATAAAAATCGTGTAGCGTTTCTTCATCATCGTGGAAAACGGAGCTCTGACGCACATACAAGGTTTTTGTACCTGGTATCATTTCAAAATAATACAGCTTGTCGTTAAGATGTTTTAAATAAAAGGGAGTCGCATCTTGCGCTCTACCACTCTCCCACTGCTCACTAGGGATTGTAAAGCCATAATCTCTTGATAACTCTTCAAGCGGTATCGCATTAAGGGTATGGGTAAATTGTTTCCCCTCCTTTTCTAATGTGAGTGTAACTGCCGTGCTGTACTTAGGGATTACTCCTTGTGCGTGCAATACTGCTGGCACGGTGAGAAACCGCATCCCGTAGGCTTTTAGATATGATTCATTTTCAACGGGTACAACGGCACGTACTTTTTCTATAGCTTGTAATACTGCTACAGTTCCTATTTTAAGAACTTTGGCGCCTATAATGGCTGCATTTTCTTTAGTTGCCCCTTCTACAAATACTCCGTCTTCAAAATGATATAGATTTACAGGCAGCACTCCCTGTGATGCAACCGTACTAAAAGGTACTTGGGTGTGACCGTACTCAAAGAGTGACACCATACGACTTAACCCTACTTTTACCTCGTGCTCTTGCATCGTAGGGATTTTGTTATAAAATGCATCTGCGGCCGAATTCCATTTTTCGGCAGTGACTTTTTTAAATAAGAAGGGGTATTCCTTATGTACGGTTTCTTTTAGATAAGTTAGATCTTCTTGCCACTGTGCAGCGGTAAGAGGCTTCTGAGCAAAAGCGCTAGCACTGCATAGTAGTACTAAGAGTGTAAGGCTAAGTTGTTTAATGATGGTCATTGGTTCGTTTTTTGATTTATATAAGAGACCACAAATAACACACAATGTTACACCACCGCCACATGATATGCCCTGAACAGTCACAATTCACTCCCGAATTGTAATTCATTCATTACAAACTGTTTTACAGGTTTAAAAATGCATTTTTACGCTTTCGCGAAAGCGTTATTAAAACATTATTCAGCATCTAAATCCATAAATCCATCATAGCGAATGCTTGTGCGCTGCACGCTGTTTACAGAAATCTGTACTTTCTTGGTATTAAAAAATTCTATAAATACCTCATAGGTTTCAGCATCTTGAGATATAGAAAATGTTATTTCTGTACGATCTGTTTTTTTGTCTTTGGTAATTTCAAAGGATTTTGGAATTCCAGAAAATTCCACACCATTTGATGAGTTGTAGCCACCGCCCATCCTGCGCTCGCCATAATACGGTAAATAAGCGCTCACGCTATCATTATGTATTTTGAGAAAGTTACCGTTACCCAGTAAATTGATGCGGCTGCCGCTGTTACCAGCCCCTAGCCCATTATTTACTGCTAGTTGGTTGAGCACATTACTTGCCAGTGGGTATGCCCAGGTTGCTGTAATATCAATCTGGCGATTGTCTATTAATTCTTGCACACGGCTTGCGGTTGCGAGCTCCTGCTGCGTCATGGGTTGCTTAGTTTTACACGCGATTGCGAGTATAAGAAACGGGATGATGATGATGATGATGATGTATTTTTTCATAGGGTGCAATTTTATTAGATAGTTAGCAAAAACTATTCCTTTGTGGGATGTTAACACGATGTTAGATTTTACATAAAACGACCATCGCTCGTAAGGCATTCCCGTACTTTTGCCAAATGCAAAAAACGAAAGGATCACAAATAGAATTTATCGCACTTATGGCGGCTTTAATGTCTGTCACCGCACTATCTATTGATGCCCTACTTCCAGCACTTGATATTATAGGTGTTGCTATACAGACCAAAACTCCAGCCGATAATCAGCTACTCATAAGCATGATTTTCTTAGGTCTAGGCCTGGGACCACTCGTCTTTGGACCACTAGCCGATGCTAAAGGTAGAAAATCTTCTGTTTACTTTGGGTTTACCGTCTTTATAATCGCTTCATTTTTATGTATGTACACACGTAGTTTTGAAGTAATGATATTAGGAAGGATATTACAGGGAATCGGACTTTCGGCGCCGCGTACGATCTGTATTGCGATTATAAGAGACCTTTATGAGGGCGACTACATGGCGCGTATTATGTCTTTTGTCACAGTAGTTTTTTTACTTGTTCCTATAATCGCTCCCGCTATGGGTAAAGTGATTCTGGATACCTGGAACTGGCAAGCGATTTTCTTAGTACAGGTAATAATAAGCCTCTTTGTAATGCTGTGGTTCTGGAGGCGCCAAAAGGAAACACTCAAACCAGCAAATAGAATTCCGTTTTCTATGAAGCGTATCTCAAAGGGATTCCGCGAAACCATAAAATACAAGCGTACCATGGGATTCACGATTATACAAGGCTTTATTGTTGGTTCGTTTATTGTGTACATTAGTGCTAGTCAGCAAATTTTCCAAAATCAATATGGTCTCGTAGATGAGTTTCCTTACATTTTTGCCGGACTTGCCTCGGCTATAGGCGCTGCTATCTTACTTAATGCCAACTTTGTCGTGCGTTTTGGGATGGAAAAAATAGTCACCGGTTCACTCATAGGTTTCCTTGCCGTGTCCTTATTATATCTAATTCTGTTTAACAATATACTACATCCTCCAGTGTATGTGCTTATAGGGTTCTTTGCAATGCAGTTTTTCTGTATTGGTTTTATGTTTGGAAATCTTAGAGCGCTAGCGATGGAGCCTGTAGGCCACATTGCTGGTATAGGAGCGGCAATCACGGGTCTTATCTCTACACTCATGGCGGTGCCCATCAGTACATTTATAGGTCGTTTTATTGAGGAAACCACGCTCCCACTCTTCATTGGTTTTTCTTCGTGTGCTGCAATATCACTCTGTATTCTATTCTGGATAAAGAAAAAGGCTCCAAGAATAGTTGTCTTGAAGCCTTAATATCATTGTAGTGGTTTTTAGTACGCTTTCGCGAAAGCGTAACTCCATAATTACTCGTTCCAAACCGCAGCTGCCTCTTCTCCAAGAAACTGTTGCATGTTAAACTCTTGATCACGTGCCTCAATATCTCTAGCGTAAAACATATCGCTATAGATAAAGCCAGCATCTTTTGCCATCGCAGCAGAAGCTCCGTAATAGATATTCTCAAATCGAGCCCATCTCGCTGCGCCTAAACACATCATGCAGGGAACGCAACTCGTATACAAATCACAATCTGAAAGATCTTTTGTACCCAGTGCTTTACAAGCTAGTTGAATACAACGTAACTCTGCATGCTGCGTAGGGTCTTGCGAACCTCCCACGAGATTATGACAAGCCGCAATGACCTGCCCTGAACGAACAATGACGGCGCCAAAAGCGCCGCCACCGTCTGTATCTTTACCTTCACGAGCTAGCGCAATGGCTTGCTTCATAAAAGATGATTGATAACTCATATTATTCATTTTCTACTAATAATATAGACTTAGCATTAACAAATTCTTTCATCCCGAATCCTCCATGCTCTCTACCATATCCAGAGTCTTTTACTCCTCCAAAAGGCATCATAGGCTGTGCAAGTCCGTAAGAGTTAATGAAAATCATCCCGGTATCAAAGTGCTCTTGAGCAAGTTTGATTGCAGCTTTTTCATCTTTTGAGAAAATTCCTCCTCCTAGACCAAAACGGCTATCATTTGCAATGCGCATTGCATCTTCATTATCCTTAGCTTTAATTAAAGAAGCCACTGGGCCGAAGAGTTCGTCATCATAAGCTGGTTGTCCAGGCTGTACGTTACTTAGTACTGTAGATGGGTAATAATAACCGCTTCCATCTGGTATTTCTCCTCCAGTTTCAATTTTTGCTCCTTTATCTACACTTTCTTTTACTTGGTCGCTTAGCAACTCCTGTAAATCTTTACGAGCAATAGGTCCGAGTTGTGTTCCATCTTCATTAGGATCTCCCATGACCACATCTTTCATTCCTTGTACGAAGCCTTCCTTAAATGCATCATACACTTTATCTACTACGATAAAACGTTTTGCAGCAATACAAGTCTCACCATTGTTTATGATTCTACCTTGTACACAGGCTTTTACAGCTTCTTCTACATCTGCATCGTCAAGTACGATGTATGCATCGTTACTTCCCAGCTCTAACACTGTTTTCTTAATAGATGCTCCTGCAGTTTTTGCTATGATTTTTCCTCCAGCAGAACTTCCTGTAAATGTAACGCCGCGTACTTTATCATTGCTTATCACCTTATCAGACTGTGCGTGATCTATCACAAGTACTTTAAATAATCCTTCTGGAACACCAGCTTTCAAGAGCATCTCCTCTATTAGTAAAGCACTTCCTGTTACATTCTGAGCGTGCTTTAATAAAATTCCGTTACCCGCAAGTAAGTTTGCAATGGCAACTCTAAGTGGTTGGTATGTTGGAAAATTCCAAGGCTGGATACTATATATAACACCTTCAGGAGAATAGGTAATAATTCCTTTACCACCATCCATTAATGTTCTTTCTATTGGTTGTAGTTCTTTAGTTCCGTTTTCGGCAGTATATTGAGTGATGGCAATACAAAGGTCAATCTCACTTTTTCCTTGCTCAATGGTTTTACCCATCTCATCGGTCATTAGTTGTACAAGTTGATTTTTATAATTTTTAAGTTGCTCTCCTATATTCTTTATTACAGTGGCTCTATCGTCAAGCGATTGCATTTTCCAATCATTAAAAGCGTCGTGACATTTGTCTATCGCTTCTGTAACCTGATCATCTGTAAAATATGTATACTCCTTAATTGATTGTTCGGTATGAGGATTTATGGTTCTAAAGCCTCCTTTAATTTCTCTTTCCATTGGTAATGTTTTTTTTGTTGTTGTAAAATTACGGGGAGACTACATGCTGAGAATGCACTTTAATAGTATTTAAGAGTTGTCTTTAGAGAAGTTTAACGAGTAAGGTATCATCTCTATAATAGGAAAAAGCCACTACCTTATATGTGGTAGTGGCTCTTTATCAAGGGGTTTATCTTAAAAAAACTTACAAGTATTATATAAGTCTTACTCATTATCTAAAGTAACGTCTCCATTACCTTTAATCTCAAATTCTTCTTTTGGAATGGTACGATTAAAGTTTGAAGATCTTCTGTGTGCATCTTGAAAATCTGCGTGCTTTTTGTTCTGTGTAGTATTCATAGCTTAATGTTTTTTTTGATAAAGGTATTTTAAAGCATCATAGCTAGTTGTTAATCAAAATGCTAATTCAGAGTTATTTAACGTTTTACACGTACACATATCACATGCATTTCTTAGAAATTAAATCCCATAAGAGCTACTAAGGATAGAAAATATCAAGGTAACTTTCTACAAGGTGATTATATTCTCACACTTCGAACATCAACTTCATTTATAGTGATTTAACTAAGTATAATGAATTAATATTTTCGCGAAAGCGGTACTACTACCCTACTTGGTATAGAGTGCTTTTCAGACTTTGGCACGCTACTTGTAATTACCTAATTGTGAACATCAATCCACACAATTAATTAAAAACGAACATTATGAAACATCTTGCATTATTATTTATAGGACTACTTACCTTCTCGGCAAGTACCTATGCAGCAGAAGAAGATACATCAATACGACGCGGTACCGTATATGACGGTAGCAAGTATATTTTTGTAGAAAACGGTATCGAATTTTCAGTATTTCCAGATGGAGAGTTTGATTTTTATATTCCACAGTATGTAGAAGGAGTAAGCCTCTCTGTAAACGCTGGGCCAGTAGGCATAAGCTTTAATACAGGTTTTGACTACGATCCATATGTACAGTACGATGAGTATGGAGCTGTGATACAAGTAGAAGACACTCCATTATATTATGATAATTTCGGGCGCCTTGCACAAGCTGGTGACGTACGTATCAACTATAGAAATAACAGAATATCTCGTGTAGGTGGACTACAGATTTATTACAACAATCGCGGACTATTTTCTCACTATACAGGCTTCATCAACGTGTATAACAGAAACTATGTGTTCCACCCATACCATAATTACTACTATAGACCTGTATTTAACAGATGTCTAGTGTTTAATACACCATATAGAAGATATTATAATCCAGTACGCTATAACTACGCATATCATAGAAACAATTATAGCAGAGGTTACAACCGTGGGTATGCAAATGCTCGCCGTGACTTTAGACGTCCAGATAGAGGTCGTGTAGCTCATAATAATGGTAGACGTGATAATGTAGATCGTAATAACGCTCGCTTTACAAGAGCAAACACAGGACGTGTTGCAAGTCGTGCAAATACTACTGCTTCAAGAAGAAATAACACCTCTGCACGTAGAACAACTGCAGCAAATACATCAAGTAGAAATGGTCGTGTGGCACAATCTACAAGCCGTAATGGTGCACAACGTGGTACTGCTACTACAACGTCAAGAAGAAGTACAAACAAGCGTGCTGTAATTTCTGGACGTAATGAAACACAACGAGGAAGACCTACAGCAACTACTACGCCTAGACAACGCCCATCTGTGTCATCTAGATCTGGCAATAGCGTACGTAAGAGTACTCCTAGAACAACAAGACCTACAACGCGTACTACAAACAGAAGCACTAAGTCTGTAGCAACAAATAGAGGAACACGCACACAGTCTAAAGCTGCACCTCGTACCTCACAAAAAAGAGCGGTAACTACTAAGAGTAGAAGCTCAAGTAAAGTAAACACTCAGCGATCTTCTTCTCGTAAGGCTGCACCACAGCGCACGAACAGAAGTTCAAATAGCAAGTCAAGTAGAAGTACGTCTACGAGATCTAGAAGAGGATGAGAATTAGATTTTTGGTTGGTTAGTTTGGTAGACCCTAGTTGCTATAAGCGCTAGGGTCTTCTTTTTTTTATAACTTAGCTACTATTAACCATAAGTATCTAAATATGAGAATTTTAAACGTATTACTCGTTCTGGTAGTGCTTACTACCAGTTGTAAAAAGAAAAAGAAATCTAACACCACCACTAGTCCGCCCATTACATCTACGAGCAACAGACCCAGTGATAGTAATAGAGAAGCTGCCATCTTACGGCTTGTAAATGACTACCGAGACAGTCTTGGTATCTCTACTTTGAGAACCACTACTCTATCTCAAGCCCAAGCCCTTGATCACACTAACTATATGGTAGACAAGCGACTTATGAGTCATGATAACTTCTTTAAACGCAGTGACTACTTGAAATATAAAGGAGCGACCTCTGTGAGCGAGAATGTAGGTAAGGGTTATCTCACAGCACAAGGAGTTGTAAAAGGTTGGCTTAAGAGTATTAAACATAAAGCAGCTATAGAAAGTAATGCCACACACACTAGTATAGCATCTATACAAGATGCAAATGGTATATGGTACGACACACAGCTCTTTATTAACTTTTGAGATTTTTACGCTTTCGCGAAAATGGGAACATTCAATTTCAGTATCTTAGGATCTTCAAAAACCATAATAACCAATGATTAGATCCATTACCATTACCGCATGTTTACTAGCGATGTTTTCGTGTCAAGAAACAAAGAAAAAAGAAGTTGAACCACCTAAAGAAATGACGGAGGCTGAAGTACTTGCAAAAGCAAAAGAAATACACAGTAACGTGATGACACTAGACACGCATTGCGATATAAACGTAGATAATTTTACAGATACTGTAAACTATACTCAAAATCTTGCTTCACAGGTAAACTTACCTAAAATGCAAGAAGGTGGTCTAGACGTGCCGTGGTTTGTAGTGTATACAGGTCAAGGAGAGCTTAACGAAGAAGGTTACAAAGCAGCTTATGAGAATGCAATGTCAAAATTTGATGCCATTCATAAACTCTGTGAAGAGATAGCTCCAGACCAAATCCAGCTAGCAACTACTTCACAAGAAGCAAGAGATATCTGGAAATCTGGTAAAAAAGTAGCCATGATCGGTATAGAAAATGGATATCCAGTAGGCACAGATGTTTCTAATGTAGAGAAGTTCTATAATCTAGGAGGTCGTTATATGTCTCTAGCGCATAATGGGCATAGCCAGCTAAGTGATAGTAACACCGGTGAAGCAGATGATGTTTGGCTTCACAATGGACTAAGTGACTTAGGAAAAGAAGTTATTGCAGAGATGAACCGTGTTGGGATGATGATAGATGTATCGCATCCTAGTAAGGAAGCAATGCGCCAGATGATTGAAATGAGCGAGACGCCTATTATAGCTTCTCACTCTTCGGCAAGAGCATTATGTAATCATAGCCGTAATCTTGATGATGAGCAATTGCAATGGATGCAAGATAATGGCGGTGTCGTGCAAACAGTCGCTTTTAAAAGCTACTTAAACACAGAAAAAAACGACGCATACCAAGCCGAAGCAAATCAAGTAATAAAAAACATCGCAGATTCTCTTGGAGTTACATGGCTTGATCGCTCGGCAGCGAGAGCGCTACCAGAAGCCGAAAGAAAAGCGTATTACGAAACGTATACAAACGTACTACTGCCTGCACATAAGAAGAAACTGGCAGAACGCACAGACCTTCCTCCTGCGGTAGATGTGACAGACTTTATAGATCACATAGACTACCTAGTAGAAAAGATAGGAATTGATCACGTAGGTATCTCATCAGACTTTGATGGCGGTGGCGGTGTAAAAGGCTGGAGCGATGCATCAGAAACTATGAATGTTACTATAGAGCTTGTCCGTCGTGGTTATACACAAGAAGAAATCGACCAACTATGGAGTGGTAATTTACTACGTGTTCTTGATGAAGTACAAGCATATGCCGCAGAGCAGAAAAGCTAATTTCTAAGTATAGAAAATAACAATTTTAAAAATGAAAAAGCCCAGAAGTTTACACTTCTGGGCTCTTTTTATAAGTTTTCTATGGTAACTAAATGAATAGATTACATATCTCGCTCTCTACAAATCTGGTTAACTCTAAGCTTTAACTTGCGCTCGTAATCTTCTTGTAACCAATCTCTATAGTTTTTAGTATTATTCATAATGCTGTATGAATATAAACGCACACGGTAAGCGATATCATCTTTTAACTTACGTGCAAGAATTCTCGCATCAAAAACATCTTCACTATTTTCAATAACCATTTCTGCGTGTTGCTCGATGGCATTTTCTAATGCTGTTTTTGCTTTAAGTCCTTCTTTAATTACACGTTTGTATTCTTTCTTGATATCAAAATAAACATTCTTAGTATTTGCAAATTCCTTACGTAAATCTGGAGGCATCACATAAGTAAAGTTGCGCTCTATCTCCTCATCTGCAATTAGGTTTTCAAGATAGAAATCTGGGTATGCAAAAATCTCTTTCCAGTCTATTGGTGCTTCCCAAAGCCCAAAACGCGCTGCGTTATTTCCTAAATCAAGTACCTTAAATGTAGTTTTACCTGGAGCAATACGCGATCCACGACCTATCATCTGGAAGTATAAGGTAAGTGACTTTGTTGCTCTGTTTAAGATAATAGTATCTACTGTAGGTTCATCAAAACCAGTAGTAAGAATACTTACAGAAGTAAGTATTGCATCTGGAGTATTTTTAAACCAGTCCAAGATTTCTGTTCGCTCCTTAGCACTGTGGGTATTATCAAGGTGGCGTATGTCATAGCCTGCCATTTTAAACGTCTCATAGACGTAGCGAGAGGTATTTATACCATTATTAAAGATAAGCGTCTTCTTCCCTTTAGATTGATCCTCATAAGCGCTTAACAGCTTTTGCTGCATGATGGTATCTGTGTACAGAATGTCTGAAGACTTCACTGTATAATCACCATTAATACCAAGCTTAAGCGAACTCAACCCAACATTGTAGCTTATTGTTTTTGCTTTAGATAAGAATCCTCTCTTTATCAAAGCTGGTATGCTCTCCCCTATTAAAAGTTCGCTATAGTTGTCCTTCATAGGCAACTTAATGTTAGAACTCAAGGGAGTCGCTGTTACCCCAAGAATAAAAGCCTTTTCAAAGTAGCTGAAGAGTTTTCTAAAAGAGTTATAATGCGCCTCATCAATAATAACAAGACCCACATCATCCATATTCATCTGCTCCTCTTGTAATCTGTTAGTAAGCGTTTCTACCATTGCCACATAACACATGTAGTCTTCACTATCATCTAGTGTCTTAACATCACTGCTTATGATCATATTAGGAACCATAAATTCAGTAAGCATTCTCGAGGTTTGATTAGAAAGCTCAATACGGTGCGTGAGGATTACAACTTTCTTATTTGCCCTTTTTATATAGTTACGAACTATCTCAGAGAAAATAACCGTTTTTCCACCACCAGTAGGCAGTTGATACAACAAGTTATAATCTTCCGATGTACGATCCATTACGCTAAAAACAGCCTCAAGATCCTTGAGTTGGTAATCGTATAATTCTTTTTCTGGAGTTTCTTTTTCTTGAATAGCGTCGCTCAAAAGTGTAGGTTTCTTCGGTTAAAAGTCAATCTTGCAAAACTAAGGGATTTTTATGCTTTTGCGAAAGCGTACCGCAAGAATTCTTGACACAATTTTAAAAATTATGTCGAATTTCAGATAAATGAATGAAAGTGAATGTCTTTATGATGGATCTGCTGCTTCATCAAACAAAGCTGCATTAGGCCACTTTCCATCCTCGGCTAGAGAAACTATGCCTTCTATTCGTTCGCCAAGATCCTCTAATAAATGATGATATGTAACATACTGCAAGAGCTCCTTAAATGAATTGAGCATACTTTTATAAAACGCGTCTGGCTGCCCAGGGTTAGACTGCTCAAAAGTCTGTGCTATTTCAATATTAAAAATCATCACATCAGAAAGCAACAGCGGGTTCATACCTAAAGTTTTAAAGTGCTTGATATACTTCTGTGCAATAGAACGTCTTTTTCTAGGGCGTTTACGTCTTGTGGGAAAATACTCGTTACTTATTTTAATTTTTGCCTCGTCTACGAGTTTGTCTTCTTTAGGGTTAAAAACAAAGTCATAATAGGTCTTAACCTCAGGTATACGCTCATAAAGCTCCATAATTTGCTCTTGAAGCTCTGCATTGCTTAATGTAGAAATTTGCTTTTTTAACGCCCGTTTACTCATTGCTAATTGATTACTTATTGCGAATTTATAATAAAAAATAGTCGTAAAAAGCGAATCAAAAACCTATTTTTGCAACAATACCAACTTCATATATAAATCATCATTTTACAATGAATACACTTCAAGATAGTAAAGCCGTAAACTTGATCAAAAAACTCATAGGAGATGTAGCTCAAAACGGAATTATAACAAATACAGTGGTTGAAGACCTTAAAGCACTTCGCCCACATACTATTACAGAGCAACTACCTTTATTAGCCAAAGCTACACGCCTTGCCGCTGAACACATAGAGGAAACAGGAACTTTTGCAATTCCTATCCCGGCAGATGATGATATTGAAGATGAAAATGAAGAAATTATTGCAGCTGCAGATCCTGCCGAAAGCACTCCGGAAGAAAGCTTACACTACTTCTTTTGCTTAATAAGAGATGTAGATAAAAAAACAAATGAAGACGAATTACGTGAATACGTAAAGGCGTTAAGAGAGTACTAGTATACAATTACTCTTTATCTATATCATAAAAAAGCCACTCGATTGAGTGGCTTTTTTTTATAACAAAATATTGTAGTTCAAATTGTAATTGAGAAGACTATTCAAATTTCTTCTCAATACTTTGCCCTATTGCAGTACTTTTCAAAACGTACGTATATAGCCACATTAAGGTAAAAGAAGGAATGATGTCTAATCCAGGTACAACCTCTTCTACAAAGGTGATTACACCCCCTACTTTTCCCGCAGCGCCTTTATACATTCTTGTCATAAGCCATGCAGATAATGGTGCCCAGACCACGTCTGACATATCTCCTATTACCGGGAATACCCAACTCGAGGTAATTATCCCTAAGACGTCTATAAGAAGTCCAATTAATAAAAGCTTGTATTTATTTGTTTGATTATCCATAAGTATATTAAATATAATACTTTAAGCTAATCAAATAACATTCCAAAATTATTAATCTAAATTAGAGGAAATCAATTTGAGAAACTCATTACGAGTTTCTTGCTTTTCAAATTGTCCTCTAAAACCAGAAGTCGTCGTTGTGGAGTTTTGTTTTTGCACACCTCTCATCATCATACACATATGAGACGCTTCAATCACAACAGCAACACCTTTAGGGTTTAATGTGGAGTTAATGCACTCTAAGATATCATGTGTAAGTCTTTCCTGTACTTGTAGTCTTCTTGAAAAAACGTCAACTATACGTGGTAATTTACTTAATCCTACAATATGTCCATTAGGTATGTATGCAATATGAGCTTTACCAAAGAATGGTAGCATGTGATGTTCACATAATGAATAGAGCTCTATATTCTTTACGATAACCATATCATCATAATCCTCTTTAAACATAGCGCCTTTAAGTATAGCACTTGGATCCATCTCATATCCTGAGGTAAGGAATTGCATTGCTTTTGCGGCTCTTTCAGGTGTCTTTAAAATACCTTCTCTGTCGGTGTCTTCTCCTAATTTTTTTATAATTGACGTAAAATTATCTTTTATTTCGTCTGTAACTTCAATGTTGTATTCTTCAAAGCTTCTGTATGGCATGAGTGCAATTTATTTTTTTTGTTTAATCAAATATACTATTTATTAAACATTTTTATTTCTCTATTTAACTTTTTATTTGGAGTTTTCTTAGAATCTCACGGTTAGATTTGTCGAGCAAACCAAACACATGTCATGCGCATTTTTCTATTGGGAATTTTCTCCCTTGTTTTATTACCCTCATTATCAGTACACGGTCAGCAAACGAAAACGCTCAATGCAGAGCGTATAAGCACGCCGCCTAAAATAGATGGGGTACTTGATGATGCCGTATGGAAATCGCTGGCAACTTATGATGATTTTAACATGTTTGAGCCTGGAAATGTAGGAACAATAGATGAAGATCAGCGTACAGAGATTAAAATGGCTTACGATGATAAGGCAGTTTACATAGCAGCTTATTTATTTGATCCGGACCCAGAAAGTATTCCTAGTCAGTTCAGTCAGCGAGATCAGGTATTTGCCCAAGCGGATCACTTTGTAGTTGCATTAAACACCTATAATGACGGGATTAATGAAACTCGATTTTATGTGACCAGTGCAGGAACCATAGGTGATCAACGTATAACACAAAATAACAGAGATTTTGGATTTAATGTAGTGTTCGAGTGTAAAGTTTCAAGAGATGATAAAGGGTGGTATGCAGAGTATCGTATTCCTTATAATGCACTGCGGTTTCCAGAGGTTACTGTTCAAGACTGGAGTGTAAATTTCTATAGAAGATTAGTAAAAAAGAATGAAACGCATACATGGAATTTTATAGAACGTGGTGTTGGTAGAGACACACAATACAATGGAACCGTAACAGGTGTGCGCGATATTGATCCCCCTGTAAGACTTACTTTATTTCCATTTGCTCAAACATCTACTAATTTCTTTGATGGGAATAATGAGACCAACTTTGCCGGAGGTCTTGATATAAAATACGGTCTTACAGACAGTTTTACACTTGATGCACAATTAATTCCAGATTTCGGTCAGGTAGCTTTTGATAATGTAGAGCTTAACCTAGGTCCTTTTGAGCAAACCTTTGGGGAGAATAGAGCATTCTTTACAGAAGGAATAGATTTATTTAATAAGGGAAGAATCTTCTTCTCAAGACGTATAGGTGGTGCACCCACTAATAGCCCAGAGCTCTTAAGTACAGAAGAAGTGATAACTTCACCTTCTACCGTAAAGCTTGCAAATTCTGTCAAGATTTCTGGTCGTACAAAAGGAGGTTTAGGTATTGGTTTTTTGAATTCTATAGGTCAAGAGACATTTGCAACCATAGAAAACACAATTACCACAGAAGTAAATGGAACAACAGTTATTGAAAAAACTAGACGTGACGAAGTGATAGAACCTCTTACTAATTACAATGTTTTTGTTTTAGATCAACAGTTTAATCAAAACTCTTCCGTGTCTCTTATTAATACTAATGTAACTAGAAGTGGCAGTAAATTTAGAAATGCAAATGTAACAGGAGGTGTGTTTGACCTAGCAGATAAGGGAAATAACTTTAGAGCCTCTGGGCGCGCAATCTTTAGCAATGTAAGAGAAGCAGGAGAAACTACTAGCGGTTTTTTATCAGAATTTGATTTTAGGAAAATAAAAGGCAACTGGCGATACCGTTTTGGACATGACTTTGCAGATACCAAACTCAATATAAATGATCTTGGTTTAAATTTTAGAAACAATTTTAACAATTTTGCAGTGGGTGGTTCATATGAGTTAATACAGCCTAGAGGTAAATTCAACAGATATCGCTTTGATCTTACCGCAAGACATAGAAGGCTATACGAGCCAAGCATAAAAACTAGAAACAGTATACGCTTTGATTCTTTCTTCTCAACTACAGAACGCTTAGCTTTTGGAATCGACATGAGTCTTAACGGAAAAGAGCAAGATTATTTTGAACCCAGAGTAGACGGAAGATTTGTAACCTTTGAGTCTAACCTAGGGAGCAGTGGCTTTATCTCAACCGACTTTAGAAAGAAATTTGCATTTGATTTAAGAGGCTCTATACGTTCTTGGTTTGGCAATCAAGACCAATTTAATCACAGTATTAATTTCTCGCCTCGTTATAGGTTTTCAGATAAACTACTTGTTATTTTATCATCAAATTACTCAAGCAGAAAAAACAACTTTGGATGGGTAGATAATACAGATACAGAGGTATACTTGGGTCTTAGAGATGTTAAATCCTTGGAAAATAGAGTTAATGTAAATTATAATTTTGACCCATACAAGGCGCTTAATTTGAGTTTACGTAATTTTTGGGCGGTTTCAGACCACAGTAGTAATATATATTACTTACTTAACAATGATGGATCGAGATCTCAAATAGATAACTACGATACCACCGTACAGCGTGATCCTAATGCAAATTTCAATATCTGGAACCTCGACGTGAGCTATCGCTGGCGTTTTGCTCCAGGAAGCGAAGCATCATTACTATACCGCCATCAAATTTCGAACTTTGATGAGCAATCTACTTTAGATTATGGCCAGAGTCTTGGTAACTTGTTTGATGAACCTCTTAATCATACATTATCACTTAGAGTCACTTACTTTATAGATTATAATAATGTAAAAGGCATCTTTAAAAAGACCGCCTAGTCCGTTGGTAAAAAGCAGGTATTATAGTACTTTCACAGTCAATATTGTATTATGGTAAAGGCAGAACATATATCAAAAACTTTTGGAAACCTACAAGTTCTTAAAGACGTTGCTTTAAATGTAAAAAAGGGTGAAGTGGTTTCTATTGTTGGTCAAAGTGGCGCAGGTAAAACTACACTACTACAGATTCTAGGCACTCTAGACATGCCTGATAACAATGCCCAAACACAACTTACCATTAACGGAAAATCATTAACAGGGCTTAAATCTAAGTTGCTAAGTGCTTTCCGTAATGAGCATATTGGGTTTATATTTCAGTTTCATCAACTACTTCCAGAGTTTACAGCTATAGAAAATGTGTGTATTCCTGCATTTATTGCCAAAAAAGATAAGGCACCCACAGAGGCTCGTGCAAAGGAGCTTCTTGACTTCTTAGGGCTGTCCCATCGCTATAATCACAAACCTAATGAGCTATCTGGAGGAGAGCAACAACGAGTAGCAGTAGCTAGAGCACTTATAAACAATCCAGCACTCATTCTGGCAGATGAGCCTTCCGGTAACCTCGATACAGAAAGTGCAGATCATCTACATAAACTATTTTTTAGATTACGAGATGAGTTTAATCAAACGCTTATTATTGTTACTCATAATGAAGAGCTAGCAGATATGGCAGACCGTAAGCTTGTAATGAAAGATGGCGAGTTTGTAACTAGTTAATTTAGTACGCTTTCGCGAAAGCGCACCACACCCCTACTACATAAAACATAGTAATACATGAATAAAAAGGATCTTAAAATATTCTTGGACGAAAAAGCAATTCAATATGAGAATGGCGATTTTATTCCACACGATCCTATACAAATCCCTCACCAATTTGAACTAAAAGAAGATATCGAGATTGCCGCTTTCTTAACAGCTACTATTGCCTGGGGCAATCGCAAGAGTATCATAACGAATGCTACAAAAATGATGGATATCATGGGGAATGCACCTTATGATTTTATCTTAAACTACGATCCAGAACAAGCGCACCTTTTTGATGGGTTTGTACATCGCACTTTTAATAGCGGAGATTTAGAGACATTTATAAGAGCATTACAGCACATTTACCTCAATCATGGCGGTCTAGAAAATGCTTTTAAGAAGGGAATCAAAAGTGAAGGCCTACAACCCGCTATTTCAAATTTTAAGAAATTATTTTTTGAGGTCGAACATTTACCAAGAACACAAAAGCATGTGAGTGACCCACTCAAGAACTCTGCTGCAAAACGTATCAACATGTTTTTGAGATGGATGGTACGTGATGCAAATGCGGGAGTAGATTTTGGAATATGGAACACTATTTCCCCTAGTTTACTTTCATGCCCATTAGATGTCCATACAAGTAATGTAGCTAGAAAACTTAAACTGCTTAAGAGAAAGCAAAACGACGGAAAAACATTGCAGGAGCTAGATAAAGCGCTAAGAAAAATGGATCCTAATGATCCTGTTAAATATGATTTTGCATTGTTTGGATTAGGAGCCTTCGAGAAGTTTTAATTATTCTCGATGCACTATAGGTATTATTTATATAGAATATGATTAGCTATATTTTAGAAAGACTATTTTTGATTAAAATTACACTGTGATAGCACCTCAAAAGCCAATTAACGAAAGTAAACGACTAGAAGTATTAAAGTCATATGAACTTCTTGACACGCTTCCAGAAGATGCTTATGACACGATAACAAAGCTTGCTTCTCACATCTGTAATACACCAATATCACTAGTTACATTGCTTGATGCAGATCGTAATTTTTTGAAATCAAGACGTGGTATTGATATGTCTGAATCTCCTAGAGATATCTCTTTTTGTGGTCACGCTATTCTCACAGAAGATCCTATTTTTATAGTAGAAGATGCCCGCCTAGATAAACGTTTTCAAGATAATCCGCTGGTAAAAGATTTTAAAGCTATTTTTTATGCAGGTGTTCCTTTACGCACAAGTGATGGTTATGCGCTAGGTACTTTATGTGTTTATGATCACAAACCAAGAACACTATCCTTAGAAGAACAAGATGCTTTAAGAGGTCTTGCAAAGCAAACAGTATTATTGTTTGAGGCTCGCAAACGTAATATAGACCTTGCAGCCTCAGAAAATGAAACTGCACAACGTAATGATCGTTTAGAAGATTTTGCTCGATTAGTAGCTCATGATCTTAAGTCCCCACTTGCAAGTATAGAAGGTTTACTCAATCTCTTGAAAGAAGATTATCTGGATAGCAATGATGAAGATTTTGCACTATACCTAAAGCATCTAGATACTTCGACAAAGTCTATGAGAGGTTATATAGATGGGCTTCTGGACTATTATAGAGCAGATACATTACTGGCAACAAAAGAGAATACTACACTTTTTAAACTAGTTAAAAATGTAGCAGATTTACATAAGTCTAGTGATGTCGCTATTAACGTTACAGATGATATCAAGTTAGCATCTGTTTCTACAATCGCTATTGACCAGATAATATCAAATCTCGTTGATAATGCTACGAAATACAATGACAAGGATACACCCACCATCCAAATAAGTGCAACGGAATCTAAAGACTACTACACTATATCCGTAAAAGATAATGGTACCGGAATTCCAGAAGACAAACAAGACATTATTTTTGACCTATTTAAAACTACAGGAACTAAAGATCGTAATGGCAAACAAGGTTCTGGAATGGGACTGGCAACCGTGCGTAAACTGGTAGAAGGATTGGGTGGTACTATTAGTGTTTCTTCTGTGGTAGGTGAAGGGAGTATTTTCACTTTTACCATTAGGCGATAAAGTCCGTTTTAAGTATTTTTGAATAAACCTAAAATCGCACATGCAGTTTAGACATCCAGAACTCCTTTATGCACTGTTCTTACTGCTTATCCCTATTCTCGTTCACTTATTTCAACTTCGTAAGTTTAAGACAGAAGTGTTTACAAATGTTGCCTTTCTTCAAAAGCTCAACATTCAAACTCGTAAGAGTAATTCCATAAAGAAATGGCTCGTGTTATTGTCTCGTATGGCTGCAATTGCTGCAATTGTGCTAGCATTTGCTCAACCATTTATCACACAATCAGATAGCGCAACCCGAGAAAAGGAAACTATCATTTATTTGGATAACTCATTCAGTATGCAAGCAAAGGGTTCTTCTGGACAATTGCTACGCACGGCCACCCAAGATATTATTACTAATATTCCCGAGGATCAAACCTTCACTTTAATTACAAATACAGATACGTATAGAAATACCTCTATAAAAAACATGCGTAACGAGTTGCTACAACTACCATATGCAGCATCACAGTTATCTGAAACTGCCATAACACTCAGAGCTCAGAAAGAATTTTCTAGAGACCAATCAAAAGATAAGAGGCTCATTATGATTTCTGATTTTCAAGATAATGGGGAGACGTATCAGCTACAGACTGATGGTATAGAAAAGCATTATGTGCAGCTCCAGCCAGTTATAAAAAACAATGTAAGTATAGACTCCGTTTTTATATCAAAAAGAAAAGCAGGAAGTATTGGCCTCACTGTAGCACTTTCAGCAGGTGAAAAGAAAGATATTAATACAGCCGTTTCTCTATACAACGGTGAACAATTATTGGCTAAGGGAACAGCATCTTTTGATAGCAAATTAACAACTACCGTAGTTTTTGATATAGATACAAAGGAAGAAATCGCAGGTCGTATCGTGATTGAAGATCCACTACTCGCTTTTGACAACACCATGTTTTTTAGCATTAATAAAAGTCAGCCCATAAAAGTACTCGCAATAAATGGTGCAAACTCAGATTATTTGTCACGTATTTTTACGGCTCCAGAGTTTGAGTATAAAAGCATAAACATTAAGAACCTTGATTATAGCAGCATACCAGAGTTTAATTACATTGTTGTAAATCAAGTTTCAGAAATAGGCGTATCTCTTAGTGGTGCTTTGAACGCTTTCGCGAAAGCGGGAGGAATTACCACCATTATTTTAGATTCAAATGCAGATGCCGCCAGTTATAACAATGCGTTAAGAGATCTAGGAAATTTTGAAATCTCAAAAAGTGAAACTACCAAGCGATTAGTAACCACCATCAACTATGACCATCCTGTTTATAAAGATGTGTTTGATGCAAGAATAAAAAACTTTCAATATCCGTCTGTTTCAAAATCCTTTGCTTTACAAGGTGGAGATGCGTTACTTCGTTTTGAAGATGGAAGTCCTTTCTTATCATATGCTTCAAATTTCTTTGTAATCTCTGGAGGTATAGATGTAGCAAATTCAAACCTCCAAAGTTCGCCCCTCATAGTTCCTACTTTTTACAATATGTCGCGACAGAGCTTGCAGTTACCACGATTATATATGCCTATAGGTAAAAACACAACATATGACATACCTGTCGCGCTTCAAGAAGATGATATTTTGAGTTTGGAAGACATGTTAGACCCCTCAAATACACTTATTCCTCTGCAACAATCTAAAGAAAATAAAGTGCAAATTACAACAAGCGACTCGCCATCTAAAGCAAGTATTTATAATATTAAGCTATCAGATAATACAGTACAGCAAGTCAGTTATAATTACAGTCGTAGTGAAAGCACCTTACGATATGCTGCATTAAACACGGGTGTTACAGATCATTATAACAGCTCTGTAGAAGATCTTTTTGACGAATTCAAAACAGCAGATAGTGTCAAATCACTTTGGAAATGGTTTGTTATTTTTGCCTTGTTATTCCTAGTACTAGAAATCTTGATTTTAAAATTCTATAAATGAAAGCACTCATAAAGAACGCCATAATTGTAGACAGTGATAGCCCACATCACGGTAGTACAAAAGATGTAAGAATTAAGGATGGCCTCATTATAGAAATAGGAGAACATCTAGAAAATACAAAAGGAGAGACGCTTATAGAGCGCGATAATCTCCATTTATCACAAGGTTGGTTTGATAGTAGCGTGAGTATGGGGCAACCAGGATTTGAGGAGCGAGAAACTATAGATCACGGCTTACAAGTTGCGGCATTAAGTGGCTTTACAGCGGTAGCACTCAACCCAAACACCTACCCTATTATTGACACTAGCTCTGATGTTACTTTTGTAAAGAAAATGGCAGAAGGACATGCTACATCTCTTTTTCCTATAGGCGCGCTTACGCGAAATAGTGAAAGCGTAGACTTAGCAGAATTATACGATATGCAGCAATCCGGAGCTGTCGCTTTTGGTGATTATCAACAACCTATCGCAAATCCTAATTTGCTTAAAATTGCACTGCAATACACGCAAGGATTCAACGGACTTGTTTTATCATTTCCCCAAGAGCAGAAAATTGCAGGGAAAGGAATGGTAAATGAAGGAGAAATAAGCACTCGAGTAGGTCTTAAAGGAATTCCCGCTATAGCCGAAAGTCTTCAAGTAGCAAGAGATTTACACATACTAGAATATGCTGGAGGAAGCCTTCATATTCCTACAATTTCCACAAAGGCAAGTGTGGAACTTATAAAACAAGCTAAAACGAAAGGATTAGACGTTACTTGCAGTGTTGCAATACATAACTTGTACCTACTAGATACAGTTATAGATGATTTTGACACGCGTTATAAAGTATTACCACCACTAAGAAATCAAGAGCATATAGACGCACTGATAGAAGGTGTAAAAGATGGTACTATTGATATGGTGACCAGTGATCATAATCCGCTAGATGTTGAGCGCAAGCACGTAGAGTTTGATAATGCTATGTATGGCGCTATATCCCAAGAAGCTACATTTAAAGCGCTACTTACCATTGTGAGCGAGAAGCGTGCCGTAACACTACTTACTGCCGGTAGACGTAGATTTATAGGTACAAGTAATTCGATACAAGAAAATAGCCCAGCAGATATCACCTTATTTACACCAAAAGGAAGTTCCACATTTACTAAAGAACACATCAAATCAACTTCAAATAATGCCATATTCCTCAATCAAAAGATGAAGGGAGATGTGTATGGAATTATTGCAAATAACCAACTAGTACTTAACTAATGGATGAAAACACCGTTTTTGAAGGAAAAACAGCTGCAGTTTTGAGCTACATTACCTTCGTAGGATTAATTATAGCCTATTTCATGAATAGCGAATCAAAAAATGAGTTTGCCGCTTTTCACCTTAGACAGTCATTAGGGTTAACCTTGAGCTACTTCTTAGTAATGATGCCGCTCAGTTACCTAGACATACCTATGGCATCTATAGGATTTCTAGTACTATTTTTTGTACTGTGGCTTTTTGGAATTATTTCTGCTTTTCAAGCAAAACGCCAACTTGTACCTTTAGTAGGTGCGTTTTACCAAAACGTTTTCGGCGGAAACAACTAGTACTGCTTCGAGCTAAAAACAATTATACATCAGGACATTACTTGCCTTGTAATGTCTACTATTTCAATTATATGTTATTAGAATATATCACACGTAAACCATCACAACCTTCTACTGGGAAGTCTCCATTAATAATTCTCCTTCATGGTTATGGAAGTAATGAAGAAGACCTTTTTAGCTTTGCAGAAGAAATTCCTGAAGAGTATTTCATAGTGTCTGCAAAGGCTCCTATTGCGATGCAACCTTATGGAAATGCGTGGTATCATATCACTATAGATGGAGATGGTGTAAAATCTTCAGATAATGAAGGTGCTCGTGAGTCTAGAGATATCATCGCACGATTTATAGATGAGATTGTAGCGGAGTACGATGTAGACAAGCACAATGTAACCTTGCTAGGGTTTAGCCAGGGAACGATATTGAGCTACGCAGTAGCACTCACCTACCCAGAAAAGGTTAAAAATGTTATAGGTCTGAGTGGCTATATCAATGAAGAGATTATAGATTTAAAAAGTAATCCATCATATGCACATCTTAATATTTATAACTCACACGGAACTGTAGACCAAGTAATACCTATAGATGCTGCGCGCAAAACACCTGGCTATCTCAAAAATATAGGGATTGAATCCACACTAAGTGAGTTTCCTGTAGGTCACGGAGTTCATCCTACTAACTTCTATGAGTTTAAGGAGTGGCTACAAAGTAAATAGAGACATAAAAAAAACAGGCGTAAAGCCTGTTTTTTTTATGTCTAATCGTGATGTAAAATCACATGAATATAATCACTTAATTAGGATATACTAAACTCTCCACGGTTTTATAATCTACCGTGCCATCCTCATTTACAAAATACTCAACCAGCATTTCTCCCCATTTCTTACCATCAGAAAAGTCGGCGATGATCCAGCGATGGTTTAAAATCTGTACTTTATTAATTTGGAAAGGTCTTCCGTCACCTACAAATGTGATAAGCTCATTACCTTGAGCTGTATTTTTTGCATATAATCCATCTTCTATAGCTGGTTTAATCTCAGTTATATCAAGATCATCATTATCAAAATATTCCTTTGCATTGTCATTACCTAACAGCGTAAAGTATTCCACATTTGCAAGGCGTTCTTGATACATTCCTGCAATAGAATCTTTGTCTGCTAGTTTTACTTCTAATTTTTCAATTTGTCTTGCTTGATATTCTAACCCCTTGCTACTGTTGATATATTGAAAAATAATATACAATGCTGCAAAAAGGAATAAGTATAAAAAAATATTACGTCTCATAAATTATGTAGTTAAGGTAAGTCCGTCATATGCTAGAAAGACATTTTTGGGTAATTTTTGTTCGGCTTCTGCGTGAAAACCAAGATGATGACTTATGTGCGTAAGATAAGTGCGTTTAGGTTTGATTTTTGCCACGAGATCAAGCGCTTCCTCTACATTAAGATGTGTATAATGCGCTTCTTCCCTCAAGCAATTTAACACGAGAATATCTAATCCTTGTAATTTTTCAATCTCCTCATCTGCAATAGTCTTAACATCTGTGAGATACGCAATATCTTGAAAACGATATCCAAAGACTTGCAATGATCCATGATATGCCTCAATAGGCAGCACTTCGATATTACCTAATGTAATAGATACACCATTTACAACTTCTTTTGAAGCTACACTAGGTGCTCCTGGGTATCTATTTTCTGTCGTAAAAATGTAATCAAAACGTTCGGCAAGAGTTTTCAATACTCGTTTATGAGCATAAATAGGCATATCACCTTGTCTAAAAACAAAAGGTCTTATGTCATCCAGTCCAGCGACGTGATCAGCATGTTCGTGCGTTAATAATATACCATGTAAAGGTGCAGGATCACCTGCAGTAGTACGCTTTCGCGAAAGCGTATTCAACATTTGTTGTCTAAAATCTGGACCACAATCTATTACATAATTATAATCTTCCCATTCTATTAGAACAGAAACACGTAATCTTTTATCCCTAGCATCTGTGCTTAAACACACGGGATGTGTGCTTCCTATTAAAGGAATTCCTTGTGATGTGCCAGTACCGAGAAAGGTGATTTTCACTAATGTTTGAGAAAATAATGCGCTTATCACGCCGTTAATTGTGTAACAAAAATACAGTTATTTTTTTGGCTACTACAACCTTTTAGTATCTTTGAGTGACCATTAATTAATGGATAAAAACACACTATGGCTGTTAAAATTTTAGGAGACAAAGACTTTGAAAAAGTACCTCCTCTCAAGAATAAGGTACTTCGCGTAAATCTAAACGCAAACATATATGGAACTTTTGCCGAAATAGGTGCAGGACAAGAAACGGTTCGTCATTTTTTTAGAGCAGGTGGTGCAAGTGGTACCATAGCAAAGGCAATGAGTGCATATGATAAAGACTTCTCTGATGCTATTTATGGTGTGGAAGATGATGGTAGATATGTTACAGAAAAGCGTCTTAAGAAAATGCTTTCTCATGAGATGAAACTCATTGAAGATCGTATTTCACGTTACAAGCAGCCAGATAAAATCTTCTTTACTTACGCAAATACGGTAGCTACCATAGATTTTGCAAAGAAATATAAAGGTCACGGATGGGTTGGAATTAGATTCCAGATTACTCCAGAAGGGGAATTTAACGAGATTATACTACACGTTCGTTTTCATGAAAATGATGCTCGTTTACAACAGCTTACCCTAGGAACATTAGGTGTAAACCTAATTTATGGTGCTTTTTATAAGCATGATAACCCTAAGAACTTACTTCGCTATCTTTATGATCACATCGATCAAGATCAGATAGAGATTGATACTATAAACTTCTCTGGACCTCAATTTGAGCACGTAGATAACCGCTTAATGAGTTTACAGCTTGTTAAAAACGGAATGACAGAGGCCGTAATGTTTGACGCCAAAGGAAATAACATCCTTCCAGCAGCATTACTATATAAGAAAAACGTACTTGCACTGCGCGGTAGTTTCCGTCCTGTAACTAAGGTAAACATGGATATGTTTGAAAAAGCATATAAAATGTTTGTAGAGGCAAATCGTGTAAACGAGAAAAAGACAGAAGCTATTTTTGAAATCACACTATCTAACCTTCGCGCCGAAGGTGATATTGATGAGGAAGATTTCATGGCAAGAGCTCGATTACTAGGTTCTCTTGGACAGACTGTAATGATCTCAAACTTTAAAGAATATTACCGCGTTGTTGAATATTTCTCAAACTATACTAAGGAACGAATGGGTCTGGTAATGGGTGTAAATAATCTTATTGACATATTTGATACTAGCTACTACCGTCATTTAAGTGGAGGTATTCTCGAAGCATTTGGAAAATTATTCTTTAAAGATCTTAAGGTATTCTTATACCCTATGAAAGATCCAAAAACAGGAGAATATACTAATAGCGATAATCTAAAAGTACATCCACGTATGAAAGAACTGTATAAGTTCTTTAAACTCAATGGAAAAGTACTTGACATTGAAAATTACGACCCAGAAATCACAGATATCTTCTCTAGAGAAGTTTTAAGAATGATTTCTGACGGTGAAAAAGGTTGGGAAGGTATGCTTCCAGAAGGAGTTGCAGAGCTTATTAAGTCTCGTAATCTTTTTGGGTATCAATCTCAAGCACTTCTAGAAGCCAAAAAATAATGAATGTGATTAATTACATAGCTGGTATCTCTTTGCTATTTCTTGTATCCGCTTGCGGAGGTAAGATTACTACAAGCGACATAAAAGGAGAAACCTGGCAACTTGTTGAGATGACTGCCGGTATGGTACCACCATCCGATCAAGAAGCTGAGCTTTCTATAAGCCAGACTTATGTTTTTACTCCAGAAATGACATTTAAAAAGCAGCAAACTAAAGATGCGTCTACTATAGAAGCCTCTGGAACATACACTACAAAAGAAACTAGTGAAGGTAT
Organism: Dokdonia sp. Hel_I_63; assembly: GCF_007827285.1. Taxonomy (NCBI): domain Bacteria; kingdom Pseudomonadati; phylum Bacteroidota; class Flavobacteriia; order Flavobacteriales; family Flavobacteriaceae; genus Dokdonia; species Dokdonia sp. Hel_I_63. Next base: position 2,252,698 of record NZ_VISD01000001.1, on the reverse strand, counting down.
TTTTTATTCATTAAAATACACAGAAGGTTTGCAAATAGTAGGCAGTTGTACTGGAAATGATAATGAAGAGTTGCTACTACGTAAGGATGGAAAATTACAGAATAGTTGGATGATGTGCGACGGACCATTACTGGTTTATGAAAAGCAATAATTACATAAATTCTTATATAACAAAAGGCGATACATTAAATATATCGCCCTTTGTACTATTACTAAGTTCACAAAACTATGCGTCGAGTAATTGTGCAGCGTGATCTTTTGTTTTTACTTTTTGTATTACATCACTTACTACTCCTTCTTCATCTACCTTGAACGTCATACGGTGAATACCGTCATATTCTTTTCCCATAAATTTCTTAAGTCCCCAAACACCAAACGCGTTGATTACCGTTTTGTCCTCATCTGCTAGCAGCTGGAAAGGAAACTCATATTTGGTTGCAAAATTCTTTTGCCGTTTTTGAGAATCTGCGCTCACTCCTAGTAAATGATATCCTTGCGCCTGTAATTCCTTATAATTATCCCTTAAATTACAAGCCTCTGCAGTACAACCTGGAGTACTTGCTTTTGGATAAAAGAAAACGATAAGTTTCTTGCCTTTAAAACTCGCAAGTGTAACTTCGTTTCCGTCTTGATCGATTGTTGTAAAATCTGGGACTTTATCGCCCACTTTTAATGTATTCATCTGTGTTTGGTTTTGGCTAATTAGGAATTCTCATCCATCATTGGCACTAGTTAATTATCTTTACATAGCAATTCTATGCTTTCGCGAAAGCGTAAACTATCACATCTAGTGAAAGCATGGAATTATAAAGTTACGAGTTCTCGCAATTACAATAAAGGAATACGTTTAAGCTTTATGGATTACACCATAAAGAATAATTATGCACACCATATGACTAAACAAGAAAAGGTAGACTTCACGATAAAAACATTACAAGAATTATATCCTCAGATACCTATTCCATTAGATCACAAAGATCCGTATACACTTCTTATTGCCGTTTTGATGAGTGCTCAGAGCACAGATGTTAGGGTTAATCAAATCACTCCCCTCCTATTTGAAGTGGCAGATAATCCTTATGACATGATTAAACTTACGGTTGAAGATATTAGAGATATCATAAAACCAGTAGGACTCTCACCTATGAAGGCAAAAGGAATTCATGGCTTATCACATATGCTTATAGATAAGTATAATGGTGTGGTGCCTGCCAGCATTGAGAAACTTACAGAGTTTCCTGCGGTGGGTCATAAGACGGCAAGTGTTGTGGTGTCTCAAGCTTTTGGAATACCAGCATTTCCTGTAGATACGCACATACATAGATTAATGTATCGCTGGGGCTTCACAAATGGTAAAAATGTGGAACAAACAGAAAAAGACGCAAAGCGTTTATTTCCAGAGCATGTATGGAATGATCTTCACTTACAAATTATATGGTATGGTCGCCAGTACTCACCAGCACGAGGCTGGGATCTAGAAAAAGATATCATTACAAAAACCATAGGTCGCAAGACAGTGATAGCCGGCTATGAGAAAATGATGGCAAAAAGGAGAAAAAAATAAAACCTCGATGACTGGTCGAGGTTTTATCAAAGTTTAGTTGATGAATGCTTCAAACTTCATCGATTTATAATGCATAACACTTAAAGCCTTAGAAAAATTCAAGAGAAAATCTACGGTCTCTTGTTTCGGTTCAAATTGGTTCGTCTTATTATGACCTGACGAGGGTGTAGTGTAAGTTTTTGCCATGCGGTTTTTGTTTGATTCTTATCAAGAACGCAAAAATGCACCGCATATTATATTAATCTGTTAGAATTATATTATTGGTATCAATTACTTTTCTCATATTGATAAGTGCATAACGCATTCTACCTAGAGCAGTATTGATACTCACGCCTGTGCGTTCTGAGATTTCTTTAAAGCTCATCTCTTGATAAATACGCATTTTAAGTACTTCTTTTTGATCTTCTGGAAGTTCTTCTATAATACGTTTAACGTCTTTATTTACTTGATCACGCACCATTTGCTTCTCAGCATTAAGGCTATTATCACTTAACACAGAAAATATAGAAAACTCACCTGCGTTATCAAACTTAGGCATCCTATTATTACGACGGAAGTGGTCTATCACCAGGTTGTGCGCAATACGCATCGTCCATGGTAAAAATTTACCTTCCTCATTATACTTGCCCTTCTTGAGCGTCTTGATAACTTTAATAAAAGTGTCTTGAAAAATATCTTCAGAGATATCACGATCGTACACCTTAGAGTATATAAAACTATATATACGTTGCTTATGTCTCGCAATGAGCATAGCTAGTGATTGTTCGTCTCCTTTGATGTAATTGCTAACGAGCGTAGCATCGTCTATTAATACACTTTTCATAAGTACTACTTTGTAGGTTAAAATTGCAAGGGGGAATTCCCTTAGCCCAAAATTTTATAAAGTAGTATTATGCTATACGCAGAGTATGTGTTAGTGAATATTTCGGTAAATATATAATAAATCTGTTAACATTTGCAAAAAAACATTCATTTTGCACAATAAATTAAAAATAACGTTCAAAATGCGACTAGCACTTGGTTTCAATAGCAATGCACTTTCGGTATCTTTGTAATAGAACTAAAGAATTGCGATGCTTATAGACGTTAAGGATGTAAATCCTAAGAAGAATATTATCATTAAGGGTGCCAAACTGCACAATCTTAAAAATATAAATGCAGTAATCCCTCGTAACAAGCTCGTTGTTATTACGGGACTTTCTGGATCTGGTAAATCTTCTCTAGCTTTTGATACCCTTTATGCAGAGGGACAGCGCAGGTATGTGGAGAGCCTCTCCTCCTATGCTCGCCAGTTCTTAGGTAGACTTGACAAACCTAAAGTAGACTATATAAAAGGGATTGCTCCAGCCATTGCCATCGAGCAAAAGGTAAATAGTACAAACCCTAGATCTACAGTAGGAACGACGACGGAGATTTATGATTATTTGAAGTTACTTTTTGCACGTATAGGTAAAACATATTCTCCTGTTTCCGGAAATGAAGTTAAAAAGGATACGGTATCAGATGTGGTTGCTTATGTTTCCGCTTTCGCGAAAAGAGAAAAACTACTCCTACTCGCTCCTATTCATTTAGAAAAAGGAAGAAAAATAGAATCTAAATTACAAGCCTTATTACAACAAGGATATTCACGTATACAAGTAAAGGGCGAAGTAAAACGTCTAGATGAAGTTGCTGAAATAGGAAGCAAACTGAAAACAAAAGATGTATTACTCGTTGTAGATAGAATTATCAATGATCCAGAAGATGAAGACTTTATAAACCGACTATCAGATGCGGTACAAACGGCATTTTTTGAAGGAAAGGGCGAACTATTTATAGAAAAGCTAGCAGATAATTCTCGTCGCCAATTTTCAAATAAGTTTGAGCTTGATGGAATTACTTTTTTAGAACCTAATGTTCACTTATTCTCCTTTAACAATCCTTACGGTGCATGCCCTACTTGCGAAGGTTATGGTGATGTAATAGGAATAGATGAAGATCTTGTAGTACCTAATACTGGACTATCAATCTACGAGAATGCTGTATTCCCTTGGCGTGGTGATAGCATGAGCCATTATCGTGACCAGCTAGTAAATCGTGCTTATAAATTTGATTTTCCTATCCATAAGCCTTGGTTTGAGTTAACTCCAGAGCAACAACAGCTTGTTTGGGACGGAAATAAAGAATTTGATGGGCTCAATAAGTTCTTTAAATTCTTAGAATCTAAGGCATATAAAATTCAGAACAGAGTAATGCTATCGCGCTATCGCGGTAAGACAAAATGTAACACTTGTAAAGGAAAGCGTCTACGCCCTGAAGCGACTTATGTAAAAATAGGTGGTAAAAATATCGTTGACTTAGTAGAGCTACCACTAGACGAAGTAGCAGCTTTCTTCAAAAGCCTAACGCTTAATGAGTATGATACTACGGTCGCAAAAAGATTACTTACAGAGATTACAAGTAGACTGAGTTTTCTTGAAAAAGTAGGGCTCAACTACCTTACGCTCAACAGAAAGTCAAATACACTCTCTGGTGGTGAGTCGCAACGTATCAATCTTGCAACTTCTTTAGGGAGCAGTCTTGTAGGTTCTATGTATATTCTTGATGAGCCAAGTATAGGTTTACACCCTAAAGACACAGAAAAGCTCATTGAGGTGCTACAATCGCTACGCGATCTAGGTAATACGGTCATCGTTGTAGAACATGACGAGGATATCATGAAAAAAGCAGATTTTATCATTGATATTGGGCCAGAAGCAGGAACCTTTGGAGGAGATGTGGTTGCTGTAGGTGATTATGATGAGATTTTAAAAAGCGATTCTTTAACAGCAGGATACCTTAACGGAACATTAGAAATTGAAGTTCCTAAGAAGCGTAGAACTACAAAATATTATGCCGAAGTTATTGGCGCTCGTGAAAACAACTTACAAAACGTAAACGTACGTTTTCCACTTGGTGTATTTACCGCTGTAACCGGTGTTTCTGGAAGTGGAAAATCTACCTTAGTTAGAAAAATATTATACCCTGCCATGCTTAAAGCAATAGGCGGCTATGGTGAAAAGGCAGGCCAATTTACAGAACTCAAAGGAAACTATGACAATATAAAAACCATAGAATTTGTAGATCAAAATCCGATTGGGAGATCTTCTAGATCAAATCCTGTGACTTACATTAAAGCTTACGATGATATTCGTAAATTATTTGAAAGTCAGAAGCTTAGCAAAATAAGAAACTATAAAGCAAAACACTTTTCTTTTAACGTAGATGGCGGAAGATGTGAGACTTGTAAAGGTGAAGGTGAAGTAACCATTGAGATGCAATTCATGGCAGATGTGCACTTAGAATGTGAAACTTGTAAGGGCAAGCGTTTTAAGAAAGAGGTACTCGAAGTACAATTCAATGATAAGAATATTGATGATATTCTCACGATGACTATTGATGATGCCGTGGCATTTTTTACAGCACATAATGAGACAAAAATAACTCGCAAACTTAAACCTCTACAAGATGTAGGTTTAGGGTATGTAACACTAGGACAAAGTTCCTCTACCCTATCTGGAGGTGAAGCGCAGCGTATAAAACTTGCAAGTTTCTTAGTAAAAGGAACCACTAAGGATAAAACACTGTTCATTTTTGATGAACCTACAACAGGCTTGCACTTTCATGATATTAAAAAACTCTTAGCTTCCTTTGAGGCACTTATTGCAAAGGGTCACTCTATTATTGTTGTAGAACACAACATGGATCTTGTAAAATGCGCTGACCATGTTATTGATATGGGGCCAGAAGGTGGAAAAAACGGAGGTATTCTAGTCGCTTCTGGAACTCCGGAAGAGGTCGCAAAAAACAAGAAGTCCTTTACTGGAAAATACTTGAAAGAAAAACTCTAGCCATTCTCAAACATATTATTCTATCGAAAGTCCTATTTTAGTACAATGGGACTTTCTTCATTTTTAAAAAGCCTTGTGCAATCTGCGAGTACTCCGGTGTTTGACCCTGCGGTATTTAACCATGAGCTTGCCTCAAAAACAAGCTGGTCTCCTAAGGCTGGTGGTGGTGCAAATTTTAAAACCAAAACACTAGAAGTCGTTTCAGATAATGAGCTTCGCTATAAAGCCTCGTCTTTCGGTAAGATTTTTGGCGGTATATTTATTTTATTTCCACTCATCTTTATTGGAATAAGTATTGCGACTATTATAAATCAAGGTTTTAACATTGAATCATTACTTTTTGCGCTGTTTCCTTTATTATTTATTGGTGTAGGGATCTTTTTTATAAAAAAATTCAACACTACTACTAGTTTTAATAAATCAACTGGTTATTTCTATAAAGGTAAAAAACAACAGGTTAAAAGTCTTACTGTCACAGAAGATGCTCATACCTTTAAACTAGAAACTATAAAGGCACTCCAAATTTTGCCAGAACGCGTTAGTGGTGATAAAAGCTCGTACACAAGCTATGAGATTAATCTTATTTTTGAAGATGGCTCGCGTTATAAAGTGGTAGATCATGGGCACCGTAAGAGTATAGAACAAGATGCTGTTGTGCTCAGTGATTTCTTAGGTATTCCTGCTTGGAATAAAATGACTGCTACTACTTATTTTTCAAAAAATACTGATACTACTGATGGCTATAATAGTCTCGAACCAGATATTGCTCATCGAGATAATACAGAAAGTAGTTATGACAGCACTTCAACAACCTATTCGAACAAAGAAGTTATAGTTGACGAACTTGATCAAGACTACGACTCATCAAAACCAAGGAAAATGTAAATAAGTATGCTTTCGCGAAAGCGTACTAAACGACAATACATCTATAATTTATGAAAAACGTACTTCTAATACTATTAATTCTTACAACACAGTTTGCAGCATCTCAAGCAGAAACAGAAATTTTTCTACTTGACATTAATAAAGCCGATAACGGAGATACGCTCACAAACAAGCGAAACATAAGTAATAATCCCGGATATGATAGTCAGCCGCAATTTTTAGCTAATGACATTATTATTTATGCAGGAGCACGTGATGGTCAAACAGAAATTATTCAATACACACGTGGCACTACAAGACAGTTTAACAAAGCTACATCTGGTGGTGAGTATTCACCACAGTTTATGAAAGGAAAACGAGGAATATCGGCCGTACGACTAGATCCTGATGGACTACAACGTCTTTACTCCTACTTACCTAGACAAGACAAAGCACCCGTGTTAATTAAAGATGCTGTGGTTGCATACTATACATGGGCAAATGAAGACTATATCGTGGGAGCCGATATTGTTGAGAGTAACTTACACCTTGTAATTCATAATGTAAAGAATCAAACATCTGATGACTTAGAAATCCCTGTTGGTAGATCATTTCACAACATACCAGATACAAATCTCATTAGTTTTATTGACAAATCTACAGATCAATGGGTCGTAAAATCTATCAACCCAGACACTAAAAAAATAAAGAGTATTACAGAACTTCCAGAAGGTATTGAAGATATTAACTGGTTACCAGATGGTACGCTACTAGCTGCAAAAGGAAATACACTGCTCAGTAAAACTAATAAATCAGCATGGAAAGTCTACCAAACATTTGAAGACGAAGAACTCCAAGATATTTCAAGATTTGCTATCTCCCCTAACGGTTCACAAATCGCCATAGTCGCTGCTAAAAAGGATAAAAAATAAACAAAGCAACAATCTCAATATTCAACTAAACCAACACACATCAATGAAGCATTTCTGGTCATTAAGCTTATTCTTAATCGTTTTCACTAGCTGCAATAACAATCCAAATCAACAAGAAAAAACATCAGATCTCATTGAGGACACCTCAGAAATACCCAACTCAAAAACAGATCACCAGTTACGCCAAGTAATAAAGGCGACCATAACACCAGAGATTGATGGGCTTGCAACAGACCCAGCTTGGAAAGACGTGCAATGGCAATCACTTGATCAAAAATGGTTAGGTGAAGACTATACAGCAGAGGACTTCTCAGGTAAATACAAGCTCACATGGACTCCAGAAGCTTTATACATCATAGCTGAGATTACAGACGATATTATTTATGATAAAGAAGATGACCCGCTTACATTGTGGTGGGATGATGATTGCCTTGAGATCTTTATAGATGCAGATAATTCTGGTGGTGGGCACCAGTTTACACATAATGCTTTTGCCTATCACGTTGCCCTAGATGGAAACGTGGTAGATGTCGCTCCTGGTCAAGTCCCTACGCTTTATAATAATCACGTGGTGTCTAAGACAATGAAAACAGGAGAAAATACAATGATTTGGGAATGTAAGATGACCGTTTATAATGATACCTACAAAGATGGTGGTGTCAATGAACCAAAAATTCTGGATGTACATCAGAAACTTGGTTTTGCGCTTGCTTATTGTGATAACGACACAAGTGCAGAACGAGAGAACTTTATAGGTTCTGTAGCTGTGCCTGGTGAAGATAAAAATAGAGGCTGGATAGACGCTGGAATCTTTGGCACCATAGAGCTAGTAGAGCAATAAAATAAGACAGTAAAAATCCCAAACATAGGTTTGGGATTTTTTTTTGCTTTCGCGAAAGCGTACTTCTAGCACATACATTGTTTTAGTATCTTTAAAACATAACAATTTATTAAACACTTTATAATGTTAAACACGCATACTTCTACCCTATTTAGAGCTACTAAAAGACTACCCATAACCTTAGGTTTTATGGTGTTTACACTACTTTTTTCTGTAGTAACAGCAAATGCACAAACCGATAAGAGAATCTACGAAATCATAGATGCAGTATCTGAAGATCGCTTGAGAGCAGATGTAAAGAAACTAGCAGATTTTGGAACGAGACACACCTTAAGCGATACCGTATCAAACACAAGAGGAATAGGAGCTGCGAGAAGATGGATAAAAAACGAATTTGAAAAGACTTCGCAAAACTGTAATAACTGTCTAGATGTATTTTATCAAAGTAACCTTATAAAAAAAGGTGATAATGACCGTATCACAAAAGATGTGATGGTTGTAAATGTACTGGCAGTTCAAAAAGGAACTAAATATCCTAATCGCTATGTAATTATGAGTGGGGATATAGACAGCCGTATATCTGATCCTAATAATTATACAGATGACGCGCCGGGAGCAAATGATAATGCGAGCGGAATGGCTGGAACGATGGAAGCTGCAAGAGTACTTTCTAAATATTCTTTTGAGAACAGTATTATCTACGTAGGTCTTTCTGGTGAAGAACAAGGACTTTATGGTGGAAAAGGACTTGCTGCCCATGCTAAAGAAAAAGGATGGGAAATCATCGGGATTATGAATAATGACATGATAGGTAACATTGAAGGTGTAGATGGTGTTATTGATAACCGTACGTTTAGAATTTTCTCTGAGCCTGTACCGCCTACAGAGACAGAGCAGCAACGCAGAGCTCGCCGTTTTTATGGTGGTGAGGTAGATGGAATCTCTCGCCAACTAGCAAGATTTATTTACAAAACTACACAAGACTACATGCCAGAAATGAACCCTATGATGGTGTACCGTTTAGATCGTTTTGGTCGTGGTGGTCACCACAGACCTTTTAATGACGCTGGTTTTGCAGGTATCCGTATCATGGAAGCTCATGAAAACTACACACAACAACATCAAGATATACGTACAGAAAATGGCATTAATTACGGAGATACATTTGAGCATGTAAATTTCCCATATAACGCAAAGCTTACCGCTGTAAATGCGATTAATCTTGCAAGTATTGCTTGGGCTCCTCCTACACCTAAAAATGTAGGCATTGGTGGTATTGTAGAGGCAAACGCAAGATTACAATGGGATGAAGTTGAAGGTGCAGTTGCTTATAAAATATACTGGAGAGATACTACCTCTCCTACTTGGGACAATGCACGATTGATTACAGATGGAACATCGGCGACATTAAAAGGTATTGTTATAGACAATTTCTTCTTTGGCGTTGCCGCTGTAGGTAAGGATGGTCATGAAAGTCCTGTTGCTTTTCCTAGCCAGATTATTAGATAATACTACATATTGATTTTAAATCATCACAACATATACCTTATGAAAAAAGTATTAATACTAAGTGCCCTTATTGCTGGTACCGCTTTCGCGAAAGCGCAAACCTCTTTTGACAAAGACATTGCCGCTGTAGAAAAAAAGGTCATAGAATGGCGCAGAGACTTTCATCAAAATCCAGAATTAGGAAATCGCGAATTCAAAACTGCCGAGAAAATAGCAAAACATCTTGAATCTTTAGGAATTGAAGTACAAACAGGAGTTGCCAAAACTGGTGTCGTAGGTTTACTTAAAGGAGATATGCCAGGTAAAGTGGTTGCGTTGAGAGCAGATATAGATGCGCTTCCCGTTACAGAACGAAATGACCTTCCTTTTAAATCTGAGGTAGTTACTTCTTTCTTAGGAACAGAAACTGGTGTGATGCATGCTTGTGGTCATGACACGCACACTGCTATTCTTATGGGTGTGGCAGAAGTGCTATCTAAAAATAAAGACAAAATCAAAGGTTCTGTAAAATTCATCTTTCAACCATCAGAAGAAGGACCACCTCCAGGTGAAGAAGGCGGTGCAAAACTTATGGTAAAAGAAGGTGTACTTGATAATCCTAAAGTGGATGCTATTTTTGGTTTACATATTAATAGTGCTACTCCTGTAAATACTATAAAATATAAACCAGGTGGAACGATGGCAGCTACAGAGCGTTTTGTAGTAAATGTAAAAGGAAAGCAATCTCATGGTAGTCAGCCTTGGTCTGGAGTTGACCCTATTTTAATTTCGGCACAGATTATCAATGGTTTCCAGAGTATAATATCTCGTGAGAGTGAATTAACAGAGGAAGCTGCAGTAATTACTGTCGGTAAAATTACATCTGGAACACGCTTTAACATCATCCCAGAAAGTGCCGAAATGATAGGTACAGTACGTACACTTGATCCAGACATGCGTGAGAAAATCATACGCCGTATGGATGAAATGGCTGCTGGTATTGCAAAGGCTTATGGCGGTGAGGCTACGATAGACTGGCAAAACATGACTGTCGTAACTTATAACGATCTTGATCTTACTGCACAAATGCTCCCTACCTTACAAAAAGTAGGTGGTACAGAAAATGTGTCGCTACAGAAAGCGGTCACTGGTGGAGAAGACTTTTCTTTCTTTCAAGAAAAAGTACCTGGATTCTATTTCTTCTTAGGAGGTATGACTGCAGGAAGCACTGAAGCTTTTCCTCATCACACACCTGATTTTGTGATTGATGAAGCTGGATTCCAGCTCGGTGTTAAGGCTTTGAGTCAGATGAGTATTGACTACTTAAACGGTAAATAAAAATTAAATCCCTATGAAGACATTTTTCAAAACATTAATACCGTTTGCAGTTGCTGCAATGGCGGCTACCAACTTACATTCACAACAGAATGATCAACCAATTTTTAAGGACGGAGAAGCGCAGATAGTTCCAGCATTTGATACGCCTTCTACTTGGATTCGCGAGGATTTATGGGTTGAAACAGAGTTTGACACTGATGGCGATGGCGAGCTAGATCGCATGCACGTAGATGTAACAAGGCCAGCACAAACCGAAAGCGGACTAAAACTGCCTGTTATTTATGAGACAAGCCCTTATTATGCTGGTGTTGCAGCAAATGATCCAAACTTGTTTTATGATGTAAAGCATGAAATAGGAGCTCAAGAAAAACCAATAGCAAACGGAGTTGTCGTACGAAGAGGAAAACGTCCTGTAATTTCAAATTCGCTCATTAAGACTTGGATTCCTAGGGGTTATATTGTGGTGCATTCTTCCTCTCCAGGAACTGGACTATCAGAAGGATCTCCTACAGTAGGTGGTGATAATGAGTCACTAGCGCCTAAGGCCGTTGTAGATTGGCTTAATGGTAGAGCAAAAGGTTATAAAGAAATTGACAGTAATGAAGAGGTAAAAGCATTCTGGTCTACGGGGAAAGTTGGAATGACAGGTACTTCTTATAATGGTACCTTACCGTTAGCCGCTGCAACTACTGGAGTTGATGGTCTTGAAGCTATCATTCCTGTAGCTCCTAATACTTCATATTATCACTACTATAGATCAAATGGTTTAGTGCGCTCCCCAGGAGGGTATCTTGGTGAGGATATCGATGTACTGTACAATTTTATTCATAGTGGAGACGAATCAAAAAGAGCATATGCCGATAGTCTTGTGAGGGATATCGAGCTTAAAAATGGTATGGATCGTGCCACAGGAGATTACAACGATTTCTGGGCAGAAAGAGATTATCTCAATGATATGAAACCAATGAAAGCCGCACTACTCATGTCACATGGTTTTAACGATTGGAACGTGATGCCTGAGCATAGCTACCGCATTTATAAGAGAGCTCAAGAAATGGGAATCCCTAGTCAGATTTTTTATCATCAGAATGGTCATGGAGGTCCACCACCTATGAAAATGATGAACAGATGGTTTACAAAATATTTACACGGAATAGATAATGGCGTTGAAAATGATCCTAAAGCGCAAATTGTAAGAGAAAACGATGCCAGAGATCAACCTACACCTTATGAAAACTATCCAAATCCACAAGCAGAGGATATAACATTATACTTAGGACAAAGTATAGATGGAGCTGGAACATTATCTATTCAAAAAGCAAAGAAATCACCTAAGGAAACACTTGTAGATGATGCTACTGTGAGCGCTAAAGATATGATGAAAGGTTCTGCATCTCAAAACAGATTATTGTACCTCACTTCTACTCTTAAGGAAGAATTACATATTTCCGGAACACCTAAAGTGACTATTAGTGTTTCTAGCAGTAAGGAAGCAGCAAACTTAAGCGTGTACTTGGTTTCATTACCTTATGAAGAAGGAAAAGGGATTAAGATTACAGATAATCTTATCACTCGTGGATGGGCAGATCCTCAAAATCATGCCTCCATCCGTAAGAGCGAGCCTCTTAAGAAAGGTGAGTTTTATGAAGTGACATTTGACTTAATGCCAGATGATCAGATTATAAGAAAAGGACAGCAAATAGGCTTGATGATTTTTTCTAGTGATAGCGAGTTTACAGTACTTCCTAATCCTGGAACAGAGCTAACTGTAGATCTATCAAAAACCAAACTTACACTACCAGTTGTAGGTGGAGAAACGGCCTTTAGCACAACGATTAATTAAAAATATCATTACCATAAATGAAGTATACAACAACCTTACTATTTTCTAGTGTGTTACTTTTTACCGCTTTCGCGAAAGCGCAATCAAATCTAGATAAAGAAATAGCAGCTGTAGAATCAAAAGTAATTGAGTGGCGTAGAGATTTTCACCAAAACCCAGAATTGGGAAACAGAGAGTTTAATACTGCCGATAAAATTGCAAAACACCTTAAATCCTTGGGCATTAAAGTGCAGACAGGAGTTGCAAAAACAGGTGTAGTAGGAATTCTTGAAGGAAAACGCAAAGGAAAAGTAGTTGCTTTACGTGCGGATATTGATGCCCTCCCAGTTAAAGAACGTGCAGATTTACCGTTTAAATCTACAGCGATGGGTGAATACCAAGGTAATCCTGTACCTGTAATGCATGCTTGTGGGCATGATACGCATATTGCCATACTTATGGGTGTTGCAGAAGTACTTGCAAAAAATAACGACTTTGCAGGAACGGTTAAATTCATTTTTCAACCAGCTGAGGAAGGCGCACCTCCGGGAGAAGAAGGTGGTGCCGAGTTGATGGTTAAAGAAAATGTTCTTAAAAGCCCTGATGTGGATGCCATCTTCGGACTTCATATAGGTTCTGGTCAAGATGTAAATACCATCGCATATAAACCAGGCGGGATTATGGCAGCTTCCCAGAGTTTTGAAATCCACGTAAAAGGAAAACAAAGTCATGGTTCTACACCGTGGACAAGTCGTGATCCTATCATGGCTGCTGTAAAAATTATAGATGGACTGCAAACCATTATTTCTAGAGAAATACCACTTACAGAAGAAGCGGCTGTATTATCGATAGGACAAATTAACGCAGGTGTGCGAAGTAATATTATCCCAGAAGAAGTACACATAGTAGGTACATTACGCACGTTAGATTATGATATGCAAGCTTTTATAAATCAGCGTATGAAGGAAATGATTCCTGCTATTGCTGCGGCGTATCGTACAGAGGCTACGCTTACTATTCCTGAGGGCTACCCTATCACCTATAATGATGTAGTACTTACGGCACAAATGCTTCCTTCACTCGAGAAAGCTGCTGGTAAGGAAAATGTCTCTGTGATAAAAGCCATTACAGGCGCCGAAGATTTTTCATTCTTTCAAAAAGAAGTTCCTGGGCTTTATTTCTTTTTAGGAGGTAAAACACCAGGAAGCAGAGAAGCTTTTCCTCACCACACTCCAGATTTTTACATTGATGAAAGCGGGATGCTGCTAGGAGTAAAAACATTTATACAACTTACGCATGACTATTTAGGGCAATAACCCCTACTCCATCATTACACTAAAGATTATATTAACGACAGTTAACCAATGTGTTAACTGTCGTTTTTTTATGTAAAAAATCAATGAAAACTATAAATTTCGTTCAATAACTATAAAAATAGTTGTGTAACTATACTTTTCGTTGTAAGTTTGAATTATCAATCATTAGATAATCAATTGTATACATGGAAAAACTAACAAATAAAGAAGAAGAAGTGATGCACGCACTATGGAAGTTAGAGCGCGCTTTTGTTAAAGAAGTGGTTGCTAGCTTACCAGAAGGCAATCATTACAATACCATATCTACCATTGTGCGTAACCTCGCAGATAAAGGGTATGTGGGTTACCAAGCGTTTGGGAAGACGCATCAATATTTTCCTGTGGTATCTCTTCAGGCTTATAGAAAAGAGTTTATGGAAACTACGAGTCAAAAGTTTTTTGGGAACTCCTATAAAAATATGGTGTCATTTTTTGCCAAAGAAGAAAAGATTTCTGCAGATGAGCTTAGGGAAATTTTAGCAATCATAGAAAAAAAGTAACTTATGGAAATCCTTATTTTAATAGCAAAAAGTATTGGAATTCTATCCTTGTTTTATGTGATATACATTTCCATCTTGCACAAAAACACGCTCTTTACAGCAAACAGGCATTTTCTCATTGCTGGTATCATTGCAGCGCTCACGCTACCCTTTTTAGAATTTACTCAAGTTACAGAAATCGTATTGCCTTCACAGCAAGTGTTTGATACTGCAAATGTAGTTCCATTATCGCAAGTTGAATATCTTCCCACGGCAACCACAACAGAGGTGCCAACAATTGATTGGTGGCAAATTGCATTGCTTATATACATTGCAGGCGTTATTGTCATGTGTATTAGATTAGGTATGCAACTATTCTCACTTAGAAATCTCATTTCTTCCGGAACTGTGGTACAAAGGAATGCATACACGTATGTTATTGTCACAAATAATATAGCACCCTTCTCCTTCTTCTCGTGTATCGTCTATAATCCCGAGCTACATACGCTAGAAGAGCTCGAAATGATTTTAGCTCACGAGCAAATTCATGCAGGACAACGCCATTCCATAGACATCCTGATTACACAAATTATATTAGCGCTTCACTGGTGCAATCCGCTGGCGTGGTTGTATAAGCAGAGTTTAGAACAGAACTTAGAATACATTGCAGATGCTCATGCTATCCAGCACATCAACAATCCGCAGCAATATCAACGCACACTGGTTAAGGTTTCATCTCCCTCATTTAAACCAGCGCTTACTAATCAATTTTATCAATCATTCATCAAAAAACGAATCGTTATGCTCAACACACCACAATCAGGTAAACACCATCTTTGGAAACTGGGATTAATCATCCCGCTCGTATCTTTCTTTCTATATTCTTTTAATGTAAAAGAAGTTGTCACTTATGTTGAAGAGGACAATACCGCTTTCGCGAAAGCGGAAACAACTAAAAATCCGACTAATAAAGGAAGAGATGTCTTTTTTATAGATCGTGAGACTACAAATGACAAGCTAGACAGAATCGAAAAGTATGTCACAGACCATTGGAAAGAAGTCGCAATCAAATTTTCAAAAAGAAGCTATACTTCTGAAAATGACTTGTCAGCTTTTACGTTGCAGGTACAATTTGACGAGGAGGAAGGTTTTGTAAATAAGCTTTCTTTTAATTCTAAAGAAATTAACCAGTGGGAAGGCTATAGCCTAATGGTTAATACTGAACAGGAGATTGTTGTAATGGAGCAAAACGATGGCACATTTATAAACATCACTCCAGATAAAACAATCATCACAGATGAGAAGGTTGCTGTAAATACAGAAAAAACAGTAGCTAAAGAAAATAATATTACAAAGGATGCACTAGGACCTAATCCCGTAATAGTTGTGAATAATAACGTTGTATTGGGACAAGAAAAAGAGAAAAGAGTCACAGGTGATAGTATCACAAGCTTACCTACTGCCCAAGCTATCAAAGCCTACGGAACTATTGCACAAGACGGTGCGCTCATTGTACACAGTAGTCCCAAGGCAGACACCACACGAGTAGTATCGCGTATAGTACAAGAAACTTATAGCTATATAATTACCAAAAATACAACGGATAATGAGATTGATGCGCTCATTAAGGTAATGAGAGAAAAGCACAAGGCTACTCTGAAGGTAAGTGGTATTAAGAGAAATAGAAATCTAGAAATAGAAAAAATTTCGGTCAATCTTAAAGATGAGAATGGGAATAATAAGAATTACACTTTAAAGAGCTCTAATCCTATCAGCGACATATATATATACCGCAATGCTGACGGTAGTACAGGCATGGGAAATGTCAATATGGAGAACAATACTGGAGATACATATGACAACAGGAGAGTTAGCTTAGAAGAACGACGCAACTCAATGATAACTAGCAGAGACAGTATGCGTAAAAATATGGAAGCTCGTAAACAAGAACTACGCGCTCGTATGGATGAACGTAGAAACCTGCAAGGCCGTGCACAAAGTGACTCTATGCGCCAGTCTATGATGGCTAGACGTGATAGCATGAAAACGCAAATGAAGGAGCGACGTGAGAATTTAAAAAGCGATAGAGAAAACTATAAAAATAGCAGACAGCAAAGAGACGTGGGCTACTTAACACTTGATGATAAAACTTACTACTTTGTGGTTAGCCCAGAAGGGTCAAAGAGTTTCTATGATCGTTGGGGAAAACAAATAAAAGAAGACACTCCACTCTATAAAAGGCTTTTAAAAAAAGGTTACTTTACAGTAGATGACAAGAGCAAAGATGAAGTAATGAATATGGTACCTAAGGATGGGATTATTAAAAGTGGCTCCTCCGATAAACCTATTATCTATATTAATGGAAAATTACTTACTTCAGGAAATTTTGATAATTTAGATCCAAATGATATTGAAAGCTTATCAGTTGTCAATGGTGAAAAAGCAATTGAACTTTATGGACAGGCAGGAAAAAACGGAGTAATACTCGTAAAAACCAAAGATTAACTACACTCACATTATTTTAAAAGTCCGCTTTCAATCAGAAAGCGGACTTTTTTTATATGGTGTTCTTTACAACTACCACTCATGAAAATTCAATTAAAATGATGGAATGAGATGAATACGCCTAAAATGAGCGATAATTTTCCTATAAAAATTCTAATCTACATGAAGATTTTTTTGTTTGAAAAGTTCGGTTATACCCTACCTCTTCTAAAACGCATCTTCTTTGTTTGCGTCTTATCATTTTTGCGTACGCTATTTATAAAATAAACACCGCTCAGCAATACACATGCTGCAATAATAGACTGAGTAGTGATATTTTCATCTAGAAAATACCAACCTAAGAATAAAGCAACAACAGGATTTATATATGCAGAGGTTGCCACTTTTTCTGTTGATACATTTTTGAGTAAGTAATTGAACGAAGTAAATGCTGCGATACCTCCAAAAATAATAAGGCATACCATGGATATCTGTGCACGCGAACTCCAATCTACCGGAGAACTCCATGTTTCTCCTATAATAAAACTCCACGTCCATAATAAAATACCAGCGCTTACCATTTGATAACCAGTTGTAATAAAGAAATTTTTAGGTAAATCTGCTTGTGCTACAAACAAGCTTCCTATACTCCAACTTAAGATACAAGTAAATATCATTATAATCCCTAAGGTTGCTCCTTGTTGCATCGCTATCTCTCTTTGAGAAACCAGTAAGTACATTCCTATTAAACCTAAGGTAACCCCTATAATCGATTTGAGTTTTAAACCCTTTTTTTGAACAATGCGCATTAGTAAAAGAATTGATAATGGCTGTAAGGCCGCAAGGAGCGCTGCAAATCCACTATCTACATACTTGAGTGACCATACAAAAACACCATTCCCATACACTAAAAAGAAAAACCCTGCTAGAATAGAATTACGCAGCTGCTTTCTTGATATTTTAAGTGATTTACCGCTTAATCCCGCTATTAGAAATATGATTAGACCTGCAGTGGTAAAACGTAAACCGGCCAACATAAATGCAGGTACTTCGCTTACTACAATTTTATTCCATAGATAAGTTGATCCCCAAAAAACATAAATAGAAAAAAAAGCGAGAATAGCTAGATAGGTTTCCTTCTTCATTGTAAGGCCGTAAATAGGTTAAAATTTATAAGTTACGAACTTAGCTATTTTATGCATGCGGAGTGTATCTTTATTTTAAAATAACAACAGCAATAGAATTTATAATTTATTCAAGTAAACTGCGCTCTTGAGTAGTATCTTTACTCTTATTTATAAACCATCTTGGACGAAATACGCACCTATATAAACCAGTTTGCTCCCGTATCTGATATAGATTGGAAACTTTTTACATCAAAGCTTGTAGAACGCACGTTCAAAAAGAAAGAAACCATTCTTGAAGCTGGTGTAACAGAAAACTATATTTCCTTTATTAAGGAAGGTTCTGTACGTTTATTTATACCAAAGGAATCATCAGATAAAGAAATCACCTTTGGCTTTTGTTTTGAAAACCAATTTGTGAGTGCATATGATTCGTTTTTAGTTCAAGAACCATCAGATCATTCTGTTCAGGCGCTTGTCGATACCGTGATTTTGAGTGTTTCTTATAAGGATTTACAAGAAATTTACGAGAAAACGGCCATTGGTAATCTTATAGGCAGACTTACTGCCGAAAGTCTTTTTATTACCAAATCAAAAAGACTACAATCACTCCTAGATCAAACTGCCGAAGAGCGTTATTTGAGCATCTTTAAAGAACGCCCTCAGTTACTTAAGGAAATTCCTCTTAAATATATCAGCTCATACATAGGCGTGACGCCACAGGCTTTAAGCCGCATTCGCAAACGTATTAGTTAATACAGGTTCATTGTCTGGCATTATTTGTGAAAGTACCTTTGTAAAAAAAAATGCTTATAATATTCTTTATAGTAATCCTCTGGTATAGCGGGTTATTTTTTCAGTCATTCTTTCTCCATAGATATGCAGCTCACCAGACATTTACAATGTCTAAAACCACAGAAAAAATCACATTTATATTAACCTGGCTTTTTCAAGGACCAAGTTACCTAAGTGCTTATGGTTATGGGATTATGCACCGCATGCATCATGCTTATACAGACACAGAAAAGGATCCTCACTCCCCTTCTTATGATGCAAACCTTTTTGCAATGATGTGGAAGACTAAGACTATTTATCAAGATATAAATAACGATCGTATTGAGGTAGACCCTAAGTTTAAGAAAAACGTACCACAGTGGAAGAGTTTTGACACTTTCGCTAGCTCGCGTCTATCACGCTTACTTTGGGTAGGTTTATATATCGCTTTCTTTGCCGTATTTGCAACAGCATGGTGGCAGTGGTTATTGTTACCTGTTGCCTTTGCGATGGCTCCTATACACGGAGTGATTATCAACTGGTTTGGTCACATTCTAGGGTATACAAATTTCAAAACTAAAGACACTTCTAAGAATTTATTCCGCTTTGACTTCTTAATGATGGGAGAAGCATATCATAACAACCACCACAAATTTGCGGCTAGGCCTAACTTTGGAGGGATACACTGGTATGAGATTGATGTTACTTATGTAATCATGAAAGTGCTTCACCGCACAGGAGTGATAAAAATGAAACCCATCACGATAGACGTGCACTCACACCATTAAAAATCGACCATTCTGTGAGCAAACGTATTCTTAAGTTCCCCCAGCTTAGGTGATATGTAACGCTCACAGAAGGGTTTATTTGGATTTTTCTTGTAATAATTTGTAATCTCTTCTCTTGAAGGATTAAAGTCTTTAAAAGGCAATACAGTAGTAATTATCTTTTCTTCGTTACTTTTTTGTAAACTATTTAATACCGCTTTCGCGAAAGCGTTATCCCGAACATTATAAACATACACTGCAGATCGATATGTATCTCGCATGCTGTGCATCTTTGTACTCTTATGCGTAAGAAGATGAATTTCGATTAAAACCTCCAACGGTATGACGTTCCTATCATAATGCACAATAACAGCCTCAGAAAAGGAAGCGTTTATACCCTCTGAAGCAATGTACCCTTGCTCTACATTTACAACACCCAGTAAGGACTGGAAGACCGCCTCTGTGCACCAGTGACAGCCGCCACCAAATCCTATTTTATGTATTTCCTTGTCTTGCAATTAATCTAGGTTCAATAATGTAGAGGTTCGTTTTAACTCACGGTTAAAATGCTCTTTTGTTATTTCCTGCTTATAGCTAGGTACAATCTCACTCAAACGTTGTTTACCCTCAGCTGTTTCCATAATCTCCGGAAATGCCTTCTCTAGTACGTCTAGCATAATTCTAGGCGCTGTAGATGCTCCTGGTGAAGCCCCGAGTAAACAAGTAATCTTCCCATCAGAACCACTTACGATTTGAGTACCAAATTCAAGTTTACCACCTTCAAACTCATCTCGTTTTATGGTTTGTACGCGCTGTCCAGCCACTTCTATACGCCAGTCTTCATTTTTTGCATCTTTTATAAAAGTGCGTAGGTCTTTCATGCGATCGTCAAAGTTCATGGTGATCTGACCTATCAAATATTTGGTGAGATCTAGATTATGCCAGAAAGCACCAAGCATAGAAGGTATATTTTTAAACGTCACACTGTCGAGCAAGTCAAAATTAGATCCTTCCTTTAAAAACTTAGGGCTAAAACCAGCAAAGGGACCAAACATTAATTGTCGCTCTCCATCTACATATCTAGTATCTAGATGCGGCATGCTCATAGGTGGTGCGCCCTCGCCTGCCTTGCTGTACACCTTTGCATAATGCTGATCTATAATTTCCTTGTTCTTACAAACAAGCCATTCTCCACTTACGGGAAAACCACCAAAACCATCTTTCTCTTCTATTTCAACGGTTTCTAGCAGCAGTAAAGCACCACCACCAGCACCTATAAAGATATGATCTGCTTCTATAGATTGCTTAGTTCCTGTTTTTAAATCTTTTGTAAATGCTGTCCAATTCCCATTTTCAAGCGGATCGAGATCTTTTACTTCTTTATGAAAATGAACAGGAGTATCAAATTCTGTTTCTAGAATCTCATATAATCGCTTTGTAAGAACGCCAAAGTTAACTTCTGTCCCTCGATCTATACGCGACCCTGCCATCACCTCATCCTCTGTGCGCCCCCTCATGATAAGCGGGAACCACTCCTTCATTTTTGATACGTTACGAGTAAACTCAATAGTATCAAACATAAAGTGATCTTTAAACGCCTCATAACGCTTCTCTAGATAATCTGCGTTCTTTTCTCCAGTCACCCAACTATGATGTGGGATAGACTTTAAAAATGCTTGAGGATCCTCTATAAGACCTTCTTCTACAAGATGCGCCCAGAACTGCTTTGTGATTTCAAACTGTTCGCATATTTTAATTGCCTTATCAATAGAAACAGAACCATCACTTTCTTCAGGGCAGTAATTGAGTTCGCAAAGAGCAGAATGACCCGTTCCTGCATTATTCCATGCCGCCGAACTCTCTTGAGCTACATCTCCTAATCGTTCTAAAATTAAGATGCTCAATTCTGGTTTTATCATTTTGGCTAGCAATGCCAGATTTGCACTCATAATTCCTCCGCCTACACAAATGAGGTCGTAATGTTGTTTTGGGATGGCTCCAGTCATAGTAATTTTTTACACTCTAAAGATATTAATAAGCTTGTTGAGTTTGAGTAAAACATCAAAAAAGAATGAGTCGGTAAAGATTGTAAATAATAACAATTACGCTTTCGCGAAAGCCTAAAAAGGCAACACAACAATCTCACAAATATCATAAATTTACACTTTTAGTCTTGTCTAAAAATTAACCTAATACAGCAATCAAAAACCTCAAAATGACTACTCTTTTCACTTTGCACTTATCATCACAAATTATCTTAAAATCTCTGATGCCAATCTTAAATAGCTATTCTTTATGATTAAACAATAACTTTAAAAATACTATACAACTAATTGATTTTAATAATTTTACTATCATTTTAAACTCTATATAGATAACGTCTATAGTTAGCAATTACTGATGATTCATTTGCCATTGATTTGCTAAACAAAAGTCTTAAACAAGCATTATTTATTGAGTCTGAGGATTCAAAAATTAAGTGCAATTTGCTATCTATTCTGCTTTAGAATATTCCGAAACTTACTAGCTTTACATCCAGAATGTATTGTACAAAAAAGAGGCGATGATTATAAAATCATCGCCTCTTTCAAGTATTAATTTATGTTTCTGAAGTTACTTTAGAAGTCCTTCTATTTTTTCGATTACACCTTCTGCTGCTCTCTCCCCAGAAACCATTGCTGCATTTAATGATCCATTTAATAAATGATCACCAGCAAGAAAAATGTTGTTAGTAAGCTGCGTTTCTGATGGCGCGCAATTGTTACGGAGATTGCTAAGCTCAGGTAATGCTTTTCTTATTTCATATGATTTGAGAAAAGTAGTCCCTTTTATACCACAATACGTACTGAGCTCTGATGACACCATTGCGCTAAGCGCTTCCACGCTCAAATCATTATGATCTACCACGGTAACAGATAATAAACTTTTTGCACCTGTTGTAACAGTTTCTAGCGTGTCGTGATAGAATATATTGTTAATTCTAGTATTCTCATCTGCCACAAGACCAATGAGCGGCTTACGATCTTTAGGAGCATCTGCTTCAAAATACAAGTTTACACATGATTTCCATGGAGTTTCTTGACCTCTGAGGTTAGGAACTATGTGACTCGCCTCTGTTGCAATGATGATGTAGTCACTCTCTAGAACCTCGCCATTTTCTAATGTGATTGTTTGCCCGGACACTTCCTTAACAGCAGTGTCTAGTCTAACCTGAGTAGTTGCTAGCTGCTCTTGTAATTGTTTTGGTATTGCTCCTATACCTGCTTTTGGCAATGTTGCCATACCAGTACCAAACATTTTATAAACGAACTCAAACATCCTGCTAGATGTTTCTAGTGAAGATTCTAAAAATATCCCACTAAAGAACGGCTTAAAGAAATCTGTAATCATCGATTTACTAAAGCCTTTATCTTGTAAATACTTTAAGGTAGTCTTTTCTTCCTCTTTAAAAATATCCTCGAGCGATTTCTTCTTAAGACTTTTATTAAGTTTCAAAATTTTGACCTTATCCCCCAGTGTACCTATAGATGAGCTCATAGTCGGGATGAGCATTTTAAAACTACGTGTAGGATCTCCTATAGATTGCGAGTTTCTATTTTTGTAAATAGTAGCTCCAGGCAAAAAAGATTGTAACTCTAGCTTTTTGTAATCGAGATACTCTTTGGCTTTCGGGTAACTCTCAAGTAACACTTGAAAACCGTGGTCTAACTGATATCCTTTTACAATATCTGTTTTTACACGTCCCCCTATGCGATCTGTCGCTTCAAGAATTATAGGTGCGTAGCCTTTTTTCTCTAAGTTAATAGCTGCAACAAGGCCGCTTATTCCAGCGCCTATGATGTAAATCTTCTGGTCGGTTTGATTCATAACTCAAAAATAAGGTATGTATGTATTGTTTGGTCTGTTGGTTTGATAATTCTTGTACTATAAAAATCCCCTGGCTGTGACGTGATTTCTTTCTAATAATAGTTTGTTTCACATTTTCGCGAAAGCGAGATTGTTTTAGAATGGATATCCAATAGCAAAGTTGAAAATAGGTTCGTCAAATTTGAAATCCCATCGCTCGCCCTCCGGTAATGATGGATCGTGAAAAGGAGCTGCGAGATCAAAACGAATCACAAAGCCCTGAACATCTACTCTAAGTCCAAAACCACCGCCTATTCCTAATTCATTAATGAAATCTGAGGTGAACTTATCTTTACCTTCAAGATCTTCATTTTCTGTGCTATTCCATATGTTTCCAGCATCTACAAAAAAGGCACCTTTGAGATAACTGAAAATTGGGAAACGATACTCTGCATTTGCCTCTAGCCTGATGTTTCCTATTTGATCAAAGAAGTTTCCGCTAGATTGGTTTCCAGAAGATGTTCCAGGCCCCAAAGAGCGTATTCTAAAGGCGCGCACACTATATGGCCCACCAGAATAGTATTGCTTTACAAATGGTAATATCTCTGAGTTGCCGTACGCATACCCATATCCTGCAAAGAGTCTCGTTGCGATTTTTTGCTCATTTGTAATATTAAAATGATACCTAAAATCTACATCTAACTTAGCAAACTGTGCATATTCCAATCCTATAAATGTTTTATTTTGAGTGTCTGCATCATCTTTACCTAGCAAACTAATGGCGTTACCTGCAAGTTCAAAGTTAGAATTGAAAAATATTTGATGTGTTTTCTGGGTCTCTACCATCCCATTATACGTGAAGCTATAATTATGTCCAGCAATAAACTGCTGATCAAAACTCTGTCTTAACAAAGGATTTGCAGTGAGTATATCTTCAAACTCTGTCGTAGTATTAGAGAGTCTCGTATAGCTCACAGAAAGAGGATTAATACGGTGTGTGACATATTTATTTGCATCCCACACATAACCAAATCCAGCATTACCAGACAATAAGGTGTATAATCTAGAACGGCTCAAATAATCTACACCTAGTGCTGCAACCGTTTTTGGAATATTATACTCAAAAAAATCTGTTGAAATATCAATAGGAAATATCACTCTTGGGAATACGAGTTCGCTGGCCAGACCTAGCTCTATACTACTTAATGACTCTCCTCCTCCTAGTTGTACTTCGTATCCTGCAGATCCTGTAATATTAAGAATCTCCCCACCATTAAAGAGATTTCTATTGCTATAGGTTAGTGCTAGTCCAGGTCCAGCAAAATTATTAGACTTAGTTACTGCTTGCACTTCGGCTCTTAAGGCTCGTTTATTTAAAGGTGATAAGTAAATATTTGCCTCAAGAATACCTAAACTATCTGTGCGCAAGCTATCAATCTCGTCATACTGGATATTTACAAATTTATAGGCTCCTATAGTAGACAGGCGTCGCGCAGTGTTACGGGAGACATCTGGATGATACAATTGTCCTTCTTCAAGTTGTACAAATGGCGCAAGGTATTTAGGTTTAAAATAAAGCTCTTCTTGAATAAAATTTAAACTATCAAAGCGAACCACATCAGATTGTAACGAGTCTTTGAGCGCATAATTAGGATACACATTTACCTTGCTTATTTTGTAAGGAACAATGACCTTATTAGGCACATCCTTCTTAATCTTCAAGAACATATCAAAACGCTTATTGCTGTATTGATTGGTATCTATCTCAAATATTAAAAACGAAGGATTGAAGTTGTAATATCCTTTTCTTTTAAGGAGATAATCAATACGATCGCGCTCAAGTTTAAGATTAGACAAGTCATATCTCATGCCTTTTTCAAGCGGTGAGGAAGCCACCGTGCTTATCATCTCTCTATAAATAGGCGGTGATAACGTATCAAGTTGATACGTCTCCATGCGGTATGGCGTAGGTACTTTGAGGTTGTAAGTAATAGATGCTCTTTTTTTTGTCTCGCTTTCGCGAAAGCGTGAACTCACCGTACTATAGAAAAATCCGCGATTTTCTAGTCTGTTACGTAGTAATGATTCTACTTCAAATTCTTCTACATCAGATTGATAAACAGGCTCCTCTCCTATCTTTTTATTAAGCCATTTATTGATTACTCCTGGTTTTTCACGCTGTGCTTTGTAATAAACACTTAAATAAGGATAACCTCCTAAGATTTTAGAATTAGGTGTAGGTCGCAGCACACCTTCAAGCTCTGTTTGTAGCGAACTTTGATTTGTGATGGTGCTATCTGGGGATATGACAATTTCGGCGCCAGTATATAAACGTTCTCCCTCTGGAATGTACTTTTCAACACTACACGACGCGCAAAAAGCGATCAAAACTAGAGCTGAAAAATATGTAGATAATCGGTATTGCACGTGCTAGTTGTTTTTATTGTTTTCAATAGTTTCCTGAGGTGGAGTTGCTTCTTTCTTGGCTTTTTCCTCCTCTACAAGCTGCTGCTGTTTCTTTCTTAAAATAGCATCCCACAGCTGACTAAATTTATTGAACTCTTGCTGAAATATTAGAGATATACCACTTACGATTGTTTGCCCATCAATTACATTTACAAACTCACTACGACGGAAGCCTTTAAGACGGTATTGGCCATCCTCGGTAAGCTCATACTCAAGACTCACATTACCTATGAGCGGATTGCTCTCGCCAGAGGCACTTTGACCAGCTACATCAACACTACTGCCTACGCGTACTGTAAGCTTATCACCAAAAAACTTACGTTGTGCTGCAATATCTAGCTGTGTACGCTCTTGTGGTGTGGTTCCTTGATAATCTGTAAAACTATCTAATCCGAAATCAAGTTGAAATCCTGTTTTTCCCAATAACTTATCAGAAAAAATATTAAGCTGATCCGATAGAGCGTCATTTAAGTTATCTCTTGCAATACTTGCAAAACCACCACGACTTCCATCAGAATTGGAATCTGGGTAAAATCTATTTAATACAAGCAATGAGAATACCTGACGGTTGAGCTCTCCTTCTTGCTGGTTTACTTGCTGCACACGGCTATAAACTTGGCCACCTATGGCGCCTTGCTCATCTTCTGGCAAATCAAGAGCAAAATTAATTTTTGGACTCAGTAGTTCGCCATCTATATTTAAATATACTAAGAATGGTAGCTGCTGTCTGTATTTACTACTTTGAGCAGGATCTGCTCCCGCATTTGCGCTTGCCATTAAAGGTGATGCAGAAGCCTCCACTTCATATACAGCACGTACATCAAGTTTTGCATCAAATGGATCACCAGACCAGCTTACTCTACTACCAGGATCTAATTTGAATGTGCGGTTCACTAAATTGTAAAGATTCATTTCATACTGACCACTAGTTACGTCGTACACACCCGTGAGCGTCATTCTACCATTAGGTTGTAATGTAAAATTAAAATCTCCTTCTCCTTGTACTTTAAGATTATCACCTGTTTCTTTATCTATAAGAACAGTTACTTGCGCTTCTTTGTTTACCTTAAAAAGTCCTTTGAAATCGAAACCTGTAATAGTTCCGGTCTCCTCTTCTGTTCTTGTAAGTATGGCATCTGGATTTTCACGATTTACAAAAACTACGATTCCGTCACTAGATTCTATATTTGCTGCCGCCGTAGGCATCACATAAGTAACATCTGTAGCACCTCCTACTGTCGCGTCCACTGTAACAATTGGAATTTGTAAATCCCCCTTGATACTTGCTTTTGCATCAAAAACAGCCGTACCATAAATGAAGTCATTATCTTTTGGCTTAGCATTTAAAGCTTGAAAATCTTTTGCGTTGATTGTTAAATCAAAAGATGGGTTAATAAAACTCTCCGTACCAATGAGCCCAGAGACTACAAGTGTGTTTTGTTTTTCATCTAATACTGTAAAATTAGACATTGAGATTTCATCGTTATCTAAGGAGATTGTTTCGTTCTTTAAAGAAAAAGGAGCATTAAGCTTTGACACTATAAATCCAGCATTCTTAAACCTCAAAAATCCTTGATATTCTAAGCTTGCTAGTGCCCCATTTAATTTAAAATTACCCTCAAGACTTCCTGAGCCATCTTTAAGCTCTCCAAGTGAAAAGCCATCTATAGCTTCCATTTTAATCTCGTTAATATCGAGATCCATGTTAATTAATGCGCCATCTACATCTGCTACATAATCACCTGTAAGATCAAGATCAACACTTCCACCCTGAATGCCCAAATTAAAATCATAACGGTCTCCATTGAGTGACCTACCTGTAAGCTCTGCTGTACCTAAATTTTCTCCTAATAAACCAAGATTTTCTACATATAAGTCAGCCAAGAAACCTAAATCTCCAAATGGCTCCTCTAATACCAGATCGCCGTTAAGATTTCCAGTAGCTAGTTGCTCATTTGGATTGAGATAAGCTAAGAATTCGCTAATCTTAAAATTCCTAAAATCTATTGCAATATGGTCTTTCTCAATGGTAGGAAGCTTATCTGTAATCTCTACTGATTGGGTATTTCGCTTAAAGCGAAAATCATTAAAGGATAATTTTTTATCTGTGATGAGGACTTCATTAGTAACAGGGATTCCCCATTGTTTTTTATTAAAAATCAAACTATCTCTCAATACATGAAAACGGAGATTTTCTCTACTTCCTGTAATTTCAGATTGAACTTGTATAAGTTTATCCCCTCCAGCATAAGCAAGAAAGTCTAATGCTAGCTCATTATTCGTTTGATTACCGCTTATCTCTGTACGTTGAATAGCAAATGGTCCAGCTTTAATTCCTTTAAAGCCTAGATTGAAATTAAAATCATCCTTATCTGTATTCATTACAAAAGCAAGACTATCAATCTCATTACCTCCATAATTAATATGTGGTGCTTTAATAGAAGCATTTAAGACACGCTCTGCTTGCGCAAAGTCTAGATCTATGGATACCGTATCAAGATCTTTCATGTTTACTAAAAAGACTTCATTAAGTAAAGGAGACTGTCTGATTTTTCCTTTGAGAATAAGGTTTACAGGGTTTGCTAGCGTATCTGCAACAGCCACATCTCTATAAAAATAGCTATAAATATGATCCTGAAGTGCTGTTGTTATGCGTGCTGGATCTGCATTTGATTTTAAATCAAGATTCATGATTTTATTATCAAAAGTAACTGAGGTACTATCTGGGCGAACTCTCGCAGTACCATCTAGGTTCCCAATGAGGTATGAGCGGTCATCATAAACAACAATACCATCATCCATCGTAGCAGCTACGTCATAACTCGTTGCATTACCCTTAAAATTTCCTTTTAGTTTAAAACCTGTGCGCACATCTCTTTGCATGAGACCAAGTGCTTGAAGATCTGCTCCTATAATGTCTAGATCTATAGAGGCTTCAGGAGCTATAGAATCTAACACTACTAATCCATCTAACGTCATATTAAGATTTTCATCTTTATAAGTAGATTTAAATGCCCCTTTACCATTTGTGACTTGACCTTTGAGGTTAAGGTCCTTAATGGCATACTTGTTATATTGGAAAGTATTTACAGTCGCATCTAGACTTGCATCGAGTGTATTTATAGTGCTTCCTGATCCACTAGTTTTAATAGATAAGGTGAGTGCTCCTAATTGGTCATTGCCCAATAATTCTCCCATCGCATATTCCTGCACAGCTACATCTGCTTCAAATGCAATGGTGTTACCATTTTTAAATCTACCAACTATGGTTGCTGCACCTTGGCTTGAAGTCAATGCTGCCTTTGCAGTTATATCTTCCATACTACCTTTTGCATTACCCACTAGGTTAAACTTCGCAGGTAAGTTAATTGAAAGGGAATCTGCACTTACAAACTTAGAAATATCTCGCTTGGTGGTTTGTGCTTGTATCTCTGGTAGGTTCATGTAGAGATTATCTACATCGCTTAGATTACTCAGAGCGCCACTGGCAGTAATCGATGTTTCTTTACCCCAATTCATACGTAATAATGGGACATCAAGTGAAGCTAATGATCCAGATGCATTTACAAATCCAGTTAAAAACTGCTTACTCAATGCTCTTATATATTCATTATTTAACAAGTCTGGCTGAAAACGATAGGTATCTTTTACATCAAATCTAAAACTTGGTATCGATACATCAAGAGTCACCTTTTCAGGTTGTGATGTTAATGATTTAAATGAAGGGTAATTCATTGATATACAACCATCTATAGCACTATTATTTAACTGAAGCTTCAAATCATCGATAGTCAGATTCTGCTCTGACACAAGGAAATTAGTTGCTAGAGATTTTAAGTTAATACCACTTGACTCATATCCCGAAAGATGCGCTATAGTGCTACCCGCTTTAAAATCTTTTAAAAATGTATTTGTTGCGTCAAAGGCAATATTCTCAATAGTGATTGCATTAGGATTAAACGTCCCCTTAGAGGAAGTCGCACCATCCACAGTATATGAAACATCTGTGTTTTTAATAAGTGCTTCGGTAATTTGAATATTATAGGCAGGGAATATGGAAGTACTAGTAGCGCCAATAGTCGAAGCAGATGCAACAGTAGTCATATCAATACCTAAGTTGCTATCTGAAATATTAATCGTATTTACATCAATGGTAAACGTATTAAAATCTGCTTTTGGGATTTCGGCATATAGTTCTTTTAAATCGAAGTCAAAATCAATTCCTGCTTCTGTGCCAGTATAATTACCGCTTACGTTGTTAAGTGTTAACTCTTCGAAAGCTAGAAATGGCAACGGAATTTCTTCTGCATTCGGATCTGAAGGTACAGGAACTTGGTAGATATTAAAGCGTCCATTTTGAATTAAACCGCTATTAGCAGTGAATCTCATTGCGTCGAGATCTACTACATCCATCTCTACTTCTAGTACATCAAAAACATAGCTACTTGTAATTCCAGTTACACCATCATTGTAAGTGATGTCAAAATCTTTTAAAGAAATATCTCCTATAATTATATCAAGGGGATTTGTCGCAATGGTATCTACTTCCGCAGTTGAAGGACTAGCAAATGCTTCTGCTATAAAGTCAAAATTAAATCCAGAGATACTATCGTTTCTTATGATGTTTGCACGAACGCCTTCCCACTGTGCATCCTCTATCCCTATTCCAGAACCTTGTAATATAGGAAGAAACGGGATATTTGCCTCTAATGATCTGCTGTAAACCAGTGTATCGCCCTTCTTATCTTCTATGTAAAGTCCTTCAACCGCAATATCACCATCGAAGGTGATAAACACCCTTTCTAGTTCAACTTTGGTATTTGTCTTCTCAGATAAATAGGTAACTGCTTTAGAAACTATAATATTCTGTCCCCACTCACTGCGTATGAATAGAACAAGTAAGAATAATATAAGAAATATGATCAGTAAGATTCGACCAATAATGCGAAGCCATCGATATTTTCTCTTAGGCTTTTTTGGGATAGACTGTTGTTCTTCTGACAATGAAAATAGAGGGTTTGATAAGCTTTAACAAATTAACGTCGATAATCGCTTTTAACATAATTTGACGACGTAATCTTCTGTTAAATAGTATCAACCTACTATTAAAATTTTAACATTGTTGTGGGTTACGCTTTCGCGAAAGCGTGATAAAATCACTTACAAATAAATAGAGGAGATATTTGACTATTCTCACGAAAGGTGCTAATTGAAAAGCTAGTCAGCCATTAAAACGCTGTCTATAATATACAAAGAACCGTTTGAGGGACTCATATCTGCAGATAGTATTCTAGCAGTATGGCCGCTTTCATCATTGAGAATGATATTTGTTTTATCTATTGTCGCGCGGATGCTACCTCCATTTTGGGTAGTCAATTCTAAAGAACCGCCACTCTTTATAATTTCTGATTCTAGTTTTTCTGCTGTCCACTTATTTTTAACTACATGGTACTTGAGTGCTTTTTTTGCCTCAGACTTGTCATAATCACTAGATTTCTTATCTAAGACACCTAAGTTTTCATTATTAAACGCCTTATTATTTGGGGCGAATATGGTAAGAAATCCTTGGTTCACTAAACATTCATCCAAATCTAGTTCCTTAATTTGTAATTCAAATTCAGAAAGCTCTTCGGTATTGTTAATTTTAGAAACTATTCCATGTACCTTATTATCTTCAATTATTATCTGTTCTTTTAAGGCTTTTTCTGATAATTTCTTTTGCACAATCTCACGCTCAGCTTCTTCACGTATTTGTTGATCTCTTTGTTTATTATCACAAGATGATAGCGTAACGAATGCAGATATACACCCTACTAACAGTATCGTTTTGTTTAAAAACATGCTAATTCTTTTTTTACAAATATCACAAGCACATAATAGAAACTCCGCTAAGTTATCGTTAAAACTAAATGTAAAGACGTTAAAAACATAAAAAACGAGCTATTACAGCTCGCTTTTTACAACTTTTTAATAAATAAGACACCTACTATAGGGTATCCATATCAATTACAAATCGATATTTTACATCATTATTTTGTACTCGCTCATAGGCTTCATTGATATTTTTCATGTCAATCATTTCAATATCACTTACAATATTGTGCTTGCCACAGAAATCTAGCATTTCCTGAGTCTCTTTAATTCCTCCTATAAGAGAACCTGCAACACTTTTACGTCCCATAATAAGATTACCACCATGAACATCTGGTAATGGTTCTATAGCTCCTACCATACACATTGTTCCATCTACGCCTAACAATGCTAAATATGGATTAATATCGTGACTTACAGGGACTGTGTTTAATATAAAATCAAAAGTTCCGTGTTGCTCTTCCATCGCATCTTCATCCTTAGAGATCAGCACGCTATCTGCACCTAGGCGTTTTGCGTCATCTGCCTTTCCTTTTGAAGTGGTGATCATTACTGTCTCTGCTCCCATTGCATGAGAAAACTTAATTCCCATATGACCAAGTCCACCTAGACCTACAATTCCTACTTTCATTCCTTCCTTGATACCCCAGTGGTGCAACGGTGAGAATGTAGTAATACCTGCACATAATAAAGGTGCAACGGCTTTAATATCTAAATTACTTGGTATGTTAAGTACAAAATTTTGATCTACAGTTACTTCTTGAGAATACCCTCCAAAGGTGTGCCCATCTGTATGCTTGTCTTTACTGTTGTAAGTCCATGTCGCTCCTTCTTTACAGAATTGCTCAAGGTCACTTTTACATGATGAGCATTCTTGACAAGAATCTACTAGACACCCTACTCCTACAACGTCTCCTTTTTTAAATCCTGTGACATCAGATCCTACTTCTATTACTTCTCCTACAATTTCATGTCCTGGAACTACTGGGTACATTGCTGGTCCCCAATCACTTCTTACCGTATGTATATCACTGTGACAAACACCACAATATGTAATTTTTATCTTTACATCTGTAGATAGTGTATCACGACGTTTTATAGTCATTTCTTTTAAGTCGGCTTCTTTATCTTGAGCGCCATATGCTTTTACTTCTGTCATAGTTGGTTATTTAATTTATTATTAATTGGTAGTTTTCGCGAAAGCGTAACTATTCTTCTTTCTTTTTAAAATGTTGAAATCTTTTGAAACCTATTCCTG
The DNA here is from genome assembly GCF_007827285.1 of Dokdonia sp. Hel_I_63. Taxonomy (NCBI): domain Bacteria; kingdom Pseudomonadati; phylum Bacteroidota; class Flavobacteriia; order Flavobacteriales; family Flavobacteriaceae; genus Dokdonia; species Dokdonia sp. Hel_I_63. The sequence goes on along the minus strand of NZ_VISD01000001.1, from coordinate 2,219,556 downwards.
TCTTTAACTGGCGCGTTTCATTATAATATGCGTCTGCATATACTCTAGTAAAATTTGCTCCAAAAAATAAAATCAGGCTGCTATAAGAAACCCAGAGCATGATGAGGATTATAGATCCTGCTGCTCCATAAGTAGAACCAGGCTCCATGGTATTGAAGTAGTATGCCATAGCAACTTCTCCTAAAATAAATAATATGGTTGTAAGACCGGCGCCTACTCGTACTGCTTTCCAACGCACATAAACGCTAGGTAAAAACTTAAACAGTGCTGCAAATAGCGTGTAAATAACTATAAGCGAGATTGCTATATCAATTATAAATATAAATTCTATTAAAGAAGCTGGTAAAAATTCTGCTAGTCTGTTTGAAAATGCGCTAAGTAGTGAAGTGGCTATAAAACTGATGAGAAGTAAGAACCCAATAATTAAAATAAATCCAAATCCCTTCGCCCTACTTTTTATAATATTAAGAATCCCATCTTGCTCATTGAGATTAACTCCCCATATCGTGTCTAGCGCCTGCTGTAATTGAAAAAAAACACCCGTTGCACCGTATAATAGTACTAAAATACCGACTGTAGCTGTAAAAAAACCTGTTTCTTCATCTCCTCGATCTACCATCATGAGTCGTATAGACTCTGCTGTTTCTTGTCCTAAGACTTTAGTAATTTCAGCAAGTAGTTCTCCTTGAACGATATCTCTACCCCACACAGCTCCTACAATGTTTAAAATAATAACAACAAGTGCAGGCAGTGATAAGATGGCATAATAGGCAACGATAGCACTTAACTTAAATGGGTCTGATGCCATCCATTTTTTATAAGTGTCAACCATAAGGCGAGGCACATCCTTTATTTTAAAAGAACGCCTACCTTGGTCTGCCGTCATATAATTATCTGTTTTTTCCATAAAAAAACCCTTTTTCAAGGGTTTAAAAGTTATGAGTTATCTTTTTGCTCTTGGAGCGTTGGGTAATCAATGTAACCTTCTTTTCCAGGAGTATAAAACGTATCTGGATTAGGCTCATTGAGAGAAGCATTTTCTTCAAAACGCTTAACTAAATCTGGGTTTGCTATAAAATTACGTCCAAAAGCGACTAAATCTCCTTTCTTATCCATCAAATCTTGATTTGCTTTGGCAGCATCATAACCACCACTAAGAATAAGTAAACCACTAAAACGGTCACGTATATTTTTCTCAATATCTGCTGGTAAGCCTGGTGCTCCCATAGATTCATGGTTTACTAGATGTATATAAACTGGTGCAATCTCTTCTAATTTTGCAGATAGGTAATCAAATGTCTCTTTTTGACTATCAAAAGGTCCTATATCATTCATTGCTCCATTAGGAGATAAACGGACTCCTACTTTTTCTTTACCTAATGCCGCAACAACACGTTGTGTGACTTCAAGTGTAAAGCGACATCTATTCTCTACAGAACCACCATAATTATCATCTCTCTTATTTGTTCCAGTATTTAAAAACTGATCTAATAAATAACCATTTGCACTATGAACTTCTACCCCGTCAAAACCAGCTTCAATAGCATTTTTTGCTGCCGTAACATACTCTTCAATGGTATGCTCTATATCTTCAATGCTCATCGCGGTAGGTTCTGGAATAGGTAACTCACCTTTTCCATCTACATACATCTTAGTATCTTCTGGTCTAATTGCAGACGGAGCATATACTACTGCATCATCAGACATGTTATCTGGATGGGATATACGACCAGAGTGCATAAGTTGCATAAATATCTTTCCACCATTTTTGTGTACAGCACTTGCTACTGGCGTCCATGCTTTTACTTGCTCACGACTATAAATACCTGGGATACGAGGATATCCCACACCATTAAGTGACGGCGATGTTCCTTCTGTTATAATAAGTCCTGCACCGGCACGCTCACTATAATATTGAATCATTATATCTGTCGGAATATGTCCCGCAGTAGATCTTGACCTCGTAAGAGGCGCCATAACCACCTTATTTTTCAATTTAAAATGCTCAGTGTCTAATGGGCTTAAAAGTTCTTTATAATTTTCCATGCAATTTTTTTTTACAAAACTAGTCCATGCTATCGCTCATTGCGGTTAATGCGTTGTTAAAACAATGTTTTCATTATCATAAGGTTTTCACTTTCGTGAAAAATTGAAATCATAACCAACTATCTTTTTGGCGCAAGTAAGTGAAGTTGTACTTTTATATCTAAAAACGAGTAAAAAATCGTATTCAACTCATTACAAAAAAATAAACGTATGGCTACTAAAGACATGATTCTCAAAAAACTTCAAATCTTAATTACACAAGAATTTGATAGTCCAGAGCAGGCTTTTGCTTTTTTTGACGAAGATGGCAATGGCACTTTATCAAAAGATGAAATCAAAGAACTTTTGAAAAAAGCAGAAATAAGTGGTTTTATAAGATCTATGGTTGCCTCTGCATTAATAGACGGATATAGTAAGGATGGTAACGATAATGTGAGCTGGGAAGAGTTTAAAAAGGCACTTGACGAGATCAAACACTAATATCTTATCAATAGGATTCACTTTTTCTAAATAACATTCACAATATTTTCCATTTTTTTGGAATTATTCCTAATATCTCAAAATAAAGAGTAACTTTGTAACTCATTTATGAATGAGACAGAGCCTACATATCATTGTGTTATAGACGTAGAAACTACGGGAAAAGGAATTAATGGCAATCGCATTACAGAAATATGTGCGGTACGCCTTAAAGATGGTGAAGTAGTAGATAAATTTACTTCACTAGTAAATCCTGAACAATACATTCCGCCATTTATTACTAATCTTACGGGTATAGATGACGCTATGGTGGCAGACGCACCGCTATTTAATGAAATTGCAGATCGAATTATTGAGATATCGTCAGGAGCCATATTTGTAGCACATAACGTCACATTTGATTTTAACGTGTTGCGTAGCGAGTTTAAGCGACTCGGCCATTCATTTACTAGAAAAAAACTGTGTACGGTGAGGCTTTCGCGAAAGCTTATACCTAGTCTCTTTAGTTATTCGTTAGGTAATCTTTGTGCCTCTATAGGAATTCCTCTTAATAATCGCCACAGAGCCGAAGGGGATACAGATGCTACTGTAATTCTTTTTAAACGATTACTCACCCTTGATGAGGATGGCAAAGTTATGAGCTCCTTTCTTAATGTGCGCTCTAAAGAAGCTACACTGCCGCCGCACTTGCCATCTCGCATTATTCAAGAATTACCAGAAACTGCTGGTATCTACTTATTTAAAGATCGCACGGGTAAAGTGATTTACGTAGGTAAAGCTATTAATATTAAAAAGAGAGTCCTCTCACATTTTTACGACAAAAAGAATAAGGAATATTTATTAGGTCAAGAAACCTATCAAATAGATTATGAAGTTACTGGAAATGAACTTTGCGCACTATTACTAGAATCTGAATATATCCAGCAATATTTCCCAAAGTTCAACAGGGCTCAAAAAATACCCACAAGCACCTACTCTATTATATCGTATGAAAATAGAAAAGGTATCATACAGCTCGCGGTAGCCAAGACAAAATATAGACATACAGCAACTCAAAAAGTATTTACTAGAGCCAAAGCTACAGAGCGACTCATGGAGCTTTGTGAGATGTATGAATTATGCCCACGTTTTTGCGGTTTGCAGGCAACCTTTAATGAGTGCTCACATTATAGTCTAAAAAATTGTAAAGGTATCTGTAGTAATAACGAATCTGTAACTGATTACAATCTACGCGTTCGTGAAGCATTACAATCCTTTGATGCAGAAAATGAGAGTTATATTATAAAAGAAGACGGTCGTACAGATAATGAAACAGCCTTCATATACATAGATAAAGGCGTTTATAAAGGTTTTGGCTTTGTACCTGAGACAGAGCAAGTGAGTCATTTTGATGAAGTAGCCTCACATTTACTACCTAAAAAGAGCACGTATCATACAGACATTATATTGAGAAGTTATTTACGTAGACATAAAAATCCGCATATTGTATCACTTGCTATTTCTGCTTAATTATGGACACAGCCTTAGATTTTAAAACCTATTACCTTGAAATACCTGAACTATTAGTAAGTCATTATCCTGATCTTAATTTTCAAAATCATTGCTATCTACGCATTGCGCTAGATAATGTTATAGGTACAAAGTGGGATACTCAGATTGCTAAGCCAGCATATAAGCATCTTACTACAGATCAAAGAAAACTGGTCATATCTTATCTCTCATCTTACGTGAAGGACAAGAACTTACTTTTATCACATAATATGATCTCACTAGCATATAGAGGAAAGTTAGTGTAAACAGATACTTTTTCCTACCCAAAGAAAAAGGCTTGCTTCTCTTACTAAGGAAAGTATAATTGGTAATTTTGCAACGTTAATCACTTTTATACTAATTTGATATAAGGTGACTAATAAACTGCCGAGATAACATATTATCAGGGCGTTACTAATTATCCAGCTATGCATCCAAATAATAAAAATATAGGTCCTTATCTTTTTAAACAGCTTAGAAAAGCAAATAAAGAGCTTGCTCCTTATGTTCTAGAAACAGACCGCGGAATTCAAACAATAGATTTTACAAATTCTAAAGCGGTTTTAGAACTCAATCGTGCTATTTTATTAAGCGATTATTCTTTAAACTGGTATGAAATCCCTGAAGGCTATTTGTGCCCAGCAATTCCGGGACGCGTAGATTATCTACATTATCTCAATGATTTTATAGGAAAAGAAGATGTGCACGGCCTTGATATAGGTACTGGGGCAAACTTTGTCTACCCACTTCTAGCAGGATCTGTTTTTAATTGGAAAATGAAAGGAGTTGATATCGATGCAAAGGCTATTAGAAATGCAAATACAATTCTTGAAAAAAATACGCATCTCAAAGGATTCTTAACAGCTACCTATCAACAAGATCGTGCTAATATTTTTACAGGCGCTATTTTACCTGGAGAGCATTACGATTTTACAATGTGTAACCCTCCTTTTTACAGCTCTGAAAAAGATGCTTTTAAAGCAACTAAGGAGAAATCAAAAGGGCTTAAACTCAAAGAAGTTGAACGTAACTTTGCAGGACAATCTAATGAGCTTTGGTGTAATGGTGGAGAAGCACTATTTATTAAGCGCATGGTAAAGGAAAGTGTAAACTTTAAATCACAAGTGGATTGGTTTACAACGTTAGTTTCAAAAAGTGAGCACCTTTCTAAAATCAAAAAGCAACTTGAGAAGCTTAATGCAGAGCATAGAACGGTAGATATGTCTCAGGGTAATAAGAAATCAAGATTTCTAGCTTGGAGATTTAAAGAGTAGTACAAAACATCACTCTTTTTAATAATCAACTTTATTTATTTTACTCTTCCTTTAATTAGATATGAGCCATACTCACTTCAAATTATTCAAACCTTATGGTTTTATTAGTCAGCTGCTTAGTAATGATGAGCGACAGGCTAGAAAGAAGAAGTTTTTAAGTGAGCTACATGATTTTCCTGAGGGTACAATGGCTATAGGGCGTCTTGATGAGAAATCTGAGGGATTACTACTCATGACAACAGATGGTAAACTCTCAGATACCATTAATCGATCAGGTATTGAAAAGGAATATTATGTTCAAGTAGATGGTATGATTACGGACGACGCTATTGAACAAATGGCCGCTGGAGTCGAGATTGGTTTTGACGGTAAGAAATATCAAACAAAACCATGTAAAGTAAGACGATTAATTGAGAATCCTACGCTGCCAGAACGTTCTAAAAAAATAAGAGACGCTCGTCATGGTCCTACACCATGGATAGCTGTTACTATTACAGAAGGAAAATTTAGACAAGTACGTAAGATGACGAGTGCTGTAGGTTTCCCTACACTGAGACTTGTAAGAATAAGAATAGGCTCACAAACCCTAATGGGTCTGGAGCCTAGACAAGTTATTGAGGTAAAGGAGTTGCTTTAAGCAACTTTACTCACGCGTACTGCGTTCATTCCTTTTTGTCCTCTTTCTATTTCGTAAGACACTTTATTGCCTTCTTTAAGTTCACCATCGCGTACTTCAGAAATGTGAACAAAGTACTTTTCTGGAGTATCGGCATCTTTGATAAATCCAAAACCTTTTGAAGAGTCAAAAAATTCTACAAAACCAGTTCTGATAGGATCTGGCTCATCGCCTTCAACTTTCTTAGGAATTCCTAAAACAATATCGTCTACATCTACCTCTTCCTTCAAAGCTGGATCTGGTGGAGTATCTACTAATTGTCCTAAGTGGTTTACGTACACAAACTCGTTTGCTTTCTCTCCGCTTTCTTTTCGCGCTGCTTTTTTCTTGCGCTTGTCTTCGGCTTTCTTAAGCCTTTTCTTTTCTCGTTCTTTTTTACCAAAGGTTTCTTGTGGTCTAGCCATTAACTCTTTTCTCGTATTAAATGAAGTCGTTATAAGAATATCTCGTAACGCTCACGTTTACGCAGTTTAAAATACTATTAAGTCTGTAAAAGATTTTTGAACTGTGTAACCTACCTTTTGATAAGGTATTCGTGAATATTTGTAAAGATACAAAAAATAATGTGATTTTTTAACTTTCGCGAAAGCGTAATTATGTACACACCCCACTATGACTTGTATTTAACACCATTTGTTATCCTTTTCTTATCAATGGGTTAAAGCTCATTTTACTACTATGATATCTCCTTAACTTTATAAAAAACAAAAGATATGAAAACACAAGCAAATAACAATAACAAGTTAAAAGAAGACCAAAAGGATACATCATACAACTCTGACATTACGAGTGAAGACCTTAAAGTATTAGGGCAAGACATTGAAAATAACATTCGTCAAGATGGTGGAGATGATGTAGCATTAACCAATAGGGAAGAAAACGTTGATTTTTCTGGAAAAGACTTAGATGTTCCGGGACGTAGTGCGGCTAGTAAGAAGACTACAAACCGAATTAAAGACGAGGAAAACATGTTATATAGTCAAGGTGGAGAAACAAAAGAGAATCTTGAAGAGCAAAGTGATCAGTATATAAAGTAACCATTTACGATAAACGATAAAAAGCGACCAAACGGTCGCTTTTTATTTATATGGAAGTTAACTTTACAATTAGTATATCTTTATTAAATGACAATAGCACATACAGTACTTATAGGGTTAATAGGCTTTTCATTCCTTTATTACGGTGTGAGTTGTTTGTCTTCCAATTTTATGACTGCCGAATTTGAGCGTTTTGGGTTATCTAAGCTACAACGAAAAATTACTGGTGTCGCGCAAATTATAGGTGGACTAGGAGTCTTAATAGGATACTTCTACAAACCCTTACAAATTGCAGCTCTGATGGGGATTTCACTACTAATGTTATTAGGATGGGCTGTTCGCCTTAAGATAAAAGATTCATTTATAGCCGCTTTGCCATCCTTTGTATTCTTTGTGCTCAACGCTTATCTAGCTTATTATCTGATTTTCCTTAGATGAGAATAATCAATACTGAAAGTGCTAAAAACAGAAATGCAGGAAAAGACTTTTTTAAAACATCCCCTACTTTCAAGTGCATTGCAATTGCTCCTACCATCATCACCGCAATACCTAAAGCACTATAAAATTCTAAAACTGGTACAAAAATAGAAACTAGAAGCCCCACAGCAAGTAAACACTTAATTGTACCTACCGCTTTCATCGCTGTTTCTGATAATCCATAATGAGCAAATTCTTCTTTTAAGGAATTTGCATTTCCTCCTCTCCAAGGTGAAGATTGTCCTTTACGCAATAGCCAAACATTAAGAATGCTTAAACCAACAATACATTTTAAAACAATCGATAAATATTCCATGTGTTTTTTTTATTTAAAATTAAGATTTTAAGATATGTAAAGGCTGCATTTCACAAAAAAAATTAATTTCTATCATGAAATTTACCAAGAGATTAAGATTTAAGACCTTTACTTAACAAAATATAAGCAAAATCATGAATGACAACAGTACACCCGCATTAAATATATTAGGCTCATCGTTGATAGGTTGTTGCAGTGATCCTATGACAGGGTATTTTAGAGATGGATACTGTAGGACTGCTGGCATAGATCAAGGAACTCATGTAGTTTGTGCAATTATGACAGAGGAGTTTCTCACGTATACAAAGTCAAAAGGAAATGACCTCTCTACCCCTATTCCTCAATGGAATTTTCCTGGGCTTAAACCTGGTGATGGGTGGTGTTTGTGCATTTTAAGATGGCTAGAAGCAGAAAAAGCTGGGGTTGCACCACTGGTAAAGTTGGCTGCCACAGATCAAAAAGCACTGGAGTACACTACCATCAATATGCTTAAAAAATATGCCTACGATTAAGAACAGGTAGTTTTTGATAGCATTTTGACTGTAAACATATTATAGAGAATCGTTTAATTACTAACTATTTAAAAATCATTAAATCTTAGCTTGATACGTGTATAGGTCAAAATACCTTCCTTCTTTACCTATAAGTTCATCGTGAGTTCCTTGTTCTGCGATGCGGCCATCTTCTATCACTAAAATCTGATCTGCTTTTTTTATAGTACTTAGCCTGTGAGCAATGACAATAGTCGTCCTATCCTTTACTAGTTGTGATAAGGACTTTTGAATAAGCGCTTCGCTTTCGGTGTCTAGGTTTGAGGTAGCCTCATCTAGTATAATCACTTTAGGAGCAGCAAGTATTGCTCTAGCAATCGCAATACGCTGGCGCTGTCCACCAGATAGCTTTACACCTCGCTCACCTATAAGTGTATCAAGTCCATCTTCAAAACGATCTGTAAATTCATTTACATAACCAGCTTTTACTGCTTCTTGTAATCGCTCTTCTGAGGCATTTGGTCTAGGAAACATTATATTGTCCCTTATGGTTCCCTCAAATAGAAATTCATCTTGTAATACAACCCCTAAATGCTTTCTAAAACTAGGTAGTTTTACTCTTGATAAATCTTGACCATCTACAGACACCACTCCCTGTTGAGGATTTAAGAATGTTGCTGATAATCCGGCAATAGTTGATTTTCCAGAACCAGAACTTCCTACAAGTGCTACCGTAGTTCCTGCTTTTGCTTCAAAGGAAATGTTATGTATCACTTCTTTTCCTTTTTCATAAGAGAAGGATACATTTTCAAATTTTATATCTCCTTTAAAATTTTCTAGTTCTATATCACGATTCCCTAATTCATCCTCAGGTGTCATATTCATTAATTCTTCCGTACGGTCTAATCCTGCTAGCGCCTCTGTAAGTTGGCTCCCTATATTACTCATTTGTACGATAGGCGCAATCATAAAGCCTAGCAAGAGTGTAAAAAACAGAAACTCTCCCGTAGTCATCTCCCCTTGTATCATGAAATAGCCACCTATACCCATAATTCCAACAGATGCTAAACCAAGTAAAAATGTAGAACTACTAGACATCACTGCGGTAGCAGTAAGACTTTTTTTGACGTTTTGAAATAATCTATCAACACCTTCTTCAAAGGATTTATTTTCTTGTTCTTCTGCCCCAAAGCCCTTGATTACTCGTACACCAGATAGTGTCTCAGTGAGTCTTCCTTTTACTTCGGCATTGATTTTACCTCTATTTCTAAAAATAGGACGGATATGCTTGAAAGCACGTAAGGCAACATACCCAAAAATGGCTACCGGTAAGAACACAAACAAGGTCATTAACGCATTAATACGTATCAATAGCACTAATGATATAACGGCGGTTATGCTCCCTCCCACCAGCTGTACTAATCCTGTACCTATAAGATTACGCACACCTTCTACATCACTCATGATGCGTGATACAAGCGCTCCGGATTTTGTGTTATCAAAAAAGCTAATAGGTAATGACAATACTTTTTTCTGTACCTGAGCTCTAAGTTCTGAGATGAGATACTGTGCTTGCACACTCAATATACGTGTAAGTAAAAATGATGTGATGGCTTGTATAAGAAGCGCAACCCCCACGAGCCACAATAAATCGTATAGTGCAGCCATGTCCTTATTAGGGATAATGTGATCTAGTAAAGCTTTTGATTTCCATGGCAACACGAGACTCGCTAGACGACCTATTACGATGAGAATGAGTCCAATAAATACTAGCTTTCGTCGTGGCCAGATAATGGTTTTAAATGCAGATGTTATAGTTACTTTACTCTTTTTACTTTGCTCTTTTGACATAGCACAAAACTAGTTATAATTGCGCTTTCGCGAAAGCATAACTAACCACCGTCATTATATTTGAAAGCTGTAACTATGGGGTAATTATCTTATGCTCGTGGCATCATAAACTATTACTTTTTCCCAAAGATGAGCGCATTTTTCTATAAATGTCTTGTGTGCATCCTCATCTTGATACGCCTGCTGATCCTCTGCTGATGCAAAACTCAACACTAGATTATAAGTAAAGCCGTCATCTACAACTTCCCTTGTTGCCATGGGCGATGTGCCTATAAAATGTGTTTTGGCATATAGCGAACTATCCAAGAAAGTGCGCAGGGACTTTTCAAAAAGTTTCTTATCCTCTTCGTTAGTAGGGTCTTTGAACCAAAAGTAAACGACATGTGCATAGTTTTCATTAAAAACAGTCTCGCTATCTGTTGAGATAATGACATCACTCTTGATCGCAGTATTACTCGCAGCAAATTCTCCTTGATCACAAGAAGTAATGAAAATGCTGGAAATGAAAAGAATAATGAGTTGTAATTGTATTTTCATGCCCTATAATTATGAGTTAAATGTAACAAATCTTACCTTTGTGCGTTATACATACTTAATAATAGAATACATCCATTATTATAACGCTATCATATCTTAAAATTATCATAACGTAATTTTTATAAATTTCAGTTTTACTGGGCTTATCGCATGTTTTTTAACTGTTTTAGTTAAATACTTGCTTTTATGAATCATTTAGGTTATAATGGGGTAATACTCACTTAATATATAGACAATACATGAGACAACTCAAAATCACCAAGCAGGTTACTAATAGAGAGACGAAATCCCTGAATAACTATCTTCAGGATGTGAGCAAGATTGATTTAATTACTGCCGAAGAAGAGGTTGAGTTAGCACAACGTATTCAAAAAGGAGACGAGAGAGCACTAGATGCTCTTACAAGAGCAAATCTTCGTTTTGTAATATCTGTAGCAAAACAATATCAAAATCAAGGTTTATCCCTTTCTGATTTAATTAACGAAGGAAACGTTGGGCTTGTAAAAGCAGCAAAACGTTTTGATGAAACTAGAGGTTTTAAATTTATCTCATATGCAGTATGGTGGATTAGACAATCTATCTTACAAGCTATTGCAGAGCATGCACGTACGGTACGTCTTCCTCTCAATAAAATTGGTGAGATAAGTAAGATTAACAAAGCAATGGTTTACTTACAGCAAGTACATGAGCGTAAGCCTACCTCTGGAGAAATTGCAAAGTATCTTGACATATCTGAAGAAAAAGTAAAAATCTCACTTAAAAACGTAAGCCGTAGTTTAAGTATGGATGCTCCTTTTGCCGAAGGTGAAAATGATAACAACTTATATGACGTTTTAAGTTCTAGCGAGTCACCTCGTCCAGATAGAGAGCTTATGCAGGAGTCTTTAAGTATTGAGATCAACAGAGCACTAGACACACTTACAGAGAAAGAAGCAGAGGTTGTACGTTTAAACTACGGTTTAGGTAATCAACCAGCTATGACACTTCAAGAGATAGGCGATATTTTTGACCTAAGTCGTGAGCGTGTACGCCAGATTAGAGAGAAAGCTATCAAGAGATTGCGTCACACTTCTAAAAGTAAAATCTTAATGAAGTATTTAGGATAATATCCTATTTTACAATAAAACATAAAAAAAGCCCGTTTTTACGGGCTTTTTTAGGTTAAGTAGGTTAGACATTAATGCTAGCTTTGGGGCCTAGACACTAAAAACTATTGTAAAATCAACTTATGAATTTGGGGATTCTAATTGACCATCTTTTAATGATGATTCAAATATAAAACCCTTAATTCAATCCCACAAGCTATTTGTGTATTTTATCGTGATTAAATGCATTTTATCGATATTAATATTAGATACATGTTAATGTCTGCTAATTAAGACTACAGATTGATATCTGGATTAAACCTTTAAGTACATTAGAAGTCTTATAATTTATAAAAACGCATCTCATAGAAGAGCAAGACCTTATACACGCATTACAGCAAGATCCCAATAATGGATCATTTGCTATATTACTTGATAAATATCAAAAGCCGCTGTATTGGCATATACGAGGGATTGTAAAAAATCATGAAGATGCAGATGATGTGTTACAAAACGTTTTTATTAAAGTTTATAAGAGTATTAAAAACTTCAAAGAAGATAGCAAACTTTATACTTGGTTATATAGAATTGCGACTAATGAATCGCTAACGTTTTTAAAGAAACGTGCTAGGCATTTACAAATTTCAAATGAAGAGCTTCAAACGCGCATTGTTGAGAACCTAGAAAGTGATGTCTATTTTAATGGAGACGACATACAACTAGCATTAGAAAAAGCAATAGCGCAATTACCAGAGAAACAACAGCTAGTCTTCCAGATGAAATACCATCAGGATATGAAATATGAAGATATGAGTGAAATACTCGGCACTTCTGTAGGAGCTCTCAAAAGTTCTTACCATATCGCTACAAAAAAAGTAACCGCCATATTACAAGCAGATTAAACCTTTTGACTTTTTAAGAGTCTTATTTATAGAACCGTGAAAACAACAAACAACATACCGTCTAAAAGAGGTTTTAAAGTTCCTCAAGATTATTTCGACACTAGTCGAGAAGTAATTCTTGATGAAATCACCTTAAGAGCAGAAGTATCTAGCTCAAATAGTGAGCGCTATGATGTCCCTGATGGATATTTTGAGAACTCTAAAAACGAAATGCTTACTACGCTTTTGCGAAAACTAGAAGAGGAAAATACATCAACTCAAAATACGGCTACTAAAGTAATATCTCTTAAAAACTATTACTATTCAATTGCAGGAGTGGCTGCTGCCCTCCTACTCCTAGCTAGTATTGTTTGGTCACAACTAGACACAACTGCAGGAATCGAGAGTATTGCTATTGCAGAGTATTTAGATGATGAAACCAGTGATCTTGAACAAATTGAATTTGCCGATTGGTTATCTGATGATGACATTGATGCGCTTCATAATGATATTGCCTTAGACGAATCAGTTATTATCGACTATCTAGATGATCGCACAGATAGCTACCACTTTTACTTAGATTAAATTATGAGACTACTTATAACATGTATAATTACGATAATGATCACTGCAACTGCAGTAGGTCAAAAAGAGGATAGAAACGCTAAAAAGGAGAGAATACAAGCGCTTAAGGTTGCATATATTACTGAAAAGTTATCGCTTACTCCGGACCAAGCGCAAGTGTTTTGGCCTATTTACAATACCTACGGTGAGCGCATGTCTGAGATCTATAGCAGAGAACGTAAAGTGCTAAAGGAAACCAGAGATCAATTTGATACTATGGATGAAAGCAGCGCAAAAAACACGCTTGATAACATTCAGTCTTTTGAGCAACAAAAACTTGATGCTAGAAAAGCATTGTTTGTGAGTTTAAAAAATAAGCTCTCTTATAAAAAGACACTTATACTTCTCAAAGCCGAAGGAGATTTTAGACGTGATTTATTACACAAACTTCGTGGTGATAAAGATGGAAAGCGCGATCACAGAGAGCCATAATAACTCTCTTATCTTTTAAAATTAAGCCTTGCTAGTGCGTTTTTTCCTCCCGCATAAGCTGTAGAATCATTTGCAAATCTTACAGTCAAGAAAGGCGCATCAGATAATTGTTTCCATGAAGCACCTGAGTCGCTTGAGTATGAAATACCTGTAAATCCAGCTGCAATAATTTCCTTTCCATTTGAGTTAGGAACATACTGAACACAACTTTTATAGCCATCATTTTTACCAGAAGCAGTAACTATCCATGACTTACCACCGTCGTTTGTCATGGCTATATTGTCAATATTATCTTCTGGGGTAGTATAATCACCTCCGTATATAATACCTGTTTTATTGTCATAAAAATCCATGGTATAAGCACCTTGAGTATCTTTTCCTTGAGCTACTGGAACGTTATAAATACTCCAAGAAAACCCCTTGTTTGCAGAATAGTATATTCTAGACGTACCACCACCGGTAATAATCCATGTCTCGTCGCCTATGGTTTTAATATTAGTATTACTAGCAGCAAAAGCTCCTTCTTTTTCTAGTTGATTAGGCAGTGATCCACAATCTAGCTTTCCCCAAGTAGCACCGCCATCCCTTGTAACAATAACAGATAAACAACCGTTTACAGAATCCCCTATCGCGATTCCCTCTTCCTCATTCCAGAAAGTCATAGCATCATAAAAAACACTATCTTGTTGCTCTGTATATACTAATGAAACCTCTTTGCTTGTTCTATCATAACGATATAACAATGCTGGATTTTCAATAGAGAGTATGTAAAAAGCCTTGCTAGTATTAGCAATACTTCTAAAAGCTGGATTTTTACCCAAAAAGTCTATTCTACCTTTATTAGTCTCTTTAAATTGTGAAGCCATCGCAGCATCTGTAGACTTGGTTTTATCAAGATTCATCTCATAAATACCATAGTGACCGTCGCTACCTGCATACATCACTGCATCGTGAGCTACTTCTAGAGCACGTATACTCGTACTATCCTGATGTAAAAATTCGATATCCACTTTCGTGAAAACTTGAGCATCCTCAACCGCAGGATGTTGGTCATTAGTTTTTACATCCTTACAAGATGTAATAAGAAGAAATAAAATAAAAAAAAGAGATAGAAAACGCATTGTCAAAATTTTAGTAAAAATAGCACTATTACCTAAAGAACCAATACCTTTACACCCTCAAAATAAAGTATGAAATTACACAGAAATTTAGTCTTTGCCGCAGTTGATGCACTAGGGATGATATTTAATGACGGAGAACAAGCTGATAAGGTTTTAAGAAAGGTTCTCAAATTTGACAAAAGATGGGGATCCCGTGATCGCGGTTTCATTGCAGAGACGGTTTACGATATCGTGCGCTGGCAAAGATTATACTCAGAAATTGCAGAAGTAAAAGCACCATATAGTAGACCTAATTTATTTAGGTTATTTGCTGTTTGGGCTACATTAAGAGGTATTGAAGTTCCAGACTGGAAACAAATGGAACCTATACCTACTCGTAGAATAAAAGGACGTTTTGACGAACTTTCAAAAATCAGAAAGTACAAGGAGTCTATTCCAGACTGGATGGATGAGATGGGAGAGAAAGCACTTGGTAAAAAATGGGCTTTAGAACTTGCGGCTTTAAATACACAAGCACAAGTTGTACTTAGAGCAAATACCTTGAAGACTACTCCAAAAGATTTAAGAAATACCCTTGCAGATCAAGATATAGATACTCGATTATTAGATGGGTATCCTGATGCTATAGAGCTTGTAGAACGTAAGAATGTATTTACAACAGAAGCTTTCAAAAATGGCTTCTTTGAAGTACAAGATGCCTCATCTCAAAAAGTGGCACGTATGCTTGATGTACAACCAGGAATGCGCGTAGTAGATACTTGTGCAGGAGCTGGAGGAAAAACTTTACACCTAGCAGCCTTGATGGAAAATAAAGGTCAGATTATCGCCATGGATATCTATGAAGGTAAACTTAAGGAACTTAAAAGAAGATCTAAGCGCGCTGGAGCTCACAATATAGAGACAAGAGAAATTACATCAACTA
This sequence comes from Dokdonia sp. Hel_I_63, assembly GCF_007827285.1. Taxonomy (NCBI): domain Bacteria; kingdom Pseudomonadati; phylum Bacteroidota; class Flavobacteriia; order Flavobacteriales; family Flavobacteriaceae; genus Dokdonia; species Dokdonia sp. Hel_I_63. The sequence goes on along the minus strand of NZ_VISD01000001.1, from coordinate 2,203,776 downwards.
AGGTTTTTAAGAAACTCTACAATACAGCAGACCGTGTATTGATTGATGCACCATGTACTGGACTAGGAACTATTAAACGTAACCCTGATCTAAAATGGAAATTGCAGCCAGAATTTATAGACAAGGTCGTACAAAGACAAGCAGAATTACTAGAAAGCTATAGTAAAATCGTTAAGGAAGATGGTAAAATGCTTTATGCTACTTGTTCTATCTTACCTAGAGAGAATCAAGAGCAAGTGCAAGCCTTCCTAGCTACAGAACAAGGTCAGAAGTTTCAACTTGATAAAGAAGAAACAGTAAGCCCTGCAAAGACTGGTTACGACGGATTCTACATGGCATTGCTTTCGCGAAAGCAATAAAAAAACACCTCGCCACTTCTCTTATTTATTATAGAAGAGTTCTGAGATTATACTTAAAAAAAAAGGCCTTATTATCGATTGATAATAAGGCTTTTTTTATGTGAATAAATCTAATGTAAGAATTAAAATCTACTGCACTATAATCTTCTTAGTTTTAGTAAATCTACCCGTTTGATCATTTACTGTTACTATATACACTCCTGAAGAAAGGTTAGCTAAGTTCAATAATACTCTAAAACCATCAATACCTCTAGCAATTGCTTTATACGTTAATTGCTGCCCTAAGAGATTAGAAACACCTACATACACTTTACCATCATAATCTGTTGGCAATTGCACATCAAATTGATTGTCTTCTAGTGAAGTGATAACTAAATCTGTAGTTCCTTGTAGAAAATCATCAATGCTCAATGTATCATCTATAGTAACCGTATAATCCTGGACTTCCCCAAAACGGAAATCTGAACACGGATTATTAATGTCACCTGGCTCTGCACCATCAATAGCTTTAGCTCTTAAAGTATGACTTCCTAAAGGAGCGTCTACTGGGATTACCAGATCAAAACTATCTAGCGTATTTGCTCCTGGAAAAGGAACACCTTGAATTAATTGTTCAGACTGTTCAAAAATCCCGTCGTCATTGAAGTCAACCCATACAGACAATACTTCTATACCAGCTCCCGCATCATAATTATGACGCGCTTGAAGTACGTATTCATTTTGACCAGCTACATTACTTAGTGTTGTTTCTAGATCTGTACGGTCTGCATAACCTTGAGGCCCGTTAGTTGGTTCTGTGTTACATCCATCACCACCATCATCAACATTGATGGTGTTTAATATAAATTGCTTAATCCCGTCTGCTTGACAACCTGCACCATTAGGTTCGGTCGCGCGAGGCATACAAGAGTTAATTACTTCTGTAGTTGCAGCGTCATTTGAAGGATCTTGATCACCCACGCTATTAGTTCTTGCTTCTAATTGATAGGTGGTAAATACTGTAATATCTGCTTGAACTGCAAATGTGAAATCTTCAATCGCTCCAGGAGCGATAGCGCCAGTAAATGTTTCTACTACAGCTGTTCCTCCATCTACAGCATACTGTACTTCAAAATCTGATTGGGTATTAGCTCCAAAGTTCTTAATACGAATAACCACTGTTTCTTGTGACAACCCTCCAGCCGATTCTGGTGAAGTGATACTCACAACTCCAAGATCATTTTCATATAAGTGCGTTACCGTTTTTACAGCATCATTATTTACTGGAGCTTGATCTGTTACGAGACTAGTCTCCGCAGCTATTAAATACGATTGCCCTTGTACAGATAAATCTGCAGTGGTTGTAAATTCATATGAGCTGTTAGAGTTAGGTGCAATAGGTCCAGTAATCACCTCATTTGCTACCACCACCCCATCTATTGATAATGAAATAGGAATATCTACTTGAGGATCTGTCCCAAAGTTTCTTACTGTAACTTGAATTGTTTCTGCACTTGTGAGAATTCCGTCTACTGGAGAGTCGATGGCAATTACACCTACATCATTAGTAAATCCATCAGATAATCTAAAAGAAGCTATCTGCGTATCCCAAAAATTAGTTGCCGAGAAATATTCGGCGGTATGCCAGAATGAAAAGTCATTTGGATCCATTGTTAAATGTGAGTAATCTCCAAAACGATTAGAAAAAGTTTGTATTCCAGAACCTTGTACAATAATGGCTTCACCCAGTGTCATCTCACCAGCTGTATCGCCATCAAAACGTCCGGTATAGCTTATTCCGATAAAATCATTTGCACTTCCTACATTAAATGCAAGGCCTATATTGCCTTGAGCATCCATTGCCCCACTTCCCATAAAACGGCTTTTTCCATCAGAAGGAGCATAAGTTCCTTGCTGGAAAACACTCCACGGTTCTGTATCGCTGTTACGTAACTCTGTCCATCGTATTCCTGATCTATCATTTCCGTCTACATCTACATTAAATGTGATAAGCCATGAGTTATGATCTTCAAAACTTCTATAATTGGCAGCATAAGATATGACACCTCCTATCATATCTATTTTTTGATTAGAACCTGGTTGAGCAAGATCTCCCTCTCCAAATTCTCCGAAAACAGAATCGAAAGGGGCAACAGGAATTTCTAATGGCATAGATACCGTGGAGTTTCCGGGCTCGTCAAAATCTACATCTAGTTCCCAGACTTTTAAGTGATCTTCTGTAATTGCTCCACCCCAGCCATCATCTTGTAAATAAACAATGTAACCTGGTGCGTCCTCTGGAAATGAAAAGCCCGTTAAATTTGCTGGTTCTGGACTAAAAACAGTGCCGGGATTGCGCACAATCCCTGGCAGATTAAAACCTACTAAAGTCACAGTATCCTCTCCGGCAAGCATTGCTGCTCTATCTAACGCATAGGTGGTGTTTCCTTGATTTTTATTTGCAGTTAAATAATAGGCATCTGGCCAAACTGCATAATGTGGGTAATCTGGAAAAGCATCTAACTGAAATTGATATATAAAGTAAGCTCCTGTAGGATCCGGAGTTTCTGACACTCCTATAACAAGAATATTATTTAAACTAGCAACGGTAGACGTTTGAAACTGACTCACAAAAAATCGATCTGCAAGTTGGTCATACATAACTATAGGATCTCCTTCATTCTGTCCATTTCCTAGAAAATCTCCTAACGCTACAGGCCCCAAGAGTAACGTTCCTTGCTTATCAAATATATTAATGACACTATTTATACCTTGTACATAGTGATCAGGCCCTACCGCTCCAGATGGGTCTGGTGGTGTAAAATTGGACTGAGAGGAGTTTCCACCTCCAAAATTTGCTTCAGTTTCAAGCATTCTAAACTGTCCCGAAGCAAACTGTGTAATAGGATCTGAACCTAGTGGTAATGCTTGATCATTTATCTTTCGGTTTCCTCGTAAATTATTAGGAACAATCGTAATCTCTGATACTCCTAAAGATTTATTTGAGGTAATTATAGGTTGATCTCTCAGTGCTGCTGTTTTACCTATAAATTTTCCCTTAGTGATCTCTGTAGGAGGTAATAACTCCTGCGCAATGAGATAATTAGAAAATGTAACTAGCAAAATTATTAGTAGTTTGTTCTTCATAATTTGGGGAGTTTAGTTTCTGTTTACTAAAGATAATACATTTTATTCCCCTTATCTTAATAAATGGTTAACAACTCTTTTAAAGAACATGACAAAGAGATATTATCCTACCTATCATATCAATAAATATTGTAGTAAATTTACGTCCTTAAACAACGCAACAAAACCAATCGGATGATCCACTTCTTTGGAAACCCTCAAGGCACTGTTTACGCAGTACAAAGCACACAAGCATTTTCACAAGACGATACCGCTAAGCTCGTATGGCTTTTTGGCAACTCTCAAAAAATTGAAGCGTCTCATATTGACGCTTTTTTTATTGGTCCAAGAGCAGCTATGATTACGCCTTGGAGCACTAATGCTGTAGAGATTACCCAGAATATGGGAATTTCAAATATTATAAGAATAGAGGAGTTTCACGCTTTCGCGAAAGCGAACTCTTCATCACAACAAGTTAACACGACTCCTTTTCCATCTATAGAAGATGCTACAGGCGTAGTTACAGAAAGTACTCTTGATTATGATCCTATGATCTCTCAAGAATACGCAGCTTTAAATCAAGAGATTTTTACGGTTAACGTTACTCCAGAACCTATATTATCTATAGAGGATATTGCTGCATATAATGAGCAAGAAGGTTTGTCGTTAAGCGATGAAGAGGTTGCTTACCTTGATGGTGTTGCTGCCAAAATAGGCAGACCACTTACAGACTCTGAAGTTTTTGGTTTTAGCCAAGTGAACTCTGAGCACTGTCGTCACAAGATTTTTAATGGAACCTTTGTGATTGATGGAGAAGAGATGCCTTCTTCCCTATTTAAGTTAATAAAGGAAACTTCAAAAGTAACTCCAGGAACAATAGTTTCTGCATATAAAGATAATGTTGCTTTTATAGAAGGACCTAGAGTAACACAATTTGCTCCAGACACTGCAGATAAGCCAGATTTCTATACAGAGAAAGATTTTGACTCTGTTATTTCTTTAAAAGCAGAAACACACAACTTCCCAACTACCGTAGAGCCTTTTAACGGAGCTGCTACAGGTTCTGGGGGAGAAATACGTGATAGACTTGCTGGAGGTAAAGGATCACTTCCTCTTGCTGGAACAGCTGTGTATATGACTCCGTATTCTAGACTTGAAGAAGAACGTCCTTGGGAGCATGGAATGGATGCTCGTAAATGGCTTTATCAAAACCCGATAGACCTCCTTATTAAAGCTTCAAATGGAGCATCAGATTTTGGAAACAAATTTGGGCAGCCTTTAATCGTAGGTTCAGTTCTTACTTTTGAGCATCAAGAAGACGGTCAGCGTCTTGGGTATGACAAGGTAATTATGCAAGCTGGTGGTATTGGTTACGGAAAGCGTGAGCAAGCGCTTAAAGACACTCCGCAAGATGGTGACAAAATTGTAATCTTAGGAGGTGAAAATTATAGAATAGGAATGGGTGGTGCTGCTGTTTCAAGTGCAGATACTGGAGCTTTTGACTCTGGAATAGAACTTAATGCGGTACAACGTTCTAACCCAGAAATGCAAAAACGTGCTGCAAATGCAGTACGAGGAATGGTAGAAAGTGATGTAAACCCAATCGTATCTATACACGATCACGGTGCTGGAGGACATCTTAACTGTCTTTCTGAACTTGTAGAAGATACTGGAGGTCGTATCGATCTTGATAAATTACCCGTAGGTGACCCTACCCTATCCGCAAAAGAAATTATAGGAAACGAGTCGCAAGAACGTATGGGTCTCGTAATAGGTGAAAAAGATATCGATATGCTACAGCGCATTGCAGATCGTGAGCGCTCACCTATGTATCAAGTAGGCGATGTTACAAATGATCACCGTTTTACTTTTAAAAGTAAAACAACAGGCTTAAGTCCTATGGACTTGCATCTAGATGATATGTTCGGGAGTTCTCCAAAAACTATAATGACAGACAAAACAGTTGTTCGCAATTATAAAAACCCAGAGTATCAACTGGAGCACTTCCACGATTATCTAGAACAGGTATTGCAACTAGAAGCTGTGGCTTGTAAAGACTGGCTTACTAACAAAGTAGACCGCTGCGTAGGTGGTCGTGTTGCAAAACAACAATGTGTAGGACCCTTACAAATACCACTTAACAATGTGGGTGTAATGGCACTTGATTATAAGAGTACAGAAGGAATTGCTACTTCTATAGGACACTCACCAGTTTCTGGACTTATTGATCCTGTAGCGGGAAGTAAAAACAGTATTGCGGAGGCTCTTACAAACATTGTATGGGCACCTCTTAAAGATGGATTACAGTCTGTAAGCCTTTCGGCAAACTGGATGTGGCCTTGTAAGAATGAAGGAGAAGATGCACGTTTGTATAAGGCTGTAGAGGCAATATCTGCAATGGCAATTAACCTTGGGATCAACGTCCCTACAGGGAAAGATAGCCTCTCAATGAAACAAAAATATCCAGATGGAGATGTAATTGCTCCTGGAACGGTCGTTATTTCGGCAGCTGGAAATTGTAATGATATTAATAAAGTAGTAGAGCCAGTTCTTCAAAAAGACGGTGGTGCTATTTATTATATCAACATGTCTGGAGATACCCATAAACTAGGAGGATCTAGTTTTGCACAAGTATGTCATGCTATAGGTAACGAAGCGCCAAGTGTTGTGAGTGATACCGCTTTCGCGAAAGCGTTTAACGCCATTCAACAACTCATAAAAGACGACAAAATTCAAGCTGGTCACGATGTTGCGAGTGGCGGACTTATCACTACCCTACTTGAACTTTGCTTTGCAGATGTAAACTTAGGTGCAAACTTAGATTTGACTCCACTTGGAGAACAAGACCTTATCAAGGTGCTTTTTTCTGAAAATGCAGGATTAGTTTTCCAAGCAGATGCATCTGTTGAAAAAATACTTACTGATAATGGTGTTACATTCTCAAAAATAGGAACGGTAACAACCACTGCAGAGCTAACAATCAAAAATAGTGGCGTAGAATTAGGTCTTAACATTGCATCACTTCGTGATACTTGGTTTAAGACTTCTTATTTACTAGATAATAAGCAAACGGCAAATGGTCTTGCAAAGGATCGTTTTGACAATTATAAAGTACAACCACTACAATATACTTTTCCTGGAAACTTTACAGGAAAAAAGCCAGTATTAGATACTAGCAAAGCTAGACCTAAAGCGGCAATCTTACGTGAAAAAGGAAGTAACTCTGAGCGCGAGATGGCAAATGCGATGTACCTCGCTGGTTTTGACGTAAAGGATGTACACATGACAGATTTAATATCTGGACGTGAAACGCTAGAAGATATTCAGTTTCTTGGAGCTGTAGGAGGGTTTTCTAATAGTGATGTATTAGGATCTGCCAAAGGATGGGCTGGTGCCATAAAATATAATGAGAAGGCAAATAAAGCGATTAAGAACTTTTTTGCACGTGAAGACACACTCTCTGTTGGAATTTGTAATGGTGCCCAATTATTCTTAGAACTTGATCTTATAAACCCAGATCACGAAAGGTTAGCTAAATTAAAACACAATAAAAGCCGCAAGCACGAGAGTAACTTTACTTCTGTGAAGATTGAAGAAAACAACAGTGTGATGCTTTCTACGCTTGCTGGAACAACCTTAGGTGTATGGATTTCTCATGGTGAAGGTAGATTTGATTTACCTATGGGAGCAAATGCATATGATATTGTAGCGACCTATGGTTATGAAGGATACCCTGCAAACCCTAACGGGTCTGACTTTAATACAGCGATGATTTGTGATACTACAGGTCGTCACCTTGCAACAATGCCGCATATTGAGCGATCTACATTCCCATGGAACTGGGCGCACTACCCTGCTGGAAATAGTGATGAGGTGAGTCCTTGGGTTGAAGCGTTTGTAAACGCAAGAAATTGGGTAGAGAAAAACTCATAATATTATATACTTCTAATTACAGAATGCCTCACTTATCACTAAGTGAGGCATTTTTTATAAAACCTTGTAATTAAGTTACATAATATTTCAACGAGTATATAATATGTAATACTATTTATATATTACCGACTAGGTAGGACAATTTGATTGCAGCTTGTTTTATCTTTAGTTGCACATATTCAACCAAGTAAGACACTTTTATGCGCTTTAAAAAACTACCAATTATTGTTTGTATATTTTTCTGTTACGCTTTCGCGAAAGCGCAACAAGAAACCCCTCAATATAAACGTATAAAAGTATTTTTAAACCAAACTCAAACGCTTGCACAATTAAACCTAACTGGTGTTGCTGCAGACCATGGTATACATAAAGAGGGAACTTTTATCATATCTGACTTTTCATTGCAAGAGCTAGAGAAAATTAGAAATGCAGGTTTTCAATACGAAACCATTGAAGAAGATATTCAAAAAGCCTATAAAGAACAATCAACACGATCCAGCACTGCCACTCGCAACGTAGCTTGTAGCTCCAGCGATGCTCTGACATATGAAACTCCTGCAAATTTTAATCTTGGATCTATGGGTGGCTACTTGACGTATCAAGAACTACTCGATGAACTTGATGACATGGCTGAGCAATATCCAGACTTAATAACTACGAGAGCTTCGATAAGTAACTTCCTTACGGAAGGACTTCCAGATGATGGTGTCACGCCGTCCATAGGAGGAAATCCTATTTACTGGTTAAAAATAAGCGACAATCCTGAAAACGATGAAACTGAGCCAGAAGTATTATATACGTCTATACATCACGCTAGGGAACCTATGTCACTTATGCAACTGGTATATTATATGTGGTACTTGCTTGAAAATTATGATACTGATGAAGAGGTACAAGCTATTGTAAATAATACGGAGCTTTATTTTATACCTGTAATAAACCCTGATGGTTACTTATATAATGAGCTAACAGATCCTGATGGTGGTGGCCTATGGCGTAAGAATAGAAAAAATGGACATGGTGTTGATAATAATCGCAACTATGACTATCATATTAATGGTAATCCTAATGATGGTAGCTGGGGCGGTCCTGGATCTTCGTCAAATACAAATAATGAAACATATCACGGTACAGGCCCTTTCTCTGAAGTAGAGACTCAAGCAGTGAAGTGGTTTGTAGAGCAGCATGATTTTGTGATTGCTCTTAATAATCATTCTTTTGGCGAGTTAGTTTATTATCCTTTTGGCTATGCAGATGTGGACACTCCAGACGATGATTTATTTCAAGGGATAGGCGATGCTCTTACCTCTATAAATGGCTACAATGCATTTAATGATTTCCCATTTGCTGGAGACAGTGATGATTTTATGTACGGAACAGTGGGAACTCATGATAAAATTTTTGCTTTCACCCCAGAGATAGGAACATCATTTTGGCCGCCTGCAAGCTCGATTATTAGCACTTCGCAAAACATGATGTTTCTCAATCTTACGGCCGCTCAAATAGCTGGTAATTATGGCAAACTAACCGAGACCTCACCTACTTTTACTGGTGAGTCAGCTGCTTTATCAACTTCTTTTGATTTAGAGAGACTGGCTGTAGAAAATTTAGGAGATTTTACTATTACCTTTTCTCCCGTATCTTCTAATATTATTGATCAAGGAGCGCCAATTACATTATCGAGTTTAGCACCCTTAGCGACACAATCTGGAAGTATAACCTATTCCCTATCTACAAGCGTAGAAGTGGGTGATGCTATTGAATTTGATTTAATTATAGACAATGGCTTTTTTGAAAAGGAGGTTCGCGTTAGTAAAATATACGGTAGCACAACAGAGATATTTTATGTAAATGGAAATTCGCTCACAGATTTTGGATCTACAAGTTGGGGAACCACAAATGTAAGCTTTGTTTCCCCTTCCTCTTCGATAACAGATTCGCCTTCTGGTAATTATAGTAACAATGCTAGTAATATCATTGAACTAACACAATCTTTAGACCTCACAGATGCTATTACAGCAACAGTGAGCTACCATGCAAGATGGAACATTGAAGATACATGGGATTATGTGCAATTTGAGATTTCTAAAGACGATGGTATCACCTGGGAACCACAATGTGGTAATTTTACCACTATCGGAACAAATATTCAGCCTCAAGGTGAGCCTTTATACGACAGTATCCAGAATGATTGGATACTCGAAGAAATTAATTTAAGTGATTATATAGGAGAAACAATTAGGGCAAGATTCCGTTTAGTTACAGATGGTGCCGTAACGAGAGATGGTTTTTACTTTGACGATTTATCTTTTTCTATACTCTCAGGAGAACAATTAACTGTAGATAATGAACAATTTAATAATGCTTTTGAAGTGTTTCCAAACCCAGTTTCAAATCAACTTAATATACGTACATCACTAAGCTCGTATGAGACTAGTGTTTACAATATCCTAGGTCAAAATGTAACTCCAGCAGTCCAACAAACCGGAAACGCAAGCGTAGACTACGCTTATTTACCTCAAGGAATGTACTTTTTAAAGCTTAAAACTTCAAAAAACAGTACTATTTTAAAAATTGTTAAAAATTAAGTTAAAGTGCATCTTAAAGAAAATCAAAGGGATATCTCACTTTTATGAGAAATCCTCTCTCATTTTATGAATATCTCAATAAAAACCGTGCAAATTTTCCTATTTTGTAACACTATTTAAAAGCAATCTATGGAAATTACCAGACTTTTTGATTTTCCTTATTATCAACTGGAAAAATTTAATCTCTCAGACGCACTCAACACTAAGAAAGATGGTGTTTGGGTTGCTACGTCTACTCAGGAATATATTGATCAAGCAAACGCAATTAGTCGAGGACTCTTGCGATTAGGTGTTAAACCTAATGATAAAATTGCTGTCATCTCTATGACTAATCGCACAGAGTGGAATATTTGCGATATAGGGATCTTACAATTAGGAGCTCAAAACGTACCTATTTATCCTACTATATCTGAGGAGGACTACGCTTATGTACTTAATCACTCTGAGTCTAAGTATGTATTTGTGTCGTGTAACGAAGTACGTGATAAGGTAATGTCTATAAAAGATAAAGTGCCTTCTCTTATTGAAGTGTACTCTTTTGAAGACATTGATAATTGTAAAAACTGGTCTGAGGTTCTAGAATTAGGAGCAGACACTTCTAATCAATCAGAAGTAGAGACACTTAAAGCTGCTGTAACCACTAAGGATCTCGCAACGCTAATATATACATCTGGAACTACTGGACGCCCTAAAGGGGTAATGCTATCACATGAGAACATTGTGAGCAACGCTTTGGCCAGTGCGCACCGCCTGCCTCTTGCTGACACAGGTATGAGAGCCTTGAGCTTTTTACCTGTTTGCCACATTTATGAACGCATGTTGATGTATTTATATCAATATAAAGGGGTTTCTATTTTCTTTGCAGAGTCGCTAGAGACTATAAGTGATAACTTAAAAGAGGTAAAGCCTCAAGTTATGACCGCAGTACCACGTTTGCTTGAGAAAGTATATGACAAGATTATTGCAAAAGGTGCTGCACTTACTGGAGTCAAAAAGAAATTATTCTTCTGGGCTGTAGATTTAGGTCTTAAATACGAACCATATGGTCAGAATGGCTGGTGGTATGAAAAACAACTTGCACTTGCTCGTAAACTTATATTCTCAAAGTGGAAAGAAGGTCTAGGTGGAAACCTTGATCTTATCGCTTCTGGAAGTGCCGCATTACAACCACGACTTGCAAGAATATTTAACGCTGCTGAGATGGGTATTATGGAAGGTTACGGCCTTACTGAGACCTCTCCTGTATGTTCTGTAAATGATATGCGTGATGGCGGCTTCAGAATAGGAACTGTAGGTAAGCTACTGCCAGGTGTTGAAGTTAAAATCGCAAACGATGGTGAGATTCTTGTAAAAGGACCTAACGTAATGATAGGTTACTATAAGGACAAAGAAAAAACAGACGAAGTACTAAAGAATGACTATTTCCATACTGGTGATATAGGTCACATAGATGAAGATGGTTTCTTAAAGATAACAGATCGCAAGAAAGAGATGTTTAAAACATCTGGAGGAAAATATGTTGCTCCTCAACTTCTAGAAAATAGATTTAAGCAATCACGTTTTATAGAACAAATCATGGTTATAGGAGAAGGACAAAAAATGCCTGCTGCCTTAATACAGCCTAATTTTGAATTCTTAGAAGAATGGGCAAAAATGAAAAACATAAGCTATTCTAATTTAGATGAACTTCTCGCATCAGAGCGTGTTCAAGACCGTTACCAGCAGGAAGTAAACGAAGCTAATGAAACATTTGCTAAATGGGAGAAAATTAAAGCTTTCCGTCTTACGCATGACGCTTGGACAGTAGAAGGTGGACACCTCACTCCTACTATGAAGCTTAAACGTAAGATTATAAGAGAGAACTATATTCATCTCTATAATGACATTTACGATTTATAACATTAAAAAAGGTTGCGCATTGCGCAACCTTTTTTGATTAGAGCAGTTTCTATCAAAAAACTATATCCGTTTATGTCTCTATACTCACTAGCACTTGTAATATCCCAGTCTAGCTTAATTTTCCTCATCATATGGAACGGACAGATGGTACATTGGGATCTTACTTCTCTAAGTGTCCAATTACTAGGCATATTTATAGCTCTTTGGGGTATTTACAATATTAAGATAGGAAATTTCAATATTCAGCCAGAGGCTAAATCCGAGGTTCTTGTAACTAAGGGAATCTTCAACATTTTAAGAAATCCTATGTACACAGGTATCCTATTAGTATTTCTACCTGTGGTTATTAGAGGAGACCATTTATTTCCCTGGATTTACTATGTATTATTAATTGTAGTCCTTATTCTCAAGATATATAAGGAAGAGGCTTTCCTCAAAGAAAAATTTGGTCAGAGCTATACAGTTTATAAGGCGCGTACGTGGAGAATATTGCCGTATATATTCTAATATGACTAGAAGTTTGAGAATGATTTTTGGGTTATTTACGCTTTCGCGAAAGCGTAACAACAACAACTATCAATACCGTTAACATTAACAATCTCTTATAGTGTTACTCGCTTTCTATTTAGGGCGCAAAGCGGTAAATTTGTTGCTTTGTAAAAATGTATGATAGATCACGAAGAACGTATTGAAGTTTACGGTGCTCGCGCCCACAATCTAAAGAATATAGACGTAATGATACCGAGAGAAAAACTCGTTGTAATTACAGGGTTATCTGGAAGTGGAAAGAGTTCGCTAGCCTTTGATACTATCTATGCAGAAGGACAACGTCGTTACATTGAAACGTTTTCTGCATATGCACGACAGTTTCTAGGAGGATTAGAACGTCCAGATGTAGATCAAATTCTAGGACTTTCTCCGGTTATTGCTATCGAGCAAAAAACCACTAGTAAAAGTCCGCGATCTACGGTGGGAACCATTACAGAAATTTACGATTTTTTACGTCTCCTTTATGCAAGAGCGGCAGATGCCTACTCTTACAATACTGGCGAAAAGATGGTAAGTTACAATGATGAACAAATACAGAAGCTCATTACAGAGAGTTTTGAAGGTAAAAGGATTAACATCCTCGCTCCTACTATACGCTCACGTAAGGGCCATTATAGAGAGTTATTTGAACAAATTGCAAAACAGGGTTTTGTTAAGGTTCGTGTAGATGGTGAGGTTAAGGATATTGTAAAAGGATTAAAAGTAGACCGTTACAAAGTACACGATATTGAGATTGTAGTAGATCGCATGCTCGTAAAAAAAGGTGATGACGATGATAAACGCCTTCGCGAAAGCATAAATACCGCGATGTATCATGGTGATGATGTGTTAATGGTACTTGATCAAGACACGAAGGAAGTACGTTATTTTAGCCGAAACTTGATGTGTCCTTCTACAGGAATCTCATATCCTAACCCAGAACCAAATAACTTCTCCTTTAACTCACCTAAAGGCGCTTGCCCTAACTGTAATGGCATAGGTGAGCTATATAAAGTAAATCCTAAAAAGATAGTCCCAGACCCAAAACTATCTATTAACGCTGGCGGACTAGATCCTCATGGACCTAAGAAGAACAACTGGATCTTTAAACAACTACAACTTATTGCAGAGAGGTTTGACTTTAAACTAACAGACCCTATTGAAAAGATTTCTGAAGAAGCTATGGATTTTATATTCTATGGCGGAAATGAAAAGTTTTCTGTTTCTTCAAAGCAATTAGGAGTTACTAGAGATTATAAAATTGATTTTGAAGGTGTAGCAAATTTTATAGAAAATACCTTTAATGATAGCGAGTCTACATCACTTGTACGCTGGGCAAAAGGATATATGGATAAGGTAGCTTGTCCCGTATGTGAGGGGTCAAGATTGCGCAAAGAATCACTCTACTTTAAGGTTGATGATCTTAGTATTGCAGACCTTGCTTCTATGGATATTCTTGAGCTACAAGAATGGTTTAAGACAGTAGAAAAACGACTCTCTAGCAAGCAATTACAGATTGCATCTGAGATAATTAAAGAAATTAATTCAAGAATACAATTCCTTGTAGATGTAGGACTTACATATCTTAATCTAAACAGAAGCTCAAAGTCTTTATCTGGAGGAGAGGCACAACGTATCAGGCTCGCTACACAGATAGGATCGCAACTTGTAGGCGTATTATACATACTAGATGAACCTAGTATTGGACTACATCAACGTGATAATGAAAAGCTTATAAATTCGCTTATTTCTTTGCGTGATATAGGCAACTCTGTCATCGTTGTAGAGCATGATAAAGATATGATTGAGCGTGCAGATCACGTAATTGATATAGGACCAAGAGCAGGACGTTTTGGAGGAGAAATAATAAGTGAAGGAACTCCAGAAGATTTAATAAAGCACCATACACTTACAGCACAATACTTGAATGGTGAAAAAGAAATTACCATCCCAAAACAACGTCGAAAAGGAAATGGTAAATTTATAGAGCTTAAAGGAGCTACAGGAAACAATCTAAAAAATGTTTCTATTAAGATCCCATTAGGTAAAATGATTGCGGTTACAGGAGTTTCTGGTAGTGGTAAGTCTACTCTGATTAATGAAACGCTCTACCCTATCATGAATGCTCATTATTTTAATGGTGTAAAAGTACCTATGCCTTACAAGAGCATCAAAGGACTTGACGAATGTGACAAAGTAATAGATATAAATCAAACACCTATAGGGCGTACACCTAGGTCTAATCCTGCAACCTACACTAAAGCCTTTGACGAAATTAGAAGCCTTTTTGCAAAGACTCCTGAGGCACTTATAAGAGGATATAAACCTGGACGTTTTAGCTTTAATGTCAAAGGTGGTCGCTGCGAGACGTGTAAAGGTGGTGGTTTAAGAGTGATTGAGATGAACTTCTTACCAGATGTATATGTTGAGTGTGAGACATGTCAAGGGAAGCGTTTTAATAGAGAAACGCTAGAAATACGTTATAAAGGAAAATCAATTTCTGATGTTCTTGAGATGACTATGACCGAGGCAGCAGACTTTTTTGAACCTATTCCTAAAATATATCGCAAACTTAAAACGATAAAAGATGTAGGATTAGGCTATATTACGCTAGGACAACAGAGCACAACCTTATCTGGTGGTGAGGCGCAGCGTATTAAACTAGCATCAGAACTTAGTAAGAGAGATACTGGGAATACCTTTTACATACTAGATGAGCCTACCACAGGACTTCATTTTGAGGATATTAGAGTATTAATGGATGTGCTCAACCGTCTTGTAGACAAAGGAAATACCATCCTCATTATCGAGCATAATCTAGATGTTGTAAAAACGGCAGATCACATCATAGATATAGGATATGAAGGTGGAAAAGGTGGTGGCGAGGTAGTTGCCATTGGTACTCCGGAACAAATTATTAAAAAAAATAAAGGATATACAGCCCAGTTTCTAAAGAAGGAAATGGCATAAAACTACATATACAATATAGTTTTAATTAAAAATACTAAGACATAATTATGAGTAACGAAAATAGACCAAAAGGCTGGAACGAGAAAAAAACAAATGATTCTTGGGCTATCTTTAAGATAATGGGAGAATTTGTAAATGGATTTGAAAAAATGAGCCGCATAGGTCCATGTGTATCCATTTTTGGAAGTGCAAGAACAAAACCAGATAATAAGTATTATAAACTAGCTACCGAAGTTGCTGAAAAAATTGCAGATAACGGTTATGGTGTAATTACTGGAGGAGGCCCAGGTATTATGGAGGCTGGTAATCGCGGTGCACATCTTGCAGGTGGAACATCTGTAGGACTTAACATTGAACTTCCTTTTGAGCAACACGACAATCCATATATTGATAGTGATAAAAGTTTAGACTTTGATTATTTCTTCGTACGTAAAGTGATGTTTGTAAAGTACTCACAAGGATTTGTTGTCATGCCAGGAGGTTTTGGAACACTTGATGAGCTTTTTGAAGCAATCACACTTATCCAAACACATAAAATTCAGAAGTTTCCTATTATTCTTGTAGGTACAGAATTTTGGGGAGGACTTATGGATTGGGTAAAGACTACATTACTTGATAGTTTCCAAAATATAAGTGCTGGTGATATGGATCTTATACACCTTGTAGACACTTCAGACGAGGTAATCGAGGTGCTTAATAACTTCTATGATGAATACCAATTAAGTCCTAATTTCTAATGGTGTTGCGCTTTCGCGAAAGCGTGAAAACTATATATAACAGCAAAATAAAACAGCTTATTCTATTACAAATTAACACATCCCTTTTCTAGTTGAGACACTCCCTTAAATCTCTGTATGCTTTTATCTCATTGCTTCTATTAAGTGTAGGAGCCGCGAGTCAACATACGATGGAAATTAATGCACAATTAATTTCTGAAGATAGGTCTATACATCTTGATCACACCATAACTATTACAAATACGTCTAGTGATGTGTGGAACGATGTATACTTAACAGACTGGGCACATAGTTTTTCTAGTAAAACTACACCACTGGCAAGAAGATTTTCTGAGTCTTTTGATAAGAAATTTCATCTTGCACCTGATAGTGATCGTGGTTTTACTAAAATAACTTCTATTTCTGGACAAGGGACAATTCTTCAATACACAAGGCCGAAGAAGCACCCTGATGTTATCAGAGTTATAGTAAATGATCCTATACAACCAGGAGCTTCCATTACTTTTACTCTTGATTATACTGTGATATTACCAGATGTAAAATTTACAGATTATGGAATTACTAAAAGCGGTGATTATAACTTGCGATACTGGTTTGTTACTCCTGCTGTATACAATAATGGCTGGCAATTTTATAGTAATAAAAATCTAAATGATCGCTATTTTCCTCAGACGGACATACGCTTACAATTTTCCATTCCTCAAGGTTATGATCTAGTCACGGATCTTGAGCAGAATGATATTTCAAGTTCGCAGACAAAAGGTAATAAGCTTACGGTGCTCACTGGCAAAAGCCGAACTGATGCCAAAGTTTTTTTACTTAAAAGTTCTAATTACGAAGAGGTCCAAACAGATTATGTAAACATCATTTCTAACCTACACGATTATAAAATACCCTCTCCTTTACGAGCCTTAATATCTGATCGTATTGCTGGATATTTGTATAATAACCTAGGAGAATACCCATTTGATAAAATTCTTGTTACAGATCTTGATTATAAAGAGCAGCCAGTATATGGACTTAACCAGCTACCTAGTTTCATAAGTCCTTTTCCTGATGGCTTTCAATATGAAATTAAGCTTCTTAAAACAACGATTAACAACTATGTAAATAACACACTTCTTGTTAACCCAAGAACAGATAGATGGCTCATTGATGGTATTAAGGTCTACATGTTGCAAAATTATATGGACACTTATTATCCAGACCTCAAGGTTGTAGGTTCTTTAGAAAAATACTGGCTAGTGCGCCAGTTCTATGCTTCAGAACTAGAATTTAATGATCAGTTTAATATTTTATCTACTCATATATCTAGATTAAATCTTGACCAGCCACTAGATACACCGTACGACAAGCTTATTAAATATAACAAGAATATAGGCTCTTCATACAAAAGTGGTGTAGGACTTAATTACCTGAATGATTACATAGGAGATAATAAACTTGATGAGATTATTAAGAACTTTTATCAAAAATATAAGTCTCAACCACTCACGTCATCGCAGTTTGAAAAGGAGGTAAACTTGCAAACTGATGAAGATGTAGATTGGTTTTTTAAAGACTACATAACTTCTAATAAACGGATAGATTATGCTTTAAAAAATTCTAAAGTTAAAGGAGACTCCATTTATGTAGATGTAAAAAGGAAAGAGCGTCGCTCCTCACCTATTTCTGTGTCTAGTTTTAAAAATGATAGCCTTATAAGTAAGCGTTGGGTATCTGGAACAAAGAAAATTGAAACGCTTGCCTACTTAAAGGAAGACGCAGATAGGTTTGTTTTGAACTACAAAAATGTTATACCTGAAAATAACCTGAGAAACAACTACGAGAAACCTAATGCGTTTATAGGGATCGACAAACCTATCCAGTTAAAATTTTTGCAGGATTTTGAAAATCCAGCAAAGAATCAGTTGTTTGTTATGCCTGTTGCAGAGTTTAATATTTATGATGGCTTCATCCCAGGTGTAAAGCTTTATAATAAAACGCTTCTAACGAAAGCACTCAATTACAAAATAGAGCCTCAAATAGGATTAAAATCAAAAAAACTAATAGGTAGCGCGTCTATTTCTTATAGACATGACTACCAAAATCAAGGACTATATGCTTTGAGGTATGGTATTTCTGGAAACCGTTTTTCTTATGCCCCAGATTTATTATTTACAAGGGTTACTCCTTTTGTAAATCTATCTTTTAGAACTTCAAACCTTAGATCAAATAAACGACAGAGTGCATCTGCTCGATTTGTGAGTGTACAAAGACAAGAAGATCCGCTTGTGGCATTACCTACACCTAACTACGATGTTCTTAACCTAAGGTACACTAGATCAAATCCGGGAATAATACACACACTCAACGTTACTGGAGATGTGCAGTTTGCAAAAAACTTTGGTAAGGTGTCTGGTAATATATTTTACAGAAGACTTTTTCTTAATAATAGACAATTAAATGTGCGCTTATTTGGCGGTGTATTTACCTACAACAATGCACAGGCAGATGGCAATTTTTTTAGCTTTGCGCTAGACAGGCCTACAGATTATTTATTTGATTACAATTACTATGGTCGCTCTGAAGATAGCGGTTTATTTTCTCAACAAATTATTATTGCGGAAGGTGGTTTTAAATCTCAATTGGATGATGTAGCGCCTGTATTTGCAAATGACTGGATGTTTACAGCAAACGCAAGTACAACGCTATGGAAGTATTTCTATGCTTATGGAGATGTTGGAGTTGTTAAGAATAAAAGAGCAAATGGAAGACTCGTATATGACTCTGGAATTCAAGTAAGTCTTCTTGATGACTACTTCGAGTTATATTTTCCTCTGTATTCAAATTTGGGTTGGGAAATAGGCCAACCTAACTATGATCAGAAAATTAGGTTTCAATTACAAATAAGTTTTGATACGGTGATAAGACTTTTTTCACGAAAGTGGTACTAAAGATTCTCAAAAAGGACCGTTTAAGTTGTCATATTCTTAATAAAATCAAAAAATCTTGACTTTTGTTGAAAATGGACTGCGTAAAAAGCACTTCTAATGCGAAAATTATAAGTATTTAACGCAGCTACATATTGCATTGTGGATATGTTTTGGCTATTTTTACAATCAAATCTTTTAAACTTATGGCAATTACTTCTAATACCAAAGCAGCATTATCTTATGATGACTTTAAAGAATCTGTTCTTGAAGATTATCGAATCGCTGTTACTAGTAGAGAATGTAGTCTTTTAGGACGTAGAGAAGTTCTTACAGGAAAGGCAAAATTTGGAATTTTTGGTGATGGAAAAGAGCTACCACAGTTAGCTTGGGCACGTGCTTTTAAAAATGGTGACTTTAGATCTGGTTATTACAGAGATCAAACGTTCATGATGGCGATAGACCACTTATCTATAGAAGAGTTTTTCGCAGGACTATATGCACATACAGATATAGCATTTGACCCTATGAGTGCTGGAAAGCAAATGGGTGGTCACTTTGCAACACACAGTCTTGATAATGACGGTAACTGGAAAAACTTACTAGCTCAAAAGAATTCAAGCTCAGATATATCTCCTACTGCTGGACAGATGCCTAGACTTTTAGGACTTGCGCAAGCTTCAAAGGTATACAGAAACGTTGCCGAAACTCAGAAAGAAAATTTCTCACATAATGGTGATGAAGTTGCTTGGGGAACTATAGGTAATGCGAGTACTAGTGAAGGTTTGTTTTTTGAAACTATAAACGCCGCAGGTGTACTTCAAGTACCTATGGTAATAAGTGTTTGGGATGATGAATACGGAATTTCTGTTCACGCTAGACACCAAACTACAAAAGAGAGTATCTCTAAAATTCTTGCTGGTTTCCAGAGAGACGAAGAAGATAAGGGATATGAGATTATTAAAGTAAACGGATGGGATTATCCAGCACTAGTAGATGCATATGAACGTGCTGGAAAAATAGCTCGCGAAGAGCATGTACCAGTTTTAGTTCATGTTGTTGAGCTTACACAGCCTCAAGGACATTCTACTTCTGGATCTCATGAACGCTATAAAGATCAAGATAGATTACAATGGGAACGTGAGAATGACTGTAATGTACAGTTCAGAAGCTGGCTTATTGATCAAGGTCTAGCTACAGATGAGGAACTTACCGCTATTGACAAAGATCTTAAAAAGAAAGTGCGAGATGGCAAGAAGGCTGCTTGGGAAGCATTTTTAAGACCTATTAAAAGTGAAAAAGAAAAAATCACAACAATCCTTGAAGCACTTATAAAGAGCTCAAGTAACGGAAGTTTTATAAAGCCACTTTTTGAAAAACTGGTAGAAAATAAGGAATCACTTAAATGTGATTTACTTAGTACAGCGCGTAAAGCTTTGCGTCTTACTATAGGTGAGGAATCTGATACTCACAAAGAACTCGCAGCATGGATTGATAACTATATTGCAACAATTCAACCACAATACAGCGCACACTTATACAATGAAAATGGTAATGGTGCGACTTCAATAGAGGCTGTTGCCCCTACTTATGGGGAAGAAAACCTTGTAGATGGTCGCGTTATCTTAAGAGATAACTTTGATGCTATCTTTAGCAAATATCCTAATACACTTGTTTTTGGAGAAGATGCTGGAGCCATTGGTGATGTAAACCAAGGGCTAGAAGGAATGCAAGAGAAATACGGAGAGCATAGAGTTGCCGATGTAGGAATACGTGAAGCAACGATACTTGGTCAAGGAATAGGAATGGCGATGAGAGGCTTACGCCCTATTGCCGAAATTCAATATCTTGATTATATTCTGTATGCAATCCAGATTATGAGTGATGATCTAGCAACTTTGCGTTATAGAACTCATGGTAAACAAAAAGCACCACTTATCGTAAGAACTCGAGGTCACAGATTAGAAGGAATATGGCACAGTGGATCACAAATGGGAGCCATCGTACACCTTCTTAGAGGTATGTACATTCTTACTCCTCGTAACATGGTAAAAGCTGCTGGTTTTTATAATACATTACTAGAAAGTGATGAGCCTGCACTAGTTGTAGAATGCTTAAATGGTTACCGTTTAAAAGAAAACTTGCCAACTAACATAGGAGAATTTAAAACTCCTATAGGTGTTGTCGAGACTGTAAAAGAAGGAACAGATATTACAGTCCTTTCTTACGGAAGTACACTGCGTATCGTTATGGAAGTTGCAAAAGAACTTCTAACTGTAGGTATCAACATCGAAGTAATTGATGCACAATCCTTATTACCATTTGACCTTAATCACGATGTTGTTGAGAGTATCAAAAAGACAAATCGTTTTATCGTTATAGATGAAGATATGCCAGGTGGAGCGAGTGCTTACCTACTTAATGCAGTATTAAATGAGCAAGATGCTTACAAATACCTAGATAGTAAGCCAGAAACCATGACTGCAAAGGCTCATAGACCTGCTTATGGAACAGACGGAGATTACTTCTCTAAACCTTCTGCAGATGATATATTTGAGAAAATATACAGTATGATGAACGAAGTTAATCCTTCTAGTTTTCCTACGTTGAGATAAGAAACTTAGTCTAAATATAAAACGAGATACATTAATTTGTATCTCGTTTTTTTTTACGCTTTCGCGAAAGCGTTACTAACTATTATAACTCCGTTAGAATATACTTTTAATCTAGCTCCTACTCTGGATATTCAATCCTGAGGTGATAAATGTTATTAAGCTTCTTTTTAAGTACTTTCTTAATCTGCTGAATTTCTTTGAACGTAATATTTGCATTTAGAAACTGCCCTTCATCCATTTGCTTCTTGATTATCTTTTCTACAAAAGCATCTATAAGTGTTGAAGTTGGATTTTTAAGACTCTTGGAAGCAGCTTCCACACTATCTGCCATCATTAGTATCGCAGTTTCTTTACTAAAAGGTAACGGTCCTGGATATTGAAAATCTGTGATTAGTGTGTCCTCATTAATTTCCTTTTCCTTAAAATAAAAATACTGTACAGTACTGGTACCGTGATGCGTACGTATAAAATCGATTACACGATCTGGTAAATTGTATTTGCGTGCGAGTTCAATTCCATTAATCACGTGATCTATGATAATGCGTGCACTTTCTTTTGGAGATAAATCATCATGACTATTGATACCTGTTGCTTGGTTTTCTGTAAAATCTGTAGGGTTTTCTATTTTACCTATATCATGATAAAGTGCTCCTACCCTAACAAGCATGGCGTTTGCACCTATTTCATTTGCTGCTGCTTCAGATAAGTTTGCCACATTGAGACTGTGGTGAAAAGTACCAGGAGCTTCATCTGCAAGGCGCTTGAGAAGCTTTGAGTTAGTATCTGATAATTCTAATAGTGAAACATCACTCACCAAACCAAAAATCTTTTCATAAATATAGATGAGCGGCTGTACAAATAGTGTTGCTAGACCAGCGAGTAAAAACATACCGAAGTCTTCCCACTGCAGCCCCTCCATACCACCTTCACTTATAATATTAAATGCAAAATATGCAAGTATATATATAAGTGTTATCTGACCTATGGAGATAAAGAGGTTTGCTCTTTTATATAATTCTGGTATTGTTAAGATAGTTACGATACCCGCGATTACTTGTAAGAAAAAATATTCAAAACTATCTGGCACAATAAATCCTAATAAGAGAATAGCAATTACATGCGTAAAAAGCCCCAAGCGAGCGTCAAAAAAAGCTTTTATAATGAGTGGTAGTATGCACATAGGTACAGCATATACGTACTGAGGGCTCCACTTTACAACTATCGTTGTAAGAAGCACCATAACCAAAACATTGAAAAATATAAAGGTTACTTTAGTATTATTTAAAAATACAGAAAGTCTATAAGTACGTATAAAAAGGAGCAACATTACGAGTGCCAGCAGCACTAACAAGATGTATCCAAAGAGCACCCAATTATAACGCGAATCACTTATGTTTTGCGACTCGTATTTGGCTTTTAGAGATAGTAATTTTTGCAGATTATCACCTTCTACGAGCTCTCCTCTTGCTATCACAATACTTCCCTTAGGCACTATATTGCGTGTTTCTGAAATCTGACCAAGCTCTATATCAAGTGTCTCCTTTGTAAGAACTTCATCTAACGAAACATTTGCTTCTAGCCCATCAAAGTAAAGCTGAAGATATTTATTAGAATATGCTGCATAAGCACCATTCTCAATAACAGATGTAAGATCATCTGTTACATTATTAAGCACTGAAATTTGGTTTAACCTCATTTCATATACTTCATTACCTTTTTTTATGAAGATGAGTCGGCCAGAATCATAGACAGGCTTGTTCTTTATAACCCCAGTTTTGTAAACTCCTTTTAGCAAATTACTACCATACCTTCTCAGTTCTGATTTTGGAAATTGATAATCAATACTATCAGGAAATACCTTATCAAAATTTTCATCGTAAGACGCTATTATGTTATCTACAATATCTTGATTGTAATTAAAGTACACAGCAGATTGCGATTTTACTTGACTACGCTCTTCTTCAAGTTCTGTGGCACTTTTGAGAATAGCAAAATCCTCATCTGCATACAGGTTTTCATATTGCCATGGAAAACCTTTTTGAATCTCATATTGAAATTTTCCGCTTTTCGGAAAAAAATAAACAATAAATCCTGCACAAATAAAGACAAGCAAGAGCTTGTAGATGAGATCTTGATTTTTATAAAACTTTTGTGCAGTGCTGCTCATAGGGTTGTCTAGTATGAAGCTAAAGTACTAAATTATTATCGCTTGATATACCACTTAGAGCGTCGCTATAGATTCTAAAATCTTCAAATTTTCCTTACATTCGCAAGAGAAAAATTTAGTACTTCAAACACACAAATATATGAGTAAGAACGTTGTTATAGTTGCGGCTGCACGCACACCGATAGGTAGTTTCATGGGAGCTTTATCCTCTGTTACTGCTAGTAAACTTGGATCAATCGCTATAAAAGGCGCTTTAGATAAAATTAACCTTGACCCTTCACTTGTAAGTGAAGTATATATGGGTAACGTCGTACAAGCTGGTGTAGGCCAAGCACCTGCTAGACAAGCTGCACTAGGAGCTGGAATTCCAGATACTGTGCCTTGTACTACTGTAAATAAAGTATGTGCTTCAGGAATGAAAGCTGTGATGATGGCTGCACAAGCCATTGCTCTAGGAGATGCGGATATTGTTGTTGCTGGCGGAATGGAAAATATGAGTCTTATTCCTCATTATGTTCAGTTACGTAATGGACATAAATTTGGACCACAGACTATGGTAGACGGTATGCAAAAAGACGGTCTTGTAGATGCATATGATGGTAACGCGATGGGTGTATGTGCAGATGCATGTGCAACAGAATATAAATTCTCACGTGAAGATCAAGATAATTATGCTATCCAATCTTATAAACGCAGTGCTGCTGCTTGGGAAGCTCGAAAGTTTGACAATGAAGTAGTACCAGTATCCGTACCACAAAGACGTGGAGATGATGTTATCGTATCTCGTGATGAAGAATTTACAAATGTAAAAATGGAAAAAATTCCTGCTTTACGTCCTGCATTCTCAAAAGACGGAACAGTAACTGCTGCAAATGCATCTACAATTAACGATGGCGCAGGTGCTGTAATCGTAATGAGTGAAGAAAGAGCAAAAGAGCTTAACCTTACTCCACTTTGTACTATAAAAAGTTATGCAGATGCTGCACATGAGCCAGAGTGGTTTACTACGGCTCCGTCAAAAGCATTACCAAAAGCTCTTGCAAAGGCAGGTGTAGCTCAAGATGACATTGACTTTTTTGAGTTTAATGAAGCATTCTCTGTAGTTGGTCTAGCAAATATGAAAATATTAGGCTTAACAGATGAAAATGTAAATGTACATGGAGGAGCAGTTTCCTTAGGACATCCATTAGGATGCAGTGGAGTACGTATCCTTATTACGCTTATGAACGTATTGAAGCAAAATAATGCCAAACTAGGTGCCGCGGCAATTTGCAATGGCGGTGGAGGTGCCTCTGCTATGGTAATAGAAAATCACAATTAAGAATAGACATACCTTATGCGATACGGTATTTGCCAGCTTAGTATAGTCCCTATGCGCGCCGAACCTTCGGATCCTAGCGAACTTGTAAATCAAGTTCTCTATGGTGAACATTTTAAGGTTGTGGAGCAACGCAAGCAATGGAGCCGTATTAAACTTTCTCATGATAAATATGAGGGATGGATTGATAATAAGCAATACATTGAGATTAGTGAGGATGAGTACGCTTTCGCGAAAGCGCAACAAACCACACTCACCACAGATCCTGTACAATTTATTACAACAGAACATAATCAACTACTTACGGTGGTATTAGGTTCTTCTGTTGAAAATATTGGGCTTCTTAAAGATTCTTACGATGGCAATAGTCACACTGGAAAAACATCCAGAGCCCAACTTGTGGAAACAGCACTACTCTATCTCAAAACTCCATATTTATGGGGCGGAAGAACAACCTTTGGTATAGATTGTAGTGGTTTTACTCAAATGGTGTATCGACTTAACGGCTTTGACCTTAAAAGGGATGCTTCACAACAAGCAACACAAGGTGAGGCATTAAGTTTTATAGAGGAAAGTGAACCTGGGGATCTAGCATTTTTTGATAATGCAGAGGGACTAATTACGCACGTAGGTATTATTATGGAAGATAACTATATCATACATGCTCACGGAGAAGTGAGAATAGATCGCTTAGATCATTCTGGTATTTACAATGTGCATAAAGGTGTACACACTCATAAATTAAGGGTGATTAAGAAAATCATATAGTTTAGATTTAAAATATCATACAAAAAAATAGCCACTCAAATGAGTGGCTATTTTAATTTATGGAAGATAGAAGATTAGTTTCCTCCTTCTAGTTTTTCAATGTTTGCTTTCATTGCATCTGCCTTAGATGTTTCACCTAATTGCTCATAGATTCCATATAAGGATCTTGCTACATCTAGATAATCTGGCTTTGCTGCTAATGCTTTTTCTAAGTAAGGAACAGCACTTTTATAAACACCCTGACGCTTAAGTTTTAAAGCATCATATTTATCATAGTCTGCTTTTGAAGTTCCTAAACTGTTCATCTCATCAACAATAGCACGCTCGTCTGATAAGATAAGAACAGCAATATTATTATATGCTGCAGCATATGTAGGATCAAGCTCAACAGCCTTCATATAGTATTCCTTTGCCTTTTCTTTGTTTCCTTGTTGATCAGAACTTACACCTAAGTTATATAACAACTCTGGGTTATTAGGATCTTTCTCAAGAACTTTTGCTATTACTTCTTGATACTTATCCATCTTTTTCATTTTAAGGTAGATGTCTGCCTCAGAACGTAATAATAAGATATCATCTGGATTCTCTTTACGTGCATCTGCCATTGCAGCAAGTGCTTTTTCATTTTCATCCTTAGAAATATAGATAAGAGCTATATTTTTTGCAATTTCTGCACTTTTAGAGTCTCCTAACTGCTCTTCTGGTTTCACGTGAGTTTTAGCAAGTACCTGAAGGTCTCTTTCTTGTTTGCTTGGGAAATTCTCAACTTCACTTGTCTCAACATTAGTTGCTACGTAAGAAACTTCTCTTCCTTGGAAGCCTAAGTCCTTAAGTTGTTCATAATATCCTAATGCAGTGTCGTAATCTTTTCCATTAATTGCATTCGATGCAGCAAAGTATAAGTAAACAGTATCCTTCTTACTTAAATTATATGCTTTCTCAAGTTTTGTTGCCGCACTAGCATAATCTTCTTTATTCTGATCTGCTACTGCTCCATTGATGTAAGCATTTGTCACATTTGCAAGACCAGCATCTGCTTCACTAGTGTATTTTGTGTCTTTAAGATCTGCAAAGGCGGTCGCAGCTTTTTCGAGATCGGCTGGATTTTGATTATCAACTCCTAAATAAGCTTGAGCTTTAAGAAGCATAAACTTCTCTTTTGTTTTCTCATCCATATCTGCCGTAAGAGCCTCGGCAGCTCCTAATAGCGATTTTGCTTCAGTATAGCTACCAGACTTAATTGCCTTCTCTATAGCTTTTACTTCTTTTTTCTGTGCAAATGCCATTGATGTTGCGGCAAGTGCTATTGCTAAAAATAGTTTACTTTTCATTGTAATGGTTTAATTAATATAAGGGTTTCAAAATTACTAATTTTTTATCAACCCTTGATTATCGCTACTCCTCTTCATTAGAGGTGTTTTGTTCTTGGGTTGTTGATTCTCCAGCAGGATTCTCAGTAGTTTCACCTACTACCCCTTCTAGATCTTCTTCATCTATTGCTTCGTCGTCACTTTTTACTTTGGCTACAGCTGCAATAGAATCATTGCCTTTGAGATTTATAAGTCTAACACCTTGTGTTGCTCTACCCATAACTCTAAGAGAAGCTACTTCCATTCTTATGGCGATACCAGATTTATTGATAATCATAAGATCATCGGCATCTGTTACATTTTTTATAGCTACAAGTTCACCGGTTTTTTCTGTTACAGAAATAGTTTTCACACCTTTTCCTCCACGATTAGTAATTCTATAATCTTCAAGACTACTGCGTTTACCATATCCTTTTTCTGATACTACAAGAATATTACTTTCTACGTCGTTTACGGAAACCATACCTATGACCTCGTCTTGATCATTTGCAAGAGTTATGCCACGAACGCCAGAAGCGTTTCTTCCCATAGGTCTTGTCTTGCTTTCCTCAAAGCGTATTGCCTTACCAGACTTGAGCGCAAGCATTACTTGGCTTTCTCCTGTGGTAAGTTTTACAGATAATAATTCATCGTCATCTTTAATGGTAATTGCATTAATACCATTAGTACGAGGTCTAGAGTATTGCTCTAATGCAGTTTTCTTTACTTGACCTTTTTTAGTAGCCATAATAATAAAGTGATTATTGATGTATTCCTCATCTTTTAAATCACCCGTACATACAAATGCTTTCACTTCATCATCCTGCTCTATATTGATAAGATTTTGAATCGCACGACCTTTTGAAGTTTTACTACCTTCTGGAATTTCGAACACACGCATCCAGAAACATTTTCCTTTTTGTGTAAAGAACAACATGTACTGGTGGTTTGTACCCACAAATAAATGTTCTAAGAAATCCTCATTACGGGTAGTAGATGCTTTTGTACCTACTCCTCCTCTATTTTGAGTTTTATATTCTGTAAGTGAAGTTCTCTTAATATATCCAGCATTTGAAATGGTAATCACTACCTTTTTATCTGGAATAAGATCTGTGATACTTACATCCCCTCCAGCGTACTCTATAACCGAGCGGCGCTCATCACCATACTTATCTTTAATTTCTTGAAGCTCTTCTCTTATAATAGACATACGACGCTCCTTTTTGGCAAGGATATCTTTTAAGTCTTCTATAGTCTTCATTATCTCTTCATACTCACTACGAAGTTTGTCTTGCTCCAGACCTGTAAGTTGGCGTAAACGCATCTCGACAATTGCTTTCGCTTGAATTTCTGAAAGCTTGAAGCGCTCTATTAAATTCTGTCTAGCTTCATCTCCATTTGCACTACCTCTTATGATCGCAATAACTTCATCTATATTATCAGATGCTATGATGAGTCCCTCGAGTATATGTGCACGTGCCTCAGCTTTTTTGAGTTCGTATTCTGTTCTTCTTACAACCACTACATGACGGTGCTCAACAAAATGATGAATCATATCCTTAAGATTTAACATCTCAGGACGTCCATTTACAAGAGCAATATTATTTACGCTAAAAGAAGATTGTAAGGCCGTATACTTGTAAAGTTTATTAAGTACAATATTAGGGATGGCATCACGCTTTATAACATAAACAATACGCATACCATTACGGTCAGATTCATCACGTATAGCAGATATACCTTCGATTTTTTTATCGTTGATCATATCGGCCGTTTTCTTAATCATATCCGCCTTATTGACTTGATATGGTATTTCGGTTACGATGATGCACTCTCTACCTTTAACTTCTTCAAAGGTAGCTTTTGCCCGCATTACTACACGACCACGACCTGTTTTAAAAGCTTCGCGTACTCCATCATACCCGTATATCGTACCACCAGTAGGAAAATCTGGAGCCTTTACATGCTCCATAAGTTCATCTATAGTAACGTCATTATTATCAATGTAAGCATGAATACCATCTACCACCTCAGAGAGGTTATGTGGTGGCATATTTGTCGCCATACCAACGGCAATCCCAGAAGCACCATTAATAAGTAAGCCTGGTACTCTTGTAGGTAGCACTGTAGGTTCCTTAAGTGTATCGTCAAAGTTAAGTTGATGATCCACAGTATCTTTGTCTATATCTGCCAGCATATCCTCAGATATTTTCTGCATTCTAGCCTCTGTATAACGCATTGCTGCTGGGCTATCACCATCTACAGACCCAAAGTTACCTTGACCATCTATAAGCATGTAACGTAAGCTCCATTCTTGAGCCATACGCACCATCGCGTCATATACAGAAGTATCTCCGTGTGGGTGATACTTACCTAACACCTCTCCTACTATTCTCGCACTCTTTTTATGAGCGCCGCTTGCTCGTATTCCTAACTCGTGCATCCCATAAAGAACACGACGGTGTACTGGTTTGAGACCATCACGTACATCTGGTAGTGCACGTGACACGATAACCGACATCGAATAATCGATGTAAGCAGATTTCATTTCATCTTCAATATTAATCGAGATCAGCTTTTCTCCTGCAGCCATATATAAATTGATTAGATTTTATGTCAAATTTTAACTAGCTAGCAATGTAATCATTTTAGAGGTTTTTTATGGGTTAACGCTTTCGCGAAAGCGCACTTTTTATCAACAAATTTTAACAAAGCTTCTTAATAACTACCTAAAGCCCTTGAAGGCAAATTGTCAGGTATTTTTGGTAATTTGGACTAATGACTTTAAGCGGAATGATTTTTGAACCAGTTTGCTTAAATTTACCTTAGAAAGAGAAAAGAGATATGGACGATAATTTTTCACCAAGAGTAAAAGATGTGATTGCTTATAGTAAGGAAGAGGCCTTAAGATTAGGTCATGACTTTATAGGCACGGAGCACTTACTACTTGGGTTATTAAGAGACGGAAGCGGTAAAGCAATCGATATTTTAGGAGCTTTAAACATAGATTTAGAGCATTTAAGACGCAAGGTTGAGATACTAAGCCCAGCAAACCCCAATATGAATTTGCAGAGTAACGATAAGAAAAACTTACATCTTACTCGTCAGGCAGAGCGTGCACTAAAAACAACCTTTTTAGAAGCAAAGCTTTTTCAAAGTTCATCAATAAATACGGCTCATCTATTATTATGTGTACTACGTAATGAGAATGACCCTACTACAAAACTTCTTAATCGACTTAAAGTAGATTATGACAGTGTTAAAGACCAATTTAAATTAATGATGGCAAACGAAAGCGATGAATATATAGAGCCTATTAAGTCAGAATCTTTTAGTGATGATGGCGATAATAGTGATGAAGGATCTAAAGAAAATCCTTTTAATAGCCCTACAACGCCTAAAGGAGGAAAGAAAAGTAAAACTCCTGTTTTAGACAACTTTGGAAGAGATCTTACTGCGATGGCAGATGAGGGTAAACTTGATCCAGTAGTAGGACGCGAGAAAGAAATAGAGCGTGTATCTCAAATTTTGAGTAGACGCAAGAAAAATAATCCTCTTTTAATAGGAGAACCAGGAGTGGGTAAATCTGCTATTGCAGAAGGACTTGCTTTACGTATTGTGCAACGAAAGGTGTCTCGTATACTTTTTGACAAGCGTGTTGTTACTCTTGACCTTGCTAGTCTTGTAGCCGGAACAAAATACAGAGGACAGTTTGAGGAGCGCATGAAGGCTGTAATGAATGAGCTTGAAAAGAATGATGATATTATTCTTTTTATTGACGAAATTCACACAATCGTAGGTGCAGGTGGAGCGACAGGATCTCTTGATGCATCAAATATGTTTAAACCAGCACTAGCTCGAGGCGAAATACAATGTGTAGGAGCGACTACGTTAGATGAATTCCGCCAGCATATTGAAAAAGACGGAGCTCTTGAGCGTCGTTTCCAAAAAGTTATTGTAGAACCTACTTCTGTTGAAGAAACTATTGAAATTCTACAAAATATTAAAGGAAAGTACGAAGAGCACCACAACGTAACATATACGGATGAGGCTATCGAAGCTTGTGTAAAACTTACAAATAGATATATGACGGATAGGTTTCTCCCAGATAAAGCTATTGATGCTCTGGATGAGGCGGGATCTCGTGTCCACATCACAAATATTGATGTACCAAAGAAAATTCTAGAACTAGAAAATAAACTTGAAGAGGTAAGAGAACTCAAAACATCTGTTGTCAAAAAGCAGAAGTATGAAGAGGCTGCGAAGTTAAGAGATGACGAGAAAACCTTAGAAAA
This sequence comes from Dokdonia sp. Hel_I_63, assembly GCF_007827285.1. NCBI lineage: Bacteria > Pseudomonadati > Bacteroidota > Flavobacteriia > Flavobacteriales > Flavobacteriaceae > Dokdonia > Dokdonia sp. Hel_I_63. Next base: position 2,172,233 of record NZ_VISD01000001.1, on the reverse strand, counting down.
GGAACTTGCAATCGCTCAAGAGCGCTGGGAAGAAGATGCAAAGCTTCATAAAGAAGAGGTATCTGAAGATAATGTTGCAGATGTAGTGAGTATGATGACGGGAATCCCTGTTAATCGTATTGCACAAACAGAAAGCAACAAACTTGCCGAACTACCTGCTATCATTAAGAAAAATGTAATAGGTCAGGACGAAGCTGTTGCTAAAGTAGCTAAGGCCATACAACGTAACAGAGCAGGATTGAAAGACCCAAATAAGCCTATAGGTTCATTTATTTTCTTAGGACAAACGGGTGTAGGTAAAACGCAACTAGCAAAAGTCCTTGCAAAGGAACTATTTGATAATCAAGATGCACTCATACGTATTGATATGAGTGAGTACATGGAGAAATTCTCAATATCTAGATTAGTTGGAGCGCCTCCTGGATACGTAGGTTATGAAGAAGGTGGGCAACTTACAGAAAAAGTGCGTCGTAAGCCTTATGCTGTAGTACTTCTTGATGAAATAGAAAAAGCGCATCCAGATGTGTTCAACATGCTATTGCAAGTACTAGACGATGGTTTCTTAACAGATTCTTTAGGTCGTAAAATCGATTTTAGAAATACAATCATCATTATGACGTCTAATATAGGTGCAAGAAAACTCAAAGACTTTGGTCAGGGAGTTGGTTTTGGTACTGCTACTCGTAAAACTCAAGTAGACGATAATGCAAGAAGTATTATACAGAATGCACTTAAAAAAGCCTTTGCACCTGAGTTTTTAAATCGTGTAGACGATGTTGTGGTATTTAACGCATTAGAGCGTGAGGATATTCATAGAATTATTGATATTGAACTTTCAAAATTATATACTAGAATCAAAGATTTAGGATATGACTTATCTCTTAGTGAAAAAGCTAAGGATTATATAAGTGATAAAGGATTTGATAAAGAATATGGCGCAAGACCACTTAAGAGAGCTATTCAAAAGTATATTGAAGACGCACTAGCTGAGGAGATAATTAATTCTCAACTAAAAGAAGGTGATAGCATATTTATGGACTTTGACGAGAAAAAAGAAGAATTAGTTATTGATATAAAAAAGATAGAAGCTACAGAATCGTAACTGACATCAGATATTGATTAATATCCCCAAAAGGTCTAATAAGCTTTTTGGGGATTTTTTATATAAAGTACTATGCATACATAGTTAATGTATTGATAAATAGATTGTTGTAATAAGTATTATTATTATCTTAATAGTCTAAGTTCCCTTTTAACTATGACACAAGCACTAGAGCACCATTTAAGCTTATCCTTCGGCGAGATAACTGTGTATAATGATTATGTTTACACCATTATGAACGAAGGAATAACCGTTCAACCTAATTTTAATGATATTCTATTAGCTGTCGCTGAAATATACTACAGCGATAGAGAATTTGTTTATATAACTCATAGAATTAATTCCTATTCTATTGATCCCATCATTTATCTGGAGACCTCAAAAATCAAGAATCTCAAAGGATTTATAGCTGTTTGTCCAAACAAAAGTCTTATAGAATCATTTAGGGTTGAAAAATTATTCTTCAACAAACCTTTTGCAGTATATCAAACTCTTGATGAGGCCCTAAAATACAAGGAAAAATTGCTTTCTGGAGAACACTAATATTTTTTGCAGAAATACTTTTATTTTATTAAAAAAAAAGGGAGTTTTGCACTCAATTTAATCCCCCTACACCCCTTTGAAAAATATTAGAGAATTTGAGTTTGGAAAAATCCAAATTGAAGAAAATTTTGTTATTGGCATCATGAAAGAAGGTTCTCATGTAGATCGAGAGTCCAACCAATTATTACTTTCATTCTGTAAAGATTATTTCAATGGTAAATCATTTGGTTACATTTCCCATAGACTTAATTCATATTCAGTAGATCCCACAGTTTATATGGATGCTGGAAATCACCCCGGTCTTAAAGCTATTGCAGTAGTTATCGATAATCCACTTATTAAGTCCAATGTAGCATTAGAAAAGCAATTTTATAATCAACCATTTGAATCTTTTTATTCTGTAGAGGATGCAAAAGAATGGCTTTCAAAATTGCTCGTAAACTAAATTTTAATTAGCGCCGGAAGCATGCAGCATCAGGATACTTTAACAAAGACCCATAAGTTTAATTTAATAATATAGTTTTCCATTTTTCTATAACCATTACAAAATATTAAAGCCTCCAATTTCTTAACAATTGAAGGCTTTATTAAATTCAATAAACATCTATTTAGTAGGCGGTTTAGATGGTCGCACCTCGATTTTACTAGGTAATGTTCTTGGGTGCATTTTAAGAAGATCAACGGTAATTTGACCAAGATCTTCGGGTTGTATACGCCAGTCTGTGCCTTCTTCTGGTGATCTACCTCCAAAATGGCTGCTTACAGAACCTGGCATAATGGTAGTCACTTTTACATTATCTTGTCTTAAGTCTAACATTAGGGCTTGTGAGAATCCTGTTAGTCCAAATTTACTTGCATTATAAGCCGTTCCTTTTTCAAAGAAATTTGTTCCCGCAAGACTAGAAATTGTAAAAATATATCCTTCAGTTTTTTTGACTGCTTCAAGGGATGCTTTTACCGAGTAGAAAACACCAGTAAGATTGGTATCAATAGTCTCATCCCATTGTTTTATAGACATATCTGTAATGCTCTCAAAATGTCCAAGACCAGCATTTGCAATGAGTACATCAATTTTTCCAAATTTATCTAGTACTGCTTTTACCGCGTGTTGCTGACTTTCATAATTCCTTACATCTGCAGCAATACCGAGAATGTAATTATCATTTTCAGTAAGCTCATGAGCTGCTTCTTGAGCACCTTTCTCATCTCTTCCCGTGATAGCTACTTTCATCCCTTGATGCAACAAGGCTTCGGCAATACCGCGCCCTATTCCTTTTGTTCCTCCCGTTATTAATGCAACTTTATCCTTTAATGATTCCATGATTATGTGTTTTTATAAAGATAATCACGCTTTCGCGAAAGCAAACAAGAAATTTCCTTAAACTAAATCTAAAAAAGTAACACCTTTGCACACATGAAAATTTACACTCAAATGTCAATTAAAAATATCTTTTCTCTCCTATTTGTAACAGTTGTACTCTCTTGTAAATCCATTAACATCCTACCAAAGAATTCTTCCGAAATAATTAAACTTAATTTTATAAATGAAGTTATCATACCAAGTGATGAAATGTACGACGGAGCAGCCGTAGGCGGGCTATCAAGCATCGATTATATGGATGGTAAAATGTATATCATATGTGATGATAGAAAAGATCCGCGATTTTATATGGCTGATATTCCTATTCAAAGTGGCAAATTACAAGCACCAATATTTACTAAAGTGGTAAGTCTTAAAGATAACACAGGTCTTGCTTTTAACGCTGGGCAAGCAGATCCTGAGTCGCTACGTGTTACAGTATCAAATGACATTATCTGGTCTAGCGAAGGAAATATAAGTAAAGGCATTGACCCATTTATAAGAGTAGCTAGTATAGATGGAAATTTTAAAAGTGCTTTTACAATTCCATCTCGATATCTTGTACAGTCAAACGATAATAATGGCCCACATAATAATGGTGTTTTTGAAGCACTTACTAGAAATTACGACAATAACGGATTCTGGGTAACTACAGAGTTACCACTTAAACAAGATGGAATTGTACCCACTGCTAGCGATGCAAACTCTCCCGTACGTATTGCATACATAGACCATGAGCGCAACACTTTTACTAAAGAGTATGCCTACATGCTGGATAAAGTAGCTAGAAAAGGGAAGCTTGAAGTAAACGGTATTACTGAAATTTTGTCATATGATGAGCACTCTTTTCTAGTTCTTGAACGCTCTTATGCTTCGGGTCATGAAGACGGTGGAAATGATGTTAAGATTTACCAAGTTTCAACTAAAAATGCTACAGATGTAAACGACCTAAACAGTCTTTCTAACTCCGCCTATATCCCTGCGACCAAGAAACTGCTATTAGATTTTAGTAGCGTGCGCAGTCAGCTCACAGATGGTATTGTAGATAATATTGAAGGAATGACTTTTGGCCCTAATTTTGAAAACGGCAATAGATCACTTATCGTTATTTCCGATAATAATTTTAACTCCTTTGGAAAACAACTTAGTCAGATAATCCTATTTGAAATTAAGTAAAAGTTACTCTTTGATGAGTAGACTTATTAGTAGTTTGCCCTTATTTTTGTTAAAAAATATACGATGCTTAAGACCTTTAGAATTCTTAGTGTATTAGAAGGAATATCATTCTTATTAATACTTTTTATCACCATGCCATTAAAGTATATATTTGATAATGGAGCACCTAACAAAGTCATAGGGATGGCTCATGGATTTCTATTTCTTGCCTATGTAGTGATGGCAATTATGATGAAATCTTATATGAAATGGAACAATAAAACAGTAGGAATCGTCCTTTTATGCTCTATTATTCCATTTGGTACTTTCTGGATGGATAAAAAGTATCTCCAGTCTACTTAAAGAATTTTATGCTTATATAATAGTTAGGCTCTTCACCATTACTAGCTCTTATTGCATTTATAATAGGTAAAATAAAGCCTAACACTGCAAGTATTAATAAAGTAACTAGACCTAACCCCAATAATAGTATTGCAGGGATGCTCAGTATGCAATAAATGAACAAACTTATCTGAAAATTTGCAATAGATTTTCCATGCTCATCCATGTCAATTACTCGGTCTTTATTAGAAAGCCACAATACGAGTGGTACTATAAAACCTCCAAAACCAGTAACATAGTCTAGAAGTTGTGATAGATGAGTAAGTGCTAGCAGCGTTCTATCTTCACGCGCATAAGTGGTTTGTTGTACGATTTCCATATGGTTGATTGTTGATTGATACTATATATGTATATGCTTACACGAAAATGTTACACGTTTACGTAATTTTGTAAAGATGAATGTACAAGATACTATAGTAGCTTTAGCAAGTCCAGCAGGTGCTGGCGCAATTGCTGTAATACGCGTTTCTGGAGCTCAAGCCCTAGAAATAACCTCCCCTATTTTTAAATCTGTTAGTGGTAAAGTGTTATCAGAGCAAAAAACACATACCATTCACTTAGGACATATTATGGATGGTGAGCGCACTATAGATGAAGTTCTAGTCTCATTATTTAAAGGCACAAACTCATACACTGGCGAGCCTACTGTTGAAATTTCTTGCCACGGATCAAATTATATTCAGCAAGAAATCATACAGTTACTATTAAGATCAGGCTGTCGTGCTGCGCAAGCAGGAGAGTTCACACTACGTTCATTTATTAATGGTAAAATGGACTTGAGTCAAGCAGAAGCTGTTGCAGATCTTATTGCAAGTGATAACGAAGCTTCTCACCATATTGCAATGCAACAAATGCGAGGAGGCTTCTCTAATGAAATAGCACAACTGCGTCAAGAGCTTTTAAACTTTGCATCCCTCATTGAACTAGAATTAGACTTCTCTGAAGAAGATGTTGAGTTTGCAGACCGTAGTCAATTTAAAGAGCTCATTGCTCGTATCACTAAAGTACTTAAACGTCTTATAGATTCTTTCGCTACCGGTAATGTGATAAAAAATGGAATCCCCGTAGCTATTGTAGGAGAACCAAACGTGGGAAAATCAACCTTATTAAATGCACTTCTTAATGAAGAACGTGCTATTGTATCAGACATCGCAGGTACCACTCGTGATACTATAGAGGATGAACTATCAATAGGTGGTATTGGTTTTAGGTTTATAGACACTGCTGGTATACGAGAAACTGTAGATGTGATTGAAGGCTTAGGAATCAAAAAAACATTTGAAAAAATAAAACAAGCACAAGTAGTTATTTTACTATTTAGTGCAAATGAATTTCTTGCAAATGGTGCCACATTCAAAACAGAAATTGAAAAAATCAAAAACAAGTTTCCACTAAAGCCTCTTGTTATTGTCGCCAATAAAGTTGATCAAGTATCTGAGAGTGACGTTAAAGAAATAAGTAATCAAATACCAAATCTCCATCTACTTTCTGCCAAAGAAAACAAAGGAGTTGATGAGCTTAAAACTAAACTTTTAGAGTTTGTAAATACTGGTGCCTTACGTAATGATGAGACTATTGTTACAAACAGTCGTCACTACGATGCTTTACTTAAGGCGCTTGAAGAAATAGAAAAAGTGCAATATGGACTAGATACAGATCTCTCAGGTGATCTTATGGCAATTGACATTAGAGAGGCGCTCTATCATTTTGGAGAGATTACTGGGCAAGTAACTAATGATGAGCTACTTGGTAATATCTTTGCTAATTTTTGTATCGGGAAGTAATTTTGATTATGAAAAGATTGTAAGAATATCTTCCTATATATTATTACACATAGATACAATAAGAAATATATCCATAAGAGAATTGATTATTAAATTATGAAAATCAAAATTAAATTGGTTAACAAAAAAGTTTTAGAGTAGGAAGATTTAGAAAAACTTTCATTTTGGTATATTAAATAATAAAGGCTGAGCAATATTATTATTGCTCAGCCTTAAAATTATCAAGATGTAGTACTCATTTATTATCTCTTAATAAGAACTTTCGTCCCTTGCACTACTCCATTTACAGTTGGCTTTAAAAAGTAAAAGCCTCTATGTAAATTTCCTAATTGAAGTGATGTTATAGATTGCCCATCAGAAATTGTTGCATTTTGAGAAAATACACGAACTCCAAAAATATTGTAAAGTTCGAAAGACACTTCGGTATTTATTGAGCTAGTGATTTTCACGTTGGCATCTTTAATTACTGGATTAGGATATACTTTAATCTTAGAAATAACAATTGAAGAGTTATCGCAAGCCCCTAATGTTGCACCTTTTCGTAAAAATACTCTTGCAGCATAACGGCTTACACAAAGTGAACGCCCTTTGTAACAGAGCTGAACGCGCTGGAAATATGGATTATTATCACATGTAACATCCTCTACTGTAACAGTGATTTCCTTTTCAGTCTCACACCCATTATCATCCATTACAGTAACCGAAACAGTACTTGTTGCTTCTGGACAAAAAGTGATACTTTCTGTGGTTTCACCTGTGCTCCATAGTATGGATGTGTCACCTTCAGCCACAATATCAGATACTGATAAAGTAGTGCAGTCTGACCCGTAACCTTTATATATAGTCACATCGTTAGATACTGAAAAAGTTATTTGTGCAGGGCTAGATATATTGATGTTCTCAACAAGAAGTTCATCGTCATTACTGTCGGTAATAATTACTGAGTAAGTGCCTTCAGTTAAATTCTCTGCAAAATTTTCCGTTTGACCATCACTCCAAACATAGCTATACGGAGCAACACCTCCAGTTACAGAAACGGTTGCTACGCCATCATTTACACCAAAACAGGTGATGTCAAATGCTTCAATAGTCGCAACTTCTAAAGGCTCTATAGTATCAAATATAAATCTAGCAGAAACAGGAAAGTGATCTGACGCTGTAAATGCATAGTCTTCATCATAAAATTGATATCCTACAGATGCACTGCTCTCGATATAATTATCAAAAAGTTCATCTGTAATTGCGATATGGTCAATCATATTTTCTCTAGATACAAAAGATCTAAATCCGGCGTCACTTAATACACTTGTAACCACATTGTAGTTCTCTGGATCCTGTACGTAAGCGATAAAAGATGATTCTGTTGTAGGTACTTCATCTGCAACCGTCTCATCTACATCATCATTGTAATCTCCCAAAAGAATAATCTTTCTATCTGAAAATTGAACATCTAGAGAATCTTTAAGTACTTCTACATCATAACGACGCATATCATACCTATTTTGAGATTGAGTACTACCATTTGCGCGAGCATGTAGTGCTATTAAATCTATTTGCTCTGTGGTACCATTGATAGTAACATCTGCAGTCATTAAGAACGGTAAACGCCCACTTGCATAGAAACGATCTGTGGTACTAGGGTAATCTACTAAAGCACTATCATCACCTCCATTGTATAATGGGTGTATTGTAGCTAATAGTGCTTGTGTTTTTACAAGATTCACCGTAGCAGTTTTGTAAATAAAACCAAGCTTTTGAAAAGGTGGTGTTCCAGTAGGATTAGAAACAGCATCAGAAAGAATATAATCGTAGCCTTCTAGTCCATCCACTAGCTCAGCAAAAAGAATATCATCTGCTATTTCTTCTACAGCAATGACATCTGCATCTAATCTTCTTAATACTGTACGTACGCTATCTCTCTGTATTTCGTCAGACATAGGTCTTCCTGCTGGCGGAGCATTATTTTCATCTCCAAACCACTCAATATTCCACGCGACTACATCAAAGCTATCATCCCTTGAAACATCAGAAGTTTCATCTGGACTTTCAAAAGGAGTAGCGCAAGGTATATCACTTGCTAGTCTAGGTAATAATTGGAAATTATCACCAAAGCGACCAACAACCCCTACAATATCACAACTACTAGGTTGGGTTAATGTAATTAGTGAAGATGCATTCCCATCTATACGCAACTGACCAGATCCACTGCTATCTGTAAGTTCAAAATTCGAATTTCCAAAAAGTAAATCTCCTTCATTAGGAAAGCTTGCATCAATAACACGCACCAACTGACCTTCATAATCAGATAATTGTGATAAAGTGATAGTTATAGGCTCTATGATACTTGTGGATGGAGCGTTTATCTCTACAATATTTACAGGGCTTATCTGAGCAAGGCCATTAAACGAACTTCTCGTACCTGTAACTGTGATAGAATCACCGATAGCAAATACATTTTCACCATGAACAAGATTATCAAATATTGCAATCCCACCAGTTTCATCTTGAATAAATGCCGGACCATTAAACTGATCACTTACTGTTAAGATTCCAGTAGTTGTTACGGTATCTCCCTCCGCAGCTGATCTCACCTGTGCAATAGTAAGTACTTCACCTGCTGTAACAACAGCGTCATTAGCTCCTCCTGGCGTTGGAGTTTGAGCAATATAGTTTGCTGTATTTCTTGTGCCTCCTTGTCCATTTGGAATTCTCTGTAAAGATTCTGAGTCTTTACTTCCATTTGAATTTTCATTTAGTTGTTGTTGTCCAGAATTTAATAACACAATTAGTTCTAGATCTGTATCATCATCTGTTCCATAAACTATTGCATCAACGAGTCTATCAAGGGTTACTACTGATCCATTTGGAAAATCTACAGCGGTTCCTTGATATAAACCTATAGCGTCTGCTCCATTTTGAAATGAATTACTCGGAATTACTAAATCTACATTTAGAACATCTGCATTTCCTAATACAAAGTATCCTTCTTCATTTGTAGTAAATCCTTCTAAGTCAAATGTATTATAAACAGCATCCCCATTTCCGTTATAAGCGACAACAACAAATCCAGATAGAGAGGTGTTACCCTGGCCGCCATCAAAGATTTCAAGAAACTCTTGAGAATCTGATCCAGCAGTGTCTGCATCAAGTTCATTAATGACTAAAGTAATTGGTTCAGTAGCATTGTTATTTGTAGCTCCAGGAGTAGGTAATGCATTTACGTACGTTGCAGTTTCTCGTAGACCACCTGATCCGTTTGTAAATCGTTGTAGAGAGAATGTATCCTTATTACTTAACTCATCTTCATTAAGCTGTTCTTGCCCCTCTTTTAGAAGTATAAGCAAACCATCATCATCTGCATCATTAGTATCATAAACAACAGCATCTAGTAGGTTGTCAAGATCTACTATACTTCCATTTGCGAAATCATTTGTAGCATCTTTATAAAGAGCAACAGCGTCTGCTCCGTTCTGAATCCCATTACTAGCAAAAACAATGCTCGCCGTAGCTATTGATTCATTTCCTAGTACAAAAAAACCATTTGCATTTGTAGTAAACCCATCTAATGAATAAGAAGCATAACTAGTATCACTAGAACCGTTGTAAAATACTACAGTGTATCCGTCAAGAAGCGTATTACCCGTTCCACCGTCATATAATTCTACAAATTCCATGGTATCTGTACCAGTATTGTCTGCATCAATTTCATTGATAAGTAATACTGTATCGTTTGTTGGTTCTGAAGTAACTATACTATTTGCAGAATTTGGAGAATTAATAGCTTCACCTGCAGATGGTATTGCACTTGGAAAACTTGGAAGCCCAGCACCATTAAAATTATTTCTAATCCAGTCTGTTGTACTTCCCGTATTAGTTCCGCTAGGAATTCTAGATGCTCCACCTACTGTAAAAATTCCTCCATCAAAATCATTGGTTAGTACCACATCGCTGTATGACATATCTCCTTCATCACCATCACTTACCGCTACACTATCAATAATCTCATCCCAAGGATTAACATCAATTAATCCATCTAGATCTGTATCAATAGTTTCTCCGAGGTTACCAATAAAGTTTGTGACAAGAAGAATCGTTTGAGATCCATTTTGAAACACATTATTTTGAAAAGGTATTGTGTAAAGTCCATCTGAGGTGGTAGTACCTAATTGAAATACTGAAGTAATAGTTCCTACAGAATTTACATCACCCTCAATAATTAAAAGTGAATAGGCTGAGAGGTCTTCATTGTCCCCTGCAAGAACTTCTATAAATTCGTCGGTATCAGATCCCGTATGATTAAATACAAATTCGTTAATTACAGGCGTTATTATCAAAGTACCAAAAACTTGATTTGTATTTACCGCTCCAAAAGTATTTGTGTTTGTAATTTCCCAAGTGAAGTCAGCTGCCTCTATACCATTTCCAGATAGAGATAGCGAACTCTCGGTTGAAGTATCTGCTCCTTCTGATACACTTATGTTTCTACTAGTCAAGCCATCTGCTGGACCTCCTATAGCAGTAAGTTCTCCTTCATATGATATAAATTGAACCAAGTTACCTGTTCCATCTACAAGAGCAATACCATCTGGAGCTCCATTCTGAATTCCTGTAATAGGATAATTTACGGTTCCATAACCATTTTGTTGATTGGCTATTACTCCCGTAAGGTCTACTGTTCGATAAGGTTCGTTATTAGAACCATTATATAAAACTAATGACCATCCTGCTAAATCTGTTCCCGCAGGTCCAGCAAGTTCAATTCCTTCATTAACATCGCCCCCTGCGTTGTCATAATGCAATTCATTAATAAAAATACCTTGAGCATTTAGATTAGCAGTAAGAAATGCTAATATTATACACAAGAGTGCACTGAGTAGTTTTTTTTTCATTGAGAGAGTTTTTAGTTATGATTTTTGCAAATCTACAATCAAACTCAGTGTTCAATGTTTCTATATTGTTAAGCAATCGGCAAGTGGTGATGAACAATAATTTTGACATTATTATTATTCTAAAACAGCTTTAATTATATGTCGCTTATTTTCAAAAAGTTACAACTATTTTCTAGGTTTTGCTCTTTGATATTGACTCGGCCAAGCAATCTTCTTCCCTCCTAGTTCTGGACTTAATAATCCGAAATATGGATTTCGTAACATTTCTCTTCCTATAAATATTAAATCTGCCTGATCATTCGTTAAAATATCATCAGCTTGAATGGCGTCATCAATTAAGCCTACTGCACCCGTGGCTATATTTATTTCCTTTTTGATTTTTTCTGCAAAAGGAACTTGATAGTTTTTCTCTACTGGAATTTCTTGACTTTTAACAACCCCTCCCGTTGAACAGTCTATCAAGTCTACTCCACTATCCTTAAGAAGCTGAGAAATTTTTAGAGAATCCTCAATAGTATGACCACCTTCTGCCCATTCCGTAGCAGATATACGGACAAATAAAGGCATTCTATCAGGAATCACTGATCGAATCCCCTCTGTCACCTCTAATAATAGACGTACTCGTTTTTCAAATGTGCCGCCATATTCATCCACTCTTTTATTAGTAAGAGGTGATAAAAATTGATTTAATAGATATCCATGTGCGGCGTGAATTTCTATAACATCAAAACCTGCTATAACTGCTCTCTTAGCTGCCTCTATAAATAACTTGATAATATCTCTTATCTCATTTATAGAAAGTTCTTTTGGCACCACTCCTTCATCATTGAACGGTATAGGAGACGGCGCCACGGGAAGCCATCCTCCATCATCCTTAGTCAGCCTCTTACTCTCTTCCCAAGGCGCTAATGTACTTGCTTTTCTGCCAGCGTGTGCTAGCTGAATTCCCACTGCTGTACCTTGCTCCTTAATAAAAGTTGTAATTCGTTTAAGAGGTTGAATATGCTCATCTGACCAAATCCCCATATCTGAAGGTGTAATCCTTCCTTCCGGGGAAATTGCAGCAGCCTCAGTAATTATTAACCCAGCTCCTCCAACAGCTCTAGAACCTAAATGAACAAGGTGCCAATCATTTGCCATTCCATTAACTGAACTATACTGGCACATAGGAGAAACTACAATTCTATTAGGCAATTCTAAACCTCTTATTGTTAATGGTGTATATATTTTAGACATATTAGTTATAATTATTAATTAGAGTACCCTAAGGTTATTTTCTCAATTTCTGAGTGACCGTTTTTATATGATATCTAAACAAAGAGTAAGGACATTACAAATCGTAAGTTCAATCCATTTTACAAAGATAAAACTCCATAATAAGAGACACGAAGCCCATACTAACAAAGAATAAACCAAACCTTATTTAAATTTTTAAACTGGTAGAGAAGAAATTAATTTCAGAAGAATCTGGAGCTATTTAATTATAAGCTACCTCAAATATTTAAATTACTTTGAGGAATAATTACTCTAAATTATACTTGTAACCAATTCCGATACTTGTTGCATTAGAGAAATCATTAATATAATCTGCTCCTAAGTAAAAATTGATAATTCCAAGAGTATTCGTCTTATAAGAAAACATAGCATGACTATATAGTGCCTTTTGTCTAGGTTTTATAGGTGAAGTGTATGTTCCTAGATTCTGAATATAAGATCCTTTAAAAGCATAGTCAATCTTCCCTATTGATCCCGCTATACCTAGATGATGACCTATCATTCTGTTATTGCGTGGCGTTGTTGTATTACCAAAGGGATTAAGAAAGGGAAGTCCTATAATAGCTCCTTCATAAGTCCATCCTGATGGATATATTCCATTACTAAAGTAATTGTCACCACCGCTTTGTTGGTTAAGTCCTTCGGTTGGCCTAGGTGCTCCACTTTGTGATATCGTTTGTATATATTCGTATAAGATTGATTTAATCAACTTACTTCCTTCAGGTAGATAGTTAATTCCCCATACACCATCAGGAAAATTATTTAATTCTCGTCCAGATCGATCCTCAAATAATGATTGATGGTAAAGTGCTAATGTGCCAATGTTGAGTTTTCTTTTATAGTTAACATTATAACTGCCTAAGTGATTCCCTAATGCATTTATAGCTTCGTTGGGGTTGTCTATATCTCCTCCATTTGCTCCAATAAATATTCTACCGAATGCTTGTAAGTCACTAGGAAGCTTAGTTCCATCAGAAAGCGTACCTCCCCATTGAACATAATGTCTTAGAGCTACTGAAAGCGAATTCACTTCATTTATAGTCCAATTAGCTCTAATCATTTTATAATGAATCTGCGAATTTTTCGTACTGCGATCATCATTCAAATTATAATGAGCTAAGGCTGCATCTAAAGAAAATTTCTCTGACAATTTAATTGATTTCCTGTTGGAAATTATGATTCCAGGAAGTGGTCGTGCATTTCCAGTTTGTAAAATGTTATTATTTATAGTAGAAAGATTGTATGGCTCTGAAGTAAGCTGTTTTGCACCTGCCGTTACTAAAATCCATTTGTTTTTATACTCCAGATACAAATCACTTCTCCTTATATTATTATCAAATCCGTCAGATATATAAGCACCTGCACCTAAAGTGAGCATATGAGTATTTGATATGCTATAGTCCGCTTTCGCGAAAGCGGAAACTCCATAACTACTTGACTCACTTAGGAAACCTTGACTATTAGTAAAACTCCAAAAAGGAAGTCTATCATTAGGTATAAAGCCTATGGAGCCAAGAGAACCAGAAAAATTTAATCTTTCTTGCGCAGTGATACTGGAAGTGAAAATAAAAATATAAAGTAATACACTAAACAACTTTTTAATCATAGAATGAAGATACTAGTTTCTTAAATATTTGAAGTATTTTTGAGTCATGTTTGGAATATTTAACAAAAAGAAGTCGTTTCTAGATATTTGGTCAGGTACACCAGAGATGCATTGTCATGTATTACCAGGAATCGATGACGGAGCCAAAACTGTAGCTCATAGCGAGGAACTTTTAAGGAAATATAAGAGTTTAGGTTGTGATAAGATTATTGCCACTCCTCATACTATGGGAGGAATATATGATAATACACCTGCGACTATTTTAAATGCATATAATAGCATCAAAGAAACGCAAGGGATTGATTTATCATACTCTTCTGAGTATATGCTAGATGAAGTATTTACTACCTATTTGGAAAAAAAAGAGCTTATACCTCTAATCGATAATTTTGTATTAGTTGAAATGTCTTTTTTTCAACCACCAGAAAATCTCTTTGAACAAATTTTCAAAATTGGTTCCCAGGGATATACACCTATTCTAGCACACCCCGAGCGTTATGCTTATTATCACAATAATTTAAAAAATTATAATAAGTTAAAAAAAATGGGTTGTTATTTCCAACTCAATGCACTTTCGTTGACAAACCATTATGGAAAGTCTATTAATAAACAAGCGCTACTTCTTTTAGAGGCTGGTATGTACGATTTTATAGGAACTGATGCTCATAGATTTGAACATTTGGAAAAGATTTCGACTTTTGAGATATCTACAAAATATAAAGATGTAATCAACCGTATTTGTCACAATACAAAATCTTTATTCGAAAATAATTAAAATTCTTCCCATCTTTTTTTTAACCTCTCAAAATAACTTAATTCCTCCTCACCATAACCGTAGCCGTACTTACTACCATAGCCAAAATTTGTCCTTGTAATACTATTTAGTATAAACCCTACATTTTTTAATTTACCTTCATCTATTAATTCTGAAGGATATTGTAAAAGCTTTTTATCTGTATACTCTGCACGGCAAACATACACAGTCACATTAGACTTTTGAGTTAACAATAGTGTATCAGTAACTAACAAGGTAGGTGCAGTATCTACAACTATATAATCATAAGATTTAGATAAGGTATCGATAAGTTGGCTAAATCTACCATTGAGCAATAGCTCAGCTGGATTAGGAGGAACTTTTCCAGAAAGAATTACATTTAAATTATATTTATCTGTACCTAATTCATTAATTATAGAACTTTCAATTACATTATAGTCATGTAAATATTCTGCTAAACCTATTGTCCATTTAATACCTTCTAAATATCTGTGAATTTGAGGATTCCTTATATCTGCACCTAGAAGTATAACAGATTTATTTGTACTAGCTAGGCTTAAGGCCAGATTATATGCTACAAAAGTTTTCCCCTCTCCTTTGACTGTAGATGTTACAAAAATTACTTTCTCACTAGTTTGCTCATTAACTCTTAAAAAATATGATAGGTTTGTCCTTATAATACGGAAAGCTTCAGATAATACAGATCTATCATTAGTAATAATCGTACTACTCTCCTTTGCCTTAACCTCTGGGATCTCTCCTAAAATGGGAGGATTAGATAATAACATTTCAACATCGCTTCTACTGTGAATTTTAGTGTCGAATAGTTCCTTAAAGTAAATAACAACTAGAGGTATTAAAATACCTAACAAAATACTTAATAATAAAATAATTCTCTTTTTAGGTGAAATAGGAGATTTAGATGTGTATGCATAATCAACTATTTTAGCTTTAGGTGTAACTACAGAAAGTGCAATTGCCGTCTCTTCTTTCTTTTGTGATAGATATAAGTATAAAGCTTCCTTAATAGACCTTTGACGCTCGATGACTAGAGATGATCTTCCAATTTTAGGAATATTAGATAATTTATTATTAATAGTAGCTTGTCTTAGTTGGACTTCTCTATTTTCTATTTCAAGTGCAGTTTTTAATGTAGTTAAATTTTCAAGAAGATTACTACGTATTGCCGAAATTTGCTGATTAACGGCTATAACAACGGGGTTTAAATTTGTTGAGCTATTAAGAAGTTTGTTGCGCTCTAGAATTAAAGCATTATAATTTTCAACAGCAGTATTTGATAATCCTATATCAGAACCAATATTAATGGGTATTAAATCATCTTCATTTCCAGAGCTAAGATATTCTGAGAGAGAATTAAGTAAATCTAATTTAGTTTCAATCTCGAAATTCTTTTCGACAACTTTGTCTACATCTTTTAAAAAAAGCTTCCCTTCTTCTTGAATATCTACCAGTTTATTGGTTCTATTAAACACTTCCTTCTGTTGCTCAACAGAATCAAGTTCGCTTTGAATTATGGCAAGCCTTGTTTTAATAAATATAGCCGTACTTTTAGTTACAGCAGTTCTATCATTTATGGCATCATTATTAAAGACTTCAACAAGTCTATTTAGTATTACTTCAGATTTTTTAAAATTACTACCTATAAGGCTTAGTTTTATAATGCTACTCTTTTCACTTACTTGTTCTACTCCTATACTTGAACGTAAAGCGTTTATTGTATTCTCTATACTTGATACTTGAATTGTATATGTTTTACTAGGAGCTTCATTTTTTATAGATAGATAATCAAACCGTGGAAACAATATAAACTCATTACCTTTAAAAGAAATACGTTCACCAAAATCGTAATTTACAAAGTTTCCAGAACCATCAAAACTAATTTGACAACTAGCCTCATCTACTAATTTTAAATCAAACAGAATTGTTTTAATAGATTCTTCTTCTGATAATACTTTTACTTCTACAGGTTTATTTTCAAATAGTTCTATTTTTTTGAACCGATCATTTCTAAAATATGAAACATTTAATTTTAGCGAAGTTATAACTTCACCTATAATCCTCCTAGACCTAATAATTTCTAATTCATTTTCAAAGGCAGACTCACTGAGACCAGCCCCTGTTAGGCCTAAATCATCGAAAGCTGCGAGCTCCGACAGTGCACTATTGCTTTCATCTTTAATTAAAATGCTAGAGGAACTGTTATAAAAAGGAATACTAGAGTAAATATAAATATATGCAACACTTATAGTTACAAAGACCGAAATGATAAACCATTTCCAATAAGCAGCATAATGTAATAATTGTACTTTTACAGAAGACTCTTGAATATCTTTAGGCATATAAACTTAGGATAGGAATTATTTCACTAAGACAGCAATCACAGAAATGATGATACCAGCAATAGAGATGAAAATTGATGAATTTCTATTAAAACCAGAACTTTGAACTTGAGCCTTATTTGGAGACACAATTACAACATCATTTTGATTTAAATAATAATAAGGGGAATTAATAGCATCAATACTAGTAAAATCTAGTTGTCCATAAATCTTACGATTATCTTGTTCTCTAATTATTGTTACCGTTTTTCGATCTCCAAAAAGAGTCATATCACCTGCTCTACCAAGAGCTTCTAAAATTGTAATCCTCTCATCCGAAATTGTAAACGATCCAGGTCTGGCTACTTCCCCTAAAACAGAAATTGTATAATTTATAATGTTCAAGTTTACAATAGGATTTTTGACATAAGTTGAAATTCTCTCTTGTATTAACTCTATAACTTTTTGCTTTGTTTTGCCTCCAATAGCTAATGATCCTATTAATGGGAAGTCAATATTACCTTTGTTATCTACTAAATAAGTCTGTAATCTTTCGTCACCGTTGCGTGATATCCCAGAACTTGTAAACATTGGATTGAAGGGTAACACAGCTTCTGGAGATAGTGCTGAAACATATATGGTAAGTAAATCATTAGGTCTAACAATCACCTCATAGTCATTACTATTATCTTTACTACTTATATTTTCAACGTCTTGAAAATATAAAACATCTTTTTTTGAAACACAGGAAGAAAAGAAAAAGGCTATTAAAACAACTACTAAAAATCTAAAGCTTATAGAATCTAACAACATTATTTTGAGCTTGCATTTGTACTGAAGTCAGAAATAGTAGATTTTTGATTATCAACCTCTACATCTAGCAATTCATAGGTAGAGTTGTTACTTTTAAATTCTGGAATTAAAGTTTTTAACTTTGCCACACTAATCGTGTTATTATTTTTTACAGCAGCTTTAATAATTTTAGAAATTAATTCATCTACGAAATTATAATCATAAATTACATCCTCACTTATCATTATTTTGTCGTGATGCGTAGGTAGTGTCTTACTAGTGTCTAAAAGAAGTTCTTCATAAAGTTTTTCTCCTGGTCTTAGTCCTGTTATTTTTATTTCCATATCCTCGTTAGTAGTATATCCAGCTAATTTTATCATTTTTTCTGCTAGATCCATAATACGAACGGGTTCTCCCATATCAAAAATAAAAATCTCACCTCCTTTACCCATCGATCCAGCTTCGAGAACTAGGTGACAAGCTTCAGGGATTGTCATAAAATATCTAATTATATCTGGGTGGGTAATTGTAACAGGGCCTCCCTCTTCAATTTGTTTTTTAAAAAGTGGAACTACAGATCCATTAGATCCTAATACATTTCCAAAACGAGTAGTAATAAATTTTGTGACATTTTTTTTCTTGCTTTTTTCTAAAGTATCGAAATATTTAGATTGAACATACATCTCTGCTGCTCTTTTTGTAGCACCCATTACATTACTTGGATTTACTGCCTTGTCAGTACTGACCATTACAAAATGGCTTACACTATTTTCAACTGCAATATCTGCAAGATTTTTAGTTCCAAAAATATTTGTCAATATCGCTTCGGAAGGATTATCCTCCATTAAAGGGACGTGTTTATAAGCTGCGGCGTGATATATTGCATCAATCTTAAAAGTATTAAAGAGAACTCTTAATCTTGATCTATTAGCAACATCACAGATGGTAAATTCAATGTCTAAATTAGGAAACTTGGACATAAGCTCAAGTGACAATGCGTGCATGGGAGATTCTGCTTGATCCAAAATAATAAGCTTCGTTGGGTGATAACTTGCAACTTGTCTTGCTATCTCACTACCTATTGATCCTGCTCCCCCAGTGACAAGAATCGTCTTGCCAAGAATTTTTTTAGACTTAACGGAATCATTCAATTTAATGGGTTCTCTATTTAGAAGGTCTTCAATTTGTAAGCTCTTTAGCTGGTCGGTAACTGTTGTTTTCTCACTCCAATTGATAACTAGAGGGGAATTAAAAACTTTTATATCGTGTTCGAGACAGTCTTTGACAAGTTTAAATCGTTCTTCTGAATTAAGGGTGTTTCCCGCAAAAATTATAGCCGAAGCTTTTAATTTCTGAACAATAGTATGAATACTCCCATCCATTTCTAGAACTGGTTTATCTAATATTCTTAAACTTTTAATTTGTCTAGTGGAAACAAAGCCTTTAATAACAAATCGCTGTGGGTGCTCAATATCAAGAGCTGCGGCAATAGATATCGCTCCATCGTCTATTCCGACAATGACAGCTTGAATTAATTCTTCATCTTGATGAACTACTTTAAAGCTTTCATATAATTGCTTAATAACAAGTCTAAAAATAAATAATGCAGTAAAAGAGGTTACAAAGAACATTACTAAACCACTATTTAGGAAAATTTTTCCTCCCCAAAATCTTAGGTAAAATAAATTGATAAGTGTGAGTACTAGAAAAGTGCTCAATGTAGCAAAGAGTAACTTTAAGGCATCCATCAAAGAGGAATGACGAATTAATCCCGCATAAGTTCTAAATACTAATAAATTTACAAAAGTAACACCAACAATTAAACTTACTTGCTGTCCTATAGTTAGTACATTAAGTGGTTTAATATTCAAATCATTTAGCAATAAATAAGTAATAGAAAGTGCACAAAGAACTAGGGAGGTATCTATAAAAAGCACAGACCATCTAGGCAAATATTTTATATTCCTGATGTCTAATCTATTCTCATCAGAAAATAAGCGATTTATTGCTCTATATAACCTCGTCATCATTTCTTTTATGAATTATTTGAATAAATCAAAGATAGCCTTTTCAATTCGGTCCCTGTCTGCATCAGTCAGATTTGATCCTGATGGCAAACAAAGCCCCTCATTAAATAACTCCTCTGCAACATTATTACCGTAATAAGGTGTATCCTTAAAAATAGGCTGCATATGCATTGGTTTCCAAAGTGGTCTTGATTCTATATCTGCTTTCGCGAAAGCAATACGCATATCTTCTCTGGTAATACCGTTTGTCTTTTCTGGATCAACAATAATTGCAGAAAGCCAGTGATTACTATGATAATCAGAGTTAGGTTCTGTAAAAACTTTTACTCCGCTTATATTTTTAAAAACTCTTTCATAAAATGTATGCATACCACGTCTAAGGTTGATGTGTTTTTCCAGCACTTCCATTTGACCACGGCCTATCCCTGCAGTTATATTGCTCATTCTATAATTATACCCAACAGCTGTGTGTTCATAATGTGCGGCCTCATCTCTTGCTTGAGTTGCTAGAAAAACAGTGTAGTCCTTATCTTTCTTAGAATTACAAACCATCGCACCTCCTACACTTGTGGTGATAATTTTATTTCCATTGAACGAAAGAATACCAAAGCGACCAAATGTTCCACATTTCTGACCTTTGAAAGTTGACCCAAGAGCCTCGGCACTATCCTCTATTATAGGTATAGAAAACCTATCTGCAATAGCGTGAACTTCATCAATTTTATAAGGCATCCCATACAGATGTACTGCCACAATTGCCTTTGGTGTCTTACCCAAGCGTATTCTATCCTCTATTGCTTTTTCTAAATACTTTGGACAAATATTCCAAGTGTCTGGCTCACTATCTACTAAAATAGGTGTAGCCCCTTGATATATAATAGGATTAATACTACCACAAAATGTAAAAGATTGACATATTACTTCATCACCGTGCGTAACTCCACATTGAATAAGAGCAAGGTGTATTGCAGCTGTCCCAGAACTAAGAGCTGCAACAAGTGTATCTTCTCCTTGATATTTTTCAAGATCACTTTCAAAACCATTTACGTTTGCTCCCAAAGGGGCAACCCAGTTACTGTCAAATGCTTCTTTAACGTAATTTTGCTCAGTGCCTCCCATATGCGGAGAGGAAAGCCATATTTTAGAATTATTCATTGGTATTATATTTTATTATTTTAGCAGGGTTTCCAACTACTGTAGTATAATCCGGTACATTTTTTATTACAACGGCTCCCGCTCCCACTATCGCTCCAACTCCTACTGATTCAACACCAGTCATTATTGTACAACCTATACCTAGGTATGCCTTATTTTTAATTATTAAAGAAGCACCTACATTAGCTCCAAAAGATATGAATACATTGCTCTCGATGATAGAATGATGAGATACAACGGTACCTGCGCTTATCATTACGCTATCATTTATTGTAGTAAACGGCATTATCGTAGTATTTTGAAGTATATAGACAGCACTTTCACCAATCTTCACATTACAGTGAATGTCAGAAGTTTTGTGTATGAAATTTGGTGTTTTATAGCCTAAATTTTTTATTTTTTTTAAAATTTTTTCTTTTACGGAGGGATTTCCTAATGGAACAAAAATATCTATAGATATATTGAGGTTTTTTTTTAAATAATCAAAACCACCTAAAACTATGTATCCATGAATTTTTTTATCTTTAATAAAAGGATTATCGTCGATAAAACCTAAAATATTATAATTTTCTTCAAGATATGAGGCATAGACTTGACCGTAAGTTCCAGCACCATAAATAATACAATTTTTAATTTTTTCCATTGAATCTAACGGTAGTTATAGCCCCATCTTTATTGATATCTTCTCGTAAAATAACCTTTAAAAAAGTTTTATAAAGAACTTTAATATCTAAAATAAAACTAAGATTTTTTACATAAAAGACATCTAATTCGAATTTGCGAGTCCAGGTTATATTATTACGGCCATTTACTTGAGCCCAACCTGTAATACCTGGCTTTACGATATGCCTTTTTGATTGTTCTACACTATACAATTTTAAATATTGAGGTAATAATGGTCTAGGGCCTACAAGACTCATATCTCCCTTTAAAACATTGATAAGTTGTGGTATTTCGTCAAGGGATATTTTACGTATAAATAATCCTAATGGAGAAAGTCGCTCCTTGTCTGAAAGAAGATTACCACTACTGTCAGCTCGATCATTCATTGTTTTAAACTTTATGATCTTAAAAATTTTGCCATTTTTTCCTGGTCTATTTTGGAGAAAAAATGGTGTACCCTTATTAGTTATTGCCAATAATATTGAAACAAAAACGAATATAGGTGAAGCAATACTTAAAAAAAGTAATGCAAAAAGTAAGTCCAAAATAGGTTTCACGACGTTCTTGTACACTTTTTTAATTTTTAATTAAACGCAAAACTATCCATAAAATTGAGAATTAGAAACCACTACATCAAAGATTTGTATTCTTCAAGAAGAGCATCCCAAAATACTGACCTTTGATAGTTCGCCACCACAGATTCCCTAGCTCGTTCTTTCATAGAGAAATATAATTGGTTTTTATCTACTAAATTCTGCATAGCATCGTGTAATGAAATTTCATCTTTAGGTTCTACAATAATACCATTGATCCCATCTTTAATAATTTCATTACAACCATTTATATTAGAAACAATTGCGGGAAGACCCATCGAACCTGCCTGTAAAACGACATTCGGAAATCCTTCCCTATAAGAAGGGAAAGCGAGTGCATTAGAAATAGCAAAATATGGTCTTACGTCAGTTTGATATCCAACAGAATATATTCTAGGATTAGATTTGATCTTGTCATAAGTAAAACTATCTAAGGGATCTAGCTCCTCTTCAAATGAGCCAACTAAAAGTAATGCAACATCACAAAATTCCAGCGCAAGTTTAGAAAATGCACCTACTAGTTCGTTAATTCCTTTATCACTTACAAGTCTGCCAACAAAGATAAATACAAATATATTATCATCTATGCCCAAATTCTTCTTTAAGTTACCATTATCCTCAGCGTTAATTAATGATGGATCGAAATAATTGGTGTCAATTCCATTGGAGCTTCCGTTACCTATTATTCTCATTTTATCCACTTTCGCGAAATTATTTTTAAGAATAAAATCATACAATCCCTTAGAATTTGGATAAATTTTTGTCGCAAAGCTGTAGGTCAGTTTTTCTACAACATCTAAGATTACACGTCTAGTACCGCGAGCTTCCATAAGGGGCAATCCAGCGACAGTATGTAATCTTACAGGCACCCCTGCAAAATAGGAAGCCATCATACCTACAATACCCGCTTTAGGTGTATGAGTATGAACTATAAATGGGTTTTCATTCTTTAGATATAGATATAGTTTATACACAGCTTTAATATCCTTTAATGGAGTGATTTTTCTCGTTAGTTCGATATGATAAGTTGATACATCATTATTTTTCCCAAAAAGTTCTAATCTTTCTTTCTCAGCAGAAATTGCTGTTACCGCATAATGATTATTCATAAAAGTAAGCTGGTCTTCAAGCAACTTTTCTAATGACACAGGAACTGTGGTGATTCTTATTAATTTTTTATTTTTCAAATCTAAAAATGTTAGTTTTTTGTAATCTCTAAATTCCCATCAAATTCAAAGGTGCTTAGACGATTGATCAATTTTTGATTTGCATTGACGGTATCTTCCACAGTAAAAATAATAGGCTTGTCTATTTTCAACGATGGAAATAAGCCTCTCGTTAAGCCTAAAGCGTATGGAACTTTATTAAATTTCCAAACAGGCTCTACAATATTTATATATCCTTGTAATTTTTTATCATTTTTATTCACCTCTCTCCTAATCGATGCTAATACAAAGCCGTGGTATGAATACTCATCTTTATGATTTCTAATTTCTACAGAAACATTTTTAGCCTTTTCACCTACCATACTACCTAAGGATACAACGATTCCCAAATAAGCATTGTTTATAGTGTGTGGATTATTTATAGTTATATTCTCAATTACGTCGTCGTTTCCATTGGGTTCTATATCAATACCTGCCTCTGGGCTTTTACCATTCGTATTGGAAATAATAGCATTATTAATAGTTACATTCTTACCAGATACAATAGAAATTCCATTCCGTCTATTATCATTTATATACGGATCAGTTATCAAAATTTTATTGTTGGGTTTGTTTATATCACCTTTCCCTATGTAAATACCATCTCCCCAACACTTCTCAACTTTAGGAGCATAAATTTCAATATTTCGTGCCGAGGCCATCCATATACCCATTCCCCACTCACCTTCTGTTATATTTGGTTTTAGCCTTCTATACTTATCGCCCTCTATTATCGGCCCATATAATTTTACATTTTCGACATTATTTAGAGCTAATATCGTATACCAAACTTTATCTGATGGTGATAAAATTAACTTAGAACCCTCTGGAAATATAACTATAGAATTACTTTTTACTGCTATACCTTTATCATTAACTAGTAAGGGAAAATTAGGAAAGATTAAATTTCGCTCTTCATTTAAAGCTTTCTGAATATAATTAGTATAGTCTATATCTCCCAATACAGAATAATTTTTTGGTAAATAGTCGGTAACTTTCGCATAGGTGAGATAAAAACTCTCATTATTAGTTAAGTCTTTATTCAATGAATCCGACTCTTTGTTGTATTGCTTTTTTGCAAGTTTGGTATCGACTTTGAGTAGCTCATTTGTACCACAAGAAAAAAGCACAAAAATTACATTTAAGGTTAGAAAAAAAGTAAGCTTTTTCATAGATTATTTCAAAAAATTTTCAAAAACAGTCATATAACTTCTATAATCAAATATTTTATCCTCTAACACGCTTTCTTTTAAAATTTTTAGATCATTTTTATTTATTTTAAATACTTCTGAAAGTGAATCATAAACAGAATCCTCACTACTTGTATCTATCCAAAAACCATTTTTTCCTTCAATCAGATAGTCTGCTAAATTACTATTTCTATTAGTAAGCACAGGAATACCGCAAGAAAGAGCTTCAACGAATTTTGTTGGAAAGCCAGCTGTAGTAACTAAATTAGTATCTCTTAAGAAAATAGAAAAATCACTCTTTTTCAATAAATCTAAGGCCTCATTGTGAGGAACACGACCTTTCCAATCTATTAATTCACCTAGAGACAATAGTTTGTCTTTGTAGTCAGGAAATACAATCAGAAAGCCACTTAAATCCATTCCTAAGATGGTCAATTTAAAGTCTTTAAAAGTTTTGGAAATCAAATAAAGACCATCAATTATTAAATCAAGCCTGTCCTTTACCTCTGATCCTTTTGTTAGAGCGAAGGGAGATCCGGAATAAATTAAATTAACAGTTGTATTGGTTTTTAGAAGTATATTAGTAGGCCACTTAGAATCTTCCTTGTCGATCAAAGGTGGTATCTGCAATGTTTTAACACCTTGATTACTATAATAAGTGTCTAGAAAGGAACTTATAGCAATAACTCCATCTAATTTTATGTGAAGATTATTCATTCTAAGTTTAATATCCCAAGACTTTACCGTTCTAGCTAAAAAATTACCTGTTTTGGGTGCGATGTACCATTCTGTGCAGTCTGAAAAAATTTTTATTTCTTTTTTTTTACAATATTTTAGTAAACGATATAGAGATCCAGAAGGAAGGTTATAACATATTATAGAGTGGACATTACTATAGGACTCAATAAGTTTTATATAATTTTTGAAAGTAGTTATATATTCAAACCAAGAAATAATAGAATTAGGATATTTTAATGCACTTGAGTTAAAACCATAAAAAGTTTTATTACTATAAATTCTTTCATTTGATATTCCCATAAAATGAACATTATACCCTACATCGCGTAATAGCTTCCCATTTGCTATTACTCGGTGTGCTGCAGCATTCTTGTCTGGCAATTCAAATCCTCCTATATATATTATAGTTCCTTTATCCATTATAATGATTCACTCCAGACAGTGCGTTTTATATAGTCCGTATAACTTAATATGATACGTACGACTTTCTCACTTACATTAGGCATACTATAATCTGCAACCGTTCTAAAATTACGACTGGCTCCTCTTTCTTGTCTCTTGAGTTGTAAAAGACCTTGCATTATTCTTTCTGGTGATAAGCCTACCATCATTACAGAGGCTTCCTCCATAGCTTCTGGACGCTCGTGTGCCTGTCTTATATTGAGAGCAGGAAAATTGAGAATAGAGGATTCCTCAGAAATTGTACCACTATCTGATAACACAGCATAACTGTACATTTGTAGTGCATTGTAATCGTGAAAACCTAAAGGTTTTAAAAACTGTACATTACTGTGCATTGTAATGTTTTTCTTATTAATCATATTTCGAGTACGTGGATGTGTACTTACTATGATAGGTTTATTATAAGTTTCTGCAATATCATTTAACCCCCGCATAAGGTTCGTAAAGTTAACCTCACTACTTATATTTTCCTCACGGTGGGCAGAAACAACAAAATAATTCTCTTTTTTAAGGTTTAAACGAGATAGAACATCACTAGCTTTAATTTTAGGTAAGTAGTGATTAAGAACTTCAAACATAGGACTCCCCGTTTTTATAATTCTATCTGCAGGTAACCCTTCTTTAAGTAAATATTCTCTCGCAATATCGCTATAGGTAAGGTTTATATCTGCTGTGTGATCAACAATTTTCCTGTTTGTCTCTTCTGGCA
This sequence comes from Dokdonia sp. Hel_I_63, assembly GCF_007827285.1. Taxonomy (NCBI): domain Bacteria; kingdom Pseudomonadati; phylum Bacteroidota; class Flavobacteriia; order Flavobacteriales; family Flavobacteriaceae; genus Dokdonia; species Dokdonia sp. Hel_I_63. The sequence continues at coordinate 2,145,469 of NZ_VISD01000001.1, read as the reverse complement.
CACGCTGATCAAAGCAACGATTACCTGCCTCCATATGAAATATAGGTATGTGACGCTTTTTTGCAGGAATAGCGCATAAACAGCTATTTGTATCTCCTAAAACTAAGAATGCATCTGGATTAATCTCTTCCAAAAGAGGATCTATTTTGATAAGAATATTACCTATAGTTTCTGTTGCTGATTTACCTGCAGCTTCAAGAAAATAATCCGGTTTTCTTATAGCAAGGTCATCAAAAAATATTTGATTAAGTTCATAATCATAATTTTGCCCAGTATGTACTAGAATATGCTCAATGGCTTCCGAAGCATCAAGTGCATCAAGTACTCTTGATAAACGTATAATCTCTGGACGCGTACCTACGACGGTCATTACTTTTAATCTTTTCATATTTTTTACTTAAACTTCTTCAAAATAAGTGTCTGCATCAGCTGCATCATAAGGTTCGTTAATCCAAAAATTGGTATATAAAACATCATCTCCTATGTTTTTTATATTATGAGTGTACCATATAGGCATATCTACGTAGGCTGGTTCATCACCATCAAGGTAAAAATCTAATATTTCGTTTGTACCTATCTTGCGTAATTGAATTAAAGCTTTTCCTTTAATAACTGCAAAACGCTCTATCTTTCTAGTATGATAATGATTCCCTCTAATTATACCTGGAACTGTAGTCGAAAATGAAACTTGCCCTCCTACTCCTAATCTAATTATTTCAACAAAACTACCTCTTGGATCGGTATGTTGCGTAAATTTTACAGGAAAATGCGATGTTATATCCATATAACATCGATAGGTGTTAAATAGATGTAATTCAAAAGTGTTGGTTATCACTGGGATCACTCCAAGATCCTGATAGGTATTCTTAAAGCTTTGAAAGTAATTTAAAACTTCTGAAACTTTAGCGACAGCGGTATGAGAAATCACATACTCAGGTTCGTGTATACTGTCATTAATTTTATCCAAAATTTCTTGTACGAGCTCTAATACATAAATGAGCTTAAGCTCACCATCAATTTGAATAGTAGGTACTTCTCCTTTTGAAACTTGATGGGCAAATGTTGCTACAACTGAGTTATAGAAAGGTTTACCGAATGGACCAAAAACATTGGGAACAATCATTCCGGTAAATGTAGCACCAACTTGCTCAGCCCAGTTATTGAGTAACTCCCTCGCTTTCTTTTTTGAAGATCCATAAAGATTTTCTCTACCTTCTTGAGATGAGGATGAAAAAAGTACGTGTGCTCTAGATTTAGTACGCTTTAATGAGGATATAAGGCTTTCTGCAAGATTAACATTAGTATCATATATGACCTGAGGATTATCGTGCCTATTCATTCCAGCAAGATGAACTATAGCATCGCATTTATTTACAAATTCATCCATCTTAGAATCTTTTTCAAAGAAAGAGCGTTCAAAAGGGACTAGTGTAAAATCTTCAGGTCTAGTATTAATTATCATTTTAAGGTGATTACCTACAAATCCAGCTTCTCCTGTTATACCTATAAATTTCATAATATATTTTTATACCTTTTTATCGTATCTCATTTAGCGACCAATTAGATCAGCATTTAAAGTTAGTTTTTAAACGTAACTACATGGGAGTGTTTGAATTGAAATAATCAAGATCATATTTATAATCATCCTGTATTTCTCCCATCAAATAATCTGAAAATACAAGAATTGTTGCATTTTCCGTTAATGAGCTAATTCTCGTAATATAACCATCTGGCACAAATAACACATCTCCGCTTTGCGCGAAAATAAGAAAACTATCTATAGATGCTTTAGGGTCGGGCACTTTCCAATTATCAACTTTTATGACATCAATTTTCACTTGTCCAACTGAAGAAGAAAACCACCTCTTCTCAATCTGATGCCCTTGCCATCCCCGTACAGGACGATCTACACTATTAGTTATCGAATACATCCTTCTGATTTGGGATGCATCAAAGTCATTGTTATAAACCAGTTCTCCTCGAATATCTTTGAATGACTTTCCTTTAATAATGTAAGGAAATTGCTTCATGCTTTTTAATTTGGATATTGAGAAACATCTTCGCCAAACAATTGCTTCTTAATTAGAGGTAAATTTGATAGTAATTGTTTCATCCCTTCAACATCCTCTTGCTCTGTATTATGAGAGTTATAATCTTCTATCTCAGCAGCCGCCTCTTCTCCCTCAGAAAAATATTGTGCATAGTTAAGGTCTCTATTATCTGCAGGGATACGATAAAATTCTCCCATATCTTCTGCTTTAAGCATCTCTTCTCTAGTACAGAGGGTTTCATATAATTTTTCTCCGTGTCTTGTGCCTATAATCTTTATATCGTTATCTGCCTTACATAATTCCTTAAGAGCTTGAGCAAGATCACCTATTGTTCCTGCTGGTGCTTTATTTACAAATAGGTCACCAGCATTTCCATGCTCAAAAGCAAAAAGAACTAGCTCTACAGCTTCTTCTAGAGACATAAGAAAACGCGTCATAGTAGGATCTGTTATTGTAATAGGATTTCCCTCTTGTATTTGTTTGAGAAATAAGGGTATTACAGAGCCTCTAGAGGCCATAACATTACCATATCGAGTTAGGCATACTGTAGTGTCAGGATTATTGCGAGAGGCAGCAACGGCAACCTTCTCCATAAGCGCTTTAGAAATACCCATTGCATTAATGGGATATGCCGCTTTATCTGTACTCAAACAAATTACTTTTTTTACTTTATTAAAAGCTGCTGCATCAATTACATTCTGCGTGCCAAATACATTAGTTCTAGTAGCTTCTAGAGGAAAAAACTCACAAGAAGGGACCTGTTTCAATGCAGCAGCATGAAAAATATAATCAACACCACGGGTAGCTCTTTCAATACTATCATAGTTGCGCACATCACCTATATAAAATTTCAATTTATTATTTTTAAGTGCAGTACGCATATCATCCTGTTTCTTCTCGTCACGAGAAAATATTCTAATCTCACTGAAATGATCTGTATGTAGAAAACGCTGTAATACTGCGTTTCCAAATGAACCAGTTCCTCCAGTAATTAATAATATTTTATTTTTAAGCATAATTAATTTTGTTTTAGATTAAGACCCGTAGGGCGCTTTCATATATTGCCAGAAGAACTTATACTCATCTAAGGACTGTATAGCAAATATGGTAATAAATATGAATCCTACAGTTGCTAGACTATATGTAACTCCCCTAAATTTATTAGAATGCAGCGACGATGAGCTAGATGCATCTAAAAGAAATGGAATCCAAACCATCATAATAATAGCAAAATACTGAGCTACTCTTCCTGCACTAGGGTTTACCCATTGTAATGGGAGAAAAAATAGGGCAAGAGCAAAAACGTTGTACATTACCACAACGCGGTAATTGTCTTTTGTTGCTTTTTTCATTAATATAAGGCCAATAATACCAAGCACGATTTGAAAAGCAGTTAGTATTAATGACCCACCTGTTTTGTATTGCTCTGCATAAGCTCCAAATCTATCTTCAACACCAAAAATAGTAACAAAAAATAACGCGAGATAATTTTTAAAATACATTACAATTGGAAAAGTAATTATTGATAATCCAAAAATCAATCGTGGCATATTTAATCGGACTACGGCGTAGAGAGGTAAGAACACAAGTGCCGAAATATGGAATAGAGAAGCAAATAAAACGAGACTAATAAACCTCCAAATGTTACGCTTAACTAAATGCTCATAACTTATGAATAAAACAGCAGTAGCAAGTGTTTGACGTATACCTGTAATAGAGTAAAACCCATAATAATAACCCATATATATAATAAAGGCGACTGCTATATGCCTTATGCTAGTAGTATTTTTATATATAAAATGACCAAAAGGAATCATAAAAAAGAAACCAACAATCATTAAATATACTTGATAATCTAATATAAAAATCTGAATAACTTTTTGAAAAAAGAGATAGAATGGATCTTTACCTGAGAAAGTAAAAAGTCTTTCTAATGTGCTGTCCCAAGAAAATCTTTGAGCTTGCCTCCACAAATAATTATATTGATAAGTATCAGAACCCACTGCCCAATTTCGAAGACCAGATTGCATTGCCAGCACGAAAACCATAAATGCCACGTATCGCTTTCTACGGATATCGTAACTGAATTTACTACTCGATGTAGAGAAGTAAAAAGCTGCAGCTAGAATTATGATAATAACAAAAAGTCTAATCATCTAATAAATTTAATTCTCTTAACGAACGAGAATTTTACCATAATCCTCCCAGTTACCAATGTCTTGCCAGCTATTTTCTGCTATTGGAAAAACACCAACATTTTGACCACAATCTTTGACATTTTCTATTAATTCTGTGATGTGATAAAACGTATTATCGGGTATTTTTTTAAGCATGTCAGGCTCCAAAAGATACATTCCTGTATTTATTTGGAAAATAAGTTCTGGCTTTTCATCCATATGACTTAGCAGACCATTTTCTCCAGTTTCAATAGTACCGTAAGGAATTTTGTAATTCTTTATAGCAGAAACAATCGTAATTTTATTATTATTTTTTTTATGATATTCATATATCTCTTCTAAATCTTGATCTATTAGAATATCACAATTAGATACAAAGAATGGTGTGGAGATATCATCCTTAATTAGAAACATTGAACCAGCAGTACCTAAAGGTTTATCTTCTTGGAAATACGAAATATCATAGTCCTTATTATCTAAATCCTTAAAATAACTTTTTATAGTTTTTGCTTTATAATTTACTGAAAGAAAAAATTTATTACAACCTACGTCTACAAAGCGATCCATAATATCTTCTATTATGGTTTTCTCGTTAATAGGCAATAATGGCTTTGGGAATACGTGTGTGAGAGGACGTAAACGAGTTCCTTTTCCTCCTGCCATTATAATTACTGGAAGATTAAGTTTAACTTCTTTTTTTCTACGAGTTAGTCCAAAAATATCTTCCCAAAACAAAATGTTTGTTAGTAAGCCTTCGTTATTAACAATAGGCATTACCTCCGTTCTAGAAGACAACATTTTTTCCTTAACCTCCTGTTCAGATTCCGTATCAGAACATATTGTGATTTCGGTTCTAAGAATGCCCTCTATGGAGCTATCTAAAGGTAACTTTTTTATTATTGCACGTTGTATATCACCTATGCTCAACACACCAACAAATAAATTTTCCTCCATCACTATAAGAAGTTTACGCTTGAGCATATCCATCTTTTCGAGCGCCTGAAGTATAGTTGTCTTTTTATCTATAAAGAGCTTCTTTTTACTATCCATTATTTTATTTTGTGTTTTGGTTTTCTCTTCTGAGAATATCATTATATATACCTAGCATATTAGAAGGTATTTTTTGATTATCATATTTATTAGTAATAAGTTGATATGCATTATCAACTAATCGTTGAGTTCTTGTCGAATTTTCTTCTACTAATTTAATTTTTACTACCAAATCATTCACATCATTGGGTTTGCTGAGTGTTAAACACTCCTTCTCATCGTTAAATGTAGGTATACCACCTACAGCCGAAGCAATAATTGGTATTCTCATAAACATACATTCTCTTATAGAACCAGGAATACCATCAAAGTGTGTAGGCAATATATAAATATTAGCCTGTATAGCAAGATTAAAAACATCTTGTTGTGTCTCTTGATAGCCTGCAAATGTAATGTTTTCAAAGAGTCCTAATGTCTTAATCTTAGTCTTTAGTCTTTCAATATAACTCGAACTACCCCCACCTATTATAAGTGCTTTTAATTGAGGTTTTGATTTTTTTATAATATGAAGTGCCTTTACAAAATCTTCGACGCCTTTTTCCTTGGAAATTCTTGCATAGAAAACGTAATCATATTTGGACTTAGTAATGCCATTCTTAGAAACTTTGGGAACAGTAGTAGGGTAATGATCATCGTATATAATAGCGTCTTTTGTAAATCTTTTTAATTCTTCTCTTGTATCTTTTGTTGCTGCAGTAATAAATTTTGCACTTCTATTAATCTTCCTCTCTATTCGTACCCTATTCCATCTTATATATTGCTTGATGTAATTTTTAGGGTTTTTAGATAAAGAAACAAATCCTTGAATAGTTACCAATGTAGGAAATTGAGTAATTAAAGGCAAAACAGCCTCTGAATAGATTGGGTTTTCAGAACCGTGTAAATGAAGTATGTCTGGGGCTATTCCATTTACAATTTTAATTACTTTCGAAATCGAATAAATATGGGAATATGCAATATTTTCAAATTGTTTGGGTAGAGGTAACATTTTGTACTTATATAAATGAATTGTTGCTCCATTTAAATTAGTAGTAATATCAAGATTATTATAATAATTAGGACTAACAACATGTAATTCAATTTGCTCGTTGTTTTCAAATAAAAGAAGTAGATCAGATATCCAAGGTGCAAAATTTAAATTAGAAGAAATACCTAATTTTTTTGAGAGCTCTTCATTACCAAAATGGCATAACCAAACGACTTTAATTTTTTTGATTTTTGCCAAACCGCTATTTTATTTTATTTCTATGCAAAGAATAGATAAGTACATCATTATAAGAATCTTCAAAATAAAAATGTTCAACAAGCTTCCCCTCTTGCTTAAAACCATCTAATTTTTGAAACAAGTTAAGTGACTTGCTATTATAATCCACTACGTAACTCGTTATTTTTCTCAAATTCAAAATATTAAAAGCATAAGACACTATAAGTTCTACAAATTCTTTCCCGTAACCTTGACCTTGATTTTTAGAATCTCCTATCATAAAACCCAGAGTCGAAGTTCCCGAAATCTGATTTATATTGTTTAGTTGAACAATGCCTATAAATTCATCTTGACTAATAGTTTCTATAGCAAAATAAACATTCTTATTAGATATATCATTCAAAATACTTTCAAACCAGCTTGTTTCCATCTCAATGGTTTTTGGAAAGCGAATACCTTGGGTTAATTTAATAAGATCCAATGAATTTCTCCATTCGTGCATTTTCAACTTATCTTGAACTTTTAAAGGGCGTAATCTAATTCTTTTACTTTCTAACATATAAATATTAGCTAAGATTTGTTAACATTGAGTCATATAATTTTGAGTAGTTACACTCCAAATTATTAATATTATTTCCTTGAAAGATAACCTCTCCATATCTATTAAGACTATTTTTTATAGTCGGGACTACATCGCCCTTATTCAGTGCAACTCTTAAATGAACTATAGAATCATCTTTAATAGTCGATTTCCATTCTTCAAGAACTGTTAATCCTGCATTAAATTTAAAAAATTTAATTAAAGAACTCTTTCCTACATCGCTTGTGATTTTTGGCAAATTACCCTGTGATATTGTTATAAGATAATCCTCAATATCAGACCCTGTAGATAATTGTGTTAAATGTGAAGTTATAAAATCACCACCTAATCTTGGGCTGGTTTCAATAATATGTATCTGATTATTTTTAATTTTTATCTCGGTATGAGATGCGCAATTTACAAAATTAAAAGCTCTACCAATTTTGTATAACAAATCACTAATTTCTAATTTAATGTCGTCAGGTAAATTTGCAGGCTGTCTATGTCCTAATTCTACGTTATATGGAAACGGTGTCGTTTCTTTTTCTGTATAAGCAATTACTTTGTGATTCCCATCAAAATGCAGCCCCTCGATAGAATACTCCTTACCTTCAATAAATTCTTCGACTAATAATTTACTTTTTCTAGTATACTTAAAAGTATCAACAAAATTAACGCTCAGTTCCTTCTTGTTAGTACATAATACTACACCACGACTACCTGAATTATCTAAAGGTTTTATAATAACAGGAAAATCTCCTGTATACTGGTCTGCAGCAGCTAGTTCCACCCCTTTAGCACAAGGCAAATTATTCTTGATGAATAATTCCTTCATTAAAAACTTATTTGTCGAAATTATTGCAGTTTCCTCACTTATGAATGGAAGCTTTAAAGTCTTAGCTACACGCGCCATCATCACTAATGGTTTATCAGAAGCTGCTGTTATAACACCACAAATATTCTCGCGACGAGCAATAGCTAAAGTCTTTTCATAATCTTGCCCATCGACTATTTCAAATACTGTCGCTTCTTTTTTACATAAAGCATTAGGGTCTGGATCGATCACAATAGTTCTCAACCCTCTATTTTTGCACTTTAAGATAAGAGACCTCTGTAAAATTGAACCTCCAAAGATTAGAATAGACTGCTGCATTCTTCTTAAGAATAAAAATTTCTAATAGTAAGAGCTATGAACTCAACATCCTCCTTTGTAAGTGCAGCATACATTGGTAATGTTATCTCATTTGCACAAACATACTCGGTTACTGGAAGCTTTGTCGTGTATTCCTTATAAATAGAGAATTTATGAATGGGTGGATAATGATTACTGGTTTGTATTCCTTGAGCGTGAAGATGCGCTCTTAATGCATCTCGATTTGCCTCTGTGCTGTCTTTTAATACTATAGGCATTATATAGTTAGATACATACTCTGTGTTATCACAAAAAGGTACAATAACCTGATCTATAGATTGCAACGCATCAATATAATATTTGCGCACATTCTGCCTTCTATCAAGATCAGCCTTTAATTTTTTCATTTGCACAACACCTATAGATGCTCTAATATCATCTAATCTAAAATTATGCCCTAGCTCTACAATATCATACGAAGTGGCGTGCCCTTTTGCCCTTTGGTAAGACATTGTGGTCATACCATGAGATCTTAATAGCCTACATCTAGCAGCGATTTCATCATCATTAGTTATAATCATTCCTCCTTCACCAGTACTTATATTTTTATTTGAAAAAAAACTATATGTACCCATACTACCTATAGTGCCTAATGTCTTGCCTTTATACTGTGACAAGGGAGCGTGACAAGTATCTTCTATAACTTTAAGGTTATGCTTTCGCGAAAGCGCCATTATACCATCCATATCTGCAGGAAAACCAGCCATATGAACAACCACTATTGCTTTGGTTTTTGAGGTTATTCTTTTTTCAATTTCAGCTGGGGTAATATTCATGTTATCCAACCCTCCAATATCACAAAAAACTGGTGTCGCACCAACATAACGGATGCAATTCACAGATGCTGCAAATGTGAGGGATGGACAGATTACTTCATCACCCTGTTTTATATTATTAACTATCATTGCTAGATGCAAACCATCGGTGCAATTTGAAACGCTTATTGCATGCTTAACATCAAACATTTCTATAAATTGTTCCTCAAGCTCCTGACACTTTGGCCCAGTGGAAATCCATTTAGAACGTATCGTATCTGTTACTGCTTGTATTTCCTCTTCTCCAAAATTGAGTTGAAACAATGGAATCTTATAATCCATAACTAATTTTTTATTTGATTTAATTTAATCTTCACTTTTTGCAAAAGAGAAAGCTTATCAATATGGTTTTTGAAATGGTGTTTGTCATAAGCCTTATTCCATTTTAAACTTACAGGATGGTTTGTAAGTTTAAATTTTTTATCTGATAGATAAAAATGTTCCAAAGGCTTAGAGTTATTTTGTTCATCACGGGAACTATTCTCACCGATATTAGAGGCAAGATTTACTCTAGGAACTATAGATCGTAATTTATTCTGCAATCTAAAAAATCCAAATTGATGATCCCAAGTGTTCTCTGAGTTATTTTTAAGCTGAGTAGCCAGCTTGCTAAAGCTTTTCTTAAAATATCTCTTTTCACTATTACTTGCAAATTCCATTTCAGAAAGATTATTTTCTAAGGTATTGTAAATTTGTGGTACTGCTACATCAAATTTCTCCCATACACGTTTCCAAGTAGCCCAACCCCATATATGACCATAATTAGTCAGTAAATAATCACTAGAAGATGATACAGGAGTATAATTATTAGCACTAATCATTCCTATTCGTTCATCATTTTTATACCGCTCTAATAACTCCTCTGCAAAGTTAAAAAACTCTGGGACAGCTATTATGTCATCTTCTATTATTATAACTCTGTCTTCCTTTTCAAGCACCCACGATATAGCTCCAGAAACGCCATTTTTACACCCTACGTTATATTCCCTTATTAAGTAGTGAGCTTCACATTCCCAAGAAATATTCTTAGTAATTTTAATAACTTCTTCTACCAATATTCTTTCTTCTGGTCGGCCTGATCGAGGTCCATCGATTGCTACATACAACTTTTTGGGTCGTACCAATTCTAATGTTTCCATCACTTTAATTGTAGTATCAGGTCGATTAAAAGCTATTAGCAATACGGGAGTTTCACTATTTTTTTTCATACTAAAATTAAATATTTACTACTTATTTTTAAACCTAGCTAAAAATGTGTTAGCTATTTGTATAAATTTATCCTTTTCATTTTTATTAATACCGTATTTCCAGAACATTACAGTTAAAAGGGATCCAAAAGAAAATGAGACGACTAATAATCTAAAAAACCCGCTTTTCATATTAAAGTAGAACAGTAGTGCGATTATAAGAGATATAGATATTGGAATAATAACAGGGATGATAGATTCAAGAATGTAATTATATGGCTTTATTCCAACTATTTTCTTTCCAAAGTATAATCTATTGAAAAAAACTAGACCGGAAATAGATAATCCGACGATATATATAGAAGATGGACTATAACCAAAGCTAAATAATAAATATGCGGTTGGAATATTTAATAAAAAAAGAAACGTTTCAGTTATTTGAAATTTTCTAATATCTCCAATTGCCCGAATTGCATCAGTTATTGGAAATGTGAATTTTTCTAAAAGTAATGTAAGAACCGTGATCTGGAAAAAAATTACTACAAAATCAGGAATCTCTACTAACCATAATTCAAGTAATAATGGTGCTTCAATAAATACAGGAACTGCAAATAGACCAAATAAAAATATTGAAAATTTTGCACTTACTTTAGTTATATAAATCATACGCTCTCTGTCTCCACTACCCTCGCTTTTTACCATCTGTGGATTTATAGCCATTGTCATACTCGTGGATACCATGTTTAAAGCTGTGCTAGCCGACTTTGAAATACCTTCTGCTGCATTAATTCTTACACCAAAAAAGGAATTGAGTAAAATACTCCTTATCTGAATTACAGAAACAGCGGCAAGTGATCCAAACAAATTCCACCCTGTAAAATTAAGAATAGATTTCATTAATTTTTTATCAAAAGCAGCGTAAATTACTTTACTCTCCTTATAGTTTACTCTACTATAAACCTGTTTAATTACTCTAAGAATAATTTGAACTCCAAGCATTAAAACACCATACTGAATTAATAATTCAGTATCGCTATAGAGTAAATAAATAGCTATTAATAATTTTAGAATATCACCTACAATATCAACTAACGATAAAACAATTAAATTTTCGTGAGCATTTATTAAGGCATCATAAGGCACTGATATAACTGTAATTAAAGTAGTGAGCACCATACATCCAAAAATCACCTTAGCATCAAAAACTTTATCTAGGGGTATATTCAAAAAATTTTCAAATAGTATATATCCGCCAAATAACATCAAAATAACAACAACAATACCTACAAAATAATGTAAAAACAGCGTAGTATTAAATGTAGCTATTAGAAGTTTTTCATCATTAGAACCTAAACTATGAGCAATAAAGCGCATGGATGTATTAGACATATTAGAATTTAAAATCCCTAACATTGCTACTATACCAGCTACAAGCATATAAATACCGTAATCAGTTTCACCAAGAGCTTCTAAAACAAATCGTGTAGTTATCAATCCAATAACTAATCCCAAAATTAGTCTTAGGTAAAGTATTCCTGTATTGTATACTACTTTATTTGCGTTCTTCATTAATGGTATGATGATAAATAGATTACATCTTTGAATCTAAATATTTTCCAGTTTCTTTATGTCCAAAATTAGGAATCATTTTATGAAATAAGTCTACAAGAGTTTCTTTGTCCCAACGTCTATTATTTTTCATATGATTAATCTCGCTACTAAACATCTCCAGCTTTTCTTGATCATAAATTGCATCATTCTTAATTATTCCGAAATTATTAAATCTCTTTAAATCAATTATTTCTGTTTCGGTAAAAAATTCCTCAAAGTCCTTTTCACCTGTCGTGTCACTAGATGTAAATAAACAAGGCCATTTTCCTTCTTTTATTAGTGTATCAGCTTTAGACCTCGCCTCTTCTTCGGTTGAACACATATGAGCTTCATAGCCCCTTTGTTCTAAAAATTTAATTGCAATATCTGCAAATGAAATAAGATTTAAATGTTCATCTAATTTTGGAAAAAATATATCCCTATTTTCTCCTAAAAGACAAGAAACTAAACATAATTCTCCTGATTCTTGGGGAGTCACAAAATATCGTCTTACATCATTGGGAGCCACTATTGGTTGTTTTTTTAAGATTCTTTGATTAAATCCGTGCAATAAAGAACCATCTGAAAAGGCAACATTTGCAAAACGAGCAGTAGAGATATTTATTTCTTCACTTTTTCTCATTAAGAACATCTCCATAATTCTTTTAGAACCACCCATCATATTAACAGGGTTAGCAGCTTTATCAGTTGATACACAAAAATATTTCTTTACTCCTTTAGCAATAGCCTGCACTAAAGTTTTTTCTGTATTAAAAATATTTACATCAATCATGCGCATAAGAGTATAGGGGTCCTTCTCGCTACGCACGTGTTTTAATGCTGAAAGGTTTAATATATAATCATATGCCCCATCTGCTTCAAAAAAAGCATCATACTCTATAGAACCAATATCTAATGCAAATGTCTTAAAGTCTCCATCGATATAGCCAAAAGTACTCCTAAGATCACGAACTAGTTCAACCATATTATTCTCACTAATATCTACAACGTGCAATTTTAGTGGGTTTCGCTTGAAAATTTCTTGAGTAACAGCTTGACCGATTGAACCTGCCCCTCCTATAACTAAGAAGCGGGAGCTACTTACGATCTCAACTAACTCATCTTCGTATTGAGCTATATCCTTAGCAAATAATTGCTTCTCTCGTCCAATTAAATTTAAAACATTCATTATTTAACAAATTAGTAGCTTAATAAAAACCTTCAAGAATTACCTTAATTTTGAATAATTACTAGACTATTTTTTCAAAGTATTTTATTGTTTTTTCTAACCCATCTTTAAGTTCAACTTTTGGCTTCCAACCATCTAATTTCTCAAATGCTAATGAAATGTTTGGTTGTCTTTGCATTGGATCATCTTGAGGAAGAGGTCTAAAAACAATTTTAGAAGGTGATTTAGTTAGCTTTAAAATATTTTGAGCTAATTCTAGCATTGTGAATTCATTAGGATTACCTAAATTAACTGGACCTGTAAATGAATCATCTGAAGCCATCATTCTAATCATTCCCTCTACTAAATCATCTACATACTGAAAACTACGAGTTTGTTTACCATCTCCATAAATAGTTATGTCTTCCCCCTTTAATGCTTGAACAATAAAGTTAGAGACTACTCTCCCGTCATAAGGATTCATCCTCGTTCCATATGTATTAAAAATTCTAATGATTTTGATTTTTACATCATTTTGATTTTTATAATTCACAAATAAAGACTCTGCACATCTTTTTCCTTCATCATAACAGGACCTCAATCCAATAGGATTCACATTGCCCCAATATTCTTCAGTTTGCGGGTGAACTTCTGGATCTCCATAAACTTCACTAGTTGAGGCTTGTAAAATTTTTGCATTTACTCTCTTTGCCAAACCAAGCATATTAATGGCCCCTATTACAGATGTTTTAATAGTCTTAATGGGATTATGTTGATAGTGAGGGGGTGATGCTGGACACGCCAAATTATAAATTTCATCTACTTCTGCATAAAAAGGTTCAGTAACGTCGTGCCTTATTAATTCAAATAATGGATTTTCTAACAAATGAATTACATTCATCTTATTACCCGTAAAATAATTATCTAAACAAATAACTTCGTTTCCTTCTTTCAATAACCTTTCACATAAGTGAGAACCTAAAAAACCTGCTCCACCCGTTACTAATATTTTTTTCATTGCTAAGTTTTATTTATTTCTCAATTTAAAATTTATTCTAAATTTTAAATTAAAAATTATATACTAAATTCAAGTTTTAAATTTCAATTTTTATGCGAGTCTTCAATTTTTATTTTTTCAAAAATACACGCGCATAGTCTAGAATAATTATTCTTAAATAGATTAGTGCAATAACTAAAAGTGAACCAAATAATGTTATGAGAATTACACCTCTTAACTTCTTGGGAGAGCTTGCATTGAGTGGAACTGCGGGCGGTTCTATCGTCATAAATACAGGTGTATCTCTTTTGAGCTGCAATTTCATACTCTCATGTTCACTAAGAACATTTGAATAAACCTCCGATGCTAGTTCAAAATCGTTTTCAAGTTGAGTTAATCTATTTAATGCAATGTTACTTCTAAGATTTATATTACGATCTTGATAATTTGCAAGAATTGCTCTCTTAATCTCATAATCATCTTTAACTTCTTCTAAACGATCAGTGATGTATTGAAACTCAGTTCTTGTCTTTTTTATATTACTTTCTATTATATAGGATTGCAAGTGATTTTGAATAATCCCGGCAATTTGAGCAGATGCTAGAGCTTCAGGAAATGAGCTGTTAATCTCTATAATACCATCATCCTCATTCACACCAAGACTAAGATTTTCATAAAGAAAGCCAATTCTCTCTTCTTCTTTAGACGAAAGATAAACTAAGGTTGAATCAGATATCTTTTTGAATTGATCACTAATTGCAGGGCTTTTATTAGATTTTATTGCATTTACTATTTTTCCAGGAAGGCCTATTGTATAGCCAAGGATAACATCGAGGCTGCTCGTTTGAGGATATTTACCTAAATATTCACTTATTGTTATAGGGGAGCTTTCATAACTACTAGTAATCTCAGAATTTAATAGCTTTTTTTGAAAAGGACCACTCTTAAAAATAATTGGATAAAGTGTAGGATAAATTAAATTTTCATTACTTCCTCCACCTACATTAATACCCACCAATTTTGCAACACTACTAATATTGCTATTGAGCTTTTTGCCTTCTGAAACTTGAAGGATAAAAGAAGTATGTGAGCTATACATTTTTGGTGTACCCCACATAATAATAATACTCATAATAAAAATAAAAAATGTTGAAAATAATATCAACTTCTTAAATTTTAATAAATTTATTATGATATACTCTACATCGAATGTACTTTCCTTCTTCATAAGTTATCGTTTCGAGATATAATTACTCAATAATAATTTATTTTAATTTGCTAATCTATCAACTAACAATCCTAAAGTCCCTAGTCCAGTAGTTATACCTATTATCTCTTGTACAGACAGACCACCTGTTCTCTCTGGCTTAGGTGGAATTAAAATTACCGACCCAGGCTCTACATCTGGGTAGTTTCTAAAGAAAAGGAACTTTTTAGTAGAGGAAACTTCTCCGTTAGCCTTAATTACATAAACTTTTCCTTTCTTTGCATTTGAGGTAAAACCTCCAGAACCGTTAATATAACTTTTTAATGATTTTCGCTTATCAAAACGAATTAGAGAGGGAGCTAGGACTTCTCCTCGAACCTCTACCGTTTGCTTGAATGAGGGAATTGTTAATTGATCACCCTCCTCTAAAATAATATCATATTTTAATTTATTTTTATTAGAGCTAAGTATCTTTTCTAAATCTAGTGCAATTCTGAATTCCTTATCATTATTTTCATTAATAATTTCCCCATCATCACTCAGATTTTCGACTAAAGCTCTTTGTGTTTTTTCATCACGAACTCTCAATTTTCTAATTAATGTTGCTCCTTTGATATTTGCGTATGGCGAAAGGCCTCCAGCGTTTTGTATCAAATCTGATACACGATCGTTTTTAGAAACGATTGAGTATTCTCCTGGATAAAAAACCTCACCCTTTACGGAAACACTTTGTTGCTTGACAAAACCTTTTCTAAATCTAACAGAGATTCTATCAAAAGGCTTCAGTTCAAAATCTGTTTTTATGCCGACTGAAAGCTCCTCATTTCCAGACCATTTCAAAATTTTACTCTCCGTGCTTAAATCTTCGTCTACAACGCGTCTAAAAACATCTACAGAAAGAGGATCTGCGCCATCTCTAAACCCGCCCCCTAAAGCAATAAGGTCACCAACTTTTAAACCATCAATAAATGGAATTGTTTTTGGATCATTTACTGCTCCGTTTATAGATAATGTCATTGAATCTTCTAATGAACTACTGCTGAACACTTTTACAGCATCTTCTCTTTTTAATAAGATATCAAAATCTCCACTAACTACTTCAGTAATAGAAAAAGAAATAGCCTCCTTCTTAAGCCCTTTATTAGTACGATATAAAATCGCTCGTTCTAAAAAAGCATCATCTGTTGGTCCGAGAGATTTTTGAAGTAAATCAGAAAGCTTCATATCTGCTTGCAACTCATAAGATCCAGGCCTATAAATTGACCCTTCGATGGTAATTTTATTAACAAAACGATCGGTTATAGGTTGAATATCAATTAGATCCCCATCTACCAAGGCTACATTAGATTCAGATACGTCAATTTCTTTTACTGAACGCTGAGCGCCTTCAACGCGTTCGATAACAACTTTCTCTTTATAAGCATTTGATGTAAATCCTCCAAAATAAAGACTCAAATCAGTAAAAGATTCATTGGGCAAGACCTCATAAAGACCTGGACGCTTTACCTCACCAGTTACATTTACACGCTTATCATAAGGTCTTACAATAATTGCATCCTGATCCTTAATAAATAAATTACCTTCAGTATTTCCTGAAATGATATATTTATAAATATCAAAATTACCTACAACAATACCATCCCTTACAATAAGTATATTTCTAAAAGTCCCATTCTCAGTAGGCCCACCAGCAGCATAAAGTGCATTAAGAACATTTGAAAGAGCTGATAAACTATAGGTGCCGGGAACCTTTACTTGGCCTATAATATTAACTTGAACTCTTCTTATACCAGTAAGAGAAAGATCAACATTAACTCTATAAGGACTATTTTCTTGGGCTGAAATACCACTATAAATTGATTTAAAACGCCCATTTACTTTTGTTCTTGCTTCTTTTATTGTCAGACCACTTAAAACTATTGGCCCCAAATTTGGGATATTTATAGAGCCATTTGCCCCTACAGTGCGTTCAAAAACATCTTCGGCAGCACCAAAAACAGATATAGTTATTTGATCACCTGGACCTAACTGATAATTTTCTGGAGTAGCTAAATTAAGAGCAGGTTCAAAAGATATATTTGGGTTATTAAAAAAATCAAACCCGAACAAGGGATTAGAAATAGAAGTAGATGTATTTTCCAATTCACCTCTGCCAAATCTTCTTTCGTCGCTAGCTGGTGCTTTTCTTACGACTTTCGAATCAACTACTTCCTCTTGCGAAGAACTACCAACACCTGAGGTTACTGGCAAACTTTCGATACGGCGCTTAAGTTTAGTGATTTGGCTCTTAGAAAGCCCTCGAGATGCACCTATTAATTCTAAATCACCTAAACTATAACCTTCATCTTGTGCACGTTCCCAGTATGAACTTACTTGTTCATCAGACAAAGCATCAATATCAAGTGACTTTAAATTACTAGGGTCGAAAGATTGAGAATGACCTATAGTAAAAAACAATAAAAAAACAATCAGTACAACGCAATTAATATATTTCATACACAAAATGTAAATACTTTAAAAAAAAACTGAATTACCATAAACGTTAATAAATTAATAAAACAAATATGCCTAGGTCAACTATCCTTTACCTACACTATAACAATCAAAACCAATTGATTTTAAATTATCAATATCTAAAATAGCTCTTCCATCAAAAACAAATGCAGGTTTCAACATATCATCATATATGGAATTCCAATCGTAACTTTTAAATTCATCCCACTCCGTGCACACTGCAATCGCATGGGAATCTTTAAATGCTTCAGCTGGATTACTCACCACTGTAACCAATGATTTGTTTTCTGATTCAGATCTCGTATTTAAATAGTCTAAATCTGCATAGACTTTTTCTGATGGCACTTTAGGATCGTATACGACAACCTCCGCTTGCTCACTTAGCAAATAATCTGCTACATATATAGCAGGAGATTCTCTTGTATCATTAGTATCTTTTTTAAAAGCCCAACCTAACAAGACTATTTTTTTACCAGAAACTGTATTAAATAAGGTTTCTACTATTTTCTTTGCAAATCTTCTTTTTTGATGATCATTCATAATAATGACCTGTTCCCAATAATCTGCTACTTCATCAAGACCATAGGTTTTGGCAATGTATACAAGATTTAATATATCTTTTTGAAAACAAGACCCTCCAAATCCAACAGACGCTTTCAAAAATTTAGGTCCTATTCTCGAATCAGAACCAATTGCTCGTGCTACTTCATTAACATCTGCTTCAGTAACTTCACACAATTCCGACAAGGCATTTATAGACGATACACGCTGTGCTAAGAATGCATTTGCAGTTAGTTTAGAAAGTTCAGAAGACCAAACATTAGTCGTCAAAATTCTTTCTGGAGTAAGCCAATTAGCATAGATATCTGTAAGTTTCTTTGCTGCAGCAATTCCTCTCTCTGTATTTTCTCGTCCTACTAGTACTCGATCAGCGTTTTGAAGATCCTCTATTGCTGTACCTTCTGCTAAAAATTCTGGATTTGAAAGAATATCAAATTGTACACCATTACCTGTGTTTTCTAAAATCCTCTTAAGTGCTTCAGCAGTCCTTACCGGTAAAGTTGACTTTTCAACAATTATTTTATTAGTTGTAGCAACTCTAGCAATTTGCCTTGCGCAAAGTTCAATAAATTTTAAATCTGCGGCCATTCCCTTACCTACCCCATAAGTTTTAGTCGGAGTATTTACAGAAATAAATATCATATCTGCTTCGTCAATAGCTTTGTCTACTTCTGTAGAAAAGAATAAGTTTCTACCTCTAGCCTCACCTACTACTGCATCTAAACCTGGTTCATAAATTGGTAGCTTATTTAAATCCTCATCATTCCATGCAGCAATCCTTTCTTTATTAAGATCTACAACAGTAACATTAATATGTGGACATTTTTGAGCTATGACTGACATTGTAGGACCTCCCACATAGCCAGCACCAATACAACAGATATTTTTTACAGACATTATAAATTTTGTTTAAGCTCGCAAATATATAAATTAATGATACCATCACTCAAAATATAAGGTAATAAATCAATTTACAGAATTAATTGAATAGTGAAGCTCTAAAATTTTAATAATAAGACCTGTACCAAGCTAGAAAAGCTGCAATTCCCTCTGCAACAGAGACGGATGGTGCATAGCCAAAATCATTTTGTAATGAGGAAACATCTGCCCATGTTCTGTGTACATCGCCATCTTGCATAGGCATCATTTGCTTTATAGCAGTTATACCTAACTCCGATTCTAATACCGTAATAAAATCTAACAGCTTGACCGGTTCACTATTCCCTATATTATAGATTGGTTTTTTAGTCCGCGAAGTACCAGTAATCACTGTTATTACCCCTTCTATGATATCTGATATATAAGTAAAATCACGTGAGAGATTACCTTCGTTAAAAACTTTAATAGGTCTCTTATTTAATATAGCATCTGTAAATAAAAACATGGCCATATCAGGCCTTCCCCAAGGTCCGTAAACGGTAAAAAATCGTAGTCCTATAGTCTCTATATTAAATAGATGACTATACGTATGCGCCATTAACTCATTAGATTTTTTGGTCGCTGCATAAATACTTATAGGCTCATCTACAGACTGTTTTTCTGTAAAAGGGACCTCTTTACTATTACCGTAAACACTGCTACTACTAGCATAAACCAATTTTGAAACTTTATAATCTCTACAGCATTCCAAAATATTTAAGAAACCCACAATATTAGTATCTACATACACTTCTGGATTTTCTATAGAGTACCGCACTCCTGCTTGAGCTGCGAGATTACAGACTTGATCAAATGAATTTCTTTTAAACAGTATAGGTAACCCTTCCCTATCTTGAAGATTTAACCTAATAAATGAGAAATTTCCGTGTAGCTTACTAGTAGAAGGTGTATTCCACTTTTCTGCCTGTTCCCTCACCACACCCAGCTCTTTAAGTCTATCAAACTTGAGTTGTGGGTCATAATAATCATTTATATTATCGAGGCCTACCACAGTGTGACCCTCGCTCAGTAAGCGTTTACAAAGATGATAGCCTATAAATCCAGCAGCGCCAGTAACAAGAATTTTCATAAATCAATTAGTGTGCTACGAAGTTAGGACTAAAAAGTGATTCTTTATTGTAGAATAGTCTCTCACTTGTATGCTCAACATAAACAGCTCCTCCTACTCCTTCACAAATAGCGTCTCCTGCTGCAGTATCCCATTCCATACAAGGCCCAAAACGAGGATACACATCTGCAGTTCCTTCTGCAACAAGACAAAACTTGTACGCACTACCAGATGGCACTACTTCTGTATTTTTACCTGCATTCTGCAAGTCCTTAACAAATTCTTGCGTTTTTAAATTTAAATGTGAGCGACTGGTGACTACTTTGACATGATTAAGGTTATTGTAGTTTTTAAGCTTTCGCGAAAGCGGGATTACCTTATTTATCAACTTTTCCCAAGAAATATCATCTTTTGGACCAACCAACTTATAACTGGCTCCATCATCAGATCCACCAGCATATATAGTTTTATGCACAGGGACATAAATCACACCAAAAACAGGTCTGTGACCTACCATTAAAGCGATATTTACCGTAAACTCGCCGTTGCGTTTTACAAACTCCTTAGTACCATCTAGAGGATCTACCATCCAAAATTGATCCCATTTTATGCGAGTCTCAAAAGGTATTTCACTCCCTTCCTCACTCAATATTGGAATTCCAGTTTGCTGGAGCTGACCGACAATGGTTTCATGAGCGTTTAGATCTGCCTCAGTGAGTGGAGAATTATCTGATTTATGTGCTACATCAAAGTCACGACGATAAACATCCATAATAACTTCTCCTGCTTTTATTGCAGCTTGAATTGCGATAGTTTTCCAAGATTCAATCATTAAAGTCTTTTGAGCATTTTTTGCAGCGAACTACCCCATTCTGGAATATCAACTTGAAATTGCTTTTCAATCTTATGCGTGTCTAGCACACTATTTTTAGGGCGTTCTGCTTTGGTGGGGAACGAATCGCTAGTAACTGGAGTAATGAGAACATCCATTTGTGAGTTCTCAAAGATGGCTTTCGCGAAATCATACCAAGTAATACTTCCTTTGTTAGAAAAATGATATACGCCAGAACTATCTTCTTTCAATTCTCGGGCAACAGTTAAAATAGTATCTGCAAGGTCATTTGCCCAAGTAGGGCAACCCAACTGGTCATTGACAACAGAGAGCTGTCCCCTCTCTTCCCCTAATCTCAGCATTGTTTTTACAAAATTGTGACCGTACACACTATAAACCCATGACGTACGAATAATAGCGTACTTTGATATATTGGAAGCCTCAATTAATTGTTCCCCGCCTAGTTTTGACACACCATAAACTGTTTGCGGATTAGGATTATCACTTTCTACATAGGCAGTGGATTTATCTCCATCAAAAACATAATCTGTAGAGACATGAATTAATGCACAATCGCGCTTTTTACACTCCTCTGCGAGATAACCCACAGCTGTTTCATTAATAAGGAATGCTTGATCTTTATCGTCTTCTGCAGCATCTACGGCTGTATATGCAGCAGTATTGATAACAACATCTGGTTGATGTGTATCAAACACTGATGAGATATTATCACGAGAAGTTATATCAAAGTCTTTTCTTGAAAGAAACACATAGTAAAAATCCTTATGGTACTTAGACTGCTCTAGTAAAGCCATTCCCAGCTGACCAAGAGCTCCAGTGACTACAATCTTTTTTAAAGTGACCTCTCTATTACTCGCAGTAACATTCATTAAAAAGAAATGTTTTTAAGTTCGCAGAGCATAGGGTTTTCTAAATCCTTAGGAGAAAGCAAAAATTCATGCTCGTCAAGCAACCAATCAATCTTTAATGAGACATCATTGTAAGCAAGTCCACGTTCACTTTGTTGATCATAAAACGCGTCACACTTATAGGCAAAGACAGCAGTATCACTCAATGTAATAAATCCATGCGCCATCCCTTTAGGCACAAAGAGTTGTTTTTTATTAATGCCCGAAAGTTTGATAGTAAAAGATTTTCCATAGGTAGGCTCTTCTTTACGAAGATCTACAACTACATCAAGCACCTCACCCTCAATTACTCTTACAAGTTTAGATTGCGCATGTTTTCCTATCTGGAAATGAAGTCCTCTTAGTACCCCATATGATGATTTAGACTGATTATCTTGAACAAACACTGGAGAGAAACCTGAAAATTTTTCAAAAGCTTGCGAATTATATGATTCATAGAAATAACCACGATCATCTTCGAACACTTTTGGAGTGCATATAATTAAATCTTTGAATGCTGTTTTTTGAAATTCCACTATAGTGTATTTATATATTGTGCATAAGCACCTTTACCATACCTTGATGCACTTGCCTTAAGTGCTTCGTATGATATCCAATTCATCTTGTAAGCAATCTCCTCAAGACAAGCTATCATTGTGCTTTGATTACGTTGTAATACTCTTATAAATTCTGTCGCATCATCAAGCGCATCTACCGTGCCTGTATCAAACCAAGACATACCTCTACTCATAATACCTACTGAAAGTTTTTTCTTCTTGAGATATTCTTGATTAATTGTAGTAATTTCTAGCTCTCCTCGTTCTGACGGTTTTATCTTCTTTGCAATCCCCACTACCTCGTTATCATAGAAATAAATTCCAGGAACTGCGTAATTAGACTTTGGTGTACTCGGTTTTTCCTCAATGCTTGTTGCTTTCATTTCCTTATCAAAAGCCACAACACCAAATCGTTCTGGATCTCTAACTGGATAAGCAAAAATAGCTGCACCATCTACATCATTTTTACTTTGTAATAACTGACTAAGACCATTACCGTAAAAAATGTTATCTCCTAGAACTAGTGCTACTTTATCCGGTCCTATAAATGATTCACCTATTATGAATGCCTCTGCAAGTCCATTAGGTGATTCTTGAACTTCATATTGAAAATTACAGCCTAGCGTGCTTCCATCACCCAATAAACGCTCAAAAAGGTGACTATCCTCATGTGTAGTTATTATTAATATCTCTCTTATACCCGCAAGCATTAACACAGAGATAGGATAGAAAATCATAGGTTTATCATACACGGGTAACAACTGCTTACTTACCGCTATTGTAAGTGGTGATAAACGCGTCCCCGAGCCGCCTGCTAGTACAATACCTTTCATTATGAGTACATTTTTTTATAATATTCTTGGTAAGATCCAGAAGTTACATTTTTGAGCCACTGATCATTAGCAAGATACCAATCTACGGTTCGCGATAGACCTTCGTCAAAAGTAACAGATGGTTTCCAACCAAGTTCTTTTTCAATTTTTGTTGCATCTATTGCATACCTCTTATCATGACCCTGACGGTCTTTCACGTAAGTTATAAGTGATTTTGAAGAATCCCGATTTCGCGAAAGCTTATCATCCATTATATCACACAATAGCTTTACTAAGTCAATATTTTTCCACTCATTAAAACCGCCAATGTTATAGGTTTCCTTTAATGTACCTTTTTCAAATATAAGTGCTATTGCAGCCGCATGGTCCTTCACAAATAACCAATCTCTCGTATAATTACCATCACCATAAACAGGCAAAGATGTACCCTCGATAATATTATTGATAAATAAAGGAATTAATTTTTCTGGAAATTGGTTAGGACCATAATTATTAGAGCAATTGCTAATAATATATGGCAAACCATAGGTTTCCCCATAAGCCCTTACAAAATGATCTGAACTTGCCTTCGAGGCTGCATAGGGCGAATTTGGATCATAAGAAGTAGTTTCAGTGAAGAGTCCGCTTTCACCTAGTGAACCGTAGACTTCGTCTGTACTAATGTGGTAGAAAAGTTTTGAAGAGTAATCTTCTTTCCAAATACTTCTTGCTGCGTTAAGAAGATTAAGTGTACCAATAATATTAGTCTGTACAAATGCTAAAGGATCTTTTATACTTCTATCAACATGTGATTCTGCCGCTAGATGGATTATTTTATCAAATTGGTAACTAGAAAACAGATTCATCAAAAAAGGGGCATCATTGATATCCCCTTTTATAAATGTATAATTGCTAGACGCTTCTATATCGGAAAGGTTCTCTAGGTTTCCAGCATAAGTAAGAATATCAAGATTGTAAATATGACTTTTAGGAAAAACTTCTAAAAATAGTCTCACCACGTGAGACCCTATAAAACCTGCTCCACCTGTAATTAGAATGTTCATTACAGCTTAGCATCTGCTTTATTACCTAACACCCCTTTTACGTCATAAACTACAGATTTATCATTCTTAAGAGAATTTAAATCTAAAGAAGCAAATTCTTTATGCGCCACAGCTTGTACGATAGCATCATATTTTTGGTTTGGAACTTCTGTAAGAGCATCTAGACCGTATTCATGAAATACTTCGGTAGCATTTACCCATGGATCAAATATCGTTACATTAACCCCAAATTCTTTCAAATGTCTTATAACATCTGTTACTTTCGTATTGCGTACATCTGGACAATTCTCCTTAAAAGTAATTCCAAGAATCAATAGTTCAGAACCTTTTACTTTGATATCGTTTTTAAGCATAAGCTTTACCACTTCAGAGGCCACATATGCTCCCATACTATCATTAAGTCGACGTCCTGCTAAAATAATTTCTGGATGATATCCTAATTCTTGTGCTTTCTGTGCTAGGTAATATGGATCTACACCTATACAGTGACCTCCTACTAGGCCAGGTTTAAATGGTAAAAAATTCCACTTTGTACCTGCTGCTTCTAGGACATCATGTGTATTGATACCCATCAAATTAAAAATCTTAGCTAGTTCGTTTACAAAAGCAATATTGATGTCACGTTGAGAGTTCTCGATTACTTTAGAAGCTTCTGCTACTTTTATAGTTGGAGCTAGATGCGTTCCTGCAGTAATTATAGAGCTGTACAAATCATCTACTTTCTTCCCTATTTCAGGAGTGCTTCCAGAGGTCACTTTTAGTATTTTCTCTACAGTATGTTCTTTATCTCCTGGATTAATACGTTCTGGAGAATACCCTACAAAAAAGTCTACATTAAACTTAAGTCCGCTTACGCGTTCCAAAACTGGCACACACTCATCTTCTGTTACACCAGGATAAACAGTGCTCTCGTAAACAACGATATCACCTTTCTTTAAAACTTTACCTACAGTCTCACTACTTTTATATAAAGGAGTTAGAACAGGTCTGTTATTTTTATCAACCGGAGTCGGCACGGTTACAATATAATAATTACAATCTTTAATATCCTTACTATCTGCACTACATAACAATCCATTTAAGTCATTATTTTCAGTCTTAAGTACGCCTTGTAACACTTCGTCAGCAACCTCTAATGTACTATCTGTGCCTGATTGAAGTTCAGCAATACGTTTTTTGTTGATATCAAATCCTACCGTATTGTACTTAGTCCCAAATAACCTAGCCAGTGGTAATCCAACATAACCTAATCCAATAACTCCTACCTTTATTTTTGTCATATCTATATTTTTTATGCTTTCGCGAAAGCAAAAAACTCTATTTTAAATTTTTCCAGTACCATACCATTGCTTCTTTGAGTCCGTCTTTAATACTGAATTGTGGGTCGTACCCTACTCTACTTCTTGCGCGATCAATACTCGCTAGGCTATGTGGAACATCCCCAGCTCTTTTTGGTCCAAATTTTATTTCAACATCCGCAATTTCACTATCAAACTGACTTAATTCAGTTTTTAGTATCGCAACAAGTTCGTTTAAATCAGTTCTTTCTCCGTAAGCAACATTGTATACAGTATTCATTGCTTCCTCATTTTCGGTAAGCATAGCACGAATATTCATTTGAATAACATTGTCAATATACGTGAAATCACGAGAAAATGTACCATCACCGTTCATCACTGGCGATTCATGGTCCATTAATAATTTTGTAAATTTTGGAATAACAGCGGCATACGCCCCATTGGGATCTTGCTTACGACCAAATACATTAAAATATCGCAAACCTATACAATCCAATCCATATGTTTTATGAAATACATCTGCATATAATTCATTTACATATTTTGTAATTGCATATGGTGATAATGGCTTCCCAATAATATCTTCTTGCTTTGGTAATCCTTGAGAATCACCATAAGTAGAGGAACTCGCAGCATACACAAAGCGCTTCACCCCCTTGTCTTTAGACGCTATAAGCATGTTCAAAAAACCTCCCACATTTACTTCATTACTTGTTGCAGGATCTTGAATAGATCTAGGTACCGATCCTAGTGCAGCTTGATGAAGAACATAGTCACAATTAGAAACAGCGCTCTTACATACATTGATATCTCTAATATCTCCTTCTATAAAGGTAAAGTTAGGATTTGACATAATAGCATCAAGATTATGCTTGTGACCCGTAGCTAGATTGTCTAAACAAATTACTATTGCTCCATGCTCAATCAATACCTCACAAATATTCGAACCTATAAATCCAGCTCCTCCCGTTACTAATACTTTCTTCCCCGTTACTTGAGGATACACACTATTAATCATAATAAAAAAATTTGAGCAAATATAGTTTATTTTGACTGCCCAGAGAACTCTACTAATTTTACGATAATCTTAGTATAATGGGTTAAATTTATACTAAACCAACTCTAATTTTAACACTAATGAACACTACTTCGTAGTTTTACGTAAAACAAAAAAAAAGAACTATGAATTACCTAAACTTAGATACAGAAAAAACTAATCATACTGTAAACGAGCTTAACACACTATTAGCAGATTACCACGTATACTATCAAAAGCTTCGTAACTTTCATTGGAATATTTCAGGAGTAAATTTCTTTGATTTACATATTAAATTTGAAGAATTATACGATGACGCAAAATTAAAAATTGACGAAATCGCAGAGCGAATTCTTACATTGCGTTTTGCACCTACAAGTAATCTTTCTGACTATTTAGAAAAATCAAGCATCAAAGAGGCAAAGTCAGATTTATCAGACAGAGACATGGTCGATAACATCCTTGAGGACCATGGCATAATTTTAAAACAGTTAAGTGCAGTTGTGAAAAAAGCAGATGAGGCTGGTGACGAGGGAACTATTGACCTCATTGGAGCATACATACGCGAGCTAGAAAAAACAAGCTGGATGCTAGATGCATGGAGAAAGAAAACAGCAGGTACATACACTGAGGCATAAGTTCAACACCTATATTACTAAAAAGGCTCAATTACTATTTTGTAATTGAGCCTTTTTTACGTCTGTAACAATTCTTTTATTCCTCTGGAGTAAAGCTATACTCAGGCACCTTCCCTACTGCTCCTTTAAAAAATGCATAGATTGTTTTCATATCCTCTTCAATATTTCCAGATGGATATAATGGTTTAGAAATACGATGCTCTTTCTTACCAAAATCAAAAGCTACCATAATAATAGGTACTTCTGCTGCTAGGGCTATGTAATAAAAACCCGTTTTGAGCTTATCAACTTTCTTACGCGTTCCTTCTGGGGCGATTGTAAGTCTAAATTCTTCTTTATCCTTAAAGACATCTGCGATAGACTGTACTTTATCTTGACCTGGAGTTCTGTCTATAGGTGCGCCTCCCATGGCCTTAAAGAGAAGGCCCATAGGCCATTTAAAAAGCTCTTTCTTTCCTATAAAACCTATTTTTACATCAAGTGCACTTCGCAATAATATTCCCATATAGAAATCATGCCAACTGGTATGCGGTACGGCTATTACCACCGCTTTTTTTACGGTATCCTGCGAAAAATCACCTATTGCTTTCCAACCGATAACATCGTTATATATCCATTTAAAAAATCCCATAACTTTTATAAACCTTTATAAATTTTTATTGCCTCCTCAAGATCTTCTGGAGTGTCAATTCCTATAGCAAGCTTGGAAGAACGTACCATTTTTATCTTTTTACCATATTCTAAAAAGCGGATGCATTCTATCTTTTCTGCTTTTTCTAATGGTGTCATGTTCATAGAAGCAAAGTCTAAAATAGCTTGCTTTCTAAAAGCATATATTCCCTTATGCTTGTAGGTAGTTATACCAGCTGTAGTATCTCTCACGTAAGGCAAAGGAGATCTAGAAAAATACAGAGCAAAATCTGCGTTATCTACTATTACCTTAACATTATTAGGATTTTCAATTTCAGATACATCTGTCATGGGCATCATTACACTTGCAAGATCTATTTGATCTGCATCGTCACCATAGAATACATCTAGTACCGGTGCAAGATCTTCTCGTGTAGTAAAAGGCTCATCACCTTGTACATTTACCACAATATCTACATCAAGACTTGCAACTGCTTCTGCAATACGATCGCTGCCACACTCATGTTCTTTTATGCTCATGATTGCTTTACCTCCAGCATCTTCTACCGCTTTGTAAATAACTTCACTATCAGTAACTACAAATACTTCATCAAAAAGTCCCGTTGCAATAGTACTCTCGTAAGTGCGCACAATTACTGGCTTACCAGCCAAATCCTTCATCATTTTCCCTGGAAAACGTGAGGCTGCATAGCGAGCAGGAATCATGGCTATAATTTTAAGTTCTTTACTCAAAAAAAATATTTTTTAGAAAATTAGAAAGGATTTATTTACGCTTCCCGAAGTGAATTCGGTACGAGTTTCTCGACAGCGTGATACATCACCTCAAAACAAGTAGCGAAGTTAGTGAAAAGAGTACAAAAGCTATGCTCTTCTAAGACGACGAATTACCTTCCAAACTAAGCCCACTAATAACAATACGAGAATTAGTGCCAAAATAGGAGAAAATATACTTGCCACAGAGACTGTAGTCGCAGCAATTGTTTCTGTCCCAGCGATTACCGGGTTTGCGAGTCCGCCAGTGGTTGCAGTACTTCCTAATCTTGTAGCACTTGTAGTGCCAGAAACTGCTGCCGCTGCTCCGCCTCCTGCAATTATGGCCAGTGCCCATGTGATGGTAGGATCCATATCACCCATCGTTGCTACCATTAATAATGTACCTGCTACTGCAGCTAGTGGTACCGATATAGTGTCTAGAATATTATCTACCCAAGGGATAAAGTAAGCTCCTATTTCAAAAATTGTGGCGACTCCTAGTAACACTAATGAGGGAACACTTCCCACCCATTCCCATGAATTGTTTACAGGAAACCAACCAAAATGTGCCGAAAGACTTAATACTAATAAAGGGACAAACACTCTAAAACCAGCAGATGCCGCTAGAGAAAACCCTAGAATGATACTTACAATTAACTCAAAACTCATAACGGTAAACTTAACTAATAATGTGCATAAGGTAAGAATGAAAAAGAAAAGTGCCAACGTACTAACCTAACCCTAGCCCCGATTGCAGTGAAAATCCCGCAAGAGCTGGCGCAGCCGCGATGAGGAATTGTAACGTAAAGCGGGAAATAGCTCCAAAAGACCTACAACTTAAGCCTCTTCTACAAACATATCATCTTTAAAACCTATTAAGTACAGCTTACTTTTAGATCGTGTGATAGCTGTATATAACCATCTCAAATAATCTTTATTCATCCCGTCAGGAAGATAGGGTTGCTCTATAAAAACATTATCCCACTGTCCACCTTGTGATTTGTGACAGGTGATTGCATAGGAGAATTTAACCTGTAAGGCATTAAAGAATTTATTATTCTTTATTTTTTGGAAACGTTTGTAATTAGAAGTTTCGTCTGCATAATCTTTTTGAACTTCCTTATATAAGGTGTCACCTTGCTCATAAGGAAGTGCTGGCGTCTCAAGTGTAAGTACGTCAAGCATGACAACAGTTTCAAAAGGTTGCATCTGTGGATAATCTACCATTTGCACTTTTACCTCTGCAAAACGGAAACCGTAGAGTTCCTTAATTGCTAGAATTTCTAGCACCTTTACAATATCGCCGTTTGCAATAAATCCAGCATCACTTTTTGCATCAATCCAGAAGTAGTTGTTCTTTACCACCATTAAGTGATCTCCAGCCGAAATTTCTTCCTCTTGAAATAGAATTCTGTTTCTTATTTGCTGATTATATAAGTTTGCTCGTTTGTTAGACCGTACGATGATGGCTGTCTCTTCTGTACCTACACTACTGTAACAGTCGTTAATGGCATCCATAATCTCATGACCATCTATAAGTCGCACAACGTCTGTAAATCCTGCGATGTCAAATTTAAAATCTTCATAAAACTCTTCAGAGAGTTGCTCCCTTAAAGCGGTTGCGTTCATAAGGATACCACTATCCTCTGCTTGCCTCATTACTTCATCAAGCTGTATGGTCTCGACATTTTTATTATACTGCATGGAAAGCAAATTAATGTCAAGTGCAGGTGACATATCAAGCTTTACTGGTGGTAACTGCGCCTCATCACCTACCAGAATGAGCTTACAATTATGACCGCTATAGATGTATTGCATCATATCATCCAGTAGTGACCCATTATCAAAAAACTTAGACTCTGCAGCCCTATCAGAGATCATAGATGCTTCATCAACTATAAAAATGCAGTTTCTATGCTTATTGGGTTGCAGACTAAAAGAAACGCCGCCTCCACGCTCTTTTTTGGGGAAATAAATTTTTCTATGGATGGTATAGGCTTGCTTTTTACTATAATTACTCGCCACCTTTGCAGCTCTTCCTGTAGGTGCCATGAGCACAGATGTCATGCCAGCTTGCCATAAATTTTTAACTACAGTCCCAATTACTGTTGTTTTACCTGTACCTGCAAACCCTTTAAGAACAAACACTTTATCCTTAGATATGTCAAATAGAAAAGTAGACAATTGCTCTAACAGCCTGTCTTGCTTTAAAGTAGGTGTGTGCACAAAGTCCTTAACTAGCTGCTTGTAAAATGCTCTGGGTTCTTTAATCATAGGAGGTTGAGAATGCTCGCAAATTACATAATGAAAAATGAGATAATAAATTTTTGTGTGTAAAAAAAAATTGTAGATTTGTTCCTAACCATAACTAATTTTAAACATCATTACATGAAACTAGTAATACAGCTTGTACTTTGGGTAGTAATTGCCGCTTTAGGCTACCTTCTTTTTAACGCAGTTTGGGGAGAGGTAGAATTTAATGAAATAAAAGAAAAGCGATATAAGGCCGCTATTACCAATATGAGAGACTTACGTCAGGCTCAATTAGCTCATAAAACTGTAACAGGTAAATATGAAAAAGACTTTGACAAACTAGTTCGTTTTATAGACACAGCTGAGTTCACAATAACTCAACGTAGAGATACAACTATACTTGATGTAGAAAAAACTAAGCGTTTCCGTGTAGATACTTTCAAAGAAATTGTTGTTACAGATACATTAGGTACTAAATCTATTAAGGACTCTTTATTTAAAGGTTCAGATCGTTATAAGACAATGATCAATGTTCCTATTGAAGGAATCGATGCAAAGTATACAATGGACGCTGGAGAAATTGAAAAAAGTAACACAATGTATCCTGTTTTTGAAATATCTATAAAAAAGGATATTTTACTTGCAGATCAAGATAAAGACTATCTTCAAAAAGAAAAGCAAATTGTATCTGTAGACGGTGTAAATGGTGATGCTTTAACTGTAGGGTCAATGGTTTCTATTAACACAAATGGTAACTGGCCTAAGAGTTACGGTGCTAATGACTAATAGCAAGCATACAAATTCATTATATAGTCTGTCCATCCAAATACATTTGGATGGACTTTCTTTTTTTACTCAACATATCCATTCTAAGGACGTAAAGGATGCAGAGGTGGTGCGCTTTCGCGAAAACGTGAATCCTACAACCCTACTCGTTGAAATAGAAAAGGCTTTCAAAGAGATAGAGGCGCTTGCACAACCCTTTTCTAAGGTTACTGTGGTATATGCTAACGAGTTGTTTACACTTGTCCCACAGGCGCTATTTGATAGTGAGAAGGCCGCAGACTATCTCAAGTTTAATACAAAGATTTTAAGTACTGATTATATAGCTCACGACACCATAGATTTTTATGATCTTATCAATGTTTATGTGCCCTATTCAAACATAAACAACTTCTTCTTTGACACTGTTGGATCGTTTGAGTATTATCACAGTACTACAATATTTGCAAAACATCTTCTTACGGAGTATTCTAATAATGAAGAAGCTCAAGTATTAATAAATTTACAAAGCTCGTATTTTGAGATGGGCGTTGTAAAGAATAAAAAACTACTTTTTATTAATAGGTTTGAGATACGCGCCAAGGAAGATTTTATATATTACCTACTATTCACTCTAGAGCAACTAGAACTCAATCCAGAAAATACATCTGTAACACTTACAGGTACTATAGAAAAGGATGACGAATTTTATAGTATAGCACATACGTACATCAGACATCTTATTATTAAAGATAGTCCGTCTACCAGCCTCACAAGATCTCAATCCCTACTCGCAACACTACTATGACAAGAATAATCTCAGGAAAATATAAAGGACGCCGCATCGCTGCTCCAAAAAAATTACCCGTACGCCCTACCACAGATATGGCAAAGGAAGCATTGTTTAATATTCTGAGAAGCAATTACCATATGAGCCAGCTTAGGGTTTTAGACCTTTTTGCTGGTACAGGAAATATAAGTTATGAGTTTGCCTCACGCGGCTCAGACCAGATTACAGCCGTAGATGCAAATTATGGTTGTGTGCAGTTTATAAATAAAACGGCAGAGGAGTTTGAATTTTCAATTCAAACTATAAAAAGTGACGTATTTAAGTATTTAGAGCGTGCAAGAGGCACTTATGATATTATTTTTGCAGATCCACCTTACGACATCGACATTAAGGATTTTGAAAAAATAGCAACGCTTGTTTTTAAACAAAATTTGCTAGATCAAGATGGCACCTTGATCATAGAACACGGAAAATATACTAAAATGGACTCGTTTCCTAATTATGTACAAACACGTAATTATGGTGGGAATGCCTTCAGCTTTTTTGAAATGCCAGAAAGCGACGAAGAAGAATAACAATTTATTCAAGCACGCTTTCGCAAGACTCGTCCCGAATTCACTTTGGGAAGCATAACATATATAGTATAACAAATAAATCCCGCAACTAGCGGGATTTATTTGTTATAAAAAGCTTGTAAAATCTTAAAAAAAGCAGGCCTATAAGCCGGATTCTGTTCACTCTAGATGATTCTAGAGATTCCTTATTATTTATCTGGGATTACCATTACTAGTAACCTCTATCTGCCTACCCTCTCACAACGCGCGGATCGCACTTAACTGTGAGTATACTTGACATTGCACCGCATAGAGTTTACCTGGGTTCGCTACAGCATTACCTGTACATTCTTTCTGTTGCACTTGTCCTCCACTAAAAATAAATTTAGCGTGACGGCCGTTAGCCGCTATGCTATCCTATGGTGTCCGGACTTTCCTATCCATTGCTGGATCAATAAGGCGGCCTGCTGGCGCAAAGGTACTCTAACTATTATAAGGGAGCAACGCATTACTCCCTTATGATGCTTTTTTATGCCGAGTTTCTACTCGCATTAATATTACCAAATAATGATCTCGTCACCATCTGCTCATACACAGCAAGCTTATCTGATTGTTCTCCAGATTTTTGCATTTCTTGTATAGCTCTCAATGCATATTGCTGGATGGTAAGAAGTGGTAATACAATGCGCTCCCTTTCTTGTATGGAAGCCTTACCAGCTTGCTCATTTTCCATTAACTCCTTGAGTCCTGACACTTCAAGCATTAATCGCTTGCTACGCTCATATTCATCAAATAGAATTTTCCAGAAAGCACCAAACTCCTCGTCATCTGCCATATAAGCCGTTAAGCCAAAGAATGACTTGGTAAGGCTCATCATACTATTTTCAAGCAGCGTACGGAAGAATGAACTGTTCTTATAAAGCTCTTTTACCTCGTCAAGTGTTCCTTTTTCTTCAAAAGAAGCCAGCGCAGTACCTACGCCATAAAATCCTGGAACGTTTTGTTTAAGTTGGCTCCAACTGCCCACAAAAGGAATTGCTCTTAAATCCCCAAAATCTAGCGTAGACTTCTGAGAACGCTTACTTGGCCTACTACCAATATTTGTTTTTGCATAATACTTAAGCGTACTCATACGCTCTAGGTACGGCAAGAAT
This sequence comes from Dokdonia sp. Hel_I_63, assembly GCF_007827285.1. Lineage (NCBI taxonomy): Bacteria > Pseudomonadati > Bacteroidota > Flavobacteriia > Flavobacteriales > Flavobacteriaceae > Dokdonia > Dokdonia sp. Hel_I_63. The sequence goes on along the minus strand of NZ_VISD01000001.1, from coordinate 2,111,127 downwards.
TTATCGTGCTGTTTAAAAGCTGTATAAGCTTCATAACTCTTTTGAGCTAGTGCTTCTAGTGTGGCTCTATCAGTATCTGTAATGTCATTATTTGCAGAAGCAAAAACTTCATTTGCAACACCACTACTTAATAATTGCTCCAGGTTATATTGACATGAATCCAATGTTCCAAAATTTGAACTGATGGTTTGTCCTTGTACTGTAAGTTGTATTTCTTGAGCTTCAATTTTTGGCCCTAAAGATGCATAAAATTGATGTGTCTTTCCGCCTCCACGTGCTGGTGGTCCTCCTCTACCGTCAAAGAAGATTACAGTAACCCCATATTTTCTAGACATGGCAGTCATTGCTTCTTTGGCTTTAAAAATACTCCAGTTTGCCATGAGATACCCACCATCCTTGGTTCCATCAGAGAAGCCTAGCATGATAGTCTGGCGCATGCCGCGACGCTTTAAATGCGCACTGTAGGTTGGGTTTGTATACAACGCCTCCATCACTTCTGGCGCAGCAATTAAATCTGGAACGGTCTCAAAAAGTGGGGAAACATCTGCAGTAGGCATATCCCAATCACATAGTCTTAAGAACGTAAACGCCTGCATTACATGCAATGCACTTTGTGAATTACTAATGATATAACGGTTTGAGCCTTTTTCTCCATTTTCTTCCTGAATGGTTTTCATTGCATAAATGGAACCTAGTGTTTTTGTGACAACTTCTTCACTAAAACTCTCTGGATCTAAGGAGCCAGAAACATCATTTAAAAAGGCAATCTGTGCTTCGTCATCTAGACTCAAGTAGTTCTCTGGAAATATGGCTTTACCATCTATCTGAGCATGTGCTACTATTTCTTCGAATACAATTTTATGAATACTACTATCTTGTCTTATATCTAGGGAAGCAAAATGTAACCCAAACAGTTCTACTTTGTGAATTAAGCTATCTATATGGTCTAAGTATAAACTTTGATGTTTATCACGCACGACATCTCGCACCTCTTTAAGAACGGTAAGAATATGCTTTTGATCAATCTCTGGCTTACCTTCTATAAAAATCGCTTTATACAACGCAACCTCTAATGATCCCAGAAGTTCCTCAGTACCTTGAAAAGTTATACGACGACGCAGTTGTCTTAGTTCGCGATAATAATTCCTTAGTACGGTGCTGCGTAATTTACGTGCAACTTTAAGCGTGATTGCTGTAGTCACAAATGGATTACCATCGCGATCTCCACCTGGCCAAAAACCTAAATCTACTAGTGAGTTACTAAAAGTTTCGTCTTGTATTAAGTGCTTATGTAAGTAATCATAAATAGCACCTGCACTATGGTAAAACACATTTTCTAGGTACCATATTAAACTTACTGCCTCATCATAAGGCGTTGGTTTTTCTTTCTTAAAGAAAGGTGTTTTTCCTAATTGAGCCAGTAATGATTTTATGTCTTCAAGACGGTCTTCTCGTATTGCTTCACTAAGATCATTAATAATACCTAGCACAACTCCTGGATAAAATTGCGTAGGGTGTGCAGTAAGTACTGGTCTTATTTTAAAAGTATTTAAGTAAGCAATAAGCTCTTCTTTTTTACCAGTTGCCTCTGCTTCTTCTTTTATGTTACGCAGTGTTCCGCGTCCGTCCATATTGTTTACAATACGATATGAAGCATCCTCTATCGCATCAAAAAGTACTACTTGGCGTTCTATATATTGAATAAACTTAAACAGTAAATCTTCTCTTTCCTTTGCCGAAGCATCTCTCATGTATCTCTCAAAGAAATACTCAATGATTTCTGAAGGATTTTTATTGTCTTCATATCCTGCTTTACAAATAGAATGAAAAAGCGGTAGAAGTACTCCTGTATTTGAAATACCGTCAAAGGGAAGTGTCATAAATATAGCGTTATACACTTCATATTTTGACTTTACGTTTGTATTAAATCTCTCAATTTTTGGTTCTCTAGACATGGGTATTATTTTTATTAAAAGTACATATCACTTTTCACTTACTATATAGCGTTGTTAAATTTCAGAATCTCATAATTACACTTGTTTATGAGTTAACCTCATTAACAAATAGCAAGTTAATGCATATTAAAATTTATAATTTCTCTTTTTTGATGGGTTATTATTACGCTTTCGCGAAAGCGTAAAACCACACACTTCCCGCTTTTTTTGAATATTCTGAGAAGTTAAGTAGCAATAAGGAGTTTATAACAATGTGCAAGGTAAAGTAAGAGCATAAAAAAAGGCCAGCAATCGCTGACCTTTTTAAAATTATGTGATTAATGATTACTCAAAATCTGCATCTGAAACTCCTTCATTTACTTTGATCTCTGTAACATTAAACTCTATAGCCTGTGGGCCTAAAGACTGGCTCAATGTAAATGGAAACATAATTCCTCCTACATCTTGATACTTGCTATAAACGATTGTAGTTTTGAACGTTTGACCTTGTGCTTCTTGTACAGAAACTTCTTGAAGTTTAAGTCCAGTTTTTGCACTATAATATGCCATTTTACCTCCTTCAACCTTTACAACATAAGCATCTTCGCCATCTACTTTCTCCATACCTTCTAGAGTAGCTCCACCACTTAACCAGTTAACTTCTGGAAAAGGAGAAGATTCTGCTTTTACTTTTGCAATATCATCACCTTCTAGGTCTTTGCGTTGCCCTTGTGCTACCATATAAGCCTTCTCACCATCAAGCACTTGCTTAGAAAGAGAATTACCTCCCATCATGATATTTTGCACAAATTGCTCTTTAGTCGTCTTTTTAAGCTCAAAATCTAACGTCATACCTTGAACAGTACCTTGCGCTTTTATGTACACAGAGTTTACTGCTGCAATCTTATCCTTACCTCCTATGGCAGCAATGTAAGATTCAAGCACTTTATTTACCGTTAAATCTGCTGGAAGTTCTTTCTTAAATTCTGGCTTTGCAATTGCTTTACCATATACATCATAATACTTTACTGGTACAGCTTTACCATTAATAACAACATTGTTAAGATTATCAATTACCTCGCTACCTTTACCTGTAACTACAATTCTAGCATTGTCTCCTTTAAACAATTTACTTGCAGCATTCTGCACGTCTTGTTGAGAAACTTTATCAATGTTAGCAAGGTAATTCTTATAGAAATCCTTTGGAAGTCCTTTGCTCTCAATATTGTATGCATAGTTTGCAATAGTTTGTGGTCGCTCTAGCGCTAGTACAAAGCTACCAGTGTATTTTGCTTTTGCATTTGCAAGTTCCTCAGCAGATACTGGCTCAGATCCCATGCGATTGATTTCCTTTACGATCTCAACTACAGAGCTATCTGTAACAACGTTACGTACACTTGCTGTCGCACTGAAACGCGTTACCGTTTTCTCGTTAGATCCTATTCTAGAATAAGAACCGTAGGTATATCCTTTATCTTCACGTAGGTTGTTAAAAAGACGAGCTTCTCCACCACCACCTAAGATGTTATTTGCAATCAATGCAGGAAAATAATCTTCATCTGTCATTGTAAGGTTTACCGTGTTCTGAACAGCAATTTCTGACTGTACAGCGTTATCCATATTTATAAAATTGATCTCTGTAGTAGATGCATTATCTTTCTCTGAGAATGGAGTTTCAGGAATATCTCCTTCTTTCCAGTTCTTGAAATTTTTAGTTACAATCTTCTTTACTTCATCAAAATTAACATCGCCTACAATAATTAGGTATCCATTATTTGGTCTAAAGTAATCAGAGTGAAACTTCTGCACATCTGCAAGATTAACATTGTTTACCGTCTCTTCAGTTGTAAACTCCCCGTAAGGGTGATCTGCACCGTATGCAAGAACGCTTTGTACACGACCTGCAATTGCACTTACACTCTTCTCATTAGATTTTAAACCTTCTATGAGACGTTCCTTTTCTTTCTCAAACTCTACTTGTGTAAAGTTAGGATTGATACCAGCATCTGCTGTAAGCTCTATAAGTCGCTCAAAATATTTTGATAATCCGCTAGCAAATGCACTTTGAGAACCAAAACTTATGTTTGCTCCTAAGTAATCTACCTCTTCTTCATAAACATCCTTTTCAATGTTTTTAGAACCTTTACCTAGCATAGATGACGTAAGGGAAGCAACACCTGCCTTATCTCCTTCTACAATAAGAGGATTATTCATGGTAAGTTGAATAGATACTCTAGGTAATTTTTTATTCTCAACAACCATTACTTTTAGGCCATTCTTGAGCTCAAAAGATGCTGGATCTTTTAGGTTAATCTCAGGAGCTGGGCCTGGTTTAGGTTGTATGCTTCTGTCTACTTGTGCATAACCAGCAGTTGCTAGCATTAAAAGTGCACCTAATATAATATGCTTTTTCATTAATTTTCTTTTTGAGATTCTGGTAAGTACTCTAATATTACACGCTCATTTTCTTTAAGGTACTTTATAGCAGCTGCTTTAATGTCCTCTCTTGTTATAGATCTGTAAATATCAATCTCTGTATTAATAAGATTAGTATCATCATATAACATGTAGTTACGAGCAAGTGAATTTGCAATACCTTCTACACTACTGTTAGAGTTTACAAAACGGTTTTCAAATTTATTTTGAAGCTTTTGATAATCCCTTTCAGATATAAGTGTTGTTTGAAGTTTTACAATTTCCTCATCCATTTCTGTTATTAAATCGTCCAATGAATTATCACCTAGAGGTAATGCACCAATTAAGTAAGAACCATAATCTTCTTGTGCACCACTAAAAGCAAATACTTGTAATGCTTTTTTCTGATCATCTACAAGTTTTTTATAAAGTCTAGAGCTTTTACCATCACTTAAAACAGATGACACCATATCTAATACATAAGCATCTTTTTCTGTTTGAGCAGGTGTTCTGTAAGCCATAAATATCGCAGGAATCTGGATATTTGGATCATAAAACTTCTCTCTTACAGGCATCACAGGATCTTCCTTAAACGTGCTACGTGCAATATCCTTACCTCTTGGGATAGGTGCAAAGTATGTATTAATCATCTCTTTAGTGTCTGCAATATCAATATCTCCAGCTACTACGAGTACCGCATTATTTGGTACGTAATAGGTATCACTAAATTTTTGAAAATCTTCTAGTGTTGCACTAGCAAGGTGATCAAGAGATCCTATGGTTGTCCAGCGGTATGGATGCTTCTTAAAAAGCATTTTACCTATTACTTCTTGAAAACGTCCATATGGCTGATTGTCTACTCTTAAACGTTTTTCTTCTTGCACTACTTCTTTCTGAGTATCTACGCCTATTTGATTGATGATTGGGTGCAATAAACGTTCAGATTCCATCCATAGACCTAATTCTAGGTTGTTAGAAGGAAATACTTCGTAATAATACGTTCTGTCTTGTGTAGTGTTTGCATTGTTTTGTCCTCCGTTTGAAGAGACAACCTTAAACCACTCACCACGCTCAATATTTTCTGTACCCTCAAAAAGTAAGTGTTCAAAAAAGTGCGCAAAACCAGTTTTATTTGGATCTTCATCTTTTGCACCTACGTGATACATTACAGATGTAGTTACTACTGGAGCGCCATTATCCTGATGAAGAATAACGTGCATTCCATTGTCAAGATCATACTCTTCAAAGCTAACCTCTTGAGCATTAAGCGCTACGCCACTTAATAAAAGAGCTGCTAAAGCATACATTTTCTTTTTCATATTAGATTTTAAAGTTATTGTTAGTACGTAAGTCGCAACAAGATAAAATTGTTACAACTTTACGTAAGTAAATTTAAATACTCGTTTGATTAAACACAAGCCACTTGTATATATATTCCTACAATTTAGAATGATAATACCTAATCTACAGTACATTAGTATTCTGCTGCAACTTTCTTGTTAATTAGGACTTCCATCATTTTGGTATTCACTATTTTTATTTTTTAAGAAAAACCTTATGAACCGTAGTATTCTCGCACTTGTTATCATGTTATTTATGTTCGCTTTCGCGAAAGCGCAAGATCTAGCTGTACTTAAATATAAAGGCGGTGGAGACTGGTATAGTAATCCAACTGCCCTACCTAATCTTATTACTTTTTGTAATAAAAACATCAACACGAAGATGAATCCCGCTCCCGTATCTGTAGATGCTGGTAGTACAGATATTTTCCAATATCCCTTATTACACATGACTGGGCATGGTAATGTTCTCTTTACAGATAATGATGTAGAAAACATGCGTAGCTACCTAATAAGCGGAGGTTTCTTGCACATTGATGATAATTACGGAATGGCTGAGTATTTACCTAAGGAACTTAAAAAGATCTTCCCAGAGCAAGAACTTACAGAACTTGCCGCTACTCATCCTATATTTTCTAGCGCATATAGATTCCCTAAAGGGCTACCTAAAATCCACGAGCATGATGGCAAACGACCACAGGCGCTAGGACTTTTTTATGAAGATAGACTTGTTGTGCTTTTCACTACAGAATCAGACCTCGGTGACGGCTGGGAAGATCCAGAAGTACATGGAGACCCAGAAAGCGTACGCGAGAAGGCACTACAAATGGGTGCTAATATTGTTAAGTATGCTTTTGAAAACTAATATTTAAAGATTCACCATACTGTGCAACTCGCCCATAATCATCATAAACCATCCACTCACAATAAAGAGATTATCCTCGTCTGTGAGCATATGACAAGCCCTGCAAATGCTGGAAGTATTTTTAGGCTAGCAGATGCCTTTGGTGTTAAAGAAATTATTTTCTGCGGCAATCAACCAGATACAGGAAGTAGCCGTTTACGTAAAACAGCTAGAAACACAGAAAAGACAATACCTTTTCGCGCAAGCGATACTATAAAAAGCACATTACAAGAACTACACGACCTTTCCTATACTAGTGTTGCCTTAGAGATCACATCAAATAGTAAACCGATAAGCACGATAGATTTTTCTAGACTAGATAAAGTTGCTCTTATAATAGGTGCTGAAAGCATAGGCATTACAGACGAAACACTGGAGCAATGCAATAATGTAGCGCATATTGCGATGTATGGTATTAATAGCAGTATGAATGTAGCGCAAGCTACAGGAATTGCGCTTTACGAACTTACTAGGTCATAAATATAGTATCTTGCACTCTTAAATGAAACCACTCAAAGCTAAAATAATAAGCATAGGCATACTACGAGCGATAGGCGTTGTAGTAGGTGTTCTCATGGTCCTATGGCTGCTTTACACCATCCAAAGTGTAATTGTATACCTAGCCGTTGCTGCAGTATTATCACTAGTAGGAAGACCTATTGTGAAGTTTTTACGCTATTCGCTTAAGTTTAGTCCGACCTGGGCATCTGTTGTCACCATTTTATTACTACTAATGATTATCATGGGCGTACTAGCTTTATTTATACCAGTGGTAATTGATCAAAGCCAGCATCTTAGTCAGATTAATTTTTATGATGTCAAGGTGAATATTAATCGATTGTACGGAGAAGTTGCTGCCTATTTTGGCATTAATAAAATGACCATCATACAGGGTGTACAACAAGCCGATTTTGTAAAGAATTTTGATTTTGGAATTATCCCAACCTTTCTAAATAGTATTCTAGGAAATCTAGGAGCTGCGGGTATAGGGATTTTTGCTATTATTTTTATCACTTTTTTCTTTTTGAAAGACAATAGACTTCTAGTAAATAGCTTGTTAGTATTTGCTAGGAGAGGTAATGAAGGTAAATTTTTACGTGTTTTTGAAAAGATTAAATACTTGCTATCTCGCTATTTCATAGGACTCATCATACAGGTGTTTACCATGTTTGTACTTTATGCGATTATCTTGCTTTCCTTTGGGATAGACAATGCACTTGCAATTGCATTATTTTGTGCGGTACTAAACCTAGTTCCTTATATCGGTCCGCTGGTAGGTGGAGGTGTCATGTTATTACTTGTGACATCTAGTAATATCAATATGGATTTTAGAACTGTGATATTACCTAAGCTGTTTTGGATTTTTATATGCTATGGAGCTGCACAAATGGTAGATAATTTTATCATACAACCATTCGTTTTTGGAAATAGTGTAAAATCACATCCCCTAGAGATATTTCTTGCAATCATTATTGCAGGATTACTATTTGGGGTATTCGGGATGATTCTTGCCGTACCTGTATATACTGCACTTAAAGTGATTTCTAAGGAATTTTTAAGTGAATACAAAATTGTTCAAAAACTTACACAAGATTTGTAATGAACACGATGCTTTTAAAGCCAGAAGTGCTTGATTATTTGAAGCTTCATGAGCAAACACCACTACACTCATTCATTCTCAAAGGTAGTCCGTTCAAAGAAATAAGCGTTCAAGAACTAGCGCAACAGCTAGAAGGCAAACGTAAAGCAAAGGGTAAATTACCGCTGTGGCATGAAACAGATGGGATTTTATTTCCACCTAAACTTAACCTAGAGCAAACCTCTTCACAAGCTACAGCTCGTTATAAAGCGAGTCTTATGGAAGGTAACCATATTATTGATGGAACTGGTGGGTTTGGTATTGATGCATTTTACTTTGCTCAAATAGCAAAGCATGTTACGCACATTGAAATGAATGGTGAGCTTTCCGCTTTCGCGAAAAATAATGCGCAAACACTACAGCAATCTAATATTGATTTTATAGTAGGTGATTCCATAGAATTCTTTTCTAAAACTGAGCAGAAGTTCGATACCATCTTCTTAGATCCAGGAAGACGTACATATGCAAAGGGAAAGGTGTTTATGCTCAAAGATTGCCTACCTAATGTTCCTTTATATAAAAATCTATTACTATCTAAGTGTGATAGCTTATGGATTAAAACTGCGCCATTATTAGATATATCTGCAGGACTAGAAGAACTACAACATGTTGCCGAAATTCATATCGTTGCACTTAAAAACGAGGTGAAAGAATTACTGTGGAAGCTATCGCCTAAGAAAATGAGTATACCTCAAGTTACCGTCGTTAACTTAGATACCGAAGATCCTACACTTACATTTGATTATACCGCAATTTTTGAGTCTACTCCCACATATGCAGCGCCTCAAACATATCTATATGAGCCCAATGCTGCACTTATGAAAAGCGGAGCTTTTCATTGGGCTTGTGATTATTTTGAAGTAGATAAACTACATGAGCACTCACATCTCTACACATCAGCAGAGTTAAAAGAATTTGCTGGAAGACGCTTCGAAATACTTGAGGTATTACCCTACTCAAAGAAAGTAGCAAAAGAGTTGCAAATCAATAAGGCAAATATCACCACCCGTAATTTCCCTATGAAGGTAGAAGATATACGTAAGAAGCTTAGGATTAAAGATGGAGGTTCTGTTTACTTATTTTTTACAACGCTTCAGGATGGAGCACTTGTGGTCATAAAATGTAACAAAATCAACTTGTAGTTTTACCTACTTCTTCTTAGGAGGCATCGGTCCACGCTTATGAATCACAAGACCATTTAAGAAATTACGTAAAAACTGATCGCCACACTCCATAAACTTAGGATGGTCAGGATTTCTAAAAATAGCTCCTAGTTCGCTCTTAGATACTTGAAATTCTACAAGCTTACAGATTTCAATGATTTCATCATCGCGCAATTGAAGTGCTACTCGTAATTTTTTAAAGATATCGTTGTTTGTAAGAGCCATACTTGTCTGTTTTAAGCGCAAGTTACGAGATTAGACAGACAATCTTTACGGTATAAGAGAACTAAATTAGTTAAATAGCAATTTATAGCACCCAATTTTTTACTGATCAAATGCCTATATAATGGGGATTACAAGGGTTTTAGCTTTCGCGAAAGCGTATAAAAAAACTATTTTAAAACAATTAACTACAATTAATAGTTTCTGTATTAAATAACTGTAAATTTGCAACTTAACATATTTAAATTATTACAATGCACAAAGGAACAGTAAAATTCTTCAACGACACTAAAGGTTTTGGATTTATCAATGAAGAAGAAGCAAACCAAGAGCACTTCGTACACGTAACAGGACTTATCGACGAGGTAAGGGAAGGTGACGCTGTTGAGTTTGAATTAAAAGAAGGTAAAAAAGGATTAAATGCAGTAAACGTCAGAGTAATTGACTAAGCACATATAACTTTTTAGTTCACTTTTATGAACTTGCAATGCCAGTCTTACGACTGGCATTTTTTTTGTCCAATTATATAGTACTTTTGTAGCTCTATGGAAGAAAGAAAACAAACACGCATAAATAAATATCTAAGTGAAGTGGGCTACTGCTCCCGCCGTGCTGCCGATAAATTGATTGAGCAAGGAAGAGTGACCATAAATGGTAGAATTCCAGAGATGGGAACAAAGATCTCTCAAGGTGACGAGGTTCATGTAAATGGCGAACTCATCTCTGCTCCTACAGAAAAGCCTGTTTATATCGCCTTTAACAAGCCTGTAGGTATCGTTTGCACGACAGATACACGTGTAGAAAAGGACAATATCATTGATTACATTAATTATCCTAGTCGCATATTTCCAATAGGAAGACTAGATAAACCTTCTGAAGGTCTTATCTTTTTAACTAATGACGGAGATATTGTAAATAAAATTTTACGCGCTCGTAACAATCACGAGAAAGAATACGAAGTGTGGGTAGATAGACCTATCACACCTTCTTTTATTCAACAAATGGGGAATGGCGTACCTATACTTGATACCGTAACACGTACCTGTCACGTAGAACAGTTAAGTAGATTTTCTTTTAAAATCATTCTTACTCAAGGGCTCAATCGCCAGATACGCCGCATGTGTGAAGCACTTGATTATGAGGTTACACGTTTAAAGCGTAACAGAATTATGAATGTTTCACTAGACGTGGAGGAGGGAAAATGGCGCTATATAACAGAAGAAGAAATGAAAGAAATCTATGTACTTGTAGCAGATTCTGAGAAAACACAGGCAGAAAAAGATGCCGAACCAAAATTTAAAGATTTAAGAAGTTCTAGAAATAGATAATATTTTAGTTGCGCTTTCGCGAAAGCGTTATCTTAAAATCTAGAAAATAAAAAAGGCAAAGAATATACATTCTTTGCCTTTTTCTATAAAAGCCTTTTACTATTGTTCTTTCTTAGCTCGTAATATATCCTCATCATTAGCCTCTTTCTTAGCTAAATCTGATTCTTCTCGATGTACACCATTTCCTATGGATATAGGGTTGGGATTATCTCTAACGATGCGTGCTTCTATTTCTTTTTCTCGCTCTGACTTATTTTTGTTTTCATCTAACTTTTTCATATACTAAAGATACTGAGCTATTCTAAATGATATGGTTAACACGTCGTTAAGAATAGTTAAGCTTAGTTTAATTTAAAACTCACCGCTATTTTAGTTGTGATAATAAGCTCACCAGGTGCAATAGTTTCTCCTCCTGAGTTGTCCATTTCCATAGACATCATTCTTGCTTTATACATAGGTGGCTGTGGTGAAGAAGTGCCTTGCTCACTTATTTGTACCGCCTTACCTATAGTCTGTCCTAGTGCTTCTGCATATGCTGTAGCTTTCTCTTTTGCATCCTTTATCGCTGCTATACGAGCGTCTGCCTTTAAAGCATCCATCTTAGACGATGTGAATTGTACATTATCAATACGATTAATACCAGAATTAAGAAGTCCAGTCATTACACCCTCATACATTTTTAATTCTTTGAGCTGTATAGTGAGCGTTTGGTTTGCGTTGTAATTATACGTCTTGCTGTTATAATCGTAATTTTTATTAAGATTAATGTATTCTGTTTGTACATACTTATTGTCAATTCCTTGAGAACGTAAAAACTTAATCACCTTGTCTATAGATTGATCATTTTCTGCCTTTACTTGTTGCGCTTCCTTTCCTTGAGTTTCTACGCGAACTTTTATCGCTACGCCATCTGGAATTACTTTTACAATTCCTTCTCCTGTGACATTTACAAGTGGTTCCATAGTATCAGTTTGTGCAGTTAGACTCATTACCGTAAATAATAATATTGCTGTTAGATATTTCATATTTGTTTGTTTTAGACAATTAAGATAACAAAGTTGATACCATAGTTTCTTAAATCTTTCCCATTTTAAATAAGACAAAGAAAACAAGAATGGGTGCTGCAAGCGCAAGCACAATAGGTAATCTAACTTCTAGGAGCTCTGGAACCGAAATGAGCGCGATTGCATAACCCGCGATAGCACCACCAAAGTGGGCATCATGCCCTATATTATCATTACGTTTTACCATGCCATAGATGGAGTAAATCATATACCCTACCCCAAATACCCAACCCGGTAAAAAGTAAATTTCTAGTCCTGGGTTAAGTAGAATACCGGCATACACAACACCCATTACTGCTCCACTAGCACCTACTGCCGAGTAATGATATTCATCTTTATGTAGAAAATAAGACAGAATGTTACCTAAGAGTAAACTGGATAGATATACCATTAAAAACTTAGGTACACCTATGGTATAGATCACAGCATTTGCAAAGAAATATAACGTGAGCATATTAAATAATAAGTGCTGCGTGTTTGCATGTAAAAAGGCAGAAGATACCATACGCACCTGCTCTCCTCTTCGTATAGCACCTATATTAAATTTGTATTTTTCAAACATCGAGTAGTTGTTGAAACCACTCATAGAGAATAAAACATTTGCTAAGATAATTGCAATTGTAACTGGATGTAAATCCGCCATAAATACTAAGTTTTACTTGTAAAGATAGCTATATTTGTGCTATCAATTTCTTAACAAAATCTGAATGAAAGTAGTTGTTTTCTGGTTATTCTATCCCCTTTTATGGTTACTCTCTGTACTTCCTTTTAGAGCCTTATACATCGTTTCAGATTGTTGTTACTTTCTTGTTTATCATGTCATAGGTTACCGTAAGAAAACGGTGAGACATAACTTAAGACTTACTTTCCCAAACAAGTCTAATGATGAGCTTAAGACTATTGAAAAAGAGTTTTATAGCCACTTTTGCGACATGTTTCTAGAGATGATCAAGTCTATGAATATTAAGAAAGAAGATCTCTTAGAGCGTTACCAGTTTACAAACAAGGAACTCATTACTCAATATGATAAAGATGGTTTGAGTACTTGCCTCATGATGGGACATTATGCTAGTTATGAGTGGATTTTTGCGCTACAACTTTCTATGGAGAATCCTGGTTATGCCGTATATAAAAAAATTAAGCATAAGCAATTTGATGACCTTATTAGAAAAATAAGAGGACGATGGAATACCTTTATGGTTGACTCAAAATTTACGGTACGACACATAAAACGTTTAGAAAAAGAAGGTAAAGTGGGTACTTATGGTTTTGTGGCAGATCAAACACCGAGTTATCACAAAGCGCATTATTGGACTCAATTTTTAGGGCATGAATTACCTTTCTTTACAGGTGTTGAGCGCATTGCTACCGAATTTGCATTACCTGTGATATATTTTGGAACCGAAAAAATAAGTAGAGGTCATTACAGAGGTACTTTTCAATTACTAACTCCTGATGGTTCAAAAACAGAAGAAGGTGAGATTACAAACGCTTTCGCGAAAGCGCTTGAAAAACAAATTATAGCGCGTCCAGAATATTACTTATGGACACACAAACGATTCAAATTTTTAGGAAAAAAGGAAGAGATCCTATCAAAAGTAAAGAAGCGTAAATAATCTTAAAACTCAAACCACTTATCTATTGCCTCACTGCGAGTCTGGGAGGTTGTTGCGTCATCTTTATGCAGGTATTCGTTTGAGTGGCTTTGGTAGTGGTAATCTTTTGACCATTCTTTATGATGTAAGGCTAGTTCCTTTATAGCGTTACAAGCATACATAACCTCAGCATCTGTAAGTGTTGGATGTATAGACATTCTAATCCAACCTGGTTTGTGAATTAAATTACCAGCGTCAATCTCGCAGGTAAGTGAGTTAGACGTTTTTTGATCTACGTTGAGCAAATAATGACCATAGGTGCCTGCACAGCTACAACCACCGCGCGTTTGTACTCCAAAACGATCATTAAGCATTTTTACGGCAAGGTTAAAGTGTAAATCATCAATATAAAATGAAATCACCCCTAGCCTATCTGTATGGTTACTCGCTAGAATATTAATGTCTGGCACCTCATTGAGTTCTTTCCAGATAATATCTATGAGCTCGTGCTCACGATTTATAATATTACCAACGCCCATCTCTTCTTTGAGCTTTATAGACAGAGCTGTACGTATGGTTTGTAAAAAACCTGGTGTACCACCATCTTCACGTTCTTCTATGTTGTCTATATACTTGTGTTCTCCCCATGGGTTTGTCCAAGAAACGGTACCTCCGCCTGGATTATCTGGTACGACGTTTTTATATAATCCTTTATTAAAAATCAAGACACCTGATGATCCTGGGCCTCCTAAAAATTTGTGTGGCGAAAAGAAAACAGCATCTAGCCGTTCTTCGGGATTTGCTGGGTGCATATCTATGTTAACGTAGGGCGCGCTGCAAGCAAAATCTACAAAACACAATCCGCCATGTGCGTGCATTAATCTTGCTACATCATGATATGGAGTTTGGATACCTGTTACATTACTACATGCTGTTATAGAAGCAATTTTAAACGGATGATTCTCATATTTAAGAAGTTCGTTTTCAAACATTTCTATACAAAAAAGCCCATCTTCTTTAGCAGGAACAACTACAACCTTAGCTGTAGTTTCTAACCAGGTAGTTTGATTACTGTGATGCTCCATATGAGAGATAAAAACAATAGGTTTTATCTCCTCTGGTACGGTTACAAACTTTTTTATATTCTCAGGTACTTTTAAACCTAGTATGCGCTGGAATTTATTGATCATTCCCGTCATTCCGTTACCTCCTACAATGAGAACATCATCTTGATCTGCATGTACGTGCTCTTTGATGATATCCTTGGCTTTGTGGTAACTCATGGTCATCGCAGTACCAGAGACGGTAGTCTCCGTATGTGTATTTGCCACATAGGGTCCAAAATCACGTGTCATTTTATCTTCAATAGGTCCGTACAGCCTCCCAGAAGCGGTCCAATCTGTATAGAGTAATCTCTGGGTGCCATAAGGTGAAGTAAAGAATTGATCCACACCTACAATGTTTTCGCGAAAGCGTGTAAAGTAATTCTCTAGTTTACCGCTAGACTTAATAGGATTTAATGTTTTCATAATCAAAACTTTAGGCTGTAAATTTATTAAAAAAGACAACAAAAAAGGAGCGCCGTGGCGCTCCTTTTTAAAATTGTATGAACATAAATTTTATTCTCTTACAACAAATTCATAGGTTCCAACTTTTAATGAGTCGACAATTTTTCGTCTTATATCATATACGATGATCTTTGATCCACGAGATGTTTTTTGAATAAGAGACAAACCTCTTCCATCGATTTTATTCCCTTTTACAAGAATTGATGGACGCTTGTCTACTCGTAATTTAAAATCTAATACTTCGTTTTCAGATTCCTCAGTATCTATTCTAAATTTTGACAAGTCCTCCTTAGTAATGAGCCTAATCGCTTGTCTTCTTTCTCCTTTAGGTGGAATAGTACTTTGTGAATAAACATTTACAGTACTTAAAAAAAATACTAGATAAAATAATATGCGATAATTAATCATAATAATAAGAATTTTGTGGAGACGAATACAATTTTATAATATTGTTATTATAAACAATTAAATACCTGCAACCTCCTTTATAGTAGCAATCATATCATTTGCGATTTGATCTGCATTTTCTTGCGTGCTTGCTTCTGTATAAATACGAATTATAGGCTCTGTATTAGATTTACGTAGATGTACCCAGTGGTTTTCAAAATCTACTTTTACACCGTCTACCGTTGATACATCTTCATTAGCATATTTAGCAGCCATTTTTTCTAGCAAAGCATCTACATCAAGCTCTGGTGTGAGTTGGATTTTTTGCTTACTCATAAAATATGGAGGATAACTAGCTTTAAGTTCGCTCACGGTAATTTTAAGCTTCGCAAGGTGCGTTAAAAATAATGCAGTTCCCACTAGGCTATCACGACCGTAATGCGAAGCTGGATAGATGATTCCACCATTTCCTTCTCCACCTATTACAGCGTTTTGGTCCTTCATAGTTTGTACTACGTTTACCTCTCCTACGGCACTTGCAAAGTATTCTCCGCCGTGTTTTCTTGTAATATCACGTAGCGCACGTGAAGAAGATAAGTTTGACACCGTATTACCCTTAGTCTCTCCTAGTACATAATCTGCACAAGCAACGAGGGTATACTCTTCTCCAAACATTTCTCCCTTATCATCTATAAAAGCCAGACGGTCTACATCTGGGTCTACTACGATACCAAAATCTGCATTTTCATCTACCACCATTTTACAAATGTCACCTAGGTGCTCCTTAAGTGGTTCTGGGTTGTGAGGAAACTCCCCGTTAGGTGTACAATATAATTTTACTGCCTCTACGCCTAGCTCTTCTAGTAATCTTGGTATTGCGATACCTCCGGTAGAGTTTACACCATCTACTACGACTTTAAATTTGGCAGCCTTAATAGCATCTACATCTACAAGTTCTAGAGCCTTTACTTCTTCAATATGCAAATCGATGTAAGCATCATTTTTTGTGATAGCACCTAGATCATCTACTTCAGCAAAAGTGAAGTCTTCATTTTCTGCATACTTAAGGATCTTCTCTCCCTCTACTCCGTTTAAGAATTCTCCTTTGCTATTTAATAACTTTAAAGCATTCCACTGTTTTGGATTGTGAGAAGCCGTGAGTATGATTCCACCGTCTGCATGTTCCATAGGCACCGCGATTTCTACCGTAGGCGTGGTAGAAAGTCCTAAATCTATAATATGAATCCCCATTCCTATTAAGGTATTCATCACAAGTTCTTGTATCATTGATCCAGAGATACGAGCATCACGCCCTACTACTACTCTATAGGTTTCTTTGTTACGGTCATTCTTGAGCCAGGCCCCATATGCTGCAGCAAACTTAACCGCATCTACTGGTGTTAAGTTATCTCCTGTGCGTCCTCCTATGGTTCCGCGTATTCCTGAAATGGATTTTATTAGTGTCATAAATTATGATATTCTGAGATTAGGTGTTAGTTGATTGATGACGCAAAAGTAAAGAATTGAACTCGATAGCACTTATGACGCAATTTAAATTATGTTTAAGTTTTTTTTGCTTTCGCGAAAGCGTAACTATCGCAACATTGATTTTTTGAGTAATATTTGCCCCATTACCATTGATAATACAACTTGCAACGACTATCTTGTTCTCTATATGAACTTTCTTGCACACATTTACTTTACAGACGGATTACCACAAGAAACCATAGGAAACTTTATGGCAGACGGTATTAAGGGTAAAAAATATTTAAAATACTCAGATGATATCCAAAAAGGGATTTTAATTCACCGCTGGATAGATAGTTATACAGACAGTCACCCTATTGTAAAACAAAGTACAAAGCGGCTTCACGAGAAATATGGACACTACTCTGGTGTGATAGTAGATATTCTATACGATCACTTTCTTGCCAAAAACTGGAAGAACTATCACGACGCGCCTTTAGACGTATACATCGCAGATTTTTATCAATTACTTGAGGATAATCACCATCTGCTCACGAGCCGAATTCAGAAAATGATGATCCCTATGATGAAACAAAACTGGTTACTCAGTTATGCGACTATGGAAGGAATAGGCACAGTGCTCTATAATATGAATATACGCACAAAGCGCCGCGTAGCGATGGATAAGGCTATAGAAGACCTAGCAGAACATTATGAAGCCTTTGAAGATGAGTTTACACGGTTTTTTGAGGAGCTGCAGGCATTTGTTGCATTAAAACTTAAAGAACTATAAGTTTGATATATTTACGTTAGAAAATTCAACTACATGAAAAAACTATTCTTACTGCTCTCCCCACTTTTATTTATCACTTGCAAAACAGAAAGACCCGCTCCTGAGCCCGTACATGGAGTAATTGCACAAAAAGCTATGGTAGTTTCTGCTCGAGAAGAAGCTTCACGCATAGGATCAGAAATTATGGAGCAAGGCGGTAATGTTTTTGACGCCATGATTGCAACAGATATGGCGCTCAACGTGGCTTATCCTTTTGCAGGAAGTCTAGGTGGTGGTGGTTTTCTAGTATATCGTACTAAGGATGGCGAGATAGGCGCGCTGGATTATAGAGAGATGGCTCCCGCAGCCGCTACGCACGATATGTATCTTGATCAAGATGGTAATGTGATTCCTAACTTGAGCACAGAGGGAAGCCTTGCTGTGGGTGTTCCTGGAGGTCTTGCGGGTATGTTTGCCGTTTATGAGAAGTTTGGCTCTTTACCTATGTCCCAGATTTTACAGCCAGTAATAGATCTTGCCCGCAATGGTTATGTGGTTACAGAAAATCAGGCAAAACGATTTGATGCGTTGCGCGAGAAATTTATCGAGCTTAATGGAGATAGTATTTTATATGCAAACGCTTTCGCGAAAATGTCTACCCTCAAAAATGAAGCCCTTGCAAAAACACTAGAGCGCATTGTTGTAAACGGTAAAGATGAATTTTACAAAGGAGAGACTGGACAGAAGTTAGTAAACTATCTACAATCAAAAGGTGGCATCATCACAATGGAAGATCTTGCTACTTACGAAGCAAAATGGCGCACTCCAGTAACTTTTGAATATGATAACCTAAAGATTATATCCATGAGCCCTCCTAGTTCTGGTGGTGTTTGCTTATCTGAAATCATGCAGATGATTGAACCTTACGACATCTCACAATATGGACATAATACAGTAGAAAGCATCCAGCTACTTACCGAAGCCGAGCGTCGTGCCTATGCAGATCGTAGCTTTTATCTAGGTGATCCCGACTTTGTAGAAATTCCGCTAGAAACATTACTCTCTGACGAGTATGCAAAAAATAGAATGGATACTTTTTCTTGGGATACCGCAACAAAATCAAGTGATATGAGCCACGGGAAGTTACCAGGTTATGAAAGTATGGAAACCACACACTACAGTGCGATAGATCAGTACGGTAATGCAATCGCCGTGACAACAACGCTTAACGGTGCTTATGGATCAAAATTATATGTAGGCGAGATAGGTTTCTTTTTAAATAATGAAATGGACGATTTTTCTAGCAAACCTGGAGTGCCTAATATGTTTGGCCTCATAGGTGCCGAAGCTAATAAGATTGAACCAGGGAAGCGCATGCTATCAAGTATGACTCCTACGCTAGTAGAAAAAGATGGGGAGTTCTGGATGACCGTAGGAACTCCTGGAGGCTCTACGATTATAACGTCTGTACTGCAAACGATACTTAACGTACATGAATATGGAATGACTATGCAAGAAGCGGTTAATGCACCACGCTTCCACCACCAGTGGTTGCCAGATGTTGTATTATTTGAACCAAATAGTTTCGATGCTGAAACTATAAAAAGATTACAAGAAAAGGGATATAATACTAATGAAGAGCAATCTCCAGTTATTGGAAAAGTGGACGGTATTTTAGTGCTTCCTGAAGGCACCTTAGAAGGTGGCGCAGATAGACGTGGAGATGATACTGCGGTAGGGTTCTAAATAGCTTGCCGAGTACAACACTCAATTTTATAATAACTTTAAGAATACAGTAAATACTATAGTTGATTATAGAACGTTTTTATCGTTTTAACAGTAAAGGTTGCTATCTTTGGCAGCCTTTTTGTATACTATAAGAAATCTTTAAAAAAACATATATTTATGAAATACATTGCGCTATTTATGTGCTCCTTCCTTGCCTCAATGATGACGGCACAAAATCTTCCACTAGCGGTAAGTGATGTCGCTCCATTAGAGACACATTCTAGTCCTATTCTTCAAGAACTACTTTCTCAAGAAATAGCAAAGAATCCTAAATGGAAGAGCATGGTCAAAGCAAATAAAATGTCTATAGGTATTGTAGATATGAGTAATGTAGATAGAATAGAATATGCAGGATTAAACGATGAGTTTATGATGTATGCAGCGAGTCTACCCAAAATTGCGATTTTACTTGCAGCTATGGACGCTATAGAAAATGGCGAACTCAAAGATTCTAAGGAAGTACGCAAGGATATGCACCTCATGATAAGTAAATCAAATAATGCTGCATCTACACGTATGATTGACCGTGTAGGTTATGAAAAAATAGAACAAGTACTACGTAGCGATCAGCTTAAACTTTATGATGAAGAAGTAGGTGGAGGTTTATGGGTAGGTAAAAGATATGCTGCTGGCGGAAGACGCCACCCAGAACCTATGAAAGGTCTCAGCCATGCTGCTACTGCAAGACAAGTGTGTAGTTTTTATTACCAACTTGCAATGGGAAATCTTATTAACCCAGCACGATCTTTAGAAATGCTTAAAATCATGAAAGATCCTGCATTACACCACAAATTTGTAAATACCCTTGATAAAATTGCTCCAAAAGCTGATATCTATAGAAAGTCAGGGTCATGGAAAAACTGGCACTCAGATTCTGTGTTAGTATGGGGACCTGAGCGTAAATATATTTTGGTTGCTCTTATAGATGATTCTCAAGGAGAGCAGATTGTTAGAGATTTAGTAATTCCTTTAGAAAAAGCAATGAAAAAATCACGAGCTTTAGCATTCAACTAGAGCATCTCACAATCCAAACATAATTAATGATAAAAAGACTTTATAAAAAAGCCTTTGATATAAGAGATGGTGAAATCACCATCTCTTTTTTTATGCAACTGTACATCTTTTTGGTGATTACAGTATTGCTCATTGTTAAGCCTACAGTAAATGCGCTTTTCCTCTCTGCACTAGGTGCAGAAAAATTACCGTACGGGTATCTTATGGTTGCTGTGGTAGCTATTGTTAGTTCGTTTTTTTATAACAAAGCGCTTAAACAGTATTCGTTCAAGAGAGTTGCGACAATCACACTCTCTGCTTTTTGTCTATTTTTCATTATTCTTTCTGTAGCGCTACACTTCAAGTTTCTTAATGTTTGGATACTTTATCTCTATTATGTTCTTATATCGCTTTTTGCAGTTGTAGTTACTTCACAGTTCTGGATACTAGCGAATATGGTGTACAATGCTAGAGAAGCAAAGCGCTTATTTGGTTTTATAGGAGCTGGTGCTATTGCTGGAGGTATTTTTGGAGGATATTTGACAACGCTTATTTCTGCCATGTTCGGGAATAAGGTTTCTATTCTCATAGCAGGTATTCTTATTCTCTCATGTGTGCCCATTTTACACCACATATGGAATTTAAGGCTCCGTACGCTTACCGTTTATTCTAGAAAGAAGGAAGTACATCAAGCAACTTCGCCAGACCGCAATGCGTACCAACTCATATCAAAATCAAAGCATTTACTATACCTCGCGTCTATAATTGGTGTAAGCGTAGTTGTTGCTAAGCTCGTAGATTTTCAATTCAGTGATTTTGCGCATAGAGCATTGCCAGATTCAGATGAGTTAGCTTCGTTTTTGGGTTTTTGGTTCTCATCATTTAATGTCGTTGCACTATTAATTCAGCTGTTTATCACAAACAGAGTGCTCAGTTATCTTGGGGTAACCTCAACCATGCTCATCCTTCCACTAGGGATTGCTTTGGGATCCCTCCTATTTCTTACGGTACCTGAGCTTTGGGTACTTATCATTATCAAAGGATTAGATGGTAGTTTCAAACAATCAATAAACAAAGCAGCTGCCGAGCTATCTATTTTACCCATACCTTATGCTATCAAAAATCAAGCTAAATCATTTATAGATATTGTGGTAGACAGTGTTGCTACGGGTCTCGCAGGATTTTTGCTCATTTTTGTTATAAAAGGAATGGAACTAGACACTAAGTTTGTGACAGTACTCACACTCTTTTTTCTATTTGTTTGGCTCATTTTAATTTACAAATTAAGAGATGCTTATTTTGACTCTTTCAGAACTAACCTGAAGAGCTTACTTCTCAATAAGGAGAGTTCTAAAAAGACATTCCAAGAAGATAGAACAATCTCTACCGCGAGACGTATTTTACAAACTGGTGAAGAACAAGAAATACTAACGCTCCTTACGAGGTTATCTACTACAAAACTCAATCCTCTTAAGTCACATATTGTAAAACTTCTCGATCACCCTTCTAACGCTGTAAAAAAAGCAGCTTTAGAAGAATTATATATTTACAAAGAAGGTACAGCGCTAGCTAAGGTGAAGACACTACTCTCTAACGAAGATGATGCGCTCACACTCGCTGTATTACAATACTTATTGCATCACACCCAATTAGAAGACGACAGCGTTTTTAACGAATACCTCAACCACGCTAATCAAAGAATATCAAAAGCGGCATTACTTTGTCTCGCACAAGATGCGCGCACTAATGATCGTCTTGCAACGCGATTTGACTTAAGAAATCGTATTACCAAAGAAATTGAGAGATTAGGAACTCCCGAAGGATTAGAAAATCAAAAAGAAACATCAGAATTACTGTTAACGATTGCATACTCTGGGATGAAAGAATTTTATTATTTCATTTCTATTCATTTTAGTAATAAGCAACGTTCTGTTGCTAGAAAAGCGATTCAAGCTGCAGGTATCACTACAGATCCATTGTTTGTAGGACATCTATTACAATATCTGGAGGATAAGGACTTACGTAAGACTGCTATAAAAAGTTTAACCCAGTACGGACCAGAAATTACCAAAACCCTGCTTCAGTTAGAAAGTGAGGATGCTTTCAGCCTTGACATAAAAAGAAATCTACCTAAGGTTATTGCAACTTTTAATTCTCAGAATGCAGTGCGCATTTTATATAAATTTCTAGCTAGTAATAATCTTATCGTACGTAAAAATGCCTCAAAATCACTGCTAAAGCTGAGCACACAAAATCCTTCTCTAGTAATTGATAAGCGACGTATAACGAGGTACATCCTAACGGAAAGCAACTATTATCAAAGTACTATAAATGCCCTATCAACTTTTTTAAAACTTGTAAATAACACAAGTATGCTGGAAAGCTCCACAGATAAACAAACAGAAATCTTACTCGCACGCGAGGCAATTGTAATGATTTTAAGAGAACAAGTAGATTTGAGTCTGAATAGTATTTTTACTTTACTGAGCATACGCTATAACCAAGACGACATTACAGCTGCTTTTCTAGGCTTAAAAAGTGATGATGATAATGCAAAAGTGAACGCTATCGAATTTTTAGATAACCTACTTCACATTAAACTTAAGAATAAGATCTTACCGCTGCTAGAGTACAATATTATTGAAACAGAAGGAGCAGATACAGCACACTTTGAAATAGAAGATCAGTCAGAATTTCAAACTATTCGTAATTTAATAAGAAACCGAAGCAGGCAAATGAATATCGCCATGCTACATCTTATAGAAATCTTAGAGGATGCGAGATACATTCCCATTACACAATCCTTTACTAAACATAGAAACAAAGGCATAAGCAAGCTAGCAACGAGAGTTCTTCAAGGTCTTAAAAGCTCTCAGAAAGCTAACAAATAATATAAAAAATGCCCATTAGATGAGTTCTAATGGGCATTTTTAAAGGTATTAATTAATTGTGATGACTAGGATGGATTCACCACCTCATCAATACTACTTGCTAGATACATGTGAGCTCCAGCAGAGTTTTTATTAAGCACATTGGTCATTAAGCAAACTATGTACTTCTTTCCATTAGGTTGCTCTACAATGATTACAGAGTTCATATAGTTATATACATTTCCGGCATAATCCTTACATCCTGGGTCTTTACTGCGATCACATTTATAAAATGATCCAGATTTAAAAAACACAGCGGCATCATCAAGTCTATTAGATTGTGCATAACGTATTCTTCTATCTGTCATATATAATAAACGCTTCATCTCTAGTGAGCTTTCTTCATCTATTACGTTTCCTTGCTCTAAGGCTACTAGAAACTTCATGAGTCCTTTAGGAGTTCCTATACTTCCACCTTCACGACCTACATATTTTCCGGCAGGTCTCGTAAACATCCCTCCTAGTCTCCAGTCATCTTCTGTTATCCCTAGCTCTCTTAGAGGCTGATTTACAACTCTGTTTGCTTGGCTTGTAAGAGAGTCTCTATCTGTCTCTACAAAGTAATTTTCAGACTCTTCTTCTGTTAAGTCTGCATAATCTCTTCCAAAGGCGTCTAGCAACATCGTTTCTCTATATAATACACTTGCAGCTCCGTTGTTACTTACAGACACCATATGATCTGCCCACTCGTATAATGAAAACTCATCACTTGCCACTACTTGGCGTTTTGTAAGCTTATCCTTTTCAATATCATAAATAGGAATGGTGTGATGATCTCCTGTACCCCAGTAACGTGCTTTTA
This sequence comes from Dokdonia sp. Hel_I_63, assembly GCF_007827285.1. Taxonomy (NCBI): domain Bacteria; kingdom Pseudomonadati; phylum Bacteroidota; class Flavobacteriia; order Flavobacteriales; family Flavobacteriaceae; genus Dokdonia; species Dokdonia sp. Hel_I_63. The sequence goes on along the minus strand of NZ_VISD01000001.1, from coordinate 2,086,816 downwards.
CGCGCTTATTACACATAAGTCCTGTACGTAGTGCAAAATCATCTGGATAAGTCTCTGCAAGCTCATTAAAAAAACCGTTTAGTACGGCAATTTTACCCACACTTCCTGGCTGGTAACCAGCGTTCTCTCTATGGGCTGCATATTTCAAGTTTTCTGGATCGCTCATATCAAGAACTGCAAGGGAGTAGTTTCCGCCAGGAGTGATTCTTGCAATAGCACGCGCAAATTCTGGATCTTCAACGAGAAGTGCACCAAGAGAATCTTGCTTTCGCGAAAGCAAATTCAACTTAATATCATTTAGTTTTAAATAAGCTCCATTAGGAATACGCTTATTAGTAATGCTATCCTTCTCCATTTTTTGAAGACGATACAATCTTTTGATTCCAGTGCTGTCATAGCCATCTATAGGATAGATCATCGTGGCAACAAGTGTGGATAATACAATAAATGTAAATGTGATAAATGTCTTCATTAGTTTATTGGTGCGTCTAAGGTTATTAAAAAGTCTTCATTAATTACAGGCGAAATAGATTCTAAATATTCAGAAGTCTTTGCCGTTTTATTCTCTACAAAAGGTCTAATCTGGAATAACCACAATTTGTCATTCTCAAATCCAAGCTCAACATCATAAGCTCCATCATAAGTAGATCCTGTCATTTCTGGAAGGCGTGTTCTTATAGACTGAGCTATTGCACGTATATCATTTATGTTTTTCTCGTTGAGTATTTGCTTATCAAAAGTGGCTATGTTCTTCTTAACACCTCCCGTTGCCGGCAAGCGTATATAATCTGCTTGACGTGCAGGAGAAAGTAACCTGCTGCCCGTTGCTGTTACAAGTCTAGTTTCGGCAGCTTGGCCATCTACTGCTCCTCCTGCACCACGGCTAAAGGCAATAGTAAGATCCTCATCTGTCCCTTGATTAATTCCTTTGGTAATCATCACTCCACTATAATCCACGTCTACAGATGGTATTATTAAAATGGATGGAAATACATTTTCTGGATTACTCAGATATTGCTGGCGCCACTTAAAGCTACGCTCCGTGTATGGAGAAGCCCAAACGTCTTTAATTCCTTTCAAGATTTTATCTTCATCAAGTATATTAAAGAGGGTCAAGTTCAATCCTGCGCCTGTAAACTCTTCAAGGTCTTCCATATTTGTATCACTACGTAAGAACACAGGTGTTTTGCCTATAGGTGATTTAAATACTTTTTGGAAATCTGCTCGCAAACTATTCACAAATGACGGTTTCAGCGTCATTAAATTGATAGCATCACGCAACCTCTTCAACTCTTCCACTTGGAAGGTCTCTATCTCTTTTGACGATGCGCCAGAGGTTTTCATGTCTTCCGCTTTCGCGAAAGCGTTATTTAAAAATTCCCAATAAGAACCATCATAGCTAGCCATCTTTTGATCCATATGATCTTTAAATATTCCGAAAGGAATCACAAGACCTTCTACCACCTGCTCTGGAAACATCTTTTTGAGCTGACCAAGATTTGCTGCTTTAGGACCTACAAGTTTTCCAGATGCACTTGCATCAAGATCTCGCATATTTATAATATCCTTTTTATCAAGTTGAATTTTTTCTACAGGTACCGTTACTTGGCTAGTAGAACGTTGTTTCTTTGTAAATAACTCACGTTCCTCATCTGTAATATCATCTTCGCCTTTTATGATAACACTTCCTTTATTTGAAACTGCATAAAACACGTTCTTACCGCTATACTTACTCAAATCCTGAAGGTTTTCTTGAGATAAGGCCGCATTAGGAATACCTAAATTTCTAGCAAGTAATTGCACGTGAGAAACAAGATTACCTTCTGACACAGTCATAATACCAGCAACGGGTTTAAGATCTGATGGCGGTTTTTCAAAAACGTAAATCTTCTCCGTATCTACCTCCACTCCTTCTGGAGATCCTTCTATAACCACAAGCTCACCATAAGCATAGCCAGGATTTAATCCTCTTACAGAAGATTGCCCATCTATATCCATCACCTTGTTTTCAAGTCCTGAATGCTTTGCGATAAAAGCTCCTAACGTACTTACACTCTCTCCTAAGTCAAGAGCAACAGACGAGCGTACACGATCATCTATGAAGCCATATGCCTTAGGCTCAAACTGCGCATAAATATCTACAATTTCTTGATAGTTTGCTTTTACCTGAGAAGCGCTCCACTCTACAAGTCCCCTTGATGTGGCAAGAAAATCGTTTAGTTGTGCAACACTCTTATCATTATGGTAGCTATCGGCGATGAGATAAGGCTCTACCGCTGCCCACTCATTCATTTCTATAAGTCCTGTTCCCGTTGCGGCATAACCCAACGTCTGTATCTTATATAGTAAACTCTTGAGTGTCTCTGGTTTCCACTCTTGTGTTTTTATAAGGAGTATATCTTCAAGCTCGTTAGAGAGGTCAAGCATTGTGAGCTTATCACTCCCTCTATCTAAAGTTTCTATCTCTTGGCGAATTAAACACAAAATGTCTGCAATTTCTGGCACTAATATTTCAGGAGAGGCATCACGCTCGCTGTTTGCAAGAAAGCTTGTTATACGTTCTGTGAGCTCATTTTTTACAGATACTTGATTTACTTGTGCTTGTAATTCCTTAAAGTTAATAGGTGCATAAAAAGCAGCCATTGTTTTTTCTAAAGCATCAAACTGAGATTTCAATTTATCAGAAAGATTGCCTTTATGCTTTGCTCTAAATTCTTGTACCATCTGGATATCACTCACGCTAGGTTTACCATGTATCTTAATACGGGCATCCATAAACTTAGGATAATCTTCGGCAAGGATTTTTGATTCGCTACGCATACGTTGTGCAATGTTACTATCACCATCGTGTGGTATATCTCGCAATGTTTGACGCAGTAAATAGTAATTTTGTCTTAGTCTCGTATCGCTACGCAGTAGCCACTCATAAAAGTCGATACCCCATGCTTCTTCATCTTCAGATTGTACAGCTCCTCTATAATATTGAGATTTGCGCTGCACCCATCCATCATCTACACTCCCCAAGTAGCGAGCAAGTTGATATTGTTTAATGCGGCTATGGTCGTTTGCCACATCCCAAAAAAGTTCTTTGTCTGTATTTGCAAGAATGTCTGCCACATATAAATGGTGCTTTTTACCTAGTGCGATAAGATCATCACTGTAACTAGCATGTTGTACTCCACCACCTATGTCATCTGGACAAGGGTCACGTGCTTCGCGCTGTGTACCATCTTTACAAAACCATTCAATCTTTTTGTAAGGACCACGAGCATTTTCTTTAAATGTTTCAATACTCTTTTTTATAGATGCAACAGGAAGGTCCTGCGCATACACTGTACTTGCTATACAAATAGTAAGGCATGTAAGCAATAACTGGGTAATTTTCAACATGTAGTCTTGTTTGATTTGATTGTTTGGACTAATATAGGTTAGTCCAAATTTGATTGACTAGAGATTAACGTAAATCTAAGTGATAATTAACTTAATAATAACGATTACAGTCTACAGCCATCCTATTTGGTAGCCATACACCTACAGTAAAATTTATAGGCTAGAATCATCATTAAAATGAAGCGTTACGCTTTCGCGAAAGCGTAATAACCTACCTTGCAATCGTGAAAATAAACTCTGTAAATTTCCCTAGCTCCGACTCAACTCTTATCGTACCACCAAGATTATTTACAAGTTTCTGCACCGTAGAAAGTCCAATTCCATGGCCGCGTTCTCCATTCTTATCAAGGTGTCCTACAGTACTAAAAAGAGTAAATATGCTATCAACCTTATCTTCTTCAATACCGCGACCATTATCTCTTACAGAAAATTCAAAATGCTTAGCCGTTTGTGTGGCTTTAATATCTATTACTGTATGCTTCTTATCATTATACTTAAGACTGTTTCCTATAAGATTTAAGAAAATCTGATCTAGTGCAGATCTGTTGCAATGTAATTCTATATTATTTTCTGGGAAATGAACTTCACATTCGTAGTTAATATTAAGAAGGTCTACAAGATCCTCAAGCATATCATTAAGCATGAATTCATGCACATCATCCTTATCATAAGCGGTACTCTCATAATGCGTAAGAATATTAGTGATATACTTACTCATAGACATAGATGACTTTTTAAGGTAGCTCAAGTAGTTTTTACCTTTTTCATCTATCTCGTCATTATATTTCTTCTTTAATATATCTGATGTAAGTATGAGGTTTGCTAGTGGCATCTTGAGGTCATGAGAAACAGTACCTGCAAAATCCTGAAGTAAAGAATTATGCTTAGTGAGGTTCTCCTTGGCAGCTCTTAGCTTAGCATTTACAGATCGTAATTCAAAAAGACGTTCTACCTGCTTACCTAAGGTAATGAGTGCTTCTCTTTGTTCCTGATTAAGTTTATTAGGCTTATGATCAATCACACATAATGATCCTACAGCCATCTTGTTCTTAGTACGCAATGGGATTCCAGCATAGAAAATAACTGGTGAATCACCCTTAGTAAGTGGGTTGTTTACAAACCTCAAATCCTTTGTAGCGTCTGGAATCTCAAAAATCTCATTAGGTGTTAAAATCGCGTGTGCACAAAATGAGCTATCTCGAGAGGTTTCACAAGGTGCAAACCCTACTTTAGACTTAAACCACTGTCTGTCTTCATCTACTAGAGTGACGAGGGCTACAGGCGTATTGCATATGTAAGTAGCAAGTTTAGTAATGTAATCAAAGTCTGGTTCTTGAGCTGTGTCTAGAAGTTCTAGACCATGCAAAGCTTTCATGCGCTTAAACTCATTTACTGGTGTTGCTGGTGCTATCATACTGGCGATACATTTTAAGAGCCGTTTTAGGGTGTTGAACAGTTCGGCTCAAGGGACAAAGATAATGGCTTCCTTTTAACGTTATAGCGTTTATACAATATCATTTTGACTGTATTGAATAGCATGAGACGATATAATAACATAGAATTTACAAAAATTCTACGAACTTGAGGTATATTACAGTCAATGTATTAGCAACTACTCAAGTAAAATAAATAGTAGAAATCAATAAAATTCATAAAAACTACTGTGCGTGCATAGTAAATTATTGTATATTTACAACGATTTCGGAATAAAACCCTATGAATGATAAAACAATAGACTACTGTTTGAGAGCCACTTGGCAAGCAGTTATGAAAATGTATAATGAACAAGCAGCAGAGTTTGATGTAACGATGGCCGTTGGTTTTGCCTTATTAAGTATAGATCCAGACCAAGGAACACCATCTACAGCATTAGGTCCTCGTATGGGTATGGAAGCTACTTCCCTATCTCGTACACTTAAGACTATGGAAGAAAAAGGCTTGATAGAACGCAAACCTAATCCAGCAGACGGACGCGGTGTTCTTATACATCTTACTCCATTCGGAAAAGAAAAAAGAGATTTCTCAAAAACAAAAGTAAAGACCTTTAATGGTGCTGTGAGAAATACTATAAGTGAAGAAAAAATCAACAACTTTTATGAAGTTATTGATACCATCAATGATTTGATTCAAAATAGAAAAGTTTTTAACCAAAAAGAAACCTTAGTAAAATAATGGCAAAACGTAGAATAAAGAAAGTAGCCGTCATCGGTAGCGGAATTATGGGAAGCGGTATCGCTTGTCATTTTGCAAATATCGGTGTAGATGTACTCTTACTAGACATCGTACCTAGAGAACTCAATGCTAAAGAGCAAGCAAAAGGTCTTACACTTGAAGATAAAGTAGTTCGTAACCGCATGGTAAACGATGCACTTACTACTGCTTTAAAAAGTAAGCCTTCTCCTATTTACAACCAGTCTTTTGCAAGTAGAATCACCACAGGAAACCTTGAGGATGATATTGCAAAAGTGAAGGATGTAGACTGGATTATAGAAGTAGTTGTAGAAAGACTTGACATTAAAAAGCAAGTTTTTGAAAACTTAGAAAAACACAGAACTCCTGGTACACTTATTACTTCAAACACCTCTGGTATTCCTATCCAGTTTATGTCTGAGGGTCGTAGTGAAGACTTCCAGAAGCACTTCTGTGGGACACACTTCTTTAACCCTGCGCGTTACCTGAAATTATTTGAAATCATCCCTGGACCAAAAACAGACCAGAGCGTACTTGATTTCTTAAACAACTACGGTGAGCAATTTTTAGGAAAAACATCTGTAGTAGCAAAAGATACTCCAGCGTTTATAGGTAACCGTATCGGTATCTTCTCTATCATGTCATTATTCCATACCGTTAAGGAAATGGGAATGACGGTTGAGGAAGTAGATAAACTTACGGGACCAGTAATAGGTCGTCCTAAGTCTGCAACCTTCCGTACGGTAGATGTTGTAGGTCTTGATACACTTGTACATGTTGCAAACGGTATTGCAGAAAACTGCCCTAAGGACGAAAGAAAAGAATTATTTGCCTTACCAGGTTTCATCAGCACGATGATGGAAAATAAATGGTTAGGTTCAAAAACTGGTCAAGGATTCTATAAAAAGAATGTTGATGCGACAGGACAAAAAGAAATCCTCACGCTAGACCTAGATACTATGGATTACCGCTCTGCAAAAAGAGCAAAATTTGCAACCTTAGAGCTTACTAAAACTATCGATAATGTATACGATCGTTTTAAAGTGCTTGTAGGTGGTAAAGACAAAGCCGGTGAATTTTACCGTAAGTCTTTTGCTCACTTATTTGCATACGTACAAAATCGTATTCCAGAAATTACAGACGAGCTTTACAAGATAGATGATGCTATGAAGGCTGGTTTCGGCTGGGAGCACGGACCATTCCAAATTTGGGATGCTGTAGGTGTAGAAAAAGGTATCGAACTAATGAAAGCAGAAGGTCTTGAAGTTGCCTCTTGGGTAACAGACATGACTGCTGCTGGAATCGAGACTTTCTATTCTGTAAAAGATGGTGCTACGCATGTATATTCCGCTTCCGCGAAAGCGCATGTAAAAAAACCTGGTCAAGATTCATTTATCATTCTTGATAACATTAGAAAGCAAACTGAAGTATTCTCAAACTCTGGAGTATCTGTACAAGATCTAGGAGACGGAATCTTAAATGTAGAATTCCGCTCTAAGATGAATTCTATAGGTGGTGATGTACTTGCAGGATTAAATAAGGCTATTGATATGGCCGAAACAAACTACGACGGACTAGTAATAGGAAATCAAGGGACTAACTTCTCTGTAGGTGCAAATATTGGAATGATTTTCATGTATGCCGTAGAGCAAGAATATGATGAGCTTAACGCTGCTATAAAATATTTCCAAGATACGTGTATGCGTCTTCGTTACTCTGCTATCCCTACAGTGGTTGCACCCCACGGTATGACATTAGGTGGTGGATGTGAGATGACACTGCACGCAGACCGCGTTGTAGCTGCTGCCGAATCTTATATTGGACTCGTTGAGTTTGGTGTAGGTGTAATACCTGGTGGTGGTGGATCTAAGGAAATGGCCTTAAGAGCATCAGATAAGTTTGATAAAGGTGATGTACAGTTAAACGTACTACAAGAGCACTTCCTTACTATTGGTATGGCAAAAGTCTCTACCTCTGCTCATGAAGCGTATGACCTTAACATACTTAAGCACGGTAAAGATATCGTAGTGGTAAACCGTGATCGTCAGATTGCAACGGCTAAGGCTGTAGCACGCCAGATGGCAGATCAAGGATATACACAACCGGTAAAACGTAATGATGTACTTGTATTAGGTAAGCAAGCATTAGGGATGTTCTTAGTAGGAACAGATTCTATGGAAGCTTCTCACTACATCTCTGAACATGACAAGAAGATTGCAAATAAACTCGCTTATGTAATGGCAGGAGGAGATCTTTCTGAACCTACAAGAGTTTCTGAGCAGTACTTATTAGACCTAGAGCGTGAGGCGTTCTTATCACTAGCGACAGAGAGAAAATCGTTAGAGCGTATCCAGCATATGTTACAGAAAGGAAAGCCTTTACGTAACTAATATATAAATGCCCTTAGCCTCCCCTTTGAAGGGGAGGTTGGTGGGGATGTATGAGTTTAGATTCTTATCAGTGTATAATTTTCTAATCATAACACAACATCTCCCCTAGCCCCTCTTCAAAGAGGGGGATTATAACCTAATAAAGAAACACTGTTATTATGAAAACAGCATATATAGTAAAAGCCTACCGTACCGCAGTAGGAAAAGCACCTAAGGGTGTCTTCAGATTCAAGCGAGCAGATGAGCTTGCTGCAGAAACCATCCAGTATATGATGAAGGAGCTGCCAGAATTTGACAAAAAACGCATAGATGACGTAATCGTAGGAAATGCAATGCCAGAAGGATCGCAAGGTCTTAACATGGCACGTCTTATCTCTTTAATGGGACTTGACGTAATTGATGTACCTGGTGTAACGGTAAACCGTTTCTGTTCTTCTGGAATAGAGACTATCGGGATGGCAGTAGCAAAGATTCAAGCAGGAATGGGCGATTGTATTATCGCTGGTGGTGCAGAGTCTATGTCTTCTGTACCTATGACAGGATTTAAACCAGAATTAAACTACGATGCCATTGTAAAAACAGGGCACGAAGATTACTACTGGGGAATGGGTAACACGGCAGAGGCTGTTGCAAATGAATTCAAGGTATCTCGTGAAGATCAAGATGAGTTTGCATACAACTCACACATGAAAGCACTACGTGCGCTGGCAGAAGACCGTTTCCAAGATCAGATTGTTCCTATTGATGTGGAGCAAACGTATATCGATGCAAATGGTAAGAGAGCAACTAAATCTTACACAGTAAATAAAGACGAAGGACCACGTGCAGGAACTAGTAAAGAAGCACTTGCAAAGCTTAGAGCAGTATTTGCTGCTGGAGGAAGTGTTACTGCAGGTAACTCTTCACAAATGAGTGATGGTGCTGCCTTTGTAATGGTTATGAGTGAGGAAATGGTAAAAGAACTTAACATCGAGCCTATCGCACGTATGGTAAACTATGCTGCGGCTGGTGTACCACCACGTATTATGGGAATAGGTCCTGTAGCTGCGATTCCTAAGGCATTAAAGCAAGCAGGTCTTAAGCAAAATGATATTGAGCTTATCGAGCTTAACGAGGCATTTGCATCACAATCTCTTGCGGTAATTCGTGAGCTAGGTCTTGACCCAAATATCATAAACGTAAATGGTGGAGCTATTGCTTTAGGTCACCCACTAGGATGTACAGGAGGAAAACTTTCGGTACAGTTATTTGACGAGATGCGCAAGCGTGATATGTCAGGTAAATACGGGATGGTAACTATGTGTGTAGGTACTGGACAAGGAGCAGCAGGAATTTACGAATTCCTTAAATAATATGATGGATGAGATCTTCTGTTAAAAGGAGCATCTCATCTATGTAAAGTTCGTTTTCGCGAAAGCGGGAAAAGAAAAATTAAAAAAAGAATAACACAATTTAAACATAGAGATCAGATTTTAGAAGGATGATTACCCCCTATCTAACGTCTAAAATCTCGAATCTAATATCAAATTATGGCAACAGAAGAAACAAAAAAAGATATCCTACGCGGTGGACAATTTATCGTAAAAGAAACAGCTTGTGAAGATGTATTCACAATGGAAGATCTTGACGAAGAGCAAAGAATGATGCGCGATAGTACTAAGGAGTTTGTAGATCGTGATCTATGGGCACACTGGGAGCGCTTTGAAAAGAAAGATTATGCATACACAGAGGAAACAATGCGTACGGCTGGTGAACTTGGTTTACTAGGTGTTGCAGTACCAGAAGAGTATGGAGGATTAGGAATGGGCTTTGTATCTACAATGCTTGTTTGTGATTACATCTCTGGTGCAACTGGATCTTTTAGTACAGCCTTTGGAGCACATACAGGAATTGGTACCATGCCAATTACTTTATACGGTAACGAAGCGCAAAAACAAAAATATGTACCTAAACTTGCTACTGGTGAGTGGTTTGGTGCTTACTGTCTTACAGAGCCAGGTGCTGGATCTGATGCAAACTCAGGAAAAACAAAAGCAGTACTTTCTGAAGATGGAAAATCTTACAAGATTTCTGGACAGAAAATGTGGATTTCAAACGCAGGATTCTGTAACCTTTTTATCGTATTCGCAAGAATAGAAGACGATAAGAACATCACAGGATTTATCGTAGAAAATGATCCTTCTAACGGAATCACACTAGGTGACGAAGAGAAGAAATTAGGTATCCACTCTTCTTCTACACGTCAGGTATTCTTTAACGATACTGTAGTATCTGCAGAGAATATGCTTTCTGAGCGTGGTAACGGATTTAAAATTGCAATGAATGCACTTAACGTAGGTCGTATTAAACTTGCTGCTGCTTGCCTTGATGCACAACGTCGTGTAGTAAATGAAGCAGTAACATATGCTAAGGAGCGTGTACAGTTTAAAACTCCTATCATAAACTTTGGAGCTATCAAGCAAAAGATTGCTACTATGGCAACAAACGTCTATGTAGATGAGTCTGCATCATACAGAGCAGCAAAGAACATAGAGGATCGTATCGCTATGCGTCATGCAGAAGGAAATACACACCAAGAAGCAGAGCTTAAAGGTGTTGAGGAATATGCTATTGAGTGTTCTATCCTTAAAGTTGCTGTATCTGAAGATGTACAGAATACAACAGATGAAGGTATCCAAGTTTTTGGAGGAATGGGCTTTAGTGCAGATGCTCCTATGGAATCTGCTTGGAGAGATGCTCGTATCGCTCGTATCTATGAAGGTACAAACGAGATTAACCGTATGCTAGCGGTAGGAATGATGGTGAAGAAGGCAATGAAAGGTCATGTAGACTTTATGGGGCCTGCTACTGCTGTAGGTGAAGAACTTATGGGTATTCCTTCTTTTGATACACCAGATTTTTCTGAAACACTATCTGAAGAGAAAGATCTTCTTAAGCGTCTTAAGAAAGTATTCTTAATGGTAGCAGGATCTGCTGCAAAGAAATATGGAACAGAGCTAGAGAAACACCAGCAATTACTAATGGCTGCTGCAGATATCTTGATTGAAATCTATATGTCTGAGAGTGCAATCTTACGTACAGAGAAGAATATCAAACGTACAGGTCTTGAGAGCCAGGCAACGCAACTTGCAATGACTCAACTATACTTATTTAACGCAGTAGATATTATCCAGACGAAGGCTAAAGAAGCTATAATTTCTTTTGCCGAAGGTGATGAGCAACGTATGATGCTTATGGGTCTTAAGCGTTTTACAAAGTACACAAACCAGCCTAACGTAATAGGCTTACGTAACCAGATTGCTGCAGATGTTGAGCAACATGGAAAATATCGCTTTGACGCATAATATATCTTAATAAGTCACTAAAACTATGTGTAATAGATTACGTATTGAAAATGACTTAAAAGTGTTTATGTTCGCTTGCGCGAAAATTTAATTTTATCAAAGCCACTTCTATAACCGAAGTGGCTTTTTTTGTACCCTACTACTACAACGATTTCGTAACACAACAATCTATCTTATATAATGAAAATTAAAAAAGTCCTTGTCGCCAATCGCGGGGAAATTGCTATTAGAGTACTGCGTGCCTGTACCGAACTTAATATCGCTACAGTTGCGATTTATACCTACGAAGACAGATACTCACAACATCGCAATAAAGCAGATGAGTCTTACCAAATAGGCAAGAACAATGAGCCACTCAAGCCCTACCTTGATATGGATCAGATTATTGACTTAGCCAAATCTAAAAATGTAGATGCCATTCACCCCGGATACGGTTTCTTGTCTGAAAACTCCACCTTTGCTAGAAAATGTGCCGAAAACGGTATCATTTTTATAGGCCCTGAACCTGAGGTAATGGATGCGCTAGGTGATAAAATCACTGCAAAAAAAGTAGCACAAAAGTGTAATGTGCCCATAATAGAAAGTAATAAAATTGCGCTAGATACACTAGATATCGCTCTTAGCGAAGCTACAAAAATTGGCTACCCATTGATGCTTAAAGCTGCCTCAGGTGGTGGTGGTCGCGGGATGCGCATCATACGCAAAGAAGAAGATTTACAGCTTAGCTTTGACTCCGCTCGTAATGAGGCGCTCAACTCCTTTGGTGATGATACTATGTTTCTTGAGAAATATGTAGAAGATCCTAAGCATATAGAAGTACAGATTGTAGCAGATTATCACGGTAACATCAGACATCTGTATGAGCGTGATTGCTCTGTACAACGTAGACATCAGAAGGTGGTAGAGATGGCTCCTTCTTTTGGGTTATCACAAACCCTACGTGATAATCTATACAAATATGCCGTTGCCATCGCTACCGAAGTAAACTACAACAATATTGGTACTGTTGAGTTTTTGGTAGATGCAGATGATAATATTTACTTCATTGAGGTAAATCCGCGTATTCAAGTGGAGCATACGGTTACTGAGATGGTGACAGGTATCGATCTTGTAAAAACTCAGATTTTTGTCGCAGGAGGTTACGACCTATCAGACAAGCAGATTAAAATTTACGGTCAGGAATCTATAGGTACTTATGGTTTTGCAATACAGTGCCGAATTACAACCGAAGATCCTGTAAATAACTTTACGCCAGACTATGGGAAGATTACTACCTACCGTAGTGCTTCGGGAATGGGAATCCGTCTTGATGCAGGAAGTATTTACCAAGGTTATAAAGTAAGTCCGTTTTTTGACTCTATGCTAGTTAAGGTTTCTGCACATGGTAGAACGCTTGATGGCTCCATTCGTAAGATGGTTAGAGCATTAAAAGAATTTAGAATACGTGGTGTAGAAACTAACATTCACTTTCTGCAAAATGTCATCCAGACAGATACCTTTAAAAACGGAAAAACTACCGTAAACTTTATACAGAACACTCCTGCCCTATTTGACATCAAGCTATCACAAGACAGAACTTCAAAAGTGGTTCAGTTTCTTGCAGAGGTAAGTGTCAATGGAAATTCTGACGTAAAGAAAAAAGACGATTCTAAAATTTTTAGAACGCCAGAAACCCCATTATACAGCCTCTCAGACCCTTTCCTGAAAGGGACCAAAGACTTACTCACAGAGCTAGGTCCAGAGGAGTTCTGCAAATGGCTCATGGCAGAGAAAAAGATTCATTACACAGATACGACCATGCGTGATGCACACCAGTCCCTACTGGCTACACGCATGCGTTCGTATGACATGCTTAAGGTAGCATCAAGTTTTGCAAAGAATCACCCTAACACCTTTAGTATGGAAGTTTGGGGAGGTGCAACCTTTGATGTTTGCTTACGTTTCTTGCACGAAAGCCCGTGGACACGCCTGCGCGAACTGCGTAAAGCGGTGCCTAACATTCTTTTCCAGATGCTCTTAAGAGGATCAAACGGTGTGGGATACAAGGCGTATCCAGATAACTTGATAGAGAAATTTGTCGAAAAATCTTGGGAGAATGGTGTAGATATTTTTAGAATTTTCGATTCGCTTAACTGGGTAAAAGCCATGGAACCTAGCATCCAGTATGTGCGTAACCTCACAGGAGGAATTGCCGAAGGTGCGATAAGCTACACCGGAGATATTCTTGATGTAAAGCAAACTAAGTATGATCTTAAGTATTATACCCAGCTCGCAAAAGATCTTGAAAACGCAGGAGCACATATGATTGCCATAAAAGACATGGCAGGACTCTTAAAACCGTATGCCGCCACAGAACTCGTCACAGCGCTTAAAGACACCGTAAACTTACCGATACACTTACATACGCATGATACCTCGTCTTTACAAACGGCTACCTATCTCAAAGCCATTGAGGCAAATGTAGATGTGGTAGATGTAGCCCTAGGCGGACTATCAGGACTTACCTCTCAACCTAACTTTAATGCGGTCGTGGAGATGATGAAATATCAAGAACGTGAGCATCCTTTTGAAATGGAGAAACTCAATCAGTTTTCAAATTTCTGGGAGGATACCCGCGAACTCTACTACCCTTTTGAGTCTGGACTCAAGGCAGGAACCGCAGAGATTTTTGAACATGAGATTCCTGGAGGGCAATATTCTAACCTTAGACCACAAGCAACAGCGCTAGGTCTTGGTGATCGCTTTGCCGAAGTAAAAAAGATGTATGCTGCTGTAAATAGTATGTTTGGAAACCTAGTTAAAGTAACACCTAGCTCAAAAGTAGTAGGTGATATGGCGATATTTATGGTGACTAATAACCTCACACCAGAAGATGTGATGGAACGTGGCGACACGATTTCCTTCCCAGAATCTGTGATTAATTTCTTTAAAGGCGATTTAGGGCAGCCAGTAGGTGGTTTCCCTAAAAAGTTACAAGCTATCATCTTAAAGAATAAAGACGCCTACACAGACCGCCCTAACGCGCATCTGGCTCCTGTAGATTTTGACAAGGAATATGAAACCTTTACGGCCAAATTCCAAAAAGGATTTACACGTCCTCTAGAGATGGAAGACTTCTTATCATACATGCTCTACCCTAAGGTGTTTGAGCAGGCGCATGAAAATTACAAGAAGTACGGTAACCTAGCCCTCGTACCTACTAAGAATTTCTTCTACGGTATGGCATTAGGAGAAGAGATTCTCATTGAGCTAGAACCTGGTAAAACGGTCATCATCAAGTTGCTTTCTATTGGGATACCAAGTGATGAAGGAATGCGCACTGTGTTCTTTAAAGTAAATGGTGAAAACCGCTTTGTCGAAGTACACGACACCTCGCTCAACATTAAGAAAGTAGAAAATCTTAAAGTAGACCCAGAAGACAGCAACCAGATAGGCGCTCCCCTACAAGGATCACTCTACAAGGTACTTGTCAAAAAAGGGCAAGAGGTAAAGGAAAACGACCCACTATTTATTATAGAAGCCATGAAAATGGAAACCACCGTAGTCGCCTCAAAAGACGGCCGCGTAGCATCCATTACCGTAAGCGACGGCTATATGGTCTCACAAAATGACCTTGTTCTTACCATTGAGTAGTACGCTGGCTATTGATTTCTTATAAGTACGCTTTCGCGAAAGTGTAACAAACTAAAAACTACCCGAGGAATTGGGTGGTTTTTTTGTGTCTTAATATAAATCAAATTATTTTCTCTATTTGTGGGTAACCACATAGTTGTGATAAACATTTTCATTAATTTCAGCCTTTAAAACTTTATCAAATTATTTCGCACAGTTATGGAGGAAGGTATATATGAACAGATCATCACTAAATTGGTAAGAACAAAAATAGAAACCATAAATGCGGATGTCTTTTATATTAAAGAAGTACCCGTTGATAGAGATGAAGCTTCACTCATACTTTCAAGACATCTTTTTTATTCTATTAAACAGGCGCTTAATCTAATTAAGAACTCAGATAAAACTAATAGGAAAATTAGTATCGCCAATAAAATAATTAGACTACTTCGTGATGAATTAGAAAATGTAAACTTTGAAGATGATATAATTGAGAACGAAGGCAGTATACTAAAAGGTGTATTTACCAAAGCAGATAATTATTATTCTGATATGGACTTAAAGCTTTCGGAAATAACTCCATATACGAGATTGACCCATAGTGAATTATTTACTGGGTCGAATAAGGGAATTTCACTCGAAAGTGAACTTCGTAAAGAAATTCTTTCTTCAGATAAAATTGATTTAATTGTGTCTTTTATTAAATTTTCAGGAATACGAATCCTGGAACCGGCATTAAAAAGATTTGTTTCTAATGGAGGTCAGTTGCGCATCATTACAACAACCTATATGGGGGCTTCCGATTATAAAGCAATCAAATTATTGTCAAATTTACCTAACACTACAATCAAGATATCTTATAATACAGGAAATGAACGATTACATGCGAAAGCATACTTATTTAAAAGAAACACTGGTTTTCATACTGCCTATATAGGTTCTTCAAATTTTTCTCGTTCTGCACTAACAAATGGCTTAGAATGGAATATTAAAATAACTACTAAAGAAGTTCCTCATATTATAGAAAAATTTGAAAAGATTTTTGACAGCTATTGGGAAAATAGAGACTTTGAAATTTATGATGACAAAAAGCAACAGGAAAAATTAATCGGTGCTCTTAAAGAAGGAGGAGTTCCAAATATTTCAAATAGTTTGATGACCTATTTTGATCTAAAGCCTTATCCTTTTCAGGAAGAAATTTTAGAAAAATTAGAAGTTGAGCGAACTGTACACAAAGAGCATAAAAACCTTGTTGTCGCAGCCACTGGTACAGGAAAAACAATGATTGCTGCCTTTGACTACAAAAGATTTAAAATTACTCATTCATCAAGTAAGCTTCTATTTATAGCTCATAGAAAAGAAATTCTTCATAAGTCTCTACAAACATTTCAAGCTGTCCTAAAAGATCAAAATTTTGGTGAATTTTGGGGTGATGGAAAAGCACCTGCTTCCTACAATAATGTTTTCGCTTCAGTACAAACTGTAAAAAACCAATTAAGTTCATTAGACCTATCTCCAGATTATTACGACTACATAATTATTGACGAATGTCATCATTCTACAGCTTCTAGTTACAGAACAATTCTTGAGTATTTCAAACCTAAAGTTCTTTTAGGTTTGACCGCCACACCGGAACGAATGAGTGGTGAAGATATAAAGGAAGATTTTGGGAATAGAATAGCAGCAGAAATAAGATTACCCGAAGCACTCAATAACAAACTTCTTTGTCCATTTCATTATTTTGGAATTTCTGACAGTATAGATTTATCTGGAGTTACTTGGGAAAAAGGAAAATATAAGGCATCTGAACTGACAAAGATTTATACAAAAAATGATATCCGAGTTGGAGAAATAATAAGTGGTCTAGAAAAATATACCAATGATATAAATGAAGTACGTGCTCTATGTTTTTGCGCAGGAATTAAACACGCTCAATATATGGCTGAGAAGTTTACGCTAGCAGGTTTAAGTGCTAATTTTATAACTGGAAATACTGACAAATTAGAAAGAACGCGAATACGCAGAGACTTAGAAATGAAAACTATTAATTATCTCTTCGTAGTTGACATTTTTAACGAAGGTGTGGATATACCTGAGATTGATACGGTATTATTTTTAAGACCAACTGAAAGTTTAACAGTTTTTCTTCAACAACTAGGCAGGGGATTGAGGCTTTCAGAAGGTAAAGATTGTTTAACTGTGTTAGACTTTGTTGGTAATGCAAAACCTGAATATAATTTTGAAAATAAATTTAGAGCCTTGATTGGGAAAACCAACAGTTCTGTAATGAAAGAAATAGAAGATGAGTTTCCTCACTTACCACTAGGATGTTCCATAATACTTGAAAAAATAGCAAAAAAAACAATATTAAATAATATTCGAAATGCGACGCGATTCAACCGCAATCAACTTATTGATAAAATAAAAACTTTCAATAATAAAACTGACCTTAAGCTAACACTTACCAATTTTGTTGACTTTACAAATATTCCTATTCAAACCATTTATAAAAAAGGCTGTTGGTCAAGGCTATGTCAAATTGCTGGAAAAATTCCGAATTTCCCTCAAACTAATGAGAAAGAAATAGTTTCTACAATTGGTAAAAAATGGCTGTCATGCAAATCATCAAGCTATTTCAATTTTCTATTGTCTTTAACTAAGAAAAACTTTGACATAAAACTTGAAGAATACTCTGAGAGTGAACAGAAAATGTTGTTAATGCTACATTATGATTTTTGGCAAAAAGAGGCAGGATTTAAAAACCTAGAGGAGAGCATTAGAAAAATAGGAGCTAATAAAATATTAGTTAAAGAATTGAAAGAAGTTCTAGAGATTCTTATTGATAAAATAGACTTTAAAGAATATGATATTTCTCTTCCATATGTTCAACCATTGAAAGTTCACGCTCGATACACTAGAGACCAAATTTTAGCAGGATTTGGTAGTAGTACATTTGAGAAAAAATCTTCAAACCGAGAAGGAGCTGCTGAAAATAAAAAACTAAACACTGAGATTCTATTTATAAATCTTATCAAATCAGAAGAGAATTTTTCGCCAACAACGATGTATGATGATTATGCAGTAACAGAGTCACTATTTCACTGGCAAACACAAAATTCTGCCCGACCAGATATTGGTAAAGGATTGTCTTATATAGAACATGAAAAAAATGAAAAGATTATTCTTCTATTCCTGAGAGAGCAAGCCAAAGATGAATATGGGAATACAATTGGATATGTATTTATAGGACGTGGCAAACTAAAAGACTACTCAGGGTCAAAACCTATGAATATAAATTGGGAATTAGAAGAGCCTTTACCAAAATATATTTGGAACGAGTCAGCTAAATTAATTGTTTAGGATATCTATCTACATTTCGCGTAAACGTATTTGAGATATTTACAATAACCTCCCCATCCCTACCAAAACCATATCTTTGAGTAACATACCACCACACAACCTATGGACGCCAAACCGCAAAAACATTCTGTAACCTATATCGTATTACTCATACTAGCGGGAGAGGCGGTTTTTATATTGCCGTTTGTGCTGGCTAGGGTTTTTAGGACGACGGTGCTTGATGTATTTGAGATAAACAACACAGAGCTTGGTTTTTGCTTTTCTATTTATGGTCTGGTGGCACTGGTTTCTTATCTTTTTGGCGGTCCGCTGGCAGATAAGTTTCCTCCTCGTAAGTTAATGGGTGTGGCACTTGTGCTTACCGCCCTGGGCGGACTGGTATATGCAAATAGTCCGTCGCTAGTTACTTTACAAGTGCTGTATGGTTTTTGGGGTTTTACGACGATTTTCTTGTTTTGGGCAGCGATGATAAAAGCCACACGCGTTTGGGGTGGTGAAAAAAGCCAAGGGAAAGCCTTCGGCTTTCTAGATGGCGGTCGCGGCCTTGTAGGTGCACTTTTTGGAGCGTTGGGAGTATTTATCTTTTCACTGTTTGCTCCAGAAAATGGAAGCGAACTATCACCAGAACAGCAAGCGGAGGCGTTTACTTCTGTAATCTACTACTCCTCTGCTATTGTAGCGATTATTGGGGTTCTTGTGTTTTTCTTTCTTAAAAGTGATGTAGAAGCTCAAGAAATAAATAAGGAAAAAATTACTTTGAATACTATAAAAACAGTGCTCAAACTTCCCTCTGTGCCCTTATTAATGATTATTATTTTATGCGCATATGTAGGCTATAAAATCACAGATATCTTCTCGCTATATGCAAATGTAGTCATGGGATACAATGAGGTGGACGCTGCCAAAACGGGTACTTTCTTACTCTTTATTCGTCCTGTAGTAGGCGTGGTAATTGGTTTTCTAGCAGATAGATCTAGAGCGTCTGTATATTTGATGATAGGTTTTGTACTGTCTGTTTTTGGCGCCATATTATTTGCTTCGGGAGTGCTTCATGAAGGAACTACCATCCTATTTTTTGTCTCTATTATCATCACAGCCGTAGGCGTGTATGCTGCGCGTGTGCTGTATTTTGCAGTCATGAAGGAAGGTAATATTCCGTTGTATCTCACCGGTACTGCTGTGGGTGTTATTTCATTTATAGGCTACACCCCAGATATTTTTGCTGGCCCTATGATTGGCTACTTTTTAGACGGGATGCCTGGTCGTGCGGGTCACGAGGCAGTTTTTTGGCTACTTGCTGCGTTTTCGGCAGTTGGGTTGGGTGCTTCTGTACTGTTTTATCGATTTTCGCTTCGTAATGATAAAGCCTAGTCTTTAAAAAAATAAGCTTTTGGTCAACTCGTCCCGATTTCATTTCGCGAAAGCGTAAAAAACGTATCTCATACCATCCTTTTTAAATTTATCTTTGCAGCCAAATACAAACAATGCCCTATACCCTTCTTTCCTCTCCACTACAAGGCTTTACAGACTTTAGATTCCGTAATGCGCAACAGCAATTTTTTGGTGGTATAGACACGTACTATGCGCCTTACATACGTCTCAACGGGAAGATGGCAATAAAGGGGTCTTATCAACGCGACCTTGATCCTGCAGTAAACACAACACTTGAGGTAATCCCACAGGTGATGACGGCAAGTGCAGATGAGTTTATGTTTGTAATTAAATATATTGAGTCACTGGGCTACACGGAGCTCAACTGGAACTTAGGTTGCCCCTACCCGATGGTTACAAAAAGCGGAATGGGTTCTGGGCTTATCTGTAACACAGAAAAAATTGATCATATTCTTGATCGCGCACATAGTGAGTCTAATGTGACCATCTCTATGAAAATGCGTCTAGGTTATGAGAGCCCAAATGAGATTTTAGAATCTTTTAAGGTGCTAGATAAATATCCGCTCAAAAATGTGGCTATTCATGCTAGGCTTGGTAAACAGCTCTATAAAGGCGGTGTTGATCTAGAAGGGTTTCAGAAATGTATAGACGTGGCAAAACATACCTTGTACTACAATGGTGATATTACAAGCGTCGAGCAGTTTAGAAAAATGCGCGAGCGCTTCCCTTCTATCAATCATTTTATGATAGGTAGAGGTCTCATTGCAGATCCGTTTTTGCCAAGTATGATTAAAGCAGATACGACAGAGTATACTGCAAATAGATGGGAAACTTTTAGAGCTTTTCACGATACCATTTACGAGCAATATGATGCTGCCCTTTCTGGTCCTACACCTATCAAGATGAAAATGTTAGGTTTCTGGGAGTTTTTCTCTCAGTCTACTCACAATCCGCAAAAGGTGTATAAGGCTATCAAAAAAGCAGGAAATCCTGTAAAATATAAACAGGCTGTGGGCGAAATTATCGCTGCACAACGCAGAGCGCAGTAATTTTCATATAAGAAGTTCATAGCCGCGTTTTCTTCTAAGTATTTTGTTATTTTTAGATTTCATAATCTATTATCCACTATGAAGTCAACAATCCCAAACGGTGTAATGCTTAATGCATACCCAGATAGTATAGGAAAAAAATTAAGCGATACCGTAGCTTTACTGCAACGCCCAGAATTACAGGATGTATTCTCCCTATTTTACGTCTTACCTACTTTTTTTAATAGCGACCTAGATCGCGGATTTTCGATTGTTGATTACAACATCAATACGGAGCTTGTCTCGCAAGAGGATCTCGATGCGCTTAAAAAGCTAGATGTTATGCTTAAGTTTGACATTGTGCTTAATCACCTTTCTGTAGGCTCACCACAGTTTAAGGATATTCTTGAAAAGGGAGATGCATCACCATACAAAGACTTTTTTATTGACTGGAATTCCTTTTGGGAGGGCAATACAGTTTCTTACAACAACGGCGTAGCAGTTCCCAAAAAGGAACATCTCAATAAATTATTTATGCGCAAGCCAGGTCTGCCTGTGCTTAAAGTATTATTTCCCGATGGTACAGAACGACCATACTGGAACACTTTTTATCAGCAAATTACGTATCATGAAATAACCATTGAGGATTTAGAAACTTTAAGCGAACTATCAACCGAGGATAAAAAGGATACCGTAGCACTTGTAAATAATGCCATTGCTGGTGGATATGATATTTCTGAAGTACGCTTTCGCGAAAGCGTAACACCTCACATCCCTGAGCTTTTAAAGATGATAGAGCAACAACGTTCTTACCTAGGGCAAATGGATGTGAATGGAAACTCGGAAATGGTGTGGGATTTTTATGATGAGACACTAAAAAAAGTAGCCGATTTTGGGTGTAAAATTTTGCGCCTTGATGCCTTTGCTTATTTGCATAAAGAAGTGGGCGAAACTAACTTTTTTAACAAACCTGGAACCTGGACGTACCTAGAGCGTATCAACCAAATTGCTAAAAAATATGATCTTACCTTACTTCCTGAGATTCACTCAGAATACGGTTTAGGCCTACACGACGAAGTTGCTTCTGAAGGATATCAAATCTATGATTTCTTTTTCCCTGGACTTGTTATTCACACCATTGAAACTGGAAGTGCTAGCGCTCTTTTGTCATGGGCACAAGAAGTTATTACCAAAGGTTACAAAACCGTAAATATGCTAGGCTGTCACGATGGGATTCCCGTGCTCGACCTTAAAGGAATTACAGATGCGCAAGGAAATAACCATCCAGGACTCCTCAAAGACACCGAAATTGAACATATCATTGAAACGATTTTGAGTCGTGGTGGGCGTGTCAAGAATATCTATGATCCCGAAGGAAACAAAATCTCATACTATCAAGTAAACGCTACGTTTTACAGCGCCTTAGGCGAAGATGACCGCAAGCTCTTGCTTGCTCGTGCACTACAAGTATTTATGCCTGGAATCCCGCAGGTTTGGTACTTAGACCTTTTTGCAGGAAAGAATGATTATGAGGCGGCAGACGCTGCTGGAACCGGAGGTCATAAAGAAATTAACCGCACTACCTTAACACAAGAAGATATTGAGCGCGGACTAGAAAAACCTGTGGTCTTAAAACAACTAGAATTACTACGTTTACGTAACACAGCTGCTGCTTTTTCTGGTACAATGACCATAGAAATTGAAGATGTTAGTCAGCTGGAAATTAGTTGGAAACAGGACGAGGATACAGCCACCTTAAAAGCAAATCTTACTGACTACTCATTTACGGTCACTCATGTTACAAATGGTGAAGAAACGGTCATTGCTAATAGCTAATTGATCATAAAACTCCGCATAATTTTAATTAACAAGCGTGTAATTACTTTATTGTGAATGATGTTGCTCATAATTTAAAATGCATTCGTAACTTTTACCATCTTAAAAACCAATCCAAATGAAATTAAAATACAGCACACTAGCGCTAGGTCTTGTACTAAGTACTTCGCTATTTGCCCAAAAGGACAACCCAACCGTTCAGGCGCTCATTAAAGAAGCCACCACCAACTCACAGCTAGAAACACTAGCTCATGAAATTACAGACGTACTAGGACCTAGACTTGTAGGAACTCCGCAAATGCAAGCTGCCAATGATTGGGCAGTAGCGCAATATAAATCTTGGGGAATTGAAGCAAGAAATGAACAATATGGAGAATGGCGCGGCTGGGAACGTGGTATCTCACACATAGATATGCTAGAACCACGTGTACAAAGTTTGCGCGGTACACAACTCGCATGGAATCCTAGTACCTCAAAAGAAGGAGTTACTGCAGAGGTAATCACTTTACCTTCTGTAAAAGATGCTAAAGATTTTGAAAAATGGCTTAAAAATGTAAAAGGAAAAATTGTACTTCTTTCTATGCCACAAATCACGGGACGACCAGATTATAACTGGGAAGAGTTTGCAACCGAAAAGTCTTTTGCCAAAATGAAAAGACAACGCGACTCGCTTTCTAACCTATGGAATGATAACATACAACGCACAGGATTTACAAACAGAGGATTGCCAGAAGCACTAGAAAATGCTGGAGCTGTCGGTATTGTAACTTCAAACTGGTCAAGAGGTTTTGGCGTGAATAAAATCTTTAGCGCACGCACGAAGAAAATCCCAACCGTAGATTTAGAACTAGAAGATTATGGAATGTTATATAGACTTGCTGAGTCTGGACATACACCAAAAATCAACATCACAGCCATTTCAAAAGAACTTGGAGCGGTACCTACTTTTAACACTATAGCTGAAATTAAAGGGACCGAAAAGCCAGAGGAATATGTGATACTTTCGGCGCATTTTGATTCTTGGGATGGCGGTACAGGTGCAACAGACAACGGTACAGGAACGCTAGTAATGATGGAAGCTATGCGTATTTTAAAGAAAATATACCCTAACCCAAAGCGTACTATTCTTGTAGGTCATTGGGGAAGTGAAGAGCAAGGTCTTAATGGCTCAAGAGCTTTTGTAGAAGATCATCCAGAGATTGTAGCAAAGGTGCAGGCATCTTTTAACCAAGACAACGGTACTGGACGTGTAGTACGCCTTAATGGTGGCGGATTTTTAAGAAGTTACGACTATTTAAACAGGTGGCTCAATGCGGTGCCAAACGAAATTACAGATGAGATTGAGACTACATTTCCAGGAGCTCCTGCACGTGGAGGATCTGATTATGCTTCCTTTCAAGCAGCTGGTGCACCAGGATTTAGCCTAAGCAGCCTTAACTGGTCTTACTGGAACTACACATGGCACACCAACCGTGACACCTATGATAAAATTGTTTTTGACGATATACGTAACAACGTAATTCTTACAGCAATATTAACGTATATGGCTAGTGAAGATCCAGAGTTTACATCTCGTGAGCGAGCAGTATTACCTATCGATCGTCGTTCTGGAGAGCCTAGAGAATGGCCTACTCCAAGATCTCCTACTCGTAAAGGTGGAATGGACTAATTAGAATAATGGGTACGCTTTCGCGAAAGTGTACCCATCTTTTTTTGAGATAAGCGTTTAATATTAAAAAGACAAAAAGCCTATGAAACCATTAAGAAAAGAAGATATTGCTCAAGGAGTTTTTGATCTTTATGACGACTACGCTCATAATAAAATAGACCGAAGAATCTTTATCGAACGTTTATCTGTATTTGCTGTAGGCGCGGTAACGCTACCAGCACTGCTTAGTTTTATGACACCAGATTATGAAACAACGCAAACCGTAGCGCAAGATGATCCTACTATAGATAGCGACTACATTCAGTACGATTCTCCCAAAGGTGGCGGTAGCATTAAAGGATTATACTCAAAACCTGCAAATGCAACAGGCAAATTGCCTGGAGTCATTGTGGTACATGAAAACAGAGGACTCAATCCGTACATAGAAGATGTAGGAAGACGTACTGCTAAAGCTGGGTTCTTATCCCTAGCACCAGATGCTTTAAGTCCGCTGGGTGGGTATCCTGGTAATGATGATGATGGTAGAGCGATGCAACGCAAGCGAGATCGTCTAGAAATGCTAGAAGATTTTATAGCTGCCTATCACTATCTTAAGAATCATGAAGACTGTAATGGCAAAGTTGCTGTTGTAGGTTTTTGTTTTGGAGGATGGGTTTCAAATATGATGGCAGTTTTATTACCTGATCTTGCAGGAGCTGTTCCGTTCTATGGAAGACAACCAGATGATGAGCAAGCCGCCGAAATCAAAGCTCCGCTCCTACTACAATACGGAGGACTCGACGAGCGCGTAAATGCCGGATGGCCCGCTTTTGAAAAAGTGCTTACTGCAAATAATATTCCGCATACGGCTCACTTTTATGAAGGTGTCAATCATGGATTTCATAATAACACGACTCCGCGATTTGACGAGAAAGCCGCTACGCTCGCTTGGGATAGAACGATAGCATTTTTTAATACATATCTCAAGGCCTAGTCTTTATGAACCACAATACTCTTATTGAAACATTTTACAAGGCGTTTACTAACGGAGATGCAGCAGGAATGACTGATTGCTATCATGATGACATTATTTTTTCTGATTCTGCGTTTGGAACCTTAAAAGGTAAAGAAGCTAAGGCCATGTGGCACATGCTTATCGAGCGTGGTAAAGGAGCCAATAAAGTGAGCTATAGTAACATTGAAACCACAGCCACCACTGGAAGCGCGCAGTGGACGGCCCGCTATCCATACGGACCAAAAAAACGTCCCGTAGTAAATCATGTGACTGCAAACTTTACATTTAAGGATGGTAAAATCATAGAACATCACGACACTTTTGATATGTATAGCTGGACCAAACAAGCACTTGGGTTGCCAGGAGCTTTATTAGGATGGTCAGGATTTATGCGCAACTCGATTCAAAAAAAGACGAATGGGATGCTAAAAATGTACATGGAGAACAATGCGCTATAGAACAGCTTACTTTTAAAGTGTCACGTTACTCATATCCATAGTGTGGAGTAATTCAAGTATCTTTATGCCCCGTTAGAAAAAGCATTCTTTTTGAAAGATATTTTACTCATCACTCCGCCATTTACGCAACTCAACACCCCTTATCCAGCTACGGCATACATTAAAGGGTTTTTAAATACTAAGAATATCTCATCATTCCAGATGGATCTAGGTATAGAGGTGATTTTGCAACTATTTTCGGCAAAGAAGTTTACAAGGCTTTTTGAGATTGCCCACGAGCATAACACGATTGTTTCAGATAATTGCAGGCGTATCTTTGCAATGCGAGATACATATGTAAAGCTACTTGATGACGTAATGTCCTTCTTACAAGGAAATAACCAAACCATCGCTAGACAAGTATGCACGGGCAACTTCTTACCACGCGCTTCTCGTTTTGATCAGCTAGATGATATGGAGTGGGCTTTTGGTGAGATGGGAATGCAAGACAAAGCAAAACACCTTGCCACACTCTTTCTAGAAGATTTATCGGACTTTATTGTAGAATGCATTGATCCTAATTTTGGATTTAGTCGCTATGCTGAGCGTTTGGGTCAGAGTGCAAACTCTTTTGATGAGTTATATACCTCGTTACAAGATGACTTTACTATTGTAGATGAGATTACTATAGAGATTTTAGAAGCACGCTTTCGCGAAAGCGTACCAAAACTAGTATTACTGTCGGTTCCATTTCCAGGAAATCTATACAGCGCCTTTAGATGTGGGCAGTGGATTAAAGAACACTATCCAACAGTTAAAGTGGCTATGGGAGGTGGTTTCCCTAATACAGAGTTACGAGAATTAACAGACACAAGAGTCTTTGAATTTATAGATTATATCACGCTAGATGATGGCGAACTTCCAGTAGAACTTCTTGTAGAAGATGTTGTGCAAAACGTTGAAAACCCTACCTATAAGCGCACATTCATACTAGAAAATAGTGAAGTTGTTTACAAGAATAACACGCTCCGTCAAGATTATAAACAAGCATATCTCGGCACTCCCGACTATTCAGATTTATTGCTTGATCAGTATGTCTCTGTGATTGAGATTGCAAACCCTATGCACAGCTTGTGGAGTGATGGTCGCTGGAACAAACTAACCATGGCGCATGGTTGCTATTGGGGTAAATGTACCTTTTGTGATATTTCGTTAGATTATATAAAAATCTACGAACCCATCGCTGCGAGTATTCTCGTAGATCGTATGGAAACACTTATAACGCAAACTGGAGAAACTGGTTTCCACTTTGTAGACGAAGCCGCGCCACCAGCATTGATGAAAGCGCTTGCGCTAGAAATCATCAAACGTAAACTGGTGGTCACCTGGTGGACAAATATTAGGTTTGAGAAAAACTTTACTAAAGATTTATGTAGACTTCTCAAAGCCTCTGGCTGTATTGCCGTTTCTGGCGGACTAGAAGTCGCTTCAGATAGACTATTGAAGCTTATTGATAAAGGGGTAACCGTTGCACAAGTTGCTCAAGTCACACTCAACTTCACGGAGGCAAATATTATGGTGCACTCCTACTTGATGTATGGATATCCTACTCAAACCGAGCAAGAAACGATAGATAGTCTTGAGATGGTACGCCAGCTTTTTGACCTCGGCATTATACAATCTGGATTCTGGCATCAATTTGCCCTTACCACGCACAGCCCTGTAGGTAAAGACCCCGAGAGCTACGGAGTAACTCCACATTATAACGAGATTACCTTTGCAAATAATGATGTAGACTTTAGTGATAAAACAGGTATAGACCATAGCAAATTCAGCTACGGACTTAAGAAGTCCTTATTCAACTACATGCACGGAATTGGGTTTGATGAAGGATTACAAGAGTGGTTTGACTTTGATGTTCCTAGCACAACAATTCATCCACATGTGATAGAAGATAGTCTTCAAGACGAATTACAGTTAAGCACAAAATCTACCTCTAGAATACTGTGGCTTGGTTTTGCTCCCACGCAGAGAACATTTAAAAAGAAAAAACGCGAACTCACAGAGCTTACGTTTCACGATCAAACAGGAACTACACAAATTACGGTAGATACTCAGGATGCACTTTGGCTAATTGATATGTTAGAAATCGCGAGCCCACATCAAGATAAGTTACCGACTTACGCAGCACTCAAGACTTCGTATGAGGAAACGCAAGAAAATTTTGAGTTATTCTGGTATTCGAAGGCGATGCTAAGTTTGCGAGAAGCAGGACTCCTCGTCATATAAGATTATAGGTTGTTGAAGGTACGCTTTCGCGAAAGCGTAAAAGAATTAATGGTACTTCTGAAAGATTTTTAAAGCTTCGTTGTAGCTACTTTCAAAACTCATTGCATTCACGTTATCATTTGCCTTTACAGAGGCAAAATAAGAAACGAGTTTCTCTGTAGGCATGTTACCCGTAAGATCATCTGCTGCCATAGGGCAACCTCCAAAACCTTGAATTGCACCATCAAATCTGCGGCAACCAGCTTTATAAGCGGCATCAACTTTCTCATGCCATGTCGTTGGCGTTGTGTGAAGATGAGCGCCAAACTCCACTTCTGGGTAACGCTTAATAAGATTAGAAAAAAGATAATCAATCGTCTCTGCATCTGAAGTACCTACGGTATCTGATAGTGAAAGTATTTTTACTCCCATACTGCTGAGCTTCTCTGCCCACTCCCCTACGATATCCACATTCCACGGATCACCATATGGATTACCAAATCCCATAGAAATATAAACAACGAGCTCTTTATCCTTAGAAGAAGCGAGCTCTATAATATCTTTCAATAAATCTACAGATTGTGCGATAGTTTTATGCGTATTACGCATCTGGAAGTTCTCTGAGATAGAAAATGGATAACCAAGATAATCTACCATTTCATGCTGCACGGCATCTTGAGCACCACGCAAGTTTGCCACAATAGAAAGTAACTTACTATCGGTTTTTGAGAGATCAAGACTATGTAAAACCTCTGCAGAATCCTTCATTTGAGGAATCGCCTTAGGCGATACAAAACTTCCTACGTCTATGGTGTCAAAACCACAGCGTAATAATGATTGTATATATTGAACCTTAGACTCCGTAGGAATCCAGTCTTTTATACCTTGCATCGCGTCACGAGGACACTCAATAATTTTTACATTCTCATTCACTACGTAAAAGTAGGAGTTTCAATTGTTGTATCACAACTAGAAGCGACAATTAAGTGACGATTTTATAATTTAATTGTCAACAATATTTAACAGCATCTACTGCTGCGCTTCTTGTTTTGCAACAATTTTATCTACACAGTTTATACCGTCAATTGCCGCCGAGATAATCCCTCCAGCATATCCAGCACCTTCACCACATGGATATAATCCCTTAATCTCTACATGCTCAAGTGTTTCCCAATCGCGAGGAATAGAAACTGGAGATGATGTACGACTTTCTGGAGCGTGTATTACAGCATCATTAGTGAGGTAGCCTTTCATTTTTCTTCCAAAACCTAAGAACGCTTTCTTTAATCGTTTTGCAATTAAATCTGGAAGCACTTTATTCAGATCTACTGCTACAATTCCTGGTTGGTAGGAGGTTTTAGGAAAGTCTTTTGACACACGACCATCTATAAAATCACGCATACGTTGTGCAGGGGCAGCTTGTGTTTTTCCTGCCGCTTCCCAACATGCACGCTCTACCAACTTTTGAAAGTCTAAACACACAAAAGGATCTCCCTCTTTGTAATTAGGCAAATCTTCTGGAGTTACACTTACCACAATTCCTGAGTTTGCATATGGATTATCACGTTTTGACGGGCTCCATCCATTAGTTACAATCTCTTCTTGATCTGTAGCACAAGGAGCTATAATTCCTCCAGGACACATACAGAAAGAGTATACTCCTAGTCCGTCCACCTGCTGTACTAGGCTATAAGAAGCTGGTGGTAAATATGGATTATCACCATCTGAGTGATACTGTATATCATCTATAAGTTCCTGCTGGTGCTCAATGCGCACGCCTATAGCAAAGGGCTTTGCCTCTATCTTAATGTTACGTTTATGAAGTAAGTAAAATATATCTCGTGCAGAATGACCAGTCGCAAGAATTACATTATCGAAATTAAGCCAATCGGTATCATTAACTTGTATTGCTGTAATGGCGCTATCTTCAATTTTGAGATCTGTAAGTTTAGTATCAAATCTCACCTCTCCTCCATACTCGATGATGGCTTCACGCATCGCAGTAATGATTTTAGGCAATTTATTGGTGCCTATATGTGGGTGTGCATCAACTAAGATATCTTCTACCGCCCCAAAGTGTACAAACCATTCAAGTGCTTTGAGTACGTTACCACGTTTTTTCGAACGTGTATATAGTTTACCGTCAGAATATGTGCCTGCTCCTCCTTCTCCAAAACAGTAGTTAGAATCGGGATTTACAATATGTTCCTTATTGATAGCAGCTAGGTCGCGTCTTCTTGCACGTACATCTTTTCCTCGCTCAAATACGATAGGTTTCAATCCACCTTCTACGGCACGTAGCGCAGCATATAATCCTGCGGGACCAGCACCTATAATTGCAATTTCCTTTGCATTTGAAACATCTTGGGGTACAAAAGGAGGAATCTGGGGACGCTCTTCTCCATTTTTCCAAAATTCAATTTGTAGTGAGACTTTCACTGGTGATTTGCGAGCATCTATAGATCGCTTGCGTATATCCCATTCTCTTACATCATCTGCTCTTAGTCGGGCTTTTTTAAAGGCAACTTCTGCGATGTAATCATCATCTTCTGCTTGGTATGGGAGTACGTTTATTTGAACAAGTGTAGACATAGCGCGAAGATAAGTCCTTACCATCTTGAAACCGAACTAGAATTTAAAAATTGAAACGTAATTTTTAGGAATTGTAGACAAAAAGAAGATTAGTCTATTTCTTCATAGTCTACATATTCACCTACTACTTTTGACGCCTTTTTAGGTACATCTTTAGTTTGAGCTGTAGGTCTTTGTGTTTGTTGTGCTTGCTGCTGGAAACCTTTAAAAGCGTTTTCCATTTTCTGTCCCGCTTTTTTAGTAATGTATTTTACGAAATAAGGCCAAAGTAATTTACCTAAGAATCGCAACCCAAAATAAACCATCAATATGATGGCTAATGTTTTTATGAAACTAGGAATTTCTGCAACTAAGAGCATAAATATAGCTTTTAGACAAAATTAGTAATTATGAATCGCAACAATACCCCGTATAAGCTTAAAAAAAAGATAAATTCTCCTATATTTGATATACTAACCTACAAACCTATGCATACGTTGCGTTTTTTAACCTCAGCCTTTATATACTTAGCACTCGTGGCTACAGCTACTGCTCAATATACTGAGACAATTAATTCAAACAGACCTGGAGAATCCCAAGGTGCTTTTAGTGTAGGCACTCGAGTTTTACAAGTAGAGACAGGTTTTGATATAGGTAACGACACCCACTCCTTATTACAAACAGATACAGATATAATAGGCTATAATCTTAATTTAAGATATGGTTTGTTTTTTGAAAATCTAGAACTAAATGGACTTATGCGTTATCAACGTAACGAAGTTTCCTTTACTTCTGGATCTGCTCCATTAGACCCTATATCTGGACTTGAAACGGTACAAATAGGAGCAAAATATTTAGTATATGATCCTTACAAATACGCTCAAAACGAGGTAAATCTATACAGCTATCATGCTAATAACCGCTTCAAGTGGAAAACATTAATTCCAGCAGTAAGTGTTTATGCCGCCGGTGTTTTTGACTTTACAAATAGCCAATTTAACACCGTACGCGAAGACGGGATTAGTCCTAATATTGCTTTACTATTACAGCACAACTGGGGTCGTTGGGTATGGGTAAATAATATCATTTTAGACAGAGTAGGGACAGAATTTCCTACTAACTCTTGGATTACTACGATTACGCACTCCTTCAATGAGAAGTTTGCTGGGTTTGCAGAGTACCAACTTATAAGTGGCGATTTATATGCAGACTATATAGTAAGAGCTGGTGGTGCATATTTAATCACAAAGAATCTTCAGGTTGATTTAGGTGGTCTTGTAAACTTCAAGGATACACCGTCTAGATGGAATGTTTCGGCAGGTGTTTCATACCGACTAGACCTACATGAGAAAGACGAAATTATAGAAGATAAAAATGCGGCAGATGACAAGAATAGTTCATCTAAGAGACAAGCAAAACGCATAAATAAAAAGAAACGTAAAGATGCTGTAGATCCTGATGGTCAAAGCAACGATACAAACTAACTCCCCTAAATGCAATCGATGATTACCCTTAAGGAAATGATTACCCCTAGAGAACTTAAACAATTTGTTAAGTTCCCATTTTCCCTATATAAAAACGAACCTAAATGGGTACCTCCTATCGTGGCAGATGAGCTAGATAGTATGGATCCAACAAAAAATCCTGTATTTAAAAATGCTACTGCTCGTTATTTTCTCGCTTTCGCGAAAGCGAAAAATGGAAAAGAAGAAATAGTAGGAAGAATCTGTGCCATTATAAATGATATAGAAATTAAAGAACAAGGAAAGCCAAAAATGCGTTTCGGTTGGTTTGACGCTATTGATGATATCGAAGTAACCAAGGCACTGCTTGCTAAGGTTACCGAAATAGGAAAAGAGAATAATCTGGAGTTTATAGAAGGTCCGGTAGGATTTTCTAATATGGAAAAAGCAGGATTACTTGTAGAAGGTTATGAGTATATGAATACCATGATAACTTGGTATAATTTCCCATATTATAAAGACCATTTTGAGCAATTAGGATTTGAAAAAGCTGCCGAATGGGTAGAATTTAAAATACAAATTGATCCGCCAGAAGCACAGAATCCAAAGGTTAAGAAGTTTGCAGATATCATTGCAAAAAGATATGAGCTTAGTCCGCTAGAGTTTAAAACCTCTGCAGATGTAAAACCTTATGTAAATGAGATGTTTGGTTTGCTTAACAAAACTTATGACAAGCTAAGTACGTTTGTACCTATACAGCAGTACCAGATTGATCATTATAAGGAAAAGTACATCAAGTACATACATCCAGATTTTATTAAATGTGTCCAAGATAAAGATGGAAAACTAGTTGCATTTGCTATTACTATGCCTTCATTTAATGAAGCACTCAAAAAAGCGAATGGAAGTTTATTCCCTTTTGGTTTTTATCACTTGCTTAAAGCGAAAAAGCGAAATGACACTGCTGCGTTCTATCTCATAGGTATTGATCCAGAATATCAAAACAAAGGAGTTACTGCGGTAATCTTTCAAAAAATGCAAGAGCTTTTTAATAAGCGAGGGATTACTCAAGTTGAGACTAACCCTGAGCTAGAAGAAAACAAAGCCATACAGCAGCTGTGGAAAAACTATGAACATATTCTCCATAAACGTAGAAGAACCTATAGAAAGGACTTCTAGCAACTACGCTAAAAAATTTTAAAAGCAAAAACCAACTATCATGATAGATGCTTTAAGCCTTTTTCAACTTCTTATTGATTTTGGGCTCGTGGTGTTGATCCTTATGGTACAACTCACCATTTATCCTAGTTTTCTGTATTACAAGACTGAAGATTTACTAAGCTGGCATCAGAAGTATACAGGTGCCATAGCGGTTATTGTAGGTCCATTAATGCTTGCACAACTTGGAATGGCTATCTACGCATTAATAGCACATCAAGAATTTTTATTTGGGAGTATGTATTTGTTACTAGTCACTGCTACGTGGATATCTACGGCAGTCTTGTTCGTACCTATTCACAATCGGATTGGAAAAAGTAAACATACCAATAAGGACCTACAAAAGCTTGTACATCATAATTGGATACGAGTAATACTTTGGGTTTTGATCATGTTGCTAAGCCTATTTAAGTACTATCTAGCTTAATAATCTAAGACATTGCTACAAACGGTTAAGCTTCTAAAATGTGCTGCTTATGATGAGCAACTAAGCCATCAATAGGTCTTTTTAAAATTTTACCAGGTGTTAATCCAAAACCTTTAAGCACTTCTTTTAATTCTGCTTGTAAATAGAAACCTATAGAGCCTACAAAGTGAATTGGTATTTCCTTAGCATCTGGAAATTGAAGCACTACTTGATGCTCTATAAAGAGAGAAAGTCCTCTCATTATTACACCTTGGCAATAATCCTCGTCCTTATTTTCAATAAGAAAACGAGCAAAAGTTGCTAGATATGTATTAGGGTTAGGGTTTTTATATAAATGATTTTTAATATTTTCTGAGGTAAGGTCATATTCTGTCTCAAACTTCTCTGATAAATATTTAGGCATTTTTCCAAACTTATAGTCTCTTATAAGTTCTGCTCCATAGTAATTACCACTAGCGTCATCCATTAATACATAACCCAGTGACACTACTTTTTGAATGATATCATTACCATCAAAATAACTACAGTTGGAACCAGTACCTAGTATACAAACGACGCTCTTCTCACCTTCTGTAGCAGTTGCATATAGTGCAGCATATGTATCTTCCTTAATTACAATCTCATCTGCCTCCTTAAATATCTCATCAAATACCTCTCTTATGAGTTCGCGAGGTTTTGTAGTTCCACAACCTGCTCCATAAAAGTAAAGTCCTTTTACTTTTTTTCGATCCTTATATAGCTCAAAATTATTTACGATGCGTTCACGTAAAATTTCTTGTGATAATACCTGCGGATTTAAGCCCAATGTTTGAGTCTGGAAGAGGTGTTTACCATCATCAGAAAGTGCGATCCAATCTGTTTTTGTGGATCCGCTATCTACTACTAAGATCATATAGAAGTGTGTAAGATTGTGTATAAAGAGAAAATAATGCGCTACGAGAGCGCATATATAGTTGTATGATAAATAATTCTAATAGCTATTGAAGTATTGCACATCAATAGCTACTAGATTATAAATAACGGTATTATAGGCCGTTAATCTTTTCTGCTAGGTCTACTAGTTTGTTTGAGTAACCAAACTCGTTATCATACCATGATACTAGCTTAAAGAATTTTGAGTTAAGCTCAATAGAAGCGTCTGCATCAAAAATACTTGTGCGATCATCACTTACAAAATCTTGAGATACAACTCCTTCTTCTGTATATCCTAAGATTCCTTTCATTGAACCTTCAGATGCTTTTTTGAAAGCAGCTTTAATTTCTTCTAGACTAGTTTCCTTTTTAGTACGTACTGTAAGATCTACTACAGATACATCTACTGTAGGAACTCTAAACGCCATACCAGTAAGTTTACCATCTACCGCAGGAAATACTTTTCCTACTGCTTTTGCTGCTCCTGTAGAAGCTGGCACAATATTTACAAGTGCACTACGACCTCCACGGTAATCCTTTTTAGAAGGACCATCTACTGTAAGTTGTGTCGCTGTAGTTGCGTGGATTGTAGTCATAAGACCTTCTTCAAGACCCCAATTATCCTCTACTACTTTTGCAAGTGGTGCAAGACAGTTAGTTGTACAAGACGCGTTAGAAACAATCTTATGATCTGCTGTTAATTTCTCGTCGTTTACACCCATTACAAACATAGGTGCATCTTTAGAAGGTGCAGATATCACTACCTTTTTTGCTCCTGCTTGAATATGATAATCTGCAGTATCAAGTGTAGTAAAAATACCTGTACACTCTGCTACAACATCTGTATCCACTTCATCCCACTTAAGGTTTTTAGGATCACGCTCTGCAGTAATACGTATTGTTTTACCATTTACCACTAGGTTTCCATCTTTTACATCAATGGTTCCATCAAAACGACCGTGCACAGAATCATACTTTAAAAGATATGCAAGGTGCTCTACATCTAGAAGGTCATTTATTGCAACCACATCTACATTATCTCGCTTTACAGTTGCTCTGAAAACAATACGTCCTATTCGTCCAAAACCGTTTATTCCTAATTTCAAGTTTGCCATCTTATCTTATTTACAATTATGTGGTCATTATCTCTGACACACGGATTAATTCCTTATTAATTTTACTTTTACCTTTTATTGCTTCATCTAGTGGTGTAAGCTCCATCATATCATGAATAGTACCCACCATAAAATTACTTTTACCCTCTAGAAGTGACTCTACAGCCTTTACTCCCATTCTACTTGCAAGAACACGATCATAACACGTAGGAGAGCCTCCACGCTGCATATGACCTAGTACAGATACTCGTACATCATATCCCTCCATATTCTCGTCTACATAGTCTTTTAGTTCAAAAACAGACTTTCCTATTTTATCACCTTCGGCTACAACAACAATACTTGAGGATTTTCCTGATATTTTAGAACGTTGTAAAGACTCTACCAGCCTTTCTATCCCCATGTTTTCTTCTGGGATTAAAATTTCTTCTGCTCCTGCCCCTACTCCTGCGTTAAGAGCAATATGGCCTACATCACGACCCATTACCTCTACAAAGAAAAGTCTGTCGTGTGAGTGTGCAGTATCACGTATTTTGTCAATCGCCTCTACTGCTGTATTAAGTGCCGTATCATATCCAAGGGTACGATCTGTACCAGATATATCATTATCTATAGTACCTGGGATTCCTATTACTGGAAAATCAAACTCTTCGCTAAAGTGAAGTGCTCCAGTAAACGTTCCATCACCGCCTATAACAACAAGTGCATCTATACCGGCTTTTACCATCTCGTTGTGTGCAATCTGCCTTCCATCTTCTGTCCTGAAGCGTTGACATCTTGCAGACTTTAAAAAAGTTCCTCCTTTATTAATAATCCCCCGTACGCTTCTTGCATCGAGAGGAATAAAGTCACCTTCAATCATTCCATCATAACCTCTGTAGATACCAACACAATCTATATTATGGTAGGCACAAGTACGCACTACAGAACGCACAGCAGCATTCATCCCTGGAGCATCTCCTCCAGAGGTCATCACTGCGATTTTGTTTATTTTTTTTGTCATATAAAAGCCAATAAAAATTAAATTTAGGAAACTTACCCTAGAAATATCAAGGAATTAGAGGGTATTTTGCGGGATTGTCAATTTCAAACGTTTTCGTTTGAAAAGTTTTTTCAGATTCTAAGAATTTGGGAGAAAAAATGAAGAAAATAGAAGGGAAATATTAGAAATACGCTTTCGCGAAAGCGTAAAAAAAGTCTAATTAGCGATTAAACTGTACTCCATCTGGAGCTATTTTTTTAGGCACGTCCTTTTCACCTTTGGCTTGCTCAACAGCTTCTTTTATTTTGCCCTTAAAGATTTTACGAA
This sequence comes from Dokdonia sp. Hel_I_63, assembly GCF_007827285.1. Classification (NCBI taxonomy): domain Bacteria; kingdom Pseudomonadati; phylum Bacteroidota; class Flavobacteriia; order Flavobacteriales; family Flavobacteriaceae; genus Dokdonia; species Dokdonia sp. Hel_I_63. The sequence continues at coordinate 2,049,891 of NZ_VISD01000001.1, read as the reverse complement.
GCAATTCTTTGAAGGTATTGAAATCTACCGCATACGATAATCCCACTCCTTGCGTATATCCTTCTGTCTCGCCTATAAATTGAATATCTGTCTGGCGGTTGAAAACTTTGGCGCGCAGTGTCCCATCTTCGTTCAAGAGAAAATCTATTTCTACATCCCCTACAATCACGCTCTCACTCACTCCACCCGTAGGCACTCCAACCTTACCATTAATAAGTACACGGTTTGTAATTTGTGTGGAGAGCGTCACTCCCACTCTACCGGCAGACTGTACATCGAGAGTAGGGTCACGATCTGCTTGTACAAGATCTATACCTACGTCAAAAATACTGTCGTCATCATTAAAGAGAATTCCAGATAGAATAGATGATGTAGTCTCAAGTAAGTTATTTACCGCAGCCGAAGCCGTATTAATATCTGCCGAACTTAAAAAGGCTCCTTGAGATACTAGGGATATCGCATTAAGCTCCTTAGCATTTCTATCTTGAAGTAAAAACTCTAATTCTGAAACCACCGTACTACCTGCTCCAGGAAATTCTATATCAAAAGTAATATCTGGCTTGAGTAGCTCACCATCTAAATTGATAACTACGTTTACAGGAATCTTTCTATTTACCGTAGAAGTTTGCAGTAACGTTCCTGGATTTGCTTGCGTTCTATAGATTGCGCTTACATCTAGAAGTGCTTTTGCAGGATCGCCATCCCAACGTATGTTTGCATCTTGTTGTAATATAAAATCCTTTGTAATAAAGCCACCATATCTAAAGTTAAAGACACCTTCGGTAGCAATAAAATCCCCGTTCATTATAAACTTGCCGTTAGTATCTAGCTGTATCAATAGTGTTCCCACTCCTCTACCTCTTAGCGTACTTCCGTTTGCTTTATCGACCACCACCTCCACTTCTGCATCTGGATCAATATCTAGATCAAAGTTTACAGAAAGTCCTTTTACAGCCTCTGTAATTACTTGTACGCCATTAATGCGCGCTTCTTTTTCTTCTGGACTTAAGAATTTAATATAAGAGTTGTCTCCTAGTGCCTCAGAGTCATCTATCGGAATCTTAAAAGTAGTTCCTCTCGCAGTTTCTCCAAAAACATCAATAACCAAGTTATCTGTAGGCCCTTTGATAAACGCTTCACCTTCTAAAAATGCTGTACCATAATAGAGAGATTCTAGATCTTCTTCGGTATCCAGCACTGCAATTCTTGTAGCCGAAATGCCAAGATCAAGTTTCCAATCACTAAAAGACTTATGACTTATAGAACCGTTAAGTGCACCTAGCGTTTTATACTTAACATCCTCCAACTGTATTGCATCAAAAATGAACTGTTGTTTATTTAATGTAACATTTGAAGTGCCTTTGAAGTCGTAGTTAACATTTAAATAAGGAATGGCAATTCCCGCATTCTCTAGCGTGAGATTCCCATTGATGTCAGGATTTCTGTAATCACCTACTACTTTTGCCTCTCCGCTTGCTAGTCCTCTTATTTGATCTATAACTCCTTTACCCATCGGGTTAAAGGGGCTTAAATCTAAATCACTGAGTCCTACATCCATATCAATATAAGGCACTTTTCCCGAAGCATCTATACTTCCATCTGCTGTTAAAGAACGGAGACCATCGCGCTCTAACTTAGATTTTATACTATATTTTGAAAGTGTAGCATTACCAGTAACATTTAAGTCCAGCTGACCAAGATTAGTCCCGTTTACCGAAAAGTCTTTAATGGCAAGAGACGTATTTGGCAAATAAGCACCGTTCTTTTGTAAGATATCGAGTTTACCATTGATACGTCCTCCTAAATCAAGACTGTCAAGATCTGGTGTTACCTTGGCAAGATCAACATTTTTAAAATTGGCTTTGACATCCTTATAAGTACTATCCCTAAGTTGCCCTTTAAGATCAATACGTTCATCATTGTGGCTCAGCACTAATGTATTAATGTCAATATCTTTAAAGTTATTATCAAAGACTACACTGTTCTTTCTATCATTCTCTTCATTAATAAACCAAGGATTCTCTTTAAAAATGATTTTTGATTTTTTAAACCCTAATACAGAGTTTCCTTCTGCGTTAATGGTGTGATATAAAGAGAGATCAAAGGAATCATCGTTGCGCTTACCACCTTTAAATTCTGACCTCATGAATAATGTATCCTTTAGAGTAACATTAATGAGATTAAAATCTGATACTGCATAGAAACCTGCATTTATACTATCTGCAGCTACGTAAGTATTAAATAAAGGGTTCTTATTATCTACACGGACCTCAATTGCTTCTGCCATGTAACCAAAGGCATCTATCTTTGGTGACTTGAAGGTGAGTTTGAATTCAGAATCATTTGCCACCACACTACCTCGTATGATTGTTTCTGGCTCAAAATCTAACTCGGGAACAAATATGGCTACTATCTTATTAAAGATGGTAAACTCAAAATCCATAAACTGATCTTGTGTAAGAATTTCTGGCTGATAGTTTGTGTATAAACTCCCAATAGCATTTTTAAATAATGGTACCACTTCATTAAACTTAAAAATACCTCGAACCTCACCACTTATAATCTCTGTGGAGTTAATATCAATGGTACGCACTTTTTTTGCGTCAAACTTTGCGGTGATTTCAAAATCTTTAAAGCTGTAGGTATTATTCTTATTTTGATAACTAGCATCTGCAAAAGAAATTCTACCATAGACGTCTTCTATGTTTGTACCCTTCATGTCTATAATAACATTACCCTTAAGGATGGAAATGCTATCATTGATAAAATTGAGCATTTTAAGATCTGCGTAGTCAATTTGAGCTTCTAGATCGTAGCTATTAAACTCTTTTGAGATATCTATTAATCCGTTAAGTTTTGCTTTTGCATTAGGATCATCAAGCAATAACTCTCCATCAAAAACTGGCGCTTTAAGATTTCCAAAGACCGTAATATTTTTATAGACATAGTTATTATACCCCATACTTTTTATACTTCCAGAGAGCTTTGTATTTATGGTTTCTTGTATAAATCCTTTTCCCTCAACATCCATATCAAAGGTGGTCTTCCCCAGTCGTTTATCATCTAGCAGTTTACCTAAGTTAAAGTTATCGAACTTTACATTACCCTCATAGCCTGCATTATCTGCATCTCTCAATCCCTTCAATAAAAGATTTAGTGAGATATCACCTAAGTTTGTGGCGATATCACCTTCAGCTACAACTGTAGAAAGCGTTACTGCGTTAGCACCTCGGAAAGATACTTGACCTAATTTTGACATTTCTGGTGGTAACGAAGAAAGTACGTCTGGCAACAATCTTTTTAGATCAAAATAATTGGTTTCAATCTTATTATAATTTCCAGATATTCTAAAATCATCACCGCTCACTACTCCGTCAAAATAAACATCACCTTCTATTACAGAATTCCCTAATCCTGTTACTCTAAGATTTGGCACTCTAAAGTCATTAAGGTACCCAGTTACATTCCCAGATATATCTAAATCAATGTCTGGCGCAATCTCTCTATAGAATGGACGTATATCGTTAGTAGATATTTTTGCTTTCGCGAAAGCGGCATCCAACTCCACTAGCGTATTAAAATCATCTAGCGCTCCATCTGAGGTATCTAACTTGATATCACCCTCAATAGCAGAAAAGTCTGTTGTAAGTGAAAAATCTTTGAGCGTTATTAAATCTGGATCATAGTGAAAAGTTCCATCTAGCGATCTTATCTGGTAGCCTCTTATAGCATCAAATGATAGTGACTCAATATGAGCATCTACAGAGCTGCTATTGAGATGAAAATCTTCCCAGTTAGTTGAAAGGTCTTGATAATCGAGTACTAACGAGTTTTCTAAATCTCCATTTACATACATAAATCGACCTTCAGAAATTGCCACATTATCTGAAGACATAATAAAAGCCTTTCCAGATTTAGGAGCATTTGTCGCAAACTGGCGTGAGAATAGCGTTAAGTTATCTGAGGCTTCACCTTTATACTTTGTGAGGTAAAAGTTTACACCTTCAAGTGTAATATCGCCTAGTTCCATATTATTGTCTAGCACCTTCTGGACACTATAAAGACTTGTAGCAAGCTCTCTCACGTAGATCATAGTATCCTGCTTATGATCTTTAATTAATGTTCCTTTCACAAGAACATCTCCATTCCATTTGAGACCTACACGTTCTACTTGTATGCTCGTACCGTAGGTATTATTTATGCGCTCCGTAACACTCTTGGCAATTCGAGTTTGAACGCTGGGAAGAGAAAACAACAATAGAATGAGCCCAAAAAGCAAGAATAACACTAGAAGTGTGCGAAGTGCTATTTTTTTAAATTTCTTGATAGGGCTTATTGTTTTAACTTTGTACACTTACTGCAACATACGTGCCTTATGAATAATACGATTACTTCTACTTATATTCTTGCAATAGAATCATCTTGTGATGACACTGCTGCTGCTGTTTTACACAACGACAAGGTACTCTCAAATGTTGTTGCAAACCAAGACATTCATCAAGAATATGGAGGGGTAGTTCCAGAGCTTGCTTCACGTGCACATCAACAAAATATTGTTCCCGTTGTAACAGCTGCTTTACGCAAAGCAAATATCGATAAAAATCAGCTAAGCGCTATAGCTTTTACAAGTGGTCCAGGCTTATTAGGATCTTTACTTGTGGGTACCTCTTTTGCTAAATCATTTGCTTTGGGTTTAGATATACCCCTTATTGATGTTAATCATATGCAAGCACACATTCTAGCTCATTTTATTGATGAAGAAGGCTATAGTAAACCTACATTTCCCTTTCTAGGAGTTACTATCTCCGGAGGTCACACACAGATTGTTCGTGTAGATGATTACTTCACCATGGAGGTTATAGGGCAAACTATAGACGACGCCGTAGGGGAAGCTTTTGATAAAAGTGCAAAAATATTAGGCTTACCCTATCCTGGAGGACCATTAATTGATAAATATGCACAAAACGGAGACCCTAAAGCCTTTCCTTTTACAAAACCTAAAGTAGGCGGACTAGACTTCAGTTTTAGTGGTCTCAAAACGCAAATTATGTATTTTGTACAAAAGCAACAGCTAGCAGATCCCAGCTTTATAGATAATCGTCGCGATGATGTTTGTGCATCAATTCAATATACTATTGTCAATATTTTGATGGATAAAATTAAAAAAGCTGTAAAAGAAACAGGGATTACTCAAATTGCAATAGGTGGTGGTGTTTCAGCAAATAGTGGAATACGGGCTGCTCTAAAAGCAACTGAGTCAAAATATGGATGGACTACCTATTTACCTAAATTTCAATACACCACAGATAACGCAGCAATGATAGGAATTGTGGGTTATTTAAAATATAATGAGCTATCTGATAAAAACGCGTATCAAGACCTTGGTATTAGTGCTCAATCACGATTAAAAATATAAGAATGCAGTTATTTTATAGTGAGACATTAACAATAGATAGCGACACCTATACCCTACCTAAAGATGAAAGTAAGCACGTAATACGTGTTTTACGTAAAAAAACTGGTGATGCCATTCACCTCACTAATGGCCACGGATATCTTTTTAATGCAATCGTGGCAGAAGAAAATCCTAACAAGTGTAGATTGCAAATAGAAAGTTATAGTTATCAAGAGCCTAGAAATTATAAACTTCATCTAGCTGTTGCACCTACAAAACTTAATGACCGCTTTGAGTGGTTCTTAGAGAAAGCTACAGAAATAGGTATTACAGAAATTACACCACTACTTTGTGATCATAGCGAACGCAAGGTTATAAAAGAAGAGCGTTTCATGAAGATTATCCAAAGCGCTATGAAGCAATCACTACATTATCATCTCCCTAAAATGAATGCTCTCACCTCCTTTTCTGATTTTGTGGGGCATCAAAATCATGAAGATATATTTATTGCACACTGTGAAGATCTTAAAAAAGAGTCCCTTAAAGACTATCTCAAGCCAAACAAATCATACACTATACTCATAGGTCCAGAAGGAGATTTTTCTCCTGCCGAAATTGAACTTGCTCTTAAACAAGGTATTATTCCTGTGTCTCTTGGTAAGAGTCGTTTACGCACAGAGACAGCAGCTATAGTTGCTTGTCACAGCGTCGCTTTTATTAATGAATAATTACTGGCATTTAAACTCAAAAAACTAGAACAAAAAGCAGATTTTGTAAATTCAAATATTAATGGTTTATTTGCTTCCTGCGTCTCCACAAGAGATAAAGGCCCAACCTATTATTAATCAAAAGATTAGATAAAATTGCGCAATTTTGTCAAGACGGTTGTACCCTTTATCCCGGCGCTTATGAGCGTTTTCGGAGGCATTACTATGATGATAAGTTTAGAGTTATTTTTTACAAATGACCACCTACCTGAGTTCAAAAACATACTTCTGTTACTAATATTTTTGAGTTCTATTCTTGTTGTCGTTGTTCTTGGTTTTATTCTTTCAAAAACAGCCCGTCTTAAGTTTTCTGGAGATTCATTATCTCAAGAGATACAAAAATTGACACAGCAAGTTCACTATTTTAGGGATATTGCAGATATTCTTTTAAGATCATCAGTGTGGACACCAGGGCTTAAAGAATACATTGACGAGGAATTTTCAAATCTCAATTACTTTTTAGTCAAAGAGTTCTACAAAGGAAGGTCTAAACTAGCATTAGAATATATAGAAGAAAAAGATCGCTACGGAGAAACAGAAATACTATACCTAGAAACCAAATCACTACTTCTCAATGATCCTAGTAAGAGCAGTGTAAAAGGTTATATGAATCCTAAAGAATATGATGTACGCATGCTCAAAAAATGGACAGAGCATAAGGTAGGAATGGGCTGGAACCATTACTTTGGATTTAAATATAACCAGTTTAAAGAAGAACTAGATATACATCGCGTGTATGAACGCCATCAAGAGAGGATTTTAAAGTATGCAACACAGCTAGACCCCATAAGATACAGAGGTATGGGATTCAGCGAAGAGCTTATTTCAAAACTTGGAATGCACCTTTCTGAAGAAGTACTTCCTCAATTACTAAGTCTTACATCGCAGTCTGTACGGAAAGTTCCCAAAGTTATAACGGTTGCATTTATACTAATTGTATTGCTCGTAATATTCGGGGTAATACAACCTACCATCACCCTTCTTTTTGGGTTGAATGTAGTATTCGGTTTTATATCTATAACTGTTGTAGTGAGCATCATTTTCTTCTTAATGCTTTCTATATATCCTTTCGTAAAACGAGAAATTAATGGCTGATTTACGCTTTCGCGAAAGCAGAAAGAACTACTTAAACCTTATCTTTACATAAAATAAATTGCTGTTTTAAATGCACCTTCTAGGTTTTTAAAAATGCTACTACCTAGAAATTTATGTCAAAATTACCCAAAGCACACAAATTTGTTGACCTTTCTGATTATGGCCGAAGCATTGCGCGCCTTATCGCACTTTCCCTAAAAAACACAGCAACAACTCCTGTACAAGTAACCTACTCTTTTGTAGTAAGTGGCATTATTGCTATTATTTGTATTATTAAGGGGTATTACTTTTTGGCTGCATTTTTCTTGATTCTAAAATCAATTCTTGACGCAGCAGATGGCGAACTTGCTAGAATTAAAAAAACACCTTCTTACACTGGAAGATATCTAGATTCAATATCTGATATTCTACTAAATGCTGCAATACTATACACCATTGGATATATAACTAATACTGACTTATACTGGACGGTGTGTGCCTTTCTTTGCATACAACTTCAAGGAACATTATATAATTACTACTATGTGATACTACGTAGCAAGCTTTATGGCGACACCACAAGTCGTGTTATAGAAATAGGAATTCCTAAGGCGTTGCCAGGAGAGCAGCAAAGTACTGTTACATTTTTATATAAAACATACAGAGTGTTGTATGGCGCATTTGACGCTCTTATTTATAAGCTGGACCCTAAGGCAGAGAAAGGGTCTATTACACCTAACTGGTTGATGACAATAGTTTCTACTTTTGGTCTAGGTTTTCAATTATTATTAATTGCATTTTTTCTTGTGGTTGGACTTGCAGATTATATAATTCCTTTTTTTATAGGATACTCAATTATGATACCTATTTTAATAATCACTAGAATGATAGTTACAAGAGAAGTGTAACACTTCCTCTTCTTATAAACCAAAAAAGCCCAGCTATTATATATAGCTGGGCTTTTTGATTAAATAATAAGGTAGGTTATAAACGGTACCCTATACTCAATGTAATGTATTGATTAGTTCCTGATCCATTTACAAGGAAGTTATCTCCATTCACAAGGCTATTATTATCTGCTTGTGGATCTCCTTCTCCTGGTGTATATGGTAAACGTACCGCTGCATCGTCTTCAAAAACCTCTAAGAATCCTTTAGTAAAGCGAGCTTCTACAAAGATGCTCTCGTTAAAGTGATATCCTAGACCACCAAATGCAGAAAAGTCAAATGATTTGTAATTTTCTGATTGCTCAAAAAATGAAATCTTAAGCCCTGCTTGTGGTCCTGCAATAAGAAAAAGTCTATTAAGGTTAAGACGTAATCCTAAAGGAATTTGTAGAAAATCATAACGAACACCTTCATACTTGTTTCCTTGTGATGCAAAAGCAAATTCTGGCTGAAAGCTTAATTTGTTAGTTACTGGAATTTCTGCAAGAAATGCAACTGCAAATCCGTAGCGACCTTCATCTATAGAATTGAATGGCGCAATAGCAGGGTCACCATCTAAACCTGTATTTACGATAGTGTACTCAAGATTGCTTATTTCACTCACACTCAATCCTGCTTTAAAGCCAAAACGTACGCCTTGTGCAAAAAGCTGTGTGCTACATAAAAATGCAAAAAAGATGATAGATAGTACTATTTTTTTCATAATTAAAAGAATATTCGTCATTAGTAAATAGAGATGACGTTGGGAATCTCAGGGTATAAAGATAAATTGTATAAATCAGTTTTCTGTAGTAAAATATAAAAACCCAGTAAATAAACTATAAAAAACAAATTACAACCGATAACGAACACGATTTGCCTTAAAGTCTGTAGCCTATTCCTAGTTGAATCACTGCATTTTTACCTTCTAGACCTGAAAATCTAATATTTCCAGTATTATCAAAAGTAAAATTATTATCATCTTGAAAGATATCTGTGAGACCATAAGTATATCTTGCTTCGATAAAAATGTTAGAATCAAAGATGTAACCTAAACCTCCAAATGCTGAGGCCTCAAAATTTGAAAATATTCCAGACTTATTAGGATCCCATACTTTTACACCTACCTGTGGTCCAGCATTAATATACAGATTACTTAAATTAAGTTTCAATCCTAAAGGAAGGTTTAAGTAATCTAAGCGAAAACTTTCTAAATTCTTTCCTTGTTGTGAGAAGATAAATTCTGGCATAAAACTTAATTTCTCTGAGATAGGAATATCTACTAAAAAACCTACAAAATAACTTGTGCGCTTACCGTCAAGTTGGTTTTCAATTCTATCTGCCGAAGCGCTGCCATCATTATTGAAGGATAATCCATTTACATCAGCAATATTTAAACCTGCTTTGAATCCAGAAGTAACTTGCGCATTGATGCAAGAAAAAGATAAAAGAAACAATCCCGTAATAAAAAATAATGATTTTTTCATAAGCTAAAGTTTTGTCGTTCTACGTTTTACAAGCAAATATACATTAAATTTAAAATCCTCATTATGAATTGTTAGCATGATACAAACTCTTGATAATACCATCTGCAAGTCCAATTTTTGGAACGATTATCTGTTTTGCTTTTGATGATTTCATTGCTTGTAAATAAATATGCAATGCTGGAATTATTACATCTGCACGGTCTGGGTTGAGAGACAGCTTTACAATTCGCTCTTCATAGCTTAAAGTTTTTAGTTCTTTATATAATTGAGTAAGGAAGAGGTATGATAAAGTTTTCCCTGGCTTTTTTGCACTTAACTTAAACACCTTGTTTATATTTCCTCCAGATCCTATTAGGTCAATATGATCATAGTTTTCGCATTTTAAAGCAATCCATTTCTGCATAATTTCCCAATCTTCTTGAGATACGAGATCATTTAATAAGCGTACAGTTCCTATTTTAAACGATCTAGATGCAATCATGCTACCCATATAATAGATGGTTATCTCTGTACTTCCTCCTCCTACATCTACATAAATATAGGTTCGGTCTTCTTTTATAAAGCTATTAAGATCTGTGGCAGCTATAATTTTTGCCTCTTCCTCGCCGTCTATGATATCTATGGTAATATTCGTTTTTTTCTTTAACGCTTTCGCGAAAGCAAAACCATTGCGAGCATCTCTCATCGCACTCGTAGCACAAGCTCTATATTCTAGCACTTGATGAGCATTCATAAGTAACCTAAAAGCTTTCATGGCATCCTCCATGCGCTCTTGGTTCTTTGCAGAAATCTCCCCGTTAATAAAAACGTCTTCTCCAAGCCTAATAGGCACACGAACTAACGCGTTTTTTCTAAATAGCGTAGGACCATCTTCCTGCTCAATGATGTTTGCGATGAGTAGACGTACTGCATTAGAACCTATGTCTATTGCGGCATATTTTTTTATGGTAAGCACTATAATTGAGAGAGTTTATTTACATAATAGTCATACGTAGCAAATTGTGATCTTATCGCTGGCTTATCGTCTTTTTTGTATCTGTTATCCATCTCTTTGTTGAGTACACGTGCTTTTACGTTATCACTCCACGCAATCTCATGTGTCTCTATTATTTCTTTCTTGACATCCTCATCGTAAATAGGGACTGTAACTTCTACCCTATTATCAAGGTTACGGCTCATCCAGTCTGATGAAGAAATGAATACCTTCTCCCATCCTGGCTCTCCAAAGATGTAGACTCTAGTATGTTCAAGGAATTTATCGATGACACTAATAATTTTAATGTTCTCACTCATTCCTGGTACCCCAGGAATCAAACAACATACACCACGTACAATCATTTCTATCTTTACACCAGCGTTACTCGCCTCGTAAAGCTTATCAATGATTTCATAATTAGAGATACTATTGAGCTTTAATCGTATTAAACCGTTTCCACCATTTTTTACAACCTCTATTTGTTCTTGAATAAGCCTATACATCTTATTTCTTGAGTAGTGTGGTGCTACTACGAGATGCTTATATTTATTTACTATATAATTGGTGTCAAAGAAATTGAAGAGCTTGCTTAAATCCTTTAATATTTCCTTGTTTGCTGTAAAGAGTGTGTAATCTGTATAAATACGGGCCGTAGAGTGGTTAAAATTTCCTGTACTTATAAAACCATAACGTACTATCTTACCCTCTTCCTCTCTATCAATCACACAGACTTTACTATGAACTTTTAAACCAGGCACACCAAAGATGAGACGTACACCTTCGTTTTGCATTTTCTTTGCATAGCGCATGTTCGACTCTTCGTCAAAACGTGCTCGCAGCTCTATTTGTACCGTTACTTCTTTTCCATTTTGGGCTGCGTTAATAAGTGCACTTGCGATACTTGATAATTTTGCAAGTCTATAGATAGTAATTTTTATAGATCTCACTTTAGGATCTAGTGCTGCTTCTCTTAAAAATTTGATAGTATAAGAGAAGCTCTGGTAAGGTGTGTATTGCAAGAAGTCTTTCTTTGCGACCTTAGCTAGTAGGTTATCTTCTAGGCTTATTCCCGCAATAGGTAATGGCTTGACACTTGGGTAGTAGAGCTCTTTCCTACCAAAGGTCGGGAAGTTCATATAATCTTTCCTGTTGTGATATCTACCACCAGGAATGATACTATCTATACGCTCTATACCTAATTTACTAAGTAGAAACTGTAGCGTTTCTTGCTCAATTGTTTTATCAAAAACAAAGCGCACAGGTTCCCCATCTTCTCTTCCTTTTACGCTTCGAGTGAGTTTTTCTAAAAAGCTCTTACCTAAATCAGACTCAATATCTAGCTCTGCGTCACGTGTTATTTTAATCATATGAGCAGTAATACTGTCATAATCAAAAATGCTAAAAATGGTATCAAGATTATACCTAATCAAATCATCTAGCATCATGATGTAATCCTTACCATCTACTTGCGGCAACACTACAAAACGATCTATCGTACTTGGAATCTCCAAAAGTGCATATAACGGCTTCTTTGTATCTGAAAGCACCATCTTTACCATTAAATAGGCGTCAAGATCTTGAATACGTGGCAGCTCTACATCTTCACGTAGGATAATAGTTTCTACAGCGAGAGATACTTGATCTGTAAAGAAGTCTTTAATAAATGTTTTATGCTCCGGAAGTGTAATTTCATCTTCGGTGAGCATGTAAATGTTTTCTTTCTCTAGCTTTTTATAAATATCCTCAAGAATCTTGAGGCTTTCTGTTTGCTGTTCTATTACAATCTCAGTGATTTTTTCAAGTAACTCTTCGGCAGAATAAACTCCTAAGGCCTTTCTTCCTGTTTTACCAGCATCTACAATTCTACGCACCGTAGCATATCGTACTCTAAAGAACTCGTCTAGGTTATTTGAAAAAATACCTAAAAAACGAAAACGCTCAATAAGTGGTACATTTTCATCAGCAGCTTCTTGCAATACCCTAGCGTTAAATTGTAACCAACTTAACTCACGGTTTATATATCTGTTTTCGTCTGTTTGCGTCATTATTATAATTCTTTAGGAGCTTTGTAATAAATCGTCTTTCCTTGTTTGAGATTTTTCCAACTATCAATATCAAAAGTTATTGCTGTAAACGCAGCTGTAGAGACATTATCTATAGTTTCATTTCCATAAGTATTGACCACATTAGTCATTGCATTATTATGCCCAAAAACCATTAAACAATTAACTTCATCACTCACATTACGTATCACCTCAACGAGATCTGCTCCCGCAAAGTCATACATTTTATAGTCTAACTGTATTTCTCTATCATCGATACCATATGCTTTTGCAAAGTATACAGCAGTTGTTTTTGCTCTTAAAGCATCACTACTCATCATAAGATCTGGCTTAGGCATTGTTGACGCAATATGGTCTGCCATCGCGGGTGCGTCATTTAAGCCTCTTTCATTGAGCGGTCGCTCATGATCTATAACATCAAATTTCCAACTTGATTTTGCGTGTCTTACGAGGTAGAGTGTTTTCATATTACGAGGCTAATCTTTCTTTAATCCACTGGTCGTTTTCTAGTCTGTAGCGTATTCTATCATGTAAACGGCTCGGTCTTCCTTGCCAGAACTCTATAGATACGGGCTTTACAATATAACCACCCCAGTGTGCTGGACGTGGTATATCTTTTCCTTCGTAAGTTACTTTGAGTGCCTTCATCTTATCTTCCAGAACTTCTCTTCCTCCAATCACACTACTTTGGTCAGAAACCCAAGCACCTAGCTGACTATCTTTTGGTCTAGCATTAAAATAAGTATCAGAGCGCTCTGTACTTACTTTTTCTATATCACCTTTGATAATCACTTGACGTTCTAGATTAGGCCAGAAAAAAGAAATTCCCACCTTATCGTGGTGAGCTATACTCTCCCCTTTCTCGCTTGTATAATTTGTATAAAAAACAAACCCATCTGCATCTAGTTCTTTGAGAAGAACAATTCTTGATTTTGGAAAACCGTCTGTTCCTAAAGTGGCAACAGTCATCGCATTCGGTTCGGCAACGCCTCCGGCGTCTTCCACTTCTTTAAACCAAGTTTTAAATTGGTCCATAGGGTTTAAAGCCGAGTTTTCTAATAGCAACTCGCCTTTCTCGTATGATTTTCTGTAGTCGTGTAAGTCTCTGTTCATTGCAGTAAATGTACGAAGACCGTGGTGAAGATAAAAGTCAGAATTAGTTCAGAATTCCTAAAAATGACCCAAAATATGCGCTTTAAAAGATAAAGATTTTGAGATGCACGCTTTCGTGAAAGCGTACTTCTACTTCCTCATGAATCTTTTTTTAATCAAAAGTTTTCTCACCTTATCATTATGCTTTCTAATACGTGTGAACTCCTCATAATCCATATCCTCATCATCTACTCCTGATGCGGCAAACTGACCTTCAAAGTTTTCTAACATCTCCACACGATCTGTGTAAATATTATAACGACGATGCTCTGTAAATCCATCTGCTTGTAAAAAATACTCACAGATATATTGATCTTCCAGCATAAATAACTTAAAAGTAATACTGATATTTCCTTTTACAGAAGTAGATCCATAAATGGTATTAATCTTCTTAAGCTGCGTATCTGGGCTTACTAGAAATAGGTTACGCGGTATCAAAATATCAAAATGCTCTTGCAACTTAGCCAGCACTGGTTTTGCTATTTTCTTAATTTCTTCTTCCATCATAACGCTTTAAAATGTAAATTCTTTACCATCGTCTCCTAATAAGACATTCTCAAAATGAGGTCTAGCTTCTTCTGCAAATAGATTCAAATCTCCATACCTTATGGAGTAATGACCTAATACCAAGCTTTCTACCTCTGCCTTTGCGGCTATCTGTGCTGCTTGTGCCGCAGTACTGTGACCCGTAGGCTTACACAGATGTGCGTGACTTTCTAAAAAAGTTGCTTCATGATATAACACGGTAGCTCCTTTAATCTGTGTAGCTATTGCCTCTTTGTAAGCAGTATCACTACAATATGCATAACTCTTAGGCTTAGCCGGGTCAAAGGTAAGCTTATCATTAGGGATAAGCCTTCCATCGTCTAAGGTAATATCGCCTCCTTGCTTAATTTTTGAATAATAGGCTTTATCAATTTCAAGATTGAGGCACGCATTTATATCAAGCTTACGTTCACCTAGCTTTTCTTGAAAGTAAAAACCATTAGTGTAAATCCGATGTTTAAGTGGTATTGTACTTACCGTCACCTCATCATCCTCATAAATAACCGTAGGTTCTTTGCTAGTAATCTCTACAAAGCGTAGCGGATAACTAGTAAATCCTTGCGTGATTTTGAGTTGTAAAAGTATAATTTCTTTAAGACCCTTAGGTCCATAAATGGTAAGTGGTGCGGTTCTCTTAAGAAGACTAAACGTAGTAATGACTCCCATGAGTCCAAAAAAATGATCTCCGTGCAAATGCGATATAAATATATGCTTTATACGAGAAAATTTAATCTTATTACGGCGTAGTGCAACTTGTGTACCTTCTCCACAGTCTATGAGAAATAAATGATTGCGTATATCTAAAACCTGTGAGGTAGGATTTTTAAAAGAGCTGGGAGCTGCCGCATAACAACCTAAAATTGTAAGATGTAGATTGCTAGACATATAAAATTTTAAAATCCGAGATCGCGCTCTATTTCTTCCATTTCAATAACGTCTCCAGCTTCCTCAATCGTAGGAACCACAATCATCTCATCTGGTACAGCATCATAATTTATCCCTGTATTTACAAATACAAATGATTTCTTATCTGCACGCTGGTAGTTTGAGAGTTTTAAGAATTGTACAAGATCCTCGAGAGTGAGTTTATCATACTTGAGAAGATCTATGACTAGATTCTTTTGATCATAATGTTCTGGCACTATATTTTCTAGGTATAATGCAAAATCACGCACGTCTGTGCGGTCATCTGTAAGTATGGTATAGGTAGGTCTTTCTGTAACCGTCATTATTGTTTAATTTTTGATGCAAGTAGATACATTACTGCCATCCTTACTGCTACTCCGTTTTGCACTTGATCTAAGATGATTGCATGTTCTGAGTCTGCTACATCACTGGTAATCTCCACACCACGGTTTATGGGACCTGGGTGCATAATTACAATTTGCTTATCTAGAGAATCTAGTAACTTCTTATTTACTCCGTATTGCTGTGTGTATTCTCTTGTGCTCGGGAAATAACTAATATCCATTCGCTCATTTTGCACACGGAGCATATTTGCTACATCGCACCACTCAAGTGCTTTACGCAAGTCTAGCTCTACTTCTACTCCTAGTGATTCTATGTATTTAGGTAAGAGTGTTTTTGGACCACAAACTTTTACGTTTGCCCCTTGTAATTTTAGTGCATATATATTTGAAAGTGCAACACGACTGTGTAAAATATCACCTACGATCACCACATTTTTACCGGCAACATCACCTAGACGTTCTCTTATAGAATAACTATCTAGTAATGCTTGTGTAGGATGTTCATGTGCACCATCTCCAGCATTTACAATACTTGCCTTAATATGTTTTGATAAAAATACGCCAGCTCCAGGATTAGGGTGTCTCATGACAACCATATCAACCTTCATGGATAGAATGTTATTTACTGTATCGATAAGCGTTTCTCCTTTCTTTACAGATGATGCTGCTGCCGAAAAGTTAATTACGTCTGCACTTAAACGTTTTTCTGCAAGCTCAAAAGACAATTTTGTACGTGTACTATTTTCAAAAAAGAGATTTGCAATAGTAATATCACGCAGTGATGGCACCTTTTTAATAGGGCGATTAATCACTTCCTTAAAGTGATCTGCCGTTTTAAAAATAAGATCAATATCTGCCTCGTTTATGTACTTGATACCTAACAGATGATTGACACTCAACTCGCTCATAATAGTTAGCTTTTTACTAGATATACGGTGTCTTCTCCATCATTTTCTTCCCAGCACACCTTCACTTGTTCATCATTTATAGCATCTACCTGACGCCCTTTATAATCTGGCTGGATAGGTAAATGACGAGAAAAACGTCTATCTATAAGACATAATAACTCTACTTCTTCTGGTCTCCCAAAACTCTGCACAGCAGTAAGAGCAGCGTTTATGCTACGTCCAGTATACAACACATCATCTATAAAGACCACCTTCTTGTCCTCTACTACAAAGTCTATTTTGGTCTTATTTGCTTCTAGTGTTTTCTCGCTACGGCGAAAATCATCACGATAAAATGTAATGTCTAGATAACCAAGTTTGATAGCCTCAATGCCATAGTCTGTGGTGAGCAATTTCTTAATACGTTCTGCTAGATAAACGCCGCGAGGCTGTATCCCTATAAGAACGGTATTTTTAAAATCAGTATGATTTTCAATGAGTTGACAAGCCAGACGATTGAGAATGATGTTAATCTCTGTCGCAGTAAGAAGTACTTTTTGGCTCATAGAATTTTCCGAAATCTGTTCGGGGGTCAAAGTTACATAATTCTGTGGATTGATGGTAATGTTTGTTACGCTTTCGCGAAAGCGTATCTATTACTAACTTCGTTATAATCTAAACTTTCAAAAAATGATGCAATCTCAAACATGGTGGAAAGAAGGAATTGTATACCAGATTTACCCTAGATCCTATCGCGATACCACAGGTAATGGTATAGGTGACTTGCGTGGAATCATAGAAAAGTTAGATTACATCGCTAGTCTAGGGGTAGATATTATCTGGCTCAACCCTATTTATGATTCGCCTAATGATGATAATGGTTATGACATACGTCACTACCGTAAAATTATGGCAGAGTTTGGCACTATGGATGATTTTGACGAGTTACTTGCAGGCATGAAAGCCAGAGGACTGCGTTTAGTGATGGATCTTGTAGTTAATCATTGTAGTGACGAGCATGAATGGTTTAAAGAAAGTAGGACTTCTCGTGATAATCCTTACCGAGACTACTTCCACTGGTGGCCAGCGGAAAAAGGAACACCTCCAAAAAGATGGAGTTATTTTGACGTAGAAGAAAATGCATGGCAATACGATAAGCAAACAGATGCCTATTACTTACACTACTTTGCGGTAAAGCAGCCCGACCTCAAATGGGAAAACCCAAAAGTGAGAGCCGAAATATATGATATGATGCACTTTTGGTTTAAAAAAGGCGTCGATGGTTTCCGTATGGATGTAATTCCCTTTATAAGCAAAGACACAAGCTACCCCGAAATTGACGCAAAAGAACCTCATGAATACATTGCATATTATGCAAATGGCCCCAAAGTGCATAAATACCTCAACGAACTCAATAATGAAGTAATTTCAAAATACGATGCGTTTACGGTAGGTGAAGGCCCAGGGATAAGTATTGATGATGCACTGGATTTTGTTCATGAAGACCGCAAGGAGATGGATATGTTCTTCCACTTTGACCTTATGAGCTTAGATCGTGCACCTGGCGAAGTATTTAAAATGCGTGATGGCGGCTACTCCTTACCTGAATTTAAAAAAGTATTTACTGACTGGGATGCGGCATTTGCAAAAGCTGGCTGGGGATCATTATTTCTAGCAAACCATGATTTCCCTAGAACGGTAAGCCGCTGGGGTAATGACACTCCAGAACACTGGAAAAATAGCGCTACCCTCCTTCAAACGTTTCTCTTGACCATGCGCGGTACTCCATACTTTTATCAAGGCGATGAGATTGGGATGACTAACGTATGCTTTACAGACATAGAAGATTATCGAGATATCAATACTATAAATAGGTATGAAACAGTAAAGAAAAGAGGCGGAGATCTTGAGGCTTTTATGGACAGCGAGCAACATGCTGCTAGAGAGAATGCACGCACTCCCATGCAGTGGGACAATACAGAAAACGCTGGATTTACAAGCGGCACCCCGTGGATAAATGTAAATAGTGATTACAAGACAGGTGTGAGTGTAAAAGACCAACATAATAAAAAAGACTCTATACTTTCTTACTTCAAACAGATGACTGCCTTACGTAAGAAATACCCAGCACTTGTATATGGCGCTTATGAGTGTATCAAGCCAGAAGATGAGCAAGTATATTGCTACACACGAACGCTGGAGAGTGATCGCTTTTTAGTGCTCTTAAACTTCTCTGAAGACACAGCACACTTCTCACTGCCACTTACTGTAAGCTATAACAGAAAGATCAAAGTGATTTCTAATGATAAAATTATAGATGATAGAACCTTTAAGGAGTTTACCCTTCGCCCATGGCAAGCTATTGTATATCGTTTGGAAAACTAGCCGTCTATAAAAATGTAAACAGCAATCCCTATAAAAACGATAATCTGGAGCCACTTTAAAACAACTCCTGCATTCTTATTAGTGCGAAGTACATGAGAGATTTTACCCGCTACGAGTGCGATACTCCCAAAAATGACAAAGGATTCTAGCATAAACAGCAATCCTAAGACATAAAACTGATACACCGTATTTCCTTCTGGATCCCAGAGGAATCCTGGGAAAAATGCTAAGAAGAATATGGTCACCTTAGGGTTAAGGATATTCATAATCACGCCTTGTTTAAAAAGGGCTGTATAAGATTTTTTTGGAGCGCCATCTGAGAGATTTATCGATGCATCGCTGCGGTATACTTTAAAGGCTAGATAAAGTAAGTACATTGCTCCTACCGTTTTAATTGCAAAAAACAGAAAAGGCGAAGCAGCAATCACTGCCGATAGCCCAAAAGCAACAAGTGTAGTATGTACAATACATCCAGAAATTAACCCTGCGGTGGTTGCAAGTCCAGATTTACTGCCATTTGCAACGCTCTGCGTGAGTACATAGATGTTATCTGGCCCTGGCGAAAACGCAAGCAATGCTGTTGCTGCAAGAAAAGCAATGAGAGATTCTATCAAAGGAATACTAGTTAGTTAATCATTGCAAAATAAGAAAAAACAAGATGCTTACAACACTACCACTGTCGTTCCTTCCACATCGAGTAAAAGCCTAGCAATAATAAAAGACCTGCTGCAGCGAGCTTTGCCCATTGCGGGATAAAGGTTGCGATATCAGGTTTCATAGCAAAAAGCATGACGGCAATGGAAGCAAAAATAAGTTTATGAGAATTCCTCATGGTATGAATTGATTAGCGTGTAGTTACTAGACGGCAGTAACGTACTATCCTTTCGCTAAGATGGCGTGATTTATCTCTTTAATTAACCCTGGACCTTCATATACAAACCCTGTATATAGTTGTACGAGGGATGCTCCTGCTTCAAGTTTATCCAGAGCGTCTTGTGCAGAGTGAATTCCTCCTACACCTATAATTGGGAATGAATTATTACTCTTCTCTGATAGGTACTTAATCACACGTGTAGAACTATCGGTTACTGGCTTACCGCTTAGTCCGCCGTTGCCTATTTCTGCTAGACGGGCTTCTGTGGTTATTAATCCCTCTCTATTTACAGAGGTATTACTTGCTATCACACCATCTAGACCTGTTTCTTTTACAAGCGATACGATTTCATCTAATTGCTGATCATTAAGATCTGGAGCTATTTTAAGTACAATTGGTCGTTGTACTGCATACTTCTTATTTGCTTGCTGCACTGCTCCTATAAGTTCCTCTAGATAATCTTTGTCATTGAGTTTCGCGTGACTAGAGACATTCGGGCAACTTACATTAAGCACAAAATAATCTACTACAGGATGTAATTCGTGAAAACAAGTTAGATAGTCTGCTGTATAATCTTCCGGCTTAGTATCGGTGTTTTTACCGATGTTTCCACCTATGATGATCTTGTTGTTTTTACGAGATTTTAATCGAGTTACCGCTTCGGCTACTCCTCCGTTATTGAAGCCCATTCTGTTTATGAGCCCTTGATCTTCTTTTAATCGAAACAGACGCTGCTTTGGGTTTCCTTCTTGTGCCTTTGGAGTAACCGTACCTATCTCAATAAAACCAAATCCTAAGTCTCCTAACTCATTAAAAAGATTTGCATCTTTATCAAAACCTGCTGCTAGTCCTACGGGATTTTTAAAAGTAAGTCCCAGCACTTTGCGCTCTAGTCGCTTGTCTTCCACCTTACCCATACGATTAAGAAGTCCTGAGAGTCCTAATTTGTGCAATCGCTTTATCCATCTAAAGGTAAAATAATGCACTTTTTCTGGATCAAAGGAAAAGAGAATTGGGCGTATGAGGAGTTTGTACATTTCGGTGGTTTCTGTGGTGCAAAAATAGTCCAAAAAGAGGTATTTTTGAAGCAGAACTGAATGATGATTTTTACGCTTTCGCGAAAGCGTACTCACAACCACCCATTATGATTGATAAAGACGCACTTCTTAAAAGATTTATAAGCTACGTTACTACCTATACCGAAAGTGATCCTAACAGCGACACCACGCCAAGTACTGAGTGCCAGTGGGATCTCGCTAGACAACTTAAGGATGAACTGGAAGCGATGGGAATGAGTGATGTGACTATAGATGAGCATGCTTATGTAATGGCTACACTACCTAGTAATGTAGCTCATGATGTGCCAGTTATTGGATTTATCTCGCACTTCGATACAACTCCAGATTTTACAGGAAAAGACGTAAAACCGCAAATTTGGGAAAATTATGACGGCGGAGATCTCATTATTAATAAGGAACAGAATATCGTGTTGTCTCCAGAATACTTTGATGATTTAAAGCAATATAAAGGGCAAACCATTATCACAACAGATGGTACTACCCTACTTGGAGCAGATGACAAGGCGGGTATTACTGAGATTATGGAAGCAATGAAATACTTGCTTGAAAATCCTCAGGTAAAACACGGTAAAATACGCGTAGGTTTTACTCCAGATGAGGAAATAGGTCGTGGTGCACATAAATTTGATGTAGCAAAATTTGGTGCCGAATGGGCGTATACTATGGATGGTAGCCAGATAGGCGAACTAGAATATGAAAACTTTAATGCTGCTGGGGCGGTCGTTACCATAGAAGGTAAAATTGTACACCCAGGCTATGCAAAAGGAAAAATGGTAAATAGTATGTACATCGCTACAGACTACATCAATAGCTTACCAAGACTAGAAACTCCAGAACACACTTCTGATCGTGAGGGCTTTTTTCACTTACATGACATTACTGGCAGCGTAGATAATACAACGCTAGAATATATCATAAGAGATCACGACAAAGGACATTTTGAAGCTCGCAAGGAAATGATGATCCAACTAGCAGATGAGCTTAATGCACAGCTAGAAAAAGAAGTAGTGACTGTAGAGATCAAAGATCAATACTTTAATATGCGTGAGAAAGTGGAACCTGTAATGCACATTGTAGATATTGCAGAGGAAGCAATGAAATCGCTAGACATAGAACCACTTATTAAACCTATACGTGGTGGTACAGATGGATCGCAACTCTCGTTTATGGGATTACCGTGTCCTAACATTTTTGCAGGTGGTCATAACTTCCATGGGCGATATGAATATGTACCTGTAGAGAGTATGATGAAAGCCGTTGAGGTTATTGTAAGAATTACAGAAATTACAGCACAAAAGAACGCTTAAGACAACGCTCGCAATTAGCGAATTTCAAATAACTATCGTTTTATAAATTAGCTCACTTATGAATCCTTCTGCCACTGGCTGGATAAATAAACACTTCCCAAAGCTTCTTGACTATCTAGTTAAGAACCCTATGGATGAGCGTGCATTTTATGATTCGCTACGAGCCAAGGGTTTTATCTATGGACACTCTCTAGATACCTTGCTGGATAGTGAGTCCTCACAACTTAAGTGGACGGTACAGGAGAAAACAAAGATTAATCTCTTTGACGCACTTGCTTTTACGTATTACGATACGATTGCAAATGCTAGGCAAGAAGATTGCCTAGAAGCTATCGTTTCATTTTATAGACAGCTAGATAAAAAGGAACAGTACTTTATTAAAATTCCATTGGGTAATGAATCTGCAGCTGCTAAGGTGGAAAAGATTATCCATCAGCGAGTGCAGACTAATGAGTCTGCCTTGCAGAAGAGTTTTAGTCATCTTATCACTAATGCTTTAGTGTTTATAGATATTCTAAGTTTTGATCACTACCTCATTACCCAAGGTGATCCCTACGAGTATGCAAAAAACCTAGAAGCTGTACTTACAGAATCTATATGGCTGGCATTGCAACAAAAGGAGAGTAAGGATGAATATAACAAGCTTCTTATAAAACTATTTGAAAGCTCTGTACGCTATAACGAACTCATAAAGCACACACATACCGAGGTTTCTGAGATTAACCTGAAGATAATTACCGAACCTCTAGAGCAACAATACCTTCTAGACCTATGCAGTTTATCCTTATGGGATGACGAGAAAATCGATAAGCACGAACGCGAATTCATCATGCAGTTCTGTACGATTATGGGTCTTGATGAAAAGGGCTACCTTGATGCGGTACTTGCTGTAAAAACATTCCTGACGGAACACGGTACAGAGATATCGTATCTTAAATACAGTAATCCTATAAAGCATTTTTATAGTCAGACGACTTCTTCTGTGGGTAATCTTATATCACGCAATAGCAATCGCCTTGTGAGAGAAATAAGAGAGAGCCGTGACTTAGTGATTTTACTAGGCCAGTCTACTACGCGAGATTTATCTAAAGAAGAACGCAAAGTGGTAAAAAAACAGCTACTTGACATTTGCAAGAGCATACCATCACTGGCAGTATTCTTACTTCCAGGAGGCGGATTATTGCTTCCTATTCTCGTGCGATTAATCCCAACAATGCTACCTAGTGCTTTTAATGAAAACCTTGAGGATTAAGCAATCCACGTTTTAAAGTCTTTTACACGCTCCCTGCTCACAATAATTTCTTGCTCGCTCCAGGTGTTCAACTTTATTTTTAATCTTGAGTTAGTGTATGCTATGATATCTGCTATCGCATTGATATTGACATAGAATTTCCTGCTTACGCGGAAGAAGGTTTCAGGCTCTAGATCATTTTCTAGCAACTCAAGTGTCGTATCCAGCAAATAGTTGCGACCATCTATAGTACCAGCATATGTTCCTTTGTTTTCACTATAAAAACACTCAATCTCATCTATAGGAATCATTTTTATGTGCTGCCCTATTTTAGTTGTAAATCGCTTTTTATACTCACGTTCTACTGCTGTTGCGCCTAGTAACTTACGAATGTCTTCAAAGTTAAGTGACACATCTTGCGCCTTAGGCATGCGCTCTTTATACTTGTTTACTGCTTTTTCAAGATCTTCGTCGTCTATAGGTTTTAATAGATAATCTACGCTATTAAGTTTAAAAGCTTGCAGGGCATACTCATCAAACGCTGTTGTAAAAATAATAGCACTCTTCACCTCTACTTGATCAAAAATCTCAAAAGACAAGCCATCTGAAAGTTGGATGTCTAGAAAAATCAAATCTGGGTGCGTATTCGTTTTAAACCAAGCCACAGCTTCCTCTACAGAATGTAGCATTTCATTTACAGTAACTCCTACTTCGGCAAGCATTCTATTAAGGCGTCTTGCAGATGGTTTTTCGTCTTCTATAATGAGTACGTTCATGGATTGATTGTTTGATGGTTTTATTGATGTACGTAAAAATACTAATTCTTTATTCTTGTGGGATTAGTGCACCCTCTTTCCAGATTTTCACTATCGAGTTCATGTTTAATACATCTTCAACAGGAGATTTATCAAGCAATAACATATCTGCTTTAAAGCCTTCTTTTATATAACCTACGTTCTCTAGAGAAAACTTATCTGCTGGTAATGAGGTGGCACTCGCTAGCACTGACTCTATGGGTAATCCCGCTTTCGCGAAAAAAGCCAATTCCTTATACAAATCGCTGCCTATATTAATATTGGCATTAGGTGGATCCGTACCTGCTAGTATCGGAATTCCTGCATCATATAAGCGTTTAACTTCCTTGAGGAGACGTGCTTCTATTATGGCGGTTTCTTCTGCTGTTTTATTGTAGTACAATGGCTGAATCAATACTGTAGTGAGTATGGTAGGTATCACAAAGAAGTTTGCATCTTCCTTAAGTATGGCGAGCTGTGCTGCTGTGAGAGGCGCATCATTATAAATATGCACGAGACCATCTGCACCACTAGAGAGTGCATCAAAAGCATCTTGCGCTCGTGACACAT
The DNA here is from genome assembly GCF_007827285.1 of Dokdonia sp. Hel_I_63. Lineage (NCBI taxonomy): Bacteria > Pseudomonadati > Bacteroidota > Flavobacteriia > Flavobacteriales > Flavobacteriaceae > Dokdonia > Dokdonia sp. Hel_I_63. Next base: position 2,025,128 of record NZ_VISD01000001.1, on the reverse strand, counting down.
GTACAACTGCAATTTTATCTGCTTTATGAGCTTCTTCAATAATAGCTGCTACTGTTTCTTTATCAAGTGTAGCTTTCCAAGGTTCTACAATGATTTTTATGTAATCAACTCCAGCGGCTACACGATCTGCAACCCATTGCGCAGCATCTTCTGGCCCCGAAAGTGTGGGAATAGGAAAACCGTATTGTGTCCCGTGACCGCCTTCTGTGGTAGCTGCATATCCTGCGCGATACAATCTAGCATTGCTAGGGGTATCACGTAGATTAATCATTGCCTCTTGCATAGGTTCCATGCCGTGCATGTCTAGCAAATTGAGAACACCTGCTTGGGCTGCTTCTTGTAGTTGCGGTGCTGCCCACGTGTGAACATGAGAATTAGTAAGAGCTGGCATTAAAAACTTCCCAGTGCCATCTATGGTAGTCTGGGCAGTAAGTGTATTTGAGGACACCTCGCCGATGGTTCCGTTTTCTACTTTTACAAATTGATTTGATAAGATTTCGGTGCCGTTAAATACGGTCACATGTTCTACTACAAAGCTTTGTTGCGCGCTCACTGAGTAGAAGCTCACCAATAGTAAGATAAATAGCCTACGTATCATGGGTTCCTGTTTTCGCGAAAGCGGTTTGAAAACTCCTCTTCCTCTTGATCCATAAATTCTTGAATCTTGCGATCTTCCCATTTCTTTAATCCTTTAAAGAAGCGGAAGCCTTTAAAAACATAAATCCAATGAACTAGCAGCGATAATCCCCAGAAAAATGGTGTTGTATAACGTACCCACCAAGGTGCATTGCCCAACACATCGAAGTTAAAGAACATCCCCGAGTAGAATAATTGCAGCAGGATATTTATCAAAAGATAAACCGTGAGATGCCTGTAAAATCCTTTCTCTTCTTCTACGCGTTTTTTTGCGCGTTCGTATTTACTATTATTAGATTCCATTATTTTTTAAATAGTGTATTAGACTGTGATTCGTTTTCTTCTTTTTTTAAATGCTCTTGTATCTTACGTTGCTCCCATCCCTTGCCTAAAAAAAAGTTGATTCCATATAGCTTGATGGCTTCTATCACGATACCCAGTAAAGAGAAACCTATTACCCATAATACCCACGGGTTGCGAAACTCGTTTACATAGTAATTTATAGCTGCAACGATAGCCGAAACGATGATGGCATTAATAATCTTGCCATAAAATTTCTTAACATTTTGCACATGTTCTGTAGCTCTTTGATACTTTTCTTTCTGTGTTTCCATGTTAGTTTATTTAAAGTCTTCTTTACGAATGTACTCATCTATCTTACGTTTTTCCCAATCTTTTGAAAAGAAAGGATTCCAGCCAAAGGTCTTTGCAGCATGACTTAGTATCCCAATTCCCCAACCTGCAATAGGAAATATTGCCCAGAAAAAGCCTGTGGTATAAAAGTTTAATGCTAAGAAGAAGCATACAAAGATGAGGTAAGTACCTAGGTGTGTATAAAACTCTTTAAGCTCGCTTACTTTTGCTCTTGCTCTATCGTACTTTGTGTTTTCTGTTGATGTGTTCATAATGTTTGTTTTTGTTTGATGGTGTAAATATCATATCAAACCCTCTTTTTTAAAACTAGTACTTACCGAAGTGTAGAAATTCATTACTGAATTGTAAAACTCTCCTAAACTGGTTGACATCCCTTCTTAGAAACCGTATCTTTATGTAAAAAAAGAAGCTATGTTCGGATTATTTAAAAAGAAAAGCGAAGTAGAAAAACTTCAGGAAAAACACAAAAAGGTTTTAGAAAGGGCCTTCCAACTATCTAAGAGTGACAGAAGTGCTAGCGATAGTCTATATGCAGAAGCTGCAGAGATAGAAAAGCAAATATCACAGCATTCATAATTTTACACACAAATTGTTAACATATCGTTAACTATTTGCGAAAAAAATTATATTTTACAACGGCAAACAAAAACACTCTAGTATGAAATCCCTATTCTACTCATCGCCAAAATTGAGGCGATTAATGGCGTATCGAAGGAAAGCCATGTGCAACGCAAAAAAATGGAGCAATAAAGATGAAATGGCTAGTCACAGCTACCAGATTATGGTGCATGTAATTGACCAGAAGCTCTCTGCACTTACTGTTAATAAATAAGCAATAAAGAGTCCATACTCACTAGCATAATATTACGTACCCCATTATATTTGTGAGTATGGAACCTTTTATAGTATCTGCCCGAAAATACCGTCCCACCACTTTTAAAGATGTTGTTGGGCAACAGGCTATTACTAACACTTTAGAAAACGCAATACGCAACAACCACCTCGCTCAAGCGCTACTTTTTTGTGGTCCTCGTGGTGTGGGTAAGACGTCTTGTGCACGTATTCTTGCAAAGCAAATCAATACTGACGAGAACACAAGTCCAGATGAGGACTTTGCTTTTAACGTATTTGAGCTTGATGCAGCGTCCAACAACTCTGTAGATGATATACGTAGTCTTATAGACCAAGTACGCATCCCGCCACAAGTAGGAAAGTACAAAGTGTATGTTATTGATGAGGTGCACATGCTCTCTGCTGCGGCCTTTAATGCGTTTCTTAAAACACTAGAAGAACCTCCTAAGCACGCTATTTTTATACTAGCGACTACAGAAAAACATAAAATCATCCCTACGATACTTTCTCGTTGTCAGATTTTTGACTTCAAGCGTATTACGGTAACAGATGCTCGCAAGCACCTTGTACAGATTGCGCAAGAAGAAGGTATTGAAGCAGATGAAGAAGCATTACATATCATTGCTCAAAAAGCAGATGGTGCGATGCGTGATGCATTATCCATTTTTGACCGCGTAGTGAGTTTTAGTGGTAAAACGCTTTCGCGAAAGGCAGTGACAGAGAACTTAAACGTTCTTGACTACGATACCTATTTTACCACCACAGATTATTTACTTGCAAACGATATACCGCAAGTACTTGTACAATATAATGATATCTTGTCTCGTGGTTTTGATGGACATCACTACATTGCTGGTCTAGCTTCTCACTTTAGAGACTTAATGGTTTGTAAAAATCCGCCGACGATTCATTTATTGGAAGTAGGCGATACGACTAAGAAAAAGTACTACGAGCAATCACAAAAAACCGATATGGCTTTCTTAATGGAAGCTATCAATATCGCAAATGACTGTGATCTTAAATTTAGAACCAGCCGTAATCAGCGACTTCTTGTAGAACTTTGTCTCATGCAACTTGCCTCTATCACTTTTGATGGAGAAAAAAAAAATGACGGTCCGTTCTTAGTACCTCCTTCTTATTATAAAGTAGATCATACACAAACTGGCGCAGCACCACAGACGCAAACGGCAGTCACTCCAGATAATACTGCAGCTACACAAGCACCAACTGCTACGAATGCTGCACAGGTAGCAGCACCTGCTACACAAACGCCGAGTACTCCTACTCCGCCGCCTACTATACAGCAAAGTGTACCTGTACAAGAAAATACAGTTGCACCAAATGCAGTCGCTCCACAAGCAACGCAAGCTCAAACGCAAAATGCAGCTCCTACACAGAACACAGCAGCGGCGCAACAACCTGCTCCCGTAACACCACAAGCTTCACCAACAACTCCTAGCGTACCCGAATTATCATTGCGCAAGGATCGTGTGTCTGGGTTATCACTTAAAGGATTACAGCGCAAAAAAGAGCTAGAGCTAAAGAAAGCTGATAAAAAAGTAGATGTAGAAAATCTACCTACGCAGCCATTTACAGAAATTGCAATGCAAGCTGCCTGGGCAGAGTATGTAAAACGTCTTCTTGCCAAGGGAGAACGTATTATTGCCTCTAACCTAGAAGCAGATCAGCCGACATTGAATGGGACTACCATTGAACTAGAATATCCTAACGAGACGATGAAAATTGAGGTAGAACGCGCTCAAGGGCCGCTACTTGAATTTTTAAAACGTAGTCTTAACAATTATGATATTACTTTAGGAATTACAGTAAATGAAGAAGTACAGCGCAAGTATGCGTATACTGCTCAAGAACGATATGATAAACTACGAGAACATAATCCTGCGCTAGATATCCTCAGGAAAACGTTTGATCTCGACTTATAAAAAAACACGCTATGGAAAATAAAGAAGCTATCCAGATGCTCCACCTTAAATTACCTACAGATCCTCGCTGGGTAAATATTGTAGAAAAAAACATAGAAGAAATACTTACAGATCACGCATATTGCGAGCAGAAAGCTGCTTCAAGTGCGATTTCCTTTATCATAGGTTTTCCAGAATACTCAGAACTTGTGACTGCGATGAGTGATCTTGCCATGGAAGAAATGAGCCACTTTAAAATGGTGCATGATATCATGATAGAAAGAGGATTACACTTAGGTCGTGAGCGTAAAGATGCATACGTACATAAGCTACGCTTCTTTTTCCCAAAAGGAGGATCAAGAGTAGAGAGTTTAGTAAATCGCTTGCTAGTTGCGGCGCTTATTGAAGGTAGAAGCTGTGAGCGTTTCCGCTTACTGTCTGAGGAGCTTGAAGATAAAAAACTTGCTAAGTTTTACCGCAAACTCATGATAAGCGAGGCTGGACATTACACGATGTTCTTAAACTTTGCGCGCCAGTACGGAGACAGAGCAAAAGTAGATGCGAAGTGGCAAGAGCTACTAGATTTTGAAAAGCAAGTGATGAAGGATCTAAGTGTTACAGAAACCATACACGGATAAAAGCACTACTAATTTTCTCACCTAAACACAAGCTTATATGCGCACACGTTTTCTTATCATTTCTTGTTTAGTAATGAGCTGTATCGCTTGTAAGGAGAAAGCTGTTGTGCAAAAACCAACCACACCTTTTGATTATCTACTAGGAGACTGGGAGCGAACTAATAGTAAAGGCGGTAGTGAGACCTTTGAACACTGGAAAACAGTTACGGCTACAGAGCTACGTGGTCATGGTTACACCTTAGAAGACAAGGACACCGTTTTTAACGAGCGCATACGCCTTGTACAAAAGAAAAACGAGTGGCAACTGCAAATAAGTGGGCCAAATGAAACGCCAACTATTTTTAAAATCACCGAGAATGACGGCAAGTCATTTACAGCAGTAAATCCTGAAAATGAGTTTCCTAAGGTGATTAGGTATTCTTACTTTGATGATGTGCTTACGGCAACAATTTCTTCAGAGGAAATGGAAATTCCGTTTATATTCTGGCGGGTAGAAGATTAATCTTCGGTGAGGAGGTTGTCTATGATGGTTCTTATGCTGTCGCTATTCCAGTCTGAGGCGCCTGTTTCTTTTACCACTATATTTCCTTCTTGATCTATAATGTAACTGGTAGGTATCGAGCGTTCAAAAAGTAACTCCGGTGTTTCCATGGCAGGTAATACTGCTGGGAGGTCTAGTTCTCTTTTGGTCATAAACTTTTTGACTACCTCAGGATCTTCGTTTGTGATGAGCAAGAACATTATTTTATCTCCATAATCTGCATGCAGTTCGGCTATAGATGGTAGTTCGGCAATACACGGTGGGCACCAGGTTGCCCAGTAACTTATAAATGTAACTTTGCCCTTCCCTATGCCTACTTCGGCTGGGATTCCTTCTAGTGAGCTTACTTTATAATCAAAAGACTGGAGTTGAGTTTGGTCCTTTTTCGCGAAAGCGGACGGAGAAAAGATCGCCACCTTCACCTTATTTATTGCCACCTGGATAGGAGTCCTCGTCTGCGGGATAATAAGCAAGAGAATCACAATGATGAACACTATATTTTGCCAACTAAATCTTTTTTTCTGAGCCATAGGGAATAAAAAAATGCGTGTGCACGATGAGTCGTACACACGCATTAAACTTACGTTTTTTTATACTTAATTACGAGTAACCGTCACAGGTTCTGATAAGTCAAAACAACCGCTTAGGTCATTTGCATTTGCACCCACCATAAGACCGGTAAGTCCTTCCTCATAACGCAGGTACCAGATAAGGCAAACGCCCGTTCCAGCATCGTCAAAGTTTACGCCCTCTACCGCAGCCAGTGTAGGTGGTAATCCCAGAATCTCTCCAGTATCTGTAGTGATCACCCAGCTATTTAAAGCGCCTACGCTCTCTCCCGTAAGACCTAGCCCGCTTACCATATCTGGTGTGCCGTCTACGGTAAAGGTAAAAGGACCTCCAGTAATTTCGGCAGCGATAGCCTCGTTACGTACTACTTCTACAGGTTCAGAAAGATCAAAAACTCCCGTAAGGTCATTTGCATTTGCGCCAACTTCTAGCCCTTCTAGTCCTGGCTCATAGCGTAGGTACCAGATAAGGCAGATTCCTGCTCCTGCATCGTCAAAGTTTACACCCTGCACTGCATCAAGCGTAGGTGGTAATCCTAAAATTTCGCCAGTGTCTGTGGTAATCACCCAACTATTCTCAGATCCTACAGAATCTCCCATGAGTGATAAACCGCTCACCATATCTGGTGTACCGTCTACACAAAACTCAAAAGGTCCTCCCACGATTTCGGCAGCAAGTGGTCCCGCGTTGCGGTTTACTACTAGAAAGTTAGAGAGCTCAAAATCTCCTGCAAAGTCATCAAGATTTTCACCCGTTGCTAGTCCGCTCAAGCCATCTTGATACGCAAGGTGATAGATATAACAAGATCCTACGCCAGCATCGTCAAAGTTTACACCCTCCAGCGCCTCCAGCGTAGGTGGTATTCCTAAGATGTTTTTTGAGTCATCTGTCACTACAAAAGTAGTCACATCTCCCGCTAGTTCGCCAGTGAGTGTCACGCCCGTTACCATATCTGGTGCTCCATCTACAAAGAAGGTAAAAGGACCTCCTGCTAGTGTGCCAGCTTCTGGTGTGATTGCGTTTGTGGTGGTATCGTCGTCAGAGTCACATGATACAAGGATAGCTCCTAGAGCGAAGCATCCCATTAATAGTTGCTTTTTCATTATTGATAGTTTTTTTTGATTTATATGGTAAATCTAAAACCATCAAGATTGCTTAAATGTAAGCTAGCTTACATTTGGTGATTTTATGCCACTTTTATGCGAATTTCATTGCGAGAAAACTCTAAAAACTGCGTCGCCTTTAGCTCGTTCATAATCGCATTAAGCGTAGGTCGCGAGGTGCCTATGAGACTCGCAATATCTTTTTGAGTGTATGGATGTTTGATTACCGTATCTCCCGTATTTGGACAGCAGTAGCCATAATCTTCGGCTAGTTCTGTCATAAATTCCTTTACACGTGTGGTTGCATCTTTAAAGAGTAGCAAGTCTAGACGGCGTTCTAACTTTTTAAACCTAATCCCGAGAAATTTATACACCTTAAGACTAAAGCTGTGATTATTGCGCATTAACTCCTGCATCTGGCACACCGGCACGGGGCAAACCGAGGTTTTTGCATCTATAGACTGTGCAAACTCACTGCGCGACTCCTCCCCTAGTATTGCCTTCTCGCCAAAGAGTTCGCCCTTAGTAAGTATCGCCCGCACCACCTCCTTACCATCCTCTGCATAGTAGCCCAGCTTCACCTTACCCTTCTCTATCAAGTACACCTTATTTGCCGCATCCTCCTCAAAGTAAATAAAGTCTTGCTTCCCGTATTGTGAGAAGTTATGCCGCTTTCTATACTGCTTTGTTTTATGGGGACACAACACGCTAAAAACATTTACATCTTCAAGAAACCAGATTTTTGACATAGCGCGTGTAGGATTTAATTATTACACATCTGTCGGCAACTCCTCTGTAACCTTACAGCCAGTAGGCGTTTATAGCATTGTGGGTGCAGTACGCTTTCGCGAAAATGTCTCGCGTTATACCCAGATGTTTTTATGAGTAATGTGGTTAGTGGTTGGTTTTTACAGCGTGACTGCTGCCGAAATAGTATCTTTAATACCCATGAATCACTTCCCACTCACCACCGAACGAATCACCCTACGCCCTATCACAATCGCAGATCTTGATGTGATACACAACCTGCACTCCTTACCAGAAACAGATGCTTATAACGCCCTTGGCATTCCAGAGAACATCGCAATAACCAAGGCGATTATCACACCCTGGATAGCAGAAAACCAGCAAGAAAACATCACAAATCACACTCTTGCCATCGTGCGCACCGAAGACCATAAATTTATAGGACTCTACGGACTCAAAATAGGAAGCCCAAAATACCAAAGAGCCGAAATATGGTATAAAATACACCGCGACTACTGGAACAACGGCTATGCTACCGAAGCAACACAATGCATTCTCGATTTTTGTTTTGACAGCCAACACCTGCACCGCGTAGCAGCTGGCTGCGCAGTAGAAAATATAGGCTCTTATAAAGTTCTAGAAAAAGTAGGCATGACCAGAGAAGGCAGATGCAGGCAGATATTACCACTAAGCACTGGCTGGGCAGATAACTATGAATATGCCATCTTAGAAAATGATCCTCGCAAGCGCTAAAAATCACAGCGCACTCCTTCCCTATTTACAAGAAAAACTACTTATTTTCAATTATTTGGCCCTAAATGAGGATTACCGCATGGGAGTTTGGATTTGAGGTGGTAGATTAGTGGTTTGCTTGTAGGTATTGATTATTTACAGCAATAAATGGCAATCTTAAATAATCTTTTATCAACTGATATTCATTGGTTTGTGGCTGGGGATTTGGTAGATTGCTTGGGTATTAAAATTAGGCTTAATTTAGAAATGAAAGAATATCATACAACAGAAATAACTTCTTTATCAGAGTTTGTTAAGGAATTGGAAACACGAATTGACGATAGGAATAGGATAATTCTATTTAGAGGTCAAACTGTTGACAAAGCTCTGATACCTAAAATAGCTAGACATCTATTTCAGAAGAGTCGAGAAAAAGACGAACAAAGAATGTTAGATGAATTTAGTTCTAAATCTTTAGCTCATATCAAATACAATCCAACTCTGAAACTTGAACACCTGACTATAGCTCAACATTATGGAATCCCAACAAGATTATTGGATTGGACTGAAAATGCTTTGACTGCGCTCTTTTTTGCGACAAACGTAGAATTAAAAGACTCTGAAGAATTCGCTGTAGTTTGGGTTTTAAGTTTGCAGAGAAATAGCAATTTTTTATTAACTGATTTAAGTAAGAATCCCTTTAAATTAAATGAGTTAAAATTATTTAAGCCAGCTGATATAATACAACGAGTTTCTTCCCAATCAGGTTGGTTTAGCATCCACCCCTACGGAGGACAAGGTTATTACGAACGTATTGAAACTAACCTAGACGAATCTGTTAGACTAAATAAAATTTTGATTCCTAGAAAAAAAGTTAAAAGTATTCGTGAGACTCTTGAAAGTTGCGGAATTAATGAATACTCAATTTTTCAAGATTTAGACTCTTTAGGTCGTTATGTATTTAATAAGTATAGAAAAAACTAAGCCCAACTAAGAATTGGGTTAAAGACATAACTAATAAGTGTTAACCTGAAATTTTTGTAAGTATTTTCAAAGACCACAAAATTTTTAATTTGGCTCTATGATAGAAAAGTTAAACAAAATATAAAAATTTAGCTCAGCGTTAAATCCAAAATGTAGTGCCTTTTTATAAGCTACGTTTCATGTACGGAGACGTTGTGCATAATGTGGAAATTGTGCTAAAATTGAACATTTGAACTAAAAACGCCAACTCACAAACAGTACATTTGGTTTTTTGCCGACACATAAACCAACGCTAAAAAAACCAAAAGAGCTGTTTTATTTGCCAACGCTTAAAATGAATATGGAAAGCCATAATGTGCAAATAAAAGAAGGCTGTATTTTGATATCCAAAACTGAAAAATAAAGATGCTTGAAATAAGAAAAGGAACAGCCTCAAAAAATTATGAAAACACGTTTTTTCGTGAGTTTGCAGAAAATCTTAAAAATCTTTTTGACAAGTATTCGCTTGACGGACTTCTAATTGCAAATTCTGAATGTGAAACTGACAAAAGACTTCAAATAGATGCTTTGCTTGTAACTCAAAATGCAGTTTGTATAATAGACTTTAAAAATTTTGACGGTAAAATCACATTGCCAAAAAATGCAAAATCGGAATTTGAATTTGGAAGATGGACTAATCAAAAAGGCGATATCATAAAAGGCGGAAGTTCAATAAATCCTTTTGTTCAGTTAAAAAATCAAAAAGAAAAATTTATAAAAGTATTCGACAAAAACATTAAAAACAAATTTCCTAAATCCGACTTATTTAACCCATTTCATACGGTTAGAGCAGTATGTTTTCAAAAAGAAATTGAACTAATAGGTGCAATTCCTTCCAAGGAGGAATTAAATTTCTTCGTGATTGATAAAAGCAATTATCTTGAAAAGATTAGAGACATTATTGATATTACAGACAAACAAGTTTCATTATCAAATGAATCATTTAATCTATTCAAAGAAGTTTTTCGAGCTGACAAATTTGACTTAAATGAAATGTACGAGGAAACAGTCAATTACAATGACTACTCAACTGAATTAGATTTTGACAACTTGTATTCAGACCAAAAATCTGCTTTAAAAGAAATCACATCTTTTATCAAATCGGAAGATGAACAAATATTTGTGCTTCAAGGTACTTCTTTGAGTGGTAAAACTCATTTAGTTCCTTTCATTCAAGATATTGCATTTAACAATGAAATTCCTGAAGTAAAATGTTATACTTCTTCTGCCAGAATAGCCAACAACTTACAAAAGGAAAGTAATCAGGAATTTAATAGTATGTATTCTCAAATATACAGCAGTAATCCTGAACTTTTCTTGATTCTATTTAATGAAGATGGAGAAGAAATATCTTTAAAAGAAACTAAAGATGGGTATTTTGACATTCACAAAAACAAAGTAGATATTCAAGAATTAAAAAAGAAATATCCAAAGGATTATTATTTTGACATATTAGGTTTAAAAGATAATGAGGATGACGAGTCAACAATATATATAGTTGATGAATCAAACTTGGTTTCAGATAACTATTATCAGTCAATAGATTTGAGGTTTGGTTCTGGAAAATTACTTCAAGACTTTATTTTGTTTTCCGATTTGAAAAACACTAAAAGAAAATTGATTTTTGTTGGAGATAGCTTTCAGTTATCTATAGGCAAAAAAGAAGAAAGTGCTTTAAACCCAGCTTATTTAGAAGAAAGGTACGAATGTAAAACAAGAGCATTTCAACTTATAGATAAAGAGAACAGATCAGAGATTGTCAAACAAGCACTTTCAGCAGTTAACTGCATTAGACAAGAAAGGTTTAATAATCTGTCTTTTAAAATTGGAGAAAGCTTTAAGAAATTGCAAAAGAAAGATTTACTTACTACAATTTCAAATAGTTTAAAAAACAACTCAAATGCACACATTTTGAGTTTCTCAAATTATGATGCTCAAGAAATTAACTTTTGGATTAAAAAATCAATTCTTAAGAACGGAACTGATTTATCGGAAAATGATTTAATGATTTTCAGCAATAATATACGTGTAGAAGATGAAAACGATCCTTTTGCTGAACCAAAAAAAATATATAACGGTCAATTTGGTACAGTAACTTCAGTATCCGAACCAATAATAAAAAACAACTTAAAAACTAATTTAACTTTCAGGGAAGTAAATATCAAACTTCAAGATTCTGGGCATAATTTGAAATTTTTCAGTTTTGAGAATTTTAGGTTAAGTGACAAAGGAGAACTTTCAAAAGATGAAACCATTTCTTATAAAATTCTTTTAAATCAACTTGCAGAAAAAGAGTTAGAGAACTTTAAAAGTGGTAAACTTCATTCAGATGATGAACTAACAGAACTTTTGAAAAAGTTAGAAAATGGGGAAAGGGTAAAAACTAAAATCAATAGAAAAATTCAAAAGTTATTAAGTAATAAGCCTTCGTCAGAGTTTTACAAGTACAAAAATTCTGCTCAATTAAGATTTGGTTGGGCTTTGACTGTACACAAAGCAATGTCCTATAAATGGGATGAAGTATTTTTTAACGTAGAAACTGGTGGCGGAAAAACTAATGAAACATATTTTAAATGGATTTACACAGGTTTAATAAGAGCAACTCATAAAGTCAACTTAATAAACTATGAATCAATAAATCCATTTATTAAAATGGATATTAAGCCTTCTACAATAGTTCAGAAAAATGATAAAAAGCTATTTTTCGTTTCCGATTTAACAGCCGATTTAACCTTAAGTAATAAGGATATTTCTCAAAAGTTTAATTTCCCACATGAAGAGATTACATCTTCCTTACTTCAGTTGCATCAATTTGTTAATTCAAAATTAGAATCAAAGAAACTAAAGGTCAATCTGATTAATCATCCTAACTACCAAGAACTTTATGAAGTTAAAGGAAGTGATGGAGAAATTGCAACAATCTCAATTTACTACAATAAAAAAGGTCAATTTAAACGCCCTACACTTATGAAATCCGAACCTAAAGAATTCGGAGATGAAGTATTAGAAGTTCTTACTGCCAATAATTCGATTAAGGACTTTGAATTCATTAAAGATGATTGGAGAAAAAGTGCGTACAAAGTTTTAAAAATCGCTTTGAACTCAAATGATATGGACTTTGCTTTTATAATTCAAGCACCTTACAAAGACACAATAAAAATAAAAAGTTTAGAACACTCATTAATCGTTGATATGTATTATGATGGAGACGGTTTCTATTCAACTGTTTTAGCTTCATTTTATGATGAACCTAAAATTTGGGAGCAATTTCAAGAAATATTAAAACAAAAAAACTAGTTTCTAATGGACTCAATAACAGTATTTGAACTTAGAAATCAAGCTAAGGAATTAATCGGAATTAACAAAGCCAACAAATTAAATGAAGCTCTTAAAATAGCGAACAATCTTTATCAGTTAGAACCTGATGATGAATGGATTCAAAAAGCATTTGCTTGGGTTTTAATTGACTTATGCAAATATTACATACCTCTTAATAATTTGAATCAAGCTTTGATTCATTTTAACCAATTGAACATTATTCAATTTGATTATCCTGACGATATTATTGAAAGTCAAAAAAAATATCTAAAACCAAGGATTGATATAAATTATCAAGAAATTAACAAAGCCGAAGAATTAAGCAAAAACAACAATCACCAAGAAGCACTTAATATTTTTAAACAACTTATTTCTGAAAACCTTCTAAGCGATTTACATCACGAAGCATATGGATGGGTAATTTACAGACATATAAAAAATGATGAAAAAGAACTGACATCAATTCAAGTCAGAACTTTTTTAAGAGATTATATGAATTTAAAAAATGAACGCCCTTCGTTATTACATTCTATGATTTTAAATTTTGCTTTAAACTATTCTAAAACACACAACGACTTTAAGTTTTACAACTTTTTCCTTTTGTGGAATCCTGACAATCTTCGCCACGAAGATTTACACGATGGATACAAAGATGATAAAAGTATTCCTTCTCTTATTTCACGCATTTGCAGAGAGTTTGTAAACTCAAATACCAAATTTGATTTTGATGAGTTTTTAGACAAAATAAACCTTGACGAAGAAACTGTTTTGAACTTTTTTAGAGAAACATTTTTTTGGAACCTTTTCAATGCTCACAAGGAAAATAGATTTTCTGACTTATGGTATTTATTTGAACAATACAACATCAAATATTCAAAATACGTACAATCAAAATGGCATTCCGAAATTTTAAATCTTTCGGAAAGGTTTATGAAAGAAAATGACGAATGGCGTTTTCATAACTTTTTCAAAAATTGGAATCCAGAAAATTTAAGACCTGCCGATTGGAAAAAAACAAAAAAAGATGAAAACACATACAAACCACTAGCAACTAAAGTATTAAAAAAAGCGTTTGAAGTTCTAAAATCTCAAACATCAGAACAGAATTTGTCTTGGCTTATTCAACCATATGAAACAGCAATTAAATTATTTCCAGATGATGAATGGCTGTTAAGAGAAAAAGCATTGCTACACTTCAAAAACAATGAATTGGAATTAGCAATCAAAATATACAAACAACTTGTATTAGAGCTTTCCACCAAACACTATGTTTGGCAAGAATTTTCAAACTGTATTATTTCAGATAATCCTATAAAAATAGGAATGTTATCTAAAGCATTGAGTTTAGAAAAAAACGAAGACTTTTTAGGTGATATTCATTTAGATTTAGCAAGTGCATTAATTAGTGAAAAACTATTAGAAAATGCACTCATAGAACTTGAATCTTACAAGAATCATAGAGAAATCAAAGGTTGGAAACTTTCTCCAATTTTCGATGAATTACATAAAAAAACAAGTTCCATAGAACTAAATTTAAAAGACAATCGAGAACTTTATAAAAAATATATTCCTTTTGCAGAAGACTATACCTATGCGGATTTTAATTGGACTGAAGTTGTTTTAGCAGATAAATGGAAAGATAAGAAAGGAAAAGAACGATTGACTTTTACGGATGGTAAAACAATAGAATTTGTAATTGGTAAAAATCGTTTTGAAATTTTAAAAAAAACTGAATTAGGACAGGTTTTGCAGTTTAAACTTCACAAACAAGAAATTAAAAAAGAAGTAGAAGTAAAATTTGCTTGGTTGGGAAAAACTATTGCTATAGAACACAAGTATATTCCTCTCTTAGCGAATAAAACAGAAAAAGAACAATGGAGTATCTTGGAAGATACTACAGCTATAATTGATTACATAAACAAAGGAAAAAATATAGTTCACGCAATTACAACAGAAAACAAAGAAGTCTTTTTTCCTCAAATCAAAACTCAATTGCAAATTGGAGATTTTGTTACTGCAAAAATTTACACTAGAAAAGTAAAAGATAAAATTAGAACGGAATTACGTCAAATTCAGAAAGTTGACAAAGATTGTGCTATTTCAAAATTTCAAACCCAAATAGCTATCGTTGATGGAGTGAATGAAGAGAAACAATTGTTTCACTTTGTAATTTCTTCCAAGTTGCAAGGAATTGTCAAATGCTCAGAAACAGAACTCAGACCAGAGGAAGGAGATTTTGTTAAGATTTCTTATGCTTCAAAAACGGGCAAAGACAGAAAATTGAGATTGAAAGTTTTGAATATTGAGCTAACTGAAGAAATCAATCCAAATTTACGCAAGGACATTACAGGATTAATGGTAATGAAGTATAAGAACTATAATTATGAAGAAGTTATTCCAGACTTTGCTTTTATTGGTGACTATTATGTTCCGAAATACCTTTTGGAAAAACACAAAAAAATTTCTGACTGTAGAGTAAATGCTAGAGCTATTTATGCGGGCGATAAATGGAAAATAATAGAATTACAAGAAATATAATGCTAACGCTAAAAGCCATACACATTCGCAATTCGCACCATCTAACGCTACGCCAAAAATTGCAAAAGAGTATGCCTTGCCAACGCTAGCAAGTTTGCGGAAAGAAAAACTAGTACTAAACAAACTTAAACCCATCCTCTTGAGAATCTTCTTTGTTATTTTATCTGTGTTCTTGTTGTCTGTTTCTTGTAAGAATGAAAAACAGCCTGCTTCTATCTTAGCAATGACTCATCAAGAAAATAATGGAATACGCTGCACAGATAATGGTTGTAGTGGTTCATACTCCGGAGCTGAGTTTATAAATGGAGATGATGTTGCGCATCAATTTTCTAACACCATGAGTAATGCCGTAGGAAACAAGCTAAAAGAACTCTATCGTGAAGAAAAATATAAAAAAGTAGATTTTTCTTCCATAACCATGAGCACTCAAGGAATGGGAAGCGGTAAAGTCGTTTACATGCTTGAGATACCCTTTACAACTGTTAATGAGCCATGCGATGCTTATACTTCTTTTGACCACGTAGGAGGCTGGAATCACACACCTGCATTAGCTAGAAGAAAAAAAGAACTTGAAGCAGTGACTATGACAGGTCATAAATTAGTGATAAGCAAACTAATAACGACACCTGAGGGATTACAAGAGTATTGGATCCAATGGAAAAACAAAACAACGCAAGCAGAGTGTGAGTAAGGAATTGGGTTAAAAAGTAAGATTATTTCATCGTCTCTCAGTAATTACCTAATTGCTACATCTACGCCTTAAGGATTTCCGGATTTTGTTTTGCTATCTGCCTTATTTCGGAGGTAATTTTATAATTTGCAATTGGTAAGACTTATACGGAACTTTACTATTGCCAAACAACTAACAAACCATTCATTACAATCAAAAATTAATCATGAAAAAATTATTGTTTTTAGTACTCATCAGCTTCACTTTATTAGCATGTTCATCAGATGATGATGCAAGTCCAGACAATTTACAACTACGAATTACAAACGTAAGCACTTTTGATTATGACAATATACAAGTTAGCACCACTGGCGACTTAGTTGATTTTGGGGATTTAGCTGCTGGCACTAGCTCTGAGTATATTGTTTTTGAGTCGGCTTACAGATATGGTTTTGTTGAGTTTCAAATTGATGGAGAAACTTTTACATATCAGCCTATAGATTATGTAGGAGAAAGACTCTTAGAAAATGGGAAATATGCCTACGAAATAGATGTAGACATAGAAAACCAAAGGGTGTTATTGTCATTGAAGATTGAGTAAAGGGTTTATTCTTTTAGATAATTAAGAGAATATGCGTAAGTTCTATTTGACTTATGAGAAATCCGAAAAGCTCTCTACAAAATATAAAAAGAACAAACCGCAAACGTTGTCTGCGTTATTGATATCCGAAACAACGTCTCGGATATCAGAAAATGAAAACATTATATTAAGTTGGTCGCACTACTTAAAATCTATGCATATTGAAGGTGAAACGAAGGTGATTTTATAATTTCCAATTTAAAAGGTATACAAAGCCTAATAACCCACCAATAATACTTCTTGAAAAGAAATGGAAAGCAATTCAATAAAGGAAAATTATAAAAATTTTACTACGGAAGAACTATTAAAACTAGTGCTAGAGCTTAAGTCTATAAAGCCTGAATATATTCCTTTACTGCAAGAAGAGCTTATTGATAGAAATGAAATACATGGAGCTTTAGATATAACCAAATATTTAATTTCTATTAAATATCATATTTCAGATGATGCTTTATTTGATACTATTTTAAGCTATCGAAAATCATTAATGTCAGAAGATGAAATTGATATAAAATTAAAAGAGGACTATGGTATTAGTCCTGAATATGCTCAATTGATTCATATTAGTCTTCAAGTAAAAGGTAAAGAGAATATTGCTATAGGAATTGCAATGATCATACTACCATTGATCTTTGGTTTACTCTTATTAAATACCGGAGCTCTTATTGGTATAATACCACTATTATTAATTGGAATTGGCATCTGGAGATTAAAAAAAGGAATTGATCAATCGAAAACTAGATAATCCCAAAAAGAAGATTTTATTAAGAATAGCTAACAATAATACCGAACCCTGATTAACAACCTCTACAATTCCTTATTTTTAAGTTTACAAAACCAAAATCCCAATTCAACCACACCAATGAATAAACTACTACTTCCCCTACTCCTATTTGGAATTCTTATTGCAGGATGCACTCCGTCAACTAAGAAAACAAATACGCTACAAGAGTTCTTTAGTTATACTGAGGATGGCGAGACCTTAATCAGTGCGCATCGTGGTGGTAAAAGTTATGCAGGCTACCCTGAGAACTGCTTAGAAACCATGAAATACATCAAAGAGTCTATTCCAAACGCGTTGTTTGAAATTGACGTGGCAAGTAGTGAAGATGGCGTTCTATTTCTTATGCATGACAGTTCGCTAGAAAGAACAACAACTGGCTCTGGAAGAGTGGACCAGAAAGATTGGGAAACACTCTCCCAACTCCACCTTAAAGATGATTTTGACTCCATCACTGATTATCAAATCCCGTTATTTAAAGATGTGCTAGACTGGGCAAAAAAGGAAAATGCTATACTCACGGTTGACATCAAGCGCAGCGTTGATCCAGAACTTGTACTCCGTTTCATAGAGGAAAATGATGCCTTAGCGCAATCGGTGATTATTACTTACTCTATGGAGACGGCACAGCAACTTTACAAGTTAAATCCTGAGGTTGTACTTTCTGTTAGCATTAGAAATATGAAAGAGTTTGATACAGCTGCTAGCTCTGGCATTCCATGGAAAAATATGGTCGCTTTTACGGGAACCATAGAATCAGATCCATCATTATATGCCAAGTTGCATGAAAAGGGAGTGATGTGTATGCTAGGAACTTTAGGTAACCTTGATAAAAAAGCCAAAGCAAGAGGCGATGTACTCTATAACGAATGGACAAAGCTTGGCATAGACGTTTTCGCAACCGATAGACCACTTGAAGTGCAAAAAGCAATTTCAAAGTAGCAAATCAACCAGCAACACCTAGTATTTAAAATAACCCAGTAACAGCATTTACAACCTTAGATTACCACACCAATGAACAGACTAACACTTCTACTCCTTTCAATCGTATTAATTTCTTGCAATAACACCGAAAAGAAGGAGCAGCTTCCAAAGAAAAAAGAAGTTGTACAACCAACAATAAAATCCATTGAAGAAGTCAAAAGCAAAATCAAACGTTTTAATGATTTCATCCCGAGCGATTACGAACTTGTGATTTCTAGAAATGAACTTAATAAAGTAATGTCAGATTTTAATAAAGACGGCATTTCTGATTATGCGGTATTACTAGCCAGCGGAAAAAACGACAGAGACTACTCAAACACAAAAGATGTGCGCCTTGCGATTTTTGAAGGACAAGCAGATGGTTCTTTCGTACTCAAGAGCCAAACCGGTAATTTGACTTCGGTCTTTTTACATGTAAACCCTAACCGAAGAATAAAAGTTGCCAGAGCAAATGTGATCAGTGTGAAGCACGAATCTAAAGAGCATGATTATGAGTTAAAAATCAAATATGATAAAACATACAACGACTATATGCTCATAGGCTCTGAATACAACAACTACAGCAACGCCGCAAAAGATGGCGCCGGTAACATAAGCTCCAACTTTATAGAAGGCAAAAGAGTGTCGACTATTGGTAAAAATAAAACAACGAATTTAGATAAGAAGCTATTGCCTATTTCTGCAATCAATGACGGTAATATCTATGAGTTGATTGGTGGGTAGGGTTTTTAGGTGCATAGTGATTTTGTAAATACGATTACTGTGATGTTGTTACGCTTTCGCGAAAGCGTATGCTTCACTATGATTACTTGTGTGTTATTATAAAAAAAATGTAAATTAAGAATTTACGTTCTGAATTACATACATCTAACTGATAGTCAAAACTTTTAAACTAATTTTAAGTTTCAATGTAAAGGCTTTTTATTACATCGTGATATAAGTCAACGGAAATATATAATTATAGTCAAAACCTACATGAAAAAACTTCTATGCTTAGTCCTCATAATTTTTCTAGGGTACAACTTAAAAGCTCAAGCCACATCTGGTAAAGTTCCTATATCTATCACCTACTCAGAAAATGGGCAGGCTTTTATTAAGTCAACTTCCTACGACAATGAAATTGCAACAACCAGAGGTTTTTCAGAAGTTTATAAAAATGGTGAAAAATTATATACCCTAAACAGATCATTTGATTTATATAAAAATGCAAAATTTAGATTAGTTCTATCTAATGATGGAAGCACAATTATATATTTTACTAATCACAAGAATTATGAAGGGGATGATTTTAATAATGTAACTATTTACAAACACGGAAAACTAGTTGAGTCATACAGCACTAGTGAGTTTACCAATTGCAATTACAGCAACGAAGATTGTGGCCTGATGTATACAAAATCTCAAATAGAAAGAATCGCCACTTTAAAATCAGGAATCCCAGATAATGAGAAAGAAATATTTCTAAAAAATAATTTCTTGTTAGTAAATAATGGTTTTATCTATTTAGTTGATCAAAGAAAACAAGTAATAAAATATGATATTGAGCAACTAAAAGTAATTAAGCTGTTTGACTTTGACGGTATATTTGACTTTTTGAAAGACTTTTCTCCTCCACAATCAAATATTGAATATTTCGACTATTACAATGACAAGTATATTGCTTTGTCTGATGTAAAAGAAATAAAGTCAAATAAAACTATCGCAAAAGGAATTGCCAATTTATCAAAACTTAAATATATCGATTATGATGATAAATATTATAAGGCAAGTAACAAAATTGACTTAGAAGGATACTTAGTAAGAGGAGGTACGTTTGAAGTTGAAAAATTAGTAATTGATACCACTGTATTTGATAGAGAATTAATTCTAGGCTATTTGCAAAATACACACTTTGATATCGATGGTATGATTCCAAAAGAAGTAGATAGATTATTTATAAATAGTTTTTTTGGAAGATTCAGACCAAAAAGTATAACAAAATCACGTGATCTAATAAAAGAAAGAAGAGCTTTAAGACTAGAGAATTATAGAAGAGATATCCTTCTTGATTCAATCAATGGGATTTATATTCCTAAAAATATTTATGAAGCTAATGTAGCCTTAGATAATTTTTTAAGTTTTCATGCAAAAAAGCAAGTATTGGAAAAAGAGAATCAATGGATGCTCAATTCACATATGGGAGGACTGGGTATGACGATTAAATATAGATGGCATATTAACGAAGGTTCTAGGCTTTCATACTATTTCAATAAAAGAGATATTTATGACAGAGATGAGATTTCTGGAATTTTAATTATGCAATACATAAACTGGCTTAATGGAGATAAGGAGTCGTATAAAATATGGGAGGAAGAAAATCCAATGATAAAATAGAATTTCTCAATTAGTTCTGTAATCGATTCTTCTTCTAATCGTAAAACCTATTGAACCAATAGTTGTTTCACGCTGTATAAAGGGAGATTGCGCTCAATGAAGATGAGCAATTAACTAACTACATATCAATGCTCTAAATATAGTTTTGTGTCAATATAAATCATAAAACTTTTGACATGCCTACAGAAACAAAAAAATCAGACAACGTTCTTGAACAATTTTTAAGCGAATTTGAAACCTTAGTATCCGGAATCACCGAGCACGCATTAAAAAATGCAGAGGACGAAGATGAAAAAGCGGTGATACAATCATTTGCTCCTTCACTTAATAATCAAATTTTTGAACTCAATCAGTTTATTAGAGAAGGTTCAAAAAAGTCATCAAAACAACAAGAACATGACGTTATTGAAGTTTTGAAAATTAGCTCAGGAGTATCACTTGCCAAAAATGCAAAAGGGATGTTCCCTAGCATAGGTTCCCTCGTAGGAAAACTTGGAATTGATAGAATTATCAAAGAAATTAAAAAGATTATCTACGCTATTCTTGATATGATAGGTATCAAACTGCCTAAATGGTTGGATAAAATCATAAACCTTATTGATGAAATAATCGCATTTATCTTATCAGGAGGCTCTTCAAAAATGATGACTACCTTTTCTATTCAAGAGCAGAATTACTTGAACGAATTAACGCAGCTAGCCAAATTAGAGCAAGCGCACCAATTCAAGTTTCAAGAGGATGAAGATGAGGAATAAGACATTAGAATAAAAAAGCTGCACTAAGCAGTTAGCGTTCTAGTCCATTACTACAAGCTTTTAATTCAATCTATGCTATTATAAACCTTTGGCTCGCGCTATAAGTTGTAGCTCATGATTGTATTAAGAGCTTGTTTTTTTATAGATATTTCAATTGCTGTTACGCTTTCGCGAAAGCGTATGCTTCACTATAAATTCTTGTATCTTTAATGTAAGATAAATTGCTATTCACTATTAGCAGATTAGAATCCATAAAGTTCCACTTCCTAATCTTTGATTATTATTTATGCTAGAAACTATCAGACTAAGGTTTGAGCCAATATCTCCAAAACATCTAGAAGATGCTGCAGATATGTTTTGTACTAATAATCGCGTTATGGCATCTACACTAAAAGGCAGCGTTTTTACTAGAAGCGAATTTGATTCCTTACTTCATACAGATTTTATAAATGAGCAAGAGCCTGTATTTGGCTTCTGGTGCATCATATTAAAAGAGAGCAATCGTTTTATAGGAGTCTCTGGTATCCATAAAATTAAGTATCAAGATGAAGAGTATTGTGAATTTGGTTTTATATTAAACGATAGACACTGGGGTCAAGGTTTTGCTACGGAGATAGGTCATCACTGGATTTTGTATGCAGCGGAAACCCTACAACTAGACCAGATTATAGCCACTGTAAGTCCGCACAACCTAGCATCAAGAAGAGTATTGGAAAAACTTGATATGAAATTTATGGATCAAGTAACATCTGAAGATAGAGGCGACCGCATTATCTTAGGTAGGACGCTCTCATAGCATTGGATTACAATGGCATATTTGGGATATTCATTCATACCAACTTACAAGACTACATCTCTTTTAAGTACAGGATTCTCAATAGTTGTAGCTTTCGCGAAAGCGCACTAATCCATCAATAACTTCCATTAAAGTCTGAAAGACATAATAAACGTATATTTATCGCTTTGTTATTATGTAATTTTCTCAATACGCTTTATGCCATCATCTTCCCTCAATAAACTTTACAAGTACTTAAATAATGAAGGCGATGAGCGTGTTTGTAAAGGCATTACAGATGAGGCCTGTAAACATGTTGCTACAAATTACTTTAGCATACTCTTTACACACACCTTTACAAAACTAGGTGATACTCTTAGTAACCCTAAGACAGTGCTCACATGGCTCATGAATTATGTGGGAGCACCGGTTTTTCTCATAAGTCTCATTGTCCCTATACGCGAGTCTGGCGCCCTTATCCCGCAAGTTGCTATCTCAAACTATGTAAAAAGAAAACGCATACGTAAGTACATCTGGGTTATAGGTGCTATTATTCAAGGTCTTGCTATTGCTGCAATAGGGATTGTAGCATTACAATTTGAAAAACAAACTGCGGGATGGTTAATAATTATATGTTTAATCATTTTTAGCCTTGCGCGTGCTCTAGCTTCTGTGAGTTCTAAGGATGTAAAAGGAAAGACTATCCCAAAAACAAGAAGGGGAAAACTAGGAGGATATACCTCGTCTTTTGCTGGTATTTTAGTTCTTGTTGCAGGTTTGTACATTACTTATAAGTCTAAAACTAATGAGGATATACAGTTTTATACAAACCTCATATTTTTTGCAGCTTCCATGTGGATCATTGCAGCGGTGATTTATGCTTTTATAAAAGAATTTCCAACAGACATTACAACAGACGAGAGTGAGCAAAACAGTATTCTAGATAATATAAAACTGCTTAAAGAAGATAGCCACCTAAGAAACTTCGTGATTGCAAGATCATTATTACTCTGCTCTGCCCTATCTGCGCCGTTTTACGTCACATTAGCACAAAATAACGTTGAGGGAACTAGCTATCTATTAGGGTTACTCATTATCTCAAATGGACTTGCCTCTATTGTGAGTTCGCCATCTTGGGGAAAACTGGCAGATAAATCTAGTAAAAATACGATGGCATATGCAGTTACTATAGCCTCGCTTTGCGGTATTGTACTAGTCATTCTTGTAAGCTTTTCATCTAGTTTAAAAGCACAGTTATGGTTATATCCCTTGGCTTTCTTTATCCTCGGTATTGCGCACAGTGGCGTGCGTCAAGGTAGAAAAACATATGTTTTAGATATGGCAAAGGGAAATGAAAGAACAAATTATGTCTCTGTAAGTAACACCATCATAGGGATTATTTTACTTTTTACAGGAGGCTTGAGTGCTGCGCTATCCTTGATATCCGTAGAGGTTGTTATCGTTGTACTATCTATTCTAGGCTTTTGGGGTGCCATAAAAAGCTACCGCCTACCTAATGTTGAAAAAGAGAACGGGTAATTATGAGCCAACTTATTACTAAATTCTCATGTATAATCTAATGGCATGGGTTGATGAAACTCAAATTTTCGCAAAAGCGAATAATCACATCCCATTTGGTTGCATACTAAAAAGCAAGTAAGTTTGTTATTCATCCAGAACATAGCAACCAGAACCTACTTATCATGACACAAGACCTTACTAATCTAGCCTTTAACCTTCTACCCGCAGTAATCGTTGCGTTGCTGGCATATTACTTTTTTAGCCAATACATAAAGGAGCAAGATGGACAACGCAGATTCCAACTTCATAAAGCCAATCAGGCAAATGCATTACCTCAAAAATTACAAGCCTATGAGCGCATTACGCTCTTCCTTGAGCGCATCTCCCCAGGCAATCTAGTATCACGTGTAAAGCCCTACAGTGATGATGCAAATGATTATGAAGCGCTTTTATTACGCACCATTACAGAGGAGTTTGAACATAACTTATCTCAGCAAATCTATATTACTCAAGAGTGCTGGAACGTGGTGCGCACTGCCAAAAGTGCAACTGCTGCCCTTATACGTAAGACTAATATGAGTGATAAAGTTGATACCAGTGATAAATTGCGTGAGACGATCTTACGTGATCTTATGGATACGGCAGCTCCTAGCGACACGGCTTTACAATTTATCAAGCAAGAAGTGAGCGAGATTATCTAGCTATAACGCCTTTATACGTTGCAAATAAGCGATTTCTTGTTCTGAGAGGTCGCTTTTTATATTTAGAAGCATAGCGGCTATTTTTGGATTTTTAAGGGCATTAGTAAGTAGCCTTCTTGCGCTTTCGCGAAAACGCCAAACGTGATGTACACTAGCTTCTATAAGATTATGCAGGCTCTCCTCCTCATAAGATTCTAGCTGTCTTAAATAGTTAAATGCATTCTCCCGTAGCTGATACGGTTGAGATGGTGCTGTATAACCTATAAGCTCTTTATAACGAGCTAAAGATTGCTCAGGCTTATATTGTGGTGTCGCGAGGGATAACGCAAGCCACAGTGTTCTTATATTGCCATCTGAAAATCCCATCTGATTATCCATAAGGTCGAGTACTTTACGTTGTGACGTAGGATCATTGCGTTGCTGGTGATATACCCACAATTTAATCATAGCCTGCTCTCGTGTGATATAGCTCTGATCACTAAGCAACTCATAAAACTCAAGAACTAGTACTTCTGGAACTTCCTCAAGCGAACTAGCAATAGCTTGTCTTATAAAAACATTCTCTGTTGCCATGGCGCTTTTATATGCCGGAAGCGTAGCGTTTATAGATTCTTGTGAGAGCTGGTAAATCGCCTCTGCACCTAGATAGTCGTTTTTTGTATTTATGGCATTCATGAGCGCTGTAAACTTAGAAGAAAGCGCCACTGCTCTACCCGACTGCAGTTGGAAATACTGCTGCATGAATGCGTTTTCCTTGAGGGAAGCAAGCGCTTCCTCTGCTTGGAAGGCACTCTGGTATAACCAGTTTTTCTTAAATGCAGTGAGATCCATGCTTGTTACTGCGGCTACTTCTGCCATAAATAGGTCTGTTGTGACGTTTTTATAAGCGTACTTAGTCAGGTAATTTCTTACTGCGGTATCAAAAGCTTCGGCTCCTAATTGTTCTCGTAGTATATGCACTGCCCACGCGCCTTTTTGATAATACGTGAGGCTGCTCCCTCCAGCAGCTACGAGTCTCTGCCCTTCGCCCATATCGCTGAGTTCACGTAGCTGCTCTGCGGTTTCAAAAAGCTTGAAGTAAAAATAATCATCTCCAAAAATCTCACGCTCTGCTAGGAATGCGTAATACGTAGCAAAACCTTCATGGAGCCAGTGATGCTCACTACTAATTTCTGTGACTAAATCTCCAAACCATTGATGCGCGAGCTCGTGTGCGTTTACATTTACATAATTACGATCTGTAAAGCCTATCTCATCTACCATAAAACTATCTGAAAACACAGTGAGGCTTGCGTTTTCCATCCCTGCATACAGAAAATCCTTTACGGGAACTTGTTTATAATCTTGGAAAGGAAACGGCACTCCAATCGTGGTTTCTAAGAAGTCAAAAATCTCTTTTGAGTGTTTATAAGTAGTCGCAACTTTGAGCGAGTCCTCAGGATGGTAATAATACTCCAACGTAACTCCAGAACTAGCAGTCTCGCTCTTCATGGCATAATTCCCAGCTACAAGCGCAACGAGATAGCTAGAAATAGGTTGTTGCATATCAAAAGAAGAAAACAGAGCACCATAATCTTTTAAAACTCTATTCCCTTTTCCATTTGCTATGATGGTCTTACTATTATGTCCAGCTACTTTTAAGTCAAAAACAATCTTATCGTTCATATCATCTATACTCGGTAACCAGTGCGATGTATACTTCCCTTGTCCTTGCGTCCAGAATTCTTCTTTACCGTTATTATTTACAAAGTAAGCCGCTTTTAATGGTTTCACTTGATAATCAAATTGGGCTTTGTAGGTTGTACCTGCCTTAAATTCCCCAGTGAGAACAATGGTACTATCTGTAGCAGTGACAGTGATTGACGGTGTTTTATCTACAACCTTCATTGCGACGCCATCCACGACTACCTGATCTACATTTTGTAATATCATAAAGGTGGTTTCAATGGATCCCAAAACGGATTTACTGTCAAAATCTAAGGACAAGGACGCATTTATGGTCTTAAAATCAACAGAAGCGGTTTGTGGAGATATATCTTGAGCATACGCCTTCGCGAAAGCGCAACAGGTGATTAAAAACAGGAATAGGTATTTCATAATTTAAAAATAACAACTTTTAAGCCACTATCTTTTAAATATCAATTCGAAAATCTGATTAAAGACCTTATTTTTACTTTAATGAATCCCACTTTTTTACAAACTCCAATAGATTACCTCAAAGGCGTAGGTCCTAACAGAGCAGACTTGCTCCGCTCTGAGCTGGGTATTCATACCTTTCAGGACTTGATGCACCTGTTTCCGAATCGGTATATTGATAAAACGCAGTATTACAAAATAGGCGAACTAGAACGTAATAATGCCGATGTGCAAATAATAGGCAAGTTTTCAGGACTCAAAATGATAGAAGGAAAAGGGCGACGACTCGTTGCTACTTTTAAAGATGAAACTGGGCAAATGGAGCTTGTGTGGTTTAGAGGACATAAATGGATTAGGGAGAGTATAAAGCTCAATACTCCTTATGTGATTTTTGGAAAATGTAATTATTACAACGGTAATTTTTCCATGCCTCATCCAGAAATGGAGCTACTTGCAGATCATGAAAAAAGTATCAAATCTGCGATGCAACCGGTATATCCATCTACCGAAAAATTGAGCAATCGAGGGATCACAAATAAGGTGGTAAATGGCGTCATGCAAACCCTCTTTTTAGAGTGTAAAAATCACCTCTTTGAGAGCCTCTCAAAACCCATCCTAACTGAGCTTAAATTGATGCCAAAAAGAGAGGCGCTTTTGAACGTTCATTTCCCGCAATCTCAAGAGCATTTAGCAAGGGCACAATACCGATTAAAATTTGAAGAATTTTTTTACATTCAGCTGCAATTAGCATTCAAAAATGTAAACCATAAAACTAAAATAAAAGGGTATCCATTTGAAAAAATAGGACCTAATTTCACCACCTTTTACAATGACCATTTACCCTTTGAATTAACGGGTGCACAAAAAAGAGTGCTCAAAGAAATTCGTCATGACCTGGGCACAAATGCCCAGATGAATCGTCTTTTACAAGGAGATGTAGGTTCTGGGAAGACCATAGTAGCACTCATGTCAATGCTCATGGCGCTTGACAACGGTTTTCAAGCTTGCCTGATGGCGCCTACTGCCATCCTGGCAGTGCAGCACTATCATGGTTTAAAAGAATTATGTAAAGAATTGAACACCAGTATTTCACTACTACAAGGCTCAACCAAAACTTCAAAAAGAAGAATCATTCATGAACAGCTAGAAAATGGTGAGTTAAACATCTTAATTGGGACCCACGCACTGCTAGAAGACAAGGTGAAATTTAAGAATCTTGGACTTGCAGTAATCGATGAGCAACACCGTTTTGGCGTAAAACAACGCAGTAAATTATGGCATAAAAATGAGTACCCACCACACGTACTTGTGATGACCGCCACCCCTATTCCACGTACCCTTGCTATGACCGTTTACGGCGATCTAGATGTGAGTGTTATAGACGAACTTCCACCGGGTAGAAAGTCCATAAAAACAGTGCACAGATATGACTCAAACAGGCTCAAAGTTTTCAAGTTTATTAGAGACGAAATTGCACTAGGAAGACAGGTCTATATTGTATACCCATTAATCCAAGAATCTGAGGCCATGGATTACAAAGATTTGATGGATGGATATGAGAGTATTTCGCGAGAATTCCCCATGCCAAAATATCAAATTTCTATCGTCCACGGACAAATGAAACCAGCCGATAAGGAGATTGAAATGAATCGTTTTATCAAAGGCGAAACACAAATCATGGTCGCCACTACCGTTATTGAAGTTGGCGTAAATGTGCCTAACGCATCTGTGATGATTATAGAAAGCGCAGAACGTTTTGGGTTAAGTCAGCTACACCAATTACGTGGTCGTGTAGGTCGTGGCGCAGAGCAGAGTTACTGTATTTTGATGACCAGTCATAAGTTGTCAAGCGACAGTAAAGTGCGTTTAGAGACGATGACACGCACCAATGATGGTTTTGAAATCGCAGAGGTTGATCTAAAGCTACGTGGTCCTGGTGATATTACAGGAACCCAACAAAGTGGTGCCTTAAACCTCAAGATAGCCGATATTATAAGAGATAATGACATCCTCAAAGTAGCCCGAAGCTATGCGTGGGCTGTGGTTAAGGATGATCCCACCTTTAAAAAAGAAGAAAATCAAATCATACGCTTCATGTATGCCCAGATGATGAAATTTAAAAATATCTGGAGCTATATATCTTAATTACTCAGCTAGTAACTGCGCTACAAATTCCTCAAACTCCTCTTTAAACTCAAGGTGCTTCTCCCCTGTCGCTGTACCGTTATATCCAGTGTGGATGCGTCTCACAGCACCATCTTTATCAATATAAATCGTAGTTGGGTATGAAAGTACATGATTAAGCATAGGCAGCTTTTCGGCTGCTTTTTTCTTGTCGGCTCCTTCTCCATACTGCGCAAGCAGCACTGGATAAGGTAATTGCAACCTATCTGTAAGTCGGTTAATACTTTGTATTGCTGTCTCTTCGGTTTTTGCATATTCAAATGCTAGTCCCACTAATTTTAAATCCTCATTAGGGTGACTCACTAGGTAATCTCTAAAAAACGTAGACTCTTCAAGACAATTAGGACACCATGAACCTAGTATTTGCACAAGCACCACTTTATCCTTGTATTCCTCATCTTGCAAAGAAACTATACGACCGCTGGTATCTTTAAATGAAAAATCAAATCGATCATACCCTTCTTTTAAATACGTAAGCCCTTTTGCGTCTGGCAATTCGTAGTCATTATTTTTTATCGCTGTAAATGCTTCTTTAAAGTGGTTTCCGCTATAGAACTGCCCCTGCATCGTACTATCTGTTACAGTTGCCACAAAGAGAAAAGCATGCGCTCCGTCAAATGTTGACAGTCTAAGTTCGTCGCCATCTAACTTCCCCTCGAGATAACGGTAATCCCCTGTAGTTGTTCTAAAAGTACCCGTAACAATATCACCATCTGACTTGAAAGTACCTTTGGCGATGTATCGTTCGTCAGCATTATCTGGACTAAAAACAGTCTCCCAACTACCATCAATATTGACAATCGCTTCATTCTCGCTTAGTGCTTCGCCTGCAGAAATAAAACGCTCTTTTACTCCGTAATTTATTGTAAACGGCACCACACGATCAAGACTTGGCTTTATAAAAGAGCCCGTTATTTGATTTCCGCTTTCGCGAAAGCGTCCCACAAAATATCCTTCAAAAACAGGAGTTTGGATACGTATACTATCGCCATTAATCACAATCTCGTCCACTTCTATGCGCTCCTCTGCGTTATAAATGGAAATAGTTCCATCATCATTTGCCTCAAATATAAAGGGAAGTTCTTCTTGATCTTGAACAGCTAGTGTAGCTCTCCAAAAGCCTGAATTCAACTTTTGAGGGGTGATTACTACCTTGTCTTGTTTGCAAGAAATAATGTTAATAAATGAGATGAGAATAAGTATCTGTTTCATAAATCAAAGATATACCAACACAGTCTCATTCTTTTAAAGCTTTACAGAAGTTTAAAATAGTAAGCTACGCATAAAGTCTCACCGCCTAGTAATTAGAAAATGCCAAACACCTACAAAACAGTGTTTATAGTCACCAATTATCGAGATGACGTGTTGCTAAAACACGCTTTTGCGAAACTAGTACCTAACTCACCTCGGGAGGCGTAAAAAAACTACTGAGATACTCGCTCATCTGCTTTGCTCACTAGCTAGGTTATTCTATCTTTGACGTCTTAAAATCGCAACGTTTTATGAAGATTTCTTACAACTGGCTAAAGCAGTTTATCGATATAGATTGGAGTGCCGAAAAAACCGGAAACCTCCTTACAGACCTAGGTCTAGAAATTGAAGGAATAGACACCTACCAAAGTGTAAAAGGTGGACTAGAAGGAATTGTAATAGGTCACGTACTTACTTGTGTGCAGCATGAAAATGCAGACAAACTCAAGATAACCACAGTAGATATAGGTGCAGATAAACCTGTACAAATAGTATGTGGAGCTCCTAATGTCGCAGCAGGACAGAAAGTACCCGTAGCAACCATAGGAACTACACTTTACACAGAAGAAGGTGAGGCTTGGAAAATAAAGAAAGGTAAAATACGCGGTGAAGAATCTCACGGAATGATCTGTGCAGAAGACGAGCTTGGGCTAGGTAAAAGCCACGATGGAATTATGATTCTTAATGAGGATCTTATCCCTGGAACACCAGCCGCAGAGGTTTTTGAAATAGAAAACGACCAAGTTTTTGAGATAGGATTAACACCTAACCGTGCAGATGCAATGAGCCATTGGGGTGTTGCCCGTGATCTTAAGGCAGGTTTATTACAACAAGGGGTTAATAAAGGTCTTATTACTCCATCTACATCTTCATTTAAAATTGAGAAGCGCCTACACAAGATCGATGTTCAAGTACTAGATGCAGAAAAAGCACCTCGTTATGCAGGAGTTGTGATCAGCGACTTAAAAGTGAGCGAATCTCCAGAGTGGTTAAAGCACAGACTTAAAGCCATAGGCCTCTCTCCTATTAACAACATTGTAGATGCGACTAATTATGTATTACATGATCTAGGACAACCACTACACGCTTTTGATTTAAACAAGATTGCAGGAGATAAGATTGAAGTGCGCACTGTAGAAGCAGGTACTAAGTTTACTACACTAGACGGTGTAGAGCGTGAGTTACATGAAGATGACTTAATGATTTGTGACGCAGAGAAACCTATGTGTATTGCAGGAGTTTTTGGTGGAGCCCACAGCGGAGTTACAGAAAACACCTCTGCTATATTTTTAGAAAGCGCCTATTTCAACCCTGTTGCTGTACGTAAGACGGCTAAACGTCATGGTTTAAATACAGATGCATCTTTCCGTTTTGAGAGAGGTATCGATCCTAATATTGCAGAGTATGCTCTCACTAGAGCCGCGCTTCTTATTATGGAAATTGCTGGTGGAGAAATTACTAGCGAGATTGTAGACATCTACCCAAAGAAAATAGAAGATCAACAGGTATTCTTGAACTTTGATAACGCTACAAAACTTATAGGAGAAGAACTTCCTAAGGAAGTTATTAAAGGTATATTGATGTCACTAGATATCAAAATCAATAACGTTACAGAAAGTGGCATTGGGATGACTATTCCTGCTTTTAGAAACGATGTAACTCGCGAGGCAGATGTTATAGAAGAAATTCTAAGAGTGTACGGTTACAATAATATCACCTTTGGTAAAAAGCTTAATGCTACGGTGTCTTCAAGTTCAAAATTTGACGATCACAAAGTAAGCGACGTGATAGGAAACCAACTTGCCGCTCAAGGTTTTTATGAGATGATGGCAAATAGTCTTACTACACCAGCATATACAGCACTTTCTGAAAATCTTAAGGAGGAGCATCAAGTTGAGATGCTTAATCCGCTAGGGAAAGAATTGAGTGTGATGCGACAGTCTATGTTATTTTCTGGATTAGAAGCTATCTCATACAACGTAAACCGTCGTAGAGGAAACATTAAACTCTTTGAGTTTGGTAAAACCTACCATAACTACACAGAGGAGCGCAAAGAAGATAAGCACCTTGCCCTATTTGTTACTGGAAGTCGCACCGAAGAATCATGGACCAACCCTACCACTCCAACTAACTTCTATTACCTCAAAGGCGTGGTAAGCGCTGTACTAGAAAAATTAGGGATTACTAGAGTACGGTCTTCTGCAGTGAAGAATGATATTTTTTCTGAAGCCGTAGGACTATCACTAGGAAAACAACAAGTAGTAAGCTACGGTATCGTTAAGAAAAGTATCCTCAAGAAATTTGACTTATCCCAAGATGTGTATTATGCAGATTTTAACTGGGATGCTATTTTAGAGATTGCTGCTCGTAATAATGTTAAGTTTAAGGACATTCCAAAATATCCTTCTGTACGACGTGACTTTGCACTTTTACTAGATGCAAATGTTCAGTTTGAAGATATTACAACCATTGCAAAGCAAACCGAGAAACAATTACTTAAAGATGTAAATCTTTTTGACGTTTACGAAGGTAAAAATCTTCCTGAAGGCAAGAAAAGTTATGCAGTAAGCTTCTTGTTACAAGACGAAAACAAGACACTTACAGATAAGCAGATAGACAAAACGATGAATAAACTGCAACAGCGTTTTGAAAAAGAGCTAGGAGCTACACTTCGATAGTAAGGTAGCTGTACTATTTTGAAGCTCTTAGATACTTGATGTATCTAAGAGCTTTTTTTTTGCTCATATTTTCTTAACTGTTTTGTTTAATTAATACATAAATCACCTAGTATCAATTATTCCCATTGACATTATCGCATTTGTATTGTATCTTTAAAAGAAAAAAAGATGCTATTATCCAGAACCAACATTCACGAAAAGTTACTTCGTGAGCGCAGTAAAAGTGAGCAAGAACAAGATATCCTAGCACAAGTACAACAGGTTTTTGATCAAGACCGCTTTCGCGAAAGCGGAATCCTCAAAACCCTAAACGAAGCTTCTGAGGCAGGTTATAACGAGTTTGACTTTGACTTACTTGAAACTTCAAAAATCTTCCACATTAAACAAATAGAGAAAATTTGCGTAGACTACAGACTGCGTTTTCTCGATACCAAATACTTTAAAGGAAAATACCCTCAAGAGGTTCTTGATAATATTAAGTACCTTGAAAACACACACCAAACAGAACTTGATGGTTTTAAGATCATCGCTCCTTCTAAAATGTTTGTGTTAGAAAAAGCAGATGATCCTTTATTATTTGCACCTATGGGTAATGGCTATTACTACCTTATACACCAGTGGGGTAATGACCTCAATCCTTTCAGAAAACAATGGGCATGGTCATTTAAGTCTATTGAAAACTTAATAATTACAACAGTACTCATTAGTATAGTGGCGACATTATTAACACCAGACGGTCTTTTTACAAAGAATCAAGATTTTGGTCAAGATATTATGGTATTTTTCTTTATGTTTAAATCCATCGGAGCGGTAGTTTTATTTTATGCATTTGCACTAGGTAAGAACTTTAATAAAGCGATATGGAATAGTAAGTACGATAAAACAAGATAACCTTACCAAAATAATATATGAGCATACTTCCAGATTCTCGTTATGAAAAAATCCACACTGGGTCTATCATCGAAACAAAAAGATTACAGGCCATTCTAGAGGAGAAAGACATCCCAAGTATAGTGAGAGATGATAACGAGAGTGCAAAGCTGGCAGGCTACGCGCTAGGCTCTCCTGATCAATCTAGATTGCTTGTTGACAAAGAGTATCTGGTAAAGGCAAAACATATTGTAGAAATTGCTCTTGAAGACTTTTCAAACAACGCACTATCTGACGAGGAATTAAACAATCTATCGCAACAAGAAGCGCCGAAAGTAACAATCAATAGAATCACAAGACCAGCACCAGAAAAGAAAAAGCCAGAATTATCTTCTGGCCGTCTTCTCTTATATGTATTTTTCTTAGGACTATCCATATGGAGACTCTCACCGTTACTTCAAGGTGAAGAGCTTCCTACTTTGCGCATTGTGCTAAGTGGAGGCCTCATTGTTTTTTGTAGCTATATGCTCATTACACACTTTATGAACAAGAGTAAGGCTTAGCCTTACTCATACATTGCCATACGTTGTTCTTTTATACTCTTATCGCTCATGTACTCATCAAAGTTCATGTAGCGATCTATAACACCCTTAGGCGTTAATTCTATCACACGGTTACCTACCGTGCTCGCAAACTCATGATCATGTGTTGTAAGCATCACAGTGCCCTTGAAGTTTTTAAGTGCATTGTTAAACGCTGTAATTGATTCTAGATCCAAGTGGTTAGTAGGTTCATCTACCATAAGGATATTTGCACGCTTCATCATCATTTTTGAAATCATGCAACGTACCTTCTCCCCTCCTGAAAGGACATTAGACATTTTAAGCGCCTCTTCGCCAGAGAAAATCATTTTCCCTAAGAAACCTCTCAAGAAAACTTCTTCTCTTTCCTCTTCTGTTTGCGCATACTGACGTAACCAGTCTACAAGATTAAGCGTTCCATCTTGAAAGTAAGAAGCGTTATCTAAAGGCAAATAAGATTGTGTAGTAGTTACTCCAAAATCAAAAGTCCCGCTATCTGCTTGTTGATTACCATTTATAATCTCATAAAAAGCAGAGGTTGCACGGCTATCTCTTGAAAATAACACAGCTTTATCGCCTTTATTCAAATTCATATCAACTCCTTTGAACAAAACTTCACCATCTAGAGAAGCACTTAAACCAGTACAGTTAAAAATCTGATCACCAGCCTCACGATCTCTATCAAATATAATCCCTGGGTATCGACGACTTGATGGCTTAATCTCTTCGATGTCTAGCTTATCAATCATCTTCTTTCGAGAAGTTGCTTGCTTAGACTTTGCAACGTTTGCAGAGAAACGAGCGATAAATTCTTGAAGTTCTTTTTTCTTCTCTTCAGACTTTTTATTTTGCTGTGCGCGTTGTCTTGCTGCTAGTTGTGAAGACTCATACCAAAAGGTATAGTTACCGCTATAGTGGGTAATTTTATTGTGATCAATGTCTGAGATATGTGTACAAACCGCATCAAGGAAGTGACGGTCATGCGATACAACGATCACACAGTTGTCATAGTTTGCAAGGAAATTCTCTAGCCAAGAAATTGTTTCATAATCCAAGTCGTTTGTAGGCTCATCCATAATAAGAACATCTGGATTTCCAAAAAGCGCTTGTGCAATAAGCACACGTACACGTTGCTTACCATCAAGATCTGCCATCATGGTATAATGGTTATCTTCTTTGATACCTAAGTTAGAAAGCATAGTTGCAGCATTACTATCTGCATTCCATCCATTCATTTCCTCAAACTTTACTTGAAGCTCTCCGATACGATCTGCGTTTTCATCCGTATAGTCTGCATACAGTGCATCGATTTCTGCTTTAATTTCATAAAGAGGCTTGTTACCCATCACCACTGTCTCAAGGACATTATACTCATCATAAGCATAGTGGTTTTGCTCTAGCACAGACATACGTTTTCCTGGCTCGAGGTGCACATGACCAGAGGTAGGATCTTGTTGCCCTGTAAGTATTTTTAAAAAGGTAGACTTTCCTGCTCCGTTTGCACCTATGATGCCGTAGCAATTACCGTTAAGAAATGAAGTATTAACTTCATCAAATAAAACACGCTTACCAAATTGAACTGAAAGATTAGAGACTGATAACATAAAAAACTTCTATTTTGAGCGTGCAAAAATACCTATAATTAAAGAAATTATAATGATAACAAACACAAAATGCTTTTAACGATATGTTAACAATATGCAAAAGTCATTAAAGTTACTTTTGGAAATAGCACAATAAGCTATCTTATTAAGTGTAAATTTACCTTTTATGAAGTACCTCCTACTCTTACTTATAGTATCTACCACCTTTACAAGCTGCGTTTTTGAAGAAAATGATAAAGCTCAAGGGACATATCTAGGTGGGCAGATTATCAATCCTGTACAGAGTTATGTGCTGCTACGTAAGGGAGAAGTAGTGACAGATAGTATTCCACTAGACAGAAGAAATAGGTTTCTATATAAATTTGACGATTTCCAACCTGGACTATACAGACTAGAGCATGGAGAACATCAATTAGTGCATATAGAAGAAGGAGACAGTATATTACTAAGAGTAAATACTAAGGATTTTGATGAGTCACTTAGTTTTTCTGGTTATGGGTCGGAAAAAAGCACTTTTTTACTAGACATGTATTTACATTGGGAGAGTGAAAACGAAGGCATTAAGAAAAAATATCAAAAAAATCCAAAGAATTTTCAGAAGACGCTAGATTCCATGGCGATTACTCATAAAGAAGAACTAGATAAGTTTTTGCTTGATAAAGATTATTCGGATGAATTTATTGAAATAGCAACATCTGTAACAGAATTTGATAATTACCAGCGTAAAGAATGGTATCCATTTGCTCATTATGGGAAAGACAAGTTATCCTTCATTGATAGCTTACCTAATGATTTTTATAGCTTTCGCGAAAGCATAGATGTAAACAATCCCAATCTTGAAGAACTTTACAGTTTTAGAAGATATCTTGCTTCTTACATTAATAACCTCACCTACCTTCGTTATGGAAAGGAAAACGATTATAATCGCACATCATACATACACAACCATCACCAGATAGCGGTTATAGACAGTCTTATCAATAATAAAGACCTTAAGGAGCGACTTTTATCTCAAATGTCTCGTATTTTTATTGCTAACAGTAATAATCTAGACGAAGTTGATAAGCTTTTTGACGAAATAAAGGAAGTCTCTACTTCTGATGAAACGGTAACGCTAGTCGATGCATTATATGACAATAATAAATCTATGCAAGCAGGAAATATGATTCCTGATGTCATGATCGTAGGTGTAGATTCTGGAATGACTACCCTCTCTAGTCGTATTACAAAGCCTACAGTGTTATTTTTTTGGTCGTATTTAAGAATGGCTCATATGGACAACTCCCATGCAAAAGTTCGCGAGCTGCAAGCAAAGTATCCTGAGTTCAATTTTATTGCTATTAATGTGAATACAGAGCATAACAAATGGATGCTTCACTTAGAGAAAAATGACTTTGACGAATCTAAAGAATTTAGACTAGCAAAACCAGAACAAGCTAGAAAGCAACTTGTGCTTAATGATATTAACAAGACCATCGTGCTTGATAAAAATGGAAAAATTTTAAACAGTCACGCAAACTTGCACAACTCTAAATTTGAAAACGAACTACTAGCTTATTTAAATCAATAGGCACCAACTTATATCAATGAAAAAGCCCCTTTTACTTTACAGTAAAAGGGGCTTTTAAATGGTGTGAGATATGTATTAATTATTACCCTTCTCGTAATCTGCTAAGAATTTTGCAAGACCGCTATCTGTAAGTGGGTGCTTTAATAATCCCTCTATAGATGATAATGGTCCCGTCATTACATCTGCTCCTATTTTTGCACAATCTATTACGTGCATAGTGTGACGTACAGATGCTGCTAGAATTTGAGTTTCAAACATATAGTTATCATAAATGTGACGAATCTCTGCAATTAAATTTAACCCATCTGTAGAGATGTCATCTAGTCGTCCTATAAATGGAGAGACATATGTTGCTCCAGCCTTTGCTGCAAGTAAAGCTTGCCCGCAAGAAAATACAAGTGTACAGTTTGTGCGTATTCCTTTATCAGAAAAATATTTTATAGCTTTAATACCATCTTTAATCATAGGTACTTTTACAACGATTTGCTCATGTAATGCAGCAAGCTCTTCCCCCTCTTTTACCATCTCATCATAAGTGGTTGCGATTACCTCTGCACTTACATCACCAGTTACGATCTCACAGATATCTTTATAATGTTGTAATATCTTTTCACGTCCAGTAATGCCCTCTTTAGCCATTAGTGATGGATTTGTAGTAACACCATCAAGAATTCCTAGATCTTGTGCTTCTTTAATTTGGTCAAGGTTTGCTGTATCTATAAAAAATTTCATAGTCTTTTCTTTTTATGATTTTACACAAATGTAGCTAAAAGTGATGTGCAGAAGCTAAGAGCGTGTTTAATTGTTTGTTAACTAAAGTTTATAATGATTAAGAAGTAGTTTTTCATACCAAGTATCTGGCAGTATGCGCTTAAGCGCAATACTAAAACGCTGCATAAAGAATCCTACTCGATAATGCACTTTAGGGTTTTTTGACTCCATCACACGTTTAACCACTTTTGCCATGATTACGGTGTCCATTCCTTCATCTACATGCGCATCCATTAATGAAAGTGTATTCTTATAATTCTCTTTGTATGGCGAATTGTGAAGCACTGGTGCATGGTAACGGCCTGCAGCAATATTAGTAGCAAAGTCACCTGGAGCAACCGTAGTCATCTTTACATTAAACTCTTTAAGTTCCATGCGGTACGCCTCTGTAGTAATCCCAAGGGCTCCTTTGGTCGCAGAGTAAATACCTCTATAAGGTAATCCCATATACCCTGCTATTGAGGTTATATTAATTACCATGCCGCTGCGCTGTTTACGCATTGTGGGCAACACCGCCTTTATTACTTCTAATGCTCCAAAGTAATTAGTCTCAAATACTCTTTTAATTTCAGCATCTGGTGTTTCCTCTAGAGGACCTGTAATACCCATTCCAGCATTGTTAATCAGGTAGTCTAATCTCCCTTCCTTTTCTAATACAGACGTTACAGCAGCCGCAATAGTCGCTGGCTTTGTAACATCTAGTGCAACCATATGCACTCCTTTTTCTATATTATTTTTTGGGTTACGGCTCGTTCCATATACAGTATACGACTGGTTTACAAGATACTGAGCAATGGCTAAACCTATTCCTGAGGAAGCCCCAGTGATTAAAACTACTTTTGACATAAATCTATTTAAAGGTGGTCAAAGATAAGAAGTTCGCTTATTGTTAATTAATACATGAGAGATTTTGTTAGTAGTATCTTTCTAAAGGGCAATTTGAGGGTTACGCTTTCGCGAAAGCATAAAAAAAACGTCCAGCATATGCCAAACGTTCTATATATGATTGTAAGAGCTTGTAACTATCTCGAACGTCTTGCTTTATTAAAAAATGCATAGTAAGGTGCTGTATCTCTTAGCATACTATATCCTGAAACTTCATCCTTTCTTTTACCATTTGAATCTAGTAGCAATACAGTCGGAAAAGATTTGTCCTTATTATATTTATCTTGAAGCTTCATGTTTTTCTTCTTTTGTTCTGGAGAAATGATATCTTCTCTAAAAGGGATATCTACCTCAAGCAACACAAAGTCATCTGCTTGTTGTATAAATTTATCAGTCTCCCAGAGGTCTTTTTTAAGCATTTTACAAGGTCCGCACCAGTCGCTGCCTGTAAAGTACATGATAATGGGTTTTCCCTGGCGTTGCGCTATTTTTTTTGCTTTGTCAAAATCAGTATACCATTTAGCCTCTTGAGCTTGTAATGTTACTGTTGAAATGAATAATAAAAATGCTATATGTTTCATTGTACTACTATTAGGGCTACTGCAAAGTTATAAACTTTTAAAAAATAACAAGAATCTTGCCATAATATTGCACTAAACCCTGTATTCTATCGGAAGTTACAAATCAAGGACCGCATTGTCCAAAGATTTGCGCACCTTTTTCATAGTAGAAAACATATCATCTTCTGCTCTATAACCTATGGGCAATACCAAAACCGACTGTAAGCCTATCTCAGTAAGGCCTAAAAACTTATCGTAACCCTCAGGTGTAA
The DNA here is from genome assembly GCF_007827285.1 of Dokdonia sp. Hel_I_63. NCBI lineage: Bacteria > Pseudomonadati > Bacteroidota > Flavobacteriia > Flavobacteriales > Flavobacteriaceae > Dokdonia > Dokdonia sp. Hel_I_63. The sequence goes on along the minus strand of NZ_VISD01000001.1, from coordinate 1,985,292 downwards.
AACCCTCCATAGGACACGCATCTACTTCTTCAATCGCACAAACGGTGAGCAAATTACCCATTGCGAGATAAGCTTGTTTTGAAGCCCATAAGTCATTTTCTGCATTTGTAGCTTTTTTAAAGTGATCAAGAAGATAATTCTTAAATGGTTTAATAATTTCCTCTGGTGTATTTCTTATTTCTTTTACGTTATCAAAATAACTTTCTACATAATGCTCATCTACCTGCTTTTCAATACAGAAAATTAGCACATGTGAAGCATCTGCTACTTGTCGCTGGTTCATTGACAAAGGAACGAGAGCTTCTTGTTTCTCTTTATTACTTACTACAACTAATCGCACGGGCTGTAAGCCAAAGCTTGTAGCAGTAAGGTTAAAGGCGTTTTTGATTATTTCTATTTTTGAATCTGGTAGCATGCGTGTATTGTCAAACTTTTTAGTCGCATATCTCCATTTTAAAGCTTCTATTACTTGTGGCATCTGTTCTATTTTAAGACCTTGCAAAGATACACTTAGAAGTAAGCACTGCATCTTTTTTGTCTATTAAATATGCAAAATGGTTAAACAATTATGATTACTCTCAAAGAACGCATTGAAATCTCAGAAACTCGCATCTTTAAAGCGGTCTTTCCCAACACCACAAATCACTATGACACTCTTTTTGGTGGGACTGCAATGCATATGATGGATGAAGCAGCTTTTATATGCGCCACACGCTTTAGCCGAAAAAAAGTGGTTACCATTTCTACCAGTCAAATAGACTTTACTAAAGCCATTCCTCAAGGAACTATTGTAGAATTAATAGCTCGTATAGAGAAAGTGGGCAATACAAGTTGTGTGGTACGCGTTGAGATTTACAAAGAAGATATGTACAATTATGATCGTGAGCTAGCCGTAGCTGGAACATTTACTTTTGTAGCTATCAATGATAAAAAGAAACCTATTAAAATCATAGATAACGTCTAGTGCTTAAACATTTTAAAAAAATAATTGCCGTCACTCTCGTTGGGATAATCCTTCTTATTTGTGGAGTTTATGCGCTTTCTTACCATGTTGAAGAAAGTACAAAAAGCCAAACTTTTACAAATATTTCGCAGGTTCCAAAAGCTTATACTGTAATTGTCTTAGGCGCTAGTGTACGAGCAAACGGTAATCTATCTACAATGCTCGAAGATCGTGTATCAAGCGCCCTCAGCCTATATAAAGAAGGTAAAGTTAAGCGTTTTTTACTCTCGGGAGATAATGGCACTGCATCCTATAACGAGCCAAAGGCAATGAAAGCATATCTCATGGATAAAGGTGTTCCAGAAGATGATATCTTTCTAGATTATGCTGGTTTTGACACCTACGACAGTATGTATAGAGCCAGCTCTGTATTTAATGTAAAGGAGGCTGTAGTGGTTACTCAAGAGTTTCACTTGCCACGAGCACTGTATATTGCAAATCAACTTGGCCTTACCTATTACGGCTTTGTGGGAGACCAGCGAACTTACCAACGGGAAAGCGCAAATAAACGCAGAGAATTACTAGCAAATGTAAAAGCTTTTCTGGAGTTGACTATTAATAAAGAACCTACGTACTTAGGTGCAAAAATCCCAATTGATGGACCGCCACAGTCAAGCTATCCTCAATAAATAATTTTTAAGGAATTCAAAAACTACAGTACATTTACTTTTTAAAACAAACCACTTTGTTCGCTATACTTAAAAAAGAAATATCCTCATTTTTCTCCTCGGCAATTGGGTATCTGGTTATTGGGTTATTTCTCGTAGTTACCGGTTTATTTCTATGGGTTTTTCAAGGGCCTTTTAATATCACAGAGACTGGATTTGCAGATCTCGCACCGTTCTTCCAGATTGCACCTTGGATATTTATATTTCTTATTCCTGCTATAACCATGCGCAGTTTTAGTGAAGAACAAAAAGTAGGCACCTTAGAACTTCTACTCACAAAACCTATCTCTAAACTCCAGTTAACACTAGGAAAATTTTTAGGAGCATTTGCTCTTATCATACTTGCTATCATACCCACACTTATTTATGTAATCGCTATTTACCAACTGGGTAATCCCGTGGGAAACCTTGATGTAGGAGTAACCATAGGCAGTTATATAGGACTAATGCTTCTAGCTGCAACATTTACGGCAATAGGCATATTTGCCTCAAGCCTTACAGATAATCAAATCATAGCTTTTATAATCGCCGTGTTCTTAAGCTTCTTTTTATATTTTGGACTTGCAGGCATAGCAGCATTTAGTACCACAAGCAGCGTGAGAGATTTCATAAATTTAATGGGTTTACAATCGCATTATACTAGCATAAGCCGCGGTGTGGTTGATACTAGAGATCTCATTTACTTTATTAGTGTAACCGCATTCTTTATCATTATTACGATGATGAGATTGCATAAAAGGAGTACACTTTCGTGAAAAATATAAAATACATACTATCGCTCCTGCTTGTAATCATAGGCCTATTTATAATTAACATTATAGGTTCGCTAGTTCACAAACGCTATGACCTTACGCAAGATCAACGCTACAGTTTAAGTGATCCTACGCTTGATTTATTAGATCAATTAGACAGTCCGTTGATTATTGATGTTTTTCTAGAAGGTAATTTTCCCGCGGAGTTTAAAAAACTACAAAACGAAACGCGCTATCTGCTAGAGGAAATGCAAGCCTATAATGATAACATTAGGTTCGAATTTTCAAACCCAGTAGAAGATGGAGAAAATGTAGCCGAAGTTGCTGGACAATTCAATGAATTTGGGATGACTACCATCCCTCTCAAAGTAAAAGAAAACGGAAAGGAGACCACGCAAACTATTTTTCCGTGGGCTACTATAAATTTTAATGACAAAGCAGTACCGGTAGGACTTGTAAAGAATGTAGTAGGTGCTTCTCCTGAGCAACTCGTATACGCTTCTATACAAAACCTTGAATACGTTTTTGCCGAAAGTTTACACAGCACATTAAATGCAAAGTCTAAGCGTATTGCAGTTTTAAGAGATAATGGCGAGCTACCAGATGCAAACATTGCAGATATGTTTCGTAAACTAGGTGACACCTATAATATCGCTCCTTTCCCATTAGAATTTGCAAACCAAGATCCAGAAAAGGCACTCAAAGCTTTACAAAACACCTTTGATCTAGTAGTTATTGCAAAGCCTACAAAAGCATTTACAGACAAGCAGAAGTATGTGATTGATCAATATATCATGAATGGTGGTAACAGCCTTTGGATGCTAGATGCTGTAGCCATGGAAGATGATAGTCTTCGCAATGATCAAGGTAAAACTATTGCTTTCCCTAGAGATATTAATCTAGATGACCAACTGTTTAAATATGGAATTAGAGTAGACCCATCCTTAGTAGTAGACCTCTACTCTGCCCCGCTTAGTGTTGCCTCTGGTGATGGCAGTGATGCTCAGTACATACAGCTACCATGGTTGTATAGACCACAAGTACCCAGTATGAATACGCATCCCATTAATACTAATATTGAAAAACCTGTTCTTTTCAATTATGCAAATCCTATCACTTTATTAGACAACAATAGAGGCGTAAATAAAACGGTTTTATTGCAATCTAGTATTTATACTAAAATAGAAAGTACGCCACGAGAAATCTCTCTCGGTCAGGTAGATATTGAACCTATAGAAAGTGATTTTCAAAATGGGCAACAACCACTGGCCGTTTTGCTAGAAGGATCGTTTAATTCGGCTTTTACTAATAGAGTATTACCAGATGGAAGTGATAAAAGTAATTTTCGCGAAAGCGCACAAAAAAATCCTAAGCTTATACTCATAGCCGATGGTGATATAATCTCAAATAGTCTTGATGCACGCGGGCAACCACTAGAATTAGGATTTGATTATTACACAAGAACCAGCTATGGAAATAAAGAGTTTTTGCTCAATGCGATTAACTATCTCCTTGATGACACTGGGCTTATTAACATACGTAGTAAAGAAATTGCACTTCCTTTTCTTGATATAAAAAAGGCAGCACGAAGTATGAGCACGTGGCAGGTCTTGACTATTGGGCTTCCGCTGGCTATTTTGCTTATCTTTGGACTCATCTACAACGCAATTAGGAAGCGCCGTTACGCGCGCTAGATGTTGATAAGTTAATTATAAAAGCCGTCGCATTTAAAATATATTTGTAAGTAGTGAGTGAGGCATAAATAGCGTCACTTTTGATACCATTTTATTGTATTGCAAAACCTAACTTTCTATGAAATTTATAGTCTCTAGTACATACCTCCTTAAACAATTACAAGTATTGGGTGGTGTGATAAATAATAGTAACACCCTACCTATACTCGATAATTTCCTTTTTGAACTAGATGGAAATACACTAACAGTTTCTGCATCAGATCTAGAAACTACCATGACATCAAAGTTAGATGTTGAGTCTAGTGATAATGGTGCGATTGCGTTACCAGCTCGTTTACTTCTTGATACGCTTAAGACGTTTCCAGAGCAACCACTTACGTTTACACAGCACGAGAATAATACCGTAGAGATAAGCTCAAACCATGGTAAATATGCACTAGCATATGCAGATGGAGCAGAGTTTCCTAATGCAGTATCGCTAGAAGATCCTAGTGTTGTAAAAATACCTGGAAGTGTACTAGCTACAGCAATAAGCAATACAATTTTTGCTACAGGAAATGATGATTTACGCCCAGTAATGAGTGGTGTATTTTTTCAGTTTGGTACAGATGGACTAACCTTTGTAGCAACAGATGCTCACAAGCTTGTAAAGTATGGCCGCACAGATGTGGTAGCTTCTCAAGCAGCAGAGTTTATCATGCCTAAGAAACCACTTAACTTACTTAAGGGAATACTTTCTACTTCTGATGATGAAATCGCCGTAGAATACAACGAGAGTAATGCAAAATTTACATTTGACAATGTAGAACTTGTATGTCGTCTTATTGATGGTAAATACCCTAACTATGAAGCGGTAATCCCAAAAGAGAATCCAAATAGATTAACAATTGATCGTAATCAGTTTTTAAATTCTGTACGTCGTGTTTCTATTTTCTCTAATAAGACTACACACCAGATTCGTTTGAAAATCGCTGGAGCAGAGCTTAATATTTCGGCAGAAGATATTGATTACAGTAATAAAGCAGAAGAGCGTCTTACTTGTGATTATCAAGGTGATGATATGCAAATAGGCTTCAACTCTCGTTTCTTAACAGAGATGCTTAATAATATGAATGCAAATGATGTTTCACTAGAAATGTCACTACCTAATAGAGCAGGTATCCTTACTCCAGTTGATGGACTAGATGAAGGAGAGCAAGTAACAATGCTTGTAATGCCGGTTATGCTTAACAACTAAGATTTAAAGTCTTTTACAATGAAAAGGTCATTCTGTAACTAGAATGACCTTTTTTTTTGCATTTCTTTAATCTCTTCAAAAAGTGTTTGAGCAATTAGGCTTTCGCGAAAGCAAAAAAAACTTCAAACGAATCTCACATATTTTTATTCAGTTGAAATCAGTACTTTTAGCATAATAAACAATACCTCATAAATGAAAAAATATATTGCCCTGATGGGACTGGGACTTATTGCCCTTTCTTGTAACGAATCAAAAAAAATAGTAGCTCCTGCTGCTCCATCTGAACCTGTACTTATAGATGTTACCTCACTTGAAAGCAATGAGAATGATGTACGTAAGTATACCAATACTATAACTGCAAATGAGCTTCAAGACATGCTCTACGTATTTGCAGGAGATGATTTTGAGGGACGTAATACTGGAGATCCAGGACAAAAGAAAGCAGCTGCATACCTCGTAAACTATTATAAGCAACTAGAAGTGGCTCCGGGAAATAATGGAGATTATTACCAGATTGTACCTAAAACATTTTTTAGAAAAGGAAGCGAATTAAATGACTCAGAAAACGTGCTAGCTTTTATAGAAGGTTCAGAGAAGCCTGAGGAAGTACTTGTACTCTCTGCACACCTAGATCACGTAGGAATGGACTCCAAAGGTAATGTCTTTAACGGAGCAGATGATGATGGATCTGGTACTGTAGCTTTACTAGAAATCGCAGAAGCTTTTAAACAAGCTGTAAAAGACGGAAAAGGACCAAAGCGCTCTATCCTCTTTTTACACGTTACAGGAGAAGAGAAAGGCTTATACGGGTCTAGATATTACTCAGAAAATCCTGTATACCCGCTAGCAAACACTATTGCAGACCTCAATATCGATATGATAGGACGTAATGATGATGCACACTTAGAGGACAACAACTACGTTTATTTAATAGGATCAGATAAATTAAGTACAGATTTACACAATGTATCTTCTGCTGTAAATGCTAAGTATTTTGATATCAATCTAGATTACCGTTATAATGTAGAAAATGAGCCTAACCGTTTTTACTACCGCTCAGATCACTACAACTTTGCAAAGAAGAATGTGCCTATAATTTTTTACTTTAATGGAACACATGAAGATTATCACAAAATAGGTGATACACCAGATAAGATTAACTACCCTTTACTTGAAAAGCGCACAAAACTTGTCTTTGCAACTGCTTGGGAACTTGCAAATCGTAAGGATAGACCTGTGGTAGACAAAGCAGAGAAAGAAGAATAAATTATTTTTAAAATTATTATGTGTTTTATTTAAGTAAATTCACCTAATAATCAACACTTTGAAAAAGGAGTGAAAAATTTCACTCCTTTTTTTATTAGAAAATGTTGCACATCTTCTAATATTAATTATCTTTGCACTCGCAATTAAAATGGTGGTTGTAGCTCAGTTGGTTAGAGCGCTGGTTTGTGGTACCAGAGGTCGCCGGTTCGAACCCGGTCTTCCACCCTTATTCAAGTCTTCAGAGAAATCTGAAGACTTTTTTTATGCTTATATGTGAGCGACTCATCACTTAGCTGAAAGCAATAAGCACAAAAAAACCACCCTTAGGTGGCTTTTTTATAACTCAGAATATTTATTCCCTAGTTGCTTAATGTGATCTTATTTACTCCATATACTCTTAAGTATTGCTTTGTGGTAGTGTCTGGGGTAACAACTCTCATCTCGTCATTTGATTTAATAGGATAAATGGTCATGGTGTAAGCATTTTGCTCTCTAAACGTTAACTTTTTATCAACTATGTTGTCACCTTTCACATCATACTTCATAAGCAGTTGTGATGGTAACTTCTTAAGGGTATCTAAGCCAGATACATTTGATGCGTAATTGAAAGATATCGAATTAGGGACACTCTCTAAACGAAACGAAGACGTTTGTCCTATCGCAACCACTCCGCACATTAAAAAACAAATAGTTAAAATTCGCTGTATCATCTCCATTTCATTTTAAATCAAACAAGCTATCTACCGCTGGATAGCGCTCTACAGTAAAACCTTCTCCATATTCTGTACCTATGAGACGTCCTAGGTCTCTAGAGCGATAGTTAATGCTCTCTTTAAAGGTTTCGCTAGAAATAGGAGTGTCACCATCTTTATTGTTTGGATTGTGAAACTGTGAGCTATATGCAAAGACGGCATCACACTTTTTATCTATAAACCCGCTTACATCTACCACCACATCTGGCTCGATGTGTTGCCATTGTATATAGTGATACACAGTCTTAGGGCGCCATTTTTCTTGTGACTTTCCGTCTACAGAAGTTTCTATTTTTTTCAATCCGCTCAAGAAGCAAGCATCACTTGCAAGTTTACTTCCCTTTCCGTGGTCTATATGCCTATCTGTAATTGCATTACAGAGCACCATTTCCGGTTGATACTTTCTTATTACTTCGATGATTTTGAGTTGGCTTTCTTTATCATTAACAAAGAAACCATCTGCAAGTGCAAGATTCTCACGTACTGCTACACCTAGAATCTTTGCTGCAGCTGCAGCTTCCTCATCGCGTATCTCTGCACTACCACGGGTTCCTAGTTCGCCTCTTGTGAGATCAAGTATTCCTACTTTCTTTCCATTTGCTATCTCTTTTGCTAGGGTTGCACCACAACCTAATTCTACATCGTCTGGGTGTGCTCCGATGGCAAGTATATCTAGTTTCATATGTATGCTCGCTAGGCGAGTGTCTTTTGGATTATAATTATATTGTAATCGGATTCACTCATCAATTACATGCACACTTGGCCATTTTTTCATTTCTAAAAAAACAAACCAAGAAGGCTAGACTCGATCAAGCTTTAATCTGCAACCAGTACTGTCTTTTTTAATACTGCCTTTAGCGCTTGATCTATATCTTCCATCAGGTCTTCCTTCTCCTCTATTCCTACAGAAAAACGAATTAAGCCATCTGCGATGCCTTGTTTTGCTCGCTCTTCTTCTCCTAACAATGAGTGCGAAGTTTGTGCTGGACATAACATAGTACTCTCTACACCTGCAAGGCTCATAGAGGGTTTGATAAGGTGTAGCGCTTTTTGAAAATCTTCGGCATCAATGTGTGATGCTAACTCAAATAACATCATTCCTCCAAAACCACTCATCTGCTTTTTGGCAAGTTTGTAGTCTGGATGAGATTTTAATCCCGGATAGTACACGCGGCTTATCTCATCTTTTTTATCAAGCCATTTGGCTATTTTCTTTGCATTTCTATTTTGTGCTTTTACACGTAATGCCATGGTTTTCATGCTACGCTCAAGCATCCATACGGTAAGGTCACTTAGACTTCCACCTAGATTTTTTGCCAGATTCCAGATGCGATCCATATGTTCTTGGCTCGCAGCAATTGCTCCTGCACAGATGTCACTGTGCCCTCCCATATATTTTGTTGCAGAGTGAAGTATAATATCAATCCCAAAATCTGCTGGATTTTGATTTACTGGAGAGGCAAATGTATTATCTATCATGGTCACAATGCCGTGTTTTTTGGCAAGTGTAGCAACCATCTTCATATCTGTCACTTTCATAAGTGGATTAGAAGGTGTCTCAATGTAAATCACTTTAGTTTGTGGAGTTATCGCTTTCGCGAAAGCGGCCTCACTCAAATCCTCAGTAAATGAATAGGTAATACCGTATTTTTCAAACTCCTCAACGACGAGGTTATACGTGCCTCCATATAATGTTTCTTGAAGCACAACATGGTCGCCACTTCTCAAAAAAGCAAGCAATGCAGTACTTACTGCCGCCATACCACTACCAAAGATCATCCCAGCCTCTGTCTTCTCAAGGGCAGCAATTTTCTTGCTTAATCCTTCTTGATTAGGAGTATTAAAGTAGCGAGGGTAGCGCTTTACATCTACATCCATAAAGGCATAAGAAGATGATAAGTAGATAGGAGATACAGCTCCTTGAAACTGCTCGTCTTTAATTTCTCCTGTATGCGTACAAATGGTATTAAGGCCTTTATGTGATTTACTCATAGTGTATGTTTTTTTTCAAATCTAAAAATACAAAAAAGGGTTACAGTAAATCAGCCAATTTATTATAGTTTAGGAGCGGACTTATCAAGAAAATTCTTACAGCACTAACGTTCAATATTTTACATTTTAATATGAAATTCTCGGTCTAAACTTAGATAAACTATCAGTTAAAGTAGCTACCTTTAAGACAATGAAATTATAATATTAGATTGTAAAGCAAAATACACTTTTGACTCGTAAGTATCCACAATTGATGACCATTAGTACATAATTTTATTATTTGAAGTAAAACTCGAAAAATAAGTCATTTAATAACCACATAAATACCAACCTTCTAGTAATGCCTTATGTTATTGTCTTTAAATAAGAACCCAGCAAATAGCAATACGTATATGAAGGAATAATATGATCATACCTAACTTTAACATCACACCCGGCAATACCGTAGGGGACATTTTTATTAATAAAGGAATAAGGACTTTTTACGATGCTATACGAGCTGTACATAACCTTCCATACGGTAGGTTAAAGGACCCCTTAGATTTGGGATCTGTAATTACCGAAGGGCAAGGCACATGTAGTACAAAGCATGCAACTCTAAAGGCACTCACAGATGAGCATGCAATCTATGGACTGCAACTAGAGCTCATAATTTATGCCATGGATAATACCAATACCCCAGGCATAGGTAATGTGCTTGAAAAGTATAACCTACCTTATATACTTGAGGCACATACAGTACTGGCATATGATGATGAGATGTACGATTATACCTTTGCTGGAACATACAGTATGAAATGGAGAGATGCGGTACTTATGCAAACCACTATAGATACAGATCAGATACAGGATTATAAAGAAGACTATCACAAATCTGTACTACAAGATTGGATAGAAAGAGATAAGCTAGCATATAGTCTTGATGAAATATGGAAGATAAGAGAAGAGTGTATACAAGAACTAAGCGCTGTAAAATCACATTAAAACAGTCACAGCTTTTATAAACTAATTATCGTGAACATCATTCCATATAATTCTCAATTTGCTGCAGATTTTAAAACTCTTAATATAGAATGGCTTGAGGCCTTTTTTTACGTAGAGCCTTATGATCTCAAAGTGTTGAGTAATCCCGAAGAATATATCATTAACAAAGGAGGTTTTATCTTTTTTGCATTAAAAGATGATCAAATTCTAGGTACGGTAGCGCTTATGCCTACTGGAAATACTGGTGCGTTAGAACTTACAAAGATGGCAGTCTCACCTTCGGCTAGAGGGATGGGTATTGGACAGCAATTGATTGCACATTGTCTCGCTTTCGCGAAAGCGCAACATCTCAACAAACTGATTTTATACTCACACCGTAAGCTTGAAAATGCTATTTATATTTATAAAAAATGGGGTTTTAAGGAAATTCCACTAGAAGAAAACGCTGCTTACGAGCGCGCAAACATTAAAATGGAGCTCGCATTTAACTAATTTTTGTCATAATGTAACCTGTAAGACGATAACTTTGTTAATGTAATCCATTAAAATAATGATGTTATGAAATATTTATGTACCCTCTTTATTATCGCTTGTGCGATGAGCAGCTGTAAAGAAACCGCAAAAGAAACGGAAACCGTTACCACGGTAGAAGAAGTGGAAGAACTAACTACCACAACAGACTCAGAAGTTAAAGAGTTTGAAATTATCCCTATTGAACATGCATCTACTATTCTTAACTGGGATGGTAGAACCGTTTATGTAGATCCAGTGGGAAAACCTGAGCTTTACGAAGGTTATAAAAAGCCAGATCTTATTGTAATTACCCACCTTCATGGAGATCACCTCAATGTACAAACTCTCGAAGGGCTAGACACCTCAACCGCGAGAATCGTAGTGCCACAATCTGTAGCAGATAAGATGCCAGAAGCCTTTAGCTCAAAACTTGACATCTTAAATAACGGAGAAAAAACAGAAACTTTAGGCATCACGACAAACGCTGTACCCATGTATAATCTAGGTCCAGTAGAGGAACGCCGTCACAAAAAGGGATGGGGTAATGGTTATGTACTAGAGAAAGACGGTAAGAGAGTTTACTTTTCTGGAGATACAGAAGATATTCCAGAGATGCGCAATTTACAAAATATTGACATTGCCTTTGTTTGTATGAACTTACCTTATACAATGACGGTAGAGAGTGCTGCTAGTGCAGTTTTAGATTTTAAACCTACACAAGTATATCCATTTCATTACAGAGGGTCAGAAGGTTTAAGTGATGTTGACACATTTAAATCCATTGTCAATAAAGGAAGTGATGCTATTGAGGTTGTACAGCTAGATTGGTATCCTAATCGTAGCTAAAACACATTTTAATAGTAGCGTTTATAACAAAAGAAAGCCGCAATGGACCTAGGTCGCATTGCGGTTTCTTACTTAACCTACTTAAGTTTCTTCTATTTTAAACTGAATGATGTTTGAGCAATAAGTACTCCTTTATCAAACACGTTTACTTCGTATTTCCCTTCAAGAAAATCCTTTGTTGTTTTACCTATATTCTCACAAATATCAAGTGCGGTGTTCTCATAGTAAAACTTTGAAATTGCACTATAATTAACCACTTTACCATCAAAGGCAACTTGCTTATTTTCTCCTAGTGTTGCTCCAGAAGGATCTATAATTTGTACATATAATACACGGTCTCCAGCTTCTGCAAGTCTATTTTGCGGTACTGTATAACATGCCCTTAGCTTATCTACGCGCCTATTGTTTGAGTTCTCTACCAGCTTACCAGAAGAACGTTCTATAACACCCACCGCTCTTAGCTTGTTTGCTGCTAGTGCAGATCCTAAGGTCACTCTTTCTGCTAGGGCAGAATTCTCGAGCGTAAGTGAGTCCCCTACCCCGCGCTGTACTTCAAGCTCATAGGTAGTACTATCAATACGCATAGCGAGCATCTGGTTACTTCCTCGTAGTGAATCATTTTGAGCAAATAAGAAATCACGTTCATTACGTAATTTAAAAACCTCTGCTCTATACTTTCCTAAGCTTGCAATAGTTGCATCTTTTGCCTCAATATCACCTATAAGCTTTTGGATTCTATCACGTGCATCATTAAGTTCTGTGTCCTTAAGGTTATTCTCCTCAATGACTACATCGTATTTACTCACCATTTCTTTAAGATCTGAGAGTACTACGTTTTTTTCCTTTGTGAGTTGGCTCTTTGTATCCTTCTCTTGGTTATACAATTTTACAGCAAAGGCACCGGCCACGACAAGAAGTACTGCAAGGATTCCTGCAATAATCTTAATCCCGTTTCCACTTTTTTCGTTATCCATAATTTAATAGTTGTTTTAATGGTTATACGTTTAATGCAAAGAATTGGATTTTATTATAAACGCTTTAGCGAAAATATTCTTTTTACCATACAATTAACGCCAACTTTTAAAAAATGTTAAAATATATTAACGGCCTAGATTGTAGAAGATGAGATTCTTAATAATTGTTTGTTTGCCCTTGTGCATAAATTAATTTTAAAATTCTTAATTTACATATAGCGTTTGAGAGTTCGGGTTATTAGAATTCTTCAATATGGAATAGTCTCATAATACGGGTAAACCAATTTTATTTTTACGCTTTCGCGAAAGCGTAACACCTCAACACCCTACTATCACTGTTAACTAATATTAAAATAGAATCCTACTCAAACTATTTTACGGAAATTGCAACGATGAATAAAATTTACACAAAACTCAAATTGCTATATAGTCAAGTCACAGGAAACATAGGTTTCTTTCCAAGTCTTATAGCTTTGATGGGACTTGCCTTTGCTTTTTTAATGCTCTACATAGAGGAACAAGGAGTTTCCAAATACTTTATTGACAATTTCCCGTGGCTCGTTATTAATAATGCAGATACTGCGCGCACACTATTAAGCACATTTATAGGAGGTATTATCTCTCTTATGGTTTTTAGCTTTTCTATGGTGATGTTATTACTCAATCAAGCATCTAGTAATTATTCTCCTCGTATTCTCCCAGGACTTATATCAAATAAAAAGCACCAGTATGTGTTAGGTTTTTACATTGCTGTAATTATCTATTGTATCATCATATTATTGAGTATAGTTCCTACAGATGATAAACATCAATTACCAGGTTTTGCAGTTCTAGTGGGTATTATTTTAAGTATTCATGTACTTGCAGCATTTATCTACTTTATTCACTCGATTTCGCAAGCAATACAGATTAACAATATTACTGATCGTATTTTTAGCGCAGCACGAAAGAGACTACAAACACTCATTGATAAGGAAAATGAAGTGGAAGGCCTTGACATTTTTGACGACGTTTCTGATTGGCATGGCTATAAAAGCACTTCATCTGGATATCTTAATGATATTGCCTTTGATTCACTGTCAAAACTTGCAAAAGAGCAGGATATCTCTATAAAGATGCTCGTTTCTAAAGGAGAGTTTGTACTAGTAGATGTCCCAATAGTAAAGGTAAATAAAGAGCTTGATGAAGAAAATCAAGATATGCTTCAATCATGTTTTGGGTTTTCTCGTAGTGAGATAGTGAAACTCAATTATGTATTAGGTTTTAAACAGCTTACAGAAATTGCTGTAAAAGCGATGAGTCCAGGTATAAATGACCCTGGAACTGCCATAACCTGTATTGATTACCTTACAGAGCTTTTTGCATTAAGAATGCTCAAGAAAGATAATAGCTACGTAGTAAATAATGATAATAAAGCTGTTGTGTCGCTAGATACGGTAGATTTTGATGAGCTTATTTATTACATATTTGCTAGCCTCCGTCAGTATTGCAAGGCAGATTTTATTATGATGACAAAAATGTTGACCTCACTTTATTATCTCAAAAATGTGGAGACCATAGACGATACCTATAAAGAGGTCATAAATACACAAGCCCATCTCGTTCTTGAGGATGCACAAACATTTATTAAAAATGAAACAGACTTAAAAAATCTAAAAGAGTTTACTCAAAAATTTAAGTAAAATAAAATATTTCATAACCACCCAGTTCACAATCCTAATAATACAACAGGCTAGATTTGTAAAAATGTTTTAGCTACTAGCGATTATAATACTTGATAAAGTACCTTACGTTTGCGTATGCGTTGGTTTTTAGACTTTAACAGATTTAAAAAACGTAGTTAATGTAACAAAGTGAAATACTTTCCTACATATAGGGTATGTATAAATCATTTTTTCAAAATATAGCGACAGAACAAGGAGGTACTTTCTTATATCGTGATAAAGATATAGGCATAGGTGGCGGCATACGACTTCCTAAGGTACAGTATTTATTAAAAATCCCTGTTGGGGATACTGAGATAAACATCATTAATATCACTGGAAAAGAATTTTCTGGTCACATCTCTATGAAGTTGCCTATACAGCTAGAAAGTCACATTTTTGAACTCACTACAAACTCGCATATTAAATCACTGTTCATAGGAAAATCAAAGCGTTTTAACATCAATAGCGCCAGCTCTCAAATGACTGAGTTTTTAAGAAACAACAGCCATATTGCGAGCTTAAAAGAAATTGCTCAAGAAGATAGCTTCCAGCCTATTATTACAGGAAGCAATGAGGATAACTACTACACATTAATAGCAAAGTATCATCTAGAATTTGATAATTGGAACAGTCCTGTGCTTCCACTTATAGATTTATTTAAAGAGTTGCACACACGGTTTGTAGTTAATAGCGAGCGCTTTGCAAACGATGTCACTATCAGTATAGGGTCTTAAATAACTCCTAACACAATCTTAAACTCTATACACTAGCGCTAGTTATCTTATAGCTTTGTTATACTTACCTTTCTTAAAGGTCTAAGTATAACAACCAACCTATGAAACACTACGCCATAATAGGAGGCGGCCCTAGAGGGCTTTTTGCTCTTGAAAGCCTTTTTACTGCGCTTTACAATAACGCTCTAGATGCTCAAATAAAAGTTACGTTATTTGAACCTTTTGAGTACCCAGGTTCAGGGTGGGTGTGGAACCCAGAACAAGTAGCAAGTAACTGGCTTAATATTACGGAGCGTGCCTTGCAAGACTTACCTGGCAGACCAGAAATGAAACTAGGTGATGCTATTATCCCCGCATTTCCCTCTTATACGGAGTGGTTACCAGAAGAACAACAAAACCCTCCTGCTACACATCCCGACCAGTTCCCTCCACGGGCAAAAATGGGTACCTACCTTAATGCTCGATTTGAAGTCCTCGCGGCGGCACTTAAAGGATTTGGGTTGCTAGATATCATAACAGAAACCGTAACCGAACTCACCTACATAGCACCACACTTTACCGCAAAGACATCAACGCAGTCTGTAGAAGAAATAGAAGAAGTGGTCCTCACGATAGGTCATCAAGACACGATACTTTCAGATCAGCTGCAAGAGTGGCAAGATCACGTGGCAGAAACTGACAACGCCATTCTGTTTACAGAGGCATACCCAGTAGAAAAAATAATGCAAGCAAACATAACTTCAGATAGCATAGTTGCTTTTAGGGGTTTTGGACTTGCTATGATAGACCAGATACGAGCACTCACTTTACAACGTGGAGCACATTTTGAGACTATAAATGAAGATACAAAGGAGCTTATTTTTCACGGCACAAAAAACCATCCGCAGCGGTTTGTTCCTTTTTCTTTGGATGGGCTTCCTATGGTGCCTAAGCCTATAAACGAGGCGGTAGATAAGTTATTTATGCCCAGTGATGATGCTATAGACGCTTTCGCGAAAGCGATACATAAAGGAGCTTGTGGCGATCACCTAGCAAAAGATCAGTATTTCTTGCTAGAAGCAATGGCAGCTGTGGTAGCTCCATTATTTTTAGGAATAGAAGACAAGGCACTTTCACACGACTTGTCTGAAGAGGAAGTTTATTTCTTAAGCATAAATTACCTCAACAATAAATCCCTAGACCATTCCCTACTTCTATCACACGAGACATCTGTATTAAAAATGATGCAACAGCAAGTTGCAATGGCAGTAGGAGAAGCGCCAGTAAGCCTTGACTACTTTATAGGTCAAGTATGGCGACACTGCCAGCCTACCATCTATAGAGAGTTCTCATATCCAGAAATTGCAGATGATGTGGTGGCAGAAGTTATTGCCCTTGACGAAGCATCAAAAAGATATTCTTACGGACCACCAGTTGAAAGCATACAACAGCTTATTGCACTTGCAAAAGCAGGAATTTTAGATCTTGACTTTGTAAACAACCCAGAAATCACTTGTGTTGAAAACGGCTGGCAGCTTGAGTCTGACAGTAACAAGGTAACAATAGACGTAATGCTTAACGCCGTACTTGACGCTCCACAACTTGTCACAGTAGATACACCAATAATTAAAAACTTACTGCACAACGAGATGATTGAGCCTAAGCATACTGACCTAGGCATACGCACTGGAGATTATGGTTATGTAGAAGTGCCTGAAGGAAAAAGTTTTGTTCCGCTAGCGGTATTAGGGAGATTATCTAAAGGAAGTGTGATAGGTGTAGATGCAATTTTAGAATGCTTTGGACCACGCACGATAAGCTGGTCTGAGCGCAGCATAGATTTAATGAAGAACGAAAAATAAAGAAGATGAGTAGAGGATTTGTAAAAGAAGATGACCAAGAAGAAACTCCTATAATTCCACCTAGAGCGGCACTGCCAGATGGTGTGATAAACTACGTCACAAGCCACGGACTATCCCAACTTAAGGAAGAGCTCAGTACACTAGATACTAAAATCTCCACCCTAGATGAAACAGATGAGCGCGAGCGCAGACGAGCACTTGCAGTACTTAATGGAAAGCGCAACTTACTACTAGAACGCATACAGAGTGTAAGACTGCTTGATCATATAAAGGATGAGGGCGAGATACGTTTTGGCGCCACAGTCACGTATACCATCGCTGGTATGCCTAAGCCCATTACCATCCAAATTGTGGGTGTAGATGAGGCCAGTGTTAAAGATAAAAAGATCGCCTTTACCGCTCCTATTGCTAGAGCACTTATCGGCAAGAGAATAGATGAAACAACTACATTTCAGCTGGGTAATGAGGAGAGGAAACTTACTATTAAAAATATAGTTTACACTGTTTAGAAATAAAATTACGCTTTCGCGAAAGCGTAACAAATACGTTTAAAAACAAAATCGCATATCGTAACTTTATCATCAAAAATAAAGCTACTTAATCCCTAATTTATCACCTATGCAAACGATTCTATATAAAGCAAACACTCGAGGAAACGCAAACCACGGCTGGTTACAGAGTTTTCACACCTTTAGCTTTGCGAGTTACCATAATCCAGAACGTATAACCTTTGGGGCGATGCGCGTGCTCAATGATGACACCGTAGCGGCCGGTAGAGGTTTTGATATGCACAGGCATCTTAATATGGAAATTGTATCTATCCCACTCTCTGGCGATCTAGAGCATAAAGATAGTATGGGTAACCAGACGGTGATACAGCAAGGTGACATCCAAGTGATGAGCGCCGGGACGGGAATTGATCATAGTGAGTATAATAAAAATAAGGATCGTGAGGTACAGTTTTTACAAATTTGGATTATGCCTAACCAGCGACCAGTATCGCCTCGTTATGACCAAATTAAAATAAACGAACACCACCTCAAAAATGAATTTGTGCAAATACTCTCACCAAATCAAGAAGATGAGGGTGTGTGGATTTACCAAAATGCTTGGTTTCATATGGGTGAGTTTACTCAAGAGCAAACGGTTGTACATAAAATTCATAAAGAAGAGAATGGCCTTTTTGTTTTTGTACTCGAAGGTAGCGCTCACGCCGCTGGCGAACTATTAGACAGACGTGATGCCATAGGAGTTTATGACATTGCCGAGCTAGAAATCACCGCACAGTCTGATTCAAAAATTTTACTTATCGAGGTGCCTATGCAGTTTTAATAAATCAAACGTTCAAACCTATGAGTAGTAAACCCATTTCAATTATCATTTGTTGTTTTATTTATTTTTTCAATTTATCTACACTTGCTCAAAAAAATGAAACAAAAGAATTTCCTAAGCTTAGTGATACTATAACTTCAAAAGGGGCGTATAATAGAAATCCTATAGGCGAATATAATGACGCATACTATCAGCTAGAAAGACTTAACGATAACATTGGGTTACCTCCAAATAAATTTAACTTTACTACACCTCAAGCTACACTTGAGCATTTTATATTGAGTTGTCGCGAAGAGAGATTTGAAGATGCTGCTTATGCTTTAAATCTCAATCTTTTTCCAAAAAACGTTACAAAGGAAGAAGCATCAATCCTAGCGGAAAAATTTTATTTTGTTATAAATCAAAGAATAGCTATTAACTGGGAAGGAATTTCAGATAGATTAGATGGTCAAGTTGACATCACTACATCAACCAATAAGAATATCTCTGGTACACCAAGACGAAGTGTAGTTTTTGGAGAAGTTGCCATAGAAAATAGAGATGTAGTACTACGACTTCAACGAGTCAAGCTTAAAGATTGGGGAGCATTCTGGATAATAAGCGCAAATACTGTTGAGAATATCGAACCGCTATATGCACTTTATGGCCCGAGAAAATTAGACAGAATAATGCCTAATTGGTCAAAAGTTGGTGTTTTAGGAATCCCTATTTGGAAAATTATTGGAACTATACTTTTAGCATTTTTAGGCTATATTCTTGGTTGTTTTATGTCTTTTATAACTAGAAAATTATTTCTCAGTTCAAACAAACCATTACTCAAGTCCATCGCGACAAAAATGGCTAAACCAGCAGGTATTGTAATAGGTGTAATTTTCTTTTACCTAACATTAACGTATCTAATTTCCTTTTCTGGAAGTATGGCAAGTACCGTTTATGCTATATTATTAATCATTGTCATTACCTCTATTGCTTGGTTTTTAATGAGTTTTATAGATTACATTTTTGCTTATGTTACAGAAAATCGATTGGGCGATTCATCACTAGAAGAAAACAAGCATGCCCGAATGATGATGACTTATATTTCTGTTGCAAGAAGAGTCTTGACAATAATTATAATAGTTGTGGCTATCACTGTAATTTTTTCGCAGTTTAGATCTCTGGAAAAACTAGGAATTTCCCTTCTGGCATCTGCTGGACTTATAACAATAATATTGGGTGTCGCAGCTCAAAATACTCTTGGAAATATTATCGCAGGAATACAGATTGCACTTACACAACCCGCAAGTATAGGAGATACTATCAATATTGAGGACGAGTGGGGTTATGTAGAAGATATTAGATTTACTTATATGGTAGTGCGAACTTGGGACTCAAGACGACTCATAATTCCATTAAAAGATGTTATTTCAAAACCTTTTGAAAATTGGTCTATGACCAATCCAAAACAGGTAAGACCAATTATCGTTTATGCAGATTATCGTATTGATGTGCAAAAAGTAAGAGAGAAGTTTGCTCAACTTTTGATAGATTCTGAAGATTGGGATGAAGAGCACGAGCCTACTGTACAGGTTACTGGTGTAACAGAAAAATCTATTGAAATAAGAGCACTTTGCAGTGCAAAAGATGCTTCTACTACATGGGATTTGCATTGTAAACTAAGAGAACAGCTAGTACAGTTTGTGGCTTCACTTAATAGTGGAGAATATCTAGCCAAACAGCGTCATCAGATTGAGAAAGATTAAGTTGATTAAAATTATAATCATTAATTACGCTTTCGCGAAAGCGTAACAAAACCCTGTTAAAAGCTACTTACATACAAACTTATATAAATGATTATTACAACTACAAATAGTATACAAGGCAGAGAGATCACGCAATACTTAGGTGTGATTACAGACTTCATCTATGCAAAGATTTACAATACTAAAGGACTCAGTTTTCGAGATTCACTTAATAGTGACAAGATTTATGAAAGTAGCGAAGAAGGTATAGATGCTGCCAAACAAGAAGTACTCAAGAAACTGGAGGCCAAAGCTACAGAAATGGGAGCTCACGCGATTGTGGGAGTTACAATGGATGTAGAAGTTATAAATCAAGGTCTTAAGTTGGGAATTTCGGCAATGGGGACTGCGGTTGCGTTAAAGTAGTGTCAAGGTAAAATGTGTCACATCAACTCTCAAGAATTACAACAGGCGCTATTTACTTGATTAGTGTCCAAGTGTAGCTGATGTTTCAAATCTTAAATATATCCCATTTAATATGATTTTAAGACGGCTGCTTTAACATATGGAGTACTTTCGCTCATACTAACCAACCAATTATATTTTGAAATTAAAGAGCTTTCTCCAGGGATTTGGCATTACTGCTGTTGTATTGACATTATTACCACTCATTGCTATAGATTACTGGTGGATACGCGTATTTGATTTTCCGCATGCGCAGCTTACGGGGCTTACATTTATTGCTATTCTTACCTACTTCATACGGTTTGATATAAAATATTACAAAGACTACCTCTTTGTAATTATTCTTATTTCCTGCTTTACATTTCAACTAGGCAAGATTTATGCCTACACGCCTTTTTCTTCGTATGAGGCAAAAGAAAGTACGATTACAGACGCTTCAAATACATTGAAAATTTACACAGCCAATGTTTTACAGAAGAATGAAGAGTACCAACTCTTACTCGACCAAATAGCCGAGAAAAATCCTGACATTGTACTGCTCATGGAGACTGACCAACTGTGGAAAAATGCCGTACACAAAACATTATCTGCAACTTACCCTTATAGTATGCTAGAACCTCTAGATAACACCTACGGGATGTTGCTATACTCTCGCTTACCTATGTCTCAAAACAAAATTAATCATCTTGTAGATAAAGAGATTCCATCTATGGAGGCGATTGTTACCTTGGAGAGCGGTAATCAATTTCAATTATTTGCCATCCACCCTACTCCACCTATGCCACAACATAATCCTATGAGCTCAGACAGAGATACAGAGATGATGACTACGGCACTGCGCGTTTATAAAAGAAAAATGCCAGTGATTGTCATGGGGGATTTTAATGATGTTGCATGGTCTGAAACTACTTCACTCTTTAGAAAAACAAGCACATTACTTGACCCTCGCATAGGTCGTGGTTTCTATAATACTTTTAATGCAAAAAATGTATTGATGAGGTGGCCACTTGACCATTTATTTACCTCAGAAGAGTTTAGAGTGAAAACTCTAGTGCGCACAAAAGATATCAAGTCTGACCATTTCCCGATGTATACAGAGCTTACTTTTGAACCAGCGAAAGCAAAAGAACAAAAAGCAAATAAACCATCTCAGGAAATTTTAGATAGAGCACAGTCACAATTAAAAGAACAGCATCTACTCAATATGGAAATCCCTACAATTATAGGCTCTTAAAGATTACCTATATTTATAGTCTAACTCACAATTCATGCGCTTTATTCTATTAATATGTATTTGTTCTATAGGTATTATTTCTTGCAACAATACGCCAGATGCAAAGACTGTAACTCTTAAAAATTATATTAGGCATCAAGAGGATACTATAGGTTTTGCTCAATATTCATGGCAAATGGATAGTATAATCAGTAGAATAGATGACGCTGATAAACTGCCAAATTCTGAAACCTACAAAGCCGTAATATGCCCACATGATGATTATGGATATGCCGGAGGTTTGTATTACAAAACGCTCTCTGGAATAAAAGCCAAAACAATTATTCTTGTGGGCGTAGCTCACAGAGCAAGAAATTTTGACTTACAAGATCGTATCATTTTTGGGAGTTATGATAGTTGGCAATCTCCGGATGGTCTCATTCCGGTAAGTAACCTAAGAGATAAACTGCTCACCAAACTTAATAAAGAAACATACGTTGTACATGATTCTATGATGCAGTTAGAGCATTCTCTAGAAGCTATAACCCCTTTTTTGAAACGTAAAAACCCTGCTTTAGAAATCATACCCATGCTCGTTCCTTACAATACGTTCCAAAATATGAAGTCCTTTTCTGATGACATAGGAAGTGGTATTGCTGCCCTTATGAAGAAAGAGAATCTTATATATGGTAAAGATATTGCTGTCGTGATTTCTAATGATGCTATACATTATGGCTCTGAAGGCTGGGGAGGCGGTAATCTTGCTCCCTTTGGCACAGACAATACAGGCACAGCTCAGGCTAGGCAGAAAGATCTTGATATTGTCAACGAGACACTCCAGGGAGAACTTACCATAAAAAGGGTTAAAAAGTTCAATGACATCACCATTATGGAGGATGATTATAAGGCTTATAAATGGACTTGGTGTGGAAGATATTCCACTCCTTTTGGCTTACTGCTTGCAAATCGCATAGAGAAACTTACGGCAACACCTAGTGAAGATGAACAATTTTCTAACCTTACTGGCACATTTATAGACTGGCGATCTAGTATACACAATCCCCATATTAAGGTTGATGATTTACACATGGGACACACCGCACAGGCAGATAGCACGCACTGGGTGGCTTATGTAGGTATGTCTTATCAATAGCTTTACAATTTCTCGATGATGTAATTTGCTTTGTGTTACGCTTTCGCGAAAACGTACCTATCATCAATACTATCTTTAACATTAATTGTAACTATTTTAACCCGAGCTTAATACATAAAGGTTCAGCTATCTTGTATATTACTGATTATGATATACTCAGATAAAATAGAAAACAAGAACAACGCTTTTTTAACAGAAACTATCGAATATCTAGAAAATAAGGGATTCGAAAATATTAAGGCAGATGCTGAAGGTTACGAGACTCCTATTTCTTTTAAGAGGCAGGAAACCGGCAACTCTCTTACTCCAGATATCGTAGCCGAAAAACGCGGTATTAAATACTTTTTTGAAGTAAGTTTAAAAAGTTCGAAACCAAAATTATTAAAATCTAAGTGGTTACTTCTAGATACATTAACTAGAATGAAAGATTACCGCTTTAGAATCATAACAACCAAAGGACATCTTAGCTTTACAAGAGATATGATTGCAGATACTAATCTCAACAAAGATTTCATTCGCATATAAATATCAATACAGTACAATCACTTAAAGGGTCTTGCTTATATAAGCAAGACCCTTTTTTATTAACATACTTTAATAGAACTATGGCAACTATTTAGCAGAAAAGAAATGTACATTGGAAAAAATATTTTCTGTGAATAAAAAATTACGCATTTTTAGTAAATCATTATCCTTATCTACGCTATCACTGCTATTTATAGCCTGCGCTGTCCATCGTGACAACTATAGAGATAAGGAAAATAGCATTTTTTTTGACTCCAATTCTAGAGAATACACGAGCATATTTTCTATAGCAAACGCTGGTGCAGCATTAAGTGGTCCAAACGACAAGCTGCTAGATGCGTTGACAGAGAATATTGTGTCATTTTCAAAGGAAGATGACTACCTCTTATTTTTAGGAGATAATGTACACAATAGTAATCTAGAGGATAGCCGAGTAGCTTCTCAACTTGATGCACAATTGTCATTATCTAAGTCTTTCAAAGGAACTTCCTTATTTCTCACTGGAGAACAAGAATGGAATGAGCGCGGTGTGGAAGGACTTGAAGATATTGAGACGTACATTGAAGACTTTTACAAGGAAGAAGACCACTTCTTACCTAAAAATGGTTGTCCGCTAGAGGTGATAAGCGTGAACGATGAGATAGAACTTATACTCATAAACTCACAATGGTATATTGAGGACTGGAGTAAAACGGATGGAATTAATGACAAATGCGAATTAAAAACGCGCACTCAATTTAATGCATTACTTGCTAGCGAAATGCGTAAAGCACGTCACAAAGCAGTGCTTATTGCTATGCATCATCCTCTATACTCAAATGGAATATATGGAGGAGAAATCCCGTCAAGTGTAGTTTATAAGCCCACGTCAGAAAATGCATTTATACCACTTGCAGGGGCCTCATGGTCATTTTTAAGATCACAAGGAGGTCTATCAAAGCAAGACCGATATAATCCTCTTATGAACGAGTTAATGTCTACCATAGAACTAGCTGCGTTTGATGTTCCTAAAGTAATTATAGTTTCTGGTCATGAACGCTCTTTACAGTACATAGATCACGGAGCAATAAAACAAGTAATTTCGGGAACGGGAAGTAGTGTGAAACCTGCCCGTTTAAGCAAGAGAGGACTATTTACCTCAACAAAACCTGGATATACAGAAGTAAGAATTTATGAAGACAACTCGTCATCTGTTCACTTCTTTACTTTGCAAGACGGTGCGTTTAAAGAAGCCTTTAGCCAGAGAGCTTTTAAACAACCAGAACCTTATAACCTTGATTCACTTCCTACGGTAT
The DNA here is from genome assembly GCF_007827285.1 of Dokdonia sp. Hel_I_63. Classification (NCBI taxonomy): domain Bacteria; kingdom Pseudomonadati; phylum Bacteroidota; class Flavobacteriia; order Flavobacteriales; family Flavobacteriaceae; genus Dokdonia; species Dokdonia sp. Hel_I_63. The sequence continues at coordinate 1,960,626 of NZ_VISD01000001.1, read as the reverse complement.
TTCCTAAAACGGTGAAGGCATCTGTGTATCCTGCAGAGGCTGTAAAGAAATCTGAGAAGTATGAAAAATTTTGGGGTAAACATTATCGATATGTATATGGAGTAGAAATTGAGGCACCCGTTGTACTACTCGATACCTTATATGGAGGACTTACTGTAGAAAGAGCCGGTGGTGGAAACCAGACTAATGGGTTACGTCTTGTAACAAAAGACGATAAAGAATATAATATGCGAGCCATTGCAAAAGACCCTATCGCCTTTCTAAAATCTGCTGGGTATAATGACCTTGATGCAGATGATTATTTTGCTGGCACTGTTCCAGCAACTATTATTCAAGATTTTTATACGGCTGCACATCCTTATGGTGCTTTTGCCATTCCAAGATTAGCTGGTGCGATAAAATTACCACATACACATCCTAAGTTATTCTATGTTCCAAAACAGAAAGCCCTAGGTGATTTTAATAAAGTACACGGTGATCAGTTATATATGATTGTAGAAAAACCTGATGGTGATTTTGATAAATCACATATGTTTAAATTTAGTAAAGAGGTAGAAAGTACTCAAGATCTTTTTAAAGAACTTAGAGAAGATGAGCAGCACAAACTAGATGAGAGAACCTATATAAGAGCTCGTATTTTTGATATGCTCATAGGTGACTGGGATAGACATGAAGATCAATGGCGCTGGGCACAAAACCAAGTTGACGAAGAGGAAGGTGTAACCATTTACAGTGCAGTACCTCGTGATCGAGATCAAGTCTTTGCAAAGTTTGACGGTGAGTTTTTAACTCGTATGCAAAGTATAATGAGTGGCATGAGACAATTTGGAAATTATGGTCCAGATATTCCTTACATAGAACAATTTAGCGAGAGTGCAATTAATCTAGACCGCTCTGTGGTTTTACGATCAAATAAGTCTGTATGGCTTGAAGAAGTCGCATACATCCAACAACATATTACACCAGACGTTATTTCAAAAGCATTTAGCGAAGCGCCAATGGAAATTCAAGATAACATATGGAAAGGTATTCAGGCAGATTTACTAGCTCGTAAGGATCGCCTAGATGATATCGTAGATAGATACTACAATCATTTCCTTAAATTTCAAGTATTAAAAGGAACAGATAAAGACGACCATTTTGACATCACAAATCTTGATAATGGTGATGTGCACATAATGGGATATAGAATAAAAGATGGTGAAAAAGGCGCATTACTTTTTGACCGCACATTTTCATCAGAAACCACAAATGATATCTGGATTTATGGTCTTGATGACAAAGATATCTTTAATGTTCAAGGATTATTAAAAAGTCCTATAAATATAGTCTTATCAGGAGGACTGGATAATGATAGTTATACTATTGAAGGAGGAAAAAATGTCACGCTCTATGACCAAAAATCTTCCAAAAATAATATCATAAATAAAGGAAAGGCAACTAGGCACATAGATGACATTTATGAGAATCGCATTTTTGATACAGAGCGTAGACCAGATAACGCAGGTAGCTTTGCACTTCAAACCTCTTATAACCCTGACGAAGGAATTACTCCAAGTTTTAAATTCAGTAAATCTACAATAGGCTTTGAAGGGAATCCGTTTACAACAAAATTTGAATTAGATGCGCGCTATATTTCTCTTACGCAAGCCGCAGATGTAAGAATAGCTTGGCATAAAGCACACCTCTTCCACGATTGGAATTTTAAAGTTTTTGGACGAGCGACTACAGCAAATTTTACAGAGAACTTTTTTGGCTTAGGAAATAGTAGCACTAATGAGAGCAGATCATTTGATGATAATCGTATTAATACGCAATATCTTATGGGTGGTGTTGGTCTATATTACAACGGAGAGTATGGGACTAGCACAGGAGTAAACATCACTTATGAAAATATAGATACAGTATTCAATAATGAGCCCTTAATAACAGCTGTGCAATATTTAGGAGTGAGTGGTTATTACAACTATCACAGTATAGATAATGAGCACTTTCCCACTCGCGGTATGGAAGTATCATTAAAAGGAGGATTCCTTGATGAGCTTACAAATACAAATACTGTTGGGATTATAGATCCGAGCATAAGTTTATGGAATGCCATTGATAGATCAAGAAATCTTGTAATTAAAACAACTGTGACGAGTCAGCTACGTTTTGGAGATAAAATACCTTTTTACAAAGCGGCAACCTTAGGAGCAAATAATGGATTGAGATCTTACAGACAAAGCCGTTTTATTGGCCAGCAATCCCTAGCAGGCTCGGTAGATATAGCATACTTATTTAAGCCTATAAAAACAGCTTTCTTTCCAATAAGAATTGACACCTATGCTGGATATGATACTGGAGGAGTGTGGAGCGAACTCAATGAAAGCAACACGCTACACTATAGCTATGGTGGCGGTCTCAATGTATCTACTGCTGGAGCACTAAAGGGAACTTTAAGCTATTTTAATGGACCAGAAGGTGGGCGATTGGGCTTTGGAATCTCACTAGGATTATAATTGACTAACAGTTTTAAAATTACGCTTTCGCGAAAGCGTAAATAAAAATTTACCCATTAGTAAAGGATCAAATCTTAGTCTTGCACTAGCTACAAGTTGAAAATATTACGCATAAAAAAAGCTCCCTGTTTGGGAGCTTATTTTTTATACATAATAACGAGATGGTAAAGTCTTGCTATGAAATATTATTACAGTCTCACACCGAATCTAAAGTCAATTCTTACTCCATCTTCTCCAGCAAAGGCACCTAATTGACCTGAAACAGTATCTATCATATTCAACCAGAAACCTCCACCGAAATCATTGTGCCACTTCTCACTATCTTCTCCATCAAGCCATACACGACCTACATCTCCTCCACCAAAAACACCTATTTGGATAGGAATTAATCCTGTAGAAAATCTATTAAAACTATATCTCAAATCTGCTGAACCAGCTAGTGCTGATTCTCCTGTAAATCTATTGAATCTATATCCTCTCAAACCAGAATTTGCACCTAAAGATGCGGCCTGATAGAACTCATAGTCATCACCTATACGCACTTGAGCTTGCACAAGTGTTTTAAGGACTAACTTTCTGTTTTTAGATAGTGCATTGTAGAACCCTAATTTAGGATTTACATATGCATACATTCTACTACCATCGCTTATGTTGCGCTTTGCACCTATTACTGTTGCAAAATCCATTCCTCTCGTAGGATTAGCTTGGTTATCTGCACTTACATAAGTATAAGCTCCTTCTACACCTATAAAAGATTGCCCTCCAAAGAAATTACTGCGATCTGGTGTAAATAAGCTAGCGTCATCAATCACTCGGCCACCTGTAGGTTCGATTTCAATACGCTCATAATTAAATACAAATCGCAATCTACTACCAAAGGTGTTGTCACTCTCTACTCCTATATGTGCGCCTACTTCTCCATTACGAACTCTGTTGAAGTCTAAACCTAAATCATCATCGTTATTTACAGTCTCGTTACCAAAACCAAAGAAGTTACGAGAAAAAGCTTCGTTTGTAAACTTACCTCCTACTATCAAGTTCCACTGTCCAAATGCGTTTGCAAAATTTCCTTCATATTTTAAACTTAGGTACTCCGTAGCAAATGAATAAGTTCCATTTAGCGTATGCTTACTACTAAATGGATCATTCTTAAAACCATTTGTAGTAAACACATCATTTATTCCTATCAAGAAACCATCGTCAGGATTAAAACCTATAGCTGGTAAAATGTTATTTGCATAACTCTTTTTCTTTAAAGGGTCATAGGTATTAAACGTATAGATATTTGACATCTTGAAACTGGCACCTCCTTTTTCTTTAATAGTGTTGGGTAAAGTTTTGTGCTCGTATATTTTAAGACGGCGACCATCTTTAATTTCATAGATATCATTGTTTTGTCCTCCTACAATTTTCATTCTTATAGGCGACTTTCCTTCTCCACTTACTTTAAAGCTATCATCATCATCAAGACCATAAATCCATATCTCACCGGTCTCATCGGCGTTAATTACGCGATCTACAAAAGGTGTTTCAATTTCTCCACCTTTAATTCTTGAGATTTGAACTCTAGTCTCCTTATCATTACGAGTAATTTCAAAATGATCATCCTTATCTGTTCCAGTAAGTACTACCAGCGAAGCCAGATAATCATAATATTCACCTGCGATGTCAACAATGTTGCCTCTACGTTCTTTAAGGCTTTTCTTAATTTCATCTACACCTACGTCTTGCACTTCGAGAGGTAGTTTTGTAAATGCTCTAGCGATATCTTCATCACTAAGATTATCTTGTATATACTGAGCTTGTGCTATCCAATCCTTCTTTACAGAGTTCTTGGTAAGCGCTCTATCCATCTTAATACCTGCCTCGTTGATCCACTTCACGTTTTCAAGATCTCCATCGTAATTTTGGAATTGTCTAGATGCGGGGATTAAAGTTTTAAGTAAGCCTAAAATAGCACCATCAAACTTTGAAAATACCTGATCTCTATCTCTTGGGATAGGTTTATATATTTTCTTTCCATCACTATCAAAACGTGCCCACCTCCACTGGTCTGCATGACGGTCCCAGTCTCCTATAAGCATGTCAAAAATACGTGCTCGTAAATAAGAGTCTTCATCTACTTGATACTTCTCATCTTTACGTAGGTTTTCATAGAGATCATCTGTACTGTCAATACTATCAGGGTTTCCAAAAGATGGTACATCTAGAAAATCTTCGTCTGGGCGTTCTTCTATAATATATAATTCATTACCGTAATCTGCATTATACTTACCTAATGCATCATGTTTTGGAACATAAATTAAGCTAGGATTTGTGTGATAAATACCCACTGCATCAGAGAGCTCTGCCACCGCAAGGGAAGCATATGGATGTGCAGATGTATAAAAATCTAATATTAAATCCTCTGTAAATGTATCTCTGAATTCTTCTTGAACAAAAACCTCTTTAAAAGCAACACTTTGCAAGAACTGCACGGCGCTTTTTCTCACTGCTCTTAAATTATAAGCTCTTCCGTCTTTATCTTTTAATCGTAATGATCTTGTCTGGTGACCACCACCCTTACGGTCAACTGTAAATCCGCCCATGAGTGTATCTAGCGTAGCAACTTTAGCCGTTACTGGAGTTCCGTAAACAGCTCTATAATGATCTCCCCATAGTGACTCATGTACATCTGACACATCTGTATTATTCTGAGCATACACCGTAGCCATTACAGTCTCTGGATATATTTCTGGTAGCGAATCTAAATTTACTTCCTTACGAGGTGCAAAAACCTCTTTTGTGTATAGTAACGTAGGTTCTCCTTGATTTGCCGCATAAAATCTTACAGATGAAGATTCATCTTCATATATGTCTAAAATAGCAAATCCTTGACCTCCGTAAGAAAACAAACCATCGTCTCCTAAAGCTGCGGCACTGTTCTTTGCTCCTGCTCCACTCACAATCTGTTTTATACCATCATGCTCTATATATTGGATACTATGCTCGTGACCTGATGCAAAAATCACTTTATCTGTATCTCTCGCAAGTACAGAGATGCGTTGCATTAACTCATTATATTGCTTGTTATAGCGATCTTGAATTGACACTCCACCTTGTGATCTTACTTGAGTGACAAGAGAGGCAAGTACTGGAAGCGGCAGATTGCTTTGTGTAGGATATAACTGCTTTCTTATACCATATTTACCACCATGAATCCCATTTGTATACATAGGGTGGTGCATTGCTACAAGTATTGTCTTTTCGTTATTCTTTTTGAACTCATTTTCTATTTCTAAAAATAAATCAGTTCTATTTCTAATATCGCAATTATCATTTATTGTAGGATGCTTGTCCCAGTCTTCTAGATACCACTGCGTGTCAATGATCATTAATTCCACAGAGTCGCTTATGCTTTTCATTTCAATAGGACATCCATTTTCAGGTTGAAATGCTTCCTTATCATCTAGCGCATCTTCTATATATTTTTCTTGACGCTTTACACCTTCAACACCATCTGCGTACCAGTCATGATTTCCAGGAATAAAAAAAGTTTTTCCCTTAAAGTTTTCGACTGCCGCTACTTGAATATTTAATCTGCGCTCAGCTTCGGCTCTTTCTGGATTATTCTTTGATGGAAGTCCAGCATCATAAATATTATCACCTAAAAAGATTGCATAGTCATTTTCTGTTTGCGCTGTGTCTATCACTTTCTTAAACGCATCAAGGGCATAAGTACTACCACCATCTTTATCTCCTCCTGCATCTCCTATGAGGTAGAAGGTTTTATGAATACGCTTTCGCGAAAGCGAACTGTTATCAAAACGAGAAGGCTCGCTTGACTCATCTGCATATTTAGGCGAATAAGTCGCACAACTACTAAGTAAAATGGCTACTGAGAAGTTAAGAAAACGGTAATATTTGTTCATGTCCTTGTTTTTAATGTACATTAGAGGTCTAACAGGCTTATAGTAACTATGACTGAACTACTAGAAAAGACAGATAGATTTATTTCTGAACTATTTGATAATGAACTACCTAAGACATGTATATATCATAACTATGTCCATACCAAACGAGTACTTAAAAGTACCCAAGAAATAATTGATAATAGTGAAGAAAGTCTTAAAGATGAAGAAAAGCTCATCTTACAGCTTAGCGCACTACTACATGACATAGGGTATGTAGATGGAACCGAAAATCATGAAGCACGCAGTGCCGAAATGGCTGAAACGTTTTTGAAAGAACAGGGCGTTGAGGCTACTATTATAGAAGAGGTGAAAAAAGTGATTCTTGCCACAGACATGCGCGTAGAACCACAAACATACCTAGAACAAGTTTTAAGAGACGCAGATGCTTCACATTTTGCCAAGGATTATTTTCCTGAGGCTAGTGAGTATTTACGTCAAGAATTAAAAATAAAAGGTATTAAAGAGTTTACCACGGAGGAGTGGAATAAGGCAAATATTGAGATGTTCACCATAAAACATCGCTATTATACGCACTATGCCCAAGAAAACTGGAAACCGAAAAAAGATAATAACCTAAACGATCTCACCAAAGCAAGAAAGAAAGCTAAAAAGGCACGTAAAAAGGAAAAACTAAAAGTACAACTTAAAGATGCTAGCCCAGAAAAAGGAATCCAGTCTATGTATCGCATCGCGCTACGCAACCATATTAAATTAAGTGATATTGCAGATACTAAGGCAAACATATTGCTTTCTGTAAATGCGATTGTGATTTCTCTTGCTCTTGCAAACCTGATCCCAAAACTAGAGTCTCCTAGTAATGCTCACCTTATATATCCAACGGCGGTATTTGTACTTTTTGCCATGATATCGATGATTATGTCAATTATTGCTACACGACCTAATGTAACAAGGGGTGAGTTTGACAGAGAAGATGTAAAATTGAAAAAGGTGAACCTATTATTTTTTGGTAATTTTCATAAAATGAAACTTGAAGATTATGAATGGGCTATAGGAGAAATGCTTCAAGACAAAGATTATATCTACTCTGCCCTTACTAAAGATTTATATTTTCTAGGAGTTGTACTCGACAGAAAATATAAGCTCTTAAGAATAACCTATAATATTTTTATGGTGGGTATCATTATATCTGTACTAACGTTTGCTGTGTTCTTTGCTTACAGAGATCAAGCAGTAGAAGTCATGGAGGACGTAGAAAGCCTCACTAATATGGTGACAACACTATTATAAAAAGCAAAACGGGTTCTTTACAGAACCCGTTTTTTTATGCTTTCTTAATTTTTTATTTCCTCAATGAGATCTTCATAGGTGTAAAATTCTTTTGTCTCTTTACCTATTACTTTTTTATATAATACATTCACACGAATAGCCTTTAATCCGGTAACAGCTTGTAAGTCTTCTAGCTCAAGAATTTCTACTTCATTACCTAAGTGATTCTTTAACTGTAAGAAGTTAATGTATCTGAGATACTCTTGCTCATCTGCTTCTTGTGAGTAGACTATAGTGATTTTTCCAGCTTGTGTTATACGTTCTGTAGTTCCTTTTATGAAAGCCTTATCTACACGCTTCTTTACAACTTCATAACGAGCGTTATAAGTTCCATCTACATCAAACCTCTTCTCATCCATACGATATCGCACAGATAATGAAGTATTAAACACTAATATCATAGAAGCCACCTCAAGTGGGTGATCCATTTTTTGCGCAAGCGAAAAGTGCTCATTCTCCATTTCGCACATTACCTGAAGCTGCCATAAACGTAAGTTATAAAGATAAATCTTATTAAAGCTATTATGCTTTGTTATAGACTCACCTACATACATATTGTGCTCTACCCCATCGGTTTTAAAGAGTTCAAAAAAGTGAGGATACATCATTTGCGCCTCCTTTTGTTTGCGCTGTAGTACAGACGCTAGACGTTTATTTAATAACATTACAGACTCATCATAAAACTTACGATGTCGATACACAAGGCCAAGACTATCTTCGATCTGACTTCTATATGCAGTAATTAATTCATTGAGTTCATCACTCTTTTCTAGTAAGTGAGTAAATAACGGTCTGATATTTTCACTCAAGAATTTTAATATCTTTCGTTCACTATCTACCTCTAATTTTTCTTGTGTCCTTTCTAAAAAATCATTTAGATTAAAAATAAGCTGCTCATATATAGGTAGACTTTCATTAGTCTTAGCCGCCTCTAAAATGGCGATGGCATTGTGAAGTTGTAATAAAATATCTTTTTGTGTCGCAGCATTACGAGACTCTGAAGATCCTTTAATATCAATCTGTCCAAATAACGGATAAACATCTTTAAATACAACATCCCTATATTGAACGTTGTTATCCCCTTCTATCTGCAATCTTAAATATCGTTTTGCTTCCTTTTCAAATTTCCAGTACACACTTTTATGAATAGATGTACATTCATTTTGAATAATTAGGTCTATTTCATTTTCTTGTTGCTCCTTGTTACGTAATACAGCATCAATAAGATACGGCATTATGTCTGCAAGCTTATTTGCATTTATACTATTAAGCGCTCCTTTATTAGGGGAGGCTAGCTCTAGAATACCTAATAAAACACCTTTGTGACGTATTGGGGCTAGAATAACACTTTTTATCCCCTGGTCATAAAGATTTTGATACATCTTTATACTCTTATCGCTTTTGTGATGTTTTGCAATATCTGAAACCGCAAAGTAGTCTCCAGTATTAAATACAGCATCATAAGACCCTTTACAAAGTATCGTATTACACGACGCTTCTGTATCTCCATATAATAGATAACTACTTATATCCTTAAATGGCACAAGCTCAAAGGCCTCGTCTTCCTTATTATAATTAGAAAAACCTATTTGTAATTCTGGAAGATCAAAAATGGCTTGAAAAATTCTATGGAAGTCATGTGTAAAGTTTATGTCCTCATCTTCATAACGAAGTAAGCCAGACTTAAAATCTGATATTGAAACTTCAGTAGTGGCATCATATAAATTTGCTATCACAAAGCCTTTGAAAATATAACTGTGCGGAGGAAATTTTTCTTTCCACATCTCTATATTATCAAAATTATCTAGCAGTACGTTTACTTCTTCTTCTGTTATTTGAGGTGTTCCTTCCTTACGTTCTATATCTATATAATCCCCATTATAGAGCATTCTATAAAAACGTGTCATACCCAAACCATCAGGAATTTCATAGTAAAATGGACGTCTAAAGTCTATTTTAAAACCATAATACTGCATTAGGATAATGCTACATCCCATGAGGTAGTAATGGTCTGCATTAAAATTCTTTATCTCTGGAATAAAATTATCACCTGCATTGAGAAGTATATTATCATACCTCTGCGTAGATTGTAGCACAGCCTCTTGAAAAGGCATAGATGCAATTTTTATTTCATTCTGCTGCAGTACTTCTGGAAATAGCTCACTAAGAAGATCATCAATTTGATTCTTATAGCTCCCTATAGTCTCTAGATTATTTATTCCTGATTCTAATTCTGGATAGTCAGAAATAATTTCCATTATTTCTGTTGCACGTCTTTTTAATCTTAAATTATCTGAAGTAAGATTGTTTTTATAATGACTCACTAATTTCCCTACACTAAAATGTAATTCTAGTGGAAACTCTTGATCTTTAAAATGTACTCCGCTTTTCATAAAATGGGTCTTCAAAACTCCTCTTCTCTTCTTTATTAATAACTGTAAACCTTATTTTTGTTATTATAAAAATATGATCTCATGAAACAATTACTAATTCTTGTAATTTTATTCTCTTTATTCTCCTGTGGAGATAATAATAGTACTCCTATAAAAGGTACCGCTGCTGGTATGGCTGATGGTACGTCACTTATCTTAGAGGAATTAGGGCCTAATAATAAACGTATTCCTTTAGACACTGCCGTTGTAAATGCTGGTAAATTCACTTTTACAAAAGCTATAACAGAAGGAACTGGTTTATTAATACTAAGTGAAGCTACAGCTACTAGCCAACTTTTGCTAGTAAAAGATGAGCAACCACTTACTCTAACTCTGTACAAAGATAGCTTATCTAGCTCTTTAGTCACAGGTAGTATAGAAAATGAGTTGTTTAATAATTACCGTATGACTGCTATGCAGACTAATAAAAAGAGACAAAAGCTCATTCAAGAGATGCAAAAGGCACAGAGAGAAACAGATGGAATTAAGGTAAACATTATCCGTGACCAAATAGCAGCCATGGACACGCAATTTATTACCGATAAAAAAGCAGTAGTTGAGAAAAATACTGACAAAATGGTCTCCGTAATCGCACTATCTGACTTAATAAATGAGAAAGTCTTGAAAATTGAAGAGTCCGAAGCATATTATAATAGTCTTTCTGAGGATATTCAAAACTCTACTGTGGGAGAAAGTGTAGAAAACTATATCGCACAACTCAAGTCACAACGTATCGCTAGCGGACTTGCCAGTATAGGAAATAAAGCTCCTGAGTTTAGCGCAAAAACTCCAGAAGGTAAAGAACTTTCACTCTCAGAGACTTTAGGTAAATACACCATCATTGACTTTTGGGCTTCATGGTGTCGCCCTTGTCGCATGGAAAATCCTAATGTTGTAAATGTGTATAATCAATATCATGATAAAGGTCTTAACATCATTAGTGTATCACTTGATAGACCAGATCAAAAAGAAAGATGGCTACAAGCTATAAAAAAAGATAAAATGGATTGGTACCATGTCTCAAACCTACAGTTTTGGCAAGATCCTATCCCTAGAAGTTATGGGGTAAGAGCAATTCCTGCAACATTTTTACTTGATGAAAATGGCGTTATTATAGCAAAAGATCTAAGAGGTCCTGCACTAGGAGCAAAAATGAAAGAGCTACTAGGGGAAATATAGCACTTTAAATCACAAACTATTCTAAAAAAGCATCGCTCCTATCGTGATGCTTTTTTACATTTACTATAATGATACTACTACTCTTCTCAATATTTATCATAGGGCCACTACTACCCTTGCTTCCTGCTACGCATTGGAGCATTCGCTTTTTTGATTTTGTAAGAATACAGACAGTAGTTGTACAGCTACTTTTATTAGGAGTTGCCTTCATATTTTGGGATGTCTTCACGGTCACGCATATTATTTTTGTAGGTTTGATGATAGCCGTTATTATATTTCAATTATGGCTTATAAGACCCTACACACCTTTCTATCATAGGCGTAAACCTCAGGCAGAGTTCCACAAAGAACAGCTCACTCTTGTGACCGCAAATGTATTACAGACCAACACGAACTACGATAAATTTATAACTATCATAAAGGAGAGCAATCCTCATATATTTATCACCATGGAGTCTGATCAAAAGTGGGATAAAGAAATATCTAAAGCTTTTCCAGAGTATACTCACACCGTAAAAGCTACACTAGATAATTTTTATGGAATGCATGTGTACTCAAAAATCCCCTTTCAATCATCAGAGATAAAATATCTTATAGAAGAGGATATTCCATCCATACACTGCGAGATAATGTATGCAGATCAGCCCTTTAATCTTATAGCAATACACCCTGCTCCTCCTAGTCCATCAGAAAACGAAACTTCAAAAGAACGTGATGCCGAGTTGATGCTCGTAGGTAAGCAATGTAGAGAGTCTAAGGACGCAACCGTAGTTTGCGGCGATCTCAATGATGTGGTGTGGTCTAAGACTTCTAGACTTTTTAGCAAAATCACAGGGTATCTAGATCCGCGCGTAGGTCGTGGTCTCTATCCGTCCTTTCATGCAAATTATTGGTTACTCAGATTCCCTCTTGACCATTTATTTTACTCAAAAGATCTTCATGTAACAAACATGAAGCGACTAGCTTATTTTGGGTCAGATCATTTTGCTATGTACTATAACATAGCATTTCCTATGGTAAATATTGATGTTGCAAATCCTAAAATTACTACAGAGGACAAGGAAAATATTCAGGAGATAATAGGCGATGGGATTCTTTCGGCTAGCGCTTCACAGAATCATTAAGCGAGGATTATTGTTTTTTCACGCTTTCGCGAAAGCGTAACATTCTCATATAACTTCTTAATATTTACTCAAAAAATCTTACTCCATGCGTTAATGATGGTTAAAGCCTTTGTGCACAATAGCAAGCAGAAGTAAATTTAAATCCAACCAAAAAAAAGACATGGATAAGATTACTGAATCATTAAATAATCTCTCAGAAAAACTCTGGGGATGGGTAGAAGCTTTCATAAGGAACTTACCAAACTTAGGAGTCGCTCTCCTAGTGCTATTAATTGCTTATTTCGTATCGAGATTTGTCAATAAGTACTCTCAAAAGATTGTAAAGCGATACGTACCACAACAATCTATCACAAAACTCATAGGTAGAGCCCTTGCTGTATTCGTAGTACTCGTAGGTATATTTCTCGCATTAGGTGTATTAAACCTAGATAAAACACTGAATACGCTAATTGCTGGAGCAGGAGTTTCTGGACTTGTAATAGGTCTTGCACTTCAAGGAGCTCTTGCAAATGGAATCGCGGGTATTATTTTATCATTTAGAAAAAGGGTAAATATAGGAGACTGGGTAGAAACTAGTGGGTATGTAGGATTTATAGAAGATATTAAGCTCAACAACTTTAGTATAAGGGAGCCAGATAATAATATTGTTGTAATACCAAACAAGACGATTACTGATAACCCAATGAAAAATTATTCGGTTACAGAGCGTATGCGCATTATTATAGAATGTGGTGTAGGTTATGAGTCTGACTTAGAAATGGTAGAAAAACTAACTAAAGAAACGATAGCGAGCAAATTCCCTCAAAATGGAAATAAAGAAGAAGTAGAATTTTTCTATACTGCTTTTGGTGGAAGTTCAATCGATTTTATATGTAGATACTGGGTAGATTGTGTAAATGGAAAGCAAAAACTAACCGCTAAGCATCAAGGAATGCTAGCGATAAAGAAAGCTTTTGACGCAAATGATGTAAATATTCCGTTCCCTATTAGAACACTGCAATTTGATAATCAACTACAAATGGCTTCTTCTAATGATAGTCAAGAATAGATTTTAAATAGTTTAAAAAAAATAAGCCGTTACTTTTAAAAGTAACGGCTTATTTTTTTAAGTATATAGTGGAGTTTTATGCTCCAAAAGCTTCTGCTACTTTAGCAGAAAGTCTTTTATAAGTCCCATTATCTAATCGCTCACGAATTGCTTCAAAAGCATTTAAAGTCTCTTCTACATCTGTAAGTGTGTGTGAAGCTGTAGGTATCATTCTAAGTAAGATAAGTCCTTTAGGAATCACTGGATACACCACAATAGAACAAAATACACCGTGATTCTCACGAAGATCTTTTACAAGTGCCATTGCTTCTGGTACGCTTCCTTTAAGGTATACAGGAGTTACACATGATTGTGTAGTCCCTATATCAAAACCTCTATCTTTTAACCCTCCTTGAAGTGCATTTACATTCTCCCATAATTTCTCACGAAGTTCTGGCATTGTACGTAACATATCAAGACGTTTAAGTGCTCCTACCACAAGTTGCATTTGCAATGACTTTGCAAACATTTGTGATCTTAGGTTATATTTTAAGTAATCAATGATTTCTTGATCTCCCGCAATAAAAGCTCCTGTAGATGCCATAGACTTTGCAAATGTTGCAAAATACACATCAATATCATCTTGTACTCCTTGTTCTTCTCCTGCTCCTGCTCCCGTCGCTCCTAAAGTTCCAAAACCATGTGCATCGTCAACAAGTAAACGGAAGTTAAATTTTTTCTTAAGGGCTACTATTTCTTTAAGCTTCCCTTGTTCTCCACGCATTCCAAAAACACCTTCAGAAATCACGAGGATTCCTCCTCCTGTTTGCTCTGCCATTTTAGTAGCACGCTCAAGATTCTTTTCGATACTTGCCATATCGTTATGCTTGTAGGTAAAACGTTTACCCATATGCAAACGAACACCGTCTATAATACAAGCGTGAGTATCTACGTCATATACGATAATATCATCTTTACCTACTAATGCATCAATAGTAGACATGATACCTTGGTATCCAAAGTTTAAAAGATAGGCAGCTTCTTTTTGTACAAACTCCGCACACTCATTTTGTAGTTGTTCATGCAATGAAGTATGACCAGACATCATACGAGCACCCATAGGATAAGCCGCACCATAATCTGCTGCTGCTTGCGCATCTACCTCACGTATTTCTGGACGATTTGCAAGACCTAAATAATCATTTACACTCCATGTAATTACTTCCTTTCCTTGGAACTTCATTCTGTTAGAAATAGGTCCTTCTAGTTTAGGAAAAACAAAGTATCCCTCTGCCACTGAAGCCCATTTACCTAATGGCCCCTTATCCTTGTAAATTTTATCAAATAAATCTCTCATATACTTGTTTTGAAAACAGGTGCAAAAGTACACATTTTTGATATTTTGAACAAATACAAAAACAATTGTAATATGATGCCAAAAATCAAAAAGCTCCTACATAGGTAGGAGCTTAAATATACGTAATATTTTAGACGTTTATTTGATGTATTCTATAGTTGCTACAGTCTCTTCATTTTGACTATCAAAAAAACCTTGATCATTCATCCACTTATCAGAAAACACTTTACTCATGTAGCGACTTCCGTGATCTGGAAAAATAACCACCACCTTGCTATTCTCGTCAAACTCCCCTTGCGCAGCAAGTTGTTTTACCCCTTGAATAGCAGCACCACTTGTATATCCTACAAATAGACCTTCTGTAGTAGCAATCTCTCTCGCACTGTGAGCACTCTCTTGATCACTTACTTTTTCAAATTTATCTATTGCATCAAAGTCTGTTGCAGAGGGTATTAAGTTTTTTCCTAGTCCTTCTATACGGTACGGATAAATTTCTGCTGCGTCAAACTCACGGGTTTGATGATACTTTTGAATCACAGATCCATAAGCATCTATACCTATAATTTTTATTGCTGGATTTTGTTGCTTTAAAAAACGTGCAGTACCAGATATGGTACCTCCAGTTCCACTACAAGCAATTAAGTGTGTAATGTTACCTTCTGTTTGATTCCAGATTTCTGGTCCTGTAGTATTAAAGTGAGCGTCTATATTCAACTCATTAAAATATTGGTTGATATAAACAGAGCCCTTATTTTCTTCATGTAAACGCTTTGCCACACTATAATAAGATCTCGGGTCGTCTGCCTTTACATTTGCAGGACATACATACACCTTTGCTCCCATCGCTTTTAAAGCATCAATCTTATCTGGTGATGATTTTGAGCTCACTGCAAGAATACATTCATATCCTTTAATAATACTTACCATTGCGATACTAAACCCTGTGTTTCCAGATGTAGTTTCAATAATAGTATCACCAGGTTTAAGAACTCCTGTACGTTCTGCCTCTTCTATAATATGAAGAGCTATACGATCTTTTGATGAGTGTCCCGGGTTAAAAGCCTCTACCTTTGCGTAAAACTGACCTTCAAAGCCTTCTGTAATTTTATTTAACTTGATGAGTGGTGTGTTACCTACTAGTTGTAACACGTTATCATACACGTTTAAATCCTTATTCATATATCTTGGTTAAAGCGCTACACAATCTCAAAAATGAGACGTGCAAAACAGAGCAAAAGTAACATAAAAATATGGAACGTGTTTCCTCTACACTAGTTCAATATCATACAGTTATAAACAGCGTTTTACCCACTTACTGAGTAATAGACTCTAAGTCAAGTAAAAAGGCATAATCTTCGGCGATTTCTTTTAATGCTTCAAATCGTCCAGAAGCACCACCATGACCTGCATCCATATTACAATGAAACATGATTTTTGTATCAGCTTGATTCGTTTCTCTTAGTCTCGCTACCCACTTTGCAGGTTCCCAATATTGCACTTGACTATCATGGTATCCTGTGGTAACAAATATATTTGGGTACGCTTTCGCGAAAGCGTTATCATAAGGACTGTAGCTCTTCATATACTCATAGGACTCCTTTTCATTAGGATTGCCCCACTCATCATACTCACCTGTGGTAAGCGGAATGGTATCGTCAAGCATGGTTGTCACAACGTCTACAAAAGGTACGGCTGCAATAATTCCATTATAAAGCTCTGGCGCCATGTTTACAATTGCACCCATCAATAATCCTCCTGCCGAACCTCCGTAAGCATATAAATGACTAGCCGAAGTGTAAGAGTTACTTATCAAATGTTTTGAAACATCAATAAAATCTGTGAACGTATTTCTTTTCTTGAGCAACTTTCCATCCTCATACCACATTCTTCCTAAATACTCACCTCCTCTTACGTGTGCGATGGCATAAATAAAACCACGATCTAAAAGAGATAATCTTATTGTTGAGAAAGAAGGATCTGTAGTACTACCGTAACTTCCATAGGCATACTGTAACAAAGGAGCTGTACCATCTAGTTGTGTGTCTTTGTGGTAGATTATAGATACTGGAACCTTAACTCCATCTTGAGCTATTGTCCAGATGCGCTCCATGTTATAATTATCTTTATCAAAGTTTCCGCCTAATACCTCTTGCTCTTTAAGGACCACTTTTTCTTGAGTGACCATATCAAAATCTATAACAGACGCAGGTGTATTAAGCGCATTATAAGCATATCGTAAAATCTGAGTATCAAAATCGATATTTGTGGTAGGATAAGCGTCGTATGTTTCATTATCAAAAGGCAAATAATAGCTTTCTGAATTATCCCATCGCTTGATGTGTATTTTATTCAAACCATTGCTACGCTCACTTACCACAAGAAAATCCTTAAAAATCTCTACATCTTCTAGCAAGGTATCATCTCGATGAGGGATTATGTCTACCCAATTTTCCATTCCAGTAGCAGATACTAGGGTTTTCATGAGTTTAAAGTTGGTCGCCTTATCTTTATTAGTCTGTATATAAAAAGAATCGTCATAATGAGACACTGCATACTCCAGCCCTCTTGTACGTTCTTGAAAAACCTTAAAATCTGTAGTACCTTCTGCTGCAGATGCAAAGCGAAATTCACTCGTCATCGTGCTGTCACAACCTATCATAATGTAATCCTTAGACTTAGATTTAAAAACATAGGTATAAAACGTCTCGTCATTTTCTTGATAAACAAGTTCGTCTTGACTAGGATCTGTTCCTAAGGTGTGCTTAAATATTTGATTAGATCTCAGGGTTTCTTCATCTTTTCTAGAATAATAAACCGTTTTATTATCATTTGACCAAACAGCGCCTCCAGTGGTGTTTTTGATTTCAGCTGGATAAATTTCTCCAGTCTTAAGATTTTTAAACCTGATTGTATATTGCCTTCTACTTACCGTGTCTATCCCAAAAGCAGCAATCATATTATCCTCAGATACGGCATAACTAGCTTGACTAAAATAAGAATGCCCTTCTGCCATTTTATTATTATCAAATACAATAATCTCTTCACTATCCAAGGTAGCTTCTTTTCTACAATATAGTGGATAGTCTTTTCCAGTCTCAAAACGACGGTAATACCAGAAACCATTGTGCTTATAAGGTACCGACGAATCATCTTCTTTAATACGACCTTTCATTTCTTCAAAAAGTGATTTCTGAAAGTCCTTTGTATGCTCTGTAAGTTTATGATAATATTCATTCTCTTGATTTAAATAATCAAGAACCTCCGGAGCATCGCGCTCTTTCATCCAGAAATAGTCATCAGTACGGATATCTCCATGCTTTTCTAATTGTACTGGAATCTTTTTGGCTACTGGAGGGAATA
Source organism: Dokdonia sp. Hel_I_63 (assembly GCF_007827285.1). Classification (NCBI taxonomy): domain Bacteria; kingdom Pseudomonadati; phylum Bacteroidota; class Flavobacteriia; order Flavobacteriales; family Flavobacteriaceae; genus Dokdonia; species Dokdonia sp. Hel_I_63. The sequence continues at coordinate 1,942,406 of NZ_VISD01000001.1, read as the reverse complement.
TGTGCTTTGTCAAAGTAATTTATTTTATAAAATGCTTACAAAAATACAACGCACAAGCTTAACTATTTTCTGTTCTTGTAAATAGCTTCATAATCATTTAATAACTTTGTATTCTTAATATAAAACACAAAACTATGTTTGGAGATATGATGGGCTTAATGGGGAAACTCCAAGAAGCAAAAGTAAAAGCAGAGGAAACAAAAGAACGTCTTAAAACTGTACTTGTAGATGAGTCGTCATCTGATAATTTATTAAAACTAACAGTAACTGCAAGCGGGCGTTTAAAGGAAATCCACCTTGATGACAGTCTACTTGAAGATAAGGAGCAACTAGAAGATTATTTAATCTTAACGCTTAATAAAGCGCTAGAAAAAGCACAAAGCATCCACGATACAGAAATGGCAGCTGTAGCCAAGGAAGGAATGCCTAACATCCCAGGAATGGATATGTTCAAATAGAGGAATTATTTAATTAATATCAAAATCCAATCACTTTTCAAGTGATTGGATTTTTTTTGCACACTATCTATAAAGATTATAATATTATATACAAAAAAAGCGCCTTCTTTCGAAGGCGCTTTAACATTGGGCTGGTTAGCTAATGTTTTATAAAGTCTTAGTTATTGATAAGACGGAATTCAGTACGACGGTTGTCAGCATGCTGACGCTCAGTACAAGAAACACCATCTGCACAACGGTTCTTAAGCTTACGCTCACCAAATCCGTTTGCTACAAGAAGACTATTGTTAACTCCTTTAGAAATAAGGTAGTTTGCTACTGATTGCGCGCGACGCTCAGAAAGATCTTGATTAGAAGAAGCAGCTCCTCTAGAATCAGTATGTGAAGCAATCTCTAATTTTACACCTGGGTTTTGAGCTAATAATGGCATAAGACGTGTGTCAATGATGCTCTTTGCAGCAGGAGTTAATGTTGCAGAGTTAGTATTCCAGTTGATAGGGAGTGCTTGGTACTCAACAAGAGCACACTCAACTTCTCTCCATGTAGTAAGTCCACCTTTCTGCTTAAGAACTTCTTTAGATACAGTATCAAAAGTAGCAGCAACAACTTCTTCAGTTGTAGTTGCATCTTTTACCATTACAGTCTTAGTTATAGTCGCAAACTCAGCTGGGATTTCTTCCTCAACTACACTCGCTGGTTGATCAATTACTCTTACAGTATAAGTTCCGTTTGCAGAACCTCCTGGTGTAGATTGAACAGTAGCATCAGATGCTAATGTACGCTTGGATACCGTAGTATATTCTGCTGGGTATCCTTTGTAACACCAGTAACGACAATCGTCAGGGTTAGAAGAAGCACAATCAGGAGCTGGAGCACCTAATTCCCACTGCGCATATGCAGATTTTACTTCAATCGTTTCAGTATCATTAGAAAAAGATGCAGGAACTATTCTTAAAGAAGAACCTGAAGTACTTTTTACATAAGTTACTGTTTCAGTTTTGTAAGTAGCTGGAATTACGCGTAGACGCTTAGAAGCTTCTTTTACCATAACACGCTCAGTTACTGTATCGTATTGAGCGGGTACTACCTTAAGAACCTTGTAAGCAGGAGTCTTTTGAATTTGTACACTTTGAGTCTCATATATATCAGGAGTAGTACAACGTACATAACATTTTCCTGGCTCAGGGTTGCTCGGTAAATCTTGTGCTTGCACATTTGCAAATGCAAAACTTACAAAGGCACATAAAAATAAAATTTTCTTCATAATGTTGATAGTTTAAGTTAATATGGTGAATTTCAATTTCAAAGTACGAAAATAGAAGGTTTCATTAACAAAAGCGTTAACTTTTTTTTAAGAATTTATTTTTCTGATGAAAAGTAAATTACTGCCGATGAAAGACATAAAAAATTACATCCTTGTTAATTGTACGAATATTGATGCACATTTTTGAAAATACTAGGCATTATCAAATCTCTTCAAAACGTCTAAAACAAGCTTGTGAGATGAATTATTGTAATCATAATGAGTAACAATTCTCAACTTACCATGCCCCATATTACTTATAATGACATCATTATCAAAAAGATAACTAACGAAAGCAGCTTCATCAGTGGTTTCTTTTAAATTAAATATTAAAATATTGGTCTCTGTTTTCTCTACAGATTTCACATAGGATAGCGATTCAAGTAGCGTTGCAATATCTTTTGCCTTAGCGTGATCATCACTCATTCTTTCGACATGGTGATCTAGCCCATATAATCCAGCAGCTGCCATAAAGCCCACTTGTCTCATACCTCCTCCTAGCACCTTACGTACGCGCATAGCCTTATTCATAAACTGTTGTTTACCTACTAAAACAGACCCCATAGGAGCACCAAGCCCTTTTGATAGACATACAGAAATGGTATCAAACAGTTCACCATAAGAGCTAGCTGTTTGACCAGTAGCAACAAGCGCATTCCATAGACGTGCTCCATCTAGATGCAAGCCTAACCCATTGGTATCACAAACCTCTTTTATTTTCACAATCTCCTCTAGATCATAACAAGCTCCACCCCCTTTATTAGTCGTGTTTTCTAAACAGACCAATGTTGTGAGCGGACTATGATAAAAATCTGGTGGATTTATAGACTCCTCGACTTGTGCTGCAGTTATTAACCCACGATTACCATCTATAAGCTTACACGACACTCCACTATTAAAAGATACTCCTCCACCTTCATAATTGTAAACATGTGCATACTTATCTGCAATGAGTTGTTCACCAGGTTGTGTATGAATTTTTATGGCAGCTTGATTAGTCATACTTCCCGTAGGAAAATAAAGTGCACTATCCATCCCAAACATCTCTGCAACGCGCTGTTCAAGTTCATTTACCGTAGGATCTTCTTTATAAACATCGTCACCCACTTCTGCACGCATCATATAATCAAGCATTTCAGGCGTAGGCTTTGTAATTGTATCAGAACGTAAATCTATTTTCATCAAAAAATATAGGTATTAATTATAGAGACCATTGGTTAATCTCCATTATGATTGTTTTATAAATGTATACGCTTTCGCGAAAATGTTACTCAAAACACCCTATCGGCGATCCATCAGGAATCTTAGGCGAAGGAAGAACTTTGAACTTCTCTGGTGATTTTAAAAAGTCTTTAATCTCATCGACCATAAATGCTGCATTAGCATCAGGAGATTTTGAACCTAGTTTTGACATCACCTCTTTTAACTGTGCTTTTGCAAAAGCCTTAGTTTGAGGTATCGCATTTGTATGATTTGCAAGGTTCATTAGGTGCTTTAATACATTGTAATTTATAGTTTGCTGTACCTCTTTGCGGTAACTATCTGATTCTTTTGAAAAAAGTGTAGTCTCAACTAAGGAATCTAGCATACCATCTAACCCCATTTGCTTATTATCTAAGGCCTTCTGTTGTACTAGCCTGTTTGCACGTTCTGGATGTAATAACAAGCTCAATGTCATATCACTAGCTGTTGCTGCTGCGCCTAGTGCATCAAATGCTACTCCATCATTGCTTTTGAAACTTTCTCTAGAGCGAGAATATCCCTGCGCTCTAGGTGGAAATAAAGCCAATTTATCTTTGGGAATTGCTAGTTCGCTAGCGGTAAGTGTCTTTAAAACACTTTTTAAAGCTCTCTGCTGCTCATTGGGCGTAAGTGTTTCTGTTACTTTGAGATTATTATCTCCTTTAACAGCATAGTTATAATCAAGACCTCCTATCATCTTTACTGCTCCTTCGGTTTGATATCTGTGATAGAAATATAAAGGGACAAAAACATCTTCAAGCATTGAGTATGGCTCGTTTGTGCGGATGTTGTCTATAGAAAAGTTTGAAATCGCACCTTTTCTAAGTACAAGCATTTTTTCTAACTCCTCTGCGGCATCTGTTCCATTGTCCCAAAGATGGGCCTTATAATGTGCTCCTCCTTGAGCTCTTGCATCGCTATCTGTAATGTATCGTAATCCGGCCTTTTCTGCGGTAGTAAGTATATTATCAAGAAAGACCTCTTCTGATGTTCCTTGAGGAGCCACTCCGTAGCTATAGTTAACTGTTACTTTATCCCAAGCTCCTATTCCAGTGGCATAGGCATTAGAAAAGTCTACTTCATTACCAGCCCATGTAAGCGTAGGATGAGGATAATCCATCACACTTGCTCTATTTTCTGTGCTGGCAGCAAAGTTATGAGCAAAACCTATGGTATGCCCCACTTCGTGAGCGCTTAGCTGGCGTATTCTAGCTAGTGCCATTTCTAGCATAGGCTTATAATTATCATCTCTTTCGGCAAAAGGCTTATTCATAAGCGCTTGAGCAATAAGGAAATCTTGACGAATGCGCAGACTCCCCAAACTTACATGACCTTTGATAATCTCACCTGTACGTGGATCTGTAACACTTGCTCCATAACTCCATCCTCTTGTACTGCGGTGTACCCATTGTATAACGTTATATCGCACGTCCATAGGATCTGCATTTTCTGGTAACATTTTTACTTGAAAAGCATCTTTAAAACCAGCAGCTTCATAGGCTTGATTCCACCAGCTAGCACCTTCTAACAATGCAGAACGAACAGGTTCTGGAGTACCTGGGTCTAGATAATATATGATAGGTTCTACCGCCTCACTTACTGCTGCCGCAGGATCTTTCTTTTCTAAACGATGACGATTTGCATAACGCTTTACAATTGGCTCTTGTATAGGTGTTGCATAATCTAAGTATGTGGTAGAAATATTTCCAGCTCTTGGGTCAAAACGTCTAGGTGTATAATTATCATCTGGTAATTTTACAAATGAGTAATGTTGCACCACTGTGAGTGCACTCGCATCTGGAGCTACACTTCTTATGTTTCTGCCAGTAGGAGTTCCCTTAAACGTGAGTAGCGCTTCAAACTCTGTGTTTTCTGGAAATGCTTTTGTGCGTTCCATATACATCGCGCTTCTAGTTTTATCAAGTTTATAGGTTCCTTCCTTGCTTCGCTTTAATCTAGCAGCCACTCCATGAGTGTCTTCTAGTAAAAATGGTGTAAAATCAATAAGGTACTTCGCTCCTTTTGTTTCCTTAATAGGAAACCCAAACAGCACCGACTTTGCAAATGCTTCCTCTATAGATCTACGCTCTAAGGCGTTATCCGTATTTGCTCGGTATTTCAAGTTAGGTTGGACTAATAATAATTTATTACCTGCCTTTTGAAATTTTACCACAGCAGTTCCTCCTAGTTGACCTCTATCAATCCCGATATCATTACTTCCTAAACCTGTACGAAGGGAGTGAACGTATAAAAACTCTTCATCCAGCTTGTCAACTTCGACATATACTTTATCCTCGCTCTCATCATAGTGAAGAGTGAAGAAACCTTTTTCTGTAACGAGGTCCTTTTTTGTTTCTAAAAATTGTGCGAACGCAGAGCTTGCGACAAGCAGGCTAACGGTAAGAATTAGATATTTTTTCATGGATTGTTGTTAAGGTTGTCTAAGATACATGTTTAGCTCAAAAAAGTAAATCCAAATATCAAAATAGCTGATATCATCTGGCTAAATATATTAGAGACACACAACACCCTACAAGCTAGCCCCGATTGTCGTGTAAATCCCACAGCTGCCTGGCACAGCCGGCGCGAGGAATTGCAACAGAAAGCGGGAAACCCAGATGCATAATACATAATACCCATATGCTACAAACAAAAAAAAGAGCACCCCAAGGGATGCTCTTTATATATGGAAAGCCTATCGCCAAATAGGACTCATGCGTTCAACATTTTTTGATCATTACTGATTTTCAAAAACTTCCATAATACTGCCAAATTGAGATACATCTATATCGCTCTTATTAAGCGACTCTGCCATACGCATCATATCTCCTATATTCATGTCATTACCTAATAGACGAGCTAGAACGAAACCTTTATTATCATCTGCACCAAAGAAAATTACTTCATCGATAGCCTCTTCTTCTCCTTTAAAATATAGGCGCATTTGCCCCATATCTCCAGAAGCTTTCATAAGCTCTTCATAATCATCTGAGGTAAGGATATCTTTTACTTTATCACGCTCTATCTGCATTGCTGCAGTGTCTCCAGATTTTGTTTGATATGCCATAAGATTGATCTTACGCACGGTCTTAAAAACCTTTTGCTGCTCTTCTGTCAATGCTTCTACATTCTTACCAAGTAGGCTTGTAGGTACATCTACAAGAATGAAATCTCCATTCTCTTGATTATCTACATAATATTCTTGTAAAGACTGCTTATTACTACAACTGGCCAGTGTAACAACAGCTAGCACTGCAGTGATGGTTACTTTTATAAATGTGTTCATCTTACGATTTTTTTGCGTTACCTACTTCTTTAAGGGCATCACTACCTTTAAAGTCTAAATCTTGTGCAAGTTTTGAAATTTGCTTGAGATCAATGTTTCCTGTTACTTGAAAGAATACAGCACGTTTCTCACCATCCATATCCCCATTTAAGAACATTACAAATTCTTTTACATAATCTTCACTACTACCTTCCTTGTAATAAAATTTTACATTCTTACCATCGTCCTTTACTCTCATGAGCTCTTGAAGATTGCTACTTGTAATGTAGCTCTTCATCGTTCCGCTCATCTGGTCCATTACTCCCGTATTTGTACTTGTGTACATCTTTACATTCTCAAGATTGTCTACAAGGTTGATATACTTTTGCATTTCTGGGTCAGATGAGTTAAGGTCTACTTTACTAAGCAGCTTAAACATCTTTTGATTCATTACTATAGAAGTAACTCCTTTTACATCCTCGTATTTATCAAAAGGACTTTGTGCGTAACCTACTAAAGTTACGAGGGCAAATGCCACTAACATTATTGACTTTTTCATAATATTTTTAATTTGAATTTTTATTTAAATAAAGTGCTCGATGCCTTATCAAATTCTTGCACCACCTCCAGCTGCGTAGTACTTTGATTAATCATTTGGGACATCATCCCAAGTGCTTGTTTTGTTTTTAAGATGGCTAGTTCTTCATTCTCATAATTAGTAGAAATACTAGCATCTACCTGTGTATTTTGCGTCCATAATACTAGTCCCACAATAACTGCAGCTGCAGCACTGGCTGCAAATCTATAAATAGACTTTGATCGTTGTTTATGAGGTAGCACTATTTGTGCATCATAAGTTTCCTTTGAAGCGACACTAAATGCCGTAAACATGCTAGCATATTTTTCTAAGTGCGGCGCCACATGGTCACTTGTAAAATAAGTTCTCAACTCCTGCTCTTCCTTAAGTGTAGTTGCTCCTTCAAAGTAACCATCTAGTAGCTTCTCTATATTATGAGATTCCATAGTTTCGTTTTTTAATCAATTCTTCTCTTAGTTTTTTGCGAGCTCTTGACAATGCAACTCTTACAGCAGTTTCATTCATCTCAAGTATCACAGCAATCTCTGCGTTATCCATTTGCTCAACATCTCTCATTTGTACAATAAGTCGTTGCTGCTCTGGTAAATCTTCCATGAGTTTAAAAACCCAAGCTACCTCATCTGCAACTTCTATATGCTTACTTGTATTTCCTGAGTGATCTTCGTAATTGTTATGAACGATTTTAAGATTATTGCTTCCTTTTGCTTTAAGCTTATCATAGCAATAATTTTTTGTCATCGTCATCGCAAATGCTTCAACACTTCGATATTTTTTTATGTCGGACCTCTTTGTCCATAAACGCAGTAGTACTTCCTGCGTAGCATCTTGAGCCTCATCGTCAGATACGAGCAACCGCTTTGCAACGCGGTACACTTTATCCTTAAAAGGAGTTACAAGATTTATGAACTTATGTTGGTCCATCGATTAATTGGTTAGTTATAAGGAAGACGAAGCAGTATTACTTTTGTTACAATGGGGATAAGAATTTTTATTTCGCTTTCGCGAAAACGTGATACAATCACAAACAACTCTCGAATAAAAACAGAAATCCCGTCTCAATAAAGACGGGATTTCCTAGTAATTATGAAGTAGTAATACTAAAGCGTATTATTTCTTTCCTTTTTGTTGTTGCTCTGCCTGCTCCATCATCTGTTGCATTTTCTTAGCAAATTTACCTTGCTTTTTAGGCTTAGCCTTTTTTACTTCAATTTTTGCTTTAATCTTTTCCTCATCAATGATGAAGTTTTTGATTACCAAAATAATTCCAATCGTAAGAAGGTTTGATATGAAGTAATATAAACTCAATCCACTTGCATACTGGTTAAAGAAAACAAGCATAAGTAGTGGAGAGAAATACATCATGTACTTCATCATTTTACTCATATCTGGCATTCCTTCTTGCGTAGGTTGTTGCATTTGCTGGTTACCTGTAGTTAACCTCATTGAGAAGAAAATAGTAACTGCTGCAAGTATTGGGAATAAACTCACGTGATCTCCATAAAAAGGAATCTCAAACGGAAGCTTTGCAATCTCATCATAGCTAGATAAATCATCTGCCCATAAGAAGCTCTTTCCTCTCAAATCAAAAGCAGATGGGAAAAATGTAAACAGCGCATAAAACACAGGAATCTGTAATAACGCTGGTAGACAACCTGCGGCGGGACTCGCTCCAGCTTTGCTATAAAGCGCCATTGTTTCCTGCTGCTTTTTCATTGCATTGTCCTTATGCTTCTCTGAAATTGCTGCAATCTCTGGCTTTAAGATTTTCATTTTAGCCTGAGAAGTATATTGCTTGTACTGTACTGGAGACAACAATAACTTGATTGAAATAGTCATTACGATAATTGCAATTCCTGCTGGTAAGAATCCAGTTAAGAATGCAAAAAACGGAATTACTAAGTATTTGTTTAAAAACCCAAAGATTCCCCATCCTAATGGCATTGCCTCATCAAGACCTTGATCATAAGATTTTAGGATTGTATAATCTGTAGGACCGTAGTACATCTGCATGGCGTAATCTAGCTCACCATTTTTTGCTTCTAGCAATACATCAGACTTGTATTCTTTTGTAAAAATAGTTGCCTCATCTCTATCGTCTGCCTCCTTATATAAATCGGTAGATGATAATCTTGCTTCTTTAAATGGAGTCTTAGAGATAAGCATTGAGCTAAAGAAGTGCTGGCGATAATTCATCCATACAAGATCTTCTTCTATCTCATCGTCATCTCCTGCTGGAGATAACTTATCTGTCTTATCTTCTTCATATTTATAAGTAAGACGTGTGTATCTATTTTCGTAAGACTGGCTACGTGCGTGGCGCATTCCTTTAAAGTCCCACTGCATGCGCATAGGGTTAGACGTATTTAAACGAGAAGAAAGCCCTTGAGACTTCATCCCAAAATCCATCATATAATCTCCTTCTTTAAGCTCATAACGATACTCTAAGTATTCACTTGGAGAAACTTTAAGCTTCATAGAGAGGACGTCATTCCCTCCATTTTTTGATAACGTAGGCTCAAAAAACAAATCCTTTGTATTAAGATTACGATTATCTGCAGTACTAAAACTTACATTAAATTGGCTATTTCCATCCTTAATAAGGTATACAGGAATTGAATCAAAAGTACTGTGTTTAAGCAGTTTTACTTCTGTAATATAACCTCCTTTATTACTTACTTTAAGCTCCAATACATCATTTGCAATGGTAGTGGTTGCTCCTTCCTTTGCAGATGGGAGCGAACCAGAGTAAGCAAATGTTCCTAATCTATTTTGTAATGCTACATTACTTAAAGAATCTGTCGCAATTGCAGGCGCAGCATCCATTACTGGCAGTGCGGCAACATCATCTTCAGTTTCTTGAAGTTGTTCTGTTTGTGCTGCTTTTTGTGCTTCTATTTCTTCAGGGGTAGGCTTATTAAAATATATAATCCATACTAGAATCCCTCCCATTAGGAGCATTCCGATAAGAGAATTTGTGTCGAAGTTCTTTTTCATCAATTGTATTTAGGTAGTGTTTTTATTACGCTTTCGCGAAAGCGTGATTTTCTCAAAGCAATTCTGCCTCCATTATTAAAATTTATGACATAGTGGCACGCGTACTATCTTGAGCATAACTTACAGCTGCTCTTACAAATGCCACAAATAATGGATGTGGATTTGAAACCGTACTCTTATATTCTGGGTGATATTGCACTCCCACAAACCATGGGTGGTCTTCTATTTCTATAATTTCTACAAGTCCAGTGTCTGGATTTGTTCCAGTGATTTTCATTCCAGCTTTTTCTAGCTGCTCGCGGTATGCATCGTTAAATTCATATCTATGACGGTGACGCTCCATAATTACTTCCTCACCATAAACATCACTCACAATACTGTTAGGCTCCAGTTTACAAGCCCAAGCTCCCAAACGCATGGTACCTCCCATCTCTGTGATGTTTTTTTGCTCGTCCATCAAACCAATTACTGGATGCGGAGTATTTGCATCCATCTCTGTAGAGTTTGCTTTTTCAAGACCACAAACGTTCCTACCATATTCTATCACTGCCATTTGCATACCAAGACAGATTCCTAAAAATGGAATTTTATGCTCTCTAGCATACTGTACCGCTTTGATTTTACCCTCAATACCACGTTCTCCAAAACCTGGCGCCACAAGAACACCATCTAGTTTTGCTATTTTATTTTTGATGACGTCTGGAGTAATATGCTCACTATGTATGCTTTCTATCTTTACTTTTACCTCATTTTCTGCACCTGCATGAATGAACGATTCAAGTATAGATTTATAGGAATCTTGTAACTCTACATACTTCCCTATCAATCCAATAGTAACTGTAGATTTTGGGTTCTTATGTTTTGCAATAAACTCATTCCATCCAGTAAGCTCTGGTTGTGTGGTATCTGAAAGATCTAATTTCTTAAGGGAAATTAGATCAAGCCCTTCCTCTAGCATAAGATTAGGAACATCATAAATCGTGCTTGCATCTCTAGACTCTATCACTGCTTCTTGCTCTACATTACAAAAACGAGCAAGTTTTGACTTAAGCTCATACCCTAATTCATGCTCAGTACGACATACTAAGATATCTGCCATGATACCACTTTCCATAAGTGTTTTTACACTATGTTGTGTAGGCTTAGTCTTAAGCTCTCCTGCTGCTGCTAGGAAAGGAATAAGCGTTAAGTGAATTACTAACGAATTCTGCTTTCCTAATTCCCACTTAAGTTGTCTGATGCTCTCTATATATGGAAGTGATTCGATATCACCTACGGTTCCACCTATTTCTGTTATAACGATATCATAATCTCCACTTTTACCTAAAATCTGGATACGCTCCTTGATTTCATTAGTAATGTGAGGGATTACTTGAACCGTTTTACCAAGGAATTCTCCACGACGTTCTTTATCGATAACGCTTTGGTAGATACGTCCTGTAGTGACATTATTTGCTTGTGATGTAGGAACGTTAAGAAAACGTTCATAGTGACCTAGGTCAAGATCTGTCTCAGCACCATCATCTGTTACATAACACTCACCGTGCTCATAAGGATTTAAAGTACCTGGATCAATATTTATATAAGGATCTAATTTTTGGATAGTAACTCTGTAGCCTCTGGCTTGAAGTAATTTAGCTAGCGATGCAGCGATGATACCTTTACCTAGAGAAGAAGAAACTCCGCCCGTTACGAAAATGTATTTTGTAGATGCCATTGAAGGTTTTTCTGTAGTTCGTTTACGGGGTGTAAAAGTACAAGATTTTAAGGAGACTTTAAGACACTTGACCCGTTTATTTAATCAAAACAAAAGGCAATCCTAAGCTGGATTGCCTTTTGTAATTTATGTTATGCTTTAATAAAAGCAGCCTATTTATCTAGAGTAATTAGGTGCTTCTTTTGTAATTGTCACATCGTGTGGGTGACTTTCATTGATACCACTAGCCGTGATTTTTACGAATTGTCCATTTTCCTTCAGTGCCTCTACACTTCCAGCTCCGCAATATCCCATTCCTGCTCTAAGACCACCTACAAACTGGTGGATACTCTCATTCAGTTCGCCTTTATATGGTACGCGACCTACAATTCCTTCTGGGACTAGTTTTTTAATATCATCCTCTACATCCTGAAAGTAACGATCTTTTGATCCCTGTTTCATTGCTTCTACAGAACCCATTCCACGGTAAGACTTAAACTTACGCCCTTCATAGATAATAGTCTCTCCTGGTGATTCTTTAGTTCCCGCAAGTAAAGATCCTAGCATCACACAATCTGCTCCTGCAGCAATTGCTTTAGGGATATCACCTGTATAACGTATTCCACCATCTGCAATTACTGGAACTCCTGTTCCTTTAATAGCTGCGGCACATTCAAGTACTGCACTAAATTGTGGGAAACCAACACCTGCTACTACACGCGTAGTACATATAGATCCCGGACCTATACCTACTTTTACCGCATCTGCTCCTGCTTCTACAAGATATTTTGCAGCAGCTCCAGTTGCAATGTTTCCTACTACACAATCTAGATCTGGGTAAGATGCTTTAACAGACTTTAAGACCTCTACCACACCTTTAGTATGACCGTGAGCAGTATCTATAACAATAGCATCTACTCCCGCTTTTACTAATGCACCTGCACGCTCAACAGCATCTCCAGTTACACCTATCGCAGCTGCAACACGCAGTCTACCATAGATGTCTTTATTTGCGTTAGGCTTTAAAGTAAGTTTTGTGATGTCTCTAAAAGTGATGAGACCTATAAGTGTATTGCTATCTGTAACTACAGGTAGTTTTTCAATTTTGTGATTTTGCAGAATTTCTTCTGCTTGTTGTAGTGATGTTCCTTCGGCAGCTGTAACGAGGTTTTCTGAAGTCATTACTTCGCTTACCGGACGATCATTGTTTTTCTCAAAACGTAAATCTCTATTGGTCACGATACCTATCAATTTCCCAGCATCATCAACAATAGGAATACCTCCTATGCTATGCTCTTTCATGGCTGCTTTTGCATCGCCTACATTTGATTCAAGAGGTAATGTAACTGGATCGATAATCATCCCACTTTCGGCACGCTTTACTTTGCGCACTTTAATGGCTTGCTCCTCGATCGTCATGTTTTTATGCAACACGCCTATTCCACCCTCTTGCGCTATAGCTATTGCCATACGACTTTCTGTCACTGTGTCCATTGCCGCAGAGACAATAGGTACGTTAAGTGTTATATTACGGGTAAATTTTGATTGTATACTAACCTCTCTTGGAAGTACTTCAGAAAATGCTGGTACTAATAGTACGTCATCGTACGTAAGTCCTTCTCCTAAGATTTTATTCTCGTGTGCAGTCATCGCAATTATTGTTTTAAGAAGTGAGAGTGGATTATTACGCTTTCGCGAAAGCGAATAAACTATAAATCCACGCTAACAATTAATTGCATGCAAAGATACATTTTATTCCTCAATATGTAAGGGAATCAATTGTAATCTAATAATTAACAGCCTCGATGCTTTAAACCGGACTAGCTTATTCTAATTTTCTATAATAATCCACTAGCAACAACATCTAGTATGTGCTAGCTATTCTTACTCAATCTAAATACAAACAAACTGATTAACAATTATTTACGATTATCCAACATTCTTTCTACTTAACTTTAGAGAAGAAATGAATTAAAAAAAGAAACTATGGCTATCAAACTCGCACACAACTGTTCAAACTGTAACCAACTTAGAGATGGAAATTTTTGCAAAAAACACGAAGTACACGTAGGTGCTCAATACACCTGTGATAGCTTTGATATGAAAGCTGCTTTAAAAGACGATCGTAATTGTGTGACTTGCACTCGCTATCAAGAAAGTGATTGTGCAAATCCTACACAAGCAGCTCCTGGAATGCTATGCGCTTCTTGGGCTCCGCAAGGCGAAGCTTAAGACAAGGATATTACAAAGACAAAGCCATCTCATAAGTTTATGAGATGGCTTTGTCTTTGAGTAAAACTCTATTGCTATATTTTAATCTGTAGCGTCGTATAAAAAGTAACCGGCTCTGCTGGTATAATCCCAGGGCCAGGATATCCTGTAGCACGTCTCGTGAAGTAAGACTCATCTAGCGCATTATTTAATCCAGCCTCTAATTTGAAACGCTTCCAAGTATATGCCGCCGAAATATCTAGTACTCCGTATGAAGGGATTGTCCCCTCTATACCACGTTGATTATCATTTACGTCTTGTGGAGCATTTGATGCGTCTGTAAATTGTTCTGTAAGGTATGTGTATTGTACACTTCCTGTAAAATTTTTATATCCAAAATTCACTCCAGTTTTAAAGTTTATATCTGGAATAAACTCTACTTCATTACCCTCTACACCATTTCTATCAGAGTTTAAATATTCTGAACTTGTAAGCGCTAGGTTTGTAAAGAGCTTAAGTTTATAATCTGATTGTTCTTCAAAAAATGTGTTTTTTATATTCCAATCTGTAAAAAATTCTAAACCGTAAATAAATGCATCTCCTATGTTGCCACGACGTCTTTTTATACTATTATCTGAGTCTACAAATAACACTTCTCCTAGTCGGTCATCATATCGCACACCAAACAAACTAAAATCATAAGCAAACTTATTATCTATGCGTCCTCTAGCTCCTAAGTCTACAGTAAATCCCTCCTCATCAGTTATATTCTCATCAACTACAAATGATGGATTTGTAATTCTAATATCATTAAATGTAACAGAACGATAATTCTGGCTAAAGTTCCCGTACAATTCAACTGCTGGAGATAGATCATATGTTACGCCTGCACCTAACAGTAAAAAATCACGGTCAAAAACTCTATTATCTGCTATATCCTCATTTACAAGTAAATTACCCGCTAGGTCAACCACTACATTATTAAAAGAACCTGCACTCTCTGTTTTGATTTGCTCATATCTAAAACCTGGAGTTATAGAAAGTCTATCTGTAACATTAAAGATGTTTTCTCCAAAAATAGCTAGGTTTCTATTAGGAAAATCAAATTCAGCTTGACGCTCATAATTAGGAAACTGCGCTGTAGCAAAACTAAAATCTGCATCTGCAGCCGTAGTTCCAGGTCCTTGCTGCTGACTATTACTTGCGTCATAATATTTACTTCCTATTAAGAAAACAGCATCCTTCTCTCCTATCTTATATCTCGTAAGCAAGCGTGCTTCTGCACCCCAGTTTGTAAAGTTATCCACTAGAAGTTCTCTAGGTTCTTCTAGATCATCTGGCTGTGACACTCTGTTTGTTCTAAAACCTACGGCACTACGTTGTGCGTCTAGACCAAACACGTTTAAGCTAAAATCTGTTTTATCACTAAAGGCGTGATCAAGGCGTAAAGAATATACTTTCCAGTCTACATCAAACCAATTGCGATCACGATTACTAAAGTTAGGATCCTCTATAAATTGAGCATCTGTAAGACCTCCAGCCTGCTTTGCTAAATAATTAAACAGGGTCAATTCTCCTATTATTTTAGTATTCTCACTAAGCTGGTATGCTGCGTGCGCAAAGTAATTACGGCTATTAAACTGAGAGTTAGGTCTCCAGCCATCTCCTTCTTTGTAATTGAAATAAGTGTAATAACTGAATTTCCCTACCGTACCACTTAAACTATTAAACGAGGTAAGCAACCCATAAGAACCTGCTGTCTGTCTTGATATCAATTCTATTTTTTTGTCTTTTACTGGCTCTCTAAATTTGAAATTTATCAATCCGCCAAACTGTGTTCCATATTGCAATGATGCTGCTCCACGTACTACTTGAATTTCTTTAAGAGCCTCTGCCGGTGGCGTGTAGTAACTCTCTGGATATCCAAGAACGTCTGCACTTATATCATAGTTATTCTGTCTAATATTAAAGTTGGCAGAACGGTTAGGGTCTAATCCTCTTCCTCCAATGTTGAGTTGCAATCCAGCATCTCCATTTTCATAAATGTTGAGTCCTACTACCTGACTATAAATCTGTCTAGGTGCATTTGTAGCTAGGTTTGCCGTAAGTTGGTCTACAAGTACTACTTCACTCTTTTTACCAGCATAAATTGCTGTTCCCTCTACTTTTTTAAGTGAGCGTAAAGCAAAAATCTTCTCACGACGGCTTGTAAGCACCACTTCAGAAAGTGATTCCCCTAGCTCTTGAAGAGTATAATTCTTAGTAACATTATTGGTAATTGAAACTTGATCTTCTACAAGCTCATAAGCAAAGCCAAAAACAACTACCGCGTAGCTTCCAGATGTCACATTATCAAATGTAAACGCTCCAGAAGCATCTGTAGTAACGACCATATTTGCCTGACGCACATATACCTCAACCTCAGCAATACCCGCACCTGTAGCGTCTGTTACTTTACCTGAAAATGTAAATTGTGCACTCATAGAAAGCGCACATAAAATCAATAACAACGTATTATAAACCTTTAATTTCATCTGTAAATGGTATAATCCAATTTTTATGAGCAAAAGAATCTTCTATTTGCGCGAGATCCGCTTTGGGATCAATATATGTGGTACTCAACCTTCCATTAAGAGCAACATAAGACTCCACGTAGACTTCTACCTCTTGGTGACCCTGACCCTCAAAATGGTCGCGAAGATAGTGAGCATATTCTAAAATAAAGTCTGGCTGGAAGCTCATTTGCTTTTCTTGTAGTGGAGTTAAGAAATCTGTATTATCTACATAAAATCGCTTTCCGCTTACGCCATCTACTATTTTAAATTGTGCATAGCCAGATTTCTCCATGAGCATCACTCTCCATGAGAATCTATAGCCCTCTTCTGTCCAGAATAACTCCCCAGGATACGCTAGGTAACGCCATGGCAATAGTAGTTGGACTGTAAAAAATATCGCTACAATAACTATAGAAGCCTTTGCTAGATTAAGGTTTCTAGGCGCATAATGCTGTGTAGTTTCTAATAACTGTTGTGGATATTTTACCGCTTTCGCGAAAGCATAAATAATCTTTTTATGAAAACCTACATCAAAGAAAATCAACGCGCTCACTATCATCACATACGGAAACATCCCGATAGGAAACAACACTCGTGTAAGCACATGGAAAATGATGACCATGATAAATGCAAAAGGCCTCGACTTACGCCAGAGCAAGAAAAAAGGAATCAACAAATCATATCCCGCTCCAAACCAACTAAAGGCATAATGCACCCATTCTTGACCCAACAAATCACCTATAAACGGAATATCAAATTTAGAAGGCAACCAAATTTTAAGCGGCATGGCCTTTACAAGCCAGTCACTATTAAGCTTTGCTAGTCCTGCATATACATACACTATCCCCAGCAGTAGTTTGATACTATCTATTGTCCAGCGAGGCACAAACTGGATGGGTGTAGCTGCACGCTTTCGCGAAAGCTGTAATGCATCAATCGAAAAATAAGAACCAGCAGGTATAAAAATCATCAAGAAGCTAAGCATGCTGATGAAGTAATAGTGATTGAGATACATGGTTTTATCCATGAGCTCTATATATGTGAAGCTCAAAAAGAATATGATAATTGCCAGACGGTATTTATAACCTATGGTTATCATGATCGTACTTAACGCACATATCGCAAATAACAAGTAGGTATAATTCTCGAAAGGACGCACCCACTCAAAACCATAAAATGTAAAATGGAAGGATGGTGCAATATAGAATTTCTCAATCCACCCGTGACTCCAGAATCTGATGAGACTGGCTAGCATGAGCAATCCAAAAGACACACGAAAGACCGCTAGTGGTGCGGCCTCTCTTTGTGTATTTAAATATCTTTTGACTTGCTGTATCATCTAAGATCTAATCTCCGTCTGCATCTGCAAAATCAATACTAATGCTCATTGCGCTTACCATATCTACTTTAAGAAGTGGTACAAGGCGTTGTACTTCATTATAAGACTCTAAAAATGTCGAAGGAGGATTTTGAGAAAGTTCGCTTTCAAAACTTCCCAATGCACTTACCGAAGCACGTGCAACATCAAATTGCGAGTTTATGATCTCATTTAGATCTACGCCGTCTTTTATTGCATTAAGTTCATCAAGATAAGATGATAAGCTTTCGCCTTGAGCATTTGTATTATATGCTTTTCCATTAAAGAAGTCTTGAGTTGCATCTAGACCTACTAAAAATAATTCTTTAGAAAGGTTGCCTGCATACAGTGCTTCTAGATTGCCAACTTCTACATTACCAGAAAATACGCCTCCAGGAATTCCCATTTTACCAGCACGTAAGAACTTCTCGTAATAGAATATGTAATCATTTACAAAACGATCTGTAGACGCCGTCGCCGAAGCTCCATCGTTTTCTATAAATGCAGCTCTGTAAGAACCTTGCCACTCGCTTAATACTGATACTGTAAGTTGCTTCATATCTGCAACTACATCATTAAGATATTGCTTGTAAGCAGCTCCTTCTGCTCCATTATAAACTGCAAGAATCGCAGTCTCGTCTGCTCCTAAACCGTATAATAAGTAATCAATTGCTGGAAAACCTTTGGCAGAGCGGTTAGATGATAGTCCAAAATCATAAGAACCATTATCAATGTTACTCTCTATGGTAGTAACATTTGCTGGGTAAATGTTTACGTTAAGACGTAGGTTAACCGTTTCGGCTGGGCCTATTTCAAAAATAGAAACTCGTTGCCATGTTGTATAAGCGTCTAACCATGCGGCACGCACTGCGGTTAGGTCACTAGCATCTGCAGTAAATGCTGCTGTTGCGCTTTCTAGTGTATTTACCTTTGCATTAAAGTCTACATAACCTGGCACAATAATATTATCTGCCCAATTAGTAAGCATCGCGCTACGATCAAAGTTACCTGTGTTTCCTGTTCCACTATCGTCTGTTGTAATGGTTGTATCATCACTACCACATGCATAAAAGAACAAAGCAATTGCTATAATTCCAAAAATCTTTTTCATAGTTAATTCTTCTTTTTTCCACCAAAAGGGAGCCAATGGGCTCCCTGTGAGTAGGTGTTATTTCTTATTAGCTTCCTGCTTGCTCTAATGTGAAGTCAAAACGATCTGTTATCGTAGTTGATATTAAATCAAGAGTTGCTGGTGTAACTTCCCAAAGTCCGTTACCAGCTGTTAGTTGGCTTACGATTCCTTGTACTTCTTCTCTAGATAAGTATGGTGCATCTGTATCAGGGTTACGTGTAAATTGTAAGCTATATACAAATCCAAAACCTTCTGATAGATCATGAAATGCAGTTCCAAAATTACCTGCCTCTATAGCATTTTTACCTTGTTGTAAGTAGTAAACTGCACGAATCCCTACTACCTCAGAGATTTTTGTTCTTAAGATTTCTGCTTGCTCATCTCTTAATTCGTAATCCTTTGCAACGATTGCTGCACGACCTAGTTTAAAAGCATCAAAAACATCTTGAGCAATACCTGCAAAGTCTTCATCTCCTTCTACACGACCTAAATATCTGTTTAAGAAGAAATCATCAGAACCTATAGTAGCATTTGCATTTGCTGGATCTGCACTGTTGCCAAAAAGGTAACCAAAAGCCTCATCCCACTTGTGCTCCATATCTGTGTATACTTTACCCTCTACAAGAACATCTGCATCATTATCTGCTATGTTTGTACCAGCGTCTAGTACGTTTGTACCTAAGTAATTGTTAAGCATTTGATCAACCATTAGTGCACCTATAAGACTCTTTGCAACAATTTGGTTATATTCCAAACCATTTGCTGCTACATAACGAGTGCTTTCTCCATCTGCTATTTGACCAGCAACACCTATAGAAGCTTGTGTATTTTGAGCTGGAAATACTTCGTTTATCTGTGTTGTGAAGTGTGACTCTATATATGCTTTGATTTCAGCAGAGGCTGCTGCATTTGTAGAAAAGTAATCTGTAGAAGCAGCTACTTTACTTTTTACACTCTTATCAGACGCATTTAAATCTGCATCCTCAAAAGGGTTATTCTCATTTGCAAACATGTCTGTTAATGATGCTATAGAAGCATTATCAAAATCACTCATCTCGCTCACAATTTCTTGTGCCATTGCGATGCGTGTTGTTTGTCCTGAGAAGCTTACAGTGCTTTCTCCATTTCTTTCAAAAGAATAAGTTGCTGGTGCAACTACTTCAATTTCTTGTTCGATTACTGGGCTATCGTCATCTTCACAAGATGTAAAGGCGATTGTCGTAATTGCTAGTGCTATTGGTAAGAAGTTTTTCATTTTTATTTAGACTTAATATAAATAGTAAATTTGTTTACGACGGCAAAAATAATAGTCATTTCTCGTTCTAGCAAGCTTATTTAGAATAAATAAGAATAAGAATGTGTTAAAATTAATTTTTGCTGTTTTTATTGCACAACCATCTCGCTCTGTATCTGGGCTCGAGCTTCTTTTGCCCAGTTTTCTAAAAGCTCTTTTTCTTCGTCAGATAAGTCTCCATGAAGCAGTGTATATGATTTTAGAGGCATTTCTCCCTCTTCAACTTCTTCTATGAGCTCATCTAGTTTATGGTCTTTTTTCTTGAGGGAATAGTTATTCCACTCTTCTACATCAAAATGTCTTTTACCATCTTCAATATGATCGTTTACCCAATAAGATAAAGGTGCAATATCTGCATACCAAGGATATGTAGTTACACCACTATGACAATCATAACAATTGTTGCTGAATATCGCTCTCACCTCTGCAGGCATATTAGTTTCTGTTTCAAATGCATCTATAGCGAGATAATTACCTTCTTGCTTATCTGGTCTAATAAATTGAATAACTACAAGCGCAATAAGTGCTATGATCAAAAAATATCGAAGAATCTTCATAATATGGTTGTTTGTATTATGCGGCAAAAATAATACGTAGTTGAAAAAGAGACAACCTTATCTTTAATTATTCTAAATAAGTTTAAGGATAATAAAGTTTACTTAACATACGCTTTCGCGAAAGCATAAAAAAAACCCCTTATCCATACAGATAAGAGGTTTCATATTTATTAAAGAAAACTATTAACGTCTTCTTGAGTTTTTGTTTCTACTATCAGAACTTTTACTTCCTCCAGCACTTTTCCCTCGTCCTCCACTGTTACCAGAGTTACGACGACCTTGCTGGTGTCTTGCTTTATTTTCGGCAGCTTCTTTTTTGATCTGCGCTAGCGTATCTGTTGGCTGAAAACCTTCTAATACTTCGCTATGTAGCTTTTCTCCTAATAGCTTTTCTATCCCTCTTACATAATCTACCTCATCCACTCCTACTAGTGATATTGCTTGACCACTTGCTCCTGCCCTACCAGTACGACCTATACGGTGTACATAATCTTCTGGCACATTAGGAAGCTCATAGTTAATCACATAAGGTAATAATGGGATATCAAGTCCACGAGCAGCAATGTCTGTTGCTACAAGTACGCGAACTTTTCCACTCTTAAAACCAGCAAGTGCTTTTACTCTTGCGTTTTGTGTTTTATTACCGTGTATTGCTGCAGATGAGATTCCGTCTTTCTCTAATTTTTGAGAAAGTCTGTTTGCACCGTGCTTAGTTCTTGTGAACACCAGCACTTGATCCCAGTTTCCTTCTCTTATAAATTTGATAAGCATTTCTGTTTTACGAGACTTATCTACTCTATACGATTTTTGATCTACTTTCTCTGCAGTAGTGTTTTCTGGTGTTACTTCTACTAATACAGGATTAGTAAGAATGCTACTTGCAAACTTCTTAATATCTGTATTAAAGGTTGCACTAAAAAGGAGGTTCTGCCTTTTCGCCGGAACCATTTTTAATACTTTCTTTATATCATGTATAAAGCCCATATCAAGCATACGGTCTGCTTCATCAAGTACTAAAAACTCTACATCAGAAAGGCTTAATAAACCTTGGTTTTGTAAATCTAATAATCTACCAGGAGTGGCAACTAGAATATCTACTCCTTGACGTAAGGTGCGTACTTGTGGGTTTTGGTTTACTCCTCCAAAAATCACCATAGATTTTATATCTACGTACTTACTGTACTCTAATACATTCTCTTGTATTTGAGCAGCAAGCTCTCTTGTAGGTGTAAGCACAAGTGCTCTTATCTTACGGCGTCCTTGTTTTGGGTTATTTATAAGCCTATGGATCATAGGCAGTGTGAATCCTGCGGTTTTTCCTGTTCCTGTTTGTGCACTCGCAAGGACATCTTTGCCTTTGAGTACTTCTGGAATTGCTTTTTGTTGAATAGGTGATGGCGTTGTATAGCCTTTTTCGCTCACAGCTTTGAGCAGGGCATCAGAGAGCCCTAAAGATTTAAATGACATATAAAGGTTTTGTGAAATGACCTAAATGTAGTCACTTCCTTAAAGGCGCGAAGGTAGGGCTTATTTAATTACTTACTCCGCTATTAGCAAAGTGTTGTGACTTAATGGATTTTCAAGTGATTACTTACTGCTTTTACTACTGTTTCCAGAATTTTAATTTCTTTTTAAGTTGTTTCTTTTTATAAAAAGCTTTTTGAAATTTTTGTACTCCTGCTAGCATAGTATCAAATACTTTTTTCTCATTATCACCACTCTCTGCAGCATAAGCACTAGCCATCACTGCAATATCCTCAGGACGTGGAGATAATCGCGCAAAGTTATTCATGCGAGTTTCAAAATCCATAGGGCCAAATTTCATCCTATTAAGATCTACTAGGTAAAAATCATAGCCTTTGTCAGTAATTACAATTAAGGTATTACCTAAGGAGTGATCAAGGAAATGTATTCCCTTTTCATGTAAATTATATGTAAACCTTGCAAAAGCACTTAGTATATCTTTATTTCCTAAGTAAGGAGATACTTCACATAGTTCTCTATACGTAAGGTCATAGTTAAGATGACTACTCACGTAAAAACTTTGTCCAAATAACATTCCTTCTTCCTCAAAATAAGCAATGGGCTGTGGTGTAAGAATACCGTTTTCTAAAAGTTTATGAGCATACTCAAAAGATCTTGCTGCTTTTGAGCTACGTAAATACCTATAAGCTAATCTATTAATAAGATTAGGCACCTTAAAGGACTTCACATTAATCACGCTTCCTCCTACTTCAAAAAGCTTTAAAGAATTGCGCTTGCGCTCATCAAACTTCTTACCGGAAGTATCAAAATCTGTAATACATTGCTCGATTGCTTTTGTATCACCCTTAAAATTTTTAGAGAAAACTATGTTCACAGATATGAGTTAGTTAAGATGGTAATTAATGTCGTTGCGTTAGAAATTCATAAGAAGTCGCTCTTACGATTACAGTCGCTTACTATAAAACATCAATACATTATATCCCGCAAATATATAAAATTGCTATCCTTCCCTTTACAAAGTGCCTTAGAGTATACTAATAAAAAAAGAATAGGTTATTTTTGCAGTTAAATTTATTTGATGAAACAAGAACACGACGCAGCACTAGCCGTTTTAAAAAGAGGTGGCCTTATTCTTTACCCTACAGATACTGTATGGGGAATAGGTTGTGATGCTACAAACCCAGATGCCGTAGATAAAGTATATGCACTTAAAAAGCGCGCAGAGAGTAAATCTCTTATCTGTCTTGTAAGTGATTTTAAAATGCTTAACCAGTACATTGAAAATATTCCTGAGGTAGCTTATGACATACTCAAATATGCTGCAAAACCTACTACAATCATCTATGATGATCCTATACGTATAGCGACTAATGTGATTGCACCAGATAACAGCACTGCCTTTAGAGTGTGTCGCAATCAGTTTTGTAACTTTTTACTTAAAAAGTTTAGAAAACCTATCGTTTCTACAAGCGCAAATATAACTGGAAAGCCTACCCCTCAAAGTTTTAGTGAGATTTCTCAAGAAATTATAGACGGTGTAGATTATGTAGTGAATTTAGATCGTGATCGCACATCAACTAAACCTAGCGCAATTATAAAACTTACAGAAGATGGTAAAGTAACCATCATTAGAGAATAATTCATTTAAGTACCTACTTTTAATTAAGTAAGCCTATCTCTATTTTTATAAAAATATGCTTGGCATGATCTCGCTTTCGCGAAAATGTGCCAAATCCACACCTTTACCTCTATTTAAATTCTAGTAATGAATCTAAAGAACGCACTCTCCCTTCCTATCTTTAACAATATTTCTAATGCCGCAGATGCACTCGAACTAGAAACCTACGTTATAGGTGGATTTGTACGCGATTACCTTTTAAAACGTAATAAAGAAGTAAAAGATATTGATGTTGTAGCTGTGGGTAGTGGTATTGCACTTGCTCGTAAAGTATCGCAAATTTTACCGAACAAGCCTAAAGTACAAGTATTTAAAACATACGGTACTGCTATGTTACGTTCTGGTAATATGGATATTGAGTTTGTAGGTGCCCGTAAAGAATCTTATGCTACAGAAAGTCGTAATCCCGTAGTAGAAGATGGCACACTAGAAGATGACCAAAACCGTCGTGACTTTACTATAAACGCACTAGCTATTAAACTTAATGATAACGGTTATGGCGATGTGATTGATCCCTTTAATGGAATAAGCGATCTTGAACGTAAGATTATAAGAACGCCCTTAGATCCAGATATCACATACAGTGACGATCCACTTCGTATGATGCGTGCAATCCGTTTTGCTTCACAGCTAGACTTCATGATTGAGCGCACGTCGCTTGAGTCTATCACTAAAAATGCAGAGCGCATTAAGATTATTACAAACGAGCGCATTGTAGATGAGCTTAATAAAATAATGTTGAGCCCTACTCCTTCTAAAGGTTTTTTACTGCTGGAAAAAACAGGACTACTCCCATATATCTTACCGGAGCTTATGGCGTTAAAAGGCATAGATGAGATTGAGGGGCAAAAGCATAAAGACAACTTTTACCACACCCTTGAAGTGGTAGATAACATCTCCGAACATACTGATGATCTCTGGTTACGCTGGGCTGCATTGTTACATGACATAGGTAAAGCGCCAACAAAGAAGTTTTCAAAAAAGGTGGGCTGGACCTTTCATGGGCACGAGTTTGTAGGCTCAAAAATGGTTTACAAATTATTTAAACGCCTGAAAATGCCATTAAATGACAAAATGAAATTTGTCCAAAAAATGGTACTTATGAGTTCGCGACCTATCGTTATCTCAGAAGATCATGTTACAGATAGCGCTGTACGAAGACTCATTTTTGACGCAGGAGATCATATTGAAGATCTCATGACACTATGTGAGGCAGACATCACTACCAAAAACCCAAAACGCTTTAAGAGATACCACAACAATTTTAAAGTAGTACGTGAGAAAATGAAAGAGGTTGAAGAGCGTGACCACGTGCGCAACTTTCAGCCGCCAGTTTCTGGAGAGGAAATCATGGAAGCTTTTAATCTTAAACCAGGTCGTGAGATAGGGATACTTAAGGAAGCAATTAAAGAAGCTATCTTAGAAGGTGAAATCCCTAACGAAAAGGAAGCTGCCATTGCTTTTATGATCAAAAAAGCAAAAGACATAAAACTCATTAAATAGAGAAGGTTTTCATTCAACTAAAAAGCCCTTAGCATATCGTAGATATACTAAGGGCTTTTTAATAACAGTTAGTTAAGTTTATCCTATTTCACACGTCTTGTGACTTCCATCACAGTATGGTGGATTCTTTGTCATCTTACAGTTACATAAGTATGCTGTCCCTGTCTTTTCTGCTTCAAAACGTAAGCTAGGCGTACTTTCTGCTGCTTTGTGTCCTCCGTCGCAAAAAGGTTGCTTCTCAGAGTGACCACAAGTGCACCATGAATATTTCTTTCCTTCTTCTAGCTCTACTGCTATTGGTGCAATACCTGCTACCTTTTTATTGTCTTCCATAATTTATTTGATAATCACCTCAAAGAGTGGTGATGATTTATATTTTTAATTTGTAGCGACTTCAACTGTCTCTTCGTTATCGCCTATTACTTCACTACTCTTCTGGAACATACCAATTGTATAGTCAAGTAACTCTTTATCTCCTCTACCACCATGTCCAGGAATCACTTGTAAGACATTTGGATAACGATTTTGTAAAGTAGTTACCGTGTTTGCCCACTCATCGAGATTTGCATCTGCAAGATTTCCTTTTGTTCCATCTAGCGGCTTGATCATACAACCACCTAATAAAATATCTGATGCTGGTATGTATGCAATAGAATTATCATCACTGTGAGCAGGTCCTAGATACTCCATTACAATAAAATTTTCGGCTATCTGTATGCTGTCTTTTTGTGAGAAAGGATTACTAATAGCTAGAGAATCTTTGGCTAGTAATGCTGCTGTTTTGGCAGAAGCGTAAGTGGGTATTTTTGCTTTCGCGAAAGCGTTAATACCACCAGCACCATCTATATGAGAGTGACTCACTTGCACCCCTTTTATAGTTGCCTTTAGGTCTTCTTGTACAAATGTGATAAGCTGTTCAGAAAGTGTATCGTTAAGAGGTGTGTCAAAAATAAAAGCTTCGCTTCCTTCTACTCGTATGTAACCATTGCAAGGAATATAACCACCATAACTATCTTTTAGGTAAGATACATGCACGTAGTCTTGCTCTGATAATTTTATGATCTCCAAGGATCTTACATATGGTTCTGGATCATACTTACTATTATCAAAACAGGAGTTTAATAGTAGTACGGCTAGACAGATCCCTAACATCTGTAGTAGTCGACACATTTCTTTACTTATTTACGTTTATTTCTTTTGTTGTAGTTCTTATCTCCCCTAGTCTTAGGTTTCTTATATTTTTGGGCTATTTCCCTTCTATAAGCACCACCTAAATTGACCTTAGAGTTCTTTTCACTTTTATCATGAAAAGCTGGCCCCGGAGCATCGTCATCATTTTTATTCCATCGATGCGGATTAAAAATTTCTTTTGCTTCTGGGCGTTCCTCTGGAGTAAGTTCCTTAGAAATCGCAACATCTTCTGGCAGCGGTTGAATAGCAACCTTTACTCCCATTAATGCTTCGATTTCTGCTAGATATTCATCCTCTTCTGGAGTACTTAACACAATAGAAACTCCTTCTTTTTGAGCACGACCTGTACGACCTATTCTGTGCAGGTAATTTTCTGGAAAACGTGGAGTGTTAATGTTGATTACATGTGTAATATCATCTATATCAAGACCACGTGCCATTACATCTGTAGCTACCATCATACGTACCTTCCCTTTTGCAAATGCATTGATACTATTGATACGGTAGTTTTGCGTTTTATTTGAGTGTATAAGATCTACATCACCCGGAAATGCTTCTTCTAATTTTAAATAAAGTCTGTCTGCCATGCGTTTATCACGCACAAATAATAGAGTTTTTGGGTACTTCTTTGAGAAAGCAAGTTCTTCTAAAAGGAAATTTACCTTTGTATAAAAGTTAGGCATTTTATAACCTATCTGCGTGATATTTTCTAGCGGTGTACCACTTTTTGCAACCCTAATAAATTGAGGTGTGCTAAAGAAATCTTTTATAAGTGCATCCACATCTTCTGTCATCGTTGCACTAAACATGATATGCTGGCGACGCTTAGGTAGAATATCAAAAATATTCATGAGCTGCGGTCTAAAACCTAGATCAAGCATCACATCTACCTCATCAATCACCACTTTCTGGATACTCTTGAGTTGTAATACTCTACTCACCGCAAGGTCATAAAGCCTTCCTGGAGTAGCAACCACAATATCTTGCCCTTGAGCAATAAGTGCTTTTTGAGTATTAATATTTGCTCCTCCATATACACCAGCCACGCGCACATCTATGTACGTTGTAAGCTTTTCTAACTCACTTACCACTTGCAGCACTAATTCTCTTGTAGGGACAAGGATAAGCACACGCGGATTCTCTTGGCGAGAATATGGTAGTGTTCTAAGTATAGGAAGTAAATACGCGTAGGTTTTACCCGTACCAGTTTGTGCAATCCCAACCACATCTCCACCAGACATAACTGGAGCGAGTGCATCCACCTGTATAGGAGTAGGTTGAGTGAATCCCATATCGTCTAGGGCATTCCACAAAAATTTATCGAGATTGAGGTCTTTAAAAGTCATAGCTATAAACGCGAAAATACCTCTTTTTTAAAGATTGACAGTACTTTAGAGCGTATTATCGCTTAAAAGTATATCATTTGTGGGTATTGCCTCTTTTTAGAATTTGGTCACGCAATAATAATCAGCAATCTTCTTTTGGGATAGAATTTTCAGAACTATACTAAGTCTCAATAATGAAACTATAACACATAAAAAAAGCACTCACGATGATGTGAGCGCTTTGGTGTATATACGCTTTCGCGAAAGCGAGATCTTATAAATCCCTCTTCTTAAGCAAGGCAAGACTCGCATAAATAAATATGAATATCCATAGAGATACAATGGCAATCTCGTGGAAATATACCGTGTAATCTGAAAGCACATCTGCCTGAATCTGATTTGCTGCAGACTGTACTACGTTTAATCTTGTAATAGGTTGTTCAATAAGATTACTCATAGACTCAAGCGGCAAAAACTGTGTTACATTACTGCGCAAGCCTTCCATGTCATACTTCTCTTGAAAGAACAAGCACACTAATTGTACTACGCCTTCAAAGAAATACCACATCAATAAAAATCCTAATGCAAAAGCCGAACGCTTTATTAATATTCCTAAAAAGAGACAGAATGAAAAGAATGCGACTAATTTGATAAAAAAGGCTAACAAGTACTCCATGTCAGAAAAAACGATAGATGCCTCTGTAAAATCTGAAAAAGCAAAGCCTAAAATCAAACTCAATACTGCTACAAATATGGTAGACACTGCCGAAAATACAACGACCGTAAGAAACTTAGAAAGTATAAACTCTTTCTTGCTTAATCCATCTATAAGGTTTTGCTTGAGTGTTCTGTTGCTATATTCATTTGCCGTCATGGAGACAATCACTACGGCAAGAAAAAATTTAAGTATAGCCGCAACATAGGTGTTAAAGTGCCAGATGTAAGGGAAATTAAATATACCCTGATCTGCCAAGCGGAATTCGGCTCCAAAAAGATTAAATTTTATAGAGGCAAGCAATGCAATTGCAGAAAGTAAAATGAAATAGCCAATTATGAGTACCCGAGACGTTTTACTGTGCTTGAGTTTATGATATTCTATGGTAAGTAGTCGTAACATCTGGTTGGTTAGTTTTTAGTTAATTCAAGGAATTGCTCTTCAAGGCTTTCTTTACGCTTCACTAAGTGCGTAAGTACAATACCTTGCTGGTGTAGTTGGGTATTTAACGTTTTCGCGTCAAGCGGATTTGTTAAAAATCCCGTGAGAAGATCATCTTTTATACTTACTTCTCCAAAGTCTGAATGACTCTCTAAATACGTTTTTAATAATGCAAGATTATCTGAACGTAGCTCAAAAAATCCGTGACTTGCATTCATGGCATCTACACGTCCAGCATATAGTTTTACTCCTTTACGTAAGATCACGACATGCGTACATACTTTTTCTACCTCGTCTAGTAAGTGAGAAGCTAAGAGAATGGTAGTTCCCCCTGCTGCAATGTTTTTTATAATCTCTCTTATCTGGTGTATTCCCTGAGGATCTAAACCATTGGTAGGTTCGTCAAGAATTAAAATCTCTGGATCATTAAGCAATGCAGAGGCTATTGCAAGACGCTGTTTCATACCTAAAGAATACGTGCTAAACTTGCTGTGCATGCGATCTAGTAGACCTACGATAGTAAGCTTTTCTTGTATCTTATCTGGTGAGACATCCTTAATCTTACAAACTAGAGCAAGATTTTGTGCCGCTGTCATATAAGGGTAAAAATTAGGCCGCTCTATAATTGCTCCTACTTTCTTTAAAGCATTGTGTGTAGTATCTGTCCCGTCAAACCAGTGGAAGGTTCCTGCGGTAGGATTCACTACATTGAGCACCATCCCTAAGGTGGTAGATTTACCACTACCATTAGGTCCTAGAATTCCGTACACATTTCCTTTTTCTATCGTAAACGAGAGATCATTTACGGCCTTCACATGGCCGTAATGCTTCGTAAGATTGTTAATCGTTAATATAGTTTCCAATATCTCGGTTGTTTTTTGATTGCTAGTGTTTACAAGACGTTTGTCTCTACTATTTGTTACAAGCCTTTAGTATCTTTACATAAAATACACCCCAATGGAAAGTAAACTGATGTCTAAAAAGAAACCCTCATTTCCTGTAAATGAGAAGCTTCTTTCATACCTCAAAACATACGCAAGAACTTCTGAGGTGACAATATCTTATGAAGACTTACTTAGATTTTCTGGCGGTGTTAGCGTGTATGACAATGATGATAATGACACCTTATGGATGCGAGTTTACTATCCAGAATTTGAGCAAGATGAAATAGAATATAACCTCAAACGTATTTATACCCAGCTGCACTCTGATGGTAATGAAAATATTTTTGATTATTTAAAAATAGGCGGTATCGACTTTTGCACTTTTGGAAACTCAAAACCATTCCGCATTAAGGTGCTTAATATATATAACAATAATTACGTCTATTTTTATGTAAAGCAAGCAGATGCAAGTAGAGTGTATGGATTAGAACTCGAGCATATATTATCTCCTAACCGAATTAGTTTTCTAGTTTTTGAAAATACACTTATAGAAGAACACATATCTGGTATTCCTGGTGATGATTTTATCAAAGATCACATGGAAACCTGTGATGATCTAGGTCTGACTCAAATCGCAAAAGAGTTTGTAAAGTTCAATGAACGCTGCATGATCACACTGTTAGGTGATATGAGAGCTTATAATTTTGTAATTGTGCCAACACACGATTTTGATACAGTTCGTTACAAAATACGCGCAATAGATTTTGACCAGCAGTGTTACGAAGGTAACTTTAAAGTATACCAACCAGCAATTTTTAAAGAAAATATAAAGCTTGTGCGGCTAGTTGCAAAACGCCTAGATAACCGCTCAATAGAACAATATCGCAATGAAGAGAGAGCACTTCTTGCAAGAAGAATAATTAATGGAAAAAAGCGCCTTACACGCTTACTTCGTGTAATGGCCACCGATAATATCTCTCCTCGTGAAAATGTTAAACAATTACGAGCAGATATTTATGACTTTACAAACGATATGAAATTTAGACGTGCGGCAAATATGGGTGCAGTGTTGCGAGCCGCACTAGAATTTGTAAAACGTAACTATGAAGACATCAGTTTAAAGAGGCTAATAAAAGATATATAACGCTTCATAAAATAGTAGTATAAAAAAAGCGTAGCACTGTGTGCTACGCTTTTTTTTATATCAGAACTGGTTATTACTATTTCTGTTCTTTATTAAAGTACACTAAGTAATAGTACATCTGTTTTTCTTCATCCCATCCTTTTTCAACAAACTTCTCTGCGCTTTCTCCATTGATAAAATCTAGTTTTATCTGGATATTAGTATCAAGATTAATAACACTCTTGATCTTCTTACGCTGTGCTGTTACTGCTTTGTTGCTTATAGAAAAATCGGTAAGATCCTCTATTTTATATTTTGGAGATTGCTCTGTTTTATAGTTTCTAAACTCAGGTATTAAATCTGGATTTTCGATCACCTCATTCATAAAAGCAGACTCGTCAAACGTATCATTCTTTGCAAAATGATTTACCGCACGGTTCATAAAAAGGACTTCCTCCTTCTTATCCTCTGCAGGTAATACCACGTCTTTTGCAAAGTCTTGACAGAACTTCAAGTACTTTTTAGTGTAGAAAGTCTCGTCTTCAAAAATCTCTACGCCTAGAAAATTTTCTAGCCAGTACTTCGTATCATAGCGGTTAGAATCTATAGAGAGCACTTTATAACCTTCTTCTTCTTTATGGTTAAAAATCAAACACCCTTTGTCTAGTTTATTAAGATTAATCCCTTGCTCAAGAATCATCTGTAGGTTTGTCCCGCTTTCGCGAAACTGTAAGAAATCCTGTTTAAGTTCGCTCTTAAAGATTCCTATTGCATCTGTTTTAATATTATCAATCTGCACACCATCTAAGTGTACGATGTATAACTCTCCTGGCTTGATATGCGGGTGATCACTTTGTGCATATAAATGCTTTGCGATATCTTCAGAAAGTAAGTGTGTACCACTTGGGTTATCAAAGATTTTCTTTGCTAGACTAAAAAGCGTGTTAAACTCTATATCTTGCTCATGGAAGAATTTATAATAATTCTCCTCTTTCTCACGAAAAGGCTTAAAGAAAAACTCCTTAATAAGTGGTGTAAGTTCGTCACTTAATGGATATGGATCTTGAGATACAAAAAGCCCTTCTGCTTTACCTTTATTCCCAATACGGTGAATGGAAAGTGATTCTATCTGGGCACTGTATAAGTTTATCATTTGTAGGTATAGGTTGTTAATTATGAGCTTGCAATAGCATGCTCAAGGTACTACGTAAAATTTAAAGCAAACTAGTTCCAGTTTTCATCAAAACTAAGATCGTCAAAATCGTCAATGTTATAGTCATCATTAAACTCATCTTCATCGTCGTCCTCTGCTCCTAGCTCCTGATCTTCCATTTCAAACTCTGGTGCTTGATCTGGCACTTGCCCTTGCACATACATCAAGTTAGGATACGTCATGCCATCTTCTGGTTCTGTAATTTCGGCTAGTTCTACTAGAAAACGCCACATATTTAAAAAGTCATACACATAGATAAGACGCGTCTGGTGTTCTCCTAAAAGACCATCTAGCGAAGTCTCATTCATAATACGTAGCTGGCTCTCACCTTCTCCCATATCAAATTGTGCAAACTCCTCTCCTTGCATCCAGGTTTCATCACTTAAGTAAAAAGCGGCAACCTCTGCTCCATCAAATCCAAAAGACTGATTTATAGCATTATGTAAATCTTCTAAAGTATCTGTTGCTTCAATTTCAAGATCGCGAAAAACGTCTTCTTCTGTGTCTAGAATTGCTCTAAAACGGTAAATCATTGTAAAAATTTTAAGATGGTAAAGATACTTGGTTTTGTGTTATCTCATGGGAGAGACTGCTACCCTTTTTGGGAAACTTTCTAACAATACGTAGAATTGTGCGCCAAATAATAATGACGATATCACTAAGTGTAAAGGTTGTGTGCCAAATGGGAAATCTATATAATACATAGCAATCCCAGTTACTACCTCCAGCCCTATAAAAATAAGCACCCAGTTGAGCAACTTAGTATGACCTAAGACTAAACTTCTGTTACGCCAGAAAATATAAAGATTGAGGAGCGTGACAAGTATAGAAAAAGATCTATGCACATAAAACCATATGGTCGCAGGGTTAAGCCATAATTCTTTTGCTTCATAGCCTACTTCAGCAACGCGCTCGTCTACATATTGACGCACTTGGGTTCCTAGTGCTATTTGGATAAGTGTTAATAGACTAGCAATAATTATTAAGTTTTTAAAACGTGGGTCATAGGTACGCTTTCGAGAAAGCGTATCCTGCATACCTTCCTTTATCTGAGATTTCCACCATAAGAATAGTAATAGAGCAACAATAAATAACGCCGCTATCATGTGAATGGTAATCTTCACAGGAAGTAAATTTGAGTCCACAACTTGCTTACCAAGCCATGCTTGAAAAAGCATGAGTGGCAACACCATAAACGTGGCAAAAATGAGCCATTTATTACCCTTCCAGTACCAGAAAGCTAGGATAACCATGAGTAACATAGGGATTCCTGCAAGTGCAGTAACGAGTCTGTTTATATACTCTATCCACGTATGCCACACATTAAAACTAGCGTAATCATGTTTATCATAGGTATCCCAGTTTGCTTCGTTATAAGAATCTCCAGAAGTAAAATCTGTAGGAGCAATACGCAATGATTCCTCTAGTATGATTACTTGTCCATCTTCATATAGATGGTTAGGCTCCCATCGCAGCTCACTTTCCTCTGTAGGTGGTACTAAATATCCAAAACATTGCGGCCAGTCTGGACACCCCATACCACTTCCCGTCATACGTACCACTGCTCCAGCAATGATAATTAAGTATAAAAATATAATGGATATTTTAAGAAGGCGTCTGTACCACATAAATGCTCTTTTTAAGAGGTGCAAAAATACAAAACGACCTTATTTTAAATCTCGTTTGGCGTTCAAAATACTTGAAAATTGGGGACAGTCACCCTTAGTGCATAAGGTGTTGATAACGTTGAAAGTGAAAGACTTTTTGATGCCTTGTTGTGTGTATATTTAGGTAATCAATTAAAAAGCAAATAAGTACGATAATTTCACATCAATCAAAATGGAAAAGTCAAAAGTAAAGGAAAAGTATTATAAAATTAAAGTGCCAGTATATTCTTCAGAACTGTTAGATAATAAAAAAGGACTGTTTGGAGGACATACATATGAACATATGGTAAAATATGTTGATTTGAAACTCGACAAGTACTCACAAACAAAACCAAAGTTATCTAGAAAAAGAAGAAATAAAATCAAAGAAATTGAAATAGAGAATATTGAGAAGATTGAAGGAAAAATAGGAGATGTACCTATAAGGCTACTAAAAATTTCAGCTTACAATACGAACTTAATAGATGGATTTGTTGAGAGAGAGGAAAAAATTAAGCTGAACAAAAATGATAAGTTAGGTAGCGACACACATTTTATGCTTTTATACCCTAGAATAATTGGGCTAAACAAAGAAGAATATCAGTATCAGTGGAAAATTTTACTTTATGAAGATCCAACTAAAGAAAATCGTGAACTGGTAGGTGTTTGTAAAACAGTCTTAGAAAAGGTTTTTCAAATTAAATTTTGTAATTTAAAACTTGATAGGGTTTTAAAAATGCTTGAAGACAGAAGAATTATTAGTGAATTGAAAATGCAATTTTATTCTCAGTCAAATGATGCTAACGAAGTTGAAAATAGTCTAAAACAATATTTGGTTAAATCTAATTTAAAAAAAATAAAAGTAGAAAAATTTGAGAATGTACCGTCAGCTAATATTGAAGAATTAATATCAGACGATATATATGAGAATAATTACCAGAAAAGAATCATTTCGTTTTTCATTAATAAAAAAGAAATTAAACTTACCAATCAGTTTTTAGAAGCAAAAGAAAAGATACAAAATACTGTAGAGGAAATATTTAACTCAGAAATAGTTGTAAATGAGTCAGAAACTGATTCACTTTTTGAAACAAAATTTATTCTTGAAAAATTATCGCCAATTATTGAGGAATATTTAAGTGAGAATTAATCTTATGGAAATTATTAATGACATTTTGAGCGACATTGCTAATATTTCATTGGTTGTCTTTGGTTTTACAGCAACATTATTCACTGTTTTATATTCTTTCATAATCAATAAACGTGAAAACTTAAAAGAATTTAATGATAGAATCAAGGGAGGAGAAGTTAATCCTATTTTAGGTCAAAGGAAATCCAATGCTATTAAATATATTTCTAATTTAAGACAAACAAACTTACATTTAATTTGCAGTATATTTTTTTCATTATTAATCTATACTTCAAGTATTATTGTGAAATATTTAAGCGATGAATTAAGTTTTAAATTTTACGCCTCGATAATTATTTTCGTATTAGCTATAATATTAATAATCCATATTGTTTATCTATTAATAAAAACAATTAAAAATTATTTAAACGAAATTCAGATTTAAAAAAACAATTACATCAGTATATCCTCTTACGAAAGCGTAATAACCACAAACCAAAAAAAACCTGCTATCAACTAGCAGGTTTTTTAGTACTCTATAATATGTTACTGTGATTACACGTGTAATGCTCTGTCTTCCGTAGCAGCTAGTGCTGCTTCTTTTACAGCTTCTGCATACGTAGGGTGTGCGTGGCTCATGCGTGCAATATCTTCTGCACTTGCACGGAATTCCATTGCGGTTACACCTTCAGCAATTAAGTCTGCTACACGAGCTCCTACCATGTGTACTCCTAGTACCTCATCTGTAGTTTTATCTGCAAGGATTTTTACAAATCCGTCGGTATCACCACTCGCACGGCTACGTCCTAATGCACGCATAGGGAACTGTCCAGACTTGTAGGCTACTCCAGCTTCTTTAAGCTGCTCCTCAGTTTTACCTACAGAGGCAACTTCTGGCCATGTGTATACAACACCTGGAATTAAGTTATAATCAATATGAGGTTTTTGACCTGCCATGATTTCGGCAACGAGTGTTCCTTCTTCCTCAGCTTTGTGAGCAAGCATTGCTCCTTTAATCACATCACCTATTGCATAAATGTTTGATACATTAGTTTGCAAGTGCTCGTTTACCTCAACTTTTCCTCTCTCATCTGTCTTGATACCTACAGCATCAAGATTAAGACCATCTGTATAAGCATGACGTCCTACAGCTACAAGCACGTAGTCTGCTTTAAACTCAACTTCTTGACCTTTCTTATCTGTCGCTTTTACAGTTACCTCATCTCCATTTCTCTCTACAGCAGTAACACCATGAGAAAGAGCAAATTTCATTTTTTGCTTCTTGAAGACTTTAAGTAATTCTTTACTTTGCGCGCCATCCATAGTAGGGATGATGCGATCCATATACTCTACTACGGTTACCTCTGCGCCTAGACGCTTGTATACTTGTCCAAGCTCAAGACCTATTACTCCTCCACCTATCACAACTAAGTGCTTAGGTACTTCTGGAAGTTTTAATGCCTCTGTAGATGTAATGATACGCTCTTTATCTAGTGTGATAAAAGGTAATGTACTAGGCTTAGAACCTGTGGCAATAATGGTATTTTTTGCCTCAATAGTTTCGTTCTTTTCACCAGCAATATTGATGTGCGTAGCATCTTTAAAAGATCCTACACCTTGATAAACGTCTATGTTATTTTTACCCATCAAGAACTCGATACCCTTTGTAGTAGTATCTACAACACCTTGCTTACGCGAGATCATTTTCTCAAGATTAAGGCTTACTTCACCTACATCTATTCCGTGATCTTCAAAATGTTTTATGGCGTCTTCGTAGTGGTGAGAAGAGTCTAAAAGTGCCTTAGAAGGAATACAACCTACGTTTAAGCAAGTTCCTCCTAGTGTACTATATTTTTCTATAATTGCAGTTTTCATTCCTAGTTGTGCACAGCGTATTGCTGCAACATATCCTCCAGGACCAGAGCCTATAATGGCTACATCGTATGAACTCATAATTTATTTTTAAAAGTTATTCAAAGATACAAATATGAGCAGTAGTTAAAACATAAACAAGACTCCTTTTTTTGTATAAACTCATCATAACGACAAGTATTAATTTTCCATAAAAAAAGCCCTCTAGTGAGGGCTTTCCTGTTTTCGCGAAAGCGAAAAAGTACTACTTACATTGCTCCCCATTCTTTAAGAGAGTCCATGTTCATTTTTACATAATCTTGATTCTTTGCTTCCTTTGCTCCTTCTAGAGATGCTTGTGCAGCCTTGATAGCAGCTTTCTTGTTACCTACTTTTGCAAGTAATAAAGACTGCTGGCGTAGTTGCCAGAATTTTGGCTCCTTAGTCATAGACATTGCTTTCTCCATGTACGTATTTGCCTTTTCTAGAGATTGACCAGTGCTTGAAAGATATACTGCAGCAGCATAGTAATCATTTACTCCTGGTCCAGCCATGATTTTATCAATCTGAGCCATTACTGTCTCGTTTGCCGGTACATTAAAAGGTACTGCAACAAACGTTTTATCCCACTGCATTGTTAAGTGTGCACCCTCGTTAGTAATGTGGTTGATACCCATAGTAAATGACTCTGCAACCATGTTACTCATTTGTACTTTTGCTGTAAACGTAGCTGCTACTTTACTATCATCCCAAGTTGCTGGAGTTCCCCAGTTGCTTGTATCATTGTAAAAATATACTTCCCATGCATCTTGCGTAGGCTTAGTAAATACAGCATAAGAACCTGCTCTAAGTTCCTTCCCTCCTACGGTTACTGGAGTAGAAAAGCTTACCGTAGTATTTGCATTTGCTCCCGTACGCCACATTGCACCATAAGGCACTAGATCTCCCATGATGGTACGTCCTTTCATTGCTGGGCGTGAGTATTCTAATGTAACATCTGTAAGACCTACTACTTGCATCACTTTGGCCGCTGGGCTAGGTGCTGGTGTGTCAATTTGTGCAGTAACGCCCGCAGTCATAAGACCTAAGAAAGCTACAAAAAGTAATTTTTTCATTGTTGTTGTTTTTTTAGTTAATGTGATTTTTTACGCTTTCGCGAAAAAGTCTCTCACAAAAATAAGGCGTTCTAAAGGGGTAAGTGTTAACAAAATCTTAATATCAGCGCATTCTCTTAAATGGCTTAAAACCGTTTCTTTCCATAATATGTATTTAGTGTGTGCCGCTACTCTTGATGCTTCTGTCTGCTTTACTCTTTAAATAAGGTACTCATATAGTAATGCGTCAAAATGATATATTATTTTAATTTAATTTTTGTTTAACCTTTTGGTACTTGTAATTAAACATTTTGATTGTATTTTTAAACTCTCAATAAAGCGACTATGAAAATCTATCAAATACATACCAAGCAAAATGTTCCCATCACGGTGGAGGAAGCTTGGAATTTCTTATCAAACGCTCGTAACCTAGGTACCATCACACCATCGTATATGAAC
The DNA here is from genome assembly GCF_007827285.1 of Dokdonia sp. Hel_I_63. NCBI lineage: Bacteria > Pseudomonadati > Bacteroidota > Flavobacteriia > Flavobacteriales > Flavobacteriaceae > Dokdonia > Dokdonia sp. Hel_I_63. Next base: position 1,904,007 of record NZ_VISD01000001.1, on the reverse strand, counting down.
TTTAATATCTTATCTGGTGCAGATAGACCTGTGTATGCAGGACAGCTTATACAATATACGGTGACTCCTATTTCTAACATTAAAATGAAATGGGTGACAGAAATTATAAGTGTAAAGGAAGGAGAGTACTTTGTAGATGAGCAAAAATATGGTCCATATACATTATGGCACCACAAACACTTTATTAAAGCAATACCGGGTGGTGTAGAGATGGAAGATATTGTAGATTATGCGGTACCCGCAGGATTCTTAGGTAGACTAGCACATCCCTATCTAGTACAACCTAAGCTTGATGAGATTTTTGAATATAGAAAGAAAGCGCTTGAAGAAAAATTTGGAGTGTACAAAGCTCCTACAGATACTACCACAACTTTAAAACAAGATATAATCGCATAACTGCATCACCACAATAACAAAGAACATTATGGGCAAAAACATACTTTTAATAGGAGGAAGTCACGGAATTGGTTTTGAAATAGCCAGCAAACTACATCATGACCACACTGTATACGTAGCATCGCGTACTAATGAAAATCTTGGAAATCTTGATGTAAATTACATCGAGTATGACACAGAAAAAGACGAACTAGATTTGAGCCAGCTGCCAGATCATATCGATGGTTTTGTATTCTGCCCTGGAACTATCAACCTTAAGCCTTTTAAAATGCTAAGCGTAGATACCTTTAGAGACGACATGGAACTCAACTTTTTGAGCATGATTAAAGTAGTGCACCAGATTATGGAGCACTTAAAAAAATCGGAGCAAGCGAGTTTAGTATTCTTCAGTACCGTAGCAGTTAAGGTAGGTATGCCTTTCCACACGAGTGTAGCTGCGGCAAAAGGCGCTATCGAAGGTTTTGCAAAAGCACTAGCAGCCGAGTATGCTCCTAAGCTTAGAGTAAACGTGATTGCTCCATCGCTTACAGATACTCCTCTTGCCAAAAGATTATTGAGCAATGACAAGAAAAAAGAAATGATGGACGCTCGTCACCCGCTTAAACGCGTAGGTACTAGCCAAGACATTGCAAACATTGCAGCCTTTTTATTAGGCGATGAGAGCTCTTGGATCACCGGACAAGTGATTGGTGTAGACGGAGGAATGAGTACGCTTAACGTAAATTAAATCCCTACATTTAATAATTATGGGTGGTACGCTTTCGCAAAAGCGTGGAACTCATTATCACAAGGCTCAAAGATGCGATTAGTATCTTTGAGCTTTCTTATGCAACAACTATGAGCAGTAATAAAGTAAATATTTTTTGGTTTCGTCGTGATTTACGATTAGATGATAACGTAGGATTTCTTGAAGCACTAAAAGGTGACTTACCCGTGCTTCCTATCTTCATATTTGACAAAGAAATTCTTGACAAATTACCAAAAGATGATGCCCGCGTGACGTTCATTTTTGAAACGCTACAAAAAATGCGCAGCACCTTGCAGGATGAGCATGATAGTTCGCTAGCCATGTATTACGATACGCCAGAAGAGGTATTTACACAGCTCAGTAAAGATTATGAGATTGCTACGGTTTTTACAAATCGTGATTATGAACCGTATGCAAAGGAGAGAGATGAGGCGATTACATCATTGCTAGAAGAAAATGATATTGAATTCAAAACCTTCAAAGATCAAGTGATTTTTGAAAAAGACGAGGTGGTTAAAGGCGATGGTGATCCATACGTAGTCTACACACCGTTTAAGAATAAGTGGAAAGAACGCTTTGATGCAGATAAAGATCTTACCATACACTACACTTCCCAGCATCTCAACAATCTTATAGAACACAGTCGACTGCCTAATCTGAGCTTATCAGACATGGGGTTTAAAAAATCTTCTATTGAGGTTCCTGAGTATGACGTCACTCCTACTCTTATCCAGAATTATGAAGACACTCGTAACTTCCCCGCACAAGATGGCACCTCACATTTAGGTCCGCATTTGCGTTTTGGGACGGTAAGTGTACGTAAAATGATGAAAAAAGCCATCGCAGAAACCAATGAGATTTTCTGGAGCGAACTCATATGGAGGGAGTTTTTTATGCAAATTCTGTATCACTTCCCACATACAAAGGATAAAGCCTTCAGATCAAAATACGACCGTATAGACTGGCGTAATAACGAAGAAGAATTTGAAAAGTGGAAAAATGGCGAGACGGGATATCTACTAGTAGATGCCGGTATGCGCGAACTCAACACTACGGGATACATGCACAACAGAGTGCGTATGCTGGTGGCGAGCTTTTTATGTAAGCACTTACTTATTGACTGGAGATGGGGGGAAACTTATTTTGCCGAAAAACTACTGGATTACGACATGAGTTCAAACGTAGGAAACTGGCAGTGGGCAGCAGGTTCTGGAGTGGATGCAGCGCCTTACTTCCGCATATTTAATCCTATGACGCAGGTTGATAAATTTGACAAGCAAAAAGAATACATCTCAAAGTGGATTCCAGAGCATGATACAGATAAGTATCCAGAGAAAATGGTAGATCACAAAGAAGCTAGAGAGCGCTGTTTAAAGACGTATAAGGAGGCGGTGGCTTAGTACGCTTTCGCGAAAGCGTAACGACACAAACAGCAAATTTCAAAAAACCTTACAAAAAAAAATAGGTTTAACAACGCTGCCAAAATTTTCACAAAGAACACATAATTACTTTTGACGCGTCTCGTACTTACTAGAGATTTGTTTTAAAAATAATTATGAAAACAACAACCATAGCAAAATTACTAACAATAATAACCATTGTGGCAATAGGTTATTTTGCATTACCAAAACTGATAGGCCTTGAACAAAGCGTTAAAGGTTTTTCTAATTTTAATGAGGTCATAGGCATTCCTAACAACATCGCGCGATACGTCACGGGAGTTGTAGAGTTAATCACAGCCATCCTCCTTATACTCTCGCTTACAAGAAAAAGTGAAGTTGCACACATTTTAGGTTATTTACTTCTAACTGGAACGATGCTAGGTGGACTACTCACAGAATATTTAATACGTCCCGAGCCTAAAATGATGCTTGTTTATATTGCCATAGCTTTGCTTATAATTGCTGTGTACCAACTTTTAAATACCTACTCACTTAAAACCGTTGATCATGAATAACTCACTAGATAAAGTAATACTCATCACAGGATCATCAAAAGGAATAGGCAGCGCGACAGCAAAACTACTTGCAGCACATGGCGCAAAAGTGGTGATTAACTACGCATCAAGCGATAAGGAGGCTTCTAAAACATTAGAAACCATCAAAGAGAACGGAGGTGATGCAATTGCTATAAAAGCAGACGTAAGTAAGCCAGAAGAAGTAGCAATACTTTTTGATAAAACAATTACTCACTATGGCAAAGTAGATGTGCTTATTAATTGTGCGGGAATCATGAAAAACAAGCCTTTTCAAGACATAGAACAAGATGATTTTACATCACAATTTGATGTAAACGTGAGAGGTGTTTTTAACACCATGCAACGCGCATACCAAGATCTTTCAGATAACGGAACTATACTTAATTTTTCATCTAGTACTACAAAAATGATGTTGCCTAGCTACGCTATTTACTCAGCAACCAAAGCTGCTGTAGAACAAATGTCACGAGTGGTGAGTCAAGAAATAGGACGCGGAATTTCTGTAAACTGCATAGCTCCTGGCCCTACAGAAACAGATTTGTTTTTAGAAGGCAAATCTGCCGACTTTATAGAGCAACTTAAAAGTAAATCCCCATTCAACAGACTGGCACAACCAGAAGATATCGCAAAAGCAGTTCTCTTTATGGTAAGCGATGACTCAAAATGGGTCTCTAGCCAAGTGCTATACACAAATGGTGGTATCGTATAGCTTTTCTTTTCGCTTTCGCGAAAGCGTACTTTTTATGTATTAGTAGCTAACAATCATTCATGCTATCATCCATACTCGCCTTCTGGAAGTCCTGATCATACACTACCAGATTCTCCATCATAGCCTTTATCGCAATACTTCCTATGGGGCTCTTTAGTATGGGAATTCTAGGTGCGTTACTTTATTATCCTGTTTCATTCTTATTAACCTCCTATCCCACCCTCAATGACTGGACTGGTGATTGGGTATGGCCAGCAACTATAGGTGTTGGGATGTTTTGGTCTTTTGGCTTTATCTGGGCTGGACTTGCTTGGCACTTTCTGCATAGTAAGATACATTCTCTACATGTGCTCAGAGTGATGTATGCGCTTATATGCTGGGCCTGGGCTGCAGTATTGTGGTATGGAGTGATAAGCAGCAACCTATCGTAACGATATCATTTTCTGGAGTTTTGATTTTGTGTATCTTAGAAGCTACCAACCGAAATGTTAGACTTTAATGAAAAAATTGACACTCCTCTACGTTTTGAGTATGATCACGCTAAGCGTCTCTGCTCAAAAACTATCAAAAAACAAACAAGCAGTAATTGCCTCTGTTGAAAAACATGAAAAAGAACTCATCCGCATTTCCGATGAAATATGGTCTATAGCCGAAACTGCTTTTGAAGAAACCCAGTCGGCTGAAATTCTTGCCAGTTACGCCGAGAAAAATGGATTTAAAGTAGATCGCGGCGTTGCAGGAATGCCTACGGCTTTTGTTGCTACGTATGGATCTGGAAGCCCTGTAATTAGTGTTTTGGGAGAGTTTGATGCACTACCAGGACTTTCTCAAAAAACAGAGCCAACAAAGAATCCGCTTAACGAAGGCGAGCCTGGTCATGGCTGTGGTCACAATATGTTTGGCGCAGCGAGTTTAGGTGCTGCCATTGCCATAAAAGAACAAATAGAAGCTGGAAAAATCAAAGGAACCGTAAAGTTCATGGGAACACCATCCGAAGAAAAGTTCTTTGGGAAAATATGGATGGTGCGTGAAGGTCTCTGGGATGATGTAGATGTAAATATTTCTTGGCATCCAGCAGCAGAAATGAAAGCAGATGTACAAAGCTCTCTCGCGCTTGTAGATTTTAAAATAGAATTTTTTGGTCAAGCAGCACATGCAAGCGCAGACCCATGGAATGGACGCTCTGCCTCCGATGCGCTTGAACTTTATACAACAGGTGTAAACTATTATCGTGAGCACGTAAAACCTACCGTACGCATGCACTACCACATCCAAGATGGTGGTCAAGTGGTAAATGTAGTTCCAGATTACTCGCGTCTATGGATGCGCGTGCGCGATACTGAACGTAAAGGGATGATGCCCGTGTATGAACGCTTACAAGAAATGGTAGAAGGCGCAGCCATCCTCGCAGATGTGGATTTTAAAGTGTCTCTTATTTCTGGGATTTATGAAGTACTCGTCAATAGAACTGGTGGAGCAGTCATGCAAAACAATCTTGAGCTTCTAGGACCTATTAATTATACGCCAGAAGAAATTGCCTTTGGTAAAAAAATTCAAGAAGTAACTGGAAAGCCTCAAGTAGGAATGGATAGTGCTATCAAACCACTTGAAGCGACTAGAGAAAATCCAGGTGGCGGTAGTACAGATGTGGGAGATGTGAGCTGGAATGTTGCAAATATTAACCTTGGTGTTACCACTGCTCCCAAGGATACACCATGGCACTCGTGGGCTGTCGTTGCTTGTGGCGGGATGTCTATTGGTCACAAAGGAATGACATATGCCAGTAAAGCAATGAGCATGACGATGCTTGATCTTTTTGAAGATCCTACGCTTGTAAACGAAGTGAAAGCAGAATATAAAGAACGTAAAGGAGATGCCGTGTACGAAGCAATTGTACCAGCAGGACCGCCGCCAGTAAACCAAGGAAAATAATGATGAATAACAAATTATCTATAAACGCAGTAGCTATTGTAGTTACTGCGTTATGCTTTTACTCATGTGCAGAAAAAACAAGCACAGCACCCGCTAATCCAGACTCAGTATCTGGATTTCAAGTTGCGATAGATCATTATGCGATTAACGTAGCAGATCTAGATCAAAGCGTCGTTTTTTATCAAGAGGTTTTCGGTTTGAAAGAAATTAAGGATGGCACAGAGCAGCCACATATAAGATGGTTTAGACTAGGATCATCGCAAGAATTACATATCATTCAAGTAGATAGCCTTGATAAGAAAATACCTAAAGGTGTACATATTGCCCTTGCTGTAGGTGATTTTGACCGCTTTCGCGAAAGCATAGAAAAAAGAAACCTCAACTACTATGACTGGCCAGGAAGTGCTAGCCAAATTTCAACACGTCCTGATAAGGTACGCCAACTCTACTTCCAAGATCCAGATGGTTATTGGGTGGAAGTAAATGATGGGAAGCAGTTTAATCACTAAAAACCTCATCATGTCTAAAACCGAAACTATGAAAGAAAATGCCATTGCTTTTTACAAAATGGCATATGAGGGAAATCCGCGAGAGGCGGTTTCTTTATACGTAGGTGATGAATATATACAGCACAATCCCGACGTCGAAAATGGAACCGAAGGATTCATTTCCTACTTTGAAAGAATGCAGGCTGAGTATCCAGAAAAGTCAATTGACTTTGTACGCGCCATTGCCGAAGGTGACCTTGTTTCCTTACATACGCATCAAATATGGCCAGACGATGATCAATACATCACGATGGACTTTTTTAGATTTGACACCAACGGAAAAATCGTAGAACACTGGGATGCTATCCAGCGAATACCAAAAACATCTGCAAATCCTAATACGATGTATTAAAACTTAGATCTTAAGTCACTCGTAGCCTAGAGTGACTTAAGACTTCATTAAATCTATTTCCTTAAGATTTTCTATTCGGTTTCTTTTTAAGAAATCGTCAATGCTTTCAAAGTTACTGCGTTGTACTTATCCTCTTGTGCAGAGTAAACTAACACGCCATCGAATAATTTAGACTTAGCGTCTGGATTTCAAGTTGCTATAGATCATTATGTCATAAATGTTGCAGATTTAGATCAGAGTATCACTTTCTATCAAGAGGTCTTTGGTTTGAATGAAATAAAAGACGGTACAGAGCAGCCACATATAAGATGGTTTAGACTAGGACCATCGCAAGAATTACATATTATTGAAGTAGATAGCCTTAATAAGAAAATACCTAAAGGTGTACATATTGCACTTGCTGTAGGTGATTTTGACAGCTTTTGCGAAAGCATAGAAAAACAAAACCTCAACTACTACGACTGGCCAGGAAGTGCTAACCAAATTTCAACACGTCCAGATAAAGTACGCCAACTCTACTTTCAAGATCTCGATGAATATTGGGTGGAAGTAAATGATAGAAAACAGTTTAATTAAAATGAAAAGTATAAGGAATGTGTGGAGATACCTTAACATTGAAGCTTATATTTACTCAGCAACTTATATTAAAAAACAATTAATGAAGTTTTTAAAAATTATCTTAATCTTATTTTCGACTGTTGTTTTTAGTCAAAATTTTTCAATTTCAAAAGTAGACTCTTTATTTAAAGAATACGAAAATACGGACGATCCTGGTGCTTCATTAGGGATAATTAAGGACGGCAAACTTATATACAAAAATGGATATGGTAGCGCAGATTTAGAGCACAATATTCCATTAACAGAACATTCTGTGTTTAACATAGCATCAATAACAAAACAGTTTGTAGCTTTTTCTATCCTCTTACTAGAAGAGCAAGGTAAATTAAACCTAGAAGATCCAATTCAGAAACATTTACCTGACTTTACAAAATATGCTTCTCCTATAACGTTATCACACCTCATTCATCATACAAGTGGTCTTAGAGATAGCGGTGTATTATTATATTTAAAAGGAATTAATAGCCTAGACAATATTGACCCTGCAGATCTGTATAAACTTATAAAATCTCAAAAAGAATTAAACTTCCCCACGGGAGAAGAATTCTCATACAGCAACAGCGGATACTTCTTATTAGTAAAAATAATAGAAAAAGTAAGTGGTAAATCGATAGATGAATTTGGTCAACATTATATTTTTAAACCACTAGGCATGTCTAATACCGTGTTTTATAATGACAATACAAAATTGATAAAAAACAGGGTATTTAGTTACCATCATAATGAATATGGTGAATTTGAAAATCAAATAATTCGCTCTGATATCGTTGGTCCAAGCGGTATATATACAACAATAGAAGATATATATTTATGGGATCAAAATTTCTATGACAATAAATTAGGAAAAGGAAATCAGGAAATTATTGATAAAATGCAAACAGAGAGTAAACTCAATGATGGCAAAGGTTCAGGTTACAGTTTTGGTCAATTTCCTAGAAGTTACAAAGGCTATAAAACTATATCTCATGGAGGAGATAAAGCTGGTTTTAAAACTCAATATTTGAGAGTACCTGAACTACATCTATCTATTATAATTTTCGCAAATAGAGATGACATTAAAAGATATCAGAAGACTTATCAAATTCTAAATCTATTTATTGATAAAGTAGAGAATAACGAATCTAATAATCAAATTGAAGATAGTGAGGTTAAAATTACAGATTTAGAATTTTTCAAAGGTGCATACGAGTTACAACCAGGCATTGAAATGGAAATCACCATTGAAAACAAATCACTAAAAGTTTTTCAGAAATGGGATAAACAAGATTATTTATTGAAATTTAAGGAAGGTAACACCTATATAGTTCCAGAAGATAATTCTCTTTCTTTTACTTTTTTAGAAAATAAGTTTGAAAAATTTCAAAAACTAGAAATCAAACAAGATAATACGACTTCAACGTTTAAAAGATTAGCAAAATCTTCTGGAGAAATAAATTTTAATGATTACGTGGGTAATTATTATTCAGAAGAACTAGACACAACTTATACTATTTTAATTAAAGATAGTCAGCTTGTTATAGAATTTTCTCCAGGACAGTCTAGTTCATTATTGGTGTCTCGTGATAGAGGCAACTGTGAGCGTCTTTTTCTAGAATTCACAAGAAAAGATAACGTAGTAAATGGCTTTAAAGGAACGGCAAATGAACGTGCTCGAAATATCGTTTTTAGACGCATAACTCATTAGCATCATTTATCTAATGATACAATGTTATTGCAAAGTATATTCTAATTCCAAAAACATCTGCAAACCTAAATACGATGTATTAAAACTTAGGTCTTAAGTCGCTCGTTACCTAGAGTGACTTAAGACTTCATTAAATCTATTTCCTTAAGATTTTCAATACGGTTTCTTTTTAAGAAATCGTCTATGCTTTCAAAGTGTTCAATAACTCGCTTCTCCTTAAATTCGAATACCTTTTTAGATAGTCCTTGTAAAAAATCACGATCGTGAGAAACAAGGATAAGTGTTCCATCAAAGGTTTGTAGTGCTTCTTTTAAAACATCTTTAGACTTAATATCTAGGTGGTTTGTAGGCTCATCCAGTATTAATAAGTTTACTGGATCAAGAAGCAACTTCACCATTGCTAGTCGTGTTTTTTCTCCTCCAGAAAGTACACTTACCTTTTTATCTAGATTATCTCCAGAAAACATAAAGCGACCTAATATATTTTTAATCTGCGTGCGCATATCGCCTTTGGCAACCTCATCTACCGTTTGGAAAACGGTAAGATCTGGATCTAATAAAGCAGCCTGATTTTGGGCGAAATAACCCACTTTTACGTTATGTCCTAGTTCGCAAGCACCTTCTACCTCGATTTCGCCAAGAATGGCTTTAATCATCGTCGATTTTCCCTCGCCATTTCTACCTACAAAGCTCACTTTTTCGCCTCGAGCGATATCCATATTTGCACTACTAAAGACCGTATGATTGTCATACTTCTTAGTAAGATCTTTCACTTTTACAGGAAAATCTCCAGACCTAGGCGCCGGTGGAAATCTCAATGCTAGTGCCGAGTTATCTACCTCATCAATCTCAATGATGGTAAGCTTTTCTAGCATACGCTCACGAGAAGAGACTTGATTTGTTTTACTATATGTTCCTTTAAAACGATCTATAAAGGCTTGGTTATCTGCAATAAACTTTTGCTGCTCTTGGTAGGCTTTGATTTGATGCGTACGACGATCTGCACGTAGCTCAAGATAGTGCGAGTAATTTGCTTTGTAATCGTAAATGCGTCCCATCGTCACCTCTATCGTACGATTTGTAATATTATCAATAAACGCCTTATCGTGAGAGATCACAACCACTGCCTTTGCCTTATTCAACAAGAAATCCTCTAACCATATCACAGACTCAATATCTACGTGGTTTGTAGGCTCATCCAGTAAGATAAGATCTGGTTTTTGTAGTAAGATTTTGGCTAGCTCAATACGCATGCGCCATCCTCCAGAAAATTCGCTCGTAGGTCTTGTAAAATCCTCACGTTTAAACCCAAGTCCTTTTAACGCTTTCTCAACTTCCTCTTCATAATTTACCTCCTCAATCGCATAGAACTTCTCTCCAAGATCGGTCACCTTGGTAATGATATCCATGTATTCCTTAGACTCATAATCTGTACGAGTTTCAAGCTCCTTGTTAAGACGAGCCATCTCCTCCTTCATTGTAAAAACAGTAGAAAACGCCTTAGAAGCCTCCTCCATTACCGTACAATCATCATCTGTAAGTAAATGCTGTGGTAAGTATGCTATGACTGCATCCTTAGGAGTTCGCACGTTACCGCGAGTAGGTTTTAGCGCTCCTGCGATAATTTTCATCATGGTAGACTTACCAGCTCCGTTTTTACCCATGAGGGCAATTTTATCATTCTCATTAATAGAGAAAGAAACATCTGCAAAAAGTGTGTCTCCGCTAAACTCAACGGCAAGGTTATCTACTGCAATCATAATATAAATTTAAGATTGCAAAAATACTATATTAAGTGGTGCTGTGTGAAGATTAGTACGCTTTCGCGAAAGCGTAATTTTCAAACATTAATCTAAGCGAAAAGATAAAAAATTAGCATACTATTCTTCTGCTAGTTCAAAAGTCAGAGGTAGCATTGCTCCTACCTTACGTGCTGCCATCGCACCTCCTGTATACAATACATCAACAGGACTGTGATTTCCGAATGAATCAATAAAAAATGAAGCTGTAGCTTCAAGTTTTGATTGCTCGTCTTGGTTATAAAGAATCTGGATATCTTCTTCAAGAAGGGTTACTTCATGCCCTTTATCTGTAGCAATTATTTTAAAAGGCGCATATGGAGCAGTCTCATATTTGCCTAGAAAAACTCTATACTTTTCTTCTACCAATTTATGATCACGTAAGGCTCTCAAAAAGTGAAGTAGTGAGCCTTTATATTCTACAGTTCTATTTTTTAAAATCTTACGGCTCGTTTTTTCTTTAATGTTTTCAAAAAACACAGTGCCCACAAAAAAGGACTTGCTCGCCATATTAAATCCATTAAGACTTTTCTCATAAGTAACCTCAAAGTCCATGAGATCATAAGATACGAGATACCCTAAGTTTTTATTTCTAATCCTAATAGGCACATTGCTGTCTGCATATAGCATTCCGTTAGTAGCACTATATCTCAACCGGATATCTTTTTCATTAAGAATTTTGACATCCTTCGTATTTAATACCGAGCCTATAAAGTACTTTTTAAAAGCTCTCATTTTACGTTCTCTTGACCAAGTATCGTCATCTAATATTACCTCATCTAGTGAAGCGATACTTTCCTTGAGGTATAGCGTTCCTAAGGAGCCTAGTTGATTGTGGGGGATAATAAGCGTCTCAAAACCTAAAACACTTATAATAAGTTCGGTTTCTATCGCATTATCTCTAGTGATTTTGAAATCTCCTTGCGCATTAGATATAGCGCCAATTGTGGTATTATTAAAATAGACAGAGGCATTCTCGATGGCAAGACTGTCTTGTGTAGCTAGTAGTGTTCCTGTAATTACATCTTGAGCGTGTATTGTTATCGCAAAAAGAAAAAAGACAATACAACTAGCTACTTTCATAAGATATAAATTACGACAACATATTATTTTTTAAGAGTAAATTTATTGATCTAAACCACTTGCTGCATCTTCGTCCATAAACCAATGAAGTTCTCCAGAGAGTGGTGAAACAAGACTTGCTGGATAATCTCTGAAATCTTCTTCTTGATTAATGATAGTGACTACCTTTTCTTCTTTTGAAGCTCCAGTAACTAGAAATGCTACGGCTTGCGCATTATTGATAATATCGCCCGTAATACTCACGCGTTGTTGTCCAGATTCTGGATGTGTAGCGACTTCGCACCAGTTTGATGAGTCCCACAACTCTATCTCATGAGGAAATATAGATGCAGTATGACCATCGTCTCCCATACCTAATATGACTAAATCAAATTGAGGCACCTCATTTTCTGAAGCGAGCGTACTTTCTAAAACCTCTGCATAGCGTATAGCTTCTGCTTCTGGATTATTTTCGCCAAGGATGCGGTGTATATTTTCGGCAGGGATATTAATTTTTGAAAATAAATGATCGACGGTCATTTTGTAATTGCTTTGCTCATCTGTAGGAGCGACACAACGCTCATCACCCCAATAAAACTGGAACTTAGACCAGTCTGCATCTTTATGCTTCTCTGCAAGTAAGTCAAAAACAATTTTAGGAGTACTTCCTCCAGATAGCGCAACAGTAAAACGATCTTTACCACTTGCAGCTTCCATTAAATAAGTAGCAAAATCTTGTGCTACATCTTGCTTTGTTTTTGATATATGTAGTGTCATTGTTTTCTATTCTATAATTACAACCGCAGAACGCTAGTTAAAATGGGTAACAACTCAATTTTGTTATTCTATCACACAGTATCCTGGATCATCTGCTAGATGTGCTCCTGGATTACGCCAGCCGCCACGACCTTCTATAAGATCATCTGCAAATTCTGGTCCCCAGACTCCCGCTGCATAACCATACATCTTTACATCACGACTTGTCCAATATTCTAGTATAGGATCTGTAAATCTCCATGCTGCTTCTACCTCGTCTGCACGAGAATATAAAGTAGCATCACCTTGCATTGCATCAAGCAATAGACGTTCGTAAGCCTCCATAATATCTGTATCACCTAAGCTAGAGTAGTAAAAATCAAGATTACCACGTTCTACCTTAAATCCTTGTCCTGGCACTTTCACACCAAACTTTACTAAGATACCCTCATCAGGTTGAATACGTATGATGAGTTTATTATCCTTATTAATGTCTGAGTTTTTAAAGATCTGGTGGTGCGGTGACTTGAAGTGTATCACAACTTCTGTAACCTTAGTAGGCATACGTTTTGCCGTACGCACATAAAAAGGAACATCTGCCCATCGCCAGTTATCTACAAAAAACTTAACCGCAGCATAGGTTTCTGTAATACTATCTGGGTCTACATCTTCTTCCTCGCGGTAGCTATTTACACGCTCGCCATCTATCTCACTGCTTAAATATTGCCCGCGTATGGTATTTTTATCAAGCACCTCTGGGTCTGTCATTAATCGTAATGACTTTAGTGCTTTTAACTTCTCGTTACGTATTTCTTCTGGATCTGCACTTAATGGCGGTTCCATTACTATTAATGCAACAAGCTGTAATAAGTGACTTTGAAACATATCTCGCAATGCTCCAGACTTATCATAATAACCACCACGAGACTCTACGCCTCCACTCTCTGCATTTGTAATCTCAACGTGGTCTATGTAGTCACGATTCCATAAAGGTTCAAAAATGCTATTTGCAAATCGGGTGACAAGTATATTTTGAACGGTCTCTTTACCTAAGTAATGATCTATTCTATAAATCTGCGATTCTTTAAAATATCTGTGTAATCCCTCGTTAAGTGACTTTGCAGTCTCAAGACTGTAGCCAAAAGGTTTTTCTACTATAAGTCGTTTCCAACCTAGACGCTCATCATTAAGTCCTTTTGCAGTAAGATTCTTTGCAATGGCTTCAAATAAACTAGGCGGTGTAGATAAATAGAAGATGATATTATTATCACACTGGTATGTGGTATTGATATCTTGTATACGCTCATTAAGCTCACGGTAATCTACATCGTATTTTTTATGAAGATCTTCATAAAATAACTTCTCAGAAAATGCGGCTATAAACTCCTCACTATCGTCTAGATATTTGCTTTCTAGCGCTACGCGTTTTCTAAACTCCTCATCGGTCATAAAACTACGCGCCACACCAAGTACAGCAAAATGCTTAGGTAGGTGTTTATCTTTATATAATTTATATAGAGCAGGAACTAATTTTCGAGCAGTGAGGTCACCCGAGGCGCCAAAAATGACTAATAACTGATTCTCTGTCTTGCGCATATGAATAACTTATTTAAGGTGCTTCAAAAGTATTGAAACTTTCGTCCATTCCCAACCGACTTCCCTACCACTTACTCACAAAAACAATTATTTTTCCACTATTTTTGAAGAGCAATGCCCACTGATAATTTTGAGCTGCTTTTCTGAGCATATTAGTGGGGAATGAAACTTTACTTATGAAAAATTCTTACGATTTTGGCTTGGTTGGACTGGGCGTAATGGGACGCAACTTTATATTAAATGTAGCCGATAATGGCTTTAGCGCGATGGGCAATGATCTTGACCCAGAAAAAGTGCAAGCGCTTATAGAAGAAGGCGGTGACCCAAAACGCGTAGATGCGACGGTTGATATATCCGCTTTCGCGAAAGCGTTATCATCCCCACGTAAAATCATGTTACTAGTACCCGCAGGTAAAGTAGTAGACATCGTCATAGAAAGTTTACTACCACACTTAGATAAAGGAGATATCATCATAGACGGAGGAAACTCTTTCTTTACCGATACAGACCGAAGAGAAGCTTACTTATCTGAAAAAGGAATTCACTTTTTTGGAGCAGGAGTTTCTGGAGGAGCCAAAGGCGCACGTATAGGACCTAGCATCATGCCTGGAGGATCAAAACCTGGATATGCAGCAGTACAGCCTATTTTTGAAGCAGTATCTGCCAAATACAACGGAGAACCTTGTGTTGCTTACTTAGGACCTAAATCTGCTGGTAACTATGTAAAAATGGTGCACAACGGTATTGAGTACGGACTCATGCAACTCACTTCTGAGATATATGACGTGCTTAAAAAGGCAGGAAACTTATCTAATCAAGAACTTCACGAAACCTATAAATCATGGAATGAAGGACGTTTACAATCCTTCTTAGTAGAGATTACATCAGAAATTTTTGCCGAAAAGGACACTCTTACTAGTGGTGACCTTGTAGACCAGATTCTTGATAAAGCAAAACAGAAAGGCACAGGAAAATGGACTTCGCAAAATGCGATGGATCTTGGTATTCCCGTACCTTCTATTGATATTGCTGTGAGTATGAGAGAAATCTCTGCACTTAAAGATGAGCGCACCATTGCAGACTCTCTGTACGATCGTCCAGAAGTGGCAACAATGGATAAAGAAAAGCTGACTAAACTTACAGAAGAAGCGCTTTACTTCTCTTACATTATTACTTATGCTCAAGGTTTGCATCAGCTAGCAGATGCATCTAAGGAATATGGATATGACCTCGATATTGCAGTAATTGCAAAAATATGGAGAGCTGGATGTATCATAAGAGCAAAGCTCCTTGCAGATATCACAGATGCTTTTACAGAAGATACGGAGCTACCTAATCTATTGTTATCTCCATCGTTTATTAAAAAAATACAAAGCACTGTGGACTCGGCTAGAGAACTTGTTGCTTACGGAGCTATTAATGGAATCCCGCTTCCTGGAGTATCAAACTCGTTAACTTATTTTGACGCATATACTTCTACGAGATTACCACTTAATCTTATCCAAGCACAACGAGATTATTTTGGTTCACACACCTACGAAAGATTAGACCGCGAGGGAATCTTCCACACAGAATGGGAGAAATAAGAACGCAATAATTAATATCACCATTGAAGCACTTCCCTATTGTATCATAACAATATCTTTTTAAGAAAATCTAGCACATGGACAGCAGCTGCATGGCTTGTTGTCGTGCTTTTAAGTCTATTTGTAATAGGTTGTTCAAACACTACAAACACTGATCGAGATCATGAGGTTTTTAGATACAACGAGCAATACCAGATTTCAACATTAGATCCTGCTTTTGCTCGTAATCCGCCTATTATCTGGCCGGTGAATCAATTATTTAATGGACTTGTACAATTAGATAATCATCTTAATGTGCAGCCAGATATCGCTAAGTCTTGGATAATTTCTGAAGATGCCCTCACCTACTCTTTCACGCTACGTGATGATGTAAAGTTTCATAAACATGAAGCTTTTAATACTGTAGATAGCACAAGGAATGTGGTTGCAAGTGACTTTGTATATTCCTTTGATAGACTTACAGATCCAGCTATCGCATCACCTGGAAGTTGGGTACTTAGTAATGTGGAACATTATAAGGCAGAAAATGACAGTACTTTTACAGTAAAATTAAAGCAGCCTTTTCCAGCCTATTTAGGATTGCTTAGCATGAGATACTGCTCTGTTGTACCTAAGGAAGTGACTACTTTTTATGGAAACGAATTTAGGTCAAACCCTATAGGTACTGGTCCGTTTAAATTTAAACGTTGGGAAGAAGGCGTGAAACTCGTACTTCGTAAAAACGAATTATATTATGAGAAAGATGCTGATGGAAATAGTCTTCCTTACTTAGAGGCGGTTGCCATTACATTTTTGCCAGACAAGCAAAGCGAATTTTTACAGTTTGCTCAAGGTAATATTGATTTTTTAAATAGTCTTGATCCTTCTTATAAAGACGAGATACTCACTGCCTCTGGACAACTACGAGAAAAATATCAAGATCAAGTAAATTTTGAAAAAGTGCCATGGCTCAACACTGAGTATATAGGTTTCTATCTAGATAGTAACACTCCAGAAGTTCAATCTACTTTATTACGTAAGGCAGTGAACTACGGTTTTGATCGTGAGAAAATGATCACCTACCTGCGCAATGGGATAGGAAAACCTGCAGTAAACGGTTTTATCCCCAAGGGGCTTCCTGGTTTTAACGACATAGATGGTTATAATTACAATCCTACACTTGCTAAAGAACTTGTAGCTCAGTACACCGCACAAACTGGAGATCAGTCACCACAACTCACTATCGGTACAAATAGTCAGTATCTTGATATATGTGAGTACATTCAACGGGAGCTACAAAAAGTAGGACTGGATGTACAAATTGATGTGATGCCTCCATCTACCTTACGTCAGATGAAAAGTAGTGGTGAGCTAGACGCTTTCCGTGCTAGTTGGATAGCAGATTATCCAGATGCCGAAAACTACTTGAGTTTATTTTACAGTAAAAACTTCACTCCTAACGGACCTAACTATACACACTTTAAAAGTGCGACCTTCGACAGTCTTTACGAGAAAAGTTTAAGTATTGTAGATATTAATGAACGCAAACAGTACTATATAAAAATGGACTCTCTTATTATAGAGCAATCCCCTATTATTCCGCTTTATTATGACGAAGTGGTACGATTTACACAGAAGACCATTTCAGGTTTTGAACCCAATGCTCAGAACTTTTTAGTTTTGAAACATGTGAAAAAGAGTAAAAAGTAGTGTGATTACGCTTTCGCGAAAGCGTACCTAAAAAAATTACAACATCGAACAAAAAGACACTTACAACACCATTTTATCACCTTCTGAAGAGACACTCTTTAAAGATCGTAATAGCAAATTCTTTGGCTATGCATTTCCCGTTACCACAGAGGAAGAAGTCAAGGAACGTATAGATGCACTAAAAAAGCAGCACTATCAAGCCAGGCACTGGTGCTATGCTTATGTGTTAGGTAAGGAATACGAACAATACCGAGCAAATGACGATGGCGAGCCTTCTAACAGTGCGGGTGCTCCTATTTATGGACAGCTACAATCTTTTGATGTTACAAATGTACTTGTGGTGGTTGTAAGATATTTTGGTGGAACAAAATTAGGTGTAGGTGGTCTAATCAATGCTTATAGAACGGGTGCACAACTCGCACTTGAGAATGCTCGTATTGTAAAGAAAACAATTGATATTCCTTTCTCAGTACAATTTGAATATCCCCTACTCAACAAAGCAATGCGCTTAATAAATGATCATAAGGTGACCATTATCGAGCAAAAAATGGAAATGGACTGCGTCTTCCATCTCGCCATACGCAGAAAAGAGTCTGAAAAGGTGATTGAGGCTTTTAATGAAGTCTATGGAATTAACCTTCTAAAAGAAGATTAATTAGAGCTTCTCTAAAATGTATTTTGGGCACCTCATAGGTCTCCCAGTTTTAGTATTCATAAAGATCAATTCTGTACTTGCCACTGTTAATAACTCTTCCTTTTGGTTATAAACTTTATAATCGAACATAATACGCACCGTAGGAATATTCCTAAGTGAAGTTTCTATTTTAAGGCGATCATCGAAAAGTGCAGATTTTTTAAAGGTCGTATTTAAATTATATACCGGTAGCATAACTCCATTTTCTTCCATCCATTTATATGAAATTCCAAGCTGTTCTAGCCATTCAAGTCTCGCAATTTCAAGATATTGAGCGTAGTTACTATGGTGCACAAAGCCCATCTGGTCGGTTTCTGAGTAGCGAACTTTAACAAAAGTAATATGGTTTTTCACAGTAGAGAGGTCTAATTTTTTGTAATTTTAAATCTGATATATGATGCAACAAAATTTGCAAAAAAACAACCCTCTACTAGTTTTTTTATTACTTTTTTTGTTCACATATTTGCTTAGCTTTTAAAGGGGGCCTTATCAACAATACGATAATCCTTTTAAAAGGCATTCTGTACTAAAAAACAACCAATAATTTAACTCAACGAATGACTCTAACTGCGCAATCTGTATGGGATAATTGTCTCTCTTTTATTAAAGACAATATTACACCCCAGGCATACAAGACGTGGTTTGAACCGATTAAAGCGGTCAAGCTCACAGATAACGCATTAAGCATACAAGTGCCTAGTAAGTTCTTTTATGAATGGCTAGAAGAGCACTATGTTAAACTTCTTAAAGTTGCGCTTAACAAAGTACTAGGTGAAAATGCCAAACTGGTTTATGTAATCAGAATGGAAAACACTTACGGAAACAATCAACCGTTTACTGAAAAGATTCCTAGTGCAAATCGTAGCACTATGAAATCTCAAGATGTTGATGCTCCATTTAAAAACAAGAACCCAGAGCTTAAAAATCCTTTTGTAATTCCTGGTATCAGAAATTTACAAATTGAATCACAGCTCAATCCTAATTATAACTTTGATAACTTCCTTGAAGGCGACTCTAACCGTCTTGCACGTTCTGCAGGAATGGCAGTTGCAAATAAACCTGGAGGAACATCATTTAATCCACTACTCGTTTTTGGCGGTGTAGGTTTAGGAAAAACTCACCTTGCACACGCTATAGGTGTTCAAATAAAAGATAAATATCCAGCAAAGACTGTTTTATACATATCTGCTGAGAAGTTTACACAACAGTATATTGAGTCTGTAAAAAAGAACAACAGAAATGACTTTATACATTTCTATCAAGTTATTGATGTTCTTATTGTAGATGATATTCAATTACTAAGTGGTAAAGCAGGAACTCAAGATGTGTTCTTCCATATCTTTAATCACCTACATCAGAATGGTAAGCAAGTAATTCTTACCTCAGATAAGGCGCCGGTTGATATGCAAGACATCGAGCAACGCCTTCTTTCTCGTTTTAAATGGGGATTAAGCGCAGAGCTACAACACCCAAGCTTTGAAACGCGTATAGCCATCATAAAGCAAAAGCTATATCAAGATGGTGTTGAGATGCCAGAAGAGATTGTAGAATTTCTTGCAAATAACATCAAGACAAATGTAAGAGAGCTAGAAGGTGCTATTATATCACTTATTGCTCACTCTTCTTTCAATAAGAAAGAAATCACATTAGATTTAGCTAAGAAGATTGTAGACAACTACGTGAAGCATACGAAGCGCGAAGTATCTATAGATTACATACAAAAGATTGTATCAGATTACTTCCAGATGGATGTAGAGACACTACAGTCTAAAACTCGTAAACGTCACATTGTACAAGCGAGACAGCTCGCTATGTTCTTTGCAAAGAAGCTTACAAAGGCATCACTTGCAAGTATAGGTTCTCAAATAGGACAACGCGATCACGCAACCGTATTACACGCTTGTAAAACGGTAGATAACCTTGCTAGCACAGACAAGCAGTTTAGAAAATACGTAGAAGATTTAGGAAAGAAGCTCTCTGTGTAATTTCTAACTTAAATTAAACATATAACAAAGCCTCTACATTTTCACGTAGAGGCTTTGTTAGTTTTTAGGAATGAATAAAAACTATTGAGTCACTTATTTCTTTTTAAATGTTGTCACTCGCAGCTTTTTCTCTAGAAGAACTAACTATACCGTAAATCGTTACAGCCATACCCGTGAGAAGAAAGCCAAAAATAAAATAATTACTAGCCTCTAAAGCCATACACATAATACCAGTAGTTATAAGTACACCACCAAAAGTTGATATCCATTCTCCTTTTGAACTTTTTTGAATTTTCATGATATTACTTCTATTGTTAGAAATGTCAATATACAATTAACATCACAAATAGTTAACGTCTAGGCAAATCGCTTTCCTCATCTTTTAATGGAAGCTCAGAACTTCCCATTAAAAACTTATCTACGTGATGTGCTGCTTGACGCCCTTCAGAAATTGCCCAGACGATAAGGGATTGCCCCCTACGCATATCACCTGCTGCAAATACACCAGAAACATTAGTACTATAATCAGTTGCCTTAATGTTACCTCTCAAATCTGTATCGAGATGTAATTGGTCAATTAATGTTTTTTCTGGACCGGTGAAACCTAATGCTAGAAATGCCATATCACATTCCCATTCTTTTTCTGAATTAGGAACTTCTTTTAACTCTCGTCTTCCACTTTCATGAGTAATCCACTCCACCTCTGCGGTAATTAGTCCTGTAAGATTTCCTGCAGCGTCACCCACAAATTCTTTGGTAGATATACTAAACACACGATCAACCCCTTCTTTATGTGAAGAACTTGTGCGTAATCGCATAGGATAATATGGCCAAGGCTGTTCTGTAGGTCGCCCTACAGTAGGCTTATTAAGAATCTCAAAGTTAGTCACACTACTTGCTCCTTGCCTATTACTCGTGCCTATACAATCAGAACCTGTATCTCCGCCTCCTATTACAACAACGTTTTTACCGGTTGCTACAATTTCTTCTTCCCAATCATTTAGACCATCTTGACGCTCATTATTTTGCTTTAAAAAATCCATTGCTTGATACACTCCTTTAAGATGTGCACCCTTAATTGGTATTGATCTTCTTATGGTTGCTCCTCCGCACAGTACAATAGCATCGTACTCATCTTGGAGCGCCTCTACACTTATGTTATTACCCACATGCGCATTTGTTTTAAAGGTGATTCCTTCTTCTTCAAGGACCTCAAGACGACGATCTATTACATTTTTTTCCATCTTAAAATCTGGAATTCCATAACGTAGTAATCCGCCCACTTTTGCATCCCTTTCAAAAACAGTCACCGCATGTCCAGCTCTGTTAAGCTGTTGTGCCGTAGCAAGTCCAGAAGGTCCAGAACCAATAACAGCAACAGATTTCCCTGTACGTTTCACAGGTGGTTGCGCAGTAATCCATCCTTCTTCAAAAGCACGCTCTACTATATTTTTTTCTATATTTTCAATAGTTACTGGATCTTCATTAATACCAAGAACACAAGCTTCCTCACATGGGGCAGGACAAAGTCTTCCTGTAAATTCTGGAAAATTATTAGTTGCATGTAATATCCCTGCAGCCACTTTCCAGCGACCTTTATACACTGCATCATTAAAGTCTGGTATGAGGTTACCTAGCGGGCATCCAGAATGACAAAATGGAATCCCACAATCCATACACCTTCCTCCCTGCTTTTTGAGATCTGACTCTTCAAGAGGAACGGTAAATTCTTTGTAATTTTTTAAGCGTTCCTCCGGAGCTACATAGCTCTCATCTTTGCGCTTATATTCTAAAAATCCTGTTACTTTTCCCATCTCTTAGTTTGCTAATTTTTGTTCTTCCTCTAGTCTTATTAAAGCCTGGCGGTATTCTTCTGGTAACACTTTCGTGAAATTGCCTATTTCCACATCCCAATTTTCTAGGAAACGTTGTGCTAGTGGAGATTGTGTGGCATTATAATGGTTTTCGACCAATTGTCTAAGTTCCTCACGATCTTGTGTTTCTTCTACTTTTAAGAAGTTTAAGCCCTCTGAGTTTGCTTTTCGCGAAAGCGAACTATCAACATCATACACATATGCAATTCCACCACTCATTCCAGCTCCGAAGTTTCTTCCCACAGCTCCTAAAATCACTGCTACTCCTCCTGTCATATACTCACAACCATGATCACCTATACCTTCTACAACAGCTCTAGCTCCCGAGTTACGTACACAAAAACGCTCTCCAGCCTTTCCATTGATGTAAGCCTCTCCAGCAGTGGCACCGTAAAATGCTACGTTTCCAATAATGACATTATCCTCAGGAATTATGGTTGCCTCTACAGGTACTTTTACAATCACTTTTGCTCCAGAAAGTCCTTTGCCTATATAGTCATTTGTATTTCCAGTAACCGAAAGTGTTAGTCCATGCGTTGCAAATGCTGCAAAACTCTGCCCAGCCGAACCTTCAAAGTTGATTTTTAATGTATTTTCTGGCAGCCCATTAACTCCATAAATTTTTGAGATCTCATTACTTAAAATGGCTCCTACTGCTCTGTCTTCATTTGTAATCTTAAGATCAAGCGTGGTTTTCTCTTTTCTGAATAATGCAGGGTGCGCCTGAGATATAATTTTGAAATCTAATGCTTTTTCTAAATCGTGATCTTGCTTCTCTGTATTTCGTAAGGACTGTCCTTCTTTAACAGCAATCTTGTGTAATATAGGAGACAAGTCTAGACCTAATGCTTTATACTGATCTATAGCGGTGTTTCGCTCTAGTTTTTGCACTTGCCCAACCATTTCATCTACGGTCTTGAAGCCAAGCTTTGCCATAATCTCACGAAGCTCTTGCGCCACGAAATACATGAAGTTAACTACATGTTCTGGCTTTCCTTTGAAACGCTTACGTAACTCTGGGTTTTGCGTAGCAATTCCCACAGGACAAGTATTTAAGTGACATACACGCATCATAATACATCCAGAAGCCACTAGCGGTGCAGTTGCAAAACCAAACTCCTCTGCTCCTAAAAGACATGCAATTGCTACGTCTCTACCGGTTTTAAGTTGGCCATCACATTCTAATCTCACACGACCACGCAAATCATTCATAACGAGTGTTTGCTGCGCTTCGGCTAGTCCTAACTCCCACGGAAGCCCTGTATGTTTTAATGAAGTAAGCGGCGTTGCACCAGTTCCTCCATCATGCCCAGAGATCAAGATTACATCTGCCTTAGCTTTTGCAACACCAGCGGCTACAGTACCTACACCTACTTCTGATACTAATTTTACATTAATACGTGCCTCTCTATTTGCAGATTTAAGGTCATAAATAAGCTGTGATAAATCTTCAATAGAGTAAATATCATGGTGCGGTGGTGGAGAAATCAATCCTACATAAGGAGTAGAATTACGTGTTTTTGCAATTTCTGGATTGACTTTAGGCCCAGGCAACTGCCCTCCTTCACCAGGCTTAGCTCCTTGTGCCATTTTAATTTGAATCTCTGCAGCATTTGTAAGGTAATTTGAAGTTACCCCAAATCGCCCAGAAGCTACTTGCTTGATTGCACTGTTTTTCCAATCACCATTAACATCTTTATAAAAACGCTCTTGGTTTTCTCCTCCTTCGCCAGAATTTGATTTACCATCTATACGATTCATCGCTACAGCTAGTGTCTCGTGCGCCTCTTTACTAATAGATCCATAAGACATTGCTCCCGTTTTAAAACGCTTTACAATATCCGTCCAAGGCTCTACTTCGTCAATATCTATAGGATCATAGTTTGTAAATTCAAACAAGCCTCTAATAGTCATTAGTTGTTTAGCTTGATTATTTACACGATCTGCATATTCCTTATAAATTACTGGCTTATTGCTTCGTACAGATTCTTGAAGTTTTGCAATCGTAAGCGGATTAAATAAATGCGCTTCACCATCTCTTCTCCATCTATACTCACCACCTATTTCTAGAGGCAAGTCCGCAGCAATTTCTTTCTTATCGTAAGCAGCTGTATGACGCTTACTTATTTCTCCTTCTAATTGGTGTAATCCAACACCCTCAATTCTAGTCACCGTGCGAGGAAAGTATTTTGAAACTACTTTTTTACTAATACCTATACATTCAAATAGCTGCGAACTACGATATGAATTAAGTGTAGAAATTCCAATCTTGTTCATCACCTTAAGCACACCCTTACCTACAGCTTTATTAAAGTTTTGAATAGCCTCCTCTACATCTACACTAGCAAGCTCAAGATCTTCAGGATGATTTTCTATTATCTCATTTACCATATAAGGATTAATCGCACTCGCACCATAACCAAACAATAATGCAAAATGATGCACCTCTCTAGGCTCTGCAGATTCAATAATTAAACTTAATTGAGATCTCTTCTTATGAGTTGCTAGTCCGTTGTTTACATAAGAGCAGGCAAGCAATGCTGGTATAGGCGCCTCTGTAATTGACGTATTTCGATCTGATAGAATAACAATATTTGCTCCCTCATCAAGCTGCTTACTTACATTTTGCAACAGTTTTTCTAGCGCTTCTTCAAGACCGTTATGACCTCTCTCTACCTGATATAACATCGGCACAGAAACCACTTTGAAGTTTTTATCATCTAGACTTTTAATCTTATCTAAATCTTGTTTTGATATAACTGGGTTTTGGATTTTAAGTTTTCTACAATGCTCGGGATTTATGTCAAAAATATTATAATCGGCTCCCAGGGTTAGAGAAATATCTGTAATCAACTCTTCTCTAATACCATCTAGTGGTGGGTTTGTAACCTGAGCAAATAATTGTTTGAAGTAGTTATAAATGAGTTGCGGTCTTTCTGAAAGCGCAGCAATAGGAGCATCATTACCCATAGAACCTATAGGCTCCTTAGCATTTGCAGCCATGGGTAATATGATGGTATTTATATCTTCTTGTGTGTACCCAAAGGTGATTAAACGATCCTTAAGCGGTGCTTCATTTAAAAATAGCGGACACTCATTATAAGGAATATTCCTTAAGTGAATTAAATTTTCATCAAGCCATTCTTGATAAGGGTTACGCGTAGCAATCTCCTCTTTTATTTCCTCATCGTTAATGATACGACCTTGCGCCATATCTACTAGAAACATCTTACCAGGTTCTAAACGACCGTGAAACTGTACAT
The DNA here is from genome assembly GCF_007827285.1 of Dokdonia sp. Hel_I_63. Classification (NCBI taxonomy): domain Bacteria; kingdom Pseudomonadati; phylum Bacteroidota; class Flavobacteriia; order Flavobacteriales; family Flavobacteriaceae; genus Dokdonia; species Dokdonia sp. Hel_I_63. Next base: position 1,878,738 of record NZ_VISD01000001.1, on the reverse strand, counting down.
TGCTAGGCTCAATATCTACTACACCAATTTCTGAAGCCATAATCACGTAGCCATCCTTTGTAACAGAATAACGCGATGGACGCAATCCATTACGATCAAGTACCGCTCCTATATAATTACCATCTGTAAATGGAATAGATGCAGGACCATCCCAAGGCTCCATTAGGCAGGAGTTAAATTCATAAAAAGCACGTTTTGCAGGAGACATTTCCTTATTTTTCTCCCATGCTTCTGGCACGAGCATCATCATTACCTCTGGAAGTGAGCGACCTGTCATTAATAACAGCTCCACCACCATATCCATAGAAGCACTATCAGATTTGCCTGGTATCACCACTGGAAGAACAGCTTTAATATCCTCTCCAAAGAGCGGACTCTCCATAAGTTCTTCTCTGGAATACATACGAGTTACATTGCCTCGCAACGTATTAATCTCTCCATTATGGCACATGTATCTAAAAGGCTGCGCAAGATCCCATGTAGGGAATGTATTTGTTGAAAAACGCTGATGCACAAGTGCCAGGCGCGTCACAACCCTAGGATCCATCAAGTCCTTATAATAAACCTTAATGTCTTGAGGCATTAATAGCCCCTTATAAATTATTGTTTTGGTTGAAAAACTAGGTACATAAAAGAATGAACTTTCAGATAGCTTAGAATCATATATAGTGTGTTCTGCAATTTTACGTGCAGTAAATAATTTTAAGTTGAATGCAAATTCTGGAGTGTGTTTTTGTTGCGCTTTCGCGAAAGCGGGATTTTTATCACCACCGTCATATGAAACAAAGATTTGCTTTACAAAGGGCTCAGAAACCTGAGCAATCTCACCTAAGATAGATTTATCTACCGGCACATCTCTCCATCCTATAATATGTATGCCCTGATCTGTAAGACTCTTTTCAAACACCGAAATACAGTAATCTCGTTGATTTTGTTTAAGAGGGAGAAACACATTACTCACAGCATAACTTCCTTCTTGTGGCAACTCAAAATCACAGCTAGCTTGAAAATAATCATGAGGAATATCTATAAGTATTCCTGCACCATCTCCCGTTCTTCCATCTGCACTTACTGCTCCTCGATGCTCTAGTTTTTCAAGAATTTCTAGTGCTTTGTGGATAATGTCGTTTGACTTTATTCCTTTTAAACTACAAATGAATCCTGCTCCACAAGCATCGTGTTCAAATTCTCTTAAATATAATCCCTGATCCTTAAGCATTGTCTACATTTTTATGGTGAAACCATTATTACTTATTCACAAGATAATCCTACTTATCTAAGGGTCAAAAATCACATCTCATTATTACGATTAATGAAATATAGATACTTAATATTTCACAAAAGTTCATTATTAGGTATGTTATTTTATCATATTCTGACTCTTAAATTATCTTAAAAACTACGAAAACGTTATAGCTATTTTAATAAATACTGTTAAAATCAATAATATCCTCAACAATAACGCTTAATTACTACAAAAAGCGCAACAACCTCAAAACACATATCTCAATAAAATCACAAATTATTTATCACACCCCTAATTTTAAAGGGGTCATTTTAAAAAAATCATAAAAATTTACAAAACACCTACCTATTTCACACCCTTAACTAAATTTTAAGATACATTTGAGACCTAATCAACAAAATATTACACTCTTATGAAGTTCATTATTACGTTCTTAGTGCTGGCCATTACCACCACTTCCTTATTTGCTCAAGAAGAATCAACAAAGAAAAAATTTAGTGTAGAGGGAAGCGTCGATACTTACTTTAGACAAAATCTTTCTGGACCAAATGGTGAGGATGCTATCGCACCAAACACCTCTTTTGCAAATCGCAATGGCTTTGCAATAGGTATGGCAAATGTGATAGGCTCTTTTGAAAGTGAAAATGGAAAAGTAGGTGCAGTCGCAGATTTAGTTTTTGGCCCTAGAGGTGAAGAAGCTGTTTTCCTATCTGGACCTTCTTCAAACATTGTAAACCAACTATACGTTTACTGGAATGTTTCGGAAAAAGTAAAACTTACTTTAGGAAATTTCAATACGTTCTTAGGTTATGAAGTAATCTCTCCCACTCTTAACTTCAACTACTCTACGTCTTATATGTTTTCATATGGACCATTTTCTCATACAGGTATAAAAGCAGATTTTACACTATCTGAAGATTGGAGCGCAATGCTTGGTGTACTCAACCAGACAGATGCAACAGAATTTAATTTTGACAACGATTACACACTAGGCGCTCAGCTAGGTTATAAAACCACTTACCTTAACTTTCTATATGGAAAACAAGGAGGAAGCACAGAAAGTACGCTCCAAGTAGATCTTACTACTGGTCACGATCTATCAGATGACTTTTACCTAGGTCTCAACGCTACATACAATGATACAGACGGAGCTTCATTTTATGGAGTAGCTCTATACCCACAGTACAAAACATCAGAATCTTTTACACTAGGACTGAGAGGAGAATACTTTGCAGAAGCTGAAGGTGGTGCTGGAGCCATAGGAGGTTATGATGATGAAGGAGATGCATCTGTACTTGCACTTACTCTTACTGGAAGTTATACCGTAGGTGACCTTACCATCAAACCAGAATTTCGTTTAGACAGTGCTAGTGAAGACACCTTCCTTGATACTGACCTTGAGCCTAACAGCTCATTATCTTCATTTCTAATCGCAGGCATATATAAATTTTAAATAACCTAAAACATGAAAAAAATAGAAGCAATCATACGTAAATCCAAATTTTCGGCAGTAAAAAAAGCACTGCATGATGTGGGTGTAAACTTCTTCTCCTATTGGGATGTTACTGGACTTGGTAACGAAAAAAAAGGTTCTGTTTACCGCGGCGTGAGCTATAGCACCAGCGACATACAACGACGCTATTTAAGCATCGTAGTAAATAATGAATTTGAAGAAATTACAATCAAAACAATTATCGAGTCTGCTCGTACTGGCGATGTAGGTGACGGTAAAATCTTTGTCTCAGACATAAGCGAGTGCTATCGCATACGCACCGGAGAGAAAGGAAATCAAACACTCAAGTAGTCTAAAAACTTATAATAATATAGCATTAACAACTTATGGAAATTTTAACTGTAAATAACGTATGGATGATGATCTGTACTGGTCTTGTCTTCTTCATGCACCTTGGCTTTTCATTTTTAGAAATAGGTCTTACTCGTCAAAAAAACACCATCAACATTCTCTTTAAGAATATTTTTATCATCACAGTAGGTCTTCTACTTTATTGCTTAGTAGGCTTTAATCTTATGTATCCCGGAGAGTTTAATGGGTTTTTAGGCTTTGCAGGTTTTGGACTAGATGCACCTCTTAACGCAGAAGGTGTTCTTGATCTTACATATAACGAAGGCTACACCTACTGGACAGACTTCCTTTTTCAAGGGATGTTTGCAGCAACAGCAGCAACCATTGTATCTGGTGCCGTAGCAGAGCGTATTAAAATAGGTCCTTTTATGGTCTTTGTATTACTTTATGTAGGATTTGTATACCCTATCGCTGGTTCTTGGAAATGGGGAGGTGGATTTTTACAAACACTAGAAACACCTTTTTATGATTTTGCTGGATCTACACTTGTTCACTCTGTAGGAGGATGGGCCGCACTCGTTGCCGTATTCTTACTGGGATCACGTATAGGGAAGTTTGATGAAAATGGTAAACCACAAGCCATCCCTGGACATAATGTACCACTCGCAACGGCAGGTGTACTTATCTTATGGTTAGGTTGGTTTGGCTTTAATGGAGGTTCTGTACTATCTGCAGATCCTGCGCTTACTTCACTTACACTTGTTACAACCTCACTTGCAGCAGCAGCTGGAGGAGTGTTTGCTTTTCTTGTATCTACCTTAATGTATAAAAACTATGACCTCACCATGTTTTTAAATGGTATACTAGGAGGTCTTGTAGGTATTACCGCGGGAGCAGATGTAATGAGCCCTACAGATGCGATTGCCATAGGCGCTATTGCAGGAGCTATCATTGTGTTTGGTGTTGCTCTTGTTGACAAATTAAGGCTAGACGATCCTGTAGGAGCTATTGCAGTACACTTAATTTGTGGTATCTGGGGAACACTTGCAGTGGGTATTTTTGGAAGCTTAGCTAGTGGAGCTCAATTTGTGAGCCAGCTTATAGGTGTAGGATGTTATGCTGCTTTCTGTATTATCACTTCATTTATTATACTGTTTGTTCTTAAGAAGACAGTTGGCATTAGAGTTTCAGAAACTGAAGAAATTGAGGGGCTTGACCCTCACGAACACGGAATGAGTGCTTATCCAGATTTCCGTCTAAACGAGCATTAATATTGAGATTTGTGCTATGTGTATGTAAGCCTCGACCATTTTTGGTCGGGGTTTACTGTTTTTAGGGTTTTTGGTTTTGCTTTCGCGAAAGCGTGATAAATTTAATTACCTTAGAGTAATGAACGAAGCACCCACTACAGTTACAAATATCCTGATGGTATGTCTAGGAAACATATGTAGATCCCCACTTGCCGAAGGTATTTTAAGATCTAAACTAGATGCAACCCATTTTAATATAGACTCCGTAAGCACAGGAGATTGGCACGTTGGTAATCCGCCAGACCCTAGGAGTGTAAAAGTAGGATTATCTCACGGTGTGGATATCTCAGGACTTAGAGGGAGACAGTTATCTCAAAGTGATTTTAATGATTTTGATCATATTTATGTGATGGATCAAAACAATCTGGAAGATGTGCTAGCCAAAGCAACTACTGACGAGCAACGCCGTAAAGTGGTAATGATTCTTGATGTGGTTTTTCATGGAGAAAAAGTAGATGTTCCAGACCCATATCATGGAAGTGCAGAAGACTTTGAGAGAGTGTATGAAATGCTAGATACAGCCTGTGACCAGATTGCAAAAGAACTAGCGTAATTTATTACATCATACATCTCATTAGAAATTATAGACATTGCAAAAGTAATTATTGCCCATATCCCGCGATGTAATTATATTGCAACCTATACCATAACCCCAACCTATAAACTACGTCCTATGAGTTCATTTACTGCAACTGGAAAATTATATTTGATACCCACTACTCTAGGTGACACAAGCGCACTAGAAGTAATGCCTATCTCAGTAAAAAAGGTGGTAGAATTTATAGATACGTACATCGTAGAAAACGAAAAAACGGCACGTCGCTCCATAAAAGCAATATGCCCTAGTAAATCACAGCCCTCACTTAAACTCTTTCCTTTAAATAAATACACAGATATTGCTGAGCTGCCATCGTATTTAGAGCCATGTTTACAAGGGGAATCTGTAGGGTTACTATCTGAGGCTGGAGTTCCAGGTGTCGCAGATCCCGGAGCAGAAGTTGTAAAAATTGCACATCAAAAAGGTATCCAAGTTGTGCCACTTGTAGGTCCATCATCTATACTTATGGCAATGATGAGTAGCGGTATGAATGGTCAAAATTTTGCTTTTAATGGATATCTACCTATTGACGCACAACAGCGTAAGCAAGAGTTAAAACGATTAGAACGATTATCTTCTGAGCAGGGACAGACGCAATTATTCATTGAAACTCCATATCGCAATAACAAGATGCTAGAAGACATTTGTAATACTGTTCATCCTGACACACAAGTTTGTGTTGCTTGTGATATCACGCTTCCTACAGAATATATAGTGACAAAGAGTGCTTCTTTCTGGAAAAAAAATGCACCAGATCTACACAAAAGACCTGCAATTTTCATAATTCACAAGTCGTACTAACTTAGCGTCTTAAATTAGCTGGCCTAGGATACTTTTGTTGGATTTTTTTGATCATAGGTTCTAGACCATTTACTTTTATTTCCATCATTTCTTGAAGTAGTCTTCCCAGCTTACCCTCTGGAAAACCTTGCTGCCTAAACCATACAAAATATGATTCTGGCAGATCTACTAAGTACCAGCCTTTGTATTTACCAAAAGGCATTCTATAATAAGCCATCTCTATAAGGTGATCTTGTGCTTCTTTATGTATATCTGCCATGCATGTTATTTTTTAACCACCGTTTTACCCTCAATCGTTATTGCCGAACCTTCTATCAAATATATAGAAGTAGGCTCCTGCGCTTGTAGGAAGCTAAATTTAGCACCATACATCGCCTCAAAGTCAATATCAAACGTTGCTTTCTTTATAGGATGATGATTCCATCGCGGGTGCGTCACCTCGTACTCATTAGTTTTAAACTTAGAAGGACTGGCGTATCCCCAGTAATGTTCTGATATGAACTCCATCTCGCTATTCTTCTCAATAGGTTGCGAAGCTACAGCAGCCTCTATACTAATAGACTGCCAGGTGCCATCCTTTTTCCATCCATATGAGATCTTGCGATGTTCACTTGTAATCTCCCACTCATGTCGCATTGGTAAGGTTTCATAGCTCTCATTATAAAGTGCATTTGCAACAAAAGAAATTGCAGGCTTAGGAACTACTTCTTTTATAAACACTGCTCCACGTTTCCAAATACCACCATCTTTCCTACGCACGTAAAAACGGAGATTCACCTCTTCAAAATTTACGTGAAACGGAATTTTAATACCCTTAATACATGTATCCATAAACATAAAGGCAATGACACTCACGTAACATTTACCTTCATAAAAATCTAACTCTGTTCCATAAGGGACATAGGGCTCTAAAAGAGTTGGATCTACCTCATAATTTATAAATACAAGCTGGCGCCATGCTGCGGTAAGGAAGCTCATAGAATTATAGTGTGATTGTAATTATATAAAGTACTGCTAGTCTCACCTAGACTGTAAAGTAGGATCGTTTACTGCTGATACACTTTTATACCATCTACATACGTAGCAGCGACTTTTAAGTTAGGAATCTTATCCTCTTCTACCGTCATGATATCTTCATCCATGATGATAAAATCTGCAAACTTTCCAGTTTCAATACTTCCTTTCTCGTCTTCTTCAAAATTTGAATAGGCAGCCCAGATTGTCATTCCTTTTAAAGTTTCTTCTCTAGTAAGTGCATTCTCCATTTGATATCCACCTTCTGGATATTGCTTTAAATCTTTACGAGCAACAGATGCATAAAATGTATAAAACGGACTTACCTGTTCTACAGGAAAATCTGTTCCTAGGATTACAATACCTGACTGATTTAATAAGTCTTTGTATGCATATGCTCCTTTAATACGCTCTGCTCCTACTCTATCTTCTGCCCAATACATATCGCTAGTAGCGTGTGTAGGCTGTACAGAAGGTAAAATCTTCTCACTAAAAACATCAAAATCTTCTCTTGATACTATTTGTGCATGTTCTACTTTCCATCTTGGATCTGTTTTAGAAGCTAGCACTTTTTCATAAGCTCTTAGTACGACTACGTTTGCACTATCACCTATGGCATGTGTATTCATTTGGAAATCTGCTGCGGCGATACGCTTTGCAAGATCATTCATCTCTTCAGATGGTGTGATCATCGCTCCAAAATGTCCATCCTTATCACTATAAGCCTCACGCATTGTCGCTCCACGAGAACCAAGAGCTCCATCACCATAAACCTTAATAGAACGTACATTAAGACGATCTGTTTTTACTTTTCCTGTAGTTAGGTAGTGATCTAGATTTTCTTCATTATTAGATAACATTGCATATACTCTCATTTGCAAACTTCCATCTTGCTGAAGGCTATCTATAAGTTCTACAATGTTTTTATTAAGACCTGCATCATTTACTGTAGTAAGACCGTAAGAAAAACAAAGCTCCTGTGCTTCTAGTAACACTTGAGCACTTTCGGCAGTGCTAGGTTGTGGTAATACCGCGTCAACTAATGTTTGCGGTGTGTCGATAAGAACACCAGTAACTTTACCATCTACAAGTATTACTTCTCCTCCACTTACCTTTGTAGAAGCGTCAATACTGGCAAGATCTAACGCTTTTTGATTTACTAAATATGCGTGACCATCCACACGTTCTAAAACAACAGGAACATCTGGAAATAAAACGTCTAACTTATCTTTTGTAGGAAACTCTTTTACAGCCCAATCGTTCTGATCCCATCCTCTTCCTCTCAACACAGTTGCATCAGGATTTGCCTTTGCAAAGGCAGACACTTTTGCAATTACTTCATCATAACTTTCAGTACCAACGAGATCTGCTATTTGGAGGTTTTGACCGAGTCCATAAAAGTGACAGTGACCATCTATAAGTCCTGGCAACACAGTTTTTCCTGTAGCATCTATTGTTTCAGCAGCTTCATACTTTTCGGTAATGTCGTTAGATGTGCCTACTGCTATAAATTTTCCATCTTTGATAGCAAAAGATTCCGCTTTCGCGAAAGCGTTATCTACCGTATACACATTTGCATTTGTGACAATAAGGTCTACAGATTGCTTAGTCTCGCAAGAGAATAATAAAGGAAGAATTGCTAAAGAATATAGAATTTTACGCATCGTTGGTTTTTTGTTTAAAAATACAAAAGACTCCTAGTACGTTGATAGTTTTTATCTAAGATTATGAACCTCAAGATTAACTTTTGCATCCTGTGGTGACCTATAATTGGGATGGAGATCAATCTCTAAATCATATGTAATGTGATACAGCTCCAGAACTGCGTCTATTCTATCTTTTTTGAGCTTTGCTTCGCGAAGCTTTAATACGTGATAACTATATATCTTAACGCTATCTGATAAAAACTTATAAGCGAAAATAAAAATGAAGAAAGGTAATCCATACAATTTAAAAATTATATAATATCCAGGGGATTTCATAGATTCAAGTATCGTATACATGTAGTATAGGAAATAAACTCCAACACCTATTAAGAACAAACCTAATAGACCAAAGACAAATACACTTTTAAACTTTGATTTCCTTTCAATTTTAGCATACTCAAAAAGAATATTAACCTCCCTTAGCCTGTTTTTGAATTTTGTAGAAAATAGCTTTTTTGAGCACGTACGATTAAAGTCTGGTTTGCGTTTTGTGAGATTACAAATTGAACCCTCACGTAAATTTTTACGCTGGTGATTACAAAGTTCGCAGTGCCAATTGTTTTTCAATAGTGTCTAATATCTTAAATAACTGCTACTATCTTAATAACAGAGGAGCCTAAAGATATACATTATAGAAAAAACCACCCTGACTCTGTACCACATTTACAACATTTGAAAACTGTACGTCTGAGTAGTCATTTATATTGCAGCATTCTCCTTCCTTATATTCCACATCAAAAGATAAGTCTGTTTCAAAACCATCAGGAACTGTTAAACGCAACATTACATTAGAGCGACTTTCAGAAAAGGCATTGAGTACCACTTGGGCAATCTGAGAATCATCAGATATACCCGTGACAAAAGGGAAATCTGCGTCGTTAGATACATCGGTAATCGTTAGTTCATCAAAAGAATATGTGTCGTTAAAGAATACATCTTCTCCTGTTTCGGCATCTAAAAATTGTATTATAATATTGCCTGATGCACAAGATACAGCACTGCAGTCTGCTAGTGCACTATCTGCATCGCTACTGCAAGAACTGAACATAAACATAATAATGAAAGCTAGTACACCTATAAATTTCTTCATAACCTTAAGGGTTTATATGTAAGATGCAATCTTTACAGAAAGGTTGCTTTTAAAAGTCAAATTTATAAGTAGCTCCCACCATTCCTTGTAGACCTTGAACTTCATAATTGAGCCATTTCTCGTAATTACTGTCTAGAATGTTATTTACACGAGCAAATGCAGACAAGCGATTATTAAAGCGATAGCCCACATGAGCATTTGCATCAAAATAGCTATCTAGGGTTTCCACTGTATTTGTAATCAAAAGATCTGCAGGGTCGTTACTAGATACTAAATCACTGCGTTCTCCCATGAAGAATAAGTTTACTCCGGCAAACCATTTTTCTGTAATCTGGTAATCTGCAAAAACAGATGCCTGTAAGTCTGGAAGGTTCCAAGCTTCTTGCTGGCTATCTGTGTTATAAGTATAATATTGACCGTTTACTTTCATTTTAAAGTTTGCATTCACATCAAAATTGAGCTCTGCAAATACTCCTACCGTATTAATATCGTCATAAGCAATTGAGAAAGAGTTTCCGTTTGCATATCCGTTTGCACCAAAGCCATTACCACTTTGAGAGTATGGATTGTGAATGAATAAAGCCTTATCACTCTCTGCCGTATAACTTGCACGTAGGTTGTAACTCAAAGCTTCAGATAATTTACCTTTCATTCCTAAATACCCGTCATACTGCTTATCTGTTGGCTTGATAGTAAGTGTAGGTGATATAAAAGGATTTTCTTGAGCAAAATCATGGTAATTATTTTGTTGTAATCCACCTTCAAGACCTGCATACGCAATAAAATAATCTCCAGCCACTCGGTAAGATGCTGTAATTTTTGGATACACAAAAAAGTCTGTTTCACTTGCCTCAGTATCTATCGACACCATTGCCTCTACTCCTAAAGTCACTTCAAGGTCATCTCTTAAAATTACAAGACTTGGATTAATCCCCGCATTAAGAAAGCTATAGTTGATTTCTGTATCTACGGTATCAAATGCGTTGTCAAAAGAACCGCTTACATAATCTGCTGTTACTTTTGTTGTAATAAGCTCTCCCGCAATAGGAAACTCAAATGTAGGAGCAACTAATGCTCTAAGTTCGCCGCTATCTTGATCATCACCAAAGTATCTCAACGTAGCATTTGCTTTCTTAAAGAAAGAATCTTGCAAACTCACACTACCATTTAATCCTGCTGTGAGAAAAGAATGAGACACGTCAAAATCTTCATTAAATAAAGGCGTATTACCTGCTCCGTTAATTGTCTTAAGTTCCTCAGGAATTCCATACCAGTTATATACTTGGTGTTTTGCATCAAGATCTGCTCTCCATGTCATATCACGCTCACGCGCTCCGTAACTTAAATTAAGTCTGCTATCATAAAAATAATCGTCAACTACAGTACCGTCTATTCCGCCCTGAGAAGAATTATGGTTTAAAAAGACACCAAAATCCTCTGTACGGCTTATTTGAAAATTACTATAAAGCTCTGCTAAAACAGATGTATAGCTACCAAAACCAATAGTTGCATAGTTATCATACAACTTTTCTTTTTTAGTTTTCTTTACTACGGCAGCTTTGCCTTTGGCTGGAGTAAACGTACTCGCTACAGGCACAGAAAAGATGCTATAAGTCACTTTCTTTTTTGCTGTAGTGATAGAGTCATTAAGCGCAGGAGTCGCTTTTACTTTAAAAGCATCACTTATGGTAGGAGTATACGCTTTTACAACGTTTACCACTTCTGTACCTATGGTAGACTCTTCTTCTTGTGCAGTAACTACTTGAACAAAAAGCATTGCAAATGCAACAAGTCCTAAGTTATATAATGTATTGAATGAACGATTCATATAATGTATTGTCTTAATTCGTTAGACGTTTGTCTTATTTATAAAGCAAGTGATTTGTTGATATATTAATCAACAACTACCCTTTTTCTACAGAGGCATTCGTTTTTCCTTCTGCTTGTTTAATAATTGCTAGTTCGCCACGTGCTTTTTCTACAGTTTCTGGATAATCTGCAAAATTTGTAATCACACTTTCTAAAATGTAGGTCGCTTGATATGCATCTCCTAGTGCATAAAAGTTCTTTGCCATAAGCACAAGACCTTTTGCTCCATACTCTTTAAAACCACTGTAATCTTTAGCAAGTTTTTGCACTGCTACATTAGATGCTTCAAAGTTTTGCGCCTCATTTTTAAAATAAGCATCATAATATAAAGCCTCTGCTGCTAGTGCTCCTGTAGCAATTTTCTGAACCTCAGCATACGCCATTTTAGCTCTTGCTTTATCACCTGTTTTTATAGAAGAGCGAGCAATTATTATTTGCGCATCACTTTTTACTGCATTATCAATTTTTGCATTTCCAAGCACCTTTTCAGCATATCTCACTGCCTTTGTCAAGTCTTCACTTTCATAAAAAGATTTCATCAGGTTAGACTGAGCAAAAACAATATTCTGCGGGAAGTCTGCTTCTGTTTCTAATCGTTTTAACACCGGAATTGCAGCTGTGTAATTTTTATCTGTAAGATATACTTGCCCTAGACGTGCAAGTGCTTGCTCCGTAAATTCACTACGCTCCTTTGCAATAACAAATTGGTAATGTGGAATTGTTTTTTTGTATTCCGCTTTCGCGAAAGCGAGCTGCCCTAAATAAAAATGAGCTTGTAATGCATGCTGCCCATTAGGATAGTCACTCAAGTATGACTCAAAAAGTCGTTCTGCTTGACCTACATTATTCTCCACATATTGCTTCTCTGCCGAAGCGTATGCAGCATCATCAAGCTCTGCATCCTCCACATCGATAAAATCTAGTGTACTCACCCATTGACCATATTCATCAACACGACCCAGATCTATATAAATAAGTTTTGCTGTAGTCACTGCTTGCAATGCCTCCGGAGTCCCAGGATAATCACCAGCTACTTTGCGTAAAAGTGCGAGTGCCTCATCGGACTTGTTTTTATTATCAAGTATCAACGCTTTTTTAAGCATTGCTTTTGACACATAAGAGCTACCAGGTAAATCTCTTACTAGTTTATCATAAGCAGTAATTGCTTGATCATTTTTGTTTTGAGATACATAGATGTTACCTAATTCATAAAGCGCATCATCGCGATAAGTAGAATTTGGAAACTTGGTCGAAAAAGTTTGAAGTCCGCTTATTTTGTCCTCATCCTTTTTTATAAAACCATAACTCATCGATTTTTGAAAAGTTGCATAATCTTGATCTGTCATATTAAGCGCTATAGACTTATTGTAGGCTTCAAGTGCAGGCCAGTACTTACTACTTATAAAACGGCTATCACCTAAACGTAAATACGCATCATTAAGCTTAGTTTGATCTTGCACATTACTTGCAGTATACGACTCAAAAACGGTCGCTGCTTGTTCATACTGCTTATCCGAAAAATATGCATATGCAAGGTTATAATTGATGTCTTGATATTCTGGAGTACTTGCAGCGTTACTATTATTTAAAAACTGCTTGTAGCCTATAATTGCTTCTTTAAAATCATTTGCAACATAATCACTCTCTGCTTTCCAGTAAGTCGCACGTGTCACATATAAAGGATCGCGTGGTTCATTAAGAGATTTTTTAAATGCAGCAGCAGCCTCTGGATAATTACCTTCATTATAAAGATCAAGCCCATAAAGAAACGCTACTTTTTGATAAGCTACCTTATTATCAAAATTATTATTGCTTTCTAGCAAGCGCATTGCCTCTTTGTAATTTTTTGAGGTGATGTAAGAATCTATTAGTAATGCTTCTAGTTCTGTCTTAGCTGGAGATTTTGGATATGTATCTATATAATCTGTAATCACAGCAGGTGTAGACTTGTATGCATTACCTATTTCATAGCTCAACTTTGCATAATTAAGACCACTATCTTCTTTAATTTGTGCATTAAAGTCCATTTCACTTGCATTTTTAAATGCATTGAGTGCTTCTTGCTTTTTATCTAATTTTAGGTAAGATTCTGCTAGGTGGTAATATCCATTTTGTGCTACACTATTGTTACCATCAATTATTTTATTAAACTCATTAATCGCATTTGCATAATCTCCTTGCTTATAATAAGTATATCCCAGCTGGTAATAATCTGTATTATTCCACTTACCGCGCTTTCCTTTGTAGGCTTGTAAATATGGTAATGCCTCTGCATACTTCTTTTGGTTAAAATAGCTTTCACCTATAATTTTATTAAGCTCAGACTTTTCTGTTGGGTTTGCGCTGGCTAGTTGTGACTTTCCCTCTGAAATTGCTTCATCAAATTTTCCTAACTTAAAATTAAGGTCTGCTTTAAAGTATGCAAGATCCTCATTATATGCTCCTCCTGTCTCTGCTTCTACTTCTTCAAAAAGCTCATTTGCTTCCTCATAATCGTCACCCTCATAAGCCATGAAGCCAATGTAATATTTAGCCTGCGCTCCATATTTTTTTGAATCACGTACGCGGTTTAAATATTTCTTCGCCTCGTCAAAACGATTACTTTTAAAGTAAGCATAGCCATTATTAAAGTAAAAAGTCTCCTTCTCTCCTGCCGTAAGAGTGCTTTCATCTACGCGATCATACCATTTACGAGCATAAGCAAATTTGCCATTATCAAAGTAATACTGAGCTACATCTAGAAATGCGCTGTTGCGCTTTGTACTTGTAGGGTATTCTGTCACAAAAGTAGTCATGAGATCATCTGCCCCTTGCTGATTGAGGCGCACTGCCGCATTTGCGATGTAATACGCACAATCACCTTTTACCGTAGTGTCATCTGTATCTCCCTTTACTTCTTCAAAAAGAGTTTGCGATGCTAGATATTGCTTGCTATTATATAAGGAGAGCGCCTTATTAAATTGTACAAGATCATTCGTATATATTGCCGATTGTTGCGCTACAGCAATAGTTGAATATAAAAATAATGCAACAAGTACGTACTTGATTTTATGCATAGTTAAGAGTTGTTTTATGAGTTCTGATCATTATCAGGAATAGACTAAAAAATGTAAAATAAGAATGCTTTCGCGAAAGCTAAACACGCTATTTACATCGCTTCAAAGTTAAGTTTCTTCCCTAAGCATAACGTCAGAAATCTTTGTTAATTATATAGAGTTGTGAAAAGGATTTTAACAGTCTAAAACAGTACTTTAAAAACTTAAAAAAATAAAATTGAATACCCTGCCCTTAAGGAAATTATGACCTCACATCAGATTTACATACATCTCTAATTAAATTTGAAATTCTATTGTAGCTAACAATGCAGAACATTCATTCATACCTTTGTAATGCTATGTAAAAACGAAACACCTATGACAGCAATTAAAAAAATTAAACAACTCGGTTTTCAGTGGGAAACACAAGATCCTTTTCTTTTTTGCGCATATCATCTAGATAATTACCCGAAAGGTAATGAGCAGCTAGGTCCAGCTGCATCACTACAAGGTCGTAATCTAGGAATGGATTTTGAACCCAACGCAGAGGGATGGAATATGTATCACGGCACGACAGTACCGGGATTTCCTGCGCATCCTCATCGCGGTTTTGAGACTGTAACTATTGTAGAGCGAGGTCTCGCAGACCATAGTGATTCTCTAGGAGCTGCTGGGCGTTTTGGAAATGGAGATGTACAGTGGATGACCGCTGGTAAAGGCGTACAGCATAGCGAGATGTTTCCGCTACTGAATGATGATAAAGAAAATCCGCTGTTATTATTTCAACTCTGGCTCAACCTTCCTAAAAAGAATAAGCTGGTTGATCCACATTTTAAAATGCTGTGGAAAGAAGACATTCCTATTCATTACTTACAAGACGACGATGGAAAAAGTACAAGCATAAAACTCATATCTGGAGATTACAATGATACAAAAGCTCCCGATGCTGCTCCAGATTCTTGGGCTATGGATGCTAGTAATCACGTAGCCATCTGGCTCATTACTATGGAACCAAGCGCTGTCTGGAAATTACCTTCGGCAGCTGCACAGCTAAATAGATCTCTATATTTTTTTAGCGGAGAAAAAGTAACTATAGAAGGTAATCAGATACCAGTTAATCACAGTCTTGATCTTTTAAGTGATCAAGAGCTTGAGATAAAAAACGGCAATACCACTGCAAGTTTCTTACTATTACAAGGAAAACCTATCAATGAGCCAGTTGCTCAACAAGGACCTTTTGTAATGAATAGCCCTCAAGAAATTCATGAAGCCATCACCGAATTTAGAAAGACGGCTTTTGGTGGCTGGCCTTGGAGTTCTTATGGTCATACACACCCTAAAGAACGTGGCCGTTTTGCCCTGCATGCAGATGGTCGCGAAGAGATTAAGTAAGATCTATCACATTTTCGCGAAAGCGTTACACAAAAAAAACACCTCGCCTTTTACAGACGAGGTGTTTAATTTTTAACCTATAGTGTGGGTAAACTATAGCTCTTAGTACATAGCTCTTAATGCAGTAACATCATTTGAGCTGAATTCACCATCCTCATTGTTTGAGAAACAAGCTTGCATGATAGAGTCAAAATCTCTTGTTGGAGTCCCAGGTAATTGTATTGCTCCTGTAGATCCAGCAGACTCACCTCCACCGCTTCCACAGCTCGCGCGATCATAGTAATCAGAGTGACGGAAACCTATAGAGTGACCTATCTCGTGTGTAATTACGTGCTCATTTACGTTTGTAGATGATCCCTCAAGACCATAAATCTGTACAAACTTGTTAGGAAGTCCTTGTGCACTTGGAAAACCAGCTACACCTCCACTTTGACCAGGATTATTCGCAGTGTTATCATACACTACCATATCACTGTTATTGAAGTTAGTCCCAAAAGTAAGACGGAAGCGTAAAGCAGAACCAGAAATACGGTTAAAGTTTGCTACAGCCCACTCTAATGCAGTACGCCCTTTTGTAGAAAGTCCGAAGTTGTCATTACCAGTATATCCTATGATATCTATGGTTCTGTTTGCTCCAGTCACAAGGTTGTTTGTTCTAAACTGTCTTGTATCTTGGTTTACTGTCATTTCATCGAGTTCCTTTGCTGTCACAACAATATCTTCACCTATGTAAATACGTTGCTGTACTGTACCATCAGGAAGATGAAAATCCCCTTTTGTTACTGCACCTGCATCAAGCTTAAGATCTTCTCTAATTTTGCCTAGAACACCTGCATCTGTTACAGCCTCTCTAGTGTCAGCTACAAACTCTTCGGTTACTAAGTCGTTCTCGATAGCTTCTTCTGTTTCTTTTTCACATGATGTGAACGTTATAGCCATCAAAGCGATAGCCATTGCACTAAATTTGAATTGATTTTTCATTTGGATTGTTTAATTAAGGGTTAACGTTTCGTCCAAAATTAACTCATTTTAACATAACAAATACATTAATTACAACACTACAACGTTTTCGTAAACATTTTTATCAAATCAACATATTAAACACCTAAATATCCACAAAGTGATAAAGGAAATCCTTTATAGGGCATTAACGCTCTGACCAACAATAGATTAAAATTTTGTAGGATAAGTATTACTAATATTTTTTTTAACAATCATCAACCAAAATACACAAATCACCCCACATTTTTACATTAAAAATCCTCAACAACTTATCAATTATTGAGGATTTCGCAATCAATTTAACGATAATTGAATAAACAAACTCTTATATTAACTATTGAGTAGTATAATCATCAAAGTCCAAAGGATCAAAATTTTTAAAATGACCATTAAGAGCTATGAGTCGTTTTGTTCTATTTACAGACTTTAGTGTAGGCAACGCTATCTCTAGGTGCTCTATGAGATATTGTAACCTATTATTCTCGGAAGTTATTTTTAATAACTCATACTCTTGTTCTAAAGTCAATCCCATCTTATGAGCAAATGTAAAACTTCGTATGTTGTTCTCGTTGATTTCTGGAGTTTTCATATCAAGCTCATCGTAAAAATCAGCTAGCAATGTAATAAACCTTATTTTACGTGAGGATGTTGGCTCTTGACGCTCTTCTATGAATGTAACCTCTCCTCCAGCATATAAACGTTCTCCTAACGTATTATAAAAATTCATAAGCTTAAAAACCCTTAAACCTTTACAGATAATATCTGCAGCTCCAGAAGGATAACGTTTTACAACCTGTGTAACTTCCATTTCTGTACCATAAGCAAGGCTATTATTTATATAAGTGGGAATACCAAAGGTGATTCCTCCAGATTCACAATCTTGTAGTAATTGCTGGTACCTATCTTCAAACACATGTAAATTGAGCGGCTCACCTGGAAAGGCTACCATTTCTAGCGGGAACATGGGGAGTATTGCTGTAGTCATAACTTAATTTTGGCTATGAAAAATACAAAAGCTTCTGCTTACTGTTATATAATGAACAATTTTTAACCTTATTGTTCAACATTTATAGACATTGTATCTTATGAATTTACAAAACTCTTCTAATTTTGCTTTAAATACGTTAAGATGAAAAACAGAGATCTTTTAAACGTGGTTAACACCCACGGAAGTCCAGTTTATGTGTACGATGCAGAGACTATTACCGCACAATATAATAGACTTACTAATGCATTTAAGGATGTAAAACAGTTAAGACTTAACTATGCCGTAAAAGCTTTAAGCAACATTTCTATATTACAGCATTTAAAGAGCTTGGGTTCTGGACTAGACACGGTTTCTATTCAAGAAGTACAACTAGGACTTCTAGCTGGCTTTACACCAGATCGTATCATCTTTACACCTAATGGTGTATCGCTTGCAGAGATAGAGGAAGTAGCACAAATGGGTGTTCAAATCAATATAGATAACCTTTCTATACTAGAACAGTTTGGGACGAAGCATCCTCAAATACCTGTGTGTATCCGCGTGAATCCTCACGTGATGGCAGGAGGAAACACCAATATTTCTGTAGGACACATTGATAGCAAGTTTGGGATAAGTATCCACCAACTACCGCATGTACTGCGTATTGTGGAAAATACCGGAATGAATATCAATGGAATTCACATGCACACCGGAAGTGACATTCTCGATATTGATGTATTTGTATATGCGACTGAAATATTATTTGATGCGGCACAAAAATTCAGCGACCTTACTTTTATTGACTTCGGTAGCGGTTTTAAAGTACCCTATAAAGAAGGAGACATTGAGACTAACATAGAGGAACTAGGAGAGAAATTAGGGAAACGTTTTAACGCTTTCGCGAAAGCGTACGGAAAACCCCTAACTCTTACCTTTGAACCTGGTAAATTCCTTGTAAGCGAGGCAGGTAAATTTCTTGTACAAGTAAATGTGGTAAAACAAACAACCTCAACAGTATTTGCTCAAGTGGATAGCGGGTTCAACCACTTAATACGACCTATGCTTTATGGAAGCCAGCATGAAATACATAATATAAGTAACCCAAAAGGGCGAGAACGCTTTTACAGTGTTGTAGGATATATCTGTGAGACAGATACTTTTGCAAACAACCGTCGCATCTCAGAAATTTCTGAAGGTGACATTCTTGCCTTTGATAATGCCGGTGCATATTGCTTTACGATGGCGAGTAATTATAACAGCCGCTATAGACCTGCAGAGGTGTTGATCAAAAATGGCGAAGCACATTTAATACGTAAACGAGAAACCTTTGAAGATCTCATAAGTAACCAAGTTATTCTTAAAGAATAACTACACTTAAAACTATCACAAAGACCAGCAAACAGCTGGTCTTTTTTATGAATACTGAGTACATTTATACTATGAAATATTGGGTATTTATAGCAGTAATATTTGCAAGTTGTAGCAATCCTATCGAGACAGCATTAAGCTCAAAAAATGAGCTTATAAAAACCGTTGTAAGCGATATTAAAAAACACGAAGTACAAATACTGTATACACAAATCGATACGTCTAATACTGGTGAGATGGTATTTACAGATTATGAGTATAACGTAGACAGTAACCAATATTTTTACCCTGCAAGCACGGTAAAATTCCCTGTAGCACTACTAGCTGCAGAGTTTATGGATGTACGTGAGAACCTACATCTTGACACACCATATATTATAGGTGATGACGACAACTTGCATACAGTGTCTGACGATATTAGACAGATTTTTGCAGTAAGTGATAATGATTCCTACAACAGGCTTTATGAGATTTTAGGTAGAGATTATATTAATAAGCGCTTACGCGAAAAAGGACTAAACAACACCCGTGTCGCCCATAGATTATCTACGCCAAATGCTGATAAAGCTAGCAGGAGCAATATTCAATTCTTTCCAGGATATACAGAAGACGTAATTGAATTAAAAAATCAAACAGATAGCGACATCACACCAATTACCATAGAAGGTACCGACAAAGGCAAAGGATATATAGAAGATGGGGTTTTTGAAGAATCTCCAATGAATTTTAGTAAGAAAAACTACTTCCCGCTTAAAGAGCAGCATGTACTAATCAAAAAGCTTATAGCCCCAGAAGTCTTTCCCGAAGTAGAACGATTTGACCTCTCCGAAGAAAGTAGAACTCGCTTACTATCTGCAATGAAAGCAATACCTAGGGAGGCAAAATATACCTCGCCAGCGTATTATGACAGTTATGTCAAGTTTTTCATATATGGAGATTCAAAAAATCCTATGCCTAGTAATATCAAAATTTATAATAAAGTGGGGTATGCGTATGGAACGCTTACAGAGACTGCATACATTGTTGACACAGAGAATGACATACGCTTTATACTCTCTGCAACTATTTTAGTAAATGAGAACGCAATTTACAATGATGATACCTATGAGTATGAAAATATAGGTATCCCCTTTCTCGCGCAACTAGGTCGTGAGTTCTATAAACAAGAAAAAGAGCGCAGGGAATAAAGCACCTTAGATGTAAATTTTGTTACTTCGCAGCACTATCAAGGCAATGCCTTAAATTGACAGCAAATTAATTTGCTTTTACAACCTATAAATCGAGTACTGTGAGCTTAAGAGAACTTAATAAACGCACCACTATTTGCGAACTATGCAGCAATGAATACGATCTTTCTCCATTTAGCGTGGAACCAAGAGAAGATGATATTCTAGCCTGTAAAACATGTATTAACCAGATCAATAATCCAGAGGAAGTAGATGTAAACCACTGGAGATGTCTTAATGATAGCATGTGGAGCACAGAACCTGCAGTACAAGTTGTAGCGTGGCGTATGCTTACAAGACTACGCAAAGAAGGATGGCCACAAGATCTTCTCGACATGATGTATCTAGAAGAAGAAACGTTAGAGTGGGCAAAAGCTACAGGAGAGCACATAGAAGAAGATGAAAACACGATTATTCATAAAGACTCCAATGGAACGAGGCTGGCCAACGGTGATAGCGTAGTGCTCATTAAAGATCTAGATGTAAAGGGAGCCAACTTTACTGCAAAACGTGGAGAGTTTATGCGTAATATTAATCTTGTACATGATAATCCTGAGCACATAGAAGGACGCATTCAAGGACAGCAGGTTGTTATAGTTACTCAATACGTAAAGAAGAGCAACTAGACTATGACTAATTACTCTACCAGTTGTCAAAATTGAGTAAAGCGTTCTTTGCTTCAGTATATTCTGTTATCATATCTGACACTATTTGCCCCGCTGGTTTTATATCATGTATAAGCCCAGAAATCTGACCTATTTCTAGTTCGCCGTCCTCAAGATCTCCCTCAAACATACCTCGCTTTGCACGTGCACGTCCTAATAATTGTGACAACTGCTCCTTTGATGGTGCCGTAGTATATAATTCTGCTACCTGCTCATAAAATTTGTTTTTTATGAGTCTTACAGGCGCAAGTTCTTTAAGTGTTAATACAGTATCTCCCTCTTGTGTATCTACTATTGCTTGTTTAAATAATTGATGAGCACTAGATTCTTCACTTGCGGCAAAACGACTTCCTACTTGCACACCGTCTGCACCTAATGTCATTGCTGCAAGCATACCTCTACCTGTTGCAATACCACCCGCCGCAATAAGAGGGATATCTAACTTTTCTTTTACCATTGGTATTAGCGTGAATGTTGTAGTCTCCTCTCTACCATTGTGACCTCCAGCTTCAAAACCTTCGGCTACTACTGCGTCCACTCCTGCTTCTTGTGATTTTAAAGCAAACTTTACACTACTTACTACGTGCACCACTTTTATTCCGTGCTTCTTTAATTCTTTAGTCCATAGTTTTGGATTACCGGCGCTCGTGAAGACAATAGGAACTTTATAATCTACTACCGTTTTCATGTGCTCTTCTATGTTAGGATATAACATAGGTATATTGACCCCAAAAGGCTTATCAGTAGCTTTTTTACATTTCTCAACGTGCTCCACTAGTACCTCTGGATACATAGAAGCTGCTCCTATTAACCCTAGACCTCCAGCATTACTCACAGCACTTGCAAGACGCCAGCCAGAGTTCCATATCATTCCACCTTGTACTAGTGGATACTTAACGTTAAATAGGGATGTAATTCTATTCATTATGCTTTTATAAATTTTTGAGTAACGATTGAAGTTCCATCGTTTATTTGAATGAGATAAACTCCTTTTTTAAGTGTTGAGATAGGAAGTGCATTTACTTGTTGCGACATACGTTTGGTTGTGATCTTCTTACCTAAAATATCAAAAATGGTCACTTCAACTTGAGTTACTTCCTTAGGCAATACTAATACTGCGATCTCAGATGCTGGATTAGGTAAAATTTGATAGTCTTTAAACTCTTGAGCTTCATTAAACGTTGCAGTATTTAAAACCTCTTCTAATGCTGCACCAAAATCTGGTATACCATACCCTAACTGCACAGTAGGATTATCATAAATACTAGCACTCTCCCGAACGAGCTGCATTATAACGGCATTTGTAAGCTCTGGATTTGCCTGCCAAAAGCTAGCCATTGCTCCAGCCATTATTGGCGAACTAAAGCTTGTACCATTATTTGTAGTAATGTTATCGTTTTGATCTATAACTGCACTACCCGCTCCCTTTGCTACTACGTCTGGCTTTATCCTGCCATCACTTGACGGTCCTATACTACTAAAACTAGCATAATTACCACTAGCATTTACAGCACCTACTGTAAATGAACCTACAGCATCTGCCGGCGCGCTTATCATTCCTGTACCACTATTTCCAGCACTAGTAACCACGAGCATTCCTTTTTCAAAAGCAAGTGTAGCGCCTCTAGAAATGAAAGTAGTCTCACCATCCATGTCATCGTAGCTATAGTCATAATCAGAATTATCAAAAGTTCTATATCCTAGTGATGTATTTATTACATCTACTCCTAGACTATCTGCTCTTTCTGCAGCTTCCACCCAATAAGATTCTTCTACTGGATTCTCACTTGCCACATCTTCTGTTCTAAAACAGTAAATAGCAGCATCTGGAGCTGTGCCTACAAATTGATTTTCTATAAAACCTACAATGTCACTTGCTACTCTAGTGCCGTGGCTACTGTTTGAAAATTCAAACTCATCGTTATTTCTCCCCACAAAATCATAACCATCTAGCAAGTTTCCTGCATTTCTCAATCGTGAGAATCCTTCATTATTATTAACTCCTGGGAAACCAGAATCCATAATTGCAATTACCATTCCTGCGCCCGTAAAATCTTGCTCATGCAACTCATCTACAGAGAGCATAGTCACTTGATTATCTGTTGCTCCGTAATTAAATGTAACTCGTGATTGTGGAGCTAAAGGATCACCTTTTAAAAACTCAAATGGAGTGGCTTGTCTTGTTATACTTCGATCTGCATACTCTATATAATCTACAATTTGCAATGCTTCTAAAGCTTCAATTTGCGCTAGTGAACCCCTTACGTGGACACAGTTCATCCATTTAGATTTTGCTAATACAGTTATACCAGGCTCAGATTTAATTTGAGTGATATAATTTTCATTTACGGGCACATCACGTTCATCTATAGCTACACCGTGTAGTTCTTTTCGGTCTAGCGCATCTTGTGTGAGTATAGAAATAGGATTATCAAGGCTTGCCGCAACGTTTTCTTTATCTACAAAAAATACCCAAGCATCCTGCTGGGCATTTCCATAAGCCGTCATAAGTAGGAGTACTAGAAGTAGTTTTATATTCATAAGCAAGAAGTTAAGCTCCGTAAGATGAGTACGTAAGTTACGAAATAACTCCAGAACCTAAGCACTCTTCTCCATGATGCCATGCCACAAACTGACCTTCGGCAATTGCGGTTTGAGGATTGTCAAAAATTACATACATGCCACCTTCTACTCTATAAAGTGTCGCCCTTTCTAGTGGCTGTCTATAGCGTATTCTTGCCTCAACTTCCATAGTTTCGTCTACTGCAAGCGTGAGATCCTCACGTATCCAGTGTATTTCTTCTTCTTTTACAAAGAGTCCTTTTCGGTATAATCCTCTGTGATTTTTTCCTTGGCCTGTGTAAATCACATTTTCATTTACGTCGGTATCTATTACAAAAAGTGGCTCTACGGTTCCGCCTACTGCGAGTCCCTTACGCTGACCAATTGTAAAGTAATGTGCTCCTTGGTGCTTTCCTACCACCTTTCCTTCGGCAACGCTATATGTTGGTTTTTTTACTAGGTTTTCTAAGTCCGCTTTCGCGAAAGCGTTACTAGCCTCCATACCACCTGCAACTTCAGGAATAGTATCTTCCATCACCTCAACAATCACACCTTCCTTAGGTTTTAATTGTTGTTGTAAAAAGTCTGGTAATCGTACCTTCCCTATAAAACAAAGTCCTTGAGAATCTTTCTTCCCAGCAGTTACGAGATCTTGCTCTAAGGCAATCTCGCGCACCTTAGGTTTTTGTAAATGACCTATAGGAAATAATGTCTTTGCCAATTGCTCTTGTGATAGCTGGCATAAAAAATATGATTGATCTTTATTATCGTCTGCTCCGGCTTTAAGCTGATATATTGTCTTACCGTCTACTTCAATCGAAGTCATTTGACAGTAATGTCCTGTCGCTACATAATCTGCTCCGAGAGAAAGTGCAATTTTCATAAACACATCAAACTTAATCTCGCGATTACAAAGGACATCGGGATTAGGGGTGCGTCCCATCTCATATTCTTTAAACATGTAATTAACAATACGCTCTCTGTATTGCTCGCTTAAATCTACTGTTTGAAAAGGAATTCCCAATTTTTCAGCAACGAGCATTGCGTCATTGCTATCATCTAGCCATGGACATTCGTCAGATATCGTTACAGAATCATCGTGCCAGTTCTTCATAAAAAGACCGATCACGTTGTATCCTTGTTCCTTTAATAAGTGAGCCGTAACACTACTATCTACTCCACCACTAAGACCTACTACTACCGTTTTCATTTTCTGATATATGTTTGCAAAACATCGGCTAATTATAGCTTCACTTTGCTATTTTAAGAGCTATTATTCTTGCTCATAATTGAGGATGCAAATTTACACAATAAGAGTGCATTTTTTCACATAAGAAGTAGTTGATATTTATAGAGAAAACTTACACTAAGATTACTGAACTCCTATCTTGTTACGAGGGTATTTAATTTCTTTATCTACCCTATCACCTTTATAATACTTCCAGAGACCGTGCTTACGATTATTCTTGTAAGTACCCTCTACTTCTAGTTGTCCAAAACCATTGTATAATCGTACTGCCCCTTCTAGTTTGTCATTTACATACTGTAATTCTTTAAGTACTTTCTTTTCTTCTGAGTAATAAGTGGCTTTCCCTTCTTTTAAACCTTTCTTATAAAATACTTGCTGAGCCAGTAAGCCATTCATAAAATAAACAGATCGTTCTCCTTCTAATTTGCCGTTTTCATAATTCTCTTTTATCATTATTGATTTTCCATCTTGATGATATGACAACCACTCTCCTATGCGTTCTCTCTTATTCATCTTCCCTTTACTTACCATCATTCCATCGGTTGTAAAAAAGGTTACGTCTATATAAGGTGAATCTGGCGTATATACTTTTACAGCAGTGGGATGACCTCCTTTACTATCATAAAAATTGAAGGTACCTACTTCTTGACCATGACTAAAAGCTCCAGTATATCGCAATTGCTTTTCATTATCAAAAGTTTTCTGCCATAGGCCGTGGCGCTTACCATCTTCATCAAATTGATTATAGCTTTGTGCTACGCTCAACTGCTGATATTGAGCCATTAGAATTATTAAAACAATTGTTAATCTTGACATTTTAACTATTTATTAGGAGATTATTTTGTCTACTCATTTTAATTTTACGTTAAACAAAATCAAAAACTACATTTTTATGAAAAATCTAATGAGTATCACAAAATTAGCGTTTATTGCATTAACGCTATTAGTTACAATTTCTTGTAACGATGACGATGATAATGGAAACATTATAGAAGGAGAAAGCAACACCATTGCAGACTTTGTAGCAGGTAATGAAAACTATAGTTCTTTACTAGCCGCTTTACAACGCACCAATCTCGACGCCACACTAGCAGGAAGCGGAACATTTACTGTATTTGCACCTGATAACGCAGCTTTTGAAACATTTTTAAATGGAGCTGCTCTTGAGGAAGTAGATGATGCGGTATTAACTCAAGTACTATTAAACCATGTTCTTAACTCGACTGTAACTTCTAGCGAACTATCAACTGGATACGTAAGTAATCTAGCTACTGAGCCTTCTTCTAACGCAAACATAAGTCTATATGTAGACACAACAGATGGTGTTGTACTTAATGGACAATCTACAGTAACAACTGCAGATATCGTAACGGATAACGGCGTAATACATGCTGTAGATACCGTGATTGATTTACCAACCATCGTAACATTTGCAACTACAAATCCTGCATTAACATCACTAGTTGCCGCTCTTACAGATGAAGGAAATACAACTTTTACAGATCTATTAAGTGATACAGATGCAGACTTTACAGTATTTGCACCTACTAATGACGCCTTTGCAACATTTTTAGGTGATAACACCCTTGCAGATGTAGATAATGGCGTGCTTGCACAAGTATTATCAAACCACGTAGTACCGGGAGCTGTTGCAATTTCTACAACATTAAGTAATGGATATGTAAATACAGCTGCTACTTTTGAAGGAAATGAAGATGCGCCTATAAGTCTTTATGTAAATACAGATGATGGGGTAACACTTAACGGAACTTCAAATGTAATTATAGCAGATATTGTAACTGTAAATGGAGTGATTCATGTAGTTGACACCGTAATAGGACTTCCAGATATCACGACATTTGCCACTGCAGATCCTAATTTTTCTACACTTGTTGCAGCATTAACTGCAGACGAATCTTTTGAATATGTAGCTGCATTGCAAACTCCTTTTGGAACATCACCAGCACCATTCACAGTATTTGCACCTACTAATGATGCCTTTACAGATTTACTAGCAGACCTAGAATTAGAGAGTTTATCAGATATTCCTACAGAGACACTTGCTGCGACCTTAGAACTGCATGTGATTCCTAATGCAAATGTAAGAGCAGAAGACCTTGCAGATCTTGATGGTACTGCAGTAACTCCATTAGGAGGAGCAGATGTGACTATACAAGCAGATCCTGCAGCGGTTATTGACCCAGATGGCGATGCAAACCCAATTGTCGCTACAAATGTACAAGCTACAAATGGTGTAATACATGCTGTAAGTAGAGTGCTAAGAGACTTATAAAAGAGATTCTTACCCAACTATTTAAAATCTCCCCTGCAATTTATTGTAGTGGAGATTTTTTTGATATTACATTATAAAAAAACCTCCCATCTTTTTTTGAGATGGGAGGTTTTAAGTATTACACTTTCGCGAAAGCGTGCTTTTTATACTTAATCTAAATGACCGTATTTGCTAGAATAATCAAGCATTTGCTTCTCAAAGCTTTCTGGTTGCTCTATAGTAAAGCCAGTAATTTCCTCACCTTCCATTTGCGGAACGATTACAGGGTTTACAAAACCACTGTATGGAGCACTTTTGAATTGGCTATTACGAGCCAGCACTTCCTTGTGTATGTCTTGATCTACAATCACCCCATAATTTTCAACAAGTGCCTTTGCAGCTTCATAATCACCTTCTGAAGTAATGCGCTGTGTCTCTCTTAGTAATTCTCCAAAGATTGCACGAAGCTTCTTGTAATCTGTGATATTAAAGTAAGTCTTACCATCACGAGTTACTTTCTCAATTACATTCTCATTTGCACCACGCTCAAAAGCCCAAGCACTAACCCACTGGCGATTTACCATGTGTGCTTCTTCTACATTATCTCCTAATTCAAGACGTATAAGCTGTGTCATCAATCCGTTGCGGATGTAACCATCGTAAGCAGCCATTCCTGTTTTTTCCCAGTCTTCTACCAGTCCTATTTCTTGAAGTTTTGGATCCATAAGGTAATACAGCCCAAAAAGATCTGCGCGACCTTCTTCTATCGTAGACTTATAACGTTTAAGAGTTTCCTTAGGAGTTCCCACTCCTTTGTTAATCTGTCCAGAGGCATGACCTACTACTTCATGTAAAGCTGTGTGAAGCTTATCTCCTAATTGTCCATATGCTTCTTCTAGCTCAACTTCCTCTGCATCATGAGCAAACTCTTTAAGACGTCCAGATCCACCAGCATTGTTGTAAGCATTGATTATGTTACCTAGAGAAACTGATTTACTACCATGCGTCTGGCGTATCCAGTTATTGTTAGGCAAGTTTACACCTATAGGTGTAGATGGTGAGGCATCTCCCGCTTCTCCTGCTACAATCACTGTTTTGTAAGAAACTCCTTTTACTTCCTTCTTCTTATGCTCTGGCATTAATGGTGAGTTGTCTTCAAACCATTGTGCATCTACAGATAGTGCTGCCATCTTTTTTGACATGTCAAAATCTTTAATTTGAACTACAGTTTCATAAGAACCTTTATACCCTTTAGGGTCATTGTAGACTTCTATAAATCCGTTAATCCAATCTATATTTCCTTCTGTAGACTTTGCCCACGCGATGCAGTAATCATCCCAAGTATCAAGGCTTCCCGTCTTGTAATATTCAATAAGCAGTCCTAAAGCTTTTCCTTGCTGCTCATTTTCGGCAACGGTTTGTGCTTTTTCTAACCAACCGATTATATTATCTATAGCCTCGCCATATAATCCTCCACTCTTGTAAACTTGTTCTACTAGTTTTCCGTTTTCTTTTACAAGGCGTGTATTGAGTCCTTTTTCTATAGGCTCATTTTCATCTACTTTAATTGCATCATAAAATGCTTCTGCTTCTGCTGTAGTTACGTCTGGACCATAAAAGTTAATCGCGCTTTCAAGTACGATATCAACATCTTTGGCTAGGTTTACTTTCTTACTGTCCTTATTATTAAAGAGTACTTCAAAAGCTTCTCCTTCTAGTGTTGCTCCGCTTTCGGCAAGTAATTGTTTTAAGTAATCTTGAGAAAAATCTGGCTTCATCTTAGCATTGCTGTAATGGTGGTGTATACCGTTTGCAAACCATACTCGCTTCATGAATGTTTCAAACTGCTCCCACTCTTCTCCTGTTTTTGCAACCTTGTCAGACGTATAAATCGTCTCTAGCGCATTCCTAATCTCAAGATTATGACGGTAGTTTTGAGCCCACATAATATCACGACCTGCAAGTCCCGCTTGTGTCATATAATAAACCAGCTTTTGCTCCTTAAGTGTTAGGTCTTCAAAACCTGGAATTTGGTAACGTAATATCTTAATATCGGCAAACTGGCCAACTGTAAAATCAAAATCTGCGGTTGTTGTTTCCGCTTTCGCGAAAGTGTTATCATCCTTATTTTCTTCTCCACATCCTACTGCGAGAATCGCTGCAATTGCTAGCGCGTATAATCCTTTGTGACTCATAAGTTATTTAATAATTTGTGCACGTAAATATAGCAAAATTCCACACGATGAATTTTGTTATCTTTACTGCACAACCAAACCATCACCAATGAAATTTTTAAAATTTTTACTCTTCGTTATTCTTATTGTTGTTATTGCTGGAGCAATATACTTTGGCACTCAAGATGGCACTTATCAAATAGAAGCTTCTAGAGAGATTAATGCGCCAAGAGAGGTGGTTTACGATATTGTAAACGAGTACAAAACATGGGAAGAATGGGGCCCTTGGAAGAAGGAAGAGCCTACTATGGTTTTTAATTATGCTGATAAAACATCTGGTGAAGGGGCTTCATACAGCTGGCAAGGTGAAGTGGACGGAAGCATGACTACTACAGAAGCTGTTCCTGGCATTTCACTAAAACAAGATATGACGCTGCAAACACCAGGAGGTGAACGCAAACCTGAGGTGTACTGGACATTTGAAACTACAGAACAACTTGCTACCATAGCAACATGGGGAATCAAAGGTGAGCATACGCTCATGGATAAAGTATATTTTGCCTTTACAGGAATGGACTTTGAAGCGGATATGCAAGAAATGTATGAGCAAGGGCTTACTGGTCTTGAAGCAGCTGCTCGTGAAGAAATAGGAAAATACAACGTTAATATAGATGGAATCACGCAATACAGTGGTGGTTTTTATCTTTACAGAACTACTTCTGCCAAAGCTCCTTCTGTACCTACTATCATGTCTCAAAATTATAACGGCATCTCTACATTTATGTCTGAAAATAATATTGCAGTAACTGGAATGCCTTTTACTATTTATAATGAGACATTCCCCAACGGTGATGTTATTATGACAAATGCATTACCTGTGCGTGAAAAAATTATTGTAGCTGGAGATACAAACGTTTTTAGCGGATATATGCCTACAGTGACTGCGGTAAAAGTAACTCTAGTGGGTAACTATATAAATCTAGGAGAGGCATGGAGCACTGCTATGAAACATGTGCAGGACAAAGGATATACACTTTCTAAAGAAAAGCCTTTTGAGGTTTATGTAACAGACCCTCAAGATCATCCTAACCCTGCAGATTGGATTACAGAAATTTATGTGCCAATTGAAGATTTAAAATAAGCTCCCTTGAAAACTCTAATACTCGTTTTTATAGGTGGTGGTACTGGAAGTATTGCAAGATACCTTTTAGGGAAGTTTATAAATGACCCTAGTTCTGGCATACCCTACGGCACCTTTGCTGCAAATATTATAGGTAGCTTGTTGATAGGTATTATCTTAGGATGGGCTCTTAAAAACAACACACTTAATAGTAACACTACATTATTACTAGCAACAGGTTTTTGCGGAGGTTTTACCACCTTTTCTACCTTTGCATATGAAAATCACGTGCTTCTAAAATCTGGGGATTTTATGACATTTGCATTGTATGCCATTGCAAGTTTTGCACTTGGTATTCTTGCAGTGTTTGGAGGAATTGAGCTAGGAAAGAGTTTTTAAAATATCCAACTTTTGACTTTTAAGTATATCAACTATACTTTGATTCTCTTTTTCATCTCCTCTACGATATTAAAAGCAGCTGGACACATCTTTACGTTTTCCATAGTAAGCTTAGAAATTTGCTGAAATTTCTTTCTATCCGTATGTGGAAATTCTCTACATGCCTTAGGTCTCACATCATAGATAGAGCAGTAGTTATCTGCCCCTAAGAATGTGCATGGTGTTTCTTGTAGCACGTAATCCTTCTCTTCATCAATACGTAAATACGTTTTAATAAAGTCAAATTCCTTCATACGGAAGTGTTTTGAGATACGCTGGATATCCTTGTCTGTAAAGAGCGGTCCTGTTGTCTTACAACAGTTTGCACACGTAAGGCAATCTGTTCTTACAAACTCATCTTCATGCAGTTCTTGCATGATGTAGTCCAAGTTTTTTGGAGGTTTACTGCGCAGCTTTGCAAAGAACTTTTTATTCTCATTCTGCTTATCTTTGGCCAGCTGCGGGAGGGCTTTAATAAAATCTTCCATGGCGCAAAGGTAATCATAAAGCTATGGCAAAAGAGGTAGATATTTTTGGGGCAGCACTCCAAGATTTTATTGATAACAAGTACACAGAAGATATCGTGGTGCACTCCTCTATTGCAGAAGATGATATAATCCCTATTCCATATTTATTCAGGCCATTTGAAGAAATGCCAGTGATAGAGCAACGAGCATTATCACTTTCTAAGGGAACTATACTCGACATAGGAAGTGGCGCGGGCAGTCATAGTTTATGGTTACAAGAGCAAGGACTTGATGTTACTGGAATAGATATTAGTGAGGGAGCTGTTACGCTTTCGCGAAAGCGTGGTTTAAAAAAAGCTGTACACTCTAATATTCTCGAACATAAAGGCACCTACGACACACTTTTATTACTCATGAATGGTACTGGAATTTTTGAGCGAATATCAAAAATAGACGATTACTTAAAGCACCTTAAAACATTACTTAATAAAGATGGTCAGATTCTTATAGATGGATCAGATATTGCATTTATGTTTGAAGACGAAGATGGCGGCTTCTGGATGGATACACATCGTGACTACTATGGAGAGGTGATGTACTCGATGAGCTATAAAGGCGAGCAGAGCTCTAGCTTTGACTGGCTTTACCTAGACTATGAAAGACTTGCATGGTATGCACAAAAAAATGAGCTCAATTGTGAGCTCATTTTAGAAGGTGATCATTATGAATATTTAGCCAAACTTACGCTTACATAGTATATCCTTTTTCGGCAAGTTTATCTACCATCATTCTGTATAAATCTCTACTCCAGATTTCTGATATTTCTCCTATGTTCTGAGCAATATCTGGCTCTACAGTTAAGATCTTTTGACCTGTAGGTGTGTTGTAAAAAACTGCAATTTCCTTTTGTTGCTCGTAATTTAGTGCTGTTTTATCCGTAAGTGTCTGGCGGCCTGCATCGGTTTCATAAAAAGCAAGCATATTCTGTATATCCTCTTGATTATAGCTTCCTCTATAAGCAGAGACAAGCATATTTAAGACGCGATCAACTTGTTTAGGTGTTTCTGTTTTTAACTCGTTCCACACTGCCTCTGGAACATTCTTGCTAGCATATTGATTTTTCAATAAATCAAAAAGACCTTTTGTGGCATTACTATACTGATCTGCAGTGCCATTCACTTGAAAATACCTTAGAACTTCTTCGTGATATGTTTTCTCTTGTGCATATCCAGATAAAGAAGTAAGTAGAAATAACGCTATATATAATTTTTTCATCATTTTTGCTGTTCAATTTAGAGCATAAATATAGAACATAATACACATGAAATCATTGAAACAGCTTGCATTTTTGATACTATCACTTCTTTTTGTTTTAAGTTGTGATGATGATGACCCTACCACCATATCATCTGATCCAGTAGAAAATGCTGCTAATAAGCAACCGCTAGGAACCTCTGCAAATGAATTATTATCAAGTGACGAGTTTACTAGCGTACGAGTAGAAATAGCCTATCCAGAAGGCTTTAGACCAACGAATAACACTATAAATTTACTAATACCATTTTTAGAAGAGAGACTCAATAAACCAGATGGCATTACACTTGTAGAATCTACAATTATAACAAATAAAGAGGGTCCTTATGACATAAACGATATCGTCGCCATAGAAGATGCTAATAGATCTGTTTTTAACAATGGTGATGAGATGGGTGTATGGTTATTCTTTTCTGATGAAAGCAACCCTACTGATACTGATACTTCTGTCGTATTAGGAACAGCATATAGAAACACATCTATGGTCATTTATGAAAAAACTCTGATGGACATAAGTGAGAACACAATAACCCCAGGAAATAGAACAGCCATTGAGACAGGAACAATTCGTCATGAGTTTGGTCATATTTTTGGCTTGGTAAATGGTGGAACACCGCTTACATCAGATCATCAAGATGAAGAAAATGGTAGACATTGTGATGTAGAAGACTGCTTAATGTATTTTCAAACTGTAACATCGATCTTTAATACTAGCAACACAGATTCATTACCCGATTTTGACACGTTATGCATTCAAGATTTACAAGCAAATGGAGGGTTATAAAAATTTATTCTAACAATTAAAAAAGGGATTGACTTGCGTCAATTCCTTTTTTAATACAATTCAATTTCATCAAATTAGTCTTCTACAAAAGGTACTTCTTCAAGCTCTAATGTATCTGTATATTTCATAAGATACACCGCGTTATTTGAAAATCCACCTTTTGCTCTAGAGCTATACTTAAACTTGTTTTCTACATAATCTGTCTCCACACCGGTAGCTGCCGCAGCATATAAATCTGATGAGTATGCTAGACGCAGTAAAGTATCATACATCAAATCATATCCCTTTATGGCAGATTCGCTTGGACTCACTCCATACATGGTTTCATAACTATCAATAAATGCTTTTGCTTGACTGTACTTATATTCTTTCTCGGCAGATGGAAAATGAAAAGCAAGATTCTTTAGGTGATCATGTTGTATCTCATCACTTTCATAAGCATTACCCCTATCAGTAGTAAACATCACTACCTTCATAGTACCTAACTGCCCATTAAGACTTGTGGTTACACTACTAATCAAAGGAACATCATTAGTCTCTACAATCACCCAGTTTTCTAGTTCGCTAGAAAGCTGTGCTGGGATATCTCCTGGATACAAGAAATATCCTTTATCGTTAGAACGAGGTGTTACCGTCTTTAGATTAGGAAAAATTGCCTTTATCTTTGATAATGTAGCACTATTTTTCTTGTCTGCTATTACAACGATATTTTTGCCTACCCCATTAGCTTTTAAGTAAGAAAGCATCTTTTTACTTAACAAATTATCTTCTGGTCTTGATACAAAAACGTTATTTCCACCAGCTACTTTGTTAGACATAGGTGAGATTACTGGTATCTTACGTGCATTAAGTAGTGAAGACGCTCTGTCTATATTATTACCTAGAAGCGGACCTATTACTGCATTAACACCAGAAAAATCATTGGACTGAATAATCGTTTCTACTTTACGTGCATTTGTTGCCGCGCCATCTTTGCTATTGTATGATGTGTCATAAGTATCAACAATTGTGGTTATACCAGCTTTTTTAGCATCTTGTACTGCCATAAGCATTCCACTATATAAATCTAGTGATAGTCTAAGTACACGATCATTTCTAAGTAGATTTTCATTTACTTCGGCATTACCAGCATTTGCACGCCCCACACCAAATGGAAGCATTATAGCTACACGTTTAGGAGAGAAATCCGTTAATTGATTAACCAGAGATCCTTTTTCACCTTCTAGAATAGTAACGTCAGGATTTCCTTGGTTTTCTGCAACAGCTTGCGTTGGGGTACCAGAACCTGGGCTTCCCTTAGGCACTTTGAGGATCATTCCTTCCTTAAGACCTTCGTCTAATGCTGGATTTAGTGCGATTAACTCATCTGCCTCTAGCTTAAAAATGCGTAATAAACTGTACAAAGTGTTTCCTTTTTGCACTTCATAAAAGGCATATTCATCATTATCTATGATGGTGCTTTTTGCAAAATTTGCTTTAGGAACTTTAAGCTCATCGCCTATTTTAAGTCCATCTCTAAGTGATGGATTTGTACTCTCAAGCTCTGCTATAGTAATTCCATACTTTCTAGCGATACCGTATTTAGTCTCTTTTGCAATTACATTGTGCGTTATATACGCTACTTGCGTTTGCGGCACATTTACTACTGCATCTGTAACACTATTTTCGCTATAGTTGACAGGTATACGAAGTTTATCACCTTTTCGTAACACTTCGCTATATAAAGACTTATTAAAACGTTTTATCACTTCTTGAGAAACACCATACTTTTTAGAGATGCTATAAAGTGTTTCCTTGCGTTTCACCTTGTGTATTTTAAACTTTAGGTTATCCTGAGTAACACTATCTGACTTTCTATCAGCAGTTGCTGTAGATGGTAAAATTAACACCAATCCTTCGTAAACCTCCTCACGAGCGTCTGGATTGAGCTTAGTAATTTCTGTTTCGGTAATACCAAACTTATAGGCTATGTCCTTGAGAGTTTCTCCAGCTTTCACTTGATGAGAAACAAACTTTTGAACAGTCGCAGTATTGCTAGCTATTGTAGCTGCTGGTGTTGAGCACGCTTTCGCGAAAGCGCTAAAAACAACTATCGCAATTACAGTAATATATTTATTCATAGTTAAAATTTATTCCCACTCAATTGTAGCGGGTGGCTTAGAACTTATATCATAGACTACTCTATTAACGCCTTTTACCTTATTAATTATATCGTTAGACACTTTTTGTAAAAATTCATAAGGAAGATTTACCCAATCTGCGGTCATTCCATCTGTACTCTCCACAGCTCTAAGTGCAACGCATTTTTCATAAGTGCGCTCATCACCCATCACTCCAACAGAGTTTACAGGTAATAACATCGCTCCTGCTTGCCATACTTGATCGTATAATCCCCAATCGCGAAGACCACTTATAAATATATGATCTACTTCTTGTAAAATGCGCACTTTCTCGGCAGTAATATCACCTAGAATTCTAATCGCAAGTCCAGGACCAGGGAATGGATGTCTACCTAGTAACTCAGGTGATAATCCCATACTCGCTCCTACTCTACGAACTTCGTCTTTAAATAACATTCTCAAAGGCTCTACAACCTTAAGCGTCATATAATCTGGTAATCCTCCCACATTGTGGTGAGATTTTATAGTTGCACTTGGTCCTCCTGTTGCACTTACAGATTCAATAACGTCTGGGTAGATAGTACCTTGACCAAGCCACTTTGCATTTTCTACAAGTTTACTTTCGTCATCAAATACTTCTACAAAAACGCGTCCTATAGCTTTACGCTTAGTCTCTGGATCACTCTCACCTTTTAGGGCTTCCAAGAAACGTGCCGAAGCATCTACACCTTTTACATTAAGACCCATACCTTCGTACTGTTTAAGCACTTGCGTATACTCGTCCTTACGTAACAATCCATTATTTACAAAAATGCAGTAAAGATTTCTTCCTATAGCTTTATGAAGTAATGTAGCGGCTACTGTGCTATCAACACCGCCAGAGAGTCCTAGAATAACGCGATCATCACCTAGCTTTGCTTTTAGATCTGCAACCGTAGTATCTACAAAGGCATCAGGCGTCCATGTTTGTTCAACTCCTGCAATTTTCACTAAGAAGTTTTCTAAAATCTGCTTTCCGTCTGTAGAGTGATATACTTCTGGGTGAAACTGTATCCCATAAGTTTCTTCTCCCTCTAGTTTGTATCCAGCGTTTTCTACATCGTGTGTAGATGCGATACGTTTTGCTCCTTCTGGTAATTTCTTTATGGTATCACTATGACTCATCCATACCTGACTTCCTACAGAAACACCTTCTAAAAAAAGTTCTCCTTCGTCTACTACAGAGAGTTTTGCTCGTCCATACTCACGAGTACTAGACTGTCCTACCTCACCATCATAAAAGTGAGCTAGGTATTGCGCTCCGTAACAAACTCCTAGAAGAGGTTTTTTACCTTTTATTTCTGAAAGATCTGGATGCGGTGCATCTTCTCCTCTTACAGAATGCGGTGATCCCGAAAGGATTACAGCCTTATAAGAAGAAAGATCTTTGGGTGGATTATTAAATGGTTTTATCTCGCAGTATATATTTAATTCTCGCACTCTACGTGCTATTAACTGCGTGTATTGAGACCCGAAGTCTAATATGAGGACGTTATTTTGCATAGACAAAAATAGCATAATTTGATAGAGTTCCTATAAAGACAAAAGCAGAAATATTTGGATTTTTTTCTACAGCGCTTTTACCATTAGAGGACATCCCATGTAACCACTTAAACTTATTTAAAATTGCAGTCTATAATAGCTACTAAGTTAAAGGTAATAATGACTTTTATTAATCCGTTGCATGAAGAATGCAGCGGCAGTTATATTTCAGAAATTAGTAACCTATAAACGGTGATTTCTACCTACTCAACGAGAAGTAGCGAAGTACATTAATTACTAATTTTAAACTATTATAAAATATTTAATTTTACATGCAATTATGTATCTCTAACTATATTTAATAGTAAGTAACGACCACATAAACAACTTCTTATAAATCCTTATGACCGAAGATGAAAACAATCACTATGAAAGCGGAATAGATGAATGGCGCAAGCTCCCTGTTTTTAGACAAGGCGTTGTGATTCTTCATCTTGTAGAGCATATCATAGAAGGTATTAAGCTAGAGGACAACAATCCTAACTCTCAATATAAAAAAGCGCTCTACCAGCGATATACAGAACAAATGATGGATAATGCGATTCTTATTCCATCTGCCATAGCCACTGCTCACGGAGTAGATCTGTATGACCTCAAAATGGAGAATGCTACCGTAGTAAGAAAGGCGGCTAGAGAAATCATTCAGGATTCAAAAGGTTTACTAGCCTCTAACTATAAAGATGTTGAGTATCTCGATTTATTAGGAGATGCTATTGAGATGCTTAGACCTATTTTTGCTCGCTGGGTTCAGACCTTTGATGCCACTCAATATATCATTGATAGATGGGGCCTCTTTAATCCCCCAGGTGTAAACTTTGATGATCCCGCCCAACTAAAGAACATAGACCCAAACACATTTTTAAATAATCTAGATGAAGATGATGACTGGGAGGATAGTGAGGACGAAGGCTTAAAAAATTAAGCTTCTTTGCTATTTAAGAATAGGATTTTGAGCAACTACGTGAGAAAGCACTATTTGCGTTTTTGACTCCCCGTACGATATCACTCTATCTATAAATTGCTCAAGGTGTTTTTGATTTCGCAACACGACTTCCATCACAATATTTTCATTACCTGTAATACGATAGCAATTCACTACCTCTTCCCATCCTTTTACGTTTTCTAAAAAAGGTTTCAACTTCCCCATAAAAGCTCTTATCGTAATAATTGCTTTGAGTTGATACCCCAAAGCCTCCTCAGAGACTTCTGCCTTATAACCTAGTATTATCCCTGCATCTTCCATCTTTCTTATGCGCTCTCCTACGGCTGGCGAACTTATTCCTACTTGGGTAGCAATTGCAGTGTTAGACTGTCTCGCATTTTCTTGCAAACATTTTAAAATACGATTATTAAGTGCATCTACCATATAATTTAAACTTCAAGGTTAATAATACAATATTCTTAAAGCAAAAATAGCATTCTGCTTAATAAACCAAATTTACAATAAGTATTCTGATTGTATTTTTACTTTACGATGAAAATAGTTCAAGAACCACAGTTTAAGCAATCTTTTGATATAAAGCGCCACGCTTTATACAATGAGGCTATGGATCTTTTTACGCTTTCGCGAAAGCTGTCTAATGGAAATTTGCAACACAGTATTTTAAACTGTCCTTCAGAAAAAGAACTTGCCACAAATCTATCTGAATTTATTTCACACACAGCACTATCACTACCTATGTCTATTGCCGAAGCCGCAATAACTGCCGACTACTCAAAGAAGCTTTATTTTCAAAAACATATTGAAGAACGCGTAAGCCAACTTTCTAAACTTTGCAAAAAGCTCGAAGTCCTTTACCGCAATCGCTGTCATAGTGTACAACAATTAGCACATACAGCTCATAAGCTTGAGACAGGATTTAAAAAGTGGTCGTTACAGTTGACTAGCCAAAACTAGCACGATAAATTTTCCCAACGTCTCCAGGGAAATTGTCAATATATTAAGAATGCCTTGTTAAATATCGTTAAGCAAACATCTGGATTTCAGCAATCCACCTACTTTTAACATTGAACAACTATAAAACCAATTGTTATGAGAGATATTATATCCCTAATTGTAGTACTCCTAATTATAGGCTGGCTCGTAGGCTATTTTGGCTTTGGAGATGCAGTAGGAAGTTTAATTCACATTTTACTCGTACTAGCTGTAGTAGGCATTCTCTATAGACTAGCAACCGGAAAAAAGTTATAAAAACAAATTAATCAATAAACCATAAAACAATGACTAAGAAATTTTTAACACTAGCAGCAATCGCAATTTTTACACTTTCATTTTCAAGCTGTAGAGAAAAAACTACTGGCGAAAAAGTAGGAAACGCAGTAGAAAATGCAGTAGATGACGTAGAAGATGCAGTAGATTAATCGCATCAAAATTTTTAATAGAAAAGCCTTTCCAAAATGGAAAGGCTTTTTTTGTTTCTCATGTTATCAAGAAAAAATGCGTTTTGAAGAATTGCTCTGCAAAACGCATTTTAGAATGAGGGATTTATTTGGAGAACTTGCGGTAAGCTATTTATCAATCTTAAATGACTCAACACATTTAAGAACCATTATATAATATGATATACGCTAGAAAGATTGTATTTGGATTACTCAGCACAAAAAAAAGTTCTATTTATAATTGACTTACAACTAGTTACTACTTAATTACAAAATTATCTCTACTAAGATGTAAGCGTTCCCATAAAGCTCCGTCCAACCGAGCATAAGAATTTCAAATGGTAAAGCTTTAGTGATCACTATAACCACCATGAAATTACTAAACTGATTTTTAAAAAAACATTTACGTTCAAAATCCAATACAATGAAAAAAATAATTTCAATTTTCGTACTTATCTTAACGGTTTCTTTTTCTGCACAGGCGCAAGATAAAAGGATGAAGGAGAGCTCAAACAAAGTAATCGCATTAGAGCAAACTAAAGGAGAGTTTACTCAAAAGCAAATCGTAGTAAGTGAAGGAACTTACACGTTTTCAATTGCAAATAACAATGTAGGTACAGATGTAGGTTTTGTGTTAGTACCTAAAGGAAAAGATATTTCTAATCCAGAAAATCACATCAAAACTGCCTATGTAACTGCAGTAGTACCTAACAATACAACAGGAACTTCAAACGTTACAAAACTTACTAAAGGTGAGTATGTTTACTTCTGCCCACTTAACAAGACATCTACAGACAACGTTCTTGTAGTACAGTAATCTATAATAAATATAGCAAAGCCCTGTATAATCTTATACAGGGCTTTTTTTTAGTTATTTTTGTAACTCAAAAATAACACTATGAAATTATACTCAATGCTTCTTGCATCTTCTCTAGTTATATTAAGCTGTAAAGAGGAGAACACCACAACTATAGGAGACACCAATAACTTAGAAGTTGAAGCTACATTCACACCAACCACAGAGGCAGAAAAAGTTGCTTATGCAAACGGTCTAGCAAACTGGAAAGATGTAAAACAACTTGACTTTACATTTAATGTAGATCGCAACGGTGCTACTGTAGCAAGTCGTTCATGGTCTTGGAAACCAGTCACAAATGATGTGACTATGATTGCCGCTGGAGATACCATTTCTTATAATCGTGCTACCGTAGACAGCACCTCTATGCAAGCAGACCAAGGGTTTATAAATGATAAATACTGGCTTCTTGCTCCTTATCAACTTGTTTGGGATGAAGGAACTTCAATAAAAGTAACCGACAGTGTTATGAGTCCGCTTTCGCGAAAGCAAACTAAAAAACTTACTCTTCTGTACGGAAATGAA
Source organism: Dokdonia sp. Hel_I_63 (assembly GCF_007827285.1). Classification (NCBI taxonomy): domain Bacteria; kingdom Pseudomonadati; phylum Bacteroidota; class Flavobacteriia; order Flavobacteriales; family Flavobacteriaceae; genus Dokdonia; species Dokdonia sp. Hel_I_63. The sequence continues at coordinate 1,837,804 of NZ_VISD01000001.1, read as the reverse complement.
GGAGGTTACACACCAGGAGACGCCTACGACTTCTACTATGGCGATGACTACGTAATTACCGAATGGGTATTTAGAAAAGGAAATGCTACTGAACCTTCTATGGTTACAACTTTTGAAGGATACAAAAATATCGAAGGGCTTTCTATAGCTACAGATCACAAGAGTGAAGATGGTAGCTTTAGACTATACTTTACAGATGTAAACGTCATCAAATAATATGAATTTTAAACAAAAAAAGAACAGCCCAAAGTGGAACTTAATCACTCTGGGCTGTTTTATTATCATCTGTACCACAATGCTCTATTATGGCGATTATGGTACTTTAAGCAAGAACGCAGCTTCGGTTGCTGGGATTCCACTTATTCTAGGAGTTGCAACAGCTTTGCTATATGTTTTATCAAGACTCATTGGTAAACGATATAACTGGATTATTACTATCCTAGGTATCATGAGCATGCTCATGATAGCGCTTCCTATTTTCTTTGGAGCCGCAAGACACGCTTAATTATTTTTTCTTAGACATTGCTCTGTGACGTTCGCGTGCTAGCAATGTATTCTTAAGCAACATTGCGATTGTCATAGGTCCTACTCCTCCAGGTACTGGCGTGATAAAACTTGCCTTTTTACTTACAGGCTCAAAGTCTACATCTCCAGTAATATAATAACCTCTCTCACGAGTTTCATCTGGTACACGAGTAATCCCCACATCTACAATTACAGCTCCATCTTTTACCATTTCGGCTTTAAGGAATCCAGGAACTCCTAGTGCAGTAATAATGATATCTGCTTGTGATGTAATTTGCGTTATATTCTTAGTATGACTGTGTGTTAAGGTAACAGTAGAGTTTCCTGGGAAGCCTTTACGCCCCATTAATATACTCATAGGTCTACCTACAATGTGGCTACGTCCTATAACAACGGTATGTTTTCCCTTAGTCTCTACACCGTAGCGATCCATAAGCTCAAGGATACCAAATGGCGTTGCAGGGATAAATGTACTCATATCAAGAGACATCTTTCCAAAGTTTGTAGGATGAAAACCATCTACATCCTTATCTGGATCTACTGCTAGTAATACTTTTTGAGTATCAATTTGAGGAGGTAATGGCAACTGCACTATAAAACCATCGATATCTTCGTTCTGGTTAAGCTCCTCAATTTTGTCTAGCAATTCAATTTCACTAGTCATGTTTGTCATGCGCACCATAGTAGACTCAAAACCTACACGCTCACAGGCACGCACTTTACTTCCTACGTATGTAAGAGAAGCTCCATCATTACCTACAATCACTGCAGCAAGATGAGGAACTTTCTCACCGTTTGCTTTCATTTTATCAACTTCGGCTTTGATTTCATTTTTAATGTCGTTTGAAGTTTTCTTCCCGTCAAGAATAGTCATAGGTAATAGCGTTATGGTTTAGTTTGTATTCATATAAATTAAAAAGACACCCGTTATGGGTGCCTTTTAAGGATATTGTTATTTCATTTGATTCATCATCTGCATCATCTTGCGGCCTCCGCCTCCTTGCATCATTTTCATCATCTTACTCATTTGATTAAATTGCTTGAGTAACTGATTTACTTGTTGTACCGAAGTACCAGATCCTTTTCCTATGCGCTTTTTACGACTCGCATTAATTGAGGAAGGATTTTCACGCTCACTAGGCGTCATGGAGTGAATGATTGCTTCTATATGCTTAAAAGCATCGTCATCAATGTCTACATCTTTGAGCATCTTTCCGGCACCTGGGATCATTCCCATTAGGTCCTTCATGTTACCCATTTTCTTTACTTGCTGGATTTGCTTTAAGAAATCATCAAAACCGAATTGGTTTTTTGCAATTTTCTTTTGAAGCTTTCTAGCTTCTTCTTCATCAAACTGCTCTTGTGCTCTCTCTACAAGTGACACAACATCTCCCATTCCAAGAATTCGATCTGCCATACGTGAAGGATAGAATACATCTATCGCTTCCATTTTCTCCCCTGTACCTACAAATTTAATAGGCTTGTTTACTACAGATTTAATAGAAATTGCTGCTCCACCTCTTGTATCTCCATCTAGCTTTGTAAGGATAACCCCGTCAAAGTTAAGAATATCATTAAAGGCTTTTGCTGTATTTACAGCATCTTGACCAGTCATCGAGTCTACTACAAAGAGTGTCTCTTGTGGTTGTATTGCAGCATGAACGTCTGCAATTTCTTTCATCATCACCTCATCTACAGCAAGACGACCTGCTGTATCAATGATTACTACGTTGTGACCGTTTGCTTTCGCGAAAGCGATACCATCTTGAGCAATCTTTACAGGGTTCTTCTCGTCACGATCAGAATATACATCTACCTTAATCTGATCTCCTACTACGTGTAACTGATCAATAGCCGCTGGACGATATACATCACAGGCTACTAATAAAGGTTTTTTTGTCTTCTTAGTTTTAAGAAAGTTTGCAAGCTTACCTGAAAAGGTTGTCTTACCAGAACCTTGTAAACCTGACATTAAGATAATAGATGGAGTGCCAGAAAGATTAATTCCTTCTGCATCACCTCCCATTAATTCTGTAAGCTCATCTTTTACAAGCTTCACCATTAACTGCCCTGGTTGTAGGGTCGTTAATACATCAGATCCTAAAGCTTTTTCTTTAACACGGTTTGTAAATTCCTTTGCAGTCTTAAAGTTAACATCTGCATCTATAAGAGCACGACGCACTTCCTTAAGTGTCTCTGCAACGTTTACTTCCGTAATGCTACCGTGACCTTTGAGTACGTGTAGGGCTTTATCTAACTTATCACTTAAATTATCAAACATAGTTATCTGCTATTGTAAAGGTTGCAAATTTAAGGATTTGTAGTGGTTTATCACTCCTATAATAATTACAGATTCTATAAAAATGTGTAGAAAACTACTTAATAACTAGAAGCAATGCAATGAGCGCCACTAGTACAATTGATTCATGCTTGCGCTTAACTTCTTATAAGATGGGATAGTAAGCAAGGAACTGCTATTTACATGAAGAGCTAATAGGCTCAGCACCAACTCTAATAAGAAAATCAAACAGCTTTTAAACATGAGTTGTAACAAACAAAAAAAGCCTCCCATAAAAGGAGGCTTTGAACTTGATAAGAACAAGAAACTACTTCTTGAACTTAGCGTATTTGTTTTTGAACTTATCAATACGTCCAGCTGTATCTACAAGCTTAGCTTTACCTGTATAGAATGGATGTGAAGTTCTAGAAATTTCTAATTTTATTAAAGGATACTCAGTTCCTTCAATCTCAATAGTTTCTTTAGTATCTGCAGCAGACTTCGTTAAGAACACCTCTTCATTAGACATGTCTTTAAATGCTACTACTCTAAAATTTTCTGGGTGTATATCTGCTTTCATTATAATCGTACTTAAAAATTATTCTATTTTTCGAGGTGCAAATTTACATAAATTTTAAAAATGAGCAACTATTTTTTAAAATAAATATTACCTATTTCACGAAGTTACGATTTTTCTACGCTCGGTGTAACGATATTGTATATTTGTCTACTAACTGACCATAACCAAAACAACCATTATTATGATATTAGAAGACAAACCAACATCTGCAAAAGATGTAATGCTCAAATTTGGTCTAGTACTAGGTATACTAGCTATTCTCTTTAATGTAATACTATACGTGACAGACAACTTCCTTGCCCCTCACTGGTCATTAGGAATTCTCAATTTTGTAATGACTGTAGTCGTTATTATTCTAGCTTTAAAAGCGTTTAAAGAAAGTAACGGTGGCTTTTTAAAACTTGGACAAGCGATTAAAATTGGCCTTGGAGTTTCACTTATAGCAGCACTTTTAGGTGCACTGTGGGTTCTCGTACTTACTCAAGTTCTCGAACCTAACTACTCAGAGTTAGCGCTTGATGCAATCCGCACTCAAATGATTGAGATGTACCCAGATATGACAGACTCACAAATTGATCAGACTATTTCTTTTCAAGAACCTTTTACTAAAATTGGCTTTATGATTCCTATTGCGATCATGTTGTCATTATTTTTTGGATTTATTATCTCTTTAATAGGAGGATTAATAATGAAAAAAGAAAACCCATACGCAGACGCTTAAAAATTATTTATGCAAATATCTGTTGTCATACCTCTTCTCAACGAGGAAGAATCACTTAAAGAACTACACCATTGGATTTCAGAAACTCTGGAAACCAATGGTTTTTCTTATGAAATCCTATTTATAGATGATGGAAGTACAGATGCTTCTTGGGAGGTGATTGAAACGCTTTCGCGAAAGCGTAATAACATCAAAGGAATTCGCTTTAACCGTAACTACGGTAAATCTCAAGCCTTACATGCAGGTTTTGAAGCTGCCGAAGGTGATGTAATTATCACTATGGATGCAGATTTGCAAGACAATCCAGAGGAGATTCCAGACTTATACAGAATGATTACCGAAGATAAGTATGACCTGGTCTCAGGATGGAAAAAGAAACGCTACGACTCTGTAATTGCAAAAAACTTACCTAGCAAACTATTTAATGCAGCGGCAAGGAAAACAAGCGGACTCAAACTACACGACTTTAATTGTGGCTTAAAAGCTTATAAAAAAGAGGTCATCAAAACTGTAGATGTATATGGTGAGATGCACCGTTACATACCCGTACTTGCTAAGAATGCAGGGTTTTCAAACATAGGTGAGAAAGTAGTACAACATCAAGCTCGTAAGTATGGTGAGACTAAATTTGGTATGGAACGCTTTTTAAATGGCTTCTTAGATTTACTCACGATTTGGTTTTTAGGAAGTTTTGGAAAGCGACCTATGCATCTTTTTGGAGCACTAGGCGTACTAATGTTTGTAATAGGTTTTGGATTTGCCGGATACTTAGGTATAGATAAAGTATTCTTTCATAGAGCGGGCAGACTGATTACAGAGAGACCACAATTTTATATATCACTTGTTGCGATGCTTATGGGTATTCAACTATTTATTGCTGGCTTCTTAGGCGAACTCGTACTAAGATCAAAACGTGATAAAAAGAGATACAATATTAAAGAGACTTTATAATACATAACTCAACACGTAGACATCCCTCGTAGTGAGCTTTATAAATTATAACAAAATCGTACTTTTGTTAGTAAACAACATACATTCTTATGGTATACCACGATCCCGCTATTTTAGAAAAAGCAAATGCATGGCTTACAGAGACCTTTGATGAGGAAACTCAACAAGCCATTAAAGAAAATATCGCTCACAATCCAGATGAGCTTGCAGATAGTTTCTATAAAAATCTAGAATTTGGTACTGGCGGTATGCGCGGTATCATGGGAGCTGGAACTAACAGAATTAATAAATATACCTTGGGAAAAAACACTCAAGGTCTATCTGACTACCTACACAAACAGTTTCCTGACAAAAAAATAAAAGTCGCTATTGCTTATGATTGCCGTCATAACAGTAAAGAACTTGCTCAGGTGGTTGCAAATGTATTTTCGGCAAATGGGATTAAAGTATTCCTATTTTCTGACCTGAGACCTACACCAGAATTAAGTTTTGCTGTGCGTCATCTAGATTGCCAGTGTGGTATTGTACTCACTGCAAGTCACAACCCGCCAGAATATAACGGTTACAAAGTGTACTGGGAAGACGGTGGACAGCTGGTACCACCACAAGATGCAGAAATAATAGCTATTATTGAAGCGCTTGATTTTAGCGCTATAAAATTCAAAGGAGATGACTCCCTTATTGAACTTGTAGATGAAGAGGTAGATAAAGCCTTTGTAGATGCAAGTGTTGCAAATGTATCTTTTGGCCTTACTAATGAAGTAAAGGAGAACTTAAATATCGTTTTCACCTCGTTACACGGTACCTCAATCACACTCGTGCCAGACACATTAAAACAAGCTGGTTTTACCACTCTTAACATTGTAAAAGAACAAGAAGTACCAGATGGTAACTTCCCTACTGTAGTTTCTCCTAATCCAGAAGAAACTGCTGCTCTTAAAATGGCGCTTGAACTAGGAGAAGAAAAAAAAGCAGATATTGTCATAGGCACAGACCCAGACTGTGATCGACTAGGGATTGCTGTGAGAGGAGATGATGGCAAGCTTACCATTTTAAATGGTAATCAAACCATGATCTTAATGACAGATTATTTATTAGAACGCTTTCGCGAAAGTGCGGATCAACACTCATCACCATTTATAGGAAGCACCATCGTATCTACACCTATGATGGATATTCTTGCTGCAGCGTATAATGTAGAATGCAAAACAGGCCTTACAGGCTTTAAATGGATTGCCAAAATGATTGAAGATTATCCTAACCAACACTTTATAGGTGGTGGTGAAGAAAGCTTTGGATATATGGTAGGTGACTTTGTAAGAGATAAGGATGCTGTAACCGCTACCCTACTCGCTTGTTCAATTGCTGCTCAAGCAAAAGAAGAAGGACAAACACTGTTTGAAAAACTTAAAACACTGTACGTAAAACACGGTTTTTACAAGGAAACATTAATTGCTCTTGTAAAAAAAGGACAATCTGGCGCAGCAGAAATCAAACAAATGCTCAAAGATCTTCGTCTTGAGCCTATGAAAGAAATTAATGGAAGTAAGGTGATACGTGTAGAGGACTATCAATCATCTATAAGTCGTGACCTTATTACTGGAGAAACCACTACCATTGATGTTCCAAAGTCTAATGTACTTATCTTTTATACAGAAGACGGTAGCAAAGTTGCCGCGCGACCAAGTGGCACAGAACCTAAAGTAAAGTTTTATATAAGTGTAAATGCTCCACTAGCTTCGTTAAATGAGTATGACACAATTTCTGCTTCATTAGATAAACGTCTTGCTGGTATAAAAAATGCATTAGGCGTTTAAACAACTCAAAATTTCGCGCAAGCGGAAACCCTCTATGGAATATTTTAAGAAGATTCTCAAGTTTGCCATTCCTTATAAGAAATACGGATTTTTAAATATTTTGTTTAATATTTTATATGCTCTTTTTGGTACGCTAGCTTTCGTTTCGCTTATACCTATGCTTACAGTGCTACTTAAACAAGTAGACCCTGTGAGAGTAAAACCTACTCTTGAATCTTCCAGCAGTTTTAAAAGCTTTTTAGATGACTCTCTTAACTATTTTATCAATACGCAAACTGATCTGCATGGTGACGTGTATGTATTAGGTATAATGGTTGGACTTGTCATTGTCACCTTTTTATTAAAAAATGTCTTTGGATACTTAGCAAACTACTTCATCACCTATCTAAGGAATGGAGTTCTTAAAGACATCCGTAATAAGATGTACAACCGTATCGTCAATCTTAATTTAAGTTTCTACTCAGAAAAAAGGAAAGGAGATACTATTGCAAGAATCACGTCTGATGTTCTTGAAGTGCAACATTCTTTCTTATCAATACTAGAGCTTTTTATAAGAGAACCTCTTACTATTCTTTTTGCTATAGGTACTATGTTGTTTATGAGTGCACAACTGACTCTTTTTGTATTTATTTTCATACCTGTGGCTGGATTTATAATTTCTAAAATTGGAAAAAGCCTCAAAAAGAAATCAGGTCAAGTACAGACAGAACAAGGATATTTCTTGTCTCTAGTAGAAGAAACACTAGCCAATCTTAAAATTATAAAAGGATTTGCAGCCGAAGATAGAATGGAAACTAAGTTTCAAACCTCTACTACTAATTTTGAAAAATACAGCAATACTCTTACACATAGGCAAAACTTAGCATCTCCCGTAAGTGAGTTTTTGGGAATTACAGTAATCGGAATCTTATTATGGTACGGCGGCAATATGGTGTTAGATGGTTCTGGAGGACTAGATGGAGCTCAGTTCATTGTTTATATGGGATTAGCATACCAAATTTTAACCCCTGCAAAATCTATTGCAAAGGCTAGTTACTCGGTTAAAAAGGGAGACGCTGCTGCCGCTCGTATTCTAGAAGTATTAGAAACTGAAACAACTATAAAAGACAACCCCAGAGCGATTAGTAAAGATACATTTGACAGTCGTATAAATTTAGAGGGCATCTCTTTCAAGTATGATGAGGAAAGTGTACTAAAGAACTTTACACTTAATGTAAAGAAAGGACATACTGTAGCACTTGTAGGTCAATCTGGTTCTGGAAAAAGTACAATTGCAAATCTAGTTACTCGTTTTTATGACGTTAATGAAGGAAACATAAAAATAGACAATACAGATATAAAAGATATTTCTAAAAAATCTCTACGTAACCTCATGGGGTTAGTCACTCAAGACGCTATTCTCTTTAATGACACTATACGCAACAATATAAATCTAGGTAAAGAGAACGCCACAGATCAAGAAATCATCGATGCATTAAAAATTGCCAACGCTTGGGAGTTTGTACAAGACCTTCCTAAGGGGCTTGATACTAATATAGGTGATAGTGGTAATAAATTGAGTGGTGGGCAAAAGCAGCGCCTCTCAATCGCTAGAGCGGTTCTTAAGAATCCACCTATAATGATTCTTGATGAAGCTACCTCAGCACTAGATACGGAGAGTGAGCGTCTCGTGCAGAAAGCGCTAGAAAATATGATGAAGAACAGAACTTCTATTGTAATTGCTCACAGACTTTCTACTATTCAAAATGCAGATGAGATTGTGGTCATGCAAAAAGGAGAAATTGTAGAGCAAGGGAAACATCAAGAGCTTATTGATAAGAAAGGAATGTATCACAAACTAGTATCAATGCAATCTTTTGAAGAGGCTTAGACTAGTCGTTTTCTTTTACAATCACAACAGTTGCTGTATAGCCAGATGCTAGAAACCAGGTGTTTGAAGAAATCACCTTTTTCATATCATCATACATCACAAACTGTGCGGTATTTGCTCCTACAGAGCCCTGATTAAGTGCCTTAATTTCTATTTTATTAAATCCTTTCTTAAGGTCTAGATAAAATCCTTGAAACTGACCTTCAAGAAATATTCTAGGATGTACGATCGTATCATTTACACTCACGCTTACTAGATCTCCATCTACTGCGCCGTGATCTCTGTATGTAAAGTTTACAAATTTGGATCCGCTTTTAAAGTCTCCTAAATTTTGATTTCTAAAATATTCTGGACGAAGTTTTTCTATATCTTTTTCTTGAGAATTATTCATCTTGTTTTCAAGAGCAGTATAAGTTTTTTCGGCAAAGTCGGTGCCTTCCATAAAGTTAATCTCTCTTTTCTCATTTGATTTAAAAGGATCTTTAAGTTTTATTTTACTTTTAAAAATAAGAGAACCAGATTGTACATCACTACTCTTTTTTCTTGCCATAGGTGCTATAAACACAGGCGCTGGAACATCATTAGGCTGCTTTCCCTTAATTTCTATAGAAGCACTTGGCGCATCTATTTGAGCTTGTGCACTTAGAGATACTAAGAGTAAGGCTAGTAATGGAAGAGCTTTAATTGATATGAGGAAAGTGCTTTTCAAATAGTAAGTGAGTCGATGTAACATTTTAGAGTTATGGCTTCCATGCATATTTACCATAAAGTATGCCATTGTTGATTAAAATTACGCTTTCGCGAAAGCGTACCAGCAAACAAACGCAATCAAAGATAAAATATTTGAAATTTATAGCTCAATATATCAGTTGGCAAAATTTGTTGTTCATTACAACGTATTAAGAAATAAATTGAAATGTAATGCGTTCTAACCACATCAAACAAATGAACACTTATGAAACTACGTGCATTACTTGCTCTTTTTGTCTTAGCCTCTTTATCTTTCTCTTGTAGCTCAAGAGACGACGATGGAAATAGCACAACAGATATAGACTGTCTCAACTTAGGAACCCAAGAGCTTGATATTACCATACAAGAATCTTTTACCACACTACCTTCTAAGGTATCTGTTTTCTTTAAAGTAAATGGTAGTGACGGTAGTCCCGTAGCAGGATTAACACCTTCTAATTTTACAATTTTTGAGCAAGGCCGTAATGACGATTGCTATAATGAAATTTCAAATTCTGAGGCATCTGGCGCGATATCTCCAAATGCTCAGATTTTTTCAAATAACACACTGCTAGTGTTAGATTTAAGTAACAGTGTCTTGAGTACAAGCTTACAAGAACTTAAGCAAGCGTCAAGCAGTTTCATAGCTAATGTAATGCCAGCAATTCCTACAGATTCTTTTAAAATGGCTATTTACTGGTTTGATGGAGAAGATGTTCTTCATGAATTACAACCACTCACCACCAGTGCAGCGGTGCTACAAGAAGCTATAGATGGAATTACAGAGGATATCAGTAATGATCCCTCAACAGATTTATATGGTGCCGTAATTAAAGCTACCGAAATTGCAGATGATATTATTGACGTTTCTGAAAATGAAGAACTTTTTGCAGCAGCCTCTGTAGTAATTTTTACAGACGGAACAGATCAGGCAGCTAGATATACAGAACAAGAGGCAGTAGATGCTGTTTCTGATGCAGATGATGATATAAGCTTCTTTACTATAGGTCTTGGCTCAGAGATAGATGAAGGCATACTTTCTAAAATAGGACAGACAGAAAGTGTATTTGCATCTAATGCAGCAGAACTAGAATCTGTATTTAATGATATTTCTACTGGAGTAGCAGGACAAGCAAATAGTTTTTACTTGTTTGAATACTGCAGCCCTAAACGTGATGGAAGTGGTATGAATAACCTTGTGATTCAAGTAATTAATGGCGGGCAAGATGGTCTAGTTCAAACTTCTTTTGATGCTACAGGATTCACTAGTGGTTGTGAATAGGTTTTTAAACTACTCAATTTGAGTAGTTAATCGACTTAAAAGATGGCTTTATGGATTGATATGATTACAAAATTCTATTGTTCACTATTGATTTTAGACAATAGTATATCTTTGTATTATGCTAGTATCAGAATCAAACCTCAACAACGGATTAGAAGATGTTTATATCTTAAAAACAGGGACTTACTATTTTTTTGAAGATTTTATTATCTCAGAAATCAATGAAGGTTTACTGTTTGATTGGGAGATGGCGCAAGAACTTATTAATCTAGCCGAAAACCATTACGGTAAAAATAACAAGGTAGCATACATATCTAACCGTATACACTCGTATTCTTTAGTGCCTCAAGATTGGCTGAAGTTTTTTAAGGCTCGCAATTCTATTAGTGCGTTTGCTGTAGTCTCATATAATGAAAAAGAAAAATCTGATATCCTTATAGAACGCCTTTTTTTTAAGTCTAAAATCAAAAAATTCTTTGACTTAAATGAGGCGGTAACATGGGCTATAGAACAGCAGAAAGAATATAAGATAAAAAAAACTACAGCTTGATTTTAGTTTCGAGTACTGGAGAATTATAATAGTTAATCTCAAGTATATCCATTCTCTTATAATGCTTATTTAATCGCTTCTTATAAGAATCCCAATTATAATTACTGGGGTTACTCCAGCCTAATTCAGCGTGACCTATGAGTCTTGGAAAAGCAAGATACTCAATATCATCAGAGGATTTTATAGTCTCAGACCACAAAGGAGATTCAATACCCAACACTTGTGAGACAAGAACATTTTTAAAAATTTGTGATGGATTCCAGATATAAGCGCTATCTAACTCAACCGTTCCGGCCCAAGTAAGTCCTATAGGTGACTTCTTTGTGTATTTCATATCAAGATACATACGCTTTGCAGGAGATAAAATAACTTTTGCACCTTGAGCAAGTCCTCGCGATGCGGTAGTGGTTCTTTGCCAGTGTTGTACTATGTAGGTGCTATCTATCCCAGCACTTTCTATCTCTTCCCAGCCTATCACTTGTTTATTACACTTCTTTACTATCGGAAACACTTTATTGAGAAATATATTATAATCCTTTTTTGAAGTGACGTGAGATTCATCACCTCCTAGATGTATATATGGCCCAGGGGTCATTGCTGCTATTTCCTTTATCACATCTTCTACAAATGTGTATGTAATATCTTTATCTACGCATAAGGTGCTAAAACCTACACGCATTCCCTTATACAGCTTTGTGGCTTTACCATTACAGTTGAGCTCGGGATAAGATGCCAGTGCTGCATTTGTATGTCCAGGCATGTCAATCTCTGGGATCACCGTAATAAATTTTGATTGAGCATAAGCTACAATCGATTTATAATCTTCTTGAGTATAAAATCCAGGGCGTTCATTACGCACAGACGAGCTCCCTCCTATTTCCGTAAGTTTAGGCCATGACTTGATCTCAATACGCCACCCTTGGTCATCGGTTAAGTGTAAGTGTAATTTATTAAGTTTATAAAATGCCATTTGATCAATGAGACGCTTTACTTCATCTACCGTAAAAAAGTGACGTGCAACGTCTAGCATCATGCCTCTATACTCGTACTGCGGTTCATCAACAATTTTTAGTCCGGGGATTACCAGACTATCAATCTGCTTTCCTACGATAACAGCATCTGGTAATACTTGCAATAGCGTTTGCATACCTCTAAAGACACCAGTAGGTGTAGACCCAGCAAGTGACAGCCTCTTATTATTTATAGCAAGTACGTAGCCCTCTGGAGAAGATATACTATCACTAGACACCATATCAAACGAGATAACATTTTGCTTTACCTCATCATCACCACTCTTTAATGGAAAAGCTGTGTTCTTTAATAATTTTTTAAACTGGGAAGCAATCGCTTTAATTTCTGGTAGCGTATCGCTAGTAACAACTGTTTCCTGATCAAATAAAAAGCCATAATCCTCTGCAACTATCTGATCTGGAATTGGGATAAGAACGAGCTTTTCAATACTTGTTTGCACAAGAGGTTTCTCCTTTTTACAAGAGAAAAATGAGAAACAAATAACTAGCACTAAAAATCTCAAAGCCATAACTTGATTAATTTAATCTATAATAACCACACTTAAGATATGCTCCTTCAGGAAAACTAATAGGGTGATCGCTATCATGGTAGGTTTTACCTTCAACCGTAAACTTGCGATCTGCCTTTTTTATATTGAGTTCACAGATATCAAAAAATGCCTCTGCTTCTACTCTAGATGAGCAAGAAGCTAATACGAGCATCCCTCTTTTTGATGTTAACTTAGTTCCTAATTGAGCAAGTCTAGCATAACTATTTCTAGCCGTATTTACTTCCTTTGCGCTCTTTGCAAAACTTGGTGGGTCTATCACAACGATATCATACTTCTCACCTTCATCTATAAGTTGCTGTAAACCAACAAAGGCATCTATAGCAAGAATTTTATGATTACCAGCATGCTTATTGAGTTTACCATTATCTAGAGCAACCTGTAATGCCTGAGCACTAATATCAAGACTCAACACCTCTGTTGCTCCTCCTGCAAGTGCATGTACAGAGAATCCTCCAGCATAGCTAAAGACATCTAGCACAGTCTTACCCTTTGCCATGTCTCCTACTCTTTTTCTATTGTTACGGTGGTCTAGAAAGTAACCTGTTTTATGCCCATGAATCACGTTTGCCGAAAATTTCACACCGTGTTCCACAAAACGAACTACTTCTTTTTTGAGCGTTCCATAAATCACTTGTCCATCTGTAAACCCATGTGATTTACCTTTGGCCACGTTTCGACTTAAGCGTAATACCATCGTATTTGCTTTTGAGGTTTCAATAAGCTCAGGTAATATTTCTTCTAGATATGGAAACCAAATGGCGCTGTAAATTTTTACAACAATGACATCGTCATAAACATCTGCAATGAGCCCTGGGAAACCATCATTCTCGCCAAAGATGAGACGATAACTATTGGTATTTGTTCTCAATAGTTGTTTTCTCAAGGAGAATGCTTCCTTTATTCTAGTTTTAAAAAACTCTTCATTTATAGTTGCCGGCACATTACTGAGAACCTTTATTCGTATAGGAGAATCTGGATCATACAATCCTATTCCAAACACTTTATCAGATCGATTATCAAAAAGAATGGCAATGTCGCCGGAGCTTCCAGCTTTATTAAGCTTTGCTATACTATTTTCAAAAATCCAAGGATGTCCTTGTTTTACAAGCTTTTCGGCATTTGTTGTGAGGTGTACTGCAAGTCTCTTTGTCTTTATTTGAGGTAAATCTATCATGTAAGATGTAGTATTATGAAATTACGCTTTCGCGAAAGCGTGAAAAAAACCAAATTAATCGTAATTTTCCAGTATGAGAATGTATCGCACGCTTTTTTTAGTAGTATCGGCCCTTTTTTTTCTAACCTTCCAAAGTGATGATGAAAGTCCGCTGGTAAATATAGACCAGTTTGACTCAACTTTTGCATACGATGTACGTTATGCAACAGATGATAATTTTTTAAAACAAACAGTTTATGACTGTGTGCAATGCTTACTCATACCCGAGGTGGCAGAGGCGCTTGTAGATGCAAATAATTACTTCTGTGAGTTAGGCTACATGGTAAAACTTTATGATTGCTACAGGCCATTATCTGTACAGAAAAAGATGTGGGAGATATACCCTAATCCAGGTTACGTAGGAAATCCATATGGTAGTGCCTCCATACATAATCGTGGTGCTGCTATAGATATGACTATTGTTAAGCTTGATGGCACTCCGCTAGATATGGGGAGTGACTATGACTTTTTTGGTAAAGCTGCTCATATTGATCATCCACATAATGAGACCATAACTGCAAATAGAAAGCAGCTATGGTCTGTTATGAAAAAATTTGGCTTCTCACCTATTCGTACCGAGTGGTGGCATTTTAATTATGATGCAAAGAACTATGGTCTCAAAGTGCTCGACATCGATTTTGACTGTGAGTAATTTTATTTAGGATCTAGCAATTGCTCTATGCGTGCAATGGCATCTTCATAGTGATATTTTGTAACCGTATTCACATTGCTATTACGCGCTGAGCGTAGTTTACTACGCAGTTTTCCTAGTTCACCTCTTACTAGCGGTCGCACATCTGATACACTCACATCGTAATATAGAGTTCCTTCAAAACCAGATCTTCCAGATCTAGCTTTTGGACCTTGGTCCGTCATTAAAAACTCCATTCTATCTAAGTAAGAACGCTGTAAATTACGACGATAAAGATCTACCGAAGTGCCTCTGCTAGTTTCTGACCAGATACCATTTCTAAGGTCTGACAGCATATCAAGAGCGCTATAGTAATCTGTTTGCGTAGTCTCTGCATCTATAAGACGACCTATCCTATCAAAACTTAAGATTCTATTTAAATAGCGTGATTGTGTTCTTCTCACCTTTTCTGCATATCCTGCGTGATCTATGTTTTGCATGATCGCTGGATCTACAAGCCATGTAGGAGTTTCAAAAAGATTGTTTTGTAACCAGCTCATAGATTCTTTTTGTGCAGCTTTATCTAGGTGCGTATACACTACTCCAGATTGAGAAGGCATTTTAATATCTTCAAAAACTCCTCCTATATTTGTAACTACATGACCTACAAATCTGCTATAAACACCTACAAGCTCTCCATAAAGCTCTTCTAGATCTCCATAGTCGTTTGTTTTATCTGACGTCCAACTTGGAAGATTTTGTGCTACATAACGCAAGTTTTTAATTCCGTAAGTACTTGCTTTTACAGGATCATTACCTATAGATTCCGTCTGTGATTGCGGATCAAAACTACTGGACTGTCGTCCAAATTTAAAACGGGGATCTCCAGCTTTTTCTTGAATCCACTTATTAAGTGTTCCTTTTTCCATTAACGGTGAAGAAGCTTCTGGCAACCAGCGGTAACCCCAGTTAGTCGCATAATGATCATAAGGTCCCATCTGGCGCACAAAACGGATGTTTGTATCTCCTGGCTGCGCTATATAATTATATCTAGCATAATCCATAAGACTAGCTGCTATCCCATTTTCTTGAGTAAAAGCTCCGTCTCTGTAAGATTCTACATCATAAGCATAACTTGCTGCCATGTTATGTGGAAAACCTAATGCGTGCCCTACCTCATGAGCAATAACCATACGCATCATCTCTCCTATCTCTTCCTCTGGAGTATCTAGCGTTCTAGCGCTTGGGTTTGCTGCTCCTGTTTCAAGGAGGTATCTATTTCTATAACTGCGCAGGTGATTGTGATACCAGATAATATCACTTTCTATAATCTCACCACTTCGAGGATCTGATACACTTGGCCCTACGGCATTACGCGTAGTACTTGCCACATATCTCACAACAGAGTATCTTATATCTTCTGGGCTAAAATCTGGATCTTCTTCTGGTGTAGGAGCATCCTTTGCAATAATTGCATTTTTAAAACCTGCAGTTTCAAATGGCTTTTGCCAGTCTTCTATTCCCTGTTTGATGTACTCTCTAAGGCTTTCTGGTGTTCCTGGGTCTAAGTAGTAGACAATAGGCTTTACTGGATCTACCAGCTCACCTCTTTTATACGCTTCTGGATCACTAGGCTCTAGTCTCCAGCGACGTATGTATGTTTTCTCATCTGCTTTTAAAGCATCGCTTCCATAATCAAACTGATTTACAGTAAAAAAACCAACACGTGGGTCATACAATCTAGGTTGCATTGCCACCTCTGGAAGTAAAATCATAGATTGATTTACTTGCAAACTGATACTCTCTGCAGAACGTTCTGTAGGTGGTTCTGAGGCATCATACGTAAAGTCTTGCTTTACTTCAATGTTTTCTGGAAAACTCTTAACACTGTTGATAAAGCTACGGCTACCATCAAGTTTTTTTACTTTGTATTCTTTACGTAAACGACCAGATAGCGGACTAATCGCTTTTACGTCTGTAGAAAATAATTTTGTAACATCAATGACTACGGCAGTAGAGTCTTGATTGAACGTTTCTACATCAAAAGCATATAATGTAGGTTCATAATTGTTTACTCGTACAGAGTTGCTTATCGCCTTGCTACTATCTGCAATGTTGGTGTATGACTTTATCTTAAGTAAGACCTTATCTTGAAAACGCTGCCAGTGTACAACTTGCTCGTTAGTTTTTGAACCAGCATTCATGTATCCTCCACCTAATCCATTAGGGATTTGAGCTATACGAGTGACCCATAGCATGTCTTTTTCAAGCGCCGTAAATGGGATTTCATAATAGAAATTATTCTTTACCTTATGTACTTGAAATAAACCAGAATCTGTTACTGCTTCTTTTGTAATTACATCAGTATATGATTTGATTGCATCCTTATCAGCTTTCTTAGGAGTTGCAACCTGCTCTTTCTTGTTTTTTAACTTACGTTTTCTTAATTCTTTGCGTTGTGCAAAAGAATCTTGAACATTAAAAAAGGTGACAATGAGACAAAGGAGTAGTATTCTTTTCATGGAGTTTGTTTAAAGTACTCCGAAAATAAGAATTGACTGCAATGAGCAAGATTAATTTTAGATAACATTAACAGAATACGGTCGTATTAACATTAGTGTTTATCACTCGCTATTTGTCCAGTCTATCTTTTACAAATTCTATTTGCTTTTTACCATGCGCTAGGGCTTTTCCATCTTCATCTAGACCTACCATTACAATACGCTCAATGCTTATGATAATCTCTCTAGTCATCTTATTGCGCACCTCGCATCTCAATGTGAGTGATGCTGTACCAAAAGCAGTAGCTTCAATCCCTATCTCAATAATATCACCTATTTTGGCACTAGAGCGAAAGTCTATCTCACTCATGTACTTTGTAACCGTCCTAGGATTTTCTAGTTGGATGATGGCATAAAGCGCCGCTTCTTCATCAATCCATTCTAAGAGCCTTCCGCCAAAGAGTGTTCCATTAGGATTTAAGTCTTCAGGTTTTATCCATTTACGTGTGTGAAAATTCATAATATCTAGGTTGAGATTTATTTAAAGTTAGTAAAAAGATGTGTCACGCTTTCGCGAAAGCGTACTTAAAAAACTCATTTTACCAGATCATCAATAATCTTCATAAATATGAACAGTATTTATGAAATGGCTACCATAAAATTGACATTATAAATGCTTAAGAATCTCGCTGGACATTCCAAAAGACTTGAAACGCTCGTGAGTAATCTCTATATCTACCTGCTCATGCGCCCATGTAGTATGGAAAGGAATATGAAATGCATGACCTCCTATTTCTAAGACTGGCAGCACATCAGACTTTAATGAATTACCTATCATAAGAAAAGATGTTGGGTCTATATCAAGGTGTTTTACAAGCTTGAGATAATTTGCTGGCTGCTTGTCTGACATTACTTCTATATGATGAAAATATTTTGAAAGTCCAGATTTTTCAAGTTTACGCTCTTGATCGAGAAGATCTCCCTTAGTAGCCACTACAAGTTTATACTTATCAGATAGCTGCTCTAGCACCTCTTCAATACCAACAATAAGATCTACCGGAGCGTTAAGCATTTCTTTACCTATATCTATAATGCTTGCAATAATCTCATTAGTCACCTTCCCCTCAGAAACTTCTTGCGCACATTCAATTAGTGATAATGTAAAGGGCTTTATCCCGTATCCGTAAAGAGAGAGATTGCGCATTTCCATTTCAAAAAGTCGTTTTTGGCACGACTCATAGTCAATGTAAGGACTCAATAATTTACATACCTCATCTTCGGCATCACGAAAGAAAGTTTCATTGACCCATAAGGTATCATCTGCATCAAAAGCAATTGTATGAATGTTGTTCATGGTATTATTTTAAGCACGCTTTTGCGAAAGCGTAAATCTCTTAGTCTAATTCGTAAACACGTACATAATCTACTTCCATTGCTGCTGGAAAAATAAGGTCGTCTACCTCACCTCCAAGATTACCTCCTACGGCAATATTGAGTATAAAATAGTACTCCTTCATAAAAGGCCAGTTTTCATTATTATAATCTTCTGGACGATCTATGGTAAGCGTGATGTTATCTGGGCTGTCTATGTAAAATTGAAGTTGATCTTCTTTCCACAGCAATCCATAAATGTGAAATTCCTCTTCAATAGTAGGAAGCGCAATAAAATCTGTTGAAATTTGGGTTCCATTAGAGTGGTTATTTGCAACGCTGTGTATGGTTTGTAATACTTGATCTGGATTCTTACTTACGTACTCCATCACATCAATCTCACCACACTGTGGCCATCCTATCTCTGTAATATCTGCACCTAGCATCCATAGGGCAGGCCAGATACCTTTTCCTTTATAATCTGGCATCTTTGCTCTGATGGCTACGTGACCGTATTGCACTTTCTGAGTACTAGTAATTCTAGCAGAAGTATAATCACCTACTTTTTGACCTTCGCCCTCTTTCTTTACTATAATTTTGAGAGACCCGTCTGCCACCTCAACATTATTCCCATCTGTATAATTTTGTAATTCGTCATTTCCCCACCCAGTAGCACCTGTTTTGTAATTCCACTGCGAGGTATCTACAGTTGTACCGTTAAACTCTTCGCTCCACTTTAACTTTTTAGTTTCTGTTGCTTCTTGAGAAGATGATTCTACTTGTTCAACATTACTCTCTAAGTCATTGTTGTTTTGATTTGTTTCTTTACAGCTCACAATAGCTGTAAAAAGAAATATTAGAAGGATGCTATTTTTCATGATAATAGGGTGTGAATTTGTAAAGTTTAAAAATACAATATAAGTGTAACAATCATAAATGTAATGGGTCAATATGAGTAAACAACCACACCATGAAATACGTTATTCTATTATGTATAATTTTAATGGCTTCTTGTGCACAAGTCGAGCCAAAAATCTCTGAAAATCCGTCTGTTGCTAGCTATGACTCTTTCTATAACCAAGAAAGGGCTAAGGTACTTGTAGTGGGTACATTTCATTTTGATTATCCTGGCCTCGATGAAGTCAAAACTGCCGAAAGTGATAAAATAGATATTCTTACAGAGCCTAAAAAATCTGAAGTAACAGCGCTAGTCAACTATATAAAGCGCTTTAATCCTACTAAAATTGCTATAGAAGCTTTTCCTGAGTGGAACACGAACGAGAAATTTAAAGATTACAAGAAAGGACTCAAAAATAATGAGCGCGATGAGCGCTACCAGCTTGCCATGCGTATTGCGCAAGAGTTATCTATAGACTCTTTATATCCCGTGGATGCTGGAAATATGCGAAGCGAACTATGGGAAAGAGATTCTATTACTTTTAAAGAGCTTTTTGGAAAGATAGATTGGGAAGTATCTGATCCATACTGGAAAATGGCCGAAAAATCTTTTGAGCAAGATGATAGACTTACGAAGGAATTACCACTCCTCGATTATTTTAAAAGAATGAATACGAGAGCCGCTCATAATTTTAATTATGGTTTGTACTTAACAGGTTCTTTTGAAACTGGCGATGGTCAAGGAGCAGATCACCTTGCTACTTGGTGGTATGATCGTAATCTTAGAATCTTTAACAACATCCAGAAAATCACTAATGATAATAATGATAGGGTTTTGGTAATAATAGGTAATGGTCATGCATCGATACTTAGACATCTTTATGAAGCCTCTCCAGAATTTGAATACATAGAATTTGATAGTTTATAGGTGTAAACACTATATAACTCCTAATTGAAACTCTGACTATTATTTGATGCTCCAGGAGTACTAGTCGCAGAAGTTGTCCAGCTAAAATTAGCATACATATTACCTGGCCCACCGGTAAGTTGTAGAGATTCGCCTGCGGGGTTTGTACCCTCTTCTTCTACTCCTATATCTATAGAAGTTATTCCCGCTGCCACTCCAGCCGTCGCAGTAAACGCACCTTCATAACTTAAAAACTGA
Organism: Dokdonia sp. Hel_I_63; assembly: GCF_007827285.1. NCBI lineage: Bacteria > Pseudomonadati > Bacteroidota > Flavobacteriia > Flavobacteriales > Flavobacteriaceae > Dokdonia > Dokdonia sp. Hel_I_63. Next base: position 1,817,141 of record NZ_VISD01000001.1, on the reverse strand, counting down.
ATGAGTTTACCAGCAGGATTTACAAGTGCGATACCATCAGGAGATGGTCCGCCGTTTTGAATTCCACCAGGTGGATAATTAATGACTATAAAGCCAAAACCATTTCCCGTATCGTTAGCTATAAGCCCCGAGAGAGACATAGTGTTATATGGAGAGGTATTATTCCCATTATACAACACCACAGAATATCCATTTATATCTAATCCTGCAATACCAGCGACTTCTATAAATTCACCAGCGTCTACTCCTGCATTGTCATAATGTATTTCATTTATCCAAATATCTGTTCTTGCAGGAATCTCTGAAGCACATTTTATATGTCCCCAAAATTCTCCATTAAAAATATCAATACATCCAGTAGCTTCTACATAGACCATCATACCTTTATCTGCTATAGTTGTTGGTATACCATCCCTAGCTGCATCAGATGGAATTCGTGGTGGCATAAAACCTAAATAAGCTCCCGCACCATCTACCTGACTACTTACTTCAAGCATCGACTTTTCTGAGGGGTTTCTTGTCCCTACTCCTACTTGGCCTACTACAACAAATGAATAGAAAATCACTCCAATTACACACAAACACTTTTTTGAAAAACTCATAATCTTCTAATTAAAAGTTTGCCCTACATTCTTTACACCTGCTGTGCTTTGACCTGCGGCACTTATACTCCAAGCAAAATCTATAAAAGAATTACCTGATCCAGTAAGATGTATAGATTGTGTTGCTGTTGTACTTGTGTTCTCTACTACACCTACATTAATTGATGTAAGTCCGTTTGCTGGTCCACCAGTAGCTGTGATAGTTCCTTCATAACTCAAAAACTGTATCACTTTACCATCCGGACCTACTAGCGCAAAGCCACTAGTGTCATTTCTTAAATTGCTAGCATCTACAGAAACCGCTCCGAAGCCATTTTCTTCATCATCTATAGTGCCTGAGAGCGTTAGAATATCACCATAGGGTTGTCCAGTATCCGCACGATATCTCACCAAGTAATAACCCGAGATATCTAAACCTGCAGGCCCTGCAATTTCTATGAACTGATTTACATCTGTCCCACTATTTGTATAATGAAATTCATTGATCCAAATGTCTGAGGGTCCTCCAGAGCAATAAATACTTTCCCATGCTGTGCCTGTCCAAAAGTCTAAACAGCCAGTTTCTTCTACAAAAACCATTAGGCCTATATCTGTAGTAGTAGGTGCAATACTTACTTGATTTGCCGTAGTTGCTACTCTAGGAGGTATAAACCCTTTATAAGCACCAGCTGTAGTAACACCACTAATTTCGAGCATAGCAGCATCAGAGGGTGTAGTGGTTCCTATACCAACTTGGGCATACGAAAATGTAGTTGCTAGTAGCAACAAAGAAAACATAAAGACTTTCATAACTATGATTTTAAACATCATAGCTAAGCAATTAATTTACAATGTAGTAGTTTGGGATTATGAAAGTAATGAAGATTTATCTTACAAAATATAATTACATGTAATTTTCGGCTAACTACCTATTTTTCAGGATTAAAGGCGTCGTCTGGATTTACTGTATCATCATAATTGAGCATTCCTTCCGTTTTTGCAATAATAGAAGAAACCGTTGCATCTCCTGTAACATTTACCACCGTTCTACACATATCAAGAATACGGTCTACAGGAAAGATAATCGCAATCCAAGCTGGATTTAAATCTACAGAACCTAGAACAATAATTAGCATCACAAGTCCAGCACTAGGTACCGCTGCAGATCCTATAGAGGCTAGTGTCGCCGTGAGCACGATTGTAAGTTGTTGCCCTATCGTAAGATCAATCATGTGAAGTTGTGCCAGAAAAACAACTGCTACAGCTTGGTATAAAACGGTACCATCCATATTTACTGTAGCACCTATAGGGAGTACAAAACTTGTTATTTTCTTATCTACTCCTAGATTATCCTCCACACACTCCATCGTTACAGGAAGTGTCGCAGCGCTACTTGAGGTAGAGAAAGCTGTAGTTTGTGCAAGTCCCATTGCTTTAAAAAAGCCTTTATAAGGAATAGTACGCACAAAGATTTTAATAATAAGTGGGTACATCACAAATACCATAAGCATTAAGCCTAAGAACACTGTAAGTGAGTACCATGAAAGTCCTTTAAATATTTCAACCACCTTACCTATATCGTCACCTGCCATCTTACTTATGACACCCGCTAATAATGCAAACACGAAAAATGGGGAAGCTTGCATCACAAAATCTACCATCTTTAAAAAGACCTCCATCACACTATCTACTAGTTTAATGACTGGTCCAGACTTTTCTTTAGGAATAAACAACAAGCTAATCCCAAAAAATATGGCAAAGAAGATAATTTGCAACATTAAACCATTATCAGTAAGTGCTTTAAAGAAGTTTTGAGGCACAAGATCAATAAGAGGCTGTAAAGGACCAGCGTCTTTAGTCGCATTTGCAGTTTTCATTTTTTCTGCAACAGTAGCATCTTCTCCTTTAGATTTTACGAGTTCATTTACACGTCCTGCGCGTTCCATAAATTGAGGATCTTGTAAATAATTTACGCCATCCTTAATTTCTACACCTTGTTCTTGAGCCCATAGCTCATAGCTTATTCTATTATCTATACGACTCTCTTGATCTACAAGGGCACCAGGTTTTACAATATTTACAAGTGTTAGCCCTAATCCTACAGCTAGTAATGTTGTGATGAGGTAAGCTAGAAGTGTTTTTCCACCCATTCTACCTAGACTAGAAGGATCACCTATACCAGCAACTCCAGCTATGATAGAAAACAGAACTAAAGGAACTGCAATAAGCTTTAAAAGGTTGATAAAAATAGTTCCAAAAGGAGCAATCCAATTAATCGTAAAATCACTTAATCCTACCGAAGAAGACACTAGTGCCCAAACCACACCTAAAATTAATCCAATAATAATCTTCCAGTGTAGTGCTAATTTTTTCATAGGTAGTAGTTCCTTCTTGAATGAAAACCCAACTAGTGAGTTGAAAATGTGATGTTTAAATTTATTTCAAAATACTATAAATCCCTCGGAGGCAAACAGCTTTACTACTTACCATTCCTCGCAATTTTATTTCTACAATCTAATAGATTTATCTCGTAGTACAAAATCTGCAATAACAAGTGCTGCCATCGCCTCTACAATAGGTACTGCACGAGGTACTACACACGGATCGTGCCTTCCCTTTCCTTGCATTTCCACTACTTCCCCAGCGGCATTTATAGTTTCTTGCTTTTGCATTACAGTTGCAACTGGCTTAAATGCCACCTTGAAGTAAATGTCCATTCCGTTAGAAATACCTCCTTGAACACCGCCACTCAGGTTAGTTTTAGTAGTTCCGTCTGTATTAAAATGATCGTTATGATCACTGCCTTTCATAGTCGCCCCTTCAAAACCGCTTCCATATTCAAACCCTTTTACAGCATTTATTGATAGCATTGCTTTTCCTAGCTCTGCATGAAGTTTATCAAAAACTGGCTCTCCAAGACCTACTGGCACATTTTGTATTACACAAGTAATAACACCTCCTATGGTGTCACCTTGTTTTTTTATTTCTTTAATTTTTTCTTCACACGCTTTCGCGAAAGCGGCATCTGCACACCTAACATCATTTTTTTCAATCTCGCTAAAGTCAAGATCTTGATATGGTGTATCCATAGATAAATCTCCCACAGCACTTGTAAATGCGTGAAAGGATATGCCCTTCAAAAATTGTTTTGCAATAGCTCCAGCTACAACGCGACTGGCAGTTTCTCTAGCCGAAGATCTTCCTCCGCCACGGTAATCACGGTTACCGTACTTCTTGTCATATGTATAATCTGCGTGACTAGGTCTGTAAGTATCTTTAATATGTCCGTAATCCTTAGATTTCTGATTAGTATTAACAATCTGAAACCCAATAGGCGTTCCCGTTGTTTTATCCTCAAAAATTCCTGATAAGAAATCTACGGTATCTGGCTCCTTACGTTGTGTTACAATCTTAGATTGACCAGGCTTACGACGATCTAAATCATGTTGAATCGCATCAAAGTCAATACTCAAACCGGCAGGACATCCATCTATAATTCCACCTATAGCCTTACCATGTGATTCACCAAAAGTTGTGACCTTAAATATAGTTCCGTACGTATTACCTGCCATCGTATGTGTTTTTAACAAATGTAAATTGAAAAGGCCATAATCAAAAGCTAAAAACTCACTTAATGATTAATTAACTTGGTCTCTATTAAATAACTATAACTTTTATACTTCTTAACATCTACTTTACCATCCTCTCTTAAAATCTAAAGATCTTACAAGCAAAACAATCTCGGTGAAAAGACCCGTAGAAATTGCTGTACTATCAGACATTCATCTAGGCACTTACGGCTGCCATGCTGCAGAAGTCTGCCAATATTTAAATTCTATCACACCAGAAATACTCATCTTAAACGGTGATATCATTGACATCTGGCAGTTTAGAAAACGTTTCTTCCCTAAAGAGCATCTCAAAGTCATTAAAAAAATAATCACACTTGCTTCTAAGGGAACTCACGTGTATTACATCACAGGTAATCATGATGAGATGCTTAGAAAATTTAGTGATGCTACTATGGGAAATATTCACCTTATCGATAAGCTTGTGCTTAATCTAGATGGTAAAAAAGCTTGGTTTTTTCATGGTGATGTTTTTGATGTTTCTATACAGCACACTAAGTGGATTGCAAAACTAGGCGGATGGGGTTATGATTTTTTAATTCTATTTAATAGACTCCTCAACAAATGGCTCGTAAGTACGGGAAGAGAAAAGTATTCTCTCTCAAAAAAGATCAAAAACAGTGTAAAAGGAGCAGTGAAGTTTATCAATGATTTTGAAACAACAGCAACAGATCTTGCTATCGAAAATAATTTTGATTACGTTATCTGTGGTCATATACATCAACCAGCAAAACAACAAGTAAACACTCCGAAAGGAAGCACACTTTACCTAAATAGCGGCGACTGGATTGAAAACTTGAGCTATCTAGAGTACCATAACCGTAAATGGAGTCTCAACTACTACAGAGAAATCCAGCCTAAAAAATCGCATAACAGCTCAAAAATTCTCCTAGAGCCCAGAATGTTCAAACCAGATATTCTTAATTAATACTCAATAGCCACGTACCATTAATTACTACTCTAAAAGCGCATCGCGTAACACGGTTACAGGATGCACAGCGACTCGTGCTGTACCGTCTTTAATCTGATGCCTACAGCTTGTACCATTGGCTACAATAATAGTCTCACCATCTGCTTTTCTTATCGCAGGAAATAGCGTTTGCTCGCCTACTTTCATACTCAGCTCATAATGCTCTTTTTCATACCCAAAACTACCTGCCATCCCACAACAACCAGAAGGTATAATAGTAGGAGTATAATTTAAAGGAAGATTAAGAATGGCAAACGTATGTGACACAGAGGAAAGTGCTTTCTGGTGACAGTGACCATGTATTTTTAGTTTTTTGGCTTTCGCCGAAAATTGCTCGGAGGTAATAACACCTCGTTTGATTTCACTATGTAAAAACTCTTCAATTAAAAATGATTGTACCGAAAGCTTTTGGGCAACCTCCACATCATCTGCAAGCCTTAGATACTCATCTCTAAATGACAAAATAGCCGAAGGTTCAATACCTAGAATTACAGTGTCTTCTGCTAAATCCTTGAATAGTGCAATATTCTTATTTGCCAGTGTCTTTGCTTCCTCAAGAAATCCTTTTGAAATGTAAGAGCGCCCACTATCATGGTTTATCACTACTTCCACCTCATAACCAAGGCGACGTAACAGCGTTAAAGCATCTTGACCAATATTTCCATCTAGAAACTGAGTGAATTCATCAATATATAAAATAACCTTTATCGCGCTGTTCAATTTCTGATTTACACTAAAATTAGCTTTTCCAGATACATCTGCAGGATCTGAAAATACATTTAATAAAGGTAGACTTCGCTCATGTGCTATTCCCAAGCTAGCTTTTGCTATCCCTGCAGTTATCCTAAGTAGCGTATTATATATTTTAGGAGAAAATGCTCCTAGCTTATTGATTTTAGTGGTATTTGCAAATAATTTAGTACGAAGACTGCTCCCGTTAGCTTTCTGATATTGATACTCAAACTCAGCTTTTAATGTAGCTACATCCACATTACTAGGGCACTCACTAGCACAGGCTTTACAGCTTAAGCAAAGGTCAAAGACCTCCTTTAACTCTGTATGATCATATTTATTAGACTTATTTGATGTAGTAAGAAACTCCCTTAAGGCATTTGCTCTTGCTCTTGTTGTATCCTTCTCGTCTCTTGTTGCTCTGTAACTAGGGCACATCGCACCTCCTGCGCTTGGTAATTTTCTACAATTGCCGCTTCCATTACATTTTTCGGCAAGTCTTAGAATTCCTTGGTTATCCTCAAAATTCATGAGTGTCTCTACCGCTGGCTCTTTGCGATCTACTTCATACCTCAAGCTTTCGTCCATCGGGAAAGCATCGATTACTTTTCCAGCATTAAATACTTGATGAGGGTCAAAAGCTTTTTTTACAGCTTTCATTACCTCATAATTCTCATCACCTACCATCATAGAGATAAACTCTGCTCGCACGATGCCATCTCCATGCTCGCCGCTCATAGAACCATTGTATTTTTTAACCAGATGCGCTACATCTGTAGTTATCTGTCTAAAAAGTGCTACATCTTGTGACGTTTTGAGATCAAGAATAGGACGTAAATGTATTTCTCCCGCACCAGCGTGGGCGTAGTACACGGCATCTTGCTCATGTCTTTTCATGAGCGCAGTAAATTCACTTATATATGGTGCAAGATCATCTAGTGCTACCGCTGTATCTTCTATACATGCCACGGCCTTTCTATCACCTATCATATTCCCAAGCAAGCCAAGACCAGCTTTGCGCAGATCCATTGCTTGTACAATCTGATCTCCTTGTAATATAGGATATGCATATCCTTGCCCATCCTGCTGTAAACTATCTATAAGCTCTTCTGCCTGCTGCATGGCCCCTTCAAGAGTAGCATCCCTTAACTCGAACATTAATATTGCTGCTGGGTCGCCTTCTATAAAAAATCTATTTTTCTCTTGCTCCCGATTGTTCTTAGTACAATCTAGGATCACCTTGTCCATCATCTCACAAGTATAAAGATCATGCTTCATGGCGGGTACCACAGCCTGTAAACATGAATCTAAATCCTTGTAATGCCCTGCAACCATAACACCAGAAGCAGGCGGTAGCACATCTAACTGCAAGGTGATCTCTGTGGTAAATGCAAGTGTACCTTCACTACCAGATAATAGTTTACAGAAATTAAAAGGTTTTCCATGCTCTTCAAATGGTGCGGTACTAGCGATTTCATCAAGTGCGTAACCCGTATTTCGGCGATGGATTTCAGGTTTTGGAAACTGCTCTTTAATCTCATTGCGAACGATACTTTGAGAAAAGTAATCATTTGTTCTTTTGTAAATGGAACCTTCCAAGTTGTCAAGGTTCAATTTTTGGCGAAAGCCAACTGCATCCACTTCTTCAAAAATAGCCTCACTACCATCAGATAATACCGTCTTTAATCGAACAACTTTATCTCTTGTAACACCGTACTTAATACTAGTGGTTCCAGATGAGTTATTTCCCACCATTCCACCTATCATACATCTGTTTGCAGTAGACGTATTTGGCCCAAAAAACAAACCATGGGGCTTTAAAAACAAATTGAGTTCGTCTCTTATAACACCAGGTTGTACTGTTACCTGCTGCTTGTCTTTATCAAAGTGAATAATCTCTGTAAAATGCTTAGACACATCTACCACAATACCATCGCCCACACATTGCCCAGCAAGGGAGGTTCCTGCCGTTCTTGGGATAAGGGTGATGTGTTGCGCTTTCGCGAAAGCGCATAATTTCTTAATATCATTTACCGTCTTAGGAAATGCAACAGCAAGCGGAATTTTGCGATATACAGAGGCATCTGTGGCATAGATAATCTTATGTAGTTGATCTACATGCAAATCACCTTCTAACTGACTTTCTAATTTTTTAAGACCCATTTTCATTAAGATAAATGTAACTAAAACTTTATGTAGCTCTTAACGTTATTACTATATAATTACTAATAGTTTTACCGACTCAAACAAACAATGACAATGAAAAAAACACTAATTATTGCCCTGCTTTTTCTAGGATTAAGTGGAATAATTTATGCTCAAGAAATCTCTCCTAATGCAATAGGATTGAGAATTGGAGACAACGACGGATTCAGTACAGAAGTAAATTACCAAAGAGCTTTAAGTGAAAACAACAGACTAGAATTAGGACTAGCTTGGAGATCAGGAAACAACTTTGACGCAGTAAAAGGAACAGGAATTTACCAGTGGGTATGGAACATCGATGGCGGTTTTAACTGGTATGCAGGTGTAGGTGCCGCTGTAGGTGCTTTTGATGTAGATAACGACGCTCCTTTCTTTGACGATGATGACAATGAGTTTTTTGTAAACGCAGCTGGAGATATAGGTATTGAGTATCGTTTTGATATCCCATTACTATTATCGCTAGATTTTAGACCAGAAATAGGGATACTAAATGACTTTGATGATGATCTAGAATTTGACGTAGCGTTAGGAATACGTTACCTATTTTAATCAAGAGACTTTTTCTAAAGCTCTCTTATAAAGAGATTCATAAAGCGGCACAATGTTTTGTATATCAAACTTGGCCGCTTCTTTTCTTGCGTTTGTTTTGAACTTTGCAAGCGTATCATCATCTTCTAAGATTCTGATAGCATTTTGAGCCATATCTGCAATGTTACCGACGTTAGATAAGTAACCGGTCACTCCATCTACATTTACTTCTGGAATACCGCCTGCATTACTTGAAATCACAGGGACACGATTTACCATAGCTTCTAGCGCCGCAAGTCCGAAGCTTTCTGCTTCAGATGGCAGCAGGAATAAATCAGAAAAACATAAGATTTTATCTACTTCATTACTGTTTCCTAAGAAACGTACTTTATCTTCTATACCTAGTTCTTTTACGCGTTCCTCTGCAGCTTCTCTTTCTGGACCTTCACCTACCATAAGTAGCTTAGAAGGAATTTCTAGTTGCAAACGATAGAACACCTCAATCACGTCTGAGATGCGTTTTACCTTTCTAAAATTACTCACATGCGTAACAATACGCTCCCCTTCATTTGCCATTAAATCACGCTGGCACTCTGTAAAAGTATCTGTTATTGCACCAAAATCTATAAAATTAGGCACCACATCTATCTCTCTAGTAATTTCAAAAAGCCTTAGCGTATCCTGTTTTAAACTTTCTGACACGGAGGTTACAACATCACTATTATTGATGCTAAAACTTACCGCAGGGCGATAAAATGGGTGACTACCTACAAGCGTAATATCTGTACCATGTAGCGTCGTTACCATAGGCACATGGATTCCTTCTTGCTTGAGCATTTCCTTTGCCATGTATCCTGCATATGCGTGAGGAATCGCATAGTGTACGTGTAAAATATCAATTTTTTCTTTCTTAATAATTTTTACCAGCTTACTAGAAAGTGCTAGCTCATATGGCTGATAATGAAAAAGCGGATAATCTGGAACGTTTACCTCGTGAAAATGAATATTGTCATTTAATAAAGCTAGGCGTACAGGTTGCTTATATGTTACAAAATGTACTTCGTGACCTCTTTTTGACAGGGCGATTCCTAGTTCTGTTGCTACTACTCCACTTCCTCCAAAGGTTGGGTAACAGACAATTGCAATTTTCATAACAGGATTTTTGATAGATTTCTTTTTTGCTTTCGCGAAAGCGCACTCACATCATATCACCTACAATACGAGTATATAAATAGCACTTCAAATTTAATCAATTAAAGCATTATAAATGACTTCTTGAATTTGGGTTCTCAAACCAGATTTTATGAGGGCACGGTTATCCATAGTGGGGAATGTTCTATTTGATAGAAACACATAGACAAGTTCGTTTTCTGGATCTGCCCAAGTGTATGTACCCGTAAAACCACTGTGCCCAAAACTCGTCATAGGCACACAACCACAGGTAGGACCACCACCGCTCAATTGTGGCTTATCAAAACCCACACCTCGTCTAACATTATTATCACAGTAATAACAAGTATTAAAGCGATCCATAGTCTCTTTTGAAAAATAGCGCTTACCACCATAATAACCATTTTGAAGATACATTTGCATCATTTTGGCAACGTCATTTGAGTTTGAAAATAATCCAGCATGACCTCCAATATTACTCTGCATAGCCGCTCCCATGTCATGTACATAGCCTTGCACTTTCTGGTTGCGCCAGTAAGAGTCATTTTCTGATGGTACAATCATATCTTTAGCATACTTACGCAATGGTCTGTAGCCAGTAAAATTTGCTCCTAATGCATTATAAAAATGTGATCGTGTAATTTCATCAAGATTATCATTGTAGTGATCTTCTAGAAATTTTTTCATCAAATAATAAGGAAGGTCACTGTACTTGTAAGAAAGCCTAGACCTAAGATCACTATCTGCTATTTTCTTTACTAGAGTATCACCGTATCCTGTGCGCAGGTACATTTTTTCGGCAACTTTAATATTATAATTTTCTGAGTATGCCGTGCTATAATAATCATCAAGTGGCTTTTTTGTAACAGAATCTAGTGTGCTGATATAAAAAGGGATCCATGCCTTAAAACGACCATAGTGTGATAGCGCATCTTTGAGTGTTATATTTGCTTTATTACTCCCTTTAAGTGCAGGAATAAGAGCGCCTAGTTTATTTTCTAATGCAATAGACCCTTCACTCTCAAGCTCCATCAATAAAGGTAAAGAAGCTAGTATTTTTGTCATAGAAGCAACATCATACATGTCTTCTGGACGTACAGCGCGCTTTTTATTGTAGGTGTGATATCCAAAGCTTTTATCGTAAATCACTTTACCACGGCGGGCAACTAGTACCTGAGCACCTGGCATCATCGCTCTTTTGATTCCAAGATTTACAAGGGAATCAATTTTGATATTAAGCGTATCTGAATCTACTCCTACCTCTTCTGGAATTCCATATGAAAGTCTTCTTAAAGTTCCAGATTGTAAACCTGTCCTTATTGGCGTTTTACCAAGAGAAACTGGTAGCCTTCCTTTACTAGGTATAGCTCCAAAAATAAGTTGGGCGCTTTTTTCTTGGGCTAGCTGGCTATTTTGATAACTGTGAATTATAGCCTCAATATCTGAGCTATTTTGCAAATCTAGCATTGCATAAGGTCTTACAAAAAGGTCTAAAACGACAGTTTTAGTTTTTGCTATCTCTGTAATCCATCTAATCTCTTCTGCCGAAAATTTATAGGACTTCCAAGGGTTTGCATTAGATCTATGAAAACCTATAATAACATAATTATAATCTTTTAATTCTTTCTGTGCAGCTTCAAGAGTTTTTGATTTTATCTCAGCCATCTGCGCATACTTGCGTAGTTGGAATTTAAATGCAGATCCATCATCATCACCTAAGCCTAAATAAGCAATCTTTTTCTGATCTATATTTACTACAGGAAGCACATTATTGTTATTCTTAGTAACGGTTATTGCGTTTTCTATAGCTTCACTATAAACCACGTCATCAATACGTGCATTAAGATCATCAAGAAGGTATTTTGTGACTACGGGTTTGTATTTATTTAAGCCCACTTTATACTTAGCATATAAAATTTTCTTTACCGAGTGCGCTAGTCTCTCTTCTGTAATCTTACCAGACTCAAGAGCCTTCATAATTTTGGCAGATGCAGAAGATACATCTTCACTTATCAATAAAATATCATTTCCTGCCTCAAAAGCTGCAAGATCAATATCTCCAGGCTCTTTAAAATTTGCAGCGCCTTTCATATTTAACGCATCTGTAAATATCAAACCGTGAAAGCGGTAATCTTCCTTAAGCATTTTTGTCACGATAGTAGGTGAGATACTTGTAGGCACTCCCACTTCTGGTACGAGAGCTGGCACATTAAGGTGTGCAACCATAATACTCGCAATACCGTTCTCAATAATTGGCTTATATGGATACATCTCTACACTCTGCAGACGTTCCTTAGTGAAGTTAAGCGTAGGTAGCGTTTTATGACTGTCTTTATCTGTATCACCGTGACCTGGGAAGTGTTTTGCGCTTCCTAAGACTCCAGCTTCTTGCATTCCTTCCATGAAGGCAATTGCTTTTTCTGTAACGTTGATTTTATCTTCGCCAAAAGATCTATTTCCTATAATAGGATTTGCGGGATTGATATTAATATCTACCACTGGAGCAAAATTAATATGTACCCCTAAACGCTTAGAATGCTCTCCTATACGCTTTCCTACTTTCCTTACAATATTATTATCTTGTATAGCTCCTAGCGTCATATTCCAAGGAAAAGCATAGGTACTATCTAATCTCATCGCAAGTCCCCACTCTGCATCCATCCCTATGAGAAGCTTCGTTTTTGCCAGTTCTTGAAATTCATTATTGAGTTTTGCTTGACGCATAGGCCCACCCTTAGAAAATATAAGTCCGCCTATGTGTTCTTCTTTGATAAGCTTTTTAATTTTATCAATTTTAGCCTTAGGATCACTAGAGAACACATCAACCATAAATAACTGTCCCACGCGTTCCTTTGGCGTCATTTGCATATAAACAGAATCTACCCATTTACGCTGTGCAATAATGTCATTTGCATAGAGCGGGTATCGCTCTTGAGCATAAGAAATTACGGAAACAAATAAGAAGAATAATATGGTGATAATGCGTCTAGGCGCCATAAATGCAATATTTTAAGTTGTAGAAACGACTGCAATAACGACGCCAGATAGCGCTTATTACATTCTAATATAAAAGTAAAGGGTTTGAGGTACGCTTTCGCGAAAGCGTGCAAATCTTAACAACATCTTAAGACCTTCAAGTTACTTCTATTTACCCTTCTTGAGAAAACGAGAATGCCAGCTATCTATTGCTGGAATTTCCCAATTAGTTTTATACTCACCTACATTTGCAACAAGGTTATTGAAAACTATAGTGTTTTTACTTACCGCACCATCTTTAACCATCTTCTTAAACTCAAGCAATGTTTTATAATGAATACGATCATTCTGATAATAGGTCACATTCATTTTATCTAGTAAGTCTACACCTAGCTCCTCTTGCTGCGCTATGATAAAACGCACTTGACTATCAATTGAGCATCCTGTTGCAGCAGCTTCAGACTGGTCAAGACCTATCACAATAAAGCGGTCATATTTAATCTCAAAACCAGCCTTTAGGCTTGCTCCGTGAGCTGTCCAGCTTGTTAAAAAAGTAGCTATATCTTTCTCTAGTTGAGCTACTTGTTCTTCTGTAAATTTTTGATCAGATTGATATAACCAGATTCTTGATGAGTCAGAAAGTGAATTAAAATCTACAAGCATAATTTATTATTTAGGTAAAAAAGCGGACTCTTTCGAAATCCGCTTTTCTAATATTTCAAAAAATATAATTTTATAATTCTTCGGCAGATGCTATCATTTCGGCAACATCCATTACCTCGACGCTACCTTCTTTTTCTTTACCTTTTATTCCGTCTGTCATCATAGTATTACAGAAAGGACATCCAGCAGCAATAATATCAGGCTTTACTTCGAGTGCTTGCTCTGTGCGCTCTATGTTTACGTCTTTATTTCCTGGTTCTGGCTCTTTAAACATTTGCGCTCCACCAGCTCCACAACAGAGTCCGTTAGTCTTGCACTTACGCATTTCTACAAGTTCTACATCAAGCTTACGTAGTAAATCTCTTGGCGCCTCATATACTCCATTTGCACGACCTAAATAACAAGGATCATGAAAAGTGATACGCTTTCCTTTAAACTTACCTCCTTCTACCGTAAGGCGGCCATCGTCTAATAATGACTTTAAAAATTGCGTGTGGTGTACTACTTCATAATTTCCACCTAATGATGGGTACTCATTTTTGAGAGTATTAAAACAGTGCGGACAAGCCGTTACTATTTTCTTAACTTCATATCCATTAAGCACCTCAATGTTGGTCACAGCTTGCATCTGGAATAAAAATTCATTTCCAGCACGTTTTGCTGGATCTCCAGTACAGCTTTCTTCTGCTCCTAAGACAGCAAAATCTACATTTGCTTTATTTAAGATACGTGCAAAAGCCTTTGTTATCTTCTTTGCTCTATCATCAAAACTTCCTGCACAACCTACCCAAAATAATACTTCTGGTTGTTTTCCTAGCGCCACATACTCGGCCATAGTGGGTACTTTAAGTGTCTCGCTCATATTCTTGTATTCCGTGTAAAAAACGGTATTTAATTAATCTTCAAAAACTTCAATAGTTACTTTCTTCTCGATAAGGTCTGTAAACTTCCCTTTGTAACGAGTTGCTTTTACTAAGTGATTATCTACCCAGTGATAGTTACCTCCTCTAGGTTTCCCCATAAGTAAGCTGTGGAATTTAAACCCATGACGGTTAAGCCATTCTGTAGTAACCGCTCTGTGCTCTTCTGTTCTAGAGGTAAAGAAGCAAATAATATGACCTTCATCATGCCATTTATTTAATGTTTTAAGCGCATCTGGAAATGGCTCACATGTACCCATACGCTCTGGCTCCTCATTAGGAACATCTTCTGTAATGGTGCCATCTATGTCAATTAAGTAATTTTTGACTCCTTCAGGAAGCACCGGACTTACGTGTTCACCATCCTCTAGTTTCTCACTTAACATCTTGTCTACGTCTTCTTTATTCATGGTTGTCGTTTAAATTCTTAAAATCTCTTTTACTAAATCTTACATAAAGTGCCAATCTGTGTTCACCTGGCTTTTTATACTTTGGATTATACCGCTCCACAAGGGACTGCCTCATTGCTTCTTCACGTAACACTGCCATCTGAGACTCACTACAGTAATCACAAAAAATCTTCTTTACGGTGACGCTATCTACTTGCAACTGTTCATTTACAAAAAGACGTGTGTACATTTTAAATTGTAAGCTATCTATTTTATAATTCTTTGTAGAAGATTGCGCTTTCGCAAAAGCGAAACTCAACAATAACCCTACAATTATAAAATATCTATGCTTCATTAATCCAGTTACCTCTATCCATCTGGTTAAACGGCCATGGCGCTCCATTATTCTCGATATTTGTCATCGCGTTGTTTAAATCTGTAGGCGCTGCACTTTCTTCCATTACCATGTAACGACGCATATCAATTATAATGCTTAAAGGATCGATACCTATAGGACACGCCTCCACACAAGCATTACAGGTCGTACAGGCCCAAAGTTCCTCTTTTGTGATATAATCATCAAGCAACTGCTTGTTATCCATCACAAATACTCCATTATTTTCATCTATATTTTTACCTACTTCCTCAAGACGGTCACGCGTATCCATCATGATTTTACGAGGGCTCAATTTTTTTCCAGTTTGGTTTGCAGGACATTCACTTGTACAGCGACCACACTCTGTACAGCTATATGAGTTCATAAGTTGTACCCAGTTAAGATCTGTCACATCACTTGCTCCAAATTTACCCACCTCAACTTCTTCTGCACCTTCGGCTGGGGCTGCAAAAGGATCTGCATTAGGATCCATCATAAGCATAACCTCGTCTGTTACAGCCTTAAGATTATTAAATTCTCCTTGTGGTTTAAGCTTAGCATACCAAGTATTTGGAAATGCAAGTAAGATATGTAAGTGCTTAGAATAGTATAGGTAGTTTAAGAAAATTAGAATACCTACAATGTGTAACCACCAAGCAGCACGCTCAACAACAACAATCGAGCTTATTGACATGCCATCAAAAAGTGGTGCAATAAAACTACTTATTGGGAATGAACCTGTAATGCTTCCATCTGCCGAAGCATAATGGTCTGCTCCCATTAATTGCAATTGTAAATCTGCGGCGTTCATTGTGAGAAATAAACCCATTAATACCACTTCAAAATACAAGATGATATTACCGTCAGCCTTAGGCCATCCTTTAAGATCTGAGCTTATAAATCGTTTAATGTTCATCACATTACGACGTAGCCAGAATATAATTACGGCAACTAATACTAAGAAAGCAAGAATTTCAAAACTTCCAATTAAGAAATCATAAAGTCCGCCTAGAAAACTAAATATTCTGTGAGTACCAAAAAGTCCATCTATGATAATCTCGAGGACTTCGATATTAATAATGATAAAACCTACGTAAACAACTACGTGTAAAATCCCAGAAACTGGTCTCTTTACCATTTTGTACTGGCCCAAGGCAATTTTTGCCATGTTCCGCCAGCGTTGTGGTTTGTTATCAGAACGATCTACGTCCTTTCCTAGATTAATATTACGTAGGAGTTTCTTGATGTTTTTAACAAAAAAACCAACTCCTAAAACTAGAACAATGAGAAAAATGATGTTTTGTACGTATTGCATATAAATTCGTTAGTTAAGCTCGCGCCTACTGTAACGAATCTTTAGGCGGAGTGTACTCCCCTGGTTTTTTCCCGAAGAGTGAAAAATGTACATAACGTTTTGGGTTAAGCTTCATATCTTGTAGAAGATCTCCCATCTGGTTTGCTGTACGATCCAAATTTAAGTAAAGTTGGTCATCATTCAAAAGTTTACCTACGGTTCCTTCAGGAGAATTTAACTTATTAGATAATTCTTGGAAATCTGCTATAGTTTTCTCTAAATCTGCAACCATTTGTCCCATTTGAATTTTAGAAAGCGAATCTGATAAAGTTGCAAAGTTGCCACTCATTTTATCTAGATTAGTAATCGTACGATCTAATTTGTCTTGATTAGAAGCCAGCAACCCATTTACAGATTTAGAAATTCCTTTCATCTCTCGAGAAGCATCTGTAAAGTTTGCAATTGCATCCCTTAAGTTGGCTCTTGTATCTCTATCTAATACTGAGTTCACATTCACTAGCAATGAATCTGTATCTCCTATTACTTTTTCAACTTGATTTTGAAGTGGAGTTAGACGCTCATTTACAAGCTCCATGATTCCTTCGCCCATTTCACCAGGCAAAGTATCCCCCGTTTTCGCATTTCTTCCTTTCTCGTAAGAAGGAATAATAGCCAAAGATTTACCACCTATAAGACCACCTCCGTATACTCTCGCGAGGCTATTGTTTGAAAATTCAAAATCTTTTTCTACTACAAATTTAACCACGAGTTTACCGCTACTATCTGCAAAGTCTATAGACATTACTCTACCTACTGGTAATCCGTTTATGGTTACCTGTGAAGACGGTGCAAGTCCTTCTACATTGTCATATTTTGCATAAAGGATTTTGCTTTTATCTAAAAGGTTATTGCCTTTTAGATAGTTGTAGCCAAATATTACAAGCAGCAATGCTGCGATAACTAGAATGGCGGTTTTTATTTCTTTAGACATTAAATAAGATGCTTATTGGTTAAAACAAATGTAGGTCAATTGTTAAAGGCAGTCCTTACGTATAAGACTAATTTAACACTTGATTGAGGGGCACCTTTATATTATCCTTATTAAATGATACGATAAAAGCCTCTTTATACCCTTTGTTTTTTGCTTCTTGTAATTGCGTGCGAGCTAAGTTATAGTCTGAGGTTGCGCCATAATAATACTTATATAGACGACCATCTTTAGAACGACTTACAGACTTGAGACCCTTAAAATTATAAGATTTAGTTTCTAGCTTACGTTTACTCGCTGCCAGTTGTACTTTAAAAGTTACGCCCTCTACTACCTTAGACTTAGTAGCAGTAACCGGAGCACTTGGAGTTTTCACTACATGATCTGCAATCTCTACACGCTCATTTATCTGTATACTCTTCTTGTAATTAGTAACTGCTTTACTTATCGCTTTAGCCATTTTATCTTGACCTGCACTAGAGTTTAAGAACTTCCCTTCCTCATTATTAGTAAGGAAACCTGTTTCTATAAGCACACTAGGCATTACAGATCTGTGCAATACCCAGAAAATAGCTTGCTTCACACCACGACTGCTGCGCTTTACGCTCCCTGTAAATTCATTTTCTACAAAGCTTGCTAGGTTGATACTTTGATCTAGGTATTCTTCTTGCATAAGCTCAAGACCTATACTCGTTTCGGGACTGTTAGGATCAAAACCTGCGTATCGCTTCTCATAGTTTTCCTCCAGTAAGATTACTGAGTTTTCTTTTTTGGCAATAGCCATGTTTTTAGCGTTACCGTCTATACCAAGTACAAAAGTTTCCGTTCCTTTTGCTTGTGAGGAGTGGGAATTACAATGTACACTTATAAAAAGGTCTGCATTTGCATTATTTGCAATATCTGCTCGCTCCCATAATTCTAAGAAAACATCTGTTTTCCTGGTATAAATTACTTCGACATCAGACTGCTTTTCTAATTCTTTCCCTAATGCCAAGACGACATTAAGGGCTATATTTTTCTCATAGTATCCGTTTCCACGGTTACCACTATCGCCTCCTCCATGTCCCGCATCAAGAACGACTTTAAATTTTTTAGAAGAATTATTGGATTGCGCTTTCGCGAAAGCGCCTGAAAAACAACTAACTACAAGCAAGGTAGTTGTTAAATAAATATTAAATATGTTTTTTTTACGCATCATTTATATCAAATATGACTCTTTTGAACGTTAGGTATTAAATTGATCTCTGTAAATAGGTAACGTGCTTTACACGCTTGTTATTTTCAAAATTGCATTTCTAGGGCTGTAGCCGAAAAAAATATACGTAATTTTGACACTTTAATTGATAATTATTTGCACAAAAATAGGCTAATCGCATTGCAAACAAAAACTGCACACTTTCTTATTGTACTCTCTCTTTGCTTGCTACCATTGCTTAAGGTAAGTGCACAAGAACTCCCATCCAAGAATGATGCCAGACGCGTACCAGCAAGGGACACGACTTTAATCCAATCGGCGACAGAAGGTTTTGCGAGGCTTGATTCTATCACTCCTACCGTAGTTACTATAGAAGATACTACGAGAACTATACAAGATTCCATCAAACAAAAGCCAGAAACCCTGACTGACAAGGTTGTTTACAAGGCAACAGACTACCAGCGCATATCACAGCGTAAAAAGAAAATTTACCTTTATAATGAAGCCGAAATCGTTTACGAGGATATGAAAATAAACGCGGGTGAGATTATTCTTGATTATGAGACTAACACCGTTTTTGCTCGAGGAATCGAAGATTCTGCAGGAAACTATTCTCAAATACCATTTTTTGTCCAAGGTCCTAATCAAGTTAAGCCAGATTCCATAAAATTTAATTTTGATACGCAACGAGCTCTTATCTATGGTTCGCGCGTAGAAAAAGCTGGCGGACAGCAAATAAATTTAAAAGCAGAACGCAGTAAGAGAGTAAATGACTCTGTAATCTTTATGAGTAATGTAAAGATTACCACCTCTGAAGATCTTGATAATCCAGAATATTACTTTCTAGCTCGTAAAGTAAAGTTTGTACCTGGTAAAAAACTTGTTGCCGGACTTACTAATATGTACATCGCAGATGTTCCTACTCCTATAGGATTACCATTTGCTTTTTTCCCTATGGAAAAGGAAACAAGCGTTTCTGGTTTTATATTACCAGGACCTGGAGAAAGTAGAGAACGTGGATATTCCCTTACAAATGGTGGTTACTATTTTGCACTTAGCGAGTACTTTAACCTTGCACTTACAGGTGATTATTACACAAACGGTAGTTATGCCATTAGAGCAGACACGGATTATAAAGTACGTTATAAGTTTAATGGTAGGTTTAGCTTTAGTTCGGAGCGCATCTTGTTTAGTGAGCGTGGCCTTCCAGACTTTTCTGAGACTAATACATATAACATACGCTGGAATCATAGTCAGGATACGAAGTCTAGTCCTAACAGTAGATTTTCGGCCTCTGTAAATTTAGGTAGTAGTAACTTTTATAGACAATCACTTAATCAAGCCAACACAGGTAACTTCTTAAATAACAACTTTAGTTCTTCGGTTTCTTACTCTCGCACGTTTCCTGGTACAGTGCCTGTAAATCTAACTGTTGCTGCAACTCACAGCCAAAACTCACGTACGGAAGAAATTACCATGTCGCTTCCTACTACCCAACTTAACGTAGATAGAATATATCCTTTTGCTGGTAATTCTGGATCTAAAAAAGGGCTTATCAAGAATTTGAACTTGAGTTATGCTTTAAGAGCAGATAACCGCTTTAGAACAAATGACGATGAGTTTTTTACAGCTGCCATGTTTGAAAGTGCAGAAACCGGAATAAGACATAGTATTCCTATTGCAACCAACTTTAAACTCTTTAACTACATCAGTGCTTCTGTAAGTGGTAGTCTTGAGGAGAGTTGGGTATTTAAGACCATAGATCAAAGTTTTGACGAAGAAACCAATACTGTTGTGCGAGATACTGTAAATGGTTTTGATGCTTATAGAACCTACAGAGGAGGTTTAAGTTTAGGTACCACAGTGTACGGAACTTTTAATTTTAAGGAGACGAGTAAGATTCAAACCATACGCCACGTAGTGCGTCCATCGTTAAGCTGGTCTTACACCCCAGCTTTTGATCAGTTTTACGAGACCTACACTAGACCTGATCCTAATGACGTGACAGATCCTCAAAATGTAGAAGTAGAATACTCAAGATTTGATGGAGGATTCTTTGGTGCCCCTAGTAATCGCGTTTCTAATTCGCTCTCGTTTAGTCTTGCAAACACACTAGAAGCAAAAGTACGGAGTAAGGATAGCACAGATACAGAACCCAAGAAAATAAAACTCATCAATAACCTCAACATCAGGACTTCCTATAATTTTGCTGCAGATGATCTCAAGTTGTCACCTATCTCTGTAAATGGATCTATCCCAGTTTTACAAGAAAAGCTTGACGTAAACTTTAGTGCAAATTTAGACCTCTACGCACTTAATAGTGCAAACCAGCGTATAAACACGCTTAATATAAATAATGGAGGTAGCCTTTTTAGACTTACAAGTGGGCAGGCGAGTTTTGGGTACAGTTTTTCTAGTAGAGACTTTGACAAAGATGCTAAGGCTGGCGTAAATACAGATCGAACAGAAAACGAAACCTTTGCAGGTGGTGGACGTCCAGATGATTTATTAGGAAAAGGTGTTGACATTACTGGAAATACAAATGCTGGAAATCAGGAGCCAGAAGACGAAGAAGAAAAAGAGATTGAATTTTATAGGTTTAAAATTCCATGGAATTTACGCTTTGGGTATCAAGTAGGATACGCAAACAATGCACGTCAAAACGACGTAAGCTCCCACTCTATCGTGATAAGCGGAGATGTAAAATTAGGAAATAGATGGACGGTAGGTGGATCTACAGGATATGATCTTGCGAACCCAGGTATCACCTTTACCTCTCTTAACTTTGCGCGTGATCTTGAGAGTTGGAATATGCGTTTCAGTTGGGTTCCTCCTGTAAACTCAGATCCTAGTAGAACCTCTTGGAATTTCTTTATCGGGATTACTGGTAACCTACTTAGTGATATTAAATACGACAAACGCCGTACTCCTGATCAACAATTATAAGTACGAAATGTATAATCACGCTTTCGCGAAAGCGTACCAAATACTATTACTCATGAAAAAAATTATCACCACACTAAACGCTCCGGCTCCAATAGGCCCTTACAACCAAGCAACATTAGTAAATGGAATGCTGTACACAAGCGGACAGATTGCGATTATACCAGCTACTGGTGAACTCTTTAAAGGATGTATAGAAGAGGAGACTGAACTTGTAATGCAAAGCGTAAAAGCGATTCTTACAGAAGCGGGGATGACTTTTGAAAACGTCGTGAAGACTTCTATTTTCATTAGTGATATGGAAAACTTCGGGAAGATTAATAGTGTGTATGGAAAGTACTTTGATGAAGCGACAGCTCCTGCAAGGGAAACGGTAGAGGTGGCAAATCTTCCTAAATATGTAAATGTAGAAATAAGCGTTATCGCAGCAGAATAAGCTAACCTACACTTCAAATAATTCTGAGAGCTGCTTGTAAAATCTTAATTCATGATTTTTACAAGCAGCTCTTTTAGTAAGTCGTTACTTGCAAAAGCACTCGCTCCTACCCCTTTACTCTTTACATCTACTTCTCTTATTAAGGAGATACAAGCACTTACTTTTTTCATAGGGTAATTGCGACCTGCAGTAATATATTCCTCTACAAAAAAAGGCGAGACACCCAGTGCTCTTGCTACCGTAGTCTTATCCTTTTGAGGAAGCCCGTGATATTTGAGAATACTCGCAAACAAACTAAACAACTGGCTCACTGTTAAGACCAGCGGATTATCCTTAGGATTCTGTGTAAAGTATTGTGCAATCCGCTGTGCCTTCACAATATCCTTCTCTGAGATTGCTTTACGTAACTCAAAAATATTGAAGTCCTTACTGATCCCGATATTCTCTTCTATGGCTTGTGGTGTAATCTCGCTTCCTTTAGGAAGAATAAGCATCAACTTATTGAGCTCATTAATTACTTTCCCTAAGTCATTCCCTAGATAGTCTACTAGAATTTGTGCCGCTTTAGGTTGGATATGGTATCCCTCATCTATAAGCACACGACGCAACCAGTCGCCTACTTGGTTTTCATAAAGTTTCTTACTTTCATAATGAACTCCGTATTCCTTTAGGGCTTTTGCGAGTCCTTTACGTTTGTCAAGCTTCTTATACTTATATGCCACCACAAGCACCGTTGTAGGTTGTGGGTTTTTCACATAATCTGCTAGCTTCTCAATCTGGCGCGAGAGATCTTGCGCTTCCTTTACAATTACCACCTGGCGTTCTGCCATCATAGGATAGCGCTTTGCGTTACTCACAATATCTTCTATGGTAACGTCACGACCATAAAGCACCACTTGATTGAAGCCTTTTTCAGCTTCATCGAGTAGATTATGCTCTATATAATCTGAAATTTGATCTATAAAATAAGGCTCTTCCCCACTTAAAAAGTAAATGGGTTTTATGATTCCTTTTTTAATGTCTTCAACTATGTTTTTTGCGTGCTTCACCTTTGGGTTTTCCTGCAGAACTCGTACTATTGTGGTATGCAACAACTCTCTTTTCCTGCATACTCTTTCAGACTCAAAAGTAGCGAAAACAAACGGTATATTTTTGACGTCATTCGTAAAAAGTTCTTGGTACTCACTCCCGAAGAATGGGTGCGACAACATATATTACAATGGCTCCTGACTGAAAAAGGATATCCGCTAAGCCTTATCAATGTTGAGAAAGAAATAAAAGTAGGCAATACGCGCAAACGTTATGATATTGTCATTTTTAATAAAGATGGCTCCCTCCTACTTATTGTAGAGTGTAAAGCTCCGGCTATAAAAATTACCCAAGAAACCTTTGATCAGATAGCCCGTTATAATTTGCAATTACAAGCAGATTACTTGATGGTGAGCAACGGACTTTCACATTATTATTGCCAAGTAGACACAGTAGCAGAGCGTTATGACTTCTTGCGATCACTACCAGATTATGAGCGAGAAGTAAAATAAGTACGCTTTCGCGAAAGCGGAATCCCATAAAAAGCTTTTATTTGCAGCGTGAAAACAGCCATCGTCATCTTAAACTGGAACGGAAAAGAACTACTTGAACGATTCCTTCCCACTATAATTGAGCATAGCACAGACCTCGCTAGTATTTATGTAGCCGATAATGCAAGTACAGATAACTCTGTAGGTTATGTAAAAGAACACTTCCCTAGCGTTCACATTATAAAGAATGCTATAAATGGCGGTTATGCAAAGGGCTATAATGACGCACTTAAGACTATAAAGGCAGATATTTATGTACTCCTTAATAGTGATGTGCAAGTGACTAAGGGCTGGCTAACACCTATGATTGCTCTTTTTGACGACCCTAGGGTGTCTGCAGCGCAACCTAAAATTAAAGATTTAAAAAAACCTTCACACTTTGAATATGCAGGTGCGGCTGGAGGTTTTCTTGATAAGTTAGGATATCCATATTGTAGAGGTAGACTTTTTGACACTTGCGAGGAAGATACAGGACAATACGATACTACTATAGAAGTACAATGGGCAAGTGGTGCTTGTCTCTTTGTGAGAGCATCTACCTTCTGGGAAGTGGGAGCACTAGATGAAATATTCTTTGCTCATCAGGAAGAAATAGATCTATGCTGGCGCATTAAAAACAAGGGATATCGTGTACTCGCTTGTGGTGATAGCGAAGTGTATCATCTAGGCGGAGCTACACTACCCTCTGCAAACCCAAAGAAGACATTTTATAACTTTAGAAATACGCTTTTTAATATTGTAAAGAATATTAAGGGGTTTAAAGCGATATTTATCATATTTTCAAGACTTGTGCTTGATGGTATTGCGGCACTAAAGTTTCTATTATCTGGGCAGCCTAAGCATCTTTTGGCTATATTGAAGGCTCATTTAAGTTTCTATTTACACTTACCTGCGCTATTAGAAAGACGCTTTCATCTAGTATCCTCTAGACGTTATGCCGGTACAACCTCTATTATATGGAGTTATTTTGTGCAGAAAAAGCACACATATAAGAACTTAAGTAACAAACCATAAATTACTGTTAACAAGTATCTATGGCATTGCCGTTTTAGTACATTTATCACAAATTTAAAAGTTACACAAACTATGAAACGATTATTGATTGCTGGTATTACCAGTGCCCTATTACTTACTTCTTGCGTTTCTAAGAAAGAATATGCTGCGCTTGAAGCAAGACAACAAGAAACTCAAGATCTTCTAAACTCTGCTACGGTAAAGTTAAATTCTTGTCTAGAAGAAAAAGCAAGTGCCACTACTCGTGTGAAGTCATTAGAAGAGCGCATTGCTGAAATGAGAAAAGACAAAAATGAACTTATACAAAGTTCTAAAGACCTTACGATGCTTACAAAGCAAGGAGCGTCTAACTTAGAAAAGTCACTAGAGAGCTTAAAAGAAAAAGACCTTAAGATTAACCGTCTTCAAGATGCCCTTACTAAAAAGGATAGTGTAACACTTGCACTAGTTACAAGCCTTAAGAAAGAAGTAGGTATCAACGATACAGATATTGAAATCAATGTTGAGAAAGGTGTGGTATTTATATCACTTTCTGATAAAGTATTATTTAAGAGCGGAAGCTATAATATTACTTCAAGAGCAGAAGAGATCTTAGGAAAGGTTGCTACTGTAATTAATGGTAAGCCTAACTTTGAAGCACTTGTAGAAGGTCATACAGATAACGTTCCTTATAATAAAGGAGGTGTTCTTATAGACAACTGGGATTTAAGTGCAAAAAGAGCAACTGCTATCGTAAGAAAGCTCGTAGACCTAGGAGCAAATCCTGCACAGCTTATTGCTGCTGGACGTAGCGAGTTTGTTCCTCTAGTAGATAACAGTACTGCAGAAAACAGATCTACAAACCGTAGAACGAAGATATATGTACTTCCTAAGATTGATCAATTTTATGATATGATTGAACAAGAAATGAAGAACATGTCTGGAGAGGATGTAGAGGTTGAAGAAGGAAACTAAGAATCTCATTAGAACTCTTACAGAGAAAAGCGACTATCGGCAAGATAGTCGCTTTTTTCGTTTAAAGACACAAAACAGATTCTCAAACTATGTTCTTGCACGTCAAAATCATCGCTTAAAGACACAAATTATACGTTTAAATGTTAAAATTTAGTGTACTTGGTCGATTATCGTCTTAAATGTGCGGTTCATAGATGTTTTCACAATACTTTAGTTCTATCGCAAATTAATACAGACCAATTATGAAGAATTTTACACTAATTATCTTAGCTCTTTTCTGCTCATCAATACTTGTTGCAGGAATTTCTCCAAAGGAGAAGCAGGCTCTTGTAGACTTATACAATAGCACTAATGGAAATGAGTGGACAAGTTCTTGGGATCTTTCTCAAACTCCAGAAAACTGGATGGGTGTGACGATCATCAGTGATAAGGTGTTTGCTATAAGCCTTAAGGACAATAATCTTACGGGTACGCTCCCAGCAAGTATTGGTAACCTTACAGGTCTTAAAATATTAAATCTGCACAAAAATAACTTAGAAGGAACAATACCAGCTTCTTTAGGTTCTATTAAGGGTCTTAAAACAATCAACTTATCTTTAAACAAACTTGAAGGGAATATCCCTAATGAGATCCTTGCGATGGGAAGTTTAGAGTATTTAGATCTTTTCTTTAATAACTTAAGTGGAGAATTACAAAGCGATCTTTCAGGATTAAAAAATTTAAAAAGACTAAGTCTTGCAAACAACGACTTTAGAGGACAGTTACCTGCAGCGATAGTATCATTAGAAAAACTTACAGACCTACAAATTAGTAGTAACAACTTTTCAGGTAAGTTACCAAAAGGTCTATCATCATTAGCACAGTTAAAGAAGCTTAACCTTTTTGATAATAACTTTACAGGTGAGTTTCCTACACAGCTTAATGCTCTTAACTTAGATGAGCTTACATACAACAACAACAACTTTACAGAAACTGCTACCCTACTTGCGGCTGGCGAATAAGTTACTAGTCTTTAGGTTAGATTAGTAAGTACCCCAAATCTTTAATTAGATTTAGTTAAGAGCCTCTCCCTTTGGAGAGGTTTTTTAATAGGTATACGTTTTAAAATTCTGGGCTACCTTTTCCTTCTCTTATAAGGATAGGCTCATCACCCGTAAGGTCAATTACAGTAGAAGGAATATTACCTCCATAACCACCATCTACAATTACATCAACACGGTTCTGCCATTTCTCAAAGATGAGTTCTGGATCTGTGGTGTATTCTATCACCTCATCTTCATCATAGATGGACGTAGAGATAATAGGATTACCCAGTGCTCTTACGATGGCTCTTGTAATCTCGTTATCTGGAACACGTATTCCTACTTCCTTTTTCTTTTTAAAGACGCTAGGTAGGTTATTGTTACCTGGTAATATAAAGGTATAAGGTCCTGGTAGTGCTCTTTTCAATATTTTAAAGGTCTTCGTATCTATTTGTTTCACATAATCTGAGAGATTACTTAGATCTTCACATACAAAGGAGAAGTTGGCCTTAGCTAGCTTTACTCCTTTTATCTGTGCTACGCGTTCTAGTGCTTTGGTATTTGTAATATCGCAGCCTAATGCATACACGGTATCACTTGGATAAATGATGAGTCCGCCGTTTTTTAGGATTTTTACGATTTCCTGTAAGTCCTTGGGGTTTGGATTTTCTTCGTAGAGTTTTATAAACTTTGACATGGCTGTAATTTTTTGTGAATGTACGAGTAACAATTAATATGATAATCACGCTTTCGCGAAAGCGTAACTTCCCTAATCTACGCGCTCTACTTCGTCCTCAAGTTTGAGTACTTTATCTCCATCTTCTTGCTCGATATACAATGCTTTATTGCCTGACTCTCCATTGCGAGTGACTTCGCTACCTTTGATGGTTTTGGTTACTTTCTCTGTAAAAGTTTCGGTTACTTTTCCTTCTGCGGTACCGTTACCCCACTTCCACTGTACTTTTGTTCCTTCTTTGATCATAACTTTTTTATTTAAAGTTACTTATAAGCTTAAAATATCTCGCAGAAACTAACGCAACCTTAACATAAAAGTAAAATCTGTGCGTTATACCTTAAAATTATCTTAATGAAACTACTATATATCCTATGCTTACTGGCTACAATGAGTTGGAGCTGCTCAGATAGTGACGATACTACCATAGATGTCATTACTCCTGATACAGAGATGGAAGAAGCTGTTGCACTCGAGGCGCTTACGCTTACAGATGTTCCCTACGGTAATGACCCTGCGCAGGTGTATGACCTCTATTTACCTGCAGGACGTAGTGCTGCCAAAACAAAGATGATTATCCTCATACACGGTGGTGGCTGGACAGAGGGAGATAAGGAAAATGTATCTGCTTTTATAAATCTGGTGCAATCACAACATCCAGATTATGGCGTGGTAAATATGAATTACATACTGGCAGATCCGCCAGCGATACCGGCATTTCCTAATCAGTTTCTAGATGTGCAGGCGGTGATCAATCAGCTGAATGCTACTAGTAGCGAATTGCAATTTAATAACGAGTATGGTTTTATAGGACTTAGTGCTGGCGCACATATTGCGATGATGTATGACTATACGTATGATGTGGACGATCAAGTAAAATTTGTAGCCAACATTGTGGGCCCAGCAGATTTTACAGATCCTTTTTATGCAGACGGCCCAGGTTTTGAAACCTATGTAGCCGCACTTACCGATGAAAGTGCGTATCCTGAGAATGCAAATTACAGCGAGTTATTAAGCCCTGCCAAAGTAGTGACTGCAAGTGCTAGTCCTACGCTACAATTTTACGGAGATCAAGATCCGCTGGTGCCGCTTACTAATGGTCAGCGACTAGACACGGCGCTTTCTAATGCTGGTGTTCCGCACATCTTTACTATTTATGAAGGTGGTCATGGAGATTGGGACGCAACTAGCTACCTCGATGTACAACAAAAAATAGGCACGTACATCGACCTCTACTTACCTATTGAAGATTAAGCACATCGTATTAAACAGTATGACGAGATAGGGAGTGTTCCTGTTTAGCTTTCGCGAAAGCGTATTTATCACCATAAAAAAATGCTGACATCTATTAGACGTCAGCATTTGTGTTTTATATCAGCTTGTGTGCGTACTAGCTTACAATCTCAAGCTTTGCAAATCGTAGTAACAACTTTTTGAGACCACCGTTTTCAAAATTAATTTCTGCTTTTTGATCTTGGCCTTTCCCTTCTAGTCCTACCACAATCCCTTTACCAAAACGGATATGCTTTACCACCGTACCCGCTTCCAGCGCACCTGCGAGTGAAGAGACAGGCTCATCACCGCTAGTAGGTCTTATCTTGCGCAACTTGCGTAGCTGGTCTTGTGATGGATTACCCACTCTAGGCGGTGTACCACTCACTGGCTTCTTTAATCGTAATTTACTTTTATCTACCTCGCCATACTCATCTATATCCATGAGTGACTTATAGCGGTTTCTCATCATAGGCGTCTGGTAATCCAGATACTTATCATCTATTTCCTCTATAAAACGGCTAGGCTCTGCATCTACCAGTTTACCCCAGCGATATCTAGACTCTGTATAGGTAAGGTATGCCTGCTTCTCTGCTCTTGTAAGTGCCACATAAAACAAGCGGCGCTCCTCCTCTAGCTCACTACGCGTGCTCATACTCATACCAGAAGGAAAGAGATCTTCCTCCATCCCCACGATGTATACAAATGGAAACTCAAGTCCCTTTGCTAGGTGGATGGTCATTAACGCCACGCGATCATCATCACCCGTATCATTATCCATACTTGTGGCAAGTGCCACATCTTCTAGAAACTCTGCTAGCGATCCTGTAGTATCTGCCAGCTCCTTTTGCTCCTCTACAAAGTCACGCATACCATTGAGTAGCTCCTCTATATTTTCTATACGAGCAACACCCTCTGGAGTTCCATCCTTTTTAAGTTCTTGTAAAAGTCCTGTTTTCTTTGCAACCGTTTCTGCCACGGTAAAGGCATCGCTTTGCTCATTAAGAATCTGGAAACTCTTAATCATCGTTACAAAGTTCTTAAGCTTAGTCTGTGTACCACGATTTATATTCATCGAGGGACCCAGCTGCTCGATCTTCTCCATCACCTCAAACATAGAGCGGCCATAATGCTTTGCCGCCACCGTAAGCTTGTCTAAGGTGGTACCACCTATACCACGTGCTGGGTAGTTTACCACACGTTTAAGTGCCTCCTCATCCTTTGGATTAACAAGCACGCGCAGGTAACCCAGCACATCCTTAATCTCCTTACGTTGATAGAAGGATAATCCTCCATAAATACGGTATGGGATATCTCGCTTGCGCAAGGCATCCTCCATCGCACGTGACTGTGCGTTTGTTCTATATAAAATCGCAAAATCCCCATTCATGAGTTGGTGATTCATTCTATTTTCAAAAATAGAACTTGCCACATAGCGTCCCTCCTCACCATCTGTAGGAGAGCGGTGCACGATAATCTCGCCACCATCTGGGTTTGCGGTCCATACTGTTTTATCCAGTCTGGTTTTATTTTTTTCTATCACACTGTTTGCCGCCTCCACAATCACTTTTGAGGAGCGATAATTCTGCTCCAGGCGGTACATCGCTACATTCTCATAATCCTTCTGGAAGTTCAAAATGTTATTAATGTTTGCCCCACGGAAGGCGTAGATACTCTGCGAGTCATCTCCCACTACACAGATATTCTGAAACTTATCAGACAGTGCCTTTACAATTAGGTACTGACTATGGTTTGTATCTTGGTACTCATCTACCAGTATGTATTTAAAACGATTCTGGTATTTATTAAGCACCTCTGGAAAACGGTTAAGCAACTCATTTGTGCGTAGCAGTAAATCATCAAAGTCCATCGCTCCTGCCTTAAAACAGCGATCTACATACTCTGCATAAATCTCCCCCATACGCGGGCGTTTTGCCATCGCATCTGCCTCTACCAGCTCAGGATCATTTTGATACGCACGTACCGTAATCAAGCTGTTTTTAAAAGAAGAAATACGGTTTTGTATCTGCTTGTACTTATAGATATCCTTATCCAGCTGCAGCTCCTTGATAATCGCGCTTATTAAACGCTGCGAGTCTTGGGTATCATAAATCGTAAAGTTAGACGGGTACCCTAGCTTATCTGCCTCGATACGCAAGATTTTGGCAAAAATGGAGTGAAAGGTTCCCATCCATAAATTCTTTGCCTCAGAGCTACCCACAATATCAGAGATACGCTTTTTCATCTCACGTGCCGCCTTATTTGTAAAGGTGAGTGATAAGATGTTAAAGGCGTCTACTCCCTGTGACATGAGGTAAGCAATACGTAAGGTAAGCACACGCGTTTTACCAGATCCCGCACCTGCAATTACAATTAATGCTCCCTCTTTATGTAGTGTAGGAGCGCGTTGGGCCTCGTTTAAGCCCTCAATATATACTTCTAATTTTGAATCCATAGCAGGGGTACAAAGTACGGATTGATCACAAGAATTAAAACCACAATCTATGATTTTATAGCTCTTTTGTAAACAATAACAATAGGTACGCTTTCGCGAAAATATGACACCTCGCACCTACCGCGTTCCATGATAACTATTGCTGGCGAGGAGCAGCGTATTTCATTAAAAATGAAGATATTTAGCCTCCAAAACCAATCATCATGAGCACATTCTTTATAAATCATATTGCCATTTCTGTACAAGACGTAGCCGTCTCCATTGCTTTTTACCAAAAAGTATTTGGGCTTACCGAAATAGAAAACACCGCCTCTGTCTCCCCTACTCGCTGGCTCGCACTAGGTGATGGCAAGCAACTGCACCTCATCCCAAGACCAGGCGAAACCGTAATCACAAACAAAGCAGTACACCTCGCACTTGCCACAGCAGACCTTGCTTCCTTTATCACACACCTTAAAAGCCTCAATATAGATTATGCCGACTGGCGAGGAACGCCCACTAAAGATTATGTGCGCAATGACGGGATACAGCAAGTGTATTTCCAAGATCCAGATGGCTACTGGATAGAAGTAAATGACGATGCCTAGCACCAAGATTTATCCTACTGAAACTAAATATTCTACATTTTTTTGCCCAAAATGAGGAAAGTCGTAAAGAAGTGTGGGTTTGAGGTTGTAGATTAGCTTTTTAGAAAGTGAATGAGTGATTTTACTTTTTAAATATCAAGAATTAATAATATAGGTCATCGTGATTCTGGTTTTTGCTTGGGTTGGGTGATGTAAATATGGAGCTTGTTTATATATGCAAGTTACCCACAAGCTAAAGAAAATGAGTGCTTCAAAAGAAATTATAGAAAAACTATCGAAATTAAAAGTGAGTAATTCTATTTCAAGCTATCCACACATCAAAAACATTCTTAAGAATCAGCGGATTCCTATTGCCTTTACTGAACTAAAACCTTTTAAATTAATTAGATATAGAAGTCATAATGATGGCAATAGGGACAAGCTTTTTGGGAGTTCAAAAGAGTTGTCTTACAGAACTGATATACTGAATATAAATGAATTTGGACGTGCAAACGAGTCTGGACAAGGATTGTTCTATTGCAACGATAACGAAAATCAAAATACAGGAATCACAGAGATTGTATCTATATTTCGTGGAAACATAAATAGTGAAGAAGAAGTTTTAACTATTGGTGCTTGGGATGTGAATCAGAATTTGACATTAGCAATGATACTTCCTAGCGAACAAATTATTGGTAACAACAAAGACTTTGATATGATGAAGGCTGATTTTAATCGTTTTGAAGAAAGTCCAGAATTTGAAGACTTGAAAATTCTTAATGAATTTTTAGCAAATGAATTTACTCTTGACATCGAAAAACACAATTCTAATTATAAAATATCTTGCGCATTTGCGATGTATATTAAAGAGCAAATACCAGAGGTTGACGGAATTATGTATGCGAGTGTAAAATCTGAATATAAAGGTGTAAATATTGTTCTTTGGCCAGAAGTTGTTGATAAAAAGCTGGAGTTTGTGGCGGCTCGAAAAACAGTCTTTAAAAAGACTAAACACAAAACATTTGTTGAGGAATTAATAAATGAAAGTGTCAGCTACAACAGAGAAAAAGATGAAATAAACTGGTAAAAGCCAGTGGGTAACAATGTATAGAAAAAATACCGCAAGTCATTGCTAAAACTAAGGCTTGGGCATTTTTGGAAAGTCGCCAAATTTTTGAATATGCCTTTAGTAAAATAAAGATTAAAGGAAAAATTTAAAAATTCGGCTTGAGTTTAACCGAATGGATAGCGTGCAAATCAGCGCTACATATCATATAAGGAGCCGACGAAAACATAATTCTAAGAATAACTTTATGGAAGTACCAAAAGTCTTTATTTCATATTCCCACGATACTCTCGAGCATAAAAAATGGACTCTAGAATTAGCTATTAGACTTCGAAATAATGGGATAGATGCCATCATTGACCAGTTTGAACTTACTGCAGGGGATGATTTACCACAATTCATGGAAATCAACTTAGCTAGAGCTGATAAAATTTTAATGATTTGCACAGAAACTTACGTTGATAAGGCCAATGATGGTCAAGGTGGAGTTGGATATGAAAAAATGATTATTACATCGAATCTTTTAAATAGAATTGATGAGAATAAAATCATACCTATAATACGCCAAAATGATATTATAGCAGTACCAACTTTCTTAAAAACAAAATTATACATTGATTTTTCTAAAGAAAGTAATTTTGAATTTAATTATGATAACCTAGTTCGAACTATTCATAATACTCCAATTTTTGAAAAGCCGCCAATCGGAAATAATCCATTTACTATAATTAAAGATCATCAATTAGATGGAGATATTAAAGTGTTAGATGAAACGCTCTCGATGATAATAAAACTACAAGGAGTAGAAAGTTATGCTAACTCTTCTGGAGTGGCAATCAGACTGAATATATCTCCATCAATGTTTAAAGTACTCGCTATAAAATTGATAAAACTTGGTTATGCTCAATGGTATTCAAATAACAAATGGATTAAAGCAACTGATAAAGGATTAATGTATGCCTTCAACAAGAATATGGTCGATTAAATTAACATTATGAAAAAACTGAATTAAATACAACCTCAAACAACATGGAAAAATCTGAATCAGGCGCACCTGTTTATCGTTACACAGAATCCAATAGAAATGATTTTGAGTTAGCTACTGGAGGAGATCATATAGATGATATATCAGATCATATTGAAAAACATATTGGAGAGATTCATATGGTGTTTCATGAGCTTATATCAGATCAAGTTCACATTGATGTACACTGGGTAAAGCCTACAGATGAGAGACCATTTCATACACTCGTTACTTCTGGCATGAGTGATAAGGCAATGAATACACCAGAAGATGTAATAGATTGCGATTATGCAGAAATAAGTATTTGTCTACCGGCATCCTGGAAAATCTCTGAAGAAGACTTTAAGGATGAAAACAACTACTGGCCTATTAGATGGTTAAAACAAATAGCTAGATTCCCTCACGAATACAACACTTGGGTCGGTTACGGACACACCATACCCAATGGAAACCCCGCTGATCCTTTTGCTCCAAACACACAGCTTAACACCATGGTACTCTTACCAACTATTGTTTTTAAGGAAGATTTCCATTCTCTAAAGTTGGCAAATAAAAACATTGACTTTTATTCATTAATACCGCTATATACCGATGAAGTTAATGT
Source organism: Dokdonia sp. Hel_I_63 (assembly GCF_007827285.1). NCBI lineage: Bacteria > Pseudomonadati > Bacteroidota > Flavobacteriia > Flavobacteriales > Flavobacteriaceae > Dokdonia > Dokdonia sp. Hel_I_63. The sequence goes on along the minus strand of NZ_VISD01000001.1, from coordinate 1,782,856 downwards.
AAAGATTAAAAAAGGCGTAGAAGCGCTTTTTGACGGCTTTGACAAGCACGCAGTGACAGATATATTAGAATTAAACAGGCCTAATACTGCCAAAAGAAAAAAGCTTTTTGGGTTGTTTTAGGGAGGATAACTTTTAAATCAATGAACTCAAAAATATGACTTGTGTTTAACACGAAACGGTTTGGTCTTTTTATAAGTCAACCTCTATCTAAAGCACTCTTAATAACCATTAAAAACTAAATAAATGAAAAAATTATTACTTCTATTACTAATCACAATATCTGGAAACTCATATGCTCAATCTAGTCCACAAGATTTAATTGACACCTTTTTTGAAACATATGAAAAAGACGCTGGTAAAGCTGTAAAAGAATTATATGAGACAAACAAATGGACTGATAGAATAAAAGATGATATCGATAAAATTATTGGTACTGTGAATGGGTTTTCTGAAAGCTACATGGGTAAGTACTATGGATATGAAATCATAACTACAAAGAAATTTGCTGAGAGCTTTGAATTATATTCATACCTAGTAAAATACGATAGACAGCCCCTTAGGTTTATATTCAAATTTTACAAACCAAATGACAAATGGGTATTATATTCATACGCTCTTGATGATAACTTAGATAATGAAATTCAAGAAGCAGCAAAACTCTATTACTTAGAATTAGATAAAAACTAAACTTAATAGCACCAAAAAAATCATACAAGTGCTATCAACAGTTACCATAATAACAGCTGTATTTTTTGTTTACAATTGGATCATGAATGATGATGGAATTGATTCTACCTTCTCACTAATTACTATCGCAATGGTTTTAGCGATTATATTTTTGGATAAAAAACACAAGAACATAAAAGCAGAATTACAAGCTAGAGCATAGTATTCGTATTAAAATTTGATGATTAGGGTTGAGTTTAATCTGAAAAGCAAGTATTTTTTAAAGTGATGCTATTTTTAAAGGAGACCGTTATTACCATATAAAAAACCACGCATGACATTAATAAGCCGATTAGTATTCTTTAAAGACGAAAAGAAAATAGAAAAAAACTTTTCTGAATCAATTATTAAAAACGAAATATCAGTCGTAATACCAGTAAAAGACAATCAAAAGGGAATTGATAATTATTTAACCAAGTTCTTTGAAACCCACTCGAAAATAGATTTTCCAAAAGAGATAATAATTGTTGACAACAATTCAAGTTTACCAATAACATTAAAACCTGACTATCTAAACTATGGCTTACCAATTAAATTGATTGAATGTCGTAAAATTGGACCAGCCTCTGCGAGAAATAAAGGCGCTGAAATTGCGAAAGGAAAATGGTTACTGTTTAATGATAGTGATTGTATTCCAACAAAATCACTCCTAAAGGGATACCTGAAAGCTGACAATAATTCTGTGGCTTATGCAGGAAACATAAAATCATTAGATAATGACAAACTTTCAAAATATTACGAGAGTCAAGAAATACTAATTCCTCTGAAAACTCAAGATGAAAATGGCAATTTTGTTCCACAATATTTAATTACAGCCAATTCACTAATTTGGAAAAAATCATTCAATCAAATAGGTGGGTTTAATGAACAAATAGGAATTGCAGGTGGTGAAGATGTTGATTTAGGTTTACGACTTTCACAAATCGGAAATCTAGCCTATGCTTTTGATAGTGTTGCAGTCCACGATTTTTCAGATGGAATTATTGGTTTTTATAAAAGATTTAAGAGATACGGAGAAGGTAATAGAATCGTACAGGAATTATGGGATACAGATTTAAAACCTAGGGTTTTCCGACCGAACGAAAGGAATTTAGCAAATGAGCTTTTAGCAAAATTTCAATTCATTGGATTAAAACTTGGATACAGAAAAGCTAATAAAATTTTAAGGAAGCATGGCTGGCAGCAGCCTATATAGTTAATCTTATATATAGGCGCAATTATCACAAATTACCTAATTTCTAGATTTAACATACCACTTACATTTAAGCATTGATAATGCATTGCGCTAAAAACAAAATCTTTACAATATAACTTGAACCTAAAATTTTCGCCGAAAGGCTAAAAACAATAACAATGAAACATTCATTAATAATCACCCTACTTCTATTATCCATTTCTAGTATTATTGTTGGGCAAGAATTTCCATCACAAAAAACGGAGCGTCACCTTCAAATTAAGGGAACGAATATTTTTATGATTCCTCCGGTATCATTTACAGCTTCAGATAATTTTAAGGGTTTTCAAGATCCGCAAGATCCATCTTCCATGATTATGGCTTTTGAGATCCCAGGACCTTACAGTGAAGTATCAAAAGGTTTTAATGCAGACATGCTAAAAACGCAAGGCATGGAAATGAAATCCAGAAAGGAAATTAAAGTAGGTAACTATAATGGAATATTTCTAGATGTAGAACAACCCGCAAACGGAATGATTTTTTCAAAACACATTCTTATTTATGGTGACGAAAAATCTAGCACCTTACTAAATGGTGTGTATGTAAAGGATTCTCTTGAATTAGGTAAAAAAATAAAACAAAGTGTACTAAGCACCTTTGTGGACGCTATGGTGGAAAACAACCCTAGAGAGGCACTTAATTACTCACTAAATGAAGGTATAGGATCTTTAAAATATGTAGCAGTCATAGGTAATGGAATGCTCTTTAATAGGGATCTAAAAACACCTACTGAAAGTATTGATAAAGCCAGCTTACTCACCGACAAATCTTTTGCAAAAGTAAATATCACAGATAAGAAATTGTTTTGTATTTCGCGATTAAAAAAATATCCTGATGATTACTCCGTAATTCCAAACAAAGGAATCAACAATATAACTATTGACGGACTAGAAGGTTTTGAGCTCTTTGCCACAAATAATGGCAATAATAACGAGGAGATGTATCAAGTGATCTTATATGATGAGAATGGTGGTTATTATTTATTTGTAGGAACCTATGTTCCTGGAAGCAGTCAAGCCATATCAGATATAAAGAACGTTGTGCAAACTTTTGAAAGGAAGGAGTAGTTGTGATTAGTATATTGCTTTTAAGATGGTAAATTCTTTAAAAACACTCTTCTTACGTCCACGCAAATCGCAAATAACACTAACCAACTACGGCAGATGAAGGAAATTTACGAACCGAAATTTGTAGAAAGGCTATTTGATAACATGTCAAGTTCTTATACAAAGATGAATTACATCACATCATTTGGGTTCAGCGAAAGATGGAGAAGACAATGTGTGGAGGAAATTGACATTGAAGAAGGGAAAGTTGTGGTTGATCTAATGACTGGAATGGGAGAATGCTGGAAACATATTTTAAAAAACTCAGATAGTAACTCTCAACTAATTGGTCTTGACTTTTCATCTGGAATGATTAATCGCGCTGAACGAAGAAAGGTAAAGTTCAGTGATGCTAACATCGCATTACTAAAGGAAAATGTATTTGATAACTCTATAGAAAGTGGTTCTGCAGATTGCGTGATTTCTGGATTTGGATTAAAAACATTTAATGATGAGCAACTTGTACAACTTGCCAATGAAATCGACCGGATTCTCAAGCCAAATGGAAAGTTCTCATTGATTGATGTTTCTGTACCGAAATTCAGAATTTTAAAGCCTTTTTATATGTTTTACCTAAAGAACATTATTCCAATTTTAGGAAAAGTATTTTTAGGAAGTCCTGAGACTTACAAGATGCTAGGTATTTACACTCAAGAATTCGGGAACTCTAAAAATGTATATGGTATTTTTAAAAAAGCCAATTTTGAAGTTGAGTATATTGAATATTTTTTCGGGTGCGCCAGCGGAATTAAAGGTGTGAAAAAATAATATTTAAATATGAAGAGCTGGATTAAAAAGAGCATCAAAATATTGGGAATTCTAAGTGTTATCTCCAAGTTTGAAATAGATGGAAAATATATGAAAAAACTTATCCTTTTCCTGTCCATAATTTGCCTTGCAGCTTGCAATAGCCTAGACAATTTCCCTAAAGAGCAGTACGCTCCAGCTAAATTAAACTTTAAAGATGCGTATGAAAATGACACGATCGCTTTTCATTTAAAGAACCCTCTCATGTGTCCCATGAAAGTAAAGCTCGTTAAAGATGCTGCAAATCCTGACCTAGCAACACTATTTGGGCATGTAACCCTAAGTAAACTGCAAGACACTATTATTAAAATTCATTATCCAGATGTACAATCTACTATAAAACCAAAATACAGCATTAGATATGGGGATTTACAGCGTGAAATCAACAAAAGCAGCATAGGATTACCATTTCCAAAGGGTAAGCAGTACAAAATCATACAAGGCTTTAACAACAGCTTTTCTCATAATAAAATCACGAGTAAGTATGCAATTGATTTCGATCTAAGCATAGGGGATACCATCGTCAGTGTAGATGATGGATATGTAGTGGGTTTGATTGATAAATACAAAGATCATGGTACAAGCCAGCAATGGAGGGATAATGATAAAAGTAATTACCTAACCGTTTATCATCCTGACAGCGGTTTATACTCTCAATATGTACACTTAAACTATGATGGAGCCATCGTTGAGCTTGGTGATTATGTGGAGAAAGGGCAACCCATCGCTATTAGTGGAATGACGGGTTTTACCACCGTTGAGCACCTACATTTTAATGTTAAAATTCCATCTGCAACTAATGGCCTCATATCTACCGAGTATACATTTGACAATGCCGTAGATGCAAGTACATTAAAAAAGGGTGATGTAGTCAAAAATTAAGATGAATAGCAAAGTGTCTACTCATCAACTTAGTGCTGTTTAAGTAATTACGCTTTCGCGAAAGCGTGCCTGTAACAATTGAAATCTTTATGAAATATATTTTAGTGCTCCTACTCTGCTTACATCAGATAAATATATAATACTATCATGACAGAAAATATCATCATACGTAATGCCCATATAAATGACCTTGAGATTTTAAAATCTTTTGAGCAGGCAGTGATCTCTTATGAGCGTCCCTTTGCTCCAAATTTAAAAGAAGATCCTATCACCTATTACAATATAGTAGATCTCATAAATAATGAAGACGCTACCCTACTAGTTGCCGAAGTAGATAATAAGATTGTAGGCTCGGGATATGCGCTCATACTAGATGCTAAACCCTACAAGAACCCTGCGAAATATGCGTACCTAGGTTTTATGTATGTATTGCCTAGCTACCGAGGAAAGGGAATAAATGGTAAAATCATTGATGCGCTAATTACCGATGTAAAGAAGAAAAATATTACAGAGATTCAACTTGATGTGTATGCCGAAAATGAAAGCGCACTGCAAGCTTATAGAAAGAAAGGATTTAAACCAGACTTGCTTAAAATGAGAATGGATACAAGCGATTAATGTGGACAAAAGATCTATTAAAAAAGAATTGAGCGTTGATCTAGTGTAAAGATTAAATAGCTTCTTCTCATTAAACATTCCACTTATCCCAGATTAAACTTGTCTTTGTAATCTAAACTAAACCTGTAAGATGAACTTTCTTAAAAAACTATTTCAAAGCAAAGAAAACAAACCTAAGGCTATGTCACATTTTAATAAATATCGTGAGGAGCTAAATGATCTTAACTTAAAAACATTTTCTGATTTAGAAAATTTAGTAAAACCTTTAATTAGAACGGCTACTAAGCTAGAGGTATTACCAGCTTCTAGGCCTCTAGAAAACTCTCAAATGGTTTCACATTTTGGGGGACACCCATATTTTGAAAAGGGAGAATCATGGCCAGAAACTAACAAAGGAGATCATCTAGCCTTTATCTTCCAAATTTTCAACACTCCAGCATTGGAACTTCCAGAAAGTATAGCATTAGTTCAATTCTATTACGATTGGGAAGAATTTCCTTGGGAAACATCAAGTGACGGCTGGCTTGTGAAAATTTATAAGAAAGTGAACCAAGATAATGTTCAATTTATTGCGACACCCAGCACGCTAGAAATGTCTAAGTATTGCTTGATAAATTTTAGCGCTACAAAATCTCTCCCTGACTGGGAAGGAATAGATCTACACAGTCCAGCGGCTTCTAAACTATCTTGTGTTCTTGACGAAGATGAACCTTGGGATAGTTATGATCAAGTTGTTCAAAAGCTGATAGGAGAACAAGATTATTTGAGTCAGCTGGGAGGTTATCCTAATTGGGTACAAGGTGAAGAAACACCTAATGACGGCGATGGAAATCCAATGAAGCTTCTATTTCAAATAGACTCCGAAGATAATGCCGAATTGATGTGGGGAGATGTAGGACTGATTTATGTTTTTTATGATGAATCTTCTGGAAAGATAGAGTTTACCTTACAGTGTCACTAGACTTTACACACAATCCCAAGGTTGTTTGATATCATTATATGCATAATTGCAATTAACTCCTAACACCTATATATCTCAATATTAGCTGCTTGTTACCACAAAAATTATAAGCACCAATAAATTCATTGTATATTTAGAAGCATATTTATTGATTAATCATTGTAATCCTTATTACAAGCTAATATCCCTACACGATGAAGAAAATTACGTTTCTTTTATTTCTTGCGCTTGCGATGTCTATGATATCGAGCGACACCCTTTACGCACAAAACGATGTACTCGCCGAACTTGAAAAAATAGCCATTGTAGATCAAAAAGTCATGATGCCTATGCGCGATGGCATACGCCTCGCTACTGATATCTATAGACCAAAGACGAGTGGTAAGGTTCCTATTATATTCTCGCGAACTCCTTATAACTTCAATTCTTGGGGAGATGGAAAACAAAGAACAAGAACCGCCGAGCGAGCGCTAGAAGCTGTAAAAAGAGGATATGCTTACGTGGTTCAAAATGAAAGAGGAAGATACTACTCTGAAGGTGAATGGGATATACTAGGCGTACCGCTCACAGATGGATATGACGCATTTACATGGATGAAAAATCAATCCTGGTCTAACGGAAAAATTGGCACACTTGGCTGCTCCTCTACTGCAGAGTGGCAGATGGCAGTTGCAGCTTTAGATCATCCTTCTCATGCAGCTATGGTACCGCAAGGCTATGGAGCTGGCGTAGGAAGAATAGGCGATATTCAAGAACAAGGAAACTGGTATCGTGGTGGTGTTGAGCAGATGCTCTTTTTCTCATGGTTGTACGGTGTGGAACATGATAAATTTAAACCTCGTATTCCTGAAGGAGCAACACAAGAAGATTTAATAAGAATTTCACGATTTTATGATCTAGCACCAGAAAACCCGCCAGTAGATATGGCGGAGGCTTTAAAGCACTTGCCTATTCAAGATATTTTGAAAAACATCAACGGTAAGAACGAGATTTTTGACAAAATGATACGTCGCAAACCTAATGATAAGGCATGGTTTGAAGGAGGCATTTATCATGACAACAAAGATATTGGTGTTCCTAGTTTCTGGTTTGCCTCTTGGTATGATGTTTCTATCACTCCTAACCTAGCCCTATTTAATCACGTGAGAAATAATACGAAGGATGAAAACATAAGAGATAATCAATATCTCGTCATTGCTCCTACCCTACATTGTGCATACACAAGAGCAACCGAAAATACTATTGTGGGTGAGCGCAGCGTAGGTGATGCAACACTCAATTATGAGGAGCAGATTTATGGATGGTTTGATTTATGGCTTAAAGATGAGAAAAATGACTTTAAAGAAAAAACACCGAGAGTTCAGTACTACACTATGGGTAGCAATAAGTGGCAAGCTGCCGAAACCTGGCCACCTAAAAAAACTGAACCTACCACCTATTATTTAAATAGTAATGGAAATGCTAATAGCCGTTTTGGAGACGGAACATTATCTACTACTAAAGCAACTTCGGATAATGCAGATGGGTTTACATATGACCCTATGCAACCAGTACCCTCATACGGTGGTAATGTATGTTGTACAGGTAATGCCGTTCAAGGTGGCGCTTTTGACCAACAACAAATGGAAACTAGAAATGACATCTTAGTGTATACTACAGATCCGCTAGAGGAAGGCGTAGAAGTATCTGGTTTTATAAATAGCACGTTATACTTCTCCTCTGACGTGAAAGATACCGACTTTACTATCAAACTAATTGACGTTTACCCTGACGGTACAGCTTACAATCTTGATGAAACGATACAACGCGCAAGATATCGAGAAGGATATGATAAGGAAGTATTTATGAAAGAGGGCGAAGTATATAAATTAGACCTTACGCCGATGTCTACAAGTAATTATTTTAAAAAAGGACATCGTATTCGTGTAGAAATCTCAAGTAGTAACTTCCCACGTTTTGCTCGTAATCTCAATACAGGAGGAAATAATTATGACGAAAAAGAAGGTGTTGTAGCACATAATAACGTGCATCACTCGGCCGTGCATGCATCATCTATCGAACTGCCAATGATCAAAGATTAGATAACAAACATCATTGTAAGTTTTCAATGTATCATAGCTTGGCTATTTACTAGCTAAGTCATTTCATTGTTAAACCTTCATTAAAAAATAATAATTCATAGTGCGAGTCTTTGCTATTGCAAATGACTCGCATACTTTTGTAAAATCGTTTTATCTGCTCAAACTTTAATTGGTTTTTTAAGTAAATGAACGGTTTACATTACTTGTAGTTAACCATATTTACACTCATTGAGACTAGTACTATTTGAGAGTATTTACTGTTAGGAATTTCCGAAAAAAGCGTCTAAAATTATCCTTTAAAAAATTAATATTTAAGGTGTCTTTATGCGATGAAGACACTGTTTTAAAACTTATAAATGTTACACTACATCAAAGAAGTACTCGATAATATGCCCAACGACTGGATAGGTCTCACCACCCACCGATTGGATATTTATAATGAAAAGCTTGCTAAATCTGAGTTTCTAAATGAATTTGAAGCTTTATACAATGAGAAAAATGCAACTACTGTTGCTCTAGCAAATCTTCCAACAGCCTATGATTACATAAGGTTAGGCCACCCACTTTCTAGTATTCTAGAATGGAGCGTAGCGAGATTGCTAGGCCTAGAAGCAGACAGCGTTATTAGCTTTGATTCTATTACCGTTCCAGTACTTGCCGTGCTGAGAAAAAATTTATTAGACGGTAAAAAAACACAAATCAACTACACAGGGAAACTTCCTGCTATATTTGATGCAGAAGCTTTGAAAAGCGTTTACGGATATCACTTCGAACTTAATCAAGTGAACAACCCAGAAGATATTTCGGCTTTTGACGGGAGTACTGTTTATCTCTCGCAAGAAAACCAAATAAAGGCAGAACCTATAGCAAACAGCATTGATTTTCACGTAAGTGTATATGAAAATATAGGTAGTCTACTCGTTATAAATGGTGAGAAGAACGCACACTATGTTTCAGATATCCAACACGTGCGTAGAAGGGAAACCATTGCGATGACGCCATCAAATTCTTTAGTGGCATTAAAATCATTGGTAAACAATGCTCCTATAGATTACAAGGCTGGTGATGTAGCAAAAGATAAAGCGCGTGTACATGAACTCATTAAAGAAGTAAATGGAACCGATACAGAGCCTCTCGTGGCTTCTAGCGGACTTTCTATACAGTACGCTATTATGATGGGGTTAGTAGATGATGCTATCAATAAACATCCTGGTAAGGCGATTAAATTTATTGTTCCTCCTAACTGTTATGGTGGTACAAATGATCAAGCTAGACGCGTTGCTGCTTGCCTTGATAATGTAGAAGTTGTGGATCTTCCTGTAGATGGAGATAATGATATGGTGCAGAGCATAGACACTGTACTTACTAAAATAGCTGCAGAGGACGCAGTACCCTATATTATTGCAGAAATACCAACGAACCCAAGAGTAGAAGTTCCAGATCTTTTACAACTCAAAGAGGCGCTTAGTAAAAAACGTACCACTCCTACTGGAGCAACAGCAATAGACCCTGTTTTTATCCTTGATCAAACGTTTTGTCCTAATGTACACTTCTTAGGAGAAGATAAAATACTATCTACCGTGCGCACTATTTCATATGCCAGCGGATCAAAATTCCCAAGTGGTGGTAAATGTACTGCAGGCTATTGCGTGGTAAACAATAAAGCAGAAGACCTCATTAAGAGTATCGCTTTTCACCTTGAGCTTTGTGATAACGAGGCTACAGATTTACAATATGAGATACTAGCCGCACAGTTACCTTCTATGAACGATCGTATTGCAGCAGCTTATGTAAACACGCGTGAGTTTGTAACCTTTATAGAAAAAGAACTTCCGGGCGCAAAAATTAATTTTGTGTCTGAGGAGCTAGCATCACAAGGATTTACTCCTTCTGTATTTTCTCTAGATTTACCAACTAAAGGAGCTAATGACATAGAAAGAGAGCAATACAAAAGAGCTCTTAATCTTAAGCTTATTAACTTAATGATTACAGAGATTCCTAATGAGAGTAAATTCTGTGTAAGCTACGGCCAGCTTAAAGGCTGTTACTGGACTATTCCAGCTACCTCTACGCAAGGAACCACTAAAGAAGGTGATAAAGATTACATCGTGAGAGCTTCTCTCTCACCAGATTTAGATTTAGATTTACATAAAAAAGTATTTCTAGATTTTGTAAAATCTATATAACATAAAAAGGGAGATGCTAAGCATCTCCCTTTTATTTTTGTGGTATTATGTAATGGTTACGCTTTCGCGAAAACATGCTTTGATTTACAATCCTTTAATAACTGCAAGTGCTTTAGGTATATGTTTTGCAGCCATCATGCTATTGAAACGAATCTTTATAATTCCGTTTGCATCTACTACGAAAGTTTCTCTACCAGGTAGCAATCCTAATAGTTCATTTTTAACGCCATACTTTTTACGCACCTTATTATTTGCGTCTGAGAGCGTATCAAAGGGTAGATTATGCTTTGATCTAAAGCGTTTATGACTTTCTACACTATCTGCGCTTATACCAAATACTTTTGCTCCTGCATCTGTAAAATCTTGGTATTGATCTCTAAAGCTACAAGCCTGAGCTGTACATCCAGGTGTAAAGTTTTTAGGGTAGAAATAAATTACCATAGGCACTTTCCCTATCAATTCGTCTACTAATACTGCTACGTTATCCTGATTATTGAGTGTAAAACCAGGTGCTTTATCTCCTATTTTTAATGCCATAACTACTCGCCTTTATAGGTTACAAAGTTACGAGGCGTCTCATATAAGGTGATCTCTAGATCAAATTTAGGATCTAAAACCGCTTTAATCTTTTTATGAATAACAACAGCAATATTTTCGGCCGTAGGATTAAGCGTTTTAAATTCAGGAACCTCAAGATTGAGATTTTTGTGATCTAAATAATCCTCTACCTCTGCCTTTATAATATCTTTTAAAATCTTAAGGTCAATGAGAAATCCTGTTTCGGGATCAATTTCTCCACTTACACTAACCGTAAGGTCATAATTATGACCATGAAAATTAGGGTTACTACACTTCCCGAATATTTGCATATTCTTTGCGTCGTCCCAATCTGCTCTATACAATCTGTGAGCAGCATTAAAATGCGCTTTTCTATGTGCGGTTATTCTCATCTCTTAATGTGTGTATAAAATTTATCAAAAATGATTTTAAACCACTCTGTATATAGTTCTGGATGATTTGCGATATCAGTTTTCACATTTTCTAGATCCATCCATTTCCAAGCCGCAACTTCGTCTTCATTGATAGCCGGAGATTGTTCCGAATGACCTATTAGAATATGATCTAGCTCATGTTCTGTAAGACCATTATCAAAAGGAGCTTTGTAAATAAATGAGATCGTCTCTTCTAAAGGTACAGAGAAACCCATTTCTTCTTGTAGACGTCGCATACCAGCTTCTATATTACTTTCACCTTCACGTTGATGACTGCAACAGGTATTTGTCCAAAGACCGGGGCTGTGGTATTTATGTAATGCTCGTTGCTGTAACATAAGTTCATTCTTACTGTTAAAAACAAACACTGAAAAAGCTCTGTGTAACACAGCTTTTTCATGAGCTTCCATTTTGGGCATAAGCCCTATTTGATTGTCATTTTCATCCACAAGGATGACTAATTCTTCTTTCATAAGCTTTGTAAAAATACAAATAACTCATAAAAAAAGCGCCTCAATTGAGGCGCTCTTCTTTAAAATGTAAGAATTCTAGTCTTAGTTACTAAGTACTATAAATTCACTACGTCTATTTAATTGATGTTGATCTTTACTACAACGTACACCGTTGCCACAATCGTTTACAAGTTGTGTTTCTCCATATCCCTTTCCAGTTAATCTAGATGCACTTATTCCTTTTGAAATAAGCCAGTCTCTAGTAGAAACATTTCTGTTTTGTGATAAATTAAGGTTATACGCATCTCTTCCTCTACTATCTGTATGAGATCGAACATCTATGCGTACAGATGGGTAAGTTTCCATATATACTAATACTTTTGCAAGTTCTACCTCTGCATCAGGACGTATATCATACTTATCAAAGTTAAAGTAAATAGGATTAAGGTCTAATATTTTTGCGATATCATCTCCAGGAACCACTGGTTTCAAGGTTTTGTCTAATTGTAATATCTCTTCTATTTCAGAAGAAACATTAGGCGTGGTTACCATTTTCTCCGAAGTATTGTATCCTTCCTTCTCTGCTCTGATAAGGAAAATCTTATCACAATCAGGAATGAAAGCAAACGCTGCAGACGCTCCAGTAACAACAGATTTGAACAAATTATTGTTGGTATCATACAAGCTAACTGTAGCACCCTCAAGATAATCTCCAGTACTCTTATCAGTAACAATTCCCGATAATAAAATATCGCAAGGGGGAGAAGGTTTCTTTATTTGCTTTAGCATATAAATATTATCATCTACACCTCTTTTACCACGATTAGATGATAAAAACCCTGTATTAGACTCACTATTAATTACAAAGGCAAAATCGTCCTTTGAGGTATTTGCAGGCTCTCCTAGGTTTAGTATTTCTGCAGTTTCTCCATTTCTGCCTAAAGCAGTAACAAATAGATCTAAACCTCCCAATCCAGGGTGACCGTCTGATGCAAAATAAATATCATTTTCCGAACTAATAAAAGGAAATGACTCTCTACCCTCTGTGTTAATGTCGCTACCAAGGTTTACCGGAGTTCCATAAGTCTTATCCCCATTTATAGAAACATACCATAAATCAGAAAGGCCAAAAGTTCCAGGCATATCAGACGCAAAATACAATCGACTACCATCAACGCTTAAAGCCGGATGTGCAACTGTATATTCATCACTATTAAATGGAAGCTCTTGAGAGTCTGTCCATTTGCCATTAACTAATGATGCCTTATAAAGCTTAAGCCTATTTGTTCCATCATTATCTTCTCTATACTTCCCGTTATTATAATTATTACGAGTAAAGTAAACCGTTTTACCATCTTCTGTAAATACAGGAGTACTTTCGTGGTACTGTGTGTTTAAATAAGCACTAAATTTTTCAACATATTTATTACCAGCATCTTGATCAACTTTATTTAAGCTTACTTGGTATAAGTTTAAAAATGGCTGACCATTCCACTTGTGTATACGCTTTGTAAAAGATCCTGTATCTCTGTTAGAAGCAAAAATCAGTTTGTCATTATAAAGCATAGGACCAAAATCTGAATAACCAGAATTGATTGTAGTATTTGAAACCTCGTAAGAACCTTTTTGGTAATCTATTTCCCTTAAGTAATCTGGAGTTTCCTTAAATAAACTTGCTCTTCTATCATCTTCCTTAAGATCAAAAAATCTAGACATCATTCTATCAGAAAGCGCATAATCTTTTGTTGCTCTCAACGAAAGAGCATATCTAAAATATGCTTCTGCTTGAGCGGCTTCAGGAAATTGCTCAATAAGTTTTCCATAATAAGTTGAAGATTTCTTATAGCTTGCGTTGAGATAATAAGAGTCTCCTAATCTCTTGAATAAGTCTGCAGACTCATAACCTTTATCAGCAACTTTTTGATAGATTTCTTGAGCATCTACGAAATCATATTTATTGAAATTCTTTGTACCTCTCTCTATTTTTCCTTCCTGTGCGTTTCCTACAATGGTAGCAAACAAAAGGAGTGCAATAGTAATATATCTCATAGTAGACTTTTATTAAAAGAATCTCGGTGTTAACATTCTGTCATACTCATTGAAAAGTTCAAAACGTAAAAACACTTCAAAACTTCCATCATTATAAACTGTATTTCCTAGATCAGTACTTTCTCTATCATAAGCAAGACCTATGAGCATACTATCCGATACTTGAAAACCAACTAAACCACTTAGAGCCGCACTCCATCTATATGCTGCCCCTAAATGTAATTTTTCCATTACTAAAAAGTTTGCAGTAATATCAACTTGTAATGGTGCTCCAGATACTAGCTTTACTAAAGTACTAGGCTTAAATTTAAGCTGATCATTAATATCAAAAGTATAACCCATAATACCGTAGTAATTTATACGCTCTTTTGCCACAAAGCTAGCTTGGTTACTGTTATTACTCTCATCAAAATGCTCTGTCTGGATAAGGTTTGGTACGCTTAGTCCCACATAAAATCTATCAGTATGATAATAAAGTCCTGCTCCAACAATTGGCGAAATCTTATTGTCTATATTTTGAGAAAAACGAGGATCAGAAACATCAAATAATGTCAACTTGGTAAAGTCTACATCTAAAACGTGTCCTCCAGCTTTTAAACCAAAACTAAGTTTACCACTATTTGACGTATTGACAGTATAACTAAAATCTGCACCTATGTAAGTCTCTTGTGCTGGACCTAATGCGTCATTTACTATCGATAAACCAAGTCCTACCTTTCCTTCCCCTATTGGTGAATGTATGCTGAGACTTTGCGTACGAGGAGCTCCATCAAGACCTACCCATTGACTTCTATGCAATCCTACAATACTAGTAACACCTCTGTTACCTGCGTATGCTGGATTTATAGCTACAGTATTATACATGTATTGTGTATACTGAGGGTCTTGTTGAGCACTTACCTCTGTAAGGCTTAAACCCGTAATAACTAATAGGACTAAAAGATGTAGTTGTTTCATTCTAACTTAATTTATTGCACCTATAATAAAAGACTTTTGGGTAAAATTAGCTCAAATTAAATAATTTGATTTTTATAATTATTTACAAGTTTCATAATGCATTTCATCTAGAAATTTGATTACTATATCTTGTTCTTAACTAAATTCCAAAAAGTCGAATATTATTTATGTTAGTTGTTATAACGCTTTCGCGAAAGCGTAATTTATATTAACGATTAATGTATAAATATCCACTCTTCCTTCTCAAACCGTCTGGTGTCTGGTAAGAAATGAGGTAGAAATAAGTGCCCGCTGGTAATAAATTATCGGCACTTATAGTTGCTCTACCTTCTGAAATACCTTTAAAACCAGTAGTTGGACTATTTGTATAACCATCTTGTTCAAAAACTTGTACACCCCATCTGTTAAATATCTGTACATTATTTTCTGGGAAAGCATCAATTCCTTCTATAATAAAGAAATCATTTATCCCATCTCCATCTGGTGATATTCCATTAAATACTTCCAAATCAAAAATATTAAGAACTCCTTCAAATGTAGTAAGTGTTGGATCATCTGGATTACCATCCATATTTGGATCAACGTTCTCATCATTGTTAGGGTCATCAGATAAATCAGTTACGTCAAGACCATTTGAATCGATGGAGTTTACTACAGCTTGATTTAGTACAAATCCGTTTGCTATATCAAGAGGGGTTACTACATAGGTTGCTGTAAATGTAGTACTGTCTGATTCTCCAGGTAATAATGATATAGGTCCTCCATCAACTGTTACCAATGGGTCAGTTATTGAAATATTATTTAATGGAAGTGATCCTGTGTTAGTGACAGTAAATGTGTACTGAATTACTTCTCCATCCTGAATTAAACCATCACCATCAATATCGACAGTTGTTCCTACTTTCTCTAAAGCTATTGAACTTTTAATTGGAAGATTAGTAACTGTTTCATCATCTTCGACACTATTATTATCGTCTGAAATATCAACAACATCAATACCATCAGGATCTTGCCCTGTTGCAATAGCCTGGTTCGTAACATAACCAAGAGCAATATCACTTTGAACTATAGTATAAATAGCTACAAATGTTGTACTATCTGTCTCACCTGGGTCCAAGTCGATAGGTCCGCCAGTTACATTTACTAATGGGTCTTCAATGATAATATTTGTGACGGTTACATTTCCTGTATTTGTAACTATAAAGTTGTAAGTAATGGTTTCGCCTACTTGAGCAAATCCGTCACCGTCAACATCATTAAATACAGCAGTTTTAATTAAACTTATGCTAGCTCCTTGAGGCAAGTCTGTTACAGTTATGTCATCCTCTAGGTTACTATCGTCATCTGAAGTATCTAATACGTCATTGCCATCAGGGTTTTGCCCTGTAACTACCGCTTGATTTGTTACTCCTCCAGCATCTACGTCGGCTTGAGTTAATGTATATACTGCACTAAAAGTATCAGTATCTACTTCCCCTGCTGATAAATCAATCGGTCCACCAGTTACAGTCACTAATGGGTCATTGATCACAATATTTGTAATCGTTATATTTCCTGTGTTCGTTACGGTGAAGTTATACGTCACCGTCTCTCCTACTTGCGCAAAACCATCTCCGCTTTCATCATTAAAGAATCCAGTCTTGATTAATGCAATCGCTCCTTCGTCTGTTGGGAACGTAGTGATTGTTTCATCATCCTCAAGATTACTATCGTCATCTGAAGTATCTGTTACATCATCGCCATCAGGATTCTGTCCTGTTGCAAGTGCTTGATTTGTTACTCCGCCATTGTCAATATCTGCTTGCGTAATAGTATAAATAGCACTAAAAGTTGTAGCATCTGAAGCGCCAGCATTTAAATCAATCGGTCCACCAGTTACTGTTACTAATGGGTCTGTTACAACAATATTAGTCACTGTTACATTTCCAGTGTTTGTAATTGTGAAGTTATAAGTGATTGTCTCACCAGCTTGTGCAAAACCATCTCCATCTTCATCATTGAACGTTCCAGTCTTAACTATTGCTATCATTCCTGGATCTTCTGGTAAATCTGTAACTGTCACATCTTCTTCACCTTCTACACTACTATCATCATCTGATGTATCTACAACGTCATCTCCATTAGGGTTCTGACCAGTTGCAAGGGCTTGGTTTTCTACCATTCCTGCGTCTACATCTTCTTGTGTTAATACATACTGAGCTACAAATGTAGTAGCGTCAATAGCATCAGGTGCTAAATCTATAGGACCTCCAGTTACAGTTACCAATGGATCTGTTACCACAATGTTTGTTACGGTTACATTTCCAGTGTTTGTCACTGTGAAGTTATAAGTGATTGTTTCACCAGCTTGAGCAAAACCATCTCCATCTTCATCATTGAACGTTCCAGTCTTAACTATTGCTATCATTCCTGGATCTTCTGGTAAATCTGTGACTGTCACATCTTCTTCACCTTCTACACTACTATCATCATCTGATGTATCTACAACGTCTTCTCCATTAGGGTTCTGACCAGTTGCAAGGGCTTGGTTTTCTACCATTCCTGCGTCTACATCTTCTTGTGTTAATACATACTGAGCTACAAATGTAGTAGCGTCAATAGCATCAGGTGCTAAATCTATAGGACCTCCAGTTACTGTTACTAATGGGTCTGTTACAACAATATTAGTCACTGTTACATTTCCAGTGTTTGTAATTGTGAAGTTATAAGTGATTGTCTCACCAGCTTGTGCAAAACCATCTCCATCTTCATCATTGAACGTTCCAGTCTTAACTATTGCTATCATTCCTGGATCTTCTGGTAAATCTGTGACTGTCACATCTTCTTCACCTTCTACACTACTATCATCATCTGATGTATCTACAACGTCATCTCCATTAGGGTTCTGACCAGTTGCAAGGGCTTGGTTTTCTACCATTCCTGCGTCTACATCTTCTTGTGTTAATACATACTGAGCTACAAATGTAGTAGCGTCAATAGCATCAGGTGCTAAATCTATAGGACCTCCAGTTACTGTTACTAATGGGTCTGTTACAACAATATTAGTCACTGTTACATTTCCAGTGTTTGTAATTGTGAAGTTATAAGTGATTGTCTCACCAGCTTGTGCAAAACCATCTCCATCTTCATCATTGAACGTTCCAGTCTTAACTATTGCTATCATTCCTGGATCTTCTGGTAAATCTGTGACTGTCACATCTTCTTCACCTTCTACACTACTATCATCATCTGATGTATCTACAACGTCATCTCCATTAGGGTTCTGACCAGTTGCAAGGGCTTGGTTTTCTACCATTCCTGCGTCTACATCTTCTTGTGTTAATACATACTGAGCTACAAATGTAGTAGCGTCAATAGCATCAGGTGCTAAATCTATAGGACCTCCAGTTACAGTTACCAATGGATCTGTTACCACAATGTTTGTTACGGTTACATTTCCAGTGTTTGTCACTGTGAAGTTATAAGTGATTGTTTCACCAGCTTGAGCAAAACCATCTCCATCTTCATCATTGAACGTTCCAGTCTTAACTATTGCTATCATTCCTGGATCTTCTGGTAAATCTGTGATTGTTACATCCTCTTCCCCTTCTATTGTACTATTATCATCAGAAGTATCTACTACATCATCTCCATTTGGATCTTGACCAGTTGCAAGTGCTTGGTTTTCTACTAGTCCTGCATCCACATCTTCTTGTGTTAAGACATATTCAGCTAAAAACGTAGTATCATCACTAGTTCCAGGCACTAAATCAATAGGACCTCCAGTTACTGTTACTAATGGATCTGTTACAACAATATTAGTTACTGTAACATTTCCAGTGTTTGTCACAGAGAAGTTATAAGTGATTGTCTCACCAGCTTGAGCGAAACCGTCTCCATTTTGATCATTGAACAGTCCAGTCTTAACAATTGCAATTTCCGGATCTTGATTAAGAACTGTAATAGTACATTCCATACAATCTGGATCGTTAAGAGGATTATTAGGATCTATACCGGTTGGATCTTCAGATGCATCTGTTGCTAATTCTCCAGCTGGATCTTCACCAGTAGCAATTGCTTGGTTATATACAGCTCCTGCATTAATATCATCTTGAGTAATAGCGTATATCGCTGTAAATGTCATCGAATCACTTTCTCCAACTTCAAGATCTATAGGTCCACCCATTACTTCAACTAATTCATCAGTTAGAGTAATATTACTAAGTGGAACATCACCATTATTGAATACTATAAAGTTGTATATAATAGAATCTCCAAGATTTACTACCCCATCTTCATTTGTATCTTCATAATTACCTTCTTTAAATAGATCTAGTGATGGATTATCTGGAGTTACTGTTACTACTACAGTAGCAGTTTCAGTTGTTGTTGTTCCATCAGGGTTTGTTACAGTTACTGTGTAATCAAAAGTATCTTCTCCGTTGAAGTTAGGATCTGGAGTGTAAGTTACAGTTCCATCATCGTTGATAACTACAGTTCCGTTTGCAGGATCCGTAACATCTGTTACTGCTACATCGGCAGCAGGATCGAAACCATCATTCTCTAATACATCAATATCTACTGGTGTATCTTCTGGTGTTGTCGCAGCGTCATCCATTACATCCTCCTCTGGAGTTACTGTTACTACTACAGTAGCAGTCTCAGTTGTTGTTGTTCCATCAGGATTTGTTACAGTTACTGTGTAATCAAAAGTATCTTCTCCGTTGAAATCAGGATCTGGAGTATAGGTTACAGTGCCATCATCGTTGATAACTACAGTTCCATTTGCAGGATCCGTAACATCTGTTACTGCTACATCAGCAGCAGGATCGAAACCATCATTCTCTAATACATCAATATCTACTGGTGTATCTTCTGGTGTTGTCGCAGCATCATCCATTACATCCTCCTCTGGAGTTACTGTTACTACTACAGTAGCAGTCTCAGTTGTTGTTGTTCCATCAGGGTTTGTTACAGTTACTGTGTAATCAAAAGTATCTTCTCCGTTGAAATCAGGATCTGGAGTATAGGTTACAGTGCCATCATCGTTGATAACTACAGTTCCGTTTGCAGGATCCGTAACATCTGTTACTGCTACATCAGCAGCAGGATCGAAACCATCATTCTCTAATACATCAATATCTACTGGTGTATCTTCTGGTGTTGTCGCAGCATCATCCATTACATCCTCCTCTGGAGTTACTGTTACTACTACAGTAGCAGTCTCAGTTGTTGTTGTTCCATCAGGATTTGTTACAGTTACTGTGTAATCAAAAGTATCTTCTCCGTTGAAATCAGGATCTGGAGTATAGGTTACAGTTCCATCATCGTTGATAACTACAGTTCCGTTTGCAGGATCCGTAACATCTGTTACTGCTACATCAGCAGCAGGATCGAAACCATCATTCTCTAATACATCAATATCTACTGGTGTATCTTCTGGTGTTGTCGCAGCATCATCCATTACATCCTGCTCTGGAGTTACTGTTACTACTACAGTAGCAGTCTCAGTTGTTGTTGTTCCATCAGGGTTTGTTACAGTTACTGTGTAATCAAAAGTATCTTCTCCGTTGAAATCAGGATCTGGAGTATAGGTTACAGTGCCATCATCGTTGATAACTACTGTTCCATTTGCAGGATCCGTAACATCTGTTACTGCTACATCGGCAGCAGGATCAAAACCATCATTCTCTAATACATCAATATCTACTGGTGTATCTTCTGGTGTTGTTGCAGCGTCATCCATTACATCCTGCTCTGGAGTTACTGTTACTACTACAGTAGCAGTCTCAGTTGTTGTTGTTCCATCAGGATTTGTTACAGTTACTGTGTAATCAAAAGTATCTTCTCCGTTGAAATCAGGATCTGGAGTATAGGTTACAGTTCCATCATCGTTGATAACTACAGTTCCGTTTGCAGGATCCGTAACATCTGTTACTGCTACATCAGCAGCAGGATCGAAACCATCATTCTCTAATACATCAATATCTACTGGTGTATCTTCTGGTGTTGTCGCAGCATCATCCATTACATCCTCCTCTGGAGTTACTGTTACTACTACAGTAGCAGTCTCAGTTGTTGTTGTTCCATCAGGATTTGTTACAGTTACTGTGTAATCAAAAGTATCTTCTCCGTTGAAATCAGGATCTGGAGTGTAAGTTACAGTGCCATCATCGTTGATAACTACAGTTCCGTTTGCAGGATCCGTAACATCTGTTACTGCTACATCGGCAGCAGGATCGAAACCATCATTCTCTAATACATCAATATCTACTGGTGTATCTTCTGGTGTTGTCGCAGCATCATCCATTACATCCTCCTCTGGAGTTACTGTTACTACTACAGTAGCAGTCTCAGTTGTTGTTGTTCCATCAGGGTTTGTTACAGTTACTGTGTAATCAAAAGTATCTTCTCCGTTGAAATCAGGATCTGGAGTATAGGTTACAGTTCCATCATCGTTGATAACTACAGTTCCGTTTGCAGGATCCGTAACATCTGTTACTGCTACATCGGCAGCAGGATCGAAACCATCATTCTCTAATACATCAATATCTACTGGTGTATCTTCTGGTGTTGTCGCAGCATCATCCATTACATCCTCCTCTGGAGTTACTGTTACTACTACAGTAGCAGTCTCAGTTGTTGTTGTTCCATCAGGATTTGTTACAGTTACTGTGTAATCAAAAGTATCTTCTCCGTTGAAATCAGGATCTGGAGTATAGGTTACAGTGCCATCATCGTTGATAACTACAGTTCCGTTTGCAGGATCCGTAACATCTGTTACTGCTACATCGGCAGCAGGATCGAAACCATCATTCTCTAATACATCAATATCTACTGGTGTATCTTCTGGTGTTGTTGCAGCGTCATCCATTACATCCTGCTCTGGAGTTACTGTTACTACTACAGTAGCAGTCTCAGTTGTTGTTGTTCCATCAGGGTTTGTTACAGTTACTGTGTAATCAAAAGTATCTTCTCCGTTGAAATCAGGATCTGGAGTATAGGTTACAGTTCCATCATCGTTGATTACTACTGTTCCATTTGCAGGATCCGTAACATCTGTTACTGCTACATCGGCAGCAGGATCAAAACCATCATTCTCTAATACATCAATATCTACTGGTGTATCTTCTGGTGTTGTTGCAGCGTCATCCATTACATCCTGCTCTGGAGTTACTGTTACTACTACAGTAGCAGTCTCAGTTGTTGTTGTTCCATCAGGATTTGTTACAGTTACTGTGTAATCAAAAGTATCTTCTCCGTTGAAATCAGGATCTGGAGTATAGGTTACAGTTCCATCATCGTTGATAACTACAGTTCCGTTTGCAGGATCCGTAACATCTGTTACTGCTACATCAGCAGCAGGATCGAAACCATCATTCTCTAATACATCAATATCTACTGGTGTATCTTCTGGTGTTGTCGCAGCATCATCCATTACATCCTCCTCTGGAGTTACTGTTACTACTACAGTAGCAGTCTCAGTTGTTGTTGTTCCATCAGGATTTGTTACAGTTACTGTGTAATCAAAAGTATCTTCTCCGTTGAAATCAGGATCTGGAGTATAGGTTACAGTGCCATCATCGTTGATAACTACAGTTCCGTTTGCAGGATCCGTAACATCTGTTACTGCTACATCGGCAGCAGGATCGAAACCATCATTCTCTAATACATCAATATCTACTGGTGTATCTTCTGGTGTTGTCGCAGCATCATCCATTACATCCTCCTCTGGAGTTACTGTTACTACTACAGTAGCAGTCTCAGTTGTTGTTGTTCCATCAGGGTTTGTTACAGTTACTGTGTAATCAAAAGTATCTTCTCCGTTGAAATCAGGATCTGGAGTATAGGTTACAGTGCCATCATCGTTGATAACTACAGTTCCGTTTGCAGGATCCGTAACATCTGTTACTGCTACATCGGCAGCAGGATCGAAACCATCATTCTCTAATACATCAATATCTACTGGTGTATCTTCTGGTGTTGTCGCAGCATCATCCATTACATCCTCCTCTGGAGTTACTGTTACTACTACAGTAGCAGTCTCAGTTGTTGTTGTTCCATCAGGATTTGTTACAGTTACTGTGTAATCAAAAGTATCTTCTCCGTTGAAATCAGGATCTGGAGTATAGGTTACAGTGCCATCATCGTTGATAACTACAGTTCCGTTTGCAGGATCCGTAACATCTGTTACTGCTACATCAGCAGCAGGATCGAAACCATCATTCTCTAATACATCAATATCTACTGGTGTATCTTCTGGTGTTGTCGCAGCATCATCCATTACATCCTCCTCTGGAGTTACTGTTACTACTACAGTAGCAGTCTCAGTTGTTGTTGTTCCATCAGGGTTTGTTACAGTTACTGTGTAATCAAAAGTATCTTCTCCGTTGAAATCAGGATCTGGAGTATAGGTTACAGTGCCATCATCGTTGATAACTACAGTTCCGTTTGCAGGATCCGTAACATCTGTTACTGCTACATCAGCAGCAGGATCGAAACCATCATTCTCTAATACATCAATATCTACTGGTGTATCTTCTGGTGTTGTCGCAGCATCATCCATTACATCCTCCTCTGGAGTTACTGTTACTACTACAGTAGCAGTCTCAGTTGTTGTTGTTCCATCAGGATTTGTTACAGTTACTGTGTAATCAAAAGTATCTTCTCCGTTGAAATCAGGATCTGGAGTATAGGTTACAGTTCCATCATCGTTGATAACTACAGTTCCGTTTGCAGGATCCGTAACATCTGTTACTGCTACATCAGCAGCAGGATCGAAACCATCATTCTCTAATACATCAATATCTACTGGTGTATCTTCTGGTGTTGTCGCAGCATCATCCATTACATCCTCCTCTGGAGTTACTGTTACTACTACAGTAGCAGTCTCAGTTGTTGTTGTTCCATCAGGATTTGTTACAGTTACTGTGTAATCAAAAGTATCTTCTCCGTTGAAATCAGGATCTGGAGTATAGGTTACAGTTCCATCATCGTTGATAACTACAGTTCCGTTTGCAGGATCCGTAACATCTGTTACTGCTACATCAGCAGCAGGATCGAAACCATCATTCTCTAATACATCAATATCTACTGGTGTATCTTCTGGTGTTGTCGCAGCATCATCCATTACATCCTGCTCTGGAGTTACTGTTACTACTACAGTAGCAGTCTCAGTTGTTGTTGTTCCATCAGGGTTTGTTACAGTTACTGTGTAATCAAAAGTATCTTCTCCGTTGAAATCAGGATCTGGAGTATAGGTTACAGTGCCATCATCGTTGATAACTACTGTTCCATTTGCAGGATCCGTAACATCTGTTACTGCTACATCGGCAGCAGGATCAAAACCATCATTCTCTAATACATCAATATCTACTGGTGTATCTTCTGGTGTTGTTGCAGCGTCATCCATTACATCCTGCTCTGGAGTTACTGTTACTACTACAGTAGCAGTCTCAGTTGTTGTTGTTCCATCAGGATTTGTTACAGTTACTGTGTAATCAAAAGTATCTTCTCCGTTGAAATCAGGATCTGGAGTATAGGTTACAGTTCCATCATCGTTGATAACTACAGTTCCGTTTGCAGGATCCGTAACATCTGTTACTGCTACATCAGCAGCAGGATCGAAACCATCATTCTCTAATACATCAATATCTACTGGTGTATCTTCTGGTGTTGTCGCAGCATCATCCATTACATCCTCCTCTGGAGTTACTGTTACTACTACAGTAGCAGTCTCAGTTGTTGTTGTTCCATCAGGATTTGTTACAGTTACTGTGTAATCAAAAGTATCTTCTCCGTTGAAATCAGGATCTGGAGTGTAAGTTACAGTGCCATCATCGTTGATAACTACAGTTCCGTTTGCAGGATCCGTAACATCTGTTACTGCTACATCGGCAGCAGGATCGAAACCATCATTCTCTAATACATCAATATCTACTGGTGTATCTTCTGGTGTTGTCGCAGCATCATCCATTACATCCTCCTCTGGAGTTACTGTTACTACTACAGTAGCAGTCTCAGTTGTTGTTGTTCCATCAGGGTTTGTTACAGTTACTGTGTAATCAAAAGTATCTTCTCCGTTGAAATCAGGATCTGGAGTATAGGTTACAGTTCCATCATCGTTGATAACTACAGTTCCGTTTGCAGGATCCGTAACATCTGTTACTGCTACATCAGCAGCAGGATCGAAACCATCATTCTCTAATACATCAATATCTACTGGTGTATCTTCTGGTGTTGTCGCAGCATCATCCATTACATCCTCCTCTGGAGTTACTGTTACTACTACAGTAGCAGTCTCAGTTGTTGTTGTTCCATCAGGATTTGTTACAGTTACTGTGTAATCAAAAGTATCTTCTCCGTTGAAATCAGGATCTGGAGTATAGGTTACAGTGCCATCATCGTTGATAACTACAGTTCCGTTTGCAGGATCCGTAACATCTGTTACTGCTACATCGGCAGCAGGATCGAAACCATCATTCTCTAATACATCAATATCTACTGGTGTATCTTCTGGTGTTGTTGCAGCGTCATCCATTACATCCTGCTCTGGAGTTACTGTTACTACTACAGTAGCAGTCTCAGTTGTTGTTGTTCCATCAGGGTTTGTTACAGTTACTGTGTAATCAAAAGTATCTTCTCCGTTGAAATCAGGATCTGGAGTATAGGTTACAGTGCCATCATCGTTGATAACTACAGTTCCGTTTGCAGGATCCGTAACATCTGTTACCTCGTTATTGGTACCCTCAAAAGTATCATTACCTAACACATCTACATTCACAGGAGTATCTTCCGGCGTAGTCTCCGCATCATCAGCGACATCTACAATAGGACTTACCGTTACGGTAACGATAGCTGTCTCAGTGGTAGTTGTTCCATCTGGATTCGTTACTGTTACCGTGTATTCAAAAGTATCTTCTCCGTTGAAATCAGGATTTGGAGTATAGGTTACAGTGCCATTATCGTTGATCTCTACTGTTCCGTTTGCAGGATCCGTAACATCTGTTATTGCCACATCAGCATTTTCATCGAAAGTATCATTCCCTAATACATCTATTTCAACAGGTACATCTTCATCTGTATTTGAAGTATCTGAAACTACATCATCCACTGGAGTAACCACTACCGTTACAGTAGCCGTCTCAGAATCTCCATTACTGTCTGTAATTTCGTACTCAAAGGTATCAGTTCCATTAAAATCAGGTTCTGGAGTATAAAGTACAGTATCATCAGTTGGGTCATTTGGAGTTCCACCATCATCAACAGTTACAGATCCATTCTCTGGTTGTTCTGTAATAACTATCACTGAATCATTTGGACCATCTGACCCAAAACTATCATTATCTGTAACATTAATCGCCACAGCAGTATCTTCGCTTGTTGTTGCTGAATCATTAACTGGAGCGGGTACTTGATTTGTCGAAGCTACAGTAATAGTCTCTTCATATGTACATCCATTTGCATCTGTAACGACAACTGCATAATCCCCAGCATCAAGACCATCAATAGTATTAGTAGTCTCTCCATTACTCCACAAAATCGTGTAAGGCATAGTTCCACCTTCTGGTAAAACAGTCGCAGTACCATCATTTGCCGTAGCACCATTTTCGTTTGTACTAGAAACATCAGCTGTTACCGCACTAGCTGGTTGACTGATTACAGCTTGAGCTGTAGTTGTACAACCATTTCCATCAGTAACAATAACCGAATAATTTCCAGCTGGTAAAGCAGTTAAATCTTCAATAGTCTGACCACCACTCCACTCGTATGTATAATCTGGAGTACCACCAGATACTGTAAGATTTAAAGAACCTGTTGATTCTCCAAAACACAATACATTATTTACAGCAATACCTGCACTTAATACTGTAGGCTCATTTACTGTAACAGTCGACTGAGCTGTACAATTTGTAAAAGAATCTGTAACAGTAACCGTATATGAACCTGCAGTTACATTATTGATATTTTCTGTTGTAGCTCCATTACTCCAAGAGTAGGTAAATGGTCCATTTCCTCCAGTTGTTGTTGATATAATAGAACCATCTGAAAAACCATTACAAGTCACATCCTCTACCCCTGTCGTAATTGCTAAATTATTACAACTACCTGGATTAATAGTCACAGTATTCTCTACTGTACATCCATTAGCATCTGTCACCTCTACGGTATAATCACCAGGACTTAAGTTATTTATTTCTGCAGTAGTTGCGCCAGTACTCCAAGAATACGTATAAGGTGCCACACCACCAGTTGCAGTTGCTTTAGCCTCACCATTTGACAAACCAGGTCCAGTTTCATCTTCAGTAACAATTGTTACTCCTACTGCAGAACTAGGCTCTGATATTGTTACACTCTGTTCTACCGGCTGGCACACTGTCCCATCTATAGTAACACTTACTGTATAAACCCCGGCACCAATATTATCTAAGGTACTAGAAGTAACACCAGCATCTACATCTCCATTACTCCAAGTAAAAGTAAAAAGCGCATCAGGATTAGCTTCCGAGCTAGCGCTTACCGTAGTAGAACCAGTTTCCTCACCAGCACAAAGTACATCTCTCACAGTCCCTATTGCTATAACTGCATCACACGTATTAATACAGTCTACAACAACGCTCTGTGTTATTTCACAACCATTTGCATCTTTCACTGTTACAGAATACGTACCATCCGCAAGGTTTGAAATTGTTGCAACCGTTGCTCCGTTACTCCACAAGTAAGTATAAGGAGCTGTTCCTCCCGTTACTGCAGCAATAGCAGTGCCATCTGCACAATTCTGTGCAGTTGTAGCATTTTCTCTAGTAAGATTTATACTTAGTGGAGAGTCTGGCTCTGTAATTGTAAAAGACTCCTGAATTTCACAATCATTAGCATCTCTAACCACTACCGAATAACTTCCAGCAGTAACATCTTCTAAGTGTGCTGTAGTTGATCCATCACTCCATTCATAAGTATAAGGAGCTGTACCACCACTAACTGTTAATTGTACAGCACCACTATCATCACCATTACACAACACATTAGTTATTGTATCAGTTATTGACAATGCTGCGGTAGGCTGTTCTACACTAAATGTACTTTCAGCTTCACAGTTATTAGCATCTATAACAGTAACCGTATATGATCCCGCTTCAAGATTAGAAATATCTTGTGTAGTCGCACCGTTACTCCATACATATGTATAAGGAGGAGTTCCACCATCCGGCGTAATATTTATAGCACCATCGTTACCCTCAAAACAAGATACAGCTGTAATTACAGTATTAGGTTTGATTGAAACTGCCTTAGCAGGTCCACTTACAACTGCAGTTGCCTCAAGCTCACAACCATAAGCATCTGTCACAACGACTGTGTATGTTCCCGCACTCAAACCACTAAGATCTTCTGTAGTTGCTCCGTTACTCCATTCAAACTCATAAGGTGCCTTGCCTCCAGATGGCTCAAGATTTATAGCTCCATCATTACCTCCAAAACAACTTACATCAGCTACATCAATAGGTATAGCGACTTCAAGATTCTCTATAACAAATCCAGATACAGATGCTTGGGAACATCCAGTATTTTTATCTCTTACAGTTACAACATAACTACCTTCAGATAAATTTGAAAAAGTTGTGTCGGACTGGAATGGTCCATTGTTTATAGAGTATTCAAGATTATTACCTAGTGGACTCGTGACAATTAAATTAGTAGTTCCGTTTGAATTACAATCTAAATCTATAATTGCAGCCTCAGGAGGGCTTACATAATCAAGCGTTACAAATGCAGTATCACACACACTGGAGTTAGGAGCAGGCAAGCACACTTGATACTCAAATACTACACTACCGGTATAACCAGCAGGTGGTGTATAACTAAAAGTACCATTGCTATTTAAATTAAATGCTTCACCGGCAGGAGAAGGACCACTCACCACAGAGTATGTTGAACCCTGAGGAACATTATTTGAAAGATCAATATTT
The DNA here is from genome assembly GCF_007827285.1 of Dokdonia sp. Hel_I_63. Classification (NCBI taxonomy): domain Bacteria; kingdom Pseudomonadati; phylum Bacteroidota; class Flavobacteriia; order Flavobacteriales; family Flavobacteriaceae; genus Dokdonia; species Dokdonia sp. Hel_I_63. Next base: position 1,753,861 of record NZ_VISD01000001.1, on the reverse strand, counting down.
CCTTCAAACTTCTCATTAAGGCATCCTATCTCTAATTGATCTACGGCATATTTCTGAAGAATAAATAATTTACCATCACCATCATCTAAAGATGCAGCCACAAATTCAACTCTTGTAATTTTCGAACCTGTAGGTGCCACACTATTTAATTCAAACAGCGCTATAGCAATGGATTGGCTATTTTCAATCTCCCTATCAGACTCCCAATAATCAGATCCCGGTGCCGGTGGATTAGGACCATCACCACCTCTAAGGTCTCCGGATGTTCTAACGAAAGTATCTCCAAGTATCGTTTCTGTATTTGACCCTAATTTAGTACCATAAAAACGTATATAAAAACAGTTATTACCACCACGCTCTGTAATAGCGATGATACCATCTTGGTTAGAAGGAATAGGTGGATTATAAAATAATGTCTGTTTTTGAGCATTACCCGTATCCACAACACCACTAAAATTACCACAGATGTTTTGCCCATTACCATTTGAAGTAAAATAGTGATTTAAATTTTTATCTTGAAAAGCAGCGAGAGCAGCATTATCCCAAGCACTACCAGTGTCTGTAGGATCAAAAGTTGCACTTGCACTTGTACCAATAACTTCTCCACTAAAAGGTGGTGTAGTACGATTAAGTACTATCCCATTCCTACTATGTCTGGCAGCAATATTCCCATTTCCACCCAATCTCGTGAGTTGATAACCAGAAGGAGCCACGAAGGTGTTAAACACATCATTACCTACCGTTATAGACTGTATGGTTGCAGATCTATTATTTTCTGTATTATCAATATCATTATCCCCATTGACATCTTGATCATCCTCCCATTGAAAGGTGACACCCTGAGTAATTGAGGCTTCTTGTTGCCCTATAACTTGGGAGTGCATCTCAAATGTTCCTAAAACACTAAAGCTCCCTATTAGGAGTAACATAGTTAAACTTCGGAGTGAAGCAAATTGTAATTTTCTTTTCATCTTATTCAATTATTATGCAAACGCATAATTATACATTTTAAGCACGAAATTAATTCGACTCAGGTTTGGTTTAATAAAGTTTCAGTGATTAAAGTAATGTGAGACACACATTACATTTTGATGCAGGTTTGCAATAGAATAGACCACAACAAAAAATCAAAAAAAATCGAAACCATAGTAAACCTCATTTGAGATTTAGTCAATTTATGTCATTCTAAGTTGGGTGTCCAAATATAAAGCGATTATTACATCTACAATTTTACTTTTCAATGTATTAGTTATGCTACTTATTATCATCGACAAACTACACAAAAACCAATCTTCTATATAATAAGTTCTAACTATTATCATTGAAAAATCGCCCAATATAAAATCAAATCAGCTTTCGCGAAAGCGCCTAAAACCACCCTCAACTCAGTCAAAATTACCTTTAAAGTAGCTTTCAAATATACTTCTTATTCCTTAAGACTATATAGTATCTTTACACTCTAAAATATTAGTGAATTCTATGAGTTTTAAAAAAGAAATAGCCCGTCGCCGAACGTTTGGAATTGTATCTCACCCAGATGCAGGAAAGACAACACTTACTGAAAAATTACTCCTCTTTGGTGGAGCGATACAAGAAGCTGGGGCTGTAAAATCTAATAAAATTAAAAAAGGAGCTACGAGTGACTTTATGGAAATAGAACGCCAGCGTGGTATTTCTGTAGCAACTTCTGTGCTTGCTTTTGAATATAATGGCATTAAAATAAACATCCTTGACACTCCTGGTCACAAGGATTTTGCAGAGGATACTTTTAGAACATTAACTGCTGTAGACAGCGTGATTGTAGTTGTAGATGTAGCAAAGGGAGTAGAGCCGCAAACAGAAAAACTTGTTGAAGTATGCCGTATGCGCAATATCCCGATGATTGTTTTTGTAAACAAACTGGACCGTGAGGGTAAAGATGCATTTGAACTACTAGATGAAATAGAAGAAAAACTACACCTCTCAGTTACTCCTTTAAGTTTCCCTATTGGTATGGGGTATGACTTTAAAGGAATTTACAACCTTTGGGAGAAAAATGTTAACCTTTTTAGTGGAGACAGCAGAAAAAATATCGAGGAAACCATCAAAATCTCAAATCTTAAAGATGAAGTGCTTGATAAGCTCGTAGGCCCTAAAGCTGCCGATAATCTCAGAGAAGAAATCGAACTAGTACAAGGAGTATACCCTGCTTTCAATCAGCAGGATTATCTTGATGGAAAGCAACAACCTGTATTTTTTGGTTCTGCTTTAAATAATTTTGGAGTAAGGGAATTACTAGATTGTTTTGTGAAAATTGCTCCACCACCACGTCCAAAAAAGAGTGAAGAACGTCTTGTACAACCTGACGAAAAAGACTTCTCTGGTTTTGTATTTAAGATTCACGCAAACATGGACCCCAAGCATAGAGACAGGCTTGCATTTATAAAAATAGTTTCTGGTGTTTTTGAACGCAACAAGCCATACCTGCACGTTAGAAACAAGAAAAAATTAAAATTCTCAAGTCCTAATGCATTCTTTGCAGAGCGCAAGGAGATTGTAGACATCTCATATCCAGGGGATATTGTAGGACTGCATGATACTGGTAACTTTAAAATAGGTGATACACTTACTTCTGGTGAGGAGCTGCATTATAAAGGTATACCTGCGTTCTCTCCTGAGCACTTTAGATATATCAATAATGCAGACCCAATGAAGTCTAAACAGCTTGCTAAGGGAATTGACCAACTTATGGATGAAGGTGTGGCTCAATTATTCACGCTAGAACTTAACGGTCGTAAAGTAATAGGTACTGTAGGAGCATTACAATATGAAGTAATACAATACCGTCTTGAACACGAATACGGAGCTAAGTGCACCTACGAACCTCTAAGTGTATCAAAAGCCTGCTGGGTTGACCCAGAAGATCCAAAAAGTGAAGAATTCAAAGAATTTTTACGAGTAAAACAACGTTTTATGGCAAAAGACAAAAGAGGCCAACTCGTTTTTCTAGCAGATTCTCCTTTCACATTACAGATGACGCAACAAAAATATCCGTCTGTAAAAATGCACTATGTAAGTGAATTTAAAGACTAAGAGTTTTAAAACTAAATTTTTTACACAAAATTCACTTTAAAGACGTTTAAGAGTATTTTACAATAAAAGACAACTGGTTGCGAGACAAAAATCTAATCGTCGCTTAAATTAGGTTTACTTTAATCCAATACTAATTAGTTATACTTATTGAAAATAATTTTTGTATAGAAATTACAAATACTCATAATTTCTAGCTGATAGTTATTTTTAAAAAAGGTGTGTTCATTTTAATGATCACACCTTTTTAGGTTTCTTAAACGAAATATATATTTTAATGCTTAATCAAATAATTACCTACAGCACATGACAGGCATTTGTTGAGATCACAGTAATTGGCTTTTAATTCTAATAAGGCTTGGGTTTCTTGAGCATTTTGTGCGCGATCTCTTAAGGTGTTATACTTTTTGATAATACTGTTACATTCTGGCTTGATAGCGTGCATCATAGACAGCAGCACCTCACTCTCATCTTTCCCTAGGTATTGATTATAAGAAAACCGTAATGGTATAATCGCATTTATAATGATGATATCTATAAATGACGACGATAGCTTCTTAGCACGTTTTTTCTGGTCTTTCCCAAAAGAATAGTGTGTATCCCAATACTGAGAAGCTTTAACATCAAGCAGGGCGTATAACTCAGCAATAGTTGAAGCAGACATCATCTTCTGAAACAAATTCAGGTGTTTATGGTAGAGCTGCGCCACTTGTGACAGGCGTATTGTGGGAAAGTTATCTGGCCTCAACTTATAGAATTGCACTGGCAATATGCCATCGCTTGCAATCTGAAATTTATGAGAAACAAACTCATACTCTCCTTGTAGCTGCATCGGGTATGAGTCTATGGTGTTTTCTGGTAACAATCCGCCTATGCCTAATAATAATGCTTCTAGTCTAAAGGGTTCTTGAGCGCATTTACGAATGGTAGAAAAGTCAAGTTTTTCGGCGATGGATTGAAAGGCGTTTGCATTTACTTTAGTGCCAAAACTGCGCATGAGCAACACAAAAAGTGCCGCTTCCCAGTCACCGTTTACCTTGTTAAGCATAGGTGTGATGCCTTCCGTTTTTCGCGTTAAGCGTTCAAAATAGAGACGTTCTAGCCAGTTACTTTGTATCATCTGTGGAATCTCTCTTATGCTGTTCTCACAATTAATCCATTGTTGTGACTGATTATTAAAGAGTTCCTTATAACTTCTCAACGCCTTTTCGGCAACTAGATCTTTGAGTACTAAGGTTGGGATGGCAGAGTTGTCTTTTCTGTAAATCTCTACATCATGCTCCCACACTACATGAAGAATCACATTGTCATAAGCAGCATCTACCTCATGATTATGCGCATACCAATCTGAAGATTTTAAGTGTATTTCTACATTTCCAGCCCACTTTTGACCGCCTATTACAAGTGTGGTATTAAAAAAGTCTGGACCGGCGAGATGATTATGTTGTCCTACCTTGATTAATGTAATGGGTAATCCTGTGGTTGTTTCTGCTTTCGCGAAAGCGTACTTCTTAAATTTCCATAAGTAATGTAAAAAGTCTTCTTGCATAGGAGCTTATTTCTCAAAGCTAAAATACATCTTTCTGATTACTAACAAAATACGCTGCTTACAAATAAGAATAACATTACAATAGCGCACAAAAAAAAACGCGGGACAATGTCCCGCGTTTTTTTCTAAAAATTGCTATTTAATTACATCGCATTAATAATATCATGCTTTGTAATGATATGATGTTTACCATCTCCCAGATCTACTAAGACTGCATTATTCTCTTTTGAGATAAGCTTTGAAACCTCTGCTACGGTTGCATTTTTCTGCACAATAGGATATGCTGCTCCCATTACATCCTTGATAGGTAAGTCTGCCACCTCATTATTCTCCATATATGCTCTAAAAAGGTCTCCCTCATCTACAGAACCTACAATACCTGTCACATCTTCTACTGGGATTTGTGAGATTTTATAATCACGCATGCGCTCTATCGCGTGTGATACAAGCTCCTCTGTCTTTACAGTCACAAGTGGTTTATCTATGTGATTCTGGATCAAATCGCTTGCTACCTTATATTCTTGGTCTAAGAAACCGCGCTCGCGCATCCAGTCGTCATTAAACATCTTACCTACGTAACGGCTTCCATGATCGTGGAAGAGTACGACAACGACATCATCTGGACCAAATTTTCCTTCCTCATTAAGTTGTAACAACCCTTTGATAGCAGATCCAGCCGAATTCCCCAAGAACATCCCTTCCTCTTTGGCAAGGCGTCTTGTGTATACTGCAGCATCCTTATCTGTCACCTTTGTAAATCCATCGATGATGCTAAAGTTTACATTAAGTGGTAATATATCTTCCCCTATTCCCTCAGTGATGTATGGGTAAATCTCATTCTCGTCAAAAATACCTGTCTCTTTATATTTTTTAAATACAGATCCATACGTATCAATTCCCCATACTTTTACATTTGGGTTTTTCATTTTAAGATAGCTTCCTACCCCAGAGATGGTACCTCCTGTTCCTACACCTACCACAAAGTGCGTTACCTTTCCATCTGTTTGATCCCAGATTTCTGGTCCTGTACTATTAAAGTGTGCCTTACAGTTAGAAGGATTATCATACTGGTTTACATACCAGCTATTTGGTGTTTCTTCGGCAAGTCTTTTTGATGTAGAGTAGTATGATCTTGGATCATCTGGCTCTACATTTGTAGGACACACTACCACCTCACTACCTACAGCACGCAAGATATCCATCTTCTCTTTAGACTGCTTGTCTGAGATTACACAGATCATTTTATAGCCTTTAATAATAGCAGCAAGGGCAAGACCCATTCCCGTATTACCAGAAGTACCTTCTATAATAGTCCCACCAGGCTTAAGTACACCTGCTGCCTCTGCATCTTCTACCATCTGTAACGCCATACGGTCTTTTACAGAGTTTCCAGGATTAAAAGTTTCATATTTTGCTAGCACAAGACAAGGAAGGTCTTTTACAAGTGCATTCATTTTTACCATAGGAGTGTCTCCTATCGTTCCTAATATATTTTCAGCGTATTTCATAATCTTCTTTTGTGGGTGCAAAGATACTTTTTACAAGACAGATGCGAGAATGCCTTTACAGATTATTGGCAATGTGGTTTTTTACGCTTTCGCGAAAGCTGTCTCGCATTTACTTCAAGAAACGTAACTATGTTATTAATTATCTACTATTAAAACTTGGGAGATTAGAGAACTACAGCGCATTAAATCAACGAAATTATAATCTACCAAATTTTATAAAAATTGTTCATTTTTTTCATCGCTAAAAAAACGAACCAAAAAAAGCTAGGCTTAATCAAACTTTACTAAAAATTTCCCTCGCTTAAGCACAAATTAAAAGCATCATCTTATTAAATAAATATTTTCTTTATCGATATGAACTTATAGCTTAAACTATATACTCAGCTGTAGCTAATTTGCTTAACCTTAAGCTCACATCATTTTTTACGTAAAACTTGCTTAGGCCAATTAAGATGATGAATTGAATTTTAAAAAAATAGTTTTATTAGACACATAGCTACAGCGTAGAGTTAAAAAATTCACTAATAATTATACCACGCTGTACTAGTTCAATACTGCAATTCACCCTACAGCTGCGTCTTGATTTATATCTAGTCTATATTTTAAATTATTCCTTACTTTTGGGTAATCGCATACAAACACACATGGAAACCAATAGCTCACCTTTTACTAGAGAAATGTTGCTTCCTCAAGAGGAATGTCTTGAGGTCGAAAAGAAACGAGGAGAGCTCTTTATTGGGATTCCGCGTGAGACACACTTTCAAGAACGCAGGGTGTGCTTAACCCCTGATGCTGTGGGAGCACTTACGGCAAATGGACACCGCGTGATGGTAGAGTCTAAAGCTGGAAAAGGAGCTCGCTACACAGATAAGGACTACTCAGAAAACGGCGCAGAAATCACGCAAGACACTGCCAAAGTGTTTTCTTGCCCTATGATTCTTAAGGTAGAACCGCCTTCCCTAGAAGAAATAGAGATGATGAACCCGCAAACGGTGCTTATCTCTGCCTTACAGATCAAAACCCAGAAGAAACAATATTTTGAAAAACTTGCCAGCAAGCGCATCACTGCACTCGCTTTTGAGTTTATAAAAGATGAGGACGGCACCTACCCTGCCGTGCGCACACTTTCTGAAATTGCCGGTACCGCTGCCGTACAAATGGCGGCAGAGATTATGTCTAGCCCAGAAACGGGCACAGGTATGCTGCTAGGCAACATAAGCGGCGTGCCACCAGCAGAGATTGTGATTATAGGAGCAGGCACCGTAGGCGAGTTTGCCGCGCGATCTGCTATTGGACTAGGAGCAAATGTGAAGATTTTTGATAACTCAATCACAAAGTTACGCTGCATACAGACTAATGTAGGCAGGCCATTATATACCTCTACCCTACAGCCTAAGAATCTTGTAAAAGCCCTCAAACGTTGTGACGTAGTCATAGGTGCTGTACGAGGTGCAAACCGCGCACCAGTCATTGTGAGCGAGCGCATGGTAGAAGGGATGAAAAATGGCGCTGTCATTATAGACGTAAGTATCGATATGGGAGGTTGTTTTGAAACCTCAGAAGTAACTACGCATGATAAACCTACCTATAAGAAACACGGCGTGACGCACTATTGCGTGCCTAATATTCCTGCAAGATTTGCCCGTACGGCATCTGTATCTCTCAGTAATATTTTTACCCCTTACCTACTTGACATTGCAGAGGAAGGCGGTATAGAAAATAAGCTACGCTACGACCGCGGATTAAAAAATGGATTGTATTTTTACCACGGTATTTTAACCAAAAAATCGGTAGCAGATTGGTTTGACCTTTCTTACCGTGATATCAACCTTTTGATCTTTTAGTTAAGCAATGCATACTCTTAAACGTATAGGATATTACCTCGGTGGCTTTTCCATTGGACTTGTTTTACTTGCTTTCTTTTTTAGCGGTAAAAAAACCAGCTGTGCTTACTTCCCACAAGAGCGTGTACTTAAAAACCTGCGTGTAAAACCTTATAATCTCACCCCAGGAGCAACACAGTCACTTGCTAGTATGCAACTAGATACGGTCACTATAAACCGTTTATTAAAACTAGGGGATGTAGATTTTGGAGAGAGCGTACCTCGCCGCGAGCCATGTGGTCATTATGTAATCACAGGACAAGACGAAGCAGGAAACGATCTCAAGATGGAACTAGATAACTGTAAAGAAGCAGTAAACATCAAGTCCCTTACCAAAATAACCAACTAGCCTCTTTAGTACGCTTTCGCGAAAATGTGATATCACACAACCAAGTCTCGTGGTAGATTATTACGACCTATTACAAATCCTTTAATAGTTGTTTACAAACGTGTACAATTGAAAAACATGCGTTTATACGCTGAAAATCGAGATTGCTAGGATTAAGTAAAAACATTCGTTTATACACCTGGTATGGGTATGATATATGACTAATATGTAATAACTTGCGTTTATATAAACGTTACCTGTAAGCCAAGAACAATAATTAGAATCAAAATAAATGATAGAAAAAAACATAGGATTTATTAAACAAATAATTGAAGAAGGTATTCCAGTTCATAAATTTTTAGGACTAAAATTATTGGAACTTGAAAAAGGGTTTGTAAAAGTTAAAGTTCCCTTTAGAGATGAAATTGTTGGAGATATGAGAACAAACAGGTGGCACGGAGGAATTATTGCTACAATAATGGACTCTGTTGGTGGTATTGCAGGAAGCACTCACTTTACGTCATTGGAAGATAAATTAGTAACTATTGATTTAAGAATAGATTATTTAAAAGGTGCTGAAGCATCTGAAATAATTGTGGAAGGTAAAATAGTTAGGTTAGGTAATAGAATACTTGTAACGAAAATGAAAGCCTTTCAGAATGATGAATTAATTGCAGAAGGAAAAGGCGTATATAATTTCATACGAATTAACAAATCAACGGAAAAATAGGAACTGAAACAAAATAGCCTACAGGTAACAAAGTGTAAAAATAATAAGGGTTTTAGTGCTTATCCCAAAGTGAAGTGCATTTTACAAAGTCCGCAAAATTTACAATTTTGCATGTCTATTAATTAAAGAAAAAATTGCAAATTTGGCTAAGTGATAAATTGAAAGTTCAGTCCTTCGAAATCCCTTACTATTCTTACACAAACCGTGGACGGCTGATTGCCAAAGGACATGTTTTTCATCTAAAGATAAGCCACATCCAAGGCAGTAGCATACTTGCAAATTCCCGCCGTCGTATGGCTCCACTTCAAAATCAGAACACCTCAAAAGTCGTTGAAATATCGAAGGGTTGAGCATGAATCAAGTTAGAGCAAATCCGCAAGGATTTTAAAGCTCCCACCCTACCAATCAGCCGTCCACAGGCCACTACTCAAAAATGTCTAGGGTATACATCTAAAGCATAGAAAGCTCGAGACGTGGTTGCAACCAGCCACAACTACAGCATAAAGCGAATATTATGCCTTCCTCTCGCTGCGCTCGTCGGAGGCAAGTTTGAAAGCTCTACGCGCGGCGACAGAACCACAAATAACTGTATATTTAGACAATCAATTAATAAACAAATAAATAGAGGCTATCCAGCAAAATGCCGCACTCGCTTTATGCAGTGGCCTGTTGTAACCAATTTAACAGCACATTCCAAAAAAAAATCACAAGAGCCGAAACCCTTGTGATTTTAAAAAGTTAACTGAGGATTTTATGATTATCACGAAACGCCACCAAGTACATTCTCTAACTGCATTTCTTTAAGAACCCTGTCTTGAATAGGTTGTGTCAATTCGTTAATTTCATCAACGCCCCAAGTAATTCCAACAACAGTTCGAGTTGGACGTTTGCCAAAAGGCAATTCTGCTAATTTTAAATAAGCATCTACTACCCATTGTGGGTCCGGAGCATCTTCGCTTTGTAACATTTGAGCAAAATTTTCACCCATAGCCGAAGGAACACCTGCCAATTCACCATAAGATTCTAAAATATCATTATGAGCAGGAACTTGTCCTGATGCCAATAATCCTGTTCCAAACGGACCTGGTTCTACCATAACAACATCAACACCAAAAGGCGAAACCTCATATCGTAAAGCCTGAGAATAGCCTTCTAAAGCGTGTTTGGTAGCAGTATATGTTCCGAAAAATGGTGGAGACATGCGACCAACTAACGAAGATGTATTGATAATTAAACCTGAACCTGAGCTTCGCATTGAAGGCAGAACCGCTTGCATTGTTCTAATAGCACCATAATAGTTGGTTTCCATTTGCCACTTTGCCTGCTCAACGCTATAGGCTTCAGTAATGCCTATATACATAATACCTGCATTGTTAATTAGAATATCAATATTTCCTGCTTGCTCAAGGATGCTATTCATAGCTTCTTTTACAGAAGTATCATTAGTAACATCCATATCAACTACCGTAATGAGAGATGAATATGCTTCTAATTCTTTTTTTACCTCTGCGTTTTTTCCTTCTGGATTTCGCATTGTGGCAAATACTTTGTTGCCTTTATCGGCAAAATCTTTAACGGCTTTTAATCCAAAACCGCTACTGCTTCCTGTGATTACTATTTTTTTCATTTTATTTATTTAAGTTTAAAAATTAAATTGATACATAGGTAAAAGCCAAATAATTGAGTAGAGCAACTGCGAACCAAAATGGTGTAAAAACAATACCTACATTTTTGCCGTGTTTAGAAATTTTAGGATGCTTACCAAAAAATGGTAAAAACCCCGCTTGATTGGCATTGACTAACATCATAAGTACGGCAACCACCCCAAAAACAAGATGTAAAGGTTGACGTGCAGCAAGTTCTAAGTTCATTCCATAAATTGCCCCAATAGCTACTGCTGTAAAACCAATTGCCCCTTGGCGTTGCTCAAAAAGTAATAGAAATAGATAGTCCTTTGCATTTGTTTTCTTCTTCTCTGGCGCAGCTTCCAAAGCAGCATCAATCATATTGATTTGTTCATTTCGCGTCAAAGCACTTGATTTGCTCGGTGTTTTGAGTCCAAAAAATGGTAATACCCAGTTTACAATCCACCTTGTCTGCATAGGAAATAAAACTTCGATTCCATGAAGTGTAACGGGAATAATGGATAGAATAAGTGCTAATGTTGAAATTTGAATTTCGCTCATTTTATTTAGCACTAAACATTACTTGTGATTTACAAGCAAATATATATAATTACTTTTAATTTGCAAGTAATATTGCAAATAAGTTGTGTTTTACAAGTAATAAATCATTTTTTGTACCTTTGTAATAGAATGTAAAGAATGGTTTAATATGAAACATACCTTTCGTTGTGATTGTCCTATAACTTCTGCCCTTGATATTTTAGGAGATAAATGGATGTTAGTTATAATTAAACAAATGCTGGTAGAACACAAACAGACCTTTAAGGATTTTATTGAAAGTGACGAAGCTATTGCAACAAATATTCTTACAATTAAGCTAAAATTACTTGAAGAATTAGAAATTGTAACAAAATCAAAACTTCCTAATAATAAGAAAACAAATCTTTATCAATTAACGGAACGAGGATTGTCGTTAGCAACTATTATAGTAGATTTAGCGCTTTGGAGTGATGCAAATCTGAGTGAACTTAATATTGATATGAGAAATCCTAACGAACTTGAATTAATGAAAAACAACAAAGCGGATTTTATTAAGGTTCTTCGGGAGAATTATAGAAAAAAACTGGCTACAATCGAGTAGACGGCTCTGCTAGCAACTAGCAGAGTGCGCCTCTCACACCACCGTACATACGGGTCTCGTATACGGCGGTTCAATAATTATACAGCTCGATTATAGTACTCGATTAGACTAACATAACCTCTCATTTTTAACCGTTTAATAGTAATTGTAGTGCCTAGTATAGGGCTTTGAGCGACTGCCCATCCTCCCATTCTTGTGCGACTCCAAGCATAGGCGTGGTCTAAGTTTACTCCTAAACGGATTAGGTTTTTACGCTTCCGTTCTGGTTTCTTCCAGTGATGCCATATGCAGTACCTCAATCGGTTCCTTAGCCATTCTTCTAGCTTCTTAAGCTTCGACTGAATGGAGGCAGGTTTAAAGTAATTTATCCAACCACGTATTAATAGGTTGATACGTTTGATACGCTCATCAAAACTTGCAGGTATCGTCTTTTTGGTCAGGTATTTAAGTTTTGACTTAAAATCTTGCCATTTAGACCTAGTTACCACGAGCTGATACTTCCCTTTTTCCCCTTTCTTATACGTTGGCACAAATCCAAAGCCTAATACTTGGAAATCTAAAGGTCTCCGCACACCGCTCTTTACCCTATTTATGGGAAGTTGGAGGTGGTCTCGCAAATACTTATAGATACTGTTACCTACACGCTTTGCAGCCTCTTTACTTTTAACGTAAATACTAAAATCATCGGCATATCTTACATAACGATGTCCTCGTTGCTCTAATTCTTTATCAAGCTCATTGAGCAGAATATTAGAAAGCAATGGACTTAATGGCGAACCCTGAGGAACGCCTTTTCTGCGTTTTTGTAATCGACCGTTAATCAGTATAGGCGCTCTAAGAAATGAACGCAATAACCGCATCGTAGCTTTGCACTGTACCTTTTTGTAAATCAACTCTAGAAGTATACAGTGTGATACTTCATCAAAGAAACTCTTTAAATCTATATCTACTATATCTTGAAAACCAGCATTGATATTTAAAAGGCTTTGTGCCGTGGCTTGATGGGCATTACGTTGTGGTCTGAACCCGTAACTATGCTTTTGAAAGTCTGGCTCAAATAAAGGTTGCAATACTTGATGTAATGCCTGCTGAAATACTCTATCAACAACTGTAGGAATACCGAGTAATCGTTTCTTGCCATTGCTTTTTGGGATTTCAACACCTAATATAGGAGACACCTGATAGCGCTTTCTTTCTATGTGCGAAACGTATTGCTTTCCATGAATCTGTAGTATAGATTTTAGCTCTTTAATATGAACCTTATCCACTCCAGCAGATCCCTTGTTACGATACACTCGCGCGTAGGCTTCGTTTAGGTTCTTTTTACTTGTTACTTGTTTAATCAATACTCATAATTTGAATTGCTATCTCGCTTAATCGAAGGCTACTGTTTTACTAGAAAACTATCCGTAACATAAAACAACTCCTTTGGTCATTAAAGACAATTATTGTTCTGTCCTTCACTAAAATATCAGGCTTTAGCTACTATGACTTCTGCTGACTTCTCTAATAGACCAACTCGTGGTTATAGAGACCTCCCCAGGTAAGAACATCTTCTTTCTCTCAATCCCTGCCGTATCTACATAATTACCCTTTTGATACTATTTAGAGCGTAACAATGATGTGCTTGCTTACCCAAATAATTATGCCTCATATACGGTTCCTGTTCGTCAGTACCAAGATTTGTAGTCCTGCTTTCTTCAGTCCTAGCTTCACAACTAGCAACCTTGCAGCTTACTAATGGTTCAAGGCGTTACCCCTGCCCATAAGGGACTTGCACCCTCTAGATAAATACACTACTTTTAATAAGTAGTCTAAAGATGCCCATACTGGGCACACACAACGTATATATCTCATAGCTAATTAATTGCTCAATCCAAAGTTAAAGCGTATTTGGAATGTCGACAAATTTTTAAATTTGACGATTTCCAAGAAAAAAGATAAATAGTAAAATTTAAAAATATGGCTTGTGCTCAACCGAAAAACAATCGCTAATTTACACGCTACGAGCCATATACAAAACCGTTGCTCACAATAACCTCAACGTTATAGATATTCTCTCGTACCTCGTTAAAATATCTATAACGTCTCGGATACGCCTTACGAAACTCATTTCATTCCGTTTCCCCTGTAAGTCTAATTGTGAGCAACGTGGGGGTCTATTAAAATAAAAAGGCACTTGCCCTCTCTGAAAAACGAGAGGGACTAAATATTTAAGCAATATGGATGAATACAAAAGGGTAATTGATTTAGAGATTAAAAAAGCTAAAAACAAATTCAAAAAACCTAAGTCGAAAGGTACACTACAAGGAATGTCAGAATATCTTGAATATTATGAGAAGATATTGACATATACCAATAAGCAGTTGGTGAAGGTTGGTAATGAATATGCTAAAGGCAAAGAATTTTCAGATTCAGACATTAATAAAATGCAGAAAATAAATTTTGAAGCAGCCAATAAACTAGTTAAAGAACTTAAACCTTAACATTTGAGATATCATATCCTAAATCGTTTAATTCATTTTTAGCGGTATTTATTATTTCTAGTAATTCCTTAGCTCTCTTAATTTCATTAAATGTTTTTGGAGGTATAGACTCTTTTATCATAATTTCAGGTTTTAATATTAATTATTGATTCACTCAGACAGTGTTACTGTGAGCAACACTGTCTATATTTCAATGCTTAGGGCATTGAGTGCCTTTTAATTTTTTTGATGCTTACGTTACTACCTCTGTACCCGAAAAGGGCACAGCCGTAACACGCATCAAAACATAGACCCCCACGTTGTACACAAGCTGATGAAAACCAAGTTACATATATTCAAAATTGTTGCTAAACATTTAAGCTTCACAAAAGCTGCCGAGCAATTGTATATTTCACAGCCTGCTATATCCAAGGCAATTAAAAATTTAGAGCAAGAATATAAAACAACGTTATTTATTCGAAAAAGAAACTCGATAGAAATGACCAAGGAAGGAAAGTCATTTCTTATATACGTTAATAAAATTTTAGCTATCTATTCTGAAATGGACGAACAGTTTCTACATAAGAAAGAAACCTTCCCAAAACTAATAAACTTCGGAGTAAGCACAACCTTGTCTAACTACATTATACCTAAAATAATTGCGAAGTTTAGAGTACAATTTCCTGAAACAAATTTTAACATAATCAGTAATAATTCTGAAAATATTGAAAATTTAATTTTGAATCAGGAAATTGATTTCGGAATTACTGAAGGAAGTATTTCGAATCCAAAATTACAATTTGAAAAATTTATTAAAGATGAAATTGTCCTCGTAACCAATGTTAATAATAATTCTTTTAAAAAAGGAAGTATCGATATCGAAAAGTTGCAAAGAATTCCAATGATTGAACGTGAAAAAGGTTCTGGAACTAAAGTAATTATTAATAAATTTTTATTGGAAAATAATATCAAAAAGCTTAATGTAGCAGTAACTTTAAACAGTACTGAAGCTATTAAAAATTATTTATACAATTCTGATGATTATGCACTTCTTTCAATTAGTGCTATCACTGAAGATTTGTTAAATAATAAACTCAAAATTATAGATATTAAAGATTTAAGTATTGAAAGGTGGTTTTATTTTGTAAAAAGAACAGGTTATCTTTCAAATACCGTGGAATATTTCGAAAAATATATTCGGCTTAACTATAACTTTTAGTTATCTCAAATAACTAATTAATTTGCTTAAAGGTTATTAATTCAATCTACTTTTGTATCAAATAATACTAAATGATATGAAAGAGATTTTTTCAAAAATAGTTTACTTCCTTATAATTATTATTGCCCTTTTAGGCATTATAAACAGTCCAACTGCATTGTTACTTGGTTTTGTATATACACTTATTTTCAATAATCCGTTTAAAGCATACAGTCATAAAGCAATTCATTATTTTCTAAAAATTTCGGTTGTAGGGCTGGGCTTTGGGATGTTTATCAAAGAAACTTTGGAAACAAGTAAAGAGGGATTAAGTTTAACTATATATTCAATATTTTTAACCGTATCGTTAGGTTTGTTGTTAACAAGACTTTTGAAGTTAGATTTAAAACTAGGTCATCTAATTACATCTGGAACAGCAATTTGTGGTGGAAGCGCAATTGCTGCAATTTCCCCAGTAATTAAAGCTAAAAGTAAAACTATAAGTATTGCTTTAGGTATCGTATTTCTATTAAACTCTATTGCGTTGTTTGTGTTTCCTGCAGTCGGTCATTTTCTAAATTTAACACAAGAACAATTTGGCTTATGGTGTGCTATTGCTATACACGATACAAGTTCGGTAGTCGGAGCTGCGCTAGGTTATGGAGACGAAGCCTTGAGAATAGCAACAACAGTAAAACTATCTAGAACTTTGTGGATTATCCCTTTATCAATTTTTTCAATGTTTCTATTCAAAACAAAAGGAGAAAAAATAAAAATTCCTTACTTTATTGTTTTATTTATTATTGCGATTATTATTAATAGTTACCATATTTTACCTGAACCAGCTACTAATTTTATTGTATTAATGGCTAAACGATTATTAATAATAACATTGTTTCTTGTAGGTTCTACCATTTCTATAAAAGATTTGAAATCTACAGGAATGAAACCCATTGTATTCGCACTAACTTTGTGGATTTTTATTTCAATTTTTTCATTAATATATATATTGAACTAAAGCCAGTGTACAATCGAGTAGACGGCTCTGCTAGCAACTAGCAGAGTGCGCCTCTCACACCACCGTACATACGGGTCTCGTATACGGCGGTTCAATAATTATACAGCTCGATTATAGTACTCGATTAGACTAACATAACCTCTCATTTTTAACCGTTTAATAGTAATTGTAGTGCCTAGTATAGGGCTTTGAGCGACTGCCCATCCTCCCATTCTTGTGCGACTCCAAGCATAGGCGTGGTCTAAGTTTACTCCTAAACGGATTAGGTTTTTACGCTTCCGTTCTGGTTTCTTCCAGTGATGCCATATGCAGTACCTCAATCGGTTCCTTAGCCATTCTTCTAGCTTCTTAAGCTTCGACTGAATGGAGGCAGGTTTAAAGTAATTTATCCAACCACGTATTAATAGGTTGATACGTTTGATACGCTCATCAAAACTTGCAGGTATCGTCTTTTTGGTCAGGTATTTAAGTTTTGACTTAAAATCTTGCCATTTAGACCTAGTTACCACGAGCTGATACTTCCCTTTTTCCCCTTTCTTATACGTTGGCACAAATCCAAAGCCTAATACTTGGAAATCTAAAGGTCTCCGCACACCGCTCTTTACCCTATTTATGGGAAGTTGGAGGTGGTCTCGCAAATACTTATAGATACTGTTACCTACACGCTTTGCAGCCTCTTTACTTTTAACGTAAATACTAAAATCATCGGCATATCTTACATAACGATGTCCTCGTTGCTCTAATTCTTTATCAAGCTCATTGAGCAGAATATTAGAAAGCAATGGACTTAATGGCGAACCCTGAGGAACGCCTTTTCTGCGTTTTTGTAATCGACCGTTAATCAGTATAGGCGCTCTAAGAAATGAACGCAATAACCGCATCGTAGCTTTGCACTGTACCTTTTTGTAAATCAACTCTAGAAGTATACAGTGTGATACTTCATCAAAGAAACTCTTTAAATCTATATCTACTATATCTTGAAAACCAGCATTGATATTTAAAAGGCTTTGTGCCGTGGCTTGATGGGCATTACGTTGTGGTCTGAACCCGTAACTATGCTTTTGAAAGTCTGGCTCAAATAAAGGTTGCAATACTTGATGTAATGCCTGCTGAAATACTCTATCAACAACTGTAGGAATACCGAGTAATCGTTTCTTGCCATTGCTTTTTGGGATTTCAACACCTAATATAGGAGACACCTGATAGCGCTTTCTTTCTATGTGCGAAACGTATTGCTTTCCATGAATCTGTAGTATAGATTTTAGCTCTTTAATATGAACCTTATCCACTCCAGCAGATCCCTTGTTACGATACACTCGCGCGTAGGCTTCGTTTAGGTTCTTTTTACTTGTTACTTGTTTAATCAATACTCATAATTTGAATTGCTATCTCGCTTAATCGAAGGCTACTGTTTTACTAGAAAACTATCCGTAACATAAAACAACTCCTTTGGTCATTAAAGACAATTATTGTTCTGTCCTTCACTAAAATATCAGGCTTTAGCTACTATGACTTCTGCTGACTTCTCTAATAGACCAACTCGTGGTTATAGAGACCTCCCCAGGTAAGAACATCTTCTTTCTCTCAATCCCTGCCGTATCTACATAATTACCCTTTTGATACTATTTAGAGCGTAACAATGATGTGCTTGCTTACCCAAATAATTATGCCTCATATACGGTTCCTGTTCGTCAGTACCAAGATTTGTAGTCCTGCTTTCTTCAGTCCTAGCTTCACAACTAGCAACCTTGCAGCTTACTAATGGTTCAAGGCGTTACCCCTGCCCATAAGGGACTTGCACCCTCTAGATAAATACACTACTTTTAATAAGTAGTCTAAAGATGCCCATACTGGGCACACACAACGTATGTAGCTCATAGCTGTTCAGTTACATAATCGAAGTTAAGGCGTATTTGGAAAGTCGCCAAATTTTTAAATTTGACGATTTCCATAAAAAAAGATAAATAGTAAAATTTAAAAATCTGGCTTGTGCTCAACCGAAAAATAAAAGCTATTTTGCACGCTACAAGCCATATACAAAACCGTGGACGGCTGATTGCCAAAGGACATGTTTTTCATCTCAAGATAAGCCACATCCAAGGCAGTAGCATACTTGGAAATTTCCGCCATCGTATGGCTCCGCTTCAAAATCAGAACACCTCAAAAGTCGTTGAAATATCGAAGAGTTGAGTATAGATCAAGTAAGAGTAAATCCGCAAGGATTTTAAAGCTCTTGGTGTCTTCTTATTGATTATTCGTTATGTGCTGACTAAGCGGTTCTTTGATGCCTTCCTCTCGCTATGCTCGTCGGAGGCAGGACTCAAAAATGTCTAAGGTATACATCTAAAACATAGACAGCTCAAACGTTGTTGCGCCTGTGCATTCCTCTCCCTCGATCCTCACTCGTCGGATGCAAGAACTACAACATAAAGCGTCCCGAAGTACATCGGGATTTGAAAGCTCTACGCGCGGCGCACAACTCCAAAATTCATTGTATATTTAGTCCAAACAAACGAGACCGCAAACTAAAGCAAATCAGCAATCTCGATAGCTATCGGGAGTCGCACTCGCTTTATGCAGTGGCGTGTTACCAGACATTGAAAAAAATAATCTTCATAACATTAACAACCCTTCTTATTTTAGCATTTATAGTGCTTTCAATGGGTAGTGGACACGGTTTTTATTGGCCAGCGAAAGTCGTTTATCCGTATTCAATGATAATAAGTGCGCTGAATAATAAAATCGGAATTGTGCCAATAATCATTGCCATTCTTCAAATTCCTGTTTACGGATTTTTGATAGTTAAAAAAGGGAAATGGACTATCCTAATATTTGGAATACATATCGTTTCTACAATCATTTGTCTGAATTTACCAACTGAAACTTTTAACGGATGAATCTAACCGAATTTTTAAACGTAAAAACGAATTATCTCGGAATTGGAATTCGGACAATTCTATTTACTGGACTGATTATACTTCTATTTCTAATTGAGATTATTGCTTTCTTTCTTTTATATGGTTCAGGGGAAGGCTCAAGTAGAATAGCTCAATTGTGGTATGTTGATTTAATAATAAATTATTTCCCAATGTTAATCGTTGGTGGAATTTCAATCTATTCAATAATTCAGCAATACCGCAAACAAGAACACGTGAATTTCAAAACTAACTTGATTGTACTTTCAATTGTGTTATTTTTATTTTTAACTAGGAATCAATTAGAACATCTGATATTTTAATCTTGTTAAACGTTTACTAACAAAGAACCGACTTAAAAACCCATGAAAAACCTACTCAAAAACGACACCCTTACTAACCTCCTATGGACTGCCTTTGGAGTCGTTGGTGCATTAAGTTATTACGCAGAAGAGAAGTATTTAATTTGTTGCCTCTTAACCTTAATTGCAGTCTTGTATGCTTACAAATTATTTAAAAGTATTACCCAAAATAGAGAAATTAAAGAGTAACGAGATTCAGAATAATTCATAATACAGCCTTTGTAATTCTTAAAGCTAGTATCTTTCTCCAAGCTATCTTATTTAAACATGTACGACTAGCTACCTAAACACAAATCGCATCTACTAGGAACAGACTTAATAAAAAAGGAGCTTCTCATTCATGAGTACTAAACAACCAGCCAAGAATACTCCCAACACGCGAGACCACTCAACTACCCGTAGAGCTGCATGGAATTTGTTTAAAAAAGTAATGTTCTTGGTGATTTTCTCTTTAGTGGTTAATCATCTAGCCACGCGAGAGAGTTTTCCAGACGGTGAGTCGTACCGATTTCCCTTGGAAGGTTTTCTATCGTCTCTTGCCTTGTGTACATTCATTGGGATTATAGCGTATCTTAATTTTAAATTTTACGAGAGAAAGTATTTCTCAAAAAAGGTAGAAATCAAATCTATCTCTCGGTATATGGTCACTACGCTTGGATATATTACCATCATGTATATCCCGTTAGGTATAATTTTAAATAAAATTGCGGGAGGAGAAACTGAATTCTATTACTTACTAACTGGACTGCTAGTTACCTTGTTGGTAAGTTTCATTCTCATAGGGTTTGCATATTCCCTTGATATCTATAATTTATATAAGCTACCCATAAAAGATGCCGAAATCACTATTGAAAGTGGCGCAACAATAACGAAGCTTTCTTATGATAATATTGCCTGCTTTTACAGCGAAAATAAAATTGTTTATGCTGTTCAAAAAGATGGGAAAACAATCACCTCAGATTTCACATTAAATGCGCTTGAAGAAAAGATAAATGATCAATTATTTTTTAGAGCAAACAGGCAAATCATTATCCACAAAGATGCTGTGGACCACATTGAAAAGATTGAAAATAGCAGGTTGCGTGTCCAGTTAAAAACTGCTATTGAAAACAAAGCAATCCATAATATCACCATTAGCCGTTATAAGCGAGAAGCATTTATGAATTGGTTTCAGTAACATGCAACGATACCGTCTGCTATTCAGTTATCAATTTGCGACCATTCAGTAAAAACATCAGTGTTTAAAGGGTTTTTAAGAGTTTAAGTTCATTATTTCGTATTGAATTTAAAATCAAGAAAATGAACAAACTTACCGTACGACAAATAGTAATTCCATTAGTGATCCTTGCCATTATTTGTTTCATGTACTTTGGTCCAATTACCAGAACACCTTTTGAAAATATAATTATCTCTATAATCATCATTATAGCAAATTATATAGAATACAAAGGAAAACCATTTACAGCGCTTGGATTTAAACGTACAAATTTCAATGCAAAAAATCTCCTTGTACATGCTCCCTTAGTTGCACTGGCACTCTTTATTTTTTACGTCTTTGCTGTGGTTCCGGGAATCGAGATACTCACAGGAGTTCCTATTGATTATTCCAGCATGAGTCAACTGGAAGGAGATCTTCAAACAACAATTGTTTGGTTATTGATAGTTTGGGTTACTGCGGGATTTGGAGAAGAAATTATTTTTAGAGGTTATCTCATGCGACAGTTCGTCAAGTTCTTTGGAGATAGCAACATCAGTCTTGCTATTAATATTCTAGTCATTTGTGGCTTTTTCGGATATATGCACATGCAGCAAGGAATCACGGGGCAACTTGTTGTAATAATTATAGGAGCACTCTTATCTATCATATTCTACAAGCGCAAATACGACTTGTGGTTTATGATTATGATACATGGCATTTTCAACACACTAGGTATTTTAAGTTTTTACTTTGGCCTAGCATAGCGATTTGAAATTATTGCATTACATTTAAGGAAAACCACAAGAGCAATTACACCAAAATGCCTCAACAGCTTATTATTTCTATAAGGTATCAGAACGACAAACCTGATGTGCTAATTAAAAAAATCGTCCAATTGTTTGACACCTCAAAGGAGGTAGATCTCAATAGTGATGATTATACTACTCAGTTTCCCGAAGCTAATGGCACAAAGTCTTTTGCAATCAATCTTTCATATAAAGCTAGAGACTATAAAACTGCGGTCAATGAAATACTATTAAAAGCCAATAAATTAGGGCAATTTTGGACAGTACAAGGACCTGTGAGAGCAAAAAGTAATTACTTTATGATGCATATAGAAAATGATGATCGTAATGACTTACCAGAAAACATCATAGGCTATCGCATTATTTTAAATTCTGATGTCAATTAGCTCTAGCATAAAGAGTAAACAAAGGAACCATCATACTTTTAGTATAGGTTTCCAATAGATTTCGCACAAAAGAATTTCAACAGTTTTCTTTTCACATAGAGGAAATTATCATTGTTGGTTTTTACGCTTTCGCGAAAATGTGATTATCATTTACAAATGTGTAGTCTATATGTGAATCAAGTAATACTATAATTCATTGTATATTTAGATCAAACAAACAAGACCATAAACTAAAGCAAACTATCACTCCCGATAGCTATCGGGAGTGATACTCGCTTAATGCAGTGGCCTGTTACCACCAATTTGAGAAAAACATCAACTTTAATATTAATCATCTTCATTTCCATAATCATAAGCGTGATTTATGGAATTTCGCACGATTTTATTACTTCAAAAATTTCACCTGAATTTTACACAAAATGGACTTTTTTCAATTTTGGGATTTTAGATGATTATTCGAGAGAATTTGGTGGGAATTGGACTTTTGCTCTGGTTTGGGTTGGATTTCTCTCAACTTGGTGGTTTGGTGTTTTAACTGGACTGATTCTCGGAATTGTCGGAATGAAATATAGCGACGAAAAAAAAATGCTCAATAAAACGCTGAAATCAATACTAATCGTAATCGGAATTACAATTCTGTTCGGATTCGTTGGATATGGAATTGCGGAATTAAATCCATCGGAAATTATTACGAATTATAATTTCCCGTTTGAAATTGAACATAAAGCGAAATTTAATAAAGTGGCGAAAATCCATGATTTCTCATATATCGGAGGAATTGTCGGACTGATAATTGGAACGCTAAATCAAATAAAAAACTGGCTATAACAAACAACAGAGTTAAAAAACAAACCTACTTCGACTTCACTCTGCACAAGCTTTTAAGCTAATCTTGATCTATAATTCACATCTTAGAGCCTTATCGATTTTATAATGGCAAAGGCTTGTTTTAAGAGTTTATTTGCCACTGCGATGAGTATTAAGTTTGAAACCCCTACACGCGGCGCACAACTCTAAAATTCATTGTATATTTAGATCAAACAAACCAGACCATAAATTAAAGCAAACCAGCAATCCCGAAAGTTATTGGGAGCGGTACTCGCTTTATGCAGTAGCCTGTTATGTGTAATGCCGAAAGAACGAAATGAAGAACAAATTTAGAAAAATATTGACTTTACTCTTTCTGACTTTTACAATCGTTTGTTTCAGCCAAAATAAAACGACAGAAGAAATGGAATGGTTAACAACCGAAACGGAATACGATGGACTTCCACTCTACTTACGACTTCCGAATTATAAAAACGTTTGGGAATATAAATCAAAATACCCTAAACTGATTTGCATTACGCACGAATTTGATAGTGTAAAAGATAACGGGTTGGCAACAGCAGAATACAACGAACCATTGATTGACTTTGACGGAGAAGTTGTTAATCTTTTTGACCCAAACAAAAGCGGAATTGTCATTTTAGTGGAAACTTATGGTGGAGCAAGAAATTATTGGTTTTACATAACTGATCCTAAATTCTTCTTTAATACGTTTGAGGAATTAAAAAGTAAACACTCTGACAAAAAATTAGAATTGGATTATCGAAATGACTCTGATTGGAGTTTCATTAAAGACTATCCTGTTAAATTATATAAGTCGTAATAAAAAGCACGTACACACAACAAAGAACTGAGTTAAAAAATAAGCCTACTTCGACTTCACTCAGCACATGCTTTTAAGCTAGTTTTTATCTATCATTTTCACTGTAGAGTCTTCCTGATTTTATTATGGCAAAGACTTGTTTTAAGTCCTTGTTTACTACTATAACAAATGCTCTTCACTTCCCATATTTGGGTACCGCTTTCGCAAAAGCTTAATAGCCAACTTTGAAAGTGCTACGTACAGCAGCAACTCCAAAATTCATTGTATATTTAGCTTAAAGAAACGAGGTCATAAATTAAAGGAAACTAGCAATCCCTATAGCTATCGGGAGCTATCTTTGCTTTTTGTAGTGGCTTGTTGTGCTTCATTAAAAAACTACGAATATTTAATACTTTGAGGAAAAGTAGAATAAAATATTATTACTACATTAAATTCATCGTAAATTTGTAAAACTTTCTAAATAGAAACAAAATGAAAGACGAGAGAAATGGATAAACATAGAATTGAAATATTTGCACCTCGTTATGAAGGTGAACGATTCAATGAACACCGTTTACCACTTGACTTAATTGAAGATTTATCTGTTTTCCAAGAGATGACTATTGCAATGGCTAAGGTTATTTACAAAGAAAAAAATCAGGGAAGAGAAAGAATCCCTAAAGACTTCACAAAAGGAATTTCATTTGAATTAGAAAACATTGTAGAAGGAAGTACAATTCCAAAGATTGTTTTAATAACAGCAATGAGCGGTTTATTCCCTCAACAAAATGTTGCATATTTTGAAGAAGCTAAAGATAGAATAATTGAAGTAGTTCAATCTGCAGAAGATGATACAAATATTAATAGTCATGCTCCTGATTTTGTTTTAAAATACTTCTCTAGATTTGGTAAAAAACTTGGAGAAAATGAATTTATAGAATTTAATCCTAATGGAACAAAAAAGGCTAAGTTCACGCGAGAGTCTAGAAAAAAAATAATCAAGGCATCTTCAAAAGCTAATGAATATAATGAAGATGTAAAATTGCGTGGTTTTATTTCTGAAATGGATTTTCAAAAAATGTCATTTACTATTGACTTGCTTAATGGTCAGAGATTAACTTCTTCTTACGAATCAGAGTTTCAAGATATTTTAAAAACAGCTTTAATTAGTTTTACTGAGAGAATCAAGAAAAAAATATCAATTTCTTCATCAGTTAGATTTAACAAAACCGATAATATAATTAAAATTGAATCCGTTGAATCAATTTCTGATTTGGAAGATTTAGACGTTTCTTTTAGACTTGAAGAAATAGGGTATTTGAAAAAAGGCTGGTTAAACTCTGAAAGTGACAGTTTTAATATGCAACAATTACTCTGGCTTTCAACGGAATTTGATGACAAATTTAATCCTGAATTAAAATTACCCTACACATTCCCATCTCCTGATGCAAATATTCAATTTGAATGGTCTTCAGACAATATAGAAGCAGATTTATTTGTGGATTTGAAAAATAAAAAAGGTGAATTATCGATATTAAAAATAGATAAAGATGATGAAATTTTATTTGATTTAGACCTTAATAGTATTGATGGTTGGAAAAAATTAAATGAACAGATTCAAATTCACTTTACATAACATTATGGACTCTAAAAATATACTTTTACGTCAAGTTCATCCTAGTTTTGTACAAGGAGATTCTATTTCATCTCAAGTTTTTTCATCTCAAACTTTTAGACCGACACCTAAGGATGATAATAAGTTATCTGTTTACAATGAAACTCTTTTCTCTGCAAAAGAATCTTTTGATCATTTCTCTGAACAAGGCTACACTTCTGCAGGAGTTGTCGGTGTTTCTAAAGGAGAATGTGATGCAGAATCTTTACCTGTAAATGAAGACAACATTCCTTTTGAAGGACATTGCTCTATTGATTACAATGGTTTAGAAACAGGAGCTATTAAAAAGAAGGCTAAAAAAATGAAAAATTACGCTAGCAAAAGAGGCTGGATTTTTATCAATAATGAAGAATAAAGATGAAAGGACAACAAAGAGGCAAGCTAAAAAAACAAGCCTACTTCGACTAAGCTCAGCACATGCTTTTAAGCTAATTTTGATCTATAATTCTAATTGTAGGTTCTTACTGATTTAAGGATTACAACAGCTTTTCTTTCGCTCTTTGTGCTTCCTAGAAAACATCTATCTAGCTATCAACTTTGAAAGCCTTATACACAGCCCACAACTTCAAAATTCATTGTATATTTAGTCCAAACAAACCAGACCACAAACTAAAACCAATTAGCTATTATGCAAGTCTTAAGGAGCTTAATTTTCTCCATGTTCAGCTTGTTCTAGAAGACCCAACAAAAATAATATGATAAAAAAAGCTTTTGAATACTTGTTAATAATATTGATCATAACTGTAGTAACAGGTTGCTCAAGTGATGACAATTGTCCTGACCAATTGACAATTAACATCGATGATCCAGAAAGTATAGAAAGAGCTGAAGAGTGTGGTCTAAGCCCAGCAGAGCCTTTAGGTGAATCACTTTGGATTTATAAAATCCAATAAGCCAAAAATTGATTAAAGCCATAGATAATATGCTCATTGTGTGTGAGACTTTTGAGACTATCTGGACAAAAGACAATCAGTAATCATCTCACTTACTAATTGATTTGAATAGTTTACTTTTAAGTATCCACACTTAAAATTATCGCTATGACCTTCGGCAGAATTACTTTGATTGTATTTTCTATGGTGCTACTGCTTAGCATTTCTTGTAAAGAAGCGATACCAACGCATGTTATAGATGAAGCTCCTCATTTCGCCTTGAGCGATACGACCTCAGCTACTAACACAATCATGGGACCTACTGTCATTGATTTGGCTCCTCCTCCATTAAGCCAATTCATACGAAGAATCTTTCAAGATTCACAAGGAACGATGTGGATGGGAACTAATGGTGATGGGGTGATACGATATAATGGAACGAGTGTAGACTACTTTTCTATAGACGAAGGTTTTAATGGTAAAGCCGTGCGTGCGATTCTGGAAGATAAAAATGGAACAATCTGGTTTGGGACTAATAGAGGAATTACATCGCTTGACTTGACTACATCTACAACAACAGTAAAACCTTCTTTTATAAACTACACAGAAGCGCAAGGACTTAAAGAAAGTAATGTATGGAGTATGTTGCTGGACGCTGAAGGAACGTTGTGGATAGGAGCTTTAAATGGCGTTAATAGTTATGATGGAACTACTTTTAAACCGTTCGCTCTTCCAGAAACGGTAGTAGATAATTCAAGAGGTGTTTCAAGTACTAAAATCGTGCATAGTATCATGGAAGATAACAAAGGACGTTTATGGTTTGCTTCAAACGCTGGTACCTTTATCTGGGATGGGACTTCTCTAGATTCCTTATCTACAAAAGATGGACTTGCGGGAAATAATGTAAATGACATGCTAGAAGATCGCTCAGGAAATATCTGGTTTGCAACACATCATAATGGCGTGAGCCGTTATGACGGAACTTCGTTTACAAATTTCACTACAGATGGTGTGATTACAGGAGAAGAGATCTGGTCGCTCTTTGAAGACTCCAAAGGGAACATTTGGTTTCCCGCCGAAAATGCTGGCGTTTACAAATACGATAGTAATAGCTTTACAAACTATAATGAGAAGGATGGCTTGCAAAGCAATGCTATCCAGACTATTTATGAGGATACTGTTGGCACCATTTGGTTAGGAGGATACCTTGGCCTATCAAGATTAAAAGATAATCGCTTTATACATATCACCGAGAGCGGACCTTGGAAGGATTAATCTTGAAAAAAATCAATAAAAAAGGCGACCCTCTGGGTCGCCTTTTTTATTGATTATAATCTCGTAGTATTACATATTACGTCTATACTGTCCTCCTACTTCAAAGAGCGCACTTGTAATTTGCCCTAGTGAGCAAACTTTAGTCGCTTCCATTAATTCTTCAAAAATGTTGCGGTTATTAATCGCTGCATCTTGAATAGTCTCAAGTTGTGCTTCTATCTTATCTGCTTTTTCCTTGTGGAGATTATTAAGCATATCAATTTGATATTGCTTCTCCTCTTCGGTAGCTCTTATTACTTCTGCTGGACGTACCGTAGGACTTCCTTTTGAACTCAAGAACGTATTTACTCCAATTATTGGAAACTCACCGTTATGCTTAAGCGTTTCATAATACAAGCTTTCTTCTTGAATTTTAGAACGCTGGTACATCGTTTCCATTGCTCCTAAAACTCCTCCACGCTCTGTGATTCTGTCAAATTCTAGTAAGACGACTTCTTCTACAAGCTCTGTAAGTTCTTCTATAATAAATGATCCCTGTATTGGGTTTTCGTTTTTAGTAAGTCCTAGCTCTTTATTGATAATAAGCTGGATTGCCATTGCACGACGTACACTCTCTTCTGTAGGCGTTGTAATCGCCTCATCATATGCATTTGTGTGTAACGAGTTACAGTTGTCATAAATCGCATATAACGCTTGTAATGTAGTACGGATGTCGTTAAAGTCAATCTCTTGTGCGTGTAAGCTACGCCCAGATGTCTGGATGTGGTACTTAAGCATTTGTGCACGAGGATTTGCCTTATATTTTTCCTTCATTGCTTTTGCCCAAATCTTACGTGCAACACGACCTATAACTGCATATTCTGGATCGATTCCGTTTGAGAAAAAGAACGATAAGTTAGGACCAAATTTATTGATATCCATCCCACGGCTTAGGTAGTACTCTACATACGTAAATCCGTTAGACAATGTAAGTGCTAGTTGTGTGATAGGGTTTGCTCCTGCCTCTGCAATGTGATATCCAGAGATTGACACACTATAGAAGTTACGCACTTTTTGCTCAATAAAGTACTCTTGTACATCTCCCATTAAGCGCAGTGCAAATTCTGTAGAGAAGATACACGTATTTTGTGCCTGATCTTCTTTAAGAATATCTGCTTGTACCGTACCACGCACTTGTGTGAGTGTCTCTACTTTTATGCGGCTGTACACATCTGCTGGTAATACTTGATCACCCGTTACTCCCAGCAGCATTAAACCTAGACCATCGTTTCCTTCTGGAAGATCGCCTTGGTATGCTGGACGTGTTTTTCCTTTATACATAGCTGCAATCTTTGCTTCTACCTCTGCTTCTAGTTCGTTTTCTTTAATGTACTTCTCACAGTTTTGATCTATAGCGGCATTCATAAAGAAACCAAGTAACATAGGTGCTGGCCCGTTTATCGTCATACTTACCGATGTCATAGCATGACTTAAGTCGAAACCAGAATAGAGCTTCTTTGCATCATCAAGACAGCAAATACTTACTCCTGCATTTCCTATTTTCCCATAGATATCTGGACGCATTCCTGGATCATTACCATACAAAGTCACAGAGTCAAAAGCCGTACTCAAACGCTTAGCCGGTAATCCAGCACTCACGTAGTGAAAACGTCTGTTAGTACGTTCCGGTCCTCCTTCTCCTGCAAACATACGTGTAGGATCTTCTCCTGTACGTTTAAAAGGATATAGCCCTGCTGTATATGGGAATTCTCCTGGTACATTTTCTTGTAAACACCAGATTAAGATATCTCCCCAAGCTTGGTACTTAGGTAATGCTATCTTAGGGATTTCTGTATGTGATAGCGATGCGCTGTGCGTAGGGATTTTAATCTCCTTATCTCTTACCTTAAAGGTAAACAGAGGTGCTTTATATCTATTTACTTTCTCATCCCATCCAGTGATAACTTCCCAGTTATACGGATCAAGATCCATTTTTACTCGGTCAAACTGTGCTAGCAACAATTTGATAAGGTCTTTATCTTCTTCTGTATTTTCGGTAGTGAAATCGGCTAACTGTACTCCTGCTTTGTCTAGTGCTGGAGCTGTACCGGCAATAGTTTCTATGGTCTTATAAATTCCGTAGAGACGTTGTGCTGTTTCTTGTTGCGCTTTCGCGAAAGCGTCATATGCACGGTTGCTCTCTGCGATCTCACTTAGGTAGCGCGTACGAGATGGAGGGATCACAAAGATTTTCTCACTCATCTCTTGGCTGATCTCAAACGTACTAGTAAGATCAGACTCGTTTACTGCGTTTACCTTTTCCATGATGCGCTTATAGAGCGTGTTCATCCCAGGATCATTAAATTGGCTTGCAATGGTACCAAAAACTGGTAACTCATCTTGTGGGATATCCCAAAGGTTGTTGTTACGCATGTACTGCTTCTTTACATCACGTAGTGCGTCTAGTGATCCACGCTTATCAAACTTGTTGATAGCAACTAAATCTGCAAAGTCAAGCATATCGATTTTCTCTAGCTGTGTTGCTGCACCAAATTCTGGCGTCATCACATATAAAGAAACATCACTGTGTTCTATAATCTCCGTATCAGACTGTCCTATTCCTGAAGTCTCAAGGATAATTAGGTCATACTCGGCTGCTTTTAATACCTCAATAGCCTCTCCTACATACTTAGAAAGTGCAAGGTTACTCTGGCGAGTTGCTAGTGAGCGCATGTAAACACGGTCACTATTAATCGCATTCATACGGATACGATCTCCTAGTAATGCTCCTCCCGTCTTACGCTTAGAAGGATCTACAGATATTAATCCTATCTTTTTCTTTGGAAAGTCAATTAGAAATCTACGTACTAATTCATCTACAAGTGATGACTTTCCTGCACCTCCTGTACCTGTAATACCAAGTACGGGTGTAAGCGAGTTTTCATTCTTTTTATGAATTGCATCTAGGGTTTTCTTTGCAACCTCTGGAAAGTTTTCGGCAGCAGATATAACTCTAGCGATTGCCGTAGGCACTTTTTCGCTTAAGCTATCTACAGTTACATCAAGCTTATCTCCTATGGCATAGTCAGATTGTTTTACAAGGTCATTAATCATCCCTTGTAATCCCATGGCACGACCATCATCTGGAGCGTAGATACGAGTAATCCCATAATCCATGAGTTCTTGTATCTCTTCTGGCAAGATCACACCACCTCCACCTCCGAAGATTTTAATATGTGACGCTCCCTTCTCTTTAAGAAGATCATACATATATTTAAAATACTCATTGTGGCCTCCTTGATAAGAGGTTATCGCTATTGCATTTGCATCTTCTTGTATTGCGGTATTCACCACCTCTTCTACCGAGCGATCGTGACCCAAATGGATCACCTCAACGCCTGTGCTCTGAATGATACGACGCATAATATTTATAGCGGCATCGTGACCATCAAAGAGTGCAGCTGCAGTAACTATTCTAACTTTATATTTTGGTGTGTAAGGAGTAGCTTGTTCCATCTGTAATTATTGGTGTGTTTGATGATGTAAATTTACGTAATAATCAGTAAAAACGACGCTTGAATATGAATAACACAAAAAGGATTGTTTATAGCTGAATTGCGTTATAATAATTGCAATTTAGAGGTGATAAAAATCTGATTTATGGCACATCTTACACTGCTTATACATTGCAAAGATCAAAAGGGAATCATCGCTTCTGTTACTAATTTCATACTTGATCATGGCGGAAACACCACCTACATAGATCAACATGTAGATGCGCAGGAAAATGTGTTCTTTATGCGATTAGAGTGCTTTTTTGAACAAGCAGATTTTAATGTGGAGCTTTTTACAAAAAATTTCGCTCAAGACATAGGAGATCCATTTGAGATGCAATGGCAGTTATATCCTGCTACACAAAAATTGCAAATGGCAATTTTTGTATCTAAATATGATCACTGCCTCTATGATATTCTGGGTCGTTATAACGCTGGAGAACTCCAAGTACACATCCCGTTTATTGTGAGTAATCACAAGGATCTAGCTCATATTGCAGCAAATTTTGATATCCCATTTTACCATATTCCCGTCACAAAAGGTACGAAGGCACTCGCAGAGCAACGCCAGTTAGACTTACTGCGAAAATTTAAGGTTGATTTTATCGTTCTTGCTCGCTATATGCAGATTGTGACGCCTACCATTATAAGTGAATACACGCATCGCATTATAAACATACACCACTCCTTTTTACCTGCCTTTGTAGGCGCAAAGCCTTATCATGCGGCCTTTGCTCGTGGTGTGAAAATTATAGGAACCACAAGTCACTATGTTACTGAAGAACTCGATGCAGGTCCTATTATTGAGCAAGATACCATACGTGTAACTCACAGCCACACGATTCCAGATCTTATTGCAAAAGGGAGAGATCTGGAGAAGATTGTACTCTCAAGAGCTATAAAATTACACGCACAGCACAAGTGTTTTGTTTACGATAATAAGACGGTGATTTTTACTTAACATATGAATAAGCTGAGTTACGCTTTCGCGAAAGCGCAATTAAAAACTATCTTTACCACACATTAAAACCCATAGTATCATGAAAAAGATTATCGCTGTATTTGCTTTGTTTTCACTAATCTCTTGTGCCGAATTGCAAGGCGTAATAGATAGTTTACCTACAGAAACTGGAACTTCTGGAATTAGCAACCAAATGATAGGGAACGGTCTCAAGCAAGCGTTAGACTTTGGAATTGATAAACAGGTAACAAAACTTACGTCTACAGATGGGTTTTATAAAAACGAATTAGTAAAAATCTTACTTCCAGAAGAGTTACAAAAAGTAGATAAAACACTAAGAGCAATAGGCTTAGGAAGCCTTGCAGATGAAGGCATCAAAGCCCTTAACCGCGCTGCCGAAGATGCAGTAAGTGAGGCTACTCCAATCTTTGTAGATGCAGTAAAGCAAATTACATTTAATGATGTGCGCAACATCTTATTAGGATCTGACAATGCTGCGACTTCATACTTAGAAGGAAAAACACAAACAGTACTTTATGGGAAATTTAATCCTGTGATAAAAAATAGTTTTACAAAAGTAGGTGCAGATCAAATATGGACTAACCTGATTACAAAGTATAACGAGTTACCACTTACTAATGATGTAAACCCTGACCTTACAGATTATGTAACGCAACAAGCACTTGAAGGGGTTTATAAAATGATTGCGGTGGAGGAAAAGGAAATCCGTACTAAAACACAAAGTAGAACTACAGATCTTTTACAACGTGTATTTGCACTTCAAGATTAACAAGATTATTCTTACATTAATTGCTTGATTTTTATATAGTTATAGTGATTTAGATTGATTTTTTTTTAATACATTTAAGTAGAGAAAATAAGTTTAACCCCAAATCAACCTAATTGTAATATGAATTCTCAATATAAACACCAGCGCATCAAGACTTACATGGAGCGCAAGCATAAAAAACTTGTAGAAGAGGCATACAATTTAAAGTACACAGATCATGAGCAAAGTGATGTGCTTACCTTTGAAGCACTGCAACTAGATTCAAAATTAAAGTTCTTGCAATTCTAGTTGAGCTCGTAAATTTCTAAAGTATGAGTATGCTGCTAAAAGCCTACTGCCATACCAAGAGAAATACTCACCGTCTACTAATACCACTCTAGCAGTGGTATTTTTTTTGAATAATGCGATGTGTTCTTCCTTAAATGGAAAAGGCTCTGATGATAAGAAGATGTAATCAAGATTTGCTAACTGTTCTGCTTGGACCTCTGGGTATCTACCTTCTAAAGATGTAAAAGTATTTTTAAAGCCAGCCTCTTCTAATAGTGTATTTATAAAAGTATCTGCACCAGCAACCATCATTGGTTCTTTCCAGATAAAGTAACCTACACTACCTTGACTTGATGTCTTTAGTTCCTTTAAAAATTGATTACGCTCTTCTGTAATAGCAGTAACTAGCTGCTGAGCTTGTGTCTCTTTTTTGAAAATTAATCCGTATTGTAGTATGAGATCTAGAGACTCTTGTACGCTTATAATATCTGATGTGTGTACCGGAGCAATAGCTCGCAAACTTTCTACAATCTCTTTTGTGTTTTCTTCTTTATTGCAGAGAATAATATCTGGCTGTAGCGCGGTTATTTTTGCAATATCTACTTGCTTTGTACCTCCTACAACTTCTTTATCACCACGCAGATGAGAAGGATGAACACAAAATTTTGTCACACCCATGATATGCTCTTCTAACCCTAGGTGAACGAGAAGTTCTGTCTGACTAGGTACTAAAGAAACAATGCGCAGTGGTGTATGATCAAACTCAAGACGAGTGCCTATTTGATCTATAACGTTCATATTAGATATATTCTAAAATAAGCTCTCTCATTTCTTCTTGCATCTGCTGTGCAACATTGCGCGCGGCGATGGCAAAGTCTTCTCCTTGAGAATTATAAATAATACCTCGAGAAGAATTAACAAGAAGTCCTATATCCTTAGTCATTCCGTATTTACAAACTTCACGTAAACTACCTCCCTGTGCTCCTACTCCCGGCACAAGTAAGAATGCCTCAGGAATGATTGCTCGTATATCTGTAAGATACTCAGCTTTTGTAGCACCTACTACATACATAAGTTGCTCACTATTTGTATATGACTTAGATGTTTCAAGTACGTGTTTATACACTTCTTTACCGTCAATTTCCTTGGTTTGAAAATCAAAGGCTCCTTTATTTGAAGTAAGTGCTAGTAATATGGTGTGCTTATCTTTAAACTCAAGAAATGGCTCTACAGAGTCTTTACCCATGTATGGAGCAACCGTTACAGAGTCAAAGTTTAAATCCTCAAAAAATGCCTTAGCATATCGAGTAGATGTATTCCCTATATCTCCGCGTTTTGCATCTGCAATAGTGAATTGCTCTGGATACTTTTCGTTGATATAGTAAATGGTTTTCTCTAGTGCTTGCCATCCTTTGATACCATAAGCTTCATAAAAAGCAGTATTAGGTTTATAGCCCACACATAAATCGTGAGTAGCATCTATAATCGCTTTGTTAAAAGCAAAAATGGGATCTTCCTCCTTCAATAAATTCGCAGGAATCTTATCAAGATCTGTATCTAGACCAACTATTAAAAAAGATTGCTTCTTTTTAATTTGGGTAATTAAATCAGCTGTTTTCATTGTCGTTTATTTCAGATCTAGATAATAATCAGCTTTATTATATTATAGTTCGCCTTCGGTAAATTTGAGTTTCTCTGTATTCTCAACAAGTCTTAACTCTTCAAGAATTTTTTGAATATCACCATTTACGATATTTTGTAAATCATATAATGTTAATCCAATACGGTGATCCGTTACACGTCCTTGAGGGTAATTATATGTACGAATTTTTGCACTACGGTCACCACTACTTACTTGAGAGTTACGTTTTGCGGCATCTTCTTCTTGTTTTTTGGCAAGTTCCATATCATATAAACGCGAGCGTAGTACTTTAAAAGCCTTCTCCTTGTTTTTATGTTGAGATTTTTGATCTTGACACTGTGCTACAAGTCCTGTAGGGATGTGTGTTAATCGTACTGCAGAGTATGTTGTGTTTACAGACTGTCCACCTGGTCCAGAAGAACAGAAAAAATCTACACGCACATCTTTAGGCTCTATTTGAACATCAAACTCCTCTGCTTCTGGAAGTACCATTACTGTTGCAGCACTAGTATGCACACGACCTTGAGTTTCTGTTTGCGGTACTCGCTGTACACGGTGCACTCCAGCTTCAAACTTCATAGTACCGTATACATCTTGGCCTGTAATTTCAAATTGGATTTCTTTAAAACCTCCAGAAGTACCTTCAGAATAATCTACCGTACTGTGTTTCCATCCTGGCACAGAATCTACATACTTAGTATACATTCTGTACAAGTCTCCAGCAAAAATACTTGCTTCATCACCACCAGTTCCAGCGCGTATTTCTACAACGACATTCTTTGCATCTTCTGGATCTTTAGGAATAAGCATCATTCTGATTTTTTCCTCTAGTTCAGGAATACCAGTTTTTGCCTCTTCGTATTGCATTTTGGCCATTTCAACCATTTCTGCATCACTACCGTCAGCTATGATTTCTTCGGCCTCTTTAAGATTTTCACTAAGTTCTATGTATACCTCGCGCACTTCCATGAGCGCCTTGAGATCGCTATATTCCTTATTGAGCTGGACATAGCGCTTTTGATCTGTTATAATATCTGGTTGTATGATGAGATCACTTATCTCATCAAAACGTTGCTTTACGATCTGTAATTTTTCTAACATCTACTTTCTATAATAAGTAGCGAATTTACGATAATTTAAACAAGGAATGAAAGGTAAATGGAGGTCTATATACGCTTTCGCGAAAGCAAAAAAACCAATTAGCTGTTAATAGAATTCGGTGAGTTCATTATTTTCTTCCTCATTATTCCTAGTATTTAATACCGTATAGACAAAAAAAGCTAACCCTAAAGTAGCGCAAATAAAATCAATATAATAGAAGAAATAAATATCGAGATAGTAACCAAGAAGAGACGACACGTCTGAGAAGATAAAACAAAATACAAAAAATACAAAGGCCAAAGATCTATCACTATTTACTACTTGGTTATACAACACTGCTATTGCGCCAAGTAAACTTATTATAACTCCAAAAAGAAAGATGAGACCAGACTGGAAAGTTCCTTGGTAGCTATCCTTAACTAAGCCTATCAATTCATTAAGAATAAGTATGTTGAGAATTATAAAAATGAGAGTACATATAATTGCTGCTCTATCTTTTAAAAATGTAGTGAACATATCTAATCGCTTAACGATAATAAGACTGTACGTCAAGCAACCAAGGAGGATATATGATATTTGCCCAAAGCTTTTATAATAATAAAAAACTGAAAGCTCCCGTAATGCTAGCATTACAAAAATTGATACAACAATGGCTCTAGTTTTGGGTGTCTTAATTATATAAAAAACTAGAAAAAACAGCACGGTAAAAAGCGGAATATACCTTAGAATGTAAATCTTATAACCTAAATAAATTGAAAGGATGTTCAAGACTATTAATCCTATCGTTATTAATGGTAAACTTTTACCTGTTTCACGTAATGAAAATTGCATTAGTTCGTTGTTGGTTGGGGGAAAACTTAAATCTTTTCACTTTTCTAAAAATATGTAAAATAAAGTCGTAAATGATACAAAAAAGTGAATTTAACAAGTAATATCAATTCATAATTACCTAATATTAAGGTACTTATATCTATCATTTAGATAATTATTAACCTTTTTATTATTTAAAAAAAAGCATTAAGACAGCATATCATACTGCTCCGCTTCTTCTAGCTGACTACTGGTTTCAATAACGGTATAAGAAAATAGACCTAAACCTATAGCATAAGCGACACGATCTACATAAAAAAGCATCTCATAACCAAAATAATAAGCAAATAATGAAGTGACATCACTAGTGAGGAAGCTTATCATAAATAAAATATAAGCTAGTGATCTATTGCTATTATATACTTGATTATAAATAATAGCCGTTGCTCCAAAAATAATCATAAATACGCCGTACACATAAAAGAGATATGGTTCAAATGGTCCTTGAAAGCCAAGACTAACTAATTTGGTTATCTCATTGAGAGCAAACGTATTTAAAACAATAAATATAAAAGTAAAAATTAAAGCGCTTCTATCCCTACTAATTACCTTAAGTATATCTCCTCGCTCTAGACAGATAGTTGCGTAAGCGACGACACCCAATATAAGATATAATTTATGTCCTAAACTAGTCTCATAATACAAAACCGCTATATCTCTTGAAAGTAATCCAAATAGAATTAGAATTACTATAAGACTCTTTTGTGAAGCTTGAAAAAGATAATATGAAATATAAATCCCTATCGTGAGTAAACGCACCATCCTCATAATTTGCATATCTGAGGTGATAACGGCGATTATATTAATCAAAATTACAAATCCAATGATTAATGGTAATCTTCTACATTTTATCGCTGATGTAATTTTCTCCATATGGATAGCTATTTGACTAATTAGGGGTAGTTAAATAATCATTTGACTTGGGATAGAAAATATACGAAAAAACGATAGCCATTGGATTTCTTGAATCATAAAAAAAACTTAAAAGAAAAAGCTAACTTTCCTAAAAGCAAATTATTACCGTATGTGAAACAAAACTTAATACTCATTTCACGTGCATAAAAAAAGATCTGTAAAGAATACAGACCTTTTGTTTAATAATAACATCCCCTCTTTTAAAAGGTGCTTTATAAAGTATATTAATAAGAAAAAGTTCCTTTCTCACTTTTTATAGTAAGTCTCTTTCCACTTTGAGAAGCTTCTACACTACCTACTATTTGTGCATCAACATTATAAGATGTTGAGATCTTTATAAGCTCTTGAGCTACCTCTTGTGGGCAGTAGATCTCCATACGATGTCCCATATTAAACACTTGGTACATCTCCTTCCAGTCTGTACCACTCTCTTCTTGTATAAGTTTAAAAAGTGGCGGAGTTTCAAATAGATTATCCTTGATAATATGTAAGTCCTCTACAAAATGTAAAATCTTTGTTTGAGCACCACCACTACAGTGCACCATACCATGTATACTGTCTGAGTTATATTTGGACAAAATATCTTTAATTATAGGCGCATAGGTTCTCGTAGGAGAAAGCACAAGCTTGCCAGCGTCTAGAGGACTACCCGTTACTGCATCTGTAAGCTTTTTTGAACCGCTATACACTAGATCTTCTGGTACTGCTGCGTCAAAACTCTCTGGATATTTTTGTGCAAGGTACTTATCAAACACATCGTGACGTGCAGAAGTTAGTCCGTTACTTCCCATACCTCCATTATATTCTTTTTCGTAAGTCGCTTGACCGCTCGATGAAAGACCTACAATAACATCTCCAGGACGTATGTTTGCATTATCAATAACATCGCTGCGCTTCATACGTGCCGTA
Source organism: Dokdonia sp. Hel_I_63 (assembly GCF_007827285.1). Lineage (NCBI taxonomy): Bacteria > Pseudomonadati > Bacteroidota > Flavobacteriia > Flavobacteriales > Flavobacteriaceae > Dokdonia > Dokdonia sp. Hel_I_63. The sequence goes on along the minus strand of NZ_VISD01000001.1, from coordinate 1,715,240 downwards.
ACAGTAGAGTCTACTATGATTGTGCGCACAAGATCACCTACATCTGCTGTTTCTCCACCTGTAGAGTGAATGGTAACACCGTAAGATTTTAACTCCGCCAAAAGTTCTTCAGATCCATTAATAATGGCCGAAATAACTTCACCTGGAATTACATTCTTATTACGCCCTATTGTTGATGATAGCATGATATGGTCTGTTGCACCCACACATAATAGATCATCTATATTCATGATAAGAGCATCTTGAGCGATGCCTTTCCATACAGAGATATCACCAGTTTCTTTCCAGTACATGTATGCAAGAGCAGATTTTGTTCCTGCCCCATCTGCATGCATTACAAGACAATAATCCTCGTCTCCCGTAAGTGCGTCTGGTACAATCTTACAAAATGCTTTAGGAAACAATCCCTTGTCTACATTTTTAATGGCATTGTGCACATCTTCCTTACCTGCAGAGACTCCGCGTTGTGCGTATCGTTTAGAAATTTCTTGGCTCATCTATAAATTTTACATCGCAAAAATAGGGATTATATAATGGGCTTTAAAATTGATTTACAAACAGTTTGACCAAGTTTCTAAAATATTTATTTCTATTTTATATTTTATAATTACGCTTTCGCGAAAGCGTGATAAAAATCATTAAAAATCAGTCGTTTCTTACAAACATTTTACTTCAAACCCTCTTTAATCCAGTTATTTACACCTTAATCTAATTGAATTTTTTCTTAGCTTTTTTATAAGTATTTTAGATACTTATTGACCATTTTATTTAACTAACACCTTTGCCTTTGGAGACTACACGCTTTTTCCGAAAGGAATACTTTATGCTCCCCCTATTCCTATTAATTTTAAATAACCCTTTATTCTGCCAGCAACAACTAAATCCTAATCTCATTGGGCAGGGTTTTGACATACGTTATGTTGATGCCTTAGACTGGCTAGGATCTTCAAAAGGAAAACAACTTATCCATGGATCCGTGCATAGCACTCCTATTAATACTAGTCCAATTGAGAGTTTTCATTTTATAACATCTCCCTACGAGTTTGAAAAACAAATTTTAAATGCCGATACGCTTTCAAAACCCTATCATGCGTTACATAGTGAAGCACATTACAAAGGCTTTAATAACGATGAGTCAAATAAAACCCTATTAGTCTATACTAAAAAACAAATACCATTATCAAAAGATATACTTGTAGCTGTTTCTTCTAACGTACTAGATAGTGCAATGGTTGAAGATTTTAAAAGACTAGGACGCGATATCACCCCAGAAGGATTTATATATCGTTACGGCACACATTATGCTCATGAAGTCATTTATGGAGGTCTTTTCTTAAAGAGAAACTTAATAAAAAGTGACGACTTTATATACTCTCCGTATGATCGTGACTTATTTAAGAAAAAGGTAATTGAAGATATTAGTGCATCACATCAAAATCAAGAGGATACAGATCCATACATTACCGCTGGATCTAGCAGCTCATTTACAAAGGGAGGTGATATAAACGCACCATGGTTTACAGACTGGCAAGCTACTTTAGAAAACAATACTGCCCCCATAGATGTCTCACTACAACCCTGGACTAAGGCATTTAGAAGCCTAACTACAGAAAACATACAGGAAACAGAAAGGAAAATACAATTACTAGATAGTGTTATTGAAATAGCTGTAAGCACTTGTAAAAATCAATTACATGCCCCGCAGCCTTCTGCTTATTTCACTAAATATTCCTTACGTTTCAAACAAGCTATCGACAAACTAGTTAAAAAAAGTGCTGGCGCTACCTCAAGTGATGTGGATGCCTATACGGGTGATTTATTTTTTGGAGGATTTTCAAAAGACGAAGCTATGCTACGTACCGCACCACTCATAGATCGTGGCGGTGTACGGCTAGAAACCTTAATCACTGACGAAGAAATAAAACTCAATAAGCAAGTCATCATTACAGCAAAACCTGAGGACTTAGAAAAAGGATATGTAAGTGTATGGGATGATACAAAAAAACTAGTCAAAAGCAGAGAACGCAAGCGCTTACGAGTTTCTGGTCCGGAAGAAGCAAAAACTTTTTATAAAGAAGCACTCGTAAGGGATATTCATAAAGATGTGGAGATAACGACTATAGACGGCGATATTTATGAAGTGGCTTACGTATTGTCCCTAGAAAAGGAAAAAAAATTATTAGAAAATAGCGCACAACATTACAATACTGCATTACAAACAGAAATTGTAAGAGCTGCAAACATAGGCGATCTAGCTCGCATGAAAACTTTATTGGCACAAAATGCAACTAGAAGAATCCCGGGTTTAATCGCTGCTATTATTACTTCAAAACAATCTTCTCAAATTTTAAATTTTGTACTAGACAAAGGAGTAATACCAACCAGTGAAGATCTCGACTTACTATTCCTTAAAGAATATTTTGATGAACAAAAAGTATTAATCCTTTTAGAAAGAGGTGCTCCTTTTAAAAATAATATGATTTATAAGGCGGTTGCTTTTCAAAGTGAACCTATTATTTATGCGTTACTGAGAGAAGGAGCTACTCCTGTAAACAATGATTTATCATTTGCGCTAGACACCTATCATTATCCATCTGTCAAGGCTTTAATGAGTGTTGAGTTTGATGCATTTGAAGCAGGTAAAAAAGAACTATCTCTAGCCGTAGAAAACAATGATGCTGACCTCGCTGAAAAATTTACAATACTTGGTGCAACCGCAGATGCATCTCTTTTAGATAGCGCTCTGAGAAATGATAATGAAGATCTTAAAAATATAATCATACCTGTAACTGAAGCAAATGAAAATACTCTCGAAGTCACATCAATGCTTGATAACACAGCGTTATTCAATTACTTTATTAATAAGAATGCACGTATAAGCAGTAATAAAATCCCTAATATAGCAACAGACAATAATAATTATGAAATTCTAGATATCTCACTTAAAAATGGGGGAAACGCTTCTGAGTCATTAGAGTATGCCATCATCAAAGAGAATATCAAAGCTATCAATGTCGCGCTTCAAAATAAGGCAGCTCCAGACAGCGCACTATTTTATGCTGCTCAGAAAGATGATGCTCAATTATTTAATGATGTATTAAACCTGTATAATGGAAACCCACATGTAGCTATGAAAGCAGCTATTAAAGAAGACAACTTACCTTTTGCAGCATCTGTGATTGCTACAAAGAAAGAAGGGATGAATGTTGATAATCTGTTACCCCTTGCTGTAGCTGGTGAAAATGTTGACATGGTAAAACTATTGGTTTCTAATAATAGCAACCCTAGTAGCGGAATTAATAAAGCCATAACTATAGAGAACCAAACTATAAGTCAGTACTTAATCTCTATGGGGGCAGACACTACAGACCCACGACTCATCGAATCAGCAATTACAAATGAAAACCTAGGTCTTGTTGAGTTACTTGTGAATCAAGGAGACATTAACCTCAACCAAGCATTACTTGACGCAACAAAAACAGAAAATATTGAAATTGTAAATTCCTTATTAAAAAGCGGAGCTAAAGCTGATGAGTCATTAGCTAATGCAATGGAAACTAAAAATGAACCTCTTATTTTATTACTAATGGATTATGTATCTAGTTTAAATAGTAATGAGTTTATTCGCAGCGCAGCACGTAAAGGAAATTTATCAGTTGCAAAAAGGCTACTATATAATGGAGCAAATCCTTCCCTAGCTATTGAAGATGCTATCCGTTATAAAATGATAGGTTCTCTAAAAGAGCTTATTAAAAATGGAGCTACATGCAGTCAAGAGCATTTAAGAATAGCCATAGATTATCAGTTTACTGAAGGAGTATTACTACTTGTGAAACAGCAAGAAATAGATTTAAATACTGCTTTTGATAATGGTAATTACCCAATACATACCCTAAGTAGATCATTAACTGAAGAGAGTAAATTAATTATGCAAATGCTCATTGAACTTGGCGCTCGCATAAACATTCAAGATTCATCTGGTGATACGGCATTACATATTCTAGCTAGTCAAAAGGAATATGCGCTACCTATAATAGAACTCTTGATAACCAATGATGCAAATCCAAATCAAATGAACCATAAAGGTAAGAAGCCACTTGATTATGCATTAAATAAAACTACAAGAAGCATTTTTAAGAAAGCAATGCGGGCGAAATAGATAGAACAAATATTAAATAAATAAAAAAGAGCGCATTTATATAAATGCGCTCTTTCGTATAAAATTCCTGTGAGTTTATATATTAATAAACAACTTACCATTGATTTCCGTTATTATTCCCAATCTGGCATAAGAGCGTTTGTAAATAGTTCATCATTATCATCAGAATCATTCAGAAAGGCGAGATATATTGAAGGTATTGCTCCTTGGTTATTTAAAACTCTTGTCAATATAATTCTCCCTTCGTCAGGAGAGTAACTAGGAAAAAGATCATTCTCCCCTGCTATTACCTCTGTCTCTACCACTGAGGTCTCTTGAGTATTTACATTATATTCAAAAATTCGACTTGTGAAAATTCTATAATCTCCATTTTCTGAGCCTGAAACATCACGCGCATAGAGGACTTTATCCATATTTGCAGTTACATCTATTCCCGAAACTGCACCGAGTTGATTTTCTAAAACTGTGTATAATAGTTGACCTGAGCTCTGAGAAATAGCAAATACTCTAACATTGTAACCGTCAACATCATTGGTTTTTAAAATAATAGTATCGGGATTGAATGACGAAACAGCTACATCAGATATTAATGACCCATCATTCGTTTGATATATTTGAGATAACCCACTACCATCATTATTAATGGCGTATAGTTTATCAAAGTTTGGATAATAAAATTTTTGTCCATTTTCAGCCCAAGTAAATTGTATACTTTCCTGTCTAAATCCAGCAACAGGAACCGTGGAAGTGATTTGTTGTTCATTTGCTCCAGCAAGACTCATTGTAAAAATTTGATTTTCTCCTCCTATAGTTCTTAGAAATGCAATTTTACCGACGTTGTTATTTCGCTTAGGTCGAAAACTATTTTTAGATTCATCTGTAAGCTGTAGAACATTTGCATCAGTGGTTTCATTAACCTCATCAGAATTTGCTCCAGAAAATACAACACTATTTCCGTCTATCCTTTTTATGAATAAGAAAGGATTATTTTGCGCAGAAAATGTAGTGAAAGAACTTATTTCTGAACTTACTGATTCATTAAGTTCATCTTTTGCAGAGACTTGCCAAAAATAATTGGTCTCAAGACTTAAATTATTTACAGTATACGTAGTATCTCCTACTATTTGAAATTCTTCCATCTCATTTGTAGAACCATTTCTTAATTGAATTGTATAACTAAGTTCATCGTCCTCGGGATCTATTGAATTCCATGCAAACTCAATTTCAAGTAATTGATTTACAGATCCATCAACAGGGTTGAGAAGAACAGGTGTACTTGGAGCTCCATTTCCTGTGTTTGAAAGCACTAATTCTATAGCTACTTCAGAAGTCAATCCTTCAAGAACTTCCACTCCCTCAAACTCGGTATTATAGTTATCTAATTCGGCTTCCACTGAATATGAATTTACAAGTACATTAGAAATACTAAATTTCCCTTCTTCATTTGTGAAAACGGTATTACTAGCAGGACTAGTAGAGATCTTTACATTATTTAGTGGCTCGTTTGTGTCTTCTGCTGTAACAACTCCTGATATTGATCCGAATACATCTGCCTCTATAGTATCTTCAGAACAACCTAAGAATAATAAAATTGCAAATGTGACTATAATTAAAAAGTACTTATTCATTGTTGACATTTTTAAATTCTTCAATTTTCAATTACTATTAACTTATTATCTTTCTTCTTATGGCTTTTAAAGTTTAGCCCATACCTTAAACCAAAACCAAAATTATAGTAGAAATCATTGCGCTTTCCTTGATCAATAAAATCAATATCATCGTTAAGTAATACATTATGTTCAGCAAAAGCAGTGAAGCTCAATCTAGGTGAAAACTTATATTGTAAACCTGCTCCGTATTGTAATTTGGGAAAAGTTTTACCAAGACCTAATCCATCTTGGGCCGAGTCTACTAAATCAACTACCAAACCAGGACCTCCATATATATATGGACCAAAATCATCTTTCGGTAATAAAAACATTCTTGCATTTAAATCTACACTCCCCATAATATTTGAGTATGCGTCACCATTATTTAATTCAAAAGCACTCCCAGAAAGACCGACACTAAAGTTATCCGTAACATCGTGCTCTATAGTAAGTTTTGACATGAAACCAGGTTTGTTTGGAGTTAAATCGCCATCTATTAAGTTTACACCACCTTGAAGTGTAACATGAGTATCATACTCATCATTTACAAACATTCTATCGTAAAGACCTGAACTTTCTTCTAGCTCCTTTTCCTTCAAATAATTTGAAATAAGCTCTTCATTCACTTCACGACCATCTTTTGCACTCCAATATTGATCAATGAGCCCTTCCATTATTAAATCGTGTACTGCCCGCTCTATTGCATCTTTTACCGCAATCTGAACAGGTTCATTTTGAGTGATTCCCGTTTCTGCCTCCAACAACCGCTGAAACTTAACAAATCTAAAAAAGCTTGCGTCAAGAGCTTGTGATAAGATAGTTTTTGAGACATATATTGTTTTTAAAATCTCACCATTACTTGTTGATACAGCTCTGAGATAAACAGTTATTCTATCCTGCCTGTATTTAGCAGATCCGCCTAACCCAAAATATCTAACACCAAGACCTCCTGTAACGATATTCGTATCATAAGATACGATTCCCCCCTCTAATAGTAACCCTGCATATAATAATGGCGGCAAAGGTGGTTCATTGGGGTTTAAGTTTTTAATATATTCTTGTTTTGTATTACGTATAATATTACGTTCTGTAGATAAGTTGCTTAAATTCTCTCTTTCAATAGGTCTAAACCACCCAGAATCTTCTAGAGCTTTTATCAAAATTGTTGTTCCACCTTGGGTAACGGCCGTGCTAAAAGTACTTCCAGTTTCAATAGCTTTAAACTGCCCAGTTTGATCACTGAAATTATAAACTGCAACTTCAACAGGCAATGATGCTTCTGGAAGATCTAATAACTTTTTTGTGGTTTTCCCAAACTCCCCCGTTCTAGCAGGCTGCTGGTCAAATTTCTGATTAAAATAAGCTCCACATGAAGACAATAAAAAGAAGCTGATTACAAGTGTCAACTTTTGTAAAATTCTCATAAACATTCAGTTAGTTCTAGTTAGGTACTACTATTTGCGTTTCTTCACCATTATTGGTATCCAAAATATTTATAACTAATCCCTCAAAGGTTTCGAACACCTCTACATTAAGCGATCCAAAAGTAAAAGTTCCTTCTTCAGTAATATTTAAAGCGTTTAGTTGTGCCTGACTTAGCTGGCTCTCTATAGCATTTAATAAATTCCTATTAAGCTCTCTGCCAAACTGCTGCAGCTCCGATAAGTTCTCTTGCTCATCAACAGATTCTGAAAGGCTATTTTGTAATGTTACAGAAGTTATAATTTGCTGATAATTAAAGGTATCCCCTCCAAAAAAAGGGCTTATAGGTTTATAAGAAAATTGTTGTGCTTTCGCGAAAGCAGAAACTCCTACAGCAATAAATAAAAAAAGTAATATTCTCATATCAATATTGTATTTGTTGATCCTTTTGTTGTTCTAAAATTTGCAATATTTTACCTACTCTACTAATTGTAAACTGTGCCTGCTCTTCTAAAAATTTACGCTGAGGTTGAGAGAAAAATTTCCATACTATTTGATTATCAACCTTAACTGTTATTAATGTTGTTCTTGATCTACCAGGCACTTCTTCGATAATAATATCTTTAGGTGACTTAATAGATTTATTAAAGTATAGCGAGTAGAAATACTTAAAAAAGTCTCTTCCCGCTTTTGTAATTGTCTTCTGAATTACTAACCCCTCTATAAAAAAGCCATCTTGCGGTTTTGCTTGATCGCTTGATCGAAAAAGATCCTTCTTAGGTTGCTGGATATCAATTTCTGAAAGACTCCCATTTTCTAGAACTATTCGATCTTTACCTAAAGGTTTACCGTCCTTATCAAAAATGAGTAATGCGAGTACTGTTTTATTTGTAACCGCATTTCCCAGAACCAATGTTTGTAATACTTTTTTCTCATACGGCTTTAAAACAAACCGTTGCTTATCACTATCCTTTTGTATAGTACCATCATCTTGTGTTTTGAAAATCAAAAATTCATATTCAAGAGGTAACTCGACAGGTGTTTTATTTTCTGCTAATGCAAAAAACTTTAAAAACTCGCTATTTCTTTCTATTCTTACTGATGCAGCTACTTCTTTATTATAATATTGCGCCTGCATCCCTAAGGATGAAAAGAAAAATAGTAACATAAGCTTCTTAAACAACTTCAAAATTATCTTTGTATTTAAAATTTTAATTATCTGGTGTTCCGTTAGTGCTACTTCTAATTATTAATGATGGTGATGCTTCTGTTTGAATAAATTGTAATGATTCTGTAAGGCTATTAGAGCCTAATCTTTGAAAATTGAGATTATTTCCTTGTTGCTCTAGATCTAATGAAATATTTGCTGTTCTGTCTTGAACAATATCAAATACTACATTTCTATTACCCTCCTGTTTAATATCTGTGATTACAGTGTCAACATTATAATCTAAACCCGTAAGGTTAAAGTCTCCATTTTGCTCTATATTTATTTCACTTGCTCTACTTTTTACATTTAATAACGCAGCATTAAAGTCTCCTATTTGCGCAATAAAAACACTATTTCCCTGAATTGAAGTATTCCTAGTATTCTTTGCAGTACCTATTCCAAAATCACCAAGAGCAGCTTTTGTTACAATATCTTTCTTTACAAGTTCTACGTTTGTGAGTTTAGTAGTACCCTCAATATCCTCATTATAGGTTTGTGCATTAACCGAAATTGTCGTAAAAAAAAACACTAAACACATTATATATAATTTCATAATATTATCATATTAAGTTAATTCAGATACATATTCTAAAAAAACAGTGGACATACTTGATATCAAGTATGTCCAAGTTTTTATTAATTTAGATGTAAATCATTTTTTTGTAATAAAAATGACCCAATCTAAAATTCAATCAATTGATTTATAGACCTGAACCAGATCTAGCTCTTGCTGGAGCAGCCATAGCAGCTCTTGTAACCATATTAGCAGTTTGAGAAGTTCCTATAGCAGGTAAGATTCCTGAGAAACCTGTAGTTTGGAAAACATCAAGTGTATTTCCTCCATCAGGAAGTCCTCCTGGTACATTTTGCTCAGCTTTCCAGCTTTGTCCTATGTCTCCATCTTGACGAACTACGATAGTGTTCATATCTCCTCTTTGTGCAGTTTCTAAAGCGTTAAAATCTCCAGTTTGAAGTGCATCAACAACGTGATCTTTTCCTCTTTGAGTAGAGATAGCGTAGTTGTTTGTTCCTTGCTGATCAATTGTGATATCATTACGACGCCCATTTTGACCAGTCGCTACGTAGTTATCGTCTCCAGTTTGGTTTTGAACTACAGAGTTACCACGACCTGTTGGTGATCCAAAAATGTTTTGAAATACATAAGCTTCGTTCCCTACACCGTCTTGATTTTGCTCAGAATAATCTCCGTTAGTATCACTAGTACCATCCCCAAATTGATGAGTCTCAGCTAAATTGCTATTTCCTTCTTGTACTTGGATAGCTTTACTCCAACTTGAAACTTGACTTTCAATACCGTTAGAGATATCGTCTACACCGTTTACAGCAGTAAACTGAGCTGCAGTGTTAGCATCATCTAAAAGAATATTACTACCTTGATTAACTAATGCCTCATTTCCTAAAACGTTATCATCCGTAGTCTGAGTTTGATTTGACATATTGTTGTTACCTTCTTGGAAAAGTCTTGCATAATTACGTCCAGAAGTACCGTCAGAAAGTTGATTAATTGTTCCTTGGTTATCCACACCTAGTTGCTCAGAAAGAGCTTCTTGACCTAGGCTATTTTCTGGATCTGCTTGTTGCTTAATTTCAACTGCATTGTTTGTACCACTTTGTAACGCTAATGCATCACTGTTATCCCAAGTTTGTAAAATTCTAGCAGAGTTATCATTACCTCTTTGGTCAACGCCTGCATAATTGTTTTCTGCATTTTGAGCAGTACCTTGCTGGATATCTGCAGAGTTTCCTGTTGTTCCTGCTACCGAGTTTTCTTGATACACTTGAGCATCGTTAAAATCTCCTTGTTGCTCAATGCGGGCATCATTCTGATCTCCTACTTGATTTGCTTGTGCATCGTTATCAATGGCGCTTATGAAGAAACCTCCGTTATTAGTGTTACCTGTTTGACGCATAGAAACAAGGTTTCCATCACCGTCTTGAGTTGCATACATAGAGTTTAAATCACCAGCCTGACGAGCTCGTACTAGGTTATTATTTCCGTTTTGTGTAGAATAACCAGTATTAGGGCCTATTCCAAAAGCTTGTGGTAATGCGTCTGCCGTTTCAATAGTTGCCGAACTAGTTAAAGGAAAACCTGCCGTTACTAGTACTGGAGTGTCCTGGAAATTTGCCTCAGTAGCTTCTGTGGTTGTCTGCCCCAGAGCAACTGCTCCGATCATGAGTGCCGCAGCACTAAAAATTACTTTTTTCATAATAATTGAGTTTAAGTTAATAATATATAAATGGTTAATAAATACATATTTATAAGACACAACAAATCATCGTCATTGTCATCGCAATTGCGTCTTTTAATCTATTATTACGGGGGAGTATGTATTACGAGGGGGAGATAATGGTTGTAATACGAGTACTAAATTAGGAAAATCTATCTCTCTTCCAAGAAGTTACCAGCTGTTTTCGATGAAACGTTATGGTATTTTTAACATTTTTCGGTTAGCACTAGTGTTTACAGTGTCTAAGCACGTAGGGGTAAACACCCCTTTATAGGTGCGGCTATATTAGAATCAGATTTTTCTTACGAGTACGCTGACTATAAGAAACTTACAGTCGTCTTATACTTGTACATTATAAAGCCTTGCGACTTAAATTAAAAACATCCCTTAATTTACGAAGAGTAATTCTCTATATTTTGGTAAAGGCCATAACTCATCTTCTACTAAAAGTTCTAGCTTGTCACAATCTCTTCTTATCTGTTCAAAAAATGGTTTCACTTTCGCAGCATAACTGCCTGCCTTGTCTTTAAGGTCAAGTGCATTTGCTTCTTTTCGAGCATTTATCATTTCCGTTATGAGACTATTAATACTAGCGGTATGTTCTGAGATTGATTTAATAATGGTTGTTTGCGCTTTCGCGAAAGCGGTAAAATCTTCTCCGTATATTTCTTTCAAACCTCTTACATTGTCTATCAAAACATTTTGATATCTCAAAGCTGTAGGAATAATATGATTACGAGCTACATCACCCAGCACACGGCTTTCTATTTGTATGCGCTTAACATATTCTTCTAATTCAATCTCGTAACGCGCTTGAATCTCAACATTGTTCATAATACCTAAAGACTCAAATAATGCTATCGTACTCTTACTTATACGACCTTCAAGAGCAGATACTGTAGTCTTATTATTGCTAAGCTTGCGCTTTTTTGCTTCTTTTTCCCAAGAGGCTCCATAACCATCTCCCTCAAATCTTATTTTCTTACTATCCTTTATATACTCTCTAAGGATATTAAAGATAGCATCGTCCTTTTTCATGTCCTTATTATCAATAAGAGCATCTACCTCCTTTTTAAAAGCAATAAGCTGTTGCGCCACGATTGCGTTAAGAACCGTCATCGGGTTTGCGCAGTTTGCAGTAGCACCTACGGCTCTAAATTCAAATTTATTACCTGTAAACGCAAAAGGTGAGGTACGATTGCGATCTGTATTATCAAGTAAAATCTCTGGAATCTTACCTATTACATTAAGTTTTAAATCTGTTTTTTCTTGTGGAGATAATTTCCCATCTGTTACTTTTTCTAACTCATCTAACACTTGTGTGAGTTGCGAACCTATAAATACAGATATAATGGCTGGTGGTGCTTCATTTGCACCTAGACGATAATCATTACCCGCACTAGCAATAGAAGCTCTAAGCAAAGCTTCATGCTCATGAACCGCTTTAATAGTATTTACAAAGAAGGTGAGAAATTGTAAATTTTTCATTGGAGTACTTCCTGGGCTTAGTAGGTTTACTCCAGTATCTGTAGCTAGTGACCAGTTATTATGTTTCCCGCTACCATTTATATTCTCAAATGGTTTCTCATGAAAGAGTACCTTAAAGTGATGACGTTGCGCTACTTTCTGCATCACATCCATGAGTAATGCATTATGATCTACCGCTAGATTTGCTTCTTCAAAAATAGGAGCCATCTCAAATTGATTAGGAGCAACTTCATTATGCCTTGTCTTTAAAGGAATACCAAGTAACAAGCATTCTTGCTCTAACTCCTTTAAATATGCCAGCACACGGATAGGAATAGATCCAAAGTAATGATCATCGAGTTGCTGTCCTTTGGCAGCCGCATGGCCTAAAAGCGTTCTTCCTGTAAGCATTAAGTCTGGTCTCGCAGCTGCTAGTGATGCATCTATAAGATAAAACTCCTGCTCCCAACCTAAGGTCGCTGTTACTTTATTTACATTTTTATTAAAATATTGAGCGACTGCCGTAGCAGCTTGATCAATCGTGTTAAGAGCTTTTAATAAAGGTGTCTTATAATCAAGTGCTTCTCCCGTGTATGCAACAAAAACCGTTGGAATACACAAGGTATTGTCATATATAAATGCTGGTGAAGTAGGATCCCAAGCGGTATATCCTCTTGCTTCAAAAGTGTTGCGTATTCCTCCATTAGGAAAACTACTTGCATCTGGCTCTTGCTGTGCTAGCTGCCCACCGTCAAATTTATCAATAACATGACCATCTGTTGTAATTTCAAAAAAAGCATCATGCTTCTCTGCCGTGGCACCTGTGAGCGGTTGAAACCAATGCGTGTAATGAGTAGCTCCTTTATCAAGTGCCCAAGATTTCATTCCTGTAGCAATGGCATCTGCGGTGATGCGATCTATATTATCTCCTTTTCGTATCGCTGTCTGCACACTGTCTATGGTAGATTTAGAAAGAAACTGACGCATAGCTTGCTCTCCAAAAACGTTAGACTTAAATAATGAAGATGGCCTTCCTAAAGCTTCAAAACTTACTGCTGGCCTGTGTTGCACATCATGCAAGGCCTTAAAACGGATTTTTGACATAATTGATCTTACATTATTATAGTTACAATATTTTCTACTAAAGAAAAATTATCATAACGCAATGATTATAAATATTTTACGAGATGTTTAATAATAGCCGTTGCTAAAAACCTAATAACACCCCTAAACTAGGGCACAAATATAAGGGAAATATAAAAATTATAGCCAAATATTACAGACCCCCTAAATTTTAAGGGGTTGTTTATAAAAATCAATATTTTTTAATAACTAAGCCCTAAAATACTGATTGCCTTTTAAAATTATTTTATATTTGCCTTCGTTAACTAAAACATTAAATGCTATTATGAGTAAGTCAAAACTAGAATACATTTGGTTAGACGGGTACACACCCACACAAAATATGAGAAGCAAGACTAAAGTTGTAAACGACTTTAGCGGAAAATTAGAAGACTGTCCAATATGGTCTTTTGATGGGTCTTCTACTAAGCAAGCATCTGGAGGAGCTTCAGATTGCCTTCTAAAACCAGTAGCTATCTACCCAGATCCACAACGTACTGATGGATTTTTAGTAATGACAGAAGTGCTGAGTGCAGATGGTACGCCACATGCATCAAACCACAGAGCAAAAATAGATGACGATGATAATGATTTCTGGTTCGGTTTTGAACAAGAATATTTTATCATGGATAGAGAAACTCAACTACCTTTAGGCTTCCCAATAGGTGGATACCCTGGACCACAAGGAATGTACTACTGTTCTGTAGGAGGTCGTCATACACATGGTCGTGATTTTGTAGAAGAGCACGCAGATCTTTGTATCGAGGCTGGTCTTAACTTTGAAGGAATAAACCAAGAGGTTGCTTCTGGACAGTGGGAATACCAATTATTTGCAAAAGGAGCAAAAAAAGCAGGAGATGAAATATGGGTATCTCGCTACCTTCTAGACCGTCTTACTGAACAGTATGGATGGTACATTGAGTATCACCCTAAACCAGTAAAAGGAGATTGGAATGGATCTGGTATGCATGCAAACTTCTCAAACACAACCTTGAGAACTTGTGGATCTGAGGAAACTTACAACACTATCTGTGAGGCTTTCCGCCCAGTAACTAAAGAACACATAAAAGCATACGGAGCTCACAATGAAGAGCGCCTTACAGGTGATCACGAGACCGCTTCTATTACAGATTTCTCTTATGGAGTATCAGATCGTGGAGCATCATTACGTATTCCTATTATTACTGTAGAGCAAGGATGGAAAGGATGGCTAGAAGATCGTCGTCCAGCTTCAAACGCAGATCCATACAGAGTAGCAGGTCGTATTATCGAGACTGTAAAAACTGCAAAGGTTTAATTCTGATTTATATAAATGTAAAAAATGCTCAACTTAGGTTGAGCATTTTTTTTGTTACGCTTTCGCGAAAGCGTACTTTGAAGACACTAAGAGCATTATATAATCAACATATTGACATACTTAATACGATTGTAAATTTTACGAGCAACCAGTTTACGTTAGGCCGCAAATGCGAGTGCTATAAATAATATGTAAGCTCCTACAAGAACCAACCCTTTAATTCTCCCTATCTGTAGTTTTGTAGGTATAAAAGCAAGTGGTAATAAGATTGCTGCAAAGCCTATCATCCAGTAAATATTAGTGCCCAAAATAGCATCATCTACCACATTAATGTCCTTAATAAGTGATGTTATCCCTAATACTGAGGCAATATTAAAAATATTAGAACCTATTAAGTTTCCTAAGGAAATAGCTTTTTCTTTCTTTAAAGCCGCAATAACAGATGCCGCAAGTTCTGGAACACTAGTTCCTATTGCGATAACAGTTACAGAAATAGCATACTCACTTATACCAACGGCTGTTGCAAGCTCCTTTGCTCCAGAAACTAACCACTCAGAACCAAAGTACAATGCTGCTCCACCTATGAGAAGCCAGAGGATTATTTTAAAATAAGATGCTTGACCTAATCCCTCATCTACACCATCACTTTCTTCTAGCGCTGCACTTTTTCTAGCTCTGCGCAATAAGAAATATAAATAAACACCAAGTGCTGCAAGTAGTCCTCCACCTTCGGTAGCGGTGAGTTTTCCATCATTTGAGAGTAAGAAAAACAAGGCTACAGAAAAGAACATCATCACCGGCCAGTTAAAACGGTAAAAATCACGATCTATCGCAAGTGCAGAAATTACTGCAGTGATACCTAAAACGAGACCTATGTTTGCAATATTAGACCCTATGACATTACCTAATGCAATATCAGAACTACCGTCTAAAGCAGCTTGAACACTCACTAACAACTCTGGAGCAGAGGTTGCAAATGACACAACTGTGAGACCTATTACCATTTTAGAAAGGTTGAGTTTAAATGACAATCCTACAGATGCCCTTACTAAAAACTCCCCTCCTACTACTAGCAATACCAAACCCACTAGGATATAAAAAATGCTCATAAATTCTACTTTTAGGGCGAAGATAAGAATTAACACTCATGTGTAATGGGAATAAATAAGTACTGATGGTCGTAATGAGTAGTGCGCTTTCGCGAAAGCGTTATTAATAAATGAACCCATATATCTTAAAAAGACATCGTTACATAAATCCTCACAAGATGTCGTTATAATATGTTGTTCATTTATGAGAAAATGGTACATTTAAGATATCATATGGAATTAACGACAGAATTTATAGAGGCAGAGAATAAGGAGCTGACGAGACAGTATAAAAAACTGTTGCGCATAAGCTATCAAACCTTATCAGAGGATGATAAAAAAATGATTCGTAAAGCATTTGATGTTGCTGTTGATGCTCACAAATCACAACGCCGAAAGTCTGGTGAGGCATACATTTTTCATCCAGTTGCAGTGGCACAAATTGTTGCAAGCGAGATAGGCCTTGATGCCACATCTATAGCCAGCGCATTATTACATGATGTAGTAGAAGATACTGAGTATACCCTATCTGACCTTGAACAAATGTTTGGCGAGACTGTCGCTCGTATTGTAAATGGACTAACTAAAATATCTAGTTTAAAAAAGGACAGAGATGTGTCTTTACAAGCAGAGAATTTTAGAAAAATGCTACTTACTATTAATGACGACCCTAGAGTTATTATTATTAAAATAGCAGACCGCCTTCACAATATGCAGACCATGGATTCCATGCGTCCAGATAAGCAATCAAAAATTGCAAGTGAGACTTTGTACATCTATGCACCACTCGCTCATAGAATGGGACTTTACAATATAAAAACTGAGCTTGAAGACTTAAGTCTAAAATATACAGAACCAGAAGTTTACAAAGACCTTTCTAGCAAAATTACAGAGAGTAAAGCACAACAAGATGATTACATTAAGGACTTTAAAAAAGTTATAGAAGACTCTCTAGATGAAGAGGGACTTAATTATGAGATAAAAGGGCGGCCAAAATCAATATATAGTATAAGGCGTAAAATTCTTGCCCAGGGTGTCACTTTTGAAGAGGTGTATGACAAGTTTGCAATACGCATCATCTATAAGAGTGATAAGGCAAATGAAAAATTCTTAGCCTGGAAAATATATTCTATCGTTACAGATCACTTTAGACCTAACCCTACTCGTTTGCGAGACTGGATTTCTTCTCCTAAAACGACGGGTTATGAAGCATTGCACATTACCGTAATGGGCCTTAAAGGACGATGGGTAGAAGTACAAATTCGTTCTGAACGAATGAATGAAATAGCAGAGAAAGGATATGCAGCTCACTTTAAGTATAAACAAGGGAACGATGGAGATTCTACACTAGACGACTGGATTAATAAACTTCAAGAAGCGCTAGAAAATCCTGATCAAAATGCAGTGGACTTTGTTGAAAACTTCAAACTCAATCTTTACAACAAGGAAATCTTTGTATTTACACCTCAAGGTGAGCTTAAATCTCTACCTAAAGGCGCAACTCCGCTTGATTTTGCCTTTAGTGTACACACAGAAGTAGGGCTTCACACTCGCGGATCAAGAGTAAATGGAAGGTTGGTGCCGTTAAGTCATGAACTCAAAAGTGGTGACCAAGTAGAAATCATCACATCAGAATCTGCTCACCCTACAAATAACTGGCTTGATTATGCTACCACAGCAAGGGCGCGTGCTAAAATAAAATCATCCCTCAAAGATGAAAAGAAAGAACTTGCAGATGATGGTAAAGCTATCTTACATCGTAAACTTAAATCTCAAAAAATACCTCTTAACGAGAAAACTATTAATGAATTAGTTTCTTACTTCAAGCTAAACACTAGTCTAGATTTGTTTTATCGTATAGGTAATGGAACAATAGATAATAAAATGATTAAAGAGTTTGCTGCGCAGCGTAGCAACGCTTTAATGTCATTTATAAAAAGTAAAATACGTAAGCCTAACAGTCCTCCAGATGTAAATAAAGATGAAATTACTAACAATTATGACTCATTAGTTTTTGGACCAGAAGATCAAAAACTTGATTACTCATTTGCAAAGTGTTGTAGTCCTATTCCTGGTGATCCAGTTTTTGGATTTACAACAATAAAAGATGGCATTAAAGTCCATAAAAATAATTGCCCTAATGCAATATCTATGCGAAGCAACTATGCCTATAGAATTATAAAAGCAAAGTGGGTAGACTCGTCAGACACTGGTTATCAAACAGACATTATACTTACAGGTATTGATAATTTAGGACTTGTAAATACCGTAACCGCAGAGATTTCAAAACACCAGCATGTAGAAATAAAGGGTATAAATTTCACTACGCAAGGAGGTGTTTTTAAAGGAAAAATAACGGTACTAGTGAGAAACAATGAATTGTTGAAAACCCTGATAGAAAATCTTAAAAAAATAGACGGTATCGACCAAGTGACTCGAGTATAAATCCGTAAATTCGTCCTTTACTAAAAACGATGCCACTAAAAGCTACCATAAATAAGGATCAAGACGTTGTAAAAGGCGTTTTTACTGCCTATCTAGAAGAAAAAGGCCACCGCAAAACACCTGAACGTTTTGCCATCTTGCAGGAGATATATAGCAATGAAGAGCACTTTGATATAGAAGCTCTCTACATTAGCATGAAAAATAAAAACTACAGGGTGAGCCGTGCGACACTATACAACACCATAGAGCTCTTACTAGAATGTGGGCTCGTGCGCAAACACCAGTTTGGCAATAATCAAGCTCAGTATGAAAAGTCATACTTTGATAAACAACATGATCACGTTATACTTACAGATACAGGAGAAGTTATAGAATTTTGCGATCCTCGTATACAGTCTATAAAGAAAACCATTGAAGAGGTTTTTGATATCACAATAGACAAGCATTCACTCTATTTTTACGGAAAGAAAAACACGACTAATTAACATAACAATGGCTGTAGACTTACTACTGGGCCTCCAATGGGGCGACGAAGGAAAAGGAAAAATTGTAGACGTTCTTACGAAGGACTACGATATTATTGCACGTTTTCAAGGAGGACCTAATGCAGGTCATACTCTTGAATTTGACGGTATAAAGCACGTATTACATACGATTCCTTCTGGAATTTTTCATGACAATGCTATGAATGTCATAGGTAATGGCGTTGTGATAGATCCTGTGATTTTTAAGAAAGAACTTCAAAATCTTGATAAGTTTGAAGGACTAGATTATAAAGCAAAAATGGTGATCTCACGTAAAGCACACCTTATACTTCCTACACACCGCTTACTAGATGCAGCTTCTGAAGCTTCAAAAGGAAAGGCAAAAATAGGTTCTACTCTTAAAGGAATAGGTCCTACTTATATGGATAAAACAGGCCGTAACGGTATACGTGTAGGAGACCTAGAACTTGCAGACTGGAAAGAGCGCTATGCTACATTGAGAGATAAGCATATCTCAATGATTGATTTTTATGATGCAAAGATTGATTACGATCTAGACGAACTAGAAACAGAATTCTTTGCTGCTATAAAAACACTTAAGACGCTCAAGTTTATAGACTCAGAAGAGTATTTATACCAAGCACAAAAATCTGGAAAGTCTATACTTGCAGAGGGTGCTCAAGGGTCACTACTTGATATTGACTTTGGTACTTATCCTTATGTGACTTCTTCAAACACGACAGCAGCAGGAGCTTGTACAGGTCTTGGTGTTGCTCCTAATCAAATAGGCGAAGTATTTGGAATCTTCAAAGCATATACAACTCGTGTAGGTTCTGGACCATTCCCTACAGAGCTTTTTGACGAAGATGGTGAGACTATGGGACGCGTAGGTAATGAATTTGGCGCTACTACTGGCCGTGCACGTCGTTGTGGATGGTTAGATCTTGTAGCTCTTAAATATGCCGTACGTGTAAACGGAGTCACTCAACTTATGATGATGAAAGGTGATGTACTTTCTGGTTTTAAAACCTTGAAAGTATGTACTGCATATAAATATAAAGGAGAGACTATCGAGCACCTTCCTTATAATATTGAGCCAGAAAACGTTGAAGTAGTTTATAAAGAAATGGCTGGATGGTCTGAAGATCTAACAGGTATGACTACTGCAGATCAACTTCCTAAGGCCCTTAATGACTATATAGATTATCTTGAGAAAGAACTTGAAACTCCTATTAAGATTGTATCTGTAGGACCAGATCGTACACAAACGATACTTAGATAAGCGTATTGAAATTTAAATTATAAGAAAGCCTTCAGATATCAATCTGGAGGCTTTTTATATACACTTATTTTAAGCAAACGGCGTTAAAAGAATACCCAACGTAGAGACAAGGCAGTATTAACTGCTTTTTGATAAACTGTTATCGATTTCGGGAGGCAATTTGATTATTTTTGACACTGATGAAAAATTACTTTTACATTTTACTTACTGGGATGTTTTTATGTTCTGCTTTCGCGAAAGCACAACAAAACCAACCTAAAGAAATCCTCATAGAATCTGACATTGAACGCATCAATGAAGAAGAATTTCCTGGCGCAATTATTTTTCAGAAATCAAATAAGCAAGTATACATACAACACGAAGGCGCCGAAATGTGGTGCGATCTTGCGTTCTATTACAAAGATGAGAACTTTGTAAAAGCATACAGAAACGTACGCTTAAAACAAGGTGACTCTATATCGATGCGCGGTAGATATATAGAATATAATGGTGATACGAAGTTTGCTTATGCCGCAGGTGATGTCTTCTTAAAAAAAGATACTACGACAGTGACTACAGACACCATGTACTTTAACCGCATAAGCCAGCAAGCATATTATCGCACGGGAGGAGTTGTCACTTCACCCAATAGCAAAATAACGAGTCGCGTAGGTCGCTACTATATCGAGCAGGATAAAATTTCTTTCATCAATGATGTTGTAGTTACAAATACAGAGTATGTAATTAATAGTGAGCAACTAGATTTTTACAGCGTCCCAGAACATGCTTACTTATATGGACCTACTACAATCACGAGCTCGACATCTAAGGTATACTGCGAACGTGGTTTTTATGACACCGCAAATGACTATGGTTATTTTGTAAAAAACTCGAGAATAGATTACGACAATAGGCAGGTATATGGAGATAGCCTCTATTTTGACCGTGCTAGAAATTTTGCAAGTGCCACAAACAACATCAAAGTACTTGATACCCTAAATAGAAGTCTTATAAAAGGACACTATGCAGAGGTGTACAGAGCAAAGGATTCCGTTTTAATCACACAACGAGCCGTTGCTATCACAGTAGAAGACAATGACTCTGTTTATGTGCATGGAGATAGACTCCTACTTACAGGAAAGCCAGAGAACCGAATTATCCGAGCTTTTAAGAACGTAAAACTTTATAAGAGTAACATGAGTGGAAAGAGCGACTCCCTACACAGTAACCAGCGCACAGGACTCACCCAAATGATAGGAAAGCCTATATTATGGAGTGAGAAGAGCCAAATCACTGGAGATAGCATTCACCTTCTCAATAATCTAGAAACTGAAAAAGTAGACTCGCTTAAGGTTTTTGATAATGCGTTTATCGCTCAGAAAGACACAATCTCTGGATTTAACCAAGTCAAAGGACAAAAACTGTATGGCTTTTTTGATGATGAGAATCAGCTCAAGCAAGTAGACATTATAAACAACGCAGAGACCATAATGTATATGCGTGAAGAAAACGGTGACCTCACCGGTATAGATAGAGGAACCTCTGCTCGTATAGAAATTACATTTTTTGAAAATACGATAGACGAGATTAATAAACTTAAAAGTCCTGGAGGAACCATTTTTCCTGAGTCACAATTTAAGAATGAACCACAAACCTTTGAAGGATTTAACTGGAGAGGTGATGAAGAGCTACTAAGTAAGGAAGATATTTTTAGAGGAGAATCGCCTTTTGTACTTACTAAAATTCAAGGTATTCCTCTTCCTGAAATAGATGAAGGTTTCTTTTCAACTAGTGATGACTCTACAATTAAACCTCTATCTACAAGCTCAGACATTAAAGAAGGTACTCTAGAAAATAGAGAAGAAAATAAGCCAAAATACGGCCAAGAAAATCTAGATGAAAAGAGTAAAATTGAAAAAGACGCACTAATTGAGCGCAACCAAAATACCTCTACACAACGGGCGCAGAGTCCAACCCTAAAAACCACACCAAGATTATTAAAACCCGTTAAAAAAGACGGCAATTAACATGCAATTTTTGAAGTGAAATCCTCTGAGGGAAAATCAAATAGAATATGATATTCTTACAAAAAGAGCTAAATATCAGGTTTTTATACATCTAAAAGAACCAATATAGTACAGAATATTGCGTTTTGACCCAATTTATAAGTCAGTTGGCGAAAAAATTTTTATACGCCTTTTTACCCTCCTATCTTTATAGTCCCAAATCATTAGACTATGAGAAAATTTTTACTTTTACTCGTATTTATAGCAATAACTAACCTAACAGCACAGAACTCTCAGATGTTCTTTTCTGAGGCACTAGATGCTCACCTTCCTTCATATTTATTACAAGCAGAAGAAGCTATTAGGAATCTTGAACAAGACAAAGTCAAAGTGCTTTTTGATGATCTTGTAGAGGATAAACTTGTGGGATCCTTAATGAATAATTTTAAGGTTAAAACAACCTCAAAGAAAAGTAAATCATTAGCAGATTATAACAAACCTGTAATGCTACTCACCTACTCTAGCTGGAGAATAAGTAGCAAAGGAGAACAAGCAGCTCTTAACGAGCTAGCAAATCATTATGGTGATGACGTAGCGATTGTCCTTTTATTTTGGGGAGATGTTAAGCAAGTAAAAAAATTAAGTAAAGACTACGATCGCAATATAGATATACTTTATGTTGATGATTCTGATAATAATTACTCTTTAGTTATCAAGAATCTCAAACACTCTTTAGGACTTCCTCTTGCTTATACCATTACTTCTGATAAGAAAATTATAGATATAAAAAGACGTCTATCTAACAAGCTGTCTCAAGATGAGGCATTATCTACTACAAATAATTTTAAACTATACAAAGGGATGCTCACAGAGCTACTGTATAATCAGCAACTGTTAAGTGATGACCCTATAGTTATCAATTAATAGTTATTTACCCCACAGCATTTTAATAGAAAGGACGAGAAGCACCGCTCCAAAGATTCTTTTAAGCGTTTTTTGATCAAGATTTACAGCTAGTTTTGATCCTAGAAACCCGCCTACCACAAAAAACACAGCGATAACCGCAGCATATTTCCAGTTTACATAGCCTTCGTTATAGTAATTATAAGCAGCAAGAAATGTTACTGGAACTGCAAGCACAGCAAGACTTGTACCTTGAGCTTCATGTTGATTAAAGTGCAGTAACATAATCATAAGAGGTATCATAATAACACCTCCACCTACTCCCATAATACCACTCAAGACTCCGGCAATAAGACCTATGGCTATAAGCGCTATAATAACTGATGCATTCATTACATTAAATTTTGATTCAATAAAAATACCATATTAGCGAGTCTTATAAATAAAAATAGGCTTCTCATTTTACAAAATGAGAAGCCTATTAAATAATTAACTAGTTATCTGTATTATCTACCTAGCGTGTATGTACCTTTTTCTGGTATCTCTATATAATATTTCTTTCTTGAACTATTATTGAGTTTAGTCTCACGCAACCAAGGATTGTGAAGTTTAAGAAGCTTATAGTTAATGTCAAAGCGCTCTGCAAATTTTACGAAATCTGTCACTGCTGTATCGACCTCCACTTTATAAGTAGGCACCTCTGCATATAAATCCTCTGCTCTAAAGTTGAAACCATACTTCTTTGGATTGCTTAAAATCTCCTTAAGTGCAATAATTCTAAATACGTAACGCCCCGTTTCTTCTCCTAAAAGCAAATCGTAGTAATCTTGTACATTTTGTTCTTCAAAACGACGAGAAACACCGTAATTACCAGCATTATAAGCTGCTGCTGCAGCCGTCCAATTGCCAAACTTCTCCTTAGACTGCTTTAAATATTTACAAGCAGCACGTGTAGACTTCTCCACATGATATCTTTCATCCACATTATCATTTACCTCTAGACCGTATTCTCTTCCAGTTTCTTTGAGAATTTGCCAGAAACCAGTGGCTCTAGCAGGAGAAACTGCTTGTGTTAGTCCGCTTTCAATTACTGCTAGATATTTAAGATCATCTGGCACACCTTCCTCTGCTAGAATCTTTTCTATCGTTGGAAAATACTTATTTGCTCTTTTAAAAATGAGCAGCGCGTTAGACTGCCAGTAAGTATTAACCAAAAGCTCACGATCCATACGTTCTCTAATGTCAGGATTTTCTACAGGAACTGCCTCTCCTGCAAAGTTTAATCCATCTGGCATTGGGATCGCATACACGTTATAGTCATTAAGTAACTTCTTTGATGTCATTTTTTCATTCTGCACCTCTCCTTTTTCTTCTACCACTTCTTCTTGTGGTGCTTGTGCAGAGTTTATAACTAGGCCTGCAATAGCTACTACTGCAATACCTGCAACAACTTTCTTTATCATTATCATCATCTTTTCTATTTTAAATCAATGTAATCATTTTCAATCAGTTCGATTAAGTTTTTATTAAACCATTTTGCTCGAGTTATCACCATAATGTGAGTCCCTCCTTCTATATTAATACAGTTATCTATATACTTCACTGGGAAGACCTTATCTGCACTTCCGTGTATGTGAATAATTCCTGGCGGCGCAATTTCTTGATCCCAACAGACCATTTCTTTTACTGCCCAACTCAAGTATCTTCTATCATTCATAGATAGGTACTTTTTATATAGTGCCACTCTATTTTTTATGGTCTCGCCAAAGGCATATTTTGCTAGTGTATCTATATCTTCTACTAATCTCGTAGGCAATATGTTGTATAACTTTAGCTTTCGCGAAAGCTTCATTCTACGTGGTAACTCATGCTTAGTTTTAACACTACTTACAATAATAAGCTTTGCCACTTCGATGTGCTTTGCCATTTCTTGTACGAGTATCCCGCCAAAACTAACGCCTAGCAATACGACATTGTCATGCTTAATATGAGTTGTCATTCTCAAGGCATAGTCTTGTAGTGACTCATTTACCTCTGGAATGAACCATTCTAGCAAATGAATTTGATAAGAATCCTCGGGTAACTTTATATTCTCAAAAATAGAAGGATTGGCCGCCATACCTGGCATTAAATACACGTGCGTCATCTAACTTATAAGTAAGGGTTTAACATAAGAGAAGCGCTCTATTTCGGGAATTTTTTATACATTTGCAAGACTTTCTCAAAAAGAAATTATTAAGATTTGATTATCTTATTATTTCTTGCCTCTTAGGGGTCAAAATTAAGGAGAGATTTCTAATAACCCCGTTAATAATTTTACAAATACTTTAAATATTTTTCAAAATTTATGGAAGCGACGACAGCAGTTGAATTGACAGATAATGAGTTCCAAAGACAGTTTGAAGCAACATTTGCAGGGAAAATGGCAAAAATGGAATACTCGTTACAAGAGCGTAAAATCTTCCTGACAAAAATCTTCATGCCAGAAGGCACAGAGGAGCACATGAATGAATTTATTATAGCAGTATTTAATGAAGTTGCAGAGAGAGAAATAAGCCTCGTACCTACGAGTCCTGAAATTGCAAAATTCATGCGTTCTAACAGACGTAAATACAAAAAATTACTACCTGTAGGAATTAACATATAGGTGATCTTATTCTATTTAAAAACCACTCCATGAGTGGTTTTTTTATGCAATATTGCGAGATTACCTTGAAACATATATCCTATAAAATTTTACACTATTTATGATAGAAAAAAATATACCCTACACACATACTAATACATACTCCACCCTTAACGAGCTATCAGAAAAAACTAAGAATGTTTGGTTCGTTTTTCACGGCATGGGTTACTTGTCAAGATATTTTATCAATTACTTCAAGGAGCTTCCACCAGAAGAGAATTACATCATAGCCCCACAAGCACCTAGTAAATATTACCAAGACAAACGTTTTAAATATGTAGGTGCTAGCTGGCTTACTAAAGAAAACACAGAAACAGAGAAGAACAATGTTTTTAACTACCTTGATGAGCTATGGGATATGGAACTAGCAACTATCGACAAAAGTGCCGTAAACGTGATCATGATGGGGTATTCTCAAGGTGTATCTATCGTCACCAGATGGATTGCTTCTAGAAAAATAGATTGCTCCTATCTTCTGTTACATTCTGGCGCAATACCAGCTGAGTTAAATCCGACGGATTTTGAGCATCTTTCTAACACCACTCCAGTCACATATATTTATGGAGATAAAGACGAATATATCACAGAAGCTCGTGTTACAGAACAACATCTCAACGGTTCTGCTCTTTTTGGAAATCGTCTTGAAGTTGTTGTATTTTCTGGTATTCATGAGGTTCACACAGCATTCTTCCCGAAGATATTAACTGCACTGGAAGAGTAAATTAATGGTGTAGGTTACGCTTTCGCGAAAGCGTAAAACAAAAAAATCGGCAACTCATTGAATTGCCGATTTTGTTATTTAATGAAATGCTTATTAATAACCAGTGATTTCAAATTCACTACGTCTGTTAAGCTGATGATCATCTTCTGTACACTTACCTACAGGACAGTTAATCACAGGCTTTGTATCGCCATATCCTTGATATTGTATTCTTGAAGCATCGATTCCTTTACTAACTAGGTAGTCAAAGGTACTTTTTGCTCTTTTTTCTGATAGCGGCATATTATATGCGGCTGGACCACGACTATCTGTGTGAGAGCTTATTTTTATTTTAATGCGCTTGTATTTGGTAAGCTTAGCAGCCAGTCTATCAAGTACAGCTTGCGAATCTTCACGCACCACATGTAAATCAAAATCAAAATAAATAGGAGCTACATCCATAAATAGCTTACCTTCCTTCTCCACAACCTGTGGTGCATTTACATCTGTAAGCAACTCAAAACGACTTGGATCTTTCTCTTTAAGGTCTTTAGAAAGATTTTTCTCTTTCATAAGAGCAAGCTCACTGTCTGTAAATATCCTCTTTACTTTGATTACATAAGGTGCTGTCTGTATACCTCGTATTTGAATATCCATACGTCCTTCTTCATGATTATCTCCAGAAGCTATAAACGTATAATCGTCTACAGTAAGTGGTACTTGGAAAGGTGCAGCATCCTCTTTACGGTCTGCATAAACTTCTTTCCCTTGATATCCTAGGATCTTTATTGCCGCATCTGAGATAAGTTCATCAGTATCTGCGTCACGTATTTCAAACTGCGTTTTAAACTCGCGAGTTATGATTTCTCCAGTTTGTACAAAGCTATAGATATCGTCATCTGTTCCATTACGATTAGTGGCATACAATCCGTTATTATCAGAATAGTAACTTAGACTAAAATCATCATATTTAGAATTAATAGGTGCTCCTAGGTTAATAGGCTCTGTGAACCCTTTTACTGTGAGTGGTGCTACAAAAATATCAAGTAAACCTAAACCTAAACGTCCATCTGTAGAAAAATATAAATCTCCTGTGTTCGAAACAAATGGAAATTGCTCTCTATGAATAGTATTAATTGTAGGCCCTAAATTTACCGGAGTACTATACGTCCCATCTAGCTGTACGGTTACATAGTAGATATCAAACCCGCCAAGACCTCCTTCCATATCTGAGGCAAAGTACAAACGCTTTCCATCTCTAGTAAGTGTAGGATGCATGTAAGAATAATTTTCATTTACAAATGACAGACGTTCTGCATCTCTCCATATTCCATCAATACGAACACTTTTATAAAGATGAACCCTATTAGTTTGTTCTTCATCAAACATCTTCCCGCTATCTCCATTTTTATAAGCACTACGAGATAAGTACATCTCATCGCCTGCTGTGTTAAAACACAGATTACCATCATGAAGTGGTGAGTTTACTCCTTGCTTAAGTCTTACAGCTTCACCTGCGAGTTCATTTTTGTCATTTACTCGTACTCCGTAAATATCTAAGAATGGTCTTTGTGTAGTCTTAAAACGCCTTGCAAATAAGGTTCTAAGTACATCGTCATTTAATCTATCTGATGTAAAGAAAACACTATCTCCTACTCTTACGGGTCCAAAGTCGTCTGCTTCTGAGCTTATATTACTCTTGGTAGCGTCAAATTTTGGATTTTTCTTCATTAAATCTTCCAATAATTTAATAGCAGCGACTTTATCAAAGTCTTCACCTTTGTTTTTATAATAAATATCAAGGTAGTCAATACCCTGATCAGAATCTAAAGTAGTATTAAGTACGTGAAACATTTTGAAATTAAACTCATTATCATATGTTCTATCCTCGTCATTAAATCGCTGTCCTACTAGCTGATTAAGATATATAGAAGCGCTTCTATAATCTTGATCTAAATAGTAAGCGTCAATAAGTTTCCCTAGTATTTCTTTAGAGTTATTTTTTCTTAAAGCCACTTCATAATACTTTGCAGCACTAGCGTAGTCTCCCTTATTAAAAAAACGATCTCCCTTTTGTACTTGCCCAAATGCACCTGCACTTACACAGAGTATAATAAGTAATGTGTATATATTTTTCATCTTAGTAAAATCTTGGTGAGATGTAACGTTTTTGTACGCCTAGCAAATCAAATGTGTATAATAGTACTACCTCGTGACTTCCATTGTTAAAACGATTAAGATCGCTCACATTAAAGTCATAACTGTATCCTATTTTTAAATCATTTGTAATATTAAATCCTGCTAGTGCTGCGATAGCATCTTGATGTCTGTATGAAACACCGAGTTCAAATTTCTCGTCATACAAAGCATTTAGCGAAAGGTCGTAGGTTAATGGTGCCCCGCTTATCCATTTTGCAACAGCAGAAGGCTTTATTTTAAGCACATCACTCACATCATACACGTAACCTGCCATTAAATATGCAGTAGGATCCTTCTTATATAGAATAGAGGAATCACCATTGCCTAAATTATTTTCAATTTTGTACGGTATCACGCTTGGCGAACTTAACCCAATGTAGTAATTATCTTTAAAAAGAAAAGCTCCTACACCAACATCTAGTGAGGTAGTTTCCCCATTTTGAAAAGCTAAATCTCCTCCTACATTTTGATCTGTAAAATCAAGACTCTGATTATCTACGCCTAATTTTAATCCAAAAGATAGGTTTGTATTTTCTGCTACATTAATTCTGTAAGCAAAATTTACATTAAAATTATTTGTAGTGAGTACGTCTCCTATTTGATCATTTACATAGTTTACGCCTATTTCTACTCGCTCGTTAAGAGGAATATTTGCAAAAATATTTGCAGTTTTTGGCGCACCATCTAGACCTACCCATTGAGAGCGGTACAAACTACCTACTCTTATAAGTCCTGGTTCATTAATCATATAGGCTGGATTTACCACACCTTGATTGTACATATACTGCGTGTACTGTGGTTCTTGTTGAGCAAACGTAGATAAACTACAAAATGTCGCTAGTATGAATATTTTAAATTTCATCTTGAGGTTGTTTTTTTATCTACTTAAGTAAAAAGATCCGTCTATCGGTTCTGAGTTTGAATCATTAGGATAGAAGATGTAAAAATATACACCTGTAGGTAGTTGATCACCTAATCCAGATCCTGTATTAGAACTTCCATCAAAAAGTGGCGTATTTCTATTTCCTCTGTAAACGATAGTTCCGTATCTATTGAAAATTTGAATATCAAAATTCGGGAAGATATTTGGTAAAGTTCCTAATTCTAAGAAGTCATTCTGACCATCATCATTGTCTGACACTCCATCAGAGATTTGAATCTGACATCTTCCATCGCTTAGTGGTAAAACATCTGCTAGATATGGTACTCTAGGTGATTCACATCCGTTGTCATCTACCGCACTCACATAATAAGTTGTCTCATCTACTAATAAAGTAGATAATGGTAATGGATCTCCACCTTCCGCGGAAGCGTACCAAACAAAGTCTTCTACACTAACAACAAGATTCCCTAAGGTAACTCCATCATTAATACAGATAAATGGCTCATTTAATACTACTGTAGGCGCCATAACCGGTGTAATAGTAAATGTAATAGTTGCATCATCTTGACCACAAGCATCTGTAAAAACTATGTATAGATATGAGAAAGTACCTTCACCTAAGGCTCCCACATCAATTAATCCATCTACTACAGTTTCTGATGTATCGATATTTATAAACTCTCCTGTAAGCTGAGCATCATTAGATAATAATCCAAATAAAGAAGTTGTGTAATCTCCTGCACAAACAAACGTATCTATATCGTCTCCTGCGTTTGAGACAGGTACAATACTTACTGATATCGTTGCACTCACCGCATCACATGCTCCGTTTGCTGCAATACTATACACGTAGTCACCGCTCACTGCAGTCATTGGGTCAATAGAACCATTATTATCTGCTGTAGCATATCCTTCTGGACCAGACCAGCTACCATTACTATCAGGGCTTCCTCCTAAAATTGTAAATAAATCTACAATAGCGCCATCCTCACAAGCCTGAAAAGTACCTCCAATTCCAGCATTACTACTTTCAAAAACAATAAAAGATAATGTAGCTACATCTCCACAACCATCATCTGTAGTTGTTGTATACGTAAATTCAAATACTTGCTGCCCATCTACAGCAGGAACTGTAAACGGATTAGATATTACCGCACCAGTAGCTGTGTCTGTCCAAACACCTTGTGCTCCAACGTAAATCGTATCTGTACCGTTAGTTTCTAGTAATGAAATTAGATCAATAGGATTTGTAAAACTATCGTCACAAAGCTCCACTCCCGTAGTATCTTCGCCAGCATAATTAGTTGCAAAAAATGAAACCGTCACCATAGCAGTTACCGCTTCACAAGCACCATTTGCAGCTATAGTGTAAACATAAGCGCCTTCTGCATTTACAGATGGGTCAAAGTTAGCTTCATTATCCGTAGTGGTATATCCATTAGGACCAGACCAAGTTCCATTTGGATCTGGTGTACCTCCTAATAATGTAAAGAGATTTATAGTGGCTCCATCTTCACAAGTTTCATAAGCTGCATCTATACCAGCATCACCTTGCTCAAAAACTGTAAAAGATAAAGTCGCTGTATCTTCACAACCACCACCTCCAGTAGTATAAATAAACTCAAAAGTTTGAGAATCTGTAATTGATGGTATTGTAAATGGATTTACTATAACTGCTCCAGAGCTATCAGTCCAATCACCATTAGTATCTATAGTATCTGTGCCGTTATCTTCTAGAAGTGAAATTAAATCTACAGTTGTCGTTGTATTACATAACTCAACACCCGTAGTATCTTCACCTGCATATATTGCATCTCCTAAAGTCACATCTACCGTTGCAGACGCTTCTTCACAGGTTCCGTTTGCCGGAACGGTATAGATATACTCTCCTTCTACACTTGTTCCTGGTGTAAACAAAGCAACATTATCTGTAGTTGTAAAACCATCAGGGCCAGACCAAGTACCGTTAGTATCTGGAGTTCCCCCTAAGAGAGTAAAAAGATCAACCTCAGCTGCATCACTACAAACTGCAAGCGGTCCACTTTCTCCTGGATCGTATTGCTCATATACAGTAAAGCTTAGTGTAGCACTGTCTTCACATCCGTTTTCTGTTACCGTATTATATTCAAAGTTGAATAATTGAGAGTCTGTAATAGTAGGTATTTCAAAGTTATTATCAACTACGTCTCCATTTGCAGTATTAGTCCATACTCCGTTTGGACCTACATAAATAGGACCTTCATCAGTATTCACTTCTAATAAGTCCGTGAGTACTAGAGGACTCTCTGTTTCACAAATCTCAAGATCTGCAGTGTCTTCTCCTGCGTAGTTTGTTGGGTTAACTATTAAGGTAACTAGTGTAGATTGTGATTCACACGGCTGATCTCCAGACACGACTACTTCGCAGCCATCTGGACCTATATATGTTTGCGTGATACCTGGACCACAATGGTAACTTTCATTTACAATGAATTCAAACACATAGGTTCCTGCAGAAGTATTGTCTGTAAGTGTTGATACATCAATTGTACCGGCACTCGTATAATCAACATCTCCTACAAGCGAACATATTTCATCTAAATTAGATACAAGTCCTAGGTTAGAAGGCCCAGAGACCAACCTCCAATTTGTACAACTATTGTTTGGGTAATCAAATAATGTAGCTCCTTCTTGCGCAAAGTCTATATAATCGTATAAATTTAACGTCGTCAGAGTTTCATCTCCTACACATAATTCTGGAATATCATTTTGTTCAAAAGGTCGTATATATTCATAAAATGTAAATCTGATTGTACTTTGTTGGTCAGAACAAATTGATGATCTACTTTCTACAAAATATGTAAAGTCATAAGTTATACATCCAAATTCTGGAGTAGTAGCTACAAGGTCGTCATAAATTTCTCTAAGATTGATTATAGAATCACCAGGTCCAGATATTTGGCCTGTAGAATCCGTTAACCAAATACCTTCAATATTTTCATTTACTAGATATTCATCATCACGTAAATTAATATCCATATCAAAGTTACCTGCTAACAACTCTGTCTCACATATCACAAATGAATTTGCAAATCCTGCAAATGGCTCTTTAGTAACAGATACCAAAACAGAAGTAATTTCTTCTGCTGAACAAGGAGTAATTCCAGGCACACGATATTCTAACTCAAAAGTCTCTTCGTCTACAAGTGGTGGACCAGCTTGATACGGTATATTAACGTTAAGAAATCTATTTCCTGAGATTCCAACGTAATTAGGACTTGAACCTACATAAACCCACTCTCCATTTCCATGCGGACTAGGGTTAGATAATAAAGTTTGAAATAAATCAATATTTGTAGTACTGTCACACTCAAAAGGCGGAGCTCCTTGACACACTTGAAGATTCACTCCACCTGCGGTAGTACTTGCTGCGGTTCCTGAGTAAGGTCCTAGAACTACATTGAATAAAAACTGTACATCATCTGGACATCCTGTAGCTCCATTAAGAAACTCAAATTGGTAATCTGCAATATTTTCAGATGAGCTACCAAGATCCCATAAATACAGATCTCCAGTCACAACATCAAGTGCAAAATTAAAGTTAGGATCAAACCACATCCCATCTGCAGGAGTGATTGTTGTTCCGGTAATTGCAGAAAATTCTTCATAGAGATTTATGATTCCATCTGGAATTGAATCACCGTTACCGTCTACAACCGTCATGTCGCACACAGTAAATGTCTCTACCTCGGCACACTGACTAAAAGCCGCTACCGTAGAGCATAACAATAAAGTAAGAAAAAGGTATAATTTCCCCATAGTTAAGTTGGATTAAGGTGCAACGAAGATAAATCAGACCGCTTATACAAACCTAATATTATGTTAATTAATATCGATGAAATACACATTGACAACGTTATAACGTTACACTAATGCTGACTATCAGTATGTTACAATATAAAAATGCTTTCAAATTCATAATTAAATATAGAAAAAACTGACAGTAATTTACTGAAAACATGAAGTTTACGAATTTACTGAACACCTAAAACACCATTCAAGCCCTAATTGTAACGACATATGAATCAGCTATTTTCCATGCTATATTTTTTGTGGAATCAGGAAATAAAAAGACATAAAAAAAGTCTCACAACATACGTTGTGAGACTTTTCTATTATTGATTTGAAGTTGTATGGGATATTAAATCATACGTCTCAAATAATTCCAGTTTCGCGAAAATGATTACTTCACTTCCTCAAAATCTATACTTCGACTTCGCTCAGCACAGGCTACTTAACTTCTTCGAAGTCTACGTCTTCCACATCACTAGCGGTATCTGCTCCTGCATCTCCTCCAGCTTGTGCATCAGGTCCTGGTTGTCCAGCTCCTTCTGCTTGTGCTTTGTACATTTCTTCAGAGGCTACTTTCCAAGCTTCGTTGATTTTATCAAGCGCTGGAGTAATAGCATCTACAGACTTCGTTTCATAAGCTGCTTTCAATTCTGCAAGTGCATCCTCGATAGGCTTCTTCTTATCATCAGATAATTTATCACCAAATTCAGTTAGTTGCTTTTCCGTTTGGAAAATCATACCATCTGCTTCGTTGATTTTGTCTGCAGTTTCTTTTGCTTTTGCATCAGACTCTGCATTTGCTTCTGCCTCTGCTTTCATCTTTGCAATTTCTTCTTCAGAAAGTCCAGAAGATGCCTCGATACGAATATCTTGAGATTTTCCAGTAGCCTTATCTATTGCAGAAACTTTAATGATTCCATTTGCATCAATATCAAAAACAACTTCAATTTGAGGTACTCCACGCTGTGCTGGTGGAATATCTGTAAGTTGGAAGCGTCCTATTGTATTGTTATCTGCAGCCATTGGTCTTTCACCTTGTAATACGTGGATATCAACACTTGGTTGGTTATCTGCCGCTGTAGAGAATACTTGTGACTTTTTAGTAGGGATTGTAGTATTAGACTCAATAAGCTTTGTAAATACATTACCCATTGTTTCAATACCTAATGAAAGTGGAGTTACATCAAGAAGTAACACATCTTTTACGTCTCCAGTAAGTA
The DNA here is from genome assembly GCF_007827285.1 of Dokdonia sp. Hel_I_63. Taxonomy (NCBI): domain Bacteria; kingdom Pseudomonadati; phylum Bacteroidota; class Flavobacteriia; order Flavobacteriales; family Flavobacteriaceae; genus Dokdonia; species Dokdonia sp. Hel_I_63. The sequence continues at coordinate 1,680,955 of NZ_VISD01000001.1, read as the reverse complement.
CACCTCCTTGGATAGCAGCTCCTACAGCTACAACCTCATCAGGATTTACTCCTTTTGATGGTGCTTTGCCAAAGAATTTTTCTACCGCTGCCTGTACTGCAGGAATACGAGTAGATCCTCCTACCAATATGATTTCATCTATATCGCCAGTACTTAATCCAGCAGATTTAAGTGCTGTTTGACATGGCTCAATTGTTCTTTTTACTAAGTCATCTATAAGTGCCTCAAACTTTGCACGACTTAATGTACGTACTAAGTGCTTAGGTCCCGATGCTGTTGCAGTAACATAAGGTAAGTTTACCTCTGTAGATGTAGATGATGAAAGCTCAATTTTTGCTTTCTCAGCTGCTTCTTTAAGTCTCTGTAATGCCATAGGATCCTTACGAAGGTCCATGTCTTCCTCAGCCTTAAACTCATCTGCAAGCCAATCGATAATTTTTTGATCTACGTCATCTCCACCTAAGTGTGTATCACCATCTGTTGATAAAACTTCAAAAACTCCATCACCTAACTCAAGGATAGAAACATCATGCGTTCCTCCTCCAAAGTCAAATACAACGATTTTTTGATCTGTATCTTTCTTATCAAGTCCGTAAGCTAGTGCCGCTGCAGTAGGCTCGTTAATGATACGCTCTACTTTAAGGCCTGCGATTTCTCCAGCTTCTTTAGTAGCTTGACGCTGACTATCATTAAAATAAGCAGGTACAGTAATTACCGCACGAGTTACATCTTGACCTAAGTAATCTTCGGCAGTTTTCTTCATTTTTTGAAGAATCATTGCACTAAGCTCTTGTGGCGTGTATAAACGTCCGTCAATATCAACACGAGGCGTGTCATTATCTCCTTTTACGACGTTATAAGCACTACGATCTGCTTCTTTAGCACTTCCGCTAAATTTATTTCCCATAAAACGTTTGATAGAAGCAACCGTTTTAGTTGGGTTTGTTACAGCCTGTCTTTTTGCAGGGTCTCCTACCTTAATCTCACCGCCTTCTACAAAAGCGATTACAGATGGTGTAGTTCTCTTACCTTCTGCATTAGGGATTACCGTTGGTTCGTTACCTTCCATTACAGCAACGCACGAGTTGGTAGTACCCAAGTCAATTCCTATTATTTTACTCATTATATATGTATTTAAGTGTTATTAATTTTCAACAAACACAAATAGACAAGGAGTATGCCACTAGAGAAAGTATGACAAGGTGTCACAGCTAGACATATGCAGCTAGTTATTTTAAGACAGATGCATGTATAATGTTGTTACGCTTTCGCGAAAGCATACTCTTAATACTCTACTATATTTCTAAAGCAAAAAATGTGCATTTCTATTGTAGCCATTGAGTTTCATATAATTTGAAATAATTTTAACTTAACTTTTGTTTAATCAAATCGCAATAACGATAAACATAATGTATCTTTACATCAAACAACAAGTACTATGGCAACTACAAAGACACCGACTAAAAAAACAACAGCCAAAAAGAAAGCAGTGACTTCGACCATGATAATTTCTGCATACATGGATTATGTATTAGAACATGGAGAGGAGCCAAAAACTATATATAAATTTTGTAAGGACCTAAAAGTTGAAGAATCAGAATTCTATCAATTTTTTGGATCTTTTGAAAACCTCAAAACGGGTATTTGGAATGCCTTTCATACTAACACCTTAGCTGTTCTTAATATGGACGCTGATTATGAAAGCTATCCAAATAAAGAAAAGATGCTTTCATACTTCTTTACAATGTTTGAATTGCTCACAGCAAATAGAAGTTATGTGTTATTTTCTCTAGACAAGCACAAAAACATGCTTAAGAACATAAGTCAGCTTAAGGAGTTGAGAGGACATCTAACCTCATATGCATCAAATCTTATAGAAGCTGGTAATGACGACAAAAACTACAAGATTACAAAAAATCCTGTTCGCTTATTTAGTGAAGGAGCATGGGTACAATTTTTATTCTTATTGAAATATTGGATGAGCGATAATTCACCAGGATTTGAGAAGACAGATGTAGCTATTGAAAAATCTGTCAATGCAATATTTGACATTTTTGAAACTACTCCACTAGAAAGCATTATTGACTTTGGAAAGTTTCTATTTAAAGAAAACTTTGGTTCAAAATCATAAAGATTAGGTTCTCAAACAATAAATTTTAACACACATCCCTCATGGGATTATATATATGAAAACAATAGACCACATACCTACTAACAAACTCCAGCGAGCATCTAAGCTCGTTACCACTGGTGTGAAAGTGGGCGCAAATTATGCCAAATATTATGGTAAGAAAGTGGTTAATCCTTCCTTAACAAAGGATCAACTTAATGAAGATAATGCTGAGGATATATATGACGGATTAAAGAGTTTAAAAGGTAGTGCACTTAAGGTGGCACAAATGCTTAGCATGGAGAAAAATATTATGCCTAAAGCATATGTAGAAAAATTCTCCCTATCACAATTTTCAGTCCCCCCGCTTTCTGCACCCTTAGTGCGTAAGACATTTAAAAAATATTTAGGTAAATACCCAGAAGATCTATTTGATACGTTTGCGGCTCAAAGTGTGAACGCGGCCAGTATAGGCCAAGTTCACCAAGCGACATTAAATGGGAAAAAACTTGCTGTGAAAATCCAATATCCAGGAGTCGCAGACAGTATCAGTAGTGATCTGGCATTAGTAAAGCCTATTGCAAAGAAAATGTTTAACCTTCAAGGTGAAGGAAAAGAAAAGTTCTTTAAAGAGATAGAAGACAAGCTTCTTGAGGAAACAGATTACAATCTTGAGCTTGCTCAAAGTATTGCCATGACTGAAGACTGTGCAGCAATACCTAATCTTACCTTTCCTAAGTATTACGAAGAGTTATCAAGCGAGCGCATCCTTACTATGGACTGGATGGATGGTGAGCACCTGAGTGAATTTGTAGCATACAATACTAATCAAGAAGCTGCCAATAAATTAGGACAGGCATTATGGGATTTCTACATGTATCAAATGCACGTGCTAAAACGTATACATGCGGATCCACATCCTGGAAATTTCATGGTAGATAAAGATAATAATCTTATCGCAATAGATTTTGGATGTATAAAACACGTTCCAGAAGACTTTTACATTCCTTATTTCGAACTAGCAGAGCCTGCAAATATTAATAATCCTGCTGTTTTTGAAGAGAAACTATATCAGCTAGAAATACTGAGAAAAGATGATGATGCAGATACTGTAACATTCTTTTCGGCACTCTTCCACGAGATGTTGAGTTTGTTTACACAACCTATGCAACAAGAAGATTTTGATTTTAGAGACAGTACCTTCTTTGATCAAATAGCAGTGCTAAGTGAGAAGTACAGTAAGGATACAGAAATACGCAAAATGAATGGAAATAGAGGAAGTAAGCACTTCCTGTATATAAACAGAACATTTTTTGGACTTTATAATTTGATGCATGACTTAAAGGCACAAATTAAGGTCAATAATTTTAAAAATTATATCGCTACAGATTCTGTAGCATAAACGGTAATAAGTGTACCGTAATCTTTTACGGTACTTTATTGGTTAGGTTGTTTTTTAAAAGAGCGCTTTTAGTCGGGCGCTCTTTTTTATGCCTTCCTGTCATTAAACTATGCACGCATAGCAATTGACACATTTACGCTTTATCTCCGCCTTGTAAAAAAGTATCTTTACACCCGAGAAATTGATTAGTACGCTTTCGCGAAAGCGTATCTGCTCACAAAACACTCTTTCAAACACACATCACACACTATGTATAATTCTAAAATTACCGGTCTTGGTAAATACGTTCCTGAAAACGTCGTAACAAATGATGATCTATCAAAACTGATGGATACTAATGATGAATGGATCCAAGAACGTACAGGTATAAAAGAAAGAAGACATATAAAAAAGGGTGACGGCAACTCTACTGCCAAAATGGGAGTAAAAGCTGCCGAAATCGCAATAGAACGCGCAGGCTTGACAAACAAGGACATTGACATGATTGTTTTTGCAACGCTTAGTCCAGACTATTACTTCCCTGGTTGTGGTGTGCAAGTTCAACACTTGATGGGTATGGAAACCGTACCTGCACTAGATGTGCGTAACCAGTGTTCTGGGTTTATATATGCCCTTGCAACGGCAGATCAGTTTATAAAATCAGGCATGTATAAAAATGTACTTGTTATAGGTTCAGAAAATCATAGTGGAGGATTAGATTTTACTACTCGAGGCCGTAGTGTGTCTGTCATATTTGGTGACGGTGCAGGTGCGGCAGTGCTTTCTCGCGAAGAGGAAAACAGTAAAGGTATTCTTTCTTCTCACTTACATAGTGAAGGTGAGCACGCACTGGAGCTTTCTCTAAAAGGACCAAGCACAGAGCAATGGGTTCCAGAACTTATAGCAACTAATCCGCAAGAGAACATTCCTTATTACCCACACATGAACGGGCAATTTGTATTTAAAAACGCCGTAGTACGCTTCTCTGAAGTGATTATGGAAGGTTTACAAAAGAATAACTTAGAGGTGTCAGATATTGACATGCTTATCCCTCATCAAGCCAACTTGCGTATCTCACAATTTGTGCAGAAAAAGTTTAAGCTGAGCGATGACAAAGTATATAACAACATTCAGAAATACGGTAATACAACCGCAGCTTCTATCCCAATTGCTCTTACCGAAGCCTGGGAAAATGGAAAAATTAAAGAAGGTGACACTGTTGTACTCGCTGCCTTTGGTAGTGGATTCACTTGGGCCAGCTCCATCATAAAATGGTAATTACTTGTAACTAGTATTGCTGTCAAAGAAAAGTCCCACATAGTTCTCTATGTGGGACTTTTTTATGTGTTCTAAATATCGCTACCAATTGCCCCTTTTAATTAGGCTTTCTATATGCGCATAGTGATGGTTACTATGCCATGCGTAGTGTCCTAGGTTTTCTTCTAAGGTTAGTACTTTATTTCCGTCTGGGTGCGTGAAGGTTCTTTGATACTGCGCTTCTGTCATTACTTTTAGTAATTGCACCAGTTTATGATGGACTACCTCAAGATGTCGCAATGACCATTCTATAGGTGATGCTTCTACATCTGGCAGCAATGTCCATGCCTTCTCATCATACGCCTTAATCATAGGATTATCTTCTGTAAGTGCCCATTTAAAACGTATGTAACTATTATGATGACTATCTGCTAGGTGATGCACCACTTGTCTTACCGTCCATCCTTCTGGTCTGTATGGAGTATCTAGCTGCTGGTCACTTAAATCCTTTGTAAGTGCTCGTAGTCTAGCTGGTAATTGTTCTAAAATATCAATCCACGCCGTGAGATGCTCTTGACTAATTTGCGCAGGTGCTTGAAATTTTCCTATAGGATATTGTAGTGTTTCCATATCATCAAAAATAGGAAAGCTTTGCGATACAAAACATTACTGACTCAAGTCCATAAAAAAAGGTCTGACGCAAGTCAGACCTTTTAAAATATGTATCAAAAACTAATTACTTTACAGCAACAAGCTCTACGTCAAAAACTAAAGTTGCATTTGGAGGGATTACTCCACCTGCACCAGCGCTTCCGTATCCTAAATCTGAAGGGATTACTAAGCGTGCTTTATCTCCTACATTTAATAAAGAAATACCTTCATCCCATCCTGGAATTACTTGTCCTACTCCTAATTGAAAGTCAATAGGTTGGTTTCTTTTAAATGAACTATCAAACACAGTTCCATCAGGAAGTGCTCCTTTGTAGTGTACAGAAACTGTTTTACCTTTTTCTGCTTTTGCACCAGTACCTTTTTGGATAATCTGGTAACGCAAACCACTAGCTGTCGTTTCAAAACCAGTTGCTAGCGCTTCAATTTCTGCAGCTTGTGCAGCTTTTTCTTCTTCAACACGTTTTGTTCTTGAACCTTCAAAAGTTCTAAAAGCTTCAACTGCGTTCCAAGCTTCTGCCTCTGCTCCTACTCTAATGATTTCGATTTTTGTCATCTCATCACCTTGAGCCACTGCATTTACAACTTCTTGTCCTTCTACAACGTTCCCAAAAACAGTATGCTTACCGTCTAACCAGTCTGTAGCGATGTGTGTAATAAAAAACTGAGTTCCGTTTGTTCCAGGACCTGCATTTGCCATAGAAAGTATTCCTGGAGCATCGTGCTTTAAGTCTGGGTGAATCTCATCATCAAATTTATATCCTCCATCACCAGTTCCTGTTCCTAGTGGGCAACCACCTTGAATCATGAAATCAGGAATTACACGGTGAAATTTCAAACCATCATAATATGGAGTTCCTTGAGGCTTTTGAGAGTTCTCAAGGTTTCCTTCTGCTAGCGCTACAAAGTTTCCTACCGTTCCTGGCGTCTTCTCGTGCTCTAATTTTAAAATAATTTCGCCTTTAGGCGTATGTATCTTTGCGTAAATTCCGTCTTTCATTATCCTTATTTTTAATGAGCTGCAAAGATACTATTTACTAGTGGGAAGGCAAATATGCTTGCGCGAAAATGTTACAAACCTCCACATTGTCAGCTTCAAGTAATGCAAAGCTTGACTTATGAGTCTTACAATCTGATTATCAATAGCTAATAACGACAACTACCGCGCTACCTCAATCACCTCAAGATTCTCAATCTTGCCTGAATGAACCGTAAATCTGAGCATGGTGCGCACTTTATGAAAACCGTGCTTACCTATCGCTCCAGGATTCATATGTAAGAGGCCTCTTTTTTTATCTGGCATAACCTTTAAGATGTGGCTATGGCCGCAAATAAACAACTTAGGCGGGTTACTATAAATCTCATCTCTAATAGCTGGAGAATATCTCCCAGGGTATCCACCTATGTGAGTAATCAAAACATCTACTCCTTCACATACAAATCTATTATTGAGAGGGAATTCTTGTCGTGCTTCTGTATCATCTATATTTCCAAAAACAGCTCGTAGCGGTTTCCGTTTTGCTATAGCATCTGTTACTTTTAAGTCACCTATGTCACCTGCATGCCAGACCTCATCTGCCCAGTCTACGTGACCCAAGATATGATCATCTATATAACTATGTGTATCGCTTAATAGGAGTATCTTTTTCATTTGAGTGCGCTTTCGCGAAAGCGTATATTTGCCACAAAAATACAACACAGTGCGTTATTTTATCGAGCTTTCTTACTTTGGAAAACACTACCACGGCTGGCAACGTCAACCTAATGCCGTTACCGTGCAAGAAACGATAGAGAAGGCACTATCTATGATTTTGAGAAAACCAGTCCAAATCATGGGTGCTGGGCGCACTGACGCTGGTGTGCATGCCACACAGATGTATGCACATTTTGATTGGGATGGCGAGCAGTTTACTACTCAAGAAAGTATAGAAAAACTTACCCATAAATTCAATCGTCTTTTACCAAAAGATATAGCCTTTAAACGCATTTTTCAAGTGGCAGACAAAGCACATACACGTTTTGACGCCACTAGTAGGTCTTATGTGTATCGCATAGGGAAAGAAAAAAACCCATTTACATCAGATCACGCCCCAACAGTACGGAATAAAGTGCATATTGAAGCTATGAATAAGGCGGCAGCGATCCTGCTTGACTATAGTGATTTTGAGTGTTTTTCTAAATCAAATACTGACGTGAACACCTATCTTTGTGATATTACACGTGCAACCTGGATAGAGACCGAAGATGAGTATCATTTTCACATTACGGCAAATAGATTTTTACGTAATATGGTACGAGCTATTGTAGGTACTTTACTAGAAATAGGCGAAGGAAAGAGAGACATTAAATGGATGCACGAGGTAATAACTGGTAAAAGTAGATCACAGGCAGGAAAATCAGTTCCTGGACGCGGTTTATACTTAACAGAGATTTTATACCCAGAAACAATTTATAAAGATCATGGCAGAGACTAAAGGAAAAGCTTTTGATACGCAATTATTTAAACGTCTACTCGCTTTTACGACACCGTATCGCAGTAGATTATATATAGCTGCTATAGCTGCCGTAGTACTCTCACTTTGTGCTGCACTACGCCCATATTTCCTTAAAAACGCCATAGATTTAGGGATATCACAACGATCTAGTGATGACTTATTCTTTTATATGAGGCTCATGGCCGCTGTACTCTTTGGCGAAGTTCTCTTTCAATTACTATTTATTTATTTTTCTAACTGGATAGGCCAACAAGTAATTAAGGATATAAGAGTAAAACTCTTTGATCACATGCTTACGTTCAAGATGCAATATTTTGACAAGTCGGCAGTGGGGAGATTAGTTACTAGAGCCGTAGGTGATATTGAGACCATCTCAAGTATTTTCTCTCAAGGTCTCTTTATGATTATTGCAGATTTATTGAAGATGAGTGTCGTTCTTGCATTTATGTTTTATGAGAGCTGGAGACTTACGCTCATTGTTCTTGCTGTTTTCCCGGTGATTTTATATGCAACACGTGTATTTCAAAAAGCGATGAAAGTTGCCTTTGAGGAAGTACGCACGCAAGTAGCAAACCTCAACACTTTTGTACAAGAACGTGTGACTGGGATGAAAATCGTACAGATTTTTAACCGTGAAGCTATAGAGCATAAAAAATTCCAAGCCATTAATAAAAAACATATGGATGCGTGGAATAAGACGGTATGGTACAACTCTATCTTCTTCCCTATTGCAGAGATATGTACTTCTGTCACCATAGGTCTTATTGTATGGTATGGTGGTCTTAAAGCTGCGCAAAGTGATGTCATCACCATAGGATTAATAACAGCATTTATAAGCTATATCCAGATGCTTTTTACACCACTTAGACAGATAGCAGATAAATTCAACACCTTGCAAATGGGAATGGTTGCTGCAAATCGTGTTTTTGGCATTTTAGACACACAGTCTTCTATACAAGACATAGGAACCTTAGAACTTAATAACGTACAAGGTAAAATAGACTTTGAAGATGTTAGATTTTCTTATGTAGAGAATGAAGAGGTACTCAAAGGAATATCACTCACCGCAGCACCAGGACAAACCATTGCTATTGTAGGATCTACGGGAGCTGGAAAATCTACTATTATCAACTTACTTAGTAGATTTTATGAGATAGATAGCGGTAAGATATTACTAGACGGAACAGATATTAAAGACATAAAACTAAACAATCTAAGAAATGAGATTGCTGTCGTGCTACAAGATGTATTCCTTTTTGCCGACACTATTTTGAATAATATCACGCTTAACAATCCAGACATTTCTGAGGAAACGGTGATAGAAAGTGCAAAGACCATAGGCGTTCATAAATTTATTTCTAGCCTTCCTGATGGATATCACTATAACGTAAAAGAGCGAGGCTCTATGTTATCTAGCGGTCAGCGACAGCTTATTGCTTTTTTAAGAGCATATGTGAGCAATCCTTCAATTCTTGTTCTTGATGAAGCTACTTCATCTGTAGACTCACACAGCGAGCAGTTAATCCAAAAAGCGATTAATAAAATTACTAAAGGAAGAACCTCTATTGTGATTGCTCACCGTCTTGCTACTATTAAAAAAGCAGATCAGATTATTGTGATGGAAAAAGGTAAAATCATCGAGCAGGGTACTCATAAAGAACTTCTCGCTAAGGAAGATGGACATTACCGCAATCTGTATGAAGTACAATTTATGCAAGCAGAAGCTAGCTAGATGTTACTATTGGTTTGCTAGGCACATTTTCGCGAAAGCGTATATAATTTATAATGTTTAAATCACATTACCCTGCTCAAAAGTCACTAGCGAAACTTCCTCTTTTTTACCCTTAAGAAGCTCCTCACCCATAGATACTACTCGTGTAGTACCTGGCAACTTAGGTAGTATATTTGCAAAAGCTTTTGACGCTAGGATATCTACACCCTTTTCGTTACACATGCTCTGGATACGAGCCGTAGTATTAAGTACATCTCCAGAAAAGGCGATATCTCTCTTTATTTTACCCAGCTCCCCTACTGTAACTTGGCCATAATGAAAGCCAACTTTAAAATCTGGCAAAGCATTATAGCGCTTGTAATATTTTATAGATTTCTTGTAAATGATATTTTTCATACGATAATAGCAACGTAAGGCATTTGCATTTTTCACACCATTTTTCATCTTCCAGGTGATGACAACCTCATCGCCTACGTACTGGTATACCTCGCCCTTAGTTTGCATAATAGCTGGTGCGATATCATTAAAAAAATCTTTTAAGAAATTGAAGTATTCTTGTTCGCCTAGTTTTTCGGCGATTCTTGTGGCGTCTCGTATATCTGCAAACATGAAAATACGCGTCTCAGTTTTAGGATGAAAATAACGCCCCATTAAGTAATCTGGAAAAACGCCTGGACCATACTTATCATTAATCATAAGGATGATGAGCGTTAGAATGACAATAAACAGCCACACCACAAAATTCTTAATAAATATGTGTTCTGTATAAAAAGAGATCACGCGGTCATAAAGTAAGTCACTGGTAAGTTGTAAGCCTAGGTAATCTGCATAATAGTAATATGCCCCTACGGTACCTACAATAAACGCAATAATCACATAGAGTAATGTGATGTAAATAAGCGCTCTCCAGAAGGCATATTTACGCAGCCACAACTCCATAATATTTACGGTAAAAATCCCTCCTATTAACCCAGCCATGATTGACACCAATAAGTTCGCCTTAAAGGAAACTTCAAAATCAAAATCTGACGTAAGCGCATCTGCAGATACGAGTGTGGCATAGTCGTACAAGAAAATAATATTTGCAACCAGCATCCACGCAAAGAGAATCCACAAGGCACGCCTTACGTAGAATAGGATTTCGTTGTTGGTAAGTTCTCTTTTAAATAGTTTCATATATTATCTTATGCTGCGTCTATCAAAGTACCTCATATATACTAACAATCATTGCTCGTTTAAGAGAGATTTGTGAGAAAAAGTATTTTTACTACGCTTTCGCGAAAACGTATACCTACTGAGGTCTATTTTTAATCATATCTGGAGTGATCTCTAGCTCATACTCTAGACGTTTGAGACTATCTTGTTTTAGAGAGTCTAGAATTTTTTTACGTTCTGCTTGCTCTAGAGCTGGCTTCATCATATTGCCTATAAATGAGTTTTCATCAATATCTAGCTCCTCCCCTTTTGCAATCTTTACTCCTTGTACTGCTCCATATAATATAATAGGAATCGTTGAAAAGCAAGAAAATGCGAGTATAACGACTAAAAATAAAGCGCTTTTTAAAATTACACTGGCATTATCCAATTTATATAAACGTTTCAACACATACACTGTAAATACAAATAATAGCAAGACAGTTACAAAACTAAATGCAAATAGTAATGTTGTATTCCAAATAACCAAGATGTTGAGCGTTACAGATATTATTGATATATGGGAATATGTATATAGGTATATTACAAAATGTTCAACTAGATTATAATTCTTATAGTTCCAAAATACGAGTTTAGATATAAGCGCCATAATAGGTATACTAAGGAACATATATACGGACTGATATTCCATCATGGTATTTGTAACGGTCTCTGTCATTTCCACTTGAGCACTTGCCATATCTACGCCATAGAAGCTAGTTTGTGTAGCTATAAGTTCGTCAAGAAACCAACCTTTTAATATAAATGAGTAAAATCCGCTAAATGTAATTGCAATTGCAAAGTAGCTGAAGGCCGGAAGATACTTCTTGCGCATCCCATTTATGTAACCACCTATCACATCTTCTGGCTGGCGAAACATTGCTACAAAAGTCTTGACAAAAGAATTTTCTAGATTAAAAAATCGATCTACAAAGTCTTCTAGTAAGTTACGCCATGTGAGTTTATTATAAATACGCTTACCACCACAGTGTGAGCAAAACCTTTGATCTAGCGCTATAAACTGCTCACAGTTCACACAGGTATCTTTTACCTCAAGTTGGGTCTGTTTCTTTTTTAAAGTTTTTTTCTCAGCGCGAGACAACTTGGACATAGGTTGGTTTTAATATTTAAGAGATTAGTTAAGCGTATCTTTTACGATTTGCACAGCTGCTTTGACACTATCTACACGTCGTATAGAGTCCTTTGCTTTTGCAGCGGCTTCTCTAGCTGCTCTGGCTATTTCAGATTGCTGTTTTACGTCTGCTACAAACTCATCAAGCATACCAGTGGTATACATAATCCCACCCACAGCACTCATAAAAAGACATGATAGCGGTAATAGTATGGCAAGAAACAATATCGTTTTAAGTATTGCTTTTTCAATTGTTAAATCAAATATTCTATAAAGGACATAAATCGTATAAATTATAGGAAAAGCAATAGTCACCACTCCTAGTATCACCTGTGCTATATCTGACCAGATGAAGAGCATACCAAGCACAGACATTAAAATCTGAACCTGAGAGTAGGTGTACAAATAGATGACAACATGCTCTATAAAATTGTATTGCTTATAGTTCCAAAAAACCAGTTTTGAAATCACAGCATACAACGGAATACACAGAAAACTAAAGAGACTTTGATAATCAAACACAAAGTCCAAGTAATCATTCAATACTGTAGTATCAGGCGATTTGAATCCGCTAGCAAATCCATTTGAAAACTCAGAGAAACTCTCAGAATCAATAAACCAATTTCTAAAGAAAAATGTATAGACACTCGTGATAGTAAGCGCCACAGCAAAATACCCAAAAGCAGACATGTATCTTTTTCTAAGACCTTCTACATAGCCATGGATTACATCTTCTGGTGCGGTAAATAATACAATAAAGGTTTTTAAGAATACATTCTCAATATTGAGAAAACGCTCTGTGAAGTCCTCTAGAAGATTACGAGTGTTGAGCCTATTATACATGCGCTTTGCTCCACAATGAGAACAGAATCCCTGGTCTAGTTGTACTGGGGTTCCGCAGTTCTTACAGTGGTCAGAAACTACGTGGACATCTCTGCTTTTTTTAGTAAGCTTATTACTTTTTTTATCTATCTTACTGTTATCTGATGGTTTCTTAGACATAGCGTTACATTAGTTCTTGTTCTAATAAAACACGCAGCTCATCTATGGTATCAAAGAGTACAAACTCACCATCCTTTATATAGTTTATAGCACCACTTTCTTCACTTACCACTAGGGCAAGTGCGTCTGTCTTTTCTGTAATTCCTACTGCAGCACGATGCCTAAGTCCAAAGCGTAATGGAATATTGCGTTCCTGAGTTACAGGCAAAATAACACGTGTTGCTGTTATCTTATTATCCTCAATAATCATTGCACCATCGTGTAATGTAGAGTTCTTATAAAAAACACTTTCTATAATAGGTCTGTTTACCTCTATTTCCATGCGGTCTCCAGTATCTTTTACAAACTCTAGACTCGTTGCTCTCCTTATAATGATAAGTGCACCTGTCCTGGTGTTACTCATATTCTCACAAGCTCCTAGAATTGCATGAATATCTAGATTGAGAACACCTTCTTTTTTTGAAAAATTAAAATTCTTAAATAGTCCGCCCTTCGTGAGGTTTGTGCTTCCTATGAGTAATAAAAACTTTCTAATCTCTTGTTGAAATACTACAATGAGCGCAAACATCCCCACGCCTATAAACTGCCCTAGTATGGTACTAAGCATTTCCATTTTGAGAAGTACTGTGAGTTGCCAGATGAGATAAATCACCACGATACCTATAAAGATATTTATAGCTACCGTTCCCTTAACGAGCCTGTATAAATAAAACATCAAGGTAGCAACGAGCAAAATGTCGATACCGTCTAAGATGCGCAGATTTTCTAAAATTTCCAATAGTCTAGGATTTACGTAAAAATAGCAGAAAAAGGGAGAGCAAAAAATCTAGCACCTAAAAACTTAATTTTAAGTGGCACTACTTTGATTTTGCGGTCTTTACTTTCGGCTTACCTCTAGACTGCGACCCTAACGCTTAATGATATTTAAGAATTTTAAAAGATATATTTATTGAGTCACGCTTTCGCGAAAGCGTACTAATCCTACTACCCCACTTATGATTTCCACTTGATATTACAACCCATACTTGGCTTTTGGAGGGTAGATTGGGGCTTACTATTGAAAATGTTATCTAGCGCCTCTCTTAAGTCACGTCCATTTACAGGAATTCCATTACCCGGACGACTATTATCAAGCTGACCGCGATATACTAGCTTGTTATTAGGTCCAAAAACATAGAGATCTGGAGTACATGCCGCCTTATAGTTTTTTGCTACCTCTTGTGTTTCATCAAGTAGATAAGGAAATGTGAAGTTGTTTTTACGAGCATTTTGCCACATCATCTCTGGCCCATCTTGCGGATACTTAACAATATCATTACTGCTTATGGCAACAAACCCAAAACCAAGCACGCGATAATCATTTGCTATACGCACGATCTCATCTATCACATGAATAACAAAAGGACAGTGATTACATATAAACATCACCACAGTACCGCGTTCTCCTTTAACATCATGGTAACTACACAGCTGATTTGTAACGGTATCTATAAGTTGAAATTCTGGGGCTTTTGTGCCCAGATCGAGCATGGTTGAAGGAGTGAGTGACATGATATTTATTTATTTATTAAATGTAGTCGTTTGCAAAGTAACAAGTGAAGTTATTGCGCTACTATCTCATAGGACGGTAAGCTACTTAAAAAGTTACGCTTTTATAAAATCAAAAAGCCACTTTCCATAAATGAAAAGTGGCTTTTATAAAATTTACTTCTTACTAGATATAAATAATATCGAGTAAAATTATTTAATCATCTCGTAAGAACGTTTGATAAAGCTAGTAAGTTCCTCTCCTTTAAGAAGATTTTGAGAAAGCTTTGCTAGATCAAATGACTGTGTGATTAAGCGCTTTTTAGTGTCTTCTGAGTCTGCATTGAGAATTTCTGACACAAGTGCATGATTACCATTTACTACGAGGTTGTACATCTCTGGCATATTACCAAACATGTTCATACCACCGCCACCGCCAGTTTGCTGCATCTCTTTCATACGACGCATAAACTCAGGTTGTGTAATGATAAATGGCGCAGCGTTACTGTCCATCGCTTCTACTTGAACCGTATAAGAAGTAGTCCCTATCGCTTCTGTAATGGTAGTTTTTACAGTTTCCATCTCCTCATCAGAAAGTTTAGAAATCTCTTCTTCGTCTTTCTTGATAAGATTATTGATGTGATCTCCATCTACACGTACAAAGCTCACGTTCTCTTTGCTTGTTTCAAGCTTTTGAATTAAGTGCGGTACAATAGGAGTATCTAGTAATAAAACTTCATATCCTTTTGCCTTTGCACTTTCTATGTATGAGTGTTGTGTATCTTTATCACTTGCATAAAGCACCACCATTTTACCATCCTTATCCGTCTGGTTGTCTTTTATTTTTGCTTCAAGCTCTTCCCATGTAAAGTAAGAATCATCTACTGTAGGGTATAAAGCAAACTTATCTGCTTTTTCAAAGAATTTATCTTCAGATAACATTCCGTACTCAATTACGAGTTTAATGTCATTCCATTTCTTCTCAAAGTCTGCTCTATCGCTATTAAATAATGACTTCAATTTATCTGCTACTTTTCGTGAGATGTAACCAGAGATTTTCTTTACGGCACCATCTGCTTGTAAATAGCTACGTGATACGTTAAGTGGAATATCTGGAGAGTCTATCACTCCGCGTAACATTGTCAAGAAATCTGGTACAATACCTTCTACATTATCAGTTACAAAAACTTGATTTTGATATAACTGTATGCGATCCTTCTGTATGTTCATATCCTGTCCTAACTTAGGGAAGTATAAAATTCCTGTTAGGTTAAAAGGATAATCTACATTTAAGTGAATGTTGAATAATGGCTCATCAAATTGTGATCGATATAATTCTTGATAGAAGTTCTTATAATCCTCATCCTCTAGATCTGCAGGTTGCTTAGTCCATGCTGGTTCTGGGTTGTTGATGATATTATCTACCTCTTGTGTAGGTGCAGGATCTTCTTCTTTTGCGTCTTCTGGCTTAGGAAGTGTTTCTGTTTTCATACCAAACTTAATTGGCACTGGCATAAACTTGTTATACTTTGCTAGTAATCCAGAGATGCGGTTTTCTTCAAGAAACTCTAAGCTATCATCTGCAATGTGTAGTATGATTTCTGTTCCTCTGTCAGTTTTATCTGCCGCTTCAAGTGTAAAGTTAGGGCTACCATCACACGTCCAGTGTGCTGCAGGCTCATCTTTGTAAGATTTTGTGATAATCTCTACAGTAGAAGCTACCATAAAAGCAGAGTAGAAACCTAGACCAAAATGACCTATAATTCCAGTGTCCTTTGCTCCTTCTTCATACTTATTTAAAAACTCCTCTGCTCCAGAAAAT
Source organism: Dokdonia sp. Hel_I_63 (assembly GCF_007827285.1). NCBI lineage: Bacteria > Pseudomonadati > Bacteroidota > Flavobacteriia > Flavobacteriales > Flavobacteriaceae > Dokdonia > Dokdonia sp. Hel_I_63. Next base: position 1,664,634 of record NZ_VISD01000001.1, on the reverse strand, counting down.
GCAAGTTGGTTGATGTACTTTTCAACCTCATCTTGCGTCATACCAAGACCTTGATCGATAATGTGAAGTTTCTTTCCTTCTTTATCAATCTTAATCTCAATTTTAGGATTTCCATAATCTACACTAGCCTCTCCTATTGAAGTTAAGTGCTTTAGTTTAAGTGTTGCATCTGTTGCATTTGAAACGAGCTCACGGAGAAAGATCTCGTGATCACTATATAAGAACTTTTTAATAAGCGGAAAGATATTCTCTACCGATACATTAATTTTTCCTGTTGACATGTTATATGTGTTTTGATTTGTAATAATTCTTTCTCGCTTAAAGCGAAAAAAGTACCACAACGACATAAGTGACAAACTGACATTTTACAACCTTTTAAAGATGGTAGCTTCTTGTATCTATCTAGTAATACACCTACAATGACAGAGTTTTAAGTGTGAGTAATTACGCTTTCGCGAAAGCGTATAAAAAAACATCCAGCATCTATACGATACTGGATGTCTTATATATTCTTACACTAAGCTATATACTTTATAGACTAGCCGTTAATTTGTCAATAGATGGGTATTTTACTGCTTTTACATTAGATACATCATAACCAGAAAATCGTTTCATATAGCTACGTATGTTAGTACCAAAGGCATCTGCAAAACCTATTTCTCCACCAGATCTTAAAAATTTCTTTACACTACCAGGTCCAGCAAGGTGAGCTGCGGCAAGTATACCTGACTCCGTCACTCGAACTCCTGCAATCCATCGTCCTTCAAAACGTTTAATATCACGTCTAAGAACCCATTTATTACGGGAAGCATTTAATAAAAAAGCCTGTTCTTGAAGTAGCGGGTCTTCTAAAAACTCAGATCCATCTGTAATACCAAGCAGATCAAGAGTGGATGCACCAAATTGATACTTCCCAAGGTAACCAAAACGGTTAATTGTCAAATAATCACCTCTCGATTCTTTAAAAGCGAGTGCTTCCTTAAAACCTGTGTAATTTTTACCAGTAAGTGGGGTAGGGTTAAAAACAAATGGAACTTCTTCAGTTTCATTAGGAAGGGCAACACTATAATCTAGAGATGTTCCATCTGTAGCGTAGTGAGTAAAATCATATGTTTCGTCAGATGTTGGGGAAATCATCAGAATACCTAACATAAAAGGTAATACAGTAACTTTAATCAAGTTTCTTAGCATAGGGTTGCTTTTCGATCGCCAAAAGGTCATAATTAAAACCTTTCTTAAAGTGCTCTCTATTTCGGCGCGCAAAAATACAACTATCTTGAGTAACCAGCAAGCTTAATCGGCAAATCACTCAAAAGCACTGTTCTGTGCTCATTTACTTGCATTTACGAGGTTATTTACACCTCTTACAACACCTAATAGACTTAAAAACGCTCTCCTCTCTACAATCAATCCCACTTCAAAACGTCAATTTACACTACTAGACGATACAATAACAGTGCAAAAGTAGACCAGAAAACTTCCTTAATAACTAGACATAACACTACTTTAACATAAGGTATTCAACTATATAGATCCTTAAATAATGCGCAATAAAAAACCCAGACCTAATAGTGTCTGGGTTTTTAGTAATTATAAAGTAGCTTTTGCCGACGCATTTGCGGGGATAATTGATGTATCAAAGTTGCCAAAGCGACTTAGATAAGATGTGAGAGGTACATTATTTGCATCTGCAAATACATCCTCACCACCAGAGTCAAGAAATTTCTTGACGTTTCCTGCTCCGCATAAATGTGCCGCAGCTATGAGACCACTTTCGGTAACTTTATGACCTCCTATTGTTTTACCGTCAAAGGCGTTGATATACTCACGTAAAACATATTTATTCCTTGCAACAAGCGCATCAAATGCACTTTCTTGCATGGCTGGAGAGCTCATAAAATCTCTTGCACTGTCTACACCTACCCACTTAAGAGTAGATTGACCAAACTGGTATCTGCCTTTATAACCAAGTCTGTTTACTGCAAAATAATTACCACTGGACTCACTAAAAGCCAAAGCTTCCTTAAAGCCTATATACGATGTTCCCAAAACAGGACTATTAAATCCTCCTGGAAAATCGGGTACAAATGATTCAAGCGTAGGAGTTACAAAAGTATCTGCCTGGTTTTTGAACCACATTGCGGCTATCGCATTGCCATTATCATCTTTTACAATGAAACCTGTAGATATTATAAATAACACAGGTAGCAATACTACTAATAGTAAATAACGTCTCTTCATATAATGAATCGAATTAAAGTTTACAATTACCGACCACTTAGTGTGATCTAATCTTTAGTAATTCTCATAAGAGCTTGCAAGCGCGGCTTGCCATTATTCTATTGTAATTAAAAGAACATATTCCTGTTATAGGAATTTTCTGTTAACCGCGTCTCTATGAGAATCACGGTAACAACTTCAATATAAGGAGCTTTAGTGTGTTAGAAATATGATTTAATACCTGTTAACATGAAAGTTAACAAGGACTTAACGATTGATACCCTTATTGTTGATCCAGCGTCTGTAAGCAGCGCTATTTGCATTGTGTTGTGACAATGTCTTAGCAAACTTGTGATATCCAAAGTTTTCTACATCTGCTACAAAGTAATAGTAGCTATGCTTTTCTGGATTGAGCACGGCCTGGATAGCCGTTACATCTGGCATGAATATAGGCCCTGGAGGAATACCCCTATTTCTATAAGTATTATACGGAGAGTCTACTTCTAGATCTTTATACAGCACACGTTTTATGACCATGTCCCAGTCATTCTTTTCTCTCTTTACGGCATAAATAACAGTAGGATCTGCATCTAGTTTTATGCCATCTCTAAGTCTGTTTAAATACACACCAGCTACTCTAGGTCTCTCATCAGTTTTGGCAGTTTCCTTTTGCACAATGGCTGCTATCGAGTATACTTCTTGCGGAGTTAGATTAAGCGCTGCTGCTTTGGCTAATCGCGTGGCATTCCAGAATTTTTTATACTCACTTAGCATTCTTGCTCTAAAATCTTCTGCACTCGTGTTCCAGAAAAACTCATAGCTATTAGGGATATACATAGTGAGTGCAGTGTCATTATTAAAGTCATGTTCTCTCAAGAAGTTTGTATCGAGCATCGCTGTTATAAGCGATGTACTATCTGCTTCTATTTGGGTTGCTACTCTACCCGCCATATCTTGTAAACGCTCTTGGTTATTAAAAGCCACTTTTACAGGTGTATTTTTAATACGGATGGTATTGATAATCTCATTATTACTCATCCCCTTTTTTATAATGTAATGACCAGGTCTCACATTATCATTATATCCTTTCTTTTCGGCTACAGTAATAAAAGAATCTTCGTCTTTTAAAAGTGGTGAGAGATCTGCAACCACATCATTAAAAGCAGATCCTGTTGCAATGTATAAGTGCGCGCGATCATTGTTAAAGGCAGTATTGTCAGAAAAAATAGAAGTGTATACTGTGTAAGCAAATACGCCTCCTATAACAATGCCTATGGCAACTATAAGTAGTAAAATCTTTTTAATGTACATCTAGAATATGTGTTGGTATAGTAATTCGTTTATATATGATTCTTTTCCTGTAGTGAGACTGCGTTTGCGTCTCCACTGTTTTTTAATACCTATTAACTCAAAACCTGCTTTTTCAAATAGTGAGATACTTGCCTTATTGTCCTCTTCTATATTAGCATATAGTTGATGTAAATTTAGATGTGTATTGCAGTAATTTTTGAGAAGGTTAATACTCTCTGTGGCGTAACCTTTTCTCTTATGTTCCTCACCAGCAATTACAATACCTATACCTGCTCTTAAATTATGTGGATCAAAGTCAAATACATCAATAAGACCTACAAAACTATGTGAAGTACTATCACATATCACTAAGCGCAATTGACGTACGTCAAAGATATCACGGTGGCTGTTTGCTAAGTATTCTTTGAGCACATATTTAGAAAACGGAACAAGTGTCTCTCCCACACTCCATAAACCTTCATCATTTTCTACACGATATACGTGATCAATATCTTCTGGTTCTAGTGCTCTTAAATAGCAATGGGTGCCTTGCAATGTCTTCATTGCCATTCTCCTTTAAAAACAAATGTTGCAGGACCTATTAAATAGATATTAGAATACCCATCATTAGTTTTCTCAAACTGTACAGACAGTTTCCCACCTTGTACATCTAGCGCTACTTTATTGCTAGTGGTTAAGCCATTTGTATGTGCTGCGATTGCAACAGCTGTCACTCCTGTCCCACAGCTCAACGTTTCATCCTCTACTCCACGCTCATAGGTGCGCACTGCAAAATGAGCATTATCCAATTGCTGTACAAAATTGATGTTACTACCCGCTTCTCCATATAAACTACCGTAGCGCAATGCTGCACCTTCGGCTTTTACGTTTACTTTTTCTACATCGTCTACCATTGCAATGTGATGTGGTGACCCTGTATCTAAAAAAGTATATGTAGGTTCTTTCTTAATTTTAGATACATCTTGCATTTTCAGCTGCACGATATCACCTTCTATGCTTGCCTCGTGTAAACCATCTATCGCTTCAAAGGTTGCGTTGTTTTCTATAATAGATAACGCTTTCGCGAAAGCTACCAAACAACGTCCACCATTACCACACATACTACTTTCATTACCATCTGCATTATAGTACACCATTCTAAAATCTGCCGAAGGATGGTTTTCTAACAGCATTAATCCATCTGCTCCTATGCCAAACTTTCTGTCACAGAGCTTTGAGATGAGTTTGGTATCATCTTTGGGAAAGTATTGAGTACGGTTATCTATGATTACAAAATCATTGCCAGTACCTTGATATTTTGAAAATGGGATTGTCATTTTTAATGCTTTATTGCGACAAAAATAGCAAATCTCGATTTCGTTTCTCGTGTTAAATGGCAGTTAAATAGAAACCGTAGATATACTAAATTTTTAATTTTAACGATTATTGATTAAATGCAACGGACTATGAAAAAAATCGCAGGAACAATTTTAATCGCCGTACTAGCAGGCGCAATCACGCTAGGATCATATAAGCTATTTATTGAGGAGCCTATACAAGTAGCCTCTTACCCTAATCAAATAGATAATACACCTACTTATAAACCGGTCAATTATGAAGCACTCACTGCTGCTGCAAGTGGTGTAGATTTTACAGAAGCTGCCGAAAGAACAGTGAATGGAGTGGTACACGTTAAAAACGTACAAGAATATAGACAGCCTCGTAATATGATGGAATATCTGAGAGGTGGCGGCCAGGCAAACAAAGGTATTGTAGGTGCAGGAAGTGGAGTTATCATCTCTGGCGACGGCTTTATAATTACAAACAATCACGTAATAGATGGCGCTACAGAAGTTGAAGTTACTTTAAACAACAACAAAACCTTCATGGCAGAAGTGGTAGGTAAAGACGCAAAGGCAGACATTGCAATATTAAAAATAGATGCTGGTGAGGAACTTCCTTATATCCCATTTGGCGATAGTGACGGCACAAAGGTAGGAGAATGGGTACTTGCCGTAGGTAATCCATTTAACTTAACCTCTACAGTAACCGCAGGGATTGTATCTGCAAAAGCTCGTGACATAGATGAGCGCGATGCAAACTACCAGTCCTTTATACAAACAGATGCAGCTATCAACCCTGGGAACAGCGGTGGAGCTTTGGTGAATATCTTTGGTGAGTTAATTGGTATTAATACTGCCATCACCTCACAAACTGGATCTTACGTAGGATACGCATTTGCCGTACCTTCAAATAATGCTCGTAAGATCATGGAAGACATCATGCAGTTTGGCTCTGTACAAAAAGGAATATTGGGAGTAAGTGGTGGTACACTTACAGCCGAAATTGCAAAAGCCGAAAACCTAAAAACTGCCGAAGGTTTTTATGTCGCAGGTGTAGAGTTTGAAAGTGGCGCAGAACAAGCAGGCTTAAAAACTGGAGATATCATTAAAAAGATAGACAATATTAACATTACAAAATTTTCTGATCTCACTGGATACATTAATTCAAAGAGACCTGATGATGTGGTTCAAGTTGAAATTTTAAGAGACGACACTAAAATGACATTACCTGTCACATTAATCAAATCAATTACTTTTGATATTGAAAGACTAGGTATACAAGTTAAAAATGCTTCACCAAAAGACCTTGCAAAATACAAAGCCAAAAATGGCGTAGTTATAAGCCAGACACTTACAGAAGCAATGAAACGTTATAGAATTGAAGGACTTGTAATCTCAGAGATAGATGACGTGATGGTAAATTCTATAGAGGATGTAAAGAACATCTTTAAAAATAAAAGTGTAAACGAACCTGTAAGTATCGTTTTTGTTGATCAAAAAGGAGAACGCAACCGCTTCATCTTCGATTAATAATTAGACACATAAAAATGAATAACCCTTCCGTACCAGAGGGGTTATTTTTTTACATCAAATTCGATAACGAAATCGTTTGCGTACCCACTTAAAATATATACTTTTGCCGAAAATTTAAGTGAATTTACATTTTTTTAAAACCAAAACAAACCTTTTAACTACATCGTAATGAGTCAATCAGAAACGTACGAAAAAGAACTATCCTTTCAAGCAGATCGCCGTAGAGCAACTGTAGAATTTATTAAAATTGCTAGTGATTTATGGTACGACAGCGCCATAGAACTTGTAGTATTTAGAAATCAAGTAATGGATCGCAACGTGAGCCAGATTCTAGATTTACACGAGTATGCAGGTGCCTTTGTAGGGAAGCCTATCTCAATTTTTGATAGTGTAGAAATCGCAGAAGCAATCAAGCAACTTAACCTTCCTCCTTCTAAGCTAGACATAGGTAAACTTACTTATGAGTATCACCTAGAGGATAATGCAAATGCAACTAGTTTTGTAGCGCAGCGCTTAAAGCCTGCCGAAAATGTAACTCCTATTGAGCCTAAAGATGTTGTTCTTTACGGTTTTGGACGTATAGGTCGTCTTGTTGCAAGAGAGTTAATGACTCGCACTGGCAAAGGAAGCCAGCTACGTCTAAGAGCAGTAGTGACTCGCGGTGTTGTAGATCAAACGGTTCTTGAAAAAAGAGCTAGTCTTCTTAAAAGTGATTCTGTACACGGTGACTTTACAGGAACTGTAACTATAGATGCAGAAAATAAAGCACTTATCATTAATGGTACCACCGTAAACTTCATAAGTGCAAATGCACCAGAAGATATCGATTATACGGCATACGGCATTAGCGATGCGTTAGTTATTGATAATACTGGAGCCTTCCGTGATAAAGAACAACTGAGTAGGCATCTAGTAAGCAAAGGAGCTGCTAAGGTACTTCTTACTGCTCCTGGAAAAGGGATTCCTAACATCGTACACGGTGTAAACCACATGGAGAATAACCCAGATGAAATCAATATTTTCTCTGCAGCTTCTTGTACTACTAATGCCATCACTCCTATTCTTAAAGCGATTGATGACACATTAGGTGTAGAAACAGGACACCTAGAAACGATACACGCATATACTAACGATCAGAACCTAGTTGATAACATGCACAGCAAGTACCGTAGAGGTCGTGCTGCTGCACTTAACATGGTAATCACAGAGACTGGTGCTGGAGCTGCAGTGAGTAAAGCGCTTCCTCATTTTGAAGGGAAACTTACTTCAAATGCGATACGCGTTCCTGTACCTAACGGTTCACTTGCGATACTTAATCTAGAACTGAATAAGAAAACAAGCATAAAGGGAATCAACACGCTTCTTAAAAAATATGCGCTTGAAGGAGCTCTTGTGGAGCAAATCAAGTATTCTATTGATAACGAACTCGTATCTAGCGACATCATAGGATCATCTGCTCCTAGCATTTATGACAGTAATGCTACGATAGTACGTAAGGATGGTAAAAACGTTATACTCTACGTTTGGTATGATAACGAGTATGGATATAGCCATCAAGTTATACGCCTTGCTAAGTTCATTGCAAAGGTGCGCAGATTTACATATTACTAGGATTATACTTGTAGTTGTTACGCTTTCGCGAAAGCGTGATGTAAACACAAGACAGATTGCTTCACAGTAATCTTATGCATACACATAAAGCCACCTCACCAGGTGGCTTTTTATATTTGTGAGATTGTTAACGCAAGTAATTTTAACATTTACAGACATTTGCGCTATGAATAATATTGAGCAAAAGACTAAGCGCAAAGCGGTAAAGAAAAAAAGATACTGGATTCCGGTTACTATTATTTTACTGCTCATAATTGCAAGATTACTTCTCCCTTATATAGTAAAGAAGTATGTAAATAAAACTCTTGCAAACATACCTGGTTATTATGGCCAAGTGGAAGACATTGACATAGCACTTTACAGAGGAGCTTATGTGATAAAAGGACTCTACTTGAACAAGGTTGACGCACAAACGCAGGTGCCATTTCTCAATTTTCCGCAAACAGATATTTCTGTAGAGTGGAAGTCTATTTTTGATGGTAAAATTGTTGCCGAGATAAAGATGTATAGTCCGCAGGTAACCTACATTTTTGAAGATCAAAATACTCCAACAGAAGGACAAGAGGCAGATGTAGATGATTGGACTGCTGTACTTACAGATCTTGTACCCTTAGAAATAAACCATTTTGAAGTACATGATGGAAAACTAGGATTTGCACAAATAACCACTGAGCCACAAATAGATTTATACATGGATCAAGTTGAACTCACTGCAGATAATCTGCGCAATGTAAAAGAAACAGAGCGCAATTTACCCTCACCTATAAAAGCTACGGGCGTGACTATTGGTCAGGGCTTATTTGACCTAGATGGTAAAATCAATCTTATCAAAGAGATTCCAGATATGGACATTGATTTTGCGCTAGAAAACGCAAATATCACTGCCATTAATGATCTTACAAGACACTACGGAGGGATTGACTTCAAAAATGGCACCGTAGAAGTCTTTGGAGAGATTGCAATAGCAGATGGATATCTTAAAGGTTATGTAAAACCACTTATAGAAGATAGTAAACTGATAAGCAAGGAAGACGGTATCTTAGGAGTGATATGGGAAGGTTTTGTAGGAGTTTTTAAGTTTATTCTCAAAAACCAAGGTACAAATACACTCGCGCTTAAGGTTCCGCTAGAGGGCGATCTTAATAATGTAGAAGCAGGAGTTTTTCCTACGATATTTAGCATTTTTGAAAATGGATGGATTAATGCTTTTAAAACGAATGTAGATGAAGAGATTAATTTTTCTGACGCAGAGGCAGAAGCAGATAGAATATCTGAGGAAGAACTAGATGCAATGAGTGGAAAAGAAAGAAGAGCTTATAAAAAAGAACAACGTATAAAAAGGAGAGAACAAAGACGCAAGGAACGACAATCAGAAAATGACGCGAAAGAATCAATATAATTGCTACAGAACGGAAGAAATAATGATATTTTTGAATATCGAGACGTCCAGCATTAAGACTTTACACGTATTTTTGTAAACCGTAGGATTTCACAATCCGCAATTATATTTAAACAACAACCTATATGAGATTTTTTACTAGAGCAATTGCTTTTATATTCCTCCTGTCATTTTCTGTGACACATGCTCAAGATGCTACTAAAACAATAGACGAACAATTTACCGAAGTCATCGAGGGTTCTAATAACTACCAGCAATTTAAGGTTATTGATAAAGTAAAAATGACACGCCTGCAAGAAAATGCAAAAGCGCGTATCGATGTACTGCAAACAGAAATTGAAAATCTTAAGTCTGAAATGAATAAGCAGCAATCAGCTGCCTCAAAAGTAAGCGCCGACTTAGAAAAAATACAACTAACACTTACAGAAACTGAAGAGGAAAAAGACTCTATAAACTTCTTTGGCATCCAGATGAGCAAAGGAAGTTACCAGACCATGATGTGGAGTATTATTGGACTTCTATTACTTGGACTTGTGTTTTTTATTTTCAAATTTAGAAGCAGCAACGTACTCACTAAAGAAGCACAACACAAACTTGATGAAACAGAAGTTGAGTTTGATGAGTACCGTCGCAAAGCACTAGAAAAAGAACAAAAATTAGGACGCCAGCTTCAAGACGAGCGTAATAAAGCACTTAAGTCTGCAAAAGGATAGTCTGCTTATTTTTAATAAAATCAAAAAATCTGTACTTTGTAGTACAGGTTTTTTTTATGCATATACGCAAAGCAACATTACAAGATTTAGATATCATAACGCCACTGTTTGACGGGTATAGACAATTCTATAGGCAAGCTTCAAACCTGGAAGGAGCAAGCGTATTTCTGAAAGAAAGGCTTACCTATAATGAGAGCATTATTTTCATAGCCTTTTATGACAGAGAAGAAACGGAAGCCGTAGGATTTACCCAGCTTTATCCGCTTTTCTCATCAGTGAGCATGGAGCGCATGCTGCTGCTTAATGATTTATATATAACCCCAACTCACCGTGGAAAAGGTATAGGTACATTACTCATAAACAGTGCAAAAGAACTATGCATATCGTTAAAGTATAAAGGCATCGTTTTACAAACAGAGACTACAAACCCTGCTCAACAACTTTATGAGCGCCTAGGATTTAATAAAGACCCCGATTTACATTACTTTTGGGCTCGCTAGTATAATACCCCAATTACAATAGCTCAACCTTATTAAGATTATGAGAATAGATATCATTACCGTTGTACCAGATTTACTTAAAAGCCCTTTTGAAGCTTCTATCATGCAGCGCTCTATCGCAAAAGGATTAGTAGATGTGCAGTTTCATAATCTACGTGATTACACAGATACAAATCATAAGCAAGTAGACGACTACCAGTTTGGTGGTGGCGCAGGAATGGTGATGCAAATTGAGCCTATAGATAAATGTATTTCTAAGCTCAAATCTGAGCGTGATTATGATGAGGTAATCTACATGACTCCAGATGGTGAAACGCTAGACCAAGGGATGGCAAATACCATCTCTCTCAAAGGAAATATCATCATTTTGTGCGGTCATTATAAAGGAGTAGATCAGCGTGTGAGAGATCATTTTATTACCAAGGAAATATCCATAGGAGACTACGTTTTGAGTGGTGGAGAGCTAGGTGCTCTGATACTTTGCGACGCTGTCATACGTTTAATTCCTGGGGTGCTAGGTAATGAGACTTCGGCGCTTACAGATAGTTTTCAAGATGGACTACTTGCTCCACCTATTTACACGCGCCCAGCAGAATATAATGGCTGGAAAGTTCCTGAGATTTTAACGAGTGGTAACACTCCTAAAATTGAAGAATGGCGAGAAGAACAAGCATACCAAAGAACAAAAGAAAGAAGACCAGATTTACTAGATGAGTAATGAGTACGCTTTCGCGAAAGCGTAACCTCAACAATTGACATCACTTGGTTTTTTACTACATACATTATCAATTTAAATACACCCCCTTTCTGGGAAACATATGATTACAACAGATCACATAAAATCACTCCAAGAGCGCGTAGACGGCTTAAGGAGATATCTTTGACGTAGATCGTAAACGCATCGAGATACAAAACGAAGAAGAAAAAACCTTTGACCCAAATTTTTGGAATGACCCTAAGGAAGCCGAGGCTTTTATGAAAGCGTTGCGTTCTAAAAAGAAATGGGTAACAGATTATGAGGATGCTCAAACTTTTATAGAGGACCTTGAAGTCTTGTACGAATTTGCAAAAGAAGGAGAAGCTCCCGAAGAAAATGTGCAAGATCGTTACGACAAGGCAGCTGCTTTTATAGAGGATATCGAGTTTAGAAACATGCTTTCTGAGGAAGGTGATGAGCTTAGCTGTGTCTTACAAATAACCGCTGGTGCTGGTGGCACAGAGAGTTGCGACTGGGCAGCAATGCTTATGCGCATGTACTTAATGTATGCAGAAAAGCAAGGCTGGAAGGTGAAAGAACTTAACTTTCAAGAGGGTGATGTTGCGGGTATAAAAACGGTATCGCTAGAGATAGAAGGAGACTTTGCTTTTGGATGGCTTAAAGGTGAAAACGGTGTGCACAGACTGGTGCGCATCTCCCCTTTTGACAGTAATGCAAAACGTCATACTTCATTTGCCTCTGTATACGTATACCCACTTGTAGATGATAGTATCGAGATAGAAATTAACCCAGCAGACTATGATATTGTAACCGCTAGATCTTCTGGTGCTGGAGGGCAAAATGTAAACAAAGTTGAGACTAAGGTCCAACTTACCCACCACCCTACTGGTATACAAATCTCTTGTTCAGACTCGCGCTCACAACACGACAACCGTGCAAAAGCATTACAAATGTTACGCTCGCAGTTATATGAACTTGAACTACGTAAGCAAATGGAAGCCCGTAATGCTATTGAAGCAGATAAGAAAGCAATAGAATGGGGATCACAAATACGCAATTACGTATTACATCCTTACAAGCTCATAAAAGATGTACGTAGCGGCGTAGAGACGGGTAATACAGATGCTGTACTAGATGGTAACATAGACCTCTTCTTAAAAGGTTACCTAATGATGATGGGACAAGAAGAAGCGAGTGATGAGCTTTAAAAGGATCAATTTTAAATAAAAAAAAGCCAATCGAAAGATTGGCTTTTTAAATTTATAGACTTATGACTTCTATATTCTTTCTTTTTTAAATAAAACTAAGGTTAATAAGAACCCTACAATTACAAGAATACCTCCTACCCAAGGCGTTGCGGCAACACCTAGATCAGATTCCACTACCATTCCGCCTACATAAGCCCCTATGGCAATCCCAACATTAAATGCTGCGATGTTTAATGCAGAAGCTACATCTTCGGTTCCTGGTAGGTATTTTTCGGACATTTTTACGACATACAACTGTAATGCAGGTACATTTGAAAAGGCAAGTATTCCCATAAAAAATAAGGTTGCTATGGAATAAGTCTGACTAGAAGCCGTGAAGTACAATACGAACAACACAATGGCTTGTAATGCAAACATTACCAATAAGGCTTTTCCTGGTTTATTGTTTGAAACTTTACCGCCTACAATATTTCCTATAGCAATTGCAATTCCATAGATCAAAAGAAATACACTAGTCATATCTGAAGAGAAGCCGGTCACTTTTTCTAACAATGGTGTTAGGTAAGTAAACGTGACAAATGTGCCTCCATAACCAAATGCAGTAATGGCAAGCACCAATAAAATAGACGGATTTTTAATCACTTTCAATTGGTCTACTAGTCTTAATGGAGCCGATTGTTTGATGTTTTTAGGAACCAAAACTAAACTTGCTATTGCTCCTATTAATCCTAATAATGCGACACCAATAAATGTTGCTCTCCATCCAAAATTCTGACCGATATAAGTTCCCAAAGGCACACCAGTCACAATAGCCACAGTAAGACCAGCAAACATTATTGAAATGGCAGTTGCTCTTTTGTCTTTTGGCACTAAACTAGCGGCAATGGTAGACCCAATTGAAAAGAATACACCGTGTGCAAAACCTGTCACGACTCTTGATAAGAGTAACAATTCAAAACTAGCTGAAATTGCTGCTAAACCATTACCAATGATGAAAAGCAACATAATTCCCATCAATAATTGTTTCCTTGGAATTTTACCAGTTAAAGCAGTTAATATAGGTGCGCCAATGGCTACCCCAATAGCATAAAGGCTTACTAATAATCCTGCTGATGTTAATGATGTACCTAGGTCGTTTGCAACTGTAGACAGCAGCCCTACAATTACAAATTCTGTCGTACCTATCGCAAAGGCACTTATGGTCAATGCCCATAGAGCAGCTGGTAGACTCTTCTTTTTAGTCACCGTTGTTTCTTTATTTATAGTTGTTGTTTTCATAATTTCTAATTTTTCTTTCTATCCTTATTTTATGGCTACAGGATTTATTTGTACTTGTGTAGAGCCTTCATATAATGGATGACCCAATACAAAAAGGAATTCCCAAACTTGTCCTCAACCAACTCATCTACAAGAATATTTTCCAATACTTGTACGCCGTATTCGGTTGCCATCATTTGATTTACTGGGAAAGACAATGCACTATTTTCGTGTGGCACAGCCTCAAAAGACCAGTTGTCTGCACCGGCTGCAACAATTCCTTTCTTACCCAAGTAATGTGCAGCTTCCGTACCAATTCCAGGTCCGCCAGCTAGATAACGTTTATCATCTTTACCCATTAATTTGGTCTATCCTGTGTAAAAAAGCACTACATCACCTTTACGGATTTCAACACCTTGTTTCTTGGCTACTTTTTCAATGTCTTCCACTGTAAAAACAGTACCCTCTTTTACAATATCTTGATTGTAGTATGAACGCATATCCAAGACAACTCCTCTGGTAACAATTGGAGGTAATTTTTCTAGTCCTAATTTTTTTACACCAGAAACGGTTAAAAAATCTTCAACTTTATGTCCGTTATAATGAACATTATCTCTACCGTAATGTGCCAATCCATTTATTTGAGAACCAACACCTGTCCAACCAATTAACTGGTCATCAACGTAAGTAAATTTGTTAGAACCTGCAGCAGCAGTTTCTGGTTGTAAAGTTTTTATATGAAAATATCTGTGGCGGAAAGCTGCAGTCTCGGCGTTTACCACCATTCCTAAGCGGTATACTTTTCCTTTTTCAACCAATTTTACAGCATCTAAAACCGTTTCTTCATTTAAAAGGTTAAGTGCACCAATTTCATCGTCTGCTCCATAAGGTGACGTTGGTACTTGTTGTGCGTTTGTACTTAAAGCAGCAAACAGTGTGACTGCTACGGCTATTGTTTTTAAAGTATTTACTATTGTTTTCATTTTTATATGTTTTTAAATTTCTTATACAAATTTCTGATTAATGCAATGGGTGTGCGAGGATGTACATCACCATTTTAAAGTGATGTATGTCACAGTTAACACTGCTCATACATCACTATACTTTTCATTTTATTTAATCTTGAAGCTTCATTTTTAGCACCAAGTAAGGTGGTTTACTAGCATCTTTACCTTCGTTTAACAAGGGCAGATTATGAAGCTGATTTGCTACGATATATAAGTGGTTTCCGTGTATGGCAACACCATCTGGCCAAGAGAGATCTTTTTTGGATTGCGCAATGGTTTTCGTTCCAGCAGGCGTACTTTCTACAATGGCTGAATTTTCAACATCGGTTACATATACTTTACCGTTTGCCCCCACTTTAAATCCGTCAGATTTTGGTTTATTGGCATAGAACTCGATGTATTTATTAAGATCGCCATCTTTCTTACTTTCATCTGCTAATACGGCAGACGGAATGCGGTAAATCTTAGTATTTCCCATTGCACCATAGTAGATATACTTGTTTTCATCATCTATAGAAATTGGATTTAAAGGATATCTTGGCTGGATTGTAGTACCGTCTTTTCTTTTATGAGAGACTAGTCTACCGTGAATTTTTACTGGCTCATCAGCAGGCAAAAATGAAGCATTCCCTTCCAAAACGCGTCTTATATAACCCGTTTCTAGATTTATCACGACAAAAGCTGGTGCAATTGGCGGATTTAAAGCATCGGTCATATCTGCAATTACAGCAGTGTTATTTTTTACATCAATCACAAAATCTTGTAAAAAAGGTTTTGATGACAATACCGTATTCGGAATTGGAAACACCTTTGTGACGTTACCAGTAACTAAATCAAAACCAACTAATTTTGGAGCCTGATTTTGTTTAACATTGCCCATATCTAACACCCAAAGGATTCCATTTGCATCGGCTTGAATTCCGATGGTTGAATTGATACCTTTTATGCTTCCGTTTTCTGGTTTTACAATCCATTCTTTATCTCCGAACGGAATAGCTTCTCCACTTGGCAAAATTTCCTCTACCATATATTTTGAAGCGCTTAAGGCGCTCATCGTTACAAATATTCTTCCGTCGTTAGACACCGTTATATTCCCTGGTCTAGATTCTGGAAATGTTGCTATAGTTTCTAATTGTGCTTGTGCAAATAGTGTAAAGTTCATTACAAATGCAAACAAGACTGTTTTTATAATTGTTACTGTTTTCATCGTTATTGTTTTAAAAATTGAATATGACTTACTTAGTTGCCTAAAAACTTTTTTTGCGTTGATGGGTCTACCCAAATAACATCGCTTGGATCCCTGGCTATTGCGTCAAAAACGAGTACGTCTAATGGACCTTCTAAAATTTTTCCGTTACCATGTGCTGTGCCTTTTCCCCAAAAAAGTAAGTCGCCTTTTCCTGCAACAACAGGACCTTGATCTGCAACATAAAATTCTGCTTTGCCGTTTAAAATGTAGAGGTAGGCATCAGATTTTGCGTGGTAGTGCATAGGCACTTCGTCATATAATCGAAAGATTCTAACACCTGCGTGCTCGCGGTCTATTAATCTGATGTCTTTGATGATACCGTTGTGTTCTTTTGGTAGTAAATCAACATATTCATCTATGTTAATTACACCATAAGAATTGCCAGAAGAAAGTCCTTTACCATCTTGTGCAAATGATGTAAATCCAAATGAAATTATTGCTAATACTAAGAGTAGTGTCCTTGATGTTTTCATAATAATTTGTTTTTAATTGTTGGATACAAAATTCTATGAAAACAAAGGGGTGTGCGAGGACATACCTCACAGTTTTAATGTGAGGTAGATCAATATAAAAATGTGATTTAGATCACTTTTAGCTATTAAAACGACTTAAAGTCTCTCTAGAAACGCCTAAATAGGAAGCTATTAATTTTTTAGGCACGCGCTGTATTAAAGCAGGTAGTTTAGTAACTAGGTATTGATACCTATCTTCTGCAGTCATTGTAAGTAATGACAACACTCTTTTTTGCAGGTTTATATAACCGTGGTTTGATTTAACTCTAAAGAAATTAGCAACAGCTGGCACTGCAAGACAAATCTTCTCTCTATCTTCCAATGACAAGCAGAAAAATTCAGAATTTTCTAGACAATCTACAAATATAGTTCCTGGTTCTTGATGCTGAAAAGCACAGTGATCACTCACCCAGTATTTCTCCATTGCAAACTGGAGAATGTGCTCTTTACCTTTATCATCTATGTGATAGGCTTTCACAAGGCCATTGATAATCCAGTATTCAAAATTGACAGCCTGCCCTGCTTGAATTAAAAATTGATGCTTTTTTAATGTTTTAAAATGAAAGTGTGGCTCAATAAAATTCCACTCTTCATCTGTCAACGAGTATAACTCTTCAAAATGTTGCCTTAGTGAATGAAACTTGTTTTCCATAGTTCAAAATTACACTATTTACTAGAATCTTAATTAAAGATAAATGCTCATTTGCTATAGATTAACACGCCTCCATCCCAGGAAAGGCAAGTATTTGCCCCATCCCAACTGTAAAAAGCCAGTTACCATACAGTGCATGTTCTATAAACACCAGCGTGGTAGATCTTGTTTTCTTAAAGGTATAAGCAAATAATAGTCCTCCTAAAAATGTAAGCACAATCACTAAGGTGTTACGCAAGAATAAATGCGCCATTGCGAACATAATCGCATTTACTACAATAAGCAATCGCTTGTCTTTAAAGAAACTGCCATAACGATTAAAGAAAAAGGTTCTATAAATCAATTCTTGTGGCCATACTGACAGAAAAGTATAAAACAATAATATCATCACCCACAATCCTGGATTGCTTAATGGCACGCAGAATAAACTTGAAGGCTGCACCACATAAACATATATGGTTGTAATAATTGCTATAGCAATAAGTTTCACGGTAGTCTTCTTTATAAAAGAGTGCCAATTTATAGAGCGCTCCAGTTTGAAACTTACAGAACCACTCTTAAAAAGCATTACAAGTAAATAGGTGAAACCTATGAGTACACTAGCTACTTTTATTTTGAAATCATAAGGCAGCAAGAGGCTTAATGGTAATAACACAAAGAGTACAAAAAACTCCGAAAGCACGTAGTATTTACCGTTCATTATACGGAGATTGTTGTGGTATTCTTCACCTCACTTATCGTAAAGGAACTCTGCGTGCTGCCTATATACTTAAGCGTAGTAAGCTTGGTTACCATAAAATTACGAAAGTGCTCCATATCTCTCACAAGCACCTTGAGTAGATAATCATAATCGCCACTTACGTGAAAACACTCTAGCACCTCATCTAATGCTCTTACTTCTTTCTCAAAAGAATCTATAGCATCTTTCGCATGTTTTTCTAGTTTCACATGACAAAACACTTGAAAACCAAGTCCTACTATCTCCTTATTAATGAGTGTGATATATTGTGAAATAACACCAGAGCGCTCCATCTTTTTTACACGCTCATAAATAGCAGTTACAGAAAGGTTCAACTTTGCAGAGAGTTCTTTATTTGTGATTTTGGCATCATGTTGAAGGTAACCTAGTATCTTTTTGTCTATCTCGTCTAGTTTCATGGTAGAAAAATTATCAGTGAGGATTATTATTTTACGCTTTCGCGAAAGCTAAATTCTATTTTTTATCAAAAATACAGTTTTAAAATCTATAATTAATGGATAGCGTTGACTATAAATCTACAATCACATACATTTACTAAACACAATCACAAGATCCCCAGCTTAATAACTAAAAGACAATTACTTTGATCCTGTAACACTAACAACAAATGTAATAGAACACCTCAACAGGTCTCTATTACAAAAACCGATATCAACCATGAAATTTAAACCAGCGAACGAGATTCAAGATTTACAATATTTTGGAGAATTTGGAGGAGTAAACCCTTCTATTTCAGACAGCTCTACTTACACATTCCTTTCGGCAAAAACAATGTTTGACACCTTTGAAGGAAATGCAGATGGATGTTATTTATACTCTAGACACAGCACTCCATCAAACTTATATCTAGGTGCAGCTCTTGCCGCAATGGAAGGAACAGAAACGGCAAACGTTGCCGCCAGTGGAATGGGTGCTATCACACCTGTGCTGTTACAATTATGCCAAGCAGGCGATCACGTAGTTTCTAGTCGTACTATTTACGGAGGAACGTATGCATTTTTAAAGAATTTTGCACCAAGACTTAATATTACAACGAGCTTTGTGGATATCACAAACCTTGAGGTTGTTGAGGCGGCAATTACAAAAGATACAAAAGTATTATACTGTGAGTCTGTGAGCAATCCGCTTTTAGAAATTGCAGATATCGCTGCTTTATCAGTAATTGCAAAAAAACACAATCTTACATTAGTGGTAGATAATACGTTCTCTCCACTTTCTATTTCTCCTGTACAACACGGAGCAGATGTGGTGATACACAGTCTTACTAAATTTATAAATGGATCCTCAGACACTGTAGGAGGTGTGGTTTGCGGTACTCAAGAATTTATCGATGCACTACGCAATGTAAATGATGGAGCAAGTATGCTACTAGGTCCTACAATGGATAGCTTGAGAGCTGCTTCTGTTCTTAAAAACTTACGTACACTTCATATACGTATGATGCAACACAGTCACAATGCTATGTATCTGGCAGAGCGTTTTGAAAAGTTAGGGTTAAGAACTGTATATCCGGGGCTTACATCACACCCAAGTCATGAGGTTTTTAATAGACACATGAACGAAAAATATGGTTACGGAGGAATGCTCACAGTAGATGTGGGCTCTCTAGACAAAGCAAATGCATTAATGGAATTAATGCAGGAAAAGAATCTTGGATACCTAGCGGTGAGCTTAGGTTTTTATAAAACACTTTTTAGCGCACCAGGAACCTCAACTTCGTCAGAAATCCCAGAAGATGAGCAAGCAGCTATGGGACTTACAGATGGCCTTATACGATTCTCAATAGGTCTTGATGCAGATATAGAGCGCACTTTTGAGATGATGAAGTCTTGCATGGAAGAAGTAGGAGTTTTGCAAACTGTCGTGGCTTAATTTTTTTCAATTTTATTGATATGCGAGGATAAAGCATAACTGCTTTGTCCTCGCTTTTTTTTTGAATGTATCTATTTTAGACACTTTAAAGACTAGTGATTTGAAACAACTCAATAAGATAGCGCTTTGAGTTATTTTTATTTAAAATACTATGTAATCTTACATTGCTGGTTTTTGAGCATACACCTTGCAGAATACCTCCTATTATTGTAACATTACGGATAGAAACCGCACAGTCTTATGAACAACGAATTGGAAGATCAA
The DNA here is from genome assembly GCF_007827285.1 of Dokdonia sp. Hel_I_63. Classification (NCBI taxonomy): domain Bacteria; kingdom Pseudomonadati; phylum Bacteroidota; class Flavobacteriia; order Flavobacteriales; family Flavobacteriaceae; genus Dokdonia; species Dokdonia sp. Hel_I_63. The sequence continues at coordinate 1,644,526 of NZ_VISD01000001.1, read as the reverse complement.
AAAAACCATCATACTGTTGAAAATCGTGAATTAAATATTTGGGAAGCACTCATACCTATCATTGTTCTTGTTGCGATGCTAGCATTTAATGTGTACGTTTTTGGTGATGATGCATTGAGTGGTTCTAATCAATTTATACTAATTATAGGTGCAGCTGTAGCTGCGATTGTGGGTTACTTTAACAAAGTGGGCTATGAGACAATGGTTGAGGAAGTCTCTCAAAATCTAAAATCTACAACTGGAGCTATACTCATATTATTAATGGTAGGTGCTCTAGCAGGTACTTGGCTTGTAAGTGGTATTATACCGACAATGATATACTATGGGCTTCAAATACTAAATCCAACCATATTTCTACCTGCTTGTGTAATAATTTGTGCAGTTATCTCAATTGCAACAGGGAGTAGCTGGACCACCTCTGCAACAGTAGGTATAGCTCTCATTGGTATTGCAGAGGCTTTGGGGATTTCTCTAGGTATGACAGCCGGGGCAGTACTATCTGGAGCTTATTTTGGGGACAAGCTTTCACCTATGAGTGACACCACAAATCTAGCACCAGCAATGTCAGGGACAGATCTTTTTACTCATATAAGATATATGACACTCACTACAGTTCCCACTATAGTTGTTACGCTTATTGTATTTATTATTTTAGGCCTTACCCTCGATACATCAGGACCTACTGATACCTCAGCAATTCTGAGCGATATAAGAACTTCTTTTAATATAACACCGTGGCTGTTTACAGTTCCAGTGCTAGTGATATTTCTAATTATCAAAAAAACTCCACCACTTATTGCACTTCTAGTAGGAACTATACTTGCAGCTCTTGCAGCACTTATTTTTCAACCGGATGTCATCATTTCGGTTTCTGGCGGTAATGAACTTAACTTTACTAACGGATACAAAGGGGTTCTCAATGCAATTACTGTAGATACAAGTGTAGCTACTGATAATACAATTCTCAAAGACCTATTCTCTTCAGGGGGTATGGCTGGAATGCTCGGGACTATATGGCTAATAATATGTGCTATGGTTTTTGGTGGAATTATGGACGCAATAGGTGCACTTGCTACCATAAGTAAAGCCCTGTTAAAGCTGTTTAGTACTACTTTTGGACTTTTTGCTAGTACTGTAGCAAGTTGTCTAGCTCTTAATTTAACAGCTAGTGACCAATACCTTGCTATTGTCGTTCCTGGTAAAATGTATAGTAAAGCTTTTCAAGATAAAGGTCTAGCGCCAGAAAATCTTTCCAGAACCTTGGAAGATTCTGGGACTGTCACTTCTGTGCTTGTACCTTGGAATACTTGTGGAGCATATCAAAGTGGTGTACTTGGGGTCTCTGTGTATGATTACTTTGTATATGCCATCTTTAACTGGCTTTCTCCATTTATGACTTTACTATTTGCTGCTTTTAATATTAAAATTAGACAACTTAAAGATGCTCGTTCGGCGGCTTAATGGTCTTAAAATTACGCTTTCGCGAAAGCGTAACTACAACATTTACAATACCTAAAGCACAAGCATAAGTGAAATCAATACTACTATAAGATTATCCCATTTTCAAACATCTTAATTCACTCTTTTTCTAGGTACTTTTGCACCCGAATTAAAAAACCTAGAAAAATGACTTTAGTCGGTAAAAAATTTCCAAACCTTGCTGTTGACGCAATGGATGAAATGGGAGATACTTTTAAATTAAACATCTTAGAAAAAGCTAAGGAAGAAGGAAAGAAAATCATTCTTTTCTGGTACCCAAAAGATTTTACATTTGTTTGTCCTACTGAGCTTCATGCTTTCGAGGCAGCTAAACAAGCATTTGCAGATCGCAATACGCTAGTAATAGGAGCTTCATGTGATACTCCAGAAGTACACTTTGCGTGGTTAAACACTGCGAAAGATAATGGAGGTATAGAAGGTGTAACATACCCTATTCTTGCAGATACTAACCGTAACCTTGCAAACCAACTTGGAATTCTTGACGTGACAAACGAGCGTTTTGATGAAGAGACTGGAACTGTAATGGTAGATGGTGACAATGTTACTTATAGAGCGACTTACCTTATTGATGAGGAAGGAACTGTTTTTCACGAAGGTGTAAACCATATGCCTCTTGGTCGTAATGTAGCTGAGTTCTTGAGACTCGTAGATGCTTACACGCACGTACAAGAAAAAGGAGAAGTTTGTCCTGCAAACTGGGAAGATGGAAAAGATGCAATGAACGCAAACCGTGATGGTGTTGCCAGCTACCTTGCTGCACACGCAAACTAAATAATAAAGAAGCTATGATTCAAGAATTAGATCAAGATAACCTTAACCAGATTGTTGCAGATAATAATACTGTTATTGTACAGTATAGTGCAACATGGTGTGGTAACTGTCGCATTATGAAGCCTAAGTTCAAGAAACTAGCTTCAGAAAATGAAAATGTAAAATTTGTAATAGTAGATGCAGAGAAGAATCCAGAGTCACGTAAAATGGCAACGGTAGATAACCTTCCTACATTTGCAACATTTACAAAAGGAGCATTTAAAAATCAAGTGCAAACTAACAAGTTTGACATACTTAAAGATCTCGTAAATGAAGTTACCAGTAATTAAACACCTCGTAAGTTTTATAGAAGAAAATGATCAAGATTTTCTTATTGAGACTGTGGAGACTTTAGAAAACCTTACAGAAGTTCCCTCTCTTAAAGATGAAGAGCTAGACGTTATAGGCGAACTCATCTCAAATATGTATGGTGCGCTTGAAGTGCACAAAGACATACAAAGTGGTACTGCAAAGAAAGAAGCTCTCAACGGCTTCATGCAACGAGTAATGGGATCTATAGACAATTAAGTCTACCTAAGTACATAAATTTTAAAATGCGATGTCTTACAGACATCGCATTTTTTTTATACGTTCTTTAAAAGTTATCTTTAGAATAAAAATGAAAAAAGCACCTAGCTGGATACTAGAACACCGCGACTCTTGGGAATATAGAGGTCAAAAAAGACCGCCATTTGCAATCACCCCTTCTGAGGGACAAGAATCTGTATGGGATTACCCAAGACCACCAAAAATTACAATAGATCAAAGGCAGATTATTGTAAAGCACAAAGACATTGTTATCGCTGCTACTACTAGAGCTTTTAGAATTACTGAAACTGCTAGCCCGCCCACATATTATATTCCGCAGGAGGATATAGATATGGAATTGCTTGAGGAGGTCGTTGGTAGTTCGCACTGTGAGTGGAAAGGAGCTGCGGCTTATTGGGATATTATACTACCATCTACTACATTTAAAAATGCTGCATGGAGTTATCCAGATCCATATGAAGAATTTCAAGAGATAAGTAATAGTATCTCGTTTTACCCAGCGATTCTAGATTGTTATATAGATGATGAAAAGGTACGCCCACAACCTGGAGGTTTTTATGGAGGATGGATTACTGATGAGATTGTAGGTCCCGTAAAAGGCGAAATACCAGAAGCATCCTTATAGATACACTCTATTTCTTAAAAATTTCTTTACCATACTTTTAATAAAATTGCTCTCGCATTTCTGTACTTTTACGTAACCAAAAAAAATAATATGGCAAATATCACTTTAGGCGGAAACGCTGCAACAACGATAGGAGAACTTCCAAAAGTAGGAACAACAGCTCCAGATTTTTCACTTTCAAAAAATGACATGTCTACTGCAAGTCTTGCAGACTTTAAAGGAAAACGTGTTGTATTAAATATATTCCCATCGGTGGATACTGGTGTTTGTGCTCAATCTGTACGCACCTTTAATGAGAAGATTTCAAGTGCAGAAAACACAGAGGTACTTTGTATTTCTCGTGACCTACCATTTGCACAAGCTCGTTTTTGTGCAGCCGAAGGTCTAGAAAATGTACACACACTTTCTGATTTTAAATCTGGTGATTTCGGAAAAAACTATGGGGTAACTATAGAAGGTGGAGCCTTTGAAGGTCTTCATTCAAGAGCTGTAGTCGTACTCGATGAAGCTGGAAAAGTAATTTATACAGAGCAAGTACCAGAAGTAGGTCAAGAACCTAATTATGAAGGTGCAATGAGCGCTATTAAATAATATCCATACCTTTAATGCTGAGTGTATCACAGACTGATATACTCAGCATTTTTTTAACTATATACCTCCACTCCATTGCCTATTAAATTTATTACTGGAAGACTTAAGGGAATGAAATATTCTCTTCAAGGAGGTATACAACTTATACGCTCTGAGGCTAGTATTCAAGTACAGTTTGGCGTTGCCATACTAATTACTATTGCTGGATTATACTACAACATCTCACGCACAGAGTGGATTGCCCAAATATTATGCATAGGCCTCGTAATGACCGCCGAAGGTCTCAATACCGCCATAGAAGGAATTGCAGATTTTATACATCCAGACTTTCATGAGAAGATAGGTCGCATTAAAGATATTGCTGCAGGTGCGGTAGGTATCGCAGCACTAGCGTCTGTTGTTGTGGCTGGGATTATATATGTGCCACGTATTTTTTAGATAATAGTTTATCTTATTCTAGTTTTTCTAATAAAAGGGCGAGTATTTAGCTAAGACCAGTGTCTCTTGTTTGATAATAAACTCTAGTAATCCTTAAAGATTATTCACCCCACCTAAATTAATACTATCGTTAATTCAGAAAGATTTTAATCTGGAAAATTTACTTTGTAAGTATCAATAAATGTACATAATACCTATATTGAAGTTTGTAATCTAAAAATAGACATACGTCTAGATTATTTTAAGTTATTAAATCCAATCAAGGCGCATAACAAATGAGGTTTCTACTATTACTATTTTTAACGACCTCTTATTTAAATGCTCAGAATGACTTTACCAAATCAGGTAAATTAAGTAATCTATATCAAGTACAACTTATCAACTACCTAAATGAATATGGACTGAATGTAATTCCAAAAGACACACTATTAATTGATTTGGGCACTATCAGTTCTAATATTCGAAATATGACTAGTGGGCATTATGAAAATTACAAAGCCTTAATAGCTTCAAAAAACTCCATTAAACACATTGAATTTATCAATGAAATTCCAAAAAGAAAAAAAGATCGAAAAAAATTCAAAAATCAGATTATAGATCAAAAATCAATATTGAAAAAAATCTTCTTCTCATCTCATAATTCAACTCAAGAAGGCAATAAAACAATCAATGCTAATACAGTTATTGTTTATCCAGATAGAACATTCTTAATAATGCCCACTGACGACATTCTAACTACCCGAGATTTTTTAGAAAAAATGTACTAATTAATAATTTATCAATTTTGAATTTATCTTTAAACGTACGTACGATTATTGTTTTTATAATTAGCTTATTTATTTCTTCTATAATATATGCACAAGAGACGTATACATTTGACTATCAAATTGAATATGACGTCTCATATAGTAATGATTCTTTGTATTATGCCAAAGGAATTACGAAAAACCCTGACAGGAGACCAAAAATTATTTACTTAACAAATTCCAAAGACAACTCCTATTATTTGAAAGTTGTTAAAAAAAATGAATTAGTAGTACAGCTTTTTTTTCGCAACAATGAAAAATTTTACACCAATGATGTTATGGGAAAGGAAAATTTTAATGTTGCCGATGTTATTGAAATGAATTGTGACATAAGTCAGCGGTATAGAAAATTTTGGAATTCATATAATAATCCAGAATACTATGACTTAAAAAATATCCCTGACACAGTTAGCAACGATTATAATTTCAAACGATATGATTTCTCGATAATAAAACATAAACTAGATAGAATGCAAAGCAGAGAGGAATACATTGTAGATACATCAGGTGTTAACCATCTTCCCTTACTTACATCAAGAACTCAATATTCGCTATGGAAAGAATCTCAAAAATTACCAAATAAAATTTTTCTAGAGAAACACTCAATTAATGAGAAAGGAGAAATCTGGAGAACTGCAAGGTTATCAAGTATAAAATCTAGAATACTAAAAGTTTCTTTCAAGAGTTCATGTTTTAAAAAACAGAGATTTTGAGCAAAATTTTTACAATAACTTCTTAAAAATAGTGTCAACTTAATAAACAATACCACATTACCCTGCTATAAGACTCTATAAATACGCCTTATACATTTTACTTACTTTCCTTTATATAGTAATTACCTCTATAACGCTTCAAACAGTTTATGCTCTCGTTTTTAATATTATACTTTTTTATAAAATTATAGGATGATAGTAAATAACATCAAGCTTAATTATATTTTAGTACCTCTTACCTCTAGCAGAAATAGTTATAGTTATCGATATTTACAACTACCTACATATTAAGAACATTAAATTCTGCATTATATGAAAATCATTCTCTTACTATTAATTTTATTCTCATCAAATATTCTAGCACAAAAAAAATATGTCTTTGATCGGATAAGTACATACAGTAGAGAAATAGTAAAACCTGGCGATAGTAAAAAGGGCAAAAATGATAGTATTACAAAGCGGGAGGTAATCTATTTAACTCAAGAAAGTGACAATAGCTACTTCGCACAGCTTACTAAAAAAGACTCCCTTAATTTCACTCTCAAGTTGACAGACCGTAATGGAATTAAAATAACAATGGACATTTCAAGAATTCAATTTGAACAGCTAGAAACACTCGAAGCTACTTGTAAAAATGTCTCTGAGTATATGAATCCATATAAATATCAAGTTAAAAATTACGATTTTACAGACATTAAAGATACCATAATAGAAGGTATAGCATATAGCTCATATAAGCTTACTTCTAATAATTCAAAAAGAGCCAAAAGAAATAAATTAGGAACTAATCTATATATTATTGATAAACGTATTGCTGAGCACTTACCCTTACTCACATTTGCAACGGCCTATGAAGAGTGGAAAACTGAACGAAACATTCCAAATGGACTATTTATCGAAAAACACATGTTATTTTATTCTGGAAAAACGTTTATGAAAGAAAAAATAGTAAGTACCCATAAAATACAAAAGCAAATAATTATAGCATCTCCTTGCCTTTAATGTAGTGACTTTTAAATTTCTTCACCACTTACATTAAAGGAGATTATTCACCCACCATTATAAGTATCTATATTTAAAAACTACTCATCTTCGCCAATAAATACGGATCATAAACCAAGAAAACTTCCGTTTCAATATTGTACTTTTATCTCCCACAAAAAAACAACCTTGAACGCTTCTATGGCAAAAAAGAAATCCACGGCTAAAAAAACAAATACTAAGACTCCTAGAAAATCTATTTCCTTTAAGTTGACGCGCCAGCAGCAGATCATTTTAGGAAGTTTTTTATTCTTACTTGGTCTCGGTTTGCTGTTTTCTTTTATCTCATACTTATTTACTTGGAAAGTAGATCAAAGTCTTATCGCTACAGGAACCAGAGAGGACGAAGCTTCAAACTGGCTCTCTCTTGTGGGTGCCCGTATTAGCCATTTCTTTATCTATAAAGGTTTTGGTATCCCGGCCCTCGCACTTTGTATTCTCACAGCACTTACTGGAATACATTACTTTTTTGATTACGCAAAGACGTCATTAAAAAGATTTTGGTTTTGGGGAATATTGCTCATGCTTTGGTTAGCTGTATTTCTTGGGTTTTTCCATAAAAAGAATGATATCCTTGGAGGTACCGTTGGTTATGAAATCAATGACTTCTTGCAAGATTATTTAGGTCTTGCGGGAGCAATCATCGTGATGGCTTTTCTAGCCATTGTCTATCTAGTTGTGCGTTTAAAACTTACACCTGAACGTATATCCACTTTTATAAACAAACAACGTAGTGATCTCGCTGGTGAGTTTTCAGAAGATGGAAAAGAACCTATTATTGTAGATAACTCCTCTACTTACGAAGCCGAAGAATTTTTAAAAGGAACTAAGGTTGAGGATGAGACCGCTTTCGCGAAAGCGGAAACCGCAACACCTCCTAAGACATCTACCTTTGAACAAAACGTTCAAGATTTACAACCTGCACTCACCAAAAAAGAAGCGGAACCTACAAGTAGCTTCCAAGTAACGAAAGCTCCAGAGGAAGAAGTTGTCGTACCTGTGGAAGAAGTTGCTGTAGAGGTAGAAAAACCTATTGAAGAGGAAGAACTCACCGATAACCTGAGCTCAAAGCTAGTTGCAGATTTTGGCGAATTTGACCCTACCTTAGAACTTTCAAAATTTAATTTCCCTCCTATTGATCTATTAAAAGATTATACAAACGGACAAGGTATCACCATTAACCAAGCAGAGCTTGAAGAAAATAAAAATCGAATTGTTGAGACGCTTAACAACTATAAAATAGGCATCTCAAACATTAAAGCGACCGTAGGGCCTACGGTGACATTATATGAGATTGTACCTGAGGCTGGGGTTCGTATTTCAAAAATCAAGAATCTTGAAGATGATATTGCTTTATCACTCAGCGCACTGGGTATACGTATTATTGCTCCTATCCCTGGACGTGGTACGATAGGTATTGAGGTGCCTAATAAGAATCCGCGTATTGTGAGTATGCGCTCTGCAGTGGCTAGTAAGAAATTTCAAGAAGCAGAAATGGAGCTACCACTTACACTAGGTAAAACCATTTCAAACGAAACTTTTGTGGTAGACCTTGCCAAAATGCCTCACCTACTCATGGCAGGTGCAACAGGACAAGGTAAATCTGTTGGTCTTAACGCAATCCTAACTTCGCTACTATACAAAAAACATCCTGCCGAAGTGAAATTTGTACTGGTAGATCCTAAAAAAGTGGAGCTTACTTTATTCAATAAAATAGAACGACACTATCTAGCAAAACTTCCAGATACAGACGAAGCCATTATCACAGATAATTCTAAGGTGATTAACACGCTTAACTCTCTATGTATAGAGATGGATAACCGTTATGACTTGCTTAAGGATGCAATGTGTCGTAACATTAAGGAATACAACGTCAAGTTTAAGGCACGTAAGCTCAATCCAGAAAATGGACATAAGTTCTTACCTTATATTATACTAGTAGTAGACGAGTTTGCAGATCTTATTATGACTTCTGGAAAAGAAGTAGAAACACCAATAGCAAGGCTTGCTCAGCTTGCTCGTGCCATTGGTATTCATTTAATTATTGCAACGCAACGTCCTTCTGTAAATGTAATTACAGGTATTATTAAAGCCAACTTCCCAGCTCGTATCGCTTTTAGAGTAACTTCAAAAATAGATAGCCGTACTATTCTTGACACCTCTGGCGCAGACCAGCTTATAGGTCGTGGTGACATGTTGTACACTCAAGGTAATGACGTGGTGCGTATACAGTGTGCATTTGTGGATACTCCAGAAGTAGAACGTATTGTAGATTATATAGGAAATCAAAAAGCATATCCAAACGCCCACTTATTGCCAGAATATGTAGGTGAAGAGAGTGGCACAAGTCTTGATATAGATGCTTCAGATAGGGATGCTCTCTTTCGCGATGCCGCCGAAGTATTGGTCATTGCACAGCAAGGAAGTGCTTCTCTATTACAACGTAAATTAAAACTAGGATACAATAGAGCTGGAAGAATCATAGATCAACTAGAAGCTGCAGGTGTGGTAGGTCCTTTTGAAGGAAGTAAAGCACGTCAAGTACTAGTTCAAGATATGGCTGGACTGGATCAACTCCTAAATAACGAATAAATCAAAATGAAAAAGAAACTTATTTTTTGGCTGGCTCCTATCCTTTTTAAGAAAGTGTTAGTTCCTGTCGCAGTAAAAGGTTACCGCAAATTTGCAAAACGTGCAATGCCTGTGGTATTGTTATTATTTATGACCGCTTTCGCGAAAGCGCAAACAGCACAAACCCTTCTTAAAGAGGTAGACACCAAGGTAAAAAGCTATGACAACATCGCTATTGATTTTAAATATGCCTTAAGTAATGAAGCCGAAGGTGTAAATCAAGAGACTAAAGGAAACGTAGTCATGGCTGGTAACAACTACAAGCTATCTCTTATGGGGACTACGCAATTATTTGATGGAAGGAACGTTTATACTATTGTTCCTGAAGATGAGGAAATCACCATTAGTGCAATGAGTGATCAAGATGAAAACGCAATCACACCTTCAAAAATGTTATCCTTCTTTAATGAAGGTTACACACAGAAGATGGACATCGTGCAAAAAGTAAACGGTAGAGAAATACAGTTTGTAAAGCTTACTCCTATGGACTCTAATAGTGACGTAAAATATACGTTATTAGGTGTAGACGCACAGACTAAGCATATACACAAGCTTATTATCACACAAAAGAATGGTACTAAAGTGACTATTACTGTAAATTCATTTAAGCCTAATCAACCTTTGGCAAAAAATGTATTTGTTTTTGATAAGACGAAGTACGCAGATTATTACATCAATAAATTATAATAGTATAATACTAGTAGCAAGGGCGCAGACTTCTTATTTTTGTTTGCGCCCTCAGCTTTTTACATGAAAATACTAGACCGATATATTCTTTTTACGTTCGTAAGAACATTCCTGAGCATCTTCACTATTTTGATGTTCATTTTTGTTTTACAAAGTGTCTGGTTATATATACAAGAACTAGCAGGTAGAGATCTTGACTTTGATGTTATTGTCAAGTTCTTACTTTTTGCAATGCCCAGTCTGGTAACGCTAGTACTTCCACTCTCAGTTCTTCTTACAAGTATCATGACCTTCGGTAACTTTGCCGAAAACTATGAGTTTGCAGCAATGAAATCTACTGGAATCTCACTACAACGCGCGATGAAAAGTGTGATTTACTTTGTGATTCTTCTTGCGGTAGGTTCTTTCTTATTTGCAAATCATGTAATTCCTGCTTCTCAAATTGAGTTCAGAAATTTACGTAGAAACATAGGAAAACTTAAACCTGCCATGCTCATACGCAGTGGGCAGTTTAATGAGATTACAGAAGATTTTAATATGCGTGTGGCTGAGAAATATGGCGATAGAGATCAGTACCTCAGAGATATTGTAATTCATCAAGCCGAAAAAGGTAGAATGGGTAACTATACTGTTATTATAGCCTCTGAAGGCGAACTCATAAGTTCTATAGACTCCCCTACACTTTCCTTAAAACTTACGGACGGTAATTACTATACCGAAGTTCAAAAGAAAGATTATAAGGAGCGTAAGAAAGAACCGTTTGCAAAAAGTTATTTTGAAACATACACCCTCAATATTGACTTGAGCGAACTAGATGCTGTTGACCTTGACGATAAGGATATCAATAACAGCTACCAGATGATGAATATCGTTTTATTAGACTCTAGCATCACAGAGCTATCAAAGCGTTACGTAGAAGACAGAACCACATTTAGTGATAAGTACATACACAAAGCAAACTTAACATCCCTAGACTCACTTTATTCTGGAGTTCCTGCTCAAGATATAGAGATTAAAGACACGCTTCTAGATAATTACGAGGTAAGAGACCGTGTGCGTATACTAGAAATTGCAAAGTCTAATTTAAATAATACCGTCGCAGATCTTGAGAATCGAAAGAACAAACTCAAAGTAGATGTAAAACGCCTAAGTAAATTTGAAATCTCACTACACGAAAAGTACGTACTAGGGTTTAGCTGTATTCTACTATTCTTTGTGGGCGCTCCACTAGGTGCAATTATTCGTAAAGGAGGATTAGGTCTTCCTATTGTAATAGGTGTTGTAGTATTCCTTACCTTTCATTTTATAGGAATTTTTGCAAAAAATAGTGCAGAAAACAACTCTATAAGTCCCTTCGTTGCTAGTTGGCTTAGTACTTTTATATTATTACCGCTAGGTATTTACCTTACCTATCGAGCTACTACTGATCAAGGAATATTTGATGTAGATATTGTTCCTAAGCCTATAAAGAGATTATTTTCTAAAAAGAAAAAAGAACTTATCATTCCTCCTACGGTAGATAAATCATACGTGCTCACGGAAGATGAGATTAAATTATTAGACTCCTTTTCTTCTAACCAACTTAAGGACGTGGTAAAAAACCACAAAGATCTTGGATATTCTAACGATATGCGTTTAGCCGCTATTGATAGACTTGACCAATTAGGCATCACCATAGAAAACCTAAGAGTCCAAGGATATTATCGAGACAGCAAATAACTTTTTGCGCTTAAAACTTATACACAAAACAAAGGTGTTCCCGTATCTTTGTACAAAATATTACCTATGCAAAAGACAGCATCTACAAGCATCCAACTACATACTATTGAAGAAGCCATTAAAGATATTAAAAATGGAAAAGTAATCATTGTAGTAGATGATGAGGATCGTGAGAATGAAGGAGATTTTCTGGCTGCTGCAGAAGCAGTAACACCAGAAATGATCAATTTTATGGCTACTCATGGTCGTGGTCTTATATGCACACCTATTACAGAAGATCGTTGTGAAGAGTTACATCTCAACATGATGGTAACTAGTAATACAGATCCTATGGAGACTGCTTTTACCGTTTCTGTAGACCTTAAAGGCAATGGAGTTACAACTGGAATATCTGCCTCAGATAGATCAAAAACGGTACAGGCACTAATAAACCCAAATACAAAACCTTACGATTTAAGTAGACCAGGACATATCTTCCCGCTTAAAGCGAAAGAAGGAGGTGTACTACGTCGTACGGGACATACAGAGGCAGCGATAGATTTTGCAAGGCTCGCTGGCTTCAAACCAGCTGGTGTGATTGTAGAGATCATGAATGCAGACGGGACGATGGCTAGATTGCCACAGCTTCTAGAAGTTGCCAAAACTTTTGACCTAAAGATAGTTTCAATTGAAGACCTCGTTGCTTATCGTATGAATCACGATAGCCTTATTGATAAAAAAGAAGACTTTGAGATTAAAACGCGTTTTGGAGATTTTAGACTTCGTGCGTATGAACAAACTACAAATGACACCGTTCACATAGCACTTACTAAAGGTGGCTGGGAAGATGATGAGCCAGTACTTGTACGCGTAAACTCAACTCAAATTAACAATGACCTACTAGGTACGCTCACAAACAATCCAGATGCCAAACTAGATGATATGTTTCGTGCAGTTAATGAAGCTGGAAAAGGAGCAATTGTTTTTATAAATCAAGAGAATGCAAGTGCAAATCTTTTAGGAAGATTAAGCGAACTAAAAACATTACAAAAGGAAGGAGAGATGAAAGCTCCTAACGTAGTCATGGACTCAAAAGATTTTGGCATAGGTGCACAAATCTTACATGATCTGCGCATATCCAAGGTAAAACTAATGACTAATAGTGAAGGTCTTAAACGTATAGGCATCGTAGGCTACGGTCTAGAGATTGTAGAGCGTGTAGGGTATTAAAAAAGTATACCATGAAAATTTTTAATTTTTTTATATTCACTTTATTTATCTTTTTTACGACTACTTCGACCGGTCAACAAAGGGGACTATTAAACGTAACCTTAAAAGATGGCAGTGAAAACATAGATTTTTTTATACAGAAAAAGGACATATTCTATGGAAAACAAACCAAGAAAAATATAAAAGCTACAGATATTGATTATTTCACTCTTTTATCTGACTCTCTTCAAGAAAAGCATTCGATACTTCGCACTCCTACTGATAAAATTAAAACGACATGGTTTGGAATAAAGTATTATGACAGAGGAGATTTTGAAATTTACGAAAGCTATAATCCTTTTAAAAAAAACTATTCCGACTCTTTAAGACGGGAAAAGTTCAACAAAGGTATTAGTGTTCGCATAAAAAGAAAAAACGAAGAGTATCTTCATGAATTAATTTTCATGCATGGGTTTGGTTATAAAGGCTGGAGAAAAAGGTTTAAAAACTTTTACGAAAATTGCCCAGAGCTTTTAAAAATAATGAGACAAAATAAAATTTCTAAAATGAATTTATCGGCTATTACAAACTTATATATTGAGCATTGTAACAATTAACTCTGAACAATATTCTAAATATTCTAATCATTATATAAATGAAAGCTTTCATATCTCACATTGAGATGGCTTTTTTTTGAGGTACAATTACGCTTTCGCGAAAGCTTAAAAAACAAAATCCCAAATTTCAATAGCTTATGAAATTTGGGATTCTTTATATATAGTGTCAAATTGCTTGACTTGTGCGCACAAAAAATGGCAAGCTACCTACATCACACCGCTACGACCATCTACCCTTGCTGCGTTCCCACCCTGGGGGATTCGACAGGAGCTGGTTGTGTAGGACTTGCCGCTGCAAAGATATAGCTTCTTTGAGAAGTCGCAAGGTTTTTTTGCCCGATTTTTTGTTTTAAATTGCCTTAAAATTCAACATCACATGACAGCATACGCTAAGCACCTCATTCTATTACTTTTACCACTTCTTATCATAGGCTGTGGTGATAAAGGATCACTAGATGGAAACTTCACAATCGAGACTAGTGCCATTAAAAATTCTATAAAAAATGGTGGAGAGATTGCTATTTCGCTTAAAGCGAAAAAAAATATCGCAATAGACTCTGTCGTTTATGATCTTGACGGACAGCGCTTAGGCAGTAATAAAGACAGCGGTAAATATACCACTACGCTTACTTCGCCAAAATTAGGTGGCAGAACCTTAACCGCAACTATCTCTACTCCAGATGGAACGACAACTGCTACTCAAAAAATAAATATACTGCACACTAAAGCTCCTAAAGTATATGGTTATAAAATCATAAATAGATACCCACATCAAACAGATGCCTACACACAAGGACTAGAATTTGTAGGAGATACACTTTATGAAAGTAATGGAAGCTATGGCGAGTCTACACTGCGAAAACTTGACTACAAGACTGGCGCAGTTCTCAAAGAAGTAAAGCTAGACAACTCTTATTTTGCAGAAGGCATGACGATCATAGGAGACAATATCTACCAACTCACATGGCAGAAAAATACAGGCTTTATTTACAACAAAGATACCTTTGAGAAGACTGGAACATTTGCTTACAATCAAAGTAAAGAAGGCTGGGGACTTACAAATGATGGTACGGTTATTTACAAGTCTGACGGAACTAGTAAAATCTGGACGCTAGACCCTTCTAACCTTTCTGAGCAATCTTATATAGAGCCTACAGACAATTCTAAAGTAACGAGTAGACTTAATGAACTTGAGTGGGTAAATGGAAAAATTTATGCAAATAATTATCAAGTAGATTTAATTTCAATTATTAATCCTAAATCTGGTGCTATAGAAGGACTTATAGATTTAAGAGAACTTAAAAAGGAAGTACAATCAGGCTTAGATTCAGCAAACGAAGTTCTTAATGGAATCGCTTATAAAGCAAATGAAGGTCGTCTTTTTGTGACTGGAAAACACTGGAACACCTTATTTGAAATAGAGATTGTAGAAAAATAGTCTGTTTACTCACCGTAACCGCGCGTTTACTCATTATGACTATTGGCAAGATGCTTGATTAACTAGATTTACATCAGTTAATCAAAGCATTATGAAAAAGCCTATCGCCCTTACAATCCCAAAGCCATGTCATGAAGACTGGACTAAAATGACTCCTACCCAGCAAGGAAAACACTGCGCTGTATGTAATAAAGAGGTCATTGATTTTACAGCACACACTACAACACAATTACGTGATCGTATAGTGAGTGGAGATTCGATTTGTGGTCGTTTTAGAAAAGACCAGCTAGGTACACCCCTATCTTTATCGCATCATAAAGGCCGTAGTTTTGCGCAATATGCAGCTTCTTTGTTAGTGCCGATCGCTACACTTTCGGCTGGAGATGCGGCATCTCAAACCACAGAAGAGGTCTTTATCACTGGAGACATAGCACCCGTTGAATTACCTATTAATGCGTATGATAGTTTAGGAATTGGTTCGCTTTCGCGAAAGCATAAAACTCCACAAAAACTAGTAACCATAAAAGGCACTGTTACCGATATGGTTGGCCCGCTTCCTGGAGTGAACATAACCGTTCATGGAACTTCAAGAGCTTATCAAACAGATTTTGAAGGAAATTATAGTCTCAAAGTGTATCCTGGAGAAACGATTAAGTATAGCTTCTTAGGTTACGAACCACGTACAATACTCGTAGGCTCACAAGTTGAAATAAATGTGAATTTTAAAGATGAGGATCAAAACATTCTTTTAGGAGAAGTTCTCATACTCGATTACAAACAAATTAAGAAAGAAGAGAGAAGAGAAAAAAGGCGTCTCAAGAAAGAAAAAGGACACTAAAAACACTACACTTAATGCTTTATATTTGTTACAAACTACATTTACATGCGCAGTATATACCTACTCATCGTCCTTGCTGGAATTATAACCTTTAGCTCTTGTCGTAATGATTTTGAAACGACAGCAAGCACGGGTAATCTTGAGTTCTCTAGAGATACTATTTTTTTAGATACTGTTTTTACAAACATAGGCTCGAGCACCTATAATCTTAAAGTATATAACCGCAGTGACGAGGATATTTCAATTCCTAGTGTGCGTTTAGGACTAGGTGAATCTTCAAATTATAGACTCAACGTAGATGGAATGCCTGGTAGAACTTTTGAAAACGTAGAGATTCTTGCAAATGATAGCATCTTTGTTTTTGTAGAAACTACGCTGGATATAAATAGTGTAGGCGATGGCTCTAATGAGTTTTTATATACAGATATTATAGAGTTTAATAGCACAGGAACAACGCAACAAGTAGATCTTGTAACCTTGGTTAAAGATGCTATATTTCTTTTTCCAGAACGTGATGGAGCTACTGGAATAGTAGAAACACTTACCGTAAATAATGTAGAAACTTCGCTAGAAGGACGCTATCTCATGGATGATGAGCTTACTTTTACAAATGATAAGCCTTATGTAATTTATGGATATATGGCTGTAGGAGATCCTAATGGAATTGACGCTAAAACGCTCAACATAGAAGCTGGCGCACGCATTCACTTCCATGCAGATAGCGGCTTACTCATTGCAGATAATGCATCGCTACAAGTAAACGGATTATTAAGCACAGATAGCGTACTTCTTGAAAATGAAGTGATTTTTGAAAGCGATAGACTTGAGACTGTTTTTTCTAATGTTCCAGGTCAATGGGGAACTATCTTACTTACAGATGGTAGTGTAAACAATACCATTAATCATGCAACTATTAAAAATGCCACGGTAGGAATTCTTAATGAATCTAGCGCAAACAACTCAGCGACTCCTAGCCTTACTCTTAGCAACACTCAGATCTACAATGCATCTGCTGTGGGGTTACTCAATAGATTTTCGGCTGTGGAAGCTTCTAATACTGTGATTAATAACTGTGGCCAGTTTGCTATGCTTATACAATTAGGCGGTAGTTACAATTTCACGCATAGCACCTTTGCGAATTACTGGACGCAGAGTTTCAGAAATACACCCGCAGTATTTATAGACAATACCCTTCTAAGTGGGGACACTCTTTTAGTAGGCGAACTTGCTCAAGCTAATTTTACAAATTGTATTATATATGGTAATCAGGATGAGGAGCTAGGTTTTAATAAAGATGACAGCGCTCCGTTTAACTTCAAGTTTACAAATACTCAGATTCGTTTTGATGATGATTTTGGAGATTTTAATGAAAATCCGTTATTTGATTTTACAAACGTAAGTTTCTATCAAGACATTATAAGAGGTGGAGATCCAGATTTCTTTGAGCCAACAGAAAACATGCTCCAAATAGGAGAAAACACAGCAAGCAACGGCCTCGGACTTCAAAGTGCATCAAACCAATTCCCGTTAGATATTATAGGCACGAGCCGCACAAGTAATTCAGACTTTGGGGCGTATGAAAGTGTTGTGTTTCCTGAATAATCTTAAAAGATCAAATAATGAAAAGAACAACTTTATTACTTGCCCTAATTTGCGCAGTCATGTCTACATCTGCTCAAAGTGAACAGTTTGATATAAAAGCTTATGGAGAATCCATAGCAAATGGATATGACTTTTTTGTAGATAATAATGAACCATACCCGATAAGCATCAAAATAAATTTTGACCTTACTAATTTAAAAAGTAAAGATAAAAACGGTACTGTTTATGTTATTCCAGCTCACTCAAAAAGACAACTCACTAATTCACTAGCCATAATAAATAAAGTAAAAGCCTATAAATACTCTTACAAAACCTTTTTTAATAAAGGTAATCACCATAAAACGTTATATGATGAAAATCACATATATGACCTACCATTTAAAAAAGGTGAGGAGTATCTTTTATTTCAAGGTTACAATGGGAAGCAAACGCATCAAAATGAGAATTCATTAGACTTTAGCATGCCCATAGGGACGTCTATCACTGCGGCGAGAGGAGGCATTGTTACTACGGTCATAGTAAATAACAATAAAACGTGTTTTAAGCCAGAATGCAAACAGTTCAATAACAAAATAACCATCTATCACGATGATGGCACATTTGCAGATTATGCACACCTAAAATTTAAAGGATCTACTCTCAAGAAAGGCACTGTAGTAAAACAAGGAGAATTAATAGGATACAGTGGTAATGTAGGCTATAGCGATGGACCACATCTACACTTTGTAGTTTATAGGCAAGAGATACAAGATAGACATACCATCAAAACTAAATTTAAAATTGATTCAGGTGACACAGTGCAATTTCTAAAAGAAAAAGAAAATTATAAGAAAGGTTATTAAAAGAATTTTACAAGCTCAACCCTATCAGAAACGCACCATCATTACCTCCTAGCGCTCCTTGACCATACACATAGTCAAAACGCAATAGCCTAAATTTACCCCAACCTACATTTCCTATTCCTACGGTGAACTCTCTGTAGAATGGACTTTCATTTGTGCTAAGTACGTGAGCTCCTGCTATAAGATTGAAGTTTAGTTTATTTACAAGTGGAATCTTCCCTAGTATCCACCCTTTAAAATTATGCTCGGCATGTCCTTCTACATACCCTTGGTTTGTACTACGTTCATAATAAGGTAAGACATTAAATCGATTGAGGCGTGATGGCTCAAAAAAAAGCGAGCGATTACCATTAAAATGCTGTCTATCTATAAAGCTCACACCTTTTGCGGTGCCTAAGAAGGTCCCAGCGCGCACATCATAAGACATTCTACCCTTATTACTCACATTAAACTCTTGTTGAGCGACAACGCGTAGTTGGTCAAAGTTATAATCTGCTATAGAAGCTCCAAAACCTTTTTCATACACTAAGGTTAGTGATGGATATTTTTCTGAGGTAACATTAAATTTCCCGCTAGGATAACTGTAGTATTTCTGACCAAAATTTGCCGTGGCACTTATAAGCAACTTCCCTAAAGAGTGCGCTTCAAAAGCTCCATTCTCAGTATCAAAAGAATTGAGCGGATTATTACTAGTATACTCACGATCCTCTTTTGGGAAGAATGTTTGGTCTGTAGTGTTGAAAACAGGATTACGCTGCTCGTAAGCAATAATGGCGTTTGCTCGCAAGCCATTCACTATTTCTTGTCCATAGTATAGTTGTGCAAATTCCTTTTCGTAATATTTTGCAAAGTTCTTTTCCTGAGTTAATGTGAGATATGAATTTATAATAGGGCGTATAGGGTCTGCATTATTCACTTGTAAAATATCAACTCCTCCCGTAGCACTTATAGTGGCTCTATTAGTACGATTAAAACGTCTAGTAAATCCTAATGTATAACGCAAACGATCTTCTGAAAATCCATAGTTCGCTTTCGCGAAAGCGGAAAGAGATTTACTATAATCTTCATCACTCCAACTAGAATAAGTTGCCTGCATGGTTCCGTTCCAACCTTGAACGGTATTAAACTGAATATTCTGGATAGGTGGCGTGATTCCAAATCGCCATTTATTATAAGTATCTGTATAAGAATATCCAAAGATGGACGAAGTAATCTTAAATCGATTGCCTCGGTCATCTATAGAATCTAGGTACTTCTTTGATTTTCTTATAACCTGTATGCTATCTTTCTTGATATAATCATTTATTTCAAGTGACGTTAAAGGCACGGGACGACTGCGCTCCCAGAACACACTATCTTTTTTATTTGCCTGATCTGCAAAAGACAAAATCTCTGCCGAAAAAGAGCCCTTCGTAAACTGAGGAGCAAACTCATAATCAGAATAAGCTGCTGTAAATCTACCATCACCTTTAAGTCCTAAAAAACCAAAGCTAAAGTCTATGACTTGTGAGATTTTTACCCACTGACTAAGTGAGGATTCATATTTAAAATTCTGCTTAAAGTTGAGATTTTCAATAAATGGCACTTGAATCGCACTACCATCCGTTTGTAAATCTACGCCATAAAGTTGCCATGAATCTTCTACAATATAGATGGTTCCAGTAAATACCCGGTCGTTTTCTCTACGTGGTGTTACCGTTATTTTATTGATGAGTTGGTCGTTTTCAAAAAACGTTCCTTCAAGATTATACTTGTAGTAAGAGAATGCATTACTAGCGATAGGAGAAATGATCTGCGTATTGAGATCTAGGGTATTTTCATAAAAAGAGAAATTTGCATCGCTCGCAGTATTAAAGCTAAAACCGTTATCATCTCCACTTACTTTACTCGCTACAATTACCTCGCTAAAATTATCTGGACGCTGATATTTAATATTTGAAATAGTCTCACTTAAATATATTATACCTGTTCGTGTAGAGTCCAGACCACCGCCTAAATCTCCTACTTCTTGCCCTAAAATTTTATCTGGTGCATCTTTTACCTGCCACAGACCTCTAGAGTAAAAGGAGGCCGTATACGCTCCTATCTTCTGTAAATTCTTTTTTCTTGAGGCTATTGCTCCTTGTATAATGCGATCTGCGGGATTTATACCACCTTGCACGATTACTTCATCTAGGGATGTAGAAGATTCTTCCATTACAACAGAAACTGTCATTTCTTCAGAATTTACCTCCACTTCCTTTATAACCGTTGCATAGCCTAGAAACTGAAAGGTGACATTTAATGTTTCTCCTTGATCTATTACCAGTAATTCTAGAGCGTATTGCCCATCACCATTTGTGGTAGTACCTCGGTTAGTATTTTCTATAAACACATTTACAAATGGAAGCGCCTCACCTTCTTTACTTACTACAGTACCTGTAATCTGTGCAGCTGTAACAAAGGAAAAGAGTAGTATAAAAACTAATGTAAAGTATGTGCGCATGTAATTGTCTTAGAAAATGAAAAATTATGAATTACTAAAGATAAGATACTGAGCACAAAGCCATATACGAATCTGGTCTTCATTATTTTTCTTAAGTAATGCTGTAATGTTTGGGTGGTCTACTAGCTCGTTAAAAAATCGCTTAACCTCGGTATCGTCTATCTCAAACCTATCTTTTACAAAATAGGCATGATATTCATATAGACTTTGAAAAACGGCGATTTGCTTATCTATTTCTACATAACGTTTAAGCCTTTTAGTACGGCCAGTAATAGCATTAATTATAGGGTCTACTTGTAGACTGCCACCTAATAAACTAAGTAGATGAATAGGTTTAAAATCTCCTGCTGTATGTAACCTACGTTCATTTGCAGTTGGAATTTTTTGTTCTCCCTGTATAATACCTACACTTTGTACTGTTATATCTGGCTGTTCCTTTATGATCACTTCATCTAGCTCATTTCTTTGTTCTTTTAACGATATAGAAAGCAAAGGTTCATTTGCTAGCTGCTTGTGTATGATAACAAATTTCTCTTTGGCCGAAACATGGGATACAAGTAATACATCACCCACATCTACTTGTAGCCAGAATATTCCGTTATTATCTGTAGTAGTACTCCCCTGTGAGTTGAGATTAGTCACGTGAGCAGACTCTAGAACTTTATCTTCAAGAGTAACCTGTCCTTGCATAGACATAGGAAACTGTGCAACAACTTGGAAGGTGATAAATAATAAAAGTAGAAGTAATCTTAAACGCATAGAGAATAGTACTCTATAAAAGACGTTATAAAATTATAAATAGTTGCCTAACAAAATGTTAAACTGAGAAAATGAGTTTTAATTATTAAAAGACTTCTTGATGCGATCTAAGTTTTTCTTGTTATCTCGATCTTTTATAGTTTCTCGTTTGTCGTAGGTTTTCTTTCCTTTTGCAAGTGCAATTTCAAGCTTTGCAAATCCTTTCTCGTTTGTAAATAAACGTAGTGGTACAATAGTAAGACCTGATTTATTTACCTCACGTTCCCATTTTTTGAGTTCGCGTTTATTAAGTAATAACTTACGTTGATTTTTAGGCTGGTGATTAAAATAGGTAGCATGAGAATATTCTTGCACCGTCATATTAATCACAAACATTTCTCCATGATCATTAAACTCACAAAAACTCTCTGCGATGGAGGCTTTACCTTCTCGTATTGCTTTGATCTCTGTACCCGTAAGTACGATTCCAGCAACGAGCTTATCGAGTAATTCATACTCAAAGCGCGCCCTTCTATTCTTTATGTTAACCGTATTTGACATTATAACAAATGTACAAAGTTGAAAAGAAATCTAACCTGAAATTAATCTTCAAATCAAAAAAATCATCTCTTGACTCCTAGTCTTATTTTTAACAACAAAGAGATTGTATTTTTGTAGCCTTAACACAAGCCATTGTAAGAAGTAATTATTTCTAACGACCACACCACTCAGAAAACCCTTTATATGTTTCGATTTCTTTCGGCGATTATTTTATTATTCATTATCACAAGTTGTTCTCAAAAAACACCTACTGCACAAGAGATTGTAGATAAGGCCATAGCAGCTTCTGGAGGTGCTCAAATTGAACATTCTAGTATTCATTTCAAGTTTAGAAATTTCTACTATAGAGCCACTCGCAATGAAGGTTTACGCACCTTAGAACGTTGTACGGATGCTGAATGTCAGGTACAACAAGACGTTATTAAAGATAATGGAGAATTTGTACGCTTTCGCGAAAGCGCACCTATCCCAGTAGCAGATAGCATGAAAAATCGTTATGCAAATAGCGTTAACTCTGTTCATTACTTTTCTGTACTTCCATATGGGTTAAATGATCCAGCAGTAAGAAAAAATCTAGTGGATGAAGTTACCGTAAAAGGCGAGTCTTATTACCGTATTAAAGTAGCATTTGCAAAAGAAGGTGGTGGTGAGGATTTTCAAGATGAGTACATGTACTGGATTCATAAAGAAAATTACAACGTAAATTATCTTGCCTATAACTATCAAACTTCTGAAGGTGGCACGCGTTTTAGAGAAGCTTACAATGAACGTATCATAGAAGGAATACGCTTTGTAGATTATCGCAATTACAAACCTGAAGAGCAATTTCCTGCGCTTACCACGCTTGATAATCTCTTTGAAAACAACAAGCTCAATCTTTTAAGTAAGATTGAGCTTGAGAATATCACTGTAACTATCTGTCCTGATAACTGCTAGTCTACAACAACTGCATTATACTTTTTATCAATCACCTCTCCCGTTTCATCATTAACAATCAGTTGTACATGATAGAGATGAAAGTATTCAGACTCATCAATATCTTTAAAAGAGTTTTCACCTAATGCAGCATTTGCAAAATTAGGAGTGGTGTTGCTATGCCCAACCACTACAATATTTTTACCTGCAGTATCCATTTTAAAATCTTCTGAATATAAATCCGCCGGGTTATAGGATTGTATCTCAACATTATTTGCCACGGCAGTAGGTTGTGCAGTGCGCATTGTACGTATATAGTCTGTCGAGTATACGGCATCTATATCTTTATCTGAGAAATAAGCCTTCCATCGCTCTGCTCTTTCTTCTCCTTCTGTAGTTAAATCTGGATTACCGTTACTAGGATCACTCAAATCTTTTTCTGCGTGACGAATAAAGTAATAATTTGTTGTAATCGTGTTAGAAGGTGATTCCTTCTTTTTCTGACCATCACAGCTTATGGTTGTTGCAGTAACCACAAAAAGAAATAATAGAATGCGCATCATAATAATTTATTTTAAACTCAAAGATACATTTTTGTAAGGTCTCTTATAACCAACCGACATATATAGTGTCTTTCTACTTAGTTTAAGTAGCATAGACAAAATCTGCTATGAAAAAGCAAAATCCGCTTCCATAATTGGGAGCGGATTTTGTGGTTTATAGGTACTGCAAGACGTTGAGTTATGCGCAAAAAAAAACACAACTTACGTTGTGTTTTTTTTCATTTACTCTACATAGAGAAATACTGTACTAGCGTGTAAGAAGTTATTAAGAATGTGGAGAATATTACATATACCCCTAAAATTAAATTTCTCCCTTGCCTAGGATTCTGTAACTGTGTTGTGTGTACTTGAGTTTTCATAATGTCGATTTTTAAAGATTGATTGATACTATAAAGACGACACTATGCTCAAAATGTTACAATTATGAATCTGATGTATCTTCAGCTTCTTCAGTTTCGGTTGTTTCTTCCTCCTCTACTTTCTGGCTTTCTGTGATTGCCATTCTGAGTTTACGTAACTTAGATTTCCACATATTTAAATCTTCCTTATGGCGTGCAATATTCTTGTGAACCTCTGCCACCATAGGGTTATCATCTGCTACATGCTGGAAAAAGCCTAGATTATTCTCTAGCTGATTAATCTCTGCTTTTACCTCATCTATCTTCTTACGAATAAAGAAACGTTCTCTCTCAATAGCTCTTTCATCATCACTATCAACCATAACACTCATACGGTTCTCATATTTGATAAGCTCTGCTTCTTTTTTATCTATATCAAGTTGCTTGAAAAGACCGTCGAGAACTTTATTAAAGTCCTGATCGATATTTTTCTTTGCATAAGGAACACGGCCTATAGCTTTCCACTCTTCTATAAAAGCCTTGATTGCTATGAGATCTGCATCTCGCTCGCCAGTCATCTTAGCTTCTTTTACAGTCTTCATTAAAGCTTGCTTCTTC
The DNA here is from genome assembly GCF_007827285.1 of Dokdonia sp. Hel_I_63. Classification (NCBI taxonomy): domain Bacteria; kingdom Pseudomonadati; phylum Bacteroidota; class Flavobacteriia; order Flavobacteriales; family Flavobacteriaceae; genus Dokdonia; species Dokdonia sp. Hel_I_63. The sequence goes on along the minus strand of NZ_VISD01000001.1, from coordinate 1,619,673 downwards.
TCTAGGTTGTCTTGCTCACCAGCATTTGCTTGCTTCTTAGAATCCTTCATGCGATCAAAGAAGTGATTACACGCCTCTTTAAATGCTTTCCAGATCTTATCGCTATCCTTACGAGGTACGTGACCTACTTTTTTCCAGTCTGCTTGGATGCGTTTCATCACATCTAATGTTCCAGGAATGTCATCACTATCCTTGTGCTCTTGTGCTATTTTTACAAGTGCTTGTTTCTTTGCAAGGTTATCGTATTGTTCCTTCTTTTGAGACTTGTAAAAATCATTCTTCTTGTGGTTGAATAATTTTGTTGCTTCTTTAAAAGATGCCCATGTCTCCTCGTTATTTTCTTTAGGAACTTTACCAGCTTTAAAGAATTCATCACGTAAAGCCTCTACCTTCTTGATTTTGGCTTGTACTGTTTTGTGAGCCTTGATATCATCTTGAGCTACCTCTTTTATCTTAGCAATGATTTCATTTTTCTGTTCTAGATTTTGAACCCACACAGCCTCTACTTCCTTCTGTTTCTCATCGCGCGCATCATGTATCTTCTTTGTTGCAACACTGAATTTGTCCCAGATCTCATCACTATACTCACGTGCAACAGGACCTATCTCCTCTTTCCACATGCGGTGAAGTAATTGTAATTCTTTAAAAGCTTTATTGATATTAGGCTCTGCTCCTAACTCCTCTGCTCTTTCTATAAGCAGTAATTTCTTATCTAGATTTTCTTTAAAATGCTTATCGCGGAAATCACGATTTAAGTGCAATAACTCATAAAATGCATCAATATGGAAATAGTAATCGTTCCATACCAGATTGTAACGATCTCTTGGGATGTTACCTGCATTATTCCAGCGTTCTTGGATATCCTTAAATTTATTGAACGTAGTGTTTACACTCTCTGCACCTCCTAGTTCATTGCGTAATGCTTTTACCTCTTCTATTAAGTCCTGACGTTCTCTAAGGTTTGCATTTTGATCTTTACGTTTGCGCTCATAAAATTCTTGACGCTTATTACGGTACTCGTAATACACCTCATTAAACTCCTTTTTAAGCGGAGAGAAAAATCTAAAATCAATAATATTTCCACCTTCGGCAAGAAATGCTTGTTTAGCCTCCTCTTGCGCTGCGTCAAACTGAGCATTAATCAAGGTATTAATTTCTTCTACTTGATCTTTTATATCTGTAACTCTTTCATTTTTGATCAGTAATTGCAGCTCTGCAATTAACTCCTCTTTTGAAAGAACGGTATAATCTTTTTTTGGTACTTCCTTTTTTTCTACAGGCGCCTCCTCAGTAACTGCTGTAGTTTCAGCAGGTGGAGCTTCTGTCGTGGTAGTAGCGTTTCCACTCACTTCCTCTGTAGATAACTCAGTATCGTTTGCCTCGGCAGCGAGCGCTTCTATTTCTGCATTCATAGTTCGATCTGCGGCAGGAGCCGTTTCTTCTAGATGCTCTTCAATACTTGGATCTTGGGGTTTCTTCTCTTCAGACATTTCTTTCAATGTTAGGGTTCTATTTGAATATAGGTAAATATACTATTTAGCGGGCACATATGGGCATAATGCAGCTTTCTAGCTGTTCCATATTGACCATGAGGCCTCTGCTTGCAATTCTAGCATGCGCAAACCATTAATTATGGTCGCTCCTTGCTCGCCTGCATATCGTAAAAAAGAAGACTCTGCCGGATTATAAATCAAGTCAAATGCAACATGTGTTTCATTTAAAAATAAATATGGAATATCTGGGGATTCCTCTACATCCGGATAGGTGCCTAGCGGCGTTGTATTCACTATAAAAGTCTGGCTCTCGATGAGTTCTCTATCTAGATCTTCGTAGGTTATTGTTGATTCTTTACGCTTTCGCGAAACAAAAACACATTGCACACCAAGCTGTTGCATTGCATAGTGTACCGCCTTTGATGCTCCTCCTGTTCCTAAAATAAGGCATTTTAAATCTCTACTTTTAAAGTTTGGTGTGCCAAAATCTTCAAAAAGAGAGTCTCCAAAGTGCTCCAATAAGGTATCTCTAAAACCAATAAAATCCGTATTATAACCAGTTAATGTTCCATCACTTTCAACTCTTATGGTGTTTACAGCTCCAATAGCTTCGGCATCTGAATTGAGATTATCTACTAAGGGTATTACATCTTGTTTATAAGGGATGGTTACATTATAACCTTTCGCGTAAGCGGGAGAAAAAAGATCTTTTAAGGCTTCTTTCTCGGGAACATCAAAATTTACATATGTTGCCGCTATCGCTAGCTTGTCAAACTTATTTTTAAAATACCCTCTAGAAAATGAGTATCCTATATCTTTTCCTATGAGTCCGTACTTATCCACGAGCTTTTGTTCTTGTTCCATATTTCCCTAATGCCACGACCATAAAAATACCGGTGAGGATAAAAAATACCGCGAGCACATTTTCTATATTAATATCTGTAGGCATGTAGCGATCATAATTATCTAATATGGGGCTACCATTTCTGTCTATCGCTATCTCCCCTAAGGAGTCCCTTTTAAAAACTTCAAGCTTCCACGGCCAGACTACGCCAAGAGAGCCTATAATAAAGCCTAGAATCGCAGCATTAGTCGCCCATCTAAATTTCTTGAGTAAGAAACTTAAAAAGTGAGATAAAGTCACGAGACCTGTAAGAGAGCCCAGCGAAAAAACGATAAGCACCGTAAGTAATCGCATGTGCTCTGGATCATCTATAAAAGTGAAATCACCACCAAAAACGCTAGTCATCGTCACGAACAATGCATTTACAGCGTCTACAAGGAGCAGCACATAATTACCTAGAAGTATAAGGATAAACGAGCCTGAGAGCCCTGGCAATGTCATACCAGAAACACCTATAATACCACATATAAATACAAAAAATAGGTTGTCATTTTCTTGGGCTGGCTCCATAAGGCTTATAGCAACACCAAATATAATTCCCGAGATGAGCATCACAATATTACGCCTTGTCCACTCTTGAAAATCCTTTGCGATATAGTAAATGGAACCTATAATCATTCCAAAAAAAGCACTCCATACGAGTAAAGGATAATTGCGAATGGCAATATCTAATAGTAGCGACACGCTAAAATAGCTGATAAGCATACCAAGTATAAGTAGCCCTAAAAACTTACCGTTAATATATCTCCAGAAGCTCTTGAGACGTCCTCCAAAAAGTAACTTTAAAGCTTTACCATTAACTTTTTGAAGTGAGTAAATAAACTCTTCATAAAAACCTGCTACATATGCGACTACACCTCCAGAAACTCCAGGCACCTTATTTGCGGCACCCATAGCCAGCCCTTTGAGAACTAGCCAGACTTTATCAGAAAGTGATCTAGTCTCAGTCTGCATATACATTTTTTTTAACCGCAGCTCTTTCTAGTAATAAGATTAGTGCAAATCCAATTACGGCAAACACCACCGCGTATAACACTTGAGGATCACCATCAAAAGAAGATGGTAAAATACTTACAGCCTCTACAGGAACTTCCTCTCCGTGTCTATCTATTCGAGTAGATAGCACTTCCTTCCAAGGCCAGATTTTATTGAGCGAACCAATCATAAAGCCAGTGAGTACGGCTAGCGTGATTTGCTTTTTGTGTTCAAACATCCATTTGAGAACTTTTGAAAATAACTTGAGCCCAACGATACAGCCCATTCCAAAAAGAAATATTTTAAATATTGCAGCGCGTAATAATGCCCAATCTTTTGCTAACAATGCATCTTGAGCATCTGTAATAGTTCCTAAAACCATTCCATACGAACCTAACAGCACTAATATAAATGAACCAGAAACTCCAGGAAGTATCATTGCTATAATGGCTATACAACCAGAAAGGAAATAAAACCACCATACATTTGGCGCTTCAGATGGTGCGGCAATGGTAATAAAATAAGCTACAGCTACACCTAGAATTAGTGCTATAATTACTGTGGGATTCCACTTAGTGATTTGTTTACCTATGTATAAAATACTAGCGAGTACTAAGCCAAAAAAGAATGACCATACCATTATTGGATACACTTCTAATAAGTACTTAAAAACGCGTGCAAGTGATAAAATACTGATGGCAACCCCAAGAAAAAGGCTTCCTAGGAATTTAAGATTATACTCCTTGATAGCTGCTTTGATTCCTTCCTTCTTCCACACTTTAAGAACACCAAAATCTAACTTATCAATCGTTTCAATAAGCTCTTGATAGATTCCAGATATAAATGCGATGGTTCCTCCAGATACTCCTGGAACAACATCTGCCGCTCCCATGGCCATACCTTTTAAAATTACAAGTAAATAGGAAGCTGATGGTTTAGGCATAGGTTTATATTTTTCGCGTCAAGCTAAAATACTAGCTTTCACAATAAGCACCTACATTTAATCAAGATTTTAGAATAGTATTAACCTAAGTATTGCTGTACTAGTTCAAGCACTTCTTTTTTACTTGCAGCATAAGGGAATAGTTCGCCTAATATAATTGAGAATTCTGGTTCTATCTTTAAACCGTTAATTAAAAAATACCGTCCTTGGATATCATTACCATTGCTATAGTTAAGTCCTGCGAGTCTAAAAGCAATCTCTGCACTTTCAGGATAGAATTCCATTGCCTGCGTAAGATTTGTAATAGAGGCGTCTGGCTCTCCTAATTGCACAAGAATATCACTTCTCTGTAACCAAGTTTCAAGCTCATAATTACCAAGTTCTAAGGTGCGACGATATCCTTCCTCTGCTGCTTCTAGAAATTTAAGCTTATGATTTATGGTAGCATAGCGTTTCCAGTATAACACATTATCACTATCGATATTTATTGCTTTATTTATAAAAAACAAAGCCTTCTGATAATCTAGTCTCTTTTGATAAAAATCTGTAATTGCCATCCACCCATTATCTAGTAATGGATCTTCGTGTACACAACGTTCAAAATGCTTAATTGCAAGCTCATCGCTTCCTAGCTTATCATAGCATTTACCCATACGTAGTAACGCAAATGAGGTAGGATCTTCTAGCTCTAAAGTAATTTGATAATTTTCGAGCGCCTCATTGTATCGTCCTAGCTTTTCTAGCACTTTTCCTTTTTCAAGATAAGCACCTACAAAACGATCATCACTAATGATTGCAAACTCATAAGATGATAATGCTTTCTCGTAATTTTTAAGTCCGAAGTATTGCTTCCCTATTTGATGCCAAGCTACTTCACAATACGGATTATTATCTAAAAACATATTTAAATAATCTATCGCTCCTTCGTGTTCCTCTAGAAAATCAAAACAGTAAATCACATTATATAACGCGCTATAATCTTGATCATCTACCTCAAGGCACTTCATGAAGTTAAGCTTTGCATTCTGAAAGTCTTCTAGAAATAAATATTCCATCCCTATAAGAGAATACACATCTGCAGGGTCGTCTGTAAGATCTATTGCTTGTTCAAGCAGGTGGATGGCCTTCTCATGGTCATCCTGCTTACTGTAAATATTTGCTTTTTGAATATAAACTTCTTCGTTATGAGGATCTAGCAAGTGAAGCTCTGTAAGGATAGCATCTGCTTTGTCAAATTTATTTTCAAAAATAAAAAGTTCGGCTTTAAAAAGTCTCAAATTTGAAGATGTAGGATGCTGGTCTAGTCCTAACTTGACAGCTTTTCGCGCAAGCGCAATCTTACCACTTTCAATATAATGATTAGCAATATCCTCAAATTCCTCAGCATCAAAGAAAATCACGTCATTAGTCTTTAACATAGACTCAAAGCGCGTAAGCGATATACTATTTCCTTCTTGTCCAAAATCCATAAACGACATTTTTGAATTACACTTTATATAAATGTAATAATACTTAAGAGTACTGCTTTAAAACTAAGACTTAGTTGTCAACATAATAATGAACAGCCAAAAATCGAGCCAAATACAACATGTGACAAAATGCACGTCACAACACTGAAAATCAATTGTTAAAATAGAATACAACCACTAGCTAACCGTATTATGGTTAATGTTTTAAAATCAGTAATTTTCAATATTACAAATAACAAGCATTATCAATCATGAGAAAAATACGCTACAAAGAGACGCAGCCATTTCATCTAATTGTGATTATATGTGCAATCTCGATTGCACTTATGACCTTTTTTATTATCAAGCAATTGATTAATAATGATACCATTCCCTATACGCTAATTGCTTGCTGCCTTCTTTTTATTGTTATTCTCATATTATTTTACAAGCTAGAAATCATCATTACAAGTCGGTATGCTATTGCTAGTTTTGGAATAGGACTACTTTACAAAAAGATTGCCATTAATGAGCTAGATATTACCACTGCGAGAGGTGTAAAGATACCTTGGTACTGGGGTATAGGCATCAGGTTTACTCCTGAAGGAACTTTATATAATACTCATACTGGAGGTAATCTCCATATTAAAACTAAAAATAAAATGAATGAGTTTTTTGTAAGCACTAGCAATGCTTCATCTATAATAACCGCTCTAAGAGAAGCTCAAAACGCTAGTAATACTTAGACTTCCCTAAGTACGCTTTTATAATTTCATTCCACTCATTACTTATGCGAGCTGCGGTTGTGTATGGAATTTTATACAATGCCTCATAATCTGTATATCCAGTTTTGAGAAGTTCTTCAAGATAAAACAACGTAGCATTTACGTCACCTTCTCTTGCACTTAAGGATATTGATTGAATAAATGCATCCTGATTATTTGGATTCACAAGTGATCTCAATACGTTGGCAAATAGCAATTGCTCGATTTTAGCATCCTTACGCTGTAATATTTTATACTGCAATTCAACCTCAGATTGCACAAATCTCTTCAAACGCATCGCCGACTTGCGTTTTATAATAGCATTATCTGTACTGTCTATTTGCATATCAAGTTCGTCCATCTGGTAACTCCACCACCCTAAATTATTAAAGTAACTATTATTCATATCCTCCCGGATGTTATATTGAAACTCCTCTGCCATGAGGTCTTCTCCGTAACTATAAATAGTATAGAGGTCACGATTTGATCTATAATTCTTAAGTCTTTTAATATTTTTTAAAAGCTCTTTTTGCTCGTCGATGTCCAGTCGCTTTTTATACTTGTCTTTAAGCGTTGATACAAAATCATAGGCTTCTAGACCTTCTTGCTTTCGGTACATTGTTTTACCGAAAGCAAGATCACTATTGTAATAAGATTGAAGTTTCTCATCACTCGTAGTTTCATCTATCAAAATAGCAGTCAGCGCTTCTGCAGTATAGCCTGCACTAGGCCAGTCTACACCATCATAAGTGTGATAACTTACTAGATTCTTTCTCAGTCCATAATTACGGCTGTAAGACCTCAACTTGTAATACTGACTACCTTCATCTGGAGAGAGTAAAGCTATTTTAAGATTCTCATTACTACGCATGCTTTTTTTATCTAAAAATGCATTTCCTATTCCGATGACACCATAAATCGATTTATCACCCTGTGCTTGAGCCGTAACAACAAGACCATCCCTACCATATCCAGATAAGATAATTTTATCCTCATTAACGGCATACGTTTGAGATAGCTTTTCTATAAATTCTTTACTTTGATCAATAGCTACAGAAAGGGTATCATTTAACCTGTAGTTAGGACTAGCCACAATACTTTCAGTTAATCCTGCACCTATAGAAAATTGCTGTACCGCACTAGCTCCTCGCCCTAGTTCATCATAAATCACAACTACAGGATACGTAGCTGTTTCCGTATAATTTGCGGGTAAAAACAAAGAATAATCATTTGTTGCATTATCAAAAGTTACCTGTGGGATAACTACCCCTTTTATAGGTGTAGATTGTGCAACTGCAAGTGATGAAATAAACAAGAATATGTAAAAGTACCGCATAGCGTTTTTTTGATGAGTCTAGCAGGTATCAAAAACCGTGCACAAATAAAGGTAGCACAAAAACAATATTTTTCAGGCACCGATTGTGCAAAATTTATTTCTGTATTTTTAAGGAATTAAACCAATCCAAATGAAATACAAAATTCTAGTTGTAAGTGTTTTAGTATTCGCTTTCGCGAAAGCGTTATCACCTCAACTACACGCACAAGTGTACTTTACAGGAAAGTACGGACCTTTTGACGCTGCAATCCCGTCTCCGGCACAATATCTTGGTTATGAAATAGGTGAGCAACACACGCGTCACGATCAGATAGTCTCCTATTTTGAAAAACTAGCCGAGTTATCGCCTAGAGCAACGATAAGTGAGTACGGAAGAACACACGAGAACAGAAAACTTGTGATGCTTACCGTAACAAACATAAATAATCAAGAGAACCTACCTGCCCTAAAAAAGCAACACCTCGCTTTTGTAGACACCAAGCAACGTGCGACTAATTATGATGATATTCCTGTTTTTATACAACTTGGGTATAATGTACATGGCAATGAGCCATCCAGCTCTGAAGCCGCCTTGCTCACGGCATATACACTTGTTGCTTCACAACATCTAGAAATAAAAAAATATAGAGAGAACAGTATCATATTTATAGATCCTACCATAAATCCAGATGGGCGTGATCGACATACACAGTGGGCAAATAGCTATAAAGGTAGTCCCCTGGTATCTGATAATATAGACGCAGAGCATACCGAGATGTGGCCCCGCGGACGTACTAACCATTACTGGTTTGACTTAAACCGTGACTGGCTACTTGCGATAAATCCAGAAAGCCGTGGTAAACTAGATTGGTATCACGAGTGGTATCCAAATGTAGTTACAGATTTCCACGAGATGGGAACAAACAGCAGTCACTTTTTTGAGCCTATGCTGCCTATTGGGAGTATGAATCCTATTATGCCCAAGGAAAACTATGAAGACCTCAACAACCTTTTTGCTCCTTACTTTTCAAGTGCGCTTGATGAGATAGGTAGTTTTTATTTTACAAAGGAATCTTTTGACGGTACCTACCCTGGATATGGATCTTCATATCCGGATCTTCAGGGAGCACTGGCACTTCTTTTTGAACAAGCGAGCAGTCGCGGGCATCTTCAAGACACAGATTTCGGAACTATAAGTTTCCCTTTTACCATAAGAAATCAGTACACCTCTGGGATGGCAACTGTTAAGGCTGCAGTAGAGAATAAAGGAACCTTGCGCAAATACCAGCAAGATTTTTTTAAGTCCGCTTTCGCGAAAGCAAAAACAGATCAAGCCTCCGCTTATGAATTTGGAGACCCTTATGACGCAAACAGAACCAAGGCTTTTATAGACAAGCTACTCAAGCATCGCATTAAGTTATATGACAAAGGCGATGGACGTTATGTAGTACCTACACAACAAGCACAAAAAAGAATGGTACAATCCTTCTTTGAAACCTATAAAACATACAGAGACAGTGTTTATTATGACGCAAGTGCATGGTCTGTGGGCAACTTCTATAATATGCGTTACAAGGGATTGTCTAGCCCACCGAACTTAGGTAACGAAGTTACGTCTACAGATGAGCTCACTAAAGTTCAAATGGTAACAAAAACAGATTATGCATACCTCATCGATTATGATGATTATAATGCGCCTGCTTTGCTTGCTTATTTACAGCGTGAAGGTCTAACAGTGGCGACGGCATTTAAACCTTTTACTGCAAAAACAACGAGTGGTAATCGTGACTTCAACTACGGAACGCTTATGCTGCCTGTAAGCCGTCAAGAAAAAACTTCAGAAGAAGTGTATCGCATCGTAATAGCTGGACAACAGCAATTTCAAGTACCTATCTATGCGGCAAATACAGGTTTTAGCATCAAAGGAATTGACTTAGGTAGTCAGAATTTTCAAAAAGTGGATACTCCTAAAGCGCTTATGATTATAGGAGATGGGACAAGTTCATACGAAGCTGGTGAGATATGGCATTTACTTGATACACGTGTCCACATGCCTATTACAAAAGTGATGAGTAATAACCTTAACAGAGTAGATTTAAGCAAGTACAACACAGTAGTAATGGTTTCTGGAAGCTACGGGGATTTATCAAAGCGATTTCAAGAAAATCTCACTTCATGGGTTTCACAAGGGAACACATTGATTACTTCTGGAACCGCTAGCAGCTGGGCTATCAAATCAAAAATAGCTACTGGAAAACTTACTAAAGAAGTCAAGAAAGATTCTACAAAAACTATTAAGAGAGAGCCTTACGTTAATCAAAGACCTAATCGTGGAAAGGAGCGTCTAGGTGGAGCTATTTTTGAAGTAGACCTAGATCTTACTCATCCGCTAGCATTTGGTTATCGCTACAAGCAACTACCTGTGTATAAAAATAACAATGTCTGGTTACAACCTAGCAAGAACGAGTATAACACTGTTGCACAATATTCGGCAACGCCTCATATTGATGGTTACATTTCTGATAAAAACCTCAATGACTTTATGAAAAAGAGCGCATCTATTGTGGTCTCTCCTAAAGGACGAGGACGCATAGTGATGTTTGCAGATAATCCTAACTTTAGAGGAAGCTGGTATGGAACCAATAAGCTCTTCTTAAACGCAATCTTTTTTGGGAGTCTCATTGATTAATTGCTAGCGCAACGTTTGTTAATGAGATGTGTTTTTTATGCTTTCGCGAAAGCGGGATGTTAAAAATCACAATAAGGCACTACAAGAAACGTTAAGTTAAGATTACTCTTACAGAAAATTAATATTCTCACACGCAACCTTTTATATAGTTTTGCATCTATATTTTATAACTAACATTATTTCAAGATGCAAGTAGAAATAAAAAACAAACCTATCCTTATTGTTTCAGTAATTGTTCTCTCATTATGTGCGTTATTTTTCTTCTTTCTTTAAGAACTTAAATTAACTACCTAATTAAAATAAAAATGCCCAATACTCCTTCGAGTATTGGGCATTTTTGTTGCTAACTGCGAGTATTTACGATCTCACTAGTTTTTTATACTTGATACGCTTAGGCATTAGATCTCCACCTAATCTCTTCTTCTTATTCTCCTCATACTCAGAGAATCCTCCTTCAAAGAAATACACTTGGCTATCTCCCTCAAAAGCAAGAATGTGTGTACAGATACGATCTAAGAACCAACGGTCGTGACTAATTACTACGGCACAACCTGCAAAGTTTTCTAGTCCTTCTTCTAGCGCTCTTAATGTATTTACATCAAGGTCGTTTGTAGGCTCATCCAGTAGCAGTACGTTTCCTTCTTCTCTTAGTGTCATTGCAAGGTGTAAGCGGTTACGCTCACCTCCAGATAGTGTTGCAACTTTCTTATTTTGCTCACTTCCTGAGAAGTTAAATCTACTTAAATACGCTCTAGAATTTACTTCCTTCCCTCCCATCATAACAAGCTCTTGCTCGTCTGAGAAGTTCTGCCAGATAGTTTTATCTGGATCTATGTTACTGTGACTCTGATCTACATATGCGATTTGAGCAGTATCTCCTACGGTAAAGTTCCCCTTATCTGGAGCTTCTTCACCCATGATCATTTTAAAGATGGTAGTTTTACCAGCTCCGTTAGGTCCTATCACTCCTACAATACCAGCTTGTGGAAGGTTGAAGTTTAAGTCTTCATAAAGTAATTTATCACCAAAAGCTTTACTCACTCCTGATGCTTCAATCACATTTGTACCAAGACGTGGCCCATTAGGGATGTAGATTTCTACTTTTTCATCTACTTGCTTCTGGTCTTGACTCATCATCTTATCATAGTTCTGTAGACGCGCTTTTTGTTTAGTCTGACGACCTTTTGCTCCTTGACGTACCCAGTCAAGCTCACGCTCTAAAGTTTTTTGACGTTTTGAAGCTGTTTTACTTTCTTGTGCCATACGCTTAGACTTCTGATCTAACCAAGAAGAGTAATTTCCTTTCCAAGGAATTCCTTCTCCTCTATCTAGCTCAAGAATCCATCCTGCTACGTTATCAAGGAAATAACGGTCGTGCGTTACTGCAATCACCGTTCCTTTATATTGTGCTAGGTGGTGCTCTAACCAGTGTACAGACTCTGCATCAAGGTGGTTAGTAGGCTCATCTAGTAATAATACATCTGGCTCTTGTAATAATAATCTACATAAAGCAACGCGACGTTTTTCTCCACCAGAAAGTACACCCACTTTTTGATCTGCAGGAGGCGTACGTAATGCATCCATTGCAATCTCAAGTTTTGTATCTAGTTCCCATGCTCCGCGTGCATCTATCTCATCTTGTAAGACAGCCTGGCGTGCCATGAGTTTATCCATCTTATCGGCGTCAGAGTATACTTCTTCTAGTCCAAAAGAGTCATTAATCTTATTGTACTCATCAAGAATAGCAACCGTTTCGGCAGCTCCTTCTTTTACAATCTCAAGTACAGTTTTTTCTGGATCAAGCTGAGGCTCTTGCTCAAGGTATCCTACAGAAAATTCTTTATCTGAAGTTACGTCTCCTTGAAAGTTGGTATCTAATCCTGCGATGATTTTCATCAGCGTAGATTTACCAGAACCGTTAAGACCTAAAATTCCAATTTTTGCTCCATAAAAAAAGCTTAAATAGATTTTCTTAAGTACTGGTGTTTGTGCGCCTGGAAAGGTTTTTGTAACCCCAGACATTGTAAATATTATTTTTTTATCGTCGCTCATAGTTTTACTTTAGGCTCTTAGCTGTATGCTTTAAGCTAGTTGGTTTATTGTTAGTACGCTTTCGCGAAAGCGCACTACGTATCATATCTATAATTGTAAAATAGTATTCTACGATGCAAAGGTAATTAGTTACTCAATCATCCCTTAGCATTAATTGGAATATTATGCTGTGTTAATTGTCTGAGCATTTCTGGTATATCCGCAGGCTCTAAGTACAAGTTCTTTATTCTCTTATTCTTCAATCTTAAAATCAGAGATCTATGTCCCGTAAAAGCTGTTTTATCTTGAACATAAGCAATTTCCGAAAGGTCAATCTCTTTCTGCCATGAAATGCGAAAAATACTTGAAACACTCAATATTAAAAGTATGCCGCCTAAAGATCCAGTGATAATAGTGAGAATATCAACATCACTATTATTAGAACTTTTGTAAGCATATAACAAAAGAAACAGCGAAGTAGATAGACTACTAAAGAGTAATAGTTTATCTATGTGCTTATCGTTAATGGATATGCTTTCTTCTTTGAGTTTTATATTTTCTAATGTATTTGCCATAAGTCGTTTAAAGCACTAATTTACAAATCTCCTTCTAAAACTGCACGCATCGCTTTTGCTTTAAGCAAGCATTCTTCGTACTCAGTATCTGGATCTGATCCTGCAGTGATGGCTCCACCTACGGAGTATGAGATATATTCATTTTCTGCATTGTATAAAATACTACGTATGACCACATTAAAATCAAAATCTCCATCTGGCGTAAAGTAACCTACAGCGCCACTATACAATCCACGTTTTGACTCTTCTAGTGACTCAATAATTTGCATCGCTCGCAACTTTGGAGCGCCTGTCATGCTTCCCATTGGGAAGGTACTTCTAATCGCATCTACCGGAGAAATACCAAGACTAAGCGTCGAGGTTACCGTAGAGATCATTTGGTGCACTTGCTTAAAAGGATAAACTTCGCATAGCTCTTCTACAATTACAGATCCTTTTTGGGCGGTTTTTGATAGGTCATTTCTTACCAAATCTACTATCATGATATTTTCGGAGCGCTCTTTTGAGTTTTCTTGTAACGCTTTCGCGAAAGCGGTATCCTCCTTTTCATCCACTCCTCGCTTTGCCGTACCTTTTATGGGCTGTGTAACGATCTTACTCCCTATTTTCTTAATATATCGCTCTGGAGAAGCCGAAAGTAAAAACTGATCCTCAAGCTTAAGATAAGTGCCAAATGGCGGCGAACTAATCGCATTAAGGCGTTTGTATATTTCCAATGGGTTTATGGTTCCCAGCGCATAGAACTCTTGACATAAGTTTGCCTCATAAATATCTCCACGATAAATATGCTGTAACATGCTGCGCACTTTTTCCTTATAAGCCTCTTTGTGAATCTTAAGTTTTATGGATAATGGTTGCGCTTGGGAGTTAGTTTCAGAAGATTTGGTGGCAGTTATTTCCTCAAAATCTTCATCCATCTCATCATCTACCATCCCTAGATATAACATCTCGAGTGTGTTTCCTTTGAGTAAGAATAACTTTTTAGGTTGAAAAAAATGAAGGTCTGCAAAGTCTAGCTTATCATCATTTTTTGAGGTTAAGCGTTCTGTGTCATTCTTAAGGTCATAACTTAAATAGCCAAATATCCAATCCTTTATCGTACTTTGATACTCCTCCAGCTGATCAAAAGCACCTTGATAATCAGTCTTTAAACTTGTAAAAGCATCTACTGCAAGAATTGCTTCATACTCGGGATAATTCTGACGTTCGTAGCTATTACTATCAAGCCAAACGACCTCTTCAAATTGTTGAGACCACGATAACAATTGCTCTTTAAGCACTATTATATCACTAATAGAAATAATTTTTGAAGTACGATTCATTACTGTAAAAATACATAAGAATCTGTCGCAATTAAATTGATGTTAAAAAACAATTATTAAGTAATTTGCACATAATCCTACCGACTAAGTAGACTTATAAAAATCTAACGACTAACATACTGATATTATGGTGTCAAAAACACTACAAACCACTTATAGAGAACGCCTTTTTAGACATCTAGACGGTATTGTGACAGCGCCATCTGCGTTTTCACTATATAAAAATGGAGTAACCGATTTTATTTTGCAAGAAAAAGAAGTGAGCCTAACTACTTTAAGCAACGCTTTTACTGTAAACGAAGGCTACTTGAACGTAGCATTACGTGTGCTTGCATCTCAAGGATGGATTGAGCAATCTGTGAATAATGAGGATAATGAAGTGGTTTATAAGGTAAACGAATTATCTCCAATTGCTTTTGCTCTTTTTCCACTATATGAAGATGTGACTGCATTGCAAAAGCTTTCTGAGAATTACCATTTCAGGAAATTTGAGGCAGCTCCATTTAAGAAACTCCAAGATATTTTTAAGAAATACAAAGACGCTTATGGTCTCAATTTATCTTCAAATACTCAAGAACGCGAAATTCAAGAGCAGATACTTGCGCATATAGAAGGAAATATTCTAGGCCCAACGCTTGTGCACCTATCAATGAATGGTGCCTTTCATAAATACTTTATGCAAGCCAGCTTTAAGCCTGAGGAGTTCCATGCAGACGGAGAAAACTTTAAAAAGCTTCTTGACGTACTCTCGTATTTTGAACTTTTTAATAAGAAAGGACAGACGTATCAGTTTACAGACAAAGGACTATTTTTTGCAAAAAGAGCAAGCTCTTACGGAGTGACTGTATCGTACATACCAACATTACGCAAACTTGATAATCTTATTTTTGGCGATGCATTGAGTGCAAAAAACCATGGCGATGGCGAACAAGAAGGCCATGTAGACAGAGCTATGAACGTCTGGGGAAGTGGTGGTGCACATGCTACCTATTTCAAAGTGGTAGATACCATCATCTTAGATATTTTTAATAAACCACTAGATGAACAACCTAAAGGTATTCTCGATATGGGCTGTGGTAATGGTGCGTTTTTAATTCACCTTTACAACCTCATCGAGCGTCATACTCTGCGTGGCAAGCATCTAGATGAATACCCACTCATACTAGTAGGAGCAGACTACAACCAAGCTGCCATAGATATTACTAAGCAAAATGTAATACAATCTGAAATCTGGGCAAAAGTAATGTGGGGAGATATAGGTGATCCAGAAAGACTGGCGACAAATTTACAAGAGGAGTATGATATCACGCTGGGCGATTTATTAAATGTACGCTCCTTCTTAGACCACAATCGTGTATGGAAAGCACCAGAGAAAAAGCTTGAGCATGCAAGCACCTCAACGGGAGCATTTTCATATGAAGGGAAACGACTATCTAACAATGACGTGGAGGCATCTCTTGCAGCTCACTTTAGTAAGTGGTCACCTTACGTAGGGAAACATGGGTTATTACTTATAGAACTACACAGTATTCCTCCAGCAGTAGCCGCTCGTAATATAGGACGCACAGCAGTTACGGCTTATGATGCTACACATGGATATTCTGATCAATATATTGTAGAAGTGCCAGTATTTCATGATACACTTGCCGCTATTGGAATGAAAAAAGATGAAACCTTAAGTGCTAAGTTTCCAAATACAGAAGCAGCTACGGTAACGGTAAATCTTTTTAGACAATAGTTTCTTTTATCTTTGCAGCCTATGGAAGAGAAAAAAGCACAACCTAATAATCCGCTGCACGGTGTAAAGCTTGCAGATATACTTGAATTTCTAGTTGAAAAATATGGCTGGAAAGAAATGAGTTTGCAGGTAGATATTAATTGTTTTAAAAAGGATCCTACCATAAAATCTAGCTTAAAGTTTTTAAGAAGAACTCCATGGGCAAGAGAGAAAGTAGAGTATTTATACTTACAGTCTATATAAAGAAATAGCGCACTGCTTTACACAGTGCGCTATTAATCATCCACAAAAAAAACACTACTCTTAAACAGCAGTTTGCACACCTGCATACTGCTCTATCAATCGCACCATTAGATCATTAAGTTTTTCTACTTTAAAACTTTCTGTAGTGGCTTCTATGTGATCATTTCCTATACCACTATCGTCTGTTAAGAACACATATGTTCCATTAGTTGAAACACTAAAAGACCTCATTAAAAACTCTACTTCTTTATTTGCTCCACTGGCAACTACTGGAATAATTTTTATACCCTGCTCTTTTGCTTTTGCAATTTGACTTTTAATCATCGCAACGTTTTCTTGGTTAAAATGAGGTGGAGCATCTAACATCAAAAAGAGTATTCTAGCTTTTGCTTTCTCGTTCCATGACTGTGACAATGATACCTTAAGTGCCTCCTCTACTGCTTCTTTATAATCTCCACCACCTGCAGCATGCTGCGCCGAAAGGAAGTCTTTTACTTCATTTACATCACTACTAAAATCTATTGCACGAGTTACATAATCATCACCATGGTCTCTGTACACAGTAAGCGCTACTCTCTTTTGCTTAACACTAGCATCTATCCTGCTCATTATATTCTTGAGCTCTGACTTGAGATATGAAATCTCATCACCCATGGAACCTGTAGCATCTACTGCAAATAATATGTCGATAGCATTACTAGCTTGATGCTCATTAATTGTAAAAGAGACTTGTTTCTGATTTCTAGAAATTTTCTTTCCTTCTATTTTTCCACTATAATACAGTTGTACTAAATAAGTATCAGTTGGACTATTTTTTCCTTTAAACAGCATACTCATTCCCGAAGCATCTGTCATTCCTTTCATTAAGAGGTTATAATTTTTATAAAGAGCAACACCAACGTTTGCTATTGGCAGTCCGCTATTATCGGTTACTTGGATGTCAGTTCTACCATCATGATTAAACTCCCACTTCTTTGCGATTTCCCTTGCTTCTCCAGAAGTATAAATTTTCACAAACTCAGCGTATTTCTCTACATCATTTATTTCACCAGCTGTTAGTTGGCCATAAGCTGGATCATTCTCAAGAATTCCAGATGAAGGCTTTACCTCAGACACGCGAGCTCCTGCTGCTTTCCCTTCAAGTTTTGAAGAAACGGTAGAAACAGCATATCCTAATGTTTTCTTCTCTCTTATTGAACCCATACCTCTAACCACGACTTCATCTAACTCACTACTGTATTCTAAAATGACATTTATAGTAGTCTGAGCATTTACAAGAATCTCTTTTGATTTAAAACCAACGTACGTAAAAACTAATGTATCTGTAGCAGCAGCTTTAATCTTGTAGTTCCCATTAAAATCGGACACAACTACTATCTCACTGTTTTTTATAAGAATATTAGCTCCTGGAAGAGGTTCACCATCATCTGATACCGTTCCTGAAATTGTTATTTCTTGCGCATGTACTCCTAGTATAAATAGGAGCAGCGTTATGAATGTGCTAAGTGTTTTCATATCCTTTGGTTTTTAATTATGAGGTGAAGTTATAGTAGAGATCACCTTTTAAAAACCTAGATTGAGGGAACAGGATGTTTGAGTGAGGGAAGTAACCCTTATGTTGAAGTTGAAGTTGAAGTTGAAGTTGAAGTTGAAGTTGAAGTTGAAGTTGAAGTTGAAGTTGAAGTTGAAGTTGAAGTTGAAGTTGAATATTAATTAATTTTCAAAACACCTCACCTTCATAATTAAATTAAATATAACTTCAAGATGAACAACTCAAATTCAATAATACAGAGTAATTACAACTTCTTAGCCTCTTCCCAGAAAGCATCCATTTCGGCAAGTGTCATGTCTGAAAGATCTTTTCCAAGTTCCTTTGCTTTGCCTTCTAAGTATTGAAAGCGTTTTATAAATTTCTTATTGGTGCGCTCTAGTGCGCTTTCTGGATCTACTTTCAAGAAGCGTGCGTAGTTAATCATTGAGAACAGCACATCACCAAACTCGGCTTCAATCTTTTCTTGATTGTTTTCGTTGACTTCGTGCTGTAGCTCCTCAAGTTCTTCTTGTACTTTTTCAAATACTTGTTGAGGCTCTTCCCAGTCAAATCCTACACCTGCTACTTTATCTTGAATTCGGCTGGCTTTTACAAGTGCTGGCAATCCCTTTGGAACTCCTTCTAGTACAGACTTCTTACCTTCTTTAAGCTTAAGTTTTTCCCAGTTGCGCTCTACTTCCTTAGCATCTGCCACATCAATACCTCCATAAATATGAGGGTGGCGAGAAACAAGTTTATCAGAAATACTATTTGCAACATCTGCGATATCAAAATCCTTAGTCTCGCTTCCTATCTTGGCATAGAATACAATGTGTAATAAGAGATCACCAAGCTCCTTTTTCACCTCTTCTAGATCATTATCAAGAATAGCATCGCCTAGCTCATAGGTTTCCTCAATGGTGAGGTGACGCAAGCTTTCCATGGTTTGCTTTTTATCCCAAGGACAACCTACGCGTAGTTCGTCCATTATGGTTAGTAATCTATCAAAGGCTTTTAATTGCGTCTCTCTTGTATTCATAGTCAGGGTGGTAATTGCAGGAATAATTTACTATTACCTTAAGTTAATGTTATTTATGGTGTGAGTGCTTATCACATTTTCGCAAAAGCGTACTCATCTTTAAAACTAAAAAAGCCTTTACAAATAAACTGTAAAGGCTTTTTAATATTATAAAAAGTTATGCACTATTCCTCTTCTCCGCTTGCTGCTGCGGGAGCTGCTGGCGCGTCAAAGTTAAGCATATCTTTTGCTTGTAAAATGTTGTACCACTGTACTACTTTCTTAATGTCACTAGCATATACACGATCCTCGTCATAATCTGGAATCACATTGAAGAAAAACTCTTCAAGTTCATCTTTTGAGACCTTATGATTAATAGTAGGCGCTCCATTTTCCTTGTCTTTTATGGCTTGTAACACCTCTCTAAGTGGCTTCTCCTCACTTAAGGTGTAGATAGCAATTTCAGAAAGTACACTTACGTTATGACGGATACCTACGGTAATTCTCTTACCATCTACTAGAGATTCTGCCACAAAACCACTGCGTGTTTGTTGCTTTAACTCATATATTCCAGGCTTTCCAGCGATTGCAATTACTTTATCTAAACTCATATATTATTCAAATTGGGTGGCAAAGATGCACTTTGCGATACATATTTACAAATTTTGTTTGCAAGGATTCGTTAATCTTTACACGAGACTTTAAGAATACTAGCGCTTTTTTGACGCTGCTGGAAAACGCATGCGATACTCTGCATTACACTTACCTTTTGAGATATTTACAAGCTTTCCTTTTATTAAGCGCTTTTTAAGACTTGAGAGTTTATCTGTAAAAAGGACCCCTTCTATATGATCATACTCATGCTGGATTACTCGAGCAATAAGTCCATCATAAGTCTCTGTGTACTCTTTAAAGTTCTCATCTTGATACCTAATAGTTACCTTAGGTTTTCTAAAAACATCTTCATTAATACCAGGTATGCTCAAGCAGCCTTCAGAAAATGCCCACTCCTCTCCTTCTTCTTCAAGAATCTCTGCATTTACAAAGGTTTTCTTGAAGTTTGCAAGCTGTTCCTGCTCTTCTGGAGTATAACTTTCATCTTCTGCAAACGGTGTTGTATCAACTAGAAACACACGTATAGGTAAACCTATTTGAGGTGCTGCAAGCCCTACACCGTGAGCTTCATACATCGTATCATACATATTCTCTATGAGCTCGCTAAATTTAGGATACTCCGGAGTAATATCTTTTGCTTTTTTCTTAAGTACGGGATCTCCGTACGCCACAATTGGTATAATCATATCTACTTATTATACAGGTAATCCTGAAGGATAATCGTTGCACTTATTTGATCTACAAGTGCTTTATTTTGTCTTTTCTTTTTACCGATACCACTGTCTAACATGGTCTGGAATGCCATCTTTGAAGTAAACCTCTCATCTTGTCTAATGATGGTTAACTCTGGATGTTTTTTTTCTACGCTTTCGCGAAAGCGTACAATATCTACCTCCACATCACTCGCCTCATTATTCATGCGCTTAGGCTCACCTATCACCATAGCCTCTACCTTCTCTTCTGAAAGATATTTCTTTAAAAAGGTGAAAATATCTTTTGTTTCAACCGTTGTAAGACCTGAAGCGATCATCTGCAACTCGTCTGTCACTGCTATACCAGTGCGCTTTGTTCCGTAATCTATTGCAATGATGCGTGCCATCTGTAAAATTTGTGCAAAAATAAGGAAAAACAAGCTATAAGGTTGTGCATCGCAATAGCTTTCATAATAGCAAGGTCTTGCAATCACAAAAAAGCAGCTACTTACAGAGTGGTCTATCTTTTAACAGCTAAGTTACTTCATAGCTTCACAATGCACATTACGAGAGCGCACCTCTTGTTTTATATATAACAAGAAAGCCTTAACTTGTTTAAGTTTTGCACCACTAGAAACTATCAAAAAGCATTTGAAACTTTATCTTTGAACATCCATTAACGATTACTGAGAAGAGCTAACTTATCTTACTCAGCGCTTAAAAATATCAAATGACACAACTTAGAAACATCATCGAAGAGGCTTGGGAGGATCGCTCGCTCCTTACTAATCCAGTAACAATAAATGCTATACGTGAGGTAGTAGACATGCTAGACCGTGGTACGCTACGCGTTGCAGAACCTACAGAAGACGGATGGCAAGTAAATGAGTGGGTAAAAAAGGCGGTTGTACTTTATTTCCCTATCCAAAAAATGGAAACTCTGGAAGCTGGAATCTTTGAATATCACGATAAAATTCCATTAAAGAGAGACTTTGCAAATCGCGGTATTCGTGTAGTGCCTAATGCTGTTGCACGTCACGGAGCTTATATCTCTAAAGGGGTAATCTTGATGCCAAGTTATGTAAACATAGGAGCTTATGTAGATGAGGGAACTATGGTTGATACATGGGCAACCGTAGGAAGCTGCGCACAAATAGGTAAAAACGTACACCTAAGTGGTGGTGTAGGTATAGGTGGTGTTCTAGAACCACTACAAGCATCTCCAGTAATTATAGAAGATGGTGCTTTTATAGGATCTAGATGTATTGTTGTAGAAGGTGTACACGTTGAGAAAGAAGCTGTCTTAGGCGCAAACGTAGTACTTACAATGAGCACAAAAATTATTGACGTTACTGGTGATGAGCCTGTAGAAATGAAAGGACGCGTACCTGCAAGATCTGTAGTAATCCCTGGAAGTTATACTAAGAAATTTGCTGCAGGAGAGTACCAAGTTCCTTGTGCACTAATTATAGGTAAACGTAAAGAGAGCACTAACAAAAAGACGTCTCTTAATGATGCCTTAAGAGAGTACGACGTAGCAGTTTAATATGACAACGGAGCAAACTAATGACATGATTATAGATGCGGTTATCACATGGGTAAATGGTGATGACTTAACATGGCAACATAAAATCAATACGTATCTAGATACTAAAATTGATTTCTCTAAAAAAGCAGAAAGTACTCGCTACAATGCAATAGGCGAAGTGCAGATTGCAATAGCATCGATTATCAAGTTTGCTCCGTTTATTAAAAACATATATGTCGTTACCGACAACCAGGTACCACAAGATTTTGATGTCTTATCTACAAAGGCTCAAGAACAAGGTGTCAACCTAAAAATTATAGATCACACGGTGATTTTTAAAAATTATGAAGAGGCTTTACCTAGTTTCAACTCTATTTCTATAGAGATAATGCTCTATAGAATCCCAAATCTATCTGAGCATTTTGTGGTTTTTAATGATGACTTCTTCTTAATGAGAGCTACGGCCCCAGAAGATTTCTTTATCAATGGCATGCCCGTATTGCGTGGCTCATGGGAAAAGTTTAATGAAGATAGAACACTTAGAGTATACTATCAAAAGCTGCTCAAGCTTATAGGAAAGGAACCTGACCCAAATAGACCAAGCTTTAAAAGGCTACAGCAGCAAAGCGCTATGCTAGCTGGCACAAAGAAGTATGTCAGAAGATATCACACCCCTATGAGTGTAAGAAAATCTACCCTAGTAGATTATTTTAACGCACATGAGGACTTGCTCAAAAATAATATTTCATTTAGATTCCGCGATAAGAGTCAGTTTTTATTGTCCTCTTTATCTGAGCATCTCGAAATTAAAAAAGGAACCTTTCACTACTCAAAAGACACGCGACTAACTTATTTCAGATCTTACAAGAAACCTTCAAGTGTAAAAAAGAAGTTGGCTCAATTTATAGAAGATCCATCTAAAATATTTATCACCTTCCAGAGCTTAGAAAGAGCAGATCCTGCTTTACTTACACATATTAAAAACTGGATATCTAGTAGACTAGATCAAGATCTCCGCTAGGAAATTAATTTTTGATAGAAAAAAGAACTTTCTATGCAAAGTCATAGAAAAACAAATCCATGATACACAAAAAGATTCCTACTTTTCTTTTAAGTCTATATTAAAATGTAACGCTAGGTTTTCCCACTGTACTCTATTTCGATCTTCGTTAACGTTTGTTTTTTTAAGAGCAACCTTTTGACTACCTACTAGTGGTATAGGGTCTTCCACAGTATATGGTGCAAATCGAGATAATGTCCCATTTAAAAGTGCCATTGTTTTAAACCAGAGATCATCACTTTTGGGAGATAATTCTTGAAAAAGATCTACATTTAAAACTTGTTTATTAAGAGATCCTACAGGATATAAAACTCCACATACTCCTACAGGCATCATCGTCATATCTTCTCTGGAAGAAGAGGTTACATGTTTCCATTGTTTATAAGGAAGGACTTCTCCTTGTTCATTGTATGATATACTTCTTACTCTATTTGCAATAACATCCTTTGGATATTCTAGGTGGGACTTATACAATTGTCCTAATAAATTAGGATGATACATCACATCATCGTCAACGGTCACGATTATTTTATCAGGAAAAAGCTCTAAAGAATGGATAAGCTTTCGGTGAGAAAAAGTATAGGGCGAGTATCTTATCTCAAACACATCACCTTCTAACGCTTTGAGTCCTGCTGGCACAGCACTTTCTAAGTCTTCGTTAAGCCAAAGAATAATTTTATCTGGCTGAGGATTTGCACAAAGCAGACTCCTCACTGTATATTGAACAAGCTTAAGACGAGAAGGAATTGTGGTAAGTGACACAATCAATGGCACCGTATTCTTGTTTCTTGACTTAATCTTACTAACAGATTTGTTTTTTAACGCAAAACTTTTAAGTATGGATGGAAAATATTCTTTTAACTTCATAATTCAATAAAAATAGCGGCTATCTAAATAGTAACATCATGATTTTTATTGATACCATGAATTGCGTAAGTCACTTTATTGTCACGAGTATTTTTTCTAATAGCGGCATTTTTGTCAAGAGTTTCTTGTGTCTTGTATCCCCTTGCGTGATCTAAATGAACACAAATTGCAGTATAACGTATCTGAATGGATTTTATGCCAGAATTCATCAAGCGCTCACCAAGTTCTCTATCTTGTCCTCCGTACTGCATGCGCTCATCAAAACCATTTACCCTCACAATATCTTCTTTCCAACCGCTAGCGTTGTGACCATTCCAACTAGCATTTGTAGGAGTAAGAAAATTTAGGGCTCTTGAAGTAAATTTGCCAGCCGTGAGTTTTTTGTTTTTAAATGAAGATTTTAAACCACGTTCTTTTAACCAGTTTACATCAAAACAATTTTGATTCTGGATATCTGAATAATTTATTGAATTTGATATATCTAAAGGAAGTTTGAAATAACCTCCCGAAAGAAAATAACCTTTCCTTCTATGTTTTAAATGCTCTTCAACAAAGTTATTTTTTGGTATACAATCACCATCACTCATTAATATGTAATCCGAGTTACAGGCAACTATTGCTTTATTGAGAATACGGGATTTTTGAAAACCCTCATCTTCCTGCCATACATGTATAATAGGAACTGGAAAATCTTTTGAAAATTCTTCTAAAAGCTCTTTTGTCTGTGGTCCAGATCCATCATCTGCTATAACAATTTCAAAATCAAAGGTGGTTTGAAATTGATATCCCCAAAGTGTTTTTTCTAACCAATCAACAGCATTATACGTGCTTAATATGACGGAAACTGATGGCTTAAGTGATTTCATAGGCAGGAGACAAAACTAGCTAATTATTCATAAAATAGCTAGCATATTTAGTACAATAGAACAACGTACACCATAACACAAAGCATTAACTCTATTGCTAAGTGATGATGCCCATTTTAATCAATATATTATTCAAAGGAAAGCAAAAAAAAAGCCTCTCAGTTTCCTGAGAGGCTTTTAGTATAAGAACTAGATGGTGAGAATTACTCTCCTCCTTCCATTTTCTTTTTAAGAGCTGCAAGAGCATCGTTTGCATCACCTAAAGTAGGCTTAGACTCATCTGCTTGAGTTTTAGCTTTCTTAGCTTGTTGCTTAACGATCTTAGCTTCTTCTTCTTTATGGATAACCATATGTGAAGCAACTACACGCTTGAAGTCTTTGTTGAATTCAATAATTTGGAATTCTGCTTCTTCTCCTTTTCCTAATTTAGTTCCGTCTTCTTTTTCAAGGTGACGAGTAGGAACAAATGCAGTAATATCCTCGTTAAAATCGATAGTAGCTCCTTTGTCTACAATCTCTGTGATTGCAGCTTTGTGAGTAGTACCCATTTTGAACTCATCCTCGTACTTATCCCAAGGATTTGCTTCGATTTGTTTGTGACCTAAAGATAATTTACGTCCATCTACGTCAAGCTCAAGAACCACTACTTCTAGTTTATCTCCTACCTCACAGAATTCTGATGGATGCTTCACTTTCTTAGTCCAAGAAAGATCTGAGATGTAAATTAATCCATCAATACCTTCTTCTAGTTCTAAGAACACACCGAAGTTTGTAAAGTTACGTACGATACCTTCGTGACGTGAACCTACAGGGTATTTTGAAGTAATATCTGTCCATGGATCTTGCGTTAATTGCTTGATACCAAGACTCATCTTACGATCTTCACGATCTAAAGTAAGGATTTGAGCATCTACTACGTCTCCTACTTTTACGAAGTCTTGAGCGCTACGTAAGTGCGTAGACCATGACATTTCTGATACGTGGATAAGACCTTCTACTCCTTCTTCTACTTCGATAAATGCACCGTAATCTGCGATTACAACTACTTTACCTTTTACATTATCACCTACTTTAAGCTCTTCTCCTAAGGCCTCCCATGGGTGCTTAGAAAGTTGCTTAAGACCTAACTGGATACGTGTTTTATCCTCATCAAAGTCAAGGATTACAACATTCAGTTTCTGATCAAGCTCAACGATTTCATTCGGGTGGTTGATACGTGACCAAGAAAGGTCTGTAATGTGTACCAGTCCATCAACACCTCCAAGATCAACAAATACACCGTATGAAGTGATGTTTTTAACAACACCTTCAAGTACTTGTCCTTTTTCAAGCTGCCCGATGATCTCCTTCTTCTGCTCTTCGATATCTGCTTCGATAAGCGCTTTGTGAGATACTACAACGTTTTTAAACTCGTGGTTGATTTTTACAACCTTGAATTCCATCGTTTTGTTTACATACTGATCGTAATCACGTATAGGCTTCACATCAATTTGTGAACCTGGTAAGAATGCTTCGATACCGAATACATCTACGATCATACCTCCTTTAGTACGTGCTTTTACAAATCCGTTTACGATAGTTCCCTCATCGTGTGCAGCGTTAACGCGATCCCAAGCCTTGATAACACGCGCCTTACGGTGTGATAATATCAATTGCCCAGTTGCATCCTCACGTACATCGATAAGTACTTCTACTTTATCACCTACTTTAAGGTCTGGATTGTAACGGAATTCATTAAGAGAGATTACCCCTTCAGACTTAGCGTTAATGTCAATGATTGCATCACGATCAGTAAGTGTAATTACTGTTCCTTCTACAACATCGTCATCAAGTGTATCTACAAAGTTACTTGCTACAAGCGCTTCAAATTCTTCAAGTTGCTTGTCATCTACTGTATCGATTCCTTCTTCGTACTTCTCCCAGTTAAAGTCTTTAAGAAATTGTTCTGGGTTCTCTTGAGCTGGAGATAGCTCAACTTTTGGTGCTACTACTGCAGCTTCTTCCTGAACTTCAGGATTTTTTGTTTCTTCAGCCATTTGCTAAAATTTACATCTACCTAAAAACAAGCGTTTTATAGACAGATGGGTTTTGTATTTTACGTTTCTGCGAAAGCTTAATAAACCTAGAAACCGTAAAAGGGTTTGTTTTGTTTTTTAAATACCTCACTGGCAGCTTTCTAAAGGTGGCCAAAAAGGAGTGCAAAAATACACCCTTTATCTTGATTTACAAAGGGGTTTTGAGATAAAAATTAGCACTGCTAATTATGCTGTATTCTTACAACTATCAGTTTAACTAATTAATAAACTAACCAGTACTAATCACAACAATGCTATATACTCCTTAAATCCCATTCAGACAAAGCTCTACATAACTCATTATTGTAAATTTCATTGTATATTTAGAATCATTAAAAACCTTTAATAAAGAAAAGCCGTCTAATAGATAATTGTAATAATTACCAGTAATTTTTTGAACAAAACAACCTTGCTTTGGTCTACAGCTTTCTTCTGTATTTATTATAGCGCTTAGATGAACAATAAGATTAATTCTATTTTAACGCTTATCGTAGTTAAAAAGAGAATTAGTACTAAAATTAAATTGCAAGTAATGTTAGGTAAATAGCTAGAGACGGAATTTATGCACACTAATAATCTTATATAGAATAAAAGTAGCAACAAACGCATTATGTATCCTTCCATACTTAATTATAGAACTTTAATGAGACAGGTTAAGACATTCTACTCTTTTATATTGCTAATTATTACTTGCTTGAGCTGTTCGCAAGATGATTATTCAAATAATAATGTTGCTGAACAAACCACTGATCCTTTTACTATTTCTGGACCACATCTACTTTACAATAATGAAATCACTTTCTACAAAGGAGTTAATGCAATGCAAACCTTTGGTTTAGTAGACCCTGGTTTGATGAATGAATGGAAGGTAGAAATTGTAAGAGAGTTTGTTGGAAATCTTCGTGAACAACCTATTGATAGCGACCCTATTCAGGCTAGTGATAACAAGTGGTACCACTCTCTTCAGACTATTGTTAATCAAAATCGAGACAACAATAAAATTACAATAATTTGTCCTTTCGGCTGGGTTGATAATGAAGGACACCAAATACTCTTTACTGGTCTAAATCCCTCTTCGCAATACTTTTATGCTGATTATAAAACAAAAATGAAAGAAATAGCCGAGCATTTTAAAGACCAACCAGATGTCTGGATTGAAGTTTGGAATGAACCGTATCATTGGAATAATGAAAATAATTATACTCATAATTTGTGGCTGTCAGATATGACAGACATGGTAGAAAATTTGAGGCAAGTGCCCGGTTTTCGTAATATAGTAATCGTTCCTGGAAATGAACAAGGTCAATCTGAAGAAGCTATTCTTGCAAAAGGAAATACTCTTATAGAGGATAAGTTTAATGTATTATTTGATCTACATGCTTATGAGAAGTGGCTGGTTAATACTACTGAGTCTCAAATTATTTCTAGACTCAATAATTTAAAAGAAAATGATATCCCTTTCTTTATAGGCGAGATTGGGGTCAAAAATGTGGGTGATATCATGCCTATTCAAAATTTCCTAAATGCCGTTAATTCTGAACAAGTAAGCACATTAGCATGGTTATGGAATCAAAATAGTAATTATAGTAATGCTTTATTAACTAATGACGGATTACCGAACTCAAATTTTAATAATAATTATTGGGGATTGACGTACAAGGAATTTCTTGATGATTAATAACTGGTCACAAAAAACAGAGCCACGTAAAACTTACTACTTTCTTATCTTATTCGAAAAGATAAATGGTTGCAAACATTAATCAAGAGAATCTGAAAATAATACTTGCATAGCGATTACTTAAAGAAGAACTTTTTTACTTCAAACAAACTCCACCGAGGCTAGTTTCTTTCTCGAACCTTCCATTATCTTTTATCTATAGTTCTAAAGCTTAGCTTTCTATAGTATAACATTGAATTTACTAAGAAATAACACGTCTAAAGGAAAACCTTAAGGAAATGTGAGCACGTAATTGTAGATTAGCTCTATCAAATTGACTTCGTCTAACACATAGATTACAGCTTAATTTTTTACGCTTGCGCGAAAGCGTAAGTTGTTTAATAAGCAGTCAAAAAAACATAACTATGAAACTCTTTCTATACCTAATTTTAGCTTGCACACTCCTACTTATCTCTTGTGGTAGTGATGATGATACCACAAATATCGATAACCTATCAACTCTAACAGACTTGAATGGTGAAACTGGTTTATCTTATGAAGAAAGTTTAAGCAAGTGGTCAGACTTAAAAAGTAATCATGGAAAATCATACATCTATCAAACAGATATTATCTCCTTTACAGGTGATGGAAGCACCACAGAAATTAAAGTAATAGAAAACAGTGTTGTCTCTCGAGTATATCAAACTTTTACCATAGATGGTGAGACTGGGGAGCGATTGATTACAGACACCTATTCTGAAAACGAAGCTGCATTAGGAACAAACCAAGAAGGCGCTGCTCCGCTCACAATAGACGAGTTATATGATTCTTGTGTAAGCGAATACCTCGTAGTAGACCAGGAGAACAACACGATATACTTACAGACTGAAGTAAATGGGTTACTTACATTATGCGGTTTCATACCTAATAATTGTGCAGATGATTGTTTTAGCGGCATTTCTATAAAAGCCTTTGGCTGGATTAACTAATCTTACTTTAAAGTATTGCATATACTTATGAAGTGGACTACTTCAAAAAAATATTTCCTAGTGTGACACATCTATCAGCAGCTCCATTAAAAGAACTACAGTTACCGTAACTAATCATAATATTGTGCGTTTATATTTTACAAAAACAATACATATAAAGGAAAGCCGTAAATTAATTCACGTATATAGTTGTAGATTTGCCATCAGAAATCTACTTCTTACAATTGCCTAATAAGTAGACTGTTATAAAAAACTTATGAAAACAATAAGAATACTACTGTTTATACTTTTTATATTATTAGTGAGCATAAGCTATAGTCAAAACTATAAGTTTGATAAAATTGTAAAGAGCAGTTTTTCCACACAATTATTTCCCAATCAAGAATGGACTCATTTTTTTAATTCTGAGGATGATTCATATCATATGTATATATACAAACGCAATGATTCTCTAGTCTCTAGAATTTTTGATACCAAAGAAAATGAGGAGCATTACTTTCACATTGATAAATCGAATTCTTTAAATTTTATTGAAACAAAAAACTTATCAAAAAAAGTAAATGGACATAAATTTGAATTCTCTAAAATAGAACAGCGTAAAGGAAATAAGGAAATCACTTTTAAAATTCTCAACGACAGAGATAAAAAAATTGCTAATTACAAGCTTAAGATTAAAGAAACTGATGAAGATTTTTTCTCAATATATAAGCTATCTGCTCTTGAGAATCAATTATTCAATAAAATCAAACCTTCCAAACACTTTATCGTTTTAGAAGCTAAAAGAAATTCAACAAAATACAAACTTGACTCCATTGAGGATATAAATTTGACAGTTACAATTCCTCATTAAAACTAGTTCTACCCATAGACGTAGGGCCCATTTGCTATAACAACCAAATTAAAATAACAAACAGACTCCTAAATTGAAGCTCGAACAAAGACAAAACCTCAATTTATAGAAGGTGTAGAGAAAGTTATCAAAGAGGCTAAAGCTCCCTTATCTGGAAAGGATGCTCTCAAACCAATCTCTTAACTTAGGTCTATCAATAACATAAACTGCACAGATACGCTTTCACGAAAGCAAATTGCACTAGTTTCTTACACCGAGCGTAAGTATAACATTGATTTTTTACCTTAGATAAAATAAACCTTAAAATAAGCTAGCAATCGTAAGTACACATATTTGTATTACACACAAAAATTAATTGGTATTAGAACAACATGGATTGGAGCAGCTTTGAGATAGACGATAAAATATTTAAGTGGGAACAAACATTTAATGATGTCTTTGAAGTCTTTGAACACAAAAACCTTAACAAGAATACGAGCTCTTGGAAACTTCACAAAGTACCTTCAAACGAGTTTTTAGGCTTAGATACTGTTTCGTGTGAATTCTACGGACCTTCTTATGACAGACCTATTTCCTCTATTTCATTTGGATTAAAACCTATTAAAAAAGGATGGTTTCAACAGCACCACTCGCCGTATATGAAACAGCTCATATCTATACTAGGCGAACCTGATAAAGTTCAAGAAAATCCATTAACAGATGGTAAAAAGTATAACGAGGGATATAGTAGCGGCAGTGTAATTTATGCTGCACACTGGTGGTTTGGCGATATTAGGATTGGCCTCTCTGCGTATGGAGGAATCAGAAATGAGTCATTAGGAGAAACAGCGGCACTCCTCCACATAGGTTGGTACAATGAGATAGCAATGGCTAAGCCATACATCAATGACTTTTATAATAGAGAAGCTCGCATAAGCAAACAACTTACTTTGATAGAAACCTTTACCCTCAGCTATGGTCAATTAAAAATGTTGCGTAGGTCTTATGAGTTACCTAGTGATTTGCTGGCAGGTAAGGAAGATGAAATTCACCTAGCACAGCTCGCTTTATACCACGCTAACGTTTATAGAACCCCAAAGGAGCTAGCACAACAAATGCAACCCAACCAGCTGCGGCTTTTATCTCTAGACACTACGCAACAATACGCACTAGCCACTAAGCACGACTTCACGGTCTTTGACTATGGTAGCGAAATCGTCTTTACTAATATACTACCAGCAAAAGGAGCCGGAGCAACAGAAATCACTGTAAACAACTTAACATATAGAGACAGTCCTAATAGTGTCCCGTTATCTGAACTAAGAACCAAACTTAAAGCTTTAGGTTTCACCATTAAAACCGCCGAGTTTTTCGATGCTTGATGATTACAAATGACGTTCATAACTCCTTTATCAAGTTCGCATTCTACAACATATTCCGATTAAAATGAGTGGAGTTAGGCTTTCGCGAAAATGTTCTCTCAACCACTATTTCTAGTAGCGATACACGCTGCGCAAGATTTATAAATAAGTGTATATTTAGACAATCAATTAAAAAACAACTAATTACATATCTTTTCTGTGATATCAAAATTTTCAATGAGCCTTCTATGATTTGAACTCTGGCTGCTTTATAAGATTGCTTTTTATCCACTCACAAATGAAAAATATATACACAATACTTTTACTTCTTGCACTTCTAAGTTGTTCCGAAAAAAAGTTAAGCACTCCCTACGAGCCTCTAGTCACCAATAAAGATGCAATTGAAAAGAGAAATGAGGTATTTATAAAAGTACATGACAGTGTGGATTCTTTCTTTACAAATTTAACGCTGGATGAGATGCAAGCTATGCCTGACATTTTATACCTAGGCAAAAAGGAGAATAAGTCATCTATAACAATTCCTACAGACACTACAGTTTATATAATAGGTGGAGACCCTTTCATTTCAATATTTTACAAACTTGAAATTGATAAAGGCGACAGCATTTTAATTGACGTGGAAAACTTAAAAGTCAACTCCTCTAAGCAAGTTCAATATCCAGTCTTTACACACTTAAATAGTGATAAACCATGGAGCGAAACTAACTTTGATTATCTTCTGTTCAAGCAAAATCTAAATAGTGAGGCAATCGTAATCGACGAAGATAAATTTCAAAACAAAGAGTTCTCAATAAAACAAATACATGAAAACTCAAACTTGCTATTGGATAGTCTAAAAGCTATTAATAGTATCTCAGATGAGTTCTACAGAAGTACAAAGCTTGACCAGCAACTTAAGTACGCAACATCGAAAGTAAGAGAAGCTAGAAAGCAGCATTTACAATTGGATATTGATACTTTAGATATAAAAATAAATAGTGAAGAATTATTTGAACGCAATGAATACGTAAGTTTTTTAAAAGCTTTGGTGTTATATAAATATTTTCAAACCGATAAAAGAGTTTCAAACACTGTACAATTTGATGTTGTTACTAAAGAAACAAAGCTATTTAATCAGTCAACAAAAGAAATGTTACTAAGCGCTTATCTTAAAAGCATTTATTTTTTAGAAAAATCAAAGTTTGACAATTATTTAGAAAAGTTTTACACTTTAAATACTAGCAATAAGTTGGAAGACAAATGGAAGACAATTGTCGAAAATCAACAAGAAAACATTGAGAAATTAGACATAAATGATCGTACTATTGGGGTTTTATCAAATTTAGTAAATGACAACCAATTGACATTTGAGGAGATTCTTTTAAGAGAAAAAGGAAAAATAGTGCTAGTTGATTTTTGGGCAAGTTGGTGTGCACCTTGTAGAAAAGAAATGCCATTTTTAGAAGATTTAAAAACAAGATTTGATAAAACAGAATTTGAAATTATTCAAATTTCAATTGACAAAGAATACGCAGCTTGGCTTCGAGCAAGTACATTAGAAAATCTATCAACTGAAGAGAATAATTATATAATTGCCAACTGGAAAAAGTCAAAACTATATAATAATTACAATATAAAGACAATACCACGGTATCTGCTTTTTGATAAATTTGGAAAAATCATTGATGACAATGCCCCAAGACCAAGTGATAATGAACTTGCATCCTTGATTATAGCTAACTTATAAGAAATACCATTAATACTTATAAACTCCGCAGTTGCACGGTGTACTTCATAATCAGGATTCTGACACACCATTATCAACCTAACTAATAAAGAGTAATGTGACTAAAAAGGAATTGGGACTATAAAAACAAAATCAACCCTGCTTCATTTCCGTAAATTCAACCCAACTTTTGATTTTCTAAGCTTTGGAGCAATTCCCTATTTTCGCGAAAGCGTAAACAACTATCATAAACAATAAATCACCTCATTTCCTCAATGAAAAATTCCCTAAAAACAATATTTCTTCTTGTAACCTTATTTGCATTTCACACTGCCACTGGACAAGAAAATTTTGAAAAAACAACACTAGTCAAGAACATCTTCTCTGCGCTGAAAAGCCAAGATGATACAAAGGTCATTGAAAGTCTAGCTACTAAAGAGGAGATCTCATACCTCATTCCAATAGTACAAGCAAATTCTAGTGAAAACATTCCCGAGGTAGCTACTATAGTAGCCAATTTTAAAACAGAAGCAGCCAAGGATTTTCAAGAAGTATTAAGAAAGGGAACTACATTTGACGTACAATGGGAAGATATACAGTTACAGACCGTACGTCATGAACCTCTAGGAGATAATAAGATTGCTATTGAGATGGCAGATATTATTCTAGTATGCAGCAGTAATAACGTTAACTTTGAAGTTACTTTAAGAAAATCTATTAAAATAAAAGACAACTGGCGATTAATGGATAGAATGAAGTTTAGACTACTATAACTGCATACATCCATTAACAAAGATTTAATCGAAATCCTATTTTCGCGAAAGCGTAATTATCTATCTTTATCTAGCACTTTAAAAACAAGCATATGAAACTTACAGACGATCAAATCAACAATAGATTAGAAGATTTTCCAGACTGGGAGTATGACGATAACGCGATACACACCACGATTGAGTTTGAAAACTTCCGCGAGGTGTTTGCAACCATGACGCGCATTGCCTTTGAGTGTGAGAAAATGGATCACCACCCTACCTGGACAAACACGTATAATGAGCTAGAAATCTCTCTTAACACACACGATGCAGATGGTGTGACAGAAAAGGATTTTGACCTTGCTGCAGCTATAGATGATATTTTAGGCGCATAAAGGACTATAAATTTTAAAGAAATCAACCGATTTCATATTTTTACCGCGGTCAATACTATTTGTATTGATCGCGTTTTTAATTACACTATTATTAAAAAGGAGATTTTTGCTTACGCGAAAATATCTATTACTTTATATACATGGGAAGAGCATTTGAGTTTAGAAAAGCACGTAAAATGAAGCGCTGGAGCGCAATGTCTAAGGCATTTACACGCATAGGTAAGGATATTGTAATGGCCGTTAAAGAAGGTGGTCCAGATCCAGACTCAAACTCGAGACTACGTGCGGTAATACAGAATGCTAAGGCGGTAAATATGCCTAAGGATAACGTAGAACGTGCCATTAAAAGAGCGTCAGATAAGAGCCAAGGCGACTACAAGGAAGTAATCTTTGAAGGATATGCACAACACGGTATCGCAATACTTGTAGAAACCGCTACAGATAACAATACACGTACGGTGGCAAATGTGAGAGCTGCTTTTAATAAATGTGACGGTAACCTAGGTACCTCTGGATCTGTAGTATTTATGTTTGACCACACTTGTACTTTCCGTGTGAATGCAGAGGGACAAGATGTAGAAGAGATAGAACTTGAGTTTATAGACTTTGGTGCCGAAGAAGTTTTTGAAGATGAAGACGGGATACATATCTATGCGCCTTTTGAAAGCTATGGAGCGATACAAAGCGCCCTTGAAGAAAAAGGAATTGAGATCTTAGAATCTGGTTTTGATCGTATTCCACAAGTAACGAAGCAACTTACTCCAGAGGAAGAGGCAGACGTAAACAAGCTTATCGATAAGCTTGATGAAGATGATGATGTGCAGAATGTATTCTCTACTATGCAAGCAAATGCGGAGGAAGAGGAATAAAAAACTAGAACGCATAAAAAAACCCTCAAGAAATATCTTGAGGGTTTTTTATTGGAATTATGTGATTACTATTCTTGGTATAAATACAAAGATGAAGCTCCAGCTAATTCATTGTTTACTGCTGGTGCAAGGTCTCCTCCTGCTTGTACGCTTGCAAATGCTAGTACTCTTCCTCCTCCATTTGCTCTCTCTGCAATATATACGATATCGTTTACTGCGTCATACTCTGCACTAATTGGATTTCCTAAGAACGTAGCTGCTCCTGCAACTCTTACTTGGTTTCCAGCTACGGCTAGTGTTTCACCATTTTCAACAGCGTCAAATTTTGAAGCAAAGTTTGAAATAACGTGGAAACCACCATCTGAATCAACACCTGCATCTCCAATATCTGTAAGAATCATTGTACCATCAGTTTCTGCAATACCGTGTGTTCTTACAATTCCTTCTATAGTAATTCTCTTACTCGCTGAAACAGTTGCATCTGCACTGTTATCTAAAAAGTCTTCAAATTCTGCTACATCAGATGTTTTATCAACTACTGCATATAGAGAAGATCCCACAAACTCAATTCCCCATAAAGCAAATTCAGTTGTTACCGTGTTTCTCAATGTAAAGTTTCCTCCAGATTTTTGGAAGATAAAGATTCTACCATCTGCTGTTGCTGGATCTCCATCTACATCTGCATTGTCTGAAACTACGTAGAAATCACCACTTACGGCAAGATCACGTGGGCTTACTAATACTGCACTACTACTTACTGTTGCAGTAAGGTTTACTCCTGCAGTAGAAAGTAGTACGTTTCCGTAAGCGTTTAATTGTAGTCCTGATCTAGATGCCTGAGTTACCTCATCACTAGAACCATCATAATAGATACCTTCTGCATCTGTAGAAACTGTTCCAAAGCTAGCAGCTGTAATATTTGATGTATCTCTCACATCATACACCGTTACATCACCATCACTATTACTTGATGCATAAAGTTCTGCACGTGAGTCTGCAGTTACAACAGTTGTTCCTCCTTCATCGTCAGATGAACAGCTTGCAGCTACTAATGCTGCTCCTAAAAGTAATCCACAAATTTTTATTGATTTCATAAACGTAATTTTTAAAGTTAAATTGATTATTGTTCTGCATATGTACGTTGAAAAAAGGTTGAAAGGTTTTCTAGGAATACGAGATTAACACAGTTTAACGATTAACACACCTATTTGGCTGTCATTTAACGAGCGCAAAATTTATTTATTAACAATAATTTTATGAATATGGCCTCCTCATTATTAAGAATATAGCGACCCGTATTTGAGCGCCCAAATATTACTAACAACAATAAATAGTTAATTTTTTGTTAATTACTTGACAGGCTATTTCACCAATTAAAATTTGAGTTTATGTTTGCCGCGCAAAATAAGTTCGTTCAATCGAGCTTATTGCCTACTCTAAAATGAAAAACGATTTCATATTCGGGCTTAGGATGATCACAAAGTCTAATCCAAAAGCTGCCCAAAGATTTGGGAACCGAATGTTATGGCCGGCTTGTAACATCAATATCGCTATAAAGCGTTTAGAAGAATTTGCATTCTCTCCATTTACTGTATTTATTTTCCGCATCTGAGGTTCATAGAATTAACTTTTTCTTAAAGGGAATATCTCCCTCATTTCTATACCTTTTATACCTTACACATTTAAAACTAATTAATGAAGACCAAGTACATTGATCTCATCGAGCAGACGTATTATTTCCCACAAGAGGAATTTAACCTTAATAAAAACCACTTAGAGTTTCATGGCATAGACCTTATGAAACTTGTAGAGCAATACGGTGCACCACTTAAGTTTACTTATTTACCTAAAATCTCTGATAACATACAGCGAGCAAAAAAATGGTTTGCAGATGCTATCCAGGCAAATGGTTATGAAGGAAGTTATAACTATTGCTACTGTACAAAAAGCTCACACTTTAAGCACGTGCTTAACGAAGCACTTTCTAATGATATACATATCGAGACTTCGTCTGCATTTGATATAGATATTGTAGAGAGTTTAAAAGCTGCGGGAAAAATCACAGACGATACATACGTAATAAGCAATGGGTTTAAACGTGAGAGGTATGTAGAAAACATTGCTCGTCTTATTAATAACGGGCATAAAAATGCAATTCCGGTAATTGACAATTACGAAGAGATTGACCTTCTAAGCAACCAGATTAATGGCAAATTTAAGGTAGGAATTCGTATAGCATCTGAGGAGGAGCCTAAGTTTGAATTCTATACTTCAAGACTTGGAATAGGTTACAAAAACATCGTTCCATTCTTTAATAACCAGATTAAAAATAACGAGAAGGTTGAGCTTAAAATGCTTCACTTCTTTATTAACACAGGGATACGCGACACGGCTTATTACTGGAACGAGCTCATGAAGTGTATCAAAGTGTACATCAATCTTAAAAAGATTTGTCCGTCACTTGATAGCCTAAACATAGGTGGAGGTTTCCCTATAAAGAACTCACTTGCTTTTGAGTATGATTATGCATACATGATTAATGAAATCATCGCACAGATCAAACAAGCTTGTGATGATGCAGATGTAAAGGTGCCTAACATTTTTACAGAATTTGGCAGCTTTACCGTTGGCGAAAGCGGCGGAGCTATTTATGAAGTACTGTACCAGAAGCAACAAAACGACCGTGAAAAGTGGAACATGATAAACTCTTCATTTATCACAACATTACCAGATACTTGGGCTATAAACAAACGTTTTATCATGCTAGCCGTAAACCGCTGGAATGAGGAATATGAGCGTGTTTTATTAGGTGGTCTTACCTGCGATAGTGATGACTACTATAACAGTGAGCAGCACATGAACGCGATTTATATGCCTAAGTATAAAAAAGATAAACCACTTTACATTGGTTTCTTTAATACAGGAGCATATCAAGAGTCTATAGGAGGTTTTGGCGGACTGCAACACTGCCTTGTTCCTTCTCCTAAGCACATCCTCATTGACCGCAATGAAGATGGAGAGATTACCACAGAAATATTTGCAGAACAGCAAACGAGTGAGCAATTATTAGGTATCTTAGGGTATTAAATACGCTTTCGCGAAAGCAAAATAAAAAATATTAAATCAATTATATAACCACTAACAGTAACAACACCGAGAAAACAATATTCTCACTTTACATCTAACATCTAGTATCACCATGAAAACGTACGCAGGCATACCACAAGAATATGCAGGAGCTGAAAAAGCTAAAATTGTTTTACTTCCAGTTCCTTATGACGGAACTAGTACTTGGGGCAAAGGAGCAGACAAGGGTCCTGAAGCATTTTTACATGCTTCTGAAAATATGGAGCTTTACGACATAGAAACTGAAAGCGAAGTTTACAAACAAGGGATACACCTTGCAGATCCTATCAAAGAAAATACATCACCAGAAGCAATGGTGGAAGCTGTACACAAGATTGTAAAGAAAAACATTAAACGTAACAAGTTTGTTACCATGTTTGGTGGAGAGCATTCTGTATCTATAGGTGCTATTCGTGCATTTAATGAAACATTTGATAATCTTACGGTATTACAACTAGATGCGCATGCAGATTTACGTGAGTCTTATGAAGGTTCTACTTGCAATCACGCTTGTGCCGTGTATGAAGCAAACCAAACTACAAATCTTGTACAAGTAGGAATACGTAGTATGGATGCCATTGAAAAAACAGTGATGAATGAAGATAATGTTTTCTTTGCTCACGAGATGGCAACAGACGATTACTGGATGGATAATGCGATTGAGGCAATGACAGAAAATGTATATGTAACATTTGATCTAGATGCCTTTGATCCATCTGTACTTTCTGCTACTGGAACTCCAGAACCTGGAGGATTATTCTGGTATGAAACGTTAGACTTCTTACGTCGCGTGTTTGCAGAGAAGAATGTTGTAGGTTTTGATATTGTAGAGCTTTGCCCTAATGGAAATAGCAAGCCTTCTGAGTTTGCAGCGGCAAAATTATACTACAAAATGCTTAGCTATAAGTTTGAGCAAGAAGATGCTGGAGAAGAGTACGAAGTAAGCGGATTACAAGAAAAAAGCAAAAAAATTAATCAAGAAGAAGACGATTATAATGACTAATAAAGGAGCAATATCACAATTTATTGAGAAGTACTATCTACACTTTAACTCAGCTGCGCTAGTAGATGCTGCCAAAGGGTATGAAGCACAACTAGAAAAAGGATCAAAAATGCTTGTTTCTCTTGCCGGAGCAATGAGTACTGCAGAGATAGGAAAAATCTTTGCAGAGATGATACGCCAGAAAAAAGTGCATATCATTTCTTGTACAGGTGCAAACCTTGAAGAAGATATCATGAATCTTGTGGCTCACAGTCACTACAAGCGTGTACCTAACTATAGAGATCTTACTCCTCAAGATGAGTGGGATTTACTAGAAAAAGGACTCAACCGTGTTACAGACACATGTATTCCAGAAGAAGAAGCTTTTCGTCGTATTCAA
Source organism: Dokdonia sp. Hel_I_63 (assembly GCF_007827285.1). Lineage (NCBI taxonomy): Bacteria > Pseudomonadati > Bacteroidota > Flavobacteriia > Flavobacteriales > Flavobacteriaceae > Dokdonia > Dokdonia sp. Hel_I_63. The sequence continues at coordinate 1,579,895 of NZ_VISD01000001.1, read as the reverse complement.
GAGCATATCGTAAAGATATGGCAAGATGCAGAGGCTGCTGGTGAGCGTTATTTACCGCATGAGTACATGTATAAGCTGTTACTTTCTGGAGTATTAGAGCAGTACTACGAGATAGACATCAAGGATAGCTGGATGTATGCAGCTGCAGAGGCAAACTTACCTATTATCTGCCCAGGTTGGGAAGATAGTACTATGGGTAACATCTTTGCGAGCTACGTGATGAAAGGCGAACTTAAAGCTACGACTATGAAGTCTGGAATTGAGTACATGACATTCCTTGCAGACTGGTATACAGCAAACTCAGAAAAAGGAATCGGTTTCTTCCAGATAGGTGGAGGTATTGCTGGTGATTTCCCTATTTGTGTCGTGCCTATGCTTTATCAAGATATGGAGCGCACGGAAACTCCTTTCTGGAGCTATTTCTGCCAGATAAGTGACTCAACTACTAGTTATGGATCTTATTCTGGAGCGGTACCTAATGAAAAAATCACTTGGGGAAAACTAGATATGGATACTCCTAAATTTATCATTGAGAGTGATGCGACTATTGTAGCGCCATTAATCTTTGCTTACCTCTTAGATATGTAAATAAGGTGTCTCAACACATCTTTAATAATAAACGCATAATGAAAAAACCAAGTAACCTAAGACGCGTCATTGTAGACTATGCAAAACTCAATGATGATATATTAAATTTACTAGTAGCAAAGTATCCAGATGGATATGAGTCTCATCATATTATCTCTTTTAAAAATGCTCAAGGTGAGATGGTAGATTGTGTAGAAGTAACTACAGAAGACACCTTGTACCTTGTTAAAGTAAGTAAGCGCCTAGTTGTGGCGATGGAGGACTTTGACCAAGATGAGTATGACGATGATGATACGGATGATGACGATCTAGATCTCGATATAGAAGACGAGGATCAAGAAGAACGAGAGGATTAAAAATAATTGCAATTATTTAAAAAAAATGTAACACCTTTTGTAACATTCTTATCTCCCACTACGTATAAGGTATAGGGTAAAATCCTAGATTGGGAAATCTATTTGATAGTGGTCGCACACGCGGCAATTTTAAATTAACAACACTTTTTAATTTACACTATTATGAAAACAATGTTTATTGCCCTTTTTACAGTGGTTACACTAGCTCTTAATGTACAGACAACAGATAGCGTTACCGCTACTTTTACTGGCTATGCAGAAGGTACGTTCTATTTTGAAGATGCAGATGAGCTTACACATTCTTTTGATGCCATGAGTGATGCTGCTGCAAAGCAATTTGATCTTACTACTGAGGCGTTTCAAGGGCAAATGTTTAAAGTAACGTACACTACAACTTCAGAGATTAATGAAGATGATGAGGAGTATGAAGTACTTTCTATTACTGCTCTTGAGTTAATTAAATAAGCTCAATAACTTTATAACCATAGGGCAGTTGGTAATACCTTCTGCCCTATTTTTATGGATTTAATGTACGCTTTCGCGAAAGCGGTATTCCCTCCACACTAAGTAGCACTCCACAAGTTTAAGTTTTAAAATTATGAATCTTAAAGACGGTGTAAAATCATCAGACAATAAAGTATCCTCAGAAGCGATGGCACTTAGTCTGTTTGTAAAAGACACCACAAAATCACTTACAGACCGTTTAGAATCTTACGAAGACATTATCAACTTAGAAGTAGGCGATACGGGTCTTACAAGAGCAAAATCTCTTGAACGTGAGTTTGATATTAGACAATTATACATCAAATACGAGGGTGATAACCCTACGGGAACACAAAAAGATAGAATTGCCTTTGCACAAGTTTATGATGCGCTGCGCAGAGATTTTCACACCATGTCACTCGCCACCTGCGGTAACTACGGTGTCGCAGTTGCACTTGCTGCAAAGTTAGGCGGAATTGCTTGTAACATTTACATCCCAGAGTCCTATCACACAGATCGTATCATAGAGATGGAACGTCTAGGAGCTACGATTTTTAGGCTACAAGGTAGTTATGAGGAGGTAGTTACTGCCAGCAGCAAACTAGCACAAGAACATGAATGGTATGACGCAAATCCTGGAGGTGCAAACACACCGTTACAGATATCTGCATACTCACAAATTGCTGTAGAGATTGTAGATGAGCTGGGTGATGCGCCACAGTATTGTGCTGCTCCAGTATCTAATGGAACTTTATTTGCTGGGATTTATAGAGGCTTTGTGAGTTTATACAAACGAGGTAAAACCTCTCGCATTCCTAAAATGATTGCAGCTTCTTCTACAGGTAAAAATCCTATTATTCAATCTCATAAAGAAGGACTAGACCACTGTCGTGATCTTGATCCAGATAAGATTAAAGAAACTAAGTACAATGAGCCACTTATAAACTGGCACAGCTTTGATGGAGAGGAAGCTCTGTATGCTATCCAGCAATCTGATGGAAAAGCATTTAACATTAGTGATAAAAAAATGCGAGAGATGAGTACGCTCCTACTTAAAAAAGAGGGACTACGCATTCTTCCTGCATCAACTGCTGGGCTTATCGCTCTCTTAGAACTTGATGAGAAGGAGAACCTCGCTCCAGATCGTTTTGTAGCAGTACTTACCGCAAAAAATTAACTACTACCAGCAGTCGCTGGATATAACTTTAAAACATACCTGTTTAGTCAGGACACATATATGAAAAAATCAATAGATGGAAATGCTCTTGTATACTGTCAAGGCGCTTTTAACACTCCAAACGGAAAAACTGCTCACGGCTTAGTGCGCTTTACAGAACGTTATAATGTCGTGGGAATTATAGATAGTACGTATACTGGCAAAGATGCTGGCGAAGTGCTGGACGGGAAACCTAATGGAATACTAATTTTTGAAAACATCGAGACTGCTATTTCATCATTACAAGGCGAAAAAGAGTTTCCTAAATCACTTGTGATCGGTCTTGCGCCTGATGGTGGGCGTCTTCCTAAGGAAGCAAGAGCAACTATTGCAACAGCGATTAAACAAGGCTGGAATATCGATAGTGGTCTGCATGATTTCCTTACTAATGATGAGCATCTTGTAGCGCTAAGTAAGGAGCACAACATTCAAATACGTGACGTGCGTAAAACTCCAGATCGCGACACCCTTCATTTTTTCTCCGGCGAAATAGAAAAAGTAAACTGCCTTAAGATTGCTGTTTTAGGTACAGATAGCGCTATTGGTAAACGAACAACCTCATGGTTAATCGTACACGGACTACGCAACGGCGGAAAAAAAGCGGAGATGATTGGTACCGGTCAAACTGCGTGGATGCAAGGAGCAAAATACAGCATGGTAATGGATAGCTGCATTAACGACTTTGTGTCTGGAGAGATAGAGCACGCAGTAGTGAGTGCATACAATAATGAGCAACCTGATGTAATCGTGATAGAAGGCCAAGGAAGTCTTATGAACCCAGCATACCCTGGAGGATTTGAAATACTTGCAGCTGGAAGACCAGATTATGTAATCTTACAACACGCTCCTACACGTCTGGAATATGATGGATTCCCTGGCTATAAATTGCACACATTACAAGAGCAGATTAATGCCATCGAGGTAATCTCTGGCAAGAAGGTCATTGCGGTGACAGTAAACCACGAGAATATGACACCAGAACAAATTGAACCAGCTTGTAAAGCGATTACAGACGAGACAGGCCTTCCCGCTTTTGATGTACTTGCTCATGGCGTAGAAGGGTTGATAAAGGTTCTTGAACAACACATTAAGTAATCAATGAAAATCACAAACGTTAGTTACGAGCGGCTAGAACTTACACTCACTGCACCTTATACGATTGCTTATGAGACTGTATCGCAGGCAACTAATTTTATTCTCAAAATAGAGACAGACAGCAACAACATAGGTTTAGGTTGCGCTGCTCCAGATCTTGAGGTAACTAAGGAAACTGGTGATGATGTGGCTAGAGCGCTAGACCTTGTGATCATTCCATATCTTAAAGGTAAAAATGCACTCAACTATGCGCGCATTCTTGATGAGTTAAAACCACTGCTCAGCGTTATCTCCTCTGCGCTGGCGATGGTGGACATGGCGTTGCTAGACATTGCTTCAAAAAAGATGAATGTGCCGCTTTATCAATTTTTAGGCGGTTATCGTGATAGTATTGCAACGAGTATTACAATAGGTATTTTAAGTGTAGAAGAGACTTTGAAGCAAGCTCAAGAATATGTAGACCAAGGATTTACAATTATTAAGCTCAAAGGAGGATTATCGCTGGAGGAGGATGTAGAAAAAATACACCGCTTGCGCGAAAATCATCCACACCTCACCCTACGTTTTGATGGAAACCAAGGCTACACCGTAGCGCAAGCTGTGACATTTGTTGAACAAACAAGAGCGTCTCGCATAGAGATACTCGAACAACCTACCCTAGTCGCAGACGAAGAAAAACTAGGAGAAGTAACGAGAAAAGTTCACATCCCAGTTATGGCAGATGAAAGTTTAAAATCACTGAAAGATGCCTTTAGACTTGCTCAAAACAGCCGTATGAATATGGTAAATATCAAGATTCAAAAGGTAGGTGGCATTATGGAAGCAATGCATATCAACTCTGTAGCGAGAGCTGCTGGACTAGAAGCAATGATAGGCTGTATTGATGAGTGTAGACTTGGCATTTCCTCAGGATTGCACTTTGCATTATCTCGTCCTAATACAGTGTATGCAGATCTTGATGGACATCTAGATTTTGAGAATGATCCTTTTAAAGGATTGTTTAGCCTAGAGAAAGGAATCTTAAGACCTAATGGAAAAGCTGGCTTGGGATTGAGTGATTTTTAGGGAATAATTCTAACTGTAAAAATAAGCGTCTATTGTGATTCATACTTATCGCGGTAGACGTTTTTATTATATTGAGATTTACAAATAAGCAGCAACTTATCAATCACTTAAAGATTGATCGTGTTGATTATTCGGATTATGTCATAATTGTCAAGTATCAATTGGTAAATATCATTCTTCAATATCATAAAATCTAAGATTCCATAAACCCCACCACATCATGACAGCTTCGGCTATCATTCCTGCGCCGTATTGTGGTGACCAGCCATCTAGAATGGTGCTGACTAGCCTTCCTCCTGCGAGACCACCCATAAATAGTATGTTTACTATGGTTGCAGATCTCCAGTGGTTTTTATTAATAATACCATAAATCCAGTAACCACCAAAGGCGATGTAGATTCCCATAATCGCTCTAAAGATATTCTTGAGCTCTAAGTCTCGAACTTCAAAACCAAATATATAAGGCAGTATAACACTGGGATGCGCTCCATAAATAAATGACATGGCTATCACAATACATGCAGATAGCGCTAGTTGTAAATTTTTAGGGAGCCTAGACATTATCGATTAACGAGACGTTTTGCAATACGATCTTTTGCCAGTTGTAAGATAGTATGAAACTGATCTTCAATATTAGTTTCTGTATTGTCTATCTCAATAGCATCGGCTGCTTTTACGAGTGGAGAATCTTCACGAGTAGTATCTATGTGATCTCGCTCTACTACGTTAGAAAGTACTGCTTCGTAACTCACTTTATCACCTCTTTCTACAAGCTCATTGTAACGACGCTTTGCACGCTCCTCTGCACTAGCAGTCATAAATATTTTAAGCTCAGCTTTAGGAAATACTACGGTACCTATATCACGACCGTCCATCACGATTCCTTTTTCTTCTCCCATGCGTTGCTGCTGCTCTACAAGTTTAGCGCGCACTTCTGAGATGGTAGCTATAGGACTCACAAAGGAAGAAACTTCTAGGGTTCTTATGTACTTCTCAACATTCTTCCCGTTAAGACAAACCTCTGCTTTTCCAGAAGCGGTATCTCTTGTAAATGAAATCTCGATATCATCAAGCCTTTTTACTAGAGTTTCTTTGTCAAAAAAACCGTCGGAAATAAGGCTATTTTCCATTGCATATAAGGTTAGTGCGCGATACATTGCTCCAGTATCTACGTAAATGTATTCTAGCCAGTCTGCAAGTTGTTTGGCTACTGTACTTTTTCCTGTGGATGAATATCCGTCTATGGCAATGGTAATTTTCAAGAGTATGTGTTTTACACAAAAATAGGAAAACGTATGCTAGTGCTTACCATATAGATTTAAAGATTATTTCTACTAGTATAGATGAGCATACTCGCTTCTTTAAATGGAAGAAAGCGACAGCATGACTCGCTAGCCCCGATTGCAATGAAAATCCCGCAGTGTAGCGATAGCGCAACGAGGAATTGTAATGAAAAACGGGAAACCACCTTGCAAATATGCACAAAATGGACTGCTCCTAAAATTGAAAAGAATTATTGTAAGTCGATGCCTAGACCAAAAAAACTACTTGCCGCAGCGCTGTTGTAACGAGCATATGCATAATTGAAACGCATCTTGTTAATCTTGATTCCAAAGCCTGCACTGATACCAGCAAAACTACGCTGATTGATAATACGCAGCTCTTCACTCCTGCGGAAGTTGTAGCCCAGTCGCACGTTAAAACCACCTTTAGGAAACAACTCTACGCCTACAATCGCGTGACGAATTACATTATCGAGAATTCCTATTTTTTCTGTGGTGGTATTGCCGTCAAGATCTGTGGTACCTCTAGCTTCATTTTCGAAGGCGATGTTCCATAATTGAAGGTTTTCTAGCGTGACATGCCAGCGTATAGGCACGTTAGGTAAAATCTGAGAAATACCAGCGTCTACCTCTAGCGGAAGCTTCTCAAAAGTATCTACATAGGGTGTAAACTGGGTTCCTATATTACGTACCACTAATGCTGCATTGAGATCCCAATCTTCGTAATTATAGGTAAGTCCAAGATCTATCGCTCCTCCCGCCGAAGAATACTCGGCTAATGTGGAGGTGATTAATTTTACGTTTGCCCCTACGTGAAAATCTGTGTACGGAATATTAAGCGCGTAACCCAATGAAAGCGACGCCTCACTACCACCAAAATCTCCAGTAGAGTTCCCATTCTCATCCCTACCATCAAAGGTTCCATAATTTACGTAAGTGATTCCCGCATGCAAGACCTGCGTGCGTCTATCCCATAAATAGGCATAAGATGCCGTCCCATAATTGATGTCTGCCAGATAATTTACATAGTTTACAGAAAGCTGATTATCCATCCTATAATTAATGTTGGCTGGATTATAGAGCGCAGAGTCTGGGTCGTAGTCGTAGTTTGTAATGATTTTCCCTCCTAAAGCAGCTTGCCTGGGAGATGACATCAAATTGAGAAACTGATAGGTAGCACGTCCTCCTAACTGGCTATAAGCCGTTAGTGAACACGCAAACAACAATAAAAAGAGTCTCTTTTTCATTAATCAGTACTGCATCATGATACATAACGATTGCAATGATAGTATATTTTGAGAGGGATGGGAAATAAATAGAACTATAGGATAAAGAAAAAGGGAAACTCGTAATGAGTTTCCCTTTTATAATTTTTACGCTTTCGCGAAAAATTGACAATCTAACCTTAAGCTAGTGTTTTAGCATTCTTTACTTTTTGCTTAGTAAGTGCTAGTTCTAACACCTCGCTCATGTCACTTACGTAGTGAAATGTTAAGCCTTTTAAGTAGTCTTGCTTGATCTCTTCTATATCACGACGGTTTTGCTCACATAAGAGTATTTCCTTGATTCTAGCACGTTTGGCAGCAAGAATCTTTTCTTTAATACCACCTACAGGCAGTACTTTTCCTCTCAGGGTAATCTCACCCGTCATCGCTAGATTTTTCTTCACTTTACGTTGTGTAAATAAAGAAACTAAAGATGTAAGCATGGTAATACCTGCACTAGGACCATCCTTAGGAGTTGCTCCCTCTGGTACGTGAATGTGCACATTATAATTATCAAAAATGGTAGGCTCTAGTCCTAAAACCTCTGCATTTGCTTTAATGTACTCCATCGCTATGGTAGCACTTTCTTTCATCACTTTACCTAAGTTTCCTGTGATAGATAGTGTTCCTTTACCTTTTGATAAAGCAGATTCTATAAATAAGATATCTCCTCCTACTCGTGTCCACGCAAGCCCTGTAACTACTCCAGCAACTTCGTTATTTTCATATTTGTTACGTTCCATTTTTGGAGAGCCTAGTATCTCGATAACATCTTCATTAGATATTTTCACATTATACTCCTCTTCCATCGCAAGGTTTTTTGCCCCGTAACGCACCATTTTTGCAACTTGCTTTTCTAGTCCGCGCACTCCAGACTCTCTTGTATATCCTTCTACAATTTTTTCTAGTTGTGGCTTTGCTATTTTAAGCTGGTCATCTGTCATACCATGCTCTTTAAGCTGCTTTGGTAATAAGTGACGTTTTGCAATCTCTGTCTTCTCCTCTATCGTGTATCCAGTAACGTTTATAATCTCCATACGATCTAGCAGCGCTGGCTGTATGGTATTTAAACTATTTGAAGTTGCAATAAACATCACTTTAGAAAGGTCATAACCCATCTCAAGGAAGTTATCGTGAAACTCACTATTCTGCTCTGGATCTAGCACTTCTAGTAATGCAGAAGACGGATCTCCCTGACTTCCTGTACTTAATTTATCAATCTCATCAAGTACAAAAACTGGATTACTAGTTCCTGCCTTGCGCAAGCTCTGGATAATACGTCCTGGCATTGCTCCTATGTACGTTTTTCTATGCCCGCGTATTTCAGACTCGTCACGCATCCCGCCTAGACTTACTCGTACATACTCACGACCTAACGCTTCTGCTACAGATTTACCCAGTGAAGTTTTACCTACTCCTGGAGGTCCGTATAAACATAAAATAGGCGACTTCATGTCGTTACGTAATTTTAGTACCGCTAGGTATTCTATAATACGCTTCTTCACATCATCAAGACCGTAATGATCACGGTCTAAAATTTTCATCGCACGTTTTAAATCAAATTTGTCTTTAGAAAACTCATTCCAAGGAAGGTCTAAAAACAAATCAAGGTAATTGCGCTGTATGCTATACTCAGCTACCTGAGGATTCATGCGTTGCATTTTTGAAAGCTCCTTGTTAAAGTGCTTCTCTACTTTTGCATCCCACTTCTTTTTCTTTGCACGTACACGCATTTCTTCTAGATCATCCTCAGAGCTAGCTCCACCCAATTCTTCTTGGATAGTCTTCATCTGCTGGTGTAAGAAATACTCACGCTGCTGCTGGCTCATATCATTTTGAACCTTGCTTTGAATATCATTTTTGAGCTCCAACTTCTGGCGCTCCATATCCATAAACTTGAGCGTTTCTAGCGCGCGTTTATGTAAGTCATCTATATTGAGTAGCTCTTGCTTCTCTGCAACAGAGAGGTTCATATTTGAACTCACAAAGTTGATTAAGAAAGAGTCACTCTGGATATTCTTAATTGCAAATGAAGCCTCCGAAGGAATATTTGGAGAATCTTGGATAATCTTAAGCGACAATTCTTTTATAGAATCGATAACTGCTTTAAAACCTTGATCACCTGCTTCTGGGCGTACTTCTACATATTCCTTAATAGTAGCCTTCATGTAAGGCTCTACTTGCGTTACTTGATCTACTTCAAAGCGTTTTTTACCTTGGATAATAACTGTTACGTTACCATCTGGCATTTTAAGCACACGTAAAATACGCGCTACTACACCTACTTTATGAATGTCATCTTCACCTGGGTTTTCTACCTCTTCATCTTTTTGAGCAACTACTCCTACTACTTTCCCACCTTTATTTGCCTCATCTATAAGCTTTATAGAAGTATCTCTTCCTGCCGAAATAGGAATGACTACTCCTGGAAAAAGCACGGTGTTGCGCAAAGGTAAAATAGGCAAGCTCTCTGGAAGCTCCTCGTTATTAATTGCCTCCTCGTCTTCTGGAGTCATTAAGGGGATTAATTCTGCATCTCCATCTATCTCTTGCAGTGACAATCTGTCTAATGTTGTAAATTTTGGTTTTGCCATATATAAAGTGTGCCACAATGTCGTGTACTGCTACGCGCCTTGTGGATGTATAACTATTAGTATTTTCTTTAAATCTAGTGAGTTTAGCCTATCATAAGATAATGGATACCCTCACTGTACGCTTTAATTCAATTGTTGTGCCAAGGGAGTATTTTGCTTTCGCAAAAATTTGAAGAACCATCACAAATGCGCGTTCTTTATCTATGAAGTAAATACCTCTTTACAATCAACAGATTCAAAATAATGTTGCCAAATTTTCACGAAAGTGTAACAAAGAAATAAAACACGCATCTTTACTATAGAATGAACCAAAAGTGAATTTTACCAACCATCAAATAACGGAATTAATAACACTGTGCCAGCAAGGTAATCAGGGTGCTCAAATGGAGGTGTATAACCGCTACTATAAAGCGATGTACAATACTTCGTTACGCATTGTGAAACACGAAGCAGAAGCAGAGGATATTATGCAAGAGTCCTTCTTAAGTGCTTTTACAAAGCTGGATAGTTATAAGGGTGAGGCATCTTTTGGGAGTTGGTTAAAACGTATTGTGGTAAATAATAGCCTCAATGCTTACAATAAAGGAAAGAAACTAGATGAAACACCGCTAGAAGATCATTTATATAAGATAGAAGATGACGCAGAAGGTGTGAGTGAGGTAGACCTCACAAGTGTGAGAGCACAAGAAGTAGTAAAAGCTATGAGTATGCTTAAGGATAATTACAGACAATCACTGTCTTTACATCTTATAGAAGGCTACGACTACGAGGAAATGAGTGAGATTATGAATGTAAGCTATGCAAACTGTAGAACAATGGTGTCAAGAGCAAAAGATAGCTTACGCAAACTATTAAATAATAATGAAAAAGGAACCTATAGATCAAGTATTTAAACGTCTGGAAGGACGTCTCGATACAGCTGCACCTAGTGCAGATCACAAAGCTAATTTTCTTGCAAAATTACAGGCGCAAACTACAGAAGATATTCCTGCAAAGGAAACAAAAGCAATACAGTGGATGCGACCACTGTTTATTGCGGCAAGTGTGATTCTTATTGCAGGATTAATGCTCACACAGTTTAACAACACACCGCAAGCTAAAGAACTGGCAGATGTTTCTCCAGAGATGGAAAACACGCAAGATTTCTTTACAAAAACCATAGAACGTGAGCTCTTTGATATTAAAGAGAACATGAATCCTGAGAACCAAGCCATGGTAATGGATGCCATAAAACAACTTGAAATCTTAGAGAAGAACTATGATAATTTAAAGAAAGACCTTTCTGAAAGTGGAGAAGATAAGCGTGTGATCTACGCAATGATAGACAACTTCCAGAATAGAATTGACCTCCTACAGCAAGTAGTAGAACAAATGGATGCCATCAAAGAATTAAATACTATTGAAAAAGCCGTAACGCTTTAGTTACTTAAATAATAATCTTATGAAAAAGAAAATAACGCAACTTTTACTTATAGCGCTCATGATCCCTTCTATCATGATGGCCGCAAGTGTAGATCCTCAGGGTAAATACACTAAGGAAAAGAGAATCAAAAAAGAATATACTGTAAATCCTGATGTAAAACTGGTGATTGACAATAGCTACGGAAATGTCAATATGGTGAGCTGGAACGAAAACAGAATCGTCATTGAAGTTCTAGTAAAAACTAATGGTAACGATGAGGAGCGTGTAAAAGAAAAACTAGACGAGATAGATGTCAATTTTGAAGGGTCAAGTAGCTATGTGAGCGCAAAAACAAACTTCGAAAAAAGCAGCAGTAGATCATGGTGGAACAGTTGGAAAAATAGCAATGTAAATATGGAAATCAACTATACTATTAAACTTCCAGCAACTAGTATGGTAGATGTAAGCAATGATTATGGAGGTATAAATATTGATCGGTTAGAAGGTAATGCAAAAATAAATTGTGACTATGGGAAAATCACGATAGGCGAACTACTAGCAGAAAATAACTACCTCAACTTTGACTACACTAAGAATAGTACCATAGGATACATGAAGAGTGGACGTATTAATGCAGACTACTCAAGCTTTTTCTTAGAAATAGGAGGTGACATTGAGCTTAATGCAGATTATAGTAAGTCTGAATTTGGAAGTATAGATAATCTAAACTATAACTGTGACTACGGCTCTGTAATTACTGGAGACAGTAAAGATATTATAGGTCGCGGAGATTACATCTCTGCAAAAATTGGTATAGTACACGGAGACCTTAACATCAATGCAGATTATGGAAGCATACGTATAGAGGAGCTAGCGAGCGATGCTGGAGACGTATCGATACAAAGTGACTACACCGGTATTAAAGTGGGTTATAATTCTCAATACAACTTTACTTTTTCTATTAAACTTGAGTATGCTGAATTAAGCGGTAAGGAGGATCTTACTTTTAATAAGGAGCGCATAGAATCTTCAGACAAATACTACGAAGGATATAGAGGAAACTCTAATACTAATAATCATGTGAACATCAACTCAGAATACGGTGGTGTCACTTTATTTAAAAACTAATAATCAATCATCAAAAAACAACACTCATGAAAAAATTAATCACACTCAGTATTATTCTTTTAGCAAGTACACAAATCCAAGCACAATGGTGGGGTAAGAGTATAAAAGGTAATGGTCAAGTAGAAACCGAAACACGCAACGTAGGAGAATATGATGAGATAAGCATCGCTGGATTCTTTGATGTAACACTCGTTGCCGGAGAGGAAGGAGAAATCACATTACAAGGAGAAAGCAACCTACTAGATTATGTTGAAACAGAAGTAAACGGCGATAGACTTACTATCAAAGTTCAAAACAAGCAAAATCTAAAGACGAGCTACGGAAAGGATATTAAAATTAAAATTTCTTTTAGAGATTTAGATCGAGTGTCATTATCAGGATCTGGGGAGATTATGAGTGATGACGTGATAAAAGCAAATACTTTTGAAGTTTCTGTCTCTGGATCTGGAGATGTTGCGCTTATTGTAGAAGCAAACCGTACCGAGAGTCGTGTTACAGGGTCTGGTGACCTTATTCTTAAAGGCTACACAAAAGACCACACTGTAAAAGTTACAGGCTCTGGTGATATAGAAGCTGGGCGTTTTAAAGCAGAAACGGTAGATGCTCAAGTTACAGGTTCTGGTGACATACGCGTAGCTTGTGAAAGAAGCATTAAAGCCCGTGTAACTGGTTCTGGTGATATAGAATATGTGGGAAACCCAACAAAACAAGACACTAAGGTGTCTGGTTCTGGAGATATTACAAAAGGATAATCTTTAAAACTCTTCTTTATAATTATAAAAAATGCCCTCATCTGAGGGCATTTTTTATTGACTTACATCTCGTAATACTTATTCCTTTTTTAAGATTTTTGATGTTCCTGTAAAACGTTCTATCATTAGTTTAGGTTCGCCATACACATGGAGCTCTGCTTTTTCATCAAGATCAACAATAATCTCTTGGTCTGCAGTTACAATGGTCGTTGAGCTTCCTGTAGCGTTTATATTAATCACATCTGTATTAAATGTTTCCGCCTTGCACTCAGCATTATCATTTAGATCCAGCGATACTGTTTGAGCATTTCCTTTTAACTCTAGCTCTGATCGTCCAGATGCAGAGAGGGTGAATTTTTTTGTATTAATATCCGCTTTCGCGAAAGCGTTATCCGTAACATTCATAGTCAAGTCATCTCCCATATAATCCATCTCAATTTTTGAATTTGAATTTGCAGTTATGGTAGCTTGTTTTGCTTTTATCTCTCCTTCAAACTGACTATCATCTAGAAAACTTCCTCTAAAAAAATCTGATTTGAGAACAGATTGTGCTTTCACCTTACTCTTTGCATCTAAGCTTACAGAATTAAGCGTAACAAAACGCACCGTAATATTAAGACGTTTTGCACTTCTGATATCCTTCCTCGCAGAAACTAGCAATACACTATCCCGCACATCAAAACTTATCAATTCAATAAGGTTATCATCCATCTCAAGCTCATAACTTGGTTGAGAATCTGCAATAAGTGTTACTTCTAGACCATCTGTTACTTTTATATCTGTAAATGGACGTAATACCTCCGATACATCTTTCACATTTCTACTCCCTTTTACTCGCTCTCTTTGAGCACTTACTGCCGTAGTCACAAACATAAGCACAGCAATAGCTATACTTTTCATATATAGTTTTTTCATAGAATTAAATGTACAATAAATGAGCCATCCTTTTATAATTGGCATAAAAAAAGCATCTGGTTACAGATGCTCTTTTAAAATATGTCGTTTATGGATATTAATAGACAATATTAATCACTCCGCCTGCTGTTAGTACTTCTTCGTTATCTGGATTTGTAAATGTTCCAGAAAAAGTTCCTACGATTGCAGTACCATCGTTTGCAGTAATATTATTTACAAATGGCGTCGTTGCTTCTATAGATGCTGTGTGCACAACTCCTCCTACTGTTAGAATCGTATTTTGCATTACATTATCTCCTGTTTGTTGTAATACGATATCAAAAGTAAACGTATCTCCTGTATCTATATCAGTTGCAATCACGCTCAGTAAAGATCCGCTTATGCTTACCGTTGCTGTATTAAAATTTGTAAATATTTCTCCTACGGTTACTTGTACTGGCCCATCTTGTTCTGGTGGAGAGCAATCTCCTAGATTTTGTACAATAGCAGTAAGACTTCCATCTGTATCTCCACAAGCGGCTATTTGCGCTTGTAAAGCCATTGAGTAGTCTGCACAAGCCGTAGTATATGCATCTTCATCAAGAGGATCTACAGCATTAAATATTTCTCTAGCTTCTGATGTAGCTACCTGTGCTGCAGCACAATCACCACCACAATTCAATGCGTCAATGGTAGCCTGTATATTTCCGCTTACATCACCACAAGCTGCTATTTGAGCTTCTAAAGCGGCGCTATAAGCAAGGCATAATTGTTCTTCGTTATCACTAGAAGCATTATTTAAAGCTCCCAAGGCTGCATTTGCAGCAATCTCCGCTTGAAAACAAGGATCTGGCGTAGAGCAGTCTCCTAGGCTTGTAAGAGCAGCTTGAAATGTTCCAGATGCATCACCACAAAGTTGTATTGTTGCTTCGAGAGCTATAGCGTAGGTAGTGCATGCTTGAGCATAACCTTCATTAGATGCCACTGAAAATGCAGCTTGAGCTGCAGTTAAAGTTTCAAACGCTATCTGACATTCTTCACTATCGGAATCAACTTCAATAGGGTCAGAACCGTCACCTGTTACGCTAAAGACGCCTTCGAGTGGTTCATCATCACAAGAGACAACCGTCACTGCAACCATCATTATAAATAAAAATAAAACGTGTAGTTTTTTCATTGTAGTAGGAATTTCTAAATCTGAAACACAAACATAATCAATTTATTGCACTGTTTTGCTCTTAGACTATGAGTCCTTGCGAGCCTTTAACAGGTTGTTCTGCTCTTGCATAAGATGCTCAATATTTGCAAGCAGCTCAATATTTTTTGGGGTTTTTTCTTCTGTATTTTTTGGATCTTCTGCTTTGTCCTTAAATCTATTTATTCCTTTAATGACAACAAAAATGGTAATTGCAATTACTAAGAAGTCTATTGAAACTTCAATAAGTTCCCCATAACCTATTGCGATTTCTTTCCCTTCACCTTCGGCAGCACGTAAAAGATACTTTCTATCTGCGAGATTAATACCATCTGTGAGTAGTGATAGTGGTGGCATTACGACTTTTTTTACAATAGTATTTACCACATTATTAAAAGCAGTACCTATAATAATACCTACTGCCATGTCGATCATGTTACCTTTGATCGCAAAATTTTTGAATTCTTGAATAAATCCAGCCATAACTGTCTCTTGTTTGCCGTAGCAACTTAATTATTGATTAATAAACTTTAGAAAAGCCCTCTCTTATTATAAGATTGGGAATTTGAATATTTACGCTTTCGCGAAAGCGTAACCTACGTAATTACCGTCCTGTCTTTAGGCACTCGAAGTAATAACACGACGCCTGCTGCAAAAAATAGAATTAAAAATACAATCGAGTAGCGCATACTGCCCGTAAGCTCCTCAATGAAACCGTATAAAAACATACCGATGATGATCCCTATTTTCTCAGCTACATCATAAAAGCTGAAGTATGAAGTGGTGTCCTCTGTTTCTGGTAAAAACTTAGCATACGTAGATCGTGATAGTGATTGTATACCACCCATTACTAAACCTACAAATCCAGCTGTAATGTAAAATTGAAACGGTGTATATACAAAGTATGCCCAAGCACAAATAATAATCCAGATAACATTAATAATCACCAGAGCTTTTATATTACCCACACGTGCCGAAAGTTTTGACGTAAGTATGGCTCCTAGTACTGCTACAAGCTGTATCAAAAGTATACTCACAATTAATCCCGTTGTGCGCTCGCTATCACTACCCCACTCTAGTTCTTGCTCTCCAAAATATGCTGCTGCAAGCATTACCGTCTGCACTGCCATACTATATACAAAGAATGCGATAAGATATTTCTTGAGACGTAGTTGGTCTTGCATAGAAGTCCAAATAGCTCTTAGCTCCTTAAAGCCGTTAAAGAATACATCTTTGGTAAGTTTTCCTTGCGCTTGGTTTCCCTGAGGTAAATAAGCGTAGGTATACTGACTAAAACCTATCCACCAGACACCAGTAAGCACAAATGATAAACGTGTAGGAAAACTTTCGTCTTCAAAACCAAATGTCTCATACCCAAGTATCATTGCTAAACAAGCTATAAGTAACAACACACTCCCTATGTAGCCTAGAGAATACCCTTTTGCACTAATGGCGTCATGCTGCTCTGGATAAGCAATATCTGGCAAATATGAATTGTAAAAAACTAAACTCCCCCAAAAACCTATCAGTCCTAAAGCATAAAGTAGCAAACTCAAATAAATATGGTCTAAGCTAAACCAGTAAAGTCCTATGGTCGCCAGCGCTCCCATGTAACAGAAAAACTTAAGAAAGTACTTTTTATTACCTAAATAATCTGCTACTCCAGATAGAATGGGAGAAATAAGAGCTACTATTAAAAAGGCCACAGCAGTAGTGTAAAATATAAGCGGACTGCGACGTAACATCATCCCAAAAACTTCAATCTCTTCTATGCCGGCTCCTCTAAAAAGAGCACCGTAAAACAATGGAAAAATAGCAGATGCAATGACAAGACTGTAAGTGGAGTTTGCCCAATCATAAAACGCCCATGCATTTAATAATTTCTTGTCACCTTTTTTGAGTTGTTCTTTCATAGTACTAAAATAGAAAAGCTGTGCGATTGCACAGCTTTTCTTACTATATATTTCGTGTAAAGTTCTATTTAAAAGAAGTCACTCCAAATTTTGCAGCTTCTGCTCTCGCCATTGGCGCTTTGGCAGTAAGATTTGCAATACGACTATCTGAAGATGGGTGCGTACTCATAATCTGTGCTGGAGCTGCACCTCCACTTGCAGCTTTCATACGTTTCCATAACTCTGCAGCTTCGTCTGGATTGTATCCTGCTATTGCTGCAATTACGATTCCGATTTCGTCTGCTTGTGTCTCATGGCTACGCGAGAAAGGAAGCATTCCTCCTACTTGTGTACCTATACCATAAAGCTGCATAATTTGTTGTTGCTTTGCTTGATCTTGACCTCCTACTGCAATAGCAGTGGCAACGCCACCATATTGTTGTAATTGTGCAGCACTCATACGTTGTGCTCCGTGATCTGCAAGTGCGTGAGCAAGCTCATGCCCCATTACCATGGCAAGTCCAGTTTCTGATTGAGTAATAGGTAAAATTCCAGTATATACCACAATCTTTCCTCCTGGCATACACCAAGCGTTTACTGCTTCATCTTTAACTAGATTGTACTCCCAGCGGTAATCTTGTAAGTATCCCGGCTCTCCTAGTGCTGTTAGGTAACGCTCTGCTGCCACGGCTATTTTTTCACCTACGCGCTTTACCATATTAGCATCTGCCGTTCCAGTAATCACATTATTTTCCGATAGGAATGCGTCATACTGTTGGAATGCCATTGGAAATAATTGATCGTTACTTACAAAGTTAAGAGTCTTCTTCCCTGTAAATGGACTCGTCTTGCATGCACATACCAGAAGTACGGTCATGATAAGAACAAATGTATTTTTAAGTTTCATAATGATGGTTTTAAATCAGAATATAAAAATACGCAAATGTTAAATACCGCTCAGATGAAGCTCCGTGAAATCTTTGTTAATGATTAAAGCACATGTTATCGGGTCAAACTGCACATCTTCTAGACTTACTTTCTGATTGTCTAATTCTATATCCTTAATTTCAAAAGGAAGTCCAATCAAGTGAATTCTAAATGTATCGTACGTAGTAATAAAATCACCGCGTTTATGTTGTTGTATAATCCAGTCTTTCTCACGACCTACCATTTTAAAAGTACGGTAACTATAACGATCTTTCTTGTAATCATATCCATCTTGAGCATCTTCATACAATTTGGAAGCATTTTTACCTAAACCATAATACACTTCAAGCTCTACCTGCTCAATGGTAAGTTCGCCTACATACTGCTGTAATGGATATTTAGGAAGGATGGTTCCCTCTTTTACAAATAATGGCATCTCATCAATATCTGCATCCACCCATTGCTCTTTACCTCCTTGCACAATTTGCTTTGTCCAATAGTTGTACCATTGTCCTCTAGGCACGTACATGCGACGTCCTTTAGCATTAGGCTCTAATATAGGACAAACTAGAATATGATGTCCAAAGATAAACTCATCTGTACGGTAATGCGTTTGTGCATCATCTTGATCAAAATAAACAAGCGGCTTTAATAATGGCGTACCTTTCTTGATATACTCATAAAACATAGTATATAAATAAGGCAATAATCTATAACGCAAGTTGATAAACTTACGAGCAATATCTGTCACACCTTCGTCAAAAGTCCACGGCTCTTGATCTCCATGATGCCCAGAAGAGTGGGTACGGCAGAAAGGGTGAAATACTCCTAGCTGTATCCATCTTGCATAAAGCTCTCCAGTAGGTTGCTCTGCAAACCCGCCTATATCTGTACCTGTAAAACTCATCCCCGAGATACACATACGTTGCACTTGGATGTTTGCTACCCAAAGGTGCTCCCAGCTAGCTACGTTATCACCCGTCCATGAACTTGTGTAACGTTGCGCACCAGAGTATGCAGACCTTGTGATTACAAACGGTCGCTTAGGATACGCAAATTTCTTCACACCTTCATAGGTGGCGCGAGCCATTTGAGTACCATAAATGTTATGCGCTTTTAAGTGACTACAAGGATGACCATCATAATTATGACGCACATCTGGAGGAAATGTTTTTCCTGGAACCTCCATTACTGCAGGCTCATTCATATCATTCCACACTCCTTTTACACCTACATCTTGTATAAGCTCTTTAAATAATCCTGCCCACCAGTCACGTACTTTAGGATTTGTATAATCTGGAAAATTACATTCTCCAGGCCACACTTTACCTTTCATAGCCGGTCCATCTGCACGCTTACAGAAGTAGTCATTTTCTACTCCTTCATTATAAACCCAATAATCCTTATCAATTTTAATCCCTGGATCTATAATAACAATGGTTTTAAAACCATCATCTGCCAGTTCTTTTACCATTCTTTTAGGGTCAGGAAAATGATCTTTATTCCAAGTAAAACATCTCCAGCCATCCATATAATCAATGTCTAGATAAATCCCATCACAAGGAATTTTGAGTTCGCGAAATTTACTTGCAATCTCCTTTACATTACTTTCTGGAAAGTAACTCCATTTGCACTGGTGATATCCCAGCGCCCATAATGGCGGAAGCTCAGGAACACCTGTAAGATTCGTATAACTTGCTACAACCTCAGACATATCTGGACCATATATAAAGTAATAATTCATCTCACCTCCTTGCGCCCAGAAGCTTGTAACTCCCATACGCTCATGAGCAAAATCAAAATACGTTTTAAACGTGTTGTCAAAAAACACACCGTAAGCTTTCTTTTGATGTAGCCCTATGTAAAAAGGAACTGCTTTATATATTGGATCTTGATCCTTTGCAAATGCATATTGATCTGTAGCCCAGTTATGCATACGCTTTCCTCGCAAGTTAGAATGCATAGGCTTATCACCTAGCCCATAATAAGACTCGGCATGCTGTGCTTTTTTACTCATCTTAACGATGTTACCTCCATACTGGAAGCTCTCCTCGTAATGAAAACCTAATTCGTCTTCATTAATAAGATTCCCATTTGTATCGTAAATACTGGTCTGTAGACTCTCTTTCTCAATACGTATATGGAGCTTTGCGGTGTTGACATGGTAATATTTATCATCATCTGTAAGTTCTAGATGATTGTAGCCACGAGGTGCATCCTCATCTATCGCATAAGAAAAGTCTGGCTCAAAAACGCCACCTGTTGCAAAGCGAAAACGTATCACACTATCTCGCAATACAGTAAGTTCTAAAATTACCTCGTTTGAAGTAGTAAAATATAAGATGTCTGTCTCTTGCTTGACATCCACCACATTTTTAGGAAATTGATTCCCTTTTTGCTCTAATTCTGTATTTACAATCATAGTAATTGTTATTTCCTTTCAAATAAACACTATATCGTGTAAAAATGAAGTTAATTCGTAATTAGTTATTAACGCTAACGTTTTCGTAAGCTCAGAAAAGGTATTCATATCACCTTTAGAGCGTTTGGAACGCACAATCATGGCTTTTTTGCTAGATGTTAATCCCGCTTTCCATTACAATTCCTCATCGCGACTTTGTCTGCTCTTGTGGGATTTTCATTGCAATCGGGGTTATAGAGTCCCGCAAGTGTGCATTTATATAAGCCTAATTATTCTATCAGTTTCCCGAATTGAAATGTAGTATGCCAACTACTTTTTCAGCTCAAAAATCACTCCCGCCAAGGGCCCTATTTTTACCTCTGCCGAATGGTCTTTCCCATTCCAATAGGTTTCGGTAACATCGAGTTTTTTGTTATGATAATCACCTGTTCCAGCATACTTACTTGCGTCGCTGTTATGTATTTCGCGTAAGCTTCCTTTAAAAGGTAACCCTATGCGATATTGAGGCTGCGGTGTAGGTGTCATATTAAACACACACACAACTACGCTATTCTCATCATTGCCCTTTCTAATGTAACTTAGTATGGCATTTGTATTATCATCGTGTGCAATCCATTCGAAACCTTCTGGTTCAAACTGCTTCTCGTACAAAGCAGGTGTCAATGTATACAGGCCATTAATATCCTTGAAAGCACTTAGTGCTGCTTTGTGAATATCATATTCAAGCACGTACCAATCTAGCTGCTCTTGAAAATTCCACTCTGTACCTTGACCAAATTCGCTTCCCATAAACAGTAACTTACTACCAGGATGCGTATACATATACGTATACAAAAGCCTGAGATTTGCAAAGCGTTGCCACTCATCTCCAGGCATTCTACCTATAATAGATTTTTTACCATAGACCACCTCATCATGAGATAATGGTAGCATAAAGTTCTCTGTAAAACCATAGGTCATTGAGAAGCTAATCTCATTGTGGTGATGATTTCTATAGATAGTGTCCCTCTTGAAATAAGCAAGTGTATCATGCATCCATCCCATCATCCACTTTTGACCAAAACCTAGACCTCCTGAAAATACTGGCCTACTCACTGCTGGAAAATTAGTAGACTCCTCTGCAATGGTTTGAACGTCTGGAAAACTAGCATACACCTCTGCATTAAGTTCTTTTAGAAACGATATTACGGCGAGGTTTTCTCTTCCTCCTTGATCATTAGGCTCCCACTCGCCTTCTTCTCTACTATAATCGAGATATAGCATAGAAGCAACCGCATCTACTCTCAAGCCATCTACATGATATTGCTCTAACCAGAAGAGCGCATTACTAATCAAGAAGCTTCTCACTTCATTACGTTCGTAATTAAAAATGAGTGACTTCCAGTCGGGATGCCATCCTTTTTTTCTGTCTGGATGTTCATAGCAAGCCGTTCCATCAAAGTTACCAAGACCATGCGCATCTTCTGGAAAATGTGAAGGTACCCAGTCTAAAATCACGCCAATATCATTTTGATGTAGCGCGTCTATCAAAGTCATTAACTCCTCAGGATATCCAAAACGAGAGGTAGGCGCAAAATATCCTGTGATTTGATATCCCCAGCTAGGATCATAAGGATGCTCCATCACTGGCATAAACTCCACATGTGTAAAATTTAATTCTTTTACATAAGCCACGAGTTCGCTGGCTAGTTCTGTATAGCTAAGGCTACGATTTCCTTCATTTTGCTTTCTTCTCCAGCTTGCAAGGTGCATTTCATACACAGAGTACGGCGCATTGAGACTGTTGTGCTTATGGCGTTTTTTCATCCATGCAGCATCCTTCCAGTTGTGATTTGTTTTATAAACTACAGAAGCGGTTTGAGGTGGGTGCTCTGCTCGTCTCGCGTAAGGGTCTGCCTTTTCTGTGACAATACCATTGTGGTTGGAGTGAATTTTGTATTTGTATACTTCACCATGAGTTACATTCGGGATAAAACCTTCCCAAATTCCGCTTCCATCCCATCGTACGTTGAGAATATGCTCTTGGTCATTCCAGTAGTTGAAATCACCTATTACAGATACTCGTTTTGCACTTGGCGCCCATACAGAGAAATAAGTTCCATCTACACCATCTACAGTTATGGGGTGACTACCCATTTTATCATGAAGACGATAGTGTTTTCCTCCCTTAAAAAGGTCAATGTCAAATGCTGTAAATAAGCTATGTGCTATTACTTCTGCCATTAAATAGTAGTTCCTGACACTATAGTAGCTCCATTCTTTACAACCACGATGCCATCTCGCACTACATAAGTATCTGTTTCTACATCGTCTAGATGCTTTCCTCCAGTAATACGAACATCGTCTCCTATTTTTGCATTTTTATCAATAATACAGTTGGTTATAAAACAGCGATCTCCTATACCTACGTGTGGGATGCCTTTATCACGAGCCGCATTAATCTCTTCAAGATCTAAGAAGCGATTGCTACCCATTACATAACAGTTTTCTATAACCGTTCCTTTACCTATACGTGATCGTATTCCTATCACAGAATTTGCAATACGACTACCGTGTATGATACTCCCTTCTGCTACTATAGATTTCTCAAGAGTTGTTCCTGAAATCTTTGTAGGTGGCAATACACGTGGTCTTGTGAGTATAGTTTGCCCTTTATTAAATAAATTAAACTTAGGCATATCTGACGTCAGGTCTATGTTTGCCTCAAAAAAGGAATCAATATTTCCTATATCTGTCCAGTAGCCTTCATAGGCATAACTAAGTACTTTATGATTCTCAATAGATTGCGGAATAATCTCTTTTCCAAAATCCATAGTATCCGTCCCCTCTAGCAGATTAATCAATAAGTCTTTATTAAAAATATAAATCCCCATAGATGCGAGATAATGTTTCCCCTCGCTCTTCATTGCTGGTGAAACCTCAGATTCCCATTCTGGAAGAAGTTCGGCAGCTGGTTTTTCTATAAAAGAGTCAATCATATTATCCTCTTTTGTTTTAAGAATCCCAAACGACGTAGCATCTTTTGCATTAACAGGCAGTGATGCAATACTTATCTCTGCTCCTGAAGCCTTATGAGCATCAAGCATTTCATTGAAATCCATTTGATATAATTGATCCCCAGAGAGTATCATAATATAATCAGACTCATAACCTTTAAAGTGGTGCAAACACTGTCTTACAGCATCTGCAGTGCCTTGAAACCAACCTTTGTTTTCTGGTGTTTGCTCTGCAGCAAGAATATCTACAAAAGCATCAGAAAAATAAGAAAATTGGTAGGTATGCTTAATATGCTTGTTAAGTGAAGCCGAATTAAACTGAGTTAACACGAACATCCTTTTAATATTTGAATTCAAACAATTTGAAATAGGAATATCTACTAGACGATATTTACCTGCAATAGGAACAGCGGGTTTTGATCTCTGTGCTGTGAGTGGGTATAATCTTGAGCCTTGACCTCCTCCTAATATAATCGCTAGTACTTCCTTATTCATTATTTATTGCTTTTAGAGTTTGGTAATTTTATTTTTTGATATTCACTTTCTTAGGTATCATTTCTTCATATAATGAGGCGTAAGTACCGGCTGCATTTTCCCAGCTATGGTCTATCTCCATCATTTGTTTTTGATTTGCACTAAAGGCTTTCTTATCCTTATAAAAAAGAGAAGCACGCTCTATACTGTATACAACATCCCATACAGAAGTTTGATCATGACAAATACCATGACCGCCATCACCTATATCTACTACTGTATCTCTTAAACCTCCCGTACGGCGTACAATAGGCATACAACCATATCGTAAGCTATACAATTGATTTAAACCACAAGGCTCCACTCTACTAGGCATTAAAAGAAAATCTGCTCCAGCATATACTTGGTGTGACATTCTTTCTTCGTAGCCTATATGAGCATTATATCTTCCTTTATAGGTGGTTTTAAGTTCTTCTAGTTGGCGCTCCACTTCTGGCGAGCCGCTTCCTAATAAAATGATATTGACATCATGCTGTTTCAAAGCAGTATCGATAATCTCTGGTAGTAAATCTGCTCCTTTCTCCCAAACAAGTCTACCTATAAACCCAAAGAGTGGTTTTGAGGCGTCTAGTCCAAACTCATCACAAATAGCCTTTTTATTAGCCTCACGGCCTTTAGCTCTTGTCCTTATTGTATAATTTTTAATAAGATAATCGTCGGTGGCAGGATTCCATGTTTCGGCATCAATACCGTTTAGAATCCCTACGCACTTTGATTTCTCATCTCGAAGTAAACCTTCTAATCCATTTGCTTTTTCTTGTAATTCCACCATATATGATGGAGAAACGGTATTCACGCGCCATGCGCATTTTATAGCAGCAGCAAGTGGGTTTATCTCTCCATACCAATCTAGTAGTCCTAGATCGCTTTCGCGAAAGCGTGGTAACATCCCTACCATATCATGAGAAAAATTACCTTGATACTGTGCATTGTGAATAGAAAGCAACGTAGGCACTTTCATAAGGCTATCGAATTCTGGGCAATGCTGCATCATAAAGGGTATAAATCCAGTATGATGGTCATGGCAATGTATAATATCTAATTTTCTCTTTAAACTGAGCACCCATTGCATCACTACTCGCTGAAAAGCGACAAAGCGCAAAGGATCATCATCATATCCATACACGTTTTTCCTATCTGTGAGCTCTGTAATTCTTACTACAAACAATGGAAAACCCAGCTCACTATCTACATCTATAACTTCGCTAAAATAAGTTTTACCCTCTATTACTAGGTTATAAAAAAACACGATAGAACCAGTTGCACGCTCCACCCAGCTAGTCTTATAATATGGCATAATAACTGCCGCTGTATGACCTATGCGATTTTGATATTTAGGAAGAGCACCTACCACATCTGCTAGCCCGCCCACTTTTGCGACAGGATAACACTCGGCACTTACATGAAGAATATTCATAGTTTCAGGTAATTAGATAATATCTTAAATGTAACGGTTATTAAGATTACGACTCTTTATGAGCTATTAAATATAGGTTAAATCATAAATAACTAAGCATGATTTATTCACATTTATAAGATAAAAAATCAAGTGATATCATAATTTTTTAATAATACCAAAACAATACATGATGAACAGAAGTCTATTTTATCCCAATAAATGCAAACTTATAATTGCGTATGATATGTCATTTTCACAATGCTTTAACGACCAAGTCTACAGTAATGAATTAACTTTACTTAAAAGGAAATAGTTATGAGAAGAATAATAGGAGTAGTTGCTTTATTGAGCATTTTTGCTAGTTGCAAAGGGTCTGCTCAAGAGAGCAAAAAAGAAAGTTTTGAGATTACAAAAACAGATGCCGAGTGGAAAGCTCAACTCACAGAAGAACAATATTATGTGTTGCGTTTAGAAGGTACAGAGCGACCTAATTCTAGCCCGCTCAATAATGTAAAAGAAGCAGGAACTTTTCACTGTGCTGCTTGTGATACGCCGCTTTTTAAAACAAAAGATAAATTTGACAGTGGTACTGGATGGCCTAGTTTTGATAAAGGTATAGAAGGTAATATAGCCTATAGTACTGATCGTAAACTTGGTTATACAAGAATCGAAGAGCATTGTGCTACTTGTGGTGGACATCTAGGGCACGTTTTTAACGATGGGCCTAAAGAAACTACTGGAAAGAGACATTGTATTAATGGAGACGCACTCGTATTTGTGCCAGAATCAAAATAATATGAGCTACCCAATAGAAAAAACGGAGGCTGAGTGGCTCGAGGAGCTGGGCCCAGAACGTTATCGCATTTTGAGAGAAAAAGGAACAGAACGCCCATTTACTGGAACTTATAATCTACACAATGAAGAAGGCGCTTACCATTGCGGCGCTTGTGATCAAAAGCTTTTTGAAAGCGCGTCAAAATTTGACAGTGGTTGTGGGTGGCCTAGTTTTGACGAGTCCATACCGGGAACTGTGGAGTATGTACGTGACAAAACGCTAGGGATGATAAGAACAGAAATTCTTTGTTCTAATTGTGGTTCACACTTAGGACATGTTTTTGATGACGGCCCTACTGCAAGCGGACAACGTTACTGTGTAAATTCACTCAGTATAGACTTTGAAAAATAAGATATTTGAAAATAACGCTTTCGCGAAAGCGTAAAAACAACATTAAAAACCGAGGCCAACACTTCGGTTTTTCTGTTTTATATATGACGGGATAATCCGTATTTTTGAACTACAATAATTAGACTTAAAAAAATCTAGATATGAGCAAATATGATGTAATCGTTTTAGGAAGTGGTCCAGGCGGATATGTAACAGCAATACGCGCAAGCCAGTTAGGCTTAAAAACAGCGGTTATTGAAAAAGAAAGCCTAGGAGGCGTTTGTTTAAACTGGGGTTGTATCCCTACAAAAGCCCTTCTTAAAAGTGCTCAAGTATTTGAATACTTAAATCACGCAGAAGACTACGGTCTTAAAGCAACAGGAGTAGAAAAAGACTTTACTGCAGTTGTTAAACGTAGCCGTGGTGTTGCTGAGGGTATGAGCAAAGGTGTTCAATTCTTAATGAAGAAAAATAAAATAGACGTTATAAACGGTTACGGAAAAATCAAGCCTGGTAAAAAGGTAGATGTAAACGGTAAAGAATATAGCGCAAACCATATTATTATTGCAACGGGTGCTCGCTCACGTGAGCTACCTAATCTTAAGCAAGACGGTGAGACAGTAATAGGATACCGTAAAGCGATGACACTTGAGAAGCAACCTAAATCTATGATTGTAGTAGGGTCTGGAGCAATAGGTGTTGAGTTTGCTAGTTTTTATAACACAATGGGTACAGATGTAACTATTGTAGAGTACTTACCAAACGTTGTTCCTGTAGAGGATGAAGATGTATCAAAGCAATTTGAGCGTTCTATGAAGAAGGCTGGAATTAAAGTGATGACAAACTCTTCTGTAGAAAAGGTAGAAAAAACAAAAACTGGTGTAAAAGCTACGGTAAAGACTAAAAAAGGAGAGGAAATCCTTGAGGCAGATATCGTACTAAGTGCAGTAGGAATCAAAACTAATATTGAAAACATAGGCCTTGAGGATGTAGGTATCGTAACAGATAAAGACAAAATTATCGTTAACGATTTTTATCAAACTAACATGCCTGGTTATTATGCAATAGGAGATGTAACTCCTGGTCCTGCTCTTGCTCACGTAGCATCTGCAGAAGGAATTACTTGTGTAGAGAAAATTGCGGGTATGAACGTAGAAAAAATAGACTACGGCAACATTCCTGGATGTACCTATGCAACTCCAGAGATCGCATCTGTAGGAATGACAGAAAAGCAAGCAAAAGAGGCTGGATATGAATTAAAAGTGGGTAAATTCCCTTTTTCTGCATCTGGTAAAGCAAGTGCTTCTGGAGCAAAAGATGGTTTTGTAAAAGTAATCTTTGATGCAAAATACGGTGAGTGGCTAGGTTGTCACATGATAGGTGCAGGAGTTACAGATATGATTGCAGAAGCAGTTCTAGGACGTAAACTAGAAACTACAGGTCATGAAGTATTAAAAACCATCCACCCACACCCTACAATGAGTGAGGCTGTAATGGAAGCAGTGGCAGATGCTTATGGAGAAGTAATTCACTTATAAGAGCTACACTTTATACATATAAAGTTTTTAGAAAATCCTGCCTTTGGCAGGATTTTCTATTTTATAACCTCTCAAAATAGTTAGCTTTACTATTGGTAATTAACAGCTGTATGATGAAACATCTTAATCTCTTTAAATTATTATATCTCTTTGTAATTTCCTTCATATTAGTGTCGTGCGGGCCTGCTTCAAATACGAATCGTTTCGCACCACTTACCACAGTAAACACTGCAGAGTCTATAGAGAAACCATATGTTATATTAATATCTCTCGATGGTTTTAGACATGATTATGTAGATACCTACAATCCCCCTCATCTAAGTTCATTTATTAACGAAGGATCTCAAGCTGCTTCATTAATACCATCTTTCCCCACAAAAACATTCCCTAACCACTACACGATTGCAACAGGAATGTATCCTGATAATCATGGTCTGCTTGCAAACTCATATTACGATTATAACAAGAAAAAAACATACAGTATAGGTAATCGTGAGACTGTAACAGACGGATCCTTCTACAAAGGCACTCCTTTATGGGTTAACGCAAATAGTACAGGGATGGTAACAGCTAGTTACTTTTTTGTGGGCACAGAAGCAGATATTCGAGGTGTACACCCTACTTACTATTATAATTACGATGGAAAAGTAACCAATCAAGAACGCGTAGATCAAGCTATAAAATGGCTAGAAATGACCGAAGAGACAAGACCACATCTCATTACTCTATATTTTTCTGATATGGATGATACTGGACATCGTTACGGCCCTAACAATAAAGTGAAAATTAAAGAAGCGCTATTAAAGTTAGATAGCACGCTAGGAGATTTATTTGACCGCGTTGACAGCATAGGTTTACCAGTAAATATTGTCATTGTATCAGACCATGGTATGGCAGAGCAACCTATTGAAAAACTTATTACCACAGATACATTAGTAAATGATGCTCTTTACAACCTGATCGATAATGGTGTCATTCTCAATATACACCCTCATAATAATGAGGAAACTGATAACATTTTCAACCAATTAAAGAAACTAGAAAGTAAATTCACGGTTTATAAAACCAAAGACACACCACATTTTGAAAATGTCGCAAAAAATAAGAACTGGGGACCCATACAAGTAATCCCTGATGATGGATATTACTTTAGCTCAAATAAGAGTATCGAAAGAAGAAAGGCTGGAAATCAGGAAGTATTTGGTGTACATGGGTATACTCCTGCTTTAAAAGATATGCACGGCATTCTTTATGCAAAAGGCCCTGCTTTTAATGTGGGAAGTAGTTTACCTTCTGTAAAAAACATTCACGTTTACCCTATGATATGTGAAATTCTAGGGCTTCTTGTGCCGACTAATGTAGATGGTAAATTATCTTACTTAAAAGGTATGCTACAAGAATAACCCGTGAATGAAGAGGATTAAAATCTCTTTCAATCCTTCATCAAGAAATTCTCAATAGCAAGATTATAACTATTAAGACCAAAGCCTACTATTACACCCTTAACATATTTAGAAAGGTATGAATGATGTCTAAACTCTTCTCTCGCAAATGTATTTGAAATATGCACTTCTATAACTGGAGTACTTATAGCTGCTACAGCGTCTCCTAATCCTATAGAGGTATGGGAATAAGCTGCTCCGTTTAAAATCACTCCGTCAAATGTGTCATTTGCTTCGTGTAATTTTGAAATGAGCTCTCCTTCTATATTACTTTGAAAATAGCTAAGCTCAGTGTCCTTATATGCAAACTGAAGTTGAGTGAAGTAATCCTCGAAAGTTTCGGTTCCATAAATTTCTGGTTCACGCTTACCTAACATATTCAAATTAGGGCCATTTATTATAAGTAATTTCATAGATTATAGTTGTTGAGTGCGCTTTCGCGAGTGCATAAAAATACAGATTTACAGGGCGTAAAAAAAGCGCCTCTACTGAGGCGCTTTTGATAATTCTTTTTACTTATGATTTAAAATGCAAATCCAGCTCCTAACATAAATACTCTATTACGAGCATCAAGGTCGAAACCTCCTAAGTCTTCACTACTAAAAACGTCAGAAAGTCCTAGATTATAACGTGCGTTAAAAAATAAACCATTGTTAAGTTTATATCCTAAACCACCTACAACAGCAAAGTCTACCGTGTTTATAGCATCGTTATTAAAATTGATATCTCCAGAATCACCATCAGGATTAGAATCAATCTCACTATTTACATTAAATCCTATTTGTGGTCCCACTTCTCCATAAAACCCATCTACAAAGTAATACTTTGCAAGTACTGGCACATTAATGTAATCTAGCTGAAACTCAATATCATCTCCGTTATCAACACTCTGGATATCGTACCCCTGACCCGAATAATAAACCTCTGGTTGTATTGAGAATTTCTCTGTGATAGGCACTTCTACAAACCCTCCAAAATGGAAGCTTGTTCTTGCATCTGGATCTTCAAAATCGTCTCCTCCTACGGTTGCAAAGTTAACTCCTCCTTTTGCTCCAAAAGACACCTCATCTTGTGCTTGAACTGCTACAGTTCCAAATAAGGCTGCGATTGCTACTACTACTATTTTTTTCATGTTTGTGTTTGTTTTAAATGATATTCAAAGCTATCCATCATCGTGTTAAATGCGTGTTAAGCACTTTCTAAACTCTTGTTAATTGAGAATCCTTTAATAATTGTATTTTCACTTTCGTGAAATGGGAAACAGGCATATCAAACTACAAAAGTTACTTACGTATAGAACGTGGTCTCTCTGAGAACACTATAGACAACTATGCTCGAGACTTAAAAAAACTAACGCGTCATCTGGAGCAATTAGATAGCCCACCAGACCCTATTACTATAGCTAAAGATGACATTCAAGACTTTATATACACCATAGCCAAAGAAGTACAAGCGAGATCACAAGCTCGTATCATCTCTGGGCTAAAAGGTTTTTTTAATTACCTGATATTTGAAGATTATAGAAAAGACAATCCTCTAGACCTTATTGAATCTCCTCGCCTAGGAAGAAAACTACCAGACACACTCGCCGAAGAAGAAATAGACGCTCTTATCACGGCAATTAACCTCTCCACTCCTCAGGGAGAACGCAATCGTGCTATGCTAGAGACGTTGTATTCTTGTGGCCTTCGAGTAACAGAGTTAATAAGCCTGAAGCTATCAGATTTATATTTTGAAGAAGGTTTTATAAATGTGATAGGTAAGGGAGACAAACAGCGCTTTGTCCCTATAAGCGAGCATACTCAAAAGTACATCGACATATACCGTAATGAAATACGAACACATATAGACGTCAAACCAGAGTATGTAGATATTTTATTTTTAAATAGAAGAGGTCGCCAGCTCACACGTGCCATGATTTTTACAATCATAAAAGATCTCGCAATAAAAGCTGGAATTAAGAAAAATATTAGTCCGCATACGTTTCGTCACAGCTTTGCTACCCACCTTTTACAAAATGGCGCCGATTTGAGAAGTATTCAGCAAATGCTAGGTCACGAGAGCATTACAACTACCGAAATCTATATGCATGTAGATCGCAGTGACCTCGCTCGTGTGATGGAGCAATATCACCCTAGAAAGGACTCTTAGGGTTTTCTTTCAATTTTTCGCGAAAGCGTACTTATATTACTTAACAATAAGTATTTCTTCTTGCCTTCCTGAAACATATCTAAAGCCATCTTCACCCCAAAATCCTGCTTCCTCAAGCATAATTCTAATGTCTTTATTCCACTCGGGAATGGTTACTGTAGTATTGAGTTCAATAGCGTATGCTGTGTTCTCATAAAGCTTGTAGTCTCCTGTACCTGGCACACCACCTTGAGAGTCCCACATTCCAATCGTTGGCCCAGCGGCATGACCGTATAGTCCAAGTGGATGCGTATAGATAGAAGGCACAAGACCTTCTGCTCTAGTCTCCTTTAATGATTTTAATAGAATCTCATTTCCAGTTCTACCTGTCTTAAAATTTGAAGCAAGTACATCTTGCACGCGGTTACCGTCTGCAAATGCTTTACTCAAGAACGCTGGCAGTTCCTTCTCGTCATCCTTTAAAACATATGCGTGCTGCTGGCAATCTGTATTAAGACGTAGGTAAGTAATTCCAAAATCACAGTGCAACAAGTCACCCTTCTGGATTACTTTTCCTTCTGGTCTATTAGAAAATGAAACAATATGACTCTCTAGCTTTTCTTCAGATCGTTGAATATCAACCGTAGGGTGAAACCATGTTTCTAATCCCATATCTGTAACTCGCTGGCGTAAATACCACACCACATCATCTGTAGTTGTAACTCCTGGAACAATCACTTTATAGCTGAAGGCATCCTTAATAATATCATGCGTCACATCTACTAGCTGTTCAAAATATTTCATTTCAAGCGCCGTGCGTGTTTCTAACCATCCCACTGCAAGATTCTGTGCAGAGACTACTTTTGATTGCTGAGTAGGTGATAGTTTTGATATAAAAGCCTCATAATCTGTCTTTACAATTCCGTCTGCAAGTCCAAAATCATCAGAATAATTAAGTCCAATTTTTGAAGGGTTGCGCTCTTCTATAATCTCTAGAAGACGTGCCCATTGATCTGGTTCTTTTTCTTTATCCCAAGCAGAGATGATATTCTTCCCTACGTTATATCTAGCTACTGCTAGCTTTTCAATAGTATTCTTTTCTTTATTTCTGTAGAAAACTAAAATAGTTCTCCTTCTCGCATTAAGCCACGTAGAAGGAAGCATTGTTTTTATAACAGGATCTTCATTATATTCTCTAGAAATCACAACCCACATATCAATATCTGTGCGGTCCATTAATGTAGGTAGTAAATTATCAAATCTATCTGCTAAGACCTCATCAATTACGTCCGCTCTATCGCGTTCTGTTAAGATTTGACCATTAATGCATGCAAACGGAAGTAGTAAAAGTAATAGTAATGTTTTCATAGTTAAGTTGCTAGTCCTTAAAAATACTAAAAACAAAAAAGAGTATTCATCTGAACACTCTTTTCTTAATTATAAATTGATGTAAGACTATTTTACCTGTCACCTTTATTTCTACGCTTTTTCTTGCGTTCCTTTTTCTTTTCTTTTTCTACTTTCTTATCAGTTCGTCCAGACTCTTCCTCTGCTATGATCTTCACCACTTGTTCCTCGGTGAGAATATCTCTTAATTGAGATTCAAATTTCTTTTTTTCTAATTCCGCTTTTTTGCGCTTATCATCAATAACCATGTCCTTATCATCTTGGATTGCCAATAATACAGTATAGTAATCTTTTAAATAACTTCTAAGCACCTCTTTACCAAAAACGTCTAGTTCAAACATTTCCTGGTATACGCTTGATCGCTCTAAACTTAACACATTAGGGTCTGGTTTCTCATTATAAGATGCTGCTACTCCTGGTGTGGAAGGAACTAAGCGCCTGCCTCTACCACTAAAGTCAGTCCCATTTTGACCTCCAAATCCTTGAGCTTCAACACTCACTAGACACAACAACATCACTACCACTAAAAAATATCTCATCATCTTATCTATCTATTTTTGCAAATATGCATAATTATTTCGTGAATACTCATATTCAATAATGATGCCCAAATCTTTAATCCTTAATTACATCAAGTATTTCTGGCAATAAAGTGAGTGCAGTTAAAGCAATCGCTCCGCCTAAATTTTTATGATCTGTAGCTCTTGATTGTTTGCGCTGTTCTCTTTCTTGTCTTCTTTTATCCCGACTAGAAACTCCTATTCCTTGGTATAATGACGTGCTACTAGCTCGACTTTTAATATCGTTGGCGCTGGCCATTAACTCTTGAGCATCTTCAATAACATCAATACCGGCACCTCGTATCATGATCACACTACTCAATTTTTTCTCATAATAATGTGCCTCCATCATATCATACGCTATAGAAATTCCCGAGGAAGTCATCGCCATAAACTCACCCTTAAACAAACTCTCTACAGACTCTCGCAATACTGCCGCTTTGCTTACTTCTGTAAAGGGAAGAATATTTGCACTTATCGCTCCATAGGTTCCTATCGCTATCATATCATTATCATCAAGCCTTTTAATGAGTAGCTTTATTCCTTGCTCTATATAAAATTTATCTTCGGGAGAGATTCCTGCTTTTCCCGTCTCTACCAGGATATAGAGTTGCTGGGCATCTTCGCTTGGGAAGTTTTCGGCAGCATAGGTGATGAGATGTTCTGCTTTAATTACTACAGATTTGGTCTCAATTTCATTTTGACTAGGTAGTTGGAATGCAATAAATAATAGGGCAAGTGTGAAGATGCTTTTCATAGGTCATACATTTTAAATGAATTGTAAACCTATAGCCTATATGATCTCATTTCCAGTTAGAATGAGCAAAAGCCTAGTACCAATGAGTGAAGTAATATAAGATGATTATTACGCTTTCGCGAAAGCGTAACTTCAACTCTATAAATTGTTTAAATACTCTTTTAAGGTTTGCCCTCTCTGTATTTTACCTGTAGCCGTACGCTGAAAGGAGGTTAATGAAACCGCAAGTTTAGGTAGTTCAAAAGACCCAAAAGCCGATATATCTGTAATATGCTCCTTTATAAAAAGAGGTTCTTCTTGCTCTACAAATAACGTTAATCGCTCGCCAAGCAGTTCATGTGGAACTCCGGCTACAAAATATGGAACATGGATAAATGGCGCCAACTTTGCCTCTATCTGTTCTGGAAACAATTTTACTCCACCGCTATTAATTACATTATCAATGCGACCTAGCCAGATGAACTTCTTATACGTTATGAGCTCTACAAGATCATTTGTAATCACGGGATCCGTGCTCACCTTAGGAGCTTTTATTACAAGACAATCCCTATTATCGATTTCGACTGTAACTTTGTCAAGTACTTTAAAAGGGATGATTCCTTCTTTATTTTTTTTTGGATTGACTCTTCTTGCTGCAATGTGAGTTACAGTTTCTGTCATTCCATAGGTTTCATAAACCTTGGTTTTAAGTCCTTGTAATCTTAATGACAGTGCTGGTGATATCGCTCCTCCTCCTACAATAAGCTTTGAAAGTAAGTGTAATCGCGATAAGGAATTATCAAGCTGAAAAGGCGTCATCGCACAAAAGTCATACGTTCTATAAACAGCATCCAGCGGGTTTGATTTTGGCTGCGCCATATCAATACGCCATCCTAATGTCATTGCTCTTACAAGCATCATTTTTCCAGCAATGTAATGTGCAGGAAGACAAAGCAATGCCGTTGTTTTTTCAAATACATCAAAGTGCTTTGCAGTTGCTTTTGCACTATTGATCATATGCTCTTTGTTTATCTTAATAGGCTTAGGTGTTCCCGTAGACCCAGATGTATGTACCGTCACATACTTCTTAGCATCTAGCCACTCTATAATAAACTCACCTACAGATTCCTCATAAGGTTCACCTTCTTTAATAAAGGTATGCGCTTGCTCCTTTAATGAAGCAATGGTAAATGAAGCACCATTAAGTTTAAATTTAGGGTGTAAGCGCGTGTATTTTTCAGCAAGCTCCGTCATATCATTTAAATATACGGGTTCCTTGTAAGATTAATATTAAGCAAATGTAAAATGTAAGTCTGCTCAACTATTTAAGCGCCAGCAAGAGGCTTTACACTTCCTGTGAGTTTCTGTTTCCAGTTAGACCATTTATATTTTCTAGCAAAAATATACATGAGAATAGGTAGTATAATAAATATAGGAACAATCTGCCCTATAGCCGAAGGCTCTGCCACATCACGAAAGATAGAATTAGTTTGTAATGCACTCCAATCTGAAGTTACGAGCAGTGCAATAAACATATTATTTGCCGCATGAAAGCCTAGAGCAAGCTCCATTCCATCATCCATAAGCGTTATAATCCCGAGAAAGAAACCTAAACCTATGTAGACCGATAGTATGCTGTATCCAAGCTTTTCTATTTCAGGATTAAGCGCGTGCATGAGTCCAAAAATAAGTGAAGTAATAATAAGAGGCACGAGCTTATTACCAGCAGCAACTCCTATCCCCTGCATTAAATATCCTCTAAAAAGAAATTCCTCAAAAGAAGTTTGTAAGGGTAGTAGTATTAATGTGATGGCTAGAAGCCCTAGAAAAGGCATAAGATTAAAATTCCACACAAGATCTTCTGGAGCAAAATAGTATGCTACAAGTGTGGATACTATAGAAAACGCACCCCAAATAGCAAAAGCAAAGAAAAAACGAGACCAATCTATTTTTTTTCTAGCGGTTACTAGCTTTGTAAATCGCTGCTTATGTAGATACTTAACAACAACAACGAGTCCAAGTAAACCCCCTAAAAAGGTGCAAAGTGCAAGTACTAAGTAAAAATTACTTTCCCCTTCAAAAAGCGGAAAAAAATTCTCTTCTCCTGCTTCTAGAAAAGTATTTATATCACCAGCTCTCATCCACGAGCCTACCATTAATGGAATTGCTCCTAAAATTTGCCAGCCTAAAATAAATATAATCAAGAAACCTATTATATACCTCCAACCCTCATATAAACTCTTATACGCCTGCTCAATATACATATGTTATAATTTAAAATTCCAGTGCTTATTATTATCCGTTCTTAAAGTTCCATTCACTACTTCTAGTGGTGAAGATATATTATTTGTAAAAAGGCTCCCCGTACCTAGTCCTTGAGGCCCTTTTGCTCCTAATTCATGGGTCCATTGTGCGATAGCATTAAGACCAATATTACTTTCTAATGCAGAGGTTATCCACCATGCAATCCCTAATGAATCTGCTACGTCAATCCACTCTTGACTTCCTTTAAAACCTCCAATAAAGCTAGGCTTTAAAATAATATATTGTGGTTTTATAGTTTCAAGCAGCTTGCGTTTTGAAGGGAGATCTGTCACTCCTATAAGTTCTTCATCTAGCGCTATTGGTGTAGGTGTACTCGCACATAATGATGCCATTGCCTCCCACTGTTTTGTAGCAATGGGTTGTTCTATAGAGTGAATATCTAGCTCGGCTAGTTGGAATAGGACTTCTTTTGCTTTCGCGAAAGCAAAACCACCATTTGCATCTACCCGCAAGGTAAGCTGCTCATTATTGTAACTCTTTCTTATAGAGGATAGAATCGCCATTTCGTCTTTAAAGTCAATGGCTCCTATCTTCATTTTTATACAATCAAAACCTTGCTCAAGCTTTTCTGCTACCTGCGCTCTCATAAAATCTTCATCTCCCATCCATATCAAGCCATTGATTTCTATAGCAGAGGTTCCTTCTGTAAAGGTAGATGGAAATAAAACATAGGGATGATTAGATTTAAGTGATAAAAACGCCATCTCAATACCCGCTTGTATACTTGGATAGGCTATTAGTTGTTCCCAAAGAGCTTGAGGTCCTTTAGTTATATTACTACATGCCCATTCCAGCTTCTGCTCATAATCTGGCACATCATCATAACTAAGGCCTCTAAGGATTCCACATTCTCCTACACCCATCTTCCCATTATCATCAATGATAATATACCACGTCTCTTTTGTACGTAAGACACCTCGTGAAGTACCGCTGGGGCTCTTGAACTCTAATATGTGCTTTTTATAATGTGCTTTCAATACGATTTTATTGGTCTAGTAAAAGTACTTAATCATGTGCATAAAACATCTACAGAAATGAATTCTCAATATGATTTATTACATATATTTTCTTCAAGAAGTAAGCGGTTCATCCCCTATTTATTACCTTATATCTATGTTTTTTAAATACTAAAAAAGCGTTTTAATTTATAATTAATTAAATTACAAATAGTTACATAAAATTTTTACTAGTTAAATATATTAGAAATAAATTTTTTGTAATCTAAAAAATAGCTAGATTTATCTATATAAACGTCACTATTATGATTGCATATCCTACAAAGGGACATTTATTAGTTGCCGAACCATCTATACTAGGTGATACATCATTTACAAGGTCTGTAATTCTTCTTGCAGATCATAATGATAAAGGTTCTGTAGGGTTTATTCTCAATAAACCGCTGGATGTCAAACTATCAGACTTAATAGAAGGCATAGAGGATTGTGAGATGCCTATTTACAATGGAGGACCTGTAGAGCAAGAGAATCTATATTTTATACACACCGTTCCTGATCTTATAGAAGATAGCCTTGAAATAGCCTCAGGTATTTATTGGGGAGGGAATTTTGAGAGAGCCCTAGAACTAATTATGAACGAAGAAATCTGCTGTGAAAAAATTAAATTTTTTCTAGGATATAGTGGATGGGAAAGCAACCAGCTTAACCAAGAGATCGTGCAAAACAGCTGGGTCATTCTTGAAAATGACCAACAAGATGCACTACTCAAAGATAACCACACAGCACTGTGGAGAGATAAAATTATAGAAATAGGCGGTGATTATGCCTTATGGTCTAATGCTCCAGAAAACCCTCAATATAACTAACCTAATCTTACTTTTACATTAAGTTTTTTTAACAAAGCTGAAGCAGCATCAATTTTAAACTCCTTTTTTCTATACTTTGTTATAGGCTGTATTCCCATAATGGTGTTTGTAATAAAAAGCTCATCTGCTTTTTGCAATTCAAATGGTGATATAGATGCCTCTTCAAAAGTGTACTCATCCATTAGTCCTATAATATTAATAAGTTGTTTCCTTATCACACCGCGTAAGCAACCATCAGTAAGTGGTGGTGTCTTAATGTGGTTTCCTTTTACTAGAAATAAATTCCCTTGCAATGCTTCGGCTATATTTTTCTCATTATTTACTAGTAGACAATTATCATATCCATTTTCTTGAGCATAGATACTTCCTGTAACGTACACAATCTTATTAGTTGTTTTAAGCGTAGATATTAAATCTGCATTTATATAATGGTCTTTATACAACTCCACCTCGTAAGGTTCTTCGTTTAGGAGATAAAAAGGATTAGGGTGCGCTTTCGCGAAAGCGTAATAACCCACACCGCGCTCTTCTGGAAGATACGTGCCGCCACCAGATCTATACACTGTAATACGTATGCGAGCTGTTTGATCAATTAGACCAGAAGCTGTCAAAGTCTTCAAGAGTTCTTCTTCAAGAAACTCTGGCGTGAACTCCATTGGGATTTCCATGCGAAGAATGCGCATAGAAGCCATAAGTCTAAAGTAGTGGTCTTCCCAGAAAAGGAGTTTACCGTTTACTGCTTTAATTGTTTCAAAAAGTCCATCGCCATAAAGTAGCCCTCTATTAAATGGATTAAGTTGCGCATCCTCTGGTGAGGATAAAGTTCCGTTGTGATTGATCATAAAAAAACCGCCTTTTAGGGAGGCGGTGCAAAGATATTAATTAGGCTTTAGTTATGATGAGCCTATTACTTGTTTCAACTCTGAAATTTGATTTTCCCAGAACATTTTACCTTCATCTACTTCATCTTCTTCTGCAAAGTCTGTTATCATGAGTGATACATCCTTGGTAATCTCATCTACTTGGAGACGTAATTCAAAATAATATTCCTCTCCTTCATCTGCCGCCCATTGGAATTTTATGCGGTCATCGTTCTTTTTGGTAAGGAGTTTTGCTTT
Source organism: Dokdonia sp. Hel_I_63 (assembly GCF_007827285.1). Lineage (NCBI taxonomy): Bacteria > Pseudomonadati > Bacteroidota > Flavobacteriia > Flavobacteriales > Flavobacteriaceae > Dokdonia > Dokdonia sp. Hel_I_63. The sequence continues at coordinate 1,540,166 of NZ_VISD01000001.1, read as the reverse complement.
TTCCTCACTTCCGTCCCAAATAAAAGTGTAGTGGTCACCTCTTAAATTTACATTATCTGCAAACCACTCACTCATTCCTGATGGAGTAGCTATATATTGGTATAATAAAGAAGGAGAAGCTCTTACAACAAACTCAATCTCATATTTTATTTTATCGCTCATAGAAAGGTATTAATAGTACGACAATATATTGAAAGTAATTAGTAGAACAAAGCAATTAAATTAATTTTATTTAAGAAAGAGGTTTGCACAACCACAAATATATTTTATATTTGCACCCGCTTAGGCACATTGCTTATGCGAGCACACAAAATTGCTCTTATTATTAATAGCAATTTTAAATTATGGCGAGGTAGCTCAGCTGGTTAGAGCGTCGGATTCATAACTCGGAGGTCGGGGGATCGTGCCCCCCTCTCGCTACATAATTATAAAGGCTTTACATTTCTGTAAAGCCTTTTTTATTGTACAAAATTTCACTTAAAAGTCTTAGCCCACATATTTTTATCGCTCTCTTATTTAACAATAAAGTTGACTGCTCTAAAAATAATTAGGATATAAAACACAACATCATTTGTAATTATGCCCCTATCCTATGTATCGACGGGAGGTTTAAAAGAAATTTAGATCTTAACATTATAATCTTCTTTAGACTTTACTAATATTTGATACTTAAATTTGTAGTGAATGGTAATTGTAAAGCATGAAACAAAAACTAGCATCACTTATTTATTGGATTAAAAGTTTATTAGTCAAGGTATTTAAAAAATATGATGGTAGATGGGCTTATATTATCACCACAATCATCGCCTTAGCACTCTTTATAGGTGGTATAAAATTATTTATATCCCTTACAGAAACTTTAAAAAGTACCTATCTAGCTGCGTCTGATACGGCAATTTCAAACTACGTTGCCAGTTTTAGAACACCTTATCTCACAAACTATTTTATTTTTGTAACAGATCTGGGTGATGCTCTAGGTTATGTTATCACATTTATATTATGCACGATTATATTCTATTTTACATTTAAAAAATGGCGATATGTTGCCCAACTTGCATTTGTGATGGTGCTTGCTTTGAGTTCTAATCTTATTTTGAAACAAATCATTAATAGAGCGCGACCAGATGCCGAACATCTTGTAACAGTAGAAACGCTTAGTTACCCTAGCGGGCACGCGATGATGGCAATGGCTTTTTACGGGACACTGTTATTCTTAGTAAGTAAATTCCCAATTAAGAAATTTTATAAAATTCTACTTATCACTCTGTGCTTGATTTTGATATTAAGTATCGGCGTTAGTCGTATTTATTTAGGCGTTCATTACCCCTCAGATGTCGCAGGTGGATTTATTGCAGGCTTTGTTTGGGTAGTGTTTTGTGTGATTGTTTTTGATTTAATTCAAATTTTTAAACGAGACCCAGCAACCTAATGTTATATTTTACGCTTTCGCGAAAGCAAAAAAAAACTCACCGTATATTAAAAAAGAAATCTAATGAACTATAGAAAATATATACCTCACCTATTTATTGTCACTCTCGCAATCATTGTCACTGTAAGTTGTGCAAATAGCTACAATGGTCAGAGCGATGAAAAAGACAAAATAACAATTAAAAAAAAATCTAAAAAAGATTATACGATTGTAAACACTTGGAAAATGCCCAAAATTTTAAATGAGGTAAGTGGCATCTCATGGATTTCTGACAACAGACTAGCTTGCGTAGAAGATGAGGATGGCACCATTTTCATTTATGATCTTAAAAAAGAAAAAGTCATTCAAGAAGTAGCCTTTGCTGGTCATGGAGATTATGAAGGTATCACAGTTAATGGTAAGGATGCCTACGTGATGCGCAGTGATGGACTAATTTATGAGGTATTACGCTTTCGCGAAAGCAATCCAACTGTTACTAACTTTCAAACAGCATTTAGCGGTCGCAACAATATAGAAACCCTCACTCTAGACACAAAAAAAAATAGTTTAGTTATAACTCCGAAAGATCGTGATAGTAATGAGGATTTTAAAGGTCTATATTATATCCCTTTAAACTCTAAAATAATGCCTGTAAAACCAGTCATTCGTATAAATATGAATGACAAAGCTTTTGAGGATTTTAAAAAGAAAAAAGCGTATCGCACTTTTAGTCCTTCTGATGTGGCAATACATCCAGTGACGGGTGACTACTATGTGCTTGAAGGTAAAAAACCAAAGCTGGCAATACTAGATAGCGACGGTACCGTTAAAAAAGTATACCAACTCGATAAAGACGACTTTGCTCAGCCAGAGGGAATTACTTTTAGTCCTGACGGAAGGCTTTTTATTTCTAATGAAGCTAGAAAGGACGAAGCTACGATTGTAGAAGTTGTCTTTAATTAAGAAACGCAGATTGGCACCTGCATTTGCGTATTACTTAACACTCTCTAGGCTATTTTATCATTTTTAACTCATTAATGAGCTTTATCAACTTAGGTATAATTAATTCTGTATTTCTATAAGAAATCTCATGGCCTTTGCCTGATACTGTGATGATCTCAACATTCTGAAAATTTTCTTTGCTAAAGTTTACATTTTCATAGGGAACAATATCATCGTTATCGCCATGAATGTGAATCACTGGTACTTTTAGATTCTTCCAGTCGGCTTTTATTAAATCTAGTTCGGCTGCGTGTATTTTCTTTTCATCTCCTGCTACGCGATAAGCTGTGGGCACAATCCATCGCGTTATTTTCCACTGTGTAAAACGAGCTACCCAAAAGTCTTTTTCTATAGAAGGATTAATCGCTGGAGAGATCATAACAACAGCTTTTACTTCTGGATTTAAAACTCCTATTCTTGCTGCAATAGGCCCTCCGTAAGATGAGCCTACAGCTATAATATTTTTTATCCCTTTTTCTTTAAGAATAGTGGCCATTAATTGGGCTTGACGTTCAATAGAAGGGAATTCTTTACCAAAATTAGAGTAGCCGTAGCCAGGCCTGTCTATTGCATAAATATTTGCATTTTTAATGAGAACATTATTTGAGATATAGCTCTCCCAGGCAGCGATAGAACTAGGTGCTCCATGAAAAAAAACAAGATTTACATCGCTATCTGCGGTAGTAACCTCCTGGATACGAACTTTTAAATCAAGACTATCAACTTGAAAATATGAGATGTTACTTTCAACTTTTAAGGCAGTAAACTTTTCATGAATCTCTTGATCAGACTTACGCCATTGTAATACACTACAAGAACAAAAGGTTACTATAAATAACAGAAATAGAGGAACATATAGAAAGATCTTTTTCATATTTTCTATAGAAATCGTATGTATGACAAAAGTTAAGCAGTACAGCTATTAATTGCACTTATATCATTATCTGTACAATTAATGCAGCTAACAGTTTATGGCATCAAATCAAAAGAGATTTTTACTCCTTCTATGATCATTCCTGTGCCAATAATCCCTATTATCAACCCCATAATCTTACCTATTACAGAGATTACATTATTACCCAAAACCCTAACAATAAGATTGCTGGCACTAAATGTCATGTACATCAACATGCACATAACAGCAAAAATCAAAATCACAACCCCTATCTCCATGTAAGTTGCATCTGATACTGAATTCATTGCAGTTACAATTGTACCCGGACCTGCAATAATTGGGATAGCTAAAGGTGAGATTGCTATATTCTCATCTACATCTACCTCTTTTAAGTGCTTTACGTTTACCTTCTTAGACTGCAACATATCAAAACCGATAAGAAATACTAAAATCCCACCAAATATCTTAAAAGCCGGTATTGTTATTTGGAATAACTCGAAAATGAATTTGCCTAATAACACAAAACCAGCCACAATAACAAAAGCAACAATGTTTGCTCTTTTATTGATATTTTGCTTTGTCTTTTTATCTGCTCCCTCTGTGAGGGACAAAAAGATGGTCATATTTGAAATTGGATTTGTTATAGCAAAAAAGCCCGTAAATACGGTAATTGCAAACGTAATTAGGTTATCCATAAATCGCCAGATTGATTTGACTGTTATTTTATGTTAGCGCTGCACAAAACACTATGTTTTAATAGCCTGTAAATATATAGTATGTTTTTAAACTAAAATCAATATTCGTTTTTATCTATATATGAGAAATACAATTTTTGTGAAAATTCATAGGGTAAATAGTAATTAACATAGTCTTATTTACAATTCTGAAAATAGTTAAGAGTACAACTTATACCTTACAACTGTAATACTGATTAGAATCTTAAAAGGCATCGCGTCTATAAAATTGACAACACAAATTGCTTATTATTTATCTTGTAGTTCCGCTGATATAATATGATTTTCCTAATGAAAGTAATTTCTTAATTATTTAACAAAACACTAACTATTGTCATCTTCGTTATTAAATTTTTAAATAATTGTGAGAAATTATGATCACTTTAAAACTATTTTAACTTGACGGTATGATTTGAAAAACCAAACTTACTTAGTTTTATGAATTGCGGTAATTAATTACAATTATTGTTGAATTTAGACTCCAATCATTAATTTCCTTAGACTAAAAATAATACTATGAAAGATTTTGACAATCCAGAAAACTTAGAAAAATGCCCTTTTCGTGGGACACGTATTGGTGGTGCATTTGGCACTTCCCCTCAAATTGATGATTGGTGGCCTAATAGATTACAAGTAGAATTGCTTCATCAAGAGCAGCCTGTTGCAAATCCCCTAAGTGATCAATCCTATAAGGAAGCTTTTAATAAAATTGACTTTCAAGAATTAAAAAAAGATATTAAAGAAATGCTTGTCACTCATCAAGAATGGTGGCCAGCAGATTACAATAACTATGGTCCTCAAATGATACGTATGGCTTGGCATTCGGCTGGTACTTACCGTATAGCAGATGGTCGTGGAGGTGGTGCACAAGCGATGCAGAGATTTGCACCTATTAACTCATGGTGGGACAATGGTAATACAGATAAAGCAAGAAGGCTTGTATGGCCTATAAAAAAGAAATACGGCGCGTCACTTTCATGGGCTGACCTTATTATGCTTACAGGTAATTGTGCGCTAGAAATAATGAACTTCCCTACCTATGGTTTTGCAGGTGGAAGACGTGATGCTTGGGAACCAGACCGCAGTACGTACTGGGGACCAGAATTTTGGAATGGTAAGGCATATGATGAATCACAAACTACAGGTAATCATGTAGGCCATCCAGAAGAAATGGTAAACAATAATTTGCGTTGGAAAGGAGATGTAAAGGAAGAATATCATGATTTAGAAAACCCCTTGGCTGCGACACACCAGTCTTTAATATATGTCAACCCTGAAGGTCCTGGAGGAAATATGGACGCAATGGACTCTGCTAGAAATATTAGAGAATCATTTAAGCGTATGGCGATGGATGATGAAGAAACCGTGGCACTTATTGCTGGAGGACATGCTTTTGGAAAAAGTCACGGAATGGTTGATCCAGAAAAAATAGGGGCAGCTCCAGAAAAGGCACCTATTGAGGCTCAAGGTTTCGGGTGGCATAATCCAGTAGGAAGTGGTAATGGTGCAGATACAATGACTAATGGAATTGAAGGATCCTGGACTCCTAACCCTACAGAATGGGACAACACTTACTTAGTAAATCTATTTAAGTATGAATGGAAACAAATCAAAAGCCCCGCAGGAGCAGGACAGTGGACTCCAATAGACCCTAACGCTCCAAAAACTCCTGATGCACATATAGAGGGAAAAATGAACGATTTAATGATGATGACTTCTGACATAGCATTAAAGGTAGACCCTGCTTACAGGGAAGTATGTAAAAAATTCATGGATGATTTTGAGTACTTTACTCAGGCATTTTCAAAGGCTTGGTATAAGCTTACTCACCGTGATATGGGTCCTACAGATAGATATTTGGGACCTGAGGTTCCTGAAAAGGAATTATTATGGCAAGACCCAATCCCTAAACTGATTAAACATACTATCAATGAATTTGATATTGCCTTTCTCAAAACAAAAATTTTAGAAAGCGATATCTCTGTTACTGCTTTAGTAAACGCTGCTTGGTCTGCTGCATCAGTGTATAGACATTCTGATAAAAGAGGTGGAGCAAACGGTGCTCGCATAGCTTTAGAACCGCAAAGAAGTTGGTTATTTAATAGACCTGGTGAATTAAATAATGTCATTAAAGCTCTAGAGGAAATCAAAGAAACATTTAATGTAATGGATACCCCAAGAAAGGTATCTCTTGCTGACCTAATTGTTTTAGGAGGTTGTGTAGGAATAGAAAAGGCTGCTAAAGATGCGGGGAGTACTATATCAGTTCCTTTTACTCCCGGTAGAAATGACACTACTCCAGAACTTACAGATATAGAAAGTTTTGATTGGCTTAAACCAGTATCAGATGGCTTTAAAAACTATCATAACAATAAGGTAGGTTATCATGTTCCTTCTGAACGTATATTTTTAGACCGCGCTCAGCTTTTAACGCTCAATGCTCCAGAATGGACAGTTCTTGTGGGAGGACTTCGAGTGTTAGATCAAAATTTTGATTATTCTAAGCACGGTTTATTTACCGAAAATCCAGGACATTTAACTAATGATTTCTTTAAAGTATTAACGAGTATGGATTATGCGTGGGAGCCTCAAACTAATGATGCACAATTATTCAATGTTCGAGAGAGATCTACAGGAGATATAAAATATACAGCAACCCGTTGTGATTTGATATTTGGCTCAAATTCTCAGTTAAGGAACATCTCAGAAGTATATGCCGCCAATGATGGTAACGAGCGATTCTTGAAAGATTTTGTCGCTGCTTGGGATAAAGTTATGATGCTAGACAGATATGATGTTAAGGATGAATAATAAATAGTTAGATTAATTATTAAGCCCAACTTCAAACAAGTTGGGCTTTTTATTTGAAAAAATTCACTCGTAGAAATATGTTCTTAGACAAACGCTTTCGCGAAAGCTTAGTAAAAAGTTTACAACACAGCAATACAATACAGATGTAAAGACTAATGACTATGAATCACAAATACATAAATCAACAAGTAAGGAAACTATCCAATAAAATTTCTTGTAGAACTTTGTTATGTCCAGAAAATTATTTCTTGAAAATCATCATCTATAGAGAGACTAATTTGAAACAACAAAGGGTATCTCTCGATACCCTTTAAAATACAAACTAAATGTAAATAAACAAACTAATTCAAATAATTGTGAGCCTTATGATGCTCTTATTTACCTCTTATAACTTTTATTAAATCAATAGCCAGAGCTGTCTTTTCTTCTATTTTTTTATAATCCCATGCTCCATTCTCATCTAGAGCAATGAGTTTTGAACCTAGTCCTACGCAGGTTACTCCTGCATTAAACCATTCTTCTAGACTTTCTCTGGTAGGAGAAACACCGCCTGTAGGCATCACTGACGTCCAGGGACATGGTCCTTTTATTGCTTTTACAAACTGGGCTCCATAAATACCTCCTGGAAATAATTTTACAATCTCACAGCCTAGTTCTTCGGCACGGGCAATTTCTGTAAGTGATCCGCAACCTGGTGACCATAGCACTTTTCTTCTATTACACACCAAGGCGATATCTTCACGCAATACAGGAGTTACCACAAAGTTTGCTCCTAACTGCAAATAAAGAGATGCTGCTGCTGCGTTCGTAACACTACCTACGCCAAGTATTAACTCAGGTAATTCCGCTTTCGCGAAAGCGCACAACTCATCAAATACCTTATGTGCATTATCACCACGGCTTGTAAACTCTATTACTCGAGCACCACCGCTGTAACAAGCTTGTAATAATTGCTTGCCTACCTCAACAGATTCATTATAAAACAAAGGAACAATTCCCGTGTCTTTCATCGCTTGTGCTACTTCTAATCTTGTAAATCTTGCCATAATTATCTTGAAACTTTTCCTGATTGATCTCCATCCATAAATCGTTCTATATCTTGTAAAGAGACCAAATTGTAATCACCATAAATGGTATGTTTTAAACAACAAGACGCTACAGCAATATCTACTGCACGCTGCTTGTTTATAGGGTCGTCTATGAGTCCAAAGGCTAGACCGCCCATAAATGCATCTCCACTCCCTACACGGTCTACTACGGGCGTTACTTCTTGAATGTGTGCCCTATACACTTGCTCACCATCATATAATAATCCTCCTATGCGCTGGTGAGATGCACTCACAGAGTATCTTAATGTGGTCGCAACCTGCTTGAGGTTAGGGCATAGTTTAAAAAGCTTGTCATATAAAACAGGGAGTGATTTTTCATCTTGATAGTTAGGTCCTACTTTGTCCTCACCTAGCATAAAAAAAGCAGTATCTATATCTCCTAGTATTAAATTACTATACTTAAGAAGTTCTGGCATTACCTCCTTAGGCTCCTTGCCCCATTTCCAAAGTTTTGAACGGTAATTTAAATCTGTAGAGATGCTGAGCCCCAACTTACTTGCGACTTTTACAGCCTCTAGACACTCTAGCGCTGCTGCTTCTGATATTGCTGGAGTAATACCACTCCAGTGAAACCAAGTTGCACCTTCAAATATTTTTTCCCAGTCAAAACATCCTTTTGTAATAGTAGCCATAGAGCTACCAGCGCGATCATATACCACGTTGCTAGCTCTTGTTCCGGCTCCTGTTTCTAGAAAGTAAATCCCTAGTCTATCACCTCCTCTTTTAATATACTTATCGCCTACTCCAATTTTCTTAATTTCTTGAAGAGCTGTATCGCCTATCTCGTTACTAGGAAGCCTAGTAACAAAATCTGCAGAGACGCCTAGATTATTAAGTGAGACTGCTACATTAAATTCGCCTCCACCATAGGTTACCCCAAAGGTTTTGGCTTGAGAAAATCTCAAGAATCGCTCTGTCGAGAGCCGTAACATAATCTCACCAAAAGTGACTACTTTACTCATATTCTAAGAATATAATGTTTTATTAAATACCTAATGCTTGACCACCGCCTACTTGAATTGTTTCGGCAGTTAAGAAGGCGGCATCTTTACTCGCAAGGAATGATACTACACCCGCTACATCATCTGGCTGTCCAAGACGACCTAACATAATATTATTTGCCCATGAAGCAAACACTTCTGGCTTAGTCTCTTTAATTTGCTTGTGGAAAGGTGTATCAATAGTTCCTGGTGATACTGCATTCACACGGATACCATATTCTGCAAGATCCTTTGCTAGTGCTCTCGTGATTGTATGCACTCCAGCTTTTGAAGTACCATAAATACCTGCTCCTGGTCCACCTGCATTCCATCCAGCATTAGATGTATAGTTAATGATTGTAGGGTGATCTCCTTTCTTAAGGAATGGTATTGCTGCTCTAGAAGCAAAGAATACTGAGTCTAAGTTAAGCGCCATTACAAATCTGTAAAACTCTGTAGTCATCTCTTCAAATCTTGAACGACCACCTAGTCCACCAGCGTTGTTTACAAGTACATCTATCTTACCGTACTTCTCACCTATTTTCTTGATATTTTCTGTTACAGCTTCATCATTAGTAACGTCAAAGCCATAATACTCGGCAGTAATACCTTCTGCCTTAAGCTCCTCAAGTCTTTTTGCACCATCTTCATCTTGAATTCCGTTAATTACAACGGTATATCCATCGTGGCCTAGTCTTTTTGCTACTGCAAATCCTATTCCTCCTGTGGCTCCAGTTATGATAGCTACTTTTCCTTTATTACTCATAATATTAATTTTTACTTTTTATTATTATCTATTTGATTTAAGAAGTTCAATTTTAGGAATCAATATCCATACACTTGCTATTACTATAAATGCTAATGCTGCGCCTATTACAAATGCTGGTGTATAATTACCTCCTACTGTTAATTTAGGCACTAGTGCAACGAGACCTGCTCCTGTGAGTTTTGCTGCTGTTCCTGCAAAGCCTGAAAGTGTACCTACTGTCTTTTTACCGTACAAATCACTTGGTAGTGTTTGTACATTTCCTATTGCTGTTTGAAACCCAAAGAGCACTACTGCCATAATCAATACAGCTGCTATAGGTGATCCTGGATTTGACAAAGCAAGAAGTGCTGGAAGCATAATAATACAACCAAGAGTAATTACCATCTTACGGGTTTTATTAATATTCCATCCTGATTTCAATCTATTTTGCGCTAATAAACCACCAAACCAAGCTCCAAACATAGCTCCTACATAAGGAACCCAACCATAGATACCTATCGCTTTTACATCCATACCATACACTTCTGAAAGGTATATAGGGATCCAAAAAACAAACAGCCACCATATTGGATCTATCGCCGCGGAGGCAATGATAACTCCCCAACTTTGCTTTTTAGATAGCAACTCTCCTACAGGAGGGTTATACTCCCTTAGTTTTTCATCTTTCTCTGTCTCTTCTTTTATTTTTTGACCTTTTAAAATATGCTGCTTTTCTAGTTCTGTTAACCACGGGTGACTCTTAGGTGGTGCTTTTACTAAAATTAACCAAGGAACTAACCATAACAATCCTATAAGACCGATGATTACAAATATCATTTGCCAACTAAAATAAACAGTCAAAAAAGCAATCGTGGGGATTGCAACGATACCGCCTATAGCCGCTCCAGAATTAAATAATCCTTGTGCAAACGCTCTCTCTGTGGCTGGAAACCATTCGGCATTTCCTTTGGCTGCTCCAGGCCAGTTTCCGGCTTCAGAAACTCCTAATATTGATCTGAAGATTGAGAAACTCAATACTCCATTTGCTAGTGCATGTAGTGCTGTAGCGATAGACCAAAATCCAATTGATAATACAAAACCAAATCGGGTCCCTACTTTATCAAAGATTTTCCCAAAAATGGATTGTCCAAAAGCATATGAAAACATAAAAACTACCGATATCAAAGCGTAGATTTCTTTTCTCTCTGTTGTAGTCTTATCTGGATATAAATCTTCTGCTATACTAGGCCATAAAACAACTAGAGCTTGACGGTCTATATAATTAATAACAGTTGCCAGTGCAATAAGCCCTACAACCCACCATCTTAGTCCTTTAAGTTTCATAAACTATAATTTTATATCTAATTAATTCTTTTAAATAAGGCAAAAAATCACCCTAGCCATGCGTAGATGACGTTCAATTTTTTCAGTCTTTTCTTGAGTTTTACGCTTTCGCGAAAGCGTATTTCGTCACTTAAATATTATAGCAATATTGATACAGTGCTTTGAAGTGTTTTTTCATCATTGCTTTTGCTTCTTGAGGATTTTGTTGCTCAATTGCGAGGTAGATTTTCTCATGCTCTTCTATAGCCGATTGTGACATTCCGGAATCACAAACATGATATTTTTCAAAATTTGTAATAATTTCTGGAGTAATAATCAGCATGAAATTGTTCATTGTACTATTACCAGATGCCTTTGCAATGGCAAGGTGAAAGAGCAAGTCTTCTTGAACCGCATCTTCACCATTAATTACTTTTTCTGTGTAAGCGTCTAGCGCTTGTCGCATTTTTTTAAGATCACTATCTGTACGCCTTATTGCAGCCAGTCTGGCAGTTTTAAGTTCTAATAGAATACGTGTTTCGACTAACGATTTGAAGTCTGGATCTTCAAGTTTAAGAATATCATCTATCATCCCATTAAGGGCAATCACACCTATGTTTGCCACAAAAGTTCCACTCTGAGGAATCGATTTAAGAATACCATAAAATTCTAATTTTTGAATAGCTTCTCTCACACTACTGCGAGTCACTTCAAACCGATCAGAGAGCATACGCTCAGAAGGTAACTTATCACCAGGCTCCAGATTTTTCAAATTTATTATATCTCTAATTTGACCAATAATCTCTAAACCTGTATCCTTATTTTCTGTCGTCTTTGTACGTGTCTCCAGTTTCATATCGTAACAATTTAATTCCTAAAATAATTCTTCTTAATTCTTAAAACAGTAACTTAAAATCTATAGAAAGTTATTGATTTATAATAGATAACAATGTGATTTATCATTTTAATTAATGCTCAACCTCTATATTGTAGACTCTAACATCTGCAAATGCATTCTCGTCTCTTGTTTGAAGATAGTTTCCAACCTTAAAGTAGTTTTCAAAAACACCCCATCGTTGCATGTGTACATCTTCATAAGTTTTATACTCTTGACCATTAAGAGAGATTACCATTTTCCCTTCTTCTACTTCTACCTCAATAGTAAATTTTTTAAAACCTACCTTTTGTTCAAAATTAAAACCTTCATCATCAACCCACGATTCTTTTTTTAGAATTTCTACAGGTCCAATATTAGAAGTTCTCAATTTCTTTGTTTTTACTCTTATTTTACCATTCTGCCAATAAATTTTTAAAATAGGAGGCGCATTATTATCTTTCTGTCCAATCTCATCACGCTGCTCATTAGTAAGTCTACCGTGTATCTGCGTGATAATTGTTTTGTGATACTTACCATTCTCATCACGAGAAATTTTATCCATGGCCATTTTCACTTTAAGTTTACCGCCTTGTGCAAAAGTCCAGTTTACAGAATTATTACCTGGCACCATCTGCTCTCTGAGCTCTGACCTAGAATATTTTGTATTTGTAGTGGTCTGTGCAGGTACTGCATGAAAAACAAGAGCTCCTTTTGTAGAGTCATTGTACATGTAGGGTTTTAAAACTTCATTTGTGGCATAATTCAAAATCTCTGGAGGATCCACTTCAATAATCTTCGGCTCACCTACTGGAATTGTTACTTTCCAGTGAGATAGATCTACCTTTGGTAACTTATATTTTTTACGTTTTTTCTTCCTTTTTGATATTTTACTAGTACTAATTTCATCTCGCCCAGAAGGTGAGTTACCATTATTTTCTGAAGTTTGCCCTAAAGACAAACTTGCAGAAAGTAATAGTGTGCATAATATTATAAAAGTCTTCAACATCGTTTTATTATTGTACTGCTGCAGTAAAATTGTCTACTCTTGCTTCGACACTAGCATTATAAATTAGAATACTTACCGTGCTACTCACGCCTGAGTTGAAATTAAGCGTTGTAAGAGTGTAGTCTTCTTCTGATCCTGTAAATTCTACAATTGCAGCTCCTTGTGCTACAGTAAGATCTGTATAACCTCCACCTGGTAAAATAGCAACAGTTGCTTCTCCTCCTGCTCCTTCTAATCTATAAGAGTACGTAATAGTATAATCTGTGTTAGGAGTCACCTCAATTTCTTGGTATGCAATTCTGCTTCCGTCACTTGGAAATTTTGCTGCTTGACTTCCATCAGGAACAGAAGAGCTTGTATTAATCTGGATAACGCCTCCTAAGTCAGAATTTCTCCAAGAGTCACGTCCATCTCCAGTACCATCTGGCAAGGAGTTATCTTCAAAACTAGCTTCTAGTATTACTGGAATAATCGCATCTGGTTCTTCTGGCTCAATTACCTCAATATCTGATGAAAATGTACTTGTTATACCTAAAGCATCTGATGCTGTTAGCGTAATCGTATATACTCCTTCAGCAGCATATTGATTTTGACCATCAATTGTCGTTGACGTATTACCATCTCCATAATCCCAACTATATGCTGTTGCGCTTGTTGAAAGGTTGGAAAACGTATAAATATCAAAGTTATTTACATCTCTTGTAGCAGAAAAGTTAGCTTCTGGAGGCATTGTATCTGCGCGACTTCCCGCCTCTGGAAGATCTAATTCATTCTCACAAGAAACTGAAATAACCATACCTATTAAAAGAAAAACGAATTTTCTTGGTGTTATAAAATATCTCATAGTATTATTTTTATTATTAGTAGCCAGGGTTTTGTGTTAATAGACCATTACTCAAGTTAACCTCAAACTGAGGAAGTGGTAATAAGAGATCTGTAGCACTAAAGCTATGTCCGTTGGCATTAGAAAAATCAGTTAGTACTTGTTGTGCTGTTCCAAATCTTTTCAAATCATGTATTCTATGATTTTCAAAAGCTAATTCAACACGACGTTCTATTAGTAATTGCTCTGATGTAACTTCTTCTACAATATCAGTTAAGCCTGCTCTGTTTCTTACTTCTTGAAAAGATTCTAAGGCGTTTGATGATTGAGTTACTGCACCTCCAGCTAAAATAGCCTCGACATGCATAAGTAATACATCAGAATATCTAAGAATAATCCAATCATTACCTGCACTTGTAGGATCTGAGCTTGTAGGCTCAATTCCTAAACTCGCATCACCATTAGGTAAATACTTTACCACTTGTGTTTGTGTAGGCTGTCCTGCATCTACTCTCTTTGAATATTGTGCTCTATCTCCTCCAAACTCATCTAATGCGGCAATTGCCTCATCTGTCACATAATTTACACCACTCGTACGACCAACACCGTTAAGCATCTCTGCCGAAAAGTTTTGACTATCTAGTGAAGAACTTGCTACATAACCAACAGTAAAAATGTTTTCACCATTTGCTTCGTTATAAAATACTTCTCTAAAATCAGACTCAAGAGCATATTCTTGACTTGCTATAATTTCCTCTAGTAAACTCTGAGCTTCTCCATAGTTGCTTCTTTGCGTTAAATACACTTTGGCTAAGATTCCTTGAGCAGCAGCTTTTGAAGCTCTATTTGCAGTAGTCGTACTTCCTAACTTAGAAGCCGCAGATTGTAAGTCTGCTACAATAAAGCTATAGATTTCACTAGTAGGAACGCGTGTAAATTGTGTCTCTACATCTTCTATTGAGATTGGGCCGTCTATTAATGGTACATCTCCAAAAGAACGTACAAGATTAAAATAAGCTAGTGCCCTCATAAAACGAGCTTCTCCTTCAATACGGTCACCATCTGTAATTGCTAGGTCAATATTTTCAAGAACTAGATTTGCTCTTGTAATGACGCTGTACATACTACGGTAGTAATCAAACACAAAACCATTAGTAGGCTGTACTGTGAAGTTATCAAACTGTCCTGCCTCTCCTTCTCCACTTTTTGACCTTGTGTTATCACTTAACATTTCTGTTACATAAAACTCTATTTGCTGCCCATGATTAAGATTGTTATTTGTAATCTCAAGACTATTAACTCCTTGAAGCGCATCGTAAACTGTAGTAAGAACAGATTCAAGATCACTTTCATTTGTTGGAAAAGTATCACCTACTAACACAGCTGTTGGTACAGGCTCTAAAAAATCGTCACCGCAAGAGGCAAAGCTCACAACAACTAATAACATCATTAAAAATTTATATGTTTTCATAGTTCTGTCTTTTAAATTTTAAAATTCTAAGTTTAATCCTAATGATATGGTACGAGCTATAGGATTTCCTCCACGCTGATATCCTACATTTAAAGCACCTTCATTTTGATATGATTCCGGATTCCATCCTGTATAACCATCTGCTGTGAAGTATAAAAGATTTTGTCCTGAAACATAAACCCTAGCACTACTTAAGCCTACTTGACTTATAAGATCTGAGTCTAATGTGTAACCTAGATTCAATGTGCGTAATGCTACGTATGATGCATCTGAGATGATAGCATCTGTAAAAATCTTTTGTTGTAAGAAATTCTGATCTGTAGCTACCTCAAGGTTTGTACCCTCACGACTACTGAAGTGATTAAATATATATTGATCTGCTATGTTACGCACTTCTGCTCCCCAGCTTCCTTGAAAGGTGAAGCTAAAATCAACATCTCCTATTTGAAAATCATTTGCTATACTCCATACAAGATCTGGAAAAGGGTCTCCTATAACTGTTTTATCATCATCATCAATTAAGCCATCTCCATTTAGATCTCTTACATATACATCTTGAGCTTCTCCACCTACCACTGCGTAAGGATCTGTTATAAATTCTACAGGCACCTCTCTATCTACTACAAAACCGTAGAAAGAGGATATAGGCTGTCCTTCTAGTGTAATCCACTCTGCAGCTCTTTTATCATCTACATTAGTAATAAGTCCGCTTGCCCCAGCAAAGTCTGTCAACTCATTTTCATTTGTAGATGCCAGTATTGTCGTTCTCCATGTGAATTTCTCATTAGTAATATTGCGAGTTCTCAATTCTACTTCAATACCTCTATTTACAACCTCTCCGCGATTTGCAAGTCCTTCTCTAAAACCTGTTGTAGTTGAGATAGGCACATTTAACAATAATTGGTCAGAAACTTTATTATATGCATCTATAGATCCAGAGATCCTACCATTAAAGAAACCAAAATCTAAAGCTACGTTTGTTTCGCTAGAACGTTCCCACTGCAAATCTGGATTTGCAACATTTATTGGAGCTAAACCACTAGAAACTTCGTTTCCAAAGACTGCAGAGTTAGGTCCATATAGTTGTAAAGAAGGGTACAACTCAATATTATCAGAAATTACACCACTACCAAGACTAATATCTTTGTTTCCTGTAAATCCGTAACTTCCTCTTAGCTTTAAATCGCTTATTACATCACTCTCGCTTAAGAAATCTTCTCTAGCAAGGTTCCAACCAACAGACACTGCTGGGAAATAACCATATTTATTGTTTACACCAAAAGATGAATGTCCATCTGTTCTTAAACTTGCAGAAGCTAAATATTTATCTTCAAAAGAATAATTAACACGTCCAAAGAAAGAAACTAAACGCTCCTCTGTATTATATGAAATATTTTCTATTACAGATGTACCTCCACCTAGGGTTTGTATTAAATCGTTTTCAAATCCATTTACACCAATAGCGCTATACTCGCGATCCCACTTCTCTGCCGATGCTCCAAGAATAGCACTTATATTATGCGATCCAAAAGAGGTATCGTAAGATAATAATCCCTCCGTTAAGATGTGAATTTGATCAAACGTATCAAGATCTAACTGCGCTGCAGAAGCTCCGTTACGACTAGCTTCAACACCTTGCCAGCGTCTTTGCTTTCTGTTTTGATAATCCCCACCTAAGGTAGCTTTGAAGCTAAGACCTTTGGCTAGTTCGTATTTTCCATAGAAGTTACCGTACATTCTAAACTGCTCATCTGTTCTATGTCTTTCTAATACTTTTGCAGCAGGATTTTGGTTACTTGTAGTACTTATATCTACTAACTCGCTTCCGTCTCCAAAAAGATCATAGTTATCAAAGTGACGCTCTTGAGCATAATCACCTATCTGAACATTTGGAAAGACATTGCGATCTACATACTGAATTGAATTTTCATCGTGATACGTAGGCAACCAAGGTTGTTGTCTTAAAATATCATGTGTAGAACCATCAAAACGTCTTCTGTTTGTGTATGACGGAGCAATATTTGCTCCAAAAGAAAACTTATCATTTACCTCTGTATCTACTTTTAATCTAAAGTTATATTTTTTGAAATCGTCGGTAAGAAGTACACCTTCATCATGTAAATAAGAAAGTGATGTATTAAATTTTGTTTTCTCACTACCTCCTCTAGCACTTAGAGAATGACTCTCTATAATACCACCGTCAAAAATGCGATCTTGCCAAGACTGATCTATACCTATAAGCTCTCTATACTGAGAACGCAAAGAAAGTTCGCCAGTTTGTGCGAGCTCTTCTGCATGTGACTTTGCTACACTTATGTCATAAGCATCACTCTGTCTAGCTTCTTTAAAACCAGTAAAAGTGTTGTAGCTAAAACGAGTTTTACCTTCCTTACCTAGTTTTGTAGAAATGATAATTACACCACCAGAAGCTCGCGAACCATAGATTGCCGCCGAAGCCGCATCTTTAAGAACCTCAACAGATTCAATGTCATTTACATCTACTGTGTTTAAAAATTCGGCATCTAATACAACACCATCTACTACAAGAAGAGGCCCACTAGCTCCAGCTATAGACCCAATACCTCTAATATTGATAGTTGAATTTGATCCTGCTTCTCCTTCTGTAGCTTGTATATTAAGACCTGCTACTTGCCCTACTAAGGCTTCATTTGCGGTTCCTACAGCTATTTGATCAAGATCTTCATTTTTTACTTTTCCTACAGCACCTGTGATTTTTGTTCTAGATTGAGACCCATAGCCTATTACAACAACCTCATCTAGCGTTCCTGCATCAATTTTCAAGACTATATCTGCTCTAGTCTGTCCAGTTATCGTTACTACTTGTGGAGTAAAACCTACATATGTAAACTGCACTATATCGTTTGCGGTAACAGAAATCTCGTAGTTACCATCAAAATCAGTAGAAACTCCCGTTTGAGAATTGAGCACTGATACATTCACACCTGGGATAGGAGAATTCCCCTCCTCAGACACAACAGTTCCCTTTAATAAGTAACTTTCCTGCCCATACAGTAAAACACCGCACAAAAGAAAAAGGACTAAGGAAAACTTAGTTTTTACATTCATAATTAATGATTTAGATTAAATTAATTTGTTTTATTAAATAATCCTCAGAAACCTAGTAACTGTTCTAAACTCTGTATGCGATTTCATACATTTACAACAAGTAAGCTTACTGAGCTTATTTATACTTCGTACCAGAAGTAATAGTAAAGAGGACGGTGTCGAAGCTGTCCTTTTTTTTGGTTTACCAAACTGGTCAACCAAATTGGTTTACCAAATATGGGTATAATATTCTGTTAATACAAAAATTAATGTGTTAAAATATTAACTATTCCATAAAATCTTCTCTTATTGGCGAGAATACGTCAATTAATACCCCTGCTTCGGTACAAATTGCTCCATGTAATTCATGTGGTGGTATGTAAAAAGAATCACCTCCTTTTAGTGTTTTAGTCTTACCATTTATAGTCACATCAAAAGATCCACTTTCTACATAAGTAACTTGTGAGTGGTAATGCTCATGCATAGGTCCTATTCCGCCCTTCTCAAAGTGCACTTTCACAAGCATGATTTTGTCATCATAGCCCATTATTTTACGTTTTACTCCTTCTCCTACAACTTCCCACTCAATGTCGTTGCCTTCAATAAATTCTTTACTTGCTCCAAATGATTTCATATTTTTAGTTTTTAATTTGTTTTAAAGTGTAATTACCTTTCCAGGTGTATGTTTGATTTGATAGGGTTATTGAATGTTCCGCTTTCGCGAAAGCGTTATCTACCAACACCACAAGTTGCTCCTCCCCAGATTGCATGGTGATTTTAATGGCTAAGTATCCTTCTGGAGCATCAACCTGCGTCAGTGAAGCTATTGAGGCATATGCATCCTGAGCTTTTTCTGTAACCGCATTATAGGTACCATGGGATTCTATTACTTGAGCATACACTGCATTTTTTACTCCAGTTTTACGATGTATCAACATAGGATCCCTGCGTAGATTAAACAGTGGATCGTTTGCACCCACACGACCTAAAATGAAAGTATCCTTGGTCCCTGAAAGTGAAGTAACACTATAGAATCTATTATTATTGAGCCACGTAAACTGGCTACTACTAGCCTTAGGACTAGCTGTTGCTTCTTTCCATATGTGTTGATAACCGCTTGCTGTCCCTAATGGACGTAGTGTTCCTTCCTGCTGTAAATCAAAACTAGTTGAGATAACCTGTCCATGATAATAGATTGGTAAGTCTATCTGATGGGCTTTATTGCTCTTTATTTGATTAATATCTATTATATATGGCTTGTTACCACCTTCTGGTGTTACCATCATCATAGTGCGTGTAATTTCTGTTCCAGGATAAGCATTCTTTTCAGAGGCACTTACTACTTGTAGTTTTTTATCATTAGTGTCAAACGTGAGAATCTCAGGGTGGTGTTTTGAGCTTTCCTTAAAACTTCCTTTAAAGTGTGATGTACCATCAATCACCACTGTATTATGAGCAATGGTTTGTTTGGCCCAGGTCGTATTTTCTTTTAAGTAACCGCCACCATTCTTTTGCTCGATGTTTACATAACGCGCAAGACCATAATCTTGTAAAATCTCCTCCCCATTTTCGTAAAGAGAATAAGCGAGTTTATCAAAATGCCCATGACTAAGCCCGTGACTAGCATTTTTCATCACTAGCGCCATCGTTCCTGGACTATAACTTGCTCTTAAAATAGCAACACCACCTTGATCTCCCTTTGAGCCATCATGTAGTAACACAGATTCTTTTGTAAATGGAATTGCTTTACCCGCCTCAATTGCCTGAGCTACGGCAAGACCGGTAATATCAAGCTCTACTTGTCCTTGCTGCTGCGCTACCGATAGTAAACGTGCGTCTTGATTCCCATAATAATAAGCAATATCTACTGCAGATACTAAGGAAGCGGTATTATAAGACATTCCTTTTTGCCCATCATTGAGAGGAAAAAACTCACCATCTTGATCGGTGAGATTGAGTAGTGCATCTACTGCTTTTATTAAAACTCCGCCATTGTATTCAAATATTTTCAGCTCTGGTTTTTTGGTTTCTAACGCTTTCGCGAAAGCTAAAAAAGGATACATCGCATATCGCTGATAGTACGGTCCTTCTGTATAATAACCATCTGGCGAAAATGGCTCATCTAGATTTGCTAGAAACCCTGTTTTTTGACCCTCAGCCTTTATGAGTCCGCCATCATTATCCATCGCGGTCGCCGAAATACTATCGTTTTTGATGCCGTACAATGCGCGGTCTACAAGCTCATCATCATCCATCACTAAACCTATCATACCTACAGCGACAGTACCCCAAGTACTATGATTATGTATACGGTTAAAAAATTGTGGTGTTTCTACAGAGAGAAAATCTGCAAATGGACGAAATAACTTAGTATCGAGAATCTTACGATCTTCTTCTGGTATCCAACTACGTATGGTATCATATGCTTGGCTCATGTGCACTAGCCAGTTTGCATCATTGAGACATTGCCAAAATATCTTCCCTCGTGAGTACGATCGCTCTTGTGGATGACGTGGTAATGAAGGATACATCTCTGCATATTTCATCAAAACATCTCTCGTATACTGTGCATATTTCTCTTCTCCCGTGAGCTGAAAAATCACTCCTGCCTTATGAAGTATGGTATAATTTAATTTATGCTGTGTGTGGGTATAACCTCCAGCCATATCCTTTGGGATAGGCACTTGTATACCTTTTTCCATAGCCGCATCTACTTCTTGTTTTGCCGCAGCTAGCGAACTATCAAACAACGGAACGCTCCCTAACTTAGCTCTAATATCTTTAACCTCAGTTGCGGTAAGTACTACATTTGGGTTTGTGCCACTCGCTGTAGCAACAGATGTGTCATTTGTTACTGCCTGCTCATCACAAGAAACGAATAAGGTCGAAAGTGTGATACCAACTATAAGAGCCGTATTTCTGCTAATTAATTTCATAAAGTCTTACTTAAATTTATATTCTAGCAGAGCTGCGGGAGCTAGCGGCTGAGATATGTTTTGTTTTCCTTGGGTAATCGTAACAGTAGTCGTCTTATCACTTAATAGGGTAATAAATAAACGCTTGTTGTCTACTTGCGCCATCACATCGGCCTCTTGTGAAAAATCAATAATCACATCGCCTATTGTTAATTGGGAAGTAGCAAAAGATATGTTAGTATCATCCTTAGATAAGGTGATACTATTGTTTTGAGTATCGCTAGTAGTAATAATTAACCAACCGGAAAATTCGCTACCCATGCTATCTTCATGTATCCTCTTATCGTAGGTGTCAAATGGATAAAGCACCGTCACAAAACTGAAGTTATCTGTAGCTGCTTTTTGCACCACAGACCACTCTTTACCACGTTTACCGTCTGTAACTACTTTATCTACGGCTTGTAGTTGTAAAATGTCCATTCCGCTTCCATTATCAAAAGTAGCTCTAAGTAACTCTGGGCTATGCTCACTACTATAATGACCCTGCCATACTTGCTTGTAAGTATGTGGAGCCTCTGATTCAAAATTATCTTTTACAATCCAGAATTCATTCTCAACATTTATCACCTGTCTACTATAGTTGACACCTACATTTTCAAATCCGTTATGCGAACCCACAAAAACATCTGCTGTAACATTTGCGCTCCATCCTAAGACCTTTGGCATAGGAAGTTCTTTAAATTTCCCGAAGCCGCTTCCACCTTTATTTGAAGTGTATTGCTTGCCTTGCAGCTCGTTATCTACAAACGCCACATTCTTTACCATACTATTTTTAAAGAGCTCAAGGTCTTCTAGCGAGTAACGTACTTGGTAGTTAGGTAATACTACCTTTCCATTTGCCATTGCTTGAATACCCAGCATATCTCCATGCTGATGGTCAGGCTTATCTGCATCAAGTCCGGCAGCTATAACAAGCATATTATCTTGGTCATTCCAGCCTTCCCTCATGATATAATACCCAGTGTTTTCAAAAGCATAAGATCCTACTTGAGGCGCTGTAGCTTTAATCTCTTTTAAACCACCTAGTTGTTCCTTACTTAAATTCCATAAATATTTAGGCTTAACCGTGCTTTTTGCAAAGTATCCCATCTCAGGATCATCAAATAAAAGATACCCCAAGGTAAGTGTTCCAGAAATGTCATTTTTCTCTGCCCAAGGTGCATCTGTATCATCAGATAGTACTGGTGCAGATTCGTCTGGGAAAGCGATTTTAGTAAGTGTAGTAAAAAGAGATTTTAAACGTTCTTCCCAGATGGCGCTTACTTTCTTATTGCTTTTTTGAGCGAGTTGATAGATATAAAAGTAGTTATCAATATCGCTTTGATGATAATGAATGGTACGTTCAAATTGAAAGCCATCCTCATTGATCTCGCGCTGCAAGTGCTGCTCGAGAATACTCATTGCCCTTTCATACCATAAATCTGCATCCTGAAAATCACTGAATATAATAGCAAGCATAGCCAGCGCACTTAATCCTCTCGTTTGGTGATTACCAGATTTAAACTCGGCATTATTCTCATATAGGTGTGAAGCGTGTTGCAACAATGTTGCTACCGTAGTAAGCTGCTCCTCATCTGAATATGCTTTCTCCCCTAGAAATGAATTATGAATTTGCAACCAATTAAGGATTCTGTAACCAGATCTAAAGGCTTCATAAACTCCGTTTCCATCGGGAATGGTTTCATATTCACCTGCGATTAAAGCGTCATTGAGTGACTGCAGCTGGCCTGTGAAGTAATCAATGTATTGTGCATCTTTATCCTTGTAGCGATAAAGAAAGGAAATATCCACCATTTTATGCTGTCTCGCTAGGTGCCTAAGACCGTATGCATTTATAGGAGTATCATTTTTATAATTAAAAGGTAACTTCCAGTGCGTACTGGCATCAAATTTATCTAAGTGATCTTGAGCACGAGTAGAATGAGAAACTTCCATCGTAGGATACAAGGATTTATACTCCTCAAAACGATTATCATTCTCTGTCCAGTGGTAGAAGTAACGATCTTGAAAAACAGTTCTAAAATGAGCAGCAAGCGCCTCTAGTGAGTCATCATCAAGTTCATCTTTAATCTCTTTTTTTAGATAAACAGCAAGGTCTTCTACAGCTACCACCTCATCTGATGGTAATTGCTGAGAGCAAAGCGCAAGTGAGAATAAACAAAAACACCACTTCAATAAAGGGAACCGTTGTGGCTTTTGCATTAGTAAACCAGTTTAAGTTTCAGATTTTGAACTACTTTTATTTCACCAGAGTTAGACACTGTATTGTCTACTGGCTCTTGACCTTTTTCTCCCCAAAGAACCGCGACATACTTCACACGATTATTTGTAAACGTGTTATTTGCTAGAGTAACATTTACAATTCCTCTTGTTTGTAATAATATATTAGCGTTATCACTAGCACCACATTTTGTAAATGCGTTACCAGTAACCACCAGGCTTCCACCTATAGTAGACTCATCATAACCTCCACGGTAATAATCTAGCACGTCACTAGCCACGTTTTCAAACTGAGAATCTTGAATAAACACAAAGGCAGCATTATAATCTCCTTTATCATTTACTTCTTTATTGAGCTGGATACCACGCTGCGTGTTTTTAATCACACTCTTTTTAACCATAATAGTATCAGCAAAAGATGCTTTACTCGTTTCTAGCACACTTTTAAATCCGTCTACCTCAACGTTGTCTAGCCACAGCTCATAAGACTGTCCCATGTTTTTATCAAGGGTTGCAAAAGCATCTGTAGTTGACGTTCCTTTAAGTGAAATGTTTTTGAGCTTGAGTTTTGCTCTTGGTTGTAGCTCAAAACCTTTGGCAGTGTTACTAAATGTAAGTACCGGTTTTTCTGAAGATGAGGATTGAAGAGTTACCGCTTTCGCGAAAGCGTACTTTTCATTAATCTCATAATTACCAGCACTAAGCTCAATAGTATCTCCATCATTACTTGTCGCAACAGCCTCTGTAAGCTCTGCTGCAGTTGATACTTTTATTGTTTTTCCTGCTTGCTTTTCTGGATGTGGGTTGAACCATGACGTCCCATAATTAGTTACGTCGAGCAATGCCGATGCACCCGTGCTAGCACCTGCAATTGCCCCCACTTTATTAGTGGACGCTCTTTTATTGCCAAAAATGTCAGTCTCAATCATATCAAAGTCAAACCCATTATACATCTCAGTCTCTAGTGATTCTGGGGATTGGAAGATTTCTGTAGGTGATGATAATGTTACTTCTTTAGTTAACAAACCGTCTGTTTGATAAGCACTTTTATTTTCTACATTGAGTATGTTATTTTTAAAAGTAACGCCAGTGATGCTATCGTAATTTTTGATGATTTCTGTAGTTTCAATATCTCCGTACACTAAGTTATTTGCCACAATCATACGTTCTGCACGTGCCGAGCGTATTTCTGAAGCTGGAAGCACTTCTGCCTGACTTAGGTTTGCTCCTACTCCAAAATGCCAAGGCGTCTTTGTATTTATAAATGAATTGTGAGCTACTACCACATCTGTAACCTGATTATAACGATTAAGCGGGGACTTAGGAATACCATTCATTACTGCGAGCGGTGCGCGAAATTCATTTCCTTTTAAGTTATAGAAGTAGTTATTTACAATAAGATGACCTGTATTTATGACACGTATACCTCCTATAAACTCAGATGCATCATTACCTATAAATACATTACCATCTATGGTCGCATAATTACCGTGACGAAGCACTAGCGAACCTTCTGACTCAAAAAAGACATTATTTTTAAACGTATTATAATTAGACTTACTTGAGATAATCTCTACTTCTCCATTACACTTTTCAAAATAATTGTGTTCTACATTTACATAGCCCGGTGTCATAGACGTATAGCTATCGCCTAGTTGCATAGTTTCTGCACGAGGCCCGCCTTTTCTAGGACGTGGTCCAAAATGGTTATCCTTAATCTGATGATAGGTATTTACATTTTCATTTCCTTTTAAAAACACGCGAAGTGTAGGACCTTGATTTGTTTTACCAGTAATATAATTATGATCAAAAGTATTGTGCTGTCCCCATAATTCTATCCAGTGATTTTTACTATCACGATCTGGATTTGTAAAATCTTCTATTACACAATCTGTTACTTGCGAGTGATATGCAATCTTCTCATCATCTATTTTAAAACGTATAATGGCATTCTCTGTGGTATAACCATTTTTAAAATAAAGTCCTTCTACTACAAGGTGCTTCCCTCCTAGTTTAAGTGAAGAGTTTCCTTCTAAGATTACTTTCCCAGCATTTTCTGCCTTAAGAGTAATAGGATTTGCTTCAGTGCCTTCTCCGTAAAATTTAATAGCTAGATCTTTCCACACCCCATCTTTAAGACTGATTACATCTCCTGGCTTTGCTTCCTTAATTGCCTCTTTTAATTCATCTGGGGTAGTGACTGTCTGTGACAATGTAGGCGTAGGCTCCTTACAAGAAGTAAAGACAATAAGGCTACAAAGAAGAATAAAGAGATATCGAGTCATAAATATGTTGTGAGTACTAAGAGTACGCTTTCGCGAAAGCAAAAAACAATACACTTATATTAGAATTATCTAAAATTACTCATCTGCAACATCACTGTTTGAGCGTGAAATAATTTTAAATTTGAATTTAATGTAAATTGGTTATCCAAACTGGTTTACCAATTTACAATCTCAAATATATAGATAATTACGATACTCACAATTATTTACACAATTATTTGTCGAATTATAATAAAATATGGAGGTAATCACTTATTTCCTCACTCGAAAGTATTCCTAGCTGAATGTTAGAAAATAAGAGTAGATTAAAATAGCTACTTATTCAAAAGTTTTATTCAAATATAGGTGCAGATACAATACTACTTAGAAGTAGAATTACTAGCGCTCCAAGAATTATTATAATGATATAAAATTTACGATTGCTCATCTCAATGGTTATTGGTGTAATGCAATCAAAGGACTTGAAGATAAGGGTCCTAAATTTGTGATGGTTGAATGACCTAATCCGTATTTACGGAGAAAATCTGGCTTTTTATCAATCAAGCTAATGATATGGTTGCTATGTGTATTTGCAAACTCTTTGATGTCTGATGTCGTGTTGAGATAGTCAACTACCACTGAACTATTAGTAAGTGTTCTCAAGTAATAACACACCTTCGTCTGGTTACTTATCTGTTGATTAGTCATCTCGTTCATACTGTTGCTCACAACAATCTTGAGAGTACCATTCGAAAGTTTTACGATTTCATACCAGCTCTCTATTTCTTCTTCAGATACTTCAGATTTAAAATCTGACACTAATGCAAAAACTGGATTTCTTTTTTGTTTGGTAGCCGTAGGCATTATAAGAATAGGACATTCTCTTATTTCATCGATGATAAGACTGGTGCTTTTACAGTACATATTGACATCTCTATTTAATTTGTCCTTACAAGAAACTACCACAATATCTATTGCTAGCTCGGTGATGTTTTTTTTAATACCAGAGATAAGTCCGGTGCACTCTGAGATTGCATTAAAGCCGTGATTCTTATTTCTATTATTATAAGAATACTTTTTTATCAAACGACTTAGGCGTTCTTGCGATTCTTGTTTAGGACGTTCAAACCAATCCTCATCTGCTTGTAGTAGTTGGATTGCATTGAGACCTTGGACGTTGTAATTGTAGGTATTGAGAAAATAGAATTCACACACTTCTCGTTTAAAGAACTTGACAGCATAATCTATAGCATCACAGTTATGATGATTTAAATGAATAGGTATTAATATCTTTTTCATACGTCTATTGTTAGCTGCGTTTATATTTAGAGAGCGCCATGTAAATAACCTTTCTTAGTTGTTTAAATTCAATCATAAGATTGCTATACAAAACTCTTCTTCCCTCGTGTTCCTTTGCTCTTACTGTGTCATATGCTCTTGCGCTGTATTCATATTCTCGTTTTAATTCCTGCTCATATTTACACAATGATGCCATAACGAGGGTGTTTTTTCTTCTAAAACCCTGCAGCATTGCAGAAATGGTGCTATTTTTAATAAGTCGCTTTTCTATTAATTGCAGGTGATCAATTTCAAGATTAATACTTTCAATGGCGTCTATCCATTGGCTCAATTCAATGAGATCTTTTTCTATAAACAACCTTCTATAAGCGTCGAGTTTATGTGATAATATGGCGTCCAAGTAGTATTATTTTTAGGCATTATGCTGGTTGAGCTACTTGAGAAATTTTTCCTTGAAGCTCTTTAAAAAAAGTGTCCTTAAGTTTACGATACTTATCTATGTGAAAGAGGTACATTCTCCTGCATTTTTCATGCTCTTGTATAAACGTCATGTCACAATGAACATCCTCACACTCTATGATAGTATCTCGAGAAACCTTTAATTTTTGGAGTTCTACTAAGATCACATCATTATCTACTTGCTTCATTTCAAACCGCTGAGAGGTAGATTCTTGTTCTAATCTTTTTTGAGCTGGCTGTGCATTATAAAAATGTATAAGATTACTAAGCTCTTTACGTATGTAAGTAAGATGGTTAATCCAGTTATGAAGCTCCATCGTGTTAATTTGATGGGCAACATCTACTTCACTGTCATGAGCATAAATTTCTATATTTAATTCTTTCATAGTATATTTTTTTAAAGAACAACTTCCATATTGTGTTCTAGTGTATCTTGTATGACCTTTGTTATGGTGAGCTCTTGCATTCCGGAAGGAAACATCCAACTTATAATAGCACCTTCCTTATTACCAAATATTGCAGAACCCATAGGTGTGAGTACAGATACCTTACTTAATGCCACATCCTTATCTGCAGGTGCTACCACTTGTAGTGTTTTCTCCCAGCCTCGATCTGAGGACACTGTTACCTTGCTATTAAAGCGTATTACGTTTAAAGGCATATCACAGTCATCTACTATATGAGCACTTTTAAGCTCATTACTTAACCGCTGCAATGACTTTTGCGTTTCAAAATCATCTACATATCCCGAGATATTGAGTACGCGTTTTAAAAACACGTACTCTCTCTTTTCTAATATTAGACCATTACATTCCATATTATAGTGATTAGATATCCTTAAAATCAAGGAAAAATCCCTCGTTGTATGTAAGCCTTTTCTATTCTCTTTATGGCAATACAATAAGCTGCCGTTCTCATATCCATAGACTCGCTTTGAGCAAAAGCATGAACTTTTTTAAATGATTCTCTCATTTTTTTCTCTAGCTTAACCATCACTTCATCCAGTTGCCATAACTCTCCGTTACGGTTTTGTAACCACTCAAAATAACTTCCTATCACTCCTCCAGAATTACATAGAATATCAGGGATAATAGTTGCACCTCTATCTAAGAGTATACGCTCACCGTCACCGTTAGTAGGTCCGTTTGCACCTTCGGCAATGAGTCTTGCTTTTATAGTAGGCGCATTTTCTTTAGTAATTTGGTTTCCTAAAGCTGCAGGAATACAGATATCACAATCTGTTGCATAAAAATCATCTTGTGATAACATAGTAGACTCAGGAAAGTCCACAATGCTTCCATAATTTACCTTGCTATAATTAAAGAGATCCTCTACGTTAATCCCTTCTTTATTTTCAATCGTACCAAAAGCATCTTGAACCGCTACTAGCTTTGCTCCTTCTTGCTCTAGAAAATGTGCAGCCCAGTAACCTACGTTACCAAAACCTTGTACAATAAACTTCTTGTTGTCTAATGACTCCTCATTGCGCTCTGCCCAGTATTTTATTGTGAGATATACACCGTAACCTGTTGCACGATCACGGCCTTCTAGACCTCCACTCCCATCTGGTTTTCCCGTAACTACATGCTGGTTTGCGGTGCGCTCTGCAGGAGGGCGCGTACTCATATACGTATCTGCCATCCATGCCATGGTCTGGCTATTTGTATTTACATCTGGTGCAGGGATATCATGCTCTGGACCTATATTATCTGCAAGAGCAAACGTAAATCTGCGCGTAATACGTTCTAATTCTGTTTGTGAATATTTTGAAGGATCTAGCTGGATTCCACCTTTACCACCACCATAAGGAAGACCTGCAAGTGATGTTTTCCAGGTCATCCACATGGCAAGAGCTCTTGCTGCATCAATATCTACCGTAGGGTGATAACGTAAACCACCTTTATAAGGTCCTAAGGCATTGTTGTGCTGCACTCTATATCCTGTAAAAATCTCAACATCTCCATTATCCATTTTTACTGGAAAATGAACCACAATCTCATTGTTTGTGATGCTCAATATTTTTCTAATGCTAGGGTGAAGTTCAATATGATCTGCAGCACAATTAAACTGCTCCATCACATTATCCATCATACCTCTCACAGGTACTTTTGTACTCTTCCTATCTATAGTTGCTACTTCCATAATCAAAGCCACTAGTGGCTATTTATATATTATTTAAAAAGACGATTTGAAATACTTCTTTCCTTGTATTTCTCTGTGATATATTTACTTTTTGGTTTTTTGCTACCCGCTTTTTTTGGAGCTATAGCGCTTAACATTGAATTGAAATTCATCGTACTACTCTTTAAATTGTTTATTTTATACTGTTGTTTCACAAAGGTTAGGAGCAATAGCCATCTCTACAGATGATTTAAGTTCCTTTTACTTTGCTGTGATAATTGCAATCTATATGCCAGCACGTGTGCCAGAAAGATGCACAAATAGAAGAATGCAATGTTTACAAGGGTTTTCACGCTTTCGCGAAAGCGTAACAAGAAACCACAGCCGAGTAATAATTACCCAGCTGAGGAAAAATGAATCGGTACTTACTATTATTTTATGAAAAAATGGATAACATGCTGATACGGTAGCATGAGTATGAAGACACTTTTGAAAGAACCTGTTAATCTTCTAACTTACTACGCAAAGTCTTGCGATCTATACCTAGAATTTGGGCTGCTTTGGTTTTGTTATTTTCCATAGCACTGAGCACTTTCCTTATATGAATTTTCTCCATTTCCTTGAGGGAAAGTAAGCCATCCTCAGGAAAATCAATAGTATATTTAAGTGCTTCTGGTAGGTGTGCAACTTCCACGACTTTATCACACATAATGACAGCTCTTTGTATGATATTTTCGAGTTCGCGTATGTTACCAGGCCAGTCATAACGTTGTAAAATGGCTGTTGCTTCTGGTGTGATTTTTATAAAACGATCTTTAAACTCTACACCATATTTGAAGAGAAACTTTTCAATAAGCAACGGGATATCCTCCTTGCGTTCTCGCAACGGAGCGACATCGACCTCAACCACGGTAAGACGGTAAAAAAGGTCTTCTCTAAAAGTTCCTTTTTTTATCATCTCCTTGAGATCACTATTTGTTGCTGCGATAACGCGGACGTCTATTTTCTCAGGTTTTTGAGCGCCTACTTTTAACACTTCCTTTTCTTGAAGTACGCGCAACAATCGTGATTGCACGGCAGTAGATGCGTTACCTATCTCATCGAGGAAAATAGTCCCACCATTTGCCGCCTGAAAAAAGCCATCCCGATTTTTTTCGGCGCCTGTAAAGGCTCCTTTTGTGTACCCAAACAACTCTGACTCTAATAAATTTTCTGGGATACCGCCACAGTTTACAGCAATAAACGGTGCTCGCGAAAATTTACCTTGATAATGAATAGCTCTTGCTACAAGCTCTTTACCTGTACCACTCTCACCTTTTATAAATATGGTTGCTTTATTATCCTTTACACGCTCTATAATCTGGATAACACTATAAATCTTATCCGAGTTTCCTATAATTTCACCATAGGGTTTGTGCTGTGTGTTACTAGTAGACTGCGGTTCTTTGCGGTTAGTAGCTGCACTTCCGTCATCATTTACGAATGACTTATTAATAGCCGCTTTTAATTCAATTTTAGTAAAAGGCTTTGTCAGGTAGTCTACAACTCCAGACTTGATTGCAGCGAGGGAATCTTGCACAGAAGGATAGCCAGTCACTATAAGTTTAGGCAATTGCGGGTAATGCTCAGACACAAAATTAATGAGTTCTGTGCCATCTATTTCAGGCATTTTGAGATCTGTGATAAGTAAATCAATATGTGTATCACGTAGTATTTGAACTGCTTCCTTTACAGACACTGCCTTATAAGTATGATAGTTCCACGATTGCAAGTGACGCTGCAAGAGCTCTAAGATGTTGATATCATCATCTACTATTAATATGTTCTCTTTATTGAGTTGCATAGCGTCTTAAGATCTAGGTAGCATTACGGTAAATGTAGCGCCTTTGTCTTTATTATTTCTAGCTGTAATAGTGCCTTTGTGGCTCGCAACAATACCATGTACTACACTAAGTCCTAACCCAGAACCATCACCGGTAGGTTTTGTGGTAAAAAAAGGCTGGAACACTTTATCTAGCACCTCACTAGATAATCCTACGCCTTCGTCTTTGATTTTTAAAATAATAGATCGATCAGATTGCGATGCCGTGATGGTAACAAGTCCGTTTTCTGGTGAAAAATAAATAGCATTTATGATAAGATTAAAGATAATCTGTGTGATTTGAATCGTATCTGCTTTGAGCCATAATTCTTGATCATCGATATCTATCAAATAATTAACCTTCGCTTTTTTAAACGAAGCTTCTAGTAATGCTACGGCACTTTTAATACTAGGCACCATATTAAGCGCTTGCATTTCTTGCGGCATCTCGCAGGCAAAAAACATTAACTTTTTTACAACCTCACGGGAGAAAATAGCATTCTTTATAATCTTATCTAGATCTTCTGTTGCGCTTTCATTACTCGCTATATCTTCTTTTAAAAGCTCTGCAAATCCTAAAATATTTGCGAGAGGCGTGTTAAGTTCATGTGCAATTCCCGCAGTAATCTCACCTAGAATACCCAGACGATCTGCACGCTCCATCTGCCTCTTGAGAGAGGTTTCATTTTGCTGTATTTCTATACGCTCTAGTAGATTTCCTATTTTCTGAGCGACACTATCTAGTAATTGTTTTTCTTCTTTTAAAAAAGAGCTCTTACCTATCAAGTAGGCGGTAATCATCCCATTAGGCTTATTAAATACATGAATAGGCGCTTCTAGACATATGGCTTCATTGGCACGCTCTGTAATAGTGGACCATAATGAGGTCTCAATAGAAATCTCTGTATTGCTAGGATATTGAAAGCCTTTCTTTAAGCTAAATGCAATAGCATTGAGCGTTTCTTGCATTTGATCTACATCTGCATGTACGATAATAGAGGACACTTCATAAAGGCAAGTAAGCTCTTTAATCCTTTCTTTAAGTTCGTCTTCTGTAGTTGTCATACTCAATGGATTTCAATTATTTACAAGTAGCTACTATCTCTAAGAACGCAATAGCTTTTTACCTGTAGTGACAAAAGAAATTCCTTGCTGGCCGTAGGTACTTATCATAATCGCTTCAATGATAGGCTCATTTGTATTAGGCTCTATTTTCCAGTCGAAGATAAAGTTTGCACCCGTTCCTCCTTCTTTATCCACACCATCTATAACAATCTGAACGGTCTCCATAGGCTTGATAAAAATGGTCTTATCAAAATACACACGTATTGGCTCGCCATAAGTGTTATAATACACTGCCTTGTCAACATACACCTGCGCTTCTCGATTAGGATTATGCAAACTTATAGTCGCCGTTAAGTCTGCTTGATCATTTTCTGTACGTAAATATATTTGAGAATAAATAGAAAGAAAAGTACTCCCAGACTCGAGTGAATCACTAAGCGCGCTCTTGACTGTTCTCTTGTCCCAGTTCACTGGATCTACAGAACTTAGTGGCTTAGGTTCCTCACAAGAAAGAACTAATAGATATACTAATGCAATGGGAAGTAAATATTTCATAATAAGGTTGAGATATATGTAAGGTGTACGCACTATAATAGATAGGTACTACAAGATATCAAATTTCTGAATTTAAATTGGTATGAAGTGTTTGTATCTCTTGTTTTAGAGGGAATCTTTCTAAAAAATATAGTTGACTTTTTTACTAATAGAGATTAACTTGAAGTAGCTCTTTACATTAAGAATACTTTAGAAATTTACATATAAGTAAATTTCTAAATCAAGCTTTCGCGAAAGCGTAACAACTACTCAGTAAGGTCATAAGCATTTACAGCATCAGAAATTTCATAACCTAGACGTAACCCTTCTGTGCAGTCCATTCTCACATGTACTCCTAGAGGAAGCCTTGAGTAAGCGTTTTCTTGAGCCATTTCTGAAAGCGAACTATATTGTCTAGAAGCTCCTCTAAACTCGGCCCTACCTTCGTGTGTTTTGTCTGTAAAATTAATAGTATTTCCAAACTCATTGATAAATACCCCAGCTGCCGCCGAAGAAAATGCAGAATGCCCCGATGGATATCCTGGGAATGACGGGTTAGGCCAATTAATAAACCTATATAAATTGGTTTGATAAGTTGGGTCTATATGCTCTTGGATATATACACTTGGGCGCATCACCATATACTCATACTTATCTGCCCAAGTGGAAACAGCAGCATCGTTCAATGAAAAGCCTAGCTTTAAAAGCATTATAAGTGATTGCTCATAACTCACATCTAGCTGATCTATCAATTGATTTGCAATTGATATTTGACGACCAGGAGGACTTATCATGAGACCTTCTACATCGTCAGACCAGAACTCTGCTATCCATAGATCATCATTATCTTCTTCTCTTGCTGTATTGTTGATGGTATATACTTCCATCATTTCATTATAAAAATCACTATCTATGCTTGTACTATAATTGATTGTAGGCGGTATACTTGATGTCTCTTCTGACGATATTACAAACGTTCTTGCACTAGCCCAATAAGGAAACCAAGCTCTTTCCTCATCTGCACTGTAGGTCCAGTAGCCTTCACCTGCTGGAGGTTCATAAGCATAGGGTTGTGGTTCTATTATTTGAGATTCTGCTGCAGCGTCGGTTTGGCTGTATAAAATTACTTGTTCTGCAACATAGGTTCCCCAATCCATAGAATTTGTAATTACATCTGCACTTAAACCTTCTTGAAGTCTGATTTCTTGAGCATTTTTATGCTGGTCAATTTTCACATCCACATCTGATTGCACATTATACATGAAGTGATCAAAAACTAGTGCATAGCAAGTATTCAGAGCTACTTTAATGTCTACATTATCTGGGCGCTCACTAAAGTCAATAGTTAATCCATCAAGATTATTTACGTTAGACTGGTTTCCATCTACATCTGCAACTGCTACTTCATATGCCGCAAGATGTATATAAGCTAAGGATCTGGCAGTAGCAACAGGTCTCATACCATAGGCATATTGATCTACTTCTAACCAAAGCGTATTCCAGTCTGTAATGAGCTGTGTGGTTGGGTCTGTAACTATTATTGAAGTATCAATAATATCAGATACTGCTACATTTTGATTAAGACTCACATCATCTACATCATCTTGACAAGATTGAAATAAGAAGACAACAAGGAGTCCTAGTAGTAAAGGATTAATACATGAGATTCTCATAACGAATTATTTAAGCAGTGTATTACACATCTAATCACCATAAACTTAGCCGCAAAATACTATTAATAGGCTAGAAATAAATTTTTATTTCTTCAAATGATAGTCGGATTTTATTTATCAATATTAAATATTCTCAGCACAATAAAAAAAGCCTTAAAAATCTAAATGTCAACAAATTAGCCCAGCAAGTAAATATACAAGTACTAAAATTTAAATATAACCAAAACGTCGACGAAATACATTTATCGTCTACAAAATACACAATTTAACATTTTTATTAACATTTATCCTTGGTTTTTTTCTAGTTTAGCAGCTTTTAAAAATAAACCCCTAACGAATTAAGGCATCCCAAATTCCTTAATTGACTTAAACCTACTATTGCTATGAAGCAAACCTACTTAAAGGTTGTTATCCTTATCGTTGTACTTGTCTTTGGTACAATCGCTACAGTTCAAGGGCAACACAATCACGTAAATGGAAAACGTATTAAAATTTCCAATCCAACACCAAACCAACTCACATTGATTGCTACCTCGGGTATAGACCTTAAGTGTGGTGCTGAGATTTTTGGCAACGAACTTGTATTAGAATTAAGCAATCAAGAGGTAGAGATAATCGAGCAACTTAATATCTCCTTTACTACCATTATTGATGATACACGGGCTTATTATAAAGAACAAAATGAGGTTGAATTACCAAAAGCAAAGCAGGAACTTAATGCCTTAAAATCTTTAAGTTATTCTAATAATGAAACTAGATCCTTAAGTACGACTGGTACTACTATTTCTAACATTATTCAATACGAAGGGGAGACTGAAATAAACTGGCAGACTCCACAAAATTTTGAGTTAGGAAGCATGAATGGTTGTCTAACCTATGGGGAGATGCTTTCAGAATTAGATAGAATGAGGCAATTATATCCTCATTTAATTTCTGTCCGTAAAGATGCATCACTAGCTGAAGATGGGTCTGGTACTCCTATAACTACCCACGGTAATAGCTTTACTAATGGTGGTCAATATGATACTTGGCCTGGACAAACTGTTTATTATGTGCGCATCTCTGATAATCCAAATACAGATGAGGCAAACGAACCAGAATCCTTCTATAGTGGTATGAGCCATGCCCGTGAGGCAAGTAGTATGATGAACCTTATCTACTACATGTGGTATATACTTGAAAACTATGAAACTGACGCAGATATCAAGAATTTAGTTGATAATCATGAGATGTACTTTATGCCAGTAGCAAATCCAGATGGGTTGCTTTGGAATGAGCAAACAGATCCTAATGGTGGAGGATTACAACGTAAAAATTTAAATCCTGATGCTAATACAGGTGACAACTCTGCACGTGGAGTGGATCTTAATAGAAATTACGACTACTTTTGGGGTGCAAACAACGCTTACACAGGTAATGGAGTAGGATCAAGTGCCACACCTAGTTCTCAAGTATATAGAGGTACAGCAGCATTTTCTGAACCAGAGACAAGAATCACAAGAATATTTGTAGAAAACCACGACGCAAAAACCGCACTCAATCACCACGCGACATCTAACTTACTACCTCATGGCTATAATGCCTATCCAGGTTCACCAGCTTCTGGGCGTGAAGATGACTATGTGAAATTTTGTCATGATCTTACAAGATTTAATAGGTACATTTATGGGGAAGCTCCTAATGTTCTTACGGTTGCAAATGGAGACATGAGTGACTGGATGCTAGGTGGTGATCCAGACCCACTTAATGGTGGTAGTGTAGGATCAGGAAAAGGCATCCTTGCTCTTGCGCCAGAAAATGGAAATGCTTTAGGGGAAGAAGCAGATCCTCTTTTCAACTCTGGATTCTGGCCATCTCCATCCCAAATTGTAATCGTAGCAGCTAGGGCAACAAGAATGAATTTAGTGAATGCATTATTTGCTGGAAAACTAGCGCAACTACATGATGAAACTCCATTTAATATTTCAACACTCACTGGTGATTTAAAATTTGGAATTGAATATTTAGGAATGACATTAAGCCCTCTTACCTTAACAGTTACTCCGGTATCTACAAATATTATATCTATAGGTACTACTCCAAATATTAATCTTGCTAAACAAGAACAAACAGATATTGCTATTTCTTATCAATTAGGAACGATTGCCGCTGGAGATACTATTGAATATGAAGTGACCTTAAGCAATGATACACACATTATATATCAATCGACAATTCAAAAAACATACCAGCCATCAGAACTTTTTATTGATGATATAAATCCTACCTCAATTTCTAACTGGACGAGCTCTGGTAGCGGGACGGAATGGGTAACATCTGCAACAAGTGGTTTTGGAAATTCTAGAGGTATTACTTTTGATGCTACTCCTCCATATGCCAATGATAGAAATGTTCAACTCACGCTTAATCAAAGTTTCGACATCTCAAACTTATCTTCTACTACCCTTATACAGTTCTATGCTAAATGGGATTTAGAACGTAATTTTGATTATGTTCAATTACAAGGTCGAGATGGCAATTCAGGACAATGGATTCCATTAAGTGGTAAATACACAAAACCAGGCTCTACGCTTGCCTCTATGCGCTACAATCCAGCAAATGGGTCTGGTGGCATAGCAAAATCAACAGCAGATCGTGATAATCAACCTGACAATCTGCCGTTATTTGAAGGCTTTAAAGGTAATAAATGGGTGCTTGAAGAGATAGAAATTAGCCCCGAAGCCAATAATTTCTTAGCAGGAGCATCAGACCTACAACTACGCTTTGTCTTTGATAGTGATTCATCAAATAATGCTGACGGTTATACAACTACGTTTGCAGGATTTTCCTTTGATGAATTTAGAGTCTTAAATGTAGCTACTGATAGATCTTGTATTTCTGGAACTACACCCGTAAATCATGAAGATTTTGAAATAGGTCTAGGCGACTGGACCCAAAATTTAAATGATGACGGTGATTTAACTCATGGATCTGGGAGTACTGCAACTACAGGGACAGGGCCTAGTGCTGCTTCTCAAGGAACTTATTATTTTTATACAGAGGCATCAAGCAACTCTATTGGAGTAGGTTCTAATGCAGAGGTGATAATTACTAGTCCATGTATAGACTGGAGTGGTGGTCTTACTGGCTCATTTGATTTTGACTATCATATGCTAGGTACAAACGTCGGATCTCTAGTCGCAGAGGTAAAATTAAGTAGCGATTCAGCTTGGACACAAATATTTGCTCGATCTGGCGCACAAAGTACAAACGGAACAGACTGGAAAAATGCAACCGTAAATTTAAACGCATATAGTAATGAGATTTTTCAAATACGATTTGTAATAACCACAGGAAATGGCGCGTCTAGTGATATTGCCATTGATAATCTTAGAATTGACCCTACAGACACAACGGACCCTATTGCCACTTGTAAAAACATCACAGTGAGTTTGGGATACGATGGAATCGTAGTATTACAACCATCGCAAATTAATGATGGCTCTACAGATAACATTGGAATAGAAACTTACAGCTTAGATATAGACAATTTTGACTGTACAAATGTTGGAGCAAATACTGTTACTCTTACAGTTACAGATTTTAAAGGAAATATAGATACATGTACAGCTACTGTGACCGTGGTCAATGATGAAGCTCCGCTAAACTTACAAGCAAGTAACATTCAAGCGACGACCGCTACACTTAATTGGGTAGCAACACCTAACAACTCCTACACAGTACGCTTTCGCGAAAGCGGAATAACAACTTACACTAGTGTAAATACCACAACTAATAGTCTTAACCTAACTGGTCTAGAGGTTGGTAAAACATACGAAGCTCAAGTAAAGGCTACGTGCACAGCAGGTAGTGATTCTCCATATAGCGAAACTATTAGTTTTACTACACAACTCACGTATTGTGGATCAGAAGGAAGTATAGATTTTGCTAATGGAATTACTCGTGTTATTCTCGGAGGTATAAATAATCCATCTGGACCCGAACCCGCATACACTGATTTCACCACAGAAATAGCAACGCTTGCCCGAGGATCTTCACATAACCTTTCAGTACATCTAAATACTTTAGGGAACAATAGTCACACGACTACAGTTTGGATAGATTGGAACAGAAATGGAGATTTTACTGACGCTGGAGAATCATACGATTTAGGAATAGATATTAATAAAAATGATCAAGCTACAGATAGTTCTCCATTCACAATTACAGTCCCTATAGATGCAACACTAGGGAATGTAAGAATGAGAGTAAGTAATAAATTCAACGAGGTATCAACCCCTTGTGAGGTTGGTTTCTTTGGAGAAGTAGAAGATTACACTATTACTATTGAACCAGCGTATTACATCTATAATGCTGGAGCTTGGACACCTCAAGATCCAAGTGGTATCGCTACAAGTAATGACAATATTGAAGTACGTTCTGGAGCTCCTACCCTATCTGCAAATACAATAGTAAATAATGTAACGATACTTGCTGGCGCAACATTAGATCTAGCAGCTACTACGCTGGATGTAAACGGTGACCTTACTAATTCGGGTGAGATCTCTGGAGCAAGTGGTACACTTTTAATGACGGGAAGCTCTCCTCAAGAAATTGCAGGTAATGCTCTTGAAATCGCCAACTTAGTAATTGATAATAGTGATACCACTCAAGGTGTTACCTTAAGCACGGCAGTTTCAATCAACAAATTACTGACGTTAACAGATGGAACTCTTAATACTGGAGATACACTTACCCTATTGAGTAATCCTACAAGAACTGCAATGATTGATATAATTACGGGTGGGACCATCTCTGGTAATGTGACTACAGAAAGATACATTCCAGCAAGAAGAGCTTTTAGATTACTTTCTAGTCCTGTAACTACCACTACAAGTATTAATGCAAACTGGCAAGAAGGGGTTAATAACACAGGTACATCCTTCCCTACCGACAATGTGAATCCTAACCCTGGTTATGGTACTCATATCTCAGGTTCCTTAACAGGTGAAAATGGTTTTGATGCTACGGCTTCTGGAAATGGTTCTATCTTTAAATTAGATAATGCATCTCAGTCTTGGCAAGATGTTACAAATACAGATGTAACTACCTTAAATGCTGGTGAACCGATTAGACTTCTAGTAAGAGGTGATCGTAGTGTTAACGTGACAAGCAACGCTGCTACTCCCACTGCTACCAAGTTAAGAGCAACAGGAACTA
Source organism: Dokdonia sp. Hel_I_63 (assembly GCF_007827285.1). Taxonomy (NCBI): domain Bacteria; kingdom Pseudomonadati; phylum Bacteroidota; class Flavobacteriia; order Flavobacteriales; family Flavobacteriaceae; genus Dokdonia; species Dokdonia sp. Hel_I_63. The sequence continues at coordinate 1,500,243 of NZ_VISD01000001.1, read as the reverse complement.
TTGCAACCTCTCCTGTAAGTGTAACTGGCAGTACACTTAACCACAATGCGGGAGCTTTTAACTTTATAGGAAATCCATATCAGGCTTCTTTAAACATAAACACCGTACTTTCAGCTTCTACAAATGTGAGAACTGGTCAGATTTGGGTATGGGATGCTACTCTAGGTTCGAGAGGACAATATGTAACTGTTCTTCTAGACGGAAGTGGTTCTAGTAATGGAGCAAATTCTAAAGACTACCATTTCATACAACCTGGTCAAGCTATTTTTACAGCAACAGATGCTACTGTTACAGATAGTAGTACTGAGATTGTCTTTAACGAGACAGATAAAGTTCCTGGTAATATAGTACCGCTCTATAGTAATTCATCAAATGCTATTGCTACATCACCACACCTTATAGGTAGATTGTATAGAAGTGAACACTATGGTGAAGAAATAGGCTTACAAGATAACTTTGTCATCCTTTATGGTGATAGCTATAGTAACGACGTAACATCAGAAGATGTTTCAAAGTTCTTTAATATTGATGAGAACATGGGCGTTTTGAAAGATGGCGGACTCCTAAGCATTGATAAAGTAGCTATGCCTACAGAAGATGATCAAATACAACTTTACAATGCACTATATCGCACTAGTAATTACACATTAGATCTTGACATCTATGGATTAAATGAGGTTGAAACATATCTTAAAGACAACCACACAGGTGAGACTACCTTACTAGAAGAAGGATTAAACACTATCGCTTTTACGGTTGATAATGACATTGAAACAAGTGTCGATACAAATCGTTTTGAAATTGTTTACCAGCGAGAAGTATTATCAACTACAACTGAAGAAGTGATTGATTTTGCAATGTATCCTAATCCTATAACAAATGGAAGATTAACCATTACATCTACTGCACTCTCAGGAAGCGATGTAGATGTCGTAATTACAAATTTACTAGGACAAACAGTTATGAGTAATGAGGCATCCTTTAGAGGGAACAAAACGGTAATTCATGATCTTGACCAACTAAGTAGTGGTATGTATATACTATCTATTAAAGGTGAAAAGATCAAGATTTCTCATAAAATTGTTATTCAATAAACTAATAAAACTCATATGACTACATATAAAAAACATATCATCACAACACTCCTCCTTTTATTCATAACTGTTGGAGTCCAAGCGCAAATCACCTTTGCAAATGATGTAAATGACGAAGCTCCTGCTGCACCTATAGATGGATTTATAGCAATTGGCCTCGCTGCAGGCGCGTATCTAGGATTAAAGAAACGCGCACAGTCGGAAAAATAATTATTTAGTGTTAATTCAAGGCTTGAGGAGCATCCTAACTTAGGATGCTCTTTTTGTTTTTAGTAGTTACGCTTTCGCGAAAAATTGAATAAAACGCTAAAATAAATTAATCAAAATATCATTTTGGCTCTTTTGTACTATCCAAAACTAACTAACTAACTAACTAACGGCTAATCAAAAACTCTTGAATGAAATGATTAAAATCACCGATGAAATACACATCATTACAAAAGATTACTTGTAATTCATCCATTCACCAACTAAAAACATCGATGAAATACACAAATAGCAGTTGAATTACGCAATTTTTACTGTTTTACCATTGTAAAACCAAGTTTTTTTATAATTTAGCCGTCCCAACTCACTACAATACTCACCCCAACAGTTTTGTAGCGACAAATCTTATTAAATGAAAAAGCCCTCAATTGGTAGAGTACTACTTCTCGCCTCCGTAATTTTGGTTATTACACAATCTGTGTCATCCATTAGTGCGCAAACCGTTTTATTCAACGCAGACTTCTCAAATACGACTGGTGATAATGCGTGGACTCAGAGCATAAACACCAATGGTTCATTTGATGCAGTAGACTTTGTTTTAAATAATCAATTTCCGAATTATGCAAACAATGCATTATTTGCTCTTGAAAGTCCTATAATTGATTTAACAGGATATTGGAATCTTACTCTTGATCTACGTCATTTTTACAAAACAGAACCCTTTCGAGATGGGATTCAAATGCAATATCGTATTGATGGAGGTGCTTGGTCTGTACTGGGAACCGAAGCCAATGGATATTATAATGACACAGACGTAAATGGAATAGCAGATAATACTGATGGATGGTCAGGTGATAATACTCCATTTAGTGGTAATGCATTTACTGCTGCACCTACATTGGACTTGACCACCTTCAATACCAATTTTAATAACGCATCTAATGTGCAATTACGTGTTGTTTTTGGTAGTGATAACACAAGTGATCTTTTAATAAATAACGACGGAGCAGCCATAGATGACGTAATCATAAGAGGACGATTAATTGGGGAATATTGCACTCCTCAAGCAATTAGCAATCCATCTACAATACGAAGAGTCGCTATTAACACTATCGATAACAATACGCCAATACAAAACAATGGATATTCGGATTTCACTACCATCTCTACAGATTTAGAACAAAATTCTTCTTATCCATTAACTGTACAAGTAAACACAAATGGAAATTTCACTTTCAACACTAGAGCTTGGATAGACTGGAACCAAGATGGAGATTTCAATGACGCCGGAGAAGAATATAATACTGGAACAGCATCAAACGTTGCAAATGGTGCAACCTCAAATTCTCCTTTAAATATAACCGTACCTGCCGGAGCTAACCTAGGGCCAACTGTGATGCGTGTTCAAAGTAAATGGAATGGAACTGCAGGTAATCCCTCACCATGTTTAGCTAATAATTCATACTATGGAGAAACGGAAGATTATCAAATAAATGTTACATCATCAGTACCCCAACCAGAAATTGCAATTTTCGGATCAGGAATAGAAATCATTGACGGAAGTACAACTCCAAATGCTGGGGATGGAACTAACTTTGGAACCATCACCGCTGGATCGATACTCAATCGCACATTCACCATAAGAAATACTGGTACTGCAACTCTCAACCTATCAGGAAGTGTATTAGGTGGCACTAGCGCTTCAAGTTATACTATCACATCGCCTCCACCTGCAACTATTGCTGCGGGTAGTTCGGCAACGTTTACTATTACATATAACCCTACAGTAGGAGGTGTTCATAATGCTACATTCAGCGTTGCTAACAATGATAGTAATGAAAATCCATACAACTTTAGTATTACAGGAACAGCTACAGGTCCACAGCCAGAAATATCATTAAATGGTCTGGGTAATATTATAAATGATGGCGATACCACAACACTAGTTAGTAATGGCACTAATTTTGGAGCCAGCCTAATAAACGGTAGTATAAGCCGAACTTATACCATTGCAAATTCTGGAAGCGCAAACCTTAACCTTACAGGTGCTTCTCCATATGCTATTATAACTGGAAGTCCTTACTTTACAGTAACCGCAATACCTTCTAGTACTATTATCCCAGGTGGAGGCTCTACTTCTTTTGAGGTTACCTACAATCCTATCTTAGTTGGAAATCACTCTGCTACAGTTACTATCAATAATAATGACAGTGACGAAAATCCTTATACATTTGTTATTGAAGGACAATGCACGCTGGTGGTTGCTCCAGAGATAGATATTTTTGGAAATGCTGTAGAAATTGTAGACGGTGATACTACTCCAAATACTGCAGACGACACAGATTTCAGTAACGTGTTCTTAGGATCCTCTGATGCAAATGACTTTACAATCACAAACACAGGAACAGCAGATTTAGTACTGAATGGCACACAAGTTCAAATTCAAGGAGGTGGAGGTAATTTTGCAATTTCATCAATGCCGTCGACTACAATAGCTGCTGGAGAATCGAGCGTTTTTCAAGTAACGTATACACCAAATGCTGTTGGAACTCATAATGCGACTGTGAGAGTTACATCTAACGATATAAATGAAGGTGACTATACTTTCGATATTGAGGGTTCATCCACAATTGATATATCTCCCCGATACACTATCCATTATAATAATTTTGATGTTAGCGCAGAAGGTTGGACTGTTTCAAACCTTGGAGGAGCATCCGTATGGACGTATGGAGCAAACACCACCGAACCTGGAACAGATGGAAATTACTTTTATACCAATAACTATAACGACTTCGCACCAGGAAGTGACACTTATGCTATAAGCCCTGTTATAGATCTTACTGGTTTTACGGACTTAAGATTATATATTGATGTGAGATTTAATCTCGATAATGATCTAGAAGATGGAATGAATATAGAATATTCATCAAATGGTGGAACTAATTGGACAGTATTAGGAACTTCAGGTCTAGGAGCTGATAATAAGTGGTACAACGATGCTAATGTTTTAGGTCTAGGAACTAACGTAAATGGATGGAGTGGTATTAATGATAGTAATTTTAATGCTGCTAAATCACAGTTTATGACATCATACCTAGACTTGCCAGCATCTCTAGTTAATAATCCTCAAGCTCGCTTTAGAGTGAGATTCTCAGATGATAATGACGCTACAAGGGATGATGGTGCAAATTTTGATAATTTTATAATTGTTGGAAACCCACAGATTCCTTTTGGAAATCCAGCTTCGGGTCCAGCAGATGTAGCTTCAAACTTAAAACTTTGGTTAAAAAGTAATTCTGGAATAACTGCTACAGATGGAAATCAAGTAAATGTGTGGTCAGATCAAGCTCAAGATAATGATGCTACCGTAAGTAGTTTTGACGCACCTACTTATTTTAACAATAGCGCTGAAAATATAAACCATAATCCTGTACTTAGTTTCAATGAGGCAGATAAAACTCAGCTTAAAGGTAAGGGAGGATTCTATTCTCAAGATTATTGGGTAGTATTAAAACAAAACGGCACAATAGATGGCACTACACCAAACGCCTTTGAAGGCGTTGTTGCTGGTAGAGCTTCAAACAGACAGTTTTCTGAAGATGGAACTGGATTTTGGACTGGTAAAATATCTATACGCTTCTCTGGTAATGATAATATGTTAAGCCACATGATTGGTTCTACTCCAGCTAGTGCTAATTCAACTACTCCAAATACATATGGACGTGCTTATTCGTCTAATTCAGACAGTTATACTGATGAAGTAATTATTATAAATATTAAGAGAAACGCTAGTGGGAATGGTTCAGAAATTTACAAGAATGGTATAAGAGTAGATAACGTAGATGCGTTTGCATACAATCAGAACACAAATACAGTTGGTAATGTGTTACCATATGATGACATTAACAACTCAATTTATGCCTTAGGAGTAAGTTTTGCCGGCTTAAATAGAACAGACATATCGTCTTGGTTTAATGGGAAGATAACGGAATTCATAAGCTACAGCTTACCTAACTCATTACTTAATCAGAAAAAAATACAATCATATCTTGCTTTAAAAAATGGAGTAACACTTCATCGTACCAATAGTACTACAACTACAAGACAAGGTGATGAAAATTATATTGATAGTGATGGTACTACTATATGGGATACCACCATAAACAATGGTTTCACATATGATATAGCTGGGATAGGTAGAGATGATGCTGCTACTTTAAACCAAAAACAATCTACTTCAAGTAATCCAGGAGCAATTGTCACTATGGGACTTTCAGATATATACAACACTAATTCGGAAAATATCAGTGCAAATACCAACGTTATAAATGATAAAAACTTTCTTGTATGGGGAAATAACAACGGTTCTTTTGCTGCCTCTGCTCCTATTCAAGTTGATTTGAGTGATGGTATAGCTGGTTTAAATACATTAGTAGATTTTTCTTCTATTTTACGCACATGGAAAGTAGTCGAAACTGGAGCTGTTGGAGACGTAAAAATCTCGGTTCCTGAAGCCTCACTTTCTGCCACAATAACACCGCCTGGAAATTTCTTAATGTTTATATCAGACACGCCTTCATTTAGTCCAACCTCAGAGTATCGAGTAATGACTTCAAACGGAACAAATATTGAAACCATTTACGATTTTGATGGTACTAAATACATCACATTCGGATATGCACCAGAATATATCTATGAGCGATCAATTACATTTGATGGTACAAGAGATTATATGGATGCAGATGATGTTGCAGACCTCACGGGACCATTTACTATATCAACTTGGATAAAACCTGGTGCAAATGCAAATGGAACTGATATTATTTCTAAAAGAAATTTTGGATCTTTTACTGAAGGTTACGCACTTATACTTAATAATGCCTCAAGACCTCGCATCGTATGGAGGAATGCAGCGGGAACTACTGAAGCTCTAAGTGCTTCTATTGCGCTACCTCAAGATGAATGGCACCATATTGCTGTAATATATGACGGAAATAGAGCTACATTCTATATTGATGGTATAGAAGATAATTCAGGTGTACGAAATAGCCCTGTAAGCTCAAGCCAACATTTTATGGTTGCTGCTGCAAACTATCAAAACCCTACAAGATTCTTTGATGGAACTATAGATGAGGTAAGAGTATGGAATCAAGCGTTATCACAAGAGCAACTACAGTTCATCATGAATCAGGAAATTGAAAAATTTACCGATGACTCTGTAAATGGTAAAATCATACCTCAAAATATTTCTAAAAATGAAGTAGCTAGCATCCCTTGGGCAGATCTTGAAATGTATTTACCTATGAATAAATACACTTTTACAAACGTAAAAGACGAGTCTGACAATAATTATGTAGCAGCCATAAAAAATCTGCAAACTGTAGATTTCCAAACGGCTCCCCTACCTTATGTTTCAACTGCAGATGGAGTTTGGGCAAATACTAACACATGGACTAACGGAGCTACACAAGCTCTACCAGGAGCGCCATCATTAGTTGATGCAACGCAAACCATTGATTGGAATATTGTTCAAACAGCACATAACATTTCTACAGCATCAAATAACACGGTTCTAGCACTTGATGTAAGTACTGCCGAGTTAACCGTAGGAAATGATAGTAAGATGGAAGTATCTCACTATTTAAAATTAGACGGTGTTATGGATCTTGTTGGAGAATCACAATTAATACAGACAGAAAATAGTGATCTGGCAGCTGCTAGTATTGGAAGACTTGAAAGAGATCAGCAAGGTACGTCAGATACCTTTTCATATAATATCTGGTCATCCCCCGTAGAAAAAACAAATCCTGATGGCACATTTACTATAGCATCTATTATGAACGATGGGACTGATGAAAACAATCCGCAATCATTAAATTTCAGTACTGGATTTAATGGAGCGAACACCATACCTAAGACGGTGAGTGCTTATTGGCTATTTACCTACAGAAATGACCCTGCAGACACCTATAGTGCTTATGAGCAAATAGGTCCTTACGGATCTTTAGATATAGGTGATGGCTTTACAATGAAAGGTCCCGGTAGTGGTGGCATCACAGATCCACAAAATTATGTTTTTATAGGAAGACCTAATAATGGCACAGATGCAGCATCTATTGACAAATTAATAAATGCAGGCAATGACTTTATGATGGGTAATCCTTTTCCTTCTGCCCTTGATGCAAATAAATTTATTAATGATAATCCACACCTAACGGGTACTTTGTCATTCTGGGAACACTGGGGTGGAGGTAATCATTTCTTAGCAGATTATGAAGCTGGATATGCACTCTATACTTTAAGTGGAGGTACTCCTGCAGTAAGTCACCCTGCTCAAAACACGAGCGGTGTAGGTACTAAAACTCCTACTCAATTTATTGCAGTAGGTCAAGGGTTCTTTGTAAGAGCAGCAACTACTGGAACAACTAATTTTAACAATACACAGCGTGTCTTTGCAAAAGAAGCATCTTCTGGTTCATTTTTCTTTAATGGTGAAACAACACAATCAGAAAATGCCCTTAACGCAGAGGATGATATTGTACAACATGAGGACCTAAGAGAAAAATTTAGAATAGGTTTTGATTCTCCTAGCGCTTATCACAGACAGCTTTTAATGACTATCGATGAGAATACGACTTTTGGATATGACAGAGCTTATGATGCCGTTATTGATAACCACCCACAAGAAGATATGATGTGGATGCTAGATGATAATAAAGCCATAATTTTAGGAGTTCCTGCTATTGAGAATGACCGAAAATTCCCTTTACGTATTGGTTTACCTATGGATGGTGAAATTTCTATCGGTGTAGATGCACTTGAAAATGTAAATACAGAAAATACAACTGTTTATGTGTTTGACGCCCTTCAAGATACCTACACAGACATCACGACTGATGATAAATTCACTTTAACGCTAGAGGCTGGAACTTACTTAGACCGATTTTATATCGTGTTTGAACAAACGGCAGCAGCTGAAGAAGATACTGATGATACTACACAACAAACTGATGAACAAGAAGAAAATAATCAAGATATCGAAGTGGTTGATACGGACATTATTGATGAAACTGAGGAATCAGATAACTTGAGTATCTACTTCAATAGCCAGTCTCATGATATTGTAATTAACAAAAGAGTAGATTATGACCTTAAGTCAATACAGCTTTTCACTATGTTAGGTCAACTTATAAAAGAGTGGACACCAGATAGCGAAACCTCAAGAATAGAGTTGCCAGTGCAAGATATAAGTACGGGTGCTTACATTATTAAAGTGCAGAAATTACAAACTACATACACTCAAAAATTAATTATTCACTAACATTGCCCCAAATCGCAACGTTGACAAAACCTCCTCTTTCAGGAGGTTTTTGTTTTTTATACGCTTTCGCGAAAGCGTACTACTACATCAAAATTTTAAGAAAACCATAACATACTTACATGTAAGTTTAGTAAGCTTTGCAAGACAACATTTATCTAATAATCTAACCACATTATGAAATATACATTACTTACCATAGCAGCCAGTGCACTGCTTACAATCACATCTTGTAAACAAGAAAACACAACCACTACTCCTACATTAGAAGTAGCTACTGTAAATGAAAATCTTGCAAAAGTTGAAACCTCATGGATTACCGAACGTGTGACTAAAGCAAAAAAGAGACTAAATAATACTGAGGCCGGAAAAATTGTATGGCAATCTATGGAGGCTCATGGCGGACTGCAACGTTTTTTTGAAAACGGACCACTTTCTTTTCGTTTTGATTATGTTCCATTAGATGGAAGTACTCGTCGCTATACAGATGAGACACTAGACACGTGGAATAATAAAGCGGTACACTGGAAACCCGAAGATACAACGCAACGTTTTGGATGGGATGGAGAAAAGGCTTGGAAACAAGTATCAGACTCAACAGCATTTCCTTTTGATATGCGCTTTTGGGCACTGACACCTTATTACCTTGCTGGCTCACCTTTTATTTTAGATGGTGAAGGTGTCAACCTTGAGAAACTAGAAGACAAAACATGGAAGAATAATAACTACGACGTCGTTAAAATTACCTTTAGTAAAGGTACTGGCGACGCCCCAGATGATTATTATATTATTTATGTAGGTAAAGAAGATCATAAGGTAGCTGTTGTACGTTACATCGTGTCATACCCTAAATATTTTCCTAACGGCGGCGCTGCTCCAGAAAAACTCATGGAAGTTCAAGGAACAACTATAGTAAATGGTATAGAATTGCCTACAGGTTTCCACACACACTGGTTAACAGAAGACGAAGAAGCCGGAGAACATATAACTACTATCACAATAGACAACATCCGTTTTAATCCAGAGATAGAAAAAAGCTACTTTGACATTCCTGAAGGTGCAATTATTATTGAATAAATAAACACACTTTCGTGAAAGCGAAATAAAAGTTAAAGCCAGCTCGCTACCGCGTGTTGGCTTTTTTTATTTAACATAAAGCTCCTTAATAGCTGTTAAGAAATCTAACTTATTGTTAAAAGCGACATCTGTTGAAATCCAAAAGATTTATCTCTACGTAAAACTACCTCACCTTGATATAGAACTTTGATTTAAAACATATGGACATTAAAAACAACCTTCCAGAAGAATTAGCATCAACTACTACCGAGAAAAACTCAGTTGTAAATAAAATATCTAAAAATCCTTGGGGAACTACTGTACTCATTACAACATTCTTGCTCCTAGTCATATCTGCTTATATAGCATATATGTTGCGTTATGACTTTTCACAACTAGATTTTGAACGTAAGAGTACTATCTTTGGCTATGCATTTATGACGGTTGCATCCGTATTTCTTGCCTATAAAAGTGCCTTCTTCTTATATACACTTTATAACTATTTCCGATACAAACCCGTAGCATCTGTTACAGATGAAGAGTTACCTACTGTAACTGTAATTGTACCTGCCTATAATGAAGGAAAGCAAGTATATGCAACACTCCAAAGTCTTGCTGCCAGTGATTACCCTGTAGAAAAAATACAACTGTTATCAATAGATGATGGTAGTCAAGATGATACATGGCATTGGATGCAAGTCGCCAAAAAAGAACTAGGTAATCGTGTTTCTATATGCCAGCAACCTAAAAACATGGGTAAACGTCATGCATTATACCGTGGTTTTCACGAAGGAACTGGAGAGGTTTTCATCACTGTAGACAGTGATTCTATGGTGACTCCAGACACGCTTAGAAATTTAGTTAGTCCATTTATTGATAATGAAGATTGTGGTGCTGTAGCAGGTAACATAAGAGTATTGAACAATGAGAAGGCATTATTACCAAAAATGCTTGACGTGAGTTTTGTACTTAGTTTTGAGTTTGTACGATCTGCAGAGAGTAACCTCAATTCTGTATTATGTACTCCTGGAGCGCTTGCTGCTTATAGAAGAGATGCTGTTTTTGCTTGTCTAGAAGAATGGATTGATCAAACGTTCATGGGGAAACCATCAGATATAGGTGAAGATCGCGCGATGACAAATATGATTCTTAGCCAAGGTAAACATGTACTTTTCCAGAAAAATGCATATGCTTACACTAACGTACCAGAAAACTATAAAGGACTTTATAAAATGTTCATTAGATGGGGAAGAAGTAACGTACGTGAGAACATCGCAATGGCAAAATATGTGTTTACAGACTTTAGAGAAGGCTCAAAAACGGGCACGAGATTACTTTTTCTGAGTCAGTCATTGCAGATTATCATGACATATCCCTTCCTAGCTTTTATGTTATTTTTTATAGCGACTCATCCAGTGCTATTCTTAACGTCAACACTAGTGAGTATCCTTGTACTATCTACATTCCCTGCACTATTTTACGGTAAAAAATATAATATCGCAGAGTCTTTTTATGCATATTCATACAGTTTATTTTACACCTTTGGCTTATTCTGGATCACTCCTTACGCCATCGCAACTGCTGGTAAAAGTGGCTGGTTAACGCGTAGTTTACCACAAGCAGTATAATTGACTATAATAAATAAGAAAGGCTCAAATTCACATGATGAATTTGAGCCTTTTTGTTTTTACTTAGTTTGCTACGCTTTCGCGAAAATATGATTACACTTAAACAAGCAGTTGAAACAGCTCTGGTTTATCATTAAGATATTCACCATAGAATTTACGTGCATGCATTCGATCGAGAAGCGGCTGTAAATCTTTTGAAGATTTTATTTCTAGACCTACGATTGCTGGTCCCTGTTCCCTACTCGTCTTTTTAGAATATTCAAAATAAGTGATATCGTCTGTGGGGCCGAGCACCTCAGCCACAAATTCTTTTAATGCTCCCGCTCGCTGCGGAAACTTCACAATAAAATAATGTTTTAAGCCTTGATGTAGTAACGCACGCTCCTTGATTTCTGCAGTACGGGTGATATCGTTATTGCTTCCGCTTACGATGCAAGCGATATTTTTACCTTTAATTTCTTTAGCAAATTTATCTAATACGGCAAGCGTCATTGCACCTGCAGGTTCTGCTACAATAGCATCTCTGTTATATAAATCGAGAATAGTCTGGCATATCTTACCTTCAGTAACCGTAACTACCCTATCCACAAATTGCTGAGCAATTGCAAAGTTGCGATCGCCTACTCGTTGCACTGCCGCACCATCGACAAATTTATCAATCTCTTCTAGCGTAGTATTTTCCTTTTTTGAGAGCGAAGTGAGCATCGCAGGAGCTCCTGCTGGTTCTACTCCTATAATCTTTGTTTTAGGTGACAGGTGATGAAAAACGCTAGACAATCCAGCTATCAACCCTCCGCCACCTACTGGAACAAAAACATAATCTAACGGCTGCTCAGACTGTGTTAATATCTCTAAGCCTACAGTCGCCTGGCCCTCTATTATTTTTTCGTCATCAAAGGGATGTACAAATGTTTTTCCTTCTGTGGTACAAATATCACTCGCTCGCGCAAAAGCATCATCAAAAGTATCACCTTCTAACACGACAGTAATCCAATCTCCACCAAACATTTCTACTTGCTCCACCTTTTGATTAGGTGTTGTAGAAGGCATAAAGATGGTGCCATGAATACTTAAACGAGAGCACGACAAAGCTACGCCCTGGGCATGATTACCTGCACTGGCGCATACGATGCCTACTCCTTTTTGTTCATCTGTAAGCGTACTTATCTTATTGTAAGCGCCTCTTATTTTATAACTGCGAACTTGCTGTAGGTCTTCACGCTTTAAAAAAACCTCTGCATCGAACTTGGTTGAGTATGTAAAGCTGCGCATAAATGGTGTTTTTATGGCAACCTTCTTTACCCTATTTGCTGCATCTGTAATAGACTTTAGCGTGGGAATAAATATTGTTGTTGCTACTGTCATTTATACATATTATCCATTCTCATTAATCTCAACCTTACTGATATCTAAATCCTCCACAAATTAATGAAGCACCTATTCTTTAAGCCGTTTTCACTTTCTTCATTGCGACCATAGCTCTTCGTAATGTTGCTCCTATTTCCTCAACAGGATGATTGCGTATGGCATCGTTTACAGCAATAAGTTCTTGATTATCTACATCATTTTCTTTTGCGAAAGCAGAACCTATAATATTTGTATCTACCCTCTTCATAAAGTCAGTTAATAACGGTTTACAAGCATGATCAAAAAGATAGCAACCATACTCTGCTGTGTCAGATATAATACGATTCATCTCAAAAAGCTTCTTTCTAGCAATAGTATTTGCAATAAGAGGCGTTTCATGTAACGACTCATAATAAGCACTTTCTTCTATAATTCCCGCAGCGGTCATGGTTTCAAACGCGAGCTCTACTCCTGCTTTCACCATGGCTACCATGAGTACTCCGTGATCAAAATATTCTTGCTCCGAAATCTCTGCGGTAGTGATTGTCTGTTTTTCAAAAGCAGTTTCTCCAGTGGCAGCTCTCCATTTGTGAAGATTCTTATCATCTGCAGCCCAGTCTTCCATCATGGTTTTTGAGAAGTGACCAGAGATAATATCATCCATGTGCTTTTCAAATAATGGACGCATAATTTCTTTTAATTCCTCGGCTAGATTAAAGGCTTTAATCTTAGACGGATTATTAAGACGATCCATCATGGTTGTGATTCCGCCGTGTTTTAAAGCTTCTGTGATGGTTTCCCAGCCGTATTGAATTAATTTCCCAGCATATGCAGGGTCAATTCCTTTTTCTACCATTTTATCAAAACATAAAATAGAACCTGTTTGTAGTACTCCACAAAGGATTGTTTGCTCACCCATAAGATCAGACTTCACTTCTGCTACAAAAGAAGACTCTAGAACACCTGCTCTATGTCCTCCTGTCGCTGCTGCATAGGCTTTTGCTTGCGCTAGCCCTTTCCCTTCTGGATCATTATTAGGGTGTACTGCAATTAAGGTAGGTACTCCAAAACCTCTTTTATATTCTTCTCTCACCTCAGAACCAGGACACTTAGGTGCCACCATTATTACCGTGAGATCTTCACGTATTTCCATTCCTTCTTCTACAATATTAAAACCGTGAGAATAAGCAAGCGTAGCTCCCTTTTTCATTAATGGCATTACAGCTTTTACAACAGCTGTGTGCTGTTTATCTGGTGTTAAATTGAGTACCAAATCTGCGCTGGGTATTAACTCTTGATATGTTCCTACAGTAAACCCATTAGAACTAGCATTTACAAAGGATGGACGTTTATCTGTAATCGCTCCCTCACGAAGTGCATAAGAAATATCACAACCGCTATCACGCATATTAAGACCTTGATTAAGACCTTGCGCGCCACAACCTACAATCACAATTTTCTTCCCTTCTATAGCAGCTATTCCGTCTTGAAATTCGCTAGCATCCATAAAGCGGCATTTCCCTAGTTGTGCCAGTTGATCTCTAAGTGGCAATGTATTGAAGTAGTTCATTCTAATTAATTTTCGGTAAAGACGGTGGTTAGAAATACGTCTTTATAATGATTAGTTATTGTTTCTTTAGACTCTGTATTTGAGGTGTTACGTTTTCGCGAAAGCGGCCTCCTGCTCATTCCTTATTTGTTGCAATAATGAAGAGATAGGCATCTCTGTCTTAGTAACTGCAATTCTACCCGAACGAGTAAACTGCATGATACCAAAAGGTTTTAACTCGCGGTGTACCAAATCAATTTCAGACCTGCGGCCTGACTTTTCTAGCACAAAGAAGTCTCTATTTACTGTAACTATGCGCGCATGGCTATCTTTTATAATATTCTGAATTTGAGGCTCTTCAAAAAGCAACTCAGATTTGATTTTAAAAAGTGCGCTTTCTGTAAAAATGGTCTCTTCATCACTATGGTAAAAAGCTTTAATGACCTCAACCTGACGTTCTATCTGACCTTTGATTTTCTCCATTTGATGTTCTGTAATATTTACCACTAGTGTAAATTTAAAAACATCATCTATCTCACTTTCTGAGGCAGAGAGGCTTTCAATATTAATTTTACGACGTTGAAATATAGCAGAGATGCGATTGAGTAACCCAATGTTGTTCTCGCTGTATATTGTTACCGTGTATGTTGTTATTTGCTCACTCATATATGTTGAGTTTAAGTACTAATTATTTTATTGTAGCAAAACCGTTTAGGTTGTTCTATATAATCAATGATATTCTTATGCTAAGCGTATATCTGATACTGATGCTCCTGTAGGAATCATAGGAAATACATTGTCCTCTTTTTCTACCATTACTTCTAGAAAGAAACTATTTTTTGAAGCAATCATACGAGTAATAGCATCTTCTAGTGTGCTTCTGTCTGTGACTTTCTGAGCTTCAATATCATAAGCCTCTGCTATCTTACAGAAGTTGGGGTTCTTCATTTCTGTGCTGGCATAACGCTTGTCAAAAAACAGTTGCTGCCACTGGCGCACCATTCCTAAAAACTCATTATTGAGCACTACAATCTTTACTGCAGCTCCGGTTTGAAAAATAGTACCAAGCTCTTGTATGGTCATCTGGTAACCACCATCACCTATAATCGCTACTACTTCGCGATCTGGTGCTCCCATTTTTGCTCCTATTGCTGCAGGAAGGGCAAAGCCCATCGTCCCTAGACCTCCAGAGGTGATGTTACTCTTAGATTTTTTGAAGTTTGCATAACGTATACCTACCATCTGGTGCTGGCCTACGTCTGTTACTATAATGGCGTCACCATTTGTTTTAGTATTAATGAGTTCAATTACCTCACCCATCGTTAGTCCATCCTTTGTAGGATGAATGTCGTTCTTTATGACTTTATCAAATTCTATGTTGTAATGGTCTTTAAATCTTTGATGCCACGCAGTATGTTCTTTCTTTTCTATCAGCGGCAATATTCGTTCAAGCGTATCTTTAGAATTACCTAATACTGGTATGTCTGCTTTTACATTTTTATTAACCTCTGCTGGATCTATTTCAAAATGGATCACCTTAGCTTGCTTTGCATAGCTTTCAAGGTTGCCCGTCACTCGATCATCAAAACGCATCCCAATAGCTATTAATACATCACATTGATTAGTAAGTACATTAGGCCCATAATTACCATGCATTCCTACCATACCCACATTAAGTGGGTGATCTGTAGGAATTGCAGATACTCCAAGGATTGTCCACGCAGCTGGGATTCCAGCTTTTTCTACAAAGGCTTTAAAGGCCTCTTCTGCCTCACCAAGAATAACGCCTTGCCCCCATACAATCATGGGTTGTTTTGCATTATTAATAGCCTCTGCAGCTGCTTGTAATTGTTCTTCCTTTACTTCTGGAACTGGCACATAACTACGTATGTGTTCGCATTTTTCATAAGAAAATTCAAATTCTTCAAACTGGGCATCCTTTGTGATATCAATTAATACAGGCCCCGGACGCCCAGAACGTGCTATATAAAAAGCTTTTGCTAGTACTTCTGGGATTTCCTTAGCACTTGTAATTTGATGATTCCACTTTGTAACGGGTGTAGAAATCCCTATAATATCGGTTTCTTGAAAAGCATCACTTCCTAATAGGTGTGAGCCTACTTGCCCAGTAATACAAACCATAGGCGTACTATCTATCTGAGCATCTGCAATACCAGTAATTAGGTTTGTGGCCCCTGGTCCTGAAGTCGCAATAGCAACGCCTACTTTCCCGGTTGCTCTAGCAAATCCTTGTGCAGCATGCGTCGCACCTTGCTCATGACGTGTGAGTACGTGATGTATCTTATCTTGATGTATATGTAACTGATCATAAAATGGCATGATTGCCCCTCCGGGATATCCATAAATTAAATCTGCTCCCTCTGCCAGTAAACAGTGAATTAATGCCTCGCTACCGCTGATCGTGGTAGTTGTCTTTGCTGGATTATGTATGGTTTTTGTCTCCATATACAGGTATTTATGTGGCATTTTTAAAACGTGCCCTTGTTTATTATCTTCTTAAAGCTGTAAACTCTTTCAGTGTCCTTTGTGTAATAAAAAGTAAAAACTCGTAAGTAATTCCTTGTCTATTTTTTTAAAACTCATCAGTAACACAGCCCTCACTTGCAGAGGAAACCATTCTTGCATATTTGTAGAGCGATCCTCTTTGTACCTTAAGTGGTGGAGCAATCCAGTTTGCCTTACGGCTTGCCAGTTCTTCCTCGCTTATCTCCATATTTATGGTGTTATTTTCTGCATCAATCACAATGATATCTCCATCTTGTATGAGCGCAATACCACCACCGGTTTGTGCTTCGGGAGTAATGTGACCTACAACAAAACCATGTGTTCCTCCAGAAAATCGACCATCTGTAATAAGTGCAACGTCTTTACCAAGTCCTGCACCCATAATTGCTGCTGTAGGCTTGAGCATTTCTGGCATTCCTGGACCACCTTGCGGACCTTCATATCGTATTACTACAACATCTCCTTTCTTCACCTTACCTGCACCTATTCCTGCGTTTGCCTCATACTCACCATTAAATACACGTGCGCTTCCGCGAAAATGCAACCCTTCCTTCCCAGTAATCTTTGCAACCGAGCCTTCACTTGCTATATTTCCATACAGTATACGAATGTGCCCTGTAGCTTTTATAGGATTCTCTACGGTATGAATTACATCTTGATGTGCTTTTAGATGGTTAACCTCAGCTAGGTTCTCTGCAATAGTTTTACCTGTTACCGTCATGCAGTCTCCATGAAGCATTCCTTGATCAAGCATATATTTTAACACTCCAGGAACACCACCTACATTGTGAAGGTCTTCCATTAAGTATTTCCCAGAAGGTTTTAAGTCTGCTAGAAATGGAGTCGTATCACTTATCTTCTGAAAATCTTCAAGCTTAAAATCGATTTGCGCAGCTTTTGCGATTGCAAGAAAGTGCAATACCGCATTTGTAGAGCCGCCTAAAACGGTCACGAGCTTTACTGCATTTTCTAGTGACTTGCGCGTCACGATATCTGAGGGTTTTATATCATTCTCTATCAAGTTTCTCAGGGCAGCTCCTACTCTAGCGCACTCTGCTGTTTTATTTGGAGAAACTGCTGGGTTTGAACTTGTATATGGTAAGCTCATTCCTAAGGCTTCTATAGCAGAAGCCATTGTATTTGCGGTGTACATACCACCACATGCTCCTGCTCCTGGACATGCCTTTTTTACAACTGTCTTAAATTCTTTCTCGCTTATGGTTCCTGCAACTTTCTCTCCCCATGCTTCAAAAGCAGATACCACATCTAGCTTCTTATCTTCATGACAGCCAGGCGCAATAGTTCCTCCGTAAACAAGTATGGAAGGTCTATCTAAGCGTAGTTGTGCCATTAAAGCTCCAGGCATATTTTTATCACATCCTACAACCGTTATTAATGCATCATAAGACATTGCTTGCACCACCGTTTCCATAGAATCGGCTATGATGTCACGAGAAGGTAGAGAGTATCGCATACCAGGAGTTCCCATCGATATACCATCACTTACACCTATTGTATTGTAAATCAAACCTACTAAATCAGATGTCTGTACACCCTTTTTAATATCGACAGCTAGCTTATTTAAATGCATATTACATGGATTACCTTCGTAACCTGTACTAGCAATACCTACAAGTGGTTTTTTAAAATCATCATCTGTGAGGCCTATTGCGTGAAGCATGGCCTGTGCTGCTGGCTGCGTAGGGTCTTGAGTGACCGCTTTGCTGTATTTATTAAGTTCCTTCAAAAGTATAGTGTGTTTGGAATGGTTAAAATTATTATTCTAATTTCAACTAGGCAGTTTATAATAATAAAGCTGCCGATAACCAACTTAACACATTTACACTTAAATCACTGAATAACAATTACTTGATTAAATTAAAAACATACTTCTATAAGAATATACCGCCTTATTTAATAGAGAAACAGCGTTATACAATTCATACTTAACAAACTAAAAAGAGCGAAATTCTTCACCTTTTAAGTTAATAACAACATCCTTAGTCAATACTTTATATTAAATCTTTCAGAAAATCACCAAGGCTCCCTTAATAAGTCCCTATTTTTGGTAAAAACACACTGCCGTGACTATTCCTCAACTACTAGAGACTCAAAGAAATTATTTTGCAACCGGACAAACTAAGAGTATTGCTTTTAGGAAAGATTGTTTGGTACGCTTTCGCGAAAGCATAAAAAACCACGAGCAAGAGATTATCAATGCCCTAACAGCCGATTTTAAAAAACCAGCTTTTGAAAGTGTTGCTACAGAGATTAGTATTGTCATGATGGAACTTAATAAAGCCATCAAAGAAATCTGGAAATGGCAGATGCCAAAAAAGGTTTCTTCCTCGCTTTTAAATTTTCCTTCTAGTGATAAAATCATATATGAACCTTATGGCACTACGCTCGTAATTTCCCCGTGGAATTACCCTTTCCAGCTTGCCGTGGGGCCGCTAGTAGGGGCAATAGCAGCTGGGAATACCGTTGTATTAAAACCTAGCGAACTCACTCCTAAAACCTCAGAATTACTCGTAAAGATCATTGCCGAAGTATTTGACAATGGACACGTAGCAGTAGTTCAAGGAGCTAAGGAAGTTGCGCAAGAACTACTTGAACAACGATGGGATTATATCTTCTTTACAGGAAGTGTTCCTGTGGGGAAAATAGTTTACAAAGCAGCTGCAGAGTATCTTACGCCAGTAACTCTTGAGCTGGGAGGAAAAAGTCCGTGTGTAGTAGATGAATCTGCCAAAATACAACTAGCAGCAAAGCGAATTGTGTGGGGTAAATTTGTAAATGCGGGACAGACCTGTATCGCTCCAGATTATATACTCGTACATACTTCTGTAAAAGATAAGTTACTCACCGCGCTTGATATTGAAATCTCAAATGCATATGGTGCAGATCCTGCAATATCTCCAGATTTTGCAAGAATCATTAGTGAGAAAAACTTTGATAGACTTTCAAGCATGCTTGAAAGCGCCACAATATTTAAAGGTGGAAATACTGATAAGGATGCACTTTACATTGCCCCTACGGTGCTTGATAATGTTACTGTAAAAGACAAAGCAATGCAGGATGAAATTTTTGGCCCAATTCTTCCTGTACTCACTTACGAAAACAAAGAGGACATCTCAAGAATTATAAATGCTATGGAAAAACCACTGAGCGCTTACGTTTTTTCTGAAAAGCGCTCTTTTAGAAAATGGTTTAATAATAGCTTTTCTTTTGGTGGAGGTGCGATGAATGATACGCTTGTTCATTTTGTAAATGATAAGTTACCATTTGGAGGAGTAGGTCACTCAGGAATAGGAAGCTATCATGGCAAGAAATCCTTTTACACCTTTAGTCATGCAAAGGCAATTGTAAGTCGTGGCACATGGATAGATGTACCAATGCGTTATGCTCCTTACAAAGGGAAAATAGGCGTACTCAAGAAGTTTATGAACTGGTTGTAAATAATATACCTAGTAGAAAGAGGGCATTTGCCCCTACTAGAATAATCGCTTCCCTAGTATATTTACATATGTTCAATTTTCCCCCCACAATAATATTCTTATGGGAAGACCAACAAAAACAGAACGTTTAAAAGAAGCCAGACCAATTATTATGCAATCAACCCTAATTTTTTGCAAACTGAATTTACAAAAAATCTACGCCCGTAGTCGTCGTCTTGAACTTACTCACTGGAATGAAGATCAAGACTATGCAGATTATATCAACAACCTGTGGACAACAATGATGAAGCACGATGCTATTAAAAAAGATGCTTTAAAACTTGACGAAATGTTAGGCACAGGAGACGTTGTGCAATTACTAAGTGATATTGTCATGGAGCATAGAAAATCAAGTAACACACAATAAAAACTGACTACCCTGTTGCATTTGCGCCAGTTTATTAAGATCACTATCAAGTACTTGTAACACTCGAGGATACCCTCCTGTAGTCTGACAGTCATTCATTAAAATAATTAATTTTCCAGAAGGCGTAAGCTGTACTGTTCCTGGAATAACGGGACTTGTATATATACTTTTTAGAGCATTTGGTAATGTCTCAACAAGTTGTATTGCCATCCTATTCCATAGGTTTGAAAACGTAAATACATGATCACTTAATTGTTGTTGCTGGTTATAAGTGAGCTTTGAAAACTCAGGACCTTCATAAGTCTTAATCGTAGCTACAGATGAATGTATTACCTCAGATTGTGATTGCATCTTGAGATGTGCACCTTTTGATTTGCCATATTTCGAGATACCTAAAGGTAGCTCCATCCCTACGGTGAGCTTTCCTTCTGGTGTAAGTGGGTAATACCAGCTTTTACTACCCAGTATTGTTTGAGAATCTAGTCCTCCTGCAAATGCGAGATAGCTTCTAGATCCTCCGCTTATTTTAGACATTTTTAATACTTGTTTGGCTTTCGCCAAAAAAGGAACGCCTTCCATTACCTGAGCCCCATCTAGCGTAGCTCCTGCATTGCTACCAGTAATTACAAAGTTGACATTATGATTGAATTCTATAGTAGGTCCCAGTAATGTACACTCTAGCATAGCTGCATCAGGTGCATTGTTAAGAATAGCATTTGCAAACATAAAAGCATGTTTATCCATAACACCACTTTGTGGAACTCCTAGATGCGCGTAGCCTTCTCTACCATTATCTTGGACAGTTGTATAAAATCCTGGGTGCAGTATGGAAATAGAACAATTCATAAATTATTAGACGTTGCAATTTCTTCAAAATCAGACTCGCTAATAGCATAAAATTTAATTATGTCACCTGCCTTGAACAGACTAGGTGTTGCCTTTGTTGCGTCAAATAACGAAATAGGAGTTCTGCCTATGACATGCCAGCCACCAGGGCTATCTTGAGGATAAATTCCAGTTTGCGTTCCTCCTATGGCAACACTTCCTTTTGCTATTGAGCGCGAGGGAACGGATTTTCTGTCAAGATGTAATCTATCATCGAGATTTTCTAAATATGGAAAACCGGGTAAAAACCCTAAGAAGTAAATGGGATACTCTCTACTTGTATGAATTTCTATAATTTCAGGTATTGTACATTTCACTTGGCTTGCATACTCCTTTAAATCCGGAGCAAACCTATTACTATAACAAACAGGGATTTTATATAATACACTATTATAATCACTGTTTAACACCGGAATATTGAGCACCGTAGAGATTTGATGAACTAAAGCGTCTATGCTAGTATCCTTAGATATACATTTCTTTACTAGAAGCTCATTATATGTATGCACTAGCTCAACATTAAGAAGCTTTGATAGAGTCGCTTTTTTAATGAGCAGCCAATTCAAAAGATCCTGAGAAGGAGGACTTTCTATTTGAATTAATAACGAATAGTCTCCTAACCTACTAATATGAAAATTATACTGGCACATCACTTTATTAAAATATGCTCTTGAGCAAAAGCCTGGTGAATTTCTTTTACAATCTGTAATGCATTTTCTGTATCGCCGTGGACGCAAAGTGTATCTACGTCAAAAGGAAGTGTAAGATTGTTGATTGTTTTTAGTTGGCGCTTCTTTACCATTCGTAATACGTGAGGTAAGACTGCATTATGAGATGTTAATACCGCAGCTGGTGAACTACGAGATACTAGTGAGTAATCATCATTATAATTTCTATCTGCAAAACCTTCTATGCTTATAGCTAGTTTTGAAACAGCTAGCGATGCGATTACAGAATTATGAGGTACGTAGAGCACAAGACGGTCATCTATCTCAAGTATGGTATCTATAATGAGATGAGCTATTTCTTCATTTTTGGCAGCTTCGTTATATAACGCACCATGTGGTTTTACGTGATGTACGTGTTGTCCACTTTTTGCTGCTAAACTAATAAGAAGTTTAATTTGAGAAGTTATTGACTCTTTTAAAAGTTCATAAGAAATAGTCATTGCCTCACGACCAAAATTCTTGCGATCCGGGTAACTGGGATGAGCACCAATTTTCACATTAGATATTTTCGCGAAAGCGAGAACTTCCAACATCGTTGCTGTATCTCCCGCATGACCACCGCAAGCGATGTTACAAGAGCTCAAATACGGTATTAACTGAGCCTCGTTCCCTACACCTTCACCTACATCGCTATTGAGATCTATATGCATCATAATAGTCCAAATACTTTTAAGATAGTGCGCGCACCTAGCACAAAAACAACTAACCAAATAACGATTGAAATTCCATTTTGAAGTGATGAGTTTACATAATTACCTAGTACATCCCGTTTATTTACTATCCAGATTAAGTAACCAGCAATTATAGGTAATAAGACACCATTTGCTACTTGTGCAAACTGAATAATCTCTACAGGGCTGTACCCTATAGATGAAAAAACAATGCCTAGTATAAGAATTGTAAGCCAGACTGCTCTAAACTTAGCTGATTTAAGATCTCGTTTCCACCCTAAACAACCTTGCACAACATACGCCGCTGCAAGAGGTGCTGTAATAGCAGAGGTTAAGCCGGCTGCTCCTAATCCTAACCCAATAAAATACCTCGCATAATCTCCGAATAGAGGCTCTAGGCTTTGAGCAAGATCTGCTGCATTTTTTATCTCACTTCCCTGTATGGCTGCTGCACAAATGATGATTGCCATACTAACCAAACCTCCTAAAATTACTGCAACAATAGTATCACGACGTGCAGCTGGTAAATCTGACGCATTGCGCCACTTCTCACTAACTAATGAGGCATGTAAAAATAAATTATAAGGAACTACGGTAGTACCTACCAGTGCAACTATAGTGAGTAAGCTACCATCTGGAAAAGATGGAATAAAACTACCTTTTAAAACAGCTAGTATATCTGGCTTTGTTACAAATGCCGTTGTTACAAAAGCTATACTCATGATAATAACAAGTGTGACCAGTATGCGCTCTAGCACTTTGTAATTTCCAACAAATAGGATGATGCTAGCGAGGATTCCTAGCACTAAAGACCAACTATTAATATCCAAAGTACCCACGCTTAATGAGCTCGAAAAACCGAGTGCTTCTATACCTAGAACGCCTCCACTTATATTACCTGCCTCATATGCTGCATTGCCTATCGCTATAGCGCTAAGCATTAAGATAACGGCAAAAGTTTGTGTAATTTTATTTGATAATGAATCTCTTATAACGCCGGCTAATCCTTTACCAGATACAAGACCTATGCGAGCTGCCATTTCTTGCAACACTATGGTAGCTATAATGGATAATACCATAGCCCATAATAAAGTAAATCCATAGGCAACTCCTGTAATTGTACATACAGTGACTGTTCCCGGACCTATAAAGGCGGCAGCTACTAATACACCAGGACCTGATAATTTGAATTTATTATTCATCGATTGCAATCAATATATTGTAATGATCTATATGATAATCACAAAGTACGGAGAACACTTGATATAATAACCTACGGTAATTTATTTTTAAAGAGTACACTAAAAATAGAACCCTCGCCTTTTACACTAGAAACACTTATCTCATCACCCATGTCTTCTATTTGGTTTTTGGTCATAAATAAGCCTAAACCTTTTGCGTCTTCATTACGGTGAAATGTTTTATAAAGTCCAAATAGCTTACCTCCATTTGCATTGAGATCAAGGCCTAATCCATTATCCTCTACAGATAATAACAAGTCATTTATGGATATCATCTCCGCATTAATTTTTACGATAGACTGCCTATTACTATCACTATACTTAACCGCATTTGATATTAGATTAAACAAAATACTTTCTAGATATGCAGCATTATAAGTAATCTGGATATCATTAGGAATATCACAGATTACAACAACATCTTTCTCAGTTATTTGAGCTTGAAGTGTATTGATTGTTTTATCTATATATTCTCTCAAGAGAATAAGCTTTGGAGTATCAGATAAGCTTCTATTTGAAGAAGCTATATCATTAAGATTATTTATTGTACCACTTAAACCGTCTGAGATATCATTGAGGTAAGGAGCTAACTCTTTCTTCTCCTCTGGACTCTCGGCATCATCTATGAGCTGTAGAATACTTTTGAGATTTCCTGCATGTGTTCTTAGGTTATGTGATACGATGAGAGCAAAGTTTTTAAGGCGTCCATTATGACTTTCTATAAGTTTATTCTTGCTAAGAATGTCTTCTTCAAACTCCTTCATCGCTGTAATATCAACATGAGTTCCTATCATGCGCGATGGCTTTCCTTTTTCATCCCACTCTACAGCCTTGCCCTTATCTTGAATCCACTTATATGTCCCGCTTGAAGAAAAAATACGATGTTGCCCTGAATAGTATTTAGTACGTCCCTCAAAGTATGCATTCATATCATCAAAATACATTTGCTTATCATCTGGATGTACTTTATCTGTCCATGTACTATCGCTTAGCAGTATACTATCTCTAGGAATCTCTAAAAATTCTAATGACTTGTCTGAGTAATAAACTTCATCATTTTTAATATCCCAATCCCAAACTCCTATTTCTGATCCTTCGAGAGCAAACTCAAATCGATCCTTAACTCTAAGCAATTCTAACTGAGTATTTTTCATCTCAGTAATATCTGTGGCATAACCATGCCAGCTTACTACATTCTCAGAAAGCTTTTCTGGTGTGGCATGTATATTTACCCATCCGTGAGCCCCTGATGGCAAAAGAAATCTAAATTGCTGAATCCAAGGATTAAAGGTTCTCATAGATTCATAAATAGCATCTAGAACCAATTTTCTATCATCTATATATATTAAATCGGAAACTACATGCGCATTATCTTGAAGATATTCTAGTGTGAGACCATACAGTGATTCTGCATTCTCTGTAATAAAGGGAAATGAATATTTTTTAGACCGCTTATCGAATTCAATTCTAAAGAAAAAACCTTCTACTTGATCTAAGAATTTCTTGAAACTATTGAGGCTTACTGCCTCGTGAGCGGTCTGGTCTAGAGATTTTTTTTGTGATATCATAGTAAGGGGGTGCTATCATGTTAAACAAAGATATTGTTTAATAAAAAGCAACACTCTTACCGTTATCATAAATTAAAAAAATACCAAAATCATCGATTAAATACAATATTAATCGATAAAGTGCAAATATAGATAGTTTATGAATTAACTAGTTATGAAAATATTAACCCAACCATCCATCACGATCTAAGCTTCTATATTGTATTGCTTCAGAAATATGAGTACCTGTTACGATAGCGGCACCTTCAAGATCTGCTATGGTTCTTGATACTTTCAAAATACGATCATAAGCCCTAGCAGATAGATTTAAACGTTCCATCGCAGTTTTTAATAACTCTTTTGATGCATCGTCAAGTGCGCAATATTTTCTTATTTGCTTCACATTCATCTGAGCGTTATAATTGGTTTTTACGCTTTCGCGAAAGCGTTCTACCTGTAATTCTCTCGCTGCAGTTACACGTTTACGTATGTCAACACTTGACTCTGCCTTCGTCTCATCACTAAGCTTTTCAAAAGGAACAGGCGTTACCTCAATATGTATATCAATTCGATCTAGTAAAGGTCCAGATATTTTACTTAGATAGCGCTGCATCTCTGCAGGGCTACTAGTAACCGGAGCATTAGGATCATTAAAATAGCCTCCCGGACTAGGATTCATACTCGCTACGAGCATAAAACTAGAAGGATAAGTAACCGTAAATCGCGCTCTGGATATAGTAACTTCTCTATCTTCGAGTGGCTGTCTCATCACTTCTAATACCGAACGCTTAAATTCTGGTAATTCATCTAAAAATAGTACGCCATTGTGAGATAAAGATATCTCACCAGGTTGAGGGTAAGCTCCGCCACCTACGAGTGCAACATCACTAATAGTATGATGCGGACTTCTAAAAGGGCGCTCAGACATAAGACCTTGATGCTCCTTAACTCGCCCTACTACAGAATGAATCTTAGTAGTTTCCAGCGCTTCTCGCAATGACATGGGAGGTAAAATACTAGGTAATCTTTTACTAATCATGGTTTTACCAGATCCTGGTGGCCCTATGAGTATGATATTATGCCCTCCTGCTGCAGCAATTTCCATACAACGCTTTATAGATTCTTGTCCTTTTACATCTGCAAAGTCAAACTCTGGATGCTCAAGATTTTTATAAAACTCGGCTCTAGTATCTATAACCGTAGGTTCAAGAGGTGTCCCTTTATCAAAAAAGGCAATTACTTCACTTATATTTTCTACTCCGTAAACATCAAGTCCATCTACTATAGCTGCCTCTTTTGCATTTTGAGCGGGTAAAATAAACCCTTTATATCCTTCTTCTCTTGCTTTTATGGCTATGGGCAAAGCTCCTTTTATAGGTTGTAAACCTCCATCGAGAGAAAGTTCTCCCATAAGGATATATTTCTCTACCTCATCTCCCTTAATTTGTTCGGTGGCAATAAGTATACCTGTAGCAAGAGGTAAGTCATATGCAGATCCTTCTTTACGTAAATCTGCGGGTGACATATTAAGAATAAGTTTCTTCCCTGGTATCTTGTAGCCATTATTCTGTAATGCTGCTGCAATACGATAGCTGCTTTCCTTAATTGCGTTATCTGGTAGCCCTACAAGGTGGTAACCTACTCCTTTATCTACATTTACCTCTATTGTAATTGTAGTAGCATCTACCCCAAAAACAGCACTTCCATAAACTTTAGTTAGCATCTAATCAATTGTTTGCATAAATATAGGTAATACTCTGGTAATCAAACCCTACAATTTCAACAAGCTGTTTTAGGGGCAAACACCCCTACATCATCTTGTAAAATCCCCCTATTTTTACAGTACATAAAGGGATTCTTAATTCAATTATCAAAAAACTATACTCAATAAATCATATTAAGAATATAACAATACGATAGACATTATTTAGGGGTGAAAGGCATCTCTGCGCTCGCAGAGGTGCTTTTCTTTTTTAAATCATTAAAAATTACCTTTTTAGAATAAAATATTATCGCTAAGTAAAAAATGTAAGTTATATTTGGCGCTCCTAAGAAATTAGGGGACTGTGAGCTATTCATTTAGCTATCATGAATTTAGGGGTGAAAGGCATCCCTGCTTAGCAGGGGTGTTTTTCTTTTTAAAACTATACTTTACACAAAAAAGCCTGAGAAATTAGTTTCTCAGGCTTTTTTGATTATTGTGATTATTGATTAGTACTCTTATTTGGTAAGAATATTAAATTCAATTTTTGAAGAGTGGAACACGCTATGTGTTTGTTTAGTAAAATCTTCTTCTTTTGCCTCAAAGATATTATCCACATACGTTTGCGGATTTAAATCTATAAGAGGAAACCATGTGCTTTGTATTTGTACTTGCAATTTGTGTCCCTTCTTAAAAGTATGAAGCACGTCTTGTAGCTTAACAAAAACCTCATCTTTCTCTCCGGCAACAAATGGTTGAGGGCGCTCAAAGCTCTTTCTAAAACGACCGCGCATTACCTCACTACGTACCATCTGGTGATATCCTGCCATCTCTACACCTTCTTCTGTTTCTTGAGTATTAGGAACATCATCTGGGTACACATCAATAATTTTTACAATCCAATCTGCAGATGTTCCTGTAGTGGCTACATTAAGTTTTGCCATGATGTCTCCTACTAGCGTCAAATCATCATCAAGTACCGGTGTTTCATATACCAATACATCCTCACGCGCTGCAGCAAATCGCTGATCGTCAGACATGTATTTACGTGGTGTAAATACCATCTTTTTACCTTCTGCATACGGAACTGGGTTTGCTGGGTCACTTACAAACTTCTCTGCATCGTATTTACTGGAAGGGCTTCCAGTAAGTGCATTATCTTTTCCTAAGAAGAATGAAGCCGGCATAGCCTTTTTAGGTGGCCATTGTTCAAAAGAGTTCCACTCTTTACTTCCTGAATCAAATATATGTGCTTCTGGCAATCCTGTAGCTCCGTCTTTATCACCACCCTTTAAGAAGTGATTAAAGAATTTTGTCTCAATATCTCTTTGAAAATAATCTGAAATATTATCACCAAAATATACATTACCCACTGCTTGTCTCGGCTTATTACGAGCCCAGTCTCCATGACTCCAAGGTCCAAAAACAACCGTATTGTAATTATTACTGCGTTTCTCGATGTTCTTGTACGTCTCCCAAGGTCCGTATAAATCTTCGGCATCATATAGTCCTCCTACAACCATTACGGCTGGCTCTATATTTTCTAGGTGCTGTATAAGCCCTCTAGATTGCCAGAACTCATCATAGTTAGGATGTTCTTTTAATTGCGTCCAGAACTCATTAGTCTCATCATAATATTTATCCAAGTTTGATAAAGGACCTGTTTTCAAGAAAAAGTCAAACTGGTCATCACTATCTAAATCTGGAAAATCATACCAAGACTCTGTAGTAGGAGCATCTTTCTGGTAACCAAAAACTGCAGTTGCTCTCCAGTAGCTTAACAAATAAGCTCCGTTATGATGAAAATCATCAAAAAAGAAATCGCCTATACATGCTTGTGGTGATGCCGCTTTTAAAGCTGGATGACCACTTAACAAAGAATAAGTTGCATAAAACCCAGGGTAAGAAATACCCCATGTCCCTACGTTTCCGTTATTATTCTCTACGTTATTTACTAACCACTCTATCGTATCATAGGTATCACTAGCTTCATCTATTTGGGTTCCTGTTTTATTAGGAATAAATGCTCGCATGTTATCATACTTACCTTCACTCATCCAGC
This sequence comes from Dokdonia sp. Hel_I_63, assembly GCF_007827285.1. Taxonomy (NCBI): domain Bacteria; kingdom Pseudomonadati; phylum Bacteroidota; class Flavobacteriia; order Flavobacteriales; family Flavobacteriaceae; genus Dokdonia; species Dokdonia sp. Hel_I_63. Next base: position 1,470,815 of record NZ_VISD01000001.1, on the reverse strand, counting down.
GACCACGCACATCTTGATATACGATAATATTACCCTCCTGCATTAAATAAGCATTAGGAGCTATCGCCGTACGCATTTGCCCCTCACCATAAGGCTTTGAACTATATGGCGTGCGCTGCATTAGAATAGGATACGATTTTGAGGTATCCTTTGGAGAGTAAATGGTTGTATGAAGATGCACGCCATCTCTCATTTTGATACGCACTTCTTGTTTGTTATAATGCTCAGAAACTTGATAGGTGGTATCCAAAATAGTTTCTCGAGATTGTGCAGATGACGCTTTCGCGAAAGCAAAAAAGCATACTATACAAAGTAGTTTAAAGGTGTAATTCATTTATTGATTGTTAAAGGTTGTGATGGCAGTTTTAAGCCAGTTTTCATACTTTTTTGCATCAGGAGTATAAGCTACAGGCTTGTTTAACGGTTTTTCATCATGATCCAGCATTACATAATATGGTGCTGCGACAAGATTATAACGTTCTATCTGGAAGTTACTCCACTTGTTACCTACTGTTTTAATGCGACGTCCTGAAGCACTTACTCCCTGCTCGGCTTCTGGAAGCTCTTCTTGAGAGTCTCCGTATAAAGATATCAAAACAACATCATTCTTTAAGATATTTAACACGCCCGGTTTAGACCACACTAGCTCTTCCATACGACGACAGTTTACACAAGCTTTTCCAGTAAAATCTAGCAGTACAGGTTTGCTCTCATTACGAGCATACTCCATACCTGCTTCATAATCTGTAAAGGATAATAATCCGTGCGGTCCTATTTCTGCATTTTCTGGAAACTCTGCCGTACTATTAGAGAGTGTAGGCTGCCCTCCTATTCCATAAGGCGACTCGCTATAATTCATAGGCGGTGGGAAACCACTTATAAGTTTAAGTGGCGCACCCCATAATCCAGGAATGAGGTATAAAATGAAAGCAGTAGTCATTATCCCAAGTAGTAATCTGCCCACAGAGATATTCTTTACTTCTGTGTCATGTGATAGTTGGATTTTACCAAATAAATATAGTGCTAGCCCAACCATGATTGCAATAAGCAATACTAAAAACACCTCGCGCTCTAGGTAATGACCATCAATTACCAAATCTGCATTTGATAAAAATTTAAGTGCTAGTCCAAGCTCTAAAAATCCTAAAACTACTTTTACTGTGTTAAGCCATCCGCCAGATTTTGGCAAACTATTTAACCACCCTGGAAACATTGCAAATAATGCAAATGGCAGCGCTATCGCAGTAGAGAATCCAAGCATACTTATAACTGGGGTAATACCGCCTTCTGTGATAGATTGTACTAGTGCAACGCCTACTATAGGACCCGTACAGCTAAAGGAAACGATAGCGAGTGCAAGCGCCATAAAAAATATACCTGCAAATCCTCCACGATCTGCTTTGCTGTCTATCTTATTTGCCCATTTTTGAGGAAGCATAATCTCAAAGGCTCCGAAAAATGAAACGGCAAATACTACTAGTAATATAAAGAACACTAGATTAAAAGTAACACTAGTAGAGACCTCAACAATTGCGGTAGCTCCAAAAATACCAGTTACTGTGAGTCCCAGTACTACATATATAATAATGATAGAGATGCCATAAATGATAGCATTACGTATACCAGCAGCTCGAGATTTACTTTGTTTTGTAAAGTAGCTCACCGTCATAGGGATCATAGGGAACACGCAAGGGGTAAAAAGAGCTGCAAGACCTCCTAGAAAAGATAGAAAAAATGTAGCCCACGAACCTTTGTTACTAGGTCCATTATCATCTATCACACCTTCCTCTTCTTCTCCTTTATCTTTTTGTGCTGGTGTTGCTCCATATTTTTCAAACTCATTATAATCTGTAAAGGCTTTGACTTTACCCGTTTTGAGGTTGTGAGCAATATAAAAGTCTTGTGGAATACACACTTCTTTACATACCTGATAGTTTATAACCGACTTGACAATGGTAATATCTTTATCTGTTAGCGTAATAGGCATAGATAGCTTAGGACGCTGTCCTGCATATTTAATCACATCCTCTTCAAAAATCTCATCGTAAGCGGTTTTGGTCTCGCTCTCTCGTGCAAATTTCTCACGGATAACACCTGCATCCTTTTGTAAAAACTCAAAGTTAAAAGGAATTCCAGCTGGAGTTTCTTGAGCATAGATATACCATCCATCTTCTACAGTGGCTTGGTAATGCAAGACATACTCAGTGTCTGACACTTTCTCTACAGATCCTTCCCAGGCTACGGGATCAAGTGTTACTTGAGTGATGCCAAATCCTTGTGCGGCCACTCCACTTACTATAAATAATAGTAGAGAAGTTGCTATAATGAATGCTTTACGCGTCATACGATTGTAAATTTTATTGTTTTTAGTGTAGTATCTACTACTTTAAAACGGTCGTCTGCTCTGTGGCCTATCACCCATATTACAGCATTATCACTGCACAAAAGCCAGACCTTTTCTTTTGCTCTCAAAGATAACTTTTCATCTTTGAAATACTTACTCAACTTCTTCTTTCCCTTCATCCCATATGGATAAAAATAATCACCATCTTGCCACTTTCTGATGGTGAGTGGGTACCCTATATGCGCTGCATCTACTACTATCTCTTGCTTCGATAAACTAGTTACAACAGGTCCTTCTCCCACAGACAGTATTCCAAAATCTCCTTCAATACGTTCCTCTCCTTGCTGCCATTGATAAGAACGTGTGGTTTCCATCTTAATTATAGAAATAATTAACTTATCTCTATCTTTTAATAAGCGATGCGTACTCGACGTAACCTCTTTTCCAGACTGCGCCTGTGGCAACTTATAAATGTCATCCCAAGCAGTAAAGCCATAAGGTGATAATAATTGATACAACACGGCTTCCGGCTCTGAATGCTGTTTAAGTGCTACTAGATTTACGACTTCCTCACCATTTGATTCGGTTATAAATTGTTGTCGTAATTGGTCTGTATAAACTTTCAGTAAACGTTCACTTTGTTTCAAGTGCTCCTGCGTATGCTGCAACCCTTTGAGGATATTGGGTTGAGCTTCCTCTAGATTAGGTATTGCATGATGGCGTATATGATTACGCACATAATTATCTGTTCCATTACTGCTATCTTCTCGCCATTGCAAACCTTCTTTTAAAGCATAATTTCTTATTTGCTTTCGCGAAAATTTGAGCAACGGCCTCACAATCTCTCCATTTACCACAGGGATTCCTGTGAGTCCTTTTATACCTGTACCGCGACCTAAATTAATGAGAAATGTCTCCAAATCATCATTGAGATGATGAGCAGTTAAAATGTAGTCGAAATCTTCGGCAACCGAAAGTTCTTTAAACCATTGATAGCGAAGTTCTCTTGCTGCTATCTGAGTTGATGTCTTGGAAGTTTTCGCGTAAGCGGAAGTATCAAACCCTTTTATATAAATAGGAATGTTGTGGAGCGTACAATAGCTTGCAACAAAAACTTGATCACCGTCACTCTCTACTCCTCTTAAATTAAAATTGCAGTGTGCTACACTCATGGTAAGCCCGGCCTGACGACATAGCAATAATAAGAGCATACTATCAAGCCCGCCACTTACAGTAACGAGTATCTTACTATCAAGAAGAAATGGTAAATCTTGTGCGATATGGTGCTTAAAATCCTCAAGCATCCTTGTACATTATACGCGACCCTTAAGGGCATTAAATACCCAAGCAATAGCAAAAAAGCCAATACCCACAGATGCAAAACCCCAGCCGGCTACATCAGTATATCTAAAAACGCCTAGAGCAATAAGTCCTAAGCCTACTAAAATCATTATAAAAGTGGCCCAAGCCAGAACGGTATTTTTATTCATACCCATAGTTTAATTTTTAGGGAAAATCTTATTAAATAAGATAAGCTACAAATATCGGTTATTTATTGGAATTTGGGTAGCTGGTAATTTTTACAATTCTCATTTCAAGCTTGTGCTACAATACTTACCTTTATAGACAGAAAAACATTCAAGCACACACACATTTTATGGATTTAAAATTCAATAAAAACGAAGATCATAATAAGTTACTCTTATCAGATATGAGAAACCGCCTTGCCGAAGTAAAACTTGGCGGTGGTCAGAAAAGAATAGATAAGCATAAAGCAAAAGGTAAAATGACTGCTCGCGAGCGAATAGATTACCTAGTAGATAACCCAAACAAGTGTATCGAGATTGCTGCTTTTGCGGGTGAAGGTATGTATGAAGAACACGGCGGTTGCCCTTCTGGTGGTGTGGTTGTAAAAATAGGGTACGTATCTGGCAAGCAATGTCTCATTGTTGCAAATGATGCTACTGTAAAGGCTGGAGCTTGGTTCCCTATAACAGGGAAGAAAAATTTAAGAGCGCAAGAAATCGCAATGGAAAATAAGCTGCCCATCATCTACCTAGTAGATAGTGCAGGTGTTTATCTCCCTATGCAAGATGAGATTTTTCCAGATAAGGAGCACTTTGGACGCATCTTCCGCAACAACGCGGTGATGAGTAGTATGGGTATTACGCAAATATCTGCTGTAATGGGTAGCTGTGTTGCCGGTGGTGCATACTTACCTATTATGAGTGATGAAGCGCTTATAGTAGATAAAACGGGAAGTATTTTCCTTGCGGGAAGCTACCTTGTAAAAGCAGCAATAGGCGAGTCTATAGATAATGAGACATTAGGAGGAGCCACTACGCACTGTGAGATTTCTGGTGTAACAGATTACAAGTCTAAAGATGACAAAGACGCTCTTGATACCATTAAAAAATTGATGGGAAAAATAGGCGATTATACAAAAGCAGGTTACAACCGTATTGAACCTGCAAAGCCTGCAAAAGATCCAGAAGAACTTTTTGGTATCCTGCCTGCCTCTCGTGCAGATCAATATGATATGCGAGACATTATAGACAGACTGGTAGACAACTCTGAGTTTGATGAGTATAAGGAAGGATACGGGCAAACAATCCTTACAGGATACGCTCGCATTAATGGATGGGCAGTAGGTATAGTTGCAAATCAGCGCAAGCTTGTAAAAACTAAAAAAGGTGAAATGCAGTTTGGTGGAGTGATCTACTCAGACAGTGCAGATAAAGCGACGCGCTTTATAGCCAACTGTAACCAGAAAAAGATACCGCTTGTATTCCTACAAGATGTAACTGGCTTTATGGTAGGTAGTAAAAGTGAGCACGGTGGTATTATAAAGGACGGAGCAAAAATGGTAAATGCTGTTTCAAACTCGGTTGTGCCTAAGTTTACTATTGTTATAGGAAACTCTTATGGAGCAGGAAACTATGCAATGTGCGGTAAGGCTTATGACCCAAGGCTCATAGCAGCCTGGCCTAGTGCAGAGCTTGCTGTGATGTCTGGTAATAGTGCTGCAAAAGTATTACTACAGATAGAAACTGCATCTCTTAAAAAGCAAGGAAAAGAAATCACACCAGAGGTAGAAAAAGAACTTTTTGACCGTATTAAGTCTCGTTATGATGATCAAGTATCACCATACTACGCAGCGTCAAGAATCTGGACAGATGGCATCATAGACCCGAGAGATACCCGTAAGTGGATCTCAATGGGTATCGAAGCCGCAGACCACGCTCCTATCGAGAAGCCTTTTAATCTTGGGGTGATTCAAGTGTAATTGAACAGAACGATATTAGATAAAAAAAGCTAGGTCATTTATTAAATTAAATGACCTAGCTTTTTTTATGTCTTACAGTATTAGTTCTTCAGTTGGCCAACTTTAGAAAATAGCCATCAATATTTCTATTCTTTTAAAGCCTTAAAATACCTCCTCGCTTCCTTCATCACTCTTGGTGCGAGATACAAGGTTGCAATCATTGTTGGGATTGCCATGATGGCAAAAAATCCGTCTATCAAATTAATCATCATACTAAGTGATGTAGTTGCACCTATCAAGATACTTGCGATATAAGCGATGTTATAATACTTTTTATTATGTGCTCCAAAAAGGAAACTCAAACACTTGGTACCATAATAACTATATGAGAAAAGTGATGAGATACTAAACACGGCGATGCACAATAATAATATGTATTTACCTGCAGGTGATAACGCTTTCGCGAAAGCGGAAGCCGTAAGTGTAACTCCATTTGCATCGCTCGTTTGCCATACATCTGTTACTAAGATCGCAAGCGCCGTAAGAGTACACACCACGATGGTATCGATTGCTGGACCGAGCATTGCTACGAGTCCTTCACGTATAGGTTCTGCTGTTTTTGCAGCGCCGTGCGCCATAGGTGCCGTACCTACACCAGCCTCGTTTGAAAAAGCACCACGTTTAATACCGAGTAATATGAGACCACCTACAACGCCACCCAGCAGTTTATCTCCCGTATAAAAATCGGCAGAGAAGGCGTCTGTAAATATGAGACCTAGATACTTAGGAACTACATCTATGTTTACAAAGAGTATTGCCATTACCGCTACAAAATAGATGAGCACCATGGCTGGAACAAGTTTGGCAGCTGTTTTTGAAATACGATCGAGACCTCCTAAAATTACTACAGAAGTAATTGCAACAAGCACAAGACCAATAATTAAATTCGAAGTAAAACCTACCTCAACACCCTGCGGAACGAGTAAAATATCATTTACCGCCTGTGTGAGTTGGTTTACATTAAAAACCGGCAATGCACCAACTAATCCTGCGATACTAAAGATTACGGCAAGTGGTTTCCATGCCTTCCCCATTCCTTGTGTAATAAAGTACATAGGTCCTCCCTGTGTTTTGCCCTCACTATCTTTACCTCTATACATTATGGCAAGTGAGCCTGTAAAAAATTTAGTTCCCATACCCACAATGGCACTCATCCACATCCAGAAAACAGCACCTGGACCTCCTATCGCAATTGCTACTGCCACACCTGCGATGTTACCCATACCCACAGTAGCACTAAGCGCTGTAGTGAGCGCCTGAAAGTGTGTAATCTCTCCTTCATCATTTTCTCCATCATACTTCCCTCGCAAGACTGCAACAGCGTGACCTAGATATCTAAATGGCAAAAACCTCGAATAGATGAGCAAAAACAGACCGCCACCTATAAGTAAGCATACGAGCGGGATTCCCCACATAGCGCTAGAAAAATCTGCTATAAGTTCATTAGCTTGATCGTAAAATGATGGTTGTGCTTGCATACAAGATCTATTTATATGGTGAAGTAACAAAAATTAAGAGCAGTTTACCAAAACGTTCACATATATTTTTGAACAGGCATTTGTTTTCATAACTAAATTTACTGTTATGACACTCACCGCTAGCCAAATCGAGAACATCCTTAGAAATCCTGAGGAAACTGCAGCCGCAGCAAATCTCATTTACGTCTCTGATGCAGACCTCAACATAAGAAGGAAAAAGAAGAAGAAAAACTTTCATTATTACTTTAATGATAAACCTCTTGAGGACGAGAAGGAACTAGATCGCATCAATAATCTCGTAATACCGCCTAACTGGGAGAAAGTGCGCATTGCATATCCTCCTAACGGACATTTACAAGTGGTAGGACGAGATGCTAAAAACAGAAAAGTATACCGATATCACGATCTGTGGTCAAAAATTAGAAACCAAACTAAGTTTTATAAACTAGCCAATTTTGGAAACGCACTGCCTAGCATACGCGAGCGCATAGATGAGGATCTTGATGCTCCAGAGATGTCAAAACGCAAGGTACTTGCACTTGTCCTCAGGCTTATGGAAGAAACCCACATACGCATAGGTAACGACTACTACGCAAAGCGCAATAAAACCTACGGCCTCTCTACCTTACGCACCAGACACGTGACAACTACCAAGGAAAAAATCCGCTTTGAGTTTGTGGGTAAAAAAGGTAAAAAGCACAACATCACCCTACGCAATAAGAAACTCGCAAAGCTTGTAAACCGTTGCGAAGAAATACCTGGCTGGGAGTTATTTCAATTTTATGATGCAAATGGCGAAAAGCACCGCGTAGATAGCTCGATGGTAAACAATTATATACACGAGCTAAGCGGAGACTTGTTTTCGGCAAAGGATTTTAGAACTTGGGGAGCTACAAAAACTTTTTTTGAAACCGTGCACGACCTAGGCTACACAGAAGACGCAAAAGAAAACAAAGCAAACATACTCACCGCTTTTGATGCCGCTGCAAAAGCTCTAGGTAACACACGCAACGTATGTCGCAAGTACTATGTGCATCCTCAAATAGTAGATGCCTATGAGTCTGGATCTATCGTCGCTGAGTTTAAAAAGGTAGATGCTCATCAAGGAGCAAGACCATTTTTTACAGAAACTGAGGAAGTCTTACTGCAAATGATTTCAAAGTTTGAATTAGATTTTAGTAAGTGATATAAGTACGCTTTCGCGAAAGCGTAACACAAAAAAAGCCCCTTCGTAACGAAAGGGCTTATTAATTTTTAAGATGCTATGCTCTTATTTTGCAAGGTATGCGAGCACGTTCTTCTCGATACGATTAAGGATATTTGAAGTATCCGCTTTCGCGAAAGCGTCTCCCGTAATATTCTCATACAACTCAATATACCTTTCTGATACAGTCTCAATGTACTCGTCTGTCATCTCAGGCACCCTTTGTCCCTCTAGACCTTGAAAGTCATTTGAGATGAGCCACTGTCTCACAAACTCTTTAGATAGTTGTTTTTGAGCTTCGCCAGCTGCTTGACGCTCCTCATAACCTTCGGCATAGAAGTAACGAGAAGAGTCTGGAGTATGTATCTCATCTATGAGAACAATCTCACCATCTGCTGTTTTTCCAAATTCATACTTGGTGTCAACCAATATAAGTCCTCTAGATGCTGCTATCTCACTTCCTCTTTGAAAAAGCTTGCATGTGTAATCTTCTAGCACTAGGTAATCTTCTTCTGAAACGATAGCCTTTTTAATAATATCTTCTCTTGAGATATCCTCATCGTGGTCACCCATCTCTGCCTTAGTCGCTGGTGTAATAATAGGCGCTGGAAATGCATCATTTTCTTTCATCCCTTCTGGCATTTCAACACCACAAAGAACTCTGCGTCCCGCCTTATACTCACGAGCAGCATGACCAGACATGTATCCACGTATTACCATCTCCACTTTAAAAGGCTCACATCGCTTCCCTATTGCCACATTAGGATCTGGCGTAGCCACGAGCCAGTTAGGCACTAGGTCTTCTGTATCCTTCATCATTTTAGTAGCAATCTGATTTAAGATTTGTCCCTTAAAAGGAATTCCCTTAGGCATTACCACATCAAAGGCACTAAGCCTATCTGTTGCAACCATCAGTAATAAATCATCTTCGAGCGTGTAGACTTCTCTCACTTTACCCTTATAGATAGATTTCTGACCAGGGAAGTTAAAATTAGTGTCTGTAATAGTGTTCACTATAGGTTTGTTTGAACAGTTGTGATAAACCTTTTAAGGCATTAAAACAACACGATTATTTATTTTTCAAAAGTAAAATTCTAAATGCTTAATCAAGCATTATGCTTAACAAAAATTAATCATTTCTATTTTCTATCTCTCTATAAGCTGCAATCATTTTCTTAACTAGAGGATGGCGTACTACATCTTTATCATCTAAGTAAACCATACCAACTCCTTGTACAGTTTTTAAAATAAGAAGTGCCTCTTTGAGACCACTGGTAACTCTCCTTGGTAAATCTATTTGCCCTGGATCTCCTGTAATCATAAATTTGGCATTGCGACCCATACGAGTAAGGAACATTTTCATCTGAGCGTGTGTTGTGTTTTGCGCCTCATCAAGAATCACAAACGCATTATCTAAGGTACGACCGCGCATGAACGCCATAGGAGCAATCTGTATAACTCCCTTTTCAATAAAAGTCTCTAGCTTTTCATGAGGTATCATATCGCGCAATGCATCATAAAGTGGCTGCATATAGGGATCTAGTTTTTCTTTTAAATCTCCTGGTAAAAAACCTAAATTTTCGCCAGCTTCAACTGCTGGACGCGTGAGTATAATGCGCTTTACTTGTTTTTCTTTGAGTGCCTTGACAGCAAGTGCCACTCCCACATATGTTTTTCCGGTACCTGCTGGTCCTATGGCAAATGTTAAGTCATTCTTCTTTGCCAACTCAACAAGTTTTCGCTGGTTTGCAGTTTGCGGCTTTATAAGCTTACCACTTACACCATGTACAAGTGTATCCCCGCTTTCAACTGGAGTTTCATAATCTGCTTTGCTTACACTAGTCAATACGCGTTCAATAGAATTCTCATCGAGCTTATTGTATTTACCAAAGTGCTCCATAAGCATTGTCATACGCCTATCAAACTCCTCAAGGAGATCTTCATCACCATAGGCTTTAATTTTGTTACCTCTGGCAACAATTTTAAGCTTAGGGTAATACTGTTTTAAAAGTTCGATATTTGAGTTACGCTGACCGAAAAATTCGCGCGGATTGATTTCTGAGAGTTCTAAGATTAATTCGTTCAAAAGGCAGAAGGATTTAGTGAGTTACGTCCGTAAAATATTTTAGATTTGTTTACTACTAAAATACGTCTTTTTTAACCAGCATTTGCATAACTCATGCCTTTCTAAGTTAAGAAATAATAAAAAATTTTAGTTTATAACTATAACAGAATTATATGCTTTTTAATAAGCATACACACATAACTCGATGAAAATTATCACTCTTACTACAGATTTTGGAGAGAAAGATCCCTTTGCAGGTGCTGTGAAGGGTGCTATATATTCAGAGTTAGAAGAAGTACGCATTGTAGATATATCGCACTCTGTTTCCCCTTTTCACCTTATGGAGGCAGCATACATTATTCAAAATGCTTATCAAAATTTCCCCAAAGGAACCATACACGTTATAGGTGTAGATAGTGAGCTTACACCAGAGACTAATCATATTGCTGTAAAACTAGACGGTCATTACTTTATATGTGCTAACAATGGTATTATTTCTCTCCTAACTAAAGATATAGTACCTGAGGAAAAAGTAGAGATAAATATTCATGACCGCACGCAAACCAACTTCACCGTGCTTGACGTCTTTGTAAAAACTGCTTGCCACATTGCACGTGGCGGAACATTAGGAGTTATAGGAAAAAATATAGATACCATCAGACAACTTACAGGAATTTCTCCTGTAATAAACACCTCTCGAAATCAAATTTCTGGAAATGTAATTTACATTGATAATTACGGTAATGTGATTAGTAATATCACAAAAAAACTCTTTGATGAGATAGGAAAAGGGCGTGATTACAAGCTTCAAGCGAGAGGTGCAGATATTTCAAAAATTCACAATCAATACAGTGACGCAATAAATTTTACTATTGATAAATCTAAACGAGAAGAAGAAGGCAAAAAACTGGCTGTTTTTAATTCTGGTGGATATGTAGAGCTTGCTATCTATAAGAGTAATCCAAGTACTGTAGGAAGTGCGGCAAGTCTCTTTGGCCTCAATTATAGAGATACTGTAATGATTAACTTTATAGATAAATGATCGTAAGACTTGTAAAATTACGCTTTCGCGAAAGCGAGATACCAGCTTTTCTATCAAATTTTGAGAAAGTAAAAGAGAAAATTAGAGCATCTAATGGATGCCTATATTTAGAACTATTACGTGGTGAAGATGATCCATTCATTTTCTTCACACATAGCCACTGGATATCTGACGAAGCACTACAGAATTATCGGAACTCAGAACTTTTTAAGGGAATTTGGGCAGAAACAAAAACCAAGTTTAGCGCAAAGCCTGAAGCTTGGACTACCTCATCTCTAGAAAAACTATCTTAAATGTCTGGATTTCGTCGCAAAGAAGAAGGACTAATACCGTATTTCTCCTTAAAAATTTTTGAGAAATAACTTCGACTAGACAACCCAAGTGCATATACTACCTCTGAAACATTTTTATCCTCTGAGGTGAGCATAGTCAGTGCTCTTTTAAGTCTAAACTCCTTGATATAATCATTTACAGTCATACCGTAATTGCGTTTGAAGCCATCTTGCAGTCTGTAAGTTTCGATACCCACAACTTCTGCAATTTCTGGAATAGTTACGAGCTCAGAAATATGCTTTTCTATATACTGAACAGCTGCTGCAATGTTATCTAAATCTGATAATCTAAGTGTGGTACGCTTATTACCTTCAAGAGAATCTTCCTTAAATAATTTAAGCATCAACGAGGTACACTCTAATGCCTTTGCTCCAAGATAATTTGTTCTCACTAGACCTTGATCATCGTTAGTCAAGATATCGTCTATAATATCTGAAATTTGCAAACTATAGTATCCTTTATAGCAAACTTGAGTGAGAGCGTTAACATCTGCAAATAGTGGATAATACACTTCATCTACCTTTGATAAGTCGTAAGAAAGCTGCTCTTGAAATTTCGCCTTGTTGATTTCCAAATAGCAAACAATTGCCGGCTTTTCTTTTTTTATAATATAGACTTGATCTTCATTATATCTAGGCGCTGCAATAAGATGCTCTGCTCTTCTAATGGCCATTTCTTCAGAATCTCTAGAAAATTTGTGACCTACCTCCCCTTTCATGCAATAAATGAAACGCAGGGAATTCATCCCATTATTCTCAAAATAAAGTTCGGTATCGTCTATCATATCACCATTAATGATGTGAAGACCGATACCGTTAGGAAAATTAATACCTTTTATGAAACCTTTACCCAAATGTGTTGGAATTTGCATTGCAAATTCACCAAAATTATTTGTGAAATTAACTCCAAAGGCCTTTGCAATTTCAGGTACGAAGTCGTCTACTTGTTCAATTCTTAGTCTGTATGATTTCATGTATTTACTTATTGACCATGAAGTTCAGGAATATTTACTTATAAAAAATGAATCATGCCACTTTTAACCATGCTTTAACCAGAATGTATAATTATATGTGAATGCTAGATAAGCTCTTTTTTGTAGGCCTTCTTAAACAATTTGAAAGTAGCTTTTGCGCTTTTAACTGCGGTTTTAATTTCTTCATAGCTAAAGTCTAAAGAATTTACAGCCTCTTTGAACACGTTCCATCTCAACAAACCATCATTAACATTTCCATTAAAAAAATGATGATGCTCAATATGTGATAAATTACTACAAGACTTAAGCTTTTTGCTCATCATAATTCCGCCTATCATAGACCCTTCTATGACGTACAACTTACCTACTAAAGTTGCCTCATCTCTAGCTCCAGTGATACGCATAGGCTCTGGCAGCGGTAAACTTGAAAAAGCTGTAATATCTTTGGCAAGCGCATTTGTTTTTTCATAACCTGCAAAAGGTTTCAGTCCTAGTGGCAACATCTCATAACGACCATTTATAAAATCTTCTACAGCTTTGTATACTTTAAAATTATGACGTAGTAATGATTCATATTGATCTTGATCAATAGAACCATCCATAATATAATTAGTTAAATTATTCTTTTCTACCGTATCGTGAATAGACGACGTTCCATTTTTGAGTGCTTCTAAAATCATAGGGATGTTTTTATAAGTAAACTATTCATATGTAATATTACCTTGCGTTTATGTAGAGCTAATTAATTATGGATCAGCTCATCACAAACTATACCAATAAATAAAATTAAGCTTGACCAGTTGGTCCAAAATTTAATGGAACAGGTTGTCTTTCATAATCCTTTATTACACCATGTGCATTTTCAAAGCGTTTTACATTTTCGGCTAATGCCTTTGCAAGTCTCTTAGCATGTTGCGGCGTTAATATGATACGGCTCTTTACCTTGCTCTTAGGCGTACCGGGCATAATATTTACAAAGTCTACTACGAATTCTGAAACAGAATGATTGATAATAGCCAGATTTGAATAAGTGCCTTGTGCAACTGCCTCATCTAGTTCAATATTAATTTGTTGTTGGTTTTTTTGAGTCTTTTTATCTTCAGCCATGTGGGCGAGTATTGTAACGAGAGTAACACTCTCAATTTGATTGATTTAGTCTTTTTAATTTGATCTATAAAGAAGTCTGGAAAGGTAAGAATTGCCTTTCTTTCACGAAAGCGTAAATCCTCATCTCAATGTTAGATATTCGTTAATAAATGCTTAATATTTCCATAAAAATTAAGTTTTATGAAATAAAAAACCTGCTCAGTGGTTCTGAACAGGTTTTAAACATATATCATATTTTGTTTATTGTATACTTTTAAATCATAGCAAGTCTAAAATTTTATAAACTGCTTATATAAATAATTTATAACATCATAATGAGCTTTTAATTTTATCAAGATGCGCCCTTATTTTCGCTATTCGTTCTTGATGAGAGATGTTTTCTTTAGTAATATCTTCCATATACTCTTTTATATCATTTATAAGATCTGTACTTTGTTTAATGCGATTTCTAGTATTTTGCACTATGACAGGTCTATTTTTTATCTTCTCAATATGTGGAGCCAGCTTTGAAGAAAGGACACTAATATGCCTTTTGAGAATAAAACCATCTGCCCCATTCAATATGGTCTCTGCAGCTAGCTCTTCGTCTTGAAGAGTACCCGTTACAAATAAAAATGTTGCTGTAGGAGACTTGCTTCTAGCTACCTCCAACACCTCCATGCCAGAGCACGTAGGTAAGTTATAATCCGATATTATAAGCTGCGGATTAAAAGTCTTTATGGCAACCTCTAAATCTGCTAGATTATCAACAACCTGCACTTTATATGCTTTATCTAACTTGTGAATTTGCCTTGTAATAAGGGCAGCATCTGAGTCTTTATCTTCTACAAGTAGTATATGTACTTCTGTTGACATAGTTATTTATTTAATGTTAACCAATATTTGGCGACAATAGGAATGTGTTCCTTTAATTCAGCATAATTCTTAGGTTTTTCTAAGTAGCTATTAGCTCCATTAAAATAAGCCATATCCTTATCACTTATTTGATCTGAAGAGCTCATCATAACAATAGGCACATATCTAAATAGCTCAATTTTTCTTATTTCTTTTAATAGATCTAAGCCATTGAGTCTAGGCATTTTTATATCTAATAATATTAAATTTGGTATAGGGGAAATATTATTATGCTGCCTAAACCATGCTAAAGCATCTAAAGAATCATCTATGAAGCGTACTTCAACTAGAGGCATTTCCTTTTGAAAAACACGGCTCATTAACGCACTGTCTGTAGGGTTATCTTCTACAGAAATCACTAATCCTTTCATTATCTATTAGGTAGTTGAAAATGGAATGTCGCACCATCATTAATCTTACCTTCTGCCCAAATACGACCTTGATGTTTTTCTAAAACTCGTTGCGAAATAGCCAAGCCTATTCCTGAGCCTTCAAACTCGTCTTTTACAAGCCGATTGAAGACTCCAAAAATTTTCTCATTATATTTATTATCAAAGCCTATCCCATTATCCTTTACATAATAAACCACCGAAGATTCACATACATTAAAACCTATTTCTACAATAGGTTTTAATACGGTTTGAGAATATTTGAGAGCATTACCTATTAGATTATTAAGTAATTGAAAAATCATTCCTCGATCCCCAAATACTTCAGGTAAACTTGGATCAATAATGATCTGTGCATTTTTATATTTGGCATCTACTTGCAAAAACGCAACTACCTCTTCTACTAAATCTTTCATAGAAAAAACTCCCATAGATATCTGGTTTTTACCAATTCCAGAAAACGCAAGAATATCATCTATAAGCATATTCATTTTGCTTGTAGAGTCGATGATTGTCTGAATGGCTTTTTGACCGTATTCATCCAGCGTTTCAAAGTAATCTTCTTTAATTATTTGTGCAAAACCATCTATACCACGCAAAGGAGATCTCAAATCATGAGAAACACTGTAGCTAAAAGATTCTAACTCTTTATAAGCTTCTTTAAGTTTATCGTTAAGAAGTTTTACCTCTTGATACCTACTTATAATAATATTCGAAATACTAGTTTTGAGTGCTTGAGCAGAAGCTATTTCATAATCTTTCCAAGGAAGCGATGTATTTACTTGCTCTTTATTCCATTTTTCAAAAGATTTTCTAGGGCTTAGTTTTTGCGCCTTTTCTTCCATTGCTTTTTCTGGATTACCTCCCCAGGATATAACTTGTTTAAGTTCTGGTTTAAACCAGAGAAGACAATCCTTTTCTCCTTTTGCAATAAAAATACAAAGTAATCCCGAGCCTATTTTGGCGAAAGCCGCCCCCTTATCATACTCTTCTGCAATATTTTGAGTGGTATATATATCGCCTATCTGGGTGTCATATATCCAGTCTATTAAGGCTGTAATTTCTTCATTACTGGGAGTCTCTCCTACAGTGGACACATTATTTTCTAAAAACACTGCTCCACCCGTAGCTTCTGTAATAGTGAGCATTGATGTAGACTTCTGTGTCAGACCATTTGCCACGTCCCATCCATCACTCATTTGCTCTACAAGGCTAGCTCGTATAGCAGAGGTTACGTTAATACGGCTGAGCACTTCATTGGACGCTCTTAATGTGAGCTGCGTAGAAAATACCTGGGTTAAAAATTTAACTGTTTGTCTTTGATAATAGTTTACAAACTTAGGACTATAATGATGACACGCTATCAAACCCCATAATTCTCCATCACTCACAATTGCTGCCGTGAGTGTTGCTCCCACTTTCATATTCTCCAAATACTCTATATGTATAGGAGACGATGCTCGAGACTCACAAAGACCTAAATCTACTGGCTCATCTTCTGCACTAGGCTTTGCATAAACGGGAACCGTCTGTGATGCAACATCTGCAATGATACGCACGCCTTGTTTTAAAAACAGTTTACGTGCTTGCTGCGGTATATCTGTCGCTGGGTAATGCATGCCTATCCAGCTATCAAGGTGCACTTCACGAGCCTCAGATATAATCTTACCGTTCCAGTTTTCGTCAAATTTGTATATCATTACACGATCATATGCAGTAAAACCCTTAATGAGTTTTGCTGTTTTATCGCACATTGCAGAGACAGAAACAGCCTCACTTAAATCTGATATAATTTCAGATAACTGGCGTTGCATATATTGAGCACTTTCTTGCTGTTGTATGGGCTCTAATTCTATATATACTAATTGATTGTTGTGGTGAGTGACTACTACATAACGTTTATCATCAATAGTTACTTCTAGAGAGGTCTTATTTTTACTTTTTATATATGTTTCTATAAGTGTACCATTTTGTCCCAACACATCTTCAAGACGCTTAGAATAAAACTCTTCACGCTTTCGCGAAAGCGTAGAAATCACATTTTCAGATATGTGTGATATCTCAAAAGATGAGCTATCTATCACAAAAAGCATCGCATGAGATTGTATACGACCTATGAGATGTATAGGTTCTTTATCACAATTAGTTAGGTCAATCTTTTTTGGGTATAAAGTAGATGGACTCCCCATAGTTTACTTATTTTTTAATTTTGAAATAAAATGTACTACCTACATTTAACTGAGAGTCTACCCATATTGAGCCATCGTGAAGTTTTACAATTTTCTCACAGTGTGCAAGACCGACACCAGTACCTTCATATTTATGCTGGGTGGATGCACGACCAAAAATTTTAAAAACCTGGTCAAGATCTTCTTCGGCTATACCTATACCATTGTCGTTGATCACAAAGGTCCAGTACCCCTCATCTTCGAAAGATGAAATACGTACTACAGGACTTACATCTGGCTTTGAATATTTAAGTGAGTTACCTATTAAGTTCTGAAATAACAGTCTCAACTCTGTATTATACGCCTGGATAGTAGGCATTTTACTAAGGTGTATTTTACCTCCGCACTCCCTCAGTCTTTTACCGAGATCGTACTTTACAATCTCTAGAAGTTCTTGAACATTTACTTCCGTACGTTCTAGCTCTTGACCTATGCGGCTATGCTCAAGAAGTCCTTTGATTTGGTTTGCCATTCTACCCGCTGCACCATAGATGTAACCTAAGTATTCGGCAGCCTTAGGGTCCAGATCATCTCCAAATTTCTTTAGAATAACATCACTACTAAAGCGTATCGTACCCAAAGGTTCTTGTAAATCATGTGAACATATAGATACAAACTGTTCTAGGTCTGTATTTATGCGTTGTAACTCTTCATTCTTATCATACATTAACTGCTGTGCATGCTGCAAGTCTGATATGTTTACTAAGGTAGAACGTGAGTACGAGCTACCTTCTTCTGGAATCACCAGCTCAGAGTTAAGTATAATAGGAATCTCATTACCTTCTGTATCTATAAGGGTCATTTGCTCACCTTCTATCACTCCAGTTTTTTGAATCTCATCCAAGAGACCAAGGCCTTTAGCTTTAGAATCGTCTGTATAGAAATCAAATATACGCCTGCCTACAACTTCGCTACGAGAATTTAAGCCAAGCGTCTCGATGAAAATTTTATTACATTCCACAATACGTCCTGTAGAAGGATCTACACTAACATGCATCACAGGATCATTTTCATAAAAATCTTTAAACTTCTGCTGGCTTTCTTTTAATTTCTTTTGTGAATCCACCGTTTTAGTAATGTCTACAAAGGTGATTACAGATCCTTCTATTTTATTAGTCCCTGTATAGAAAGGAGAAATACGTCGTATATAAGAGCGTCCACCTTTTTTATCAATTTGTGTTTCATTTACCTCACCTGTACTCATCACAGTTTCAATCTTACTTCTAAGTGACGATTTTCTCCCTGTTCCTAACTGGGTTAAGAAGTGATCTATAGGTCTCCCTACATCTTGCTTCATTAACTTGAAATGTTCTTGTATGGAAGGTGTAAATTTTCTAATTGTAAGTTGCCTATCTAGAAAGATTGTAGCTATCTGAGTACTATTAAGAATATTGTCCATATCTGCATTAAGCAATGCGAGATCATCCATTTTTTCAATATGCTCCACATTTACAGTATGCAATTCTTCATTTACACTCTGCAACTCCTCGTTTGTGCTCTGCAATTCTTCATTTGAGGCAAGCAACTCTTCATTGAGCGTTTGTAATTCTTCATTACTAGTCTCTGCATCCTCTAGCGCTTTTTTAAGCTCTCCTCTTGTTTCTTCTATCTCTTCTATAAGGTCTTTAATACGCTCGTCTGGAGCTACCGCAAGATTCATTGTGCCACGAGCTACAGCTGAGTCTGGATTTAATTCCTTTTCAATAAATGTAATTACGTAGTTGCAATCATCTGTGTTATTTTGAAAAACAGGTTTTACCAGTACGTTAACAACGGTATCGGCACCTGCCTTTGGGGTAATCACGTCGTTGTAAATAAAGTCTTTTTTAGAACGCTTTGCTTTTCTCGCAGCCGAGTTTACTGCCGTTTTCAAATTATCAGGAAGCATCTTTAGTAAGTCTAAAGAAAAACCGCTTTCTGGTAATTGTGCATACTTAGAAAAAGAACCTAAAGCATCTAGTACTTTAAAGTCTGCATCGACATATACACTAGCAGTATCAAATTGAGATAAAAGCACATTGCTTATACTCATTTTAATATCATTGGTAAATGTTTCTTTCTTGTGAATTACCGTTTTTTTCTGCTTTCGCGAAAGCATGAAGTTACTCTTATCTGCATTTGAAGTAAGTAACTCACTATGCAATCTCTCCGAAGGATGTATATTCTTAAAAATTTTAAGCTTCCCGTTGATTGTCTCAAAGGAGTTACGCAATGCCGTTATAGACTCACTTGAACCTAAAAACAAAAATCCATTAAGTTTTAATGCGTAGTGTAATGTATGCAGCACCGCTGTTTGCACCTCTGGTTTTAAGTAAATTAAAAGATTACGGCATGAGACCATATCCATATTTTTAAACGGAGGGTCTTTTAAAATATCATGATTAGAAAAAATAATTTTCTTTCTAAGATCTTTAGCAACCTTATATTCTTCTCCATCTTTAACAAAGTACTTCTGTAATTTACTAGGAGAAACACTCTGAACAATGGTATTACTAAAAACTCCTTGAGATGCAAGTGCTATGTGCTCTTCAGAAATATCTGTAGCAAATATTTTGAGCTTTATATCCTTTTCCTGACGATCTATTTCTTCTTGAAAAAGCATCGCCATTGAATATGCCTCTTCTCCTGTAGAGCAAGCCACATCCCAAACTTTTATAGTATCTCCATCCCTTTTATTTCTTACAATACCTGGTATGGTCTCCGCTTCTAGCAAATTCCACGCGTTTGTATCTCTAAAAAATTTTGTGACTCCTATTAAAAACTCCTTATATAACACAGAAACCTCTTCTGGATGAATTTTAAGATATGCTATATATTGATCAAAACTACCCATTTTAAGGTTTTGCATACGCCTTTCTGTTCGTCTCAGAATCGTAGGACGCTTGTAGTAATTGAAATTTATATTTGTATTAGTATGGAGGATATTTAAAATGGAACGCAAACGTTCATTATCTTCTGTAGAAATATCTTCCTTAAAATTAAACACATCCTCATTATTAAAATAGCGATGTATTTCATCTATCATTTCTCCTGCGGGCACAATATAGTCTACATCACCACTATTTATAGCGCTTGTAGGCATCCCATCAAAGCTAGCCTCATCTGGTTGCTGTACAAGTACAACTCCTCCATGTTCTTTGATAGCTTGCACGCCTTTTGTACCATCACTACCTGTACCACTCAATATAACGCCTACGGCTTCCTTTCCATAAGCTTCTGCAAGGGAACTCATGAATAAATCTATAGGAAGATTGAGCGTTTTGGCTACTGGTTTATTCAATAAAATAAGATGTCCATTTTCAATGATGAGATTCATTGAAGGAGGTATAACATATATATGACTTCTTTTGATTTCAGAGTCATTTGTAACAGCGACAATAGGAACGTTTGTTTTTTTTGACAACAACTCTGCCATGAGGCTTTTGTGGTCTGGCGATAAATGTTGTATGATTATATAACTGTAATCATAATTTTCTACTACATTATTAAAAAAGGCATTAAGAGCCTCTAGGCCACCAGCACTGGCTCCTACAGCAACAATTATATGCTTCTTATTTTGTGTATCTTCCAAAAAAGTAGGGGTTAAATCTAAAAAAAAGTACTAAAAAATGATCGAAGATATATTAAATATCTCAAATTAAGTTTTGTTTAAGAAATTTACGATTTAAAATTAACATTTCGTTTATGTCAGAAAAAAAATGAGATAATGATTCTTATTTTCACTTAAAAGTGTTCAACTTTTATTCAATAAAGCACGTTCTAGTCCAATTATATAAATGAAAAGGCTAAAAGTCAAACTAACAACGAAAGCACTAGACACGTCTAGTAGCGCCTGGATTAAAAAGTAAATAATTCCTTCATATTGGTCATTACACATTGAAATTCTTGCAGATCTTCTCAACTTTTCGGTGAGTGATTTGATAACAGGATTTTCACATTAAAATAGTAGCATTACTTCAAATAGTGGTAAATACTCATCACCATTTACGATGTGAAAAATCATAGAAATCGTTCTAATGCAACTATAAATTATAAAAATAATTACGCTTTCGCGAAAGCATAAATGGTCTAATGCGCATTTCTCTTGACACGGAAAAACGAACATAATCTAAGCAATGATTAGTCATATTAAAATACAAAACCCGCTCAGCGTTGCTGAACGGGTTTTAAACATTATTAAAGCTTTTGTTTCTTAAAAGATTAAAAAACTCAAACTATATACTAGTTGTAATTTACTTCTTGCTTTTCAGTCATCATATTCTCAAGATCTTCTTTGCTTCCTACGAGTATATTATCGTAACGACGCATTCCCGTTCCTGCTGGAATTTTATGACCTACAATTACATTCTCCTTAAGACCTTCTAAGTGATCAATCTTACCGCTTACAGCAGCTTCGTTTAATACTTTTGTTGTCTCTTGGAATGATGCTGCAGAGATAAATGACTTAGTCTGTAGCGATGCTCTTGTAATACCTTGAAGGATAGGAGAAGCTGTAGCTGGACTTACATCACGAGCTGTAACTTGATTCTTATCTTCTCTTCTAAGTAAAGAGTTTTCATCGCGAAGCTCACGAGGTGAAACGAGTTGACCTGGTTTAAGGCTCTCAGATTCTCCTGCGTCTTCTACGACTTTCATACCGTACATTGCATCATTTTCTTCAATGAAGTCTGCTTTGTGTACCAATTGATTCTCTAGGAAGATAGTATCTCCTGGATCTTGTATACGTACTTTACGCATCATCTGGCGCACAACAACTTCAAAGTGCTTATCGTTAATCTTCACCCCTTGTAGACGATATACTTCTTGTACTTCGTTTACTAGGTACTGCTGTACTGCAGATGGCCCTTTGATATTAAGAATATCATTAGGTGTCACAGATCCATCAGAAAGTGGCATACCTGCGCGTACATAATCATTTTCTTGAACTAGAATCTGATTAGATAACTTCACTAAGTACTTCTTAATTTCTCCAAGTTTAGACTCTACGATTATCTCACGGTTACCACGTTTAATTTTACCAAATGAAACCACACCGTCTATCTCAGATACTACTGCTGGGTTAGATGGGTTACGTGCTTCAAACAACTCAGTTACACGTGGAAGACCCCCTGTAATATCGCCAGCCTTTGCAGACCTACGAGGTATTTTTACGAGAATCTTACCTTCTTTAATTTTATCTCCATCATCAATCATAAGGTGAGCTCCTACTGGTAAGTTGTAAGAACGTAGCGCGTTTCCTTTGCTATCCTCAATAATCAATGTTGGTATCTTCTTCTTATCTCTAGATTCAGATATTACTTTTTCTTGGAAACCTGTTTGCTCATCTGTTTCTACACGGTATGTAATACCTTGCTCAATAGACTCAAATTTAATTTTTCCAGCAAATTCTGAAATAACTACACCGTTAAATGGATCCCACTTACAGATTACATCTCCAGCTTTCACTTTATCACCAGAGCTGGCAAATATTTGTGAACCGTAAGGAATTGTATTTGTACTTAATGTGATACCCGTTTTAGGATCAGATACTTTTGCTTCAGATGTACGAGAGATTACGATTTGAACATCGTTTCCTTCGTTATCTTGTCCAGTTACAGTCTTAAGATCTTCGATCTCAAGTAGTCCAGGGAATTTAGCTGTTACACTAGAATCCTCAGACACGCCTCCTGCTACCCCTCCTACGTGGAACGTACGAAGCGTAAGCTGTGTACCTGGTTCTCCAATAGATTGTGCTGCTACTACTCCTACAGCTTCACCCATTTGCACCGTTTTATTAGTTGCTAGGTTACGACCGTAACATTTCACACAAATTCCTTTCTTAGCCTCACAAGTAAGCGCAGAACGAACCTCTACAGTTTCTATTGGTGCAGCACCTATAAGATCTGCTATATCTTCGTCTATCTCTGCTCCTGCTTCAACAATCACTTCGTTAGTAAGTGGGTTGATAACATCATTAAGAGATGTACGACCTATTATACGTGCACTTAGAGATTCAATAACCTCTTCGTTTTTCTTAAGAGCTGCTACTTCTACTCCTCTTAATGTACCACAATCTGTACTATTAATAATAACATCTTGTGATACATCTACAAGACGACGGGTTAAGTAACCAGCATCTGCCGTTTTTAAGGCTGTATCTGCAAGACCTTTACGAGCACCGTGTGTTGAGATAAAGTACTCAAGAATTGAAAGACCTTCCTTAAAGTTAGAAAGAATAGGGTTTTCAATAATAGCACCACCTCCATCGTTAGATTTTTTAGGTTTTGCCATAAGACCACGCATACCAGTAAGCTGACGTATCTGCTCTTTTGATCCACGTGCTCCAGAGTCAAGCATCATATATACCGAGTTAAACCCTTGTTGATCCTCACGGATACGCTTCATAGAAAGCTCCGTAAGAGTTGCGTTTGTTGATGTCCAAACATCAATAACTTGGTTATAACGCTCTGTGTTAGTAATAAGACCCATGTTATAAGATCCAGTAATACCTTCAACTTGCTCGTTTGCTTCGTCAATCATAGCATGCTTCTCTGCAGGGATAATAATATCTCCAAGAGAGAATGACAGTCCACCGCGGAATGCAAATCCATAACCCATCGTTTTGATACGATCAAGGAAATCTGCTGTTACAGGTACACTAGTCACTTTAAGAATACCACCAATAATATCACGAAGAGACTTCTTAGTCAGTACTTCGTTAATATATCCAGCAGCTTCCGGCACAGCTTCGTTAAAGAGAACACGACCTACAGTCGTCTCCATCACTTTGTAAACAAGCTCTTTATTTTCATTAAAATCCTTAGCACGGATTTTAATAATAGCATTAATATCTACACGCTTTTCATTGTAGGCAATATTTACCTCTTCAGCAGAGTAGAAAGTGATTCCTTCTCCTTTAACGTGAAATTCTGGAGTCGATTTTCTGGCCTTTGTCATATAGTAAAGACCTAATACCATATCCTGAGAAGGTACTGCTACTGGAGCACCGTTTGCAGGGTTTAAGATATTATGAGAAGCAAGCATTAATAACTGCGCCTCAAGAATCGCTTCAGGTCCCAATGGTAAGTGTACTGCCATCTGGTCACCGTCAAAATCGGCGTTAAATGCTGTACATACTAATGGGTGTAACTGTATTGCTTTACCTTCAATAAGTTTAGGCTGGAAGGCCTGTATACCTAGACGGTGAAGCGTAGGAGCACGGTTAAGGAGGATAGGGTGTCCTTTAAGAACATTCTCTAAAATATCCCAAACTACTGGCTCTTTTTTGTCTATTATTTTCTTTGCTGATTTTACTGTCTTTACAATCCCACGCTCAATAAGCTTACGGATTACAAATGGCTTATAAAGCTCTGCAGCCATTCCTTTAGGAATACCACATTCAAACAATTTAAGCTCAGGTCCAACAACAATTACAGAACGTGCTGAATAATCCACACGCTTACCAAGTAAGTTTTGACGAAAACGCCCTTGCTTACCTTTTAAAGAATCAGAAAGAGACTTTAATGGTCTGTTAGAATCTGTTTTAACTGCAGATGACTTACGAGTGTTATCAAAAAGTGAATCTACAGATTCCTGTAGCATACGCTTCTCGTTACGTAAAATTACCTCAGGAGCCTTGATTTCCATCAATCTCTTAAGACGGTTGTTACGTATAATTACACGACGATAGAGGTCATTTAAATCTGATGTTGCAAAGCGACCTCCATCTAGTGGCACTAGTGGGCGTAATTCTGGTGGAATTACTGGTACAACCTTCATAATCATCCACTCAGGTTGATTCTCACGATTCTTGTTTGAATCACGAAGTGCCTCTACAACTTGAAGACGTTTAAGCGCCTCCGTTTTACGTTGTTTAGACGTCTCATTATTTGCCTTGTGACGTAACTCATAAGAAAGCTCATCAAGATCAATTCTTTTAAGAAGGTCGATCAAACACTCAGCACCCATTTTGGCGATAAATTTGTTTGGATCCTCGTCATCAAGATATAGGTTTTCTTGAGGAAGACTATCAAGTATATTTAAATACTCCTCTTCTGTTAAGAAATCCATCTTGTTAAGCTCCTCACCTTCTTCACTCTTTGCAATACCTGGTTGTATAACCACATAACGCTCGTAGTAAATGATCATATCTAATTTCTTAGATGGAAGACCAAGTAAGTAACCTATTTTGTTAGGTAACGATCTAAAGTACCAAATGTGTGCAACAGGAACCACAAGATTAATGTGCCCCACGCGATCACGACGTACTTTCTTTTCTGTTACTTCAACACCACAACGATCACACACGATCCCTTTGTAGCGTATTCTTTTATATTTACCACAAGCACACTCATAGTCCTTTACAGGACCAAAAATACGCTCACAGAACAACCCGTCACGCTCTGGCTTGTGCGTACGGTAGTTTATTGTTTCCGGCTTTAAAACTTCTCCTCTTGATGCCCCTAGAATAGATTCTGGAGACGCAAGACCGATCGAGATAGCATTAAACTTCGGCTGTTGTACATTATCATTATTTCTTGCCATAATTCTGTATATGTCGAATTAATTATTGTTGTGAATGGTTATTGTTACGCTTTCGCGAAAGCGGAACCTCAAAAGACTCCGCTTTCCAAAAACCATTTACTTATTCTCTAGACGAATGTCTAGTCCCAGTCCTTTAAGCTCATGCATCAATACGTTGAAAGATTCAGGAAGTCCCGGCTCTGGCATAGGCTCTCCTTTTACAATACTTTCATACGTCTTAGCACGACCAATCACGTCATCAGATTTTACAGTTAAGATCTCACGCAATGTTGCCGAAGCTCCATATGCCTCAAGAGCCCAAACCTCCATCTCACCAAAACGTTGACCTCCAAACTGCGCCTTACCTCCAAGAGGTTGTTGCGTAATAAGAGAGTATGGTCCGATAGAACGCGCGTGCATCTTATCATCTACCATGTGTCCTAGTTTAAGCATGTAGATAACTCCTACTGTTGCTGGTTGATCAAAACGATCTCCCGTACCTCCGTCATATAAGTAAGTATGTCCAAAACGTGGAATACCTGCCTCATCAGTAAGTGCATTAATCTGATCTAATGTAGCTCCATCAAAAATAGGCGTCGCATACGTTCTTCCTAATTTTTGACCAGCCCATCCTAGTACCGTTTCATAAATCTGCCCGATGTTCATACGAGATGGTACACCAAGTGGGTTAAGAACGATATCTACTGGAGTTCCATCCTCAAGGAATGGCATATCTTCTTGACGAACGATACGAGCAACGATACCTTTGTTACCGTGACGTCCTGCCATTTTATCACCTACTTTAAGCTTACGTTTTTTGGCAATGTACACTTTTGCAAGTTTGATAATACCAGCTGGTAATTCATCTCCTACAGAAATTGTAAATTTCTCACGACGTAAGTTTCCTTGTAGATCGTTTTCTTTAATCTTATAGTTATGTAATAAATCTGCTATAAGTGTATTAGTCTTATCGTCTGTAGTCCAAGTACCTTGCGTAAGGTGCGTGTAATCTTCTACAGAGTTAAGCATCTTGAGTGTGAATTTCTTTCCTTTAGGAAGAACTTCCTCACCTAAATCATTCATAACACCTTGAGCAGTTTTACCGTTTACTAGCTTAAATAATTTTTCAATTACTACAGCTTGTAAATCATCAAACTTATCATCATACTCATTCTCAAGAACAGCGATATCTTCTTTATCCTTTGCACGCTTGCGCTTATCTTTTATTGCTCTTGCAAACAACTTCTTATTGATAACCACACCATGTAAAGAAGGTGAAGCTTTAAGAGAAGCATCTTTTACATCACCAGCTTTGTCTCCAAAGATTGCACGTAAAAGTTTTTCTTCTGGAGTAGGATCAGATTCTCCTTTTGGAGTAATCTTACCTATTAATATATCTCCAGGTTTTACCTCTGCTCCTATACGGATCATTCCGTGCTCATCAAGATCCTTAGTAGCTTCCTCAGAAACGTTAGGGATATCATTAGTAAGCTCTTCGTTTCCTAACTTAGTATCACGCACATCAAGAGAATACTCATCAATATGAATAGAAGTAAAAATATCATCACGTACTACCTTTTCAGATATTACAATCGCATCCTCAAAGTTATACCCTTTCCAAGGCATGAAGGCAACCTTCATGTTACGTCCTAGTGCAAGCTCCCCTTTCTCGGTAGCATACCCTTGACATAATACTTGACCCTTTTCTACTCTATCACCTACTTTTACAATAGGCTTCAAGTTGATATTTGTTCCTTGGTTCGTTTTACGGAACTTAATAAGGTTATATGATTTAGAATCTTCGTCAAAACTAACTAAACGCTCATCTTCAGTACGATCATACTTGATAGTAATCATGTTTGCATCTACATACTCAACAGTACCCGCACCTTCTGCGTTAATAAGTACTCTAGAATCTGTAGCTACTTGACGTTCCAGACCTGTTCCCACGATAGGCGCATCTGCCATAATAAGTGGTACTGCCTGGCGCATCATGTTTGATCCCATCAGTGCACGGTTTGCATCATCATGCTCCAAGAATGGAATAAGAGATGCAGATATAGATGCAATCTGGTTAGGAGAGACATCTGCATAGTGTACGGTATCAGGATCTACAACAGGAAAATCCCCTTCCATACGTGCAATTACTTTTTCTTCAGTAATTGCCCCACTATCATCCATCGGGTTGTTTGCTTGTGCAATTAACATCCCTTCTTCCTCCTCTGCACTTAAATAAAGTGGTTCAGATTTTAAATCGATTCTACCGTTTTCTACTTTTCTATATGGAGTCTCAATGAATCCCATGTTATTCACCTTTGCATATACCGCAAGAGATGAAATAAGACCAATGTTTGGTCCCTCTGGTGTTTCAATTGGACATAATCTTCCATAGTGAGTATAGTGAACATCACGTACCTCAAATCCAGCACGCTCACGAGATAGACCTCCAGGTCCAAGAGCAGAAAGACGACGCTTGTGCGTTATCTCTGCAAGAGGATTGGTTTGATCCATAAATTGTGATAACTGGTTTGTTCCAAAGAAAGAATTAATAACAGAAGACAATGTCTTTGCATTAATCAAGTCAATAGGAGTAAAAACTTCATTATCACGAACGTTCATACGCTCACGTATAGTACGAGCCATACGTGCAAGACCTACACCAAATTGTGCAGATAATTGCTCACCAACTGTACGTACACGACGGTTTGATAAGTGATCAATATCATCAATCTCTGCTTTTGCATTGATTAACTCAATTAAATACTTAATAATGGTAATAATATCAAGCTTAGTAAGCACTTGCTTATCCATCTCAATATCAAGACCTAATTTTTTATTCATTCTGTAACGGCCTACTTCACCTAAATTATAGCGTTGGTCTGAGAAGAATAATTTATCAATAATACCACGTGCTGTTTCCTCATCTGGCGGTTCAGCATTACGTAGTTGTCTATAGATATGTTCAACAGCCTCTTTTTCTGAGTTTGTTGGATCCTTTTGTAGTGTATTATGGATAATCGCATAATCTGCTTGCTGATTATCTTCTTTGTGAAGTAATACAGTCTTAGCTCCAGCTTCAAGAATTTCTTCTACATGCTCTTTTTCTAATACGGTATCACGGTCAAGAACAATCTCGTTACGCTCGATAGAAACTACTTCACCAGTATCTTCATCTACGAAGTCTTCATGCCATGTGTTAAGAACACGAGCAGCAAGCTTACGACCTAAATATTTTTTTAATCCTGTTTTAGAAACTTTTACTTCTTCTGCAAGGTCAAAGATTTCAAGGATATCTTTATCTCTTTCAAAACCGATTGCACGGAAAAGTGTAGTAACAGGTAATTTCTTTTTACGATCGATATATGCGTACATAACGCTATTAATATCTGTCGCAAATTCTATCCAAGATCCTTTAAAAGGAATTACTCGGGCAGAATATAATTTTGTTCCATTTGCGTGGAACGATTGTCCAAAGAAAACTCCAGGTGAACGGTGTAGTTGAGAAACAACAACACGCTCTGCGCCATTGATCACAAATGTTCCGCTAGGAGTCATGTATGGAATTGTACCTAGATATACATCTTGTACAATAGTTTCAAAATCCTCGTGCTCTTCGTCAGTACAGTATAATTTTAGACGTGCTTTTAAAGGCACACTATATGTAAGACCACGTTCAATACACTCTTGAATAGAGTACCTTGGTGGGTCAACGAAATAATCTAAAAACTCGAGTACAAAGTTGTTACGAGTATCTGTAATTGGGAAGTTCTCGAGAAAAGTATTATAAAGACCCTCATCACCTCTCTCATCAGACTTTGTTTCCAGTTGGAAAAAATCTTGGAAAGACTTTACTTGAATATCCAAAAAGTCTGGATAATCAGGTCTATTCTTTACCGATGAGAAACTGATTCTTTCTCCTTGTTTTGCATCTTGCATCATCAACGAACGGAATTTGATTAGAACTAAACTTGCCCCTTAGCAAGTTTAAATATGATTTATTATGTACGATTAAAATCAAGTAAATATCGAGTTACAAAAAAGGTAACCATCTTATACGACAAATGGTTTAGGTATAATCGTACTCCCGAAGAAGTACAATCAACCTAAACCTTTATCTAGTTATTATGGTAAGCTTACTTAAGCTCAACCTCTGCACCAGCTTCTTCTAATTGAGCTTTAAGTGCTTCAGCTTCGTCTTTAGAAACACCTTCCTTAATAGGAGATGGTGCATTATCTACAAGCTCTTTTGCATCTTTAAGTCCAGCTCCAGTTAATTCTTTTACAAGTTTAACTACAGCAAGTTTAGAACTACCAGCAGCCTTAAGGATCACGTCAAATTCTGACTTTTCCTCAGCAGCTTCAGCTCCAGCTCCAGCTGGTCCAGCTACTACTGCAGCAGCAGCAGGCTCGATACCGTATTCATCTTTTAAAATAGTAGCTAACTCGTTTACTTCTTTTACTGTAAGGTTAACTAATTGTTCTGCGAAATCTTTTAAATCTGCCATTTTCTATCGTTTTTGAAAATTGTAATTGTTATATAATAAATAATAGTGCGTACTAATTATCCTTCCTTCTCAGAAAGGGTTTTGATAATACCTGCGAGTTTACCTCCACTTGACTTAAGAGCGCTAACAACGTTCTTAGCAGGTGACTGAAGCAATCCAACGATGTCTCCAATGAGTTCTTCTCTCGATTTGATATTTACCAGGCTATCAAGTTGATCGTCCCCAACATAAATAGCTTCTTCAATAAATGCTCCTTTTAGTAAAGGCTTATCAGATTTCTTACGAAATTCTTTAATAACCTTAGCAGGTGCATTACCCGTCTCGGCAAACATGATTGCAGTGTTTCCTTTTAATACATTTGGAAGTTCTGCAAAATCCTTATCTGATGCCTCCATTGCCTTTGACAGCAATGTGTTTTTAACTACTGCTAGACTAACTCCTGCTTTAAAACATGCACGACGTAAATTAGAAGTCGCACCTGCATCTAAACCAGATATATCTGCAAGATAAATATGTACATTATCCCCTAACTGCGCAGTTAAATCTTTAATTACTATTGATTTTTCTTCTCTTGTCATAATTTAAAATTTGAACTAGTCAGTAGCGAATCGCTTAGCATCTACCTCTACAGATGGGCTCATTGTACTTGACATAAAAATACTCTTTATGTAAACACCTTTTGCCGTAGTAGGTTTAAGCTTTACTAATGTTGTTATTAATTCTCTTGCGTTTCCTGCAATTTTCTCAGCATCAAAAGATGCTTTACCTACAGAAGCGTGAATGATACCAGTTTTATCAACCTTAAAGTCAATCTTACCTGCTTTTACATCAGATACTGCTTTTGCAATATCCATAGTAACTGTACCAGTCTTAGGGTTAGGCATTAAACCACGTGGCCCTAAGACACGTCCTAAAGGTCCTAATTTACCCATTACACTAGGCATAGTAATAATTACATCTACGTCTGTCCAACCACCTTTGATTTTCTCAAGGTACTCGTCTAGTCCTACGTAATCTGCACCAGCCTCTTGAGCCTCTGCAGCCTTGTCTGGAGTAACAAGTGCAAGCACCTTTACATCCTTACCAGTACCGTGAGGTAATGTAACCACTCCACGAACCATCTGGTTAGCTTTACGAGGGTCAACATTAAGACGTACAGCAATATCTACAGAAGGATCAAAGTTTACGTTACTTACTTCTTTAATTAAAGCAGAAGCATCAGCAAGATTGTAGGTTTGACCCGCTTCAATCTTAGTCTGATTTTCTTTTTGCTTTTTTGTTAATTTTGCCATTTTAATTTTGTTTTAAGCTGTTAAGCTGGAGCATCTCCACCTTTAACCGTTATTCCCATTGAACGAGCTGTACCAGCCACCATCTTCATTGCACTATCAATTGTAAATGCATTTAAATCAGGCATCTTGTCCTCTGCAATTGCACGTACTTGATCCCAAGTAACTTTTGCAACTTTCTTACGGTTAGGCTCACCAGAACCACTTTTAACTTTAGCTGCTTCCAATAATTGAACTGCTGCTGGAGGAGTTTTGATTACAAAATCAAAAGACTTATCCTTATAAACAGTTATCGCAACAGGAAGCACTTTACCAGCTTTATCTTGAGTTCTAGCATTAAACTGCTTACAGAACTCCATGATGTTTACACCGGCTGCACCTAAAGCAGGTCCTACTGGTGGAGAAGGATTTGCAGCCCCTCCACGTACTTGTAATTTAACAACCTTACTTACTTCTTTTGCCATTTCTAAAAATTTAAACAGACCTGTTCATAATGTGGAAGCATAGAACAAAATCTAAAATATATTAATGTAACAATTAATCTCTTATACTTTTTCCACTTGCATATAGCTAAGCTCTAACGGAGTTTTTCTTCCGAATATCTTTACCATCACCTCAAGCTTACGCTTTTCCTCATTCACTTTCTCCACCGTACCGTTAAATCCATTAAATGGACCATCAATCACCTTGATTGTCTCACCTATAGTGAAAGGTATAGATATACTGTCTTGCTTTACAGCAAGCTCATCTACCTTACCTAACATACGATTAACTTCAGACTTGCGCAATGGAACAGGATCCCCACCTTTAACCTCACCAAGAAAACCAATTACACCATTAATAGACTTTATAATGTGAGGAATTTCTCCACCAAGATTAGCTTTAACCATTATATATCCCGGAAAATAAACACGCTCTTTGTTAACCTTTTTACCATTACGGATTTGGATAACTTTCTCAGTAGGCACTAACACCTCTTCAATACTATCCTCAAGATTTAAACGAGAAATTTCTTGCTCGATATACGCCTTTACTTTATTCTCTTGACCACTAACGGCCCTTACCACATACCACTGTTTCGTGTTACTTGTCTTAGCCATCTTGCTTGAATTAATTTGTTCCAACTACTTTATCAAAATATAACTTAATCACATTACTAAAAACGGTATCAACACCCCAAATAGCCAATGAAAAAATTATAGAAAACAAAGCAACCACCACCATAAGACGTTGCGCTTCTGAAAGCGGTGTCCACGTTACGTGGTTTCTAAGCTCATTATATGATTCTTGAACGTAATTAATTAATCCAGCCATAATAGTTATTTCTTTCTAAACAAACACCTAGCAAGCGCCAAGATGTTCTAATGTTTTCAAAATATAAATTAGCTCTAAAAATTAATCTTAAAGCTAATTCAAGTTGCACGGGATGAGAGACTCGAACTCACGACACCTGGTTTTGGAGACCAGTGCTCTACCAACTGAGCTAATCCCGTATACTTTAAGTTTTGAATCTCAAATTTCAAAAGAAATTATCGTTATTATTCATAAACTCAGGACTTCAACAAGCAACACTTTCGCGAAAGCTAAATAGAACCCCTCTTAACAAAAGTCAAGGCGTCTTGCAAAACAAGACACCTTTACTTTTTATCTATAGACTAGAATTAATCTAATATCTCAGTTACCTGACCAGCTCCTACAGTTCTACCACCTTCACGGACAGCAAAACGAAGACCTAAGCTAAGTGCGATAGGCTGAATAAGCTCAACAGTAATAGTTAAGTTATCTCCAGGCATAACCATCTCAACTCCATCAGGAAGCATGATGTTACCAGTTACATCAGTTGTACGTACGTAAAACTGTGGACGGTAGTTATTGTGGAATGGAGTGTGACGTCCACCTTCTTCTTTCTTAAGGATGTAAACCTCAGCTTTAAACTTAGCGTGTGGTGTTACTGATCCTGGCTTAACAATTACCATTCCTCTAGAGATCATTGACTTCTCAATACCTCTTAAAAGGATACCAGCGTTATCTCCAGCCTCTCCTCTATCAAGGATCTGACGGAACATTTCAATACCAGTAATAGTAGATGTAAGTTTTTCTGCACCCATACCAATGATCTCAACAGGATCTCCAGTGTTTGCAATACCAGTTTCGATACGACCTGTAGCAACAGTTCCACGACCTGTAATAGAGAATACATCTTCTATTGGCATAAGGAAAGGCTTTTCAGTCTCACGAAGTGGCTCTTCAATCCAAGCATCAACAGCAGCCATAAGCTCTAATACCGTATCAACCCATTTTTGCTCACCGTTTAATGCTCCAAGAGCAGAACCAGCAATTACAGGACCGTTATCTCCATCATACTCGTAGAAAGAAAGAAGATCTCTGATCTCCATCTCTACAAGCTCAAGTAATTCTTCATCATCAACCATATCCACTTTATTCATGAATACAACGATACGAGGAATACCTACCTGACGACCAAGAAGGATGTGCTCACGTGTTTGTGGCATTGGACCATCTGTAGCAGCAACAACAAGTATAGCACCGTCCATTTGAGCAGCACCAGTTACCATATTCTTTACATAATCGGCGTGACCTGGACAATCAACGTGTGCATAGTGACGGTTTGCTGTCGCATACTCAACGTGTGAAGAGTTTATTGTTATACCTCTTTCTTTTTCCTCAGGAGCATTATCAATTTGATCAAAAGCAGAAGCTTCTGAATAACCCGCATCTGCCAATACTTTTGTAATCGCAGCTGTTAAAGTTGTTTTACCGTGATCTACGTGTCCGATAGTTCCAACATTTAAATGGGGTTTCGAACGATCGTATGTTTCCTTTGCCATAATGTAATTATTTAATCTTAGTTATTATTAGTGTACTAGTTTACTATTGATCGAATACCTTCTCATTTAAACACGAAAAGTGAGTGCGACCAGCACTCATTGTTATTAATTCTTTTTGAGCCAACGACGGGAATTGAACCCGTGGCCTCTTCCTTACCAAGGAAACGCTCTACCCCTGAGCTACGTCGGCGGATTTTTTTTACGCTTTCGCGAAAGCTCAACACCTCAAAGGCATTTAGAGCGGGAGACCAGGTTCGAACTGGCGACATTCAGCTTGGAAGGCTGACGCTCTACCAACTGAGCTACTCCCGCGTTTATAACCTCACTAACATAAGTGATAATGAAATTAAAGGTGTGGGGAGAGCAGGATTCGAACCTGCGAAGTTAAAAACAACTGAGTTACAGTCAGTCCTCGTTGGCCGCTTGAGTATCTCCCCATTGTATTGTCAAAATTCAGTGCGCAAAACTACGTATTAATTTTGAATAATAAAACAATATTTTAAAGAACTTTTTAACCTTTTTATTTCGGTTAAAAAAAGAGCCGATGGAGGGACTCGAACCCACGACCTGCTGATTACAAATCAGCTGCTCTAGCCAGCTGAGCTACATCGGCTTTTTACTTACATACACCTCTTTTAAGAGGCATAAAAAAGTCCGCTATTTCTAACGGACTGCGAAGATAACTAATTATTATACTTATCCAATTTTTTTTCAATAAAAAATCAAAAAAATTAAGACCTAATTTTCTCTTTTCTCTTCAAAAGCATCCTCTCCATAGACTGTACACACCCATCAGTAGCCTCTTCAAAAGACTTAGCCGTTTTCTTTACTATAAATTCATCCCCTGGAACACTGATTAATAGCTCGACAATTTTATTATTTGGCTTCACATTGGGCTCTAATTTTAAAAATACATCTGCGTGAATTATCTTATCATAAAAATGCTCAAGCTTTCCCACTTTTTTTTCAATGAATTCAATGAGTTTTACATCTGCATCAAATTTTGGCGCTTCTACAGTTACTTTCATAAGATTATATATTTAAAGTTCATAACTTAAACACCTACTTATAAGTGTTCTTTTACATTACGCCAATTATCATTTCTTATTGCGAGGATGCGCTTTAGAGTAAACATCTTTGAGGGCTTGCACACTATTATGAGTATAAACTTGCGTTGATGCAAGACTAGCATGTCCCAATAACTCTTTCACAATATTTAAATCTGCACCCTGATTAAGTAAATGTGTTGCAAACGAGTGTCTCAATATATGCGGACTCGTTTTTAACTTATCTGACGTCTCACTAAAGTAACGATTAATTATCCTGTACACAAGGGTGCTATAAATTTTAGCACCTTTATTAGTCACCAAGAGAGCATCTTCACCACTACTAGCTACAGAAGACCTAACAGCTATATACCTATCATAGGTAACAACCACACTAGAAAGCATAGGAACGATGCGCTCCTTATTACGTTTACCTATAATTTTTATGGTTTTCTGAACGACATCAATGCTCCCCACAGTCAGATCCACTAGCTCAGCACGTCTCATTCCAGTTGCATACAGAAGCTCCACTATTAATAAGTCTCTTAACGTTGCAAAATCATCAGCTTCCTTTAACCGATCAAAGACAGCTCCCACCTCTACTTCAGAAAATGGAATTTGTAGTCGCTTGGGAGTTTTTAATGATGTATGCTTCGCAAGTGGCGAAGCTTCTACCTCACCTATTTTAAGTAAAAATTTATAATAAGCCTTTAACGAAGATATCTTTCTATTGACCGTTCGGTTAGAAACGTCGTTATCAACAAGACTTACAATCCAAGATCGGATTTGCGCATAGTGAATATCTACTAGATTACTTTCATCAAAAGTTATTTTGACGAAAGCCA
The DNA here is from genome assembly GCF_007827285.1 of Dokdonia sp. Hel_I_63. Lineage (NCBI taxonomy): Bacteria > Pseudomonadati > Bacteroidota > Flavobacteriia > Flavobacteriales > Flavobacteriaceae > Dokdonia > Dokdonia sp. Hel_I_63. The sequence continues at coordinate 1,434,397 of NZ_VISD01000001.1, read as the reverse complement.
AAAACTCAAGCACATCTTTTTCATAAGCTATAACTGTATGCTTACTATAGTTTTTCTCAAGACTGAGATAATCAAGAAAAGAGACCAATGACATAAATAAGATAGATTATTAAAATTAACATATGTCTAAAATAAAAAACCGTTACACTGTAAAGATAAACTTTACAACACAACGGTTTTATATGATTTAGAGAGGTTTAATCTCCCTGTTAATCCAGATCATGCTTTGCATGACAACGGATTAATAAATGCTAGATATTCTCTGCATCCCTCATCCCTTGGATGTACGATGCTTTTTGAATCTCACGTCTTCTTACTACAGAAGGCTTAGTAAACTGCTTACGCTCTCTAAGATTACGCATAGTTTTTGTGCGATCAAATTTACGCTTAAAACGTTTAAGCGCTCTATCTATATTTTCTCCGTCTTTTACTGGTATAATTAACATAGTGGGACCTCCTTTCTTTAAGTTCTTATTCGGTTTTCAGGCTGCAAATATACGTTTTAAAAGTAACCCTGCAACCCTATCCTTTAGTTTTTTGAAATTTCTTCTGACTTTGCTTTATAAGTCTTCTTATCGATCACCATTTTTGCAATGATTTCTCGCAGTATTTCTGAGGTACCACCACCTATAGGTCCTAGCCTACTGTCACGTAACATACGTGCAAGTGGATACTCTTCCATATAACCATAACCACCTAGCATCTGTAAACAGTCATAAATTACTTCATCTGCAATTTTTGTTGCAGTAAGTTTTGACATCGTCGCTTCTTTTACAACATACTCTCCCTTATTAAGGCGATATGCAATTGTATAATTAAAAGCTTTTGACATCTCTACCTCTGCTTGACGCTCTGCGAGTTTATGACGTAATGCTTGAAATTTATCAATAGTAACACCAAAGGCCATTCTCTCTTTCATGTAATCTAGTGCATACTCAATAGCATACTCTGCTCTCGCATGAGCATTTATACCCATAATAAGACGCTCTGAAGCAAAATGCTGCATGATGTACCCAAAACCTGCATTCTCTTCACCCATAAGATTTGCTACTGGTACTTTCACATTGTCAAATGCAATCTCTCCTGTATCTGATGCTCTCCACCCTAGCTTATCCAGCTTTGTAGCGCTTACACCCGGCATGTCTCTATCTAAAAGAAAGATACTCATCCCTTTCCCTCCTAATTCAGGAGCCGTCTTAGCTGCAACTATTAAATAATCTGAATACACACCATTTGTGATAAAGGTTTTAGAACCATTAATCACGTAATGATCTCCATCCTTCACAGCCGTAGTTCTCATTCCTGCAACATCACTTCCGCCAAAAGGCTCTGTGATACATAGACAACCTATTTTATCTCCAGCAATACTAGCTGTAAGATATTCAGATTTTATTCTTTCATCTCCCTCTACATTGAGGTGTGTCATTGCAAGATAAGCATGTGCCCATATAGCAGCTGCAAATCCGCCGCTGTTAATACGTTGTAGCTCCTCTAGTAAGATAACAGTATAGAAAAAATCAAGATTCATTCCTCCATAGGCCTCAGGGTAACTAATCCCAAAGAATCCCATGTCACCAAATTTCTTCCAGATAAAACGCTCTATCTGCCCTGTCTTTTCCCACTTATCAATATGCGGTACTACTTCTTTTTTGAGGAAATCTCTTAAGCTTTCGCGAAAAAGGTTATGCTCCTGCGTAAAATACATGTTTGTCATATTTAAAATTTCTTTTTCGATCCAATTATAAAAATTTTACAACTCTTAACAATCGGAAATCTCATTCTCTACGTAGTTCTTTAAAAAAAGAATAGTCACTAAGAATGTGATAATTATTTATAGCAATTTCAATCAATATGTAAATATAAACTTATTATATCATATTTAAAGTCTGTCATACCATCCAAATTTTTCAATTCTTCTATTGATTTGATCCCTTCTCTGAGAATTCGATAATCTACTATCTCTTTGGCAAGATCAAAATTAAGTAAAGGAACGGTAGATAAATCTGATGCGGTTGCCGTATTTACATTTACTAACCTAACCACTGGCTTTTCCTTTACAGTGTATTCATTAAGGATTGCACGTTTCACATTTTTATCAACACCAAACACACTGTAAAGCTGAAAATCTACTAGATATCCTCCAGTTTTATCACGATGTCTAAGTATTCTGGTCGCTATATCTTCATCTACACCATCAATAGCTATCAACTTTTCATAAGAGACACTATTGAGATCACCTTTTTCTTCGGCAGTTTTCCATTTATTTTTAAAACTAGATTTCTTTTTAGGAGATTTCTTTTGCTCTTCAATCCATTTCGGCCATTTAAAATAAGGCTCCATAACAGCAAGTAAAGAATCTGAGACTCCTGAGACTTTTTGAAACTGAGCGGTGGAGTCAAACCATTTCCCGCTTTCGCGAAAGCGTAACACTCTATCTATCTCCTCTGTGGTCATACCAAATTTGTAACCGTTGAAGTCTGTAAGCAATGCAGGGTTGAAAGGAAAAATCTTAGGCTTACGTTTTTCAAGCTCTATTACCTTAAGAGAATCTATCTCTTTCTGAAACGCAAAAACTTTAAGTTCTTCTTCTTCAGATATTATCGCTTCAGATTCTGGACTATAAAAAATGACGACGGCAGTACAAGCAATGATTATTGCCATAAAAAAGAAAATCCCATTCCTCTTACGTCTGTCGTAAATGAAATGGGATTTAAAACTTATCATACTATTAAGTGTTACTCTATAGCTTCCTCCTTAAGCTTAATAGCATTAAGGTATCTAGTTAATTGCTTTTTAACAACAGGGAATAGGAAGAATAGTCCTACCATGTTAGGGAATACCATTGCAAAAATCATTGCATCAGAGAATGCCCATATTGAGTTCATACTTGCAGATGCTCCTACAACTACAAAAGTTAAGAATAATAATTTGTATACTAAATCTGCAACCTTACCACGCCCGAAAAGGAATTTCCATGATTGTAGCCCGTAGTAAGACCATGAGATCATCGTTGACACTGCAAAGAGTACCACTGCAATTGTTAAGAATACATCAGAATAAGGAATATATTCTGCAAAAGCTTTTGCAGTAATACCAGCTCCTTCAAAAGATTCTCCATCTATCATTACCGCTCCTAGTCCATCACCTCCATACTGGAATGCTCCTCCAAAATTGAAAATAATAATCACAAGTGCAGTCATCGAACATATAAGTACTGTATCGATAAATGGCTCAAGTAAAGCAACTAGACCTTCACTTGCTGAGTATTTAGTACGTACTGCAGAGTGTGCAATAGATGCAGATCCTGCTCCAGCTTCATTTGAAAATGCTGCCCTTTTGAAACCTACTAATAATACTCCTATAAATCCTCCTACACCAATAGCTGTAGGGTTGAATGCTTCTTGAACTATAAGTGCAACCGCATCATCAATAAGACTAAAATTACTTAGAATTATATATAAACATGCAACCACATACATGATTGCCATAAAAGGCACTACTTTTTCTGTTACTTGAGCGATACGCTTGATACCACCTATAATGATAATACCCACAACTAGAGCAAGTACAATGCCTACAATAAATCCTGAGGCTGCACTCGTCATGTTAAACATCTCCTTAAGAACAATAGTAGCTTGGTTAGATTGAGCTGCGTTACCACCTCCAAATGAACCACCTATACAGAAAATTGCAAAAATTACTGCTGCAATCTTACCTATTGTAGCAAATCCTCGCGCCTTTAAACCTTTAGTAAGATAATACATAGGACCACCATATACTGTACCGTCCTCTCCCACATCTCTATACTGAACACCTAACGTACATTCTACAAACTTAGTAGACATTCCTAAGAGACCACAAACTATCATCCAGAATGTAGCTCCCGGACCACCCAATGCGATAGCAAGGGCAACACCAGCAATATTACCATTACCTACAGTTCCAGATACCGCAGTGGCTAGTGCTTGGAAGTGAGAAACTTCTCCTGCAGAACTCTCATCTCTTATTGTGTCTACAATGTCTCCATCAATAGCCAGGCTATCATCCACCTCTAGATTTTCAATGTGCTCTTCAATATCAACCTTAGACAAATCTTGTCCTTGTGCAATACCATCTTCACCATAAAGCTCTGAAGCCCCATGCTTTTCGATATCTTCATATTTACCGCGTACTGTTTGAATTGCTCTCCAAAAGAATCGAATGTTTGGAAATCCAAAATAAATCGTAAAAAAAGCGGCACTCGCCACTAATAAAATAAGAACAAAAGGTGTTCCTGCAACTTCAAAAAATACAAGTGCCGAAAAGAAATCTGAAACGGGTTGAAATGCTTGGTCAATTTTCTGGTCAATTCCTACTTCTTGAGTTTCTTGTGCAAATGAAAGCAGCGGGATAAAAACAGAAAGAATGAATAAAAGGTATTTCTTCATTAGTATGGATATATTAAGTTATTGTAATTTCAGCTAGCAATATCCAAAAAAATGCCCCTTATTCAAAGGAAACTATCTTAAAATCCTTAACAATATTTAAATACCAAAAGTCTCGTGCAATCTTTTGATTTGTTCAGGGCGCCCTATGACTATTAATTTTGACTCCTTCTCAAGGCGCATATCTGCTTCTGGATTAACAACATACTTCCCAGATGGAGATCTATAACCTATAATTGTACAGCCTGTCTTATAACGCAAATCGATTTCCTTAATACTTGCCTCATTGCCATCTGCACAAATTTGATCAAAGCTTATTTCTTCAACATTTATGCTATCTTCCTCCCCCACTACAGATAAATTATCTAAAAATTCGATAAGATCAGGCACAACAACAAGCGATGCCATATGATCTCCACCTATTTTATCAGGCATAATTACATTGTCGGCTCCTGCAAGTTTTAGTTTCTTCTGTGAAGTCTCGGCGGTTGCTCTACTTATAATCTTAAGTTTACTATTAAGTTGACGTGCACTCAGCACGATAAAGAGATTATCTGCATCCTCAGGCAAGGCACATAATAGTGCAGATGCCTTAGTGATTCCGGCTTTTTCCAATATTTCGTCTTCATTTGCATTGCCATATACAAAATGGATATTCTTGTCCATTTCAAAACGCTCAATAATATCCAAATCCATCTCAATAACCACAAATTGTTTATTGTAAGCCATGAGTTTTCGCACTGCTTCTTGTCCATTACGTCCATAACCACACACAATTATGTGATCTGTCATTTTATCAATTTCTTGCTGCACCTTTTTATGTATTAAATCTTTATAAGAACTCTTACTTATTATGTACTCCGAAATCACTGTCAAAGCATAACCTACAATTACAACACTTAATAGAATAAGTATTACTGTAAAAATCTTTGCTTCAGGCGTGAGTGGTATCACTTCTCCAAAACCTACGGTCGTTATAGTAATTACTGTCATATAAACAGCATCTACCCAATTATAGTCTGCAATAAAACGATAGCCAACAACTCCTAAAAGTAACGTCGTCACTAGGAGTACTATAGCTAGATAAATTTTATTTTTAAAGAAGGAAAACAAATTCATAGGTCAAAAACAGAAGTACGCTTTGTATAAATAAGATCCTTTAATTTAAGCCAAAACGCTACTGTAAGATACAATGCAAAGCCTACTCCTAATGTTGCAAATGACACATATATAAAAAACAGTCTCACATTCTTTGCCCGCATCCCTAGACGGTCTGCAAGTCTAGAGGAAACGTAAAATCCACGTTTCTCGAAATAATGCCGTATATCGTAAACTAATTTCAACATGATATGAAGGTTTTAAATACTGGATATTCGATCTTTCCTTTTTGGAACACAATACGTATAAGAATTTAAATAAAGTACGCTTTCGCGAAAGCATACCCAAGATTACAAAAACCTCTGTAGCTATTTTCTAATTTGCCACCTCACTCATAAATTTGATCCTATACAAACGAAGCTCCTCGTCTTCATAATCACCATCAAATTCTTCCATTGCAACTTCGATTTTATCTGTCTCTGCCTCCATAAAGTAATCATGAAGCTCCTCTTGTTGATCTTCGTCAAGTATGTCGTTAATCCAGTAATCTATATTAAGACGTGTACCGCTGAAAACGATTGCCTCCATCTCTTTAATAAAGTCTACCATATCCTTACCTTTTGCAGAGGCGAGGTCATCCAATGGTAATTTGCGATCTACGTTTTGGATAATGTATAATTTTAATCCACTATTTGCTCCTGTACTTTTTACAACGAGATCGTCTGGTCTTAAAATTTCATTATCAGAAACATATCTATCGATGAGCGCTACAAATTCTTTTCCGTATTTCTTTGCTTTACCATCACCTACTCCATGTACATTACCAAGTTCTTCTACGCTTACAGGGTATTTAATAGACATATCTTCTAGTGAAGGGTCTTGAAAAACCACAAATGGTGGCACATCAAGCTTCTTTGCTACTTTTTTTCGCAAGTCTTTGAGCATTTCTAGGAGCTTCTTATCGGCTCCAGCTCCTGCTTTTTGAGCAGATACTATTGCATTATCAGTATTTGCATCAAATACATGATCATCTGTCATCATAAATGAGACAGGGTTCTCTATATAATCTAGACCTTGTGGTGTCATTTTTACAACGCCATAAGTCTCAATATCCTTCTTTATATATCCAGCAACGAGAGCTTGACGTATAAGGGCAAACCAGTATTCCTTTTTCTGGTCATGACCTATACCGAAAAATGGCTGCTCATGAGTTTTATGCGAACTAATAATAGCATTTTCCTTTCCTCTTAACGTAAGAACAATCTCTTTACTTTTATAGATCTCGTTAGTATCTCGTATTACAGATAACACTTTTACAAGTTCCTCTTTTGCCTCATGTTGATTTTTAGGATTACGCATGTTATCATCAAGCATGCCTCCTTCTCCAGTAGTATTATCAAACTCTTCTCCAAAATAGTGAAGTATAAATTTACGCCTAGACATACTAGTTTCTGCAAAAGCTACTACTTCTTGAAGTAAGGCATGACCTATTTCCTGTTCGGCAATGGGCTTGCCACTCATGAATTTCTCAAGCTTCTCTATGTCCTTATATGCATAAAAAGCAAGACAATGTCCTTCTCCTCCATCTCTTCCCGCTCTACCAGTTTCTTGATAGTAGCTCTCTATACTTTTAGGAATGTCATGATGTATAACAAATCTTACATCTGGCTTATCAATTCCCATCCCAAAAGCTATGGTAGCAACTACCACATCTACATCTTCCATCAAGAACATATCTTGATGTCTCACTCGTGTTTTTGCATCGAGTCCTGCATGATATGGTACCGCTTTAAGTCCGTTTACTTGCAATGTTTGCGCTAACTCCTCTACACGCTTACGTGCGAGGCAATATATAATACCACTCTTACCTTCATTTTGCTTTACAAAACGAATAATATCTGCATCTACTTGTGCCGTTTTAGGTCGTACCTCGTAATATAGATTAGGCCTATTAAATGACGCCTTAAAAGTATTTGCATCTGTAATCCCTAAGTTTTTAAGAATATCCTCTTGTACTTTTGGAGTAGCAGTAGCTGTTACCGCTATAATTGGGATATTATCACCTATTCTACCTATAATCTTACGTAAATTACGGTATTCTGGTCTAAAATCATGTCCCCACTCTGAGATACAGTGCGCTTCATCTATAGCCAAAAAAGAAACAGTAACTCCCCTTAAAAACTCAACATTTTCTTCTTTAGTAAGTGACTCGGGAGCCACGTACAAGAGTTTTGTCACTCCTCTAGTGATATCTTCTTTTACTTTTTTTATCTCTCCTTTAGTGAGCGAACTGTTAAGTACATGAGCTATTCCCTCTTCTTGTGAGATACCTCTAAGTGCATCTACTTGGTTTTTCATTAATGCTATAAGTGGCGATACCACAATAGCAGTACCCTCTGCAATAAGTGCAGGTAACTGATAACATAATGATTTTCCACCTCCTGTGGGCATAATCACAAAACTGTGATTACCACCTACGATGCTTCTTATAACTTCTTCCTGCAGACCCTTGAACTGACTAAAGCCAAAATATCTTTTAAGTTCTTCGTGTAAGTCTATTTGCCTTGTCCCCATATGTATTCAAATACATTTTTACATACCTTTGTGTTTTCTAAAGATAGTAATTTCCGCACGTTAAACAAATCTTAACAAAACCCAGTTTTGAACAACTTCCAGCAAATCATTGCTAGCGCACAGAAAACCATTCATATTGAGCAAACTGCGATTGCAAATCTCAGTTCATTAATAGACGAAGAATTTGCTCAAGCAGTACAAGCCATCTATAAATCTAAGGGCAGAGTGGTCATTACTGGCATAGGCAAGAGCGCAATTATTGCTCAAAAAATCGTTGCTACCTTAAATAGTACAGGAACTCCTGCACTATTTATGCATGCAGCAGATGCTATTCATGGAGATTTAGGAAGCATTTTAATAGATGATATTGTAATCTGCATATCAAAAAGCGGAAACACCCCAGAGATTAAAGTCCTTGTACCTCTTATTAAAAAGACAGAAAATACGCTCATCGCAATTACTGCAAACAGAGATTCCTTTTTAGGTAAAGAAGCAGACTATATTTTACATGCAAACACAGAAGAAGAAGCATGCCCTAATAATCTCGCACCTACCACAAGCACCACTGTACAGCTCGTGCTAGGTGATGCTGTAGCTGTTGCTTTGCTAGATTTGAGAGGATTTACAGAAAGTGATTTTGCAAGATACCATCCAGGTGGCTCGCTAGGCAAGAGATTGTACCTTACTGTTCACGATATTTGCGCTACTCATGAAAACCCACAAGTAACTCCCGACGCAAGTATCAAAGAGGTTATTATTGAGATTACCAATAAAATGCTAGGCGTAACCGCTGTTGTGCTCAACGGAGTTATCCAAGGAATTATAACCGACGGCGACCTGCGTCGCATGCTCTCAAAAAATGATTCACTTGACGGTCTCACCGCTGCCGCAATCATGAGTGCTACACCAAAAACTGTACGTCATGATGCTATGGCGATTGATGCAAAAGAAATTTTAGAAGCACATAATATTACCCAGTTATTAGTTGAAAAAGATGGAAACTATGCTGGCGTGGTGCACATACACGATCTTATAAAAGAAGGAATCGCATAATGGCAAAAAAAGTAAAAAAACATCCAGATGAGATGTCCTTCCTTGACCACTTGGAAGAATTGAGATGGCACTTAATAAGAGCTACCCTTGCTGTAGTTATAATAGGTACCGTTGCTTTTATATTTAAAGGAACTCTTTTTGAAATTATTTTTGGACCTCAAAATCCAGACTTCGTGTCTTATGACATACTCTGTAAAATCTCCCAATTTTTTGGAGCAGAAAAAGGATGTATTGCAGATGGCGATATGGACTTTATCATCCAGAGTAGAAAAGTAGCTGGCCAGTTTAGCGCAGCTATATGGACTTCTATCATGGCAGGAGTTGTAATAGGCTTTCCATATATACTGTATGAATTTTGGAAATTTATATCTCCAGGACTCTATGAAAATGAGCGTAAATCTAGTAAGGGCTTTATTGTAGTTGCTTCCCTACTTTTCTTTTTAGGAGCAGCATTTGGATATTTTGTTGTAGCTCCTTTATCCATTAATTTTTTGGCAACTTTCAAGATATCTGACGCGGTTCAAAATGAATTTGATATCGATTCTTTTATAGGACTTGTAAGAGCATCCGTGCTAGCATCTGGATTAATATTTGAACTACCTATCATTATGTACTTCCTTACTAAAATAGGGCTTGTCACTCCAGAATTCCTTAAAAAGAATCGCAAGTACGCATTAGTTATTGTATTAATTTTGGCGGCAATTATAACGCCTCCAGATATTTCAACGCAAGTAATCGTTGCCGTACCTATCATTATATTATATGAAGTAAGTATTTTTATTTCTAGAGGTGTTATCAGAAGAGAAAAACGCCGACTCAAGAAACAAGGACTTGCATAATATCACTTAAGTAACATTTAATTTTTTAACGCTTTCGCGAAAGCGTAAAACCACTACTCCCCACAACTATGAGCAATAATATTATAGACGATTTTAATAGCTACCGTTCTACAATGAACGATAAAATCCTTGCCGATAACAACAAAATCGTCAAGCGTATTTTTAACCTAGACACAAATGCATTTTCTGAAGGTGCGCTAGATAAAAAGACAAAAGAACTCCTAGGACTTGTGGCCTCTACAGTGTTACGTTGTGATGATTGTGTAAAATATCACCTCGAGAGCTGTCATGATGAAGGTGTAACTAAGGAAGAAGTAATGGAAACATTAAGTATAGGGACTCTTGTAGGAGGAACTATTGTAATACCTCACTTACGCCGCGCTTATGAATACTGGGAAGCGCTAGACGAGAGAAAAGCAGGTAAATAATTAAAACGGTATGCCATGAAGAGATTTTTAAAATATTTTATGTCCTTTTTCATGGCGTACAGTCTTATACTCACTGCTTTTGAATATTTGAGCAATGACAACATAAGCTGGTTTGGAATTTTATTTCAAGCTTTGTTTTTTGGTTTGATAATGGCTTTCACTTTTACACGTTATAATAAGGTCAAAACAGAGGATTAAACAATTTGTATATTTACTTACTATGAAACTACGTGCTGAAAATTTAATGAAATCCTATAAAGGCCGAAAGGTGGTTAAAGGAATTTCTGTAGAGGTAAATCAAGGAGAGATCGTAGGATTACTAGGCCCTAACGGCGCTGGAAAAACTACCTCCTTTTATATGATTGTAGGTCTTGTAAAACCTAATGGTGGAAATATCTATCTAGAGCAGCAAGATATTACAAAGTACCCCATGTACAAGCGTGCTCAGAATGGAATAGGTTATCTCGCGCAAGAGGCATCTGTTTTTAGAAAACTAAGCATTGAGGATAACATATTAAGTGTTTTACAACTCACAAAACTCTCAAAGAAAGAGCAACTTCATAAAATGGAGGAGCTCATAGAAGAGTTTAGCTTAGGTCATATACGTAAAAGCCGAGGTGATTTACTTTCTGGAGGTGAACGTCGCCGTACAGAAATTGCACGAGCACTAGCAACCTCTCCATCTTTTATATTACTAGATGAACCTTTTGCAGGTGTAGACCCCGTAGCAGTAGAAGATATACAGCGCATCGTAGCACAGCTTAAAGATAAAAACATAGGTATACTTATTACCGATCATAATGTTCAAGAAACACTTGCTATTACAGATCGTACTTATTTAATGTTTGAGGGAAGCATTCTCAAACATGGAGAACCGGAGGAACTTGCAGCAGATGAGATGGTACGTAAAGTATACTTAGGCCAGAACTTTGAACTGCGTAAGAAAAAACTATTTACATAGTTTACCATTAAACCAACCATAGTGTGAGTTTTCTAGTCAACCTCACACACTAAATTATAATCCTCTTGAAAACGACCTTCACCATCATATTCATTTGTTTCTTTTCTATTTTTTGCAAAGCGCAAACACCTATTACTTCACAAACTCAAGACACCTTGAGTGTTTTAAAACTAGCATTGTACGATACAAAAGTTATGCTCAAAGGTATAGGTCACGCATACACAGGGCCTCTACGATGGAAAAAAGATGACTGGATTGTGGCTGGTACCATTGCTGGAGGAACAGCACTACTCTATTTTGTGGATGATGATGTAAATGATTTTTTTTCAAAAAGAAGTGATGATTTACCAGGAGTACTAGACGAGGTTGGAGAACGTGGGGGTAGTCCGCAGGTAATATATGGTCTGACCGCTGGAACATATTTATTTGGATTATTTACTAAAAACCAAAAGGTACGCAGAGCAGGAGCTTTGATGACTTCTTCGGCAGTTACAGCTGGACTGTTACAAACCATTCTCAAAGCCTCTACAGGTAGAAGCAGACCAGAAAACGGCAAAGGTAAATTTGAATTTAACCCTTATAGCGGAATGGCGGGCTTTAGATCATTTCCTTCTGGCCATACTATACTATCTGTTACAATGGCGCATGCAATTGCAAAGCAATTTGACAATACTTGGGTAAAAGTTGGCGTGTACGCCTTAGGATCTATTGCACCTTTGCAAAGAATTTGGGGAGGAGCCCATTGGCTTACAGATGTTGCCCTTAGTGCTGCATTGAGTATTGTTATTGTAGATTCTATAGACAACTACATGAACAAAAGCAACGTCTATCCCGACGGAACTAAAAAGAATAAAATCACTTGGAATTTTAATGTAGGTCTAGGTCGTGCCGGGATATCAGGTACTTTCTAAATTATACTTTAGTTCGCTCTTCTTGTTGTGCTTTTATAATAAGTACCAACATAGACAACCTACCAATCACAAAGGTAAAAAGACCAAATAGCGTACAAAGCAATGCTACTTTAAGTCCGCCTGCCATCATGGGTTGCGATATATTACCGCTTCCTTCTATGGCATCAAAAGCTGTAATTAAACCCAAGGTAGAACCTAGAAAGCCCCACATCATTGCAAATAAACTAAGGTGACTTATAATTTCTGAGGTTGCTCTCTTAGCTCTTTTTCCCATGAGAGAAATTACAAGTAGCGCGATAATTGCAATAATTACAACTAGAATAGGATACATAAATAATGGCCCTCCCTCGTTCATGCGATCAATTAATTGTGACATAGTGTATAGTATTAATGGTTAATATATTTCTTTTGATATTAAATGATTGAAAATAACATGCTGGGCAAGTTATTCGTAAACGTTTATGAGGTAAATATATAACTGTATTACAATGCTCATTTATAAACTCGACCAACTTCCATTATAACACACATTATAACCTAATAAGCCTTTTAAGTGGTTACTCGCTTGGTAAAAGTGTTATTCCCATAATGAATCTCGTCGTTCATCTCAAAAAATTAAATCGTTCTTATATTTTTCTCATCTTTGAAAGATGTATGAATTCAAGCTTAAAAATCTTGCGATTATCCCATTACATATTATACTGTGGATAGTCGTATGGCTATTTTACATTTACTTTTTTAGCTATGCAGCAGCAAATGAAGAATTTGTCTTATACTTTGCAACAAGTCTTTTGCCAATAACGATTACAGTAACTTATATTATAGCCTACTATTTAATTCCAAAGTTCTTGCTTGAAAAGCGCTATCTACTATTTAGCACCTACTTACTGTACACCATGGTTGGCTCGCTATTTCTTATTATCATTATCACTTTTATCAACTTCATATTTTTATCTAATTATGATATGAAGCAAATGCCATTACTCACTCGTAATTTTCTATTTGTATTCATACTTGTCTATATAATTGCTGGATTGGTATCACTTGTTCAAGTACTGCGATACAACTACAAAGCGATTAATCGAAATACCGCGTTAGAAAAGAAACTTCTAGAAGGTCAACTTACGCTCAAAGAGAAAGAACTTTATTACCTAAAAGAGCAAATCCACCCTCATTTTCTATTCAACACACTAAATATTATTTATGGCGCAGCACTAACAGAGTCTAAAGATACTCCTGACTTGATTTTAAAATTGTCCAATCTGCTCGATTATACTCTTAATCAGATTGAGAAAAAAACTGTTGCAATCTCTGAAGAGGTTCTCTACATATCTTCTTATATAGGACTAGAGCAAGTGCGCTTTAGAGACACATTAAAAGTTTCATTCTCAAAAAAAATAGACAACGACATACAAGTGCCGCCAATGTTATTTATTGCATTTATTGAAAATGCATTTAAACATGGCAGTCCACATGACAGTATATTACACATCGCAATATCTCTTGAAGTCAATGTCAACCAACTACATTTTTCCATAAAAAATACTATCAAAGAAGATCCCTCTCCAAAAGAAAATCATGGGCTAGGAATGCAAAATAGTATCAAGAGGTTGGATACTTTATATCCAGACGCTTATACTCTTAACACCCACACTTCAAAAGGATGGTATTACCTTGAGCTAATTATCAACATAAACTAATGGAAACTTATCAAGCGATTATTATAGATGACGAGCCCATGGCTCGTGAGATTTTAGAAAATCATCTTGCTAAAATAACTCAAGTGAATGTAGTTGCTGTTTGCAAAAATGCAACCGAAGGCTTCAGCGCTCTAAGTAAGCATGATGTTGATCTCGTCTTTCTAGATATAAATATGCCAGAGGTTACCGGACTTATGTTTGCCAAGGCAATTCAAGGAACAACAAAAATAATTTTTACTACTGCTTATCGAGAATATGCCGTAGAAGGGTTTGACTTACAAGCGGTAGATTACCTACTTAAGCCTATATCCCTAGAGCGCTTAATGAAGGCTTTACAGAAGTTTTATAAGGAAGTGAGTCCAAAAGTTGAGAGTACAAATCAAGAAACCTTTAGCTTTTTTCGCTCTGATCGTAAAATGATAAAAGTAGACTTCAACAATATACTTTACATAGAAAGCATAGGTGATTACTTGAAAATACACACCACAAATGACGTTATCGTCACTAGGGAAACCCTACTTGCCACTCTAGAAAAACTACCCGCTACCCTATTTTTGAGAACACATAGATCATATGTGGTTGCGATAAGTAATATTGAAAGTTTTACAAACGAACATATTAATATTAATAATAAAGCAATTCCTATCAGCCGTAGCTACCGTGACCAAGTACTTAGCATATTAAACCGCATAAAATAATGTAGTTTATTATGTACCTTTGCAAGCCTTAAAAAATCATTACGACAAAGATTAAAAAGGTGCTTATTATGCTTTCGCGAAAGCGTAATAAATTCCATTAAAAGGATTGCAGATTACTATGAAAACAGATTTAGATAGAGGAATACAAGTAGACGACGCCAGTCTTCTCAACGAAGAAATAGGCGATAATCACGTTGCTACAAGTGCTATTACACCATTGCGTGATGATGCTTTTGAGATGAGTAACGCAGATAAAATGGCGAGCATTCAAGAAGATGTTGCACATATTATGCAAACACTAGGTCTTGACATGACTGATGATAGCCTTAAAGGTACTCCAAAGCGTGTGGCAAAAATGTTTGTAAACGAGATCTTCGCAGGTTTACATCCAGATAATAAACCTAAGGTTTCCGTTTTTGATAATAACTATAAGTATGGAGAGATGCTTGTAGAAAAAAATATTACAGTGTACTCTACCTGTGAGCATCACTTACTACCTATTGTAGGTCGTGCACACGTGGCTTACATTTCTAACGGAACTGTTGTAGGTCTTAGTAAAATGAATCGCATTGTAGATTATTATGCAAAGCGTCCTCAAGTACAAGAGCGCCTTACTATGCAGATTGTGCAAGAATTACAACGCGCAATGGGAACAGAAGATGTAGCCTGCGTTATCGATGCAAAGCATCTCTGTGTAAATAGTAGAGGAATAAGAGACATCGAGAGCAGCACAGTTACTAGCGAGTTTGGTGGTAGATTTAAAGATGCTGCTACTCGCAGAGAATTTTTAGATTACATCAAGCTAGACACAGATTTTTAAGAAGCTACAACTTGCTTATAAATACTTATAAAAAAGCGGTTTCTTTTTAGTTACCGCTTTTTGAGTTTTACAATTAAGATATTTACCTTCGTCACACACACATAAATAGCACATAAAATGCCATTATACCAAGATCAAGAACTTACAGTTTACAATTCCCTTTCGGGAAAAAAGGAACTTTTTAAACCCCTTCTTGAAGGATATGTAGGCATGTACGTTTGTGGTCCTACCGTATATAGCAATGTACACTTAGGTAACGTACGTACTTTTATGAGCTTTGATATGATTTTTAGATATCTCAAGCACCTTGGATATAAAGTGCGATATGTGCGTAACATCACAGATGCTGGTCACCTTACAGATGATGCAGATCAAGGAGAAGATAAGATTGCAAAAAAGGCGAGATTAGAAAAAATCGAACCTATGGAAGTTGTGCAGAAATACACACTAGACTTTCATGATATTCTCAATAAATTCAACTTCTTACCTCCTAGTATTGAACCTACAGCTACAGGTCATATTATCGAGCAAATGGAAATCATTAAGAAAATCATAGATAATGGTTATGCTTATGAAAAAAATGGCTCTGTATATTTTGATGTTGTAAAGTTTAATAAAGACCATGAGTACGGTAAACTTTCTGGCCGCAAGCTAGAAGATATGATTGCAAATACTAGGACTCTCAACGCACAAGATGAAAAAGAGAACCCTCAAGACTTTGCACTCTGGAAGAAAGCAGAACCACAGCACATCATGCGCTGGCCCAGTCCCTGGGGAGATGGCTTTCCAGGATGGCACTTGGAGTGTACTGCTATGAGTACAAAATACTTAGGAGACCAGTTTGACATACACGGTGGAGGTATGGATTTAAAGTTCCCTCACCATGAGTGTGAGATTGCACAAAACGAGGCAGCCCTAGGTACCGAACCCGTGCGCTACTGGCTTCACGCAAATATGCTCACTCTCAACGGACAGAAAATGGCCAAAAGTACCGGGAACAGTATTAATCCTGGGGAGATATTTTCTGGAGATAGCGAGCATCTCTCTAAAGGATTTGCTCCTAGTGTTGCGAGATTCTTTATACTTCAAACAAGCTATCGTAGCATCATGGATTTTTCTAATGACGCTTTACTTGCTAGTGAGAAAGGCTTTCATAGACTTATGGAAGCACTCAAAATAGCAAAAAATCTTACGGTTTCTAAGGAAAGTAGCTTTGATGTGACAGCATGGAAGCAATCTTGCTACAATGCCATGAATGATGATTTTAATACACCTATTCTCATAGCACAACTTTTTGAAGCTGTCAAGCAAATCCATTTAATAAAAGATGGCAAGGCGACAATCACAGCCGAAGATTTGAAACTTCTACTAGACACTCTTGAAGCTTTTGTTTTTGACGTTTTAGGACTTGAGGATAATAACGCTTTCGCGAAAGCGGACGATTCAAAACTCAATGGAACCGTTGAACTACTAATAAAGCTGCGCAAAGAAGCTAGAGAAAACAAAGATTTTGCCTTAAGTGACAAAATACGCGATGAACTTATTGAACTAGGAATACAACTGAAGGATAGTCGAGAAGGTACAAGCTTTTCGGTAAACTAATGGTTTCTATCAAGAAAATAGCCATTGCTCCATTTTTAGGACTTATCTGGTTTTATCAAAAATTCATCTCTTCATGGACGCCAAGCTCGTGTCGCTATAGCCCTACTTGCTCGAGTTACACAAAAACGGCACTAGAAAGACACGGACTTATCACTGGAGGCTGGTTATCTATCAAGAGAATATTTTCTTGCCACCCATGGGGCGGTCAAGGATATGACCCAGTTCCCGAAAAAGAAGAATTAAATAATACATAAAGACTTTTAGTATCTGCTATTAAGGTTTTAAATTGCTTATTGAAAATAAACAACACACTCGATCTACTGTGGAAACACTAACTAATGATCTGAGTAGCTAACAATCCCAATATATGCTTGCATTAAAATTTACATGGAATCCAATATCAGGACTTGACCTAGGCTTTATTACCATCCATTTTTATAGTTTAATGTTTGTAGTTGCATTCTCATTAGGTTTTTACCTGATGAAGAAGATGTTTATACGTGAAGGAGTTGCTATTGAAAAATTAGACAGTCTATTTATTTATGCTGTAGTCTCAATTCTATTAGGAGCACGACTAGGTCACGTATTCTTTTATCAAACAGAATTACTTTGGGAAGATCCGCTATCTGTATTATTACCTTTTAGGTTTGTCCCAGAATTTGAATTTACCGGGTTTAGAGGACTTGCTAGTCACGGAGCTGCGATTGCTACTATTTTTGGATTGTACCTGTACAACAAAAAGGTTTTGCATAAATCGGTTTTATGGATCTTAGATCGCGTAGTTATTACCTGTGCATCAGGAGCTGTGTTTGTACGTATAGGTAACTTTTTGAACTCAGAAATGGTAGGAAAAATTACAGACAGCAACTTAGGTATTCAATTTGTTCAAGACGAAATTTCTGAACGCCGAGCAGTATCGCTTACTAATATTCCAAACCCAGCACAAGCATACCAAGCACTTACAAGCGACCCACAATTTGCAGATATTATAAGCACCATTCCTTTTAGGTATCCTGGACAGCTTATGGAGGCTTTTGGTTATGTATTTGTATTCCTAATCCTATTTGTTCTGTATTGGAAGACAGATGCTCGTAAAAAGTCAGGATTCTTATTCGGTCTATTCTTATTACTTCTAATGGGCGTACGTTTTATAGTAGAAAACTTTAAGCGTGAGCAAGTAGAAAATCGTGAAGATTGGATTTTTAATCTGAACACAGGTCAAGTATTGAGTATACCCTTTATAATTATAGGCTTATACTTTGTTATAACATCATTTACTAAAAAGTCATCTTATGAAGCTTCGTAACGCTGCTTATATTTCACTTTTCTCACTTCTTATTGCTGGAGTGAGTTGTAAAGAAAACACAAATACTGATAGTATTATATCTATCGAAAAACCAGCTTTTAATAAAGAAGGAGAGCTTACACTTATCAAAGCTTCTGGTCAAGTAATACGCACGATAGATATTGAAGTAGCAGATACTGCATACGAGCAGGAAGTTGACCTTAAGAATAGAGATAGACTCAAGTCACACCAAGGAGTTCTTTTTCTATATCCACAAGAAGAGTTAAGAGGATATTATATGACAGATATTAGGTTTCCTTTAGACCTTATACATATCAATGCAGAAAATGTGATTGTGAGCTTTTCTGAAAACACAATGCCTTTAGATGATAAGACCTTCTTACCCTCACAAGTGCCGTCACAACTAGTTTTGAAGATCAACGGTGGCTTATCTGAAGAATGGGTTATTGAGGTAGGAGATCGCGTAGAATGGAAGTTTCTTTAATATACACTTTACAACGTAGCTTAAGTTAATACAAAACCCTCTAAACAGAGGGTTTTTACATTTACAGACTATTCAGACTATTCAGTAAATCTGTTCATAAACAACACAGACAGCGCCGTCATGCTATAAAAAGAACCATAACATGTCTGTCAAGTAACCGTAGCAGCCTTATGTTATTGACAACGATTATATCCCTATCAAATCTTATGCAACAAAAAACCCGCTTCTATTAAGAAGCGGGTTTTAAAATATTGTATAGTATAACTTATTTCTTAGCTAAGAAATCGCTTACTTGGTCTGGAGCCATTACTGCCTCCACAAATGTATAAGCTCCAGATTTTGGAGACTTTACCATTTTTATCGCTTTAGTTAAACGCTTTGATCCTGTCTGTAAAGATGCTACTGATTTCTTTGCCATAACTTATTTGATTTCTTTATGAACAGTCATCTTCTTCAATACGTTGTTGAATTTCTTCAACTCCATACGGTCCGGTGTGTTCTTTTTGTTTTTAGTCGTGATATATCTTGACGTACCTGGTTGACCAGTCGCTTTGTGCTCAGTGCACTCTAAGATTACCTGTACTCTATTCCCTTTCTTTGCCATCTCGGTGTTTCTTTATGGGATTATTTAGTTAAGAACCCGTTTGCGCGTGCCTCTTTAACAACCGCATCGATTCCTTTCTTATTGATATTCTTTAACGCAGACGTTGATACTTTCAACGTGATCCACTTA
Source organism: Dokdonia sp. Hel_I_63 (assembly GCF_007827285.1). NCBI lineage: Bacteria > Pseudomonadati > Bacteroidota > Flavobacteriia > Flavobacteriales > Flavobacteriaceae > Dokdonia > Dokdonia sp. Hel_I_63. The sequence continues at coordinate 1,414,766 of NZ_VISD01000001.1, read as the reverse complement.
TCTTCTGCTGGAAGGTAAAAACGTTTTTTCATAAGATTCACGTTAAATTTACGCTTCGTCTTATTCATCGCGTGGGAAACATTATTTCCGACCATCGCTTTCTTACCTGTAAGCTCACAAACTCTAGACATTCCTAAAACTTTAAATAGTTATTTCAAAACAGGCTGCAAAAATACGTAATTTTATATCTCACAACAAAACTTATTGGTAGTTTTTTTTCTGTTTCTTCAAGTGACTTTCACTTTTATTTACTTTTACTCTTTAATTCACCTCGCACAAGCACTGAAATGGCACTTTTTCACGAAAGCGTACTCTTAATATAACATCTACTTAGAGAGTAATTCTTCCTTAAGTAACTCTAAGGCTTTATTTACAGCCTTGCCTATTACTCGCTCTCTGTGATTACCCATCATGAAATGATGCGCCGTAACACCGTTCTCTGTAGCAATACCTATATAAACCGTTCCCACCTCTGCATCACTATCTCCTTTTAAAGGCCCTGCGTTACCAGTAGTAGAAATACCTATATCAGATTTATAAAGTTTTCTAGCATTTACAGCCATTTGCTCTGCCACTTGTGCACTTACGACAGAATGCTCTTTAATTACTTCTGGATCTACGCCTAAAATATCAACCTTAGACTGTGTAGCATAAGTGACTAGACTTCCCTTTAAAAATTGCGAAGCACCGCTGTGTGCCGTAAATCGCTCTACCATTTGCCCTCCAGTACAACTCTCTGCTATTGCAAGTGTTTTACCTTTTTCAACAAATAAGCCTGCTACAACTTGCTCAAATTCTCCATCGCTTTCATACCCAACAAAAATGTCGTCTATAAATGGTAAAAGCTTATCTGCTTGTTCTTGCATAGCAACCTCTACCACCTCTTTGTAAAGACCTGAAGTAGATAAACGTAAACGTACTCTACCTAATGAAGGAAGATAAGCTAGCTTAATTTCGGCAGGAAGTTCACTTTCAAAACGCTCTATCCTTTCGGCGATGGCGCTTTCACCCATTCCGTACGTTAAAAACGTTTTATGTAGTATGTAAGGAAGTTTAAACTGCTTTTGTAAACGCGGCAGCACTTCATTTTCCATAAGCCCCTTCATCTCATAAGGAACACCTGGCATAGAGACAAAGATAGTGTTATCATTCTCAATCCACATCCCTGGAGCTGTACCAAATTCATTTACTAGCACTTCTGCCTTTCTAGGCACCATAGCTTGCGTTTTATTTGCATCAAGCATTGGCTTTTTAATATATTCCTTAAAGAGATGCGCTACATGATCTAGTACTCCTTGATTAAACACAAGCTCATCATTAAAGTACTTACATATGGTATGCTTTGTAATATCGTCTTTAGTAGGACCTAGACCGCCTGTAACAATCACAAGATCTGCTCTAGATTGTGCAGCTGCAAAAGCTTCTAGTATATGACTTTCATCATCTTGAATAGAAGTGATCTGATATATAGAAACCCCTATTTTATTGAGAGCAGATGATATATATGCACTATTAGTATCTACAATCTGGCCTATGAGAATCTCATCACCTATCGTTATAATTTCAGCTTTCATTTAAAAATCCTCTTGAAGCTCAGTAATTACAGTACCTAATGTAGAAGTTATATCGTCTAGCTTAGATTGTATTGCAGATGTAGGCTTATTGCTATCACTCCACCTTTCCATAGCTTTGATTTGATCTAATAAATCAATACCAAACATATCGAGATTAGGTTTCATTTTATGCGCAAATTGATATGCCATCTTGTGGTTATTATTCTCAATAGCACTTTGCATGGACTCTAAATCTGGCGGAATTTCTTGTAAGAATGTCGCTACGATAATGCCTACAAAATCCTCATCACCACCAGCAATCTCTCTTACTTTTTCTAGATTATAATGTCTCAACATGTCTTATTTTACGTTTATAGAGAACATCTCTGTTTCTCCTATATATCCTTTTAATTTATCATTCTCTTGTACGCGTGCAACTCCCGCAGGCGTTCCCGTAAATATAACATCTCCTATCTTAAGTGTAAAATACTGAGACACATAACTTATCAAAGCATCTATTTTCCATAACATTTCACTTGTAGAACCTTCCTGAACTATAACACCGTTACTCTCCAATCGAAAAGAAATATCATTTACAGAGTCAAAATCTGACACAGATAACCACTTAGGACTTATCACAGCCGCACCGTCAAAACCTTTGGCCTTTTCCCACGGCAACCCTTTCTCTTTGAGTTGTGCTTGCAAATCACGAGCTGTAAAGTCAATACCTAAACCTATCTCATCATAATACGTGCTAGCATATTTCTGATCTATATACTTTCCTATCTTCTTGATTTTTACAAGAATTTCCACTTCATGATGCACATCATTAGAAAATGGAGGTATCACAAACGGATGTTTACTTAATAAAATAGAAGAATCTGGCTTTAAAAACACCACTGGATGTTCTGGACGCTCATTCTCTAGCTCTGCAATATGCTTTGCATAATTACGACCTATACATATAAGTTTCATAAGTTATGCTTTAGTGTTAAGTTTACGCAGTTTTATAGCCGTAAGCACTTTCTTAGTATAAAGAGGGAAATCTGCATTTTGAATCCAGCCAAAATATCCTGGCTCATTATCTAGCACCTCTTCTACTTTTTTACCTTTATGCTTTCCGAAGGTAAAAATCTCTACATCATCCTTATCGTAGCCTATGAAACCAGCAAAATCTGCTTGTTTCTTACGCGTACTAAAGTCTCCTAAGAATTTCATATCATTCTCTAGCTCATCATATCTGTCAAGCTGTGACTTTAACACCTCATAGGTCGCCCATGTATCGGCAGAGGCGCTGTGCGCATTCGTAAGGTCTTTACCGCAATAAAATTTATAAGCTGCAACAAGTGTGCGTTGCTCCATCTTGTGAAAAATGTTTTGCACATCAATGGCATTACGATTTTTCATATCAAAATCAATCCCAGAGCGCAGTAGCTCTTCTACTAGTAATGGGATATCAAATCTATTAGAATTGAATCCCGCAAGATCTGCATCCTTTATAATATCATAAACATCCTTTGCGCGAGCGGCAAACGTAGGCTTGTCTACCACATCTGCATCGCTTATTCCATGTACCGCAGTTGTTGCCGCAGGGATAGGCACTGTAGGATTTATACGTTCTGTAAACTCTTCTTCCCTTCCATCTGGAAACACCTTTAAAATAGAAATCTCTACGATTCTATCTTTGGCTACATTAATTCCAGTAGTCTCTAGGTCAAAAAAGCAAATCGGTCTTGTAATTTTTAATTGCATGGTACAAAAATACTTGTTTCAATCTACAAAATTAACTCCCGCTTTCATTAAAAATAGGAGATTCTGTATCTTGGTACGTCTTTTGATTTTCAGATAATTATGAAAAATAAATTTTTATTGTTAGCCTTTTTAATGCTCGCTTTCGCGAAAATGGGAAATACACAAACCTCAGCATTTACCACAGATGATGTCTCTGGAGTTTATAGTAAAGGGTTTGAAACCACCTCAGAAAATGCTAAATTTAATACTAGTACAAAATTCACAAGGTCACTTATCCTATCTCCAAATGGCAGATTTGAGTATCACAATTTTAGACAACTCAAAGGTCAAGAAGAAGAGCACTGGTGGGCACGCGGCAACTGGAGACTTGAGGGTAAAGTTGTTTTTTTTACAACCACCAAAGATGATATAAACGATCAATTTACGATTGATTTAAATAATACAAAGGCACGATTCTTCAAGAAGTCACCTCGAAGTAAATCGCCTAAAATTCAGCCAACGTACATTCGATTTTTCGAATCGGATTACTCACTAACTAAGAATTTAAAACTTCCTAAAACAGATGAATAAATTACAACTGTTACTTTTTATAGCCTTGGTGTCAGGGTTTCAATTTTTCGCGAAAGCGCAACTAAACAACACGCCTCCTGTAGAATTGATAGAAGATAAACAACCAAAAAGATGGTTACTCTATGCTCAAAACAATACAGATGAGGAGCAAGAAGCTTTTTTAATCGTGCAAGGAGAAGGCTTTAGAAGAAGTGCTGATAGGCCTGTGATAAAAAAACTTCCTCCTAACTCAAAAGTCCTCATGATTACGCTTATCCCTCTCAAAGGAGTGGAACCCACCTACACTAAGATTTTTACTTACGAGAACGAATTGCAAGACATCTCAACCAGAAAAGGAGCAGACAGAGAGGAGTTTGTAAACATAAGACCCCTAAAGGACGATGAACTCACTGTATTTACGGAGCCAGATTGCGAGAAATGTAAGTTGCTAACAGATTTTTTAAATAAAAATCATTACAAATACCGTGTGCTGGATGTAAGCACTAACAACAAGGTGAATGACTTTATGTTTGATCATCTCAAAAACTCAAGCTATAAAGGAGGGATTATAGATTTACCAGTAGTAATGTTTGAAGGAAGAAAGCACTGGAGCATTGTAGATATTAAAAACTTCATACGTGAGTACGACTGGAAAGGATTAAAAAAAAGCTGATCCTTACGATTCAGATATTAATAACTCCTATAAAACAAGAAAGGCGCAACTCACGTTGCGCCTTTGGCTTATATAATTTTAATCGCTTTACTTATACTTCGCGATTTACATCAAATCCTTCCAGATACTCAGCAACACGTTTTACAAACTGTCCGCCCAGTGCTCCATTTACCACACGGTGGTCATAAGAGTGTGAAAGGTACATTTTCATACGTATCCCGATAAAATCTCCGTCTGGAGTTTCTATCACTGCAGGTACTTTGCGTATGGCTCCTAGCGCAAGAATTGCAACTTGCGGCTGATTGATAATAGGAGTTCCCATGATAGATCCAAAGGTTCCTACATTTGTTACCGTATACGTTCCTCCAGCAGTATCATCTGGTTTTAATTTTCCATCTCTAGCACGTCCCGCAAGATCATTAACAGACTTTGCCATCCCTACAAGATTAAGCTGGTCTGCATTTTTTATTACAGGTACTATAAGGTTACCATCTGGTAAAGCTGCTGCCATACCAAGGTTTATATTTTTACGTTTTATGATCTTATCACCATCTACGGCAATGTTAATCATAGGGAAATCACGTATAGCTTTTGCTACAGCCTCCATAAATATAGGAGTAAAGGTTAAATTCTGACCTTCTTTTGCTTTAAAGCTATCCTTGTGTTTCTTTCTCCAGTTCCAGATGTTTGTTACATCTGCCTCAATAAATGATTGAACGTGTGCACTTGTTTGTACAGATGCTACCATGTGATGCGATATGAGCTTGCCCATACGTGTCATTTCTATGATCTCATCTTCACCATTTACACTTACTGGTGCAACTTTTACTGCAGGAGCAGCCTTAGCAGCAGGCGCTTGTTTTTGTGCAGCTGGCTTAGCCGGAGCTGTACCACGTGTAGAAAGATATGTTACCATATCATCCTTAGTCACTCTACCATCTTTACCTGTACCTGCGATTGCATCAAGCTCTGCTTGATCAATACCTTCTTCCTTAGCCATGTTACGCACCAGTGGCGAGTAAAAACGGTCTCCAGAACTTACAGGAGCAGCTACTGCGTCTTTTGCAGCAGTTACAGTTTGAGCGACTGCAGCAACTGCAACCTCTTCTTCTTTAGTTTCTTTTTGAGCTGGCGCTGGCGCAGCGTCACCGCTTCCTTCACCTTCGGTTTCTATAATAGCAATAGTCTGCCCTACCTCAACAACATCATCTACCTCAAACAGTTTTTCTATTAAAATACCGTCTACTTCACTAGGAACTTCACTATCTACCTTATCTGTAGCGATCTCTATTACAGGCTCATCTGCCTCTATAGTATCTCCTACTTCTTTTAACCAAGTTGTAAGCGTTGCTTCTGCAACACTTTCTCCCATTTTTGGTAGCTTTAATTCAAATCTTGCCATATTCGTAAAATGTAGCTGTTTTTAATACTCGTTTTTGCAAAAATAGTAATTAAATCAATCCAATAGTGATTATAAACTATTAATCTCTATTAAACTCAATCACATCGCCCTTCCCTAGACTACTATTACTGCCTATTGCAAAAGTACCATTTTTAGGAATGATTTTATAGGTAGCACCACTACCTCGATATGTTATAATATCCTTAATTATGTCACTATACGCTACATATGCCGCATCAAAAACAAGCTCTTGCCCTTCCTTAGGAACACACATATCACCTATAACTGTTACAGGTTTTGTTACCGCTTTCGCGAAAGCGTCACTTAAAAATTTATTATCCGTAAGCAACAAATATTCCTGTATGTTATACTTACTACCATCGAGATTAGACTGTAAATATCGTTTATGAAATCCAGCTTTAAACTTGGCTAAACTCACACCAATATTCACAAGAAAACCTTTGAATACATTATCATTAAAGTGCTTTTCATAAAACAATTGCATTGCTCCATAAAAACACTTTCTATAGTGCTCATCCCTTACAGTGCTTTCTCCTTTAAAATGCAATATCGTCTCATCGCCTATGTAGTGATTGCTATAACCTGCCTTTGTTATGGTATATGATAAGTCTATATCTTCTCCAAACATAAAATAGCGCTCATCAAATCCTCCCACTTCCTCATAAAGATTACGAGACATAAACATAAATGCACCCACTAGAATAGCTACTTCACCCCTAGCGTCACTCACTATATGAGTGGCGTAATAAGAGGATCCATAACCCATCATCTTACTCAATGCAACTCTGAGAGTAGGAACATTGCGCTTACTTTCTGGTAAATAAGCCCCTCTACCATTTACAAGACGTACTCCTTGAGCTCCGGTATATTGTTCTTGGGTAGTTATTTTTAGTAAACTCTCAAATACACTCGATGGAACCACTGTATCCGGATTAAGAATACAGATATAAGTTCCTTTTGCTAAGGCAACCCCTTGATTATTTGCAGACGAAAAACCAGCGTTTTTCTTATTGGCAACAATCTTTACGGTAGGAAACTTATCCTTGACCATTTGTACACTGCCATCTACAGAAGCGTTATCTACCACTATAATCTCTGCATCTGTGAAAGCTATTGCATCTTGTACACTGTCTAGACATAACTCTAGGTAGTGCATCACATTATAACTTACAATGATTATGGAGAGTTGCAAAAAGCTTAAAGGAATTTATTATTTATAGTAGTATATAGGTTATACTGACTATTGTGCGACATTTTTAACAAAGCACAATATATTAATTTAATTCTTTAAAGAATTTTCAAAAGGTATGCGATGTAAAATACTTCTACCTAGCGTTACCTCATCTGCATACTCTAGCTCGTCACCCACAGCAATACCTCTAGCAATCGTAGATGTTGCGATATCATAAGCCTCTAGCTGTCTATAAATATAAAAGTTTGTAGTATCTCCCTCCATAGTAGAGCTTAATGCAAAAATCACCTCTTTCACCACTCCGCTTTTTGCTCTATCTATGAGCGAAAAGATATTTAAATCCTGAGGCCCTATACCGTCCAGCGGACTGATTTTACCTCCCAGCACATGGTACAAACCACGATACTGACTCGTATTTTCTATCGCCATTACATCCCTTACGTCTTCTACCACGCAAACTATACTTTCATCTCTATTAGGATTTGAGCATATCTCACATAATGCTACATCTGAGATGTTGTGACACTTTTTACAGAATTTAATAGTATCACGCATCGTATTTAATGCTTCTGTAAGGTGGTGTGTCTGTGTCTCAGGCTGGCGTAATAAATGTAATACTAATCGTAACGCAGTACGCTTGCCTACTCCTGGGAGTTGAGACATTTCATAGACTGCATTTTCAAGAAGTTTTGAAGAGAATTCCATAGTTGTAAAGATAACTCTTTAGTGACGTTATGTAAAAATCACTGAGTTGATAGACGCACTAATTCTTATCCTCCAGTAACGGTACAAATCTAAACTCTCCATATTCCTTTTTCTCAAAAGAAGTCGCCGAGGTTCGTATATAGCGCTGCATAATTTGTGGGTCATCACCTACGGGTATAATAAGCCTACCTCCTATCTTAAGTTGAGCTAGTAACGGTTTTGGAACAAAAGGAGCTCCAGCTGTCACTATAATACTGTCAAAGGGTGCATAAGATGGTAACCCTTTATATCCATCACCAAAACTCAAAAAACGAGGCCTATAGCCAAGCTTAGTAAGAAACAATTTTGTTTTCTTATACAACTCTTGCTGGCGCTCTATAGAATATACTTTGGCTCCCAGCTCACAAAGCACAGCAGTTTGATAACCGCTTCCTGTTCCTATCTCGAGAACTTGATCTCCTTTTTTAATCTCCATTAATTCACTTTGAAAAGCAACTGTATATGGTTGTGAGATGGTTTGATCTGCAGCAATAGGAAACGCTTTGTCTTGATATGCATGATGCTCAAAACTACTATCCATAAAAAAATGACGCGGAATCTTCCCAATAGCATTGAGAACAAGATCATTTGTGATTCCCTTATCTCTCAATATTTGAACAAGTTGGCGGCGTTTTCCTTGGTGGCGAGTAGTGTCTTTCATGGATTACTAAATTAGAAGAAAAGTTGGAAAATCAATATACCTATCTGTAAGATTTTACAACCATTATAAAAAAATCACCTTTGTAGAAAGCTGTATCCTATTAAAAAGTATCTAAAACCTTATTTTTGTATAAAAATCAAACACTATGCTTAAAGCTGGCGTACTCGGTGCTGGACACTTGGGAAAAATACACTTAAAACTTCTTAACCTTTCTGAACACTATGACCTTGTAGGTTTTTACGACACCTCAAAAGAGGTTAGGGATGCCATCTCTCAAGAATTTGGTTACACTGCTTTTGAGACCGAAGAAGATTTAATCAACGCCTGTGATATGGTAGATGTAGTAACTCCTACCACCTATCACTATGCAAGTGCAGAAAAAGTAATCAAAGCTGGAAAGCATCTCTTTATTGAGAAACCAATAACAAACACAGTTGAGGAGGCAGAAAAACTACTCACGCTTGCAAAGGAACATAATGTTTTAGGTCAAGTAGGTCATGTAGAACGCTTCAATCCGGCATTTATGTCTGTGAGCGATTCCATTAAAAGCCCTATGTTTATAGAGGCACATAGACTTGCAGAATTTAACCCTAGAGGAACCGATGTCCCTGTAGTTTTAGACCTTATGATACATGACATTGACGCAATATTAAGCGTGGTAAATAGTCCTGTAAAAAGTGTGAACGCAAGTGGTGTATCTGTCATATCAGAAACTCCAGATATCGCAAATGCCCGCATTGAGTTCGAAAACGGATGCGTCGCAAACCTTACCGCAAGTCGTATCTCTATGAAAAACATGCGCAAAGCACGTTTCTTTCAGAAGGACGCATACATTTCGGTAGATTTTCTTGAGAAAAAAGTAGAAGTTGTAAAGATGAAAGACGCTCCAGAATCTCCAGATGATTTTGCGATGATTCTTCAGAATGCAGAAGGAATCAAGAAGCAAATTTATTTTGACAATCCAGATGTACCTAGCAATAACGCAATACTTGATGAGCTAGACGCTTTCGCGAAAGCAATAAAAGAAAACACCACCCCAATCGTATCATTGAAGGCTGGAACCGAAGCTTTACGAGTAGCAAAAATGATTATTGCAGATTTTTAGAAAACACATATTCAAACATACAACTCCTTGAAAGAGGAAACATACTAAGCACTTCACTTATGAAAAATATAGCAGTTATAGGAGCAGGAACAATGGGTAACGGTATTGCACACACTTTTGCTCAAAGTGGTTACCAAGTTCAACTAGTAGATATCTCTCAAGATTCACTAGACCGTGGGATTAGTACTATCTCAAAAAACCTAGATAGAATGGTTGCCAAAGAGCGTATTACCGCTATAGAAAAGCAGCAAACTCTTGACAACATCACTACGTACACAAACCTTGCAGAAGGTGTTAAGAATGCTGAGCTTGTAGTGGAAGCCGCTACCGAAAATGTAGATTTAAAACTAAAGATTTTTGAATCTCTAGATGCAGCTACAAGTGACTCATGCATACTTGCTACAAACACATCTTCTATTTCAATTACTCAGATTGCGGCTGTTACAGAACGTCCAGACCAAGTAATAGGAATGCACTTTATGAACCCTGTGCCTATCATGAAACTTGTAGAAATCATAAGAGGTTATAATACAAGCGACCTTACTACAAAGACCATCATGGAACTTTCAGAAAAGTTAGGTAAAGTACCTGTAGAGGTTAATGATTATCCTGGTTTTGTAGCAAATCGCATCCTCATGCCTATGATTAATGAGGCTATAGAAACATTATACAACGGTGTGGCTGGCGTATACGAAATAGACACAGTTATGAAACTAGGAATGGCGCACCCTATGGGACCATTACAACTTGCAGATTTTATAGGTCTAGATGTTTGTTTATCTATTCTTGAAGTAATGCACGACGGATTTAAAAACCCAAAATATGCACCTTGCCCGCTTTTAGTAAACATGGTAAGAGCTGGAAAATTAGGAGTGAAGTCTAGTGAAGGTTTTTACGATTATAAAGAAAGTCGCAAGGCAGAGAAAGTCGCAGCAATGTTTGCTTCATAATCTCCACACCACTCAAAGCTCAATAAAGGCGCATTGTTTTGCGCCTTAAGTACATATAACATGGCAAAAATTCTCCCATTCCGTGCGGTAAGACCTACTAGAGATAAAGTAGGGCTGGTTGCTACACGCGCTTACCAATTTTATGATCAAGTAGGACGCGACCACAGAATGGCACAAAATCCGTTCTCATTTTTGCACATTATCAATCCTGGATATAAATTTCAAAAAGAAATTACTGGGAAACAGCGTTTTGAATTAGTACGTAATCGCTATCAAGAATTTAAAGATGATGGTGTTTTTATTAAGGAAGAGCAACCCGCATTCTATATATATAGAATTGTAGATAGAGAGAAAAACACCTTTTGTGGTATTGTCGCTAGCGCTTCTGTAGAAGACTATGAGAATGATGTTATAAAAAAGCACGAAGACACGCTCGAAGATCGCGAGACTCTTTTTACAGAATACTTAGATACTGTGGGCTTTAATGCAGAGGCTGTATTACTTACCTATAAAAATTCTGATGAGATTAAGAGCATTCTCAACAATGTAATGACCAATCGCGCTGAGTATGAGTTTACAACCACCTATCGTGACACGCATTACTTATGGCCAGTAACAGATACACCAACTATAGAAAAGCTGCAACATGCTTTTGCTAGCATGGATAGCCTTTATATTGCAGATGGTCACCACAGATCTTCTTCCTCTGTCCTACTTTCTAAAAAACATACAAAAGATCAAAAGAGCTATCATTCATTTATGAGTTTTCTTATACCTGAATCAGAGTTACTTATTTATGAGTTTAATAGACTTATAAAGGACCTTAATGGCTTAAGTAAGGAAGCTTTTTTAATTGCTCTTGACAGTAAGTTCAGAATTGAAAATCGAGGTAAAACTCCCTATAAACCTTCCAAGAAACATCATTTTAATATGTATCTAGATGGTGAATATTACAGTCTTTACTTGAGACACAGCCTACGTAGCTTTGACACTCCACTAGATAGACTAGACACTCACATACTGTATGAAACGGTGCTCAAACCTATTCTGGGAATCATAGACTTGAGAAATGATGACCGCATAGTATATGTAGATGGCAGACGCGATATTACAAGCTTAACAGACCGTATAGACAATAAGGAATATGCGGTAAGCTTTGGTATGCTACCAGTCACTATAAATGAGTTAAAAGAAATAGCAGACGCTGGATTAAAAATGCCACCAAAAAGTACGTATATTGAACCTAAACTACGCAGTGGCGTAACCATTTACGAATTTTAATGAGTATAGCAGAAAATATCTTACGCTTTCGCGAAAACATTCCTTCACATGTTACTCTTGTAGCTGTTTCAAAAACTAAACCTGTTTCAGACCTTATGGAGGCTTATGAAACTGGGCAACGCATTTTTGGGGAGAATAAGATTCAAGAAATGACAGACAAGTGGGAAGAAATGCCCAAGGATATAGAGTGGCATATGATAGGCCACGTTCAAACAAACAAAGTTAAATTTATGGCTCCATACGTGAGCCTTATACATGCTGTAGATCGTTTAAAACTTATAAAAGAAGTAAACAAACAGGCAGAGGCAAATGACCGAGTGATTGATATTCTTATTCAGATTAAAATTGCTCGTGAAGATTCAAAATTTGGAATGGCTGTTCAAGATGCCGTTAAGCTTTTTGAAGAAAACACATTAGAAAATTATCCCCATGTAAATGTGGTAGGACTGATGGGAATGGCAACTTTTACTGACAACCAGGATCAAATTACGGCAGAGTTTGAGTTACTAGAAGGATTATTTTTACGCTTTCGCGAAAGCGCAAATCTCACCATTCTATCCTCAGGAATGAGTGGTGATTATAAACTCGCAATTGACAAAGGAAGTACCATGATTAGAGTAGGAAGCAGTATTTTTGGTGCTAGATAATTTTAAACACTTGAACTCATTTTTAAAATAACGTAATTCCCTAAAAACTGGAATTTTAAAAAATAGCATATTTACGCAATACTAGACATAGAAACCACTGGCGGTAAGTACAACGAAGAAGGTATTACAGAAATCGCCATTTATAAATTTGACGGACATCAAGTTGTAGATCAATTTATTACTCTCGTAAATCCAGAACGCCCCATACAAGCATTTGTAGTAGGACTTACTGGTATTAATAACGGGATGTTAACAGATGCTCCAAAGTTTCATGAAATAGCAAAGCGTATTATTGAAATCACAGAGGGATGTATTATTGTGGCTCATAATGCCCAGTTTGACTATCGCATTTTAAGTCTAGAATTTGACAGGCTTGGATACCCTTATGAAAGAACGACCTTATGTTCTGTAGAGCTTTCTCAAGAATTACTTCCCGGACATGATAGCTATAGTTTAGGAAAACTAACTAAGACATTAGGAATCGCGATGTCTAACAGACATAGAGCAGATGGTGATGCTATTGCAACTGTCAAACTTTTCAAGTTACTCCTAGAGAAAGACCCAGAAAAGACAATTATAACTAAAGCCATACGCTCTTTCCCAAAAAAGCATATGGACACCAAACTTAAGGACCTTATAAGAAGTGTGCCTTCTGAGACTGGTGTGTACTTTATGCATAATGTAAATGGAACCATCATTTACATAGGCAAAAGTAAAAACATGAAAAAACGTCTTACGCAGCATTTTACTAATGATAATCGTAAGAGTAAGCAAATACAAGATCAGGTAGAAACGGTTACCTACCAGACTACAGGTACTGAACTCATTGCACTTCTAAAGGAGAATGCAGAAATAAAACGTCACAAGCCAAAGTTTAATAGAGCCTTACGTAGAACTAAATTTAAAGTACAACTCACTCACTATACAGACAGTGAAGGTTATATACATCTCAAGACCGAAAGAGCAGATGGTCGCAAGGAATCTATAACAACTTATAGCAACTCTATGAGTGCAAAGGCTAATCTAGAGCGCATTATCGACTCGTATGATTTATGCCAAAACAAGACACTGTACAATGAAAAGAGTGGCAACTGCTTTAATTATACTATTAAAAAATGTAATGGCGCTTGTATAGGGGAGGAATCACCAGAATCATATAACCAGCGTGTGCAAGCTTTTCTAGACAAGCATAGTTACAAAAACAAAAGTATGATAATCGTTGAGCGTGGTCGCACCTCAATTGAACGTTCTGTAGTACTTGTAGAAGATGGTATTTTTGTAGGAATAGGTTATTATAAATCTGATTTCCAACTCAACGACCTTGAATCGCTTAAATCTATTATAACCCCTATGGAAGATAATAGAGATGCTAGACACATTATCCAGAGTTACTGTCGTAGCAGAAAACGACTTAAGATTATTCCGCTAGATCAGATTACTAACTAGCACAGAAAACAGTATTTTTAGGCTACTGTATAAGAACTAGATATTTTGACAAAAGAGGGCACATCATTTTGGCGCAGAAAACTGCACGATATTATTTACGAGGCAGACACGCCTGCGGGAAAACTTTTTGATGTAGTATTACTCATACTTATACTTGCCAGCATCGCACTAGTAATGCTCGAAAGTGTAAAAAGCATAGATGCAAAATATCACGATGTTTTTGAAGTAGGAGAATGGATCATCACCATCTTCTTTACACTAGAGTACTTTGCGAGAATTATAACGATAAAAAAGCCTACAAAATATATTTTCAGCTTTTATGGTCTCATCGACTTCTTCTCAACAATACCGCAGTACTTAGCTTTTTTCTTCATTGGCTCAAATGCTTTACTTACCGTAAGAGCGCTTCGCTTATTACGAGTATTCAGAATTTTAAAAATCACGAGATACGTAGGCGAGTCTAATAAGCTCTCCAAAGCTCTTAAAGATAGTAGAGCAAAGATTAGTATATTTTTATTTGCAGTACTTATTCTCTGTATTATCGCTGGCACAATCATGTATATGATAGAAGGTGAGCAAAGTGGCTTCTCCAGCATCCCTGTAAGTGTTTACTGGTGTATTGTAACGCTTACTACGGTAGGCTTTGGAGATATCGCACCTGTTACTCCACTTGGACAACTTATAGCGGCTATTATTATGATATTAGGATATGGAATCATTGCAGTACCTACAGGTATTGTGAGTGCCGAATATGCAAAAGACATGAGCTCAGAAAAAATCACGATAGATGGTGAAGACTATGTGCATATGAACACGCAAGCCTGCGTAAACTGTAATGCAAAGAAACATCGTGATGATGCCGAATTTTGTCATAAATGCGGACACACGCTTAACGTCTCACATGAGTAAATATCTCATCCCCATCGTAGGACCTACTGCAATAGGTAAAACTGCACTTTCCATTAAAGTAGCACAATATCTCAAGACAGAAATTCTATCTGCAGACTCAAGACAATTTTTTAAAGAGATGTATATAGGTACAGCCGTTCCAGAACCTGAGGAGCTCGCTGCAGCCCCGCATCATTTTATACAACACCTCTCTGTAAATCAAGACTACAGTGTGGGACACTTTGAAAAAGACGCTATCGATAAAATTACCGCACTACATAAAAAATACGACACCGTGGTTATGGTAGGTGGTTCTGGGATGTATGTAGACGCCGTTATTAATGGATTAGATGAGTTTCCCGCAGTAAAAGATGGTGTACGAGCAAAGCTCAAAGATTTGCACGAGAGGGTGGGTATTGAAGCGCTACAAGATCTCTTACTAGACAAAGACCCAACGTATTACAAGCAAGTTGATATACATAACACACAGCGCGTTATAAGAGCTTTAGAAGTATGTCTTTCGGCAGATGAGCCTTTTTCATTTTATAGAAATAGACCTAAACCTAAGCGCAATTTTGAGACCATCAAAATAGGATTACAAGCAGACCGTAAAATTATGTACGACCGTATTAATCTACGTGTAGATCTTATGATTGAAAATGGTCTGGTTAAAGAGGTAGAAAGTTTGCTTTCGCGAAAGCATAACAACGCCCTTATAACTGTAGGCTACAGGGAGCTCTTTGAATATTTTGAAGGCACAGTCACCCTAGAACGAGCTATTGAAAATATAAAGACCAATACGCGACGTTTTGCTAAAAGACAAATGACATGGTATCGCCGTGATGAGACTATCAATTGGTTTGACTACCAGACACCTTTTGAAGAAATAGCATCGTTTATAAATAAAAAAACGCACCACTCATAGAGCGGCACGTTTTTATAGGTACACTAATATCGTTTATACCGATATTGGCTATTAGTCATCTTTCTTTACAACCAGACGGAATCCTTCTCCGTGAATGTTTAAAATCTCTACAAGGTCATCCTTTTTAAGGTACTTACGTAGTTTTGCAATATATACATCCATACTTCTAGATGTAAAGTAATTATCATCTCTCCAGATTTTTGTAAGAGCTAGTTCACGTGGCATCAAGTCATTTTCATGAAGTGCAAGCATACGTAATAACTCATTTTCTTTAGGAGATAATTTTATAGGCTCCTCTTCTTTATACGTTAAGAAACGTAGTTTTGAATTTAAGTGGAAGTTACCAACATTAAATTCGAACTGCTTAGAATCTGCAACAGAATCAACAGACTTACGCTGTATGATTGCCTTTATTTTCATAAGTAATACTTCACTATCAAATGGCTTATTCAGATAGTCGTCTGCTCCTACTTTATAACCTTTAAGTACATCTTCTTTAAGAGCCTTAGCAGTTAAAAAGATGATAGGAATATCTTCATTCTTCTCTCTAATTTCTTTGGCTAGTGTAAAACCATCTTTATATGGCATCATTACATCAAGAATACAAAGATCATAATCGTCTTTTTTAAATTTCTCAAATCCTTCCATACCATTTTTTGCATGAGTGACATTGTAGTCATTCATCATAAGGTAATCTTTAAGAACAGTTCCAAAATTCGGATCATCCTCTACTAGTAAAATCTTTTTGTTTTCAGTTTCCATATTAATATGATATTAGTGGTATTTTGATTATGAATGTACTTCCCATTCCTTTTTCACTTTCAACGGAGATTTCTCCTTGGTGGTCGTCTACGATTCTTTTTGCGTAGGCAAGCCCGAGTCCGTGGCCTTTTACATTATGTATGTCTCCTGTGTGCTCACGATAAAATTTGTCAAATATTTTTTTCTGCACGGCTTTGGTCATTCCATCACCTTTATCTTGAATCTTGATAATAATTGAGTCTTTTGTGTTTTCTGTATACACATCAACTTCTGGCGCTCTGTCTTCTGGAGTATACTTTACAGCATTATCCATAATATTTACTAATACATTAGTAAAATGCGACTCATTTGCGAGTACTGGAGTACGCTCTGCGTCCAGATGAAGGTCTATATAGCCACCACGATCTTCTACGATTAATAGAACATGATTACTAGCATCCTCCACGAGCTCGTGCATATCTAAACGTTCTTTTTGGATATCTAGTTCATTCTTTTCAAGTTTTGAAATACGTAAAACGTTTTCCACTTGACCGTGCATTCTTTTATTTTCTTCTCTTATAAGTCCTTGATAATAACTTACCTTTTCGGGATTAGAAGATATTTTTGAATTTTTTAAAGCATCTAGTGCAAGATTAATAGTTGCTATAGGCGTCTTAAACTCGTGTGTCATGTTATTTATAAAATCTGTCTTTATTTGAGAGATTTGACGTTGCTTATTGAGTTGATGCAATGCGCTAGAATATGCGATAACGATAATAAGAGTAAATATTATAGACAGACCAGCCATTCCTAAAATTGAAGAAATTACAAATTTCTTTTCTCCGGGAAATTGTACATATAATGAGTAGTCACTTAAATCTTGATTATAAAGAAATATTGGCTCGCTATATCCTGGAGCAGATTTTCTAAATTTGAAATTATCAGACCTTACTTTAGTTAATAGATCATTACTATAAACTCCAAAATCAAAATCTGTTTCTAGGTTTCTTTCTGAAAGCTCTATCGTCAAAAGTCTTTCTATCTCTTCTGCAGTAAGTCTCTTGTGGATAGGAATTTTAGTTGCAATCCTACTAACAATGTCAGAAAATCTAAATTTCTCATAATCAATAAGTCTTGAGAACTCCTGAATTCTATTAGATGTAGACTCCTCTCCACCTTCTACATTATTCTTTCTTATAATTTGAGTAGACTTTCTGTTTGCATAACGTTTAAAGGATATACTATCACCTTTTTCACCTATGAAACCAGGTGCGGTTATCTTAAAATCTTCTTGAAGTATACCGCTTGTATAAAGAATAAGCTCATTATTTACCAGATCTTCATTTAAATAAAAGTACTCATCAAATGTCAGATCATCTGGAACTCCAATACTATCTACCATATTTTGCACTGGGTAGTAGTAATCTTCTAACTCTCTGTTTTCAATTTTATCGACAACAGCAGATAATGCTTGTCTAGCATTAAAGCTAAATTGCTCCCGCTTTGTCTCAACACTACTTGTTATCCAGTAGCCTTGAACAAAGATGATTCCTATGAGTGAAAGACTCATGAGAATGATTAATAAGTAAAACAGTTTTTTATTCACTATCCAAAAGTAAGATTTTAACATTTGAAGCCGATTCGGTTTAACCAAATGTTAACAAGCAGCTATTTTACTACTTCCACCCCTTACCTATACGTGACATGATGTGAGTGTGAATGCGACTTACAGACATTTTTGATGACTCCAAGAATTCATTATTTATGAGTACATCTGCCATAGCGGTCTTACGATTATCTGTCCATTGCGAATTCATGCGTTTAATTACGTCTTTTTCTGAAGCTCGATCCCTTTTCATTACACGCTTAATTCGATCGCTTTTTGGAGCAGTAACTAGAATAGTATAATCACAATCAAGATGACCACCGTTTTCAAAAAGTATAGCTACTTCTTTAATAACGTAAGGAGAGTTTTGCTCAGAAACCCATTTTGAAAAATGAGTTTTTACCGCTGGATGCACAATGCTATTTAGCCTTTTTAATAACTTAGGACTACTAAAAACTTCATTTGCGATATAAGCTCTATTCAGCTTACCATCTTTATAAGATTGATCACCAAGCAAAAAAGAAATTTGCTTTATTAAGACCTCATCTGTATTCATGAGTTTCTTAGCCTCCACATCTGCAATATAAATGGGAACACCTAGTTCATTAAAAAACGAGCCTACCGTTGTTTTACCACTTCCTATTCCTCCTGTGAGACCTACAATAATCATACTTTTAGTTTACAATAATAAATTTAACTTGCTTATTAATAAGTCGCACAGACTTAACTCCTTTAGGTTCTCTAGCGATTGTAAGCGTTAAATATGCATCGGAATTATTTGCTGTGGCATAATCGCAAGTAACTAGAAAATCTGATGGTGTTATACTTTCAAAATTTTCAAGTTCAACCAGATAAATAATTTCAGCGGTTTTAGGTAGTATTTTTACGCGCTTTTTTGGATCATTTAATACTGTTATAGGTACAGTAATTTTACCCTCCGTAAACTTGGCAATCTCTTGATGCAGCATTATAGATTTATGTGAAACCCTAAGCTCCTCCGGTAATTTATCAAGTGACAACAACACATTGTCCGAAAGGTCTGTGTTAATATTTGTAATTTCCTTTTGTTCTGTAGGTATCGCTTCTATGTTTGCCAATAATGAACTAGGTCCTACAACGGTAACACTATCTGGATTTATAATCATTTTATTACGACCACCATATCCGGTTTTGTAAATCAAGCTTGCTTTAGATATCACAGGAACCTTTTTTGAAGCAACTGAATCAATTGTTACGGTAATTTGAGAAGGTGTCATCGCTAGAATAGAAAGCTCCCTATCAATAGCATTTTTAATTATCTCCTGATTTTCGTTAGTATTGAATGTAAATTCTCTATTCGACACACGTTGTAACTGCTCGTAACTAATAGCAATCTCTGGTGAATCTAATGCACTAGTAAACAAAGTAAATCCAGATCCTTCTGCTTGTATCTTAATAATCTCGGGCACAATGACCTGCACAGTTCTATCTATAGGAACTTCTGTAATACTTAAGGTCACTTCGTATTGTGTACTATATGTTTTTGAAAGTTTTATTAGGGCAGCGACGATAGTGGTAAGCAACAAAAAGAATAAGAATTCTCGCGCAGTCACACTATTAATCTTAATTCCCTTAAACATAGATTACAAACCTTTTACTGCTCTAATGTACTAAAAAAAAGGTGTGGATATCGCTTAAGAGGCTCTTTGTCCAACCATTTAATATGTATCACAGAGGCTAGAAAGCCTTTACCATAGCCATAAAACTGTATAAATGTGGCTATTACACTAAGCAATCCGATAGCTATACTTTTATTAACAATAGAAGCATGTATTAAAATAATTACTAAATAAAGAGCATAAAATAATATTGCAACATAATAACCCGCAAAGAGCAACCCTAAGCTCACAAAGAGACCTAGCATAAAAAGTGTAGGAAACCAGTACGTTATTTTGGCTGTCGTAGGATGCCACTTATTTAAGATAGGTCTCACAAGTCCAAATTTATTCACTTGTATATAAAACTTCTTCCAAGAAATACGACGCTTATGATATACAAATGCCTGAGGAATAAGCGCTGTTTTGAAACCAAGCTCCCATAATCTCAACACCAAATCTGGATCTTCACCTGGGTGAATATTTCCAAAACCTCCACTTGCTTCAAATGCTTTTTTAGAAAGACCCATATTAAAACTTCTAGGCTGGAATTTGCCTGTATCTTCTCCTCCACCTCTTATTCCGCCAGTGGTAAACAGAGAGGTCATGCTATAACTTATTGCCTTTTGTAAATTAGAAAAATCCGGATGCGCTGCGTCTGGGCCTCCATAACAGTCTACATAATTGTTTTGTAATCGCTCATTCATGACGCTCACATATGATGGTGGCAATATGCAATCAGAATCTAGAATTATAAAGTAATTACCGCTTGCTCTTTGCATCCCATAGTTGCGTGAACTGCCTGGTCCAGAATTCGGTTTTGGTAAATAGGTGATATTGAGATTAGGGTATGCTGCAAGTTCATTCTCACAAGAGATTGTAGATCCATCTTCAATAATTACTATCTCATAAGGAATCGTAGATTCTTGCGCCTCAAAACTTGCTAGTAGTTCGGCAATTTCATCTGGACGATTAAAAACGGGTACAATAAAAGAATATGATAATTGCATAGAAGACAAAGCTAACGGTTACACAATGGGTAAGCAACAAAAAACCACCGAGAGAGTATCGATGGTTTTAATGTGTTTTTAGTACGCTTTCGCGAAAGCGTAACAAATAAAAATCTATTCGTGTCCTTCTGCTTTCATGAACGATTCCATCACCTCATTACTTACACCCGTATTACTAAAACCTCCATCATTATAAAGGTTTTGCATAGTTACACGCTTTGTAAGGTCTGAAAATAATGTAATGGTATAATCTGCACAATCTTGAGCAGTAGCATTACCTAACGGGCTCATTTTTTCTGCATAAGCTATAAATCCATCAAATCCTTTTACTCCTTGTCCAGCCGTAGTAGGTGTAGGAGATTGAGAGATTGTATTTACACGTACGTTCTTTTCTTTTCCGTAGAAGTAACCAAAGCTACGTGCGATAGACTCTAAGTATGCCTTATTATCTGCCATGTCGTTATAATCTGGAAAAACACGCTGTGCTGCCATATAAGTAAGAGCAACAATGCTTCCCCACTCGTTCATTGCGTCTTGCTTATAAAGCGTTTGCATCACTTTGTGGAAAGACATTGCAGAAACATCTGTTCCCTTCTGTGTCCAGTCATACTTTTGATCTGTGTAAGCACGACCTTTACGTACGTTTATAGACATTCCAATAGAGTGTAAAACGAAGTCTAATTTACCACCTAGAATTTCTTGTGCCTTAGTTACAAGGTTTTCAAGATCTTCTAAAGATGTTGCGTCTGCAGGTATGATTTCTGAACCTGTCTTTTCGGCAAGGTCATTAATCTGTCCCATACGCATAGCGATAGGTGCATTTGTAAGAACAAAAGTTCCTCCTTCTTCGTGCACACGCTCTGCGGTTTTCCAAGCAATTGAATTAGGATCCAATGCTCCAAAAATAATTCCGCGCTTTCCTTTAAGTAAATTATAACTCATAATATTATTAATGGTTTGATGTGTTTTTTTTTGCTCTCTAGCTTGTTGTTGCTAGAAGAGTGTAAATATCGTGGTTTCTGTGTAAAAAATCCTAATTAAGTAGATTTTTTGCGTGGTCTATTGCTGCTTGACTTTGCTGGTTACCACCTAACATTGCCGCTATCTCAACAATACGAGCATCTTCATCTAGCTGCTCGATAAAGGTTTGTGTACGCTCCTCTGTATCTTTCTTGTACACTTTAAAATGAGAAGCGCCTTGACCTGCTATTTGCGGTAAGTGTGTGATGCTTATAAGCTGCATAGTACGACCCATTTTTTTAAGGATACCACCCATTTTTACTGCAATATCTCCACTTACTCCAGTATCTATTTCATCAAAAATAAGCGTAGGCAATTGCTTGTGCTTACTTAGTACCGACTTGAGTGCGAGCATAACTCTTGAAAGTTCTCCTCCAGAAGCACCTTTTCCTAATGGTTTGAGCTCACTCCCTTTATTTGCCGAGAATAAAAACTCCAACACATCATTACCTGAAGCATGAAGATCTTCTTGCATAGCTAGAGACACTTGAAATTGTGCATTAGGCATTCCTAACTCTATCAGTAATTTCTCAACCAGCGACTTTAAATGCGGCGCTGCCGTTGTGCGCTCTTTATGCAGCTTTGCTGCTAGTGTACTTGCTTTGTTATGTTGCGTTTTAATTTTATCTTCTAGTGCTTGAATCTTATCATCAACTCCTGCAATATCTTGTAAACCATTATCAAGATTATTTCTAATAGCTATTAGTTCTTCTACTGTCGCTACTTGATGCTTTTTGAGTAAAGAATGCAGTAATTGCATTCTGTTATTAAGTCGCTCAAGTGCAAGAGGATCTGCATCTACCGCGTCAGACATCTCACTCAATGATGCTCCTATATCTTCTAGTTCTAAAAGCGCACTATTAAGCTGCTCATAAATTGCCGTATACTGAGTACCGTAGCTATTTAATCTTGATAACGCAGCTCTAGCCGCTGTGAGCTGATCTATAGCACCGTTTTCATCTAGAGAAATATTTTGAACAGCTATAGCAAGCTGTTGCATAATCTCATCTGCATTACTCAACGTATTAAGCTCTTCTTCTAAAGACTCATACTCACCTTCTTTTAAAGAAGCCTCATCTAGCTCCGTAAAAAGAAAAGACTGATAATCATATTCAAGCTGCGCTTGTTTTTTTCTTTCTAGTAATTCTTTTAGTTCGCTCTGCAAAAGCTTCCAAGCTTTAAAAGACTCTTTGTATTTCCCAAGTAATTTGAGATTGTCTGAAAATGTATCAATCATCTCAAATTGAAAATCATTTTCTACTACCTGTAAAGTTTTATTCTGGCTATGTATGTCTACTAGTCTCGCTCCTAAAATAGTAAGCTGTGCTAGTGTTACAGGAGTGTCATTTATAAATGCCCTACTTTTTCCAGAAGGCAGAATCTCCCTTCTTACGATTGTCGCATTTTCGTAATCAAGATCATGGTCTTTAAAAAAAGGATGAAGTTGATATCCATCTATATGGAAAACACCTTCTACAATGCACTTCTGTGTTGCATCTCCAGCACTTGACATATCTGCCCGTTTACCAGTAATAAGACCAAGCGCTCCTAAAAGGATAGACTTACCTGCACCTGTCTCACCAGTAATAACTGTAAAACCTTTATCAAATCTCAGTTGAACAGACTGGATGAGTGCATAATTTTTTATAGATAATGATGTAAGCAATAGTTATAAATATTTAATTAATCTTAATGCTATTATACGTTTACAAAAGTCGATTAAAGCTAATGAAAAATTCCCGCAAGACGGGAATTTTAAACATGGATTATTTTAGATAAAATTATTCTAAAATTTAATCTGCCTCCAGAAATTAGATTTAGTTGGCGCTACTTGATTAAGTACTTCTACAAGTGATGTGATGTTAACCGAAGGTCCTGAAGAAAATATAGATGCAATTTCCTCTGCCTTAGTATCAAAGAATACTCGAGTTAAAAAATTATTGGGCCTCTTCTTATATAAAGATTGAAACTCAGATAAGGTAGTAGATATGGTTTGCTTACTACGTTTTTTATCATCAACCATAAGATCTAAACCTGTACGGTGATAGCTGTACATAATGCCAGCAAACTCCCTAAAGTTAGGAGACAATAAATCTTCGTTTAATCGATATCTAGATTGCGCACCATCTTGAGGATTCCACCCAGTCTGGCTATTAGGTTGAGCC
The DNA here is from genome assembly GCF_007827285.1 of Dokdonia sp. Hel_I_63. Taxonomy (NCBI): domain Bacteria; kingdom Pseudomonadati; phylum Bacteroidota; class Flavobacteriia; order Flavobacteriales; family Flavobacteriaceae; genus Dokdonia; species Dokdonia sp. Hel_I_63. The sequence continues at coordinate 1,390,801 of NZ_VISD01000001.1, read as the reverse complement.
GTAGTTACAATTTGCTTTGCTTCTTGAAAATACTTGTCCCCATCATTAAGCTTAAAGGTATTTGCATCCATACCTATGATGGTATAAGCATAGAAAGCCATTACAGAAACTAAGTTAGAGTCAAACGTATTAGGATTATAAATAAGAGGTTGAAACTCTGTGTACTCAAAATCAAACTGCTTATCATTAAAATTAAAAGTAGCTGTATCATAATTAGATCCATACACAGGTCTCGATGCACCTACTTGCACGGTAGCTCTAAAATTATTTCCATCTTGCTGGGTGATGATAATATTAAAAGAGCAATCGATACGCTCTTGCTGTTTGAATCTACGATCTGTCCACTTTGTATTATTAACGAACTCTGTAAGTGATCGCTCAAGTGTTTTAAAAACTTGAAGATCTGCTTTGTTAGTCTGCTCTGCATTAATAACAACGACAGCATTAAGTTCCTGTGCTATAGAATTTAAAGAAAACAATAAGACTATTAATAAAGTAAAGATTCTCATAGTACTTGGGAGGCTATTTTATCAAATATATCAATAGATACTGCAGCCTTAGACTTTAACTCATATGGTGTTGCGGTACCTTCTTTATCAATAAACGTAATTTTATTAGTTTTGGTCTGAAAACCAGCACCTTTATCATTAAGCGAATTTAAAACAATCCCGTCAAGATTCTTTTTCTTTAGTTTCTTTCGTGCATTTTCTATCTCATTTTGAGTTTCTAATGCAAACCCAAGAAGATATTGATGTGTTTTAATCTCACCTAGTGAAGCTAGAATATCCTTAGTTTTTACTAAATCGATACTCATTGAGCTATCATTCTTTTTTATTTTTTCTGTGGCAACAGTAGCTGGTTTATAATCTGCCACAGCCGCAGATGCTATTGCAACATCTACATCTTTAAAAATAGTGTGTGCCGCATCATACATTTGCTCTCCGGAGACCACATTATGCACTGTGATTGCACTATTGGCAACTTTTATTGCGCTAGGCCCTAAAATTAAATCTACTTGAGCACCCAGGCTTGCCGCTCTAAGAGCTAGCTCTACTCCCATTCTACCGCTACTATGATTACCTATAAAACGCACAGGATCTATAGCTTCATAAGTAGGTCCGGCTGTAATCATCACTCGCTTCCCTTTAAATGGAAGTTTATTAAGAACATCTTTCTCTATAAATGAAACGATATCCTCTGGCTCTGCCATTCTCCCTTTTCCCACAAGACCAGATGCTAGCTCACCACTAGTGGCTTCTATCATCACATTTCCATAGGATTGTAATTTCTGAAAAGAATTTTCTGATGAAGGATGGATGTACATATCTAGATCCATTGCTGGAGCAAAATACACTGGACATTTTGCACTAAGATAGGTTGCAAGAAGCAAATTATCTGAAGTACCATTTGCCATTTTTGAGAGTGTATTTGCCGTAGCTGGAGCAATCACCATAAGATCTGCCCATAGGCCTAGCTCTACATGATTAGTCCACACCGCATTCTCATCTCCTTCAATTGTAAATGAAGAGTGTACTGGATTACGTGAGAGTGTACTCAATGTAAGTGGAGTTACAAATTCCTTTGCTGCCTCTGTCATTACTACTTGCACAGAAGCGCCAGCCTTTATGAATGCTCTCACAAGACTGGCGCTTTTGTATGCTGCAATGCCAGCGGTAACTCCTAAAAGTATTTTTTTACCGCTTAAAACTGACATCTATCTACTCGTTACTTTTTCCTTCTTCAGTAACTGTAGTATCTCTATGATAGATACGATCTTCTAACCACTCTTGCACTGCAAGTGCGTGTGCTTTAGGAAGACGCTCGTAAAATTTAGAAACCTCTATTTGTTCTTTGTTCTCAAAGATCTCTTCAAGACTATCATTAAATGTTGCAAATTCATCCAACTTTTCTGATAATTCTTTCTTGATTTCAGTGTTGATTTGTGTAGCACGTTTTGCGATAATAGATATCGCCTCATAGATATTATTTGTAGGTGCATCTACAAGATTTTTATCAATAGTCGTTGTACTCAAAGGTGCATCAATGTCCTTGATATTCATAGTATTCATCTTTAATTTAATAAATCTTTTGCCTGCAGTTCTTCATTAACCTCTGCAATTTCCTTTGCTGCCTCATCAGCATATTTACCTTGAGGGTAATATTTTTCTAGTGCATTGTAAGCTGCTTTAGCAGCTTCAAGACGCTCTACTTGAAGACGCTTTACGCTGCCCATTGCTAGTTGGTACGCAGAGTTAAATTTCCAGTATAGAGCATCTTCTCTATAAATAGAACCAGGATTATCGAGTAAGAAATTATCAAATGCACTTATCGCATTTGGAAACGTTCCTCTACTAGCTCCTATTTTATTATACCCTTTTGCTATCTCATAAGATTTACGTTCTAGCTTAGTATTGAGTTCTTGTACTTTAGCATTAGCATCATCCACCTGTTCAGAGTCTGGATACTCGTTGATAAACCCTTGCAGCTTTTCTAGTGCTATATACGTATCTCCTTGGTCTAGATTAAATCTAGGCGAACGTCTGTAATAACTTTCTGCACTCTTAAATGCAGCTTCCTCTCTTTTCGTACTCTGAGGAAAGGACTTGACAAAACGCTCAAACTGGTAACCACCACTATAGTAATCTCCTAGTTCATAAAACGTATTTGCATATAAATAAGTAACACGTTCTGCTTGAGGTCTTCCTCTATACAAAGGAACGATCTGCTCCCAGAGCCTTAACGCTTTCTTGTATTTCCCTTGACTATATAAGGAATCTGCAAATTCATATTTTGCTTTAATATCATCGTTCTTGAGAACATCTTGATATGTTGAACAAGAGTTCAATAACACTACGGAAACTAATAGGAAAAATATATTCTTCATAAGGGTCTGAAACAGCAGGCAAAACTACGTAAAATCAATTACATAACATAACATAATTAATAGTGCTCAAAAATAAACGCTTTGACCCTGCTAATTATTTTGTTATGACACGTTTAACTTTTTTGAATAATAGAAAGTGCATTACCTATTTTTTGATGTAACGCATTACTTGCTGCTATTAACGGCAATCTTACGTAAGGCTCGCAAATCCCTTGATGAGACAGTAATGATTTGATTCCTGCAGGGTTTCCTTCTTCAAAGATTAAATCTATCATTGATAGCAGTGGTAAGTGTTTTTGGTACGCTTTCGCGAAAGCGTTATTCAAACCATCATTCATAATCTGAGAAAAATAGGAAGGTAATCCTTGACCTATTACAGAAATAACGCCACTTCCTCCTGCCGAAACTAACGGCAATGCAAGTGCATCATCTCCAGAAAGCACTACAAAATCTTCTGGAACCTTGTGTATCAAGTGTAGTACTTGGGCCATATCGTTTACAGCTTCTTTAATAGCTACGATGTTCTCGAAATCACTAGCCAGTCTTGCCGAAGTTACTGGCGACATATTGCTAGAAGTTCTACCTGGCACATTGTATAAAATGATAGGTAAAGGACTCGCCGCAGAAATAGCTGCAAAGTGTTGATATATTCCCTCTTGGGTAGGCTTATTATATGCTGGAGAAACTGAGAGAATCGCTGTAATTCCATCAAAATCCCCAGTGGCAAACTCCTCTACTATTGCAGCGGTATTATTACCACCCACACCTAACACTATAGGTATACGCTTATTTGTAACTTTTATAATATGAGCAACAATCTGTTGCTTTTCTTTACTAGTAAGCGTTGCTGTTTCGGCAGTGGTACCTAGTGCTACTAGATAGTTAATACCTCCTGTAACACAATGCTCTATAAGACGCGTAAGCCCGTCAAAATCTACAGATAAATCCTTGTGAAATGGCGTTACAAGTGCAACACCCGTCCCTCTCAACTCTTTCATTAATGTATAACTTTTAAAATCTTTAAATACTTCTCAAACTCTTTTATAAAAATTGATTCTTGCCCATCATTCACATGAATGGTTAGATCATTCACAGATTCCATTTCTGGAGATACTCCTATTTTTAAAACTGCATTAGACATAGCCGTCATAGCCCTAAGAGCAAGCGCATCTGAGTGGTAATAACTGATTAAAATATCAAAACGCTGTTTTTTAAAATTTTCAAGAGCTGCCGTTTTAAATACACCTTTCCAGCCTAATTGCTTTTCTGAGAAAAGTGATGGAAGCTCCTTTTGATCTTTAGTCATCGTTTTCACATACGCTAGCAGGATCAAGTTTTTTTCTGAAAGATTTAAAATCTTAAGAATCTTTTTTAGGGATACAGGATCAAAAGGCTTTGTACTGTCTTGCAATAATGCCACAACAACCGGCTTTGCCCCACTAGGCTTATAATCGCGTTTGCGTAGTTGCTTGTCTATTTGCTTATGAATAGATTTTGCTTTTAATCCGTTTAAAAACATGTAACTTTACTTTCATACAAATGTAGCCAAAATATACTGCTACTTATGACACAAAAATGAAGAGAACAACGCTTATAACTATCATTAGTTGTATTGTTATATATACAACAGTAGTCTCATGCAAAAAAGACCTCCACTACGCACCAGAACGTATAAAAAGCGAACTCATTACTGTAAATAGCAACACAGAAGAAAACGCCGAAATTGTATCGTTTATAAGTCCTTATAAAAATGCCATACGAGCAGAAATGGATAGTGTGCTTGCTGTAGCACCTGCATCTTACACAAAAAAAGATGGCAAGTTTAATACAGCAGTGGGAAATATGATGGCAGATGCTGTTTATGAAATGACAAATCCTGTGTTTGAAAAAAGAGCGGGATACCCATTTCATGCCGTTCTATTAAATTACGGAGGGATACGCTCTGCACTTAACCAAGGATCTATTACTACAGGTACAGCATATGAGTTAATGCCTTTTGAAAATGAAGTAGTCGTTGTTGAGTTAAGTGGCAAGCAAATGAAAGCTATGTTTCAATACTTAAAAAATGGAACTGCTCACCCTATCTCTGGAATGGAAATTCAACTATCAGATGACGGCGAAATAAAAAAAGCCCTAGTTCAAGGAAAAGAGGTTGCTGATAATAACACTTATTTTATCGCCACAAATGATTACCTCATGAATGGTGGAGATAATATGACCTTTTTTGAAAACCCAATAAGTGTACTCTCTTTAGACTATAAAATTAGAAATGTGCTCATAGATTACTTCAAGAAATATGACACTATAGCACCGGTGAGAGACAATAGATTTACAAGAGATAGCAAATGATACGTAGAAAATTTATAAAACAAACTGCAGCTGCTAGTAGCCTTATAGGTTTAGGAGGGTTAACTATGGGAATGAGTAATAATTCACTCCTAAAACCAAGTAAAAAGCACATCACAATACTTCACACTAATGATGTACATAGTCATGTAGAGCCATTTCCATCAAACGACCCTAAATATGCAAATCTAGGAGGAGCCGCTCGTAGAATGAACATTATTCAAAATGTGCGTAAAGAAAATCCAAACACGCTTCTTCTAGACGCTGGAGACATCTTTCAAGGCACTCCATACTTCAACTTTTACGGTGGAGAACTAGAGTTCAAGCTTATGTCTATGATGGGATATGATGCAGCAACTATAGGTAATCATGATTTTGATAACGGAATAGGCGGTCTTGCTGCCCAAATGCCTAATGCATCATTTGAACTGCTTTCTTCTAACTATGACTTCTCAAACACCATTATGGATGGCCTTACAAAACCCTATAAAGTTTTTGTAAAAGATGGCGTGCGTATAGGCGTTTTTGGAGTAGGAATACAACTCAGCGGACTTGTAAATAAAACGATGTTTAAAGAGACTTCCTATCTCGACCCTATAGAACTAACCACAGACACCGTAGATGCACTTAGAAACAAAGAGCAATGTGATATCGTAATTTGTTTATCGCATCTTGGATATTCTTACAAGAACGAAGACAAAATCTCTGACCTCACACTAGCTGCAAAAACTGCTGGAATTGATTTAATAATAGGTGGTCACACTCACACATTCTTAGAAAAACCAACAATCGTCCAGAATAAAGATGAAAAATTTGTGCTTGTTAATCAAGTGGGTTGGGGAGGTATTAACTTAGGGAGGATAGATTTCTATCTTGATGAATCTAACAAGCTCAAGTCATCGAGTTTAGTACTTGACGTGTAAATCTTGTAACATCATTTTCTCTTAATTTTTAAACTGAAAAATAATTGAAACGTATTAAATATACGCTTCATCTATTTTCTTAGTGCTCTCTAAGCGCGTTAAAAACATTGCAAACACAACCTTGGCTATTCCTGCACAAAAGAGCGTTACTAAAAGAAAAAAATCAATGTTAAGAATATACTTATAAATAAACGCAAAAGCAGACTCTACTAGCACTGCGGTAGCAATAAAGGTTAATAAAAGGTTTGATGGGTGCTTATTAAACAATGGAATTGCATACAGCAATAAAATAAAAACAAGTAACCCCGCAAATGAAATCAAAAAGACGGTTAAATGAGCTATTTCTGGAAGTATCTCATAAGCTAAATAACCTATAAAAGTAGTCACCGAAAAAACTCCCAATAACACCTCAAGGTACAAGTGCCTAGGAAAGTTCTCAACTCGAAAGCGCATAACCTCCCTTAACGCATAAAGCATTGATAAAAAACAAAAAACCATTGCTATAGATACGGTGTAAGTGTACTTATTGAAATCGATTAAAAAGAATATCTCTGCAGTGATTCCTGAAATAAGTGTAATCAAGAAAGGAAAGTGAAATTGTCCAGTTGCCTTGAAAACGTATAAAAACAATAAGATTCCAAATATTGGGTAAAGATAAAAGGAAGCCTCAAGACTTAAAACAATCGTTACAATTACAATTAAAATCGTAGTTGAAATTGCCGCTAGTCTATAGTTACGTCCGTGTATGCCATAAACCCTATCGATACTTCAAAGCTAACTAAACCAAAACAATTAACTACCACATTATCTGTGTTTTACAAAATATTCAATTACTAAAATCCAGTAACTATTAAGAAATAAAACCCTCAACTCGTGATTATTAATTAATATTTCAAGAAGATACAGTACTTAGAATCCCCTATTTATCAAACATTTGTACCACTACCATCAAAATCTGAAATAGCATCTATCTTAGTCAAATAAGTTGCCAAGACTACCTTTAAATAAATAGTAAAAATCCCTCCTACAAGAAGAAAACCGATTTCTTGGTAAATGTATTTATATATAAAAGCAAAAACCATTTCACCCATATATGCACCTCCAATAGCAAAAAGAGAAATATTGCCTGTATGCTTGTTGTAGCTAGGCGTAATAAAATATGCTCCGATTGTAATAATAAATATTATTGTAGAAATTATGAAAATGCTTAAATCTGGAACTACTGGAGCTATGGAATATATAAGATAACCTAGCACGAACCCAAAACCTAAAAATCCAATTATAAGCTCTAAAATATAGTGCTGAGAAAAAACCTTAGAACGTTTCTTAAGAACAGGCTTAAGCAGAAGAAGTAGGCAAATAGATGAAATAACAGAAAAGAGAGAAGCTATTACAACGTAAGTGTCATAATCAAACAAAAACAATATCTCCGTAATATTTGTACTTAGCAAAAACAAAAAAAACACAATATTAAATTTATTGGTCTCTTTGTATTCGTACATAAACAAAGACAGTGAAAATATAGGATACAGATAGAATGAATAAAATATATTCCAAAACCCCATTATAAGCATAATAAGCAGACCAGTAATTAAACCAGCTGTCCTATATGACCTTCCGTTTTGTATATTAATTTTATCCAATAACTAAATTTAAGAATTCTTCTTCAGATATGATTGTTACTCCTAAGCTTTCTGCTTTCTGCAACTTACTTGGTCCCATCTTATCTCCTGCCACAACGTAGGTTGTTTTACTAGAAATAGAACTAGACACTTTACCGCCATTATCTTCTATTAACTTTTTCAATTCGTTGCGAGGCATTTCAAAAACACCAGACACTACAAATATGTATCCCGCTAGTTTGTCAGATTGATTGGCAAGTTTCTCTGCAGAAATTTCTAATTGTACTCCGTAAGATCTTAAACGCTCTATGAGTGTAATATGTTCCGCTTTCGCGAAAAATGCCACTACACTTTCTGCAATCTTACTTCCTATTTCATCCACCGCAACCAGCTCTTCCTCTGTTGCCGAAATAATCGCATTAATAGATTTGTAATGTTTAGCTAGTTTCTTTGCTACAGTCTCACCTACATATCTAATCCCCAAACCAAACAACACTTTCTCAAAAGGAATCTGCACCGAAGCTTGCACTCCGCTTACTAGATTTTCGGCACTTTTTTGAGCCATACGCTCTAGTGGTAATAATTGCTCCACCGTGAGTTCATATAAATCTGCATAATTTACTATCAACCCTTCGTTTACTAAGAGTGCCACGGTTTCCCCACCTAGACCATCAATATCCATCGCCTTTCTAGAGATGTAATGCTGTATTCTACCTATAATTTGAGTGGGACAGCCCATGTCATTCGGGCAATAGTGCTGTGCCTCGCCTTCTTTACGCACTAACGACGTGCTACATTCTGGACACTCAGTAATATATGTTGTAGGTTCAGAATCTGCTGGGCGCTTTGTAAGATCTACTGCTATAATTTTTGGGATGATTTCTCCTCCTTTTTCTACAAACACCTCATCACCTTCTCGTATATCTAGTCGCTCTATTTGGTCTGCATTATGTAAACTCGCTCGTTTTACAGTAGTTCCTGCAAGCTCAACAGGTTCCAGGTTTGCGACTGGTGTGATGGCTCCTGTGCGACCTACTTGGTATGTTATTTCGCGCAAGCGTGTAGAAACTTGTTCTGCTTTGAACTTATATGCCATTGCCCATCTTGGCGCCTTTGCCGTATAGCCCAGCTCTTCTTGCTGTTGTAATCCATTAACTTTTACCACAACACCATCTGTCTCATAAGGTAAGTCACGCCTTGCCACATCCCAGTGATTGATAAATTCCAATACCTCATCAATATTCTTTGCCAGTTTTGCGGCCTCAGGAACGCGGAAACCCCAATCGCGAGCTTTCTGCAAACTATCCATTTGGGTAGCAATACCTAGATTATTACCTGTAATATTATACAAAAGGCATTGCAGTGGTCTTCTAGCAACCTCAGCACTATCTTGTAATTTTAAAGATCCGCTGGCTGTATTTCTTGGATTGCGATAGAGCTCAAAACCTAGCTCTTCACGCTCTGCATTCATGGCATGAAAACCTTCCCATGGCAATACAATCTCCCCACGTATATCAAATTTTTCAGGATAATCACCCTTGAGCTTTAAAGGAACCGACTTTATTGTTTTAATATTTGTAGTCACATCATCTCCTTGTAAACCATCTCCTCTTGTCACTGCTTTAACCAACTCTCCATTTTCATAAGTAAGACTTATAGAAGCTCCGTCGTATTTGAGTTCGCAGGTGTAATTCACCTCTCCATCTACCATTTTCTTAACACGCGCTTCCCAATCTTGAAGATCTTCCTTTGAGTAGGAGTTATCAAGAGAATACATTCTATGCTCATGCACAATAGTCTCAAAATTCTTAGTCACCGCTCCACCTACACGATGCGTAGGCGAGTTAGGGTCATCAAATTCCGGATGAGCCGCTTCTAGCGCTTCCAGTTGCTTTAGCTTTTGATCAAAGTCAAAATCTGATATCGTTGGTGTATCTAGCACATAATAGCTATGATTATGTGATTGTAGTTCGTTGCGTAAAGCGAGGATTTGCTCTTCTATTGTCATAATAACAAAATTAAAAATTAAACCTCCGATATTCAGAGAATATCGGAGGTTTAATTAACCACTTACAAACAGTGTATATAAGTCATTTTCACCTAACAAAAAGAAGGTCTTCTATTACTTCTTAGATTCGAGTGAAGCCTTTAACCACTTAGGCATTGCCATAGGCTTAAAATTCTCCATCTGATCAAGAAGCCCTTCTACCGTGGTATCTACAAGAAGGATATCGTAATTTTCTTGCTTTAAAAATCCTTTATCTACCATATTTCTAAGCGCACTTAAAAGATCATCATAAAAGCCATTTACATTAAGCATACCCACCGGTTTTTGGTGTAATGCTAGTTGGCTCCAGGTCAGCACTTCAAAAAGCTCTTCCATAGTTCCAAAGCCTCCTGGCAATGTAATAAATCCATCAGAACGCTCTTGCAGTTCCATCTTACGCTCGTGCATGGTATCATTTACGATAAGCTCCGTAAGTCCTGTATGGACAACCTCCTTTATTTTTAAAAATTCTGGAATCACACCTACTACCTCACCGTTGTAATCGAGAGCTCCTTGAGCCACGGCGCCCATAATACCAATTTTGGCAGCTCCGTATATGAGCGTAATATCTCGCTCAGCCAGTGTCTTACCTAGTATTTGAGCTTGCTTTATAATTTCTGGATCTGTACCTGCACTGCTTCCGCAGTACACGCATAGTGATGTTAATTTCATAATAGCTATTTAATTTTAAGCAAGCATAAAGTGCTTCCCTTTATTTCTCAATTATAATAATCTCTAGCGACTCGCTTTAATCATTCTATCTTTTCCAAACATATCTTCTCGCAACTCCACATTCTCAAAGCCTATTACTTTTAAAAGATCAATCATTTCTTTTCCTAAGTATTCATTAATCTCAAAATATAAGAATCCATTTACAGAAAGACTTTCAAAAGCTAGCTCACCTATTTTTCTATAAAAAATCAATGGGTCATCATCTGAGACAAAGAGCGCGCTATCTGGTTCATTACTAAGCACATTATCTCTCATCTCCTTTTTCTCGAGCATACGCACATAAGGAGGATTACTCACGATAATATCATATTTGTGCTCTAGTTCCTCTACAGCTAGCACATCTTGATTGTAAAAAGTAACATCTACTTCGTTCCTTTTTGCATTTTGATACGCTGTTGCAAGTGCATCTTGAGAAATATCAATCGCCTCAACATGCGCCTTTGACATATATTTAGCTAGCGAGATTGCGATGCATCCAGAACCAGTTCCTATATCAAGAATTTTCAATTTTTCTTGCGTCTCACTCTTGACAAAGCTCTCAGCTTTATCTGTAATAATCCAATCAACCAATTCTTCGGTTTCTGGTCGAGGTATTAAGGTAGCGGGATTTACTTGAAATTCTATCCCGTAAAATTCTGTAGTACCTACGATATATTGGATAGGTTCGCTACGTGATAATCTACCAGTTACATCATTCAATTGTGTAAGGGCAGATGTGGAGATATCCATTTTTCGCGAAAGCGAAACCTCTACCCTATTCATTTTTAGCACATGTTCTAAGGTAAGAAAGCAAAGGTTTTCCACCTCTTCTCGCTCGTACATACCTGCGAGCTGCTGCCTGAAATCAATGCGAAACTCGTCTATATTCATAAATCAATTATCATATGCACTGGGCAAGAAAAATGCCCTGTATCACCCATAGGGCCGTCTATGTATCTAAAACCTGTACGCTTGTATAACTTCTGAGCCGCCTCCATATAAGGCATGGTCTCAAGGTAGCATTGATCAAAACCAAAATCACGTGCTTGATTAAGACAAGCATCCATCATTTGCGACCCTATACCGCGGCCTCTCGCCTCTTCTAGAAAATACATTTTTTGTAACTCACACACATTACCATCATAATTATCTAGTTGCGCAACACCTGCACACCCTATAATTATTCCGTTGTCCTCCACCACAAAATACTCAGCTTTTGGTCTGCTATAATGCTCAAACATCGTGTCTAAAGCAGCATCTGCATAAGCAGTCCCTACCTTAGGAACGCCTAGATCTACAAGTACCTTTCTCACCACTGCCGCTACTTGAGCATTGTCTTCTTTTTTAATCGGTCTAATGATTGGTTTGTCCATCACTTACAAAGGGTTATTTTTGTGCTGTGAAGATACATAACACCTACATAAATCGCTGTATTGCGCTAGCAAAAAATGGACTTCCCGTAGCCATGCCTAATCCTTCTGTGGGTGCAGTACTCGTGCACAACAACAAGATTATAGCCGAAGGTTATACAAGTGATTATGGTGGGCCTCACGCAGAGGTGAATTGTATCGCTTTCGCGAAAGCGAATACTCCAGAACTAATAGCAAAATCAACCTTATATGTATCTCTAGAACCTTGCTCGCACTGGGGGAAAACACCGCCATGTGCAGATCTTGTAGTTGCTTCTGGTATAAAAAAAGTTGTTATAGGAACCATTGATCCTTTTGCCAAAGTAGCAGGCGCTGGTATTAAGAGATTAATACAAGCTGGAGTTGATGTCACCGTGGGTGTTCAAGAAAAAGAATGTCAAGAAATCAACAAGCGTTTCTTTACCTATCACGAGAAAAAGAGACCTTACGTCATTCTAAAGTGGGCAGAAACAGCAGATGGTTTTATCGCTCCAAAAACACGAGATGCTCAGCAACCTGTATGGATTACAAATCCCTACTCGAGACAACTCGTTCATAAATGGCGCAGCGAGGAAATGGCAATTCTCGTAGGCGGAAAAACCGTACTAGAAGACAATCCTAGCTTAACCACGCGAGATTGGGAAGGTAAAAACCCAATACGAGTTGTTATTGATACTAAAGGAAATCTAGATAACAACCTTACCGTTTTTAATCAGGAAGCTGAGACACTTGTAATAGCATCAACAGATTCTCAACTCATAAGTGAGACACTTTATGATAAAGGAATCCAATCTGTAATTATAGAGGGTGGCGCGCAGACATTACAACATTTTATTGATGCAAATCTCTGGGATGAGGCACGTATTTTTAAAGGCAACACTAGCTTTTCTAAAGGCACAAAAGCACCTCAACTCTCGCAGCATTTTCTATTAGAAAAAACAGACACGATTCTAGACGACACCCTACACTATTATAAAAACTCAAGCATTTGATTTACTTACTTCTTAGTATTGCTGCATCTAGTTTCATCTTTGTAGTATTTAAACTTTTTGCAAAGTTTAATGTAAACACCCTGCACGCAATCATTGTAAATTATGTGATTGCCTGTTCTTGCGGACTATTGTTGTATGACGGACCCACGTCTATCGCTGTAATTCCTGAGCAATCTTGGTTTTACGCATCGGCGGGGCTAGGAGTATTATTTATTCTTGTTTTTAACTTAATGGCAGCAACCACACAACGCAGCGGACTCTCAGTAGTCTCTGTTGCTACTAAAATGAGTGTGGTTATCCCAATACTTTTTGGTGTACTCTATTACAGAGAATCTCTAGGCATACTAAAGATTACAGGAATTCTAACGGCACTTGTCGCTGTGTATCTTGCTTCTATAAAAGCAAAAGATGGGATTGCTATAAAGAAAGAAAACCTCATCTTCCCTATCCTTGTGTTTTTAGGCAGCGGAGCTATAGACACGAGTATAAAATTTATAGAAGGTGCTTATGTAAATGAGAGTGATGTACCCATCTTTGGCGCAACTATTTTTGGAGCAGCTGCTTGTATTGGTTTTTTGGTCATCATGTATCAAGTCATTAAAGGCACATTTAAATTTGAGATTAAAAATGTGATTGCCGGGATTTGTCTTGGGATTCCTAATTACTTTTCTATTGTCATGCTTGTGATGGCCCTTCGAGATTCGGCTTTTGAGAGTTCTACATTATTTACAGTAAATAATGTAGCCATTGTGATGGTGAGCACTTTTATTGGAATTCTACTTTTTAAAGAAAAATTACTAACTAAAAACTGGGTTGGAATTGGACTAGCAGTAATTAGTATTTTGCTAGTTTCTATGTCTTAATCCTCCTCAGAAATTAAAAATTCTCTGATTAATTTTTAATTTTTTAAGTCCGCTTTCGCGAAAGCGCAATAATCCTCGCTCTATGATATTACTGCAGTTTTCTGAGACGACATAACTCTTAACGCCTGCTATCATGGAATCTACAAAACATTCACACTGTAACATTTACTTTTATTAAGCTACATATCTATGTAACCAAAATGAAAATGATATGGGATTCGGTGGAGCAGCTCTTGCAGCAAATCAAGTAATACGTAATAATAGAAATCTACTTAAAAATAAGAGAAATGTAGGAAACCTATCTTTTGTCTCGAGTACCAATGAGAAATGGGTAGACCCAAAAAAAGCAACTTTTGATCAGTTAATGGAAATAAGAAAGCGGATACGCTATGAGAATAAAGTGCGTTTGTATAAAATCATTTTCCTCACCATTTTGGGGTTTGTAATACTGACCTTGCTACTCGCTGTAGTTCCTTGGGATTTGATATTCACAAATACGTTTAATCCTTATAGCCATTAAAATTATTGACAAGCTTACTCTCTACGATATTGCTTTGTCTCCTCAAAAACATGATTAAGGATTGCTTCATCTTGTTCTGTAAGTTCTAGATCACGACGTGCCATGGCAATTTTTGCAGTTTCGTAAGCTTTATTGGTCTTGTGTGTCACAAAGCCGCTAGCGCCTCCCCAAGAAAAAGAAGGAACAAAATTGCGAGGAAATCCGCTTCCAAAGATATTTGTCGCCACTCCTACCATTGTACCAGTATTAAACATGGTATTTATACCACACTTAGAATGGTCTCCCATCATCAACCCACAAAACTGAAGTCCCGTATTTGCAAAGCGACCTGTTTCATAATCCCATAACTTAACAGGAGCGTAGTTATTCTTTAAGTTAGAATTATTAGAATCTGCACCTATATTACACCATTCTCCTAGTACACTGTTTCCTAAGAAACCATCATGACCTTTACTTGAATAGCCCATAAGCACGGAGTTATTTACCTCTCCGCCTACTTTACAATGAGGACCTATGGTTGTGCCGCTATAAATTTTGGCTCCCATTTTTACAGCTCCATGATCACAGATTGCAAAAGGGCCACGTATGAGTGCGCCCTCCATAATCTCTGCATCTTTACCTATATAGATAGGCCCATCTGTAGCATTGAGATGTGAGTAATGAACCGTAGCTCCTTCCTCTATAAATATCTGATCTTTATTTATCGCTATTACGTGTGCTGGTATCTCTTCAGAATCTCTATCCTCGGTAAGCATCTCAAAATCTCTAGTGATTGCTTCTCCATTTTTGGCAAAAATATCCCAGGTATGCTCGATCCTTAAAATATCTGAAGCCGTATAGTCAATACTCTCATAAGTGTCAAAAGCTACTTCTTGACCTTCTTGTACTGAAAACGCGATTATTTCTTCCCCATCAAGCAACACTTGCTTTGATGACAAATTTTTAATAATATCAGCTAAGTTGTCTGAAGGAAGATAGGATGCATTAATCATCACATTTTCTTCAAGCTCTATCATGGGCCACTTATCTGAAAGATACTCTTCTGTTACAGTTGAGGTCGTTGAGCCAAGCACAAACTCCCACTTTTCACGTATGGTCATAATACCTACACGCAAGTCTGCAACAGGTTTTGTGTACGTGAATGGTAAGAGCTGATTGCGTACGTTTCCGTCAAAAAGGATAAAGTTCATGGATTAGATTTTAGTCTCTACATAAAGCGCATGAGACAGATAGACTTATGGATAAAACTTATTGAAAACGAAGTTACTTATTATTTACGAGGCTTCTTTACTAAAAGTGTCCACTCAAAGTTAAACTCAGATACTTGCACACCATCTTTATTTGTCCCTATAGCTTTCATCCAGCATGTTTGTCCTTCTCCAGTAGCTACAGCATTTGCTATAGCTTCTTTAATAGCTAGACCATCATCACACACAAAGTTAATTCTACCTGTAGCTTTTTTTGTGAAGCTTGCATTATTGTTTGCTACAAGCATTGATATTTTCTGACCGCTTTCTTGTATGTGAGCAATTACTAAAGCTCCCGTAGCAAGCTCTGCCGCCATACCTTGTACTGCCCAGAACATACTATTAAATGGATTCTGATTAATCCATCTGTGTTTTACAGAAGTTGTACAAGAGTTAGGAGAAAGTTTTTTTACACGTACTCCCGAAAGCCACGCAGATGGAAGCTTAAACATTGTGAACGTGTTGAATTTACCAGGTAAGGGGAATGACATAATATCTTATTTGAAGCAAAAATAGGCAATAAAAAAGGTTCCCAAATGAGAACCTTTTAAGAAAGAATATATAAATCTTTAATTGTCTATCAACTGTATTTTTAAGTAACTCCCTATACCCGTACCTGTGGACCCCACAGGATTAGCAAGAAGAACAAAATCACCTGATGCAAATCCAAAATCATAAACCTTACCTGCCGTTAGCTCTGCAATACCTGTATATGTTTTTGCACTTCCCACGGCTCCAGTTCCATTCACCTCTTCCCTAGGCATTGAAAATCTCATTATCCAAGAACCTGTATCATCCATTAAACCTGCTACATAATTAGTGCTAGCTGTAGAATAACCTGAAATGGTTAACGTAATTGTAACTTCATAGATTCCTGTAAGAGGTGCAGTAAAACTACTAGTGGCAATATCAAAATCTCCTCCCGCATCTATAAGTTCTGTCATTGTATTAATCTTATATATACCATTAGCATTTGGTGTATTGATCGACAGACGAGAATCAAAATCTGTAAGCAGCCTCCCTCTAAAGTTACCTAGCAAACTACTAAGTTGCTTCTTCACATTACCCTCACTGTCTATCACTAAAGGTATATCATCTGTAGATGAACTTGCTGTAGTACTGCGCACGCGCAAATCACCATTTACATCCAGCATTGTAGTAGGATTTGTAGTATTAACCCCTACTTGAGACCACATTAATTGAGTTAACAACATGGCTATTATACACAAAGGGGTTTTAAAAATATGTCTTATTTGCATGACTTTCTAATTGTAAAAAACCTTAATTGGTTTCAATGATGCAAATTTAAGACGCTCATGAAAATGTTAAATTTCAAAAAGTTCCAAACTAAAATTTTCAGACAAAAGAACAGTTTAACAAGCTGTAATACGCAACATCACCACATTTACAAGACATTAGTTATTTATTTCTCTTGAAGTAAGCAGACTCCTAAATCTTAATTAAAAGTTAATTTTTAGTACTATGCGTTACAAAGTACCTTTTTTTAGACATATATTTGCATAAGACATTAATAGACTATGGAAACTAGCATTACAACACATCAAAAAAATATAGGTACATTAATACACCTATCTACATTCTCTAAATACTTATTTCCTTTTGGAAATTTTATTGCACCTCTCATTTTATGGAGCGCTCAAAAAAGGAATGCTGCTTTTATAGATAAGCATGGTAGAGATGCAATCAATTTTCAATTAAGTATTCTATTATACCTCATTGCCTTAGTTGTCATTAGCATTCCATTCTTTATTTATTTCGCAATAAGTGCAGGTAATGGAAGCGAGAGTTTACTCACAAATGGCTATATAAATGATCCGAGTGATTTTGCAGACTTGGGAGGGTTTCTTATTACCGCAATAGTGGTTGCCATTCTTGCATTGGGAATTTTTCTTTTAGAAATTATAACGGTGATTTCAGCAGCGGTTAAGGCATCGCAAGGAGGTATTTATAAATTCCCGCTTACTATCAACTTTATTTCTGCGGCTTCGGTTTCAGATTCTAGAGAGACTCAAGAGACTTCATCACCTATTGAGGATAACACGGTAGTTTAATATATGAGGTACGCTTTCGCGAAAGCGTAAAAAAAGAAAAATCAATCAATCAATCAATCAATCAATCTCCCGAAAGTTATTGGGACAAAAGCGAACAGTTTAATGCATTTAAAAAATGAACATCTATGAAGATTGAAAACACCAAAGCGCAGATGCGTAAGGGCGTGCTAGAGTATTGTATCCTCTCTGTATTAAAAGACGAGGATGCCTACGTAGCAGAGATCTTAGGCACACTTAAAGACGCTAAGTTGCTGGTGGTGGAAGGAACGATATACCCACTACTTACACGACTCAAAAACGCAGGCTTGCTCAATTATCGCTGGGAAGAATCTACCAGCGGGCCGCCACGTAAATATTACGGACTTACCGAAACAGGTAAAATATTTTTAAAAGAACTCTCAACCACTTGGGATGAGTTACAGACCGCAGTAACGGTAGTAACCACCACTAAAACCGCAACAAAATGAATAAGACAGTAAACATAAATTTAGCAGGGGTTTTCTTTCACGTAGATGAGGATGCTTACGGTAAATTACAGAGATATCTTGCTGCCATCAAACGTTCTTTTGAAGGCGTACAAGGGGAAGACGAAATCATAGCAGACATAGAAGCGCGTATCTCAGAACTTTTTTCTGAACGTATTAAAGACGAACGCCAGGTTATAAGCACTAAGGAGCTTGACGAGGTTATCGCTATCATGGGACAGCCAGAAGATTACATGGTAGATGACGATATTTTTGAAGATACAGCATCTTCTCAAAAATCATCTAGCCGCTCTTCAAGTAAAACACAACAAGCTAAGCGCATCTCAGACCGAAGGTTTTTTAGAGATACAGATAACGCATACATAGGTGGTGTATCTAGTGGTATGGCACATTACATGGGACTTGATCCTTTGTGGGTTCGTGTAGGATGGGTATTACTAATTGCACTTACTTGGTTTACACTTGGTGGCACAGCTCTTATTTATCTTGCGTTATGGGTATTTGTACCAGAAGCACAATCTACTGCAGATAAACTCGCAATGCGGGGAAAGGCTGTTAACATTGACAATATCACAGAGAAAGTAAAAGAAGGATTTGAAAATGTTGCAGACACGGTTAAAAACGTAGATTATGATAAGTACGGTAATAAAGTAAAAACAGGAGCTCAAGGAGTTTTTGGGACTTTAGGAAAGATCATCATGTTCTTCTTTAAAATCATTGCAAAAATTGTGGGCGTACTATTAATAATCACGGGTGCTACAGTGGTGATTTCATTATTAATCACACTACTTACTGGAGGAGTGGTAGATATTTTCACTCCTAACTTAGCAGACATGCCGTGGATTTCTAATGATACAGGTTTACCTATATGGCTCATGTTACTACTTGTATTATTTGCAGTTGGGATTCCATTTTTCTTCTTGTTTTACTTAGGATTAAAAATTCTTTCTTCTAATGTAAAATCAATGCCTTTAAGTGCAAAACTAAGCCTATTAGGATTATGGCTTATCGCATCAATCACCATTGGAGTATTTTCTGTAAAACAGGCTATACAGTATTCTAACCTCGAGTCATCAAAGGTGACTACTACAGAGACACTAGCTATTACAAAGAACGATACGCTACGTATCAAAATGAGAGGAAGCGAGCGTTTTGATATCCCTTTTGGGAGGTCTTCTCAATATGTACAGCTTATTAATAGCAATACAGAAGATGTAGCTGTGTATAGAAATGTGCGTCTTATAGTACGATCTACTCGTGACAGTCTTGCATATGTGCAAACAGTAAAAAGAACGAAAGGATCATCATATGACGTTGCAAAGGAACAAGCAGAAGCCATGATGCTCAACTATGACTTATCTGATAACGAACTAGCCATAGATGGTTTTTTTACTGGAGAAAGAGATGCACAATATAGACATGTAAGACCAAGTGTTGAGTTTATTGTGTATCTCCCAGAAGGAGCTACACTCATCGCAGATGAGAATACTTACTCCTACCATAGAAATGACAGACAGTATCGTGATATTCTAGATAATGGTGATGAAGAAAAATTTCTTACCGTAGGTAATGGCAAACTTATATGCAGCACTTGTCCTGAGGATCGTGACAATGATGATGATAATTCTTGGCAACAGTCTGATGATAATGACGCTTGGGAAGAGCGTAGTTATAGAGAAGGTGAAGATACACCAGCATGGGAGACAAATAATCAAGCTCCAAACTCTCCTACGCCTCCACCGACTCCTCAAATTGATAGAAATTCGATTAATTAATAAGAGATAATGTCCAAGCTCACTAATTTTATTACAATCCTGCTGCTACTCCCTATAATTGGAGTAGCACAGGTTTCTAAAGACAGTGATCTTTACAAAGAGATTCTAGCTACAGATGCTGCCCTTTTTGAGTCCTACAATACGTGTGACCTCGAGACTCATGCTTCACTCATATCAGAAGATTTAGAGTTTTACCATGATAAAGGAGGACTCGCTACAAGCAAGGAAGAGTATATGACCTCCATGAAGGCAAATATATGCGGCAAGGTGGAAAGAATACTTACTCCAGATACATTTGAAGTGCATAAGATTAAGGATTTTGGAGCCATCGCTCTAGGGAAACACAGTTTTCATAATCTTATGGAAGACAGCTATTCTGAACCTAGTAAGTTTATCACCATATTTAAAAAAACAGAAAATGGCTGGAAAATCACTCGTGTAATAAGCCTGCACTAGTGATGTCTACAACTCAGCCGCACATAAAATACATTGGCATAGGTTAAGCTTTCGCGAAAGCAGAATTGTTCCCAATTACTAATCATCAATCATTAAATCAACTAAAATGACCAACCATCAAAGCACCCAAAAACTTGACAAAAAAATTAACATTCTAACTACTTACGCTGTAGTAAGTGCATTAGTATTTTCCGCATTTGCACTTAGTAGTTTTAGTAAAAAAGACAATAACAAATCGTATGACGAGCTTATTGTAAAAAAATTAACAGTCATAGGTGAGGATAACCTACCTAGAATGGTGCTGAGTAATGAAGACAGACAACATTCTGGCAGAATGAATGGAAAAGAAATGGATAGAAGAGAGCGGCCTTCTGGAATTATATTCTTTAATAATGAAGGTGATGAGTGTGGAGGCTTAGTGTATAAAACAAAAATTAAAAATGGAAAAGTAACCTCCGGAATGTCTTTTACAATGGATAATTACAAAGATGACCAAGTAGTACAAATCCTTAATGACGAGTACTATAAAGATGGAAAAGCCTATATAAAACGAGGTATATCAATAAACCAATACCCCATTGGATCAAATATGGAGAAGCGCAACAATAAGCTTATGAAGCTGCGCTCTATAGAAGATGATGAAGAGAGAAAGCAGAAAATAAATGAATTAATGGAAAACGAAGGACCCGTAAATCGTTTGTTTATAGGTAAAACAAAAGGTAATAGTTCTGGGCTATTTCTTGCAGGACCAGATGGAGCGCCTAAAATGATGATTTATGTAGATGATAAAGGAAATCCTAAAATCCAGACATTTAACAAAAACGGAGAAATAAAAGATCTTTTAGAAGTAGAATAAATCAATAGACAGTTGAGCACCCATAATCTACAACTGGGTAGCTTAAAGTTTTAAAGAAAAGTAATTTTGTAGAAGTTTACATCATCAATCAAAACAATTAATTATTCATCAATCTAAAACCAACCACCATGACAACACTTATCAAATTTATTATTGGGTTTCTTACTGCAATACTCGTCACCTCTTGTCAGTTTGACATTAACCTTGGGCAAATAAATGGCGACGGAAATGTAGTTACAGAAGATTTTAACATCACAGAAGACTTTGACGAAGTAGTTGCTGGTAATGGCTGGGAAGTCTTTTTAGAAAAAGGAAATACAAATGGCGTAATACTTGAAGCCGATCAAAATCTAGTAGATGCAGCTGAAATTTATGTGAAAGACGGAAAGTTAAAAATATACTGCGAGGATAACATAAAAAATGCTACCTCAAAAAAGGTTTTTGTAACCTACTCAGAAAACCTTACCGAAGTGAGTGTAAACAGTGGTGCTAGTCTTACTACAAAAGAAGCGCTCACTGGAGATGAAATAGATCTGGACGCATCATCCGGAGGAACATTACGTGTTGAGGTTACTGTAAATGACGTAGAGACAAATGTAAGTAGCGGTGGCGTAGTACGCATCTCAGGAACAGCAAATCGCGTAGATGCATCTGTTTCTAGTGGTGGTGTTGCAAGAATAAGTAAGCTCAAATCTGTATCTGCTATTGCAGATGCTTCTTCTGGAGGAGTGATGGATGTATATGCATCACAAGATCTTCGAGCAGATGCATCATCAGGTGGTGTCATAAATTATTATGGAAAGCCAGCAAACGTAGACAAACCAAAGGAAAGTTATTCTGGAGGTATCATACGTTCAAAAGATTAAATACTACCTCATCAATCAAATCAATACACAACAAAGGCTCGATATCATCGAGCCTTTGTTATTTTATAAATACACGCTAAACTTATAATTCTCCTTTTATCTGTAAGAATTGCGCTTGAAGCATTGCCATTTTTTCCTCAAGTCCATCTGCAAGTTCTGGCACTCTATGATAAAACACATAGCGTATGCGCCACAGCTCTTTCACTTCCTGGATAGGGAATTCAAGATCATCTATATTCTTATGATCTGCACGCAGTGTTATGGTATTTTCAGAAAGATAGCATCGCCTCAATACGAGCTGATCTTCAAATACAGCGAGCACTAGATGACCATTATTTAGCTTTTTATAAACATCTTTCGGTATCATCTCCCCTATTACAATATCCTTAGGGAAGAGTCCTTTGTCATTACTACTCATCTCTAGATTATCCACCGTAAATGCTCTGAACTCCTTTTCAGGATTGATAGGCAACTGTAATACTTGCATATCACTTACAAAAGCTTCTTTATCATTATAGAGAAGATATTCTTTTGCATTTTTTGACGTTATGCAAGGAATACTTGCAAAGGCTTGCTTTGTGATGATATCATGATCTGTTGTAAGATTTGCTTTGAATTTGAGTAAACTATTTACCGTAAGCTCTTTTGTTAGCAAGTCATCGATAGGTATGCTAAAATAATTAGCAATCTTAATAATAGTATCTATTTTAGGTTCACTCCTACCTTCCTCATAAGCTCCTAACGTCCCTCTTTTCAAGTCAAACAGCTCTGCAAACGACTGCTGACTCAATGTCTTGACAGTTCTAATCTTTCGTATGTTTTTTCCAAAAAATGACATATTTTGCTAATTTTATTTGCAAATTGTAAATTTATCTGTATATTTACCTAACAATTTTAGCAAAAAGAATTCAATTTTGCTAATTTATTTAGCTTTTTCGTGAAAGCGTAATTGCATCATCAAACATTCATCAATCAAAAAACAATCATTATGACCACTTTAATTATTTACATCCTGAGCCAGTTATAAACAATTGGGTATTTACAGAGACAAGTTTTCGTATTATTAACCTTCCAACGCATTGGAATACAACATCAACACTCTTTATGAAGAACCACTTTAACATAACACGAGATTTTCTACTTGAACTTAACTTCAATATCACCACCGAAAACACCGAGGATGGTATTATGGTAGTACAAAAGGAAAACTCAGGAATTAAAAACCTCATTCTAGGCGTCGCTCCTCCTATCTTAATCATAGAGCAGTTTATTTTTACCATAAATAATCAGTCTGAAAAGATTTTTAAAAGTCTGCTACAAAAAAACCGCGATATCATTCATGGAGCATTTGTACTAGATGAGACAGGTAAGAAAGTAATATTTAGAGATACCTTACAAATAGAAAATCTAGATTTAAACGAACTAGAAGGAAGCTTAAACTCGCTCAGTTTATTAATGAGTGAATACTCAGATCACATTATCGAATTTTCAAAATACTAAAACACAACGTTATGAACATATTTAAAAGACTTTTTAAAATAGGCCAGGCAGAGGCAAATGCTTCTATAGATAACATGGAAGATCCTATTAAAATGACCGAGCAAGGCATAAGAGATATGAAAGAAGATCTTGCCAAAAGTGTAGAAGCAATGGCTCAAGTAAAAGCCATGGCAATACGCTCAAAAAACGAGCGCGATGAGCACCAAGAGAAAGCAAAAGATTATGAAGGTAAAGCAATTACCATTCTTAAGAAAGCACACGCAGGTTCTATGGAAGCTACAGACGCAGACCGTCTAGCAAAAGAAGCGCTTGCCAAAAAGGAAGAAGCACAAGCGCATGCAGATCGCGCTGGTGAAGACACAACAAAATTTGAAGGAAATGTAGCCCAGCTGCAATCTACTATCCAGACTATAAAAGATAATATAGGCAACTGGGAGAATGAGCTTAAAACACTTAAAGCAAGAGTAAAAGTAAGCTCTGCCACTAAGAATGTAAACAAGCAAATGGCTGCTCTTGATAGCACTGGAACCGTAAGTATGCTAGAACGTATGAAGGAAAAAGTAGCTCAAGAAGAAGCACTTGCAGATGCTTATGGCGATATTGCAAATGCAAATAAAAGCATAGACGACGAGATTAATGCTGCAGCAGATACTAGCAAAGAAAAAGTAGACGACGAACTTGCAAAGCTTAAGGAACAACTAGGTCTCGACAAGGACAAAGCATAAGCACGCACCGCATTGCGTTACTAGCACTTTGGATTATGAACCATTAAAACCACCAACCATTGGATAACTATTTCGAAATTTTATTTTCACCAGTAAACATCACGTTAACGATACTACTGTCTCTACTCCTTGTCTATTGGATATTTACAATGATCAGCGGTGTAGACTTTGATCTAGATGTAGATGTAGACATCGATATCGATGTGGACGTAGATGCAGATATTGATCTGGATTCTGGTCTCGAAGGCGGCAATATGGATTTCTCAGATGTAGCAAATGCAGAGGTAGATCGATCACACGTTGTAAATAGAAAACGTAAGCCTCTTAAATGGTGGCAAGTCGTTTTGATTTACTTCAATTTTGTCGGACTTCCATTTATGTTTACGTTTACTTTTTGGATCTTTATATGGTGGTTTTGTTCCCTTATTGTAACATCTATTACAGGAAGTTACGAGAATACATTTGGGCACCTTATCGTCTTAGCTTTTATGATTCCTGCGCTATTTATTAATAAAATTATCACGACTCCTTTCAAGTCATTCTTCAAGAATTTGAATAAAGATGGAGACAAGGCAGTAGATTTTCTTGGTAGACAAGCCACTTTATTATCCACAGTTTCTGGAGATAAAATGGGTAATGCAGAGCTTCAGGCAGATGGCAATACGATGAGCATTTATGTGAAATCACTAGATGGTTCTGAGTTACGCTTTCGCGAAAGCGTCCTAATCATCAAACAATCAACAGATAAAAATTATTTCTACGTCAGTAAAGATTAATCTATGCTGATACCAATCATTATTATTTAAAAGAAAATTAACCAAAACCAAAAAAATCAGTTTCTATGGATGCAATCCCATCGTTTGTAATTACCGGAATAGGAATCCTCTTATTTCTCGTTGTCGTTTATTTCGCAATCATCGCGATGTTCTACAAAAAAGTACATCAAGGTCAAGCCTTGGTCCGTACTGGATTTGGAGGAACAAAAGTTGCAACAGACAAGGGACTTTATGTAGTTCCAGTATTCCACCGTGTAGAAGTAATGGACGTTTCGGTAAAGAAAATCCAAATTGAGCGTCTCGCTACCGAAGGTCTTATCTGTAAGGATAACATGCGTGCAGATATTAAAGTGGCATTCTTTGTTCGTGTTAATAACGAAGTTGAGTACATCAAAAAAGTGGCACAAACGATTGGTGTAGAAAGAGCTTCACGTCAAGAAACACTTGAGGATCTTTTTGAAGCAAAATTCTCTGAAGCACTTAAAACCGTAGGTAAGAAATTTGACTTTATACAGTTATATGAATCCCGTCGTGAGTTTCGTGATGAGATTGTAGATATCATCGGTACAGATCTTAATGGTTATACACTAGAAGATTGTGCAATCGATTATCTTGAGCAAACGTCTGTTTCTTATTTAAAAGCAGATAATATTCTTGATGCAGAAGGTATTAAGAAGATCACAGACCTTACTGCTGCACAAAACGTGCAATCTAACTTGATTAAGCGTGATGAGGAAAAAACCATCCGCAAGCAAGATGTAGAAGCTCGTGAAGCAATCCTTGAACTAGACAAACAACTTGCTGAAAAAGAAGAACAACAACTCCGTGAGATTGCCAACATAAAATCTCGTGAAGGTGCCGAAACTTTAAAGGTAGCAGAAGAAGAGCGCCTCAAGTCTGAAACAGCTCGTATCGCAACCGAAGAAAAAGTAAAAGTTGCCGAAGAAAATATGCAACGCCAGATTATAGTTGCCGAAAAGAACAAGCAACGTACCGAGGCTGTAGAAACTGAACGTGTAGAAAAAGATCGTTTACTAGAAGCAACCGAAAGAGAACGCGTAGTTACACTCGCTCAGATTGAAAAAGAGAAAGTAGTAGAAGTTGAGAAAAAGAACATTCAAGATGTGATAAGAGACCGCGTAGTTCTTGAAAAAGGAGTGGTTGAAGAGCAGGAAAATATGAAAGATATTGAGGCTTTCAAAACTGCAGATCGTAACAAACAAGTTACCATCACAAATGCTGAGAGTGCTGCTCAAGAAGATTTGATTAAAACTATCAAAGCTGCTGAGGCATCTAAAGAAGCTGCTAAGCAAAAAGCTGAAGAAATTAATATCGAAGCGCTTGCACATAAAGAAGCAAGTGAAAAAGAAGCAGATGCACGTAAGATTCTTGCCGAAGCACAAGCTAAGGAAGAAGCAACCGTAGGTATGTCTGAGGCGCAAGTAATGCACGCTAAGGCAGATGCAAACGAGCGTCAAGGTATTGTAGAAGCGACTATCATTGAGAAGAAGGCACTTGCAGAAGCAGCCGGAATTCAAGCAAAAGCAGAAGCAAAACGCCAAGACGGACTTGCAGAGGCAGATGTAATCAAAGAGAAAGCTCTTGCAGATGCTGCGGGAATCGAAGAGAAAGCCAATGCAATGAAGAAACTTGACGGTGTAGGTAAAGACCACGAAGAGTTTAAACTACGTCTTGATAAAGAACTTCAAGTTGACCTTGCTGAAATCAATATCCAGAAAGATATTGCAGATGCTCAAGCACAAGTTATTGGTGATGCACTTAAAGCCGCAAACATTGATATTGTAGGTGGTGAGACCATGTTCTTTGACCAGATTATCGGGCAAATTACAAAGGCCAAAGGATACGACAGACTAGTGAAGCATTCTGACACCGTGCATGAGGTAAAAGATGCCATTTTAGGTAGTGATGATGTAAAGGGAAACTTGCTTGAAAAAGTAAAAGAATTTGCAGGTAAGTACGGCATCTCTTCTGAGGATCTTAAGAATGTGACCATCGCAAATCTTTTGATGGACTTAAAATCTAAGTCTTCAGATAATGATGAGCAAACCTTATTCAGCAACCTATCTAACCTTGCAAAGGGACTTGGGTTATCTGATAAGAAGTTGAGATAATTATAATAAAGCAGTAACAGTTTGCAGTCGTGAGATTGTAA
Source organism: Dokdonia sp. Hel_I_63 (assembly GCF_007827285.1). Taxonomy (NCBI): domain Bacteria; kingdom Pseudomonadati; phylum Bacteroidota; class Flavobacteriia; order Flavobacteriales; family Flavobacteriaceae; genus Dokdonia; species Dokdonia sp. Hel_I_63. Next base: position 1,363,553 of record NZ_VISD01000001.1, on the reverse strand, counting down.
ACTGTTGCCCGCTGTTTTTTTTACGCTTTCGCGAAAGCGTAAACCTCCATTTTCTGTGGAACTATACTACCTATAAGTCAATCATTAAATCAACGCACAGTTTCCAACATCTATGGCAAACGAAACTCCAGATACACAACCTAAAGCATCACAGTCACTAGACGGCGGTACTTATGAGATCATACAAGGTAGACTGCAAAAGCAGAAAATCGATCTCCAAGAACGCCTTCAAAAACTGAATGAGGAACGTAAAGATGTCTTTGGCTCTCTTGAGACAAAGCTCATTGCAAATGACCGTATCAATACAGAGAATAACTGTATTGCTCGTGACATCGTTTCTCTCAATAATCTATGCCTTTTTGGATATAATGTGCATTTTGGATTGCGCACAGACATTCACCTTAGTGATGTTTTTAGTGCCTATGAGTTCAAAGACAATCGTTTTGAGCCAAGGCCACTAACATTACTAGAAGATGATATTTTTCTTCTTGATTTTGCAAATTTATACAAGTACTACCGTAATACTATTTTCTCAAAGTTTGCCATCATCGGGAATTACCTTTACATGGTGTTTCAGCTAAGTGATAGTGTTACAGATATTAAAACATTTAAATGGCTTATAAGCGATGACACCTTAAAATACGTAGATAATCGTAGTGAACACGAATACAAGTTTCCAAAACAACATGATTTTAAGTGGTTAGAAGCTACGCGCGATATGCATCGTTATGGTGTACACGCACACGTTTCTATACTTGACAAGGTGTTTGTAGAAACCATAGGTGGTGATCTTACCATTAAAATAGAGGACAACACAGAAGAAGGAAAAGGAATCCTTGATGAACCTGTGGAGCACATCGACCAGACACTTGATGATGGGCAATACCGTTATGCAGATCTTGGTAATTTACTGGCGCTTGAGATCAAACCTTTTCAAGAGGAAGCTCGTTATTTTGTCTATAATCACAAACTCAAGCAAGTTCAAAAAATACAAAGTGTAAAAGATACTTGTGTATTACTTCCAGATGATCAGGGTATTATTTTCCCAACAGGTTATTACTTGCAGACAGGAGAGTATAACATCTTTGATAATGCAATCCCAAAGGTAAAATTTCAAGAGAAAATCAGCTCGCCTAACGGAGAGGATTTCTTGTATGTTTTTTACTCCCCAGAGGCAGGACTTTACAACTTGATGTCATACAATGTGATTACTCAAGAAATTAAAACTCCTATTATCTGTAATGGATTTACCGTTTTAAAAAATGGCGAACTCAGCTATTTTAAAACCGAAAATGAGCAGACCAAGCATCACGTCATACAGATCTGGCAAACCCCATTTTTAAAGGGCGATTATATGCCCTCTCAACACGAGGACACGCTACTGTATAAAATAGGAAATAAAGATATCGTAAAAGCAATGGCTGAGGTTAACGGCCTTGTCACGCTACTCAACAAGGAGGATAATTACGATGGATTATATAGTGATCTAGCCAAGTTTTCTAAAGATATTCTTGACGCCTATTACTGGCTTCCAGAGCCAGAAACGCAACAGCTTAACATACCACTTACTGAGATAAACGGAGCTGCAAATGCAGCAATCGATGAATTTGAAAAAGTGGTCCAACTTAAGCGTAATGCTGCAAAGCAAACGCAAGAGATTCAGAAAAAGGCTGATGAGATTTTTGGCAAAATAAAAAGTACTTCTTTTAAATCTATTAATGATTTTGTGGCGCTGCTCACACAGTTACGATCGTTGCGTGGCGAGACCATCTCGCTTAATGACATACGCTATGTAGATCCCACTTTCGTGAAAACGTTAGAGGAAGAAATCGCGGTACAGACCCAAAAGATCTCAGAGAAGTGTGTACAGTTCTTACTAGACGACAAAGCGTTAAAACCTTATAATGAAGCGGTAGCTGAGAAGAAAGGCGCAATGGAAAAGATCAAGAAAGTGATCGAAGCCAAAAAGCTTGAAGAAGAAGTAAATCAGATTGCGACAGATCTAGAACTACTTATTGATATTGTGTCTAACCTTGATATAGAAGACACCTCCCACTCTACTAAAATTATTGATGATATCTCGCTCATTTTTGCGACTATCAATCAGTTGAAGGCTGGGATTAAGAATAAGAAAAAATCACTAGGAAGTGCAGAGGCGCAAGCAGATTTTGCTGCGCAGCTTAAGTTAATTGATCAAAGTATCATAAACTACCTAGATATTGCCACCACGCCAGAAAAGTGTGATGAATTCCAGACTAAAATCTCAATCCAACTAGAAGAACTAGAAGGAAAGTTTGCAGATTGGGGTGAGTTTATCACGCTTATAATTGAAAAGCGCGAGGAAGTGTACGGAGCTTTTGAAGCAAGTAAAAATGCACTTGTAGAAAAGCGCAATAAAAAGGCGATGGCATTAAAAAATGCCTCAGAACGTATCTTAAAAGGTGTACGTAAAAAAGCCGAAAGCTTTAAAACAGCTTCGGAAATAAACGGATATTTTGCCGCAGATCTTATGATCAATAAGGTGCGCGATATCGTACAGCAACTTAAGGAGCAAGAAGATACTGGAAAGGCAGAAGAGATCGAGACTGGACTTAAAACAGCCCGTGAAGATGCATTGCGCAAGCTCAAAGACAAACTAGATCTCTATGAAGATGGAGATACGGTGATACGACTTGGTAAGCATAAATTTGGTGTAAACAAGCAACCACTTGATCTCACTATTGTACTCAAAGATGGTGCGCTTAACTATCACCTTACGGGAACAGATTTTTACCAAGAACTTTCAAATGAAACGCTTCTCGCTTCTCGCCATATTTGGAATCAGGAGTTTGTTTCAGAAACTAGCGAGGTGTATCGCAGTGCATACTTGGCTTATAAGTTATTTAACAAACTTGACAAAAAAACACTTCTAGAAGCTGGCGATGATGCGCTACTTGCGATTGTGCAAGAAGAAAGTCGCAATGACTATGCAGAGGGTTATGTAAAAGGCGTACACGATGTAGATGCTTCAAAAATTTTAAAGGTACTCGTACACAAACACAACGAGCTAGGGCTACTCACCTACGCACCAGAAATTAGGGCGTACGCTCAGTATTTCTGGAACAGTATTGAAGATAGCACTAAAAAAACACTAGATCAAACGATCAAGGCTTCGGGAGAGGTGTTACAGTTTTTTCCAGATGCAAAGGAGTACCAATTTATCTTTGAGACTTTAAGTGAGGAGATACACGCTTTCGCGAAAGCGGAATCCCTTTTCTCACCCGAGTTAAGTCAGACCATTGCGACCTATATCTTTGATGAGCTTCAAGGCGACACAGAGTTTGTGCGTAGTAGTGTTGCGGTACGTTTAAAAGACGCTTTCGCGAAAGCGTTAAAACAACAACAGGCAGACCTTAAGTTTAAGAAAAGTTATGAGTCCCTCCCTAGCTTAAAAGGGAAAGTACAGCTCGTAAAACAGTGGGTGACGGCATTTGTACGCACCCAAGAAAGTCTTACCGATGTGCGCTACGTAGATGAAGTAGTGTGTTTATTACTCTTTGAAGACGAGTCAGTTTTAAAAACAAAAGCAGCTTCTCCAAATGAGAAAATCACTGGCTTAAGCGGTGATCATAGCACAATAACCGAAGGTGTCTTCAACTTTAACTACCACGACTTTACGGCAAGGCTCAACTTATTTGTAACCGAGCAAGTACCCGCTTTTGAAACATTTAAGAAAGCAAAACACGAGGTTACTGAAGAGTTAAAAGAAGCTTTAAAACTGGACGAATTTAAACCAAGAGTGCTTACATCCTTCGTGCGTAATAAGCTGATTGACCAAGTGTATTTCCCATTGTTTGGTGATAACCTTGCAAAGCAATTAGGAACCGTGGGCGATAATAAACGTACCGACCGTATGGGTATGTTACTGCTCATCTCGCCACCAGGATATGGAAAAACTACCCTGATGGAATATATCGCAAACCGTCTAGGACTTGTTTTTGTAAAAATTAACGGCCCAGCGATAGGTCACGAAGTAACCTCTGTAGATCCAGAAAGTGCCACAAATAGTGCCGCTCGTGAAGAACTTAAAAAGCTGAACGTAGCTTTTGAAATGGGGAATAATGTGATGCTATATCTAGACGATATACAGCACTGTAATCCAGAGTTTTTACAGAAATTCATCTCCTTATCTGATGGTACACGTAAGATAGAGGGTGTGTACAATGGGAAGTCAAAAACCTATGACCTACGTAGCAAGAAATTCTGTGTGATAATGGCGGGTAACCCATATACAGAGAGTGGAGAGAAATTCCGTATACCAGATATGCTTGCAAACAGGGCAGATATTTATAACCTGGGAGATATTATAGGAGATACAGAACATCTATTTAAATTGAGTCTTATTGAGAATTCGCTCACTGCAAATCCGCTACTGCAGCAGTTGAGTAGTAGTCATTTTGAAGATGTGTATACCTTAATAGACCGCATAGAAAATGGGACGCAGGACAGTCAGCTCAAAGGGAATCACACAGCGCAAGAAGTGGCAGATTATACAAAAGTACTAGAAAAGGTAATTACCATACGAAACACTGTTCTTAAAGTAAATGCAGAATACATACGTAGTGCTGCGCAAGAAGATGCCTACCGCACAGAGCCTTCTTTTGAACTTCAAGGGTCATACCGTGATATGAATAAACTGGTAGCCAAAGTAGTTCCCATTATGAATGACACTGAGCTTGCGACCTTGTTACTATCACATTATGAAAGTGAGTCACAAACTCTCACTTCAAGCGCAGAGGCCAACTTGTTAAAATATCGTGAGCTCATCAATTCGCTAGATGAAACGCAGCAACAGCGCTGGGACACGATGAAAGAAACCTTTGTAAAGAATAATAAACTCAAAGGATTTGGTAATAAGAACGAGATGGCACAAGTACTCTCTCAAATGATGGAGTTTACTGAAAACCTAGAAGGGATAAAAAAGGCGCTTGAGAAGGGGTTGGAGAAATGATTTTAAAAACATCTCCCCTAACCCCTCTTCGAAGAGGGGAATACTCACGATACTTTTTATTTTGCTTCGCAAAATAGAAAGTCTTAAACCACAACAGTGTCCCTCTTTGAAGAGGGAGTCAGGGAGATGCCTGCAAGAATAATAAACGAATTTAATCTCTTGGAGGTAGTTATTTTGAGAAGTACATATATAGAAGTAAACCTCCTATTGTATAGAGAAGCACACCAAAAAGCGAAATAATATTATAGCTCCTAATTTTCTTAATATATCCGAGCTGAGAGAAACGTTTATAGTTATCATCTTCATTAGAAAGAAAATTTACAATACCAAATGGGAAAAATAGATAGAATAACTTCAACGATAATTCTAAGGGTTCATTCATTCTTTTCTCTGCAAATGATAATTTTTGAATGAGTTTTTCATCATCAATTGTATGAGCATTAGAAAACTTCAAACGAATTTTTAATTCATCAACCGTCATTTTCTTCTTGACTAAATAATCAATTATTTGCTCAACACTTTTATCATTGAAATATGAGGTGTGTAAAGAATCCATTTGAATTGATTTGATTTGATTTGATTTGATTTGATAAGTTTCAAAAATAAGATTTTTGAAGTCGTAAGTAATTCATGATAATATTACTCTTTGAATTTCACTTCGACGAATTAAGTAAGTGATAAAAAACGTCTCCCCCAGCCCCTCTTCGAAGAGGGGAACACTCAGAGGGCTTTGTATTTTGCTTCGCAAAATACAAAGCCTTAAATCACAACAGTGTCCCTCTTTGAAGAGGGAGTCAGGGAGATGCCTGCAAAGAATCACAAGCAAAAAAAAGACAGCTCTAGCTGTCGTTTTTAAATTCTATATAAGGTATGTCCTTTACTGACGTGCAGCTGGAACCTCATCCACATAAGTAGAACCTACTCCTGGCTCGTCTTGTGGAAGCTCGTCTTTAGAAGCTAGGTAACGCTCTGCGTCTAGGGCTGCCATACATCCTGTTCCGGCAGCGGTGATTGCTTGACGGTACACGTGATCTGCTGCATCTCCAGATACAAATACTCCTGGTACGTTCGTTTTAGAAGTTCCTGGTGTATTGATAATATATCCAGTCTCATCTAACTTTAAATATTCTTTAAATATATCTGTGTTAGGCTTGTGCCCTATCGCTACAAAGAATCCAGTTGCAGCAATATCATGCTCTTCACCAGTTACATTATTCTTTACTCTTGCTCCTGTCACACCTACATCGTCACCTAATACCTCAACAGTTTCTGTGTTGAAAAGGATTTCAATATTCTCTGTTTTCTTAACACGGGCAGCCATAATTTTTGATGCTCTAAACTCGTCACGACGTACGAGCATTGTTACTTTCTTACATAGTTTAGAAAGGTAGTGCGCTTCCTCACAAGCACTATCTCCAGCACCTACGATTACCACTTCTTGACCTCTATAAAAGAATCCATCACAAACAGCACAGGCAGATACACCTCCACCCATTTTAAGATACTTCTGCTCAGAAGGTAATCCTAAATATTTTGCACTTGCTCCTGTAGAGATGATAATTGATTCTGCATGTATTTCCTTTTCTCCGTTGATCCACGCTTTATGCACGTCTCCAGAAAAATCTACTTTAGTCACCCATCCGTCACGCACATCTGTATCAAAACGCTGTGCTTGCTTCATTAACTGCACCATCATTTCTGGTCCAGTAACTCCATCTACATACCCAGGGAAATTCTCTACTTCATTTGTAGTTGTAAGTTGGCCACCTGGCTGCTGCCCTTGGTATAACACTGGTGCCATATTTGCACGTGCTGCATATATTGCTGCGGTATATCCCGCTGGTCCTGAACCTATGATAAGGCATTTTACTTTTTCTACTGACATACTATATTATTTTAAGCTTTCGCGAAAGCGTAATAAACACTTTTACAATCGCACAATTCTTATTTATATCTTCCTTACAAAAGTAGGTTTTACAAGCCAAACCTTACAATCAAGTTATCAAGAAAACCCATTGCTTTATCACCAAAATTGATATAACTGACTACGAGCTTACTCTTGCATAGATTAAAGATAAGATTCTAACCTCTAACACGTGTTTTCAAATTGTTAATACATCATAGAGTGTGGTGATTATTCTGTAATTTGCCATTAAAATTAAAACTTATGAAAATTCGCATTACTCATATACTCATATTGCTAGTAACAAGTGTGGCTTGCGCGCAAGAAACTAGAGAAAATGATGTCACACTAACCTCAAACCTAGATTATACCTATGAGGTTATTGTTCCAGAACTTACTAACCCTTGGGGACTGGCGGTATTGCCAGATGAGTCTATGCTTATCACTGAAAAAAGTGGAGAGCTCATACACTTTAAGGATGGCAAGAAGACAATGATTACTGGAGCTCCAGAGGTGGTAACGCGTAATCAAGGTGGTTTACTTGACATACGCTTGCATCCAGATTATGTGACTAATGGCTGGATTTACATTACGTACTCATCACCAGAAGGCGAAAAAGATGGTGCGATGACGGCACTTATGAGAGCAAAATTAAAAGACGGCGCGCTTACCGAAAAGAAGGTATTATACAAAGGAAGCCCAAACACGCGAAAGGGACATCACTTTGGCAGTCGTGTGCGTTTTGATAAGGATGCATACCTCTACTTTTCTATAGGAGATCGTGGTGAAAGAGATCAAAATCCGCAGGATATTACTCGTGATGGAGGTAAGATTTATAGACTCAATGCAGATGGAAGTATCCCTACAGATAATCCTTTTGTAGGTCAAGACGGAGCAAAAGAGGCTGTTTTCTCTTACGGACATCGTAATCCGCAAGGAATGGCGGTACACCCTGAGACAGGTAAGATATGGATACACGAGCACGGACCACGTGGAGGCGATGAGATTAATATCCCAGAGGCTGGTAAAAACTTTGGGTGGCCAGTAATTTCTTATGGTATCAACTATAGCGGAACTACGTTTACAGAAATTTCAGAAAAAGAGGGAATGGAGCAGCCAGTGTATTACTGGGTTCCTTCTATCGCTCCTTCTGGGATGACTTTTGCAACCAACACTGGTGATACAAAACTTGACGGTAACTTATTAATAGGTTCGCTTAAATTTGAATACCTAGAGCTTGCCATTTTAGAAAATGACAAGGTAGTTGCTCGTGAAAAATTACTAGAAGATGTAGGTCGTGTGCGCAATGTGATTAATCACAATGGCACTATCTATGTAGGTGTAGAGGGAAAAGGAATCCTTAAACTAGTTAAGAAATAATGAAGCTACTTATAAGTTTATGTACGGCAGGAGTTAGTGTGTTTTTATTTTTCGCGATAGCGGAAAAAGAAGTTTACACATCACAAGACCCACTTGCCGAATCAATAGAACGTGGTGCAGAGGTATATCAAGACTTTTGTATACAATGTCACTTAGGCAAAGGAGAAGGTGTAGCAGGAACTTTCCCGCCGCTGGCAGGTTCAGACTGGCTCACAGAAGATCGTTATAAAGAGGCAATAAAAGCTGTAAAATATGGACAACAAGGTCCTATAACTGTAAACGGTATTGACTATAATGGCGTGATGGCAAACCTAGAACTTTATGAGGATGAAGTGGCAGATGTGATGAATTACATCATGAATAACTGGGGGAACACTCAAAAAGAAATGATTACCGAAGAAGAGGTAAAAGCTATCTCAAAATAAAACCAACAGATTTTATTTCTTAATTAATGGAAATAGTTGTCTTGATTTTACTGGTGTTATCCACTACTTTCTAAAATATCGATGAGCCGAGAATATTCTTCTCGGCTTTTTCATTTCTAATCCATTTCAATTACCCATTTTAAATTGTATTTTTACCTCCTAATCGTCCTCAAATTTTATGGGTAAAATAATTGCTATTGCAAACCAAAAAGGTGGTGTAGGCAAGACCACTACTTCTGTTAATCTCGCTGCCTCACTAGGTGTGCTAGAGAAAAAAGTACTCCTTATTGACGCAGATCCTCAGGCTAATGCAACCTCTGGACTAGGCATTGATGTAGAAACCGTAGAGGTAGGAACATACCAACTACTAGAGCATACTAATAATGCAGAGGAGGCGATTATAAAGACGTCTTCACCTAACCTTGATATCATTCCCGCACACATTGACCTTGTTGCTATAGAAATAGAACTTGTAGATAAGGAGGCTCGTGAGTACATGATGAAAAAGGCGATAGGTCACCTTAGAGATAAGTATGACTATATACTTATAGATTGCGCACCGTCACTGGGCTTACTCACACTTAATGCGCTTACAGCGGCAGATTCTGTAATTATCCCAATTCAATGTGAGTATTTTGCACTAGAGGGATTAGGAAAATTATTAAATACTATAAAAAGTGTTCAAAAAATTCACAACCCAGATTTAGATATCGAAGGGCTTTTGCTCACAATGTTTGATTCAAGACTACGATTATCTAATCAAGTGGTTGAAGAGGTTCAAAAACATTTTAGTGAAATGGTTTTTGAGACAATCATACAACGTAACGTACGTTTAAGTGAGGCACCTAGTTATGGCGAAAGCATTATTAACTACGATGCAGCAAGTAAAGGAGCTACTAATTACTTGAGCCTAGCTCAAGAACTTATTACAAAAAATAATAGCTAGAATGGCTAAAGCAACAAAAAAACAAGCGCTAGGTCGCGGACTTTCGGCATTACTGAAAGATCCAGAAAACGACATTAAGAGCGCCGAAGATAAAAATGCAGACAAGGTTGTAGGTAATATCATTGAGCTAGATCTAGGTGATATTGATGTGAATCCTTTTCAACCCCGTACAAGTTTTAATGAGGAAACTTTAAGAGAGCTTGCTTCATCTATACGCGAACTAGGCGTTATACAGCCTATTACGGTGCGTAAGATGAGTTTCGGTAAGTACCAATTGGTTTCTGGAGAGCGTCGTTATAGAGCTTCAAAATTAATAGGTAATGCTACGATTCCTGCATACATACGTATTGCAAATGATAATGAGAGTCTCACGATGGCTCTTGTTGAAAACATACAGCGACAAGATCTTGACCCTATAGAAATCGCACTTTCATACCAGCGATTAATAGATGAGATTAACCTTACGCAGGAACAAATGAGTGACCGCGTGGGTAAAAATAGATCTACAATCACAAATTACTTACGTTTATTAAAACTAGATCCTATTGTACAAACTGGTATGCGTGATGGCTTCTTGTCTATGGGACATGGTCGTGCACTTATCAATGTAGATGATACTAGTGACCAACTGGATATTTATGAAAAAATCTTACAAGAAAAACTTTCGGTAAGACAGACTGAGGCATTGGTAAAAAATTACCATGCTACCTCTATCATTGAAACACCTACAGAGCAAAAGGAAGAAACTCCTAAGTTCATTAAAAAAGGAACTAAAGACTTTGCTGAGTATTTTGGAGCAAAAGTAGATATCAAAGTGGCAAAAAATGGTCGCGGAAAAATTTCTATTCCTTTTTCTTCAGAAGAGGACTTTAATCGCTTACAGAAATTAATTAAAGGTGCAAAGTAACAAATACCTCTTACTGGTTTTTTTATTGTGTTTTTACGCTTTCGCGAAAGCGCAACAAGACGCTCCTGCCGAAACTATCATAGATGCAGATGAGGTAGCAGGCGTATCTAGCAAAGAGCCTTACGACCCATTGAGACCAGCTAAAGCCGCTTTTTACGGTGCTGTGTTTCCTGGTCTAGGTCAAATTTATAATAAAGATTACTGGAAGCTTCCATTAGTATATGGAGCTCTGGGCTCGACGATATATGGTGTCTCCTTTAATGGTAATCGGTCTGAACGTTTTAGAACAGCCTTTAAAGATAGACTTGCCGGTCGTCTAGATGAGTTTACCAGAATCAATGAAGATGGTACTACTACCGAAATCTTTTCTGATGATGCACTTATTAATGGTCAAGATCAATTTAGAAGAAGAAGAGATCTTTTTATCTTAGTTTCGGCTGGGGTTTATATTCTCCAGATTATAGAAGCAAATGTGGATGCACACTTATCACAATATGATGTGGATGATGATTTGACTTTTGGTCCAGCACTTTATTTTGACGACTTAGGGCAGACCATGAATTATGGACTCTCTTTTAATTACAAGTTTTAGTATATGAAAATAGCACTCCTAGGTTATGGCAAAATGGGTAAAACCATTGAAAGCATTGCCACAGATAGAGGTCACGAGATTGTAGCAAGAGTAAACTCTCCTGAGAGCTTTACTCTCGCAGATGCAGATGTTGCCATTGATTTTAGCATCCCTGATAGTGCTGTAGACCATCTTACAAAATGTTTTGAAGCAGGAGTACCCGTTGTTTCTGGAACAACAGGTTGGCTGGACAACTATCAAGATATGATTGCTCTTTGTACTAAGAACAAAGGTGGATTCATTTATGCTTCAAACTTTAGCGTAGGCGTTAATTTATTTTTTGAGTTTAATAGAAAACTCGCAGCTATCATGGCGCCTCATAAAGACTATAAAGTCGATATGACCGAGATACACCACACTCAAAAACTAGACGCACCTAGCGGCACCGCTATCACACTTGCAGAAGGTATTATTGAAGCATCAGATTATACAGCTTGGGATCTCAATGAAGGACAGAACATACAAGAAAATCACCTCCCAATTTCTGCCGAAAGGGAAGGAACTGTACCCGGCACACATATTATCAACTACAAAAGTGAGATAGATACTATAACCCTAAGCCACGAAGCTCATTCTAGGCAAGGATTTGCTCTAGGAGCCGTAGTTGCCGCAGAATGGTTACAAGGAAAACAAGGAGTTTTCACTATGAGGGACGTTTTAGGTCTTTAACTTGTAACAATATCTAATAACGTAAGACCAACTTACAGATTCAAAATATTATAGATGACACTTATACAATGGTTTATATTTTTTCTAATTGTTCAAGCAGTACACTTTGCTGGAACTTGGAAACTCTACGTACGCGCTGGTCGTAAAGCATGGGAAGCAGCAGTACCAGTTTACAATGCAGTAGTACTCATGGGTATTATAAATCGTCCTAAATGGTGGACCATTTTGTTATTTGTACCTATCGTAAACCTTATTATGATACCTGTAGTATGGGTAGAAACTGCTAGATCATTTGGCTTTAACACGTTTAAAGATACAGCGCTTACGGTGCTCACAGGAGGATTGTATTTATACTACATCAATTACGCCACAGATGCTCCATACAAACACGATAGAGATATTAATCCTAAATCGTCTAGCGGAGAATGGACAAGCTCATTATTATTTGCAATAGTTGCTGCAACATTAGTGCATACATACTTTATGCAACCATTTGTAATCCCGTCTTCGTCACTAGAGAAAACATTACTTGTAGGTGATTGGTTATTCGTAAGTAAATTTCATTACGGAGCAAGAACACCTATCACTACCGTAGCAACACCTATGCTGCATGACACCATTTACGGTACAAAAACCAAGAGTTACTTATCGAGACCACAATTACCTTACTTTAGACTTCCTGGTTTTCAAGATATCAAGCGTAATGATATTGTAGTTTTTAACTGGCCAGTTGATACGCTTACAGATATTACACCTGGTCACATGCGCGGTAGCGTGCGCAAGCCTATAGACAAGAAGTCTAACTATGTAAAGAGAGCTGTAGGTGTACCTGGAGATTCTCTTGAAGTACGCGATGGCTATGTATATATCAATGGAGAGCAAAACGATCTTCCAGATCGTGCTCGTATTCAGTTTAGCTATAAGATTGTATCTAAGGAGCTACTCGTAAAACGAGCTACAGATGTAAATGGGAATTATGTAGTACCTACAGATCTAGTGAATGGTCGCTATGAAATTTCTGATATTTACTTATCTGGGGCAGAAGGACCGAATGGACCGTATGAACACATGGCGCACGCAAGTGAGGCAGCCATTGAAAAATTAAAAAACAATGCAAATATCATAAGTATTGAACGCACACGATATGATGTGAGAGAAAATAACAATGGAATCTTTGGAGCCATGCCAGGCCGAGCTTCTAGTGTAGATAACTTTGGGCCTATTTACATTCCAGAAGAAGGTACCACAGTAGCTATAAATACAGAGAGTCTTCCTTATTACCAGCGCATCATTGAAGTTTATGAAGGTTATGAAATGGGTAGAGAACGTGAAATCACAGTTAACGGTAACCAAATATTGATGAATGGTGAGCCTCTTACCGAGTATACTTTTGAGCAAAATTATTACTGGTTAATGGGTGATAACCGCCATAACTCGCAAGATGCGAGAGCGTGGGGTTACGTTCCTTTTAATCACGTAGTAGGTAAGCCTGTGTTTGTATGGTTTAGTAAAGACGCAAACGTTCCTGGTTTTAACGGAATACGATGGGATCGTGTATTTACAACCGTAGGTGGTAATGGACCTTTAGTAAGTTATCGCTACTGGTTTTTAGGAGCCTTATTATTATACATAGGATGGTCTTTCTTTAGAAAGAAAAAACAGGCTAAGAAGTAATTTATGAAACCAGCTCTTATTACCGTAGGCTACTGTGCTCCTATTATACAATATGCCGTAATTTATCAAACCGAACAACTTCACATTGAAGCTAAGGGGAATTTTCAAAAGCAATCGTACCGCACGCGTATGAAGATTGCTACATCTACTGGTGAGTTAACACTCATTGTTCCTATTCTTCACCGAAAGAATAAGACTGAGCGCCAACAATATTATGATGTAAAGATTGAGAATAAATTTCACTGGCAACGTGATCACTGGAGGTCTCTAAAAATTGCATATCAAACCTCACCATACTTTGAGTATTATGAGGACGATTTTGAGCATTTATATCATACGACTTATGAAAGCCTTATAGACTTTAATAACGCTTGTCATGCTGTTATTATGGAGTGCTTGCAACTAGAAATCACACCTATTCTTACTGAAGAGTTTTTTAAAAATCCTGAACAACTAGATTATAGAGATCTCGTTCAGGCAAAAAAAGAACCAAGCTATCCTTTACCGGAATATCACCAACTCTTTAACGAGAATCATGGCTATTTATCTAACCTAACTATTCTTGACTTACTATTCAATCTCGGCCCAAGCGCACAAGATTATCTAGCAAAGGTTGATCTATCTAACGAGCTAGCATAAGAGTCGCCATAGAAGGCTTGTGATCACTTAAATCCACATCGTAGGTTTCAAAGTTTGTAACCGGTAAAGACTCATTTACTAAGATAAAGTCTATACGCAAAGGAATGATGTCAAACCAGAAGGTTGCTCCTGTTCCTGATCCCGCTTTCGCGAAAGCGTCAACCTTATCACCTTTCACCTTGCGATACATATAAGAAGTAGCGCTATTATTAAAATCGCCAGTTACGATAACCGGATAGGGAGATATAGCTTCGTTATTTAAAAACTTAGCAACCTGAGTTTCTTGCTTTTCAAAAGCTTGACCCAATCTACCCAGTAATTTTTTTGAGTTCTCCTTTTGCAAGTTTGCTAAATTAGGAGATAAACTGAAAGATTGAAAATGCATATTATACACTCTTACTGTATCAGTAGCAGTCGCTATATCTGCGTAAATTCCATTATTACCAGTATTTTCAAAATCCAATGAACCACTATTGATAATTGGATATTTTGAAAAAATCACCTGACCAAAAGATTTACTAGGAGATTTCATCACTTTGTACTCATAAGGATAAACCTTCTCATCAGGTTTAAATCCTGGGTAATATTCTTGAAAAGAAACAACATCAGGGTTTTTATCTGAGATTAGCTGTATGGTACGTTCACCTACTTTAACCTCATCAGACCAACCATGAATATTAAACTGTCGCACATTATAGGTAAGCACTTTTAATGTGGTTCCATCACCTATATCCTCACCTCCACCTATACGTACAAGAGAGAAAATATGTGTAATCCCTAAGGCTAGAATAATAGCAGATAATAACAATTGCTTCCTTCCTCTGAAAAGCCAATACATCAAAAACAAAAAGTTGATGATAAGCAATACAGGAAGCACAAGGCTAAGCACTGAAAGTGCTGGAAAGATATGTGGAGGTATAAATGGTAATAAATAACTAGCTAATAGAAGTACGGCAAATATGCTATTTACAAAGAAGATAATCTTACCGAAGAATTCGAGCTTTTTCATCTCTTATTCCTTACCGGCTTTAAATAAAAAATCCTTCTCAGCCTTAGACAGACTATCGTAACCGCTTTTACTAATCTTATCTAGAATAGCATCTATGCGTTGTTGCTGCTCAGATTTTGATCCAGTTGCAGTACTTCTCGTTTTAGACCCTGCATTCTTTGCTGTTCTATGTACCGTACGAAGCGGAGATTTCTTTTCTTTTTTAGGTGTTTTAGTAAACCAACTTGTTACAGAATCCATGATTTTTTCAAACCACAATCCAATGTCATTACCTTTAAGTAATTGCTTTGCATATATAAATCCAAAAGCCGCACCACCTAAGTGAGATATTAATCCTCCAGCGTTTCCAGAATCTAGCATTAATAGGTCTCTAAGCACTACAAATACTGCAATCCACCATAGCTTAATGTTAAATGTAAATATCCTTATCTCTGCATTAGGTGTGTATGTACCTATGAAGACTACAATTGCATTTACAGCCGCACTTGCACCTAGCAACACACCTGTACCTCTAAATGCTGGAAGTACATTATATAATAATGCAAAAAGTGTTCCTCCAGCGATAGCTCCTAGAAGGTAAATTGCTATAAATTTCTTTTCAGAAAAAATGTTTAAAACAAACCTTGAGAAGACATAAAGCCACACCATATTCCAAAACAAGTGCCCAAAACCAGCATGTAAAAAAGCATATGTAAGTATACTCCACGGCTGCTGCAAGAATCTCACAAAGTCTGATGGCAATACAAAGTATCTACTAAAAAAATCTGATCCTAAACCAGATATCCACGGGATAATATTAAAAAGCAAGTACACAGCTACATTGATCACAATCAATTTGATTGCAATATTTGCGGTACTATATTTATATGCTAGTGATGTATTTGCCATATGTAAATATCAATATTGACCTAATCCTTGTTTCTTCCAGTAGAACATCATTACAAATCCAAATAAAGCACCTCCAAAGTGAGCCCAATGTGCAATGTTTGCCCCAAAAATTGAAAAGCCTGTTACTCCAGAAAATAAATCTATCCCCACAATGATAGGTATAAAGTATTTAGCCTTGATAGGTACAGGAATAAATAGTAATCCTAATGAAGCATTAGGAAACAGCATCCCAAACGCTACAAGTAATCCCATTATTGCACCAGATGCACCAACTGCAGGCACAGCGAATGACTCGTATAACTCCTGAGCGGTTTCTCGTGGTATAACCTCACTAAATGAACCTGTACTTAGAATACTTTTTATATCCTCAGCATTAAAACCTAAGGCCATTATAGCATCGCTTGCGCTATTAAAATGATAATAATTGACGAGTGTATGTATAAGTGCTGCACCTAATCCTGCCGAAAAATAGAAGAATACAAATCGTTTTTGTCCAAGTGCATTTTCGATAGGGCTTCCAAACATCCAAAGCGCATACATATTAAAAAGTATGTGCATAGGGCTTCCCATATCATGCATAAACATATGCGTGAGTGGCTGCCATACTTGCCAGCTAGGATTTTCAACAAACCATAATGCAAATAATTGCATCGCTGGATCTGGTTTAATAATAAACAGAGATCCTAGATAGAAAATCACGTTAACTATCAGTAGTATTTTTACTGTTTCAGTTATTCTTCCCATACCTACTTAAATTTTCTTTCTAAGTCTTCACTTGTCATTGTCACAAACGTCTTGCGATTAGTAGGTGAAATACTCGGTTCTTTACAAGCAAAAAGGCTATTTACTAGATGCTCTCTAGATGCACTATCTAATGATACGCCACCTTTTACAGCTAGACTTTTTGCCATACTCTTAGCTAGTGTATCCGTTTGACTAAAGCCACTATCTGGCACCTCGTTTTCAAGATCACTTAGTAATTGATCTATCACCACTGGCACTTGGCTCTCTGTGATAGAAGTAGGAATTCCGTTTATCTCAAGAATATCTCCGCTTATAGTCCCAAAGATAAAACCTGTGTTTTCTAGACCAGCTTTGAGTTCTTCAATAAGGGCTAGCTCTGTAGTACTATAAGCCAAGGTTAATGGAAATAACAATTGCTGACTTACAGATTCCTTTACCGTGATGTTACGCAAGAACTCTTCATAAAGGACACGCTGGTGCGCTCTATGCTGATCTATAATCACCATCCCACTTTTGATGGTACTAACTATATACTTATTATTAAGTTGATAGGTAGATGATTCATTTTGAGAAGACGAAGTCGGGGTACTATGCTTAGCACCATTAAGTCCGCTCTCAAACATATTTGGAGTACTCACCTCTTTCTCAAAAGTCATGGTACTTACGGCAGTTGCTTGAGATTCCATCCCTTCATACATATTCTCCCACCCAGCAGCACTAGGCTTCTCAAATTCTGGACGTTGCGCTCCACGTTTTGGAGGCGCTACGTTTTCAAAGGGATTAAATGTGCGGTCTACTTCTATCTTAGGCGTCACAATACCCTTATTTTTATAATCATAAGGAGTATCGAGTTCGCTATCGCGATTAAAATCGAGTACTGGCGCAATACTAAATTGCCCTAAACTATGCTTGATGGTACTGCGTAGCATTGCGTATAATGCATGCTCATCATCAAACTTTATCTCTGTCTTGGTAGGGTGTATATTAATATCAATCGTACTTGGATCTACCTTAAGGTATAAGAAGTAGCTCGCTCTAGCTCTTTCTGGCAAGAGACCATCAAAAGCTGCCGTTACAGCATGATTGAGATATGCGCTTTTTATAAAACGATCATTTACAAAAAAGAACTGCTCCCCTCGTGTCTTCTTAGAAAACTCAGGTTTTACTACAAATCCGTCAATAGTAAGGATGTCTGTCTCTTCTTGAACGGGAACTAACTTCTCATTAGTCTTACCACCGAAAATAGCCACAATACGTTGTTTAAGATTCCCTTGAGGTAATTGAAACAACTCACCCTCATTATGATACATTGCAAAAGCAATATCTGGATGCGCAAGTGAAACACGTTGAAACTCGTCAATTACATGACGTAGCTCAACACTATTAGATTTTAAGAAATTACGCCTCGCTGGAATATTAAAAAACAGGTTTTTTACAGAAAGCGAAGTTCCCTTAGGCGTAGCACAAACCTCTTGTGCATTAATCTTACTACCTTCTATCTCTATGCGCGTTCCAACCTCTGCTCCTTCTGGACGCGTCTTAAGTTCTACATGAGCAACTGCGGCAATAGATGCAAGTGCTTCCCCACGAAAACCTTTTGTATTTAAATTAAATAAATCATCTGCTGTAGTAATCTTAGATGTCGCGTGACGTTCAAAACTCATGCGAGCATCAGTATCACTCATTCCTTTTCCATCATCTATGATCTGGATCAGGGTTTTACCAGCATCTTTTACTATAAGTTTAATGGTAGATGCTCCTGCATCTATAGCATTTTCAAGTAATTCTTTTACCACAGAAGCTGGACGTTGCACAACTTCTCCCGCAGCGATCTGGTTTGCTACGTGATCGGGTAAGAGTTTTATAATGTCTGCCATTAGGACTTACGGTTATAGCGGATTTGTAAATATGGATAAGTCGAAGTCTATTATCCAAAGAAATAATAATACCATGAGAATGAATACAATTGCGATTGTACGATTATATCCACCTTTACGACTTTCTTGGAGCTCATCCCACGCAGTAGTAAACTTTTTCTTTAGTCCACCATTGTAGTTAAGCGTTTTACGATGCTCATCAAAGCGTCCTTCTATCTTAAAAGGACTCCCTTCCTTATCGCTATTATAATAGCGCGGCTCGTAACTATACTTCTTGTTTGTGCGTTTTATAATTCCCATAATACTGTTGTTTCAAAGATACAATATCGTATCCAAAAAGCGTACCGTTCCATTCATTCTCCCTAGAGAATTAAGAACAATCACACCAAACGGAAACACAAATAGTACAACAACTACTATGAGATATAAAAAATTATTGTTTGTTTATCACGCTTTCGCGAAAGCGTAACCCTACAACATTTAGAACTTTGCATCTTTTCTCAATTGCGCCATTTTTATAGCTGCAATCGCTGCTTCTGTTCCTTTATTACCGTGTATACCGCCACTACGAGCTCTAGACTGCTCTATGTTATTATCTGTAAGTACACAGAAAATCACAGGAATATCTTGTTGCAAGTTCAGGTCCTTAATTCCTTGAGTCACTCCTTCACATACAAAATCAAAATGCTTAGTCTCACCTTGAATCACGGTACCGATGACGATAATAGCATCTAGCATGTCATATGCCTGTATCATCTTTTTAGCTCCATAGATGAGCTCAAAGGCTCCTGGAACATTCCAGCGCACAATATTGTCGTTAATTGCCCCACAATCCTTTAAAGCGTCAAATACGCCTTTAAAGAGTCCTTCTGTGATCTCATCGTTCCACTCAGAAACAACAATCCCAAACTTGAAGTCTTTCGAGTTTGGGATGGTTGCTTTATCATAGGCCGAGAGGTTGTTACCTGCTGTTGCCATAATAGTAATTTATGTTATAGTACAAAGCGCTTTAAATGCGCTAGTCTATGTTATTTTGCTGCTTGCGCGCGACCTAAGTATAAGTCTACTTGACTTGCATACTCAGATGTTGCATACTCTTCTTTAATACGAGTAAGATGCTTTACTGCTGCATCCATCTTTCCTAGATCGATTGCTGCTACACCTGCTTTAAATAAGAAACGTGGTGTTGTAAAGTCATTTGCGTTCATCCCTGCTGCTTTCTCATAATAATCAAGAGCCTCATCTGCTTGACCTAGTTGCATGAATGCGTCACCTATTGCTCCTTTTGCAAGTGGTGCTAGCATTTTATCATCACTAGAAAAATCTTGCAAGTGAGTAATTGCGTTTTGATAATCTTTAATCTCAAGGTAAGACATTCCAGCATAATAGTGAGCAAGGTTACCAGAAGGAGTTCCTCCATAGTTATCTGCTACGTCTAAAAGACCGTACTTACCGTTCTTTCCATTAAGTGCCACCATATATAGTGAATCTTTAACAGAAGTATTTGTTGCTTCTAGTGCTGTTGTAAAGCTTTCTTGAGCAACTACAAGCTCATTTGCTGCTTCTGCTCTTGCAGGTTCTGCAACAAATTTACTGTATGCTAGGTACAATAAAGCAATCACAAGGATAGCTATGATAACTCCTATCACAGGTTTTTGGTTTTTTTCAAACCACTCCTCTGCTTTATTCGCTCCTTCATCTAGTGATTCAAAGACCTCTGCCGTTGTGCTTTCGCTATCATCTATAAACTCTTCAACTTCTTCCTTTTCAGGCTTCGTTTTCGATTTATATCCTCTTTTATTATATGTTGCCATATTTCGTCGTTTATTAGTCGGGCAAAAATATAATATTTATTGAATTATGAAAGGGAAATTAATGCTTAATTTTGAAGACTAATAAAGCACTATTACTAGATGTACTAAGCTTTTGTAAAAGCGTTGCACACCTACACCACCCTATGATTCTGAAATCTCTCTCTCTTATCAACTACAAGAATTTTGAGTCCAAGGACTTTACCTTTGATGCAAAAATAAATTGTTTCGTCGGAAATAACGGCGTGGGGAAGACTAATATACTCGATGCGATTTATCACTTATCCTTTGGTAAAAGCTACTTTAATCCAGTTACTAGTCAGAACATAAATCACGATGCAGATTTCTTTGTAGTAAACGGAGTTTATGAAAAAGACGGTCGTGATGAGAAAGTCGTGGTTAGCGCAAAAAAAGGTAGCAAGAAAGTAATAAAACGCAATGCTAAGATATACGAGCGTTTTGCAGATCACATAGGCTTTTTACCACTTGTTATTATCTCACCAGCAGATAGAGATCTTATTACCGAAGGAAGTGACACCCGCCGTAAATTCATAGATGGCGTAATCTCACAAAGTGACAAAAGCTACCTCTCTAACCTTCTAGGATATTCTAAAATACTTGCTCAAAGAAATGCCTTGCTCAAATATTTTGCAGCAAATAGCACCTTTAATGCAGATACACTCGCCGTTTACAATGAGCAACTTGAAGGCTTTGGAACTCCTATTTTTGAAAAGCGCAAACAGTTTTTAGAACGCTTTGCTCCTATATTTAACGAGCGCTACAAAGCGATAAGTGGCGGCACAGAGCATGTGACACTTACCTACAGCAGTACACTAAGCGACATGCCGCTCAAGCACTCTCTTACTAATGCGCTAGCAAAAGATCGCTCCTTGCAATACACAAGCGTAGGTATTCATAAAGATGATCTTCAATTTGAAATTAATGGTCATCCCGTAAAAAAGTTTGGAAGTCAAGGTCAGCAAAAATCATATCTCATTGCCTTAAAACTAGCACAGTTTGATTTTATAAAGCAAGAAAGTGGCACCACGCCGCTACTGTTACTTGATGATATTTTTGACAAGCTAGATGAAAGTCGAGTGCAACACATCATTGAGCTAGTAAACACCAATGATTTTGGCCAACTATTTATAAGTGACACCCATCCGGAACGCACGGAAAGTGTGGTGAAAAATATTCATCAGAGTTATGAGCTTTTTCATCTGGAACGCGCTCAATAAGACATTCTTTTTATCGTATTTTGCATTTCAACTTTTAGTACACTTTCGTGAAAAATTTATACCTACTACTCATTCTAGCCATCACTCTAGGCTGCACACAGTCTAATGAGGAAAAACTAAAACACATAAGCGGTTATTGGGAAATTGCTTCCATTGAAAACCTTAACGGACAAGTAAAAGAGTTCAGCATGAGTCAGAATATTGACTTCTTTGAAGTAAATGCAGACGGAAAGGGTGTTCGTAAAAAAGTACAACCTAACGTAGTAGGAGAATTTACAACGTCGCAATCTAGCGAAAACATCAATGTAGTTTACAAGGATGATTTATTACTACTAGAATATGCTACTCCGATGGACACCTGGCAAGAAATCGTAAAGAAAGCAACTACCGATGAGCTTGTCTTAATCAATGAAGATGGACTCATATATACTTACAGAAAATACACACCCCTAGCACTCGATTAATGGCAAAAAGAAACACAGACCCTATTTCCATAAGTCAGGCCTTAGGAGAATTTGTTGAAAAGAATAAACTCAACAAAGGAATGGATAAAGTGGATGTTACAGGCGCATGGTTTGCACTCAATCCAGCTTTTGAAACCTACACTACTTCCATACGTTTTGAGAGGGAAACACTATTTGTAAACCTAAGCTCTTCCGTCTTTAGAGAAGAACTCTCTTATGGAAAGGAAAAAATTCTCAAAATGATCAATGAAGAATTAGGTAGAGAGGTTGTGAAGAAGATTGTGTTGCGGTAATCATCCGTAATAGATAAGCATAAAAAAAGCGAGACTTTCAGTCTCGCTTTTTTTATGTGTAATTGATCTCCCTACATACGTTCTGGAACCTCAATCCCAAGCAAGCTGAAGGCACTTTCTATTACCAGCCCTACTTCTTTACTAAGCGCTACACGGAAACTTTGATCCTCTATATTATCTGTACCCAAAATCTGTACTTGCTGGAAGAATGAGTTATATTCTTTTACCAAATCATAGGTATAGTTTGCAATAATGGCAGGACTCTTTTGCGCCGCAGCCAGTTGTATGGTTGCTGGATATTCTTGAATGATTTTAAGTAATTCCTTTTCTTTAGGATGCAATGTTCTTTCCTGAGCAATTTCCACAGGAACATTCATTTCCTTTGCCTTGCGCAAGATTGCCTGGATACGTACGTAAGTATACTGTATAAAAGGACCTGTATTCCCTTGAAAATCTACAGACTCCTTAGGGTCAAATAAAATACGCTTCTTAGGATCTACTTTTAATATGTAGTACTTAAGAGCTCCAAGACCTATCGTCTTATAAAGTGCTTTTTTCTCTTCATCAGAGTAGCCTTCTAGTTTCCCTAATTCTTCAGAGATTTCACCTGCTGTTTGTGCAACTTCGTTTATGAGATCATCTGCATCTACTACAGTTCCCTCACGAGATTTCATTTTTCCAGAAGGAAGATCTACCATACCATAACTTAGATGGAACAGGTTCTCTGCCCAGTCGTATCCTAGTTTTTTAAGAATCAAGAACAATACTTGGAAGTGATAATCCTGCTCGTTACCTACGGTATAAATCATACCGCCTACATCTGGATGGTCTTTTACACGTTGTATTGCAGTACCTATATCCTGCGTCATGTATACCGCAGTACCATCTGCACGCAACACAATTTTTCTATCTAGACCATCTTCTGTAAGGTCACACCATACAGAACCATCTGGATCTTGCTCAAAAACTCCCTTTGCAAGACCTTCTTCTATATTATCTTTCCCAAGTAAGTATGTGTTACTCTCATAGTAATAGCTATCAAAATCTACTCCTATATTTTTATAAGTAACTTCAAATCCGTCATATACCCACTCGTTCATCTTCTTCCACAAGGCAACAACCTCAGCATCTCCAGCTTCCCACTTGCGTAGCATTTCTTGAGCTTCAAGAATAAGCGGTGCTTCCTTCTTTGCTTCTTCTTCTGTTTTTCCAGCAGCAACTAAATCTGCTATTTGCTTTTTATATTCTTGGTCAAACTTCACATAATAATTCCCGACCAACTTATCTCCTTTAAGACCTGTAGATTCTGGCGTCTCGCCATTACCAAAACGCTCCCAAGCGAGCATAGATTTACAAATATGAATCCCACGATCATTAATGATCTGCGTTTTATACACTTTTGATCCTGCAGCTTTAATAATTTCAGACACAGAGTATCCCAGTAATACATTACGCACGTGACCTAAGTGAAGTGGCTTATTTGTGTTAGGTGATGAGTACTCCACCATTACTGCCTTTCCAGACTCTGGTGTTCTTCCAAAATTTTCGGCTGCTTGTATATCTGCAAATGAAGACATATAAAAGCTATCTGCAATTACAAGATTCAAGAAACCTTTAACCACATTAAATGCAGTGATCTCTGCCACATGCTCCACAAGGTATTCCCCTATTTGTGTGCCTATTTGCACAGGGTTTCCTTTTACCACTCTAAGCATCGGGAAGACTACCACCGTAATATCTCCTTCAAATTCTTTCCGCGTTGCTTGAAATTCCACTTCTGGAAGCGTTGCGTTGAATAGTTGGCTTACTGCCGTTTTTACGTGAGTTTCAATGGTAGATTGTAAAGACATAGATTCTTAATGATTGGTACTGGTTGGGTTTGTTACGCTTTCGCGAAAGCGTAATAGAAACATTTATAAAACGTAAAAATCCCCTATTTACGGGTATTACGTGAAGCACAAAGATATGTGAAAATTGAAAGTTAGCGCACAGAATCCATAGCGAAACTCGTATCTTTAAAAGAAAAAATGCTATTAAATGTATCTTACAACAACCCAGATGTAAAACGCAAAATAGATGCCGAGGTGGGTGAAGCCTTTGGACTACGCGAGCGCATCAAACAAGGCGGCATAGGAATAGGACACTTAGTGATCACAGAATCAAGTGTACAGATTCAAAATTTTCTTGCGCTAGATAAATATCGCAACAAGTGCAACATAGAGTTGCGACCAAGAGGAATTATCGTAGGCTTTAGAGCATTACTAGACAGTTATGCGCTGATAATCCCATACTGGAAATTAAACCTCTACAAAGGACGCGCCGAGGAATATAGCATCTATCGTGACAGTTATTTCATTAAGATAGAGGCAAAAGCAAAGGATAAAAAAGTACATAACTTTATCAAACGTATTCTTCAAGAAAAAGCTGCACAAGCTCCTACTAACATAGACGACCTTTAAACCATATGAAAATCTTACTCACAGGAGCAAATGGCTATATCGGGATGCGCTTGCTCTCCATGTTACTAGAAGCAAAACACGAGGTTATTTGTGCGGTGCGCAATGAAGCTAGACTTTCTGTATCAAAAAAAATAAGAGAGCAGATCACCGTTGTAGAAATTGACTTTCTAGATGAACCAGATATTTCAAAAATACCTGTAGATATTGATGCGGCTTATTACTTGCTCCACTCCATGAGCTCAAGCACGTCAGATTTTGACGAGAAAGAAGAACTTTCGGCAATAAACTTCAATAAGTACATCGCTCCCACAAATTGCAAGCAAGTTATTTATCTAGGTGGTATCGCAAATGACAAAACACTCAGTAAGCACTTAAAATCGAGACAAAATGTAGAGACTACATTGCGCAAAGGTAAAGCTGCGCTTACCGTATTGAGAGCAGGAATTATAGTAGGTTCTGGAAGCTCATCTTTTGAAATCATAAGAGATTTATGTGAGAAGTTACCGGTAATGATTACCCCAAAATGGGTGCAAACCAAATGCCAACCCATAGCCATACGTAATGTGATGCAATACCTCACAGGCGTGCTAGGGAATGAACAAACGTATAATGACCAGTTTGATATAGGTGGTCCAGACGTACTCACGTATCGCGATATGATGCAACGATATGCAAAAGTGCGCGGCTTGAAATTATACATACTGACCGTACCAGTCATGAGTCCAAAAATATCCTCTTACTGGTTGTATTTTATAACCTCTACATCTTATAAACTTGCACTCAACCTCGTAGATAGCATGAAAATAGAAGTAGTCTCAAAAGACACTAGGCTACAAGATTTACTACAGATAACTCCTATTTCTTATGAGGAGGCTATTAATTTGGCTTTCGCCAAAATTGAACAAAATCAAGTAGCCAGCTCGTGGAAAGATAGCCTCGTAAGTGGCCGACTCAAAACGAATCTTGAAGAGTATATACAAATACCCACATATGGATGCCTCAAAGACAGACAAACTGTACAGCTTAAAGACAGGGAACTTGCTCTAGAAAATATCTGGGCGATAGGTGGTGACAGAGGCTGGTATTATGCAGACTGGCTCTGGAAAATTCGCGGATACGTAGACAAACTTGCAGGCGGAGTAGGCCTGCGCCGAGGGAGAACGCATAGCAATAAGATTTACACCGGTGACGTACTTGACTTCTGGAGAGTACTACTCGCAAGTAAAGAAGAACCACGACTACTACTCTTTGCCGAAATGAGAGTACCTGGAGAAGCCTGGCTAGAGTTTACAATAGATGAAAACGACGTATTGCATCAAACAGCAACCTTTAGACCTAAAGGATTGTTTGGCAGACTATACTGGTATAGTATGCTCCCATTTCACTACTTTATTTTTGGAGGTATGATTAGAAATATAGCTACTAAAAGATTTAAGTAGTATATAAAAAAGGCGCACTAGAAAAAGTATGATTGAAAGATTATATGGTTCCTTTTTAAATCCTACTAAAAAAATTTACCTGTACTGCTTATGCAGTTAAATTATAAAAATGAAAACTACAAACATTTTTAAAATTGCTACTTTCAAAACTTATATCTAGAACGCCTATATGATAAATATAACGTCTTATTTTTTAAAAACCAATGATTCACCAATGCATTAGATGAACAACACAATGTTCATTCATTAAAAAACGTAAATCTTAGATTTTACAACTAGCCATCCTCATAAGGGAGCTAGGAGATATACCTATTTTTTAGGTAGAAAAACTTCTGCCATCATGCAACGAGCACTACCACCTCCACAAGTCTCAATAGTACCTAAGTCACTACTTAAAATCTTACTGTGTCTTTCTATTTTCTTTACTTGATCTGAAGTAAGGCTTTGATGCGCATCTGCACTCATCACAAGATACTTCTTATTATCTGCCCCTAATACTTGAAGCATATTTCCTGCAAAGTGATGCATTTGATCTTCTGTGATTGCTATAATTTCCTTGTTAGTCGCCTTTAAATGCTTCAACACATTTTTACGTTCCTTCTTATCGTCAATAGTATCAAGACAGATTACACAAAATTCTTCTGCAAGACACATCATCACATTAGTATGATAGATAGGAAGACGCTCTCCATTTACAGTTTGATTTGCCGTAAATACAATAGGCGTATATTCAAAATCCTCACAGAATTCTATAAAAAGCTGCTCATCTGCTCTTGCAGATAGTGCACAATATGCACGCTCGTTCTGACGATCCATTAAGATACTTCCTGTTCCTTCTAAGAAAAAATCTTCCTCTTCTGCCTCAGAATAATCAAATACATTCTTAATCTCAAAACCTTCTTTCTCGAGTCTAATAAGCACTTCTTCTCTGCGCTCTCTTCTTCTGTTTTCGGCAAACATTGGGTACAATGCAACATCACCATTTTCATGAAAAGAAACCCAGTTGTTAGGGAATACAGAATCTGGAGTATTACCCTCCTTATCATCATTTTCCACAATAACATTTACTCCTACAAATCTCAGTTTCGCTACAAAATCATCAAACTCCTGTTGCGCTTTTTTATTAATCTCTTCATTTTTAAGATTGAGCTCTTCCTGAAAATAATTATTTACTGCCGTTTCCTCGTTCATTCTAAACTGGATAGGGCGTATCATCAAGATCGTATTGGTAATTTGTCGTAATGCCATGAGTGTATATTCTTTAAATTATAGCTAGCGCATGAGTCGCTTATAAATAGGAAATTCTATATCGATTGCGAAGTTAATTTGAAACTTGATCAAGTAGCGTGATTTGGCTTACTTTTTTTTCGAAAAGCTTAAGAAAGAAATAACAGTAAAAGCAGTTCTAAAGCTCAGTCACTAAATGATCCATAATCATCTCTGCGTGTACTCGGGTATTTTCAATAAAAAATCTACTAGTCTTGAGGCCTCCCGCAGCTACACCGGCAACAAAGACGTTTTTAAGAGGGGTCTCTAAGGTTTCTTCGTTATAAATAGGAGTCTTAAAATCATCACTCCCTATAGGTAAATTTAAATTTTCAAAAAGCTTGTAGTTAGGCTTATAACCTATCATTGCAAGCACAAAATCATTCTCTATAGTTACTAAGCCTTCTGGAGTCTTAATCGTTACTTCTCTCTCAGTGATATCAACGACCTCTGAGTTAAAGTGTGCGTTTATGGAACCTTCCTTAATTCGGTTCTCTATATTAGGTTTGATCCAATATTTTGTTCGGTTATTTATTTCTGATCCACGTACTACCATAGTCACCTTGGCTCCTTTATAATAGGTTTCTAGTGCTACGTCGCAAGCGGAGTTTGCTGCACCTATTACAACCACATGCTGATCTACATATGGGTGCGGACTATCATAAAAATATTTAACTTTTGGTAAGTCTGCACCTGGCACATTGAGCTCCCTAGGCATGTCATAAAAACCAGTTGAAACAACGACTGCCTTGGTAAAAACATCACCCTTGCCCGTTACGATTTCATAACCACCGTCTCTTGGAGTCATTTTTTCTACAGCTGTATATAAGCTCACATTAAGCTTATACGTTTCCAAGACTCTACGGTAATACTCTAGAGACTCTTTCCTGGTCGGCTTATCACGATCTGATACAAAAGGTACCTCTCCTATTTCCAGAAGCTCTGAGGTGCTAAAAAAAGTCATGTTTTCAGGAAAATTATACAAAGAATTTACCAGCACTCCTTTTTCAACTATGATATAATTAAGTCCTTTTTTTTGTGCCGCGATTCCACAGGCAAGACCTATAGGACCAGCTCCTATGATGACGAGATCGTATATTGATTTATCTAACATTATCTATTTCTCCAGAAAAATGGGGTTAATAAAATAAGTACTGTAAATAACTCTAAACGCCCTATAAGCATTAAAAATGCCATCCACCACTTTCCTGCAAGCGGTAGCCATCCATAATTATCTACTGGACCTAGACCTCCAAAGGCAGGACCTACGTTTCCTAGCGCAGAGGCTGCGCCTCCAAGTGCTGTTCTAAAATCGAGCCCCATTGAAGCTAGCACACTAGCTCCTATAATCCACGATAGCATATAGAGTATAAAGAACGCGAGTATATTAAAGATAATAGATCTATCTACAGATTTTGTATTATAACGTACAGGTAGTATTGCGTTAGGGTGCAATGTTCTTTTAAACTCTACAAGTGCATTACGTATGGTAAGTAAATGTCTCACCACTTTAATACCTCCAGAAGTAGATCCCGCAGAACCCCCTAAAAACATTAACCCGAAAAAGATAACAGTAAGAAATGGCGTCCACATCGTATAATCTGCGGTAATAAAACCAGTAGTGGTAATTACTGCCAGCACTTGAAATAAAGCGTGACGTACAGATGCCTCTGCTTTACCCCATACCATAGGATGATCAATACTTGATATTCCTAAATCTACATTGAAGTAAATCACAAGGGAAGCAATAATCCCAAATCCAAATACAAAAGCCATGTACAGACGAAACTCTTCATCTCTCAATATCTTCTGAATCTTACCTTTAAAAGCAAAGTAACTGAGTACAAAGTTTGTACCTGCAAGAAGCATAAAAAAGATAATTATATACTGGATAAGCGGCTTGTCATTCCAGTATGCAACACTTGCATTTTTGGTTGAAAATCCACCTGTAGACAGCGTACTTAACGCATGATTAATTGCGTCAAAAAATGACATACCTGCTAGCTTAAGCAAGATGGTTTCTATTACTGTAAAACTCACATAAATTAACCAAAGACGCTTTGCAGTGTCTGTAATTCTTGGGTGCAACTTATCTGCACTAGGACCAGGAGCTTCGGCTGCAAAGAGCTGCATACCACCTATTCCCAGCAACGGTAGTATTGCTATCGCAAGTACTATAATACCCATTCCTCCTATCCAGTGCGTCATAGAACGCCAGAACAAAATACTCTTAGGTAATGTCTCTATCTCACTTAAAATTGTAGCTCCGGTAGTGGTATAACCGCTTATCGTTTCAAAAAAAGCATTTGCAACTCCTGGTATAGTGCCAGAAAACAAATAAGGTAGCATACCGCTGAGTGACATAAAAAGCCAACCAAAAGTTACAATGATATATCCTTCACGTTTCTTGAGTTCTTTTTCGTGACCTCTAGTGATAAACATGAGCAAAGTACCCACAAGTGCCGTAATTAACGCCGCTGCAGATACTTCTAGCATCACACCATCCTTCGTTATAAAACTTACGAGCGCTGATATAAGCATAAAGCCACCGTTAATTAACAGCAGCACACCCATTAAATGAAATATAATCTTGTAATTAAGTTTAGGCATGGGGCTAGATAAACATTTCTTCTACTTTCTTAATCGATCGTGGTAAACAGCACACCACTACACGATCTCCTACTTCTATTCTAAAATCTCCTAGAGCAATAAGACCTTGGTCATTACGCACGACTCCCGCTATGGTAGCAGATCGAGGAAAATCAATATCCTTTATACGCTTCCCTTGCACCTCTGAAGAATTTTTTACAATAAACTCAAGTAGCTCAGCATTCATATTGTTGAGCTTAGTCATTGCTACTACTTCCCCTTTACGGATATATCTAAAAATGTTATTTGCCGCAAGTAATTTTTTATTAATCAAGGTATCAATCCCGATACTCTGTGAGAGCTGGAAGTAATCCATGTTTTCTACCAGTGCAATTGTTTTTTGCACCCCTTTAGACTTAGCAACTAGACACGACATAATATTAGTTTCACTATCCCCTGTTACAGAGATAAATGCATCCATATCATGTATATTTTCTTCATCTAGCAACTCTACATTACGTCCATCACCATTTATAATTAATGCTTTGGGAAGTAAATCTGCAAGATCTATTGCCTTATCGCGATTTTTCTCAACGAGTTTGACATTAAATCTGTTACTACAGAGATCTTTGGCAGTTTTTGACCCGATGTTACTACCACCTAAGATCATGACATTCTTTATATGCTGTCTTACTTTACCTGTAAGTTTATATATCTCTTCTACTCCACCCTTTACTGTTACAAAGTAAATATGATCTCCTTCCTTAAAGATGGTATCTCCACGAGGAATGAGTGTATATTGCGTACCTTCTCGCTGTATTGCGATAGGCATAAAATGTAATTTTGGAAAAATCTTAGCTGCTTCCTTAACGCTTTTACCTACAAAAGAGGCTGTGCGTGATAACGTAGTTCCTACCATAGTAAGTGCGCCGTTATCAAATTCAAAACTATCAGAAAAACCACTTTGATTGAGCAGTAACTCAATTTCACTAGCTGCAAGACTTTCTGGTGATATCAACTCATCGATACCAAACTTTTGAAAACCGGCTAATTCTTTATTATCTATAAACTCCGTGTTAGAAATACGCGCTATAGTACGCTTTGCACCTAGCTGTTTAGCTAGTACACATACTGTAATATTAGTCGTTTCACTCGCAGTTACCGCAATAAGAAGATCTACACCATCTACGCGCGAATCTTGCAATATAGATATGGAAGTCGCATCACCCTTTATCGTTCTAATATCCAGATGGGTATCTGCATAAGATAGACTTTCTTTATCGGTATCAATTAACGTAATATCTTGAGATTCGTAAGAGAGTAATTTAGCTAAGTGAAAGCCTACTTCTCCTGCTCCTGCAATGATTATTTTCATAAATGGGTGTGCTCAAAAATGCCTACAAAGATAATACTTTGATAGCCGATTAAAAAAATGCAGCCGTTAATCTCTTGATGGACTTTTATTTATTGGTTCGCTTTCGCGAAAATTTGAATGCATTACATAAAAAGCACACCATTACCCCTTTAAAAGGTCATAATTATAGCTCAATATGCACAATCAAAATGACCTTAGGCGAGGTTAATCACATTTTGGCGAAAGCCTTATCTTTGTAAAAAAAAGGCAATGTCTAAGAAAGTAACACCCTATAAGTCTTCTGAGCAATCAAAAAAAGATCAGGTCGAGCAGATGTTTGATAATATCTCTGGAGAATATGATGGACTTAATCGTGTAATCTCTTTTGGTATCGATGTAAAATGGCGTAAAAAAGTGGTGCAACTAGTTGCAGATACTAATCCAGCCTCTATTCTTGATATTGCGACAGGTACTGGAGACCTCATCATTAATATGGCTAGTACAAATGCTAGCAGACTAGTGGGACTTGATATTTCTGAAGGGATGCTCTCTGTAGGTAGAAAAAAAATAGCGGCAAAAAAACTAGATAGCCGCATCGAGATGATGCAGGCAGACAGTGAGAACATGCCTTTTGAAGATAGTACCTTTGACGCGATCACAGTCGCTTTTGGAGTGCGCAACTTTGAAACGCTAGAAAAAGGCCTTGCCGAAATTTTACGCGTACTTAAACCAGATGGCATCTTTGTTATCTTAGAAACATCTGTACCTACAAAAACACCATTTAAACAAGGATATAATTTTCACTCTAAAGTGATTTTACCTACCGTAGGTAAACTCTTTTCTAAAGATAAAAATGCTTATGGCTACCTAAGTGAAAGTGCAAATGCATTCCCTTTTGGAGAGAAGCTAAACAATATTTTACGCAAAACTGGGTTTAAAGACGTGCAACACAAACCCCAAACCTTTGGAGTTGCAACAATTTATACTGCTACAAAATAATTTTATGCGTACATACATTGCTATAATAGCACTTGTTTTAAGCTTCTCAACGGTTCATGGTCAATGGCTCTCTAGAGCTCGAGTACAAAATGATCAAAATTTTGACAAAAAGCCAATCTCTTGGGGTTACTACTTTGGTGTCAACTCCATGGATTATAATTTTGACTACCAGACAGACCAAGAAGATATTCAAGTAGAGCGTTCTTTAGGCTTCAATGTAGGTATTGTAGGAGACCTAAGACTTTCTGAGTTTATAAGCATACGTACAGAGCCTGGAC
Organism: Dokdonia sp. Hel_I_63; assembly: GCF_007827285.1. Classification (NCBI taxonomy): domain Bacteria; kingdom Pseudomonadati; phylum Bacteroidota; class Flavobacteriia; order Flavobacteriales; family Flavobacteriaceae; genus Dokdonia; species Dokdonia sp. Hel_I_63. The sequence goes on along the minus strand of NZ_VISD01000001.1, from coordinate 1,330,681 downwards.
TCGTCTATACACAACGTAATTTAATGTACGCTCCAGATGCTCGTTTTGATAGTGAAAATGATCTTCTAAGAGAAGTGCCGTCTACCTATATATATTTACCACTTGCATTAAAATTTAATACTAGAAGACTTAATAATGTGCGTCCTTATGTTCAAGTAGGGGTAGCTGCGGTAACAAACCTTTCTAGTAACGAGAAAAACCCAGATGACAACTTTGCTGGCCAGTTCCGTACAACTTCAAATCCCTTGTTTTATGAGATGGCTATAGGTGTAGAGCTCTACCTCTACTACTTTAAGTTTATCCCTAGCTTAAAAGGAGTATTTGCAATGTCTGATGAGCTCGTGAGAGATAACAGCCCAAACAGCCCTTGGACCGGTAACATCAATAAAATGCAAACAAGAGGAATATTTTTAAACTTTACCTTCCAGTAGCAATCACCCTCTTTTAAATTCGCTTAAGCAGATTGCAGTTGCTGTCGCGACATTAAGACTTTCTGTTTCTTGTAGATCTCCAAACCTCGGTATTGCAATACGATTAGACACTACAGCCTCTGTTTCTCGAGATATGCCGTTTGCTTCATTCCCCATGATAATAACACCTTCTGCTGGCAAACTTATATTGTAAATGTTTGTACCATCCATAAAGGTCCCAAAGACTTCACGACTATCATTTTCAAGATATTCCTCTAGGTTGGTATAGATAACATCTACTCTCGTCAGAGACCCCATAGTGGCTTGAACCACCTTAGGATTGTAACAATCTACGGTTCCTATAGAACACACGAGTTGTTTAATCCCAAACCAATCGCACAAACGTATAATTGTACCTAGATTCCCAGGATCACGCACATCATCTAGCAATAATGTAAGCCCAGATCTATCTAGCTGTGCAGCTTCTGGCATTCTAAATGTTGCCACTGCTTTTTGTGTAGTTTTTAAGAACGTGATTTTCTTCAAGTCTGCAGTGCTTACTTCTTCTACTATCGCTTGATTTTTGTTTTGTAACGCTTTCGCGAAAGAGGAAACGTCTTCTGCATACAATTCCACAAGTTCTAAGTCCGAATTGAGCAGCTCATGTACCACCTTAATTCCCTCAGCCACAAAAACGCGTTCACGCTGTCTGTACTTTTTTTGACCTAAACTCGTTATTCGTTTGATTGTATTTTTGCTTACCACGATTAAGATGTACTTTTGAAATAATGAAAACGCCCTTTTGAAAACGACTTTTACAAAAATATCACTAATTCTGCTAGTGGCGGTGTTTCTATTAAGTTGTGATGCAACAAAGCGTGTACCAGATGATGGGCATTTGCTTACCGAAAACACCATTTATGATGGCGAAGAGAAAGTAAATGAGAGCCGACTTTATAATTTTCTTTATCAAAAACCCAACACTACACTACCTGGGTTAGGAATTCCGCTGCGACTTTATATTTATAATCTTGCGAGACCTAACATAGATTCTATACTCGATGCACAAAGAGCGGCGAGCGAAAATAAATTCACCTTCTGGGAACGCGTACTTTCTCGCAAGCAAGTAGAAGCTGCCCGTAACTTCAAAAAGAGCATCAACACAGGGATTAAAAAAACCGGTGAAGCTCCTGCTATTGTCACAGATGCAATTACTCAAAAATCTGCGCAACGTCTTAATTCTTATTATGTAAACAATGGCTACTTTAATGCTACTGTAGATTATGAAATTAAAAAGGACAGCAACCAGCGCGCCAGCGTAGACTATAAGGTCAATAAACGTAAAGCCTATTTTTTAGATAGTATCAAGCCTATGATAGCTTCACCAGTTGCAGATTCTATCTATAATGTTCACAAAAGTGCTTCCTTACTTAAGGCTGGAGATCGCTATGCTACTGGAAATATTAATGCCGAAACACAGCGTCTTACAGAACTCTTTAGAAACAATGGCTTATATCATTTTGAGTCAGAATACATACGCCTCGTAGGGGATACCGTAAACACAAATCATAAAGCCAACTTAGAGTACATTATAGACAACCCTACGGAAAACATAAACGATTCTATTTTTGAAGTACCGTTTAAAGTTCACAATGTTTCTGAAGTAAATATTATTACAGATTACAGTTATGCTAATCGAGATAAGCCTTTTAATGACTCCTTAGTAAAGGACGGATTTAAGATCTATGCTTATGATAAAATCAATTACAGACCTAAGGCCCTCACAGATATTATCCCTCTTAAACCAGGTGATATTTATAAAGATAGAGATCGTATCCAAAGTTTAAGCAGACTAAGTAGACTTGGCACTTTTAAATACCCAAGTATTCAATACATGGAAGACCCTGCAGATAGCACAAGGTCTGATCTTATTGCAAGCATAAGACTCTCCCCTCTTGAGAAATATAAATTAAGAGCAGACTTTGACGTGTCTACCTCAAACATTCAAGATTTTGGGATCGCTGGATTTGGATCTCTATTAATTCGTAATATTTTTCGAGGTGCCGAAACCTTAGAAATATCTGCTCGTGGTAGTATAGGAGCGTCAGACGATGCTGCAAATCCTGATGATAGCTTCTTTAATATTTCAGAAATAGGTGCAGATGTAAGACTTACGTTCCCTCGTATATTTTTTCCGGTAAGTACAAGCGCTCTCATTCCAGCCGAATGGCAGCCTAATACTCGCTTTAATCTTGGTATAGGAGTACAACAAAATATAGGTCTTGATAAGCAAACGGTAACCGCGGGACTTACATATAATTGGAGCCCATCATGGAAACGCAGCTTTAGTGTAGACCTCATCAATGCTCAATATGTGCGTAATCTTAACCCAGACAACTATTTTAATATTTATAGAAATAGTTATGAAGACCTCAATACCATCGCACGCAACAATGAAGCAAATATCAACCCTGGATATTTTATAACCGATGAAAATGGCGATAGAAATCTTTCTATACCCACAGGAGCAGAGCAGTTTATAAATGACGTAAACCGCAGCCAAGTAGACAATCTAGTTCAAGACGATATAGATGATATACGAGCGATAGGAGAACGCCAAGAGCGACTTACAGAAGACAACCTTATTGTATCCTTAAATATATCACACACTTATGACAATAGGGAAAATCTGTTTGATGAAACCTTTAGCCGACTTAGAACTCGTGTGGAACTTGCTGGTAATGCGCTAGCACTTGCCGGAGGAATTGCAAACACAGAGAAAAACGAAGATGGAAACAAAAGCCTTTTTGGTGTTGTGTATTCTCAGTACGTAAAAACAGAAATAGAATACTCACGTCACTGGGATCTTGGAGGTAATAACATCATTGCAGCAAGAGCCTTTGGCGGCATTGCAATTCCTTACGGCAACTCTACGAGCATCCCTTTCATACGTAGTTTTTTTGGTGGAGGTTCTAACGACAACAGAGCATGGAGAGCTTATGATCTAGGCCCAGGAAGTAGCGGTAGTCCAAATGAATTTAATGAAGCAAACATGAAACTTGCCTTCAACCTTGAGTACCGTTTTGATTTAATAGGTCCTATAGAAGGAGCGCTATTTACAGACGCCGGAAATATCTGGAATGTGTTTGATAATGTAGAAGACCCTAGATCACGCTTTAATAATATCGCTAGTTTGAAAGATCTTGCGGTAGGCTCTGGTTTTGGATTAAGGTGGGATTTTGACTTTTTTGCCCTTCGCTTTGACGTAGGTTTTAAATCTTACAACCCAGCACTCCCAGAAGGTGATCGCTGGTTTAAGGAATACAACTTCTCAAATGCAGTTTATAACGTGGGGATAAATTATCCTTTCTAGTAGTCCCTCCATCTTCCTATTCTTTACTCTAGAATTTTATTGAGAGTTTCTATTGTTTATTTTTTTCGCTTTCGCGAAAGCGTAACCTAGCTAAAACGTTGTCGTAGTAACCTTTATATCCGGGCTACTTTCCGAGTAATATTTGTTATTTTTACTTCACTAATTTTAAACAACAACAATGTCGCATTCTATAAAACCAGGTGTAGCCACGGGCCACGAAGTACAAGCAATTTTTAACTATGCAAAAGAGAAAGGCTTTGCCCTTCCTGCGGTTAATGTAATTGGGTCTAACAGTATCAACACGGTTCTAGAGACAGCAGCAGCGCTTAATGCTCCTGTAATTATCCAGTTTTCAAATGGTGGAGCACAGTTTAATGCTGGAAAAGGATTAAACAATGACAACCAAAAAGCAGCCGTACTAGGTGCTGTAGCTGGAGCAAAGCACGTACACGAACTTGCAAAAGCATACGGAGCAACCGTAATTTTACACACAGATCACTGTGCAAAAAAATTACTTCCTTGGATGGACGGGATGCTTGATGCAAATGAGGCTTACTATAAAGAACACGGTCATTCACTCTTTAGCTCTCACATGATTGATTTAAGTGAAGAACCACTTGAAGAGAATATCGAGATTTGCAAAGGATATCTTGAGCGCATGGCTAAGATGGAAATGACACTTGAGATAGAATTAGGTATCACTGGTGGTGAAGAAGATGGTGTAGATAACAGTGATGTAGATGATTCAAAATTATACACACAACCAGAAGAAGTTGCTTATGCCTATGAGGAACTAAGTAAAGTAAGTGATCAATTTACGATTGCTGCAGCTTTTGGAAATGTACACGGAGTTTATAAGCCAGGAAACGTAAAGCTTACTCCGAAGATTCTTAAAAATTCTCAAGAGCATATCTCTGAGAAGTATGGTAAGGAGCACAACCACATTGATTTTGTTTTTCACGGAGGAAGTGGATCTACAGTAGAGGAAATACGTGAAGGAATCTCTTACGGAGTTATCAAAATGAACATTGACACAGATTTACAGTGGTCTACTGCAGAAGGTATCCGTGATTATTTTGGAGAAAATGCTGAGTATCTTAAAACACAGATAGGTAATCCTACTGGTGACGATTCTCCAAACAAGAAGTTTTATGATCCTCGCGTATGGTTACGTAAGGCAGAGCAAACTATGGGAGCTCGTCTTAAAAAGGCTTTTGAAGATTTAAATAATATCGATACACTATAGTATCAACACATTATAAAAATTGTAAAAACGGATTGCATCAAAATTGATTTGATGTAATCCGTTTTCCGTATTTTTACGGCTTGCATTAGTAATTAATGAGTCCTAACGATGCTAGGATTTACTTTCTAATAGTAGAAAGGAATTATTTATAGTTATAACATTTTCGCGAAAGCGGAATAAATACCATTAACCAAATTCAAACACAATATGGCTTGGTTCAAACGTAAAGAAAAAGGAATACACACTGCAACAGAGGACAAAAAAGATACTCCTAAGGGGCTGTGGTACAAATCACCTACTGGAAAAATAGTAGATACAGAAGAGCTAGAAAAGAACTTCTACATCTCACCAGAGGATGGATACCATGTACGCATAGGTAGTAATGAATATTTTGAAATCCTCTTTGATGATAATAAATTTAAAGAGCTAGACCCAAAACTTACTTCTAAGGATCCTCTTAAGTTTGAGGATAAAAAGAAGTATGTAGACCGTCTCGCTGCTGCTCAAGAAAAAACAGGACTTAAAGATGCCATTAGAACTGCCGTAGGTAAGTCTAAGGGTGCAGATATTGTAATAGCTTGTATGGACTTCAGCTTTATAGGTGGATCTATGGGAAGTGTAGTAGGTGAAAAAATCGCACGTGCTGCAGATTACTCTCTTAAAAACAATATTCCTTTTATGATTATCTCTAAATCTGGAGGTGCTCGTATGATGGAAGCGGCTTTATCACTTATGCAACTTGCAAAAACAAGTGCTAAGCTTGCTCAACTTGCAGACGCAGGGATACCTTATGTATCGCTTTGTACAGACCCTACTACAGGAGGTACAACAGCATCATTTGCAATGCTAGGGGACATTAACATCTCTGAGCCTGGAGCACTTATAGGTTTTGCAGGACCACGTATTGTACGTGATACTACTGGAAAGGAATTACCAGATGGTTTCCAAACTGCAGAATTCTTACAAGAACACGGTTTCTTAGACTTTATCACTCCGCGTCAAGAATTAAAAAACAAAGTAAATCTCTACTTAGATTTAGTTATGAATCGAGCAGTAAGAGCTTAATTCTTATATCATATCAAAAAAAGCTAAACGTAATGTTTAGCCTTTTTTTTGTGTACTATTTTTAAATTACTTCTTCCTATCTATCACATAGTTGACCATTAACTCAAGAGAGTCGCGGTACACCGACTTAGGATATGTCATTAGGATTTCTAACGCTTCTTGCTGTAATGCCTTCATCTTTGTAACTGCATACTCTAGGCCGCCGTTATCTCTTACAAAAGCAATTACTTCATTTACACGCTTCTTGTCTGTATTCTTATTCTTGATGCTATTAATGAGCCAATTTTTATCTTTTTTAGAAACCGTATTCAGCACATATATAAGCGGCAAGGTCATCTTTTGCTCTTTGATATCAATACCTGTAGGTTTCCCTATTTTGGCAGTACCATAATCGAACAAGTCATCTTTAATTTGAAAAGCCATCCCTATAAGCTCTCCAAACTTATGCATACGCTTTACTTCTTTATCCTTAGCATGGACTGCACAAGCTCCCATAGCACAACATGCAGCAATTAATGTTGCTGTTTTCTGACGGATAATCTCGTAGTATAAATCTTCTGTAATATCGAGCTTGCGGGCTTTCTCAATTTGGAGTAATTCGCCTTCTGAGATTTCTCTTACTGCTACAGATATAATTTGCAATAAATCTGTATCGCCATTATCTATAGAAAGCAACAGTCCCTTTGAGAATAAAAAATCTCCAACAAGTACTGCAATCTTATTTTTCCATAATGCATTAAGCGAGAAGAAACCTCTACGAATGTTACTATCATCTACTACATCATCATGTACGAGACTAGCAGTATGAATCAACTCTATAACCGATGCTCCACGATAGGTACGATCATTCACCTCACCATTGTTCATCATTTTTGCGGTAAGAAAGACAAACATAGGGCGCATTTGCTTCCCTTTGCGGTTTACAATATAATGTGTGATACGATTGAGAAGTGCCACCTTAGAGCGCATAGAAAGTGAAAACTTTTCTTCAAAAAGCTCCATTTCATAAGCGATGGGTTCTTTAATCTGTGCTACTATTTTCATTATAGTAAAGATAAGTAACGACTACTTTGCATCCTATTGCTTATTAGCTAGTTGTCCGCAGGCTGCATCGATGTCTTTACCTCTTGATCTACGCACGGTTACTGTCACACCATTTGCCTCAAGAACTGACACATAACGGTCTATTGCTTCAGGATTTGCTTGCTGGAACTGACCATCATCAATAGGGTTATACTCAATGATATTTACTTTGCTAGGTACAGCTTTACAGAAGTCTAATAGTGCCATAATATCAATGTGGCGATCATTTATACCATCCCACACTACGTATTCGTATGTAATACGTTTTCCTGTTTTTTCATACCAATAAATAAGCGCCTCTTTAAGATCTGCAAGTGGCATTTGCTCATTAAAAGGCATAATCTCTGTACGCACATTATCAAGTGCAGAGTGTAATGAAACGGCAAGATTAAACTTTACGTCATCATCTGCCATTTTCTTAATAATCTTAGGCACTCCAGAGGTAGATACGGTAATACGCTTAGGAGACATCCCTAATCCTTCTGGATCTGTGATTTTGTCTATTGCTTTAATGACATTATTATAGTTCATTAAAGGCTCTCCCATTCCCATAAAGACAATGTTAGACAACGGCTTATCGTGATATAGCCTACTTTGTCTATCTATCACAACAACTTGATCTACAATCTCATCTGGATTGAGATTACGCATACGCTTTAAACGTGCGGTAGCACAAAACTTACAGTTAAGACTGCAGCCTACTTGTGATGAAACACAAGCGGTCGTTCTATTTTTTGTTGGAATCAATACAGACTCGACCATAAGACCGTCATGTAGCTCAACACCATTTTTTATAGTACCATCACTACTCCGCTGCATTTGATCTACGCGTATGTGATTAATCACGAAGTTCTCATCTAGAAGTATACGAGTATCCTTAGACAAGTTTGTCATATCTATAAAGTCGTGTGCGCCCTTTTGCCACAGCCATTCATATACCTGATTTCCGCGGAAGGGTTTATCTCCTTGAGATACAAAAAAATCTCTGAGTTCTTCCTTACTTAATTTACGTATGTCTCTCTTATCTGTTTTCACAATGCAAAGGTACGTAGTTGTTTGTTGGTTTTCACATTGAATACAAGCTTGCTATTAAAAGCTTTTCAATACTATCAAAACAATTATTTATACGTATTCCATAAAAATAAAAACGCCAGACTTCTTAGGGAGAAACTAGCGCTATAAACTCATAAAATAATTACACTTTTAATCCAAGCGATCTTGGAAAACTTTTAAGCTCACCCCAGATTCAAAAGAATAATTTAAGGCAGATAGCGAGCGCTCTAATGCACCTAGAACACAAAGCAAATCATTTGCCGACACAGATCCCATGTGCCCAACCCTAAAGTAATTGGCTTTGATTTCTGAAAGCAAGCCTCCAGCCACAATCACATCATCTTGCGTCATGTTTGCCCTTAAAACAGCTCCGTCTATACCTTTTGGATAGTACACTGCAGTAAGCGTACTCGCAGCAATCTCCTCTGTTTTTGGTAATATATCTAAATTCAAAGAGCGGATTGCAGCCCTAAAAGCACTAGCAAGGCGTTCATGCCTATGTACTCTTGCGACTATTCCTTCACTACAAATTAGTTGCAGACTTTTTTCAAGTGCTAGAATTAAGTTAACAGGTGGGGTGCCAAAATAAGATGGACGTCTTTCCTCATATGCTGTCATGATGGGCAACCAGTTATTCCATGATGCATAATAATTTTGAACAGGTGTTTTTCGGTTTTTCCACACTTCTATTGCTTTTTGCGATGCTACTAGCAATGCTAATCCTGGCGGCACACCTATTGCCTTTTGAGACCCAGTAAGAACAACATCTACACCCCAGGCATCTTGTAAAATTTCTTGACCAGCTACAGAGCACACTCCATCAAGTATGGTGAGTACATTATATTTCTTTGCAAGTTTACACAGAGGCTCTGGTTCAACCATTACACCTGTAGATGTATCTACATGCGTGAAGGTAACTACCTTATATTCTTTTGCTTTAAAAGCCGCTTCTATCTCTCTCAAAGGCACAACCTGGCCTATAGGCGCGCTTAATATAGTAGTATCTGCGCCATAAGTTTCTAGTATATCCTTAAAGCGTTCTCCAAAATAACCAGAAGAAACAACTAGCGCAGCATCTCCTTTTTCTAGTAGATTTGCGGCTGCCATATCCATCGCAAGTGTACCGCTTCCTGCCACTACAAATGGCTGTCCATTTGGAGCATTCCACACTTCACGCATCATATCTAGACTATTCCCAAAAATCTCTATAAAATTTGGTGCAACATGACTCGCAGTAGGAACTGCCATCGCTTGCAACACATCTGGCTCAAATTCTATAGGACCAGGAATCATCAGTAATTTTCTACTTTTCATATTTTTCCTAAGATTTTTAATGATATTTTTTTGCCTTCCTTTTCATATTTCCTTGTGAAATGTTTGTTTTAATAACGCTTTCGCGAAAGCGCAACTCAATAAACATCATCCACTATAAGTATATATGAGAAAAGCAATCTAGTAAAATGTAAGGATAAAAAAACCCTAACCTAGACACTATTATCACCGAAATTATTATTGCTGAACAAAAAAGGCGGCGTACAGAACACCGCCTTCTAAATAATTAACAATGAGTTTGAGGCTACGCCGTCAAAACAGGTTTATTATTTAATACCGTTTTCTTCTCTTGAAATTGATTACTAGTATTATTTGCTCCTCCAGCCTTTAGAGCTTTATCTCCCGCATAAAACGTTTTGTGATCATCTCCTAGATCAGAACCCGCCATTCTCTGGTGTTTTACACAAGATACTCCATTGCGTATCTCTTGTCTTTGCACATCTTTCACATAAGCCAGCATACCTTGCTCTCCAAAATAACCTTCTGTAAGATTATTCATATGAAGTGCAGTAGTATGATAGGTAGGCAATGTAATGAGATGGTGGAATATTCCTGCTTCAAGTGCCCCGTCTCTTTGGAATGTTTTAATTTTTTCATCTGCTCTATGAGACAATTCCGTCTGATCATAAGCTACATCCATTAAATTATTACGATCATACGCAGTCATATTTTCACCCTCCTCTACCATCTCATCATACGCTTGATTTCTAAAATTAAGTGTCCAGTTAAAAGAAGGAGAGTTATTATATACCAGCTTAGCACTTGGCTCAACCGCTCTCACTCTATTTACCATATGAGCGATTTGCTTCACATTAGGCGTAGGCGTTTCTATCCATAAAAGGTCTGCGCCGTTTTGCAAACTTGTAATACAATCAAGCACTACCCTATCTATGTTTGATCCGTTCTTAAACTTGTAAAGACCATTAGGTAATCGCACTGGGCGCACCAGTTTTCCATCTCTTTTAAGAAGTACGTCATCTTCATTTGCGCTATTAATATCTACTTCCTCTGCCTCTACAAAAGCGAGGTATTGAGAAGCGAGATCTCCAGGCTCTTGACTTACAGGCAACTTCTGAGTAAGACCTGCACCCTCAGAATCTGTTCTTGCCACAATAATTCCTTCATCTACGCCTAGCTCTAAAAAGGCATAACGTAGTGCGTTAAGTTTTGCAATAAAATCTTCATGAGGAACTGTCACCTTTCCATCCTGGTGACCGCACTGCTTTGCATCAGATACTTGATTTTCTATCTGCAGTGCGCATGCTCCAGCTTCTATCATTTTCTTTGCTAGTAAATAAGTAGCCTCTTCATTTCCAAAACCTGCGTCTATATCTGCGATAATTGGAACTATATGCGTTTCATAATTATCAATTTGATCTTGCACATCCTCACCTGCATCAAGACGACGAAACAAATCATTAAGTTCTACGGCATCTGCCTGACGTAAGAATGTATAAATTTCTTCAATTAATTTTGGCACAGCAGTCTTTTCATGCATAGATTGATCTGGCAAAGGACCTAGCTCTGAACGTAAAGCGGCAACCATCCATCCAGAAAGGTATAAGTACTTTTTATTTGTAGTACCATGATGTTTCTTTACTGCAATCATTTTTTGCTGTGCCACAAAACCGTGCCAGCAACCTAGCGACTGAGTATAACTCATAGGGTTTGCATCGTATTCTTCCATATCCTTGCGCATAATACTAGCAGTATATGTTGCAATATCAAGGCCCGTTTTAAATCTATTTTGAACAGCCATACGAGCTGTGTTTTCTGGACTTATGGCACTCCAAGAGTTTCCATGCTTTGCTTTAAGTGATCTAACAACTTCAAGAGCCGAATTGTAGTTTGACATAATACTAAGTTTTAAAGATTTATTTAATGTGTACCTGAAAAGGCGGTGATAGTTTTGTTATACTTATTTGAGAAATAGCTTATGGATATTTATCTAAAGAAATTTATAAGCTGGGGTGGTTAAAAACTCCTCAAAGTCTTCTGCTAAGACCAGTTCTTTAAAGAGGTTAAATGCATTCTCAAACTGAGTTTCTTTTATTTCATAAGAGCCCACTTCAGTAATGATTTTTTCAACTTCTTCATCAAAAAGCTCATTGAAGTATTCTTTTGTAAATGCTTTTCCATCTTCCAGCACTGCTTTGTTTTTTATCCAATGCCAGATTTGTGTTCTTGATATTTCGGCAGTAGCAGCGTCTTCCATTAAGTGATAAAGAGCTACCGCACCTTGACCACTTAACCATGCGTTGAGATAGAGTATTCCTACATTAATATTTTTACGCACTCCAGCTTCGGTAACTGTCCCCGCAGGAATTGCAACTAGATCATCTGCTGTTACCACAACATCATCTCTTGTAATGTGCTGTTGATTTGCTGTAGGCATATGTTTATCAAACTCATCCATCGCAATTTGAACAAGTGCTGGATGAGCAACCCATGTACCATCGTGTCCATTTATTACCTCGCGTTCTTTATCTTTTCTTACTTTTTCTAAAGCCGCTTGATTTGCCGAAGGATCATTTTTAATAGGCACTTGCGCTGCCATACCTCCTATTGCGAGGATCCCGCGTTTGTGACACCTTTGTATTACCAACTTAGAATATGCGTCCATAAAAGGCGCCGTCATTCCTACTTGATCCCTGTTAGGAACTAAGAAATCAGGATCATTTCTAAACTTCTTGATATACGAGAATATATAATCCCAGCGACCGCAATTAAGACCTACGATATAATCCTTTAACTCATAAATAATTTCATCCAACTGATGGCTTGCCGTTATCGTCTCAATTAGTACGGTACATTTAATAGTTCCCTCAGGAATATTTAAGTAATCTTGAGAAAATTTAAAAACCTCATACCATAGTCTCGCTTCCTTGTAATGCTCAAGTTTTGCTATGTAGAAATAGGGTGCTGTACCATTTTCTAATAACTGACGTACGTTTGTAAAGAAATACAATCCGAAATCTAACAAAGACCCAGACACTTCTACGCCGTCAACAAGAACATGTTTTTCATTAAGGTGCCACCCTCTTGGCCTTACCAGTAATGTAGCAACAGCATCATTGAGTGTATATTTTTTATCCTTAGTAGGGTGATGATATGATATCGTTTTATTTACAGCATCTCGCAAGTTAATCTGACCTTCCATCACATTTCTCCATGTAGGCGCAGTACTGTCTTCTAGGTCTGCCATAAAGGTTTTTGCACCAGAGTTAAGTGCGTTAATAACCATCTTACGATCTGTAGGTCCCGTGATTTCCACCCTTCTATCTTGCAAGTCTTGAGGAATCTCTCCCGCAGTCCACTCGCCTTCTCTTATTTCTTGTGTTTCAAAAGGAAAGACAGGCTTATGACCTTGATCAAATAGTAACTGTTGTTGCTCTCTAGCACGTAATAATTCTAAACGTTTGGCATTAAAATTTTCATGAAGTGCCTTAATGAAGTCTAATGCATCATCAGTTAGTATTTCTGAATAATAGCTATTTACTTGGTTGCTAAAGCTTAGTGCATGTTGGTTTATTTCAGGAGCCATAATTATCTTTTTAAAATTCTATGGCACAATGTTAAAAAAAATACTTTGATTAAAAAAGCGAACGTTCGCTAAATATTAATTTTCACTAAAATAGACTATTCGCAGAAAGTGGTATATTTGTGTATATGGAAGAAGAAGATATCAAACTTATATTTGGCTTAAAGCTAAGGCAGATAAGGACTGAGAAGAATTTATCCCTATTTGGATTATCAAAACTCACAGGCCTTTCAAAATCATATTTAAATGAAATTGAAAATGGAAAAAAATATCCAAAACCAGATAAGATTGTCACACTTTCGGAAAAATTAGACATTCCATACGATCAAATGGTCTCTTTGAAACTTGATAAAAATCTTGCTCCTATAGGTGAAATTTTAAAATCAAAGATTCTTAAAGAAATACCTCTTGAGCTTTTTGGGATTAAGGAAAGTGACCTGATAGATATTGTATCTAATGCACCAGCTAAAGTCAACGCTTTCATAAGCACGATTATAGAGATTGCGCAACACTATAACTTTAGCAGAGAAAGCTTTTTTCTAGCCTCTGTGCGATCATTTCAAGAGGCAAACAACAACTACTTTGACAACATAGAGCAAAAAGTGCTCGACTTTGTAAAGTCTTATCAAATAAATCAAGGACAGGGTATCTCATCAAATGAGCTAGAAGAAATTCTCATAGAAGAGTATAACTACACTATAAAAAATGATGAACTAGATAAACATGAGGATTTAGATAACCTACGATCTGTTTTTATCCCAAAGTCACGCTCCCTACTAGTTGCAAGTGATGTAGATGAGTCACAACGCACATTTATCTACGCAAAAGAAATAGCCTATAATTATCTGGAAATTACAGAAAGGCTATACACCTTCCCATGGATTCTTTTTGAAACTTTTGACCAAGTGCTTAATAATTTTTATGCCTCTTACTTTGCAGGAGCATTGATCATTCCTAGTAAAAATCTGACGACGAAAATTAAAGATATTTTTAAGGAGCGTACATTTCAAAAAAATACTTTTGAGCACATTACAAATGAGTTCAATGCATCGCCTGAGTCTTTCTATCAGCGACTTACAAATATCTTACCTAAAGAATTCAACATTAAAAACTTGTTTTTCTTACGGTTTACACATAAGCTTAACGACACTAAATTTCACCTCACAAAGGAGCTACACCTAGCACACCAGCATGCTCCACGAGCAAATGAGAGTGATGAACACTACTGCAGAAGGTGGGTGTCATTACAAGTGCTTAAAGATCTACCTAAGAGTAGCGAGAATAGTAAGTTTGACTTGCAAATTTCTAATTATGAAAATGAAGGTGTACGATACTTGGTACTATCCACCGCTACAAAAGACCCCTTTAAAGAAAACAAGTTTAGAAGCATAAGCATAGGTCTACTTATTAATAAACAACTAGAACGTAAAATAAAATTCCTTAAGGATCCAAATATCCCTACTCGTAACGTAGGAGTTACTTGCGAGCGCTGTGCTATTATAGATTGCGAAGTGCGACAAGCTCCACCTAAGGTTTTAGATCGAACTTCAAAAAACAAAAAAATTGCAGCCATTGTGAAGCAACTTAATGATGAGCATTAAGAACACTAGCATACGCAAACGAGCTTAACTCTCTAGCCCCGATTGTAATGAAAATCCCACAGCTGCCTGGCGAAGCCGGCGCGAGGAATTGTAATGAAAGCGGGAAACTAGATACAACAAATACCACAAGGTGATGCTCCTAAAACAAAAAACCCAAACATTGCTGTCTGGGTTTTTATAATTATATCTGCTGAAATTAGATAATCAACATTGCGTCTCCGTAAGAGTAGAATTTATATTTCTCTTTTACTGCTTCTTCATAAGCTCTCTTCATAAAATCGTGACCTGCAAATGCAGAAACCATCATTAACAAAGTAGACTTAGGTGTATGAAAGTTTGTAATCATACAGTTTGCGATACTAAAGTCGTATGGAGGGAAGATGAATTTGTTAGTCCATCCACCAAACTCATTAAGTGTATGGTTACTAGAAACAGCACTTTCCATCACTCTCATCGAGGTTGTACCTACGGCACAAATACGACGTTTTTCCTTTAGCGCTTTATTGATAATTTCTGTTGCTGGCTTATGTATATATGCCTCTTCACTATCCATTTTATGCTTAGATAGATCTTCTACCTCAACTGCGCTGAAAGTTCCTAGACCTACGTGTAGTGTAACCTCAGCAAAGTCTACTCCTTTAATCTCAAGACGCTTAAGCAAGTGCTTTGAGAAGTGTAAACCTGCAGTAGGCGCGGCTACAGCTCCTTCTTCTGTTGCATAAATAGTCTGGTAGCGATCTTCATCTTCTGGCTCTACCTCTCTATTAATATATTTAGGTAATGGCGTCTCTCCTAGTGAAGTTAGCTTTTTTCTAAACTCCTCGTAAGATCCATCATATAAGAAACGAAGTGTACGTCCTCTTGATGTTGTGTTATCAATTACTTCTGCTACTAGACTCTCATCGTCACCAAAGTACAACTTGTTACCTATACGTATTTTACGTGCTGGATCTACAAGAACATCCCATAGGCGTGTTTCTGAGTTAAGTTCTCTAAGCAAGAATACCTCGATACGTGCTCCAGTTTTTTCTTTATTACCGTATAAACGTGCTGGAAAAACCTTGGTATTATTAAGCACCATCACATCTTCCGGCTCAAAATAATCAATAATGTCTTTAAACATTTTGTGCTCTATAGTCTGCTCTTTTCGGTTAAGTACCATAAGGCGTGACTCGTCGCGATTTTCGGCTGGGCGATCTGCTAGTAATTCATCTGGCAAATCAAAGTTAAAATGTGATAACTTCATAAAGGGTTTTTATTTTAGTTTTTGTGCTCACAAAAGCAGTATGAACCGCTCATTTGCAAGATCGCAAAGATACAATCTTGAGATAGGCGTTGTCAAGTGTTTAGCCAATTATCTCTTGACCAAAGCCTAAAGTTTCTAAATCTTTCCAAAAATCTGGATATGACTTAGACACCACACCCGCATCATCTATCAACAATGGAACCGATAGCGCTAGTGGCGCAAAAGCCATTGCCATACGATGATCATGATATGTCGCAATCGTAATATTCTCGTTAAGCGCTGCTTCTTGTGGCAGTAACGTAAGGTCTGTATCTGTTATCATAATCCCACCGCCTAGCTTTGTAATCTCTTCTCGTAGTGCTTCTAGCCTGTCTGTTTCTTTTATTTTGAGGGTATGCAATCCCGTAAGATGACATCCTACACCAAGTCCTAAACAGGTAACTGCTATAGTCTGCGCAATGTCTGGCGCATTTGCAAGATCCAAAGTGATTGTTTCAGGAAGTTCAAAATCTTTGGCTAGTGACAAGGTAAGTTTATCTCCACTAAATTCAGAAACTACACCTAGCTGCTTGTAAATATCTTGCAATACTGCATCACCCTGCAAGCTATCCTCTTTATAACTACTTATGGTGATAGAAGTATCTAAAGTACGCTTTCGCGAAAGCGCAACAATACTATAAAAGTACGAAGCACTACTCCAGTCTGACTCTACTGTGATTTCTCTATGCGCTCTACTCGTTCTTCCTGGTTTGATAGTTATAATCTGACCTACAAATGTAGCCTCAATGTCTAGCTGGTGTAATAGTGCTAGCGTCATGTTTATATATGGCACCGAAGTGATTTTACCATCGAGATGAATGGTAAGTCCATTTTCTAGCGCTGCTCCCATCATCATAAGTGCAGAGATATACTGGCTGCTCACATTTGCCTTGAGCGTAACCTCACTTTTTGTGAGTTTGCTTCCTTTAATATGAAGCGGCGGATACCCATCATTTTTTACATAAGAAACCTGAGCACCTAACTGCTGCAATGCTTCTACCAATATTGCCATAGGGCGTTGCTGCATGCGCTCGCTACCCGTGAGCAACGTCTCTCTACCTTCTTGTATAGAAAAATAAGCGGTAAGAAAACGCATTGCCGTACCTGCATGGTAAATATCTACCTCACTTTCTGTAGACGCTAGTGCCTTTTGCATCACCGCAGCATCATCACTATTTGAAATATTCTTTACTACAATACCATCAAAGAGCGCTTGTAAAATAAGCAGTCTGTTAGTCTCACTTTTTGACCCTGTGATTTGTATCTCACCACTAGTGCTGGCTGCAGTATGTTGTACTTTTAAGAGCATAGGCTATTATTTCAATTTCTCATTATTGTGATGACGATCGTGATCACGCTTAGTCTTTATATCAAGCTTTTTATCAAAGGCTTCCTGAAGATTAACTCCAGTCTGATTTGCCAGGCATAATACTACAAACATGACATCTGCAAGTTCCTCACCTAGATCTTTACCTTTATCACTTTCTTTCTCACTCTGCTCCCCATAGCGACGTGCGATGATGCGCGCCACTTCTCCTACCTCTTCAGTAAGCTGAGCCATATTAGTAAGTTCATTAAAATAGCGCACTCCGTGAGCTTTTATCCAATCGTCTACTGCTTGTTGTGAGTCTGAAATGTTCATTTAATTCATTTTATTAGTACATAGTGCAATCTATTTAAAAATATGCAGTCTCTAGGCTTTCTTGAAGACAACTTTCTCACTTTCTTTCTTAATAATCATCTCAAAAAAAGCTTTTAAAGATTTATAATAATCTACTGCTACTAATGGTGTATCTATAGTTCGTTGCACTGAAATAGACAAACCTGCCGTAGCGTTCGAGATATTATATTTATAAGAAGCTATACCATCCACCATAGAAACCACTAATGGTTCTGGCAGAGACTCTACAACGTAGTCCTCAGGAATACTTATATTGATGGTTATTCGATCCGAACGAGAATAATCAAAATCTACAGGTAGTGTTCTTTCATCAGACTTGAATAAATTTTCGTCTGTACTATAAAAAAAAAGTGGGTTCAAATAAATTTTATCACCTATAGTCTCAAAATAACTAGCAACATCTGCATCAAAAGATACACTTAATGGCTTGTATGTATTTAATAAGTCAGAAACATTCAGATTTTCTATTTCTGTATCATTAAATTCTGCAGAGACTGCTGTATTAAGTTCAGTCTCTTCTTTACCATATAAAGACTTTCGCATTTCAGACGCATAATTATTTGCAAATCTATTTTTTACTGATGCACTGGCAATTCCCGTATCATCTAAATTTACATTAGCAAGGGCATAGTGTATTGCTGTTGCATTTTTTAAGCTTATTGCCTTAGATGTACCATCATCATCAACCATTCTTCCTCCAAACCAATTGAGTAATTGACTTTTCAATACATTAGGACTACCTAATTTATCTGAAGCATCTAACAATACTAATTCCCCTTCTATCTCTACTCCCGCTATAACAGCATTAAATCCAGTTCTCGTAGGAAAAAGGTAAATTCCATGAGATTTTGTACCTAACAAAACAGGATCTGCCTTGATTCCTGCATACTTCAACATCGACACCAGCAACAGATTAATATCTGCTATGTTTCCAGATTTGTTTTTGAAGGTACTAGCTGTTCCATTCTCTACAAAAATCCCGTAATTGCCATTCCACGTTATTTTATTCCTGACATAATCATAAATCTTTATTGCCTTTTCCTTTTCGGACATTCCAGCAATTAATTTATCAACCTCATCCTTGAAAAAACTCTGTCTATTAAGTTGAGATCCAAAATCTGAAGATTTATAAATAGTACTCGCAACCTCATCCCAGCTTGTTGTAAAAAATTCTGGTGAATCGTTAGGGAAACGAGTCATTTCTAATTCAAACTGTAAAGTAGTACGGTAATTATTTATATTACCCGCATAAGGCTCTAATTTAAGAGATGGTACATTTTTTAAATTTACTTCAGAAACATCTTCTCTATACTTTATATTTCGAGTTCTATTTTCTGGTTGTTTAATTTTAGAAGTTGATTTTTCCTTGTAACTTATTTGAAGATTACCCTCTCGTGAACTTTTGGCAATAGAAAAAGGTACCCAACCATTACGATGAGTTTTATAAACAAGATACTCAGGGGCAGCTACAGTCATTTCTACTACATCAACAGGTATTGATTCTTGAAAGTAATACTTATCAAAAGTGGTTAAATACGGCGACCTTATACTATATTCATATTCTATAATCGATCCGCTTTTTATATTGGGCATCGAAAAAGTTACCTTAGTATAATTCTCATTAACCTCGTCTTCGAAAATATTCTTTCTGTCTAATTTAGTTTTCTCTATTTTTCCATCAAGATTATACGTGTACGCTTTGAGACCACTTATACTTTCCGCACCTCCTGAGCCAGTATAAAGGAATATGCTAACTGATGCCCAATCATTACCTTTCTCGTTATAAATTTTTATACGATCTTGAAAATTTGTGGTTGCTGTGAAGCCCTCGTCATTAGTGTAATTGAATTTTGTTCTAAATAATCTATATAAAATTGCAGCATCAGCTTCCGGCTCATTAGGGTGCACATCTTGCATCAGTTCCTCTTTAGAGACTTTTCCAAATTTATAATTTTGTGCTAAGCAAGTTGTTGCAGATAAACTTGTAATAAAAATGAGAAGTATTAATTTATTCATATTGGTAATGTTTTTTTGAGCAAGGTTTTGAGTTGTCAAGCTGTGATTT
Organism: Dokdonia sp. Hel_I_63; assembly: GCF_007827285.1. Classification (NCBI taxonomy): domain Bacteria; kingdom Pseudomonadati; phylum Bacteroidota; class Flavobacteriia; order Flavobacteriales; family Flavobacteriaceae; genus Dokdonia; species Dokdonia sp. Hel_I_63. The sequence goes on along the minus strand of NZ_VISD01000001.1, from coordinate 1,310,946 downwards.
TTTTATTTAAAATTTCGTGTTTTATAATAGTGGTTTTCACATAACCACTAATACTAATAGCCATATGTGGTTATTTAAAAGCTTAGGATATCACTTTAATATCTTGATATTGTAGCAAAAATGATAATCAATCTTATTATTTATATTAAGTTATACCAAAAGCCATTTGACAATTCACTCCATTTTGATTAACCAAAAATAACACTACAATCTCCAGCTTGGCGAGCTCTTCTCCTAGACCTTTTAGTACTCTCTTTCTCACTTTTAGCCAATATCGGCAAGAATTGACCTTAGTCACCACCCTGAATTTCTCCCTTACTCAGTGAGCTGAGACACATTAGTTAGTTAATTAAAATAGCGCACTCGGTGAGTATAAATCATATCGCCTACAACTTGTTACAATTCTAAATTATCCAGAACTTATTTTTTAATAAGTACAATTTTTTGATTTTCGGCATTCATTTTGCCCTCAAAAAACTTTTTAATATTTGAAAATGATGGTGGACGCATTAAAGCTGTATTAATTGTTTCTTCTAATATTATTTGCACATTTCCATTTTGAACATTAACATTTAATATATAAGATAATTCTCCTTCCTTCAAAGTAAGATTAACGGGTTTTGGCAAAGACTCAACCTTATAACCCTCTGGTATATTTAATATAACAGACTTTCTATGCACTTTAGGGTATTCAAAATCTATTGGATACAGTCTATCTTCGCTCAAAAGTATTTTAGATTTTTCTTTTAAAAATAATGTACTTGATACATACAATTTACTTCCAATTTTTTCAACGAATGCGTCACTCTTAAAATCAAAACCTATTGTAAATGGTCTATCTAATGATGTATTATCGATCTTAAAATTAGAGATGTCAGCAAGCTGATACTCTGTAAATTTTCTTTCCTCAAGGTTACTTTTATCTATTAAGAGCATATCGTTTCGCATTTCCAATGCTTCATTTAATGTCCCTCTTTGTTTATACTTTCCTTTTATGACACCATCTGCTCCCAAGGTTGCGTCTACTAAAATATCATTACGACTCTTTATTGTCGGAAATAAATTAATTTTCTTAGGAGTTGAATTTTTTCGTAGAATCAATCCCTCCCAATTTATAACACGATTAGGCAAAACACCTGGCGGCGCTAACTTTTCTGATGCATCTAGAAGTATATATTCATCATCAAGAAAAACTACTGCAAGGACATAATTAAAGCCCTCTAATGTGGGATATGACGGAACACCGTGGGCCTTTGTACTTGCAAGTACTGGATAAGCGATAAACCCCGCTTGTCGTAATAATGCGACTAAATTAAGGTTGATTTCTGCAATATTTCCACTGCCAATTTCAAATGCTTCTTTGAGTGATTTTTCTGCAAATTTGCCGTTTTTTCCATTCCAAGCCATGGACTTCTTTATGTATTCAAAAACCTTAGAAATGGATTCTGATTTACTTGTTCCGATCTGACGAAATCGATTCGCTTCTGCGTTAAGGAATTTTCTATCACTTATTGCTTTTCCAAAATGTTTATTATCAAAAATTTGTTGAGAAACATTATCCCAATCCGTTGAAATTTGAACTTTGTTTCCTGGTTCAATTTCATAGGAAGCTAATTCGTAAATAAGACTACCTCTATAATTCTCAATATTATTTGTAAAGCCCTCTTTTCTAAGGGCTGGCACATCAGTAAGGTCTAATGTACTTTCTAGCTGGTCAAAACTTAAGTTTGCTAAACCAGACCTATGACTAACTGAACCATATCCTCCATCAGAAGAAGTGGAGATGTTTACTGATTTCCAATGATATTGATCGTTTGACTGAGAAGGTAGATAGCCTTTTTTAAATCTATTAAATGTAAAGAAACTTGGTAAAAAAACTTCGGAATGATACTTAAGTACTGGAACATTTTCTTGGTAGACTAAATCATCAATTTTCCAAAAAGGAGAATAAACCTCATAGCTTAACTCAAAGATACTTCCTACCTTAACATCAGGTATTGCAAAACTTACTTCATTCCAGTTGTTATTTATCTCATTAACATATATGTCCTTTTTATTTAGTTTTGTTTTTTTCAAAACCCCCTCGGTAAAAGTGTAAGTGTTTGCTTTTATATCAAAAACTCGTTCTTCTTTACCATCATTTTTATAAATTCTCACACTAATATCACCTTCATTTAAACCATCATTATTGAGAACTTTAATAACCTTATAATGTGTTGAAGCAACAAACCATCCTTCACGATCATCTTCAATAGTAAACTTGGATGTACGGTTCTTAAAAAGAATAGCTGCCGAAGCCTTCTTTTGTAGATCTGTTAACTTAACTTCAAAATGACTTTCATTTAATTTACCAAAATTATAATTTTGAGAAATAGTTTTCTGCGCTAAAAAGCTTAGAAGGAGCAAAACTAATTGTTGTTTATTCATAAAATTATGTAGGTAAATTTTTAATATAATATGTGCCAGTGTACTCTTTCACGAAAGTGCCACAAATGCGAAATTTAATTTATAGAGACTATTTAATCATTTGCTCACTAAAATCATCTTCTGCTTATCATTGATTGCCACCTTACGTAAAAATGATCGAAATTCTTTATAATTAGATTTATCATAAGCTCCCTCGTTAAGGATTAACGATCGCTTGTAGCTTAGTGTATTTTCTGAAATCTTTTCAAACGCAATGGCATACCTCCCAAATTCTGTATCCAATGTGACATTCTCTGGTATGTATTGAACGATATAATTAGACGGAATAACAATCTCTGTACTATCTGTATCACTAAATCCCCTGGCAACAGAGACGTCCTGTGTACGCTCAATTGCCCCTGCTGGAAAAGCAGAAAATCTATTAAATGCATTTATAGGCACTATCATTTCTTGACCTGCTAAAGTGGCATAGTTGCGAGCCGTAAATGAAATTTTCTCAACAAAAATAGCATCGATTTTATTGTTCTTAAAGGTAAAATCCCCTAACTGTAGGTTATTTATATAATTCCAAAAATCATAGTAATACTTTTTTCTTTCATCATCGTTGTCTTTATCTAGTTTGCTCCTAACTTTATATTGGATACCGCCAGATGACATACGTACTTCTGCCATAATATCACCACTATTATTTAGTGTATATGTTCCTTTTAAATATTGAAAATTATCTTGAGCCGTATATTTTTTAGTATGAATGATCTCACCACCTTCTGGGGTGACTATTAGCACATCTCTATCATCTGTAAATCCCGCAATAAAGCCAAAAGGCACTTGTTGATCTGTGCACTCTAACCACACATAACTATTGTCTTCTTGAGGTAGTGTTAATATAACGTGATTGCCTTGCACACTAGCAAAATCTGGGCGTATATCTCTTTTATCTGAATCGCCATATACCACTGTATAATAGGATGGGACATTTGCAACCTCTAGCAGTGCTTTAGTATACATTGACAAAGCTTTACAATCACCATATCCCACTTCATCTACCTTAGATGACAACATTGGTTTCCAGCCACCTATCCCTATTTGTATACTCACGTATCTCACTTTGTTTTGTACAAAATTATACACTTTCCGAGCTCTAATAACAGGATCATCAATTCCAACTACTAATTCTTTTATAGTCTTTATTGTGTCTTCTGGCAGATCCTGAGTTCCATTCAATAGGTTATCATCCATCCATTTCCCAAATACTAACCAATCATCTGCCTTCCCATTTACACCTTCTAAATTAAATCTATCTAGGCCAAAAATGATGTGCTCAACTATGGTATTAAAACTTGGCGCAAATGCTTCGGGAGAGACGGCCATAATATTTCTTGCCTCGATGTGTAGTGCTCCACTTTCTTCTCTTATAAAAAAATCCTTACGATCGCCTTCATGTATATATCGCAATCCAAGAGATGGATTATAGGAAATATCGTACTCAATCTTTTGTGTGCTGCTATAATAATTAGTATTACTATACACTGGCGGTATAAATGCAGTAGTTTTAGATATTTTCTCACTCTCCACAACAATTGTATAAGGATAAGAACTGGGTGTGTAATTTAAATATAAAACCCTTGTATCTGAATGTAAGCTAAAACCGTCTGTAGCACTCGCATCGTTAAAATCACGCTGCTTATACTTTTTAACCTCATTACCATGAGCATCATAAACTGTTGCCTTTATACTCTTGACCCGAGAAGAATTATCATAATAGATTGACGAACCAACATCGTTATTACCAAGTTTATTAAGCACTGTAACGATACGCTTATGAGTAGTAGCAATACGCGCTATATCTGGAATATCTATAAAATATTGATCTAATCGTACTACACTATTTGCATTGTTTGTTAGCTCCTCAGGAATATCAGTTATAGCATAGTTAAAATCTTGGCTATACATCACAGAAGTAAAGCCTAAGAAGGCAAGAAAGTAAAGAAAACGCATTAATTGATTGATGATTGATGAATTATGCGCCAAAGTAGGACTTAAAGAATTATCCTACAAGAATTAAATACGGTTTTTTGTATCAATCACAATCGTAACAGGCCCATCATTAAGTAATTGAACCTTCATATCTGCACCAAATTCTCCTGAATAGGTGGGCCTATTGCGCTTTCGCGAAAGCATACTTACAAACTCCTCATACATAGGGATTGCCTTATCTGGTCGTGCTGCTTCTAAAAATGAAGGACGGTTGCCCTTCTTGGTACTCGCATATAACGTAAACTGGCTAATCACCAAAACATCTCCATCAACATCACCCACAGAAAGGTTCATTGCGCCATCATTATCACTAAAAATTCGTAGGCCAATTATTTTATTTGTGAGCCACTCAATATCTTCTTTCGTGTCATCATGAGTAACACCCAGCAATACAAGTAACCCTTGGTTAATCTCAGATTTTACAACTCCATCTATAGTGACAGAGGCTTCTGTTACTCGCTGAATTACTGCCTTCATTATTATTGCTCTTCTGGGTAGTGATCTTTTCTGTAATGCTGTTCGTCATCCCCTTCTAGCATTTGGGTATAACTTTTATAACGCGACCAGTGGAGTTCATCATTATCTAGCGCTTCTTTTACAGCACATTTAGGTTCTTCGAGGTGTAAACAATTATTGAATTTACACTCGCTTTTTAAAGCGAAAAACTCAGGAAAATAGTCTCCTATTTCTTCCCGCTCCATATCTACAATTCCAAAACCTTTAATTCCTGGAGTATCGATAATTCGTGCATCAAAATGTAGATCAAACATCTCTGCAAAAGTAGTCGTGTGTTGTCCTTGACTGTGCTGCACGCTTATTTGCTTAGTTTTAAGGTCTAGCGTAGGTTCGATAGCATTTACCAGCGTAGATTTTCCTACTCCAGAATGACCTGTAAACATACACGTCTTACCCGTCATCATCTCCTTTACAGTATCGATATTTTTACCTGTAATTGCCGAAATCCCTACACACTCATACCCTATCTCACGATACATTGCCGCAAGATATTTTATCTCCATAATCTCCTCTTCATTATAAGTGTCAATCTTATTAAAAAGCAATACAGCTTTAATATGATAGGCCTCTGCAGTTACCAGGAAACGATCTATAAATGCCGTAAATGTAGGCGGATTGTTAAGCGTTACAAGTAAAAACACTGTGTCTACGTTACTAGCAATGATGTGCGTTTGTTTAGAAAGGTTTACAGACTTACGTACAATGTAGTTATCTCTATCGTGAATTTTTGTAATTACTCCTGTCTCTACATCACTTTTGGTGTCAAGATCAAAGTCTACAACATCACCTACCGAAACTGGGTTTGTACTCTTAATTCCTTGAATACGGAATTTTCCTTTTATTCTACATTCAAACCACTGGCCGTCATCCGCCTTTACGGTGTACCAACTTCCAGTAGATTTATAAACAGTTCCTGTCATACGTTTGTGTCAGGTACAAAAATACCTTCTTTTTAGTTACTCACTAGAAATATTAGAAAAACTACTTGCCATAATTTTAAGAATTGTAGGAATTTACAGCAAGATTTTAATATTTTAGCGCAATAAATCAATCAAAAATTATATTAATGAAAAAATCAATTCTTTTTATTGCAGCATTTATTTTAATGGCTCCATTCCTTGTAGCTCAAACAAGCCTGTATGAAAACCCAGCGTTTGATGAAATTGCTAAGGAGCATAAAATTATCGCTATCGTACCATTTAAAACTCAGGTAAAGCTTAGACCTAGGCAAATGAAAGATATGACAGATGAGCAACTAAGCCGTCTTGAAAAAGCCGAAGGAGAGGGATTACAAACTGGTATGTTTTCTTGGTTTTTAAAGAGAAAAAAGAGAGGTAAACTCACAACATTAGAAATACAGCAACCCTCTAGAACAAATGCTTTACTAAAAAAGGAAGGTATTGACTATGACAACATGTATGAATATACTACTGACGAACTTGCAAAAATTCTTGAAGTAGATGCAATCATATCTGGAGATTATGAAACTAACAAACCTATGAGCGAAGGAGCAAGCGTTGCACTTTCTTTACTAATAGGCTTTGGTGGTTCTACAAATAGTGCTATTGTAAACATGAACGTAAATAATGGAGCAGATGGCCAACTTTTATGGAACTACAACAAAAAAGTACGTGGTGGACTTGGAAGCTCTCCTGAAGACTTGGTAAATGTCTTAATGAGAAAAGCTTCAAGAAGACTTGCTTACACTAAGAAAGATTAATCAATTCACTTTCCAAAAAGCAAAAAAAAGGCTCAACATAATGTTGAGCCTTTTTTTTATAGTTAGTTATCTAAAATCTTACGATCTAGCAACTTTCTTCTGGTGGTTTATAGACTCTTGGTGTACTGCTTTAAATACACGTAGTATAAACTCTTCACTTAGATTGTTTTGCTCTCCTTCTAGAATCATCTTTCCTAAGATTTCATTCCAGCGTTTAGTCTGCAAGATTGAAACGTTATTTTCTGCTTTAAGCTCTCCTATACTATCAGAGATTTTCATGCGCTTCCCTAAGCTTTCAATAAGCTGGTGATCTATCACGTCAATCTTAGTACGTAATGTGTTCAATTTATTATTGTACTCTACCTCTGTACCTTCTTCTTTACGGATTTTTAAATCCTTCATCATTTGTACGAGCGTAGCTGGTGTGATTTGCTGCGCAGCATCACTCCATGCATTATCTGGATCATAATGTGTCTCCACCATGATACCATCATAGTTAAGATCAAGACCTGTCTGGCATAAATCATGAATAATATCACGACGTCCAGCAATGTGTGACGGATCAAGAATTAAAGGAAGATCTGGAAATTTATTTTGAAGATCAATCGCTATTTGCCATTCTGGATTATTTCTGTAGCGTGTCTTTTCATACGTAGAGAAACCTCTGTGTATTACTCCTAGATTTTTAATATCCTGAGTATAAAAACGCTCTACCGCTCCTAACCATAGGGCTAGATCTGGGTTTACTGGGTTTTTAATAAGCACCGTTTTATCTGTTCCTTTAAGAGCTTCTGCAATTTCTTGAACGATAAATGGAGATACTGTTGTACGAGCACCTATCCATAAGATATCAATATCTGCCTCAAGTGCTAGATCTACGTGGTTTGCATTTGCAACCTCTGTCGTAGTAAGCATTCCCGTTTCTTCTTTGGCTTTTTGCAACCATTTAAGACCAAGAGCTCCTACTCCTTCAAAGTTTCCTGGACGCGTTCTTGGCTTCCAGATCCCTGCACGTAATACCGTAGCATCTGTATCTTTAAGTTGGTGAGCAATTTTAAGCACCTGCGCTTCCGTCTCTGCACTACAAGGTCCTGCAATTACAAGAGGGTGATCAAGGCCAAAAGCGTCTAACCAGTTTCTAAGTTCTTTCTTATTTTCCATAACATTTAATTTGTGCCGCTTCGGGCTTTTGATATTTACGCTTTCGCGAAAGCGCAAAACTATTTAATTCCGTTTAATATTTCCTTAATGTGGTTCGTGTTTTCCATCTCATCGTGTACTCCTTGAAAATCGTCATTTTCCAAAAGCATTTTAAAATCGTTGAGATTTGCAATATATTCAGTTAACGTCTCTAAGACATTCTCTTTATTCTCTTTAAAAATCGAGGTCCATGTAACTGGGTTACTTTTTGCTAAGCGCACGGTAGATGCAAATCCACTACCCGCCATGTCAAAAATATCACGCTCATTTTTCTCTTTTTGTATGACCGTCTTACCTAGCATAAATGCACTTATGTGTGAGAGGTGACTCACATATGCAATATGCTTATCATGAGACACCGGATCCATGTAGCGTATGCGCATGCCCATATTCTTAAATAGGTCGAGCACCTTTTCTTGCAGCTTAAAAGCTGTTTTCTCTACCTCGCATATAATATTGGTCTTCCCATTATACAAGCCTGTAATCGCTGCACTAGGTCCAGAAAACTCGGTTCCTGCTATTGGGTGACATGCAAGAAAGTTGCGACGTCTAGGGTGTAATGCCACTACTTCACAAATGGCTTGCTTAGTAGAACCCATATCTACCACAATCGTATCGTCTCCTATATAATTAAGAACGTCTGGTAGTACATGAATAGCAACATCTACTGGGATTGCTAGCACTACGAGGTCTGCTGTTTTAATATCTTCTAGTACGGCGCCTTTATCTATAAAACCTAATGACAATGCTTCGGCTACGTGGGCTTCACTTGCATCTATACCATAAATAGTTGCCGCAGGTTCTTGCTCGCGCAAATCTCGCGCAAATGATCCTCCTATAAGCCCCAACCCTATGATGTAAATGTCTTTCATTATCTAAATATTACTCTCTAATTGCTCAAATTCAGTGCCTTACTGATAAAAACACCTCATATCCAGCTATTAATTATCTTAAAATCGACTTATTGCTTCTTTAATTTCTTCTTCTTTTACACAAAGGCTAAACCTGATGTATCCTTTCCCCATCGTTCCAAAAATGGTTCCGGGTGTAATAAAGATGAATTTCTCGAGCAAGATGTTATCTATAAAGACTTCGGCATCGATTCCTTCTGGCAGTTTTGCCCAGACAAATAATCCTACAGCATCTCTGTCGTATGTACAACCTAACCTTTCGGCAAGCTCATAAACTAGTTTACGGCGGCGTCCATAAATGGTATTGATATGCTCAAACCAGTCATCTCCTAAGCCTAAGGCCGCTACAGCTCCTTTCTGTATGCCGTAAAACATACCGCTATCCATGTTAGATTTTACACGCAATACGTGTCCTATGTTTTCGGCACTTCCTAGTACCATTCCTACACGCCATCCAGACATGTTGAAGGTCTTACTCAGACTGTTAAGTTCTAGGGCTACTTCAGACGCTCCGGGAACTGCTAGCAGTGATTGCGGATTGTCATTAAGTACAAAACTATATGGGTTGTCGTTGATTACTAGAAGTTGTTGCGCTTTCGCGAAAGCGATCAATTCTTCAAAAAATCCATCTGGCACCTTAGTCCCAGTAGGCATGTGAGGATAATTTACCCACATTATTTTTACACCCGAAAGATCTTGAGCAGCCAGTGCTTTTAAGTCTGGCAACCATCCGTTCTCCTCATTAAGATCGTATGTAATTGCTTCTGCCTCCACAAGTCTTGTTACCGCAGCATAACTAGGGTATCCAGGGTTAGGAAAAAGGACTTTATCACCAGGATTTAAAAATGCCATCGAGATGTGCATAATCCCTTCCTTAGAACCCATAAGTGGCAATATCTCAGTGTCTGGATTTGCGATTACTCCATATTGCTTTTTGTAGAAATCTGCCATAGCTCCTCGCAACTCAGGTATGCCGGTATAACTCTGGTACTGGTGAGCCACACTATCATGTAAGCCTTTGAGCATAGCTGCAACGGCTGCCGGAGGCGCCGGCATATCTGGACTTCCTATTCCCATATTGATCACAGGATGACCGTTTGCAATGAGTGCGCGAACTTCCTTTAGCTTTCGCGAAAAGTAGTATTCTTTGGTTTCCTGTAACCTATTTGCTGGTTGCATCATTGCTTTCTGTTTTTGTAGGCTCCTAGTACTTTAAAGTCATTTGCCATGATCTCTAGTAATTGTACTGCCTTATTAAAGCTTTCTATTTTTTCAAAAGTGACATCTACAAAAAATGCATACTTCCACGGCTTCTCGATAATAGGCATGGACTGAATTTTTGTAAGATTCATCTTGCAATCACTCAGCACATTTAAAATTGCCGCTAGACTACCTCGCTTATGATCTGCCGAAAATCTTAGAGATGCCTTATCAATAACACCTTCTACTTGTTTCTTATCCTTATTTAAAATAAAGAATCGCGTTGCATTCTCATTGATGGTCTGTATGGACGCTCTTATGATTTCTAGTTTGTAAATACTTGCTGCGGCTGTACTGGCTATGGCTGCAATTCCTTGTAACTGCTTTTCTTGTATCTCTCTGGCTACGCCTGCGGTATCTGTATCTTCTACAAGTTTTATGTCTGGGTAGTTTCTAAAAAACTCACGACATTGTAAGATTGCCATAGGGTGTGACCACACTTCTTTTATATCCTCTATGCCTTGACCTGGTAGCGCCATTAACTGATGCTGGATGTCAAGGTAGAACTCTCCTTCTATGTGTAAATCATGTTTATCTAGTAATGCATAATTAGGGAGTATTGCTCCTGCGATACTATTTTCTATAGCCATTACAGCATCTTGTACTTCACCTTCTACTAGTGCGTCTACTAGCCTAGGAAAAGACATGCACTCCACCACAGCAACGTCTGCCCCAAAAAATTCTTGAGCCACCTTGTGATGAAATGATCCTTGTACGCCTTGTATTGCTACTTTCATAATTGTGCAAAAAAAAAGCCCTGATAAAAATTTATCAGGACTTATTGAAATATTGAGTGTTATTAAATTAGCACAATATCAACCCTGATCTCTTCCCGTAAAAGAAGAAATAGAAAAAATTGTTCCAATAATAAACGTTTGATAACATGTTGACTTATTTGACTGCTAAAGTAGAAAAAATATCTAATGAGCCAATTTATTTATATCCTTTTATGAAATATTTTTTATTAAGCATAGATTTTGAGGAATTATCAATCAAACATCTATAAACTAGTGAAAATGAGAATATGATATATATTTCTATTTTAAAATCTCTTTAGCTTAGATGATCGTCACACTTTTAAATGTATCCTCCCGTTATCAATTCTTACATTTACAGTATTAAATACTCCTCTATGTCCATTGTAGTAACAGACATCACAAAAATGTACGGCACTCAGAAAGCGCTTGATCACATTTCATTTTCCTTACAAAAAGGTGAGATTGTAGGCTTTCTAGGTCCTAACGGTGCTGGTAAGAGTACATTAATGAAAATACTCACCACCTACCTCACTCCTACTTCTGGAACAGCAACAGTACATCACCACGACACCAAAAATAATGTACAAAAAGTGCGTCGCGCTGTGGGATACTTACCAGAACACAATCCGCTTTATGTGGAAATGTATGTGCGAGAATATCTAGCGTTTAATGCAGGAGTTTATAAGGTATCAAAAGAACGCATAGATGAAGTTATCACCCTCACAGGACTAACTTCTGAGGCACATAAAAAAATAAGCCAACTATCAAAAGGTTACAGACAGCGTGTAGGTCTTGCTACTGCTTTGCTACATGACCCAGAAGTATTGATTCTTGATGAGCCAACTACAGGGCTAGATCCTAATCAGCTATTAGACATTAGAAATCTCATTAAAGATATAGGTAAGGAAAAAACGATATTAATGAGTACGCACATCATGCAAGAGGTAGAAGCCATTTGTGATCGTGTCATTATTATTAATAAAGGAACTATAGTAGCCGACAAAAAAATGACGGAGCTACGCGATGGACAGCAGCAAATAGTTATTGCCGAATTTGATTACCGCGTAGAAGAAGTTGCATTGAGCAGGCTAGACAAAGTAGCTTCTGTAAAAAATACTACAGGATTCACTTATGAAATTACCTTTAGTACTCAATATGATATGAGAGCAAAGGTCTTTGACTTTGCTCATGATAACGACCTTAAAATCTTACAACTCAATCAAAAAAACGTGAGCCTAGAGGGATTATTTACAGAACTCACCTCCTCCTAAAAGCACCTTATAAGTCGCATATACACCTAGCACTCTTATTGTTTTCTTAATTTTGTTTAATTAAATATTAAATAACTTAAACAAATTAATCGTTAGTCGTAATTTTATGGAAAAAAGAAAACCATAAAAAAATTGCTATGACACAAGAACTAGGAAATGCAAATTTTGAAAACTTTATAGGCGCGACAGAAGGCTTCTCTGAGATTGCTTATCAATTTACATCACATATTCTCACTTTAGGATATGCAGTAATGCTCGCAGGGCTACTCTACTTTACCCTTACTATCAAAAATGTAGATAAAAAATTCCAAATGTCGAACATATTATCAGCTGTGGTGATGGTATCGGCATTTTTACTTTTATATGCGCAGGCACAAAACTGGACATCAAGTTTTACTTATAATGAGGAAGTAGGAAGATATTTTCTAGATCCAAGTGGAGATTTATTTAATAATGGATATCGTTATCTCAACTGGCTCATCGATGTACCTATGCTTTTATTCCAAATTCTATTTGTGGTAAGCTTAACTTCTTCAAAATTTAGCTCTGTACGTAATCAGTTCTGGTTTTCTGGGGCAATGATGATTATTACTGGATACATTGGTCAGTTTTATGAAGTAAGTAACTTGACTGCCTTTTTAGTATGGGGAGCTATTTCATCTGCATTTTTCTTCCATATTTTATGGGTAATGAAAAAGGTAATCAAAGAAGGAAAAGAAGGCATTTCTCCTGCAGGACAAAAAATACTTTCTAATATCTGGATCTTATTTTTAATATCATGGACTTTATATCCAGGAGCTTACTTAATGCCATACCTTACTGGAGTAGACGGATTTTTATATAGTGAAGATGGCGTGATGGCTAGACAACTAGTATACACTATTGCAGATGTAAGTTCTAAAGTTATCTATGGTGTATTATTAGGTAACCTAGCAATTACATTAAGTAAAAACAAAGAGTTGGTTGAAGCAAATAGCTAATTATAAAGAGTAACTCAAAACATCAACAACATTAAAATCACGCTAATCGGTATTACCCATACCCTTTAACGTGATTTTATTGATATACAAACACTTGATAATTCTATAATTGCAATTAAAAAACTAACACTAAAAGGTCTTATTTACAGAAATGGCTGTAAATTAAGCGTCAACTGTTTGATAATACAAAGAATAATGTATCTTTGCACGCTGATAGAGACGCTATCAATACATGAATTTCATTTAAAATAATACTGGAATGTATTTAACAAAAGAACAAAAGCAAGAGCTTTTTGCAAAACACGGTAAAGGAAAGCACGATACAGGATCTGCTGAAGGTCAAATCGCAATCTTTACACAACGTATCTCACACTTATCAAACCACCTGAAAACAAATCGTAAAGATTATGTTACAGAGCGTTCACTAGTAATGCTAGTAGGTAAGCGTCGTTCATTACTTGATTACTTAATCAAGAAAGACATTTTACGTTACAGAGCTATTATTAAGGAACTAGGTATCCGTAAATAACAATTTTTTAAAAAGGGAGCCTCACGGCTCCCTTTTTCTATATATTGAATACCGATGTTTTGAGAGATACGCTTTCGCGAAATTTCAAAACGGATCACATTCTGAAAATACAGTACCACTAAACTGTAATGGTTAGTTACTAAAATTTTCAGATTTTTGCCTCAAGGTAAAACATATTACATAAGTCCTTTTGTATGATTACACATCATAACAAAAAGGCAGAGAAAGCTTTCACAGCTAGTTTTTCATTGGTGTCAGATTTTTGGGAAGTAACTACCCTTAATCATCCCGTATCTTTTTACAGATACATCAACTACACAACGCAACGACACATGGAATACCCACGAAGGGTATTCTACCATTAACAATTTTCGCGAAAGCGGGATTATCGCAATCCTTTGCACGTGGGAATATCTCGACATAGATCGAGGTGAAAAACAAATTTTATGATTCCAAAGGTTTACAAAGAGGTCATTGACCTTGGTGATGGAAGAGAAATCTCTATCGAAACAGGAAAACTTGCAAAGCAAGCACACGGATCTGTAGTAGTACAGTCTGGAAAGTGTATGTTGCTTTGTACTGTAGTGTCAAACTACGAACAAAAAGATCTTGACTTCTTACCACTTACGGTAGATTACCGTGAGAAGTTTGCAGCAGCAGGTCGTTACCCAGGTGGTTTCTTTAAAAGAGAAGCGCGTCCATCTGATGGTGAAGTATTAACAATGCGTCTTGTGGATCGTGTATTACGTCCATTATTCCCAAAAGATTACCACTCTGAAACTCAGGTGATGATCCAGTTAATGTCTCATGATGACGACGTTATGCCAGATGCAATGGCAGGTCTTGCAGCAAGTGCTGCTATCCAATTATCTGACTTCCCATTTGAGTGTGCTATCTCTGAGGCTAGAGTAGGACGTGTAAACGGTGAGTTTATCATTAACCCTACAAGAGCACAGCTAGAAGAGTCTGACATCGATATGATGATAGGAGCCTCGGCAGATTCTGTAATGATGGTAGAAGGTGAGATGGATGAAATTTCTGAAGAAGAAATGGCAGACGCAATTAAATTTGCTCACGACCACATTAAAGTACAGTGTGCTGCACAGCTTCGTCTTGCAGAAGCTTTTGGTAAAAAAGAAGTACGTGAGTACCCAGCCGAAAGAGAAGATGCAGACCTTAAGCAAAAGGTACACGACATGGCGTATGATAAGGTATATGCAATTGCACAAGCCGGATCTGCAAAGCACGAGCGTAGCGCTGCTTTCAAAGAAATTAAAGAAGAAATCAAAGCAACTTTTTCTGAGGAAGAACTTGAAGACTTTGGTGGACTTGTATCTAAGTATTACCGTGCTGCCGAAAAGGCTGCAATACGTGATCTTACACTTAACGAAGGTCTTCGTCTTGATGGTCGTAAGACTACAGAGATACGCCCTATCTGGAGTGAGATAGATTACTTACCATCTGTACACGGATCTGCAATCTTCACACGTGGAGAAACTCAGGCACTTGCTACAGTAACACTAGGTACTTCTAGAGATGCAAATAAAATAGATATGCCATCATATGAAGGAGAAGAAAACTTCTACCTTCACTATAACTTCCCTCCTTTCTGTACAGGTGAGGCAAGACCTATACGTGGTACTTCACGTCGTGAGGTAGGTCACGGTAACCTTGCTCAACGTGGTCTTAAAGGAATGATCCCAGCAGATTGTCCTTATACAGTACGTGTAGTGTCTGAGGTGTTAGAATCAAACGGTTCTTCATCTATGGCAACAGTTTGTGCAGGTACAATGGCAATGATGGATGCAGGTATCCAGATGACGAAGCCAGTTTCTGGTATCGCAATGGGTCTTATCTCTGACGGTGCTTCTGGAAAGTATGCAGTACTTTCCGATATCCTTGGAGATGAAGATCACTTAGGAGACATGGACTTTAAAGTAACAGGTACGGCAGACGGTATTACTGCTTGCCAGATGGACATTAAAGTAAAAGGATTATCATACGAGATTCTTGTAGCTGCATTACAGCAAGCTAGAGATGGTCGTTTACACATACTTGATAAGATTGTAGAGACTATTGCAACTCCACGTGAGGATGTAAAAGACTACGCTCCAAAAATGGTAGGTGTACGTATCCCTAATGAATTCATTGGTGCATTAATAGGCCCAGGAGGAAAAGTAATACAAGAACTTCAAAAAGCAACTGGAACTACTATCGTTATCAACGAAGATCCAGTAACAGAAGAAGGTATTGTAGAAATCTTAGGTACAGGTCAAGAAGGTATCAACGCCGTACTTGCAAAGATAGACTCTATTACATTTAAGCCAGTTGTGGGTAACACATACAAGGTGAAGGTAATCAAGATGCTAGATTTTGGTGCAGTAGTAGAATATCTTGACGCTCCGGGTAATGAGGTATTATTACACGTATCTGAGATCGCTTGGGAACGTACAGAAAATGCTAGTGACGTACTTTCTATGGGTGAAGAGCTTGAAGTAAAATACTTCGGTATAGACAAGCGTACTCGTAAGGAGAAAGTATCTCGCAAGGCGTTATTAGACAAGCCAGAAGGTTACACTCCACCAGCTCCTAGAGAGCGCAGCAATGATCGTGGTGGTCGTGACAACCGTGGTGGTCGCGATAACAGACGTGACGATCGCAAGAGAGATTAATTCTCATATAGCTGTAAGTCTTTAAACACTTACACTAATCAATAATAGAAAATCGGTTATCCTTCACAGGGTAGCCGATTTTTTTTTACGTTATCCTTTCGCGAAAGCGTAACCTGAAAAATAATTACTAAAAATTCTACCAGCTGTTCAGCTGATAATTATAGATCGATTTTTCTCTTAAAAATGAAAAGGCATAGCTAATTCACCTACTTCTTCATTTGTAATAAATATCTTAGAAACCCTTTAAAAATCTAACTTTACAGATATTTAAGTTCGTATTGACGTACGCGTAAATAAATTTCACCACCTCACTTACACAACGTAGCCTCCTGCTATTCAAATAATTAAGCACGATTGATACTTGTGCTTATTACTTGAAAATAAGTACCTTCATTTCAAAATCAGTTTTAAATAACAGCATCTAGGCAATTCTAATGAATGCATTTCACCCTATTCAGGAAGCATAACAAATGAAATACACGTTTTTCTTTTTATTTACTTCTTTTGCATGCTTTTCGCAGAGTTCTAAAATCAACGGACTAGTACTCGATGGTGATCAAAAACCAGTATCAAATGTACTTACTTCATTACTCTCCTCAGATAAAACGATCATCAGCTACCAGTACACAGATAATGATGGTAAATTTTCATTTAAAAAAACCCCAGGTAGCTTTTATGTAAAAATCTCATCCTTATTTTTTGAAGATGTAGAGAAAGCTTTAGATGCCTCTAGTCAAGAAGAAATAGTGTTCAACTTAACTCCTAAGAAAGAAAATCTGAAGGAAGTAGTACTTGTTTCAAAAAGGATAAATAGAGACACTACAAACCTTAATATCCAAAACTATAACATCACAAAAACAGAAAGTATAGAGCAAACTCTCAAGAAAATACCGGGAATGTCTATAGATAATGAGGGTAGAATTAAATACTGGAATAAGGAAATTGAAAAGATATTAATAGATGGTGATGACCTAGCTGATGATCAGTACACATTTATCTCAAAAAACTTGAGATCTATGGTTCTGAAAGATATACAGGTGCTCAAAAATTTTGAAGAAAATACCGTTCTTAAAAAAACTCAAAAATCAGATAAAATAGCACTCAACTTAAAGGTTAAAGATGATTTTAAGAATATTTGGTTTGGTAATATAGAAGCAGGCTATGGTGATAGTTTTGATAGCAATCAAGAGATAGATGAGCGACTTAATCTAGCGCTCATAAAAAAGAGAATCAAATTTCTCAATGCGCAAGAATTCTCCACCTTAGGTGATAAGTCCATCCCTATTTCTTTCTCAAATAATGATAATAAAACCTATGACCTTCCATTATACTCGGTTAAAAATATAGACGTACCTCTCACTCCAGAAATCACAAACTTCAATGATGGATTCAGCAATACTTTTTTAATTAATAAGAAAATTAAAAATGTTGCGTTGAGGAGCTCTAATTTTATTGGTGTTGATACCCAAAAACAAGAATCATTTACTAGATCAGATTTTGTATTTCAAGATGAATCTCAAACAGAAATTAATAATAACAAGAAAAGGAATTTGTTATTTGAAGGTGATCTAGAGTTGAAGTATGACGGCAGCGATGATCACTATGCTGTAAACACGCTCAATTACAAAGTGGGCTCCTCCTCCTCTACTTCTGCAGCCTTATTTAATGATAGCAATACCACAGACGCCATAGAGAGCAAGAGGACTTCCATCTATAATAATCTATTGTACACTACCCGCTTAAAAAATGGGCTTATACTCAACAACTTGGTAGACATAGGCTATGCAAGGTCCAAAGAAGACATTACCATCAACTCTGAGAACCTCAGTTCGTTCTTTATAAGCGACGCTGCTATCTATCAAGATATACAACGTGACTTTAGATTTATAGATATCCAGACAGAAGCGAGTTATTTTTTTACAAAAAAATTAAAAGGAACGTTTAAGACCATTTATAAAAACAACACAGAAGACTTTGACATCTCATTACCTCCTAGCACCAGTACCACAGGAAATAACGTACGTTTTAAAAGGAGCTCACTCATTTTTGATTCACGTCTGCACTATAAAATCTCAAAAAGAACAGAATTGAAAGGAGGAATTAGTCAGAATAACTTTAAGCTAAATAAAATTAAAAAACCATTATTAAACTACAATGCAGCGCTTCTTCTCAACTTCTACGGCGAGCTTGAGCTATCATATGCAAAAAAACAAGAATTCTTACCTAACCGTAATTTCTTAGAAAATTACTACTTGACTAATAATAATACTCTCACACGTGGCGGCCCTCTATTTGAACCTCTTAACTACGAGCATTTTAAATTTCGCTTAAACAACAAGAACAAAAAGAACACCTATAACAACGAACTATCTTTTACATACACGAAGTCAAAAAACTCTCTATTAGAAAACTACTCACTAGAAGATAATATCAATTTCAATAATTTATTTCTAGTATCTAGATTAGGTAAAAACTACACTTTTAAAGAGCAGCTTATACTATTGATTAAGACCGTTGGCTTAAAGTTTGAAACCATACAGTCGTTCTCTACCATACCATTAAATAGGACTATTTCTAGTGAAACAGACATTTATAACAGTACATACACTGCAGAGTTTACCTCCTACTTCTCGTCTCCATTTAACTTTAATATTCAAGCCGAATATCTACGTAATACTCAAAAGACAGAAAATATCTCTTCTGCATTTGACTCAAAAAACCTCATTGCAGACTTTACTTGGAATGTAAATAAAGAGGTCACCTTTGATCTCAATGGAGGATTTTATGAGTTTGATAATAATTATTACAACATTGTAAATACCAACTTAAATTACACCCCAGATAAGAGTAATTTCTCTTATAGAATTACGGTAAATAACCTCTTGGGTGAGAACCAATTTTTATATCAACAACGTAATTCATTTTTTACATCCATCACATCTATCCCGCTAGTACCGTTCTATACGTTTGCTAGTGTTAAGTATATATTTTAATCCATCAATACTATCACCATGAAAAAAACGCTACTCTTTTTAATCTTGAATTCAAGTGTACACCTCGCTTCCTCTCAAAATGCTCAAACGGGCATTATCTATTATGACCACATTGATAATCATTATGATGAAAGCTATAACGCTTACTTAGTTTTTGAGCCTACCACCGCTCACTTTGTTACTGCAAAAGACTCCTTAGGTTTATCTAATAACACAGTCAATGTAAATAATGGAAATGGTGATCAATTAATTGTAGAAGCGGTAAACTTTAGTGATGTCCAGAAAACTAGAAAGCACGGATTACAAGTGTATATGAATAAACGTACAGACAGTATGTATTCTAGTAATGCATTTAGCTTAACAGCAGGTTTATTATACACAAAGGAATCATTACCTAAATTGCAGTGGCAACTATCTAATGACACCAAACAAATAGGCAAGTTTCAATGCCTCAAAGCAACCACCACGTTTAGAGGGAGAACATACACTTGCTGGTACACCACCCAGATACCGCTACCTTATGGACCATGGAAGTTACAGGGACTCCCAGGGATGATTTTAGAAGCAAGCTCAAATGATCGTTTTGTACAATTTATCTTTAAGGGAATTGAGTTCCCCGTACAGCATGTACAAGTCCCATCTACACACAAAATACTATTGACCAAAGAGCAAGATTTTATCTCATTCACGCAGTACAAGAAGCTGCAAAAAGAAGATATTCAAGCGTATGATAATGCCATGAAGGTACAAGGAAAAAAATTTGGCATCACAGTACACCCGTTTAGTGAACGAGACAATTACTTAGAAGTCTTTGGAGATCAATAAAAAAGACATCATCAATCTATTTCATTACATCACATCGGTTATCCTTCACAGGGTAGCCGATTTTTTTTGTGATACGCTTTCGCGAAAATGTGAGCAACCACACCACTTCCCAAGGCATCATTAAAAATAACTTATAAAAATTTGCCCATAATGAGGAAATGCGTAAAGGAGATTGGTTCTAGTAGTGTATTTTAGTGGGCTGATGATTTGAGGTGCTGTAGTTTAGTTGTTTGTATGGCTAAATGTTAGAAACTCCAGATGTAATAAAAACAACTAAGACAATCTCATTTCAGAGGGATATGCAATCAGAATTGCTATTGTATAAAAGTTAACGCTGATTTCAAAAATAAGATATCTTATGAGTAAAAAAACACATTTTGAGAAAACAGAAGCCGAAACAAAATCAATTGGATTCGATTTTCAATACTACTTTTTCTTGTGGAAATTATTAACCCTGAATAAAGGTGAATCTGTTGGTTTAGAAATTAAAGATGATGTACATACTGAACTAAAAAACGACATAAATATTTTTTATCAAGTCAAGCATTCTATTCAAAAGAACGCAGCCGGCGAAATCAAAAATATGACATCTTCTGACGTAGACCTCTGGAAAACACTGTATAATTGGTCAAAGGTAATAAGTGATGAAAATGACAATAGAAAAGACGTGAAATCACAATTAGAATTTATTCATAAATCTCATTTTGTGATGTGGAGCAACAAAAATTATAGCTCTAAAAATCAAATTTTTGATAACATAGATAAATTAAAAAACAAAATAATTTCTATTGATGATTTTATCCAAAATATCTTGAGATTTGAGGTGAAATCAAGAGATAAGATTATAAAAAATTACATTAAACAAATTGTAGTTTTAGATAAAAATGTTCTCAATCATTATATATCAAAAATCACTTTTAAACTAGGTGAAGATGAGATACTTCAAAATTGTAAGGACGCGATAGAAACAAAGTTCATTCCAAAAAATAAAATTAATGATGTTTTTGCAAAAATTGATTCAAAAGTAAGAGAAGATAATTTTATAGAAATTAAAACTGGCAATAAAATTCAAATTAGTTTTGAAGATTTTCAAAAAAAATGTAGTAAGTATTTCAAAAATGCCAGAACAAATCTACTAGAAACTGTACCTCTAACAATTGATTTACCTGATAAATTACAAAGTCAAATATTTATCAAACAGTTATTGGAGATTAATGATATAGACATCGACGAAATAGATCTGATGGCTAAATTCACCCGTTTTAAACTTAATCTAGAAAACAATATAGCTCATTGGTATAAAGAAGGAGAAATAACTATCGAAGAGATAAATAATTATAGGGATGAAGCTAAACTAAAATGGTTTAACAAATTTAGAGCACTATCGAAAAAATCAGATTTTAATAATGAATCTAGTTTGGATATTATAAATTATCTAAGAGAAGAAAAACTTAAAATTGACGGGCAAGAACTAAGCACGGAGTTAAGTAATGGTGAATTTTATTATCTATCTGATATACCAGAAATCGGATGGAAAAAAGATTGGGAAAAACACAAAAAATGAATTTACAAAACTATAATAACATTGGAATCGCTTCTATAGCTATACACTCAGTTTTATCTTTATCTCAAGAGCTATCTCTATCTGAAGTTTTACTTATTATGCCTTTATTTTCAAGTAAATCCCTAACAGCACACTTATCTAGAAAAACAACAGAAATAAAGAGTATTGAAAAATTAATATCTGAAAAGACTACTTTATTTTCAAATTTTAATAAAAGGTATTATGATACATTGACAAATTCTTTAAATGCAGTACAATTTTTAATTGAGACTAATAAGATTTCAATTATTGATGGTAATTTAATGAATAATCAACACTTTATGTTTGATAAATCTATGGGAAAAAGAGCTGATAAAATATATTCAGCTTCTGAAAATGTATCAAAATTACTAATTGAAAATACAGAAAAACTTTACTTAAATCTTAGAATAGAATTATGAAATATAATATTGAAAAAATAATTCTTTGGCTTAAGAATGGTAAAAAAAGAGAATTAGAGTTTAAACCAAACAAAGTCAATGTGATCACTGGAGATAGTAACACTGGAAAAACAGCAATCTTAGAAATAATAGATTATTGTTATTTTTCTAGTAAATCGACAATTTCAGAAAGTATTATTAATGAAAATGTTTCTTGGTATGGTTTGAAAATAAACATAAATGATAAGACGTATACCATTGGAAGAAAAGCTTTATTTGAAGGAAATGTTTCAAATGAATATTATTTTTCATCTATAGGTGAAGTCCCACTAGAAAATCCAGAAGCAAATAATAATCAAGATAATATAAAATCACTATTAGAAACAGAGTTTAGTATAGATAAAACCGTATCATTCCCAATTGGTTATGGTAGTAATAATATCAAGGTTGGTTCTAAAATTTCTTTACGATATTTTTTGATGTTTAATACTATTTCTCAAGATCTAATAACAAATTCTCAAAGGATATTTTTTGATAAACAGAATGAATCAAGATACAGAGATGCGTTACCTAGAATTTTTGATATTGCAACTGGTATAGAAAAAATTGAAAACATACTAAAAAAGGAAAAAAAAGTAGAATTAGAAAAGAGTCTAGCAAAACTAAAAAGCAAAGAATCTGAAATATCCAAAAAATCAAACTTTTTTCAACAAGAACAAAAGTCATTAATAAGAAAGGCTAAAGAATTTTCCTTAATAAACCCTGACACAATTGAAAAAGATGCTGTAAATGAATTGAACGAAGTTATAGGAGGAACAACAATAGAAGCTGGAACAGGTATTGAAAGAGAGAAATTAGAAAAAGAAAGAAATATTATTAAGAGAAAAATAAAGAACTTAAAAGACTTTACTAATGAATATTCTATCTTCAAAAAGAATCTAACAGATGTTGAAGATAGTTTAAAACCAATCACATTTATTCAGACAGAAACAGATAGAATAATAAAAACGAATAATTTCAAAACTCTTATTTCACTATTATCAACAGAATTAAATGAAATAAAAGAAGCTAGAAAAACAAAAACTCCAATTGATAAACAGGTTCTAGACGAAATTTCTCAATTAAACTTTAAAATGAATTCTTTAGAAAATAGATTAGAATCCTTACCAAAGGAGAATAAAATATTCGAAAATGACAAGGAAAAATATATGTTTATTGGTGAAGTTAAAGCTAAGATGGACTTGTATTCAAAATCAAATATATCTCCATCTGCTTCAGTAAAAGAAGAAATAGAAAAAATAGAAGAAGAATTAGAATCCATAGTAATTACTGACACAGAAACAAAAAGAGAGGCAACAATAAAACTCTTAGAGGAAATTATAAGAGATTATATGATAACTGTTGATAAGGCAATGGAAAATTATAAAGATTTTCTACCTGTTTTTGATTATAAGAACAAATCTTTATTACTGAGAAAACCGAAAACAACGTTTTATGAAAATGTTGGAAGTAGTTCAAATCATATGTTTTTACATTTATTTTTCTCATTAGCAATGCATGAAATAATTTTTAAAAATGGTTCTCCTTATGTAGCACCTTTTTTAATTATCGACCAACCAAGTAGACCTTATTACGGTGATGATGGTTTAAGAAAATCAGATAAAGACCATAGTGATGATTATAAAATTACTCAAGCCTTTAAATTGTTAGATATATTCATTGCAGAAAGGAACGAAAATAAAGGCGAATTCCAAATGATTGTTTTTGAACATATTTCAAAGAATCTGTTTAAGGATATGAAAAATGTTTACCTCGTTGATTCTGAATTTAAGAATGGAAATGCATTAATTCCTAAAACTATGATGTGAAAAAATAGTTCTTTCTAACCAAGTCAACAACGCTACACTAGAGCCCTTCTCACATCAACCACCACATGTTTGAAAAATCAAAATCCTTCCTATACAGAATCGTGTTTATGATTTTGTTTATTGTACTTGCCAAAACTTGCGTCTCAGACTATATTAATGGTGGTGATGAGTATAAAATAAGCGAACTAGAACAAATGATTAGTGAGAACACCGTTGTCACTGCAAGCTTATCAAATGAATACACAGAGTCTACAGTCGCAAGTGTGGTAAAGCTTTATAGGTTTGACTATAGATTTAATCTCAATGACCAATCTTACACTGGTAAAATCACGCTCAATGCCGTACCTAATACTAACAAACTCAACATCTACTACCTAAGCGATGACCCTAGCATTATCGCTGCAGACCCGTATGAAGCCATCGCCAGAGAAAAGGAAAAAGGAAGCTCCATTTCTGAGCTACTCATAGGGATTGTTTGGGGAGTGGTAGCTATCATATTATTCATCTCCTTAATTGCTACCATAAAAAGCACAAAGACACCAAAATCTCCTACTAGCGGCGAAACTAAAACAGTTCCTAAAAGCATTAAAACTCGCACAAAGAAAAAAGCAGCAGCACCAGTTCCAGAGATCACACCAGAAGAAGAACGCCTACGCGCCCTTGAGAAAGAACGTATCCGTAGAGAAAAGGAAGTTCCATCTAGGTTTATGCCTAAGTAGTTGGTAGTTGGTAGTTGGTAGCTAACGGTGTTTAATCTCTATTTCAAATAAGTCAACTTACACAAAAAAATATGAGACTATTTTCAAGATTAAAGAACACAGGAGATTTTAAACTATCTATAACAGATTTCAAAATAGAGAAAGACAAATACGAAGTTGAGTCTGTAAGTTTTAGCGGTGACTTTTTTGATAAGTTTCCTAAGGCAGATAAAGAAGAATCACGTATTGGAAAAGCAGTTTTAATCACTAGGACAGCCATTGTTTCAATATATGGCAAGGACGTAGAAATACGTTTTGACCCAACAGAAATTACAACTAGTGAAGAAGAATTTGTCAATCAAATAAACTTAAAGCTACACTGGATTGCACAAAACGAACAT
Source organism: Dokdonia sp. Hel_I_63 (assembly GCF_007827285.1). NCBI lineage: Bacteria > Pseudomonadati > Bacteroidota > Flavobacteriia > Flavobacteriales > Flavobacteriaceae > Dokdonia > Dokdonia sp. Hel_I_63. The sequence continues at coordinate 1,285,897 of NZ_VISD01000001.1, read as the reverse complement.
AAGATTAATAGTCGCATTGCGAAAAAATTACTCGATTTAAAAAACGATAGTTGGTTAGAAGAAAACCAACCTCAACTGACCAAAGAACAATTTATCGCAGCAATAACACTCAAATCAATTTCCTTTTTTGAGGATGTAAGTTGTGAGCTTATATTTGATGACGGAGATTTATTTTGGCAACATGAAATTGTAGCAAATTTGAGCACAAAAAATAAATTAACAGATGCATCCATACGTGGTTAGTGTATGAGATAAAACAGTTTATATATGCACTAAAAAAATTGTCATAGTACATCACTTATTGGTGCGATTGTGATTAATCAAAATAGGAAGAAGAAATCAGATTAAATTATATCTATTCTAATTGATTGAAAATAGATCCTGAAACTCACTTATTACAAAGATGTTTTTCATTAAAAAATTAAAAATCTTAAGAAATTGCAAACTACATGACTTGGACTATTAATATCATTGGCGTTTTGTTGTTAGTTGCTCTATTCTATTATCGCAGACATTCACAACGAAAGCAGCGCAATTTACAATCAGAAAAGGGTGCTATATTTTTAGAAAACGTCCGAGCTAATTGGCAGAAAATCGAAATAAACACGAGTAACTGCTCAGTCATAAAATATGACACACAAATTGATAAAAACTCACCATTGTACCAACCTAAGCATAAAGAAGAATCATTTTTTGACTGGATGAATAAAGATAATAATAAAGTAAATCTAGTTGATGTAGCTAGAAGTAAGTTCGTCTGTAATTATTTCCAAAATGGAGAACTCATAAAAAGCTTCTCAAAAACAGTGGATATTGATATTACAGTCGCTCAGTTTAAACTTAAACTAAGAGATTATGTAAATGTTTACGTAAATAACCACTCGATACTTGATGATTATTATATCGATCTATCATTTTTACAAGAAGAAATAGATTTACAGAAATTTAATAACTAAATGCCCCAAAACACCACACCTCAACCTCTCATAAACAAGCACGAAGGCTGGATACGGGTACTTGCCATTATCCTTCCTTACCTATTTATTGTTGGTATATTTCAGCTTATAGGCTACTATATTATTGGCATAGATTATAATGAGATTCCTACCCAAAAATCACCCTTCCAGTTATATGTAGGCTCCATATTTTCCCTAATTGGGACGTTTATGGTGATATGGATTTTTATAAAATTTGTTGATAGAAAACCATTTATTGAGTTAGGTTTTGCGCTAAAAAACAGGAAGACAGACATCATGGCTGGTCTACTTATAGGCGCGGCAATCATGGCGCTGGGTTATCTTATCATGTTATCGATGGGCGAAATTCAATTTAAGGGCTTCCATTGGGATGCTATACAGCTGCTGTATGCCATCCTCACGTTTGTAAATATTGCAATATTGGAGGAAGCGCTGCTGCGTGGTTACGTACTGCGCAACCTGATGATTTCTTTTAATAAGTACATCGCTCTTATTGTTTCGGCGCTGCTGTTTTCACTGCTTCACGCAGCAAATCCTAACGTAGATATGTTTGCGCTAGCTAACTTATTTCTAGCGGGTATTTTACTGGGAATTTCTTATGTGTACACTAAGAATTTATGGTTTCCTATTGCGCTGCATTTGAGCTGGAACCTTTTTCAAACCTTGTTTGGTTTCAATGTAAGTGGCATTGATTCTTATCACCTTATTGAAATTAGCATCACAGAAAACAACCTACTCAACGGCGGCCTTTTCGGTTTTGAAGGATCCATATTTTCTATCATTTTTCAGGTGATTACTATTATCCTCATCGTGTGGTATTACCAGAAAAACAAGGACTCTTCAGTGACAGCATAACTAACTGTTTTCTACCATTACGTATTGATTTCATAAGAGCTTATGGGGAATGAGTACGCTTTCGCGAAAGCGTGATTCCCCACATCAAACCTCTTTCACCGTCATACAAATTAGAAATTAAGCGGCTCGGTGCGCTCTAAAAATGCCACCTTACCAACTAAAATAAGTACCTTATCCAACAAAAGAATAAGCAAACAGTACCTCAAACGAGTGAACACCTCATCACATACAAACCAAAGTTGGGCCGCCTGTACCGCATGTAATGGGCAGGGAAGTAAAAGTCAGCGACTTCGTAAGAAAGTGCGCTTAGCTTACCAGCGAGCGGTTACGGCTTATGAGGAATCAGATAAAAAGGGCATCGCTCCTACTCGACCAAAAAGACACCAAAGCAAATGTAATGTATGTAATGGCTCTGGTATCATCCCATCTCCATCTCCACCAGATACAGAGCATTATCCTCATGTGGCAATTATAGGTGCTGGCATAGGCGGTGTAGCACTAGCGGTGGCCTGCTTACATCGTGGGATTCCGTTTACGTTGTATGAGCGCGATAAGAGTTTTAACGCACGGTCGCAAGGCTACGGCCTTACCTTGCAACAAGCGAGCAAGGCGATTGAAGGTTTTGGGATCACTCAATTAGACGAGGGAATTGTATCCACTAGGCACCTCGTTCATACGCCAGAAGGAACCGTCGTAGGAGAATGGGGCATGAGAAAGTGGATGGAAGAAGATGATGATGCAAACCCGAAGCGCACAAACATTCACATAGCCAGGCAGTCATTGCGACTTGCGTTGTTAGAACAACTGGGCGACTCACCACATATACAATGGGGACATCAATATATGGGGCATACCAGCGCTCAAGATGGAACTGTAGCGCTAGAATTCCAAGTAGATGGACATATTAAAACCACAAACGCCCATGTCATTGTAGGCGCAGACGGCATACGCAGCGCAGTTCGTAACACAATCATAGAGGAGAAAACGTCGCCATTACAATACCTGGATTGCATGGTGATTTTAGGTATTTGTTCACTAGATGAACTAAATGATGTGAAAAGTACGCTACTAGATCAAGCAACTGTTTTTCAAACAGCAAATGGTCACGAGCGCATCTATATGATGCCTTATGACAAAGATGCTATCATGTGGCAACTTAGCTTCCCCATTTCAGAGCAAGATGCAATAGCGCTCAATCAAGCAGGTCCCGCAGCACTCAAAGAGGAAGCGATTAAAAGAACACAATGGCATGACCCTATCCCACAAATTATGGCAATGACTCCAGAAGCCTTAGTTTCTGGCTATCCCGCATATGACAGAGCACTATTAGAACCCGAAACTTTTCAAAATGCTGGAGCAATCACCTTGCTAGGCGATGCTGCGCACCCTATGAGCCCTTTTAAAGGACAAGGAGCAAATCAGGCACTTCTTGATGCGCTGGCGCTAGCCAAAGCAATCTCGGCAGGCTGTAAACAGGGATCAAACTGGCAAGAAAGAGGATTAAGAGAAAGCGTACTCAACACTTTTGAAAAAAGCATGCTAGAACGCACCGCCTCAAAAGTAACCGACTCCTCAAAGGCAGCTGCTTTTTTACACTCTCCTGTGGTACTTGAAAAAAACAATGCCCCTCGCGGAAAATCCTTTAGAACTAAAAATTAATACATCGTATATAAGGTAGTAACAATTCGCCCTTTGCCATCAGTGGGCTGAGTGACACTCAGCTCTTGTTCTCCCACAACCTTCATATCAAAAGGCGGCATGAGCAGCTGGACACCGCTATTCTTTTTTAGTCTAGTTCCTTGTCCAGATATGATATCTTGATTGGGTTCAAAATCACCTTCAGGCAGATGTTCTGTGAGAATTACATATTTAAAGGATACCAACTTACCCACAACACTGGCTATCTCACGATTAGATAGATGTTGTAATACCTGTCTTAATAATGCGCAATCGCCCTTAGGAAGTACTTCAGTAGCAATGTCTATACATTCAAAACTGAGCTTCTCATTTTTGAACGTAGCCTTATTGTGCTCAATGAGCGACGCAACAATATCTACACCAGTATATTTCTCCGTGTATGGAACAAGCTTGCTACCTATATTAAAATCCCCACAGCCTAGATCACATACTACAAGTGGCTCTTTAAAAGAGCTAAGAAATTCCGTGACTGCCTCCACATATGGAACAACAATCTCAGGATGATGCGACCCTTCTCCAGAGTAAAAAGCAGAAATACCAGCTCCCCAAAGCTTCAAATCATAGACCTGCTCCATCGCCTTTTTAGTAGGCCATGGTTTTTTAGCTATTACCGAGAGATTATCTTTTGACATTTAAAACGCTTATAAAGCTCAAAGTACTAACATCTATTCTTAACCTGCAACCCATCAGATACGTTGGATTAAAATATCGTTATGGTAAATTCGATGTTAGCATTGAAGTATCACGCTTTTGCGAAAGCGTAACGTCTAAAATTATCCTTATAAGACAAGTCACTAAAACCAGCTCTGCAAAGAGCAACCTACAAAACAAATAAGAAGTCCCTCTTTGAAGAGGGATTTAGGGAGATGTTAGCGCAATGAGAACCTCAACAACAACTTACCACAAATAAGAACAAAAAAACCTTGCTCTGTCAAGAGCAAAAAGCAACCCACACAAGAAAATAAAAAGTCCCTCTTCGAAGAGGGATTTAGGGAGATGTCCGCAAAGAGAAGCTCAATAATATGCTCTGCCAAGAGCAATCCAAACAAGAAAATAAGTCCCTCTTCGAAGAGGGATTTAGGGAGATGTTCGCACGAGAAAACTAAAAATTAACGTACAATCAGATAGCACCTCATTTATTAATCGTAATATTGCAATCAACAAATAAGTCAATCATGGGATTAGTAAAAACAGAAATGTTTACAGATGAGCAAAATGAGATTTCTCTTTTTGCCAAAGCTTTTGGTCATCCAGCTAGGGTATCCATACTCCAGCATTTATTTAAAATAGATTCTTGTGTATGCGGAGACCTTGTTGCCGAAATAGGACTTGCGCAACCTACCATCTCACAACATTTAAAGGAACTTAAACTTTTAGGTCTCATTAAAGGAAATGTAGAAGGTACGAGTGTGTGCTACTGTATAGATAAAGAAAATTGGACAGCCATGAAAAATGTAATGACAGCTTTTCTTGACCAAGATCTTAAGCGTAGCGGAGAGTGCTGCTAAAAAAAATTACTTTTATTAATCGCATTATCGCAATAAACAAATAGCATTATGAAACTATCACAAATTAAAACAGCTTTACAAGAGTTAAAAACAATTTCTTTCCAGTTGCCAGACGGCTCTTTAGTTCCTAATCACTTTCACGTTACAGAAGTGGGAAAAGTCACTAAGAATTTTATTGATTGCGGAGGTACGGTACGTTATGAGGAGGTGGCAAATTTCCAACTTTGGAATGCAGATGATTATGATCACAGACTTCACCCAGAAAAGTTATTAGATATCATCCAACTTTCTCAAAAGATGCTACACATGGGAGATCTTGAGATTGAAGTGGAATACCAAGCGGAAACGATTGGGAAATTTGGGCTTGAGTTTGATGGCACTTCTTTTTTACTCACAAGTAAGCAAACAGATTGCCTTGCAAAAGATAACTGCGGTATTCCTGAGGAAAAGACCAAGCTACAATTTGCTGATATACCAGCAGGAAGTTCTTGTGAACCAGGTAGCGGATGTTGCTAGTAAATCTCTTATAAACATTGTCATCATGGCTATAAATAGAACGGCACTATTTCCAGAAATAGTAACAACAATAGAAAGATTATCAACTGCTTCGATATCTGAGGAGCGTAAAGCAGTCTTGCAACCACTAGCAGATTATATACAGTCTAAGGCTTCCAACAAAGAAGCCATTAGACTTAATTTTATTTGTACTCACAACTCACGTAGGAGTCACCTGTCGCAAGTATGGGCGCAGGCAATGGCAGGCTACTTTAATATAACAAATGTTTCCTGCTATTCTGGAGGCACAGAAGCCACAGCACTTTTCCCTATGGCAGCACAAACACTTGAAAACGCTGGTTTTCAAATAGCGGTTATATCACCATCTGAAAACCCAGTGTACAGCATCAAATATGGAAGCAATGAGCAGCCAGTGATCGGATTTTCAAAAACAATGGATCATGCTTTTAACCCTAGTAGTATGTTTGGAGCAATCATGACCTGCTCTCAAGCAGATGAAGGTTGTCCTTTTGTACCTGGTGCAGAAAAACGTTTTCCTATTACTTATGATGACCCAAAAGCATTTGATAGCACTCCGCAACAAGCACAAAAATATCAAGAACGAAGTCTACAAATCGCAACCGAATTACTATTTGTATTCGCTCAAATAAAAGCATAACATGGCACCAAAGAGATTAAATTTTTTAGACAGAAATCTTACGTTATGGATTTTTGTAGCAATGGCTATTGGCGTTGGGTTGGGGTATTTTATTCCATCTTTTCCAGATGTCATTAACTCATTTAATAGCGGGACTACAAATATCCCCATTGCGATAGGATTAATATTAATGATGTATCCGCCGCTTGCCAAAGTGAATTATGCCTTATTACCTAAGGTGTTTAAAAACACTAAGATATTGTCTATTTCGCTATTACTTAACTGGATTGTAGGTCCAATATTGATGTTTGTGCTAGCGATTACATTCCTGAGAGACTATCCTGAATATATGGTAGGGCTTATTTTAATAGGTCTTGCAAGATGCATCGCGATGGTATTAGTATGGAATGACCTCGCCGAAGGAAGTAGCGAGTATGGTGCGGGACTTGTCGCTCTTAACAGCGTGTTCCAAGTATTTGCATATAGTTTTTATGCTTGGCTTTTTATAACGGTGCTTCCACCCTATTTTGGTTTTGAAGGTGCAATCATAGATATCTCTATTGCAACCATAGCAGAGAGTGTAGCCATTTATTTAGGGCTACCCTTTTTATTAGGTATCGCAAGCCGACTTATCTTAGTTAAACTAAAAGGAGAACATTGGTACACAAATACCTTTATTCCTACCATATCACCATTGACCTTAATTGCATTGCTTTTTACCATCATTGTGATGTTCTCACTTAAAGGCGAACTCATTGTTCAAATACCGATGGATGTTGTTATTATCGCTATTCCAATGCTCATATACTTCACATTGATGTTTATTATAGGATTCTTTGTGACCAAAGCAACTGGAGCAGATTATGACAAAACAACAGCCGTTGCTTTTACAGCAGCAGGAAACAACTTTGAGCTGGCTATTGCAGTCGCCATTGCCGTATTTGGGCTTAATTCTGGACAGGCATTTACCGGTGTGATAGGACCTCTTGTCGAGGTGCCAGCATTGATATTGCTGGTACGCGTTTCCTTCTGGTTACGTAAAAAGTACTATAAGAAAGCGGCGATGTAGTGCAAACGTATTAATTTTTAGAAGGAGAGGTTTACTTATCATTAAGTAAGCCTCTCTTTTTATTTGAAGTTAATAATAGCGGCTGCAATCTTGTACTTCACAAACTCTCTAGCGTTAAGTTATTTTACTTCTTAAAAGCTCCATTGCATCGGATTCAGTTCTTATTTTTGCAAGTCCATTGAGATCCCTTTTGTGCGACACTTAAAAACCCATTTTCATCCTGATATCACCACGCTAGATAATAAAACGATTATACAGCGATTGAGCACTAGAAGTATTACAACACAAGGTAACCGCATCTTGCTCATGTATACAGAGCGATATGAAGACTACAGCCTTCCAGGAGGTGGTCTTGATGAAGGAGAAGATATGATTGTTGGGATGATGAGAGAACTCAACGAAGAGACTGGAGCAACAGGAATACAAAACATAAAACCTTTTGGGATTTATGAAGAATATAGACCTTGGTATAAGCCCGATTATGATGTGCAGCACATGATCTCTTATTGTTACACCTGCGACGTTAATGGGGTATTTGGAGATTCCAGCCTTGAAGACTACGAGAAACGGAATGGCATGATAGCAGTATGGATAGACATAAAAGAAGCGATTGCTTTTAACAAACATACTATAGCTACTAGCGACAAACAAGGCATGTCTATCGTAAGAGAAACTTATTTACTCACTCTTATCGCTGCACAACTTAACAACAATAACTACTTACAAAAGACAACATGGAAATAATAGATTGGATACAAGATTGGTTTAAAGGAAATTGCGATGGTGAATGGGAACAAAGAGAGGCTATCCAGATCACAACATCAGATAATCCTGGATGGGAGCTAGAGATAGATGTATCAAATACTTCACTAGCCATGATTACCATTCCGTGGATTCTTAATGAAAATAGTAAAGATGATTGGTACGGTGTGAAAATTGAAAACCAAAGATTCAGTGCTTCAGGAGATGCTGGAAAATTGAAATTTCTTCTAGGTCTCTTTAGAGAAACTGTAGAAAAGATTGAAGGAATGGATGCCTAATATCTTTTTAATACCAGCCATTTTTAATTAACTATAATAACCACATATGTATTATGACTACTTGTGCTTTTTATGGTTACGCTTTCGCGAAAGCGTGATTTCAAGTAGCAAAATCAGAAATGATAAGGCTTAGTAAATCGGGAACATTAAATTCCAACTCTAGTATCTATTTACGACATCAAAAAAGTTCTCATAAAACTTATAATCCATATGTAATCCCAATACTTATAGCTTGGTTACCAATAGAACTGTTGAAGTTTTGAGAAAATAAATTATAAGGTGTAAAGTAATAATTCATCGATAGGCCCACATAGCTTTGCTCAAAGGCAAAAACTGTAACTCCCAATCCTGCATTTAAAAATACTGTCTCACTTCCATAATAGTTATCGTTACTATCTTCTGACACATCTTGTTTCTTAGTATCCGTTTGCAAAAAACTAAAACCAGCTCCTACTCGTGCTTCTATAAATGTACGTCTACCTACTTTTTCCACGCGGTTTATGGAGCCTCCTAGATGACCACTTAAAGTATTTACTCGCCCCAACACGAGACTATCACTCGCAATAATAAAAACACGTTCATTAGATTGAGGAAAAAACAAAGTGAGTGATGGGTCTAAACGCCACTTATCATCAAGCTTTATCCCTCCTATAATACCTAAATAAGGACTTGTATTAAATGCTCTCTTAAGATTTGATAAAGGAACATATTTACCTACCGAGAGGCTTATGTGAGCACCTAAACTTCCCGCTTCTGGTAAAGAAGCTTGCGCAATACTTTTACCCATGACAAAGAAAAAAACTACCAATATTGTATATATAATCTTGATATTACTCATACCTATATATTATTTGATTCTAGAAAAGCTATGTACCGTGTTATATGTCATGCCTGCCCCAAAAATCAACAACAATGCACCTTCTGAAGAATACGCATAATTCACAAGAAGATGACCGTCTTTAGTCAGTCCTATTCGTGTTTTACTAGCCGTACATCCACCCAATATATATGGAATTCCAGTGCACTCTAGGTTTTCCCCTTTAAAGTGAAATAAGCCATTTCCTTTTAATCTACCCACGATTTCTGTGGTGTCCACTGGATTGCCTTCTTTTAAAAGAATTGCCTTTAAGGTCTTATTATTTACTAGTTTTAAGGTAATCGCATAATTAGATAAACTGTCATATTCTTTATCATCTACATCCAGCTGTCTAAAAGCTTTATAATAGCCGCTTTCATAAGGTTCTTGAGCGTAACCCTTACGATTATATCGCTGTAAGATGTCCATATCATAAGTGCCATTTAATGAAGAAATAGATGCTGCATCTATCTTATGCCTTGCCTTATTAATCATTCTTGGAGTGTATGATGCACAACTTATCATCATGGATAATAAAACAATATTGCTTCCCTTTACAAATATTTTCATAGTAGTATGTTTTGATTACTACTGTAAAATTATTGTACTTTTCACATCATTAATGGTGGCTATTACATAATATTCATTATATTTTTGTGAAAATCACAAAATATGCAGGCTAGACTCATTCATCTTATAACTTCGTCACTTCCTACTGGGAGTTCTATAAATGATGCAATTGCAACTGCGCTCGATATAAGTTATGACGCTGCACATAGAAGAACCAGTGGTAAAAGCAAGCTCTCTCTAGAGGAGAGTGTACAACTTGCTTCTTACTTTAACTGCTCGCTAGATGTTCTTAAAGAGGATGGACTTAACAATATTGTTGCTATGAGAAAAACGCAACAAATAAAAACACCGGCAGATTTAGAAGACTATTTTAATACTTCTTCCATTTCTGTGGCTTCTTTAACTAGCTTGAAGGATGTTACTCTCTATTATTCGGCGAAGGATATTCCTATTTTTCATACCCTTGCGGGAAATTTACTCACGCGTTTTAAAATATATGTCTGGCTTCGTTTGCTATCGTCTTCAGAAAAACGCATTTCCTTTGAGGCTTATAAAATTCCATTATCTGTAATTGAAGCTGCAAAAAAACTCGGGAATTTATATACCGGTATCCCCAAGACAGAAATATGGGATACAACTACTTTTAATAGCACACTTAAACAGATATTATTCTATTACCAAGCAGGCATGCTAACACCAGAAACAGCCTCTTCACTATGTAAACATCTATCTGACTTACTCCAAAACATTGCTACAGATGTAAATGACAAAAATGGTGACCTTAATATCTATCACAACGAACTGTTATTGATGAATAATACAGTATTAATAGACACTCCCCACAAGAAGGCTTTTTACGTTCCCTTTACTTTCTTGAGCTATTTTGAAACTTCTGACGTTCAAACTTGTGATCAAGCGCATGCTTACATTTCCGAGCAATTACAACAGAGTAAATTTTTAAATACTGCAGGAGAGCGAGAGCAGCATATATTCTTTAAAAAAATACAAGACAAAATTGATGCGTTAGCGCAATTAATTTCGGCAAGTGATACGCTTGGTTTTGAGTAATTCAAGTTTCATTATTTCCAATCAATAAAATAAAAGCAAAAAAAAACTGCTTCTCGATAGAGAAGCAGTTTTTCACTTTTTCGCGAAAGCGAAACTAGTATTATCCTTTATTCTGATTTTTGAACTTATCAAACTCACCTAGCTTTTCAGCTTTTGGCCAGCTATTGTTGTCAGTATCAATATCTGCTGTTTCAAGATCTGGATCTACGGTAATCTTTACGATTTCCTTATCTGATGCGATTGCCTTACTTACTTCTGCATCATTCTTTCTCCATACTTGCGCTGGATAAGTCACTTTTTTCTTAGTTCCATCTGCATACTCGTACTCTACGATGATAGGCATTGGGATTCCTCCTGGCTTTTCAAAAACAACTTTGTATAAGAACTTAGGTGTATTGATTTTTGCACGCTCTTCTGGAGTAAAGTTATCCATAAGATACTCTTTAAGAGTTGATGAAGATTCAAGGATATCTCTACCTCTCATATCTTCTGTAAACTCTGGGCTATCCTCATCTACTACATAGATTGCGTCAATAGCGCTAGGATCTGTAACACCGTAACGAGCAAGTAATTCTTTACCAGCTGCAGTTACATTATCTGTAATAAAATATTGCTTTACTTCTTTAAGACCTATATCTACAGCTTCTGTGCTATAAAACCATCCTCTCCAGAACCAATCAAGATCTACTGCAGATGCATCTTCCATAGTACGGAAGAAATCTTCTGGGCTTGGGTGTTTAAACATCCATCTCTGAGCATATGTTTTAAACGCATGATCAAAAAGCTCATGACCCATTACTGTCTCACGAAGTATGTTTAATGCTGTTGCTGGCTTACCATATGCATTTGCACCAAGGTTAAACGCATTTTCTGGATTAGACATGATAGGTGCAATGTATTCTTGATTTCCTTTCATGTATCCTACAATCTTAGATGGCGCTCCACGTCTAGATGGGTATGCGTCATTTCCTTTAATTGCTTCTGGGAAATTCTGTCCAAATTCTTGCTCTGTAAGAAATTGCATAAAGGTATCAAGACCTTCATCCATCCATCCCCACTGGCGCTCATCACTGTTTACAATCATAGGGAAGTAGTTGTGACCTACCTCGTGTATGATTACAGAAATCATCCCAAATTTTGTTCTGTCACTATATGTTCCATCCTCGTTAGGACGTCCATAGTTCCAGCAAATCATAGGGTACTCCATTCCTTGTCCTTTTGCGTGTACTGAGATCGCTTTAGGGTAAGGGTAGTTAAAGGTATATTTTGAGTATGTATCAAGTGTTTGTACAATCGCTTTAGTAGAGTACTCTTCCCATAATGGGTTTCCTTCTGGAGGGTAGATAGAAATTGCCATCACATCACGCTCTGGAAATTTTACTGCCTGTGCATCCATAATATAACGACGAGATGATGTAAATGCAAAATCACGTACGTTTTCTGCTTTAAGCTTCCAAGTTTGTGTTGCTTTTACATTTCCTGCAGCAAGCTTCTCTGCCTCTGCTTGTGTACGGATAATTACAGGCTTGTCGTAAGACTTCTTTGCCTGCTCCCAGCGCTTCATTTCTTCTTTGCTGTAAACGTCTTTTAAGTTTGTGATCTCACCTGTACCGTCAAGTAAGTGGTCTTTAGGAACTGTAATATCTACTTCATAATTACCAAAAGGTAATGCAAATTCTCCATTACCCCAGAACTGGTAGTTCTGCCACCCTTCTACATCATTATAAACCGCCATTCTTGGAAAGAACTGAGCGATAATGTAACCTTTGTTACCATCTGCATAAGTTTCATAACCAGATCGAGCACGATCTACTGTGTGCTCAGGAACTAAGTAATTCCATTTGATTGAAAATGTGTAAGTATCTCCAGCCTTAAGTGGTTGTGGCATATCGATACGCATCATTGTCCAGTTAATAGTGTGCTTTAAGTCACGACCATTTGCCTTTACTTCTTGAATTTTAAAACCTCCATCAAAAGGCTCACTTTTCATAAAAGAACCAACAAAAGAACCTGGCTGAGATACAGCTCCTACTCCTTCACCGTTTTTCTCCTTTGCTGGAGAGTCTTTTTCTCTTACGTTCTGATCAAGCTGTACCCATAAGTACTCTAGATCGTCTGGTGAGTTGTTTGTATAAGTAATAGTCTCAGAACCTTGGATAATCTGTGTGTCATCATTAAGGTTGATAGACATTTTATAGTCTGCAGTATTCTGGTAGTACGCATGACCAGGTGCACCAGAAGCAGTTCTATACTCATTAGGAGTAGACATCTCATTGTAAAGTTGTCTAAACCTGTTTGTGTTTTCGTGTCCCATAGGACGCTCTTGTGTTTGTTCTTCTTGAGCAAAAGCGCTTGTCCCTAGAAGTAAAAATGCCGCGAGCAGCATATACGTGTAACGAATCATAAGTTTGTTGAATTTGTTTTATCGCTTAAAAATAGCCAAACAATAAAGGGCTTAAGGCTTTATTTGGTAAATTTTAACAAGCCTTTAGCATTTGCCGCAGTAAGTAGAAAGCTTTTCTTTTTTCCAGCTATGGTAGTATGAACCATATTTTTCTGATCTGGAAATACATCCATAAGTAATGTACTTTCTATTTCAAATGTATTTATTGACGTGACATCGAGCACTTCTAGATAGCAAACCACGTAATCATCTTCATATTTTTTACCTACAAAACTTACCTCGCGTTGCTCGCCATTTACAGTAATAAGCATTTTTTTTTGAAAATATTTTACGAGATACTTATCAAGCTCTTCTTGATCTGATGCCGCATCTACAACAACATCAGTATCATAACGCTCTTGGATTACCGCTTCTAGATCATCATAAAACAATCGAGTGATTACCTGTATGGATTGTGCCTCCTCATTATAATTAAGGTCTGTAACACTTAGATAGTACTTATGTATTGATGCTGCCATAATTAATGGTGAAACAACTAGAAGTAGGATGATTTTTTTCATAGTGGAATTAATGGATGTGCTACGCTTTCGCGAAAGCGTACGTATTCGTTGTCAACAAATATGCCACAGCTTAATCTTTTTTCATCAAGGCTTTATATGCAGCAGATTTTTTTATCATGAAATCGAGTAAACCTAATGCATTATTTGCGTCTACAAGTTCCTTAGCTTTTGGATCTTCAAAAGTGTAATACACGAAGTCCTCTATATATTCTTTCTCAATATTAAGCTCATTCATATATATACTATCTGAAAATGTGTACCTGCTTTCTTGAACTAACTTTTCAAAACGAGAAACTTCAATATGCTTTTTGAGCATTTTCAACCTTCCGGTAATGGAGTTTATGAGTCCATCTAGAGGTATCCCTGCTCCACTAGAGATCGCAGTATGGTAACGACGTTCTTCAACAGTGCGAGGTGGTGCAGTATTTTCTGGAATACCTAGGTCTGTGGGTGTAATTGTGCGCTCATAAGTTGTACTCCCTATATCTTTAGTAATATCTCCTGTGAGGTCTGTATTGCTTATGTTTACCTGATCTAACTCTGTGATTTTTGGGATAAGATATAAGGTAATCTTACCTCGATTATACATTGTCTCATTTACAACAAATTGTCTTGGCTCATATTGCACAGCACTTATATTAATAGTATCATTAAGACGAGTTTCTATAGAAAACTGTCCATTACTGGAGGTAATAGTACCGCGTCGCATGTTGAGGTTTACAATGGTTAGATTTGCCTTATCTATAGTGTCATTAAGAACCTGTCCTTCTAGCATAATCGTATCCTGACTCACCGCGGTAAGCGCACTCATAAATAATAGTGCTAGTAGTAGATATTTATTCATTGTTCTCATCATTTTTAGGTAAGACGCTTTCGGCGGCTTTTAGTTTCAAATATACGGGAGATTTTGTGAGCATAAAGTCTAGCAAGCCCAAAGTATTACCTTCGTTTGCTATTGCCTCTGCTCGCTCATCTTCAAAAACATAATAAACAAAATCTAAAATAAGCTCATCTGGAATATTGAGTGACTTGATGTACATACTGTCATTAAAGTTATCTCTATTACCCTCCACCAACGCTCTGAATTTTGAAATTTTGAGCTGTTTTTTGAGCATTTTTGTGCGACCAGTTATCGCATTTATAAGCGACCCTAGTGGGCCTGCACCTCCTGTTGCTCCATAAAACCTACGTTCTTCGGCAGTCATTGTAGGTCTAGCATTTGCTGGAATACCTAAGTCTCTAGGATCTATAAAAACTTGCAAAGGAACAGCATTTAAATCTTTAGACAAGTCACCACTTAAGGTTATATTGCTTAAAACAACCTCGTCAAGTTCATTCACCTTGGGTTCTAAGTAAAAGGAAATCTTGCCTCTACCATATATTACTGGAGTCACAACAATCTGTCTACTCTCATATTGCACAGCACTAATATTAATCGTGTCATGAACTCTTACCGGAATTTCAAAAACTCCATTTGCATTTGTGGTAGCACCTCTTTTAAGCGTAAGATTGACAATATTGAGTTGACTTACTCCTATCGTATCGTTAAGAACGGTACCGGTAAGGGTTGTTACTTCTTGACCTAATCCCGAAAAGGTACTAGCAAGCACTAGATATAGCAACAGTCTTTTCATTAATTTCTTTTGAGTTGTGTATCTTGTGTTAACAGTAGGTTCTTATATTCTTTTTGCTTAGATAGTAAATATTCAAGCGTACTGAGCTTATTCCCTAAATCAACATCTGTTAGCTGCTCCTCATCTTTAAGCACCCAAAATGTAAAATCATCAATGTATTCTTCTGGTATTTGTAGCGAACTAGTAAAAACAGCATCTGCATAATAGTTTCTCAGTTGATCAACCCTTTTTTGATATTCCATAATCTCAACCGCCCTTTTAAGACGTTTAGTCTTTCCAGAAAGCTTATTGAGAATTCCATCTAATGACACATCTAACCTAAGATTTTGCCTACCTACTTGATCTGATGGCCTCGATGTTGCTGTATGCAATCTGCGATATTCGACGG
Organism: Dokdonia sp. Hel_I_63; assembly: GCF_007827285.1. Taxonomy (NCBI): domain Bacteria; kingdom Pseudomonadati; phylum Bacteroidota; class Flavobacteriia; order Flavobacteriales; family Flavobacteriaceae; genus Dokdonia; species Dokdonia sp. Hel_I_63. The sequence goes on along the minus strand of NZ_VISD01000001.1, from coordinate 1,270,117 downwards.
CAATGGGTTTTCTCATAACACCAAGCGCCTTAGGTCTAACTACAAGTTTTACTTCCTTTGCATCTTTCTTAATATTACCTGATAGCCCATTGTTTGATAATTGAACCGTTTGTAGTTCGCTCACATCAGGAGTCATAAACACTTCAATAAACCCACTATCATATACCTTATTAGTAACCGTAAGTTGTTCTGTTTTAAACTGCAGTGCTTTAATTATTAGTGTATCTCCTTTGCGTACCTCAATATTGAATGTGCCCTTAGCACTAGTGATGGTTCCTTTTTTTGTTGTGATATTAACTACTGTCACTTGCCCTACATCATCCTTTATATTAAGTAACTTCCCCGTAATTTCACGAGATTCTTGACCATTTAAAATGGTGCCATACATAAACATTAACAGCAAAAAGAATCTCATTTACAATCAGTTAGTCTTTTCAAAGAAAACTGTAACTACCCCAAAAAACAATCAATACAGCTCTAAAATTTTGTTAATTGGCAATCACATGATCACTAGTTTGTATTTTTAGCCAAAGCTTTACAATGTCTAAAAACCTTATCATAGCAAGCACCTCCACTATTCATGGCAGTGCTTATCTAGAATATTTACTCCCTACCCTTAAAAAACTATATACCGGTGTCGATGAGATATTATTTATCCCATACGCACGACCAGGAGGCATAACTCATGACGATTATACAGCCATTGCTCAGAAAGCATTCTCAAAAATCAATAAAAAGGTAATAGGGATTCATACTTATAAAGACGCCGCAGAAGCTATAAAGGTTGCCCAAGGAATTTTTACTGGGGGTGGGAATACATTTGTTTTAGTAAACCAGCTATATAAAAATGCGGTCATGCAACCACTTAGAGAGGTATTACTTAATGGCACTCCATACTTAGGAACTAGTGCGGGGAGTAATATTTGTGGACTTACGATGCAAACTACAAATGACATGCCTATAAGTTACCCACCTAGCTTTAAGACACTAGGGATGGTTCCTTTTAATATCAATCCGCATTATTTAGATCCAGACACAAACTCTACGCACATGGGAGAGACTAGAGAAACTAGAATAAAGGAATACCACGCTTATAATACGGTACCCGTAATAGGTATAAGAGAAGGAAGCTGGATTCGAGTAGAAGGAAAAAAAATCACTTTAGAAGGAACTCTTTCGGCTAGAGTATTTGAACAAAACAAAACTCCCTACGAGATAGACACAAATACACTTCTCACTTTCTAAGAATTACGCTTTCGCGAAAACATCTTCTTTTAACCCACAGATCCTAAAACGTTTAAATCTCGTATATACATAGTGTAGTGATTTAAATCCATAAAAAAAAGGCTCTACATTAATGTAGAGCCTTTACTATTGGAGCGGGAGACCAGGTTCGAACTGGCGACATTCAGCTTGGAAGGCTGACGCTCTACCAACTGAGCTACTCCCGCATTTATTGAAGTTTAACTTCAAATGGTATTAACATCAAGTCATGTTTGATATTAAAGCGTGGCAAAAATAGTTTTTTTTTAGATACTTGCAAGAAAAATACAAAAAATATTTACTATCTAACATTTTTCAAAAAAGTGCCTTTCGTCGATACTAAACAACACTTAATCTACAACTAACTGATTACCAACAGGGCTTGTAAACACTAATTATTCAACATAAAAAAAAAGTTTATTTTAGAAGTAGTCCGATGCTCTTGACATGAATATGTTGACCTAAAAACATCTATAAAGACAACTGATTTAGAATAAAATTACCCTATTTAATTACATCTTAAATGAAAAAATTACTAATCCTTTCGTGCTTTTTATTATTATCGATATCTGCCTTTGGTCAGGTAAAGATAGGTGACAATCCAAATGCAATTAATGGCTCTTCTCTACTAGAACTTGAGAGCACCAACAAGGTCTTAGTTGCCACTAGAGTAAGCACAAGTCAAATGAATGCAATCACACCACTTTCTGGAGGTTTAGTATTCAATACTGATGAAAATTGCTTTTTCCAATACACAGGATCAAACTGGCAGAGCTTATGCCAGATAGCTTCAATGATTGTTGATAATAACGATGGTACATACACTTATACAGATGCCAATGGAAACTCTCAAATTATCAATACTCAAGCTTCTTCTAACCCATATGACAACTCAAATTCAGGACTTGTAGGGACAAACGTACAAGATGCTATAGATGAAGTTAATACAGCAATAGGTAATGTTGCAATTGTAGACAACGGTGATGGAACTTATAATTTTACAGACCCAAGCGGAACTACAACTACCATTGCAGATACTTCAATTTCTACTTTAGTTGATAATGGAGACGGAACATACACGTATACAGATGAAACTGGGGCAACGCAAGTAATCGACACAAATGCTTCTGCAAATCCATATGACAATACAACGTCAGGACTAGCAGCAACAAACGTTCAAGACGCTATTGACGAAATCAACTCAGCAGCAGGGACAGTAGCGCTCATAGATAACGGTGACGGAACTTACGACTTCACTGACGCAAGTGGAACCACAACTACCATCGCAGATACTTCTATCTCAACACTAGTTGACAACGCAGACGGAACATACACCTATACAGATGAAACGGGAGCTACACAAGTAATTGACACAAACGCTTCTGCAAATCCATATGACAATACAACGTCAGGACTAGCAGCAACAAATGTGCAAGATGCAATCGACGAAATCAACGCAGCAGCAGGAACAGTAGCACTTGTAGATAATGGCGACGGAACATACGACTTCACAGACGCAAGTGGAACCACAACTACCATCGCAGATACTTCTATCTCAACACTCGTAGACAACGCAGACGGAACATACACCTACACTGATGAAACCGGAGCTACGCAAGTAATCGACACAAACGCTTCTGCAAATCCTTATGACAATACAACGTCAGGACTAGCAGCAACAAATGTGCAAGATGCAATCGACGAAATCAACTCAGCAGCAGGGACAGTAGCGCTCATAGATAACGGTGACGGAACTTACGACTTCACTGACGCAAGCGGAACTACAACTACCATCGCAGATACTTCTATCTCAACACTCGTAGACAACGCAGACGGAACATACACCTATACAGATGAAACGGGAGCTACACAAGTAATTGACACAAATGCTTCTGCAAATCCATATGACAATACAACGTCAGGACTAGCAGCAACAAACGTTCAAGACGCCATTGACGAAATCAACGCAGCAGCAGGAACAGTAGCGCTCGTAGATAACGGTGACGGAACATACGACTTCACAGACGCAAGCGGAACAACGACTACCATTGCAGATACCTCTATCTCTACACTAGTTGACAACGCAGACGGAACTTATACGTATACTGATGAAACTGGAGCAACACAAGTAATCGACACAAACGCTTCAGCAAATCCATATGACAATGCAACTTCAGGATTAGTTGCTACAAACGTGCAAGATGCAATTGACGAAATAAACGCAGCAGCTGGAACAGTAGCACTAGTAGATAACGGTGATGGAACCTACGACTTTACAGATGCAAGCGGAACAACAACTACTATTGCAGATACCTCTATCTCTACACTAGTTGACAACACAGATGGAACATATACGTATACAGATGAGACGGGAGCAACGCAAGTAATGGACACTAACGCTTCAGCAAATCCGTATGACAATGCAACTTCAGGATTAGTTGCTACAAACGTGCAAGATGCAATTGATGAAATTAATGCAGCAGCAGGAACAGTAGCATTAGTAGATAATGGCGATGGAACATACGACTTCACAGACGCAAGCGGGACAACAACGACTATTGCAGATACTTCTGTATCAACGCTTGTTGATAATGGTAATGGAACCTATGGTTATACCGATGAAACTGGAATAACTACAGTAATTGACACCAACGGCTTTAATATCACAAATACTGTAGCAGGTAATACTATTGCAACCGTAACAGACGCTGCTGGCACTGCAACAGATATTAATGAAACGGTCACTACTATATCAGATGCAGCAGACGGTAACGTAACCTTCACCAACGAGGCTGGAGCAACAATCACAGTAGCTAAAGCAGACATCACAGATAACGCAGACGGAACATATACGTTCACAAACAATGATGGGTCTGATGTAATTATTGACACTAACGGTGTAGCTATCACAGATGTTATTGCAGGTAACCTTATCGCAACAGTAACTAACGCTGATGGAACAGCAGTTGAAATTGATGAAACAATCACAGATGTTACAGACTTGAATGCAGCGGCAGTTACAAATACCATTGCTACCTATAATTCAGAAGACGCTACAGCATTTACAATCGCAGAAACGGTTACCACTATCTCAGATGCAGCAGACGGAAACGTAACCTTCACCAACGAGGCTGGAGCAACAATCACAGTAGCTAAAGCAGACATCACAGATAACGCAGACGGAACCTACACATTCACAAACAATGATGGGTCTGATGTAATTATTGACACTAACGGTGTAGCTATTACAGATGTTATTGCAGGTAACCTTATCGCAACAGTAACAAATGCAGATGGAACAGCAGTTGAAATTGATGAAACAATCACAGACGTAACAGACTTAAACGCAGCGGCAGTTACAAACACCATTGCTACCTATAACTCAGAAGACGCTACAGCTTTTACAATTGCAGAAACAGTTACAACAATCTCAGATGAAACTGACGGAAATGTAACCTTTACCAATGAAGCAGGTGCAACAATTACCGTAGCTAAAGCAGACATCACAGATAACGCAGACGGAACATACACATTCACAAACAATGATGGGTCTGATGTAATTATTGACACTAACGGTGTAGCTATTACAGATGTTATTGCAGGTAACCTGATCGCAACAGTAACAAACGCAGATGGAACAGCAGTTGAAATTGATGAAACTATTACAACCGCTACGCAAAACGTAGTAGATGCTGATGGTAATGCAATCGCAGTATACAACAACGAAAATGGAGATGCAGTAAACATCAATGAAACCATTACAACCGCTACGCAAAATGTAGTAGATGCTGATGGAAATGCAATCGCAGTCTACAACAACGAAAATGGAGATGCAGTAAACATTAATGAAACCATCACTACAGCTACGCAAAACGTAGTAGATGCTGATGGTAATGCAATCGCTGTCTACAACAACGAAAATGGAGATGCAGTAAACATCAATGAAACCATCACTACCGCTACTCAAAATGTATTAGATGCTGATGGGAATGCAATCGCTGTATACAACAACGAAAATGGAGATGCAGTAAACATTAATGAGACAATCACAACCGCTACGCAAAATGTATTAGATGCAGATGGAAATGCAATCGCTGTCTACAACAACGAAAATGGAGACGCTGTAAACATTAATGAAACCATCACAACCGCTACGCAAAACGTAGTAGATGCTGATGGAAATGCAATCGCTGTCTACAACAACGAAAATGGAGATGCTGTAAACATTAATGAAACCATCACTACAGCTACGCAAAATGTAGTAGATGCGGATGGTAATGCAATCGCTGTCTACAACAACGAAAATGGAGACGCAGTAAACATTAATGAAACCATCACTACAGCTACTCAAAATGTAGTAGATGCTGATGGGAATGCAATCGCAGTATACAACAACGAAAATGGAGATGCAGTAAACATTAATGAAACCATCACTACAGCTACTCAAAATGTATTAGATGCTGATGGAAATGCAATCGCAGTATACAACAACGAAAATGGAGATGCAGTAAATATTAATGAAACCATTACAACTGCTACGCAAAATGTATTAGATGCGGATGGAAATGCAATCGCTGTCTACAACAACGAAAATGGAGACGCTGTAAACATTAATGAAACCATCACTACAGCTACGCAAAACGTAGTAGATGCTGATGGTAATGCAATCGCTGTCTACAACAACGAAAATGGAGATGCAGTAAACATTAATGAAACCATCACTACAGCTACTCAAAATGTAGTAGATGCTGATGGAAATGCAATCGCAGTATACAACAACGAAAATGGAGATGCAGTAAATATTAATGAAACCATTACAACTGCTACGCAAAATGTATTAGATGCGGATGGAAATGCAATCGCTGTCTACAACAACGAAAATGGAGACGCTGTAAACATTAATGAAACCATCACTACAGCTACTCAAAACGTAGTAGATGCTGATGGTAATGCAATCGCTGTCTACAACAACGAAAATGGAGATGCAGTAAACATTAATGAAACTATCACTACCGCTACGCAAAATGTATTAGATGCTGATGGGAATGCAATCGCAGTATACAATAATGAAAACGGAGATGCAGTAAACATTAATGAAACCATTACAACCGCTACTCAAAATGTAGTAGATGCAGATGGGAATGCAATCGCAGTATACAACAACGAAAATGGAGATGCAGTAAACATCAATGAAACCATTACAACCGCTACTCAAAATGTATTAGATGCTGATGGTAATGCAATCGCTGTCTACAACAATGAAAATGGAGATGCAGTAAACATTAATGAAACTATCACTACAGCTACTCAAAATGTATTAGATGCAGATGGTAATGCAATCGCTGTCTACAACAATGAAAACGGAGATGCAGTAAACATTAATGAAACCATTACAACCGCTACTCAAAATGTATTAGATGCAGATGGTAATGCAATCGCAGTATACAACAATGAAAACGGAGATGCAGTAAATATTAATGAAACCATCACTACCGCTACTCAAAACGTAGTAGATGCGGATGGGAATGCAATCGCTGTCTACAACAACGAAAATGGAGATGCAGTAAACATTAATGAGACAATCACTACAGCTACGCAAAATGTAGTAGATGCGGATGGAAATGCAATCGCAGTATACAACAACGAAAATGGAGATGCTGTAAACATTAATGAAACCATCACTACAGCTACTCAAAATGTATTAGATGCAGATGGTAATGCAATCGCTGTCTACAACAATGAAAACGGAGATGCAGTAAACATTAATGAGACCATTACAACCGCTACGCAAAATGTATTAGATGCGGATGGTAATGCAATCGCTGTCTACAACAACGAAAACGGAGATGCAGTAAACATTAATGAAACAATTACAACTGCTACTCAAAATGTAGTAGATGCGGATGGTAATGCAATCGCTGTCTACAACAACGAAAATGGAGACGCTGTAAACATTAATGAAACCATCACTACCGCTACTCAAAACGTAGTAGATGCTGATGGTAATGCAATCGCTGTCTACAACAATGAAAATGGAGATGCAGTAAACATCAATGAAACCATTACAACCGCTACGCAAAATGTAGTAGATGCTGATGGAAATGCAATCGCAGTCTACAACAACGAAAATGGAGATGCAGTAAACATTAATGAAACCATCACTACAGCTACGCAAAACGTAGTAGATGCTGATGGTAATGCAATCGCTGTCTACAACAACGAAAATGGAGATGCAGTAAACATCAATGAAACCATCACTACCGCTACTCAAAATGTATTAGATGCTGATGGGAATGCAATCGCTGTATACAACAACGAAAATGGAGATGCAGTAAACATTAATGAGACAATCACAACCGCTACGCAAAATGTATTAGATGCGGATGGGAATGCAATCGCTGTCTACAACAACGAAAATGGAGACGCTGTAAACATTAATGAAACCATCACAACCGCTACGCAAAACGTAGTAGATGCTGATGGAAATGCAATCGCTGTCTACAACAACGAAAACGGAGATGCAGTAAACATTAATGAGACAATCACAACAGCTACGCAAAATGTAGTAGATGCGGATGGTAATGCAATCGCTGTCTACAACAACGAAAATGGAGACGCTGTAAACATTAATGAAACCATCACTACAGCTACTCAAAATGTAGTAGATGCTGATGGGAATGCAATCGCAGTATACAACAACGAAAATGGAGATGCAGTAAACATTAATGAAACCATCACTACAGCTACGCAAAATGTATTAGATGCTGATGGAAATGCAATCGCAGTATACAACAACGAAAATGGAGATGCAGTAAATATTAATGAAACCATCACTACAGCTACGCAAAATGTATTAGATGCGGATGGAAATGCAATCGCTGTCTACAACAATGAAAACGGAGATGCAGTAAATATTAATGAAACCATCACTACAGCTACTCAAAACGTAGTAGATGCTGATGGTAATGCAATCGCTGTCTACAACAACGAAAATGGAGATGCAGTAAACATTAATGAAACTATCACTACCGCTACGCAAAATGTATTAGATGCTGATGGGAATGCAATCGCAGTATACAATAATGAAAACGGAGATGCAGTAAACATTAATGAAACCATTACAACCGCTACTCAAAATGTATCAGATGCAGATGGTAATGCAATCGCAGTATACAACAACGAAAATGGAGATGCAGTAAACATCAATGAAACCATTACAACCGCTACTCAAAATGTATTAGATGCAGATGGTAATGCAATCGCTGTCTACAACAATGAAAACGGAGATGCAGTAAATATTAATGAAACCATCACTACAGCTACTCAAAACGTAGTAGATGCTGATGGTAATGCAATCGCTGTCTACAACAACGAAAATGGAGATGCTGTAAACATTAATGAAACCATTACAACCGCTACTCAAAATGTATTAGATGCAGATGGTAATGCAATCGCTGTCTACAACAATGAAAACGGAGATGCAGTAAACATTAATGAAACCATTACAACCGCTACTCAAAACGTAGTAGATGCTGATGGTAATGCAATTGCTGTTTACAACAATGAAAACGGAGATGCAGTAAACATTAATGAAACCATTACAACCGCTACTCAAAATGTATCAGATGCAGATGGTAATGCAATCGCAGTATACAATAATGAAAACGGAGATGCAGTAAACATCAATGAAACCATCACTACCGCTACTCAAAATGTATTAGATGCTGATGGGAATGTAATCGCAGTATACAACAACGAAAATGGAGATGCAGTAAACATTAATGAGACAATCACTACAGCTACGCAAAATGTAGTAGATGCGGATGGTAATGCAATCGCAGTATACAACAACGAAAATGGAGATGCAGTAAACATTAATGAAACCATCACTACAGCTACTCAAAATGTATTAGATGCGGATGGTAATGCAATCGCTGTCTACAACAATGAAAACGGAGATGCAGTAAACATTAATGAGACCATTACAACCGCTACGCAAAATGTATTAGATGCGGATGGTAATGCAATCGCTGTCTACAACAACGAAAACGGAGATGCAGTAAACATTAATGAAACCATCACTACAGCTACTCAAAATGTATTAGATGCGGATGGTAATGCAATCGCTGTCTACAACAATGAAAACGGAGATGCAGTAAACATTAATGAGACCATTACAACCGCTACGCAAAATGTATTAGATGCGGATGGTAATGCAATCGCTGTCTACAACAACGAAAACGGAGATGCAGTAAACATTAATGAAACAATTACAACTGCTACTCAAAATGTAGTAGATGCGGATGGTAATGCAATCGCTGTCTACAACAACGAAAATGGAGACGCTGTAAACATTAATGAAACCATCACTACAGCTACGCAAAACGTAGTAGATGCTGATGGTAATGCAATCGCTGTCTACAACAATGAAAACGGAGATGCAGTAAATATTAATGAAACCATCACTACAGCTACGCAAAACGTAGTAGATGCTGATGGTAATGCAATCGCAGTATACAACAACGAAAATGGAGATGCAGTAAACATCAATGAAACCATTACAACCGCTACTCAAAATGTATTAGATGCGGATGGTAATGCAATCGCTGTCTACAACAACGAAAATGGAGATGCAGTAAACATTAATGAAACTATCACTACAGCTACTCAAAATATATTAGATGCTGATGGTAATGCAATTGCTGTTTACAACAATGAAAATGGAGATGCAGTAAATATCAACGAGACCATTACTACTGCTACACAGAATGTATTAGATGCGGATGGAAATGCTATCGCTGTCTACAACAACGAAAATGGAGACGCTGTAAACATTAATGAATCAGTAACCACATTTACACAAAATGATACTCCTACAGCAACAGCCCCGACTGCAACTGGAGAAATTACTTATACTGATGAAGCCGGTAATCCTTTTACCGCTCAGATTGTAAGTGCAGATGCAAATAATGCTCTTTCAGTAGGAACAGACGGCGGTGCATATTTAGCTGTTGCGCCAACTATATACGCTACTGGTAAAGTTGCCCCAGCTGGTGGAGGCGCAATCTTTAACGCTACAGCAGTAAAGGTTACTACAAACAACACTAGTGGAGGAAATACAAATGGAGATTATAGAATAACATTCACAACACCACTACCAAGTGCTAATTATGTGATTCAACTTACGGTCCTAGATCGCAACGGTGCTGGTAATGACGATCCTGATTCAAGCTATTACAATCAAACAGCTGATGGATTTACTGTTAACATTGGAGACAATGATAATGGCGGAACTGATAGAGCAGATTTTGACTCAGAATTTATGTTTACTGTAATTACCATCCCTGGATTTTAAAACAACACAATGAAAAAGTTTTTATTTATTATTCTATTATGTAGCTACGCTTTCGCGAAAGCGCAAACCACAGATCCTGCATATTTAATAAATGTGCAAAAAGCGTCACAATCAGAAATAGACGCCTATAATCCAGCAGATCTCGAAATAGGTATGCTAGTATACAATACAGATGTAAATAGAATATTTGAATATACAACATCAGGATTTTTAGTAATACTAACAGATGCCGATGTATCAGAAACAGTAACCACTTTTGTAGATAATGGAAATGGTACGGCTACGTATACAAACGAAAACAACACTGCTGTCACCATAGGCATTGTAGGTCCACAAGGACCAGCAGGGGCAGACGGAGCAACAGGTGCAACTGGACCGCAAGGACCAGCAGGTGCAGACGGAGCAACAGGCGCAACAGGCGCAACTGGACCACAAGGACCAGCAGGGGCAGATGGAGCAACAGGCGCAACTGGACCGCAAGGACCGGTAGGTGCAGATGGAGCAACAGGTGCAATTGGACCGCAGGGACCACAAGGACCACAAGGACCACAAGGACCAGCAGGTGCAGACGGAGCAACTGGAGCAACTGGAGCGATTGGACCGCAAGGACCAGCAGGCGCAGACGGAGCAACAGGCGCAACTGGGCCACAGGGACCAATAGGTCCAAAAGGAACTGACGGTGCGACTGGCGCTACAGGACCGCAAGGACCGGCTGGTGCAGACGGAGCGACAGGTGCCACTGGCCCACAAGGAGATGCTGGACCGCAGGGACCTACTGGTGCAACCGGTGCAGATGGCGCAACTGGACCAGCTGGACCCACAGGCGCTCAAGGAGTAGAAGGACCACAGGGACCCGTAGGACCATCAGGAACATACAACGGATTTTTTATTATAGACAACAGCACATTAACCACCACTGGAACATATAGCCAGAGTATATCAGGTATCCCTTTTGAGCCATCACAAGTTACTTTTAAGGCGCATCCTAATATAGGATCGTTTAACATTAATGATGATAATGCGCTAGGAGCAAATAATACTGGATTGCTTGAAAACACCTTTGGCGCAATGAATGGGTTTGCTCGAGCAGGCAGTCCTATTGCACAGGCGGTTATATTTTCTGGCGGAAGTGGTAGCTCTATTAATAACATATCTAGATATGCAAATAACACGCAATGCATAGGCTTAAGATATACTAACAATAACGGAAGTAATCTAGGTGTTATCTCTGCATCTCTGGCAAGCTTTACTGCTACAGGTTTTAATCTTAATGTAACATACACACTAGGTACGACAGGTTCGGCAGCAGTACAAAATGACATACTAGATGAGTCTGTAATTGTTCTATTTACAGCATACGAGTAAAATTACTATGAAACGTAACACCTTATATATAACTATACTTTTTGTTTACGCTTTCGCGAAAGCGCAAACCACAGACCCTTCATATTTAGTTAATGTACAGAAGGCATCACAGTTAGAAATTGACGCATATGATCCGGCAGATTTAGAGATTGGTATGCTAGTCTATAATACAGATGAAAATAGGATTTTTGAATATACAAATAATGGGTTTTTAGAACTTCTTACAGAGAAGAATATATACACTGGATGGTTTATCATCTCTGGCGAAGGAGTGGTAACAGTAAACGACATTCCATTTACACCATCACAGGTAACCTTCTCGGCAGCAGCAAATGTGGAGAGTCGGGATATTGATTCAGATAATGGCGTAGGTAATAATGACAGAGGTATTGACAATTCATATGGGACAATGAATGGTTTTGCACGCAATATAAATGGCTCTTTAGTACAGCAGGTAATGTATTCAGGGGGACATGGTAACTCAATAAACGATATTTCGCGTTATGCGAGTAGCAGTAATTGCATTGGTGTACGCTATGGAGATCAAAATGGAAGCAGTCTAGGTAAAATAGAAGCAGCATTTGGAGCGTTTACAACTGATGGATTTACTGTAAATGTAAATTATACAGACGGTGTAATTACAGTAAATAGTACTAATGCGCTAGTTGATATTCAACCTGATGATGTTAATAATGAAGCACTTCTAGTGATTTTTACGGCCTATAAATAAAGTATGAAACAAACATCCCTATATATTACCGCTTGTTTTCTTTTAGCTGTCGCTTTCGCGAAAGCGCAAACGTTAAATCCCCAATTGCTATTAAAATTGAATAATGGCACGACAGCAGAAATAAATAATACGACTGGCGCTGAAGCCGGTGTTATGGCCTATGACTATGAACAAAAAGTTGCAAAAATTTATGATGGCACTACATGGCAAGCAATGAGTACACCATCTAGGGGAAGTATTATACTCAATAGGAATGGAGGATCTGGAATACTTACCACTGCTAATAACACTTATTTTGACATGCCTATTAATGCATCTCACATACAAGCAAACGAAGGAGGTTTATTTACTGTAATAGGTACTGGAGAGATTGAAGTTGCTCAAGATGGTCTTTACGCAATATCTGCCTCTTTATCTACGAGTAATATGCCCGCAGGAAACACAAAGTATATTTTGGCAGCAAGACGTAATGGGTCACTTATTGGATATTTATCACGTGGTTCTGTATCATTACCTAACCGAGATTATTGGGGGACTTCTGGAACTCTATCATACACACTTAACGCTGGTGATGTTATCAATTTTCAATATGTGATTAATGCCGGAGGATCAAACCTCAACGCAGTATTTAGCAATGCGTCTATAACAAAATTATAATACCATGAAAAATATATTAATTATTGTCTTGATATGCTGTGGATACGCTTTCGCGAAAGCGCAAGAGACCGCACATAATTTTGGTAATATTCAAATTCATCACAATGGGGCTATAGGCTTTCATGGTGATCTTGTGAATGACGGAGATTTTGATAATAATTTAGGTCTAGCGGGTTTTTACAATCAAGAAGAAGAACTATTTATTATAGGAAACAACAAACCCGTCTTCTTTAATATGGAAGTCGATGTTCCAGAAGACCTAAACTTTGAAGTATCTGTAGGCGTTACTAATTTTTTAGATTTTATAAACGGGAGAATCACAACCCCAAGAGAAGACTTAGGAATTAATCTTGATTTTACTGATGATGCAATTTACTTAGGAGAAAGTGATGATAATCATGTGGACGGTTATGTCACAAATCAAGGAAATCTAGAATTTGACTTCCCTATAGGTGATGATTTTAAAATACGCCAACTTACAGTAGTCCCTCTAGACCCTGCTGGTGATGTGTATCAAGCAGCATATTTTTTTGAAGATCCTAATACTCCAAGTACGCTTTCTGGATCTTTTGATAGAGATTCTTTCCAAAATACATTATCTATTATTGATTCCAATGAATATTGGGATTTAAATGGAACACTACCTGTACAAGCAAGACTCACCTGGGATGAGGACACACAGGTACCGGTACTTGCAGATGGCATAGAGTCTCTGAGAGTTGTGGGTTACTCTGAAGTTCTAAATAGATGGGTAGACTTAGGAAATACACAGATTACAGGAAATGAAATTAATGGACAGATAACGTCTGACATCTTTGAGCCAGATGGTTTTGCTGCGCTTACACTTGGTTCTGTCTTAAGAGGGGGAAGCTCTATAAATGTTTATACCTTCTTCTCCCCAAATGGTGATGGCATTAATGAAACTTTTGTTATTGAAGGATTAGCTACTAGTCCAGACAATGAGCTGTTCATTTTTAACAGATGGGGTGTAGAAGTTTTCTCAATGAAAAACTACGACAACTCTTTTGATGGAACGTCACAAGGGAGGGTGACTGTATCTCAGGACGATAAACTGCCAGTAGGCACTTACTACTATGTGCTCAAACTTAAAGATCAGAAAGATCTAGCAGGAGCATTTTACATAAATCGCTAAATATTTCCCAAAAACGAACTTTGTTAGGCTGCTTTACTCTTTATTCATATTTTTAAATAAAAAAGTGATGACCATACAGCATAAAGAAAGAGATGACCGAGGTGTCTTTTATATAAAAGGTGAAAATGGTATTATATCCGAACTTACCTACTCTAAAGATGATAATTCTGTAATCACAATAGACCACACAGAGACTAAGATCCCACAGGAAGGACAAGGCTATGCTTCAAAGCTTATGGCTCACGCCGTAGAATTTGCAAGAGAACATAATCTTAAGATTAATCCGCTATGTCCTTTTGCAGAGGTTCAATTTGATCGTAATCCAGAATTTAAAGACGTGCTTGCTTAATGACTCCCATTCTGGAAACAGAACGTTTGTATTTAAGAACATTTACTTATGAGGATGCTCTGGATCTTTATGAAATGAATAACAATCCAGATGTTATTAAATACACCGGAGATAGCGCGTTCAAAAATCTAAAAGAAGCTCAGGATTTCATAAGTGAATATATTAGGTTGCGCACTATTAAAACAACCAAAGATTCATCAAAAAAATCTTTGGCGAGATATGCTGTCATTAGAAAAGAAGATAACGCATTTTTAGGATGGTGTGGGCTTAAACTACATAAAGATAAAGGAGCAGTAGATATAGGGTTTCGGTTTTATAAGCAATACTGGAAACAAGGATATGCTACAGAAAGTACCAGAGGTTGTATATCTTACGCTTTTTTTAATCTACAATTACCATTTATAATTGCTCACGCACATATTGATAATCTACAATCTCGCAAGGTTTTAGAGAAGTGTAGTATGAATGAAATAGAAAAGATTAATTACGACAATAATCCTTCAATCTTGTATCGTCTAGATAATGAAGATTACTCACTTCGGGAAATTGACGCTCAAGATACATGGCCAGTAAGACATCCTGTTTTACGAGCTGGAAGACCACTTGAAGATGTATATATGGAGGCAGATGAAAAAACTTCTACCTTTCACCTAGGTATGTATCACCATAACAAAATTGTAGGAGTAGCCAGCTTTATGGAAGATACTCATGAGGAATTTACAGGCATCCAAACACGTTTACGAGGAATGGCTGTATTACCAGAATATCGCAATAAAGGAATAGCGGCACAAATACTTAAAAAAGGTGAAGAAATCTTAAAGGAAAGAGAACGCACTATCTTATGGTTTAATGCTCGCACAGTTGCACTAGACTTTTATAAAAATCTAGGCTATGAAATGATAGGTGAAGAATTTGATATTCCGCAAGTAGGGCCTCATGTTAGAATGAAAAAAGACTTATTATGAACAGACGCACATTTTCAAAATTAACGTTGCTAGGAGCAGTTGCTGCCTCCCTCCCACTTCAAGCAACCACATCATTTTTTCAAGGTATTTCTGAAGATGAATTGCTTGGTAAAGGTGCTCCGCTTCTTACTAAGACCTCAGCATACAGACTTCGACCAGAAGCTGCAGTTGCTTATGAAGAGATGAAAAGTGCAGCATTTAAGGAAGGAATCAAATTCCAAGTAGTATCTAGCTATAGAGACTATAACCACCAAAATAGAATCTGGGAACGCAAATACAAAAGCTTTCGCGAAAGCGGACTCAACCCAACTGCAGCTATTGAAAAAATAATACAATACTCCACCATTCCAGGAACTTCAAGACATCACTGGGGTACAGATATAGATATTGTGGACGCCACTCCAAAAGTTTCAGGAGGGCTTCTCATTCCTTCTAAATTTCATGGAAATGGCCCTTTCTGTAAGTTTAAAGAGTGGATGGATAACAATGCAAATACTTATGGATTTTACTTAGTCTACACCGATAACCAAAATCGTAATGGTTTTAATTACGAGCCGTGGCATTACAGCTTTAAAAGCTTATCACTAGATTACCTCAACAAGTACCAAGAATTGCCTATTAAAAGCAAATTACAATCGGCTAAATTATTAGGAAGCGAGCATTTTACAGAAGCGTTTATAGACCGCTATCTCCAACATAATGTAATGGACATCAATCCAGCCTTACGCTCTTAAAGCAACTGGATTTCCTTGCGTTCTAGCAATGCTTCCTTAAAGTCAGAACGACTGGCTAGAGCTTTACCTATCCATTGCTCTGCCTTACTTTTATCTCCTTTATGCTTATAAATCTGCGCTAGACGCAAGTAAGCCCAGTCTTTTGGCACTCCGTCTTTGGCTGTATAATTATCAATGTATTTATGTAAACAAGATATTCCTTGATCTAGGCCTATTCCGTATTGACCAGCGATTTTCCCAAACTGATAATGCAATCTATTATCTTCTTCATGCTTAGTTTGAGCAGCCTTTACCGTAGCTAGTGCCTCTTCCGGCTTATTGTTTTTTTCGTAATGTTCTTGTAATTTCTGGTAACAAGTTACAGAACCACCTACTTGAACTGCCTTTCTATAATTTACCTCTGCATCATTAGAACGATTATTATATTCTGCAATATATCCATGAGCTAGATACCCATCTACTGGTGATATGCTTGCAAGCTGATCTGCATATTTCATAGCTTTATCTTCACTCCCTCCTATGATACTTGGTAACTGAATATAAAATTCAATGAGTGCCCATCTAGCTTCAATATGTTTTGGGTCAAGTGTTGCCGCAGTTTCAAAAGCCTCCTTGATATCGCCTATCATGGTCGCCGCTCTCAGCTTATTTACTGCTAGCGCTTTCATTCCCATTACGCCACCATATTTATAATGATAGTTTGCATTCTTAGGATACTGCTCAACTAGTTGCTCATAATATGATATGGCATCATTCCAGTTTTCTGCATAGCCTTCTATATCGCCTAGATATTCGATAGTTTTTGCATGAGTAGGATGCGTAGATAAGTATGTTTTAAAAAATGGTTTTGCTTGTTGATACTGTTCTTTCTTAAAAAGAGTTTCCGCTTTCGCGAAAGCGGTATCATTTTGTGCTACCACAAAAACAGGAAAACACAATAAGAGAATCCATTTTATCATTTTCAAATTTTTATCAAATATATACCAATATGATGCCAAAACTGATTTACTTCTGAGGTGGATATTTACTTAAAATCTTTTCGGCCAGCTTCTTAAAATGAGCTTCCTTTTTTTCAAGAGACGCTTTTACCTTTACATCGCTCTCACTCGTCGCCTCCCATAGGGTGGCTTGCGCATTTTGAGCCTCATAAATGGTAAAGACAAGCTGTAAGTGCCTTTCGGCTCCTCCTATAGGAATCCCACCACTTACGCCAACTCCCACATTACCTCCACCTCCACCAAGACCTACGCCTATGGTGTTTCTAGAGTTAGTCTCAAATTCCTCTGCTTTTATTTTGATGAAAATATCATTTTCCTGCGTTTTTACAAAACCTTGAGATTGCAATATACTATCTGTATATTTTAAGAATCTACGCTCGTCAAACTCTGATAAGCCCGATGGCTCAGAGAAGTCGTAATCGTAACTTTTGTAACCAGCAATATCTTTCTTAGTATCGTAATCATAATCTACATACATCGTCCCGCAGCTAGTGAGCATTAATGAGGCGATAAGACATAAAAAAATCCGCATATCCTTTGTTTTGTATAAAGATAACAAAGGATTATGCAGATTGTTGTATTTAAGTAGTTCTTATCTACTCATTCATCATTTTCCACAATGCATCTTTAAGCTCTACAAGACCTTGTTGTGCAATAGAAGAAATAAACAAGTACGGTATTGGAAGTTCTCTATCAAGCTCCTCAGAGACTTCTGCTTTTAGTTCTTCATCGAGCATGTCACTTTTTGTGATAGCGATGAGTCTACTTTTATCAAGTAATTCTGGATTGTATTTTTGAAGCTCGTTAAGTAGTATTTCATACTGCTCTGCAATACTATCTGCATCTGCAGGGATCATAAAAAGTAGTGTAGAGTTGCGTTCTATGTGACGTAAGAAGCGATGTCCTAATCCTCTACCCTCAGCAGCTCCTTCTATAATACCAGGAATATCTGCCATTACAAAAGATCTAAAATCTCTATAAGCAACAATCCCTAAGTTAGGCTTAAGTGTGGTAAATTCATAGTTGGCAATTTTAGGCTTTGCCGCTGTAATTGCCGCAAGCAATGTAGATTTACCTACGTTTGGAAATCCTACAAGACCTACATCTGCCAATACTTTAAGTTCTAAAGTAAGGTGTACTTCATAACCATCTATACCTGGTTGAGAATGCCTAGGAGTTTGGTTTGTACTCGTCTTAAAGTGCCAGTTACCACGACCTCCCATACCACCTCTAGCAGCAATAAACTCTTGACCATCTTCTGTGATTTCAAAAAGCACCTGATCAGTCTCTGTGTCTTTTATAGTAGTCCCTAGTGGCACTTCTATATATTCATCTACACCATCATGACCTGTTGATCTTGATTTTGCACCGTTTCCTCCGTGACCAGCACGCAAGTGTTTTTTAAATTTTAAATGTATAAGGGTCCATAGGTTAGTATTTCCTCTTATAATAATGTGGCCTCCACGACCTCCATCTCCTCCATCTGGACCACCCTTCTCAATAAACTTCTCACGGTGTAAATGCGCAGAACCAGAACCTCCATTTCCAGAGGTGGTGTGAATCTTTACATAGTCTACAAAATTTCCTTCAGTCATCTTTCAGCTAGCCTTTTATTTCTTTAATTGTATATAAGTACACTAGTACTATTTATAAGGTGTCAATCACCTTACTTAATCTGTCTGTAATCTCACTTACAGTACCTACGCCGTCAACACCATGGTACTTATCTTGCTTCTCATAAAATCCTTTTAAGATAGCAGTCTCTGCATAATACACTTTTATGCGGTTACGTATCACAGCCTCATCTGCATCATCTGCACGACCAGAAGTCTTACCACGTTCTAGTAAACGTTGCACAAGTACTTCATCATCTACCTCAAGCGCTACCATACCAGAAACTCCAGTATTCTTACTTGCTAGTAATACTGCTAGCGCTTCTGCCTGAGCTTCTGTACGAGGAAAACCATCAAAAATAAATCCTTTGGCATCAGCATTTTTCTCTACCTCTGCGTTGAGCATTTTAATAGTTACGCTATCTGGGACAAGCTGTCCTTTATCAATATATGACTTTGCTAGAGTTCCAAGCTCTGTAGCATTTTTGATATTATATCTAAAAACATCACCAGTACTTATATGCACTAGGTTATACTTTTCTTTTAAAACTTCGGCTTGTGTTCCTTTACCGGCACCTGGAGGGCCAAATAAAACCAGATTAGTCATCGTAGATTCTTTAAGTTTATAAATGGATGTAAGATTACGTCCTAGACCATTATAGTCTAGACCATATCCTACTACAAAATCATTAGGTACTTCTAGCCCTATATAATCTATTTTATAAGGCTTTTTATAAGCCTCCGGCTTATAAAGTAAGGTCGCTATCGTAAAAGAAGCAACCTCTTCGTCTTTAAGTATTTTTATAATGGTCTCTACAGTATTCCCAGAGTCTACTATATCTTCTACTACAATCACATCGCGTCCTTTAAGTGACGGCTCTGCTCCCATTACGGTATGAATTTCATCACTTTGCTGCGTTCCTTCATAACTCGCTACCTTTATAAAGCTCAATTCACAGTCGTGATCGAACTTTTTAATGAGCTCTGAGCTAAAGAGAAATGCACCGTTAAGTACTGTAAGAAATACAGGACATTTGCCTCTATAATCTTCATTAAGACGCACAGCCACACCGTTTACAGCATGTTGCACATTTGTTTTTGTAATAAATTTCTCAAAAGAGAGGTCGTGTAGTGTGATGGTATTTTTCATAATAACAAAGGGCAAAGATACCAAGAGGAAATGACAATTGCCTTAAACCCAAAACCCAAATCTCAAAAGGACTTTTTTCAATCACTTCTCAAACTCCATCCTAAGGAAATTTGTACTTTTGAAAACAGTAATTAGATGCTATAAAAAATCGAGCTTTGGTGGTTAGTCTGCTGTGTTTGATCAAAGAAATAACTTTTAATTAGATCTCATAGGTCTGCACATAAAACCCCTAAAAAGGGATTTAATATTATGACAAACTACTTCTCTTCACAGTTTAAACTTGGAATTTTAGGCGGTGGCCAGCTCGGTAAGATGATGCTTTACGATACTAGAAAGTATGATATTCAAACATATGTGCTTGACCCTAGTGATGATGCTCCTAGCAAGATTGCTTGTGATTATTTTGAGCAAGGAAGTCTTATGGATTATGATACGGTAGTCGCTTTTGGCAAAAAAGTAGATGTACTTACTTTTGAGATAGAAAGTGTAAATATAGAAGCCCTTGAAGCACTAGAAAAAGAGGGGGTGAAAGTGTTTCCGCAACCATCTGTGTTGCGCAACATACAAGACAAAGGGATACAGAAAGACTTTTATGCACAACACAACATTCCAACAGCGGGATATACAAAGTACGCTTTCGCGAAAGCGGTAAAAGAAAACTTAGGCACAGCATCAAGTGATATCGAGTTTCCATTTATCTGGAAATCATGTACGGGAGGATATGATGGAAAAGGAGTCTCTGTCGTAAGAAACGCCGAAGATTTAGACCACCTACCTCAAGTACCATGCATCGCCGAAAAAATGATCCCGTTTAAAAATGAGCTTGCAGTAATTGTAGCTCGTAGTGTATCTGGCGAAGTAAAGACATACCCTGTAGTGGAAATGGAATTTCATCCAGAAGCAAACCAAGTTGAGTATGTAATATGCCCAGCTCGTATAGATGAGAATGTTGCAAATAAAGCTCGTGCTATAGCAGAGCAGGTTTCAAACGCAATTGGCCACGTAGGTCTGCTTGCTGTCGAGATGTTTCAAACAGAAGATAATGAGATTCTTGTAAATGAAGTTGCTCCTAGACCTCACAATAGCGGTCATTACAGCATAGAGGGAAGTTTTACAAATCAGTTTGAACAACATCTTAGAGCTATTTTAGACCTACCACTAGGTAACACAGATAGCAAAGTAGCATCTGTAATGGTGAACCTAGTAGGTGATGAGGGACATACAGGCGCAGTAAAATATAAGAACATAGAACAAATTATGGCGATGGATGGTGTAACACCACACATTTATGGCAAGAAGGAGACAAGACCTTTCCGCAAGATGGGACACGTTACCATTGTAGATCACAATCTTGCAAAGGCAAGACAAGTAGCTCAAGAGGTTAAAGAAAACATACGTGTAATTGCACAATAAAAATAAAGATTATGAAAGTTGGAATCATAATGGGAAGCACTAGCGACCTACCAGTAATGCAAGAAGCCATAGACTTCTTAAAGGAAATGAATATTGAGACAGAAGTAGATATTGTGAGCGCACACCGCACACCGGAAAAACTTTTTGATTATGGTAAAAATGCCCATACTCGCGGTATTAATGTGATTATAGCTGGAGCTGGAGGTGCTGCACACTTACCTGGAATGGTAGCTTCACTATCACCACTACCAGTAATAGGCGTTCCTGTAAAATCTCGTAACTCTATAGATGGATGGGATTCTGTTCTTTCTATATTACAAATGCCAGGAGGTGTACCAGTTGCAACCGTAGCGCTAGATGGAGCAAAAAATGCAGGTATTCTTGCTGCTCAGATTCTAGGAGCTAGAGATGGTGCAGTACAAGATAAAATTATAGCCTACAAAGAAGGGCTTAAGCAAAAGGTTATAGAAGGTGCAAAAAGCATAAAATAGAAGAGACCACCTAAAAGGTGGTCTCTAACAATGCAGTATACTGGGAAATGATAACGTATTTATTAACCATTCTAAATATTAACCAAACCTTTTCTACACATTGATGGGGGAAATATCGTTTTAAACTAAAGTGAAAGTACTCTAGTTTTTTTCTACGTAAACAAACTTAAAAAATTCATTCTATTTACCGACAACATCACTACTTTTTTCGATAAAGTACATGTTTTCAAAAAATTACAAAATTAAAAGTCCATGTCGCTTACAAACAATCCGCTATTACAAGCTTTTAATGAAGCTCCTTTTTCTACAATTAAAGACGAGCATTTTAAGCCAGCTTTTGAAGAAGCAATACGTTTAAGTCGTAAAGAAATAGACGATATCGCCACCAGCGACGAGCCTGCTACTTTTACAAATACCATCGCAGCCTTAGACTACGCAGGACAGCAACTAGATCGTATTTCGAGCGTCTTTTTTAACTTAAATAGCGCCGAAACTTCAGAAGCTATTCAGAAAATAGCACAAGAAGTTTCTCCACTGCTTACAGCTTTTAGCAATGACATAACTCTTAACGAGCAGTTATTTGCTAGAATTCAAGATATATACGCTCAAAAGGACAGTTTAGACCTTACCGTAGAAGAAAAAACACTTCTCGATAAAAAATACAAGAGTTTCTCTCGCAACGGAGCCAACTTACCAAAGGATAAAAAATCCCGCTTACGCGAAATTGATACTGCGCTAGCACAATTAAAACTGAGTTTTGGCGAAAACATTTTAGCCGAAACAAACAGCTACGAGCTACATATCACCGATGAAAAAGATCTAGCAGGAATACCTGATAGTGCAAAAGAAGCATTTGCCGCCGAAGCAGTCTCTAGAGAAAAAGATGGATGGGTAGTAACACTGGATTACCCTAGCTACATTCCGTTTATGAAGTATGCAGATAATCGTGAGTTACGTAAGGAGCTATCACTTGCATTTGGGAGTAGAGCCTTTAAAAACAACGAGCACGATAATCAAAAGAACACGCTGGAGATTGCAAATCTGCGTTTTGAACGCGCACAGTTACTTGGGTATGCTACACACGCACATTTTGTACTAGAAGAGCGCATGGCAAAAACGCCCGAAAAAGTAATAAGCTTTTTAAACGAATTGGTAGAAAAAGCAAAACCTGCCGCACAGAAAGAATTTGAACAACTAGAGAAATTTGCAAAAGAACTCGACAACATTGATCGCTTAGAAAAGTGGGATGGCTCTTATTATTCTGAGAAGCTTAAGAAAAAACTTTTTAGCCTAGATGACGAGCAACTCAAGCCATATTTCAAGTTAGAAAATGTAATTGACGGAGTTTTTGAAATTGCAACAAGATTGTTTGGACTTCAGTTTGAACAAGTATATGACGTGGACGTTTATCACAAAGAGGTGAAAACCTATCGTGTGACAGATGCAGATGGAAACTACGTATCTCTATTCTATGCAGATTTCCACCCACGTAAAGGAAAGCGTGGTGGAGCATGGATGACTTCTTTTAAAGGTCAGAAAATTGAGAATGGTGTAAATGATCGCCCGCACATATCTAATGTATGTAACTTCACTCCTTCTACACCTAGCAAGCCATCTTTACTCACATTTAACGAAGTGACTACGCTCTTTCACGAGTTTGGACACGGGCTACACGGTATGCTTGCAAATACTACCTACCCTAGCCTCTCAGGCACTTCTGTATACTGGGATTTTGTTGAGTTACCAAGTCAAGTACTAGAGAACTGGTGTTATGAGAAAGAAGCTTTAGAGCTTTTTGCTACGCACTATGAGACCGGTGAAGTAATCCCAATGGATTTAGTTCAAAAAATAAAAGATGCCGCTACCTTCCAAGAAGGAATGGGAACCCTGCGCCAACTAAGCTTTGGCTTACTCGATATGTCATGGCATGGTCAAGATCCGAGTGACATTAAGGATGTAAAAGCGTTTGAAACAAAAGCATTTGGAGATACTTCTTTATATCCTGACACTCCAGATACGTGTATGAGTACTGCATTTGCACACATCTTTCAAGGAGGGTATTCTTCGGGATATTACAGCTACAAATGGGCAGAAGTACTAGATGCAGATGCGTTTGAATACTTTAAAGAGGAAGGTATTTTTAATAAAGAAGTAGCAGCTAAGTTTAAGAATCACGTACTCTCAAAAGGAGGAACAGAGGACCCTATGATATTGTATAAACGTTTCCGTGGACAAGAACCTAAACCAGAAGCATTGTTGCGACGTGCAGGACTTATTTAAGGTCAAACATTAATCAGATTACAAAAGGAGCTCATTATATGGGCTCCTTTTTATTTTTCTCCTCAATCCACTTAGACATAAATTTGGTACTACGCATGGAATGATGCAGCAACATCTGACCTGTAAAATTATTAAGTCGGCTGGTTTCTAGATTCGTCTTAATAGAATTGACTCTCGCTATGAAATCTTCTTCAAAATCTTCTTTTTGAAAATTTTTATTGATGATTTCTTTGCCTTGCTCCTGAGCTTTGCTCCAAACCAACTCATCATTGTATAAGGTAATCGCCTCTCTCGCAAAAGTTACATCATCATCAGTTATCGCACCACTCCAAGGCAAACCTTGCTTCATCCCTTCTGCCCCTATTGTTGTGGTCACAGATGGAGTTCCACACTGCATTGCATCTATGAACTTTCCTTTTAAACCTGCCCCAAAACGCAACGGAGCAAGTAATACTCGTGCATTGGCTATCACTTCATGCGCATCTTCTGCTCTTCCTTTTACAATAAAACCATCCTTCTTGTTATGCAGTTGCATCACTTTTTCTGACGGATAAGCACCATAGATATGCAACTCTGCTGTGGGAATTTCTTTTCTAATAAGCGGCCAGATATTCTTTTTGAGCGCTAGCGTAGCGTCCCAGTTAGGAAGATGTATAAAATTACCTATTGCAATAAAATGTTGTCGCTCATTAAAAGGCTTACAATCGGCTGGCGCTTTGGGCAATAAAAATGGTAGGTAATGTAAGAGTGAGCTAGGCACTTTAAAGAAGTCTTGCAACAAGGCAATCTCTACTCGAGAAATCATTAACGTAAGATCACATCTATATATGGAAGCAATTTCCCTTTTGGCTACATCAGAGATAAGATCATTTTCGTTAAAATCTCTACCCTCTTTTACTGCTTGTTGGCGTGCTTTTCTCAGGCAGTGTAAATCTTCGGTGTCTAGAATTTTTATAGCATCTGGACATTGTTCTGCGATGCGCCATCCAAATTGCTCTTCGGCCATGAATCGGTCAAAAAGGACAATATTGGGTTGGTACGCTTTCGCGAAAGCGTTAAAAAATTCATCATTTACACGTATCTCTTGTGTTGTGATGCCCAGCGTTTCTAGATCAAAAGCATTTTCTGAAACTCCAGCCGTACTAGCATAAGTAATCTTCCAACCCTTTGCTATCATCATATCTAATAGCTGCAACATCCTACTTCCCGCTGCCGAAGAGGTAGGCTCAACCCATACTGTAGAGATCACTAATACATTCATAAAATCAAAAATACAGATAAGAATATTGCTTTGATTAAAAATATTATTTCATTTATTATTGAAACTACAATAACATTCGTATATTTGATTTATGGAATTTAGTCAAGCAAAAAATAAGTTTATACAAACCTGGGGAGCTCTAGGATCTCAATGGGGAATTAATAAAACCATGGCGCAAATTCATGCATTATTAATGGTGTCGCCAGAAGCACTTAGCATGGAAGATATCATGAGTGAGCTTCATATCTCACGTGGTAATGCGAGCATGAATTTACGTTCATTAATAGACTGGGGCATTATTTTTAAAGAATACAAAGCCGGCGAGCGAAGAGAATACTTTGTTGCCGAAGGAAATATAGACGAGCTTGCAAGGAAGATTGCAAAGGAGCGCAGCAAGCGAGAAATCAAACCTACACTACGTGTTTTAGAAGAAGTTACAAACCTAGAAAACACAGACACAAAAGAGGCTGCTCACTTTAAAGCAAAAACAGCAGAGCTTTATGAATTTGTCTCCAGAGCCGACAGCATGCTTGAAAAAATCACAGATTATAAAGAGAACTGGATTACTAAGACGATATTAAAGTTGATGAAGTAATACTTCTCAAACTCAAAATAACTAAGCACTGAAATATGTGCTTTTTATTGAATTAAATGTTTCATTATTTTCTGAAAGTATAATATTATGAGAACTATCTACAAAATCAACAAAGTCACTGTAATCATTAATTTGATTCTATTTATTATACCATATTTTGGATTGATATTTATGATGGCTACAGGCGCTGCTCAGATCATTCTTTATTTAATTCACCTGTGCTATTGGAAAAAGATGCCTACCCTATTTAAAAAACATCTTATTCTTTATGGATTACTAGTTACGACTACATTGTCTTTTCTATACTTTGGTGAAGAGTTTGTTTATGCAAAAGACTTTGTTTTTGTAGTCAGTTTAATTTCAGCTGGACTCCTTGCATTTTACTCTCTTTATATCTCAAGGACACTTAGTCTCAATGATGAATTAAAATCTACTTGTCATGTACTATAACATCATCGAATACAGTATTTATGGTCTTCTAATGAGTACAATTATCATAAGAGTAGGTACAATCTGCTATCGCAATGGCAATGTGTTTGTGGCAAGCTTGATGCCAGACAATCTTGAATTATGTTCCTATATCAATAAGGTATTACTAGTAGGTTATTACCTCGTAAATCTAGGCTACTCGGTGTATATGATTTCTACTTGGACTGCAATCACCACTCTTCATGATATTATATCAAACATTGCTTCTCATGCTGGACAAATAATTATGCTTCTTGCAGCGCTTCATTATATAAACATCGCAGGCGTACAATTTCTTTTTAATAAACAATCACTATCTAAACTTTAAATTATGGAAACTTCTAAAATCATCATCGGCTATTTTATTTACTTACCTGTTATTCTATTGTTGACATTTTTTGTCTCGCGCACGCTTTTTAAGAATGGAAAAACATTTATGCTTGACATTTTTAAAGGGAAAGAAGAGATTGCAAATGCTACAAACAAGCTTTTTGAAGTAGGGTTCTACCTCCTTAATCTTGGGTTTGGACTACTTATCTTAAAGATTAGTGATTATCGCTTTGATGAAACTTACCAGAGTCTCATTGAGATTTTAAGTAGTAAAATAGGTGGTTTCTCAATTTACTTAGGAGCTATGCTGTTCCTTAACTTATTGCTATTTTTCAGAGGTCGTAGAAAATCTAGAGCTATACAACCTCAACAAGTGTAAACTATAACATCATGAAAAAATTAATCATATCAGGTGGGAGCGGCTTTTTAGGGTCGCTCTTAACTGATTATTTCGGAAGTAGCTTTGAAGAGATTGTTTTGCTTTCGCGAAAGCATAAACCACAACACAACAACGTGAGAACGGTTCTTTGGGATGCAAAAACATTCTCTGGCTGGGAGCGAGAATTTGAAGATGCAGATGTAGTTATTAATATGGCTGGACGCTCTGTAGACTGCCGCTATACGGATAAAAATAAAGACCTCATCATGAACTCCCGTATAGACACGACTACGATTATAGGGAAGGCAATTGCACAATGTAAAAATCCTCCTTCCATTTGGCTCAACTCATCTACAGCAACTATATATCGTCACTCGCTAGATAAGGAAATGACCGAACGCACTGGAGAAATAGGCACTGGATTTTCTGTAAGCGTGGCAAAAGCATGGGAAGATGCATTGTTCTCAAGCACGACACCACAAACTCGTAAGATTGCGTTACGCACATCTATTGTGCTGGGCAGAAATGGCGGGGCATTGCAACCCATTAAAAAAATCACCCAACTAGGATTAGGAGGAAAACAAGGTGATGGGAAGCAAAAATTTAGCTGGATTCATGAAGAAGACTTTTTACGTAGTCTTGACTTTCTAATCACTAATTCCCATATAAAAGGACCAATTAATGTAGTGGCACCTAAGCCCTCCACAAATGCTTACCTTATGTCATTGATGCGTGATACTCTTAAAATACCTTTTGGCATCCCTTCTCCTAAACCATTATTGGAAGTTGGTGCCTTTGTAATAAGAACAGAAACCGAATTGTTACTCAAAAGCCGCAACGTAATCCCAGAACAATTACTAAAAGAGGGCTTTACATTTAGGTATGAGCAACTAGATAAGGCATTAAAAGATTTGTTACGTTAAATTACATCACTCTAACCTAAAATTTAATTAGTGCATAACCTATAATAACAGAACAGAAACCCTTGATTGCTCTAAAAATCAATATGCTAATCAGTTTTATGTTATTTTTGAAAAAATATACGACAGATTACTTATGTCCACTAACCAAATAGACCCCACAAAATGGGTAGACCAGTACTCGGACTACCTATTTAATTATACCATCGCCCGCGTGAATGATCGCGACATGGCAAGAGACTTAATTTCTGAGACTTTTCTCGCAGGTCTTAAGTCAATGAAAAACTTTAAAGGAGAAGCTACAGAACGTACGTGGCTCATTTCCATTTTAAAGCGTAAAATCATTGACCACTACCGCAAAACAAACTCTAAGAAAGGAAAGGCAGAAGTTCACATCAATTACAAAGATGATGAGAGTGAAGGCGACTGGCTAGAGGAGCGCGTTGCAGACCCCTTTGACAAAACTGCCGAAGATAGCATAGAAAATGAGGAACTAGGCGAGGCGATTTTTAATTGCTTAAGTAAGTTACCAGAAAAGCAAGCTCGTATTTTTAAGATGAAAACTATAGACGACTTTGATACTGAAGCAATTTGTAATGAATTTGATATTACTCCGTCTAACTTTTGGGTAATTATCCACAGAGCCCGTACAGCCATGGCAAGCTGTATGGAGAAAAATTGGCTATAAGTATCTAGAATAATTAAAAGTAAAAAAATGAAATTAAAAACTGAATGTCAAGAGGCTAACCACATCTGCGACAAGAACCAGTATAACGAGGCTTCATTAATAGATAAAATAAAATTAAGTTTTCACCTTATCTATTGTAGAGCTTGTAGAAAATATTCTTCTCGTAATGGAAAGCTTAGTAAAGCAATAAAAAATCCATCGGTAGAAACAGTTTCTATGTCTGATAAAGAACTCATGAAGCAACGCCTTCAAGAGCAACTTAATCAAGTAAATAATTAAATAACAACGCTAGACTTAACCAAAGTAGCGGGATTCCCTCTATCCAAAAGGATGTAAAATAACTCTTAGCTGAAGTACGCTTTCGCGAAAGCGTGATACAAACTACTACCACTGCTACAATAATTAAGTGTGTAGTTAACATCGGCATAGATAAGTCGTACTTTAAAAAGTCTAGAATTAAAAATAAGAAAAGCCAAATCACACCAATGATTTTGGCTTTTTTTATGCCTACTACTTGAGGAAGCGTACGTAAAGAGGCGAGGTCATAACTCGTATCTCTTATCTCAAATGGAATCATGAGAGCGATTACAAAAAGAAAATGCTGTGTAAATAACACCCACACATCCCAGTGCATGGAGAGGCCATGCTCTAAAACTGGTAATAACACCGTCACTCCTGCCCATACAAGACCTATGATGTAAATTTTTACACCAGAGATGCTCCTCAAATTCCCCTTATTATTATCTGTGCTTGTTGCTGGGAGAAAAAATGGAACTGCATACAGTAGCGTGATTAACCCCAAAATACCACAAGCCACCCACACTTCTAGTGGGAGCCAAAATGCCGTTACAATCATCCCAATTCCGCAAAAAACAGAAAAAACTTGTATTGATTTTAATGATTTTGCTAGGCTTCGATGGTGTAAACCAGCTATTTCAGCATATTTAACAAAATTATAGCCAGTCACTGTGCTAAAAAATAAAAACGCAAGCAACTCGTAATTAACGTTTATGTCTAAAGACAAGCAAGTCACCCACCCTAATGCAACCACGGCTAAGCTCACGTGGATACTACTGTTTATATAAAAGTCAAAAACACGTTTAAACAACTGCATTAGACAAAAATACTACAACTGTTAATAAGGTTGCATTTCCGTTGAAAACATTAGCTCGCTATGAGGCAAATAAGTCGTAAAAATCGATTTCGTTGCCTTATTTTTGTGACACCTAAAAATATTCAATACGATGAATACAGATTCGTTTGCATTACGCCATATAGGCCCGCGTAGAAGTGATCTTCCTGAGATGCTTAAAACCGTAGGCGCTGAAACTATCGAGCAACTCATATTTGAGACTATTCCTGATAACATTAGACTTGAGAACAACCTTACGCTAGACCCTGCGCTAAGCGAGCATGAGTTTGCTGCACATATCACAGCACTGTCTAATAAAAACAAAGTTTTTAGATCTTTTATAGGTCTAGGATACAATCAAGCGATTACACCAGCGGTAATACAGCGTAATATTCTAGAAAACCCGGGATGGTACACGGCTTACACGCCTTACCAAGCAGAGATTGCTCAAGGACGTCTAGAAGCATTGCTTAACTACCAGACCATGATCACAGATCTTACAGGTATGGAGCTTGCAAATGCATCTTTACTTGACGAGTCTACCGCAGCTGCAGAGGCAATGGCATTGCTGTTTTCTGTACGTAGCCGTGATCAGAAAAAGGCAGACGTAAATAAATTCTTTGTATCTGAAGAGATTTTACCTCAAACGCTTTCTTTATTACAAACACGTGCAACCCCAATTGGTGTTGAATTAGTAGTAGGAAATCACGAAGAATTTGATTTTTCTAAAGAGTTCTTTGGAGCCATCTTACAATATCCAGGTGTATCTGGAAAAGTATTTGACTACGCAGATTTTGTAGCAAATGCAAATGCAGCAGATATTAAAGTAGCTGTAGCAGCAGATATATTGAGCCTTGTAAAACTGCGCGCTCCAGGAGAATTTGGAGTAGACGTGGTAGTAGGTACTACGCAACGTTTTGGTATTCCATTAGGATACGGAGGTCCTCACGCAGCATACTTTGCTACTAAGGAAGAATATAAAAGAAGCATCCCAGGACGTATCATTGGAGTAACAAAAGATACTGATGGTAAGCGTGCCCTGCGTATGGCGCTTCAAACGCGTGAGCAACACATCAAACGTGATAAGGCAACTTCAAACATCTGTACTGCTCAGGTATTACTTGCTGTTATGGCGGGAATGTACGGTGTATATCACGGTCCAGAAGGATTAAAAAATATAGCAAATAAGGTTCACAACACTACAGCTACTGTTGCAGATGCACTTGAACAACTAGGATTGTATCAAACAAACGAGAGTTATTTTGATACCATACAAATAAAAGCAGATGCTGCTAAAGTAGCTGCCGTAGCACAAGAAATGGAAATCAACTTCCATTACCCAGATGCAGAGACCGTGGCAATCTCTATACATGAAGCTACCACCTTACAAGATGTAAATGATATCATTTCCGCTTTCGCGAAAGCGTACTCAAAAGAAACTATCGTTGTATCTGAAATTGCCGAAGGAAACGCGATTCCTGCAAGTGTAGCTCGTGAGACTTCATTCTTACAGCTTCCAGTATTTAACACCTATCATTCTGAAACAGAATTGATGCGCTACATCAAAAAACTAGAACGTAAAGATTTATCATTAAATCACTCAATGATATCCCTAGGTTCTTGCACAATGAAGCTTAATGCAGCGTCTGAGATGTTACCACTTTCTGATCCGCAATGGGGGAATATGCACCCATTTGCACCATTAGATCAGGCAGAAGGATACCAGACTATGCTTAAAAAACTTGAAGATCAACTTACGGAGATTACAGGTTTTGCAGGTACATCATTACAACCTAACTCTGGCGCTCAAGGAGAGTATGCCGGACTGATGGTAATACGTGCATACCACGAATCTCGTGGAGACAGCCACAGAAACATCTGCCTTATCCCATCATCTGCACACGGAACCAATCCTGCAAGTGCAGTAATGGCTGGTATGAAAGTAGTAGTTACAAAAGCACTAGAAAACGGAAACATCGATGTAGATGATTTACGTGAAAAAGCAGAGAAGCACAAAGACAACCTTGCGGCACTTATGATCACATACCCATCTACGCATGGAGTATATGAAAGCGCTGTAAAAGAAATCACATCACTCATACATGAGCATGGTGGTCAAGTATATATGGATGGTGCAAACATGAATGCACAAGTTGCCCTTACAAATCCAGGAGCAATTGGCGCAGATGTATGTCACTTAAACCTACACAAAACGTTTGCTATTCCTCACGGAGGAGGTGGCCCAGGAGTAGGACCTATATGTGTTGCAAAGCAACTAGTTCCTTTCTTACCTACTAACCCAGTAATTACTACAGGTGGTGAGCAAGCCATTACTGCAATAAGCGCAGCTCCATGGGGATCTGCACTTGCATGTCTTATATCTTACGGATACATCACTATGCTAGGTGAGCCAGGATTACGTCACTCTACTGAGTATGCTATTCTTAATGCAAACTACATCAAAGAGCGTCTTGACGGCGCTTACCAATGTTTATATGTAGGAGAACGCGGTCGTGCTGCACACGAGATGATTATAGACTGTCGTCCATTTAAAGCTCATGGTATCGAAGTAACAGATATCGCAAAGCGTCTTATGGATTATGGTTTCCACGCTCCTACGGTTTCTTTCCCAGTAGCAGGAACTATGATGATAGAACCTACAGAAAGTGAAAGCAAAGAAGAACTAGATCGTTTTTGTGAAGCAATGCTTTCTATTAGAAAGGAAATTGACACAGCAAGTTCTGATGAGCCTAACCACATTATGAAAAATGCACCGCATACACTAGCTATGGTCACTGCAGATACTTGGGAGTTCTCATACTCTAGAGAGAAAGCCGCTTACCCGCTAAGCTATGTTGCAGAAAATAAATTCTGGCCTACTGTGCGTCGTGTAGATGACGCTTATGGTGATCGTAATTTAATATGTACTTGTGCTCCTATTGAGGAATACATGGAAGCATAAATGCACAATTATTGAAACATCTATTATTTTGATAAAAACATCGTCAAAATTGAGATGATCTCATAAGTAAAGGTCAAAATCTAGCATTTTGACCTTTGCTATTTTATACATACATCAAGATTAATTTAATAACGGTAAAGTTCTCGCTGATAAGTAGCTAAAAAGAGCTAATTATTATGGATTTCACAAAATAAATAGGAACAGTTATGACATCGGGCAATCCCATTCTGTTTCATTAACTTTACTTCCTTACAAAATACCCTATATGGCAATTAAGATAACAGGTTTAGGCAGCTACATTCCAGAAGTCGTAACAAAAAATGACAACTTTCAAAAACATCAATTTTTGAATATGGATGGCTCTGCCATTAAATCTGAAAATGGTATCATCATAGAAAAGTTTAAAGCCATTACTGGTATTTCAGAACGACGCTATGCACCTGCTGGTATGCAATCCTCAGACATGGGGACGCAAGCAGCCCTAAAAGCTATTAAAGACTCAGGAGTAGACCCTGAAACACTAGACTATATTATCTGTGCTCACAATTATGGTGATGTGCAAAAGGGATCAAACTTTAGTGATATTGTACCTAGTCTTGCATCACGTATTAAACACAACTTACGTATACAAAACCCAAAGTGTGTTGCTTACGATATTCTTTTTGGGTGTCCTGGATGGATAGAAGGTGTGATTCAAGCACAAGCCTATATCAAGGCAGGAATGGCCAAGAAATGTCTTGTGATTGGTACTGAGATGCTTTCTCGCGTGGTAGATGATCACGACAGAGACAGTATGATTTACAGTGATGGTGCTGGAGCATCTATCATCGAGCAAGATGATAGTGATACTGGA
The DNA here is from genome assembly GCF_007827285.1 of Dokdonia sp. Hel_I_63. Taxonomy (NCBI): domain Bacteria; kingdom Pseudomonadati; phylum Bacteroidota; class Flavobacteriia; order Flavobacteriales; family Flavobacteriaceae; genus Dokdonia; species Dokdonia sp. Hel_I_63. The sequence continues at coordinate 1,236,013 of NZ_VISD01000001.1, read as the reverse complement.
ATATTATCTTTTGAGACAGCTACATTTACTTATGATGAGGCATATTTCCTTTTTAACGGATCTTCTTATAACACCGAAGCAGAACAGCAAACTAAGTACATAAAAATGTATGGTCGCAAGATTTATAACTTTGCGCTTACACAAGTACCTCAAGCCATGAAAACATGCCTTGAAAATAGTGGCTGTACAATTGCTGATGTAAAGAAAATATTTATCCATCAAGCAAACGAGAAGATGGATGAGGCAATTGTAAGTCGTTTTTACAAACTTCACGACTTAGAAATGCCTGAGCATATCATGCCTATGAGCATCAACACACTAGGTAACAGCTCTGTTGCTACGGTTCCTACAGTATTTGACTTAGTACGTCAAGGAGCTCTAGAAAATCACGAAATCAACAAAGGTGATGTCGTTATTTTTGCAAGTGTAGGTGCTGGAATGAACATCAACGCTATGGTATATCGCTATTAATTTAGAGACAAGCACCCTCTTTTTTTTAAGTGTTACTAACTGTAAATTATCATTAAACGTGTACGAAAACACTTTTCCAAACAAACGATACAAACACACAATCAATTTTCTCAAGGAAGTAATTCCTGACACAAATGAGCAAATTCTTGATCTCGGTGTGCGTAACCCATTTGTAGATTTTATGGAACGAGAAGGATATACAGTACAAAATACATCGGGAGAAGATCTAGATATAGACACGAGTGCTGTACAACAAGCAGATGCAACGGTGATTACTGCGTTTGAGATTTTTGAACATCTACTCGCACCTTTTAATGTCCTGCAAGATATAAAGGCAGATAAAATAGTAGCGAGTATCCCTTTAAAACTATGGTTCTCCCCTGCCTATCGTTCCAAGACTGATATGTGGGATAGACATTACCATGAGTTTGAAGATTGGCAATTTGACTGGCTTTTTGAAAAAGCAGGATGGGAAATTAAAAAACGTGAGAAGTTTACAAATCCCGTTAAGAAAGTAGGTATTAGACCATTATTGAGAATCTTTACTCCGCGCTACTACCTGATTTACGCCGAACGCAAGTCATAATGAATTTCTACATCGTCATACCTTGTCACAATGAGGCCGAGTTTATAAAACAAACGCTAGACTCCTTAGTTGCACAAACATTGCTTCCTGAAAAGGTAGTTGTGGTCAATGACCAAAGTACAGATAACAGTGAGAAGATAATTTCCGCTTTCGCGAAAGCGCACTCCTTCATAGAACTTCTCAATACAACCAGCAGCGATATACATCTACCCGGCAGTAAAGTAATACAAGCCGTTCAAAAAGGTATAAACACGCTTGATGAAGACTATGATATCTTTTGCAAATTTGATGCAGATCTTATTTTTCCAGTGAATTACCTAGAGACCATTGCTCATGAATTTGAAAAAAATCCTCGCATCGGAATGGCTGGAGGATTTTGCTATGTAGAAAAAGATGAAGATTGGGTTCTTGAAAACCTAACTAACAAAGACCACATACGCGGCGCACTTAAAGCGTATAGAAAAGAATGTTTTAAAGAAATAGGAGGTCTCAAACCAGCAATGGGGTGGGACACCATCGATGAGCTTCTTGCAAAATATTATAACTGGCAGGTTATAACAAACGACACCCTGCATGTAAAACACCTGAAACCAACAGGCAATACCTACAACAAAGCAGCACAATTTAAACAAGGAGAAGCATTCTATGGAATGAGATACGGCTTTTGGCTTACTTTGATAGCGTCAATCAAGTTAGCAAATCGCAAAGGGAACTTGCTTTTAACTAAGGATTATTTGCGTGGATATTTTCGCGCAAAGCGATCTAAAAAAGATCACCTTGTAAGTGCACAAGAAGGCACATTTATAAGAAACTTACGATGGAAAGGAATAAGATCTAAGCTTGGTGTCTAATTCTTAACCTAATCTTTAAAATTGTCATTGAGACATTAATTACTTTTGCTTAAATCTTTACTACAATGAATATACAGTCAATATCAAAATATCTATCGCTATGTGTAATAGGTATGACCATATCTTGTGCATCTGTAAGCAGTACAGCACAAAATAAAAAACCTAAGAACATTATACTTATGATAGCAGATGGTACTGGTTTGAGCCAGATTTCTGCTAGTCAATATTATAATACGCAGCCGTCTAATTATGATCGTTTTAAAACGATAGGACTCATTAAAACTTCTTCGGCAAGTGATTTGATTACAGACTCGGCTAGTGGAGCTACGGCTTTTTCTACAGGTTTAAAAACATATAATGGAGCCATTGGAGTTAATACAGACACCATCGCTGCACCAACTATTCTTGAAGATCTAGAAAAAAGAGGTTTTGCTACAGGTGTTATAGCAACTTCAACCATCACTCATGCAACTCCTGCAAGTTTTTATGCCCATCAAAAGTTTAGAAAGATGGAGTTAGAAATTGCCGAAGATATCATCAACTCTGGCGTTGACTTTTTTGCTGGTGGAGGACGCAAATATTTTGAAAATAGAGAAGATGGAAATAATCTCGTAGCAACACTCGAATCTAAGGGCTATGAAATGTACTTAGATAGACTCAATCCTATGCTTTCATTAAAAAAAGATAAAAACTATGGTTTCTTACTTGCAGACAGTGGGATGCCTAAATTTTTAGATGGTCGTGGTTCTTTCTTGTATGACGCTACTAAACTTGGCATCAAGAAACTTTCTCAAAATAAGAAAGGTTTTTTCTTAATGGTAGAAGGTTCTCAAGTAGACTGGGGCGGACATAATAATGATAGTGAGTACTTAATAAGCGAACTTATAGACTTTGATACAGTGATAGGTCAAGTGCTTGATTATGCTGAAAAGGATGGCAACACACTCGTTATTGTAACTGCAGATCATGAAACGGGTGGATTTACACTAGCATCAAAAGCGGGAGATTATAACACGATAGAACCATCATTTTCTACAGGTGGACACAGTGCTACGATGGTACCAGTTTTTGCTTACGGACCTGGCGCTTCTGAGTTCATGGGAATCTATGAGAATACTGCTATTCATGCTAAAATGAAGAAATTACTAAAACAGCAGTAGTCATAAACCTATCTTAAATACTATTTTAACAATCGTATTAATACCTACATTAGCCACTTAAACATCGTCAATGTCGTACCTACACTCTATAGGTGAATATTTCTTAATGATAAAAAACACCTTTGTAAAACCTACAAAGGGCAAGGTTCTTCGTGATCTCATTTTTAAAGAAATTGATGATCTAATCATTGGGTCATTAGGTATTGTTGCATTTATATCCTTCTTTGTAGGCGCTGTTGTTGCCATACAAACGGCACTCAACTTAAACAACCCGCTATTGCCAAAATCGTTAATAGGCTTTGCTGCAAGACAGTCTATTATACTTGAATTTGCTCCTACATTTGTATCTGTTATTATGGCTGGTAAGGTAGGATCATTTATAACTTCAAGCATAGGTACTATGCGTGTTACAGAGCAAATAGATGCACTAGAAGTTATGGGAATCAACTCTCTTAATTACTTAGTATTTCCTAAAATTGTTGCGATGTTAATCTATCCATTCCTTATTGCAATAGGGATGTTTTTAGGAATTATAGGTGCTTATACAGCCGCAGTATATGGAGGCTTTGCTCCAAGTAATGACTTTTTATCTGGACTTCAACAAGACTTTATACCTTTCCAACTGTTCTATGCGTTTTTCAAAACGTTCTTATTTGCCTTTCTACTAGCTACCATCCCTGCATATCATGGGTATTTTATGCGAGGTGGAGCTCTCGAAGTAGGAAAAGCGAGTACAACTTCGTTCGTATGGACAAGTGTTGCGATTATACTATTGAATTTTATAACCACCCAATTATTACTAAGCTAGATGATTGAAGTAAAAGAAATACGAAAGTCATTTGGTGACAACGAAGTTTTAAAAGGATTCTCAACCAAGTTTGAATCTGGTAAGACTAATCTTATTATAGGCACTTCTGGATCTGGTAAAACTGTATTCTTAAAAACGATGTTAGGCCTTTTTAAGCCCGACAGCGGACAAATAATCTACGATGGTAATCCATACTCAGAACTTGATGATGAGCATCAACGTGATCTTAGAGAGCAGATAGGGATGGTTTTTCAAGGCAGCGCCTTGTTTGATTCTATGACTGTAGAAGAAAACATCGCTTTCCCGCTCAAGATGTTCACAAAGATGAAAAAGAAGGAACGCATTGAGAGAGCAAACGTGGTTATAAACCGCGTAAACTTAGAAAATGCAAATCATAAGTTACCTTCAGAAATATCTGGAGGAATGCAAAAGCGTGTAGCTATCGCTAGATCTATTGTAAACAATCCAAAATACCTATTTTGTGATGAGCCTAACTCGGGACTAGATCCTAATACTGCTACCGTAATTGACAATCTTATTAGAGAGATTACCATAGAACAGGATATTACAACCATCATTAATACGCATGATATGAACTCTGTGATGGAAATAGGAGATCATATTGTGTACCTTCAGAAAGGCCACTTAGCCTGGGAAGGAACGAAAGATGAAATTTTTAAAACAGATAATAAAGACGTTACAAATTTTGTGTACTCCTCAAACCTATTTAAAATGGTAAGAGAAGCACAAAACTCTTAATTGTTACGCTTTCGCGAAAGCGCCATTATAAAGAATTATAGCGCTTTAATATTTTACCTAGGTATTTAAGAAACTGTCTTATACACTAAAGAACAGTGATGTTATTTCTTTCTCCAAACATTACCATTTACAACTACAGTATCGAGACTAAAACGCTCTTTTATCCATTGCCCTAGTTTTTGCTGCTGTTTATTTCTTACGCTTTGAGACAAGCTATCTGCCCATTCTACTCGAACTACCGTTAAGGTATCAATACCACCAGAAAAGTCTGTAGTAATCTCTGTAGCATAACCAAATCTTTTAAGCCCATCATAATTAATTTTTGCCTCATTGCGCATAGATGCAAATGGTAAGGCTGTCCCACGAAGTTGGGTCACCTCATTCTCAAGAAGACGAATTTGCTCATCTTTAGAAGTCATTGCTTCTTGATTTTTTACATATAAATCCTCAAGAATACCAGAGCGCACCTCTGTACTTAATCTTGCTGCAAGTTCGCCACTTTGATCTGCGCCTTGATGTACAACTAGGGTACAATTCTCACAGTCTTCAGTCTTCTTAAATTCATCCTCCCATTGAGCAATGAGATTTTGCGGGACTAGCTTCCCTATAAGATAAAGATCTACACGTCTATTGTCGGCATCATCTGTTTCTTTTACAATCTCTGCACCTTCATATTTAATAGTATTTGTAACAAAAGCCTTTGCTTTAGTTATAAAAATTTGCTGATTAAGCAATCTTAAAAATGTCCAAACACTAGGTACTAAAACTAATACAGCAATAAGAGTTGCCATACGCGTCGTACGCTTTCTAGTCTTTTGGTTTGCATATTTAACTAACGGAAATTTGAGAAGTTTTGATACGGTAAATGTAGCTAGTGCGATAAACACGGCATTAATAGAAAAAAGATATAATGCTCCTAACGCCCAGTAAAGTCCTTCGCTATTTCCTATTATGGATTGAGAAAGACCATATCCTACGGTACACAATGGTGGCATTAAGGCGGTAGCAATTGCAACTCCAAAAATTACACTCGCTATGGTTCCAGACTTGGTCTTTGCTACAATAAGCGCAAGACCACCAAAAATTGCAATAAACACATCTAATATAGTAGGCCAAGTACGCGCCATTAATTCTGGTGTGACTTCTTTAACCGGCGATAAACTAAAATATAAGGTAGCTGTAAGCACACTTAGCACTATCATCACTGCAAGGTTTACAAATGATCGCTTCATCATGATAGCGTCATTTATAGCTATAGAAAGCCCTATACCGACTATAGGTCCCATAAGCGGACTTATAAGCATGGCCCCTATCACTACAGCGGTACTACTTACATTGAGTCCAATACTCGCAACAAAAATGGAAAAAATAAGAATCCACGCGTTATGACCCTTAAAAGGTATGTCTTTACGAATAGCCTCTACCGTGGTAGATCGATCTGTATCTTCTCTTATATCAAGAAGGTCACTTAAGAAATCTTTTATGCTTTGCCAGAGACCCTTTGCCTCGTCTCTCATATCCTCGTTAGGATCAATATTGAGTTCGCTGGGCTTTGGATCTGGATTTGCCCCTATATTATCTTTGTTTTCCACTATCCTAAGTTATTACCAAATTTAGACTGCACCTCGTTGCGTATTTCTTTGATGTCTTGCTCCTTGCTTTTAGGCACAATAACGAGAACATCTTCTTTTTCGACGATAATATAATCTTTAAGTCCGTCTACTACTACCACTTTATTACTAGCAGTTCTAATGATGTTTCCTGAGGTATTTGTTGCGATGATACGCGCATTTACAACGGCATCTTTTCCAGAAGTCCCTTCCATTTTATCATAGAGAGATCCCCAAGTACCTAGGTCATTCCAGTCAAAAGTTGCTGGGACTACTTTTACATTTTGATGCTTCTCCATCACTCCAAAATCGATACTTATATTCTCTGCTTTGGGATACGCTTCATTTATAAAATCTTGCTCTTCTGGCAGATTATACACCGCATTACCCTCATTGAGTAAACTGTACATATCCGGCAAAAAAGACTTAAAACTGTTTACGACAGTTTTTACACTCCATATAAACATACCTGCATTCCAGAGGTATTCTCCACTTGCTACAAATTCTTTGGCAGTAGGGTAGTCTGGTTTTTCTGTAAAACGTTTTACCGCTTTCGCGAAAGCGTTATCACTTTTATCATAATTTATGTAACCGTAACCAGTATTTGGAAAGCTAGGCTGTATACCTAAAGTAACTATAGTTTCTTCTTGTTGAGCTGCATCAAAAGCCTTCTGAAGATCTTCTACAAAGGCGTCTTCATCTTCTATCCACGCATCACTAGGAGCTACGACCATCACCGCATCAGGATTTTCTTTTTCCACCTTTAAGGCTGAAAGAAGTATACAAGGCGCTGTATTGCGCATTGCAGGCTCAAGTACAATGTTTTTCTGTTTAATATTAGGTAGTTGCTCCTTTACAAGATCATTATAATCTGTATTTGTAAGTATTAAAATTTGATCTTCTGGAACAATCTTAGCTAGACGGTTGAATGTTTTTTGCAACAAGGTTTCCCCGGTGCCAAGCATATCATGAAACTGTTTTGGAAAAGCCTGAGTACTCACAGGCCAAAATCTAGAGCCTACACCTCCCGCCATTAACAATGCGTAATAATTCTTAGTATTTTCCATAATTTCTAATCTATGATGTCTACCTCAGCATTAGGCTGAAATAGATATGTTCTACCTGTACTTACCTCTATGCATTCATAACGTTTTACACGTTTTTTACCCTTTTTAAATATCTTCCCATTATAAATCTGAAATGTAGATCCCATGGGTAATTCAAATATATAATTTTTATCACTAGGTGGGTCATAGTTCTTTAGTGCTACAGAAAGATGAGCATCAGTATCACTACTCGCCTTAGGATTTTTAAAATGCCTTGCTAGATAAGGTAATAAATCTGCTGGAAAGATTTCTGGCCTTATAAAGGGTAACATCAAGAATTGAAACGTATGTTTCCATTCTTTACCATGAGGTTTTATCGCTCTCCCATACTTTTTAAAAGCAACTAAGTGCGCTATCTCATGCACTAAAGTGACTAAAAACCTGTATTGATTAAGACTTACGTTTATGGTGATTTGGTGCTGTCCATCTGCCAGTATTCTATAATCTCCATGCCTTGTTACTCGCTCATTTACAATCTTGAGATAAACAGCATGTTCCTTTATTAATGCAAAAACTGGAGCAGCCGCTCTTTCTGGGATATATTTCTTGAGGACTTCTACCACGTCAACTATAAATCGTTTTTAAAATTACTTGCTACTTACGGCGTGCTAGCAGAAACTTGCAATACTTTACCGTTGTAAAATTGATTTCCTGTTAACGCAAAATTAGATAGATAATCTGCCATTTGTATTGCCGTCAATGGCGCTTCATACCCAGGGAATGCTTCTTCTAGCATTTCTGTTTGTACAGCTCCTAAAGCAAGTACATTAAATGCTATGCTCTGTTCCTTGTATTCTTCAGCTAAGAGTTCGCTCCATGTAATAACCGCTCCTTTACTTGAGCTGTAAGCAGCAAGGCCTGGAAACTTCATGCTTCCTTGGATTCCGCCCATACTAGACACCGTTACTACATGTGCACCAGCTGTCATATATGGAAGTACCGTACGCGTTAACTCGGCAACGCCAAACACGTTTACTTTGTATATCATCTCAAAATCTGCAACGGTAGTCTCTGCAAATGGCTTATTAAGTAAAGCGCCCGCATTATTTATGAGCACATCTACTCCTTCCCAATCACTTTCAATAAAATCTATGACTTTTTGAAAATGTGATTGGTCTGTAATATCAAATGGAAAAGCAGTGAGATTCTGTAAATTTAAATCTGCACAAGGAGTATGCTTTCGCGAAAGGGCAAGTACTTGGTGCCCTTCTTTTGCAAACTTCTTAGCAAGCTCAAAACCTATCCCTCTACTCGTACCTGTAATTATGATTCTTTTCATTAGTTCATTTTAATCTCTTTGTTAGGACTATTTGCCATTCCCGTGATCCCTGGGATTAACTTTTTAATAAGTCCTTCCATAAAGTCGATATCCATTTTATCTGCTTCATCACCTACGCCATGATAGTGATCATAATTTGTAAAATCAAACGAAGAAATAGTATGTGCAGGAATATTAAAATCTAAAAAGAAAGGATAGTTATCACTACGCTTGAAAAGATTAAATTCTTTTGCCTTTGGAAGAAAACCAATAACCTTTTCACCTGCATATTGATTAAACTTTTCTGCAAAGTTAGATTTCTCATATCCTGAAGCATATAACGAGTGATCTTTACCTACCATAGGCACTCCTACCATCTCAATACTTATCATCGTATAAAGATCAATACCAGCAGCCTTAAGTCTACTAGACAAATCTTTTGACCCTAAAAGTCCTTTTTCTTCGGCAGAGTATAGTGTAAATATAATAGTACGTTTATTAGTCTTTGCTTTAGTAAAATAATCTGTAAGTGCAAGTACTGTAGTTGTTCCAGCAGCATTGTCATTTGCTCCATTTGCTATGGTATCATCACCATCAGCTTTTGCGGTACCAATATGATCATAATGTGCGCCTATGATAATTACCTCATCTTTGAGCTTAGGATCATTTCCTTCCAGCACGCCTACAATATTAAATGCCTCAACACCATTTGCGTCAAATGGATCACGATAATTCTCAAAATAAGGTTTTATTCCAGCATCTTTAAAGCGCGCTTCTATAAACTGCGCAGCCATCTCAATTCCTTTGCTTCCCGTATCACGACCTTGAAGCTCATCTGAAGCTAGAAACTCCATCGTGCTTTTTACAGACTTCATTTTTTTGATGTCTGGCATCACCATCGTTACTTGGCTCGCTGGTGCAGTACTCACGTTTTCACCTTTTACACCTACTAAAGGAGCGGGTGACCCACAGCCCACTAAGACAAGGGCTCCTACTAATACTAAGATATTTTTCATAAAGCTAAAGATAAAAAAACCCACGCATTTGCGTGGGTTTATCATTCTATATTTATTATTGACTAAGCCAGCATTAATACTGGGTTTTCAATGTACGTTTTAAGCGTTTGTAAAAACTGTGCTCCAGTTGCACCATCTACTGTGCGGTGATCACAAGCAAGCGTAAGCTTCATTGTGTGTCCTACAGCAAGCTTTCCATCTTTTACCACAGGCTTCTCTACAATTGCTCCTACAGATAGGATAGCAGAGTTAGGCTGATTGATAATTGAAGTAAAATCTGTGATACCAAACATTCCTAAATTTGAAATTGTAAAGGTAGAACCTTCCATTTCTGGTAACGTAAGTTTTTTATCACGAGCCTTTCCAGCTAGTACTTTAACCTCAGCATTAATTTGCTGTAATGACTTTTCGTTTGCAAATTCTACTACAGGAACAACAAGACCATCAGGTACTGCTACTGCCACGCCAATATGTACATGGTGATTTAGACGCATTTTATCATCAAACCACTGAGAGTTTACTTGAGGATGCTGCTTTAAAGCAATAGACGTTGCCTTAATAATCATATCATTAAAAGAAACTTTTGTGTCTGGTAATGCGTTAAACTGCTTACGGAAGCTCATCATGTTCTCCATGTTGAACTCAACGTTCAAGTAGTAATGAGGCGCTGTAAATTTAGATTTACCAAGTCCGCGAGCGATTGCTTTACGCATTTGAGAATTTTCAATTTCCTCAAAGCTTTCTTCTCCTGTTGCAACAAATTGCTGCACCCCAGCTCCCGAAGATTGACTAGCGCTAGGTGTGAAGTTTTCTACATCACTTTTAACGATACGTCCGTTTTCTCCAGATCCTTTTACTTGAGATAGATTAATTCCTTTCTCGTCTGCAATTTTCTTTGCTAGTGGAGACACAAATATGCGTCCTCCAGTAGTATTTGTTGCAGGTTTTGAAGATCCAGAAGCAGAGTTTGTATTATTCTCTTTTTTTGGGGCTGCCTTTGGAGCATCTGCCTTTTTATCAGCTTTTGGGGCTTCTTTCTTTTCTTCCTTCTTTGGAGCCTCTTTTTTATTAGCTCCGCCACTTTTAACCACACTAGAAACATCTGTTCCTTCAGGACCTATAATTGCTAGAAGCGCATCAACATTTGCTGTCTCACCTTCATCAATACCTATATGTAATAATGTGCCAGACTGAAATGATTCAAACTCCATAGTTGCCTTATCGGTTTCTATTTCAGCAAGGATATCTCCTTCTTCTACTTTATCACCTACAGCCTTTAACCAAGTTGCAACTGTTCCTTCCTCCATTGTATCAGAAAGACGTGGCATTGTCACTACGACAACTCCTTCAGGAATATCTGATCCATCATCTGCCGATTCTTCTTCGTCAGAAGATGCGTCATTAGTTTCATCTTGAGATGCAGTCTCTTTTTTCTCATCAGAAGATGATGCTTCGTCTTCTCCACTTTTCGCAGAAGCGTCACCACCATTTAATAATCCAGAAATATCTTCTCCTTCTTCACCTATGATCGCTAAAAGAACATCAACTTTTGCAGTTTGACCTTCTTCAATCCCGATGTGTAATAACACACCTTCATTAAAAGATTCAAACTCCATAGTTGCCTTATCTGTTTCGATTTCGGCAAGGATATCTCCTTCTTCTACTTTGTCTCCTACTTTTTTAAGCCAAGTAGCGACTGTTCCTTCTTCCATCGTGTCGCTTAGACGCGGCATGTTAATTACTTCTGCCATAACTTAAAGTCTATGAGGTATAAATGGATATTCTTCTTGATCGTACACTACATCGTACATCACGTTTACATCTGGGAACGGACTTTCTTCTGCAAATTTTTCACATTCTGCCACACGTGCTTTTACTCGCTTGTCCATAACTTTAATCTCTTCCTCTGTTGCATATTCTTTTTCAAGAATAATTTCTTTAATCTGAGTAATAGGATCTATTTTTTGATACTCTGCTACTTCGTCTTTAGTACGATAGTGCTGAGCGTCAGACATAGAGTGCCCTCTATATCTGTATGTTTTAAGTTCTAAAAATGTAGGTCCATCACCACGGCGAGCACGCTCTATTGCTTCATCCATAGCTTCTGCTACTGCAACTGGATTCATAGCGTCTACAGGACCACAAGGCATTTCATACCCTAATCCAAGTTTCCAGATATCTTCATGGTTTGCAGTACGAGCTACAGATGTTCCCATTGCATACCCGTTATTTTCAACACAAAATACTACTGGAAGTTTCCAAAGCATTGCCATGTTAAACGTTTCATGTAAAGATCCTTGACGAGCTGCACCATCTCCAAAATAACAAAGTGTTACCGCTCCAGTTTTATTATACTTATCTCCAAAAGCCATTCCTGCCCCTAAAGGTATCTGTCCTCCTACAATCCCGTGACCTCCGTAAAATCCTTTCTCACGAGAAAAAATATGCATAGAACCTCCAAGACCTTGTGAAGTACCTGTTGCTTTACCAAAAAGCTCTGCCATCACACGTTTTGGGTCTACCCCCATACCAATAGGTTGTACGTGATTACGATATGCCGTAATCATTTTATCCTTAGATAAATCCATTGCATGCAATGAACCTGCAAGGATTGCTTCTTGACCATTGTATAGGTGAAGAAATCCGCGGACTTTCTGCTGTATATATACTTGAGCTAGCTTATCTTCAAACTTGCGCCAGAAGAGCATTTCCTCGTACCAGTTAAGGTATGTTTCTTTGGTTATCTTTTTCATTTAAAAGCGTATAAATGCCGCACATTTTTGAGCGAATAACAAAAATAACCAATTAAGAAGATATGGTAAAATTGAATGCAAGGAAAAGTTACGCAAACGGTTTCGTAGATTTATAATAGGTTTTTTAAGCTTTCGCGAAAGCGTACTCAACACAAAAACAACAGCTTACTTTAATACTTATACTGGGCCTCACAAGGCTCAATAGATACTATAGATATTTTGCAGTAAACAATAGGGGAAGTATATTTTCTAAAGAATCACTCTTTAAAACCTCTCCCCGCTCACCCATAAAATAGAGTGATATAGGCGACTTCTGCTTTATTTCGTACTCTGCAATTGCTTGCCTACAGATACCACATGGCGGAATAGGCACCGTGGTTTCCTTATCCTTTGCTCTCGCGGTTATTGCCATTGACACCATTACAGCATCAGGATATTGTGAAGATGCATAAAAAATAGCTGTACGCTCAGCACACAAACCGCCAGGATAGCAGGCGTTCTCTTGATTATTACCAGTAACTACGACTCCATTATCTAGAAGCAATGCAGCTCCTACTAAAAAGTCTGAATATGGTGCATATGCCTTTTCTCTTGCTTCAAAGGCAGCATCCATTAATGATGAAATCGCTTCTGGAAGTGCATCTTTTGAAGGGTACACATCTAGAAACGATTCAATTTTTATTTTTTTCATAAGCTTTTTTCGCTTTCGCAAATATCATGTTTTAATACTCGTCGTACTCATCACCAAAATGAAAAGTAAGTCCAAAACGGAGTGTACTTTCTAGAGGACTAATAACAGAACCAGTTGAGAAAAGATAAGAAAGATCTACATCTATCGCATTAAACTCGAAACCTGCTCCTAGTGTCGCAAATTTACGAGCTCCTTTAATATCACTTTCATTAAAATAACCAGCTCTCAACGCAAAAACATCGTTATAAGTATACTCTGTAGCAAGAGACCAAGTAACCTCCTTAAGCTCTTCACTAAATCCATCTGGCGCATCACCAAAAGACTGAAAGATTCCTGAGAAGAAATTTACATCATCATCTTGACCTGCTAAGATCACGACGTCGTCATCTTGCGTGATCTCCCCGTCACCATTAGTATCTGCTCGACCACGAATAGGTGGTGTAGGAACTAGTAACTTATTAAATTCAAGACCTACAAAAATCTTATTATAACTGTCCAATATAAAATCAAATCCACCACCTAACTTTAGGTTAGTTGGGATAAAATTTTCTTGTCCAGCATCATCATACTTGATTTTAGGCCCTATGTTTGAAATATTAAAACCTGCTCTCCATCTACCATCAAAATTGCTATACACCTGCTCTTCAGATTGGTAATATCCTGAAATATCAACTCCAAAAGAACTAGCAGGACTTGCGTCTGCAAATTGATCTAACTGCTGTATACGTAAGTTACTTTGTAAGAAACGCCCAGATACAGCCATAGAGAATTGATCATCAAGCTTAAGTGCATACGTTGCATCAATTGCAAATTCATTAGGTTTTACATCAAGACCTGGATCTTGCGCATCATTTCGAGTATTAATAGTACCAAGACTAAAATATCTTATGCTAGAAGCAAAAGCACTACGGTCATCAATACGATTTGCATAGACTGCTTGAAGTATTCCTATATCATTTACTAAGTTACCTAAGTAAGGCGTGTAGTTAATACCTACATTATGTTGATTAGGCAGGAATGCTAGTTTTGCAGGATTCCATTGAACTCCGTACGCATCTGGACTGGTAGCAACTCCTTGCTCACCCATACCAGCAGCGCGAGCATCTGCCGCTATAACTAAGAATGGTACTGCCGTTGTAATAGTATTAGGTTGATCTTGCGCTTGAACGCTAGTAGCAAACACGCTACAAAAAACTACTCCTAATATTGTAAAAACTTTATTCATATGTTGAGGCATTTAAAACAAATATAGACTTTTCTATGATTATGATTAGAGGATCACGAGCTTCTCTATTTTCTCCACTCGCTTGTTAGTTAACGTAGATTTAACAATTATCTTATATACATATACTCCTTTTCCGATTGCTTGACCAAAATCATCAAGACCATCCCACGTAATTGAACGTGACAAGAACCCTTCTGTCACTACCGTTTGATTTATGGTTTTCACCACTTTACCACTGACCGTAAAAATTTGAACCTGCACATCAAGAGGCTCAAAAGGGCGATTATGATTGAACCAAAATTCTGTATAATTTACGAACGGATTAGGATAATTAAGCACATTTTCGAGTTCTAACTCTTCATCCCCCAGCACCACAAACTGCAGTTCTGCCGTAGATGAATTATTGTATACATCCCAAGCCTTGAATGACAAGGTATGTGGTCCAGGCTCTAAATTTCTAATCTTACGAGCAGCAGTCCCTTTCATAAAGTCATCTACCTCTGTCTCATAAAAGTCATTCATTATAATAGGATTCGTCTCGTCACCATCTATTATTGCCACAATATCATGACCTATACCACTAGCGGTATTAATCCCGTTTTCATCTTCTAGCTTTGCAAGTATAATAGGAGAGTCGTTTGTGATACCTCCATTTACAAAGTTTTCATCATTCATAAATAATTTAATCCTAGGGCCTAAATTATCTTCTGGGGCATTCTCGTTAAGTCCTCCTATAATGATAGTTTCATCTACACCTGTCTGATCTTCTAATACACCTAGTCGCTCTGAATAAAAATTAAGCCGACCATTACCTAGCGGTATTGCAGTATCTCGTGGCATTCTGAATGTAAATTCAAAATTACCATTTGTCACCGATGCCTGTCCTCTGTAAAGAATAGCACCCAGTGTTGTAAAATCCATAATTGCGAGCTCTCCACCTATTACCACACCATCATTACCCAGCGTCTGCCTATCTATACGTTTGTCATACAAAGTAACAGCTAGTGTGCCATTATAATCTGTAAGCGTCTGACCTCCTTGTGAGGTTACACGACCATTTATCTTAACAAGGTCAAGCGCCTTTAACACAGGAAGCTCAGCCCCTACTGGCACATCATTAATTGCAGATAGCTGTATGTCTGGCTTAGGGAATGCAAGCTTCATCGCTGGATCACCTACAAAGAAAATCACCCTACGTAGCGGATCTGATATTCCATTTTTTGAAGCTCTAATATTCTCGGCTACACTTTTTACTTCGTTTGTACCAAAGGAAAACAACTGCTCTACTAGTGAGTTATTGAAATTAACTCCGAGGGTTACTGTGATTTCTCTCGTAGTCGTCACCAGACCTACTGCTCCACCATCGGCATTCCAAAACAATGCTTCTCCTCCCGTAGGACGTTCAGGATTGTCAAACTTTCCAAACTCACAGGTAACAGTTACTACAAGTGGTAAACGCCCGCCATTATCTAGGTTGTTAATTTCGTTTTGTGTCACTATAGCTTCGGCTGCGAGAAGTTCTTCACCTCCATGACCTAGATACGTCACCACAAGCGAGCCTACCTCAACGGCATTTTCAATGGCTTCGTTTACTTGAGGATATCTATCTCCACCGGCAGACGATTGCTGCTGGAATGCATCACTATGTATTTTTATAACATTTACAAAAGGCTTCTCTACACTTATTTGATCACCAAGATTATCTAAAGTACCTTGCAACTGAGCAAATTCAAAAACCTCATCTACATCGTCAGATACCAGCACAAAATTATTACGCCAGCGACCATAAGATTCACGAGCATCGTAATTAATAATTTTATCAACAACGGTGGAGGCAAGACTAGGCGAATCGGCAATAATTCTCCCTACAGCCACATCTAACTTATCTGACGCAATCATTGTTCCTTCAGATGGATCTAGTGAACCGTAGAAATCATCACTCATAAAAGAACGCACTAGACTAAAACTATCAAACGTTTGATAAGTAGGCATGACATTATTATTCCCTGAAATACGATTTTTATAGTCAACCGAAGTATCGCCAAAAAGACACACATATTTTAATCTTCCAACCTCTGATGATGCATTATCATAGACATATTTTATAAAGTTTCTAATCGCCCCAATATCTGCTTTACCACCTCCAAATTCATTATAAATTTGCTCAAGTGTAACTGTCTTTACATTGAGTCCTCTAAAATTTCTATTATGTTGCGCTAGTCTTTCCGCTTGAGACAATAATGTATTACCTGTAATCATTAAGTAATCCACATCTTCAAAATCACCACTATTGTTTTGAAAAATAGTCCCTTTCAAATTTTGATTAGATAACTGGGTATTTCCGCTTTCGCGAAAAGGTGTCAAATAATCAGATGGGTGAACTGCCACAAATGATTCTTCTGTACCCAGTAAACTTTTGAATGAGACATTCTGCGCCCCGTCTACTTCCAAAGTTCTTATCGCTGTTTGATCGGTTACATCCCAGATTTGAGTATAGCCTTGCATATTACTTAATGAATACGCACCTACTCCTGACTGCATACCTGCATCTGGATTACTAAAGGTAAATTGATTCCCAGTACCGCTTAACTGTGAGTCTACATCGAGACTTATAAAATCAAGGTATCCCACACTAGATGGATTACCGCTATTATTATAAATGAGTGTCACAACCATTTCACTACCAGATACAGGCACCTCAATATCAAGAGAACCACCTCTAGCAAGCACAATATCACTTATCGCAAGAATATTTACAGATCCCACAGAAGCACCATTAACGAGCACATCAAAAGAGGTTACACTTTCTGATGTAGCTGCCACTTCTACTCTCAAAGTGGCTGTTTGTCCCGGGACTGCATTTTCAAAATTAAAATCAAATGATTGCTCATTCTCAAAACTAAATCGTTCTCCAAACCAGCGTCTACCTATTTTTACTAAGCTATTTTCATCTTCCTCATGAAATTGATAGTCCTTATATGTATCATATGTGATAACCGCAGCTCCAGATGGCTCTACATAAGGACTCACACGCAAACCGTTAACACCAGTAACTGTTACATAGTAATACGATCTATCCTCGTATGGATTAATATGAGTATCTAATTCTTCATGATATTTTCTTGTACTCTCGCCATAAAAGAGAATCCTATCATCATTATCAAAAGTCCCATCACCACCTCCTAGTACTTGAATAGGAATTTCTCTAAGGTCAAAATTCTCATTATCGCTATTAAGCAATGGCAAAGGAGAACCTCCATAACCATACACTTTTATCTGCTCAGGATTAATTCCGTTTACATCAACCCCTAAACTCTGTAAAAAACTTCTATCAATAGCATGTATACCAGACTCTTCAACATAAAATTTATAGTAATCTCCTGTAGCCAATAACGAATTACTTATTACAAGAGACGCTCGTTGTAGTTGTTGCGCTTTCGCGAAAGCGAACATCACATCACCAGAGATCACTCTCATAACCTGACCGTTCTTTATTATAAAAGGTGAGATTTCTAATACAGTATAATATGTATTACGCGCTTTTGATGTATAAAACTGATAGCTAACCTCTGAAGACAATTGCTTTTTATCAATGGCATTGAGCCAAGACTGAGGAACAGTCTCTAATTTCACATTAACAAATTTTGAAGATTGGGGATCAATTGCACTTCTAGCATCCCACTGCATACTAGACGTATACTCACCTTGATCATTTACCACAAGATTCATTACTTCTAGAGCACTACCTCTCTGGGTAATTTTTAAAGCATTTTCCCAGTTTATAACCATTTGCTCTGACTGAGCAGATGTGCAAATCCCTATAAATATTAAAAATAGTGAGAGTAACGTTTTCATTAGTAGGATAACGAAAGCCTGTACGGCTTATTATTAACTTATAATTGTACTGTAGTTTTTTTACTTAAGACAATAATAAAGAATAAATAGCGCCGTTACTAATGAGTTAACCATAACAAACGAATTTTTTTTGGGCTCGACATCGTAAAATGCTTGCACTTTAACGAGTTATTACTATCTTGCAATCCCAAATACATTGAACATTATTACCTATGAAACTACACTTTGCATTAAAAATGCTGGCACTTGCCGTGATTTCGATTACAGTCGCAAGTTGTAGCAAATCAAACGATTACAAAGACAGTTCTAGAGGAACAGGCTGGAAAGTCGACGGTAAAAACGGAGGTTTTAAGCTTAAAACAGACTACGAAGAACAGGCTACTGGACCTGGTCTTGTGTTTGTAGAAGGAGGTACTTTTACTATGGGTAAGGTACAAGATGACGTAATGCATGACTGGAATAACTCCCCAAACCAGCAACACGTTCAATCTTTTTATATAGATGAAACTGAGGTTACTAACGGAATGTATCTAGAATACCTAGATTACTTAAAGAAAGTATTTCCTCCAGAAGAAGAAATTTACCGCAACATTTACAAAGGTGCACTACCTGATACACTTGTATGGAGAAACCGCCTTGGTTTTAATGAAACTATGACAGAAAACTACCTTCGTCACCCAGCATATGCAAACTACCCTGTGGTAGGTGTAAGCTGGATACAAGCTGTAGAATATGCAAACTGGAGATCAAACAGAGTAAATGAACTTATTCTAGAAGAACAAGGTTATACTGCAAGAGGCGCTCGTTTTGATGTGGATGCAAGCTCAACTTTTGACACAGAAACTTATTTAAATGCGCCAACACTCGCTTACG
Organism: Dokdonia sp. Hel_I_63; assembly: GCF_007827285.1. Lineage (NCBI taxonomy): Bacteria > Pseudomonadati > Bacteroidota > Flavobacteriia > Flavobacteriales > Flavobacteriaceae > Dokdonia > Dokdonia sp. Hel_I_63. Next base: position 1,216,991 of record NZ_VISD01000001.1, on the reverse strand, counting down.
GAGGAAACGATGAGATGTCCCGAGGAGGTAAGGCTAGTGAACGTAGAATGAAGCAAAATACTCCAAAACCTAAAAAAGATGCAGATGGTAATGCTCCCGATCCAGTAGCAGATAGCGATGGCGCTTTAAACCCTAATGCGAAGGACATTTTTGTACAACGCACTGATGGAATACTTCTTCCTAAGTACAGACTACCTACAGAAGCAGAGTGGGAATATGCAGCTCTTGGTCTTACAGAATTAAGAAGCTACAATGTATACCGTGGTCGTAAGAAATATCCTTGGGATGGGTCTTACACAAGATCTTCAGATCGCCGCACACGTGGAGATCATTTAGCAAACTTTAAACAAGCAGATGGAGATTATGGTGGTATCGCTGGATGGTCTGATGATAATGCAGATATTACTGCAGAAGTAAAAAGCTATGAGCCTAACGATTTTGGCGTTTACGACATGGCTGGAAACGTTTCTGAGTGGGTTGCTGATGTTTATCGTCCTATTGTGGATGATGAGTTTAACGACTTTAACTACTACAGAGGTAACGTATATACAAAGAACGCTATCGGAGAAGATGGTAAAGTAAAAATCGTTACTGTAGATTCTATCGTTTATGACACACTTGCAAATGGAAGTATCATTGCTAGAGATTTACCTGGGGAAATACTACAAGTACCTGTAGATGAAGATGAGACTTATTTAAGAACACAATTCTCTACAAGTGACAACCGTAACTTTAGAGATGGTGACAGAAGATCTACAAGATATTTTGAATCTTTTAATGAAGATGTAGATAATCCAGACTCAGGAAAAAACATGTATAATGCTCCACAGCATAAAGTCGAGAGAGATGAAGACGGAAATATGGATCGCCGTTATGACGAGTCTAACAATAGAACATCACTTGTAAATGACGAAGTACGCGTTTACAAAGGAGGTTCATGGAGAGACAGAGCATACTGGCTAGATCCAGCACAAAGAAGATTTCTTCCACAAGGAATGGCAACAGACGATATTGGTTTCCGTTGTGCTATGTCACGTGTAGGATCAAAAGCTAAAACAGGAAAAAGAGCTAGATAAGACTCTCTTTTTACAGTATATTTAAAAGCCCTCTTCCGAGGGCTTTTTTCATATTAAAAATTCACTTCATTATGACCATTGCAGAGCTACACTTCCATTTTTTAAACAGTAACGGAGTTTGTACTGACACAAGATCTCTACAAAAAAATCAGATTTACATTTCCCTTAAAGGAGATAACTTTAATGGTAATAAGTTTGCAAAACAAGCTCTTAAAGATGGCGCTAGGCTCGCAGTGATTGATGAAAAAGAATATGAAGATGATTATACTGTGCTGGTAGATGACGTTCTTAAAACATTGCAACAACTAGCAAACTACCACCGCAATTATCTTAACCTACCTATAATAGGTCTTACTGGAAGCAATGGAAAAACCACTACAAAAGAGCTTATAAACGCAGTGCTTTCCGAGAAGTACGTAACCGTAGCTACTAAAGGAAATCTTAACAATCACATAGGAGTACCACTCACACTCTTATCTATGGACAGCACTACAGAGATAGGCATTGTAGAAATGGGTGCAAACCATCAAGGAGAAATCGCAATGTTATGTGAGATTGCCCAACCTAACTTTGGATATATTACAAACTTTGGAAAAGCACACCTAGAAGGTTTTGGAGGATTTGAAGGTGTTATAAAAGGCAAAAGTGAACTTTATAATTATCTTAGAGATAATGAAGAAATGGCTTTTATAAACGACACAGACAAGCTACAAGTGGAAAAAGCTACTGGCATTACTTTACAAACATTTGGCTCTACAGAAAGTAAATACCCTATCAGCTTAGTAGATGGATCTGAGAGTCTTAAACTATCTTTTAAAAACACCACTATTAATAGCCAACTAATAGGGATCTATAATTATTCAAATATTGCTGTAGCTATTGCGATGGGCACTTATTTTGATGTGTCTATTGACCAAATTAAATCTGGAATTGAAGAATACATACCTGCAAATAATCGCTCTCAAATCATAAAGAAAGATTCTTATCGCATAATTCTAGATGCATATAATGCAAACCCTACGAGCATGGCGGCAGCTCTAGAAAACTTAAAGGCTACAAACACTACGACTATTGCGTTCATAGGTAATATGTTTGAAGTAGGTGTCACCTCAAAAGCAGAACATCAAGCGATGTTAGATTTAGCGCATCACCTTAGTATTGACCAAGTGTATGCAATAGGTCCAGATTTCTGTACTTCGGTACCTCAAGTGAACCAAGAGGTTTATGAAGATTATAATGCTTTCGCGAAAGCGTATTCAAGCAAAATTCCAAACGGCGCAACCGTACTTATAAAGGGTTCTAGAGGAATGAAAATGGAGCGAATATTAAATCTCTTAGAAAATTAACCCCAAAGATTCTCAATAGAGATAACTTTTGATTTTCTAAATATTAACTCTAGATCAATTAAAGATGTAATTCTTAACTTTAGGCGACTTCATTAATGAAGTTTCTCTCTATGGAAAAGAAATATATTATTGCATTTGATCAAGGCACAACGAGTACTAGAGCTATCATATTTGACCATCAAGGCACCATAAAAAACATTGCCCAAAAGGAACTTAAACAACATTACCCGAAACACGGGTGGGTAGAACACGATCCTATAGAGATTTTTGAAGCACAGCAAGCTACCTTCAAAGAGATTATCGAAACGTCTGACATATCTATCGATGAGATTGCTGCGATAGGTATTACTAACCAGAGAGAGACTACCGTAGTCTGGGATAAACATACTGGAAAACCTGTCTACAATGCTATTGTATGGCTGGATAAGCGCACTAAAGAGATTTGTGAACAATTAAAATCTCAAGATCTAGAAGAGTATGTGAATAAGAATACGGGACTCATTATAGACTCCTACTTCTCAGGAACTAAGGTCAAGTGGATCTTAGATAATGTAGATGACGCTTTCGCGAAAGCGCAACAAGGCGATTTACTTTTTGGAACTATAGACACTTGGCTTATTTGGAAATTCACCAATGGTGCTGTACACGCAACAGACCACTCTAATGCCAGCCGAACATTACTTTATAACATTATAGACTTAAAATGGGATGAAAAGATGCTAGAGGCATTAAACATTCCAGAGTCAATGCTACCTAAGGTTCAACATAGCGCCTCAGATTTTGGAAACATCATACTAGACGGCCAAAGCATTCCTATTTGTGGAGTTGCTGGAGATCAACAGGCTTCGCTTTTTGGACAAGGAGGTTACAAATCTGGAATAGCTAAAAACACCTACGGTACCGGTTGCTTCCTACTTATGAATACTGGAAAAAAACCTGTTACCTCAAAAAATGGACTGCTTACTACCCTATGTGCTAGCTTACCAGATGGTAAAGTTAAATATGCACTAGAAGGCTCCATATTTGCAGGAGGCGCATCTGTACAGTGGCTACGGGATAAACTTGACCTCATAGATCATGCAAGAGACACAGAAGATATCTGTATGAATACAGCAGCTACAGATGATTTATACGTAGTTCCTGCTTTTGCAGGACTAGGAGCTCCTTACTGGGACATGGATGCAAAAGGAGCAATTTATGGATTAACACTAGACTCAGGCAAAGAAGATATTATCAAAGCTACGGTAGATGCGATTGCCTATCAAACACGAGATGTTCTAGATGCAATGATTGAAGATTCTGGCAAACAAATGGAAGCGCTACGAGTAGATGGCGGGGCCACTGCAAATAATTACCTTATGCAATTTCAATCAGACATTCTTAACATAGCTGTAGATCGTCCAAAGATGCTAGAAGTTACTGCACTAGGAGCTGCATTTTTAGCTGGAATTCAAGCAGGCATTTGGAACAAAAAAGATATTTCTAAAATACGTCAAGTAGATTCCATTTTTGAACCAACGATCACTGAATATGAGCGTAACAAGAAATATACCGGCTGGAAAAATGCCGTAGCACGCACAAAGAGCACTACAAACCAGATGCTCACAACCCAAGAAGATATCCCAATGCGTTTCTCTGTACTTGACAGACAGCGCCAAATAGCTCGTGCACAAAAAGAAAAATTTGATCTTATTGTTATAGGTGGTGGTGTTACTGGAGCTGGAATTGTACTTGACGCTTCATCTCGTGGTATGAATGTATGTCTTATAGAAAAGAATGATTTTGCTTCTGGAACAAGTAATAAATCTACAAAGCTTATTCATGGTGGACTGCGTTACCTTAAGCAAATGGAGATAGGCTTAGTACAAGAGTCGGGAAGTGAACGAGCAATATTGCATACCCTTGCTCCTCACCTTGTTGTTCCAGAAAAAATGCTACTTCCACTTATAGAAGGTGGCACCTATGGAAAAATGATGACGGCAATAGGCTTAAAAGTTTATGACTTTCTTGCAAATGTAGAGGGTGATGATAAACGTAAAATGTTAAGCGCAGAAGAAACTGCTACCAGAGAACCTTTACTTAATAAAAACCAATTAATAGGTGGTGGTTATTATGCAGAGTATCGCACAGATGATGCACGACTTACCGTAGAGTTATTAAAAAAAGCAGCCAGTTTTGGCGCTACTATTATTAACTACTGCGAGATGAAAACCTTTAAATATGATGAGCAAGGAAAAATAAAAAGCTTACAATGTTTTGACCACAATACACAAAGAAATTTTAAACTTAAATCACAGCACTATGTATCTGCTGCAGGACCTTGGGTTGATCTTTTAAGAAAGAAAGACCACTCCATGAATAACAAGTATTTGCACCTTACAAAAGGGGTGCACATTGTATTCTCTAGAGAGCGTTTTCCATTAACCCAATCTATCTATTTTGATGTGCCGGATGGTCGTATGATTTTTGCCATCCCTCGCGGTAGATCAACATACGTAGGAACGACGGATACGAACTATAGCGGAAACCTCAACCGCGTTGTGGCTACTCAGGATGATGCAACCTACTTACTTGATGCGACTAATAATATGTTTCCTAGTGCTAACCTCACCATAGATGACATAGAGTCTAACTGGGCTGGACTAAGACCACTTATACATGAAGATGGAAAAGACCCTTCTGAATTGAGTCGTAAAGATGAGATTTTTGTGTCTGACACAGGGTTGATCTCTATTGCTGGCGGCAAACTTACTGGATATCGTAAAATGGCACAGCGAGTTATAGATCGCGTTCTTAAAGATGTGCCGGAGAAGAAGAAAGCACACCTCGTAAAATCATACACAGAAAAAATACCGCTTACCTCTGAGCCTTTAAAAAACACGGTAGAAGTAGATATCTACCAACAAGAGATTAAAAAGCGTCTTGAACATGTAGGTATTGTAAATGAATATCAAAGTTGGTACCTAGCAACTACGTATGGGAAGCAAAGCAATACCATCATTGATAAGATGAGTTATTTCTTAAATGAAAATCCAGAGGAGCGCTTAATACGTGCAGAAGTTTGGTACAGCATCCATCACGAGATGACAAACCGCCTTGCTGACTTTTTTGTGCGACGTACGGGTAGATTATATTTTGATATATACTCTGTGCATCAATATCGTGACCTCGTTCAAGAGGATATGATACGATATTTAGGTTGGGATGAAAAGAGAGTATTGCAGGAAAATGAATATCTCCATCTTCTCTTAAAAGATGCTAGTGAATATTATGAGGAAGAATTTGAGTAACACAAACTCTAAAAAAAACATTTCATTCTCTCTCACTAGCGAAAACGTTATCGTAAAAAGGTTCGTAATAGAACTCATAATATTATATTAAAAAGTCATATTTTACACGCTATACTAATAAACACCTAATTACATGGGACTCATTTCATTTCTTGGATTTACATTACTTGTAGCGGGATACGCTTGGTGGAAAACACGTGGTACTGATGAAAAAAGTGCAGACGGTTACTACCTAGGTGGTAGAAGTCTAGGCGCACTCACAATTGCAGGATCATTATTACTTACAAACCTCTCTGCAGAGCAAATTGTTGGACTTAACGGTCAAGCTTTCTCAGAAGGAATACTTGTAATGGCATGGGAAACACTCGCAGCAATTGCAATGGTAATTACAGCAGTTTATTTTCTACCTAAATATATGCACAAAGGAATCACCACGATTCCAGAATTTATAGAAGAACGCTTTGATGAAAACACAAAGGCTATTCTCTCTGTATTATTTCTCATCGCTTTTAGTATCGTCTTATTACCTACTATTCTTTACTCGGGTTCACTTGCCTTTAGCACAATGTTTGACTTACCTAGATTGTTAGGAATGTCTGAAAGTACATTAATCTGGCTTTGTGTGTGGACAATAGGTGTTATAGGAATTATATATGCGATTTTTGGAGGTCTTAAGGCAGTAGCCGTATCAGACTTAGTAAATGCCGTTGGTCTCTTAATAGGAGGATTACTAATCCCATATTTTGGTCTCAAAATGATAGGTGATGGTAGTGTAGGTGCTGGTCTGAACGAGTTATGGACAGAAAATCAAGATAAATTTGATGTAACTGGAGATGTAACATCATCTATTCCTGTGGGGACTATTTTTACAGGTATGATGATTGCGCAGATGTATTACTGGGGAACAAATCAAGCTATTTTACAACGTGTTTTTGGAGCAAAAAGCCTTAAAGAAGGTCAAAAAGGAATGATGCTAGCTGCCTTTGTGAAATTTTTAATACCTGTGATTGTAGTATTACCAGGTATCATAGCTTGGCACCTGTTTGAAGGAGATTTAAGCTCTGCAGATAAAGCTTATCCAGAACTTGTAAAAGAGGTTCTACCTCCAGCGCTTGTTGGTTTTTTTGCGGCTGTTTTATTTGGAGCTGTACTTAGTTCTTTTAATAGTTTATTAAATAGTAGTGCAACGCTATTTGGGTTTGATCTGTATAAAAAATTCTTTAACCGCGATGCTTCAGAGCATAAAGCGGTAAAGGCTGGAAAGCTTTTTGGAGTTGTTGTTGCTATTATCGCAATGATAATTGCCCCGTTTATTGCAAATGCACCTGCAGGGTTATTTGATTACATCCAGCAAGCCTTGGGAAGTCTTAGTGTTCCTATTCTTGCAGTAGTACTTGTAGGTATTATAACAAAAAAAGTACCCGCCATAGGTGCAAAAATTGTTTTAATAGCTGGTGTAATTATGTACGTATGTACCATATTTATGAGACCTAGCTATCAAGCAACTGCCCTTGCAGAGGCAGATGCAAATGGCATAACAGATGCTGCACAACTCGCAATCATAAAAGCGGAGGCATTCCCTCATTTTTTACATATTATGGGAATTTTATTTGTGGTGAATGTAATTATCATGCTCATAGTAGGGGCTATTAAGCCTAAAACAGATATTTACGTACCTAAGCAAACAGAAGCGATAGATACTACTCCGTGGAAATATGCATACATCGTAGGCGCACTAATCGTATTACTAGTATTAAGTACCTACCTCATTTTTTAAATATGGTAAACATCCGCTTTCGCGAAAATGGAAAGTGGCATCATTAAGTACTTAGTATTAATAGAGGACTGACAAAATCAATTACTTTAGCAGATATCTAAATAGGTTATAGAATGAAAATTTTAGTAACAGGAGGTCTAGGTTTTATAGGGTCACACACAGTTGTTGAACTTCAACAAATTGGACACGATGTGGTAATTATTGACAACTGCTCAAATTCCTCAACAGATGTCTTAAAGGGCATATCAAATATTACAGGTACGACTCCGCTTTTTGAAGAATTTGATCTTCGTGATAAGTCAAAAGTGCAAGACTTCTTTGATCGTCATAATGATATCACGGGTGTCATCCATTTTGCGGCATCAAAAGCGGTGGGTGAAAGCGTAAAGGAACCTTTATTATACTATGAAAATAATCTTGTCACCTTAATTTACATCCTTCAAGAATTACAAAAAAAGGAGAAAGCTTCATTTATTTTCAGCTCTTCTTGCGCTGTATACGGGCAGGCAGATGAGTTACCTATCACAGAAAATGCAGCTGTTAAACCAGCGACATCACCTTATGGAAACACAAAACAAGTAGGTGAAGAAATCATACGTGACACTTGCAGTATACAACCACAACTTAATGCTATCTCCTTAAGATACTTTAATCCCATAGGAGCGCATCCTACTGCAGAGATAGGTGAATTACCACTAGGAGTACCTGCAAATCTGGTTCCTTTTATTACACAAACGGGAATAGGGCTAAGGGAGGAGCTATCTGTTTTTGGTAATGACTACCCTACTCCAGATGGTACTGCTGTACGTGACTACATACATGTGGTAGATCTTGCAAAGGCACATGTAATTGCGCTAGAACGGCTCATTAAAGAGAACAACACGTCTAATTATGAAGTTTTTAATGTGGGAACAGGCACAGGTAGCTCAGTATTAGAAGTGATCAACTCTTATGAAAAAGTAGCCGAAAAATCACTTAAATATAAGATTGTAGATAAACGAGAAGGTGATGTCACAGCTGCTTATGCAGATACAGACAAAGCAAATAATGAACTAGGCTGGAAAGCAGAAAGCTCGCTAGATGAAGCCATGGCTTCTGCCTGGAAATGGGAACAAAAAATTAGACCCTAATAAGGATGATGTGATAATAAAAAAAGCTCTCAGTATTACTGAGAGCTTTTTTATGTGCAGCTTTTAACAAGCACCACTTAAAAAAATTCCTATTTGAGATAGCAAGTACTACCTATTCTTGTTCAAAGTCAATAGTTGCCTCAAAATCCTCTACATATTTAATATCTTCAAACCATCGGTTTGAACTTAGTACATCAAATGTTATAGCCGTTTCTTCTTGTGATACTTTTTTAAGTTGCCAGATAATATTTGCAGCATCAGTTAGGCCTCCGTGTGCTAACTCATCTTTAAAAAGTCTTTTGAGAAGTGTGTTATCTGGCATTCCTTGAGCTAGTATACGTATAACTTGCTCTTCTGTATCTTCATTAAATACATCAAGCATCATACTACTCTTTACACTAAAAGTAACATTAAAATGTATCGCTTTAGGGTGTGGAAACTTTCCGTTGTAGGCTTTGTATAAAATTTGACCTGCATTAAAAAATGCTTCATGCATAGACAGGTCTGAGTATTCTTCCCATGGATGCTCGTTGAGCATCTCATGTGATAGGTTCTCTCTTTGCCCTTTATTGAGCTGGTCTTTAAAAAGGTATTCTAGTATGATTTCGGCAGCATCGTTGGTTTCATTATCAGATAGGGAAAGAAGCGCCATTTCTTCAAGCTCTGCATCCGTCATACCTGTAGTATCGCCATAATCCATTATCTCTAACAGCTTCTTATAGTCATCTATACTCCAAGCGCCCGGAAGCTTTTCTATAGTTTTTACGTGATCTGGTGATACTTTAAAATTAATTTTCATAGTGCATTATTTATTACTTGAAGGTATGCAAATGCTCGTCTCGTTATAGTTAAGAATTATATAATTATTGCACCACGATAAATTACCCAGTAATGCAATGGCAGTAGTATCTAGCCCCGATTGCAATGTAAATCCCGCAGCTGTCTGGCACGGCCAGACGCGAGGAATTGCAATGTAAAGCGGGATACTACAATGCAAATACAAAATATCCAATCGCTCCTAAATAAACTCTTTTAATTCAAGGAAGGGAAAAATATACAATAAGCATATAATCATACACAATAAGGTCGCTTGTAACTGTTTATCTATTGCTGTGTAATAATGAGTAACAAGATTATGAAAACAATCCTATTTTCATTTTATAAAGGTTTTTAGAAAAGCAAGTAGAAAGTCTAATGAACAGTAGAAATTCAATAGTTATTTAGCTGATAGTTAATTGAGTATTTACAGACAACCCATACCAATGGAGCGCAGAGCTTTGTATAATAAATTTAGTGAGAAGAGAGTAGCAACATACTTCTCATCGCTACCTAGTATATATTGATGTTTAGCTTTCGCGAAGGCGCTCTCTTTTAAAACATAAATGCCGTTAAAAAAAATATGTACATCTGATAGTCATATTTTCACAATAAATAGTTAAACTTTTTATTATAATAGTATTACTATCATATCTTTGTAAAATGGAACAACTTCATATACAGATTACTATTGATCCAGCGTTGTATACACGTAATCCCGAGACAACAGAGCTTGGTAGAAATATTGTGTGCAAGAGTATAGAAATGATTGATGAGCTAGGCTTTGAAAAGTTTACATTTAAAAAACTGGGTATTGCAATTAACTCAAATGAAAGTTCAATTTATAGATATTTTGATAGTAAACACACCTTGCTAGTTTATCTTACTAGCTGGTACTGGAGCTGGGTAGAATATAAACTTGTATTCTCTACCACAAACGTTCCAGACCCAGATATAAAGCTTAAAAATGCTCTTGCACTCATTACCAAAAATGTCACACAGGACAATTCGGTCTCATATGTAAATGAAATACTCTTACATCGTATAATCATTTCCGAGAGTGCTAAAGCATATCACACAAAAGATGTAGATAAAGAAAATGCAAAAGGATTTTACAAAACATATAAACGTGTAGTGCAACGCATAAGTGATATTGTTCTTGAGATTAACCCAAATTATGCGTTTCCTCATATGCTTATCTCAACGGTCATAGAAGGAGCACACCATCAACGTTATTTCTCTAAACATCTTCCTGCTCTTACAAATGTAGAGGAAGGGCAGAACACAATAGAAAAGTTTTATACCGATATGGTTTTTAAAGCCATTAACTAAGATATTATTTAAACAAAAATCTCTGTTATGGAGATGAAAAACACCGTTTTTCAATGAAAGAAATGACACCTTGGCAACGATTTGTAAATATGCTCGAACTAGATAGACGAGATATCAAACAAATTTTATTTTACGCAATTTTCGCCGGACTTGTAGCGCTTACATTACCACTAGGTATCCAAGCTATTATTAACCTCATTCAAGGTGCTCAAGTGAGTACTTCTTGGATTGTACTCGTTATTCTAGTAACGCTAGGAGTAGCCTTTCAAGGGATCTTGCAATTAATGCAAGTACGTATCCTTGAAAACATACAGCAGAAAATATTTACCCGTTCTTCTTTTGAGTTTGCTTATCGCTTCCCTAAATTAAAAATGAGCGAACTAGACAATTATTATCCGCCAGAGCTGGCAAATCGTTTTTTTGATACGCTTACGGTTCAAAAAGGATTATCAAAAATTTTATTAGACTTTCCTGCGGCTATACTACAAATACTCTTTGGGTTAATATTGCTTTCTTTTTACCACCCATTTTTCATCATATATGGTTTTCTACTCGTAATACTCGTGTACTTGGTATTCAAGTTTACAGCAAAAAAGGGTCTTGAAACTAGTCTTGCAGAGTCTAAGAGTAAATATAAAGTAGCACACTGGTTACAAGAAATAGCACGATCACTTATAAGCTTTAAGCTTTCTGGACGTACTTCACTCGCGATGAATCGTAATAATAAGCTCACACAATCATATCTAGAGGCCCGTGAAGGTCACTTTAGAGTATTGATGTTACAGTTTATACAGATGATAGGTTTTAAGGTACTCGTTACAGCAGGGCTTCTTGTTATAGGTGGACTCTTAGTTCTTAATCAGCAAATGAATATAGGACAGTTTGTAGCGGCTGAGATCATCATCTTATTAGTCATAAGTTCTGTCGAGAAGCTTATTTCCGGATTAGAAAGTTTTTATGATGTACTTACTTCCCTGGAAAAAATAGGGCAAGTGGTTGATAAAAAACTAGAGCCACAAGAAGGTACAGACCCTTTTGAAATTAATGAGGATATGGATATCTACATGGATAGTGTGAGCTATAGCACTCCAGAAACCGGTACTATACTTAATAATATTACCTTGAATTTAAAAACTAGTGATCGCATTTTAATAACAGGCTTATCTGGATCTGGAAAAACTACTTTATTAAAATTACTATCAGGTGTTATACAACCATCTTCTGGAGGTATCTATGTTAATAATTTCTCTTTTAAAGGGATGCGACCAAATGCTTATCGCTCTAAGATAGGCCAGGTACTCCCAGAACAAAATCCTTTTGAGGGGAGCATTTTAGAGAATATTAGTTTTGGTAACCCAGAAGTGTCATCGGCTAGGGTCAATGAGGTTATTAGAATAGTAGGCTTACAAGAATTTGTGCGCACACAACCTAATGGATTACAAACGAAATTGTTTCCAGAAGGGCAAAAAATACCGCACACAATCTCAAAACGAATACTTTTAGCAAGATCATTTGTTCATGAACCTAAGGTACTATTACTTAAAGACGCACTCGAGCATTTTGAAGAAACTCAAGCTCGAGAGATCATGGCTTATCTCGCTAGTCCAGAGAGACCGTGGGCACTTATAGTCGCAAGTAATAACAAAGACTGGAGAGCTATGTGTAATCAACATATAGAACTCGAAGAAGGTAATATCATTTTAAAATCATAATAAAGCGATGCTTAATATATCAAACAATCAACTTAATAAGAAGATAGATGTAGGTGGCTATTCGGCTTTTGCTAAGGCGCACAAGACAAGGCACTATAAATACTTCAATAGATTCTTACTAGCCTTTGCTATCATAGGTGTAATTGTACTCTTTTTACCATGGACTCAAAACGTTAATGGCAAAGGTTATGTCACTACATTAACTCCAGATCAAAGACCGCAAACTATACAATCTCCTATTCCTGGACGTGTAGAACAGTGGTACGTACTAGAAGGCGACTATGTAGCAAAAGGAGATACTATTTTGCGCATTTCTGAAATCAAGAATGAGTATCAAGATCCTCTCCTTGCAGAACGTACGAGACAACAACGCGATGCAAAAAGTAATGCTGTTGGTTCTTATAAATCTAAGGTAGTAGCTCTTGAAAATCAATTAGGCGCTTTACAACGTGAACGTGCACTAAAACTAGAACAAGCAGAAAACAAATTAAAGCAAGCTCGTTTTAAAGTACAAAGCGATAGTATTGATCTTGTTGCGGCGACTACTAATCGAGATATTGCTTTAAAACAATATGAACGTACTGCTACGCTAGAGGCAGAAGGTTTAAAATCTACAGCAGATGTAGAAGACAAGAGACTTAAACTACAAGAGACAGAGGCTAAGCTTATTTCTCAAAACAATAAATTACTAGCGAGCAAGAACAATGTTCTTAATGCTTCTATTGATATATCGAGAACTAGTGCGGAATATGCTGAAAAAATAAGCAAAGCGCAAAGTGATAAGTTTAGCGCATCCAGTGCGCAATATGATACAGAAGCGCAAGTGAGTAAACTAGCGAATGCAAGTACCAACTACGAGATGCGTAGTGCACTGCAGTATATTACAGCTCCTCAAAATGGATTTATAAATAAAGCTATTAAATCAGGTATAGGTGAGACTTTTAAAGAAGGAGAGCAACTAGTAGGCATTATGCCTGCAGACTATGACCTCGCCGTGGAGACTTTTGTGAGACCTATAGACTTACCGCTTATACATGCTGGGGAAAAAATACGTGTTCAGTTTGACGGGTGGCCGGCAATCGTTTTTAGTGGATGGCCAGATGCCTCTTTCGGGACCTATGGAGGAACCGTAGTTGCTGTCGAAACATTCATAAGTACAAATGGAAAATTTAGAGTACTTATTGCACCAGATAAAGAAGCAGAGGATTGGCCAAAAAATGTACGCGTAGGCTCTGGAGCACAAACTATCGCCTTACTACAAGATGTTCCTATCTGGTACGAGTTATGGAGACAGCTTAACGGGTTTCCACCAGATTACTATTTGCCAGAAGGTACTTTAACGCCTAGAAAAGAGAAAAAATGAGGTTACTTATAAAATATACAGTACTTGTGTTGTGTTACGCTTTCGCGAAAGCGGGACTAGCTCAAACACCTGTACTTTCTCCACAAAGTATTTCTTTTGAGGAATACTTAGGGTATGTAAAGCAACATCATCCATTAATCAAGCAAGCCGAATTAGTGTTAAGCACAGGAGAAGCAAATCTGCTCAAAGCAAGAGGAGGTTTTGATCCCAAAATTGAGGTAGACTATGACCGTAAAAAGTTTAAAGACACCGAATATTTTGATCAGCTTAACGCTACTTTTAAAATCCCTACATGGTACGGAATTGAGCTAAAAGGAAGTTTTGAAGAAAACACAGGTGAGTTTCTCAATCCTAATCTTACAGTTCCCGAAGATGGATTATATAGCGCCGGAGTTTCCTTTGCACTAGCACAAGGGCTACTTATTAATGAACGTATGGCTACGTTAAAGAAAGCACGCTTTTTTGAACAGCAAACCATTGCAGATCGTGACTTACTCGTAAACAACTTAATTTATGAGGCGAGCTTGGCTTATTTTGACTGGGTAGAAGCAGAAAATGAAAAAGCTATTTACGGTACTTTTTTAGAGAATGCCACCACCAGACTAGACGCCGTAACAAGAAGCGTAGCAGAAGGTGACAAAGCGGCCATAGACATTACAGAAGCTAGAATCACTGCTCAAACAAGACGTCTTGATCTAGAAGCTGCCTCGCTTAAGGCTCAAAAGGCACGCCTAGTTGCGAGTAATTTTTTATGGATAGATGGTATTCCATTAGAAATACAAGAAACGGTGTATCCAGAAAAACCTGAACTTGCAGTACTGGACGCCTCTCTATTATTAGTAGGAATCACAGATACCTCGGTTTTTTTAAATAATCACCCTAAGCTTAAAAGTCTAGACGCAAAAATTGATGGCTTAGAAGTAGATCGATTTTTAAAGAAAAACAAGTTGCTTCCTAAGGTAAACTTGCAATACAATTTTCTATCACCAGATGCAGATCGCTTAGATGGTTTTAATACGGCAAATTACAAGGCTTTTGTAGATGTGAGCTTTCCTATTTTCTTGCGTAAGGAACGCGGAGATCTAAATCTCGCTAAGCTTAAAGTTCAAGACGCCGAGTTTGAACGTACAGCAACTTCCCTGGCTATCAAAAACAAGCTTGACGCCACAGAGGCAGAGATTACATCCCTTTTAGAACAAAATAACCTCATCACTGAGATTGTGGTAGATTATGAAGCCCTTGTAAAAGCTGAGGAGCGTAAATTTTTTCTAGGAGAAAGTTCACTATTCCTCATTAATTCCCGCGAGCAAAAGTTAATAGACGCAAGACTTAAAGCAAATGCCCTTTCTGTAAAGGAACTTACGGCAAAGGCAAAGTTGTATAATGCGGCAGGGCTATAAATCCATCATGACATTGCGATAGCAACTTATTATTAAGCATAAAAAAGCCGTAATTCTATATAAGAATTACGGCTTTTACTTTTAAAAATCATCAGAAGTTATTCTTTCTTGTCGCTACCGCTTTCTTTTACTTTCTTACGGTTATCACTACCACGACGGTCTATCAATTTATTAAAAGGATCTATTCCAGCTTCTACTGGTTTCTCATCAACTATCACATCAAAACCATTGTTGATGTCGCTCACTTTCACTTTCTTTAGATACAGTACATTCTCTGCTCCTGTTTCCTTATCCTCTTCGCCAAAAACCCCTAGCTCAATATAATCTGCTAGTGGTAAGGATGCAATGGCATCCTCCTCACCTTCTGGAGTAAATGAAAGACTATCGCCTGTGATGGACTTATATTCTTTTTTACCCTTCTTTTTTGAACGATACTTACTTATAATCGCATCTATATGTACAGCATAACTACCATCTGGCAATTCTGTATAAGTGGCATCTTCTACTTTGTTATCATAAAGCGTGATGGTCTCAAACATATCTGTAACTAGATATTTAAGCGAGTCTGGTGTTACCGCTTTTATATCTGCCACAAACTCTGTAGCTACTGGATAAGGACGTCCTTTAAATTGATATTTCTCGGCAAAGCGTTTTGCCACACCGTTAAAGACATCTTCTCCTAAGTAATCACTCATAGCATATAATACTAATGATCCCTTCTGATAATGAATATACTGTTGGTTCTCATTATACATTAACGGCTGCTCCTTAATCTGCTCGCCAGTTCTACCAGTAAGATATCCATCCATCGCGTCTTTTAAGAAACGACGCATCTGGTTTTTACCATAGGTTTTCTCAAGCACCTTGAGCGAACTATACTCAGACATACTTTCTGACAGTAATGTTGCTCCTTTAGCCTGTGCTCCTATTACTTGGTGAGCCCACCACTGGTGTGCTAGCTCATGAGCAGTTATTGCCAGCGGATAATCTACTGCATCTTGATCATCATCATCTACATCTGCTACAAAACCTACCCCTTCGCTAAAAGGGATTGTGTTTGCAAAGGCCTGTGCAAAGCTTCCATAAGCCTTAGGAAACTCTATAATTCGAACTTGCTTATGCTGGTAAGGTGTATAATTCTCGTTATAATAAGCGAGACCCTTTTTCATACCATTCATCATACGATCAAGGTTATACGTATGACCAGGATTGTAATAAATCTCTAGATTAATTCCTTGGTATTCTTCTCGCATCACTTCATATTCTGCACTTAAGAAAGAATAGAAATTGAGCATTTTTGAATCCATTTTGTAATGAAAATACTTTCTTCCATCCTCTTCCCACTCCTTTATAAGGTATCCAGGCGCAATCGCTATTTGCTTTGGGGAAGTACTCAACGTAGCCTCAAAGTCTATCCAGTCACTATAACCTCCTATATAACTACGATCTCTTGCTCCAGGAGCATCTGGATCTGGTAAGCGGTCCTTAGGTGCAAGATCATACTTTTCACGTAGTTGTGTGTTTCTTAATTCAAAATTATCATTGTAACCTATAGAAGGAAACATGCCATAGTTGACAAAGGTTCCATTAGTAGAAATAGGCGATTTATCATCTAGAAATTTGTTCTCCTCATTATGCATGGTAAACTTAAACACTAAAGTATCTCCAGGCTTCATAGGCTTACTAAAAGCATACATTTTATAGTTGTAGTCTTCATTATCATAAACCACTTCTGCATCTCTATCTAGCGTGATTTCTGTAGGATAATCTGTGAGGTTCACATGTAAAGTATCTATGGCTACACTATCCTTATTAACCATTGTAAAGGTCGCTCCTGCTTTAAAATCTCTCGTTTTTGGATACATATCCATAAACGTATTTACTGCAATAAGCCTAGGTTGTGGTATTCCTGCATACTTTCCTAAATCTCTTTCGGCTTGCACACGTAGTTCTTCACGTTCTTTTCCTGTGAGTAATTCATTCTCTACATTATTGACGTACCAAGAGTAACTACCTATCCCTAAAAATATCACTAGAGAAACTGCTGCTGTTGCTATGATGGGTGTAGATAATCTCGCTTTCGCGAAAGCGATACGACCTTTTACATTGGTCCCCACACCGCGTCTGTAGAATAAGATAGCTGCCATTAAAAGAATAACGCCAAATGAAATCCAATACACTCTAAACGTATAAAAACGAGGTAACACCGTACCATAACCATCAAAATCTGAAGGGCTAGGTGTACCACCCGAATTGAAATCATAAATAGCTTGCTCTACTCCAATTGCATTTTGCAATAACGGAATCGCGACAGCAAGCACTAATAAAGTTACTAGGCCAAGCCATTTATTTTTAATCAATGTATGCACGAAAAGCGCCATCAAAATCCACGGAATATACTTCCAGATATTGATAAAAAAAGCTTGAAATACATAAAGGTCTATCTGGTAATCATAAAAGCCATTTGCCGTTTGAAATGCTAGACCACAAAGAATAAGTACTACTTGTAAAAAGCCTGTCATAAGAAATAGCGATATCCCTTTTGACACTAGAAATACCCAGTCTTTTGTAGGCGTTACATCGACTATCTGGTTGAGATGAGCTGCCCTAGAGCGATCCATCAAGAATCCAGCATACAGATGAATAAGTAAAAATGAAAATATGATAATGTATGCAGATGGCTCTGCAAGCATGGTCCACGTTTTTGGTAGTATAGCCGTGTTAAAAATGAGCTGAGAAAAACTCATCATTACAATGGTAAGTACAATGGCTAGAAAACTGATAATAATAAACGGCCAGCCTGTAATTATATATTTAGTATCACTTTTTACCAATAGCCATAGGGTTTTTAATTGCCCAACAAGAGAGAAATCTGTAGATACTGCTGGCATTTCAATGTTTCTTACTTCACTAAAGTTTTTCTTAGTTGCTCTTACCGTCTTTTTCTTGAAAAGACGAATGGTCATTGCATGTTGAGAAAAATTAAAGCGTGCAATAATCCCAAATAAAATTGCAAATGAAATGAGTGCCCATAATAAACGGTTATACAGCAATGCTCCCACCATAGGTATAGAACGATTATTTTGTTCAATAGGAGTCCAGTACTCTGTCGCATTTGCCAGTGCCACATTTGCCATAGGGTCTAATAATGAGAACCAAAATTTGTCATCTGCATTATCAGCCATGCTTGTAGCGATAAGCTGTATGATAATCATGGTGAGTATGGCCATGAAACCTATATTCATGTTACGTGTGAACACCACAATAGCAAAAACTATAGCACTATAAAAAAGTACGTTAGGGAAAATTATGAACGCAAATGGCTGTATATAGTTCCATAATCCAAAAGGCCCCAAAAGTTCTTCATTTGTTCCAGGCAATATAGAACCTATCAATAACCCTAAAATAGTCGCAGCGGCAATACAAAGATTTACCGTTATTGCTGCAGAGAATTTTGCTAGAAGGTACTGCACCTTTGTAAGGGGATAAGAATACAATACATTATGCATATTATTTTTAAAATCTCTATCTATAGTTCCTCCAGTAATTGATGGAATTAACAAATAAGATAGCAATGCCAGCTGGGATAAAATACCCGTTATTGCCAGCGGACTATTAAGATATACATTGCTAGTTACAGTGACATTATCACTACTAAACACGCCTAACCCAGCTGCCATAATCAAGACACCTAGTAAAAACATGATTGCTGCAAAAATGTAAAAAAGTGGCTTCTTAAACCACGTTCTTATTTCGTGTAGATATATTGTGCTGAACATATTACTGTACGTTTTCAGGTTGGTTCTGATTTAACGTAGTAAAATATACGTCCTCTAGAGTTGCTACAGCAGATTCAAAACCTTCTCTTGGCGAGGTTGTACTATAGACTCTCACATCTAAATCATTGGTATCATTAAAGCTCGATGAAATCACATTGTACTGCTTTTGTAGCTCATCTATTTTATCTCTAGAAGCACTTATCTTCCAGATATGACCAGATAGACTTTGCACAAGCTCTTTTGGTGTACTTTGCGATAAGATTCTTCCTCCATTGAGAATTGCCATATCAGTACATAGTTCCTTAACATCATCCACAATATGCGTAGAGAAAATAACAATGTGATTAGTCCCTATCTCACGTAATACATTTAAAAACCGGTGTCTCTCTGCAGGATCTAAACCAGCAGTAGGCTCATCTACAATAATAAGTTTAGGATTATTAAGTAAGAGTTGTGCAATACCAAAACGTTGCTTCATTCCTCCAGAGTAGCCAGCAACGTGCTTATCCCGCACATCACTAAGGTTTGTAACCTCAAGTGCTTTATCTACAATTGCGTTGCGCTCTGCTTTATTTGTAATCCCCTTCAAACTTGCAAAATAATGTAAGAGGTCGCTTGCGCTCATTTTTGGGTACACCCCAAATTCTTGTGGTAAATAGCCCAAGGTTTTTCTAAACTCAATTTTATTGTTAAGAATATCAAGTCCATTAAACTCTATGCTTCCTGTATCTGGTTCTTGAAGCGTGGCTATGGTTCTCATAAGAGATGATTTTCCTGCACCGTTAGGCCCTAAAAGTCCAAACATTCCTGCCTTAATATCTATAGTTACATCATCTAAGGCTTTTACACCATTGCTATATGTTTTTGAAACATTCTTTAAACTGAGAATCATACCTGTTGCTTTTTAGTTGTAGCATAGGTATGACTTATATAGCGTTTGTTACAAGTAATTATATAAATAAAGAAGAAATAGCTAAAGACAGCCTATTTGAGTGCACATAGCTTTGAGAAAAGCTCGCCCTTTAATTTAATTTTATAAAAGAATGCCTTTTGAGACGTTCATCTACATCATTTGCTAAACCAATGTAATTCAAAGAGGATATGAGTTTCATATTGCTCAAAAAGCATTAGCAATAAATAGCATACGAACCTTAGTTGGAAAAACCTTTTATGATAGCCAATCTTGCGCCTAAGTCTAAACATTCTAAAAAAGCTTCTTGTCTTTCTAATAAAAATCCATTTGCATTAAAGACCATTTCATAACTATCAGTTTTTAAACTCATCTCCATTGGATCTATAGAATACTGTTGTTTTGTCAGCCCCAAATAGCGTGATTGTAATACTGAAAAACCAAGCTTTAATAAAATCCACATGGGAGAGAAAGGAATTGGATTAATCTTCTCTTCACCTCGTATTAACTTTATCTCTATAATATCTGATTTGACAATCGGCACTAATGACCGTTTTCCTGAAAAATTTGAGTGAAGTAGCAGCCCTTTACCTCTAATTTCTAAATTGCATTTAGAGTTAACTTTCAATTTTTCTGAACTACTCGTTTTATTCTCAAAAGAACTGAGAAACATTCCAACACCACCTACTACCCTGCGGTTCTTCCAATTAAACTTAAGTGCTTTACCTATAAGTTTATCAATCTTCTTGCTATCAATATTCCCGTCAGTTAAAATCATTTTACAATTTCTAAATAATTTCTTTATGATTTGTCGAACCAATATAATATCGATTGAGACTAGAAGAAAATAATATGTAGATGTAGAAACTCATACAAACCAAAAAAGGCTCCCATTTCTGGAAGCCTTTGTGGGCGCAGAGGGATTCGAACCCCCGACCCCTTGGGTGTAAACCAAGTGCTCTGAACCAACTGAGCTATGCGCCCGACTATTTTTTTTATACAAGAGTGTCGCTTCTTGTTTGTGGGCGCAGAGGGATTCGAACCCCCGACCCCTTGGGTGTAAACCAAGTGCTCTGAACCAACTGAGCTATGCGCCCCGATATTTTATAATCAGGTAACAATAAAATCTTGACTACTGCCTTTCTCTTATTGCGGGTGCAAATATAGAATTAAAGTTTAATAGTTTGAAATCTTTTTGAAGAAAAATTAAATAATTTCTGCTACCACAAAAGTACTACCGCCTATAAATATAAGATCACTTGCGCCAGCTGTCTTTTTTGCAGCACTAAAAGCTTCTTTTACATTAGGATACGCTTTTCCATTCAATCGGTGAGTCTCTGCAGTTTTTCTTAACAATTGCACCTCCATTCCTCTCGGCACATCTGGTTTACAAAAATAATAAGTTGCATAACTTGGAAAAAGAGGCAAAATGCTCCCAAGATCCTTATCAGATACTACACCCAATACAATATGTAATTTTTTATATTTCTCCTTACTTAGCTGCTCAATGACATAAGTCAGCCCCTCTTTATTGTGCCCCGTATCACAAATCACCCTTGGCAATTCTTGTAGTATTTGCCATCGACCTAGAAGTCCTGTATTCTTAACTACATTTTTAAGTCCTTTTGCAATGTGCTGTATTCCCACATGGAAATCTGCGCCTTGCAATACTGAAAATGCTACTTGAACGGTTCTAATATTGTGTTTCTGGTATGAACCTATCAAATCTGATTGCATAGGCATTAAATCAAAATCATAAGCTTTGTATAGTGTTGCGTTACGCTTTTGCGAAAGCGTACTAAAAACATCTTCTGTCTCCTCATGATACTCTCCTATCACTACTGGCACATTTTCTTTTATAATTCCTGCTTTTTCGGCGGCAATACGTGGTAATGTATCTCCTAGAAATTGAGTGTGATCAATACCTATATTAGTAATAACAGACAATACAGGCGTTATAATATTAGTAGCATCTAGTCTACCTCCTAGACCTACTTCAATAATAGCAATATCTACTTTTTTGGTTGCGAAATAAGCGAAAGCCATTCCTACCGTCATCTCAAAAAATGACAGTTGGTGCTCCTCAAAAAAGGCTTTGTGCTTTTTTACAAACCCCATGACAAATTGCTTACTTGCCATCTCTCCATTAATCTTGATACGCTCTCTAAAGTCTTTGAGATGTGGAGACGTATATAAACCTACAGTGTATCCAGCTTCTTGCAACACAGACGCCATCATATGACTTGTAGAACCTTTACCATTAGTTCCCGCTACATGTACCGCTTTAAACTGAGTGTGTGGATTGCCGAGGTATTCTGATAATAATTTAATATTATCTAAATCTGCTTTATAAGCAGCTGCTCCTTTGCGTTGATACATTGGTAATTGAGCAAATAGCCAATCTAAAGTTTCTTGGTAAGTGATAGTGGGTCGCTTTTAAGTGTATGTAAAGATAGGTAGATATTACCTAGGTAATTAACGTGAAAAACTGAGAGTTATATAAATCACTCCATTAATGAGTAAACCTATTAGTCTGAGAGACTAAAACGATATACTATTTTTCCTATTTGCTTAGACGGCGCTCCGGAGTCTGCATTGAACTTTGTTGCTAGCGCTGCGGCTTTTGCTGGCTCAAGAAGACAGCGAGTATTATTAGTAGTTCCACGTACTCCAGGAGTTGCTTTAATAACTTTTCCATTACGATCTACCTCGATACTTACAACTACAGTACCTGCTTCGTTACACTCTTGCTGGCGCTTAGGCTTCCCAAGTGCTTTACGACCTCCTAGTTGGTAATTACCATCTCCATCAAGCCCCTTTCCGGTTCCGTAGTAACTTGAGGCATTAGGGTCGCCATTAGGATCACCTTTATCGCCCGCTTTGCCATCATCACCTTCTCCTGCTTGTGAAGCTCCGTCGCTTTTTGGCCCATTAATTAATGCATCTAAAGCACTCGTAGTAGATTTATCTGGTTTTGGATCTGGCTTTGCCTCCTCTACTGGTTTTTCAATAGGCTTTTCTTTTGGCTTTTCAACCTTAGGCGTAGGCTTCTCTTTTGGCTTTTCTTCTATAACGGGAGCATCTTCAATATCTTGAGTTACTACCTCATCCTTTATCTCTGGCTCTTGCACTGTAGGCTTAGGCTGTGGAGCCGTATTTTTAGGTGCTGAAGCCACCGGTTTTGTAGGTTGCACATTACCAGAACCTACATCGGACGTACCAAAGTTTACAGCAATTCCTCCTTCTTCAGGTGGATCGAGGTATTTCATCCCCACTACAAACATGAGCAATAGTATGATAGCCATCACAATAGTGCTTATGGTAAAGGATTTACGTTTATGTATGGTATCTAAGAATGCCAATTGATGAATAGAAAAAATTAAAAATTAAGCTTTCGCGAAAGCGTATAAAAAAGAAATATGAACTAATTAATTAGGACGTACCGCAAGGACAATTTTGTATTTATTGCGGTTTGCAATATCCATTATCTTAACTGCATTCTCGATAGGAACTCCCTCCTCTGCTCTTAAAATAATGGTAGGATCTTCTACTCCTACAAGTTGGCTTGTAATAAACCCTTCAATACTATTTTCACTTACACGTTCTTTATTAACGTAGTAATCTAAGTCTTTTGTAATACTTACAGAGAGGTTCTGTTTATTACTGGTTTTCCCTTTTGCTTTAGGCAAAATTAGGTCTAGAGCGTCTGGCGTAATGGCAGGTGATGTTAAGAGAAAGAACACAAGTAATAGAAAGACAATATCTGTCATACTACTCATACTAAACTCTGGACTCACTTTATTTCTTCCGCGTAGGTTCATACTAGCTTGGCTCGTTTAGAAGATCTAAGAAATCTACAGCATTTGCTTCCATAGAGTGCACTACTTTATCTGTGCGCACTACTAAGTGGTTGTAACCCATATAAGCAATAATACCTACGATAAGACCCGCTACGGTTGTGGTCATTGCCGTATAGATACCTTCGGCTAGTGTTCCCATTTCTGCTTGTCCTGAGCTAGTAGCTAGTGTATGAAAGGCAAGCACCATCCCAATTACAGTTCCTAAAAATCCAATCATAGGTGCAGCTCCTGCTATTGTAGCAAGTACACTTACATTGCGTTCTAGCTTATACACCTCAAGTTTACCCTGATTCTCTATGGCTGTATTGATATCCTCTAGAGGGCTACCTATACGTGAGATTCCTTTTGCCGTAAGTCTTGAAACTGGAGAATTTGCCTGAGCGCAATATATTTTTGCTCCTTCTATATTCCCAGATTGGACATTATCGCGTATTTGATTCATAAAGTTGCTATCAACTTTAGACGCTGCTTTGATTGCAAATAGGCGTTCAAAATAAATATAAATAGCAACAAATAGCAGTACAAAAAGTACTGCTATTATGATGATTCCTGCTGTACCACCTGTGATAAGCAAGTCTATTATTGATAAAGTCTGCTCTACAGGCTCATCTGTTGTAAGAACGTCTGCTGCATCTTGAGCGCCGTCTTGTAATAAGGTATAAATCATAAATTAGGTCGTTGTGACTTTAATATGAAACGATGGTTATGATATTAAATTGTACGAGATTAAGATCCCATTGTTCCTCCCGTAAGAAGAACAAAAGCAATTGCACCTGCTGCAAATCCAATAAATGCTAACCATGTTATTTTCTTAAGGTACCAGATAAAATCGATACGCTCCATTCCCATTGCTGCAACACCAGCTGCAGATCCTATAATAAGCATACTTCCACCTGTTCCAGCAGAATATGCGATAAAGTGCCATAATAAACTATCTGTAGGCGCTTCATACATACCCATTGATGCCGCTACTAAAGGAACATTATCAATAATTGCAGATAATATACCAAGAAGTACTACTACCACATCTTGATTAGGTACTGCTCCGTTTAAGATTTCGGCTACGTAACGTAAAGTTCCCACTGGATCTCCAGATTCTGAAACTCCGTATACTAGACTTTCAAGTCCAGCAACAGCCATTAAGATTCCTAAGAAAAATAGGATACTTGAAATCTCAATACGAGATAATGCTTTATGAGCACTGTATAAATGCTTACGTTCTTTTGTAAAATCTTCTTCTGGGTGAATATATTCTGATACTAACCACACTACTCCTAGTGCAAGCATCATTCCCATATAAGGAGGAAGGTGTGTTATAGTTTTAAAAATAGGTACAGATACAATCATACCTAGACCTAAGAACAGCATGGTCTTACTACTAAGTAGTCTACCTGCTTCTTCGTCTTCTGTGGTGTCCACAATAATCTCGCCTTTAAATGCTGGCAAATAAGAAGCAATTATAAATGGAAGTACAAAACAAATTACAGAAGGTACTATTACATACTTCACTAGTCCCATTGCAGTAACATTATCAGCAATCCAAAGCATTGTCGTTGTAACATCTCCAATAGGAGACCATGCACCACCGGCATTTGCTGCGATTACCACCATTGCTGCAAACCATAAACGCTGCTCTCTATTTACAATAAGCTTACGTAATAATGTAATAAGTACAATGGTTGCAGTAAGGTTATCAATAATAGCAGAAAGTATGAATGCTAGTATCCCTATAATCCATAATAGTTTTTTCTTACTCTTGGTGCGTACAGCGCCCTTAAGCACCTCAAAACCACGGTGTAGATCTATAATCTCAACAATAGTCATCGCCCCAATAAGGAAGATAAGTATCTCTGCCGTTTTACCTAAGTGGTGTAAAAGCGTGTTATCAAAACCATGCTCTGCTTCGTGCAGTGCATCTCCCGTGAGGGCGGTTCCATTAGGGAAAATGCTATATGCATTTTCATACGTATCAATTACGTCAAACCAGCCCAAATGGAAACCTACCGCTAGGAAAGCCCATATAAGCGATGCCATAATTAAAGCAGGTACCGTTTTGTCTAGTTTAAGAGGATGTTCAAGGGTTATAGAAAGATACCCAATAATAAAAATGAGAATAATTACTGATTCCATAAGTTGTCTGGTTAATTGTAAATATTAAAGTAATTCTTTTAGCGCAATCTCAAAAGCAGTTTTGCTAATATTTTGTTTGCTGCTATTGTTGCTAAAGGTATTTTCGATAGCGTTTCTGATGGTTTGAGACGTATCGTTAAAGATTGCATCGTCCGTCATTTGTACACGACGCTCCATAAAGTATGCAAATACACGAGCCATACCACAGTTTGATATAAAATCTGGTATTAAACTCACTTTTGCATCTGTGTGCTCCATTATAGGGCCAAAGAAAATTTCTTTATCTGCAAATGGCACATTTGCACCGCAAGAAATCACCTCAAGTCCAGTACCTATCATATTATTGATTTGATCTTCTGTAATAAGTCTAGAAGCTGCACATGGAGCAAAAATCTCGGTCTCAAGATTCCATATTTGCTCATTCATCTCTCCAAAAGGGATTAATCCTTCTGAGTTTGCATTTAGTGTATTGCCAGTTTTATTTAGGTACATATCACGTATTTCCTCAAAAGAGAAACCGTCTTTGTTGATAAAGCCTCCTACTATATCGATGATTCCTACCACCTTTGCTCCCATTTGAGCAAGGTAATAAGCTGCTGCTGCTCCTACGTTTCCAAAACCTTGTACAACCGCTCTTTTTCCTTTTACATCACCACCATAAATCTCATAATAATGACGTACGGCCTCTGCAACTCCATATCCAGTAATCATATCTGCAACCGTATACTTACGTGTTACGTCTGGAGAATACACTGGATTTTCAATCACTTTTATCACACCTTGACGTAGTTGCCCGATGCGGTTAATTTTATCTGCCTCTGTAGGCTGGAAGTGACCTGTAAAGACTCCTTCTTGAGGATGCCACACTCCACTTTCTTCGGTGATTGGGATTACTTCATGTATTTCATCTACATTAAGATCGCCTCCCGTACCGTAATAACTTTTCAATAATGGTGACACTGCTTTATACCAGCGCTCTAAAACTCCTTTTTTACGTGGATCTTTAGGATCAAAATTGATTCCAGATTTTGCTCCACCTATAGCAGGTCCCGAGACGGTAAACTTCACTTCCATTGTTTTGGCAAGTGACAATACTTCATTCATATCCAGACCCGTACGCATACGTGTTCCTCCACCTGCAGCACCGCCACGTAATGAATTGATTACAACCCAGCCTTCTGCTTCTGTTTCTGGGTCATTCCAATGGAAAACTATTTCTGGTAATTTATCTTCATAACGCTGTAAAAGAGCTCTCATACTTTCTGATTAGGTAAGCCCAAATATACAATTTAGAAACACCTTGTAGAAGAAGTGTTAATAATTTAAGATTCATATAACATTCCGCTGGCGTGATCCTGCCTTGCACCCGTCACGCTCGCTAGACAGTTCGGGAGGTTTTCAAGTTTTAACACTCCTAACAATCCAAAAATAAGCGCTTCTTTAAATTCAACCAACTTTGCGTCTGGCACAACGAGCTTTACGCTTTCGCGAAAGCGGACACGTTCCAATAAATACGTATTATAAGCACCTCCACCGGTAACAAGTACAGTAGCTCCTTCTTTAAACTGCGCCGCAAGCTGAATAGCAATATGCTCGGTAAACGTGGCCAACACGTCAATAGATGAAGTTTGAGCGGCATCTATAAGTGGAAATATATGCGTGTGCACCCATTCTATCCCAAGAGATTTGGGAGCTGGAAGCTTATAAAACAAAATATCATTTAGTTTATCAAGGAGAGGTTGGTGTACAGTTCCTGTTTTCGCGAAAGCGCCACCATCATCATACTCCTTACCTAATTCCTGTGCATATTTATTGAGCACTACGTTTACAGGAGAGATATCATACGCAATTCTCACACCATTTTCATCTTTAGAAACATTTGCAAATCCACCAAGATTTAGGCAATAATCATAATTACCAAATAAGAGCTGATCACCAATAGGCACCAATGGAGCTCCCTGACCACCCATTGCTACATCTTGCACCCTAAAATCACAAACCACGCGGTGGTTAACTAAAGAGGCAATTTCTGGTAGATTTCCTATTTGCAAAGTAACTCCCTGATCCGGCTGATGGAGCACGGTGTGTCCATGAGAACAGACTACATCAACATCCACAAGTTTGTTATTTTTTATAAAATCTTTAATTACGTGGGCTAGATAAGCTGTATAATCTTTATTAAGAGCGTCTAGGTCTTCTCTACTAAGCAAATGAGCCGTAGAAAGTATATCTTTCCACTTTTTAGGATAAGAAATGGTTTCTGCAACAATAATGTCACTGGTAAACAATGGATATATCGAGTTATCTTTTGATGGAGAAACACCAATTTTTGCATAGGCACAATCAATACCATCTAAGCTTGTGCCGCTCATCACTCCTATAACGTTATAGTTTTTTTGTCCCATTGGTCTAAATCTATTGAGAAAAAGGCAAGAAACAAGTATCTTTGTGTAGATTTTTTAGATAATTCTTAATAATTCAAACACGATGGATTTTAGCTTAACAGAAGAACACATAATGATACGCGATGCGGCTCGCGATTTTGCCCGTACAGAATTACTTCCTGGCGTTATTGAACGTGATAACATCCAGCAGTTTCCTGATGAACTCGTTAAAAAAATGGGTGACTTAGGTTTTATGGGTATTATGACAGATCCTAAGTATGGTGGAGCTGGTATGGATGCTACTTCTTACGTACTTGTTATGGAAGAATTATCTAAAATTGACGCCTCTGCCTCTGTTATAGTTTCTGTAAACAACTCTTTAGTTTGTTACGGTCTTGAAGCTTACGGAAGTGAAGAGCAAAAACAAAAATACTTAACTAAACTTGCTACTGGTGAGATGGTGGGTGCTTTTTGCCTTTCTGAGCCAGAAGCTGGATCTGATGCAACATCACAAGCAACTACAGCAATAGATAAAGGAGATCACTACGTAATTAACGGTACAAAAAACTGGATTACAAATGGTGGTCGTTCTGATGTATATTTAGTTATTGCACAAACCGATAGAGAAAAAGGTCACCGCGGAATCAATGCTTTTATCGTAGAGAAAGGCATGGAAGGTTTTGAGGTAGGACCTAAAGAAGATAAATTAGGAATACGCGGTAGTGATACACACACACTACAGTTTAACGACGTGAAAGTTCCTAAAGAAAATAGAATAGGAGAAGATGGTTTTGGATTCAAGTTTGCGATGAAAACTCTTTCTGGTGGACGTATCGGTATTGCCGCACAAGCATTAGGTATTGCATCTGGAGCATATGAGCTTGCTCTTAAATACTCTAAGGAACGTAAAGCCTTTGGTACAGAAATCTGCAATCACCAAGCAATCGCTTTTAAACTAGCAGATATGTATGTGGAGATTGAAGCTGCACGTCATCTAGTAATGAAAGCAGCATGGGATAAAGACCAAGGAAATAACTACGATATGTCGAGTGCAATGGCTAAGCTTTATGCTTCAAAAGTAGCGATGGAACAATCTGTAGAAGCTGTGCAAATACACGGTGGTAACGGATTTGTAAAAGAATACCATGTAGAGCGCCTTATGCGTGATGCTAAGATTACTCAGATTTACGAAGGAACAAGTGAGATCCAAAAAATCGTAATCTCAAGAGGAGTTATCAAAGGATAAAATCTTCCAATATAGATCAACAAAAAAATGCGGCAATTGCCGCATTTTTTATTTTATATAATATCACTTTACTATCTAAGCTTCCAGCCATTAGTGCTTGTACTCGCTTCAAGCCTATCTTCTACTCCATCCTCTAGCTCAGGAAAGAAATCAATACCCGTAAGTTTCTCAATCTGATCTACAGAGGTTACAAATGTTTTTAATGACTTCTTTGATGCCGAGTGATTCATTAAAAAAGCAATCATTTTTACATCACCTCCTGATTGGTCATAGATAATTTTATAAAATGATTCTGGGACAGTTACTCCTTCTGTACCTATTGCTCCCATTTTATCTTTGAGAACACCTCCTGTTACCACATATACACCATCATACTTTTTTGCCCAATAGCGCACCTGCTGTTCTAGTTCGTTCCATATACCAGCATTAAAATCATGTCGCTGCGGACTAATATTACTTGTCAAAAACGTCTCGTCATAAGCCGCCTTGCTAAATTCTCTATCCCCTGCTGGGCAAAGATGCCCTCTATCATAGCCAGATTTCTTATAATTACGCCAGTGAGCAGACTTTGTCCCTACCTTAGGGTCTACTTCAAAGTATGGGCGTTTAAAATCGGCATTTACGATGTGCTCTTTTTTAAGTTCATAAGCCACCCACTCTGCTTGTTCATCTTTCTCACTATAACTAAGGGAGTAATAATCATGATGCACAATCTGACCCGTAGTTGATGTAGGAAGGAAATAAGTATTTGTAGTAGACTTAGGCTGTTTTCCTTGCTCTACAACTGGTGCATCAATAGCTTGATGAGCATAATTTTCAAATATGTACCATCCTAGTGTAAATAATAGTACTAGTAATGGATAGGTGTATTTTCTTTTCATGTATAAATTAACTTTTCACATCTAGCGCATCTCTCAACGCATTCCCCACGAGCATAAAAGCCATAACGAGTAGCATGATTGCTACACCAGGAATGAGCGCAAGATAAGGTTTCCCAAGAATGATGTAGCTATAGTGGTCTTTAATCATCGCTCCCCAGCTAGGCGTTGGCGGTTGAGCACCAATTCCCAGAAAGCTCAAACCGCTTTCTATTAAGATGGCTCCCGCAAAATTTGCTGCAGATATTACAATAAGTGGCGCAATTACATTAGGTAATATATGTTTGATGATGATTCGTCCGTCTGTATAACCTAGCGCTCTTGCTGCGGTTACATATTGCATTTGTTTTACTCCCATCACCTGGCCTCGCACTACACGAGCGACCTCAACCCACATGGTTAAACCTACTGCAATAAACACCTGCCAGTATCCTTTTCCCAGAGCTAGAGTTATAGCAATCACAAGTAATAATGTAGGTATAGACCAAGTCACATTAATCACCCACATGATTGCAGCGTCAATTTTTCCTCCAAAATATCCCGCAAGCGACCCCATAAGTAAGCCTATGATAAGCGAAATAAATACAGCAACAAATCCTATAGAGAAGGAAATGCGCGCACCTATAAGCATACGACTTAGTAAGTCCCGACCATACTTATCTGTACCTAACAAAAATGTACGTGAGGAAATATTCGCTTTCGCGAAAGCGTTATAATCCTCAACACCATCTATCTCCAGCGTTTTAGGCATTCCCTCTACACCATCGCCTACATACTGGGTGTAAGTAATACTACTTTCTGAAATAGTATACGAAGTGACGGGAATTTCTGTACTCGCATTCTTACTGCCAGAAAACCATTTTGAAAAGAAACTTTGACTCGCATCAACCTGAGCGGGTATAGTGAGTATATCCACCGCAAACCCTGGGCCTTGAGAGTGAATAGAGAGGTGCATTTGATTTGCGTTCTCACTACTATCTGGTGCAATTACATAGGCAAACAATGCTGCAAGACCACATAACACAATATATAGTAAACTCAAAACGCCCCAAAAATTCTTTTTGAATTTTTGGAGCGCTAAGCCTGTTAAAGAATTTGCTCTTTGCGACATGAATTAATCTTTTATCGCAGCAAGTTTATCTTTTCTTATGTTATTTATTTTAAGATCCTTAAGCACATTTAATGCCTCTTCTACATAAGCATCTTTGGCTAAATTCTTGTGCCAGCGATCACGCTTTTCCTTTAAAATAGTATCGCTTTCAAAAAGTTTCTGCTCATAAGGAAGTGACTTGTATGACAACTTCGTATCATAATCATCTATCGCATCAAATTTCTTTGCAAACTCCTCACTTTGCGCAAGACGCTCTTTATACTTTTCATAATTAAGTGACCATTGTTGATCATCTCTACGATCTTTAATCCACTTAGCATAATCATCTACTAGTTGTAAATGCTCGCTTTTAGACATACGTTGCACACTATTTTCGATAGTTTCATCAAAATCTACATAACCATCCCAAACGTCATAATTTGCCGCTTTAATTTTATCCCAAGGAAGTGGGTTTTCTTGATCACGCTCTCCTATGTCGATATACTTAAAACGATCCGGAACCACTACATCACTCTTCACTCCTTCTAGCTGAGTAGACCCACCATTTACACGGTAGAATTTCTGCGTAGTCAACTTAAGAGCTCCAAGATCTCCATAAGGGTTTTTGCGTAAGTACTGATTAAGGTCTGCGACATTTTGCACAGTTCCCTTACCGTATGTTTGTTTACCTCCTATGATGATTGCTCGTTTATAATCTTGCATTGCTGCTGCGAGAATTTCACTTGCAGAAGCAGATATTTCATTTACAAGAATCACAAGTGGTCCATCCCATAAGATAGAAGAATCTGCATCCTCAAGTACTTCTGGTTCATCACCGTTAGAAGCTACCTGTACAATAGGTCCATCTTTAATAAATAATCCAGCAATATCCACCACTGTTTTAAGAGAACCTCCACCATTATTTCTAAGATCAATAACTAGACCTTCCATCCCCTGTTCTTTAAGGCGTTCTATCTCTCTCTTTACATCACTTGCAGCGTTCTTTTCTTTATAATCGTCCATCGTAAAGTAAAACTTAGGAAGATTTACAATTCCATACTTTTTACCATCTTTTTCTACCTCGGCAGATTTTGCATAGGTTTCTTCAAGCTCAACAATGTCTCTTTCTATAGTAATATTCTGAGTGCTTCCATCTAGCTTTGTTTTTACGGTAAGAATAACCTTGGTTCCTTTTGGGCCCTTGATATATTCTATTGCATCCTGTAAACGCATCCCAACAATGCTAATGGCATCTTTCTCGTCTTCTTGGCGCACTTTCATAATAACATCACCTTCGCGCAGCTCATCACCTCTCCATGCTGGACCTCCAGAAATAACATCTGTAATTTTTATCTCTCCGTTTTTCTTTTGAAGTCTCGCACCTATTCCTTGAAACTGACCACTCATCTGAGTATCAAAACGATCTTTTGCTACTGGAGCAAAGTAATATGTGTGAGGATCAAATTCCTCCACTACCGCATTCAAGAAAATAGCAAAGTAATCTTGACGCTCTAGTTCATCTGTAAATTCAAAAAACTCTTTTGTATTATCCTTTACTTCATTTCTAGCCTTAAGCTCTAATGCTTCATCGCTAAGAATTTCCTTAGGTTCATCTGTATTTACAACCTCTTCACCTTCTTCTGGTGTTTTTTCCTGCTCCTCCTTTTTATCAAAATAAGAACTCAATGCATTGAGTTTTAATTGCT
Organism: Dokdonia sp. Hel_I_63; assembly: GCF_007827285.1. Lineage (NCBI taxonomy): Bacteria > Pseudomonadati > Bacteroidota > Flavobacteriia > Flavobacteriales > Flavobacteriaceae > Dokdonia > Dokdonia sp. Hel_I_63. Next base: position 1,183,766 of record NZ_VISD01000001.1, on the reverse strand, counting down.
GTCTCCAGCGATTTTTAAGCTCTTTCTTATTTTTTGCAAAAGGTTGCTTTTCATAATCTGTATCTAAGATTTCATCTTCGGTAAAGTCAAATGGCTTTTCTAGCAAGTCAGCTTGAATCTCATTTGCTTCCTTTGTACGCTCCATAAGACGTGAGTAAGTAAGATCAAAGAACGTCAAGTCCTTATCTCTAATAGCATCATCTATTTTATCCTTATACTTCTCAAATTCTTCAATATCTTTCTTGTAAAAGAAACGGCGATATGGATCTAATGCATCTATGTAATCATCAAATACCGCTGCAGAGAATTCGTCATTAATATCTTTTGCATCATAATGACCTCTCTCAAGTAAATAAGAAATAAGATCAAGTAATGTCTTATCCTTATCTGGATCATCAAATGACTTTGTAGTAAAACTGCAACTCGCTACCGAGAAGAGGAGAACTACTGCGATTAATTTTAAATTCCTTTTCATAAAATCTTTTATTTGCATGTAACTAGCAATGTACATTAAAAATTGTGCCACGATAAGATTAACCTTCGTAATCTTTTGTTAAACCCGACTGTCGCTCGAATTGAAGTACAATTTACGTATTTTCGTGCTTAGTTTACAACTCCTCTTATGAAGAATAAACCATTAATACTTGTTACAAACGATGACGGTATTACCGCTCCCGGAATACGCAACCTTATCGATGTAATGCTCACGATAGGTGATGTCATTGTTGTTGCACCAGATAGCCCGCAGAGTGGTATGGGACACGCCATTACCATAAACGACACACTGTACTGTGACCCTGTAAAACTTGATCCAGCAGCGACACATAAAGAATATACATGCTCTGGAACTCCAGCAGATTGTGTAAAACTTGCAAACCAGCAGATTGTTCCTCGCAGACCCGACATCTGTGTGAGCGGTATAAATCACGGCAGCAACTCTAGCATCAATGTAATTTACAGTGGTACGATGAGCGCAGCAGTAGAAGCTGGTGTAGAAGGCATCCCAGCAATAGGATTCTCGCTACTAGACTACAGTCACGATGCCGATTTTGAGCCGGCAAAAAAATATGTGGAGCGTATCACTCGCCAAGTATTAAAAAACGGTCTTCCTAAGGGAATTGTTTTAAATGTAAATATCCCAAAACTACCAGCAGCCGAAATTAAAGGTACTAAGGTATGCCGTCAAGCAAAAGCGCAATGGATAGAAGATTTTGACAAGCGCACTAACCCTATGGGCAGAGATTACTACTGGCTCACTGGCGAGTTTGTAAATCAAGACAAGGGAGAAGATACAGATGAGTGGGCACTATCTCAAGGATATGTATCTGTTGTGCCAGTGCAATTTGACCTCACGGCGCATCACTTTTTACAAGAATTAAATGAGTGGGAAGACTAGTCTAAAGTTTACAAAGCAATCGTAACTTTGAAACGCATCAATATCTTTCTATAGCTTAAGGTTGAGAATTCCGCTTTCGCGAAAATTTTAAAACGATAAGCATATTTGTAAAGAATTCAAATTTTGGCGAAAGCCGAAACATTACATATGAAAAAAGACATCATTATAGGAATCATAGTAGGACTCATTGCAAACGCAATAGGTGTACTGCTGTTTTCTCTATACATAGGCAGCACACAAGACCGAACTATCACAAACGTACTTCAAACAGCAGTGTCCGAAGGTCGTCTAGGCAAAATTATGGCAATAGGTGCCGTTCTTAATCTGCTTGCGTTTTTTATGATGCTTAGACAAGGACAAGATGCGAGAGCGAGAGGCGTTCTTCTTGCTACGATTACTATTGCATTTGTAACAATGATATTAATGTTTACCTAATGAAATATTACATTCTTGCAGGCGAGGCCAGTGGTGATTTACATGGTGCAAACCTGATGAAATCATTGTATAAAGAGGATCCAGAGGCAGATATACGCTTTTGGGGCGGTGATCTCATGCAGGAAGTAGGCGGCACTCTTGTGACACATTACAAAGAACGTGCTTTTATGGGCTTTATGGAGGTTGTCACAAACTTGCGTAAGATCACAGGTCTTATTAAAGATTGTAAGAGAGATATAGCCCGTTTTGAACCAGATGCGCTCATACTTATAGATAACTCTGGTTTTAACTTACGCATTGCAGAGTGGGCAAAACCATTAGGTGTTACTACGCACTATTATATAAGTCCGCAGGTATGGGCATCACGTGCAAGTCGTGTCAAAAAGATTAAAGCATATGTAGATCATATGTATGTGATATTACCTTTTGTAAAGGACTTTTATGACGAACATGACTACAGGGTACATTTTGTAGGTCATCCACTTCTAGATGCCGTTTCAGGTCGTAAGCAAGCAGATCCGGTTGCTTTTGCAAAAGAACACGACCTTGATGAGCGCCCTATGATTGCCTTACTCCCAGGAAGTCGTAAGCAAGAAATAAGCGCTATGCTCGATGTCATGCTAAGTGTAGTAAATGATTATCCAGACTATCAATTTGTAATCGCTGGAGCGCCGAGCCAAGAGGTATCTTTTTACCAACCTTTCCTAAAAGATTATCCAGTAAAGCTGGTGATGAATAAAACGTATGATATTTTGAGTTTTGCAAATGCCGCTTTAATCACTTCTGGTACCGCTACACTAGAAGCTGCAATATTTAAAGTACCACAGGTAGTTTGTTACAAAGCAAATGCCGTCTCATACAGTATTGCAAAACGCATTATAAAAACCAAATATATCTCGCTGGTAAATCTTATTATGGATCGTGAGGTGGTAAAGGAATTAATACAAGGAGATCTCAATACTGCACAATTAAAAAAGGAACTTGACAAGATTACTAATGATGATTATCGTGCAACGCTGTTTGAAGACTATTTTGCGCTTGAGAAAAAATTAGGTGGAGCTGGAGCAAGTCAAAAGACTGCATCGCTCATTGTAGCAACCACCAAAGCTCAGCTAAGCAATTAACAACCTACGAGCCCAACTACTATATGAAACAATTATTCATAGTGCTTTCTTTACTCTTTTTACTGACTTCTTGCGGAAGTTCAAAAACGACAACATCTAGAACAAGAACTACTGCTAGGGTCAAAGATATAAGCGCATCAAAGATGGATCGCATTATTAACCAAGCACAATCATTTGCAGGTACTCGATATAAATTTGGTGGTACTACAAGAAAGGGAATGGACTGCTCTGGATTGATTTACATTGCCTTTCAAAAAGAAAATATAGTTCTACCTCGTATCTCTAGACAGATGGCAGAAAGAGGTCAACCTATAAAAGATAAAGACATTTCTAAGGGTGATTTGCTATTTTTTAGAACAAATAAAAGCAGCAAACGCATAAATCATGTAGGACTCGTCACTAAAGTCACAAGTGATGATATTTACTTTATACACGCGACTACTTCAAAAGGCGTACTCACCTCTAACCTCAATGAGCGCTACTGGAATAACGCCTACATCATGGCTAGACGTGTCTTGTAAATTATAAATCACTATATTACTGAAAGTTACACCTCGAAAAAGGTTAATTAGTAATATATTGAAGAGGATTAACACGCCCATTTTAGTAATACTTCTCGCCCTCATTGCTGGGATAATTTGTTACGACGTCTATAAAGTCTCCTTGTTCTGGATAGCTATTATCCTCCTACTCGCTGCATCATTTCTTTTTGTACTCCACAGACGTGCTTTTAAAAGACCTCTCAACGCCATAGCGTTTACCGTAGGTATTGCCATTGTATTTATAACCATAGGCTACTTAACCTCAGAAAGAGCAAACGCGCTAAACAACGAGACGCATTTTACCCACACAAACACTAGCAACCCAAGTACCTTTTTATTCTCGATAGATGAAGTACTAAAACCCACAATGTATCAAGACAAATATGTTGTTACATTAAAGACGATAAACAAAGAAGCTACTTCGGGCAAGGTAATTCTCAATGTCAATAGAGATAGCATATCGCATCGTCTTCGCGTAGGAGAATGGCACTACACAAGAGCTCTACTTTTACCTCTCCCCAAACCCAAAAACCCATATCAATTTGATTACGGAAGCTATTTAAAAAGAAAACAAATACACGGGCAGCTGTCAATTAATAAAAACGTGTTACTCATATCACAACACACCTCTAGCGGATTGAGGGTGTGGTCATCACGCTTTCGCGAAAGCGTACTAAAAGCAATTCACTCTCATTCATTTACTAGCGACCAACTTGCAGTTATAGATGCACTCGTTCTTGGGCAGAAAAATGGTATAGATAAGCAAATGAGCACTCATTATGCATCTGCCGGAATGATGCACATACTTGCCGTCTCCGGGCTGCATGTAGGCATTATACTATTATTGCTACGCTTTATTACCAAACCAATAGCAGACTACAAGCTACGATGGCTTCGGTCTATGATTATTATCGCTATGATTTGGGTTTTTGCTTTTATCACTGGATTATCACCCTCAGTATTGAGGGCTGCTACTATGTTTAGCTTTCTCGAAATAGGACAACAGCTAGGCGGAAAAAGAAAATCAACAGATGCAGTCATGATATCTGCAGTAGTACTGTTACTCTATAATCCGCTTCTTATTTATCAAGTGGGCTTCCAACTTAGTTATCTTGCCGTTATTGGTATTTTATGGATTCAGCCATGGCTGTCCTCTTTTTATACTCCGCGGTATTATATAGACAGGCTTCTCTGGGGTATAGCTACGGTTTCGGTAGCTGCTCAGTTAGGCGTGCTACCTTTAAGTTTATTTTATTTTCACCAGTTTCCTGGATTATTTTTTCTCTCTAATGTAATCATCATTCCATTTCTAGGAATCATTTTAGGTGGTGGCATTCTAGTTGCTTTATTAGCTATAATAGGCATATTACCTGATTACATTGTAGCTGCCTATGGATTTATCATAGACCTAATGAATGGATTTATTTTTTGGGTAGCTAATAAAGAGGCCTTTATCACAGATCACATCACGATAAGTTTTGCATTACTTATAGGCTTATATCTCTGTATTGTTTTCAGTATTTCTCTACTCAAGAAATATAATAACCTCAGGCTTGTAGCGGCATCTATGTCAATAGTACTTTTAACATCTATTATTATTTATGAGAAAAGCAATCCTCCTGCTAGGCATCTCACTATTTTCAATAAGAGCAAATCTACCATGGTAGGCGTTTTAAACAACTCCACGCTCAAAATACATAGCACAGACTCATTACATACCATAATACAAGATAGCAGAGTTAGGAACTACAAGAATGGCTTACGTATAGACGAAGTAGCCGTAGAAAGCATGCAGCACTATTTTCGCTTTAAGCGAAAAGAAATACTCGTCATAGATAGTCTTGGGGTTTACCAGCTAGCAAATGCAAATCCAGATTATATATTACTGACGCAATCTCCCAAGATTAACATAAACAGACTTACAGAGAGGTTTCCAGAAGCTCAAATCATTGCAGATGCATCAAACTACAAAAGCTACATCACTCGATGGAAAACGACTTGTTTAATCAAAAAAATCCCTTTTCATAATACTTATGAAAAGGGAGCTTATATAATTGAGTGATTTTATTTTTAATTAGGCCATGAGTACTCAAACTCTTCTTGATAGGTAGCCCACTTTTCTTGAGTGGTAATGTCTTTATAATCATCGTTACCGACCATCTTTACATATATCTCTAAACGCTTAGGGGAGTGATAACCAACTATAGGCTGGATGTAATTACCCTTTTCATCAAAGAAGACCATACTAGGATACCCCTGAAGTTTTAAAGCCTGTGCAAGTTCATGCTGACTGTTACGCCCTCTTGATTTTTTAGGATCATGACGCGGGTTGGTATATGTGTTACCTAAGTAATTAATTACTTCTGTACCTTCTGCGTTAAATTTTACCGCGTAGTAGTTTTCATTTATAAAAGCAGCTACATCTGGATTTGCAAAAGTGTTTCTATCAAGCATTTTACAAGGGCCACACCAGACAGTGTACACGTCCATAAAAATCTTTTTAGGCTCTTTTTGTTGGGCAGCAAGCGCCTCATCCATGGTCATCCAGTTAATCTTCTGGGCACTCATAGTTCCCGTCGCAATAAATAGAAGAAGGTATAATACTTTTTTCATTAGATTCTTTCTTTTAGAAGTAGTCTGTTTATGTTTCAAATTCTTACAGACAAAAAACGTTCCACAAAATAGGGAACGTTTTTAAATTATACTATTAAATGTGCTTAGCGTATACCATGCATCATTCTAATAAGTGTTTTATTTAATAATAACATTACAACACCTGCTGCTGCTGGTATTACGGTAAAAATCAAAAAGAAAATTGCCATTCCATGCTCCTCAACTATTGGATCAATATAACTACCCGTTATACCCGCTGCAAAGTTTGCTATAAAGTTTGCAACAAACCAGATACCGAACATAAGACCAACAAGTTTTGCTGGTGCAAGTTTACTTACATATGAAAGTCCCACTGGTGATACACATAACTCTCCTAGTGTATGGAATAAATATGCAAGTACTAGAAATACCATACTTACAGAAGCAGTTTTTGCACCTAATGGGATTCCCATAGATCCAAAAGAAAGAATACCAAAACCAAGACCTAAAAGAATAAGTCCAATAGCAAACTTTACTGGTCCGCTAGGGTTGTATTTGCTCTTCCATATTTTTGAAAATAAAGGCGCAAATGCAATGATAAAGAATGAGTTTAATATTCCGAACCAAGAAGCAGGTACTTCTGGAGCGTCATCTGCAAACTGACGAGATAACATCCAAATTACAATTCCCCAAATGATAACAAAACCTAAGCCTAAGATAATATTAGAAAGTGCGTATTTACCATACGTTTGCTTAAATAACATCGCTAATACCCATGTAATAATAAGCATAGGAACTACTGTAAGTATTGTGTTGACTATTTTAAAAGTCATACCACTACTACCTTCAAGAACTCTATCTGTATAATCTGCTGCAAAGATGGTCATAGACCCTCCTGCTTGCTCAAATGCCCACCAAAAGAAAATAGTGAAAAATGCAAGAACACTAATTACAATTAAACGATCACGAGTTACTTTAGACTTTTCGGCATCGTCAATAACATCTTCAATACTATCTGCAGCATTTTCAACGCCATCTTCTAAGACATCATCAAGTTCACCAGCTTTTGCTGGTGCTGATCCTATCTTACCAAAGATACCTTGAGCAAAATAAAACTGAAGCATTCCCACAAGCATGAAAATTCCCGCAAGCCCAAATCCATAATGCCATCCAACAGATTCTCCAATATAACCACAAAGTAAAATACCTAAAAAAGCTCCGGAGTTAATACCCATGTAAAATATGGTATATCCCGCATCCTTTTCTTTACCTTGGTCCTTATACAACTGCCCTACCATCGAAGAAATATTCGGCTTAAACATACCGTTACCAATGATGAGTAGTATAAGACCTGCATAAAAGAAAATGTCTGAACTAATCTCAAAAGCCATAGATGCGTGACCTAGTGTCATCAATAAGGCACCTATGATTACGGCTTTTCTATATCCTGTAATCTTATCAGCTATTAAACCTCCTAATATCGGAGTCACATAAACTAGACCTGTATAGAACGCATATAACTGTAGTGCCTCTGCTCGCTCCCAGCCCCAGCCGCCATCAATAATAGCTGACACTAAAAATAAAACAAGTAATGCACGCATTCCATAGTAGGAAAATCGTTCCCACATTTCTGTAAAAAAGAGAACAAAAAGACCTGAAGGATGCCCTAAAACTGTCTTTTGATTGGTTTCAGAACCACCGAATTTATATTCCATATTGTATTTTTTATTTACTGCTAATATAAGTTGTTTATCCTTAAAGTTTCTCTTTTATGAATTCTGTCATCATTGTATATAAATGAAAACGCGTATTCCCACCATAGATACCGTGGTTTCTATCTGGATAATTGAAGTAGTCAAATTGCTTATTTGCTTGTACTAAAGCCTCAACGAGACGCGTAGAGTTTTGCACATGCACATTATCATCTCCACCTCCATGCACAAGTAATAAATCACCTTCCATTTTATCTACATGACTCATAGGAGAGTTGTTATCATACCCACTTGCATTTTCTTGGGGTGTTTGCATGTAACGTTCTGTATAAATAGAATCATAAAACCTCCAAGAAGTAACTGGTGCAACAGCGATCGCCATTTCAAAGGTATCTGCTCCTTGGAAAAGACAATTAGACGCCATAAAGCCTCCATAACTCCATCCCCAGATTCCTGTGCGATTTTCATCTATGTATGGACGTTCACTTAATTGTTTAGCAGCTGCTATTTGATCTTGCACTTCATACTTCCCTAATTCTTTCTGAGTGATTTTCTTAAAATCACGTCCTTTTAATCCTGTTCCTCTAGGATCTACACAAACCACGATATAGTCGTTCTGAGCAAGCATCTGGAACCAGTAATCATTACTTGTATCCCATTTATTTGCAACGCTTTGCGATCCAGGTCCAGAGTATTGAGTCATAAACAACGGATACTTTTTATTAGGATCAAAGTTTGTAGGTTTAATCATGTATGCATTAAGAGAAACTCCGTTTACATCAATCTCAAAAAATTCCTTTGGAGAGATATCATAAGTAGCGTAAAGCTCTTTGAGATTATTATTATCTTTTATAACACGTATTTGCTTTCCATCCTTAGCATCATTAAGTGTAAAACGATAAGGCGTTGTCGTATTTGAATATGTATGGATGAAGTTGCTAAAGTCTGCACTAAAATCGGCATCATTTGTTCCTTCCTTTATAGCGAGTGCTTGTTTCTTTTTACCGTTAAGACCTATAGCGTATACACCGCGGTTTATTGAACCATTTTCAGAGCTTTGATAAAATATCCTCTTTGTTTTTGCATCATAACCGTAATATCCAGTCACTTCCCAGTCGCCTGAAGTTACTTGCCTCTTAAGACTTCCATCTGCGTTGTGGTGGTATACATGATTCCATCCATCTTTTTCGCTTGTCCAGATAAAGCTATTGTCTTCTAGAAAAGTAAGATTATCTGTAACGTCTACATACGCTTTATCAGTTTCAAGAACAGCTAGTGTAGTTTGGTATGTCGCTGCGTTAAAAAGTGACAACTTCAATGTATCTTGATGACGATTTAAAGTTTGTACAGAAAGTACGTTTGGATCTTTTGACCAAGATATACGTGGAATATAGTACCCAGCGTTATCTCCTAGGTTTATCTCAACATCCTTAGCTTTACGGCTATCTCCGCTATCTAAATTGTGAAGGCGCAATGTTACTTTTGCATTTTCCTCACCAGCTTTAGGGTATTTAAAAACTGACTGTGTCTGGTATAATTCTTTACCATAAATATCCATAGAGAATTCTGGCACATCTGTTTCGTCAAAACGTACATAGGCAATTTTCTTGCTATCTGCACTCCAATCAAAGGCGCGCACAAAACCAAATTCTTCTTCATAAACCCAATCCGTAATACCGTTTATAATACTATTTTTCTTTCCATCTGTAGTAAGCTGCTGGGTTATACCTTCTGCGATGTTAAATACATATAAGTTGTTACCCTTTCCGTAAGCAATCATCGTCCCATCAGGAGAAAATGTAGGCTCTTGGATAAGATCATCTGATACCTTTGTTAGCTTTCGCGAAAGCGTATTCCAAACATAAAATTCGCCTAGCGTAGATCTTCTAAAGATTGACTGTAGTTTGGTCGCTAGCAAGACTTGCTTTTCATCACCACTAAATTTATAACTGATGAAATAATCAAGACCTTCAATGTCTGCACTGCTTACTGCTGTGCGCACTTTATCTCCCGTTGCATAGCTATAAATATCTACACTTCCCGTACGTGTTGCTCTATCAAAGTTTTGAACGGCATACTCTTGTCCGTTTGCCATGGAGTGAATAGACTGGAGTCTCTCTGCACTAAAAGTGCCTTCTTTCCATATATCTTCAAGGGTGATTTGCTTTTTTTGCGCAGTTGCGCTCTGGATTGCCATGAGTAAAATGGCACTCAAAAAGAGTTGTATTTTCATATATAATTGCTAATTCTAGTAATGTATCTCAATTTTACTAAAAATAACGCAAAAAGCCCCGTAAAAGCTGTTAAATAGCGCCATATTGTTAAGAAATAAAATCACTAGATTACTTACACAAAGCTAGGTTTACCTCATTCTCAGTATCTTTGACACTTTTATAAATACAGCTTAATGACAAAGGCAATATCAGGATTTTCAAGACTTTCAAAAACAGAGAAAATTGCGTGGCTCACATCTACCTATTTTGAAAATCCAACACAGGCAACTGAGGTGCTATCATCTTACTGGAATGATGATAAAAAATTACAACAGCTACACGATGAGTTTATAGAAAACACCATCACTAACTACTACTTACCACTAGGTGTTGCGCCAAACTTTGTTATAAATGATCGTATTTATACCATTCCCATGGCTATTGAGGAAAGCTCTGTGGTGGCTGCTGCAAGTAAAGCGGCAAAATTCTGGCAAGATAGAGGTGGTTTTAAAACTACTGTGCTAGGAACTACAAAAGTAGGCCAAGTACATTTTACCTATGATGGTGATGCATCGCTTTTGACATCATTTTTTGAATCCATCAAGCCACAGTTACTTGCAGATACCGCTGCAATCACAAAAAACATGGAGAAACGTGGTGGTGGGATTAAAGACATCACGCTCGTAAATAAAACCCAAGCAGTAACAGATTATTACCAACTTCATTGCACGTTTGAAACGCTAAATGCAATGGGAGCCAATTTTATAAATAGTTGTCTAGAACAATTTGCAACGACACTTAAAGCGAGTTTTGAGGAAGAAGTACGCTTTCGCGAAAGCGGTGCAAACCTAACCGTTATCATGTCTATTTTATCAAACTACGTTCCAGATTGTGTTGTTCGAGCAGAGGTAAGTTGCCCAATAGCTGATCTTTCTGAAAAGAATATAGATGGTGCACAATTTGCTAAAAAATTCATCCAAGCCATTGCTATTGCCGAAGAGGAACCTTACCGTGCAGTTACTCATAACAAAGGAATAATGAATGGTATTGATGCTGTAATTCTTGCCACTGGAAACGACTTTAGAGCCGTAGAGGCTGGCGTGCACGCATATGCTGCTAGGGACGGGCAATATAGAAGTCTCACACATGCTAGTGTAAATGATGGAATATTTAAATTTTGGATTGAGGTACCACTCGCACTAGGAACCGTAGGCGGACTTACAAAATTACATCCGCTGGTAAAATGGTCTATGGAATTGCTAGAAAATCCATCTGCGCAAGAACTTATGCAAATTGTAGCTGTTGCGGGACTTGCACAAAACTTTGCAGCCTTAAAATCACTCACTACAACGGGAATTCAAGAAGGCCACATGAAAATGCACCTCATGAATATCCTTAATCAAATGGAAGCCACAGACGCCGAAAAACAAGAAACAGTCACTCATTTTAAGACCAATACAGTTACACACAGCGCCGTTGTTTCTTTTATAGAAGCACTACGCTCATAAGTAGCCCACAAATACAAATACACAAAGTGAACTCATCTTTTTACAGCCATGGTAAGTTATTATTAACCGCAGAATATCTGGTTCTTGATGGTGCAGAAGCACTTGCGCTTCCCACAACCAGAGGTCAAAAACTTACAGTCACAACAACGCAAGACCAAGGCTTACGTTGGAAAAGCGAGCTACATGATGGTTCCACATGGTTTGAAACCCATTTTACATTACCCATAAAAGACTGCGCAGTTCCTAATGGGGATATCCCGCAGCGCTTACTTACCATATTACAAGCAGCACAAGAACTTAATCCACAGTTTTTACAAGGGCAAGAAGGGCTTATAGCAACTAGCACTTTAGAATTCCCAAGAGATTGGGGTCTGGGCTCCTCCTCTACTCTTATTGCAAACATTGCTTTATGGGCTCAAGTCAACCCTTATAAGCTACTTGAAATGACTTTTGGAGGAAGTGGTTATGATATTGCCTCTGCAACAGCACAGAGCGCCATTACCTACCAGAGAACGAAAAGCGATCCAATCGTCAAAAGTTTAACTTTTGACCCCGACTTTAAAGAAAACATCTTCTTTATACACCTCAATAAAAAGCAGAATAGTAGAGAAAGCATTAAGCACTATAGAAGCTTAGACAGCAACTTACTCCTCAACGAGGTTTCTCATTTTTCTCAACTCACCACAGCAGTCAAAGAAAGCAAAACACTCCAAGCTTTTGAAAAACTGCTTACGGAGCACGATGAAAGACTTTCTAAAATTATAAAAACTCCTACTATTAAAAGTCAGCTATTTTCTGACTATCCACACCTCATTAAGAGTTTAGGAGGTTGGGGAGGTGATTTTGTAATGGTTACCGGAGAAGCTCAAGAAATGGAGTATTTTAAAAACAAAGGCTTTCATACTATCATCCCGTACAACGAGATGATACTAAACTTCTAAGAACGATTTACAGATAAGTTTTACGCTTTCGCGAAAGCGAACTAACACCATGATAAACTAAAAAGGCTCGAACATAACGTTCGAGCCTTTTTAATATTTATGTAATTCAACTACTAGTAAAAAGTAGCTCTGTTATCTTCAATTTCTGCAGCTTCCTTAAGTGCATTAAGCACTTTAGAACTTACTGCTACTCTAGCCTTTTGAGCTTCTTGAGTTGCAAATGATGCGTAGTTTTCAAGCGCTGGTGCTTCCGTAATTTTTATAACTTGAACCACATATACTCCTCTTGAACCTTCTATAGGATCAGAAATTTCTCCCTCTTTTAATCCAAACGCCGCTCCTACAACTTTAGGCTCATTACCTGCTCCAGCAATCGTAGGCGCATTCATAGATATTGCAGATGCAGTTTTTACAGTTTGGCTTTGTGACTGTGCCATCTCTGCAAGTGTAGCTCCAGAGAGCTTGTCTTTTATGATAGCAGCTTTCTTCATGTTACGTAGTATAGGAGTTACCTGAGTAGATACATCCTCTACACGCTCCGTTCCTTTAGGAGTGCGACGAGTAACTTGTGCTACAATATATCCATTGTTTACTGGAAAACGCTTAATATCTCCTACAGAAACTTCTTCTTCAAAAGCCCACTGTACGATTGAACGTTGAGCACCCTCACCAGGAAGATTCTCATCCATTGCACGTATACGTTGTACTGGTCTTACTGTATAACCATTTTCTGTAGCTACTTCTTGGAAATCTCCATCTGCAGCAGCTAGCTCAAATTTTTGAGTTGTATTGTAGATAGATGAAATTGTTTTATCTGATGGTACAATCTCTTTTACTACCGTTGCTACTTTAATTACATCCTGAAGATTCTTTTGATCTGTAATCTCAATCACGTGGTAACCAAAGTTTGTTTCGGCTATACCTACAGATCCAGTTTTGTTATCAACGATAAAGTCTCTATATCCTTCAGCAAAGAGATTTGGATTTTGGTAATCAAGATCTCCTCCATTTTCGCTGTTACTCTTATCTGAAGAAAACTCTTTTGCTAGCTCTTCAAATTTCCCACTGTTTCTATTTATAACTGAAAGCAAACTATCTGCAAGATTCTTTGCTTCTTCTTTAGTACGAGTGGCAGATGAAGGAACAGGTCCTCTCTGAGTATTTGTAACCGCTCCTTTAAAATCAATTAAAATATGACGAGACTTTACTGAGTCTGGCATTTTTCTCACATCCATTACACGAGAAAGGTTCATGTAATTGTTATCCTTATAAGGACCGTAAACACCTCCTTTGCCTAAGGCAAATAATGTATCTGCGTTTGTTGCAGGTAAGTTCTTTTTAAAGAACCAACGATTTACATAAGGAATATCTGAATTGTCTAATAAGAAATCTTCTACTCTATCTGTTTTATCAAATCCAGCAAGTGTTTCTGTCACTCCAGTTGCACCATTACGTGAGGTGTACTCATTTCTAAGTTTTGACAACTCAGCTTTAAGTGCATTTTCATCTTCTAAAGAAGCTTCTTCTGAAAATTTCACAAAACGAATGCTACGTGTTTCGTCTGTTTTATACTCTTCTTTATGCTCATTTACATATTTTTGAATTTCTTCTTTGCTTACCGGTGCCTCTTCATCTGGAACTGAAGTATAAGGAACTTGTACAAACTGTATATCTACATTATTGTTGTCAAGTCTGTAAGCAATCTCACCATCTTTAAGTGTAGATCCTACTCCTGCTTTTATAAGGTTGTAGTATATACTTTGCTTTTCTTGATTTCTTAAGTTTTCTTCAAAATTTAACCAGTTTTGGTAATCATTAGGATTCTGGCTCTCTTTAAGAGTTGCGATAAATTCTTGCATCTTACCCTCACTAAAGAAACCATCACCATCTTGAAAACGTGTATCGTTTTGCAATGCTTGCTTTAATAATTCCTGAGTGCGGTCTCTACCTACTTCAATACCTAACTCTTCATACTGCTCTTCAAGAACAACACGATTAATCTCTTGCTCCCACACTGTATTTACAGCACGTGTAGTCGAGGCATTTGCTCCTAATCTACGTGTTTGCTCCTCTACTTTTGAAGCAAAAGCTTCACGATCAATACTTACTCCATTAATAGAAGCTACTCGGTTTTGCTTATCAGCATTAAAACCTCCACTATCTAAAATTGAAGAAAAAATGAATGCAAATAGCGCAAGTGCAATAATGATTATCAAAAAGATGCTCTTGCTACGTATTTTATTTAAAATTGCCATTGTCTGTTGTTTATGCTATAATAGTGGGCGAAAATACCATTTTCTCCCATAATAAAAAATAAAAAAATAAGCCAATTTAGTCTTTAGAAATACGGACTTCCAAGAGTTCGATTTTTGTATTTGAAGTCTCAAGGATATGAAAGATTATACCGTCTATCTCTATGTTCTCTCCTTCTTGTGGTATTTCCTCTGCATGGCTCACTACTAAACCTCCTAAAGTCTCATAGTTTTCACTCTCTGGAAGGTTCAACCTATAGGTCTCATTGAGGTAATCTACTTCATGTCTAGCAGAGAGTTTATAATGATCTTCTCCTAGCTGCTCCTCAATAAGCTCTGCTGTATCATGCTCATCCTCGATCTCACCAAAAAGCTCTTCTACAATATCTTCTACGGTCATCATGCCACTCGTACCACCATATTCATCAATAACAACACAGATACTCTTGCGCTTCTTTGTGAGCATATTCAACACGTCTTTAACAAGCATTGTTTCTGGCACATATACCACAGGCATTAGAACACTACTTATTGTTTTAGGCTTTTTAAACAACTCAAAAGAGTGCACGTATCCTATGATATCATCTATTGTATCCTTATATACAAGTATCTTAGAAAGCCCAGTTTCTATAAATATTTTATTAATCGCCGCTGGCGTAGTACGTTCATCTACCGCTATAATCTCAGTACGAGGAAGCATTACTTCTCTAGACTTAACCTCAGAAAATTCGAGAGCATTTTGAAATATCTGGATTTCCGTATCTACTTCATCTTGATCATTTACAGATTCCATTTGCTCAGAAATATAATTTCCTAATTCCACTTTCGTGAAAGCTAGTTGCACTTCATCTCCATCTGTTTTAAACAAATATTTAAGTACTAAGTCTGATACCCAAATTATAAAAGCACTTAAAAAATAAAACAGCAGATAGAAAATATAGGCAGGTATAGCAAAAAACTTAAGCAGCTTATTTGCATAAATCTGAAAAAATACTTTTGGTAAAAATTCTGCAGTAATTAGAATGACAATGGTAGAAATAATAGTCTGACTTAATAGACTAAATTCTTGGACGAATGTAGCTAACCACGTCAAGTTTTCGCCGAAAGGCAAACTCTCAAGCCACCCTTGTAGGAGTGCTCCCATAAAATAACCATAAACTACCAAAGCAATATTATTGCCCAGCAACATGGTTGCGATAAACTTTGAAGGTCTCGCAGTAAGGCGAGTTAATACAATAGAAAGAAAATCATTCTGTTTTTTTTCTATTTCGATATGGATTTTATTTGCCGAAATGTATGCAATCTCCATTCCTGAGAAGAATGCAGATAATAATAATGAGCAACAAACGACAATAATCTGGACTTCGACGCTGCCCATTAAGAGTTTTTCCTGTTTTCAAATTTCTTACGAAAGTGACGTCTAAAGAAATACATACCAACACTTATAGCAAAGCAAAACAAAAAGAAATAAGCCTTGGGCTGATCTTCCCCCCAAAGTGTTGCCACCTTATACCCCGCTAGCACAGCTACTATGATATAAACGTACTCCGTGTATTTTATATATCGCATCATAAGTCTTCTTTATTTTCTTTAACGTATTGTTTACTTACGTTGTTTAAAGATACAAAATTTGTAAAGTCTTCATTAGAATCAAAAAGGTCTCCATCATTGCGGGAACCGTCTTTTGTAATAATGGTATAAGGTTGATCTGTAAAAATCCAGTTATTAGTTTGATCCCAATACAACTGCTCTGCTTTAAGTGTAACAGAATCACTAGTTACAAGCGTCACGTTCTTCTGCAGGTCTATAAGATTTGTATATTTATACCGTATAGCATAATCTGAGGTGATCACATTCTCTTTATCGTCATCTATAAAAATAACTTCAACACCTTCTGGAAACTCCTCATATGGAAAAGGCGAGTTTGCATAATTCTTTATATATGGTGTTTTAAGGTGAGCCGTTACCTTTCCAGAGTCTGTATATTTTAAGTTGATACCTCTTCCCTCAGTAACAGGCCCGTCAGACTTGATACTCATTTTACGTATCTCCTCCCCGTTATCACCACAACTTAAAAACAAAGTCACGGCAAAAGCCGTGACTAAGAATTTTAATATATTTCTATGTTGTAGATACATTAGTTACCTGGAACTCTTACGCTTGATCCAATCCAACATCCTATTTTAATAGTTTGACCACCTTTTCCAGATTGAAATATATCTGCCTTGCTTGGTGCTATTGCTCTGTAACTTGCTGCAGTTTTATTTGCAGTCCCTGCTAATGATGGACTTACTCGTCCTGCTCTTTCTGCAGTACTTGCAGCTAACCAATATACCGCTCTTTTATCAAAAGCATTTTCTCCACAGTTATTTGCACTTGCTGCATACATTGCTGCAATATTTAAGTAAGCTTGACCTAAAGTACCATCTTCAGATAATGCCTTATTGAATAAGCCTCTTGCTTTACCATAGCTTCCTGCTTTTTTAGCTTGAAGTGCAAGTCTGTAATAAGCGCTTGCTCTTTCTTTTGGATCTGTTTCAAGATCAATAGCTTCTTGGTAATATCTAGACTCCGCAGCTGTATCTCCTCTGTTTCCAGCCAGAATACCTAAATATTTTGCAGATTTGGCTGAAGGCTCAAGTCTGTGTAAGTTTTCAACCATTTGCTTAAATAAGTCTGTATCAGTACAATCTTTTCCAGCAAGACGTCCAGCAGCTTTCTTAATCCATTCCTTGTCATTTTTCATAGACTCAAAATCTTTTTGGTAAAGCGGTACTAGGTTCTCACAATTACCTAATGCTCCCATTGCCCCATCAGTACTTCCTCCAAATATTCCAAAAGCTCTAAGGTTAGTTTCATAACCTTTTACTCTTCTTTTCTCCTTTGCACTAAGTGCTGTACCAGCCTCTTCTTTATCTAAAAGAGCTTGTAGTTTAGTATCAAGAACAGTTGCTTCCTTTCCTAATTTGCTTTGAGTATCATCATAAAGATCAAAAACATCTTGTAATGGAATTTGCTCTCCTTCTTTATATAAATCTACAGCTAGTTTAAAACGAGTATAGATGCTTTTTGCACTTGATATAGAAGCTGCGTCTAGTTCAAATGCTTTTTGAAATGCATCAAACTGAGATTTCTTAGTTCCTATTTTGCTATCAAACATTATCTGAGCTTGATCTGCTGCGTTTTCACCTTTGTCAGTTTTTCCTGGGAAATACTGCTCTCTTTGCTGTAGCAATAAAATTAAATCTTGAGCTACTGCTTTCTCTTGCTCTCCGCTTGCGGCTTTAAGATCTGCTTTCAGCAGCTTCTCACCATACTGGTATAATGCAAGTGACCAGTTAGGACAGTCTTTTCTAAGTTTTATAAATGGTGCTCTTGCAGCATCCCAGTTCTTAACTTTTGCAGCTTCGTTAAATATAGAACCTGTAGTCATACATTCTTCACTTATTTGAGCTTGAGCAGTAAATCCTACTGTCATTATTATAGCTACAAAAAGTGTGGTCAATTTAGTTTTCATAGTGTTAGGTTTTTCAATTAATTAAATTTACTCTGGACGAACCATAAGTCGTTTACTGATAAGCTTATTCCTACATTAACAAAGTTCTCTTGAATAAGACCTGAACTTGTGGTTCCTCGCTGGCCCATCTCAAACATAAGGTTAAAATTACTTATTCTTCGCCCCGTGGGTAGTCCTACTCCAAAAGATATGCCAAACTCATTTATATCCTCGTTAGACACCACAATACCGCTTTCTTCATACCTAAATCCAGCGCGGTAAGTAATACGATCCCAATAACTTGTAACAGAATTATATTTAGGAATATAAAAACCTCCTATACGCATCTGGCTAGCATCATCAAAAGAAACATCATCTAACGTAAATGTTCTATTACTAAAATTACTCGATTTCTGAGATGTATATTCTGCACCTACATACCACTTATTTACCGCACCTATACCCAAACCTAATGTTAAGGTTGAAGGAAAGTCAAAATCTGTATCCTGTACATCAATCTGCTCAGCATCTACATCTGCACTTACACCTGAATTATTAAAAATCACAGAAGCTACCTGACGTGAATTCTCTGTACTTATACTTGTAGAAGGTGAATATTTTATAGAAGAAGTAAGTTGCAAATTGTCTGATATCATGCGTTCATACTGAGCAGCAAAATCAAATGTAAAACCAGAAAAATCACTACGGTTACTCTCTCGAGTAGCAAGCTCAACACCTTCTTGAGACCTTAAAGCTTCGTTTTGAATATTACCGAAATTATAATGTGTACTAGCACCCACGGTTAAACCTGGCGCCACAGTATATCCTGCAGATAGAAATGCTCTGTTTATACCTCCACGACCACTAAAGGCGTTTACAACATCTTCGTTACTGTCATCTAACTTATACCCTACGGTTGTATATGGCATAAGTCCAAAGCTCACCCCTACTTTTTTAGAAACCGGAAAACCTATCGCTAGGTAATCAAAGGTAGATTTTGAAGAACCCTCTTCCGTAAAGTCGTCTTTTGCCGTAACCTCTTGGTGATTACCACCTACTGTAAAAGTTGTATAACGCAACTTACCTAATGAAGCAGGATTTAATAAATTCAAGTGTAAACTATCACTATAAGACTGTATACCTCCCATAGATTTATTTTCTACAGTACCTTTAAACTGTTGCAAACCTACTCCGTAAAACGAATATGGAGATGTTGTAGCTCCCTCTTGTGTAAGACCCTTAAAGGCCATCATCAACACTGCTACTATAAAAAGTTTTTTAATCATTCTGATATGTTAAGATATAATTGAGGCCCTCTAGCAAAAATTTTGAGTGCGCAAAGATGCTATTTTTTAATCGTTTTGCCAAGAATTCGGCATCACCACCAGTTATTATTACTATTTCCACATTATAATGCTCTTTATAATGAGTTATTGCACCATCCATTTCTAACAAAACACCTTGTACTACCCCGGAATGAATAGCCTCGTTAGTCGTAGTACCCACAATGCTCTCGGGAAGTTGCTTTTCAAGTAGTGGTAAATTTGCCGTGAGATTGTTTAGAGTTTCATATCGCAATCGCAATCCTGGTGATATCGCCCCTCCTTTATAAGAGCCTTCTGCAGTAATAAAATCATAGGTAATACAAGTACCTGTATCTATTATGAGTCCATTTTTTTTAGGATACGCTTTCGCGAAAGCGGAAACCAGCGCAATCCTATCTACACCAAGTGTGTGTGGAGTACCGTAATCGTTTTTAAATGGAAGCGGAGTTTTATGACTGAGAATTATTGTAGGAAATCGCAGCTGCACAGATTGGGCTTGCTCTTTAGAAAGCCTCCCTACAGAGGATATGATCGCTTTCTTAATAGGATACAAGCCTGCAAATTCCCCAACTTCCTCTATAAAATCTTCAAGAAGGAAGTGGTGCCAAGCCTGTAACACATCGCCATTAAAAACAGCCGTTTTGACCCTCGTATTCCCTACATCAATAATAAGTTGCATAAACTATAGTAAGCTTCAAAAATACAAAAGCAATATACCTGCAATGTTAAGGGAATGATAAAACTAAGCCGAAACATGTGTCACAAAACAGAGTTCTAGCATTTTATAAAGTTCCGGGTGTTTTCTTTTAAACAATGCTGGACGTTCAAAGAAGTACTCAGAAGCCACGGCAAAGAATTCTATCTCGCTAGTACCTCCGTATTTCCTTATATCTGACTTATCATTATTTATAGCAT
The DNA here is from genome assembly GCF_007827285.1 of Dokdonia sp. Hel_I_63. Taxonomy (NCBI): domain Bacteria; kingdom Pseudomonadati; phylum Bacteroidota; class Flavobacteriia; order Flavobacteriales; family Flavobacteriaceae; genus Dokdonia; species Dokdonia sp. Hel_I_63. Next base: position 1,163,315 of record NZ_VISD01000001.1, on the reverse strand, counting down.
CCATCTCCTTATACATAAGGTCTAACCAAGGAGCAATGTTTTCTTTACCGAGCAGATATTCTGGTATGCCATCAGTTACTCCATCCATCTTATCTAGCAGGTGCACAAATTCATGAACCGCAGTATTTCCTTTGTCAGTTTTATTTGTAAATCCAAACACTAGCGCTTTACGCGATAAAATCATATGATTCTCAAACTGCCCAGACCCCACCATACCACCTATGATACGATTTTCTCCCTCAGAGTGAAACTCTAAGTCTGCATTAAAATAATCTGGATATATCAAAACCGTGTCAAGATTATTATAGTGCCAGTCTCCAAAGTTAAATATAGGAATCACCGCACTCGCAGCGACAAATATCTTATCTCTATCTGTAAGCTCAAATTGAACAGCTTCCACATTTACCTCCGCTAGAAAAGCCATCATTCTCTTTTTAAAAAACGCTTGCTTTTTTGGAGTTAGTTTCTGGTAAAACAACACCTCATCACTCAATATCTTATCCCATACCGCAGGAAATTCTTGTGGGATACGCTTTCGCGAAAGCGTAAAAAGACCAAAGCCCATAAAAATAAAAAGAGCTACTCCAGCTATAAATAAAATCATTTGCTAAAAATACACCATCCTACTCTTGCTCGCTCATAAATTGTATAATCTCATCATACCTATTATTTGAACCAAAAATATATTGAGTAATCATAGGAACATGCTTTTTGTCTAGCGTGATCCTGCGTGCATTTGGTTGAAATTTAACAAGCTCTTCTTTAAAGCGATTATTTGCTACCGTAATAGATGGATACGTTTTACTGCCTACATAACTGAGTATAGGTGGCGTTTCATCATTTATGAAATATATAGGCGATGCATCTTTCCACAGCTCAGGATTAGTTGTCCATGTAGTGTCATAATTATTACTTACCTCTGGCTCGTTCTCGCTCAAGTAATGATACATATCAAGCCCCGCAGCATCATTGAGAATAATTCCAGAAATATCTTCTTGATTAATATTATACTTAGGATTCATTACCGCCAGTGCAACAAGGTGCCCACCAGCGGAATGTCCCGTCACAAAAATCTTATTTGGATCTCCTCCATAACGAGCCGCGTTTTCCTTTGTCCACGCTATTGCTTCTGCGATTTGAGCAGCTTGATCATCATAAGTAGCATTAGGACTTAAGGTGTATCCTGGCAATACAGCAAGTATATCTTTTTGAGCAAAATTACGACCTAACCACCAGTATATTTCTTTTTTACCTTGATTCCAGTTACCTCCGTGTACATAGATAATTACAGGAACTTTCTTATTATCGCCAGAAGGCTCATAAATATTAAGCGTAGGTGCCTCAAGATTTTCTGCTTGACTAGTAGTTATAGTTTCCGCTCCTAGATAAGAGATGTTTTTATGTTTAGTACTTGAACAGCTCAACATTGTTACACTTAGGATTGCAATTGTTATATAGATATATAGACGCATATTTTTTTGAGCGAAGCTACTTTAGAATATTGCAAATGCGTGTTAAGCATTTGGTAAGTAAATATTATAATTGTCACAATTAGTGAGAAGGATGAGATATACAGATATCTTTCGTGTGAGCGACCTAACACAGCTTCCGATACTAAAAATTAATCCAATTTCGCATACATTGAAAAAACACTATCATAAGGATTAACAAAATGCTCCGAATTTCTTTCATAAAAGTTTTTTGGAGATTCAAAACCTTCAATTATGTATGCTTTACGCACTAGAATACTTAGCCTCTTATTTTTAAAAACCGTCCATATAAGATCTTCGTCATAACTAGGGTCTACAAAGCTATCTGGGTTTTTTATTAGCCCCTCCCTGTATGGCTGCAACATGCCCCCAAGATCCATAAACTCTATTAATTGCCCATCCTCTAGACTCATCCATATAAATTTTCGATGAAGCCAGCCTATTCTATATGAAGAACCATATATTCTACCTCCCTTATATCTCTCATCATAATCGTCGAATATTTTAAAGTTTTTTGTAATTGACATCTTAAAGTAAAAATGTCGCTTAATTTTTACTAAGTCTAAATCTGTTAAGTCATCTACTTTTAATGGAGCTTCGATAGGGTCTAGATAAAAATTGAATTCTTTAACTTTTCTAGAGATATTGAGATAGAGCTGGTTATCTATTATTTTAAAATTAGAAGGAACATCCAAATAATTAGGAGTCCAAAATAAATCTTTCACAGATTGAGGTAAAACGAAACCACCGCAAGAATACCAGCTCTTTAACTATTTCATAGGATTCTCCTCCTCTGATTTGGGACCAGCAATTGATGAATTTTGTATTTGAGTAGACGGTCCCATGAGAAAAGCCCTCTACAACGAAGTAATCATACTTCATACCCTCTTTACTATAACTTTTCCTATTCAATTTTAATAAGTTTATTAATTAGACGATTTTTTTTGCATTCAAAAACTTTTTCGAGGCAAAAGCTATTTATCTCATGATCGCTAAAAGATTATATTCGATTTTACATAGCGCATAAAAAAGTACGCAATATCTCTCAAATACCAATTAAATCTCAAACTCATCTAAAAACAAAAAACCCGATCAAAAGATCGGGTTTTTAGTGGTGCCTCCAGGAATCGAACCAGGGACACATGGATTTTCAGTCCATTGCTCTACCAACTGAGCTAAGGCACCTAAATATTTTTAGGTTACTTACGTTTGTAACTCGAGTTTTCTAATTATTATTAAGATAACCTCTAGTAGCTTTCGTAAGCGGTTGCAAATATAAAACCTTTCTGAACTCTGGCAAGTATTTTTTCAAATAAAATTCATTTTTTTTGAAATTAATTTCACACCGACAATCATGTAAATCTCATTCAAAATCATAAACTATCTGTTCCTCATACACTTCCGATGGCAAAAGGATTGTTGAAGGAAAATGTGAATGTGATGGAGAATTTGGAAAATATTGTGGCTCTAAGCACAATCCCGGACTTTCTAAAGCTAAATAGCCTTTTTTACCACTAGCAAGCATAATAGATTTTGCACTAAAAAATTGTAATCCTGGTTGCGTGCAATGCACTTTTAAAGTAATATCGCTATCTGGAGCCCACACCTGAGCTGCAAGCCTGAGTTTATTGGGTGTTTTATCTAACGCATAGTTTAAATCAAATCCTTCGTCAGCATCTCCCACGGCTTTCACTTCAGTAAAATCATATGGAGTGCCCGCAACCGGCAATAAGTGACCCGTAGTTATCATATTACCATCCAGCTCAGTATACGAGGCGCCATGTATTTGCAACTTATGATGTACAACAGCCTTCTTTACTCCACTACACAAGTTAAAATAATCATGCCTGGTGAAGTTTGCGATAGTTGGCTGGTCTGTAGTAGCACTTAATTGCATTTCTAGTCGTAGGCCCACAAGCTTAAAAGTAATTTGAACTTTCAAATTACCTGGGAAACCTTGATCACCATCTTCACTATCTAGAGAAAGCTCTAAGCTGTCATCCTTCATTACTGCATCCCAGACACGTTTATCAAAACCTTTAATACCTCCGTGAAGTTGGTTCTCTCCTTCATTTACTGATAACGCTATTTTTTTACCTTCAATAACCACTTCTTTCTTAAGTCTGTTTGCATTGCGCCCTATAAAACTCCCTAGATACGGATGTGGAGCTTCATACTCTTGTAAAGTATCAAAACCTAAAACAACATCTACTGTACCAGCAGTTTCATTTGGAACGTACAGCTTTTGGATAGTTGCTCCATATGTGAGTACCTCAACGCGCAATCCGAGCGGGTTTTCTAAAATAAATTTAAAAATTTCTTCACCGCTAGCTGTAAAGCCAAATGATGTTTTAGTTATAGTCATATTAATGGTCTGTATGCTAATGTACATCTAGAATCCTGTGTCATCAAAACTTCAATCTAATTTTCTACGTAAGTAATTGGGAGTGGTTACGATTAAAGGTATATTCGTGTGTTTACACAACAATGTTATTATGGCAGATCAATATTACGACCCAAAAGATTTAAGAAAATTCGGAAAAATTACGGAGTGGAGTGAAGAGTTAGGAACTAAGTTTTTTGACTACTACGGTAAAGTTTTTGAAGAGGGAGCACTCACTGCGCGTGAGAAATCGCTCATCGCGCTTGCCGTTGCCCACACAGAGCAGTGCCCATATTGCATAGACGCATATACTAAAGACGGCCTACAGAAAGGAATCACTAAGGAAGAGATGATGGAGGCTGTACACGTAGGTGCCGCTATAAAAAGTGGTGCGACGCTAGTACACGGCGTGATGATGATGAATAAAGTAAATAAACTAGACGGATAGTTTTACGCTTTCGCGAAAGCGTACTCATACAGATTTCCAACCAAAAGAAATCAACACTACAAACGACAAACATTTTTAAATGTCAGCAACAAAATCACTGAAGAAAGAAGGTAGCGAACTCGCACAAGCAAACAAGCAGATAGAAATTTTATCTAATGGTATTTTTAAAGATGAACTACCTACGTTTGCTAAGAAAATAAAGGAGACCAACCAGCTACCGTTACGCCCTAACAAGCTAGAAATACTCCAAATTAACGTGGGGTACATGTGCAACCAAGTGTGTGATCACTGTCACGTAGATGCTGGCCCAGATCGCAAGGAGATTATGACTTGGGAGACTATGGAGCAATGTCTCGAAGTGATACGCAATACTGGTGCTCACACGCTAGATCTTACTGGTGGCGCTCCAGAGATGAATCCGCATTTTAGACGTTTTGTAGAAGAAGCGAGTAAGGCGGGGATTAAAGACTTTATTGTGCGTTCTAATCTTACTATTATACGTGCAAATAAAAAGTACTACGACCTTCCAGATTTCTTTAAAAAACACAACGTACACGTCATCTCATCTATGCCACACTGGACACGTGGAAAGACAGATAAGCAACGCGGTGATGGTGTTTTTGATAAGTCTATAAAAGCATTACAAGAGCTTAACGAGCGTGGCTACGGTATGCCAGGAAGCGACTTAAGACTAGACCTAGTTTACAATCCATCTGGAGCTTTCTTACCGGGAGACCAAGCAAGTATGGAGAAGGATTTTAAAAAGGCACTTATGGAGGATTTTAATATCCAGTTCCACAACCTTTTTGCAATCACAAACTTACCTATAGCACGATTTTTAGATTACCTCATCGCATCAGAAAACTATGAGGATTATATGTATCAACTCGTAGAGGCATATAACCCTGCCGCAGTAGAAAATGTAATGTGTAAAAACACAATCTCAATAAGCTGGGATGGTTATTTATTTGATTGTGATTTTAATCAAATGCTAGAATTGCCAGTCGCGAGTAGTGTAAAGCACATAAAAGATTATAATGAAGATTTACTTAATGATCGCAATATTATGATCTCTCAGCACTGTTATGGTTGTACTGCAGGAGCAGGAAGTAGTTGTCAAGGAACCGTTGCTTAATACGTAGAAAATCACGACACCAAAAACCGCCATACTCATATTTGCTCAAACAGCAACTACAGAAGCTTCTCGTAAGAAGCTTGGGCAGTCTGTGGCTTTATTTAAAGAGCTCAATAGGCAAACTATTACTACGGCACGCAAGACAGGAATCCCCTACGTTCTTTTTTCTGAAAATGAGCAGGTAGGGAACACCTTTGGCGAGCGTTTTACAAATGCGCTTACAACAGTTTTTGAAAGTGGTTATGACCAAGTTATAACCATAGGTAATGACACTCCGCACCTTACGGCGGGGCATATTCTTTTAGCGCAAGAAAAGCTTAAACAGTCTACGCTTGTTATTGGCCCCAGTACAGATGGCGGTTGTTATCTAATGGGGATTAAAAAGAACCATTTTAAGCCTGAGCAGTTTAAAAATCTACCGTGGCAGTCTAGTAAACTGGGTGCAATTATTTCTGATACGCTTTCGCGAAAGCATACAAACCTTTACCTCCTTGAGACGCTCTCAGATCTTGACACATTTGCAGATTTACAGCAGATTTTAAAAGAGGCTTCTACATTATCAAAAAGAATATTACAACTTATACAAAACATAGTAAATCAAGGTGTTTCTCTTGGTTATTACACTACCAACCGATTCTTTGAGTCGCTCACTAAAAGCCACTTTAATAAAGGTTCACCGTCATTAGTTCGTATTTAGATCTTGTAAGCCACAACAGTTTACAGTTATTCTTAGATTTTCTTATTTACCAACTAATACACTCAGATGAAATCATTTTATCTTAGTATGCTCTTGCTTTTTACAGCAAGTTTGTATGCTCAAACTACCGTTACCGGAACCGTCACAAGCGCAGAAGATAACACTACAATACCTTTTGTAAATGTCCTTGTAGAAGGCACAAATCAAGGAACTATTACAGACGAAAATGGTGCTTACTCCATCACCATACCTACGGATGCATCCGTTTTAAAATTCTCTTCGCTCGGTTATAGCTCACAATTAATTACTGTAGCTGGCAGAACGCAAATAGACGTAACACTAAACATCTCGCAGGAGGGACTTGACGAGGTGGTAGTAACCGCTCTAGGCGTAAAACGCAACACAAGAGAACTAGGTTATACAGTACAAACCATCAATGCAAAAGATATAGACGAGGTAAAGTCTGTAAACTTTCTGGACAACCTTTCTGGTAAGCTTGCTGGTGTCACCATCACGCAAGGCGCAACCGGTGTAGGCTCTTCATCACGCATAAGCATACGTGGAGAAGCTTCGTTTTCTAATAACAATCCGTTGTTTGTAGTAGATGGTGTAGCTATTAACAACAACACTGTTTTTAACTTCACAAATGAAGCAGCCGCAGGTTTTCAAGAAGTAGATTTTGGGAACGGCGCAATGGAAGTAAATCCAGATGATATTGCTTCTGTTTCTGTACTTAAAGGCCCAAGTGCAGCAGCACTATACGGTACGCGTGCGTCAAATGGAGTCATTGTTATAGAAACTAAAGATGGTAGCAAGAAAAAAGGACTTGGTATAAGCATTAACTCTTCTATCTTTTTTGACAGTGCTTTCCAACTTCCAGATTTTCAAAACGAGTATGGTCAAGGACAAGGAGGCGTTTTTGAATATGTAGATGGCCTCGGAGCAGGAATCTCAGATAACATTACGTACTCTTGGGGACCTAGGCTAGATGCTGGAAATTTAATTCCGCAGTTTGATAGTCCGGTGACACTTGCAGATGGAACGATTGTACGTGGTGGAGATACGGCTTTATACAATGGACTTGCCATCACTCCTACTGAATTTAGGTCAAACCCAGATAACCTAAAAGACTTTTATGAAACTGGTGTAACCACCATAAATAACGTATCTGTCTCTAGCGGATTTGATAAAGGTGATTTCCGTATATCTTTTACAGACCTACGTAGTGAGTCTATCATCCCTGGTGTAAACTTAGATAGACAAACCATCGCAACAAAACTCAACTTTAAGCCCACAGACAAAACTAAAATTAAGGCGAGCATTAGTTATGTAAATTCTGGTAGTGATAACCGCCCATCAAACGGATACGGAAGTGAGAATGTAAATTACTCACTCGTAGCCTGGGGACCTCGCTCTCTTAATATAGACAGCCTACGTGATTACTGGCAGCCAGGTTTAGAAGGCGTGCAGCAGTATTCTTTTAACTACACCTTCTTTGATAATCCATTTTTTATTTTAGAAGAAAACAGAAACTCTTTTAACCGTGATCGCGTTTTTGGAAACATTGCCCTTACACAAACACTCGCCAAAAATCTTGACCTTACCATACGCACAGGGATGGACTACAGTAGTGAGAAACGACAGTTTTTAAGAAACTTTAGTTCTAACCGTTTCCAGAATGGTGGCTATGCTGAGCACGATGTTTTTTATCGTGAGATCAACACAGACTTCTTACTTAACTATGACAATAAGTTTGGCGACTTCTCGCTAGATGTAAGTCTTGGAGGTAATCGCTTATCACAGGTAGCTTCTACAAAACAAGTGCAAACTACAAATCTTGCACAACCAGGCATCTTTAACCTTAACAATGCTGCATCACCTATAGAAGCATTCCAATTTGAATCTGAAAAGCGTATCAACTCATTTTACGGAGTGGCAAAATTGGGCTACAAGAACTTTTTATATCTAGATGTTACTGGACGTAATGACTGGTCAAGCGCACTTGCAACACCTTTTAGTGCAGATAACACTTCGTTTTTCTATCCTTCGGCTAGTTTGAGTTTTATAGGATCTAACGTTTGGGAACTTCCAGAAGCGATAAGCTACTTGCAACTAAGAGCAAGTGTTGCTCAAGTGGGTAATGACACTAATCCTTTCCAAACTTCTGGAGCGTTTATCGCACAAACTCCTTTTGAAGGGCAGCCCACCTTTAGCGCACAAAACTTTATCCCTAATGCAAACCTAAAACCAGAGCAAACTACATCGTACGAGATAGGTACAGACATACGTTTCTTTAAAGACAGGTTTAATATAGACTTCACCTACTACAACGCCCTTACCAAAGATCAGATTATCTCCTTACCTATTGCTATTTCCTCAGGCTTTAATCAGCAGGTGGTAAATGGTGGTGAGGTACGCACTTCGGGTATCGAGGTCATTGCAGGCATCACTCCTATCGTAAATGAAAACTTTAGATGGAACACGACCTTTAACTTCAGCACCAATAAGTCTGTAGTTGAGAGTCTACCGCAATCTGATGGTCGTCTTACGCTTGCCTTTAGCCGTATTTATGACAGCGCAAACCAGACCGTATTTTTTCAAGTAGAAGAAGGCGGGGAAGTTGGCGATATTTATGGAACAGGCTACCTACGTAATGACGATGGTGATTTTATCATTGATAATAATGGTCGCTTTATTGCAGATAACAATCTCAAGAAAATAGGAAACTACACCGCAGATTTTAATCTAGGGTGGAACAATGATTTCCGTTACAAGCAGTGGAGTGCCTCTTTCTTATTTGACTGGCGTCAAGGTGGGGATATTGTCTCTAGAACGCGAGCGCTAGGTAATGTAGGCGGCCAACTAGCAGAAACAGCTTTCCGCCCAGAAGAGGGAATTATAGCACAAGGAGTTGTAAACACAGGTACTGCGGCAAATCCAAATTTTGTTCCAAACACCACGGCAGTTTCGGCAGAGAGTTATTACCGTCAGTTTTATGACCGTAACCACGAAGAAAACAACATTTATGACGCATCATTCTTAAAACTTCGTCAGTTTTCTATAGGATATTCATTCAAGCTTAAAGATGGATTTATCGGTCTTAAAGAAGGTGTAGACGTCAACCTTTCACTTATAGGGCGCAATCTTTTTGCTATTACAGAAAATCCACATTTTGACCCTGAGCAACTCGCAGTACAAGGACAAGGATTTGTAAGCGGTGTAGAAGATTTGAGCTACGCTACAACAAGAAGCTTCGGATTTAAGGCAGGATTTAACTTTTAACGCTTTCGCGAAAGCGTAACATAAAACATTACAAATGAAACAATTTTTATACATCACTTCCCTCCTGCTTTTACTCGGAATGAGCAGTTGCACAGAAGATTTTGAAGAAATAAACACCAACCCAAATGACCCCGTAAGCGTGCAACCTAGCTTGTTATTGCGACAAGTTATTTATGACTACGGAGAGCAAATGAGCTATGAAGGTTTTGTGGCTGGAGATTTACTATCGCAGCATAGAACGGCTCTTGACTTTAACCTCTTTGATCGTCACGCTTTGAAATCACCTCAGTTAGGTGGAAATCCTTGGCCTATATTTTATACGAATTTAAGAGACAACGAGATTATCTTACAGCAGGCGCAAACTAATGTGACCTTTGCCGTGTATGAAGGTCCTGCACTTATCTTAAAGGCTTATATCGCTGCTGGGCTTACAGATCTTTTTGGCGATGTTCCTTACTCAGAAGCGTTTAATGGAATAGATGGGACGGTAACGCCAGCTTATGACACGCAGGAGGCGATATATACTGGAGCAAATGGTATTCTGGCAAATCTAGATGCAGGAATTGCTGCTATAGAAGCTTATGAAGATGTGATCCCGCTAGAAGGAGATATACTTTATGGTGGTGATTTACAAGCTTGGGTACGCTTTGCAAACAGTCTTAAAATCAAACACCTTTTACGTATCTCAGATCGTGTAGATGTAAGTGCAGATTTACAAGCGCTGGTTAATGAGGACAACTTTATAACTAGTAATAGTGATAATGCTGTTTTTAACTTTAGCAATACAGAGCCTAACAGTTTTAGACTTGCACAATTGCGTGTGGGCGACTTTAACAACTTTGTGCTCTCAGAAACGATGGAAACAATTCTTGTAGACCTTGAAGACACGAGGCTTAGTACGTTCTTTAGACCAGCATCAAATACTGACGATTTTAACGGGCTTATAAATGGAATAGATGCAACCTCAACGGCTGCCGTGCTAGGAGACTTATCGCTTGCAGGTACTGCTTTTAGAGAAGATACCTCTGTGCTAGATGCCAACTTTATGACGGCTTGGGAAACTTCGCTAGCTCTAGCCGAAGCTGCCCAGCGCGGACTTATCACCGCAGATGCGCAGGCACTTTATGAGAATGGTGTCACTCTCGCTTTTGAATACTGGCAAACACCATTACCAGCAGATTATCTTACTGGTAATGCTGCTTTCAATAACGCAGATAGTTCGCCGCTAGAGCAAATACTTACTCAGAAATGGATTGCAAACATCATAAACGGCTATGAAGGTTGGATAGAATATAGACGTGCCGGTTTTCCTGCGTTTATGGATGTGCAAGCAAGTCTCAACGACGGTTTAATTCCCGTACGTATGCCTTACCCATCTGAAGAAGAGGCGCTCAATGCAGATAATTATCAGACAGCATTTGATGCCACAGATGGCAATAGCCTTAATGTACGCGTGTGGTGGGATGTAGATTAATGAATTGTGGGAGGGTACTGCGGACATCTCCCCTAGCCCCTCTTCAAAGAGGGGAACACAAGAACCAAGCTTTTGCAAAGCAAAAGCGATTACAACTAGTTAAGTAATTACTATATGAATGTAGAAATCTGGCAATGGGGATTAATTATAGCATCGAGTGTGTTGATGTTTGTGCTGTCCCCGCTTGCCAAAAGTCCTGATGAGTTTTTTAAGGCTACGCATCGTAAGAAGTCTCCTAATGTCTGGATGCTTACGGGTAGTCTCATTATCTCGTGGATTTTTGCAAAGAGTATAACCAATGCTGCCAACTTAGGCCTGAGTTTTGGTATTGTGGGTGGTGTGGCTTATGCGGGTTACTACCTCTCCTTTGCTGTGGCTGGTGTGATTATCTACCATATGCGCTTGCAAGGTGGGTTTACAAGTATACATCAGTTTCTGACTTCTCGGTTTGGAAAAGGAGCGATGCGCTTATTTTCTGTGCTTATTGCCATTAGGCTTTTTAATGAGGTGTGGAGTAACACGATGGTGATAGGTTCTTATTTTGGAGAAATGGGAAGTGCTCCTTACTATTGGGCGATTCTTGTATTTACCATACTCACACTGGCTTATGCGCTCAAGGGCGGATTGAGCAGTTCTATATTTACAGATGTGATACAGATGGGATTATTTTCCATACTGCTATGTGTGATTTTATGGAGTATATTTTCGGTAGATGATTTTAGTGTGAAGGAAGTTGCAACTTCTGGAACGTGGAGTTTTGATCTTGGTCTTAATTTACTTTTTGCAGCCTTGTTGCAGTCATTTTCATATCCTTTTCACGATCCTGTATTAACAGACAGAGCTTTTTTAAGTTCGCCTAAGGTTACTCTACGTAGCTTTCTAATCGCCTCGGTATTGGGAGCAGCTTGCATTATCTTATTTAGTGTAATAGGTGTGTATGCCCAGTCACAAGGAATGGCAGGTCAAGCCGCTGTAGAAGTGGGTAAAGCTTTTGGCGTAGTCATATTACTAGTGATCAACTTTATTATGATTACCTCGGCGGCATCTACGCTAGATAGTACATTCTCCTCATTTTCAAAGCTACTTTCAGTCGATTTGAATTTGGGTAAAAATCTTTCGTTTGGGAGATTATCTATGGCGATTATTGCTGTTTTAGGAACCATTCCAGTATTTCTTAATGCAGAGATTTTGAGTGCAACAACCATATCTGGAACGATGGTTATTGGACTTACGCCAGTATTTTTATTTTGGCGAAAGCCAGCCCCAAAAATTAGTTATTACTTGAGTGTAGTGACGGGTATTATTTTTGGCTTCATATTAGTTTTTGATGCCTTACCATTATCATTACAATTTACAACAGGATCTTATGCTGCGCTACTCTGGACCAACGTCTGGGGCATCACAGCCTGCACCTTATTATACCTCATACCGCGATGGATAAAAAGATAAAAAACATAGGCAAGCTCACTGGTAAAGTTCTCCTTTATGGCGGTGTGTATAGCAATCTACAAGCGCTAGAAAAACTAAAATCTATTGCAGAGCAACAAGGGATTGCTCCAGAAAATTGCATCTGCACCGGAGACATTGTGGGTTATTGCGCGCAGCCAGAAGAAACCGTTCAACTCTACAAAATATGGGGAACACACGGTATCGCTGGTAATGTAGAAAAGCAACTGAGTGAGGGCGCAGAAGATTGTGGATGTGACTTTAGAGAAGGATCGCGTTGTGATGGTTTTAGCCAGCTGTGGTATCCATACGCACAAAGCAAGCTCTCTAAGAATTCGCTAGAAACCTTAGAAACGCTTCCAGAACATATTACATTTACCTATACTGGTAAAAAGGTGACGGTTGTACACGGCTCATATAATCATATTTCTGAATTTATATTTAAATCTACGCCTTGGGAAATAAAAGGCTCAAATTTTGATACAACCCAAAGTGATGTGATCATTGCGGGACATTGCGGCTTGCCTTTTCATACGGAGCAAGAAGATAAACTCTGGCTCAACCCTGGCGTGATTGGGATGCCAGCAAATGACGGCTCTACCGAAGTCTGGTATGCCATTCTAGATGACACTTCTGGCAATCTTAGCTATGAACATCATACATTTGCATATAATTACAAGCTCACGAGCCAGTTAATGCAAAACGGCTTACTGCCAGAAGAATATGCACGTACCATCGTAACTGGCATCTGGGACAACACAGAAATACTGCCGCCTGTAGAAAGTGGCTTGCAGGGATTTGGTATAAAACTATAAGACGTGAACACTAAGAATATCGCTTACATATTACTTCTATTGGTTTCGGCAGCTTCATTTGGACAGTCAGATATGGATGTGCTCTTAAAACAGTACAACACGCGCTCTGTTCCTTATATTTCTGTGCAAGAACTCAAGATGGAAATAAGTGATTATTTAATTTTAGACACTCGTAAAAAGGAAGAATTTGATGTGAGTCATATCCCTGGAGCAGTGTGGGTTTCTGAGAAAGTGAATGATAGTATGTACGCTTTCGCGAAAGCAAAAAAAGATCAACCTATCGTCGTTTATTGCTCTGTAGGGATACGCTCAGAAGATTTTGGCGAGCGACTAAAGAAAAAGGGATTTACAAACGTTCAAAACCTTTACGGAAGCATATTTGCTTGGAAAGATGAAGGCTACGAAATTGAAAACAATAAAAATCAACCAACCGACTCTGTTCACGTATTTTCCAAAGTATGGGGAAAGTATTTAAAAACAGGACATAAAGTTTACTAGATGAATAAATATATACCACTCATTTTTATAGGACTCACCATAGGAGGATTTGCTTTACTAGCCTATCATCTTACTAATGAGACATCCACTTGGAAAGACTATCTTTCTAGCATTCTCATTATTATTGCAAATATTGGGATGTTTATAGCCATTAAAAAAAGTGACCAGTGGACAAAAAAAGATGACGAGTAATGACTAGAAAAAAAGTTCTTTTCATCTTTATCATATTTATAATACTATTGATTGTAGTCACTGTAAGCAAATTACATTTTGACAATCTAAGTTGGGCAAATAATTCAAGTATGTACCAGCAACTTATCGTGATGGCGCTCATGTTTATTTATGTTATTATAAATTATAGAAAATTAAAATGACAAAAAACCTACTACTAATATTCACTAGGAATCCAGAACTAGGCAAAGTAAAGAGTAGGCTTGCTAAAGGCGTAGGTGAAGAAAACGCTCTTGAGATTTACAAAAAATTACTCTCACATACTAAGGACGTAGTTGCAACTTTAAATTGCACAAAACGCGTAGGATACTCTGTGCAGGTACGCCCAGATGACATGTGGGATAATGCTATTTTTGAAAAATTTCAGCAAGAAGGTGAAGATCTAGGTATACGTATGCACAATGCATTTGAGCAAGCATTTGCAGATGGGTATGACAATATACTCATTGTGGGAAGTGATCTTTTTGACTTGCGCGCTTCTCACATAAATGAGGCTTTTGACGCACTACAATCTAACTATGCCGTAATAGGTCCAGCGCAAGATGGAGGCTATTATCTACTAGGTATGAGTAAGCTTATAAAAGGAGTGTTTTACAACAAAGAATGGGGCGGAGATACCGTATTTAAAAGCACGATGAATGATCTAGAAACGGCAAATGTTCATCAACTTGAAACCCTCAATGACATTGATTTTGCAGAGGACTTAAAACCATATGCTGAGTTTGCTCAGTATTTACAATAACAAGAAAATTTAATACGTTTAAAAAAACATATTATGGAAAAATACATCATAGAAACCGCAGAATATTTAAAAGGTAAAGGATTTGAAAGTCCCGAAATTGGTATCATTTTAGGTACTGGACTTGGACAACTTATTGATCGTGTTGAGATAGAACACACTGCGAGTTATAATCATATCCCTAATTTTCCAACGGCGACTGTAGAGTTCCACACCGGCAAATTAATTTACGGTACGCTAGAAGGTAAAAAAGTTATCATTATGCAAGGCCGTTTTCACGTGTATGAAGGCTACTCGCTTACAGATGTAACTTACCCAGTACGTGTGATGCACGCTTTAGGTATCAAGCACCTATTAGTATCTAATGCTTCTGGAGCGATTAACCTTGATTTCAAAAAAGGAGAATTAATGCTTATAGATGATCACATTAATCTTCAAGGAGGGTCACCGCTTGCTTTTAAAGGTGTAGAAAAAATGGGAGAACGCTTTGTAGATATGAGCGCACCTTATGATGCTGCTATGAACAATACGCTACGCACTATTGCAAAAGACAATGGCATAAACTTACACGAAGGAGTATATGCATCTGTAGTAGGGCCACAGCTAGAAACTCGCGCAGAATATCGCTATTTAAGGATTATAGGAGCAGATGCTGTAGGGATGAGTACCGTACCAGAAATTATCGTAGCAAATCACTTAAAACTTCCAGTGGTGGCAGTATCTGTTCTTACAGATGAGTGTGACCCAGACAACCTCAAGCCAGTAGATATTTCAGAAATAATCGCAATGGCTGGTAAGGCAGAGCCAGAGATGATTACGCTCTTTACGGGATTGATTAAATCTTTGTAAAGCACGCTTTCGCGAAAGCGGAATCTGAACCTAAAGATATCATCATTACAAACGAACTACTATCTATTTAAACAACGAGTTATGAGTTACCTTAATGCTACAAATGATCTTTATAAGGAAGCAGCACTTACACCAGATGTAGGACTTTGCTGTACTACAAATCCTATTTGGGAATTACCTGGACTAAAGATCCCAAAGATTATGCAGGAGATGAACTACGGTTGCGGAAGCACTGTAAACGCTCGTGATCTTACTAATGAACCTAAAATGCTATATGTAGGTGTAGGTGGTGGTATGGAGCTATTACAGTTTGCATATTTTAATCGTAATACAGGTGGCGTAGTGGGTGTAGATGTGGTGGATGAAATGCTAGAGGCGTCTCGTAAAAACTTTGAAGAAGCAGAAAAATTAAACCCTTGGTTCAAAAGTGAATTTGTAGATCTTCAAAAAGGAGATGCGCTTAACCTTAATGTGGCAGATAACTCAATAGACGTAGCTGCTCAGAATTGTCTCTTTAACATTTTTAAAGCCGAAGATTTAAAACGTGCCATTGCCGAGATGTACCGCGTGCTTAAACCTCACGGAAAGCTTGTAATGAGCGACCCTACTTGTGAGCAGGAAATGAATGAGGAGTTGCGCAATGATGATCGTTTACGTGCGCTTTGTCTTTCCGGAAGTTTACCCATAGCCGAATATGTAAAAGCACTTACAGATGCTGGTTTTGGAACTATTGAGATAAGAGCTCGTAAGCCATATAGAATACTTAATCCTGGAGCATACCCTACAGATGAGCTCATATACATTGAGTCTATTGAAGTAGCAGCAATCAAAGACCCTATGCCAGCAGACGGACCTTGTATTTTTACAGGTAAAGCTGCTATTTATTATGGAGAAGAAGACTTTTTTGATGATAAGCTAGGGCACATCCTTCTTAAAAATCAGCCGTTGGCTATTTGTGATAAAACAGCTGGAGCACTTGCTGCTTTAGGTCGTAATGACATCTTTATAAGTGAGTCTACTTACCATTATGATGGTGGTGGATGTTGCTAGGCCCATACTCATAAAATTACTGCCCTTTTAGGTATTCAAATCTATTGAAACCTTGTAAGGATAATACAAAAGGCACAACTAAGGTTGTGCCTTTTCATTTTTGTAAATTTGTTATTATCACTTTATAATATGCGCAAATACTTAGATACTTTCTTACAATCTTACTCCGACTATTGGAGTTATTTTAAGCGTGAGATTTTCTTTGAGAATAACTGGGATAATTATTTCTGGGGATTAATCATTGTATCTCTTGTAGTCTGGGGATTAGAAATTGCATTTCCATGGCGTAAGAATCAGAAGATCTTCCGTGAAGACTTCTGGATGGACTTATTTTATATGTTCTTTAATTTCTTCTTCCTCAATCTCATCGTATTTATCGCTCTTACAAATACAGCAGCACTCTTCTTTGATGATATTCTGGGCGTTGTAGGATTAGAATTAAGTGATTTCCAACTTTTTGATGTAGACACACTACCTTTTGGCGTAGGGCTTCTCATCTTTTTTATCATATCAGACTTTGTACAGTGGAACACGCACAGAATATTACACAGAGTACCATTTTTATGGAATTTTCATAAAGTGCATCATTCTACAAAGGAGATGGCTTTTGCAGCACAGATGCGCTATCATTGGGTAGAGCCTATTATGTACAAGTCCTTTTTATACATTCCTATTGCGATTATAGGTGGTTTTGACCTTGCATATGTGGCTATCATACATTTTGCCGCACTTACGGTAGGTCACCTCAACCATGCAAACATAGGCTGGGACTACGGACCGCTTAAGTATATTCTCAATAACCCGAAGATGCACATCTGGCATCACGCAAAAGAATTACCTGAGCGTGTAAAGTATGGTGTAAACTTCGGACTAACATTGAGTGTATGGGATTACCTTTTTGGAACTAGTCACGTTCCTCATGATGGTCGTGATATCGAATTAGGATTTGATGGAGATGAAACATTTCCAACGGACTTTGTAGGTCAAATCACCTACCCTCTTTCTGAAAAAGAAAAGTAGGTTATTGCATACGCTTTCGCGAAAGCGAGCTAATCTTAGAAAAAATCTGATGCAAAAATTAGCTTACTTCATATTGACAGTTACATTTCTCACTAGCTGTAGCAGTTCTAAAAGTGTCACAACTCCTGCTGAACCTGAGGTTCCTATGGTGATTACCGAGTCCCGTGTTGAAATACCGCAAACGGTAATTACTGAAACAGAAAAAGTGGAAACAACGATCTCTAAACCAGAGGAAGCCGTTGCAATTGCTGTCTACAACAATGAACCCGAAGAGTTTGTTGAAGTTGAAATTATTGATGAAGTTTCCAATTTCAGTCATGACGCTTTTGATTCCATTTTAAAGAAATACGTTTCTAAAGAAGGTAATGTAAACTACAGTGGTATTAAATCTAACTGGGGTAGTTTACGTGCATATATCGCTTCCCTAGGGCAATCGCTGCCTACAGCAACTTGGTCGCAAGAAGAGAAGCTATCCTACTGGATGAATGCTTATAATGCGATGACGATAGATCTTATACTACGTAATTATCCACTTAAAAGTATAAAAGATATTAAAGATCCCTGGGATCAACGGTTTTGGAAATTAGGTGACAAGTGGTACAATCTCAATGAGATTGAGCATGGGATTCTACGTAAGATGGGCGATGCTCGTATACACTTTGGGATAAACTGCGCTTCTTTTTCTTGCCCGCCGTTGCTTAATGAAGCCTTTACACCGACTAAGGTAGATGCGCAACTAGAGATGCTTTCTCGCAAATTTATTAATGATCCTTCTCGCAATACTATCACAAGTGATCGCGTAGAAGTTTCAAAGATTTTCACGTGGTTTGCCAAAGATTTCAAAACAGATGGTTCACTCATAGATTTCTTAGATCGCTACTCAACGACTTCAATTTCAGATAACGCAAAAGTGCGTTACCGTGATTATGATTGGACATTGAATAAGTAGTAATGTTTTCACAAAACTCACTTAACTGCGCGTTAATGGGTATTGATTTTGCTTTCGCGAAAGCGATATTGTACTCTCAATAAGATATATTATGAAAAACCTCTTACGATCACTTATCATAAGTGCCTTTGCAATCACACTGCAAAGTTGCGCTACACTAGCTGCAGGCGGAATTACAAGTCAAGGACAGCCTACTAAACAAGTAGAAGGAACTCTAACCTCAACTACTGCAAATTCTACTGTAAATGTAGATCACTCTGCCTGGGACAGGCTTCTTAAAAAGCATGTAGACTCAAAAGGAATGGTAGATTATAAAGGATTTGCTAAAGATCAAGAAGCCCTTAATGCATACTTAGATAAACTTGCGAGTCTAGACCCTAATAATGACTGGAGCGTTCAAGAATTGCTCGCTTATTATATCAATATTTACAATGCGTATACCGTAGATCAAATCCTTAAAAATCCAAATGTTACGAGCATAAAAGAAATAGACGGTATTTGGACTAAAGGAATCGTTACGGTGCAAAACAGAAAGCTATCCCTAGGAGGAATTGAGAATGGCGTGCTACGCAAGATGAACGAGCCTAGAATACACTTTGCTATAAATTGCGCTTCTATTTCTTGCCCACCATTATTAAGAGAAGCTTATACTGCTGGAAAGATTAATGAACAACTAGAAAGAGCTACAAAGGAGTTTATAAACAGCGACAAGAATACTATCACAGCAAATAAAGTAGAGCTATCTTCTATTTTCAAGTTTTATACAAAAGATTTTTATAGAGGATCTAATGAAAGTTTAATCCCTTACATAAATAAATACAGTAATGTAGAAGTAAGAGGTGATGCTCTTGTAACTTTCAAAGATTATGACTGGGGATTAAATAACCAGTAAATAAAAACCATCTTTACTCTTTTTCCGTAGATTTGGCAACCATAAATTATTTAATGAAGCCTTCTATTTCGATTGTCATACCAGTACTTAATGAATCTGAAACGATTATTAAATTACTAGTACACTTGAAAGAGAAGGCTTTTTCATGCGATTATGTAAAGCAAATAATTGTAGTAGATGGAGGTAGCAAGGATGACACTTACCATCTTGTAAGCGGCTATAGCGATTGGAATCCTGAGATTACACTGATAAAATCTGAAAAGGGCAGAGCAAAACAAATGAATACTGGAGCGGCCATCGCCACAAGTTCAATTCTTTACTTTTTACATGCAGACTCCTACCCGCCACAAGACTATGATAGGCATATCATTGAACAAGTATCTACTGGTAACCCTGCTGGATGTTTTAAAATGAAATTTGACTCTAGTCACTGGTGGTTAAGACTCGCTGGGTGGCTTACACAATTTAAGTGGAGAGCTTGTAGAGGAGGAGATCAAAGTCAGTTTATTACTGCTGATTTATTTAAGGAGCTCGGCACTTTTGACGAGCGTTATATTATTTATGAAGATAACGACCTTATTAATAAGTTATATGCCAAACGTAAATTTGTGGTGATTCAAGAGTGGCTAACTACCTCTGCAAGACGTTATGATGAAAATGGAGTATGGAAACTACAATTTTACTTCTGGAATATTTATGTGCGTAAATGTTTTGGTGCAAGTGCAGAAGATTTGCATAAATATTATCTCAAGAAAATTTCTTAATCTGTAAAAGAATAAACCCGAACATCTTCCTTTAGAAAATCCAAAGCTCGATCAATTCTTAATTGAACTCTATTAATATAGCTAAACGCACAAAGTTCTCTTAAAATAGTACTATCTATTGAGGCAGTTATTGCAATGCAACATTGCGATACTTAATTTTACTCATATACCTAATATGGTTTAAAAACAATTGATATGAGTTTTATAAATGCAATGCAAGAACGTTATACTACAAAGAAGTATAACGCATCAAAAAATATAGATAGTAAACATATAGATGAGCTTAAGGAAATACTTCGCTTAAGTCCATCTTCCATCAATAGCCAGCCATGGAAATTCACCTTTGTTTCTAACGAAGCTACTAAAGAAAAACTTTCTAAAGTATCGTGGATTAATACCGAGAAAGTCACCGATAGTGATACTGTAGTTGTTTTTAGCAGGATTAATGATCTAGCAGCTTTTGAAAAACAAATAGAAGAAGAACTACCTCAAGGTGCAGTAGATTACTATAAAGAATACCTAAAACCGTTACCTGAGCAAGAAATCAAGGCATGGTTTGACAAGCAAGTGTATTTATCGCTAGGAGTATTATTAAGCGCCTGTGCTGCAATGAATATTGATGCAACCCCAATGGAAGGTATAGAGCCAGAAAATTACGATAATATATTAGATAATAAAGGCTATGCAACGCTAGTAGCTGTCGCAATAGGATATCGCGATGAGGATGACTTTAATCAACCAAGTAAAAAACCAAAGTCAAGAATAGCTTTAGAGAAGGTAGTAGAAAGTATCTAACACACTAGGATTAATACATGAGTATCATTAAAAAAGGAGTCACTTTAAATAAGTGACTCCTTTTTTATAGTCTATATCTGAAGTACAGGACTAATCAAAAATAACTTCTCCTGTAAAAAATGCTTCCACATCTACAATAGGTGGCGTGTTATTCAATATCAAATTACCCGTACTTCTAAGTTCTCCTGTAATTGATAATTGGGGAGAGATCAATACATCATTTGTACCCCTATGGAAAATAGTAACATTTTGCACAGCTAAATCCTGTAGTGGCAATCTACTATCACCTTCCAGCAAGTTAATGTCTAGATTAGTCACAGCACCTCGTATAAAAAAATTAGATAACCCATTACATTGAAGTAACACATCTTCTGAGTCTAGCTCCATATCAAAATCACCATCTTTATGATAAAAGTCTTCCTCAATAAGGTCATCAGACACTAGGCGCAGAGTATTCCAACCTATTACTCCATCTCCTAAAACTGTGCTGCCGCTACTATTTCTAATTTGGCTAAGGTTTGGGTGTGACACCCGTAATATAGAAGTATCATAATCTCTCACGAGATTACATGAAGCATTATTTTTTACAATGAGCGTATTATCCTCGACATAAACCTCAAAATCTTCTAGCAGGTTTTCTCCAGTTTCTAGTAGTACTGATATCTCTGGAGCATCTTTTACAATTAATTGCACACGTTCAAAAACTATGATACTATCAAAGCTGGCTAGGTCATATTCCTCAGTGATTATGGATCCGCTTGTTTTGAGACATGATAATGTATCCTCAGTATCACATGATGCAAACCACATCATAACTGGCAACAACACTACTATTAAATATTTATTTTTCATCTTTAAAATCTATATCCTAGTCCAAATTCAACCGCCTCTGCTTTTGCTCCATGTGCTTTTACGACCATACTTCCAGAAAAGTGCTCTCCAAAAGTTCTTTTGAGGCCCAATCGATTATAAAACCTTCCTTCAAAATCGTAAGGGTAGTACACATAGTAGCCTAACTGAGAGACAAACGAGAGCTCGTTAAAATGCAACTCATGCCCTATAAAAACTCCAAAACGTTTCCAGTCTTCATCACCTGTAACTTCACCATCTGGAAAAGCGACAGACTCATAACGAATGAGCTCTTTTAAAAACTTTGCAAAGAAGGCATCTACTCCAGCGGTAAAACTAGACTTATGATTTATACGCTTATCTGCAAATGCCGTAAGCGTTAAGAAGCCATATCGTGGAGAATTATTTATATCACTTTGATTTGCACCACCACTCACTACTAGATTATAATGTATAGGCTCTGAGTATGCTGTTTTTTCTCCTAGTGGGATGTAATCCGGAAACTCATTTGCTTTTGGAAAATAATTAATCCCCGCAGTAAATGCCCATGTATTTGTGGAGTTATTAGGCGCTTTGAGGTTTGCGTTACTGTAGTGTATAATGGTAACCCCTGCGTGTACTCCTATATTTTTGAAGATATTATCCTGTTTGAAACCAAATTTGAGCATGGTACTACTCAACACAGTGGTACCGTACGCATTATTTATAAAGTTAGTCTCTCTATCATATGGGTTTGTGGCAATTGCAACTCCTTGCCCTATTCTAAACTGCAATCTACGCTTCCAGTAGTAAAAGTTATAATGCGCATAAGCACTATATAATTCCCCTAGATTTTCATTTTTCATGTCTTGATACACAAAAGTGTAACCCACATCTGGAAAATTATAACGTCGCTCCCATACTTCATACCCGTAAGTCTTTCGGTTATAGGCAAGCATTATTCCCTGCGGATGCTCTGTTATAAGATGAGATATATCTGGATTATGCTCTAAGAGCGTACCATAAAAAAAATCTGCCTCGAGGTCAAAAGGACGCACTTTTTCCTCTTGTGCATATATCGTGATGGTTAGTATACAAGAAAACGCAATTCCTAGCTGGCGCAAGTAATTCATAAGAGTCACTGGTTAGTGTTTGTGAACTTACGAAAATTTGAACGTGCAGGTTTGCTTTTTATTCTAATTATCTAATAATGGAAAACCTAAATGGGATGGATAGTTACGCTTTCGCGAAAGCGTAGTATAAATAAATACTTTATTAGTCAATTTATAGAGAGGAACTGCTATAAAAAAAAGGGATGCACTTTCATGCATCCCTACTATATATTGATATTCAATTATTTACTATTAACATAAAAGGCATGGATTATACCTGGAATTATACCTAGAATTGTAAGGATAATATTTATGATTAAATCCTTACCTACGCCTTTGTTTAGAGCAACCGCAAGTGGTGGAAATATGATATTTAAAATGATGGTTAGAATTGACATTGTTTTTGGTTTTAGTTAGTCACAAATATATCGAGCATCAGTGTTTGAGAACGTTAAGTCATTATTAATTGAGATAGTCTTAACTAATCAAAGCTAATTTGTAGGATTTTTCCTAACATTGATATCGAATCAAACGATTAAATACCGTTTTTATTAATGTTTTGTATATTGTCATAGATTAAGCCACTGAAATGAAGAGAATTACTTTTTTTTTAATACTAATTATGTTTAGTTCTATAGGAACTGCACAGGTTGATAGCTTGAAAATAAAAGAAAGATTAAAGCGTCTCTTGGACTCTTCTGCCATCTATTACGAGGCTAACAACTACAGTAAATCGCTTGAGCTTAATATTAGAATTATTGAAGAAGCAAAAAAAATAAATGATACTGGCTATTTGCAAAGTGGCTTCCGATATTTAGGATATGACTATTTAATCTTACAAGACACCATACAAGCTAGAGAAAGCTTTGAGCGGTCTCAAGAATATGCTAGCCTTGCTCAAGATAGCCTAGGCTTAGGTTTGACCTATATGGATCTTGCAAATCTTTATGGTTACTCGGAGAACTCCCTTGATAGAGCTCTTCAATATCACGACAAGTCTATTATAGTTTTCAGAGAATTAAAAGATTCAGTTAACTTAAGTAATGCTTATCTAAACGCAGTACTTACGCTACAAGAACATGAGCGATTTGATAAATCATTAAAGTACCTAACGAAGGCAGATCAACTTAAAGACCACCTATCAAATGGGCTGAAAGCAAACCTTGAAAATCAATGGGCCATTTACTATTTACATGAGAAAAATTACAAGAAAGTAGATTATCATTTATCAAAGATTTTTAAAGACACCTTATTGCAATCTTCTAGCTTTGAACTTGCAGATAGCTACCTCAGTTATAGTTTGAGCCTTTATGGTCAAAAGAGGTACAAGGAAGCTTATGAGTATGGAGTGAAATATCAAAATTTATATGAGGAAACTACAGATGAATATCAGAATGAAGAATCTCAAAAAATAGCAGCAAACTTTCAAGTAGCCGAATACAAAAAGAATATTGAGAGAAATGAATTAAAAAACAGGCTTCAGGCAGAAATCGTAAGAAGCCAGATAAACTGGAATAAATTTCTAATTGTTGTTACCGCATCAAGTATTCTGCTCTTAATCCTACTCTATAGAATGTATAGAAGTAAGAAAGATTATGTGAAAAGCCTGACTGAAAAGAACATAGAATATCTTACGGCAAAGAATGAATCTGAACAGTCTACAAAAGCTAAGACGGCCTTTTTCTCAACGGTGAGCCATGAGTTAAGAACTCCTCTCTATGGTGTTATAGGGCTCAGTACTATCCTGATGGATGACCCAAAATTAAAATCTCATCAACAAGATCTTAAGTCTCTCAAATTCTCGGCAGACTACCTGCTTGCGCTCATAAATGATGTACTACAAATCAATAAAATTGATTCTAATACAGTTATAGAAAATAATGAAGTTTTTAATACAAGAGATTTTATTAAGAACATCGTTTCTTCTTTTGAATACATGCGCCAGCAAAACAAGAACAACATTCACATTAACATTGATGACAACGTTCCAGAATTTGTAAAGGGTGATGCTACTAGGCTTTCTCAAATACTAATGAACTTAGTGGGAAATGCATGTAAGTTTACAGAAAATGGGGACATCTATATATTACTTGAAGCGTCTGGTCTTAATGATCAAAAGGCTAGTATTCACTTTACAATCCAAGATACGGGTATAGGGATTCCTGAAGAAAAACAACAAAGTATATTTGATGAATTTTCTCAAGTAAGCTCAAGACACTACACATATCAAGGTACTGGATTAGGACTGCCTATTGTACAAAAGCTACTAGCACTTTCTGGAGCTGAAATACACTTATCAAGTAAGGTGGGAAAAGGTTCTACATTTTTCTTTACGCTAGACTTTGAGATGTCAAATGAATCATTAATTGTAGACCCCATAGTTATTATAGATGACAAACAACTCAAAAATAAGCGCATCCTTATTGTAGATGATAACCGTATTAATCAAATAGTGACAAAGAAGATACTACAGAAACTAGAAGTTACTTGCAGCATTGCAAATAATGGTCAAGAAGCTGTAGAATGCGCTAGAGATAATGAATATGACCTTATCCTTATGGATATTAATATGCCAGTAAAAGACGGATTAGAAGCTACTAAAGAGATAAGACTCTTTGATAAAAAAATCCCTATCATAGCGCTTACAGCTGTAGAGGTAAAGGAAATGCGTTATAAAATCTACAATGCTGGACTTACAGATATTATCGTTAAGCCTTATGATATCACCATTTTTAAGCGTACTATCTTGCGCAATTTACAGCATTTAAATACTGGACAACCTACTGCTAATAGTCAGCTACAGGTTTAATAGTTATTCACTCTTGATTAAAAATATTGCCCTACTCCAAATACGAATCCGCTAGTGGAGTTTGGGGTTATTCCATATCCATAATCAATCCTAAAAGTTGCATTAAAAATCTTTTTGTGAGTAAAACGCAATCCTAGTCCGGGATACACTCTAAGGTTTTGATCATCTCCAAAGTCATCAAAATCTCCACCTGGATTTCTCCAAGATCCAGCATCTACAAACACATTACCTTGTAATACAAATGATTCTTTATCAACCAGTGCATATCTATACTCTGTGTTTATTACAATTACTCCTGTACCACGATCTATCGTATTCCCTACTCCTCTAATATTTAAATTATTATCTACAGAAAATGGTGCAAATGGTGAGTCTGCATTAGATGCTAGACCTACTCGTAATCTGTTTGACCAGTTACCCTTATCACCTACTCTAGTAAAATATTGAAAGTCATTCCACCAGATTGTAAAATCGGGTAATCTGCGATCATTTGCCATCACATGCTGCACATTAAATGTGCTCTTAAAACCAGATATATACTGGTAATAGTAATCTAGTGCGTTATATTCATAGATACCTTTTATGAGAATCTTGTCTACATTAAATTCTTGAGGAACCCCTGCAGAAGTCGCACCAGCTAGGTATTCATATTTTTCATTAAATAAATTTACACCTGCCTCTACCCGATGCTTAAAGTTTATGGCATATAATCCTAATACTTCAAAAGAGGTGTTACTGTACTTATAATCTGCGGTACCTTCGTCTAGAAAAACAGGCTCTTGTGTAGTTAATCGCTGCGCATTTATCGCAACTCCTAGCTTATTATTAAATAAAAAAGGAGCTCTAAGATTCACACCATAAGAATTAAAAATATCTCGTTGATAAAATCCTCCAAAGGCTATATTCCTCCCTAAGGTATTGAACTCGTATAAGCCTATTCTAAAAGCAAATTCATCATCATTTGTAGTATAAATATTCAGTTGAGGGTTTATCGTTATATTCTCTTCAATATAATAGCGAACTTCATAATTATCATATGAAGGAATCACTTGATAATATGCGTGCCGTACTGCTGGCAATCTTTTGAGTCTTATAATATCTACCTCTAGTAATGTAGAATCTAAAGGACTATCTACACGCAAATCACTAATTAATTTAATAAAAGAGGTCTTAAGTTTTTTATTGCCATGAATAGTAAAATCCTCCACAATGCCTTCTTGGGCATTACCCATAGAGCAATACAGCATGAGTAGAATGTATAACCAAAAGTATTTCATGTACTGTAGGATTTACTATGCTTTATAATTAGATTATCTCATAATCTACAAATTCTCTTACATTAAAAATACTGCCCTATCCCGAATACAAGTCCGCGATTTTGAGTAGCTCCCAGTCCTACTCCATAGTCTAACCTAATGACAGCGTTAAAAATACGTTTATGAATAAAACGCACTCCAAGACCAGAGTACAACTCCACATTTTTGATACTCGCTAGATCATCAAATCCTTCTCTTGGACTTCGTATTGATCCAGCATCTACAAAAGCATTTCCTTGAAGGACAAACCAGTCCTTTTCTATAAGCGTGTGTCTATATTCTGTATTTACAAAAACAAAGGATGTACCTCTATCAATATCATTTCCTGCACCTCTAAGATTAAACTGATTATCAACCGTAAAAGGAGCAAACTCAGATTCATAATAAGAAGCATATCCTAGCTGTAGTCTACTAGCCCAGTTACCCTTTGTTCCTACTTTTTTAAAATATGCTGTTGCGTTTTGTGCTACTAGCCCTTCCTCTAAGAGTCCATCATCACCTAGAATATATCGCACATCAAGGAGATTGCGCACTCCCTCTACATATTGATACGTAATGTTTAAAAAATTAGTCTCATACTCTCCGCGTAGAGAAACTTTATTTGCATCAAGTCTTGCTGGCAGTACACTTTGCACCTCCGTATCATCAATGTCGTAAGATTCTTTATACACTCTCACTCCTAACTCTGCTTTATTATGAAAATCTATTTCATACAACCCATAAACCTCTGCACCCACATCATCTTTCTGGTAGTTTATAGGAGCCTGATCTAGGTAAATAGGTTCAAAAGTTACATTTTTAATATAGTTGACACCTAACCCCAATTTGTTAGTAATTAAGAAAGGCGCTTCCCAGTAGGCTCCATAGGAGTCAAAAACATCCCGTTGATAAAAGCCACCAAGAATCTGACTTTGACCAAGGAAATTAAATTCGAATGCGCTTACGCGAAAAGCAAAACTACCATCATTTGCTTCCGAGATGCGTAATCCCGGGATGATGGTAAAATTTTCGACAATTTTATAGGTGAGTTTGTACGTGCTGTCTGTAAGTTTAGTTTGAACAACTGTAGCATTTGCAATGGCTGGTAGTCTATTTAAACGCTCAATATCTGTTGCTACTTTAAGAGAGTCATATGCCGTTTGTGATTTTACTTTAATAAGCCTTCTCAATAAAGATTCATCTACACGTTTTAATCCTTCAAAAGTAATTTCTTCTATAATAGGTTCTTGTGAAAAAAGAAATGAAGTCATCAACAGAGCGCAGACGAGGGAGAAATATTTCATAAAGGCTATAGCTATATTAAAAACGTTGGTCGAAAGTAATGCACAATCATTGCGCAACACGCCATTATTTACTTAAATAAATGATGAGCATCTTATTTAATACTTACCATAATGCTGTCTTATTACAGCTTCGGCT
Organism: Dokdonia sp. Hel_I_63; assembly: GCF_007827285.1. Taxonomy (NCBI): domain Bacteria; kingdom Pseudomonadati; phylum Bacteroidota; class Flavobacteriia; order Flavobacteriales; family Flavobacteriaceae; genus Dokdonia; species Dokdonia sp. Hel_I_63. The sequence goes on along the minus strand of NZ_VISD01000001.1, from coordinate 1,134,874 downwards.
GGTTTATTTTGGGGTGTAAACTGGTTGTTTTCTGGACCTCCTACCTCATCATGTTTAATGAACCACTTCCATATAAATCCTCCTGCCATCCACTCTTCATCCCATACTGTATCAAAGAGAGCTTGCGTCGCTTGTGCCTGTCCTTCAAGATTTACGGTGGTCATAGATCTATCTGCCTTCCAAGGTTCTTTGCCTGTATAATCTACAGAGCGGTACCCAAATTCTGTGAAAATCACTTTGCGGTTTTCCGCTTTCGCGAAAGCGGACATCTCCTCCTTCCATAGTTGCCATCCTGCTGTAACACACTCCACAGATGGTGTTTGATCATCACAAACAGGAAAATAAGCATCAATACCTATGTAGTCTAGCTGACTCCAAAATGGAGTTTTCTTATACTCATCCCAGTTTGCTGCATAGGTAAGTTTACCATTGTACACCTCTCTTATATCAATAATAAGTTGCGTCCAAAAATCTGGTCTGTTTGTTACAAATTGTTCTAACTCTGTACCTATGCAAAAGATGGTTGCTCCTTCTTCTTGAGCTAGTGTGGCATAATCAATTATAAAGTTGCGGTATGAGGTTTCTAGTGCTAACCACTCTGCTTCTGTCTCCATTTTAAGGTACCCAGTAAACTCGCCATTGCGTATCCATATCTGTGGTTTTACCATCACCTCAATACCTGCTTTGTGCAATTCTGACACATAGTTGCGACCTCCTTCCCTGGTCTCGCCATACCACTGCCTGTCTGTATTGTATATAATTTGTGGTTTATCTTTTTGTGGCACAAACCCAAACGGCATTACCGCAGCATAGTTTGCATTTACAAGTTGTACAGGGCTTACATGAGTGCTATCTACCGGATTACGATTTGCAACAAAACTCACCCCATTGATTTTCTTTTCTTCTGTTTTTTGAGCAGTACACGCTTGTAGACAAATCAATAAAAAGAAACATCCTATAATATTTTTCATCTACTTATTCTTTGATTTAAAGATATGTGTTTATGATTAAAATTTGAAAAGTATATGAGTTATAACGAAAGATCTTAAAAGCAATAAGACCTTAAGAACTGGGTAGCTCTCAAGGTCTATCATAGTGTGCTGTATACTCATTGTAGTTAAGGTATATGAATATACATTGCACTCGTAAAGAGCTTAGATTAGGGGAACCTAAGCGCTCTAGCTATATGTTAAAAAACAGCTCTCAACCCTAGGTTAAAAGTCTGCCCTAATCCAGTATCGTTTCCTCTTACAAAGTTTGTATATAATGCCTCAAGGTTGAGAGCATCTGTAAGTTGATATTTTGCTCCACCACCTACAGCTGTAAAGTCTTGTGAGAATTCGTTTCCTAGGTCAAGAAGTTGTGAGTGCTGTACAAGCCCTAATACTGTAAATTTTGAACTTGGGAAATAACTTAAAAACAACCCTGGTGTAAGACGCAAACTATCATTTGCAAAACTATCCTCATCATCTCCAAAGTTGAGCTCAGAATTCAAATCTGCAAATAGTTGCCAGTCTCCTCCTGCAAAAGTGTGGTCAAAGAAAAATCTGTTTTGCCATGTAAATCCTTTTTGATCAAGAAAAACACCTTCTTCTGTCTCATTATCCACTAGAGGAATAAAAAACGAACTCTGGATAGAGAAATTATTTACTTTACTAAACGGAACAAACTTTACAGATGGTGCTATAGAAGTAAGACCGCTACGAGCAGTGCCTCGCTCACCATCAAATTTAAAAACATCAAAAGCATCGCGACCTCCTATAGTGCTGGATCTAGCCTCTAGAATCAATCCTACATTTACTCTGTTATTATTTGAAACACCAGTGTACACTTCAAGTGTTGATGTAAAGAAATTATTTCTTGGGATATCACGATCTTCACCATTTTCGCCAAAAGTATCTTTTGTTTCTGTGTAAAGATTATTAAACCATTTGATGTCAAATTTTCCTTTTGAGATAAGTTTAGAAGGTGTGAGTGTCTGTATTACAGAGCCTCCGTCTTCAAGGTTTTCTGTATCATCTTGTGCAAAAGATGTTGCTGCAATAAGCATTAAAGCGACTAGTAGGATTGTTTTTTTCATTGTAGTTGTTTTTAGTTATTTATTTGTGCGTCACACACCAGATGGCTAGGGTTTAATACTATCTGGTAAGAACGGCTTTTTAAGTCAATAGTTATCTACCTCGACAGGTATCGAGTAGTTGTAATAGGTAAATTTTAATGGAGTTTAGCTAGTAATTTATAATTACTATAATATTGTAGAAACTACTATTTAAAATCATTAAGCGTCCAATCATATGGATAGTATGAAAGCTTTGCATCACTAGAAATAGGCTCTTTTCGGTATTTATTTAAAAAATCTATCTCTGTACCATTACGTACGAAGTCTTCTTTATACCATTCAAATATTTGAGAAATCTGCACCTTATTTCCTTTCACTTTAATGAAGTTAGGATTATTTACAGCAAGCGTAGTCTGGCGTTGTAATTGTGATTTTAATTTGGCTGGTGTATATGCCTCATTGATGATAGGTGGACATCCTAGTCCTGCACATACTAGCACAAAGTGAAAAAGAGGTTCACCTGGAAATTGTGCTCTTAACTTCTTATTTTCTATATCATTTAAAGTGATATTTGTCCCGCCTAACTTGAAGGTGTTTTTATCAAAGAAACCTTTTATAGATAGTGGTTGCTTTACTGGATACTTCTCTGTGATTCCTTTTATTACTGCTAGATTGTATGCGTTAATCCAAAACGATTGATACGTTGCCGCATCAGATGTGCTTACAGATATAGATGCTGCATTTTCTAATAGCTCATCTAGCGCTTGCGGGTTTGCCTTTACAGCGGCATAATTCACTAGCCCATTTTTTACGTTTGCCTTAAAAAAAGTATCTGCATCAGCAAAAAATGATGTAGTATCTTGAGCTTGGATATACACACTTGACAAGGTGATTACAAGAAGTAGTGCGAGGTTGGTAATTGATTTCATAAGTAAACTTTTTCTGCACAATCGGTCGAGCTCAAATAAAGAGACTTACAACCAGATCATTAAAAATTTAAAATATGTAGTCCGTAACGCTCCATAATGAGCATCAAATTTTCCTTACAGCACTTTATGCATTTAGATAAATTCTAAATAGACAGCATCCCGTTAAGTTTGTTATCTTTAAAACGACCCAAGGATATGTTATCTCATAGAAACAAGTTTTAAAATGCTTGTTTAGACTACTATATATTTTGCTTTCGCGAAAGGGTAACAAAAAGATTTTTTCGCGAAAGCGGTACAACAACAACCATACATTTCTTAATTTTTACTTAGGTGAAAACTATATAAAACCAACCTCTATGCAAGAACATATCGTCATTATAGGCAACGGGATTTCTGGCGTTACAACCGCCCGTCACATCCGCAAAGCTTCTGACAAAAAGATCACCATCATTTCTGCCGAAACGGATCACTTCTTTTCTCGCACAGCGCTTATGTATATCTATATGGGACATATGAAATATGAGCACACAAAACCGTATGAAGATTACTTCTGGAAGAAAAACCGTATTGATCTCAAACGCGCTTTTGTAGAGACAGTAGATCACGAGAATAAGCAATTATTACTCTCTGGTGGTGAAAAAATGAGTTATGATAAACTCGTGCTTGCTGTGGGGTCAAAACCTAATAAATTTGGCTGGCCAGGACAAGATCTCGATGGTGTACAAGGGTTGTATTCAAAACAAGATTTAGATAAACTAGAAGCAAATGCTCCAGATAACAAAACGTGTAAACGTGCTGTGGTAGTAGGTGGAGGTCTTATAGGTATTGAGATGGTAGAGATGTTACTCACTCGTGACATCCCTGTGACTTTTTTAGTTCGCGAGAATAACTTCTGGAACGGAGTGCTCCCTTTAGGTGAAAGCCAGATGCTCAATCGTCACATAAAAAGTCATCATGTAGATTTACGATTAGGTTTTAATCTAGACAGTATTCTAGCAGATGATCATGGTAAAGTGCGCGCTATAACTATAAAAGAGACTGGCGAAGAGATTGCTTGTAACGTTGTAGGGCTTACCGCTGGTGTGTCTCCTAATGTGGCTTTCTTAAAAGATAGCGGTATTGAGATAGGACGAGGTATCAAGGTCAATCCTATGCTAGAGACTAATATAAAAGATATTTATGCCATAGGTGATTGTGCAGAGCAACACGAGGGTATAAATGGTCGCAGACCGATTGAGGCTGTCTGGTATACTGGTAGAATGATGGGCGAGGCACTTGCTCAGACACTTACTGGAAAACCTACAGCATATAACCCTGGTCACTGGTTTAACAGTGCAAAATTTATGGATATAGAGTACCAGACGTATGGTTGGGTTTTCTCAAAACCTAAAGAAGGTAATACGCACTTTCACTGGATGCATAAGGATGATAATAAATGTATCACTATCGAGATGCAAGAAGGTACTCGTAAGTTTATAGGAATAAATAATTTTGGGATTAGGCTGCGTCATGAACTCTTTGACCGCTGGCTTACCGAAGGGCAAACTACAGACTATGTACTAGAGCATCTTAAGGATGCCAACTTTGATCCGGAGCTCTACACGCATTACGAAAAAGAAATCCTAGCTGAGTACAACAAACAATACGGAACTTCTCTCGCTCCTAAGAAAAAGAGCTGGAAAAGAATCTTTGCATAACCTACCTAACGACTTACATTTATGAAAATTATTAAAAACTTAGGCCTGGTTATCTTTCTTACCGGACTAGCAATATGGACTGCTTCTGTGTTTATGGGAGGCTTTACATTACAACAAGATCAACTAGACGCTTTTGTTTCTGAAAAAGGAATTAAAAGCGAACTCATTACTAAAAAAATAACAGAAGACGTAGTGGGCAAAACCCTAGGCACCTTTGCCTTTACAGGTGCCATACGTAATGCCCTTGCCGAAAATAATACCTATTATGATACTCAAATAGCCAAATATGACGCTGCAAAGGAATGGGATAAAAAAGGAGAACAATACCAGTATCGCATTAATGATAAAGACTTTCAAGCCTTTAGCTTCTCCCTAGCCAAAAAAGCAGGAACAGGCTTCATCGTTGAAAATAAAGGGCTCATGTGGTTCTTAACTTTTGGACTTAGCATCTTAGGAGCACTTATGTTTATTTTTCCTAACCTTGTTTTATTAGGTAAACCAGGAATTAAAAACGACCACATCTACCACGACGCAGCTACAAACCGCGGCTGGATTGCATGGCTAGTACTCATATACCTCGTGCTATTTTACCTAGTGCTTTATTTTAATGCAGACTATGTAGTAAACTGGACATTTATACTCGACCCTATCAGTAATGCGCTTAATGGTGGAGATGCCAGCCAGTGGTTTGTGTACGGTTTCTTGTACTGTACCATCATGCTCACGATGGCTATGCGTATGTATATAAAGTACCGTCACAATAAATACCAGATTGTACGTACTACCTCTGTATTATTCTTCCAAATAGTATTTGCCTTCCTTATTCCAGAGATCATGTCTAGCTTAGGAAAGCCAGGATATGATTTTAAAAATGCATTCCCACTTGACTATGATTTCTTTTTTGAGTGGAATCTAGAAACACTTACAGAAAGTGGTGGCCTAGGTATTTTCATCCTCGTATGGGGTGTTGTACTTACACTCGTTATTGTACCGGTAATGGTATACTTCTTTGGAAAAAGATGGTACTGTAGCTGGGTTTGTGGTTGTGGTGGCCTTGCCGAAACTCTTGGTGATCCCTACCGCCAGCATTCTAATAAAACGATGAAAGCTTGGAAGCTTGAGCGCTGGCTCATACACTCGGTACTCGTGTTTTCACTAGTGATGACACTCGTCACATTATACTGTTACTTTACCGGTGCAGAAGCTTTTTTAGGAATCAACTCGCAGTGGATAAAAGACACCTATAGCTTCCTGATAGGTGCTTGGTTTGCAGGAGTAATCGGGACTGGATTCTACCCTATTTTTGGTAACCGTGTATGGTGTCGTTTTGGATGCCCGCTAGCAGCCTACTTAGGGTTTGTACAACGTTTTAAATCTCGTTTTAGAATTACTACAAACGGAGGGCAATGTATCTCTTGTGGTAACTGTTCTACCTATTGTGAGCAAGGAATTGATGTACGTGCATATGCTCAGAAAGGAGAAAACATCGTACGTTCTAGCTGTGTAGGTTGTGGTGTATGTAGCGCAGTATGTCCTCGTGGCGTACTTAAGTTAGAAAACGGACCAGAAGCAGGTCGTATCAACCCTACTCAAGTATTACTAGGTAATGACGTAGACCTTATGGACTATGTAAATAATGATCAAGATGTAGCGTAACTATTTTATTACGCTTTCGCGAAAATGTGATATTTCAAAAACCACCTCAGGAAACTGTGGTGGTTTTTGGGTTTTAAACTGTGTATTAAAGCTTGCTTCTGATAAGGTGATATGAACTTTATTTCAAAAAAAGCATGATTATATGGGAATCCGTAAAAACAAAGCGCTAAGCTTTTGTATTTTCGGTGGCTACATACCAAATACAAATATATAACCTTAAAAAAACGGCTAATCCATTGGAAAATTCAAACCTAGAAAACACTAACAATAACCCAATTAAAACAGGGATAACTTATAATGTCAACGCCATAAAGCCAAATCTGAAAAGAGCAAAAATTGCTCAGATATTAGTCTGGCTAGTTATGGTTCTTGACATCTTCTCAATTGTATCATCATATTTACAGTATAACATCTTACAGTCAATACAAAACGATGAGTTTGTTACCGAGCAAGCACTAAATGCAAACGACACTAGAGAACAAATTATAGCCATTCTTTACACAATCATATTTATAACATCTACAGTAACTTTTATTCAATGGTTTAGAAGAGCCTACTACAACCTGAATATCAGAGCAAAAACAAACCACACAGATGGATGGGCTGCAGGTAGTTGGTTTGTACCTATAATTTCATTGTATCGTCCGTATCAGATAATGAAGGAAATGTGGGAAAAAACAACACGTTTAATAAAAGCTGAAGATTCTAACTACTTAGACAGCAATACTACAGTTATCGGAATTTGGTGGACATTATGGATTGTATCTAACTATATAGGTAATTATGTACTTAAGAGTATCTTTAAAGAACAGACTATTGAGACTTTAATGAGTAGTACTATTGCAGACATGGTCATGTCAATATTAGGAATACCCCTAGCTATCGTGACCGTAACTATTATCAAAAACTATTCGTCCAAAGAAGAGAAAATATCAAGTTTAGAAAAACAAAAATCTATTTTGTAGATAGCATAACTCAACTAAATCATGGATATCATCGCGTTAGAAAAGAAAAGACTAGAATGGTCTCTTAGAACATTTACTGAAGCAACCCCAATGGGATCGCTTCAAAAAGCTAAGGAAGAGATAAAAGAAATAGAAGACGATATTACCAATGACATTAAAAACCCAGTCGAATATGCAGATGCTATCATGTGCATATTTGACGTAGCAGCTAGAATGGGAATAAGTGTAGAAGATGTCATGATTGCCTATGAAGAGAAGCTTGCCGTCAATATGAAGCGAACTTGGAAGAAGAATTCAAACAATAGCTATTCACATATAAAGTCATAATTTTAAGCTTTCTTATAGGTATACTTTTGGCTAAGAAATCAACTTTATAAACGACTACAGAACTGTAAAAATTTTAATAAAACTCAATCTTCCTTCAGCTCAATGACAACCCTACCTCAACAACTAGAAAATCCTGTCTGGTATTCTTTAAGTGAAACGCATAAAAAGTTTGCAGTTACTTTTGATGGCGTTCTGTTTTATAATCCCGCGGTATGTTCGTTTGGGGCTTTCTTTGATGAGGCGAAGACTGCAAGCGCTTCTAGGGAATATATAAAGACCAGAAAAGATTTCTTCTTCGTTTCAGAAAACCAAACACCCCAAATAGATGACACAAAAATTGTTCTAAACAGAAAAATTGATGGCTGTCAGATGGTGTTGAAAGAGTTAAGTGACGTTGCAATCAAAGAAGAGATCATATTATTGAATGAGTCTTATATTGATGAGATTTATGAGCTCGTATGGTTAGTAATGCCTGGCTTCTATCAAAAGCGCAGTTTTGAAATGGGCAATTTCTATGGAGTTATTAAAAATGGTAAACTAGTTGCTATCGCCGGACAACGCATGCAAACCAATCTCTTTGTAGAAATAAGCTCCGTAGTCACCCATCCTGATTACACCAAGCAAAAACTAGCTAGTCAGCTCATTGCTCACAACGCTCAAGAGATTTTAAGAGAAAACAAAACGCCCATTTTACATACCAATAAAGGAAACCTTGCAATCCCATTATATAAAAGATTAGGATTTGAGGTCACTAGGGATATGAATTGGTGGTTATATTGTAGAAAAGAGTAAATACTATGAGACAACTTTTTATCTTATCAATCATTTTATGTTTTAGTACTAGCGACACCTTGTTATATGCTCAAGAAACTAATTTCATAAACGACTATATACAGCGTTTAGAAAACTCCCAAGAATATCTCAATCGCGTTGCAGAAGCAATGCCTCGTGAGAAATACAGCTACAGAGTGACACCAGCCTCTAGTAGTTTTGAAGAAAACTTAATGCACATCGCATGGGCGATGGATTGGCATAGTGAATCACTTTTAAATGGTCGTCCAGCAAGGAATTGGGAGACAGATAGCGAACTTAAAGTTGCTTCCAAAACTAAGGAGGAAATGATTGCTGCTGTAAACAAGACTTTTGAACACACCGTCAAATTAATCCAAGGGCTTGATACAACCCAATTAAATGACACAGTAGCTTACGGCAATCTGCAACGCACAAAGCGCCAAGTGTTACTTATCCTCACCGATCACATTACGCACCACAGGGCACAAATGCTAGTTGCATTACGCCTTAATGGCTTAGTTCCACCACGGTATATGTTGTATCAGTAATGTAAGACAGAACGTATTTAAAAGGGTACTACCATATTTTTAAAATGAAATCATCACGAATAAATTTCAATAATGAAAGATTTAATTAAACTTGGAAAGAAAAGAACACTGCTTATTTCATTAAGTATTTTACTTGTCTCCATACATACTATTTATTTTTACAATGTGAGTGTATTAGAGATAGAACCTACGAAACTCCTTCAACAATTCATACGTTTCTTATTAACTATTGGGCTGCTACTCATGGTTTATAAAGGAAAAAATTGGGCAAGGATTATTGCTATAATTCTATTTGCTTTTGGAATATTAGGGGCCATTTTTGGATTCATTACAACCGATACTTATTTTCTAAATAAAACGCCGTTCTTAGTAATGATTTTCGTCTATGGATTGGCCGTTTATCATTTCAGCTTTTCAAAAAGTTTTAAGGCCTTTTTTGAATCTCAAAAAACTAACATTACCCAAGCTCCCGGCTTATACGAGAGACAGATGCAATTAGATAAGTTCTGGCAAATCATCGAAAACAGTAATACTAAAAGTCATGGTGATTATGAACAGCAGCAAGAGCAATTAAAAAAAGAATTACTACTTCTTAATCCTCCAGAAATTGTTGCTTTTAATAACACCTTTAAATTTTTAAAAGGAAGCATTTACAATTGGGACTTTTGGGCAGCTGCATATATCATTAATGGAGGGTGCTCTGATGATTGCTTCTCAGACTTCAGAGGTTGGTTAATAGGCAGAGGAAAACAAATCTTTGATAATGCAGTTGAAGATATTGAAAGCCTAGCTAATCTTGAAGATGCTAATGATGGTGACTGGGAAGGTTTAAGTTATATACCAAGTGTTGCCTTTGAAGAGAAGACCGGAATAGATATGCCTATAGGAATTCGACAAAACATGATTATTTTTGGTGATGAATGGAATGAAGAAGGAGATGATTTGAAGAATAAATATCCTAAACTATGGATGGCTTTTGAGGAAAATTCTAGTAGCTGATACATGTTCAGAAATGAAAAATCGATTAACATACAATATCTAGTTAACTCGAAGTAATTTACAAACAGCAGTAAAACCTCTAGTAAATCAAGACAGGCTTTTACAACGTAAACCCTATCCTAATACCTCCCCATTTATAAGAGCTACCAGTTGCAAATTCCTTTGTGATTACGGAGCGAGTGTATTCAAAATAGAGCGTTTTTGTTTTAAGAATAATTCCGTAATCAAACTGTCCCGTTACTCTTTGTACATCTCCAGACTCAATGGTGTATGGACTATCGCGATTAATCAATCCTCCTTGTAATGTAGCGTCATAACCAATGACGCTCACCATAGGAGCGGCATAGGCATATAGTTTGAAACCGCTACGCTCTGATAGTGATGAAAATGAATTATTAATAATTCCCACAGTACTATTTACTCCTAGTGATCCATTAGTAAAAAGGGTTCCTACCTTTACATTTGCACTCGCTTGAAGCGAAAATAGATCTTCATATCGCACAAGTTGCTTTTCATATCCTACTTCGTAGTTAAGTACGAGATCATTTTTAATTTGATTTTTCCACCCTAGCGGAATTTTATTTCCCGTAGCCTCATGAATGCCCCGCTGCATTTCTTCTCCAAACGCTCCAGGACCTATAATTCCAATACTTAAACCACTACTAAATATACTTTTCGCAGAAGCATCTACCGCAATCATGGAGTTTTTTAGCATTATTGCTGCGGCAAATGGCCTGTCACCCACTTGTATTTCTGGGAGCTCATAATGATTAGGTGTAAACCCTATATGCTCGATGGATAATCCATAGCGACGCTCGATATTTTTAGGTATATAAAACAACTTATTTACAGGATTTTTCGCTAAGAATGGTGCTACCAATTCAAAACTATAACCTTGGGTATAATTTTCATCTGTTGCAGCAAAGTAGTCATTGTCGTAGCTAAATCTAAAATAGTGATTTGTGTTTATTGCTCTATAAGAAGTGGTATTATCAATTTTTTGGCTCCAAGAATACTGACTTGAAAGCGATAACATAAGTAGTAGATAACACAAATTCTTCATACTAAGTATACGAGAAACTTGTATTCAAGGTTTTCAAAATAAGAGCCAAATTTTATATCATAAAAGATATGATCACCATGCACGCTTTCGCGAAAGCGTAATAAATAATATCTTGTCATAAAACTACATAGATGACTACTTCACAATTACTAGGCGTTCACCTACAGCAACTCATTACAGGGCCTAATCTGACGGGATCACATCTATCGCAACATCTAGATGATGTTTCTGTAAATGAAGCCATCACGAGTCTCTATGGACTCAATAGTATAGCGCAGCTGGTATTTCATATTCACTACTACATAAATGCTGTGGGAGACGTACTAGAAGGCAAACCACTTCTTGCTAAGGATTCTTTAAGTTTTAATGTTCCCTTGATTAATACGGAAGCAGCATGGCAATTACAAAAAGAACAACTCTATGCGGCGACACATCGCTGTGCACAACTAGCAAAAGATTTTCCTCAAGAGAAATTAAAAGAAGATTTTGTAGTGGAAAAATATGGCAGTTATGAGCATAACTTAGTAGGCCTACTAGAGCACTCACATTATCATTTTGGCCAGATGGTGATTATAAAGAAAATATTGCGAGCCCAAGTAAAGTAATCTACCGCTACACTTTAAGCAAAAAAAATCTCGATATTGCTATCGAGATTTTTTTAATCTATTCTTGTTCTGCTGGCTTCATTACAAAGTCTTCCATAAACTTCGTTGTATAATTACCAGCTATATAATCCGGGTGATCCATTAACTGTCTGTGAAAAGGAATTGTTGTTTTAATTCCTTCTATCACAAACTCATCAAGAGCACGCTTCATTTTATTAATTGCCTCTTCTCTAGTTTGCGCAGTAGTAATCAACTTTGCAATCATAGAGTCATAATTAGGAGGAATCATATAGCCACTATAAACGTGAGTATCTATACGCACTCCGTGACCTCCTGGTGCATGCAAATTAGTAATGCGCCCTGGTGATGGTCTAAAACCGTTATAAGGATCTTCTGCGTTTATACGACACTCGATAGAGTGTAACTGTGGATAATAATTTTTTCCTGATACTGGTACTCCCGCAGCAACAAGTATTTGCTCACGTATTAAATCGTAATCTACTACTTGCTCTGTAATAGGGTGTTCTACTTGGATACGAGTGTTCATCTCCATGAAGTAGAAGTTGCGATGCTTATCTACAAGGAACTCTACCGTACCTGCTCCTTCATACTTAATATATTCGGCAGCTTTTACAGCAGCTTCTCCCATACGCTCACGAAGGTCATCTGTCATAAATGGTGACGGAGTCTCCTCTGTAAGTTTCTGATGACGTCTTTGTACAGAACAATCTCTTTCAGAAAGGTGACACGCTTTACCGTTGCTATCTCCTACAATCTGGATTTCAATATGGCGTGGCTCTTCAATAAGCTTTTCCATATACATACCGTCATTACCAAATGCTGCGGCACTTTCTTGACGAGCACCTTCCCAAGCCTTAAGAAGATCTTCTTTCTTCCATACAGCACGCATACCTTTACCACCACCACCGGCAGTAGCTTTAAGCATAACAGGGTAACCAGTTTCTTTTGCTAGTTTCTGGCACTCTTCAAAGTCTTTTATAATTCCGTCAGATCCAGGCACACATGGTACACCAGCTGCTTTCATTGTTTTCTTTGCAGTTGCCTTATCTCCCATTTTAGAAATCATCTCTGCAGATGCTCCAATAAATTTGATATTGTGCTCCTCACATATTTTTGAAAACTTTGCATTTTCAGATAAGAAACCATATCCCGGGTGAATTGCGTCTGCATTTGTAATCTCCGCAGCAGCAATAACATTAGACATTTTAAGATAAGACTCTGCACTAGGAGCAGGTCCTATACATACGGCCTCATCTGCAAACTTCACGTGTAAACTCTCACGATCTGCAGTAGAGTATACCGCTACGGTTTTGATTCCCATCTCCTTACACGTGCGTATAACACGGAGTGCGATCTCACCACGATTTGCTATAAGTATCTTTTTAAACATAGTGTTTATTTTTTATTGTGGTACGTAAAGATGAGTAGTAAGGTTACGCTTTCGCGAAAGCATACTACCACAATACCTCCTCAATGATTAAAATACCCGTAGGGGATTATGACGGATCTACCAAAAATAATGGTTGATCAAACTCTACAGGAGAAGAATCATCTACAAGAATCTTTACGATTGTTCCAGATACTTCACTTTCGATCTCGTTAAAAAGCTTCATCGCTTCAATAACACAAAGTACATCTCCTTCTGAGATTTGTTTTCCTACTTCAACAAACATAGGCTTGTCTGGAGCAGGCTTTCTATAAAAAGTTCCGATAATAGGAGACTTTATAGTGATATATTTAGAATTCTCATCTTCTGCTGGTGCTACTGGTGCTACAGGAGCTGCTGCTTCTGGTGCAGGAGCTGGTGCTGCTGCGGCAGGCGCTTGTGGTGCCATTTGCATTGCAGGCATTTGCTGTAAGAAAGTAGTAGGTGCCTTATCATCGTCGCCAGTCTTGATAGTGATTTTTACGTCATCCATTTCAAGTTTTACTTCGCTCGCGCCAGACTTTGCAACAAATCTGATCAGGTTTTGAATTTCTTTTAAATCCATAAGTGTTTGAATTTAGCTTGTTTAGTTTTAGTTGGAGTCATATGCCCACTTGAAGTAAATAGAACCCCAAGTGAATCCACCGCCAAAGGCAGCAAATATGATATTATCTCCTTTTTTTAGTTGGTTTTCGTAATCACTCATCAGCAAAGGTAAGGTAGCTGACGTGGTATTTCCATACCTATGTATATTAATAAGTACTTTATCATCATCAAGACCCATTCGTCTTGAGGTAGCATCTATGATACGCTTGTTTGCTTGATGTGCGATAAGGAAGTCTACGTCGTCACCCGTAAGGTTATTACGCTTCATTATTTTATCACTTACATCTGCCATATTAGACACTGCAAATTTAAAAACAGTCTTCCCATCTTGAAAAACGGTGTGCTGTTTATTATCTATAGTTTCTTGTGAAGGAGGTAATATACTTCCTCCGGCATCAATCTTAAGATACTCTCTACCTATTCCATCAGATCTTAGTAGCTCATCTTGCAATCCTAATCCTTCTTGATTAGGTTCAAACAAGACAGCACCAGCACCATCACCAAAGATGATACAAGTTGTTCTATCTGTATAGTCTATAATAGAGGACATTTTATCTGCCCCGATAAGAAGTATTTTTTTATAACGACCAGACTCAATATAGCTCGCTGCTGTAGACATTCCATAAAGGAAGCTAGAACATGCGGCCGAAAGATCAAATGCAAATGCATTTACGGCTCCTATTTGAGTTGCAGTATATACTGCTGTGGATGCAACAGGCATATCTGGTGTCGCAGTCGCAACTATAACCATATCAATTTCTGAGGGGTCAAGTTGTCTTTTTGCAAGAAGGTCTTGGGCTGCCTTTATGGCTAGAAACGATGTTCCCTTTCCCTTTTCCTTGAGGATTCTACGTTCTTTAATACCAGTGCGAGAGGTGATCCACTCATCATTAGTATCTACCATGCCTGCAAGTATTTCATTGGTCAAGACATAGTCTGGAACGTAAGCGCCTACAGCTGTAATTGCCGCTGAGATTTTACTCATTTGTTTCAGTTAAATTTTTTCGAATATTGACGATTATAGTCAAAAACGAGGGGAAAAATACTAAAAATTGATCAAAACCAGCCTTTAATTAACTTTTTTTGATGAATTGTGAGCATAAAAAAAACTCTCACGTTGTGAGAGTTCTATTTTATAAAAGCAAAGCTTACGCCTCTACTTCTTCCGTCTTATCAATAACTACTTGACCTCTATAGTACAACTTCCCTTCAAACCAGTGTGCTCTGTGGTAAAGGTGTGCCTCTCCAGTTGTTGGATCTACAGCTATTTGTGGTATAGCAGCTTTGTAATGCGTTCTTCTTTTATCTCTTCTTGTTTTGGAGATTTTTCTCTTAGGATGTGCCATTACGTACTCTTATTTATCTGTTAATAGTTTTTTTAAAGAATCCCATCTAGGATCTGTATCTTCTTTTTCTTCTTTTACTTTTTGATCTGGAATACTTAATTCTTCCAGCTTATCTAATATATCTGACTGCAATGTCCCGTCCTCAATACCAGGGTGAACCCTCTTATTAGGCAGTGCCAATATAATGAGTTCATAAATATACTGAGCGACATTTACTTCATACTCACCGTAAGGCAAGATTAAAATATCTTCAATATCATTATTAAACTCTTGACCAAACTTCACTACGAGAGTGTAGACATCTTCCACAGGTTGATCATAAGGCTCATTAGTAACATCACAGTTCACATTGATAGTACCTGAGATTTTAAAATCAAACTCCATAAAAGTAGACTTCTTTGTTAAGAGAAGTGTAGCCTCAATGTTTGCATCATTAAAGTCATCATATTCAAAAAGATCAAAGAACGATTTTGTAATCGTGTAATCAAATGTATGCTCTCCTTCTTTTAAACCTACGTATTGTATGGTGTATGGTTTCAATCCTTTCATCACATCAGCCGTTTGGAGCGTGCAAAGATACATAATTTTTTATATCACAAAGCACAAGCTCAATTTTATTTTAATTCTCTATAACTACTAAGAATGTTCTTTAGTACCTTATCTTTTTGCTGGCGGTCTGCCTGATCGCTCTCTACCAGCACGTCTAGGAGAAACCTTAAGTACATCCTTTGTAATCTCTTGGTATTCTTTTCTTTTATTATAAATCTTTACTGCCGAAAAAACAGCTTCTCTAAAAGAGCCTTCATCTGCAGTACCTTTCCCCGCAATCTCATAAGCAGTGCCGTGATCTGGAGACGTGCGAACCCTGTCTAATCCCGCAGTATAATTTACCCCCTTACCAAAAGACAATGTCTTAAAAGGAATTAATCCTTGGTCGTGATAAGCTGCTAGAATGGCATCAAAATTTTTATAATTCCCTGACCCAAAAAAGCTATCTGCAGCATAAGGCCCATAAACTAACTGACCATTTGCACGCATTTTTTCAAGTGTAGGTATCAACACCTTATCATCATCATCCCCTATAACTCCGTTGTCTCCTACATGTGGATTAATACCCAGTAAGGCAATTTTAGGCCTATCTACGCCAAAATCTTGCTTCAAGGCATTATATAATGTATTTACTTTCTTGACAATCACCTCTGGTGTAATCTCACTAGCCACATCTTTTACAGGAACATGATCTGTAAGTAAACCTACCTTAAGCGTATCTGTAATCATAAGCATCATCGCATCACCCTCTAGCTCTTGTGCTAGATAATCTGTATGACCCGGGAATGCAAAATCTTCTTTCTGGATATTAGCCTTATTTATAGGAGCGGTTACAAGTACATCAATATCTCCATTTTTAAGCGCCTTAGTAGCTTCCACAAAAGACTTTAAAGCATAATCGCCTGCTGTTTCAGTCGCCTCTCCCCATTTAATCTCTACAGGCTCCTTCCATAAATTATAGACGTTTATTTTATTATCTAACGCTTTCGCGAAAGCGTCTATCCCATGAAACTCCGCTTGTAAACTCAAAGACTTCTTAATATAAGAAAGTGTCTTTGCCGAAGCAAAAATTATAGGTGTACAAAAATCAAACATCATCACTTCTGAAAATGTCTTTATCACAACCTCTGCCCCTATTCCATTTAAATCTCCAATAGAAATCCCTACACGTACTTTTTGATCTTTATTCATGTGATGCTTCTAGCGTTTTGTATTTTTACAACACAAAAGTAACCAAATAAAATCCATTCATGTTTACAGGTATTATTGAAGATCTTGCTACTGTAGTTTCAATAGAAAAAGATCAGGAAAACATACACTACAAGATAAAAAGCAGCATCACTAGCCAACTCAAAATTGACCAAAGTGTTGCTCACAATGGTGTTTGCCTAACTGTAGTGGCTATAGAAGATGACATCTACAAAGTTACAGCTATACAAGAAACTCTTGATAAGACAAATTTAAACAGCCTCGCTACTAACGACACTGTAAATCTAGAGCGCGCTATGCAGTTAGGCGCCCGTCTTGACGGACATATTGTGCAGGGTCATGTAGACCAAGTGGGAACATGTACTAACATTGAGGAAGAGGATGGAAGCTGGAGATTTACTTTTAAATATGATACTTCATTAGGAAATGTTACTATTGAAAAGGGATCTATCACTGTAAATGGGACAAGCTTAACCGTAGTAGACTCTACAGAAGGAGGGTTTAGCGTAGCTATTATTCCTTACACATATGAGAATACCGTATTTAAAGACTTTAAAATAGGCACGGAGGTAAACTTAGAGTTTGATGTAATAGGGAAATATGTAAAACGTCTTACGCAGGGCTATTAGATCTAGCTTTATTGTTCTTGTAAGCATAAAAAGCACCTGCTAGTACACCACAAATTACCAATATAATGATATTGTCATCTATAGGCGCGACAAGTCCAGGCAGAGAGGCTGTCCTAGTGCCCGGAGGCGGAGGTCCATCTTGTGCATATCCACATACCCCTACAAATGATAGGAGAATTGTTGCAATGAAAGTTCTGAGATTGGGGCTCATAATAATTCAAAAGTAATACCTCTTAGACTGCAAAATAATCTTACTGTCTTCAGAGTATAGGTTGGGTATAATTGTGTCTTTCAACGTCAATAATACGCATTTAATCGTAAAAACAAGCAAATTACTTGTAGTTTTAATTTAAAATAAGAATACAGTAAAATATTAATCAGCTAGGTTAACTGATTAATATATATAATAAAACGATAAAGTTTATGGATTTAGTATTCTAACTAAAAAAGTGGTCCCACTTGGGCTCGAACCAAGGACCCTCTGATTATGAGTCAGATGCTCTAACCAGCTGAGCTATGGGACCGTTGTTTTCTATGTTTCTCAGATGAGGTTGAAAACGGCTGCAAATTTAGTATAAAACTTAACCCAACCAAAGGTTTTTATTACAAATTATCAATTTCTTGACATAATTCTACTAGAACACCTCCAGCAGTCTTAGGGTGCACAAAGGCAACCAGCTTATTATCAGCCCCTTTCTTTGGTTTTTCATTTAATAAAATAAAACCTTCTTTTTTTAATCGCTCCATTTCTTTTACGATATTATCTACTGCAAAGGCTATGTGATGTATTCCTTCTCCTTTCTTTTCTAAAAATTTAGCAATAGGCCCATCTTCTGTTGTTGCCTCTAGAAGCTCTATTTTATTAGGCCCAGATTGAAAAAAGGATGTACGCACTCCTTCTGAGGCTACTTCTTCTATTTTATAATGAGCTACACCCAATAACTTCTCGTATAAATCATTTCCCGCCTCGAGATCCTTAACTGCGATTCCTATATGTTCTATTTTTTTCATAGTTTATTTAATTTATGATGTGTTGTTCATATTAATAGTATCGTGTAGGCAAGTTTAGCTTTCGCGAAAGCGTAATTACAACCATTATTACTACTAAAGTTTAATGATAACTTACTTACACAAAAGTAATACAATTCAAAAAACGTATTTTTGCAGTCTATGGAATCAAACAGACAGAAAAAAGTAGCAGGAGTTCTTCAGAAGGATCTTGCAGAAGTTCTTCAGAACGCACTACGTGACAGTGGTAAGGGAGGCATCATTGTGTCCGTTACTAAGGTAAAAGTTCCTACAGATCTTTCTATTGCCAAAGTATATCTAAGCGTTTTCCCAAACGACAAAGCAGCAGATATACTTAAAGAGGTAAATCAAGTAAAACCTATTATAAGACACAATATATCTCAACGCACACGCCACCAACTGCGTCGCATGCCTGAGTTACAATTTTTTATAGACGATACGCTAGAGTATCTAGACGGTATTGAACGCTCTCTTAAGCGCGAGGAAAATCCACTTGAAAATCCTAGCCTACTAGCGCGACGTAAAAAGATATAAATGCAATTTCCCTATTATATTGCAAAGAGATATCTTATTTCTAAAAGCGGCACTAATGCCGTAAACATCATCACACTAGTATCTGTGGTGAGCATTATACTAGGAACCTTAGTACTGTTTATAGTACTTTCGGCTTTTTCTGGACTTAAGGAGTTTAATTTATCTATAACTTCTATTATAGATCCAGATCTAAAAATTGCTCCAGCTTCAGGAAAGACCATCACGCTATCTCCAGATCAAGAACAGCAGCTCAACTCCTTAAAAGGCGTAGCTTCTTATTCTAAAGTTATTGAAGAACGTGCATATCTAGAGTATGATGGAAGGACTTCTCTTGCGTTCTTAAAAGGGGTAGATGAGCGCTACCTAGATGTTACTCAAATGGACAGCACTATTTTTGTAGGCTACTGGCCTAGTCCAGGAGAACCTGAGGTTGCTATGGGACTTCTCGTGCGCAAGCGCCTCTCAATAAACGTAGGAGATTATGGAAGCCTTGTGACTATCATGACGCCAAAACCAGGCACAGGGCAAATTACAGACCCAACGCAGGCCTTTAACTCCTCTAAAGCGATGGTAAGCGGTGTCTTTCAAGCAGGAGATGCACTAGATAACGATCACGTCTTTGGCAATATTGACTTTGTAGGCTCTCTCCTTGATTATCCAGCAAACCAAATAAGCACCATTGAGTTTAAACTAGATTCAGATGCAGATGAAGATAATCTGCGTGAAGAGTTAAATGCTATTTTTAATAATAATATCATTATCAAAAATAGAATAGAGCTTAACGATGCTCTTTATAAAATGCTCAACACAGAAAATCTAGCTTTGTACTTTATTTGTACGCTCGTACTTATTATCGCTCTTTTTAGTTTCGTAGGAAGTTTAATTATGATTATTGTAGATAAACGAAAGCACATCAAGACACTAAGTGACTTAGGAGCAACGCTACCTACTATAAGAAAAATAATATTTACTCAGGGCGCGCTCATGATTGTTATAGGCGGAGCTATTGGCATCCTACTAGGAGCGATACTTATAGTCCTGCAGCAGCAATTTGGCTTTATACCTATCACTGCCGAACTTCCTTATCCTGTAAAGTTTGAAGTAATTAATATTGTGCTCGTATACGCCACTATATTAATACTAGGCTTTCTAGCAGCTAGACTTGCAGCTACTAGAATAAATAGAAAACTTATAGAAGACTCTTAGACGAACTGGTAATCACCAAATTCTTTTTCAATAAGGTCAAGTGCGCTAAAAACATCTTCACTCTGATCTGATGTCACAAGCTTCATACGATATTCTTTAAAGTGAGGAATCCCTCTAAAGTAATTTGTATAATGTCTTCGTGTTTCAAAAACACCTAGCACTTCACCTTTCCAATCTATAGACATCTGTAGGTGACGTCTTGCGGCTTCTATACGTTCTTTCATAGTAGGGGGCGCCTTGTGTGTCCCAGTTTCCATGAAATGCTTTACTTCATTAAAAAACCAAGGATACCCTATACTTGCGCGACCTATCATCGCGCCATCTAGTCCGTATTTATCACGCATCTCTACAGCGCGTTCTGGTGTATTAACATCACCATTACCAAACACAGGAATTTGCATACGAGGATTATTCTTCACCTCTGCAATAGGACCCCAGTCTGCATCTCCCTTATACATTTGTGCACGTGTACGCCCATGAATAGATATGGCAGCACAACCTACATCTTGCAATCGCTCTGCAACCTCAACGATTTTTATACTATCGTGATCCCAGCCTAGACGAGTCTTTACCGTTACTGGCAGTTTGGTATGATTTACCATTGCTTTAGTAAGACTTACCATTAAATCAATATCTTTTAAAATTCCAGCCCCAGCGCCTTTAGAAACTACCTTTTTTACTGGACATCCAAAGTTGATATCTATGATATCTGGACCACTCGCTTCTACAATCTCCACACTACGTAGCATAGACTCCTCTACAGCTCCAAATATTTGAATCCCGACAGGGCGTTCTTTTTCATAAATATCAAGCTTCATGACACTTTTGGCAGCATCTCTTATCAAGCCTTCACTAGAGATAAACTCTGTATACACTACATCTGCCCCTTGCTCCTTGCACAATGCACGGAAAGGTGGATCACTCACATCCTCCATAGGCGCCAGTAATAACGGAAAATCTCCTACATCTATATCTCCTATTTTTGCCATTATTCAGTATTAAAAAGTGTGGTAATAAATATCACCACTGTTTTATTGTAAACGTATTTGTTTTTAGGTACGCTTTCGCGAAAGCGTAACAACCGCAAAGGTACTTTCTTTTTCCAAGTGAATAAAACGAAGCGCTCAAGAAGTAATTGCAAAACGGATTTGTATCTAAACAACAAAACCACTTCGTTGAAGTGGTTTTGTAATAGTATTATCGATGAATACTTGTCTTAATTATTAATTCTATCCCGCTCTGCCTTATCTAAATCGCGATTATTATCTTTCAACTTATAGTTACCAAAATTATATTTGAACCCAATTCTAAGAAATTGAGTCTCCAATTCAGGAAAATATTGATTATCTAGTCCCTCATATTTGGCTGACACAACAGCATTTGCCTGATTAAGAATATCTCCTACAGATAAGCTCACAGAAGCTCTTTTATTCCATAAAGATTTACGAAGGCCAAGGTCCAGTTGAATGGTTTCATCTTGAGTATAAGAACCTACGATAAATTTAGATAAGTACTCGAAGGTCACAAAACCCGTTAAGGTCTCTGCCTTATCTAGGGTAAGATAGTTTCCCACATAAGCATAAAATCCATTTACGTCATTTTTAAAGCTAGTGTTTGTAGATCTATTTATAAGGAATGAATCTTCTTCATGAAAAGCACTTACATACACACTCGTATAAAGCCAGCTACTTACAGAGCGACCATGACTAAAATCTAGTCCCCATGATTTACTACCTAGAGCATTCTGGCTGTCTGACCTCAACACTTGATTCTCGTTGTCTTGTGTAGCCACCCTAACAATGTTCTCTCCATTATCTCTATAGTAAACATCAAAAAAGTATTCATCTTTTAATGAATAATTCACATTGAATTGATGACTAAAAGATGGTTGTAGTCCAGAATTTCCTATTATGAAATTGTTCTCATTTATAAAATATGCAAATGGATTAAGGTCTTGGTAACGCGGTCTTTCTAACCTACGAGAATAATCTATCGCAAAGCTGTGATTTTCAAAAGGGCTATACTGCACATAAGCACTAGGGAATAATTCAAAATAATCTAACTCTGTCTTAGTATTTAAAACAATAGAATTCCCTATGCTATTTGTCTGCTCAGCCCTCAAGCCACCTTTTATGGACCATTTTTCCCAATCTTTATTAAACGAAATATATGCAGCGTATACATTTTCATCATATAAGAAGTTATCGCTTTGTGCCTGCTCAAGTCCAGTATTTTCAACATTGTTTAAATCAAAAAAATCAATCTTAGATTGAGAATCTATAATCGCAACTTTGGCACCTGATTGAAAAAGCACCTCGCCAAAACTTCTATTGTAATCTACCTGTCCAGTAAAAATCTCAATATCTTGAGTAGCATCTGTTGCAAATCTTATGTTACTGAGCACATCATTAATTTCATTTGTATAGACTGACCCCAGTCGCTGTAGTTTACTGCGATTAAAACTAGTAAAGTGTGCGCTTGTACTCAGTTCACCTTTTTCTAAAGCGTACGTATGCTTCAAATCAAAAGCTACATTGTTACGATCACTGTCTATATTACTTTGTGTTCTTATAAAAAAAGGATTTTCAGAAGGAGAGACAACATCTGTCGTTGCCCTCGTAAATTCAAAAACATCTGGAGAAAACAAACCTATTACAGACAAGCTAAGTTGTGACTTCTCCGTTAGCTCATAATCGACTACAAGATTTGCATTGTGTGCCTTAGACCACGTTTTGCGCTCAAAATCTTGATCCCAAATCTTAGTAACACCTTGATCTACATAATTAATTGAATTATCACTCTGCTTTGTAGCTTTAAGAGGATTATAACTATAATTAAAGAACAAGCTTACCTTATCATTTTTAAAGAAATGACTAGTACCAAAAGTATGTTTTGGGTAAATAGCATAAGTGCCTGTAGCACTCACATTTCCTTTGTAACCAGCTGCAACAGCCTTAGATGTATTGATATTTAAAATAGCTCCTCCCTCTGCATCATACTTAGCTGGAGGATTTGTAATCACCTCAACAGACTTTATATTATTCCCGTCCAGACTTTCTAGTAAACTTCTTATCTCTTCAACACTAAGTTGTACTTTTCTATCATTAAGATATACAGTAACAGGTTGATTCCTAACATTTATTCCTCCTTGAGTTACAACTACAGCAGGTGTACGTCTTAAGATATCTAGTGTACTTCCAGTAGAGAGAATACTATTTTCCACATTAAACACAAGTCTATCTGATTTGCGATCAACGGTTGGAGTTTTTGCGGTAATTGTTACCTCACCCAAACTTTCCTCACTTGCCTGTAAAACTATAGGTGAAAGCGTTCTATTTCCCGAAAGGGAAATTACATTGGTCGTTACGTCTTCAAACCCTACAAAGCTCACTTTAATGTAATATTCTTCAGATGGTTTTATGGAAGAAATCACAAAAGACCCATTGTCTTCTGTAATAGTACCTTGTACAATTTCTTTTTCTGCATCTAGCAACACTACGTTTGCAAAAGGAATAGGTTGTGCATTAACGTCTTGCACTTTACCATTAATGTTAAAGTCTTGACCGTAAGAGCAAAACGCTGTTAACACTATGAATATGAGAATGAGGGAATTCTTAATTTCTGTCATAAGTTGATAAAAATAGGTAGAAACCTAATAATGAGTATAATGTATTTAACATTTTTTTATAATAAATATTCTAATCTCTAATACCGTGACAATATGATGTCATATCTCGTATATTTGCATTCTATTTGAGAGACTATGAAGAACATCCGAAATTTTTGCATAATTGCCCATATTGATCACGGCAAAAGTACACTTGCAGATCGTCTACTTGATGAGACTGCAACGGTTACAAAACGTGAGTCTCAAGCACAGCTGCTAGACAGTATGGACCTAGAGCGTGAGCGTGGAATCACGATCAAATCCCACGCTATACAGATGGAATATGTATATGAGGGAGAAAATTATATTCTCAATCTCATTGACACTCCTGGACATGTGGATTTTTCATATGAAGTTTCTAGAAGTATCGCGGCTTGTGAAGGAGCTTTACTTGTTGTCGATGCTGCTCAAAGTATACAAGCACAAACAATTTCAAATCTTTATCTAGCATTAGAAAATGATCTTGAGATTATCCCTGTTCTTAATAAAATAGATCTTCCAAGTGCAAATCCAGAAGAGGTTACAGATGATATTGTAGACCTTCTAGGATGCGAACCAGAAGACATTATACCCGCTTCTGCAAAAACTGGAATTGGTATCAAAGAGATTCTTGCTGCGGTAATCAATCGTATTCCTGCACCAAAAGGAAATCCAGATGAACCTCTTCAAGCTTTGATATTTGACAGTGTTTACAACCCTTTCCGTGGTGTGGAGACTTACTTCCGCGTTATTAATGGAAGTATCAAGAAAAACCAACAAATTAAGTTTGTCGCAACAGGAAACACATACGGCGCAGACGAGGTAGGTACGTTAAAACTTACACAAGCCCCAAAGCAAGAAGTAAAAACTGGTGATGTAGGCTACCTAATCACTGGAATAAAAGATGCCCGCGAAGTAAAAGTGGGTGATACAATTACAGATGCCAAGAACCCAACGCAAAATGCTATTGAAGGTTTTGAAGATGTAAAACCAATGGTTTTTGCTGGCATCTATCCAGTAGACACCGAGGACTACGAAGAGCTTCGTAACTCTATGGAAAAACTACAACTTAATGATGCTTCTCTAGTTTTTGAGCCAGAGAGTTCGGCTGCACTAGGTTTTGGTTTCCGTTGTGGATTCCTTGGAATGCTTCACCTAGAAATCATACAAGAACGTCTTGAGCGTGAATTTGACATGACGGTTATCACTACGGTACCTAACGTGTCTTACCATGCCTTTACACATAAAAACCCTGAGGAGATTATTCTAGTCAATAATCCTTCAGATCTTCCTGAACCTTCTTCATTAAACCGTGTAGAAGAACCATTCATTAAAGCAACTATCATTACAAAATCTGATTTTGTAGGACCTGTAATGTCTTTATGTATTGAAAAAAGAGGACAGATTGTAAGCCAGACATACCTTACTACAGAAAGGGTAGAACTTAATTTTGACATGCCACTTGCAGAGATTGTTTTTGACTTCTATGATCGTCTTAAAACAGTTTCAAAAGGGTATGCTTCTTTTGATTACTCTCCTATAGGCCTACGCGCTTCAAAACTTGTAAAAGTTGATGTGCTGCTTAATGGGCAAGCGGTAGATGCATTATCTGCGTTATTACACCAAGACAATGCTTACGATATAGGTAAGCGTATGTGTGAAAAATTAAGAGAGTTAATACCACGCCAGCAGTTTGACATTCCAATACAAGCAGCTATTGGGGCTAAGATCATCTCTCGTGAGACGGTTAAAGCACTTCGTAAGGATGTAACGGCTAAGTGTTATGGTGGAGATATCTCTCGTAAGCGTAAGCTACTAGAAAAACAAAAGAAAGGTAAGAAGCGTATGCGTGCCGTGGGTAATGTAGAAATCCCACAAGAAGCATTTATGGCGGTTCTTAAGTTGAATGATTAATCATCAACTACAATAATTAATATCAAAGGGTGCAGTTTTAAAACTGCACCCTTTTTTTTATAGCATATTTAAGAGTGCCTTTATTTTAAAAACATCAGAGGTTTGAAGTAAGTTATTTTCATGACCTGCTAGCGAATGCATTTTTATAGGATGATTATATCCAAACGCATTACTACTCAAACTACCATGCACTTCGCTAAAACCTGCGTTCTTAAATTTCATAACATTATCAACAGAGATTCCTCCGCCAGGTAAAATACCTATACGATTTCTAGCCGCAGCTAGTAATTGCACCAAGGTTTCATAACCTTCATTCACATTAACATTCATTCCAGAAGTTAAAACCCTCTGAGCGCCCATATCTATGAGTAGCTCTAAGGCAGCAAGAACATCAGGCGTCCAATCGAAAGCACGATGAAAGGTAAAAGGTAGTTCACCACATTCGGTTATTAAGCGTTCAGTCCTCTCTGCGTCAATTTTAAAATCTGTGTTTAATATTCCAGAAACTATTCCGTGAGCACCTTGCGCTTTCGCGAAAGCAATATCCCGCAACATCACATCAAAATCGGCTTCCGAGTACATAAAATCTCCAGATCTTGGCCTTATGAGTACAAATACAGGGATATCTAGTTCTTGCATCACTTTCTCTATCAAACCATTACTAGGAGTTATCCCTCCAAGTGACAGCTCTTGACAAAGTTCAATACGATGTGCTCCTGCATCTTGAGCAGCCAGCGCACTTTCAAACGAGTTTGCACAGATTTCTAATTTCATTCCTTAAAGATACTAAACCATATGTGCCCTTTCTTTAATGTAAAAGTCGGTTTAAAGAATTACTGCTTTTCTGTATCTTAGACACAAACCTACCATATCAATGCGCTACCTACTCTCTCTTTTTGTTCTCCTATTTATTATCACTAGTTGCGAGCATATTACGGAGGTTACTCCCGCTCAAAAAGACCAAGACCTCATAGGCTACGTAAATCCTTTTATAGGTACAGGCGGTCACGGTCACACCTACCCTGGGGCGACCATGCCTTTTGGCATGATGCAACTTAGTCCAGACACACGCCTTGATGGCTGGGACGGTTGTTCTGGGTATCATTATGATGATGAGTTTATCTATGGCTTCAGCCACACACATTTGAGCGGGACGGGAGTTTCAGACTATGGAGATATCCTCTTGATGCCTTCTACTTCCATAATGTTTAATAATGGTGCAGATGGAAAACCTGGGTATCGGGATCATTTTACGCATGATAATGAAGTAGCACAACCAGGATATTATAGCGTACATCTAGACAACTCAAATATAGACGTAGCTCTTACTGTTGCTGCTCGTAGCGGTGTGCATAAGTACGCTTTCGCGAAAGCGGACTCTTTAAAAAACTTTGTGATTTTAGATCTTGAGCACCGTGATGAAGTACTGAGCACCAAAATAGATACACTCTCTAGCACAGAACTCTCGGGACATAGACACTCCAAGGCTTGGGCTAGCAACCAAAAGCTGTTTTATTACATTAAAACATCACACAGTTTCAAATACCTAAAGCAACCAAAAGGGACGAAGAACGGCGCGACATCACACAAAGCTGCATTGCAGTTTGACAATCCCAAGAATGAAGAAATCATCATAAAAATCGGAATATCTGCCGTAGATGAAGCTGGGGCGCGAAAGAACCTAGAAACCGAAATAGGAAACAAAACCTTTGACCAAGTAAAGCAAGAAGCACAAAGTACTTGGGAAAGTCAGCTAGAAAAAATTGTTGTAGAAAGTGAAAACTCAGATTACAAAACTAATTTTTATACTTCGCTATATCATACCATGCTAGCCCCTAACCTTTATCAAGATGTGGATGGCCGCTACCGAGGGATGGATCTAGAAATTCACCAAACAGACGCATTTGATTACTACACTGTTTTCTCACTGTGGGATACGTATCGCGCAGCGCATCCCTTGTATACTATTATAGAAGAAGAGCGCACCAATGATTTTATAAATACTTTTCTTGCCAAGTATGATGAAGGTGGTATTATGCCCATCTGGGATCTAGCTGGCAACTATACTGGCTGTATGATAGGTTATCATGCAGTACCCGTAATCGCAGATGCATATCTAAAAGGAATACGTGATTACGATACAGATAAAGCTTTTAAAGCGATGCTTCATAGCGCCTCGCAAGACAAACTTGGTCTTGACTCTTACAAGAAATACGGTTTTATACCTGCAAATGACGAAGCAGAGTCTGTATCAAAGACACTAGAATATGCTTATGATGACTGGACCATAGCTCAAATGGCTCAAGAAATGGGTAATGATGAAATCTATCAAGAATTTACAAAACGTGCACAGTCTTATAAAAATGTATATGACCCTTCTTCTGGTTTTATGCGAGGTCGCATGCGCAACACATGGTTCTCTCCTTTTGATCCCTTTGAAGTAAATTTTAATTATACCGAAGCAAATGCCTGGCAATATAGTCTCTATGCACCTCAAGATATAAGTGGGCTTATTCATCTCTCTGGAGGAAATAAGGTTTTTGAAAGAAAACTAGACACACTATTTACGGCCGAGACTGCAACTTCTGGTCGTCACCAGCAAGATATCACAGGATTAATAGGACAATATGCACATGGCAATGAACCTAGCCACCATATGGCATATTTATATAATTATATACAGAAGCCGTGGAAAACTCAGAAGCGTGTACACGAGATCCTTACTACATTATATACCAATTCTCCAGATGGAATTTCTGGTAATGAAGATTGTGGGCAAATGAGCGCGTGGTATGTACTAAGCTCTTTAGGCTTTTACCCTGTAACCCCTGGAAGTAATGAGTATGTTATTGGCACGCCATTATTTGATAAGGCTACCATACATTTAGAAAATGGCAATAGTTTTACCATTGTTGCACAAAATCTCTCTGAAGAAAATATACACATAGAAAGTGCGTATATGAATGATAAGGCGTACCCATATTCATACTTGAAACACGGAGATATAATGGATGGCGGCGAACTCATATTTAATATGGCAGCTACTCATTCCCGATGGGCAAAACACCCCGCTCATAGTCCTAAAACAAGTATTGAGGATAATAAATTTACAGTAGCGCCTTTTATAGCAAAAGGAGAAGCCAACTTTAAAAAAGACACAGAAATCACACTCGCCACCACAGATAAAAATGTGGATGTTTTTTATGCACTAGAAGAAGATGGTAATAACTTCAAAAAATACAGACTACCCATTAAAATTAAAGATCACAACACCTTACGCACCTATGCGATGGGTCGTCATGGACAAAGTGCTACCATAGAAACTCCGTTGTTCAAACTAAATGAAAACTACAGTCTCACACTAGACGCTACCTACGCAAATGCTTATAATGCCGGTGGAGATAATGCATTGATAGATGGAGTAAGAGGAGTAAAAGAATTCCGTTCAGGCACATGGCAGGGCTATGATGCCCAAGATGTAGTAGCTACGCTAGACTTAGGCAAAACACAAACCATCACTAATATTGAAACTGCTTTTTTACAAGATCAACGCAGTTGGATTTTCTACCCAACAGAAGTAACATTGCTTACATCTATGGACGGTGAAAATTTTGAAATCTATCACCAAGAGGAAATTGATGCTGCTTCTCGTGATGAGGACATTGCTATTAAAAGTATTAAAGGGATACAACAAGGTACACAAGCGCGCTATATAAAGCTTATCGCAAAGACACTAGGAGATCTTCCAGAGTGGCACTTAGGCTTTCCATATCAAGGAAAAAGTTGGGTATTTGTAGACGAGATTGTAGTTCAGTAACAGAATAATTATGGTAGATCAATTAGTTTCAGTACAGTGGCTTGAGAAACATCTTAGTGATGACAATATGGTATTACTAGATGCAAGCGCTCATTTTAATACTGCTTCAAACATCCGTGGAGCGCAACACTTTGATATTAAAAACACTTTTAGCGACACAAAAAGTGCTTTTCCTAACACATTCCCTCAACCTGCACAGTTTGAAAAAGAATGCCAAACCTTAGGCATAGATAGTGACAGTCATATTATCATATATGATGACAAAGGGATTTTTACCAGTCCGCGCGTGTGGTGGATGTTTAAAACAATGGGACATCACAATGTATCTGTATTAGACGGTGGTCTCCCAGAATGGATAGGAAACAATTCTCTAGTTACAACTATTGTCCAAGTAAAAAGAACCACTGGTAATTTTAAAGCTCACCTTGATGAGTCTGCTATTAAGAGCTACACACAAGTAGTTCAAAATACCAATAGCGGAGACTGCCAACTCATTGATGCTCGATCTAGTGGTAGATTTAATGGAACTGATCCAGAACCTAGGACACATATACAAAGCGGCCACATTAAAAACTCATTAAACTTACCATATACAGAAGTTTTAGATAGCGGAAAGTTTAAGTCTAAGGAAGAATTAAAACTCATTTTTAATAATCTTAATCTTGCAGACACGCCAATTATTTTTAGCTGCGGTTCTGGAATTACTGCTTGTATCATTTTATTTGCTTGGGCCTTAATTTCAGATAGAAAGTGTAGTGTCTATGATGGCTCATGGACAGAATGGGCAGAAAAACAAGAACTATTTGTTTAATATCACTGTAGTACATATCGCATTATGAACAGAAGAAAATTTATAAATAAATCTGCAGTTGCGGGAGCTGGGATTGCTACAGGCGCAAGTTTGATGGCATGCAATGACCTAAGCACAAGCACTGGTGATGTGGATAATACCGCTTTCGCGAAAGCGCAAAAAGAAAACATCAAAAAACCATCTCCCATTGCCATTTGTACATGGGGCTTTTCTGGAGCTACAGCAAAAGCTGGCGAACTCCTAGATGGCGGCAGCTCTGCACTCGATGCAATTATAGCAGGTGTCGCTGTAGAAGAAGAAAATATAGAAAATACCACCGTAGGAATAGGAGCCACTCCAGACAGAGAGGGCAATGTAACGCTAGATGCCTGCGTGATGAATCCAGAAGGAGATTGCGGAGCTGTGCTTGCTGTTGAAAATATAGTAAATGTGGCTGCATTAGCTCGTAAGGTTATGGAGGAAACGCCACACGTCATCTTAGCAGGAAAAGGCGCCGAAGAATTTGCTTATGAGCAGGGATTTACTAAACAAAAACTTCTCACAGAAGAACGCAAAGAAGCTTGGAAAGAGTGGTTGAAAACAAGTGATTACAAACCGGAAATTAACATAGAGAATCACGATACCATCGGGATGCTTGCTATAGATAACAATGGTGATATTGCAGGTGCTTGCACTACGTCTGGATTAGGCTATAAAATGAAAGGGCGCGTAGGAGATTCTCCCATTATAGGATCTGGACTTTTTATAGATAATGAAGTAGGTGGTGCTGTAGCCACAGGAATGGGAGAAGAAGTACTCAAGACAGTTGGCAGTTTTTTAATTGTAGAGTTAATGCGTTCTGGAATGTCACCACAAGCTGCTTGTGAGGAAGCAATCCATAGAATTACAAAGAAGGGAGCTCGTTATAAGGATTTCCAAATCGCCTACATCGCTATGAATAAATCTGGTGAGACTGGAAGTCATTGTATTCATAAGGGATTTACAATGATGAAGTATCAAAATAAAAAAAATGAAAATATTTCATCTTCTTTTTACGACACAAAAAATAGCTAGTTCATCACACATATTTGTCACATGAAATAGACACGATACCTATTTGCATCGTTAAAATACACAAAAGACGCTATTTTACTAAGATTTAGTTAATTGTAAAATCTGAAATACGCTTTTTTAAACACTGAATTTCAATCAATTAAACACCAACATCATCTCAGAATTAAATAATACACAATATTCTATTTAAAGATTTGTTATATATTTGCGCAAGCCGGTAAGGCAAAAAATATTTAAGACTGTTGTAATTGACTTTAAATAATCAATTATGATTTGGGGTGAAAGCCAAGCATTCTTGCTTGGCTTTCTTTATGCCCAAAAGTCAAGGATTGGCTTTCACAACAAATCATATTGGGGTCGCGAGTAGACAAGCTCTAATGCTAGCACTATTTAAAAACGAGCGGTTTTACATATTTCTCATTCTTGCTTGGCTTTCTTTATGCCCAAAAGTCAAGGATTGGCTTTCACAACAAATCATATTGGGGTCGCGAGTAGATAAGTTTTAATGCTAGCACTATTTTAAAACGAGCGGTTTCATGTATTTCTCATTCTTGCTTGGCTTTTACTGTGATCAAGGTTAAGTTCTAATATCCGATACGTTCATTTTTTTCATTGACAAAAAAACGAACCAAAAAAGTCTAGACTTAATCAAACTTTACTAAAAATTTCTTTCGTTGCGGCGCAAACTAAAAGTCATCGCCGATTATGTCTTTCTAAGCTTATATTGAAAATATGTCTATTGTAAAATATTGAGGAGGCTATCGCTAGTTTGCTCAACCCTCCACTTACTTCATTTTTTACGTAAAATTCGCTTAGGTCATTTAAAATGATTGTGAACTAAAATGTTTATTTTTAAAAAATTATGGATTCAATTGTAGTTTTAAAAACAATAGTTTTCATTCCATTAATTGAGTCCTTTTCAAAGAAGTCGTTCATTTTTTTCATTGACAAAAAAACGAACCAAAAAAGTCTAGACTTAACCGAACTTTACTAAAAATTTCCCTCGTTACGGCGCAAACTAAAAGCCATAGATGATTTTGTCTTGTTCTGCTAACTTCGAAATATGACTAGCAAATAATCATTGTGAGGCTGTAGCTAGTTTGCTTAACCCTCCACTTACTTCATTTTTTACGTAAAACTTGCTTAGGTCATATGTTTGGCGTCACTATTTATCAACACCGCTGCTATATCTAAGTACATCTTCTTACATTTGAGTTTTAGCCGTCATACGCTTTCGCGAAAGCGTAATTCAAAACAACTTCACGTGACCAATACCACAGAGAATACCCAGAAGAGATTATTTCTACTAGATGCATATGCTCTCATTTTTAGAGGATATTATGCGCTTATAAAAAACCCACGTATCACAAGCTCCGGAATGGATGTGAGTGCAATTATGGGATTTACTAATAGTCTTTTTGACGTTATAAAGAGAGAACGTCCAGATCACCTTGCTGTGGCTTTTGACAAAGGTGGAAGCTCTGCACGTGTGGAGGCTTTTGAAGATTACAAGGCAAACCGTGATGAAACTCCAGAGGCAATACGTATTGCGATTCCTCATATCCAAGAGATCCTTAGGGCTATGCACATACCTATCATAGAACGTCAAGGTGTAGAAGCAGATGACCTCATAGGAACCCTATCTAAGCAAGCCGAAAAGGAAGGTTTTAAGGTGTATATGGTCACTCCAGATAAAGATTATGCACAGCTGGTATCTGAAAATATATTTATGTACAAGCCTGCCCGAATGGGTAATGGTATAGAAATCTGGGGTATACCAGAGGTGCAAAAACGTTTTGAAGTTGAACGTCCGGAGCAAGTTATTGATTACTTAGGCATGATGGGTGATGCTTCAGATAACATTCCTGGACTTCCAGGAGTGGGCGATAAAACCGCAAAGAAATTTATAGCTGCATACGGATCTATGGAAGGCTTACTGGCAAATACAGATAAGCTCAAGGGTAAGATGAAAGAGAAGGTTATAGAAAATGCCGAATTAGGCTTACTTTCTAAAAAACTTGCGACCATCATGCTAGATTGCGACGTGACTTTTAATGCAAAAGACTACGAACTTTCTGAACCAGATGCTGAGGCAGTGGGAAAAAAGTTTGAGGAGCTTGAGTTCCGCCGAATGAAAGATCAATTTATCAAAATATTTTCTGGAGAAGCAGATCAAGGTACGCAAGTTTCTTCTACGCCTACAGCAAAGAAAGCGGTGGCTTCAAATGCTGGTGCTGGTCAGTTTTCATTATTTGGTGGTGATAGCGGAGCGACTGCAGCCGCAGTTTCTGATGCGTCAACTCGCAAAACAATAAAAGACACGCAGCATTTTTATCAAAAAGTTGATAGTCCGCTTGCGCGAAAATTATTCATACAAAACCTCAACAAGCAGTCTTCTGTATGTTTTGACACAGAAACTACAGGTCTCGATCCGCTCGTTGCAGAACTAGTAGGAATTGCTTTTTCATGGGAAGCAGGAAAAGGATATTACATACCCTTTCCAGAAAGTAAGGAAGAAGCACAGGCACTTATAGAAGAGTTGAGACCTTTCTTTGAAAACACAGCGATTGAAAAGATAGGACAGAATTTAAAATACGATATCAAAGTACTTGCGAAGTATAACGTAAAGGTAAAAGGGAAACTTTTTGATACCATGCTCGCTCATTATCTCATCAACCCAGATATGCGTCACAATATGGACGTACTCGCAGAAACCTATCTTAACTACACACCTGTATCTATCACAGAACTTATAGGAAAGAAAGGAAAGAACCAGAAGTCTATGCGCGATGTTTCTGTAGATGACCAAACAGAATATGCGGTAGAGGATGCAGACATCACATTACAACTCAAACAACATTTTGAAAAAGAGCTAGATGAGGCTGGTACTCGTAAGTTATTTGACGATATTGAAATTCCGCTATTACGTGTGCTAGCGGCTATGGAAGTGGAAGGAATCAATCTTGATGTATCTTTCTTGCAAAGCCTTTCTGGAGATCTCAATGCAGATATAGAGCGTCTTACATCAGAAATTTTCGCGGAAGCGGGAGAAGAATTTAATATAGGCTCTCCTAAGCAGTTAGGTGAGATTCTATTTGACAAAATGAAACTTGTCGACAAACCTAAAAAGACAAAAACAGGTCAATACTCTACTGCCGAAGATGTACTCTCGTACCTTGCAAAGGATCACGACATTATCCAAAAAGTACTAGACTATCGCGGCTTATCAAAATTAAAATCTACCTATGTAGACGCGCTTCCAGAGCAAGTAGCTCAAGATGGACGCGTCCATACAGATTATATGCAAACAGTTGCAGCTACGGGGCGTTTGAGCTCAAACAATCCTAACTTACAGAACATTCCGATACGTACAGAACGCGGTCGCCAAGTGCGTAAGGCTTTTGTACCTAGAGATGAAAATCACACCCTACTTGCTGCCGATTATTCTCAAATAGAACTGCGCATTATTGCCGCGTTAAGTGAGGAAGAAAACATGATCCAAGCATTTACAGATGGAGAAGACATTCACGCTAGTACAGCTGCCAAAGTTTTTAATGTGCCGCTAGAAGAAGTTACTCGCGAGCAACGTAGTAATGCAAAAACTGTAAACTTTGGGATTATATATGGTGTGTCTGCCTTTGGACTTTCTAATCAGACCGATTTATCTCGTGGCGAGGCTAAAGAACTTATAGATAACTATTACAAATCATACCCAAAACTACGCAACTACATGAGTGAGCTTGTTGAGTTTGCGAGGGAAAATGGATATGTAAAAACAGTGTTAGATCGTCGCCGTTACCTTAACGGAATTAACTCCAGCAACGGAGTTGTGCGAGGCGCAGCCGAGCGAAATGCAGTCAATGCTCCTATACAAGGAAGCGCTGCAGATATTATTAAAATCGCGATGATTAATATTTTTGAGAAGCTAGAAAATAGCGACTATAAAACAAAGATGCTTCTTCAAGTACATGATGAACTTGTTTTTGATGTTCCTAACGATGAGCTAGATGCCATTAAAGAGCTAATCAAGACAGAAATGGAAAGTGCCTTTACAATGGCCGTGCCGCTTGATGTTGAGGTTGGTTTAGGACAGAATTGGTTAGAGGCGCATTAAACCAAACTCTTTACAATAAAGAAAGCCCGAACATCTTACGATGTTTGGGCTTTCTTATGTTTGCTATTTTACATTCTATAAGTTACTCTCTCACGTATGTAGATATTGCCATTGTATCATGAAAACCTCCCGAGGGTGCATTATTTAATAAGTCTCTAGTAAGTGTTTCTTCAAATCTCAATGTATCCCTATCTTCAGAGAGCAGTCCTACAATACTATTATTAATAGTTACTGTTCTCTCGTTCTGAACATACGACGGAGGATTTACATAGTTGACTACTACTAGGCATATAAATTCGTTTAAATGACCATTGCCATCATCATCTACACATGTAGTAATAGGATAAGGTGGTATCACCGTGTTATCTAAACTAAAAGTAATTTGTTGCGGACTCAAAACTGCTCCGTTTTCTTCCAATAAGTTAGTAGAAAAAATACCATCATTATTTAAATCTAATGGTACCGTAAGATCGTAAGATATTTGCTTGTACACACCTCCCTTAATGCTGTCTTTCTTATTCACATCATCATTACCGCAGCTTGAAATGCTAAGAGTTACGATGCAAAAAATAATAATCCGTTTCATAATAAAATTTACGCTATCAAATATAGAGCGTTCTATCGTTACATTATTAAGTAACTAGAAAAAAAATAACATTTTTCACTATAACATTAACAGATAGAAGATATTTGACATTAAAGCACTAATTAAATTTTTCAACGCCTAGATACGTATAAATGAGTACTTCCTTTTTTACGCTTTCGCGAAAGCGTAACCCTTAAAAAAAACCACATTCTTATTATTAGCATGTGGTTTTTTAGTTTTTAAAATTTCAATTTCCAAAACTTAAATATCACACGATATTAAGGTTAACAACTTATCGATATGCTTTATAGATTACTACTATCTGATTAGTTCGTTCACCAGCGGTTGCACTAAGAAAACGATCTACATCTAGTGCAAATCCATCTGAATTAAAACTATCTAAAGAAGCTCTAATAAAGCCTTGTTGTGTAGTGCCACTTGATCCACCACTTGTACCATCATCAGAAAGTGGTGATCCATTATTGTTAACAAAGTAAGCTGCTATACAATAATCTTCTGACGCATATGTCCCTATATTATTAATACTTGAACCACTAAAGGCATTAGAAATCACTTGTTGATCTATTGCACCAGTACCGCCATTTATAGCATAACCCGTAGTCATTCCTCCAGCCATTCTAATATCGTTTGAATTATTTGCACCAGATCTAGCTGTACCTTCATCAAAACCTTGGACTCTATTTATTGCTGTAAACTCAACAGAGCTAGGCTCAAAGCCTATTCCCGTTACATCAATTGTTCCAGAGCCATCTATAAGAATTTTACCGAAACGCACTGGACTTTGATTAGCTTGCGCTACTTGATTCCACTGGCCGTCTTGCCAGTAATAAAATCCTTTTGAAGTTAATGTCCCAGCTCCTGTATTGTATACCATCGTACCCTCTACAAGAGTAGGCCCATTAGGATTTATTACTGTTGTAATATCTGATATAGAACTTAAATCTACTCGCGGAATCAAAAGACCACTATTATTACTTGTTATATCTAGAGCAGCATAGGGTGACACTGTCCCTACACCTACTTGAGCATAAGTATTTGTAACCAGTAAACTAACAATCAATAAAACTAAAGGGGTGAATTTCATAAATGTTCTTTTGATGCTAAACTATACGTTTATACACTTATAGAAATTTTTATTAAGAAATTCTTAAACTTAAAAAACCAAGAACTCGACGTAAGGTATTATCAAGCAGACAAAAGACAGTTACAACACAAATCGATACGTCCATTTAACTAAAAACGTATTTCTAATTTGCTGCCCTAGCACTTGACTATCAAAAGCATCTGTAAGACTTTCTCTAGGAGATGCGCCTCCTTCTATTCCTTGTGACCACACTAAAAACACTTCTGACCCCGGAATATACTCCCACCTCGCAACAAGATTAGAGCGAAACTGCACGAAGTTAAAATCAGGATTTCCAAAACTATAATCTGTAGTACCATCCACATTTTCATCTACTGCATAGCCACCGTCTACCTCACTTATTTGGTTCTGATTAAATAGTGTAACTCGCTCATTGAGGTTTTCATTATCACTATCTGCTACAAAATTGAAATTAGTATAAGTCCCTTTTGCTATAAATGGCTGTGCATAATACTGTATGGTAAAATTAGGATTGATATTATAATTAACGCGCAAGGTTGCGCTCAAGGTTTCCTGCTCAATTTCACCTGTTATATATCTCGTCCCAAAAGTAGCAGGCGCA
Organism: Dokdonia sp. Hel_I_63; assembly: GCF_007827285.1. Taxonomy (NCBI): domain Bacteria; kingdom Pseudomonadati; phylum Bacteroidota; class Flavobacteriia; order Flavobacteriales; family Flavobacteriaceae; genus Dokdonia; species Dokdonia sp. Hel_I_63. The sequence goes on along the minus strand of NZ_VISD01000001.1, from coordinate 1,097,011 downwards.
TACGATTGCTGTGATACGTATTGTGTTTTATTAGGGTTCATCTCATATTCTGTAGAAAGAGATAAACTCAATGCATCAAGTGGCTGGTAGTTGAGACGTAACTCATACCTATTTAAAGAAAAGTTATCTTGTTTTGCTTGAGAATTTACATAAACAGCAATAGCACTTAACTTCTTACGTTGATCTGTCCCCACGGCTGCAAAGTAAAAGTTCTCTTCATTAAATCTCCAGCGTGGTCCACCACGCAAGAAGGAGTTAATAAATATGCGAGGTTTATGAGCGCCTCCTACTTCAGTAAACCAATTGTTTTTCCAGTTAATTTCTGCCCTACCTTCATACTGTATACGGTTAAAATTTCCATCAAAATCATATTGTGTTGTTTGCTCAACACCTACATTAGCTTGTCTATACCAGGAAGTTGAGTTATTCCAGAAGCGTCTTACGCTTGCAAACTGTACAATTCTATCTGCGCGACGCAAGAAGCCTATATCATTAAGCTCTAATCCTGGAGACCTCCAGTTACCTCCTAGCTCATATCGCCACTTGCCACTTCCTCTACCTATAGCAAGATTACCACCAGTACCAGACAGACTCGTTGCGTCTGGATCAACTTCTAGATGCTCTGCATCTACTCGCTGAAATAAGTGCGTAAGCGATGTCTGTGTATTTAAAATAGCTTGAGGATCTCCGTTTACACGGCTTATAATACCACGCCCTTCTATATAATACTTACGATCTTTCCAGTTGTGTCTAAAATCGATACCGCCAGTGTAGGCTTGCGTATGTAAAAAGTCTAGGCTACGCTCCATATCTCTGTGAGTAGTAGTAAATATCCCGCCTACAAAAGAGTTGCGGTCATTAAAATCTTTTTGAACACGACCTACAAAGTAATTAGTGAGTGGCTCTACCAGCTCCTTACGCTTTTCACCCAGAAGCCCATCTAGATCAAGAGGGTCTGTAATCTCTTCTCGATTGTCTAGTTCAATCTCGGCAAATTCTTTTCCTGTTACACTTTCTAGCACGCCTATAGTCCAGCCATCTTTCGTTTTACCACTAAACTTTGCTGCTCCTAATATGGTAGTATTAGTAGGAAAGTCTTCATACTCTCCTTTTGAGGCATCAAAGGTGGTTCCTCCTTGTGGAGTGCGCCCTATACGTCTAGGAAAAAATACGTTATCTGCACCACCACCCACTCTAAAGTCAAAGACACTCTTATTTTCTACAAAGAAAGGGCGACGCTCTTCAAAAAATATTTCAAACCCGTCTAATGCAATAGCGCCAGGATCTGCATCTACTTGTCCAAAATCTGGATTTACCGTAAGATCGAGAGTAAGATCATTTGTTATTCCAATCTTAGCATCTAGACCTACATTCCCTCCAAAATCATCTCCATCTCTAAAAGGGTTACCCACTTCTTCCTCAAAAGTGTCATACTGCCCCAGCACAAAGGGTTGAATCTCTAATTGCTTTTGTGGCTTAATTCCTTTGATACCTCGTAGCTCTCCAAATTCGCTCACCCATCCTGGAGGATTGGCAGGAAGTGGCTGCCAGGTAGAACGCTCTTCATTTGCAAAGTAGCGCCTTGTAGATTGTATACCCCAAGTTTGAATCTCTTCTGCACTAAAGCGTAGCTGACTCAAAGGTATACGCATTTCTGCAGTCCAGCCCTCCTCATTTTCTCCTGTGGCTAGATACCAGATAGGATTCCAGCTACTATCAAAATTGCCGTTATTTGACACAAACTCATCGCCTTTTACTCCTGAGGCAGAGGCAGTAAAAGAAAAAGCCGTACGATCGTCATTATAACTGTCTATATTAATCTCTACCCAATCACCTGGAAAATCATCTCGACGCCCTAGTCTTCTTTCTATTTTAGATTTATCACTTTCAAGACAATAGAAAGCCACATAAAGATTTTTATCATCATAAGTGATTTTCATTTTAGTCTGCTTAGTGGGAGGTGTACCCACATCTGGCTGAAATTCTACATATCCAGAAGACCATGCTACGTCATTCCAGGCTGCATCAGAGAGGTCTCCATCTATATCTGGAGCCTCTCCTTTTACAGCAATTGTGTTGTATACTTTCTTGGGGATGTTAAGCTCAGTAGCTTCTGTTTGGGCTACTAAGCTTAGGGAACTTAGAAAAAAGAGCGCGATTACTGCTCGGAGTTGATTGATAGTAAGTAACATTGGTTTGGTTTTGATTGATTTACTAGAAAGACTCTATAGCGCTGTAAATGTGACAGCAACAAATAATCTTTATGATTATCTTAACATTTAGAATGAAGATATACGCTTTCGCGAAAGCGTGAAAAATCAAGGATTAAGAGCATTTTTGGGACTACCTTATAATACTTATTTGACCAAGAAAAAGAACAATACAAAATATAGTCAGACAGACGTTTGTGTGATAAATAAATTTATGTACTTTTGCAAACCCGTTTTTAGGCGGGAAATGGAATGTTTAATTAAAATTAATTAGTGTGGACGCATTAAGTTACAAAACAGTATCTGCAAACAAAGCTACCGTAAACAAGGAGTGGGTTTTGATAGATGCAGACGGACAAACGCTAGGTCGTATGTCTTCTATCGTAGCTAAGTTTTTACGCGGTAAGTACAAACCGAGCTTTACACCTCACGTAGATTGTGGAGATAACGTTGTTATCATAAACGCTGCAAAGGTGCAATTATCAGGAAACAAGTGGACGGAAAAATCATATATCCGTCACACAGGTTATCCAGGTGGGCAACGTAGTCTTACAGCTAGAGAGCTTTACGATAAAGATCCTACACGTGTAGTAGAAGCTGCCGTGAAAGGGATGTTACCAAAAAACAAATTGGGGAGTGCTATCTTCCGTAACCTTAAAGTGTATGCAGGAGCAGAGCACGATCAGGAAGCGCAGAAGCCTCGTGCCATTAACCTAAACGAAATTAAGTAAATGGAGACTTTACACAAAATCGGTCGTCGTAAGACCGCAGTAGCTCGTGTTTACCTTTCTGAAGGAAAAGGAAACATCACTATTAACAAAAAAGAACTGAACAACTACTTCCCTACAGGAACACTTCAGTACAAAGTAAACCAACCACTTGTTATGACTAACAATGAGGGTAACTTTGATATTAAAGTAAACGTTTATGGTGGTGGTATTACTGGTCAAGCTGAGGCTATCAGACTTGCTCTTTCTAGAGCAATGTGTGAGCTAGACGAAGAAAATCGTCTTATCCTTAAGCCAGAAGGACTTCTTACTCGTGACCCAAGAATGGTGGAACGTAAGAAATTTGGTCAGAAGAAAGCACGTAAGAAATTCCAATTCTCTAAGCGTTAATATTTCGCTTTGCTCTCAAGTGGTTTTATTACTACAGAGAGACTATTGGAAACTGATTACTATCAAAATTTAAAATTAATTGAAATGTTGTCGTTGCTTATTATGTTTTCGCGAAAGCGAAGTCTAATAAGGTTAGTTTAGCATCTAAACTTCGTGAACTCGGAGTTGCTAATTTTAATGTCCAACGGAACGTAAACTATTACAAAAATGGCAAACAACATCGAAATAAAAGAATTGCTTGATGCAGGTGTACACTTTGGACACCTCACAAGAAGATGGGATCCAAACATGGCACCGTATATCTATATGGAGCGCAATGGGATACACATCATCAATCTTTACAAAACTGCAGCAAAGATAGAAGAGACTTGCGAGGCTCTTCAAAAGATTGCTGCTTCAGGTAGAAAAATACTCTTTGTAGCTACCAAAAAACAAGCTAAAGATATCGTAGCTGAAAAAGCACGTAACGCAAACATGCCGTACATCACAGAAAGATGGCCTGGTGGAATGCTTACTAACTTTGTTACAATACGTAAGGCTGTTAAGAAAATGCAGACAATCGACCAGATGAAAAAAGACGGTCGTTTTGATACACTTTCTAAGAAAGAAAAACTACAGATGAACCGTCTTCGTGAGAAGCTTGACAAAAACCTTGGTTCTATTTCAGATATGACTCGTCTTCCAGGCGCTCTATTTGTAGTAGATATCAAGAGAGAGCACATCGCGATTAAAGAAGCTCAAAAATTAAACATTCCAATTTTTGCAATGGTAGATACTAACTCTGATCCAAGAGAAGTAGATTATCTTATCCCTGCAAATGATGATGCTTCTAAATCTATAGACAAAATCGTAGGTTTCGTTTCTGAAGCTGTTAGTGCTGGACTTGCAGATCGCAAAGCTGGTAAAGACGCAGCAAAAGAAGGTGATGATTCTCCAAAAGCTGAAAAGAAAGCTAAAAAAGCAGATGCTCCAAAGGCAGAAGCAAAAGCTCCTAAAGCTGAGGCTGCAAAAGCACCTGTAGCGGCTAGCGAAGAAGAAGAATAATAACTATTTGATAATACTTAAGAGTCGTCTACTTCTTTTCTTTGTTGAAAACGAATAGACGACTTTTTTCAATTTTAAAACCTTATATATCATGGCAAACATTACCGCCGCAGACGTAAAGAAATTAAGAGAAGCTACTGGAGCTGGAATGATGGACTGTAAAAAAGCCCTAGTTGAAGCCGAAGGTAACTTTGATGATGCAATCACTGTACTTCGTAAAAAAGGACAGAAAGTTGCAGAAAAGAGAGCAGATAGAGATTCTTCTGAAGGTGTAGTTATTGCAAAGATCAATGCAGATAACACACGCGGAGTTGTTGTATCACTTAACTGTGAGACTGACTTTGTAACAAAGAACGATTCTTTTATCGAGCTAGCTACAAAAATGGGAGATATCGCATTAAGCGTAAACTCTAAAGAAGAAATGCTTGCTGCAGATTTTGACGGAATGACTGTTAAAGAAAAGCTTATCGAGCAAACTGGTGTCATAGGTGAGAAAATCGAAATAGGAGGTTATGAGACATTAGAAGCTCCTTTTGTAGGTTCTTATGTACACGGTAACAAAATAGGTGCCTTAGTAGGTCTTAGCGCTGCCACAGATAATGCTGAGGAGGTTGCAAAGAGCGTTTCTATGCAAGTTGCATCTATGGGAGCAAACACGCTTTCTTACAAAGATTTTGACGCTGCATTTGTAGCATCAGAAACTGATGCACGTATTGCTGCTATCGAAAAGGACAATATTGAACTAGGTCGTCTTGGGAAAACTCTTAAAAACGTACCTCAATATATCTCTATGTCACAACTTACTGAAGAAGTAATGGCACAGGCAGAAGCAGATATTAAAGAACAATTAAAAGCTGAAGGTAAGCCAGAAAAAATCTGGGATAACATTGTACCTGGTAAAGTAGCTCGTTTTGTTGCAGACAACACGACTCTTGATCACGAGCAAGCGTTACTTGACCAACGTTTTATTATGGATGAAAGCCAGAACGTAGCAGAATTTGTTGCTTCAAAAGGTGATGCATCTGTAGTAGCTTTTAAAAGAGTTTCTCTAGCATAATTGCTTTACAAACTTTATTGATATTAAAAACGCCTCCATATGGAGGCGTTTTTTGTTTAGAATTATTCTACCGAAAGATGTTCTCGATACACCTCTCTTAAAACAATAGTATTTTCCTCTAACTCAGAAACATCTAGAATAAACTTATTTTTTGTGCTAAACAAGAGCTTTAAAAGATCATTTTTAGAAAGTGAAGATAACCTTTCCAAAGTCCAGATTTTATCATCATATTTAACCATATTCTCGGATCTTAGCCGAAATACTGTGGTACTATCATAAGCAAACTGGTAGTCAAAATTTTTAAAATCTTTAAATACTAATTTCAATGGAAGATTTAATTGAGACTTATCTTTATAATTCTCCAGTTCAAAATTATAATTCCATTTCCTATTATTAGGTAACGAATCTCTAGAGATTGACATTCCCTCAATACTCTCGTCAAAATAAAAAATGGCTATTTCGTTTTTATTGTAAGTGGATAAAAAGTCTTTAGACTCACAAGAACTCATTAACAATATTATCACTATAAATTTATAGATTCTCATTCTGAACAATTATTTGTAAAACCACTTGTCCCCACTGTTACCCCGTACAGCGTGAAATTCTGATATTGAGGTGTATTTTCTATAGGAGTTATTCGCACCCACCCATCCGACCATTTTTATACTCGTTAACATTAATATTATATGGATTACCTCTTCGTACACGACCACCATCACTTCTCTCTCTAAACACTCTTTTGAGCCTATCCTCGAGCCAACAATTTACATCATATTCTAAAAATCCATACTGACCTTGAAAATGACCTCTTTGTCCCCATATGCTTTGAAATGAGAAGCACAACCATCCTAGTCAGTAAAATGCAGTACAAATGGACAAATATCGATGACATGAGTACGATTTAAATAACTAAGTAATAACATATTTCTGAAAATGGGAATTTATACAGATATTCGATAATATTTTATTAGAAAATCATTCTTTCTTTAAAAACCCAAGAGTTCTCATCATATTTTAAAATCATAAGAGCACTTTGAGAAGTATTGTTAGTACCTATAGAATAGAAAATAATTGCATAATCCTTGCTAACTGTAAAAAATGGCTTGGAAAGATATATAAAAGGATTTTTTAATTCTCTAGGATCCCCTTTTTTCTTATGAGGGTACAATTCAAAATTGCTATAACAGATAAATTTTTTATTGATTTTTAAATTATCACAGTTAAGTGCATTTAAGCCCTGAAGCTGCCTGCTAATTGTACTTTTAGATTTGCTTAGTTCAACACTACTTTCTTGAGATAATAAAATTGTTTGTTGCAAATAATAAGGCTTATCCTCATCAAGCATTTCTATTAATTCATCAACTCTAGTATTAACATTTAAAACAAAGCTTACTTTTTCATCTTTATAAACGTTTTCTAAATGAGAAGCCGCAACGTTTGAAACATCTGCTGCTTCATTATTTTGCAAAAAATCACTGTTATAGGTTTTACAACTTAAAAGTAGTACTATTAAAAATAAAATTAGTCGCATGGCTCTGTAGTATTGATATTGTTTCCTTTAGACTCATAAGAATAGATTGTTCCATCTGGATGGTGAAATTCTAAACTACTGTTATCCTGTTCTACTGCAATAGTATTAATAATATCTAGCCATTCTGTATTAACGTTATCAGGGTTATCTGTTTCATCGTCTGGAACTAAATATTTTGGATATAAATTTTTGAAAGATTCTGTCTCGGTCAGTCCCGCCCAGCTTAATTTTTCATAATAAGTAAATGATTCATCTAAACCTATACCTCTACCATATTCAGAAACAGAAGTAGCTATAGAAGAAACAAATTCTGACATAGCTTCATGGTGAGTAATATTTAAATCAACATCCAATCCAGCCCTATATTCACTGTAAGCCTCTACTAAATCCGCATACCCCTCTAATGGTGTTCCATCATCATTTACCAGATGTCCATCTTCGTGCATATAAACTAAAACTGCGTGTAGACTTTCGTGTATAGCTGTTCTAGCTAAAGACAAATTTGTTGTAGTAGTCAGATATGATTCTCTGAACTTTATTTTGACATCACAAGTTCTTGTAGATGTATTGTAAAGAAAGGTTGGTCTTGTTGCTGCGTTTCCAGATACATCATCACTAGAATCTAATGTCAAATTTGTTTCACTATTCACTTCAAAAGTCCTATTGATTAGAGTAGTTAAAGGAGAACTTAAACCAATAGCAACCTCTATAATATTTTTGTGGCAAGGCTTAGAACGTAAATTTTCTGTGTAAATTATGTTTTCAACCTCCTCACAGTTCCCATAATAATCTTGATTGCTTCCATCTTCACACTTCATTTTCTCACAACCGTGCAAAGAGTCTCCACAAGGAAAGAGAGGCTCACCAGCACTAGAACCTCCTGGGTTGTAATGTGAATTACCAGAACTACCGCCCAATGGCACTTCTACATCACCATTATTAACACCTATACTTATCCCACCTCCACGTGGTGGAAATGTAAATATTGTCACAGATCCATTATTTATAGCACTCCCGCTACCGCTACTTGTTAAAATAATTTCATCAATTCCTTGCACTCCACAAGTATAATAAAACTCATCACATGATTCAAGCTCGACTACCCTTAGAGATTTGGACTTTGGAGATGACAAGCTACCTACAAATCTTGAAACAAAAACTCCACCTCTTAAGCGAAATCCATTAACAAATTCTCCATCTTCGTTTAAAATCACTAATATATTTGTGCCCTTATTTATTTCATCCTCAGATTTTGAGGCGTAGAAAAACGAATAATAACCTTTAATCTCATTATTTTCCTTTATTAAGAAAAACTCACCAAGCACATTAGAGTCAGTATTAGTATTAAAAACAGGAAGAGTCACATTACTTCCTACTATCGACTTATAAGTTAATGACTTCCCATCAAGGGAAGGTAAAATGATATTATTTTTAGTGCGTGCGCCATTATTTAAAATTTTGGTAGCATATTTTAAAGCGTCGCTCTCCTCAACTGTTTGAATAGACATAAACTCATCTTGAACCACGAGGTCAATTACTTAGTTGTCACTTTGACAACAAACAATAATTATTGCCATGAAAAATAAGGATAAGCCTTTCAAAAATGATGTTTTGTTTTGTTTCATTTGTTTGTTTGCTTGTTGCATAATTTATAATTTGGAGTAAACGTACTACAAATCAGTGAGCTAAAAAAAAGGAAATCCGTAAAATGAAGATATTTTTCTTAAAAAAAGTCTGCTTTCGCGAAAGCGTATACATAAAACATCAAACCTAAAGAGTTTCTCTAGCTTAATCGCTTTACAAACTTTATTGATATTAAAAACGCCTCCAGATGAAGGCGTTTTTTGTTTAATTCTTTAAAGAGGCCTACGAAATATACTGATCCATTATCGGCACAGACACCTCTTTACTCCTACTTATGGCAATGCCATTAAGTTCATTAGTGAGCACAAACATTGCTTTGAGTTCAAGAGCATAGCCGTCTTTTTCATCTCGCATTGCCTCAATAACCTTATTACTTACAAGGGAATTACCAGGTCTAACGGAGCTAGGGTCTTTTTGTAATTGGAATTTAAAACGGGCGGTAACATTACCATTACTTGCCTTATAACTCTTACCAAGCTTGTTATAAATCATATCATCCTCGTTAGAGTAAGCGTCTTTTACTTGCTCAACATCTAATTGACAATGCAACTCATTAATGAGCGGCATCATAATATCTTCCTCTCCATCTACGTCGTAAACAAATCCTTGTACGTAGTAGATAACATCGAGTTGCTTATCTAGATTACTGAAAATAATATCTGTTTTAATCTCTATATCAATACCGCTTGACGCGTTACCAATAACTTTTAATAATGTAGCTTGTAGTTTTGCCATTGTATGTTGTTTTTATGATTACTACTCCAAAATTATAACGAGACACATACAATTCAATATCACTCCACCCTTAAAACATAACGTTAAAATACTTATTACCAGTGCCTTAAAACCCCTCTAAAATCCCATAAATACATTGAACATTCGGTCTTTATCAAGTTAATTGACCTTAAGAAGATCTCTGTTTTATAAAAGTCCGCTTTCGCGAAAGCGTGAAAACCATTGCCACACATTTTTAAATCATTCTGTTTAAATAGTATATTTGCATAACTACACAGACTATGAAATATAAAAGAATATTACTTAAACTTTCTGGTGAGGCCTTAATGGGAGATCGCCAGTACGGAATAGATCCTAACCGTCTTGCAGAATATGCAGAAGACATTAAAGCAGTAACAGAAAAAGGTGTTGAAGTTGCTATTGTTATAGGTGGCGGAAATATATTTAGAGGTGTAGCGGGAGCTAGCAAAGGAATGGATCGCGTACAAAGTGATCACATGGGAATGCTTGCCACTGTAATAAACGGTCTTGCACTTCAAGACGCACTAGAACAAGCAAACGTAAAAACAAGATTGCAAACAGCTATTAAAATTAATGAAGTGGCTGAGCCTTTTATACGTCGTAAAGCAATGGCACATCTCAATAAAGGACGTGTGGTTATCTTTGGTGGAGGTACAGGTAATCCTTACTTTACTACAGACTCTGCTGCGGTATTGAGAGCAATCGAGATAGAGGCAGATGTTATTTTAAAAGGAACGAGAGTAGATGGTATTTACAACTCGGATCCTGAGAAAAATACAGATGCTATTAAGTATGATCATATCTCTTTTGACGATGTGCTACGCAAAGGATTAAAGGTGATGGACACTACGGCTTTTACATTAAGTCAAGAAAATGAGTTACCTATTATTGTTTTTGATATGAATACTCGTGGCAACTTGATGAAAGTGGTCTCTGGTGACGCTATAGGTACTACCGTAAACTAATACCAAGAGAATTGGCTCAATTTTTGTAAACTTGCTATCATAATTATATTACCATGAACGAAGATTTAAAATTTATAATAGATACTGCCAAAGAAGCAATGGACGATGCCATTGTACACTTAGCAAAACGATTACTTACTATACGTGCTGGAAAAGCAAGCCCGGCAATGCTACAAGGTTTAATGGTTAACTATTACGGAAGCCCTACTCCTTTGAGTCAAGTGGCAAATGTAAACACTCCAGATGGTCGTACGATTACTGTACAACCATGGGAAAAAAGCCTTATGCAAGAGATTGAAAAGGCTATTATAAATGCAAACCTAGGCTTTAACCCAATGAATAACGGGGAAAACATTATCATTAATGTACCGCCACTTACAGAGGAAAGACGTAAAGATCTTGTAAAACAAGCGCGTGCAGAGGCAGAAGACTCAAAAGTAGGTGTGCGTAATGATCGCAAAAACGCAAATAATGATATCAAAAAAGTAGATGACGCATCTGATGATGAAAAGGCAAATGCAGAAGTAGATATCCAGAAGCTTACTGATATTCATATCAAGAAAATAGAAGACGTTCTTAGCAAGAAAGAAGCTGAGATCATGACTGTATAATAGTACAGACGTTAAACAATTATAAAAAAGCGACCTCATGGTCGCTTTTTTGATACATTTACCTTTCAACCTACTCTATGCGTCAGTTTATAATTGTCTATCTCTTATGCTTAAGTTTTACTGCGATAGCTCAGAATGAGCCAGACGTGCAGCGCATTATCAATCAAGCAATTGAAAATAAAGTTAAGAACGACCCGAGAGAGGTACTCGCTTCTTATACATATGACGTTTATGAGAAAACGGTAATTACAGACAGCCTTAATGGAAGTACGCATAACTTCTTTTCTGAAAAAGTAAGCCAACTTCAATTTACAGGGGATCAACAGTTTTCGGAGAATATTATTGGATATCAGCTTGCTGGTTTTAAGAATCCGCGATACGAGGTGTTTGCTGTAAACGTACAATCAAGATCATTTTATGATGATGACTTTGTAATTTTCAATAATCGATATGCGGGAATTCTCTCAACAAGAGGAATGCGCAATTATAATTACAGTGTTACTTCTAGCGCTGTAAATGGTGATTACCAAGTAAGTTTTAGCCCTAAAAAACCTAAGAAAATTCCTGGGCTTACTGGGACAATGACCTTAGATAAAAACACACTCGCTATAAAAGGCGTGCAAGTGCGTATTACAGATAAGCTTAACATTATTCTTAATCAAGAGTACACCTACATAGAAGACGCAAACATTTATTTACCGAAACAGCGAGAATTATTTCTTGATAAAGGAAGTGAAGATCGCAAGCTTTCTTTCTTTAAAGGGCGTATCTCTATAGGTACTATAGAAAACGAAGTGCTGGAAGATATGGTCACTCGTAAGTTTCTTGTAGCTACTACAAGAATGAGTAATTACAATGTGAACAAGGAGGTTACCATTCCAGATTCTAAGTATGCGATTACTTTTAAGGAAGGTGCAAGCGAGCAACCAGAATCGTTCTGGCAAAACTATCGCACGACACCGTTATCTAGCAAAGATGAACGCAGTTTCTCAGAACTAGAGCGCATTGTAAATGCCGAAAACATAGAACGTCGATTAGGGACTACTAATAATTTTAGTATTGGTTATTTTAGCTTTGACGCCTTTGATTTTGACCTTACCTATCCTGTAAAATTCAATAATTATGAGGGTTTGAGACTTGGACTTGGCGGAGTGACTAATGAGTCTTTCTCTAAGCGTTTCCGCATAGAAGGCTATGCTGCTTATGGATTTAAAGACCAAGATATCAAGTATGGTATAGGTGCTGGTTATCTTCTCGATCCAGACAAGGGAGCATGGATTTCTGGAACGTACAACAGTGACCTAGAAGAAGTAGGTAATTATGCATACTTAACAGATCGCCGTGTGTATTCCCTCTTTGAACCGCGCCTAGTAAACATCACCCAGTTTTATAAACACCGCACTACCCGTTTAAATCTAGAATACAGATTAACACCACAATTGCTTTCTGAGTTGCAAATTGCTCATAGAAGACTAGATCAGACAACACCTTATCGCTATAATAACGATGGGAACATCATACGTAATTATGATATTTCTGAAGCAACAGCCTCTTTCCGCTGGAGTCCATCTAATAAATATTTAAAAACAGAAAATGATATTGTCCCTGTTTATGAGGGCTACCCTATAATTTCTGGTCAGGTATCTCAAGCTATTGATGGTCTAGGAGGGGATCTTGCATTTACAAAACTTGCCGCCAAAGTATTTTACAGAGTAGACAGACTCAACAAATCTGCTACGGAGTTTCTGGTAGAAGGAAATGTTGGTTTTGGAGATTTACCTATCACCCACCTATTCCACGCATTTCCTAATGCTCCTACTAAGGAAACGATACTTCAGCGTTTTTCGGTGGCTGGGGTTAATAGTTTTGAGACTATGTTTTTTGGTGAATTCTTTTCAGACAAGCTGCTTACTGCTCAGGTAAAACATAGACTGGCGCCATTTAATATCTCTAAGAGCTTTAAACCAGAATTGGTTTTTATAAGCCGATTTGCCATAGGAGATATAAGTAACCCAGAAGATCATCTCGACATTGGAGAGTTTGGTTCGCTTAGTAAAGGTTATACAGAAACTGGTTTTGAACTCAACAAGCTGCTTTTTGGTTTTGGAACGAGTCTCACCTACCGTTACGGAGCTTACCATTTACCTAACTGGGGAGATAACATTGCGTTTAAGTTTACATTCAATCTCAAACTGTAGTAAACCCATCGTAACCTTATTCAATCTACTGAACCTAGGTTAATTTTTTACGCTTTCGCGAAAGCGTAACCCCTACCACCTACAAGCCTTTTTCAATTTGCCCGCATATCTGCATCCAAAAGAATATCTTTGCGGTGCTAAAACAAGTCAATGGCAAAATTTCTGAGTAAAGGTTTTTGGGAGTCTGTAGCGAGTTTAATACTACGCAATCGTCCTTTGATTCTCATTCTTATTGTGGGTTTCACCATTTTCTTAGGTTTCCAATGGCGCAATATGCGCTTTACCTATACAGAGGCAAACTTACTTCCTGACGACCATGAAGTAAATCTAGAATACCAGAATTTTAAAGATAAATTTGGTGAAGAGGGAAACCTCATCGTGTTAGGAATACAAGACGAACGTCTATTTACTCCTGAAGTCCTCACTGCTTGGAATGACTTATCTGCAAAGATTGCAAAGGCAGACGCTGTTGCATTATCCCTTTCTCTTAAAGATCTCAAGATATTAGATAAACAAGAAAATCCGCAGCGATTTGATCTTGTTCCCTTCATGACAGACAGCACGCTCACTGCCGAAAGTGCTGCTAGTTATAGAAAATTACTCTTTGATGATTTACCATTTTATGAAAATCTGATTTACAACAAAGAGACAGGTACGGTGCGCTCTGCAGTGTATCTTAAGAAAGATTTAATCAACACCCCAGCGCGTTTAGACTTTGTAGTAAATGATCTTATGCCCGCTATCGCGACTTTTGAAAAAGACTACGATATCGATGTGCGCACCAGTGGGATGCCATACATACGAACGCTCAATGCTCAAAATATTATTGATGAGATAGGCATATTTGTAGGTGCAGCATTGCTAGTTACTTCTTTTATATTCTTCTTTTTCTTTAGATCATACAGAGCAACCTTTATCTCCATGATTACGGTAATAATAGGTGTGATGTGGGCTTTTGGGTTTCTAGGATTACTAGGATATGAGATCACAGTACTTACAGCTATTATCCCGCCGCTTATTATTGTGATTGGGATTCCTAACTGTATTTTCTTGATTAATAAATACCAGCAAGAATATAAAAATCACGGTAACCAAGTGAAAGCATTACAACGTGTAATTACCAAAGTAGGTAATGCGACCTTGATGACTAACATTACCACGGCATCTGGATTTGCTACTTTTATTCTTACTGAGAGTTCGCTACTAAGCGAGTTTGGTGTTGTCGCGAGTATTAATATCATCGCTATATTTTTACTTAGCTTACTTATCATTCCTATCATTTACAGTTACATGTCTCCTCCTAAGGAGAAGCACCTTAAACACCTAGGTAAAACTTGGATAGAAGGGTTTGTAAACTGGATGGAGCGCATGGTACGTACAAGACGTACTGCAATTTATGGATCAAGTGTATTATTACTTGCACTGAGTATTGTAGGTATATATCAAATACGTATTTCTGGTTCGCTTATAGAAGACATGCCTAAAAAAGCTGATTTCTATAAGGATATAAAGTTTTTTGAGGAAGAATTTGATGGGATCATGCCATTAGAAATTCTGATTGACACCAAGAAAAAACAAGGAGTCATGAAGCTTGCCACGCTTAAACGCATGGAAGAGCTAAGCGCTACCATAGAGGAGCAACCAGAACTCTCTGCTCCTATATCTATTGTAAACCTTGTGAAGTATGCAAAGCAAGCATACTTTAATGGGAATCCTAAATATTACCAACTACCTACAAGTAACGAGCGCAATTTTATACTGCCGTATGCAAAGAGTTTTGACAATGATCAAAATCTCATGGGAGCCTACGTAGATAGTACGGGTCAATATGCTAGAATTACTACCTTCATGAAAGATGTAGGTACTGATAAAATGGAGCGCGCTGAAGAAAATATCCAATTAAAAATAGACAAGCTCTTTCCAGAAGAACGATATGAGGTTACCATGACAGGTACTGCACTCGTTTTTCAGAAAGGAACAGATTACCTAGTAATGAACCTTGTGATAAGTCTATCACTTGCCATCTTACTCATCGCATTATTTATGGCGTGGATGTTTAAGTCGCTACGTATGATTATAGTGTCTCTCATTCCCAACTTATTACCACTGCTAGTTACGGCGGGCATGATGGGCTTTATAGGCATCCCTATCAAGCCATCTACAATACTTGTTTTTAGTATTGCCTTTGGTATTTCTGTAGATGATACGATTCACTTTCTGGCCAAATACCGTCAAGAGCTCAAAGCTAACAAATGGAAGATCAAAAAATCTGTTTACGGTTCGCTACGTGAGACAGGTGTAAGTATGTTTTACACCTCAATTGTATTATTCTTTGGCTTCTCTGTGTTCATGATTAGTAGCTTTGGGGGAACTGTAGCACTAGGTGGTCTTGTAAGTGCTACTCTATTATTTGCAATGCTAGCTAACCTTTTACTATTACCGTCACTGTTGTTATCCCTAGAAAAAGAGATTGCAAACAAGGACACCTTTAAAGAACCTGCACTACAAATTGTAGAACGTGAGGGTGATGAAGAAACTGCTGACAAAGAGCTTGAGTAACTAGATATTCCCTTTGTATCTTTATACAAAAAGGTATGACAGATCAGTATTTTAAGGAAGCACAAGACGAGTTACAACTTGGCGTCAACAAAAAGGGACACCCGTTTAGGTACACCACTATGGGAACGGTAGATGCTTCTGGAGTTCCTGCGCTTAGAACAGTTATACTAAGACAAGTTACAGACGATTTTAAACTGAGAATTTATACTGACAGTAGATCCAATAAAGTAGCTCAGTTACTACAGAATGATGTCACTAGCTTGCTCTTCTACCATCCTAAAAAGTTGCTGCAGATTAAAGTTACAGGAAACGCGTCTATCATTACAGATCCCGTAGAGTTGCAACGCTACTACAGCGGCGTGCAGCCTTCATCAAAAAAAGATTACACTACTACTGATGCTCCTGGCGCAGAGATTTCAAACCCAGATGCAGTAGACTACCTTGAGAACACCCACTACTTTACTATTATTGAGATTGCACCTACACATTTAGAGTTTCTTCAGCTTAAGAGACCTAACCATATTAGAGCGAGTTTTACACTTGAAGATGGAACATGGAAAGGGCAGTTTTTAAACCCTTAAGGGTACGCTTTCGCGAAAGCGTAAAAACCTTTTTTACACCTCAACTTGAGTACTGCTCCAAATCTCAATAAAGAGTAATGCGCCTTAGCGTATATTTCAGTCCATTTACCCCTTACCCTACCACAAAAATCTTTTATATTTGCCCTCTATCTAGAGAATTCATTTAAATAAGATACAATGACACATACGCCTATTATAGCGCTACTCGAAAGTGACAAAATTCATCAAGAATTTACTGTAAAAGGATGGGTAAGATCCTTCCGCGGAAACCAGTTTATCGCACTTAATGATGGTTCTACTATTAATAACCTTCAGTGTGTAGTCGATTTTGAAAATACAGACGAAGCACTTTTAAAGCGTATCACGACAGGTGCTGCCGTTGCCATCAAAGGAACCTTAGAAGAAAGTCAAGGTGGAGGGCAACGTATAGAAATAAAAGTAAAAGATATCCAGATTGAGGGAGATGCAGATCCTCAAGAATTAAAAAACACGATACTCTCTCCTAAGCGTCACACACTAGAGAAACTACGTGAGCAGGCACACTTAAGAGTTCGCACTAATACCTTTGGCGCTGTAATGCGTTTACGCTCAAAGTTATCGTTTGCCATACACGAGTATTTTAATAAAAATGGCTACTTCCATGCACATACGCCTATCATTACCGGTAGTGATGCAGAGGGAGCTGGTGAGATGTTTCGCGTAAGCGCACTGGATCCAGAAAATCCGCCGCGCACAGAAGATGGAAAGATTGATTACAGCAAAGACTTCTTTGGTAAAGAAACGAACCTTACGGTTTCTGGACAGCTAGAAGGAGAGACTTATGCATTAGGACTTGGGAAGATTTATACCTTTGGACCAACCTTTAGAGCAGAAAACAGTAACACTTCTCGTCACCTTGCAGAGTTCTGGATGGTAGAACCAGAGATGGCTTTTTGTGATCTAGATGGTAACATGGATCTTGCCGAAGATTTTATCAAGTATGTAATTAACTACGCGCTAGAAAACTGTCAAGATGATCTTGAGTTTCTAGAAAACAGATTAATTCAAGAAGATAAAAGTAAGCCAGAAGCAGATCGTGCGCCTATGCCACTGCGCGAGAAACTTAACTTTATAGTAGACAACAACTTTAAGCGTGTAAGCTATACGGAGGCAATTGACATCTTGCGTAATAGTAAGCCTAACAAGAAGAAAAAGTTCAAATACCCGATCAATGAATGGGGAGCAGATTTACAGTCTGAGCATGAGCGTTACCTTGTAGAAAAGCACTTTAACTGCCCAGTAATCTTATTTGATTACCCAGCAAACATCAAGGCGTTTTACATGCGTCTTAACGAAGATGGTAAGACCGTACGTGCTATGGATGTACTTTTCCCTGGAATAGGTGAGATGGTAGGAGGATCACAGCGTGAGGAGCGTCTAGACGTTCTTAAAGAAAAAATGGCTGCCTTAGATATCTCTGAGGAAGAGCTTTCTTGGTACCTAGACACTCGCAAGTTTGGAACGTGTACGCACAGTGGTTTTGGTCTTGGTTTTGAGCGCCTTGTGCTATTTGTAACGGGAATGACAAACATACGTGACGTAATACCTTACCCACGTTTTCCTGGTCACGCGGAGTTTTAGAATATACTTTCTTTCGCTTTCGCGAAAATTTGAATATATCAACTATTATAAATCCAATGTACTTAGGTATGTTGGATTTTTTTTGTGGAACATCCTCAATTATGTGTGCTTACTCTTGCCTGCTTACTCATATGCGAAACATCCTCCCTAGCCCTCCTTCAAAGGAGGGAATTTAAGTACAGAAATCCAAATGTTCTCACTCCTACGCGCTTACTCTTGTGGAACATCCTCCCTAGCCCTCCTTCGAAGGAGGGGACTTGAGTTCAAGTTCAACTATTGTCATCTCGACGTAAGGAGAGATCTCGTTATCTAGATTGGAGAAGTTGCTATGTTGGGGTTCTTACTCGGGTGTGCTTACTCATATGTGATTTCTCCATAGGTCGAAATGACGATGACTTGTTTTCTTCAACTTCAAGTTCAGATTCAAGTTCTCAAATCCAACTGTTCTCACTTCTGCGTGCTTACTATTGTGGAACATCCTCCCTAGCCCTCCTTCAAAGGAGGGGACTTGAGTTCAAGTTCAACTATTGTCATCTCGACGGAAGGAGAGATCTCATTATTTGGCTTAGGGAAGTTGCTTACTAGTAGTTATTACTTGAGTGTGCTCACCGTTATGCGATTTCTCCACAAGGTCGAAATGACAATGATTTAAATTTCAGTTTTAGGTTCGACTTAAACTTCGACTTCAAGTTCAGGTTCAAGTTCAACTTAAAAAGGGCATATTCGTCTCCATATATTTCATATTGTATCAATTACAATCATAAGTTGTATTTTGTAATGAAATAACAATCCAAACTATTTCTAGAATCAAATTATTAATGCGTGTTCTTTCTTTTTTAAATATTGCTTCACATTAGATTGTGATAAATAAACTTAGGACTGTTAGGAAAGAATGGACCAACCAAATTAAACAATGGAAGACGTACCAGATAATATTATCCCTGTTGAAGAGGCAGATAGCCTTTACAGGACTTATGGACAAAACAGAGCACCTTTTATAGAGGGTGGAGTAAACAAACTGTATGAAGATCTTGACAAACCTTATGAAGCGACAAGATTTGTGACTGCAGATTATGAAAAGATGAAAGCATATATGGCTTTTATCGAGAAAGAATCCAAAGAAGCTGGAGTAACTCCAAAAGGGCTTCGTATCTATTTTGGCGCTACAAAACCTGCAAAAGGGAATCCTGGAAGAGAAACTGTTTTTCTAAATCCAGTCGCTGCATTTAAAGGAATTGATGGAGATATTTCTTATGCAATTCATACAGATGTAGACGGCAATAAAGAACCAATCACGGTAGGAGATGTGATTGATGGTAAAATACCAAAGCCTTCTGATAGTAAGTTAAGTAATGGAGTCATACAGAGTTTAGCAGGTGATGATGTTATATGGCCACCACCACCAATTCAAAACGATCCTAACGATTACCACTAGAAATAAGAGGCCAGAATAATGAAAACAATAATTTATGCAGTACATATTGCAGAACTGCTTGCCGCTATTTTGGCCTCTATTTATTATTTTAAATACAAAAAGACACCTATAAAGTTTTTCTACATTTATTTATGGTATGTCCTTATTAATGAAGCTTTAGCAAGTATTCTTATACCAAAAGGTATCGTTAGTTATCACCTCACAAATATTTACGGATTAATCACATCACTTTATGTAACCTGGATTTGCCTGAGATATGTGAGAACATTATATCTCAATAGAATTATTAAATTTCTGATGCTCATAATCGGCATCACCCATATAGCTGAGTTTGTCATAAAAGGCTTTGATGAGCCTTGGGCTATTTCAAAAACGATAGGCCCACTTTTAGGAGTAGTAGCTCTTTTTATTTATTTAATTAATTTGTTCAAAAGCGCCTCTGTCATAAATCCGTTTAAAGAAACTGTTACTTATTTTTTAATAGGTTTTGCACTGTTTTTCGTTGCCTCACCAGTAATCCTTATGGCTCGTATCTATTACTTAAACAATCTCACGATGAGTTACAACCTCTCCTACATTATGGGAGCAATTGCAATTCTTATGTATACCATCTTCTCCTTTGGGTTTATCTATTCTAAAAAAGCATCTGACTTAGAAGAGAACTAGATTGCTTCCTTTATTTATGCAACAACATGCTCTACCAATAATAGCATTAGCACTGACTTCCTATAAAGGGACATTTACCCCTACCTCATGAGTAGTAGGGATAGTATACTTGTATTTCCCTAGCTTGGTTAACGTTTTATTTACATTAATACTAACCAAAATTCTAATACACATGAAAACATGTAAATTTCTAACCTTCCTTTTATTGGGCGGATTCTTAATGCTAAGCTGCGGCGGTGACCCCAAGGGCACACCTCACACAGATGATCACGATGAAGAACCTCTGGCTGCTCCTAACACCATAATTTCATTGCAAGAAGCTGAAGATATGTACCACAGATACGGTAACCAACGAGTACCGCTTATAGAAAAATCAGTAAACATTGATAAAGATGGTGACTCTATCAAGCCGGATGATGAACGTTACGTTCAGGCAACTCGCGCATTATCTATGGACTATAAAGGTCTTAAGGCATATCTGGCTTTTATTGAGCAGCAAGCTAAATCCACAAAAACAGATATCTCAGGATTACGTATTTATTTTTCTCAATATAAGAAAGGTAAAAATGACGGCAGGGCAACCGTTTTTTTAAATCCTATAATGGAGGCAGGACAGAAAGGAGACATAAGAGATGATGTCGCTTTTGCAATTAAAACAGATGGGAATAAAAGTACAGCTGTACCTGTAGGGAAGCTTATTAAGATTCCATCTGAGAAATCTAATAGAGCAGACTTAACAATGCCCATACAGAATGGAGTACAGAGTTTAGCATCAAATAAATCTCCATGGACACCGCCACCTCCATATAATGAGGATGATTATCAATAAACTACGTGATTTATGTACGAGAATTTTCAAATAGCGATGTTTACGTCTGAGTTCATAGCAGCGCTATTTGGAACTTTTTATTTTTATAAGTATAAAAATACTGACATCAATTTTTTGATATTGTTACTATGGTATATCCCTGTTAATGAGATGTTATGTCAATACATATTTCCAAGATCTGAAATTGGTTACCTATTATACAATCTCTATGATTTAATTGTTTCGAGCACGATACTTATTATGTTGAAAACTCAAATTAGACTAAAAGCTAGAAAAAACATAGTTCTTGTTCTTCTAGTCCTATGTATCACAATATTTCTAATAAGTTTATTCTTCTTTAATCCATTTAAAGAATTTTCTAAATCGAATTTCACAATTTTCACTGTCTTAGTAATAACTGCATTATTAATTTATTTTATTGACCTCTTAAATTCTGATAAAATCCTACTACTGAGCAAAAATTTATTCTTAATTATCAATCTCGGTTTTTTGATCTTTTTTATTGCTTATCCAGTTATAAGTCTAGCCAGAGAGTTTATAAGTGAAGATCCAAAAATTAATGGGTTACTTAATAACATACAGTTTACAGTGGCCATTTTATCATACCTCACTATTGCCTTTGGCTTCTATTATGGCAATAAGATAGAAATCGAAAACTAAAACAGTCATACTTAAAAACAACATACTGTACACCCTGTGGACTACCTAATATACATAGTGCTATTATTTGAGTTTGCTGCCGCAATCTCTGCCACTGTATATTATAAAAAGTACAAGTCAACCCCCTTAAAATGGATGCTACCGCTGTTATGGTATATCGCCATTAATGAGTTTACTTGCCACATACTACTAGCACCCTATAGATTTGAGATACTTTATAATTTTTACGAGGTTATCGTTTGTTTAGGCTTATTAATAATCACAAGATTGCATTTATCACATCATATACGCATCGCTATAGCAAATGTTTTAATTGCAATAAGCGCTATTGCATTTACTATTACTGCGATTACTCAAGACCCTTTTAATGACTGGCCTGTGTACTCATTTACGTTATCTACCATATTAATCATTATAGCACTCACGCTATACCTAGTAGAGCAATTAAGAAGTAATAAAATTGCAGCATATAGCAGAGATATCTTTTTGTGGGTGAGTATTGGTTTTTTAATATTCCATATCTCATATCCCGTTATAATGTTTTCGAGATACTTCCTTGTTACGGATAGTGTTTTTCTATATGAGGCAATTTTTCTTATTCAATTCATTGCAGTAATTGCGTGTTATGGCACGATTGCATTTGGTTTTTATAGAGGAGTACATTCAGCAACTTTAATAAGGCGCATCTTATGATTAAGGAGGAAGTTCTTGTCATATGGCTGGTCTGCGTGACTATTTTGTTTCTACTGTTTTTAGTAGCTACCCTATTTTGTGCGATTGCGTTATATTATCGGTTTGATAATAAGCCGCGATTGCCGTAAATACAGTTTTTCTTATTTTGATATGAAATTTTAATGTTGAGTACGTTTTCGCGAAAGCGTAATACAGCGCTCCACGAGTAAAAATCTTACAAAATCCATCTTTATAATTTATTACCTTTCAGCACTAACTTAAAGAAACCCCTACTTGAGTACTCTAATGTATATCTCAGAAATTATAGTGGCACTTGTGGCAACTATCTTCTTTTCTAAGTACAAACACCTCCCTATAAAAACCATACTGTATATTCTCTGGATAGCGGTCATCACAGAAAGTATGGCTAAAATATACTCACACTACTACCACAATAATCACTGGGCATATAACCTTTATGCATTCTTATTCTACATCTTGTTTTATAAGATGGTGTATGATCATATAGAAAATACGACTAGAAAACGTATTGTAACATGGTTATCTACAGCGATGATCATAACCATTATTATTAGAGCTTTTACAGTGCCTGTGGTCACGCACTATATGAGTATTATCTATAATATTGCCATGATCTTATTGGTCGTTTTACTTATGTATTATGCCATAGACCGTCTTAAGAGCGATGCACCTCTTAGGCTTAAAAACCAACTCGAACTTTTTGTTTTTGCTGGATACTTATTATTTGGTATCACCTTTATTCCATTAGCTCCATTTATGGTAGGCCAGATGGATTTTCAGTATTCAAAAGAATTATTGAACACCTTACGAGCAATCCAGACATTTTCTCTCGTAGTAACTAATATCATTTTAGTGTTTGGGTTTATATGGACAGACCCTAAAAAATTAAGTGCTTACGAAATGTAGGTGTTTATAGTACGCTTTCGCGAAAGCGTATTTCTAAAACCATCACACATTGACTTTGGGGTAAATGCCCTATGGGTAATCAATACCAAAATAAGTACCTTCAACATTCATTATAATTACTCCAATCCAAACTATGCTTTTTATCCAAAATCAAGATAATGGCACCTTGTTTATAGTCTTAGTGGCTATTACCATATTACTATTGCTACTAGTTGTTGTAGTGGTGCTCTTCTCTGTGTTTATGAAACGTAAGAACACCTTACTCTTAGAACAGGAGCACACAAAGAAAAAGTTTGAAAAAGAAATTGCAGAGACGCAGATAGAAATACGTGAAGAAACGCTACGCAATATAAGCTGGGAGCTCCATGATAACATAGGACAGCTACTTACGCTAGCCAAAATACAAACCCAAAATTGTGGTGGCAGCCAGCAAGATCTTGACGAGGCAGCAGCTACTATAGGCAAAGGCCTTACAGAAATAAGAGCGCTCTCTAAGCTCATAAATCCAGAGGCACTCAAAAATATGTCACTACCGGAAGCATTAAACTTAGAACTAGAACGCTTTAACAGAATGGCGTATCTAAAACCATCTCTCAAAATTACAGGAAGCCCTATTACTATAGATAAAAAGATAGAGACCATCATCTTTAGAATCTTACAAGAGTTTTTTACAAACACAATAAAACACTCCAAATCAACTAACCTTGATGTGTACCTAAACTATAAAATGGACACACTTAATGTTACCATAAAAGATAATGGCGTAGGCTTTAATTATAAAGAAGCAAGAGCAAAAAACGGCATCGGGCTTACTAACATCGAGACAAGAGCAAATCTAATAGGAGCTCTTGTAGACTACAAATCAAACGTAGGCGAGGGCACAACACTATCACTTACATACAAACCACAACCACAATGAAAACTATCGTTATTGTAGATGATCATACCTTATTGAGCCAGGCAATAAGCGGCTTAGTTAATTCTTTTGATAATTTTGAAGTACTCTACACTTGTAAAAATGGGCAAGAACTTCTGGACAATCTTCGTTTTGAAAATAAGCGTCCAGACATTATCTTAATGGATGTAAACATGCCCATTATGGATGGTATAGAAGCTACCGCACAAGTAAAGGAGCTTTACCCTACTATTCTCATACTAGCACTCTCTGTTGAAGAGGATGACCACACTATCTTACAAATGATACGCGCAGGCGCAAAAGGATATTTACTTAAGGACACCGAAAAAAAGACACTTGAAAATGCTCTCAACGAACTTGCATTAAATGGTTATTATCACACCAATACGGTGAGCCAACTACTTGTAAAAAGCCTAAATGGCAACAACAAAGATGCATTGCGAGATCGAGAGATCGAATTTATAAAACATGCCTGTACAGAGATGACTTATAATGAGATTGCAGATGTTATGTTTTTGAGTCCAAAAACTGTGCAAGGATATCGTGATAGCGTATTCTCAAAACTCAACTTAAAAAACAGGACAGGCTTGGTGATTTATGCACTTAAAAATGGGCTATTTAGACCCTAATAAGATGAAAATATAGGTTACGTTAATCTAGCCACTGCTTTAAGTACTTGCTCTAGCTTAGGCACATCAATCTCCTCTTGTGAATGATATCTAAGCGAGCGCAATTGCTTACGGCCTTCTCCAGCAATTAAAACATCATCAAATCCCTGTACAAGTATCCCCTTAGGAAAACCTATATCTACAAAAGTCTTTCTGAAATTTAAAAAGCAGAACATTTTACCGTTTAAGCTATAAAATGGTAAATGCCATTTATAACCCTCCTCTACGTCAGGAACGGTACGCTTAATCACTGCTTGCAACTCCATAAGCATAGAGCACCAAGGCTCTGGTTTAGCGAGGATGTATTCTTCGGCTGGGTTCATTGTTTTATTTTTTTTCTCTGTAATCTATATTTTTTTTACGCTTTCGCGAAAGCAAAACAACTCCTACTACATTACTAACTTGATAAAATGACATTGTGATGTGACATTGATTGTAGCTATTCAAAAAAACTATTGTGATGAATGCTTATCTTTCGCCTAGTAATCTCACTTCAATATAAGACAAAATACCTGATTCTTTATGATTGACTTATCTGGCTTAGACGTTGCCATTATTATTGCTCTTTTTGTAATCATTTTAGGCGTAGGTTTTTACGTAGGGAAAAGCGCAGGAAAAAATACCACGCAGTACTTTCTATCGGGTCGTAATATGCCGTGGTGGCTTTTAGGGCTTTCTATGGTGGCTACAACATTCTCTACAGATACTCCTAATCTTGTTACAGATATTGTACGTACTAACGGCGTCTCAGGTAACTGGGTATGGTGGGCATTTTTAGTCACTGGATTACTTACGGTATTTGTCTATGCAAAACTATGGCGCAAGTCTGAGGTAAAGACTGATATTGAGTTTTACGAACTGCGCTACGGTGGCGCTCCTGCTCGTTTTTTACGAGGATTCAGAGCGATCTACCTAGGGATTGTATTTAACGTACTCGCCATGGCTGGTGTAACTCTTGCCGCAATAAAAATAGGCGAAGTGATGCTAGGGCTTGATCCTGTGACTACTGTTGTTGTTGCTGGAGTGATTACGGTTGTTTTTAGTGCCATAGGAGGATTTAAAGGAGTTGTTTACACCGATTTTATATTATTCTTCGTCGCAATGGCAGGAGCTTTTGGAGCTGCATATTACATCGTAGGTATGCCAGAAATAGGCGGACTAGAGGCATTAATTTCGCATGAAAATGTAAAAGATAAAATCAATCTCCTTCCAGATTTTAACGATACAGAGATGCTTATCACCTTGCTCATTATACCGCTAGCGGTGCAATGGTGGAGTTCCTGGTATCCTGGCTCTGAGCCTGGAGGTGGTGGATATGTGGCGCAACGTATGCTTGCTGCCAAAGATGAAAACCACGCCATAGGAGCAACATTTTTCTATAACATCATGCACTACGCATTACGTCCATGGCCGTGGATTTTAGTAGCATTAGCGTCACTTGTAGTATTTCCAGACCTCGCAAGTATACAAGAGGCTTTCCCAAATATATCTGAAGATAAACTAGGCCAAGATCTAGCCTACTCTGCAATGCTCACGATGCTACCTAGCGGATTATTAGGTCTCGTGCTCGCATCACTCTCTGCCGCATATATGAGTACCATAAGTACGCACCTCAACTGGGGAGCATCTTACGTAGTAAATGACGTGTATGCACAACAAATTAAACCTGACGCAACGGAAAAGCAGTTAGTCGTTGTAGGTCGCATCACCACAGCCATACTTATGATAGTGAGTGCAGCTATAGCACTGGCGCTTACAAATGCAAAGCAACTCTTTGATATTATACTAATGTTTGGCGCAGGTACAGGACTCATTTTTATTTTGAGATGGTTCTGGTGGCGTATTAATGCGTGGACAGAGATCAGCGCCATGCTTGCCTCTGGTGTGATTTCTATCCTCATAGAGTTTACTTCACTGGGAGAAACGCTTTTTGGAGCTAGCGGAATGTTACCAGCGTATGCAAAATTTCCTTTTGTGGTATTTAGCTCGACGCTTATTTGGGTTGTTGTCACTTATCTTACACAACCAGAAACTAAAGAAACACTTTATGCGTTCTATAAAAAAACACAACCTGGAGGCCCAGGATGGAAGAAAATTATACTTCAAGCAGACCAAGAACAAGTAAACATCATAAAAACTACAGAAAAGTGGAGTGTCCCTATGGGAATTGTCGCCATGTTACTAGGTTGTGTATTAATTTATGGAGCTTTATTTACTACTGGTTACTTCATTTATGGCCAACTTACTAATGCATTCATCGGCCTTAGTATTTGCGCTATATCTGGAGGATTACTGCTTAGTGTTTGGAAAAAAATTAAAGGAAAAGTACTATAATGAGACTATCAATATTTATTACCCTTTTGTGTTTAAGCTTAGGACTACAAGCGCAAGAAACTACAGAGACATATCAAAAGGCTATCTCTTTATTAAAAAAAACGCCAGAGTTCAAACAGACGGGAGCCACAGCTATCACAGCTTCTAAGCAAACAGTGAGTTTTACAAACCAAGCCTATGCCTTCTGGCTAGATGGAATGGACACACGTTTTGCAGATAAGGATTTTGAGAATTTCTTTGGTGATTTATATCAGCCTATTGAGATTCCAGCTTTCAAAAAAGTGCGAGAAAAGAGAAGATCTCGCTACCAGCTTTATGTTTCTGAGACCGAGAATGATATGTTTGTGATAGAAATGCTTTCGCGAAAGCGTAAACGTACCGCAAAGTATCCTACGTTTTATCAAGGAGGAAGTACCTCATTTTTATTTGAAAAAACAGCAACAGGCGTTCGACTTGTTGAAACACTAACGCTGCAGAATAACTAGCGCATGATAGATTGCCAAAACATACTAGACAGCACTTATCAAAAGGTGTTGAAAATGGAAAATAAAGGAGCCGTTGCCAGCTATATACCTGAGCTATCGACAGTGAATCCTGATCAATTTGGCGTTTGTCTCATTACAAAAAACGGAGAACAGTTTACCTGTGGTGATGCCACGGTAAAGTTTTCTATACAAAGTATTGCTAAGGTATTATCCCTGAGCCTGGTGCTATCAAAAATAGGTGATAAGCTCTGGGATCGCATGGATTTTGAACCTTCTGGAACTGCTTTTAATTCGCTGGTACAACTGGAGAGTGAGAATGGGATTCCGAGAAATCCTCTTATTAATGCTGGGGCAATTGTAATGTGTGATATCATTTGTGACCTCTTTGATGACCCTAAAACGGCGTTATTAGATTACGTGCGAGAAGTATCAGGAATTAAGGATTTACAATACGCAACTGATATCGCAGCCTCAGAGCAGGCAACGGGATATCGAAATTATGCACTAGCAAATTTCATAAAGTCCTTTGAGAACATTCATAACACATGTAATCAAGTAACAGATTTATACTTTCACCTCTGCTCTATAGAGATGACGTGCGAGCAGCTGGCTTATACTTTTGGGTTTCTTGCAAATCAAGGTAAGCAGATCAAAACAGATATGAAAGTAGTAAAACCCGCTCAGGCAAAACGCATAAATGCCATTATGCAAACCTGCGGCTTTTATGATGAGGCTGGTGAGTTTGCCTTCCGTGTGGGTCTTCCAGGGAAGAGTGGCGTGGGTGGCGGCATGGTTGCCATTTTACCTAACGCATTTTCTATCGCCGTATGGAGTCCAAAACTCAATAAGCATGGTAACTCTTACCGTGGCATGAAATTCCTAGAGTACTTTACAGACGAGACTCAGGATACGGTGTTTTAAGAATTCCCTACCCTTTTTTACTTTCCTTTTTTGAGCAGAAGGGACATTGTTTATTTTGCGAGGTACCACCCGCTTTACATTACAATTACTCATTACGCTAGCGCTCCATTGCGGGATTTTTATTGCAATCGGGGCTATGGAGTCATGCAGTTGTTTCTTAAAGAAGGTACTTATGTATCGCAGTATCACCAATCATAATTTCTTTTAAAATACAAACTTCGCTCATCACCTACCTAGATTACCCTAAGCACATATCTCACAAACACTTAGAAAAAAATAACTTATAATGTTTGCGTAAAATCAAAATTAAAGTTTAACTTTGAATTTCAAAGTACTTTATTATGGAGTCATCAAAATATCTAGAAGACATTGCCAGCATCAAAACGATGATGAGCAAATCTTCCCGTTTTATGTCCTTAAGTGGATTATCTGGTATACTTGCTGGAGTGTATGCTCTTATAGCTGCCGTTGTTGCACATTATTTAATTCAAGGGCATATTCAATTATTTGCTTCAAGTAGAGAAGATTTTTTAAATCTCATTTTACGCATTTTTGCAACAGCAGAGCTTGCAGGAAACTTAATTATACTATTTCTAGTTACATTACTTCTCGCAATAGGCACTGGTATTATTTTGACCTATAAAAAAGCGGCAAAAAATAAAGAGTCCATCTGGGACAGTTCGTCAAAACGACTTATTGCAAATTTTGCCATTCCATTAGTTACGGGAGGAGTCTTCTCTATCGTACTTATACAATATGGTATAATAGGTCTTATTGCTCCAGCAACACTTATCTTCTATGGCCTTGCCTTAGTAAACGCAAGTAAATACACACTAGGAGATATCAAATACCTAGGACTTGCAAATATTATTATAGGCCTTATTGCTACTCAATTTATAGGATACGGATTGTATTTTTGGGCATTAGGCTTTGGCGTATTTCATATTATCTATGGAGCAATCATGTATAATAAATATGATAGACAAAAAGATGAGAAATAACTTACTACTAATTTTAGGACTTCTTCTTATAAGTTCTTGTTCAGAAAATACGCCGACAATAGTTTATGATGAAGATGACAAAGTCAATACTTCTGAGACAGTAAAAGATACCTTGAAGTATCAAATAGGAGATTTACCTATTAAAATTGATAGTTTAGATTATTTAATTCATCCAATTGGAGAAATAGCAGATTCGGAGAATAATAAAAAAAATACTTACAGTTACGGAGCGGATAATTATACCACCTTCCAACTTGCAACAGAAAGAGGGGATGAGATTTTTGGTCAAATGAAGAATCTATTATTTGAAAACATTAAAAATGGAGAGACAACATTATTGACTGATGAAAATATTGAAATTCAAAAAGTAAATTATTTGAGAGACGTAGCGGAATTATCTGGGAAAAATCACATCACCTATGAGGTAATAGATTCTGATACAAATAATGATCATACTTTAGACAATAACGATATACTTTCCCTTTATTTAAGTAATGGCGATGGAGTTGGCTTTCGAAAATTAACTAAAAAGAATAGCAACTTAATAGACTATAAAACTATACCAGAATTAAATCGTTTGTACTTCAAGAGTGTGTCAGACTCTAATAAAAATAGTGTGTTCGATAGGGAAGATGAAGTAATTTATCAATTTATTATTTTAGGTATTAACAAAATAATAGACTATAATCCAAGCAACTAATATTTTCGCGAAAGCGTAAACTACACACCACAGTAAATAGCCTATTCAAAATCACAAGAATGTCCATCATAAACAACATTAATAAAGCTTTTGATCATCGTATCCGCCTAGGGATTATGAGCGTGCTTATGGTGAATGAAAAAGCAGATTTTAAAGAATTAAAAGAGCTTCTAGGAGCGACAGATGGTAACCTTGCTAGTCACGCAAAGGCATTAGAAAAAGAGGCGTATATCGTTGTTCAAAAATCATTTATAGGCCGCAAGCCTAACACGAGTTATAGTGTTACAACCACAGGTAAAAATGCATTTAAAAAACATATTGAAGCGCTTGAAAAATTACTAGGCAACAACTAACTATATTTTTTTATCATTTTACTTTGAAATACAAAGTACTTTATAATTATGGAGACACTTCGCTATTTATTACTAGAACGCTTATATGAATGGAGTAAAATCCCGTATAGATTGCTTTTTAAAAAAGAAGCTGCTTGGGATATTTCTGTAAGAGAATTACTAGCCTATAGGCCACAGACGTTAGGGTACCATCTAGGTTGCTTCTTACTTATCCATCACTTCACTCCAGAACCTCAACTAGAAGATCACGACGTCTTTCACGTACTTACTGCTACTAGTATTGCTGTGCCTGACGAAATCGCCATGCAATGGCTACTCTTTGGGAATGGAAAGCGATCTCTATACCTCTTTATTGCACTCACCGTAGGTACAACATTATTTATAGATCATTTTAAGTCATTTATAAAAGCCTTCAAGAGAGGAAAAAAGGCAAATCGATTTTATAACCTCAATTACTTAGAGCTTCTCACAGAACCACTCGCAGATTTACAACATACTTTAAAAATCAAACTTTTATGAAAAATTCAATAATCAGATGTCTAGGCGCTATACTTTTTAGTCTTCTATTTTACGGTCAAAGCCTTGGCCTCAATATGCTATTATTTTCAATAATTTCAGTAGTAGCTGTTATTATCATTCGTCCGGAAACCAAGTCCAACAAATCATTTCTCCTTGCTGCAGGGCTCTATCTATTGAGTACCGTATTTGTATTTACAGTAAATAGTTTGCTAGCGATCACCACTTGTATTTTGGCTTTTATTGTATTCGCAGGTAGTATCTCGGGAATTAAAAACGCAGTATATGTCCAGTGGCTCAACGGACTGTATCAATCTTTGCTAGGTGCTTTACATAGTACGATGAATCCCAATAAAGACATCCCTAAGGTAAAAAGTAATCACAATTATAAATTTATCATCCTTACCACAGCTATTGTCACTACGCTGGTAGTGGTTTTTGCGATGCTTTATGGTAAAGCAAACCCTATACTAGGTGAATGGATTGCGGCTATTAATCTTGATTTTATAAAC
Organism: Dokdonia sp. Hel_I_63; assembly: GCF_007827285.1. Lineage (NCBI taxonomy): Bacteria > Pseudomonadati > Bacteroidota > Flavobacteriia > Flavobacteriales > Flavobacteriaceae > Dokdonia > Dokdonia sp. Hel_I_63. The sequence continues at coordinate 1,065,501 of NZ_VISD01000001.1, read as the reverse complement.
TTTAATTGGATACTCACTACAGCTATGGGGTATTATTTAATTATAAATCTAACCTCAAAAGCAGAGCTTGATGTTCTTACCACAATAGATCGCAATGCTTCCACTACTCTATCTGAACAACCTATATCTGACATTAAAGCTACTACCCTTAATAGAGAACAACTACTGGGCACCATTCTATTAGGAGCACTTAATGCGCTCATTATAATATTTATCACTACAGATATTTGGTATATACTTCATGATCCGCTTGCGGATGCAGCTACACTTTCTAACACGGTACACGATGGCGTGAGTGCGCTTATCACTTCTATTATTATTGCGATTACTACGATATTAATTCTCTTTAGAGGTGATCTTAATTTTTACAAAAAAAGTGAGACACTAAGGCGTTTTACCTATGTATGGATTGCGCTTAACATAATTATCATCCTATTCACGGCTTACAAAAACTATATGTACAGCAGTGGTTTCGGGCTTACTTACAAAAGAATAGGTGTCTTTATCTACCTCGCACTATGTATTGCTGGTATGATTACCACTTATGTAAAAATTGCTCGTAAACTCAATCTATTATTTATGCTCAAAGCAAATACCCGTACTGCTTTTGTGCTTGTTATCATGATTTCAAGTTTTAGTTGGGATCGTGTGATTACTACATATAATCTGCATGAAGTAGCCTCTCCAGATGTGAATTATCTCCTCTCTATGGGGAGTAGCAATGGAGATATTTTATACGCTTTCGCGAAAGCGCACCCCGAAAAACCTATGAATCGTACAAGTATTCAACATAGATATGAGCAATGGCAAACTTCTTTATCTGAAGAAACCTGGCAATCCAAAACACTTCTAGGCCTACTAAACCCAAACACCTCAACTTATGAAATTACCGACACCGCAGCACGCAATTAATCGATTTGCGATAAAGCTAGCAGCATTTAGTGCCTGTCTTGGGATCTTATTTGTATTTGTATATATGATCACAAAAGATAGTGAAGTTGCTATGGTAGGTTACTTACACTTGATCCCAACAATAATCGTACATCTCGTGGTTTTTATATGGGTATTCTTTAATGCTGCAATACATCGCAATGAACTTCCAGAGCATTTTTTGACACTAGTCATTATGCTATTAAATATTCCGCTAGCTTTTGCATGCGGGGCAATTGTTCTTAATTTTTTATAGTCATGGAAAAAATTATCATCTCAAAACTTAGAGAGTTCTATATTCTCATAGGAGGTCTTTTACTATGCTTCATTTTACTTGCAATACGCATTAAGATGACTGGTTCATTTTTCTTTCTCTTTTTGGTGTGGAACCTGTTTCTTGCATTTATACCCTATGCTTGCTCACTACTTCTAGTATCAAAAAAACAATGGATGCAATCTAGCTGGAAGTGGATTCCAATAGCAATGATATGGTTACTGTTTTTGCCTAATACGCCTTATTTAATAAGTGATTTACAGCATTTGCAACATAGCACCCCAGATGTTATTTGGTACGACATCTTAATGCTCACAACCTTTGTATGGTATGCGCTATTTATAATGTACTTAACGGTAAGTGACATGCAAAAGCTCCTAGTTTTAAAATTGAGACCTCAATATATTTTTTACGTTACCATAGGCATATTTATCCTCTGTGGCTTTGGCATTTATCTAGGTAGATTTTTAAGATGGAATAGCTGGGATATTATTCAGAACCCCTTAGGTCTTACTAACGACATATGGAATCAAATTAGACATCCATATATAAATAGTAAAACCTGGATGGTCACATTTGGCTATGCAGCTATCATAATACTTTCCTTTTTTGGGCTACAATTCACTCATTCAAAACACAAAAACTAATGCGCTTATCACTTAAATACATCATCGCATTCTTAGTCCTACTAGCAATGGAAATATTTATTGCCATTTACGTACATGACGATTTCATAAGACCTTACTTAGGCGATAGTATTGTTGTAGTGTTAATCTATGTGCTTATAATGGGGTTGTTTAATATTCCGAGAAGTTTTAAAAGCAAAAACATTACGGCGCTGGCGGTATTACTATTTGCTTTTATAGTAGAAGGCCTACAAGCAATTTCCTTTATAAACTACACAGGCCTAGCAGATAATAAACTCGCGCGCATTATTCTAGGCACCTCTTTCTCGTGGTGGAATATGCTTGCTTATGTAGGCGGATATCTCTTTATTATAATTGTCGAAAAACTTAGAGACCAAGCTTAGTCGCTCTCAACATCTCGCGTTTTCCTGGAGGTCCAGGTAACCGTTCTACTTGAAAACCTACAGCTTGCATTGCTCTCCTTGCAGCTCCTTGAGCGCAATATGTTGTCAACACACCGTTAGGTTTTAGTGCATTAAACATTTTTGTAAAAATCTCTTCTGTCCATAATGTTGGCTGAACTCTTGGACCAAAGGCATCAAAATAGATTAAATCAAAAACCTCATTATCCGTAATATCTTCAAAACGCTGCTTGCGTTTTGTAAGCTTAAAATGATCACTGATTTTTGACTCCTCTTCCCACGTAGCATCGTGTAACTTATTATAAATGCTTGTTGCATCCTCTTCCTCAAGCTGACTGGCATAATCCATCGCTGCAGCTTCCTCTTGAGAAACGGGATAAGCTTCTGCTCCCAAATAATTAAAAGAAACTTGATATTTATCTCCTTCAAAATAGGTGAGCAATGCATTGAGTCCCGTTCCAAAACCCATTTCTAATATCGCAATTTCTTTTTGATCTCGATGTTGTCCCACGTAGTGCTCTAGTCCTGTCATTAAAAATACGTGACGCGCTTCTTGTATCGCTCCGTGTTTAGAATGATACTGCTCATCCCACTCTGCAATGTGTATCGTCTTTGAGCCGTCTCCTGTCGTGATAATTTCTCTTTTCATTTGTGTTAGATAATACTAGTAAAAAAAGGGTAAGCCTGCGCCTACCCTTTTTTAATGATTTTATAAAATAGGAATTACTCTGCTTTAATTAACACACCATCTGCCATAAAACGCAACTCGCGTTCTGGCTTTGTGATTGCAGCAATCTCCTCTTTGGATTTCCCAGCATCTTCAGCCATGTGACGTAACTCATCTACAGATACTTCTTCTAGATAAGCTTTACCTTCTACAACGGCATTTCCATCTTTAGTATCCGTAGGCACAAAGAATCCGTAATCTTTGAACTTTACAAACACTTGTTCCTCATCTGCTATATCTAAGCGCATCCAGCAACCTTTTGAGGCGCAAACATCATTAATAGGTGCTTCAAATTTCACAACTGCAGTATCACCTTCGGCAAGTGCTGCATATCTTTCTGCTACCTCGCTTTTGGTTAATGAATTTTCTAAAGAAATTGCAGCTCCATAACTCACATACTCATCTTGTAGCGTGGTATTTGCAGATTCCGCTTTCGCGAAAGCGTTATCATTAGCACCTTCATGCTCCTTACAGCTCATTATAGTCAAGGCAATTAAGAATATTGTTGCTAATATCTTCATAATTAGTTCATTTTAGTTTGTACATCGCAAAATTATGCAAAAATCATTCATTGAGGACGGTAAATCGCTAAATTTGTAGTTATGGAAACAACCTCTACACTTCGTATCGAAAAGCGCAACGCCTCAAAAATAGGCGATGTGGACTTTAGTAACCTTGCTTTTGGAAGCGTTTTTACTGATCATATGTTCTCTATAGAATATGCAAATGGTGCATGGCAACAACCAGAAATCGTTCCTTACGGACCGATACCTATGGAGCCTAGTGCTAAAGTTTTTCATTACGGTCAAGCCGTTTTTGAAGGAATGAAAGCCTTTAAAGATGACAACGGAGATGTCTTTTTATTCCGTCCAGAAGATAACTGGGCTCGTATAAATAAATCTTCTGCCCGTCTTGCTATGCCAGAACTTCCTAAGGATATCTTTATGGAAGGACTTACTGAACTTTTAAAACTAGACGAAGCTTGGATAAAGGCTGGTGATGGTAACTCATTATACATACGCCCGTTTAACATAGCAACACAATCTGGAGTTTCTGCATCACCTGCAGATCGTTATAAATTTTTAATCATACTTGCTCCTGCACAGTCTTACTACTCTGGAGAAGTAAGTGTAGTTTTTGCAGAAAAATATAGCCGGGCAGCAAGCGGTGGCGTAGGATTTGCAAAAGCAGCAGGTAACTATGCAGCCCAGTTTTACCCTACTAACCTTGCTAAGGAAGAAGGATACCAACAAATTATCTGGACAGACGCAAACACACACGAATACTTAGAAGAGGCAGGAACAATGAATGTATTTTTCCGCGTAGGAGATACACTTCTTACAGCACCTACTAACGATACAATCCTAGACGGAATCACACGTAAGAGTGTTATCCAACTGGCTAAAGATGCTGGAATCACTGTAGAAGTGCGCCCAGTAGCTGTAAAAGAAATTGTTGCTGCATCTGAGGCTGGAGACCTTAAAGAGATTTTTGGTGTAGGTACAGCAGCAGTAGTGGTTCCTTTTAAAAGTTTTGCTTATAAAGGTGAAGATCACAAACTAAACGCACCAGAAAATAGCTACGGTATGAAGTTTAAGAAAGCTTTAAACGACATACAGTACAACCGTTCTGAAGATAAATATGGCTGGAGAGTTGCTGTAAAGTAACACCCAGTGCACTTATATCAAGTCCCAAATCCCGCAAGGGTTTTGGGACTTTTTGCTTATAAATAAAGGCTATTCATGTATCTTAAATACGAACTAAAGACTTTTTAAGTAACTTAGAGCCACAAATAAATTAACCATCATATTATGAAAAGAGGCAGTGGTCTTAAGATCAGATTACTTATTGGTGTTGCTATTGTTGCTTTTGCACTTTTTAAAAATTGCAGCAATCGCGAGGAAAATCCATATACAGGAAAGGTACAGGCAATAAGTATGTCTCCAGACGAGGAGATAGCAATGGGGATTCAATATGCCCCGCAAATGGCAGAGCAGCATGGCGGTTTACACCCAGACCAGCAACTTCAATCTTTTGTAGACCAAGTGGGAAACAAACTTGTACAAGAAAGTATGGCTCGTGAGACACCTTATAGATATGACTTCCATTTATTGCGAGATGAACAAACCGTAAACGCATTTGCACTCCCAGGAGGGCAAATATTTATTACGTATGCCCTACTTTCAAAACTTGAAAATGAAGATCAAGTCGCAGGTGTTCTTGGACATGAAATAGGTCACGTTCTAGGTAAGCACAGCGCAGAGCGTGCCGAAAACTCTAGCATGTGGTCTACCATCTCTATGGGTGCAGAGGTAGGCGGCGGCATGGGCGGTGCTGCTGGTTCTATAGGTCAGAGTGTGTTACTAGGTAACGGCCGTGATGATGAGTTAGAAAGTGATGACCTAGGGGTACGTTTTATGATACGCGCTGGGTATGACCCATACCAGATGATAGGTGTGATGAAAATACTTAAAGCAGCAAGTGGTGGCAGTAGCCAGCCAGAATTCTCTAGCACACACCCAGATCCAGAGAATCGTATTGAGCAAATAAAGGAGAGTATCCAGAAATATGGTTACACGGGTCCAGCTACAATGTAGCGCAACCGTTTTCGTTAAAACCCTTATAAAACCTCGCTCTCGCGAGGTTTTGTTTTTATCTTTACGTTATAACCTAAGAAAATGAATAAGAAAACAATACTCATGATACTTGATGGATGGGGCATGGCTCCAGACAAGAAAGTATCTGCTGTAGACCAAGCGCAAACGCCATTTATAGATAGCCTTTACAATAAGTACCCACATGCTCAATTACTCACTCATGGTGAGAATGTAGGCCTCCCAGAAGGTCAAATGGGTAATAGCGAAGTAGGCCACATGAACCTAGGTGCTGGTCGTATTGTATATCAAGATTTTGCTAAAATCAATAAAGCACTCAAAGATGATACGCTTAAAGATGAGCAAGTATTGAAAGATGCTTTCGCTTTCGCGAAAGAAAACAATAAATCTGTTCACTTTCTAGGTCTTGTTTCTGATGGAGGTGTACACTCACACATCAACCACCTTAAAGGTCTTATTCTCGCTGCCGAAAATGCAGGAGTTCCTCAATCTTACATTCACGCATTTACAGATGGTCGTGATGTAGATCCAAAATCTGGAAAAGAACTTATAGGAGATATTTCTGCTTTCGCGAAAGCGCACAACGCACAACTAGCATCTGTAATAGGTCGCTACTATGCGATGGATAGAGACAAACGATGGGAACGCGTTGCTCTTGCATATAATCTAATTACCAAAGGTGCTGGAACACCTACTAAAGATGTTGTACAATCTATTCAAGATAGCTACGATGCCGGAAAAACGGATGAGTTTATTGACCCGATATTTGTAACCCAAGATAACGAGAGTATATCTACCGTTCAAAAAGGTGATGTGGTGATCTTCTTTAACTTTAGAACAGATCGTGGTCGCGAACTAACAGAAATGTTGTCTCAAAAAGATTTTCTTGAGCAAGACACTCAAAAGCTAAACTTGTACTACGTTACCATGACAAATTATGATGACACGTTCACAGGTATGAAAGTCATCTATGATAAAGATAACTTAGTAAATACCTTAGGAGAGGTACTTGCAAATGCTGGAAAAAAGCAAATACGCATCGCCGAGACTGAGAAGTACCCACACGTAACATTTTTCTTTTCTGGAGGCCGAGAAGAACCTTTTGATGGAGAGTCTAGATTGCTCGCACCTTCACCAAAGGTTGCCACCTACGACTTACAGCCAGAAATGAGCGCCTTTGAAATACGTGATAAGATAGTTCCAGAAATAAACAAAGGAGAGGTAGATTTTGTTTGTCTCAACTTTGCAAATCCAGATATGGTAGGTCATACCGGTGTTATGGAGGCAGCAATTAAAGCTTGTGAGACTGTAGATATTTGTGTTAAAGACATCGTTACCACCGCCGAAGAAAATGACTACACCGTAATCATCATTGCCGACCATGGAAATGCCGAGGTAATGATTAACCCTGATGGCTCTCCAAATACGGCTCACACAACAAACCCTGTACCCGTAATTCTAGTTGACAAGGATATCAAGAAAATTAATAATGGTATTCTATCTGATATTGCTCCTACGGTTTTAAAACTATTAGGCGTGAATCAACCGGGGGTTATGGATTGCACACCACTAATATAAATTACAAAGACAATGAAACATTTTTATATAACACTCGCACTTCTTGCTCTTATGTCAAGTTGTGATAGCTCAAAAAAAGCAGTAGAAGCCACTCCTACCCCTCAAGTTGCAGAAACTGTAGAACCAAAAAAACCTGCCAAGCCTGCACTCCCAGCGGTAGTGGCAAAACCTGCTCCAAAACAAAAGACTATGCTCGTAGGCAAGGAAGATAGAAGTGCGCTCAAGCAAGCTCCTTTTGATAGTTGGTTTAATCCTAACTATGCAAAATATGTAGTAAATACAGATTACATAAAAGACATAGAGAAAGGGCTAGAAGGTGTTACTATCACTACTTTTATGGGAACATGGTGTGGAGATAGTAAACGTGAGACCCCTAGAATGTTTAAGATACTTGATGAAGCTTCTTTTAAAAATCAAGACTTAGAGCTTATCACAGTAGATCGTACCAAGAAAAAACCTACAATATATACCGACGGGAATAACATCATACGTGTACCTACTTTTATCTTTAAAAAAGATGGTAAAGAAATAGGACGTATTGTGGAGCGTCCAGTAGAAAGTCTAGAAGAAGACATGCTTAAAATTTTAAATGGAGAACCTTATAAACACTCTTATGAAAACTAATATTATTGCCTTAGCAGCCATTATAGCACTCACTTTCTCTTGTAAAGAAAAAACCCCTACCGAAGAAGTTGTGGTGGTAGAAGAAGTAGAAGTTGTAGATAAAAATGTGGACGACAATGGGATTGCCATTCTTTTAGGCGCACAAGAGCGAGAAACCCTAGAGTCTGAACCATATAACGAATGGTTTATGAATAGCTATAAGAATCATACTATAAACATGGAGTCTCTTACGGCTATAAAAGAAGGTCTCAAAGACGTAAGAATTACCATATTCATGGGAACGTGGTGTGAGGACAGTCAGCGTGAGGTACCTGCTTTTTTCAAAATTCTTGATGAAGTAGATTATGAAAGTGAAACTGTAAAACTTATCACTGTTTCAGAGGACAAAACAGCTCCAGAAGAACTAGTAAAAGGAAAAGATATAACAAATGTGCCTACATTCATTTTCATGAAAGATGGTCAAGAACTAGGTCGCATTGTAGAGTATCCTCTAGAAAGCTTAGAGAAAGATATGGCAAAGATTCTATCTGGCGAAGATTATAAGCATGCTTATGCTGAGTAAATAGACGATTAATACTTAATCTTAAAACCCTCATCTTCATGAGGGTTTTATTTTTTTATATAATTTCAAAGGAGCTATGATTTTTATTAGCTTAGCGCCTTAAACATTAATCAAAAAACAATCAATTTATGAAATGGTATTTAAAAGTAGTAAGAGACAATTATGCAAACTTTGAAGGAAGAGCGCGCAGGGAAGAGTATTGGATGTTTGCGCTTTTTAATATTATTTTCGTAATGCTTTCTTATATTCCACTTATTGTTGGAGCAATTATGGAGAGTGAAGCGCTAATGATGATAGGAGGTCTATTACTTTTTCTGTACATAGTCGCTCTATTCATACCTAGTATTGCGGTAGTAGTGCGCAGGCTTCATGACCAGGGTAAAAGCGGCACTTGGTACTTTATAGGCTTTGTGCCATTTATAGGCGGTATTTGGTTATTGATACTTATGGCTACAGAAGGAACTCACGGCCCTAATCAATACGGTTCAGACCCAAAAGGTGACTTGATACAATAACAACTATTTATTTATAAATAAGGGCTTCTAATAATTCATTAGAAGCCCTTTGCTATTATGTATAACTAACCGTTGATCTTTTTGTAATTTTGCATAAACTTTAAAGCAATCGAAACAACAAAAACCATAGCTGTAGATTTTGACGGAACCATTGTAGAAAATGCGTACCCGGGGATTGGTAAGCCTATGTTATTTGCTTTTGATACCCTTAAAAAATTACAACAAGAAGGAAACCGCCTTATTCTATGGACCTATAGAAGTGGCGCTCGCTTAGATGAAGCGGTTCAGTTTTGTAAGGATAATGGCATAACATTTTATGCCATAAATAAAAGCTATCCAGAAGAAGTTTTAAGCGAAGAGATAAGCCGCAAGATCAACGCAGATATTTTTATTGATGATCGCGATGTACGTGGTATGATGGGCTGGGGAGAAATCTATCAAATATTAGGCAGCAGTGCCGAGAAATCACCTACGCTAAAACAGAAACGCAGTAAACCTGCTAGAAATAAAACAAAGAAGAGCTTTATGTCTCGCATAGAGGAGCTTTTTAAAGACGAAAACGCATAATGGCAATTATACAGAAAACAAGAGAAGAGATAGAATTAATGCGTGAAAGTGCGCTAGTAGTATCTCGTACCTTAGGCATACTTGCTGGAGAGGTAAAACCAGGAGTAACCACACTATATCTCGATAAGATAGCAGAAGACTATATACGTTCACAAGATGCGATTCCAGGTTTCTTGGGTTTATACGATTTTCCGAACACACTTTGCATGAGTCCTAATGACCAGGTTGTTCATGGAATTCCTAACAACAAACCTCTTGTAGAAGGAGATATTATCTCTATAGATTGTGGAGCTATCAAAAATGGCTTCTATGGCGATCACGCCTACACATTTGAAGTAGGCGAAGTAGCACCAGAAGTAAAGAAATTACTTGAAGTTACTAAGCAATCTCTTTATGTGGGAATAGAACAACTTAAAATAGGGAATCGCGTAGGTGACGTAGGGTATGCTATTCAGAAATTTACAGAAGATCATGGCTATGGTGTAGTGCGCGAACTTGTAGGTCACGGTCTAGGAACTACCATGCATGAAGATCCAGAAATGCCTAACTATGGTAAACGTGGACGTGGTAAAAAGTTTATAGAAGGGATGGTAGTAGCCATCGAACCTATGACTAATATGGGAACTCGCAATATCACACAGCACAATGATGGCTGGACGATTACTACGCGCGATAATAAACCAAGCGCTCATTTTGAACATGACGTAGCTATACTAGATGGCAAGCCGGAATTACTATCTACTTTTGCTTACATCTATAAAGCACTAGGAATTGAGAGCGATGAGGAAACTCCTTTTCGCCAGCAAGCTTTAGTGCTTTAACTAGTGAAAAAGCTTTTCAAATTTTTCTTAAACGCCATTCCGCGACCTTTATTAATAAGGGCTAGTTATGTGGTGAGACCTATTATGGCTACCTTTTTGAAAGGTGACCGTTACGAGGATCCTATAGACGGAAAAACATTTAAGAAATTTTTACCGTACGGTTATGGTACACCAAGAGAGAATGTACTGTCTCCATCTACGCTCTCACTAGAACGTCACAGACTCTTATGGCTTTGGTTACAACGGGAAACAGATTTCTTTACTTCCCCAAGAAAAGTGTTGCATTTTGCTCCAGAGCAAGCTTTTTATAAACGCTTTCGCGAAAGCGCACACCTTGATTATACTACCACAGATTTAAACTCTCCGCTAGCAGATGTAAAAGCAGATATATGTGATTTGCCTTTCGGCGAAAACAGTTATGATCTCATATTCTGTAATCATGTATTAGAGCATATCCCAAATGATACTAAAGCGATGCAAGAATTATATCGCGTGTTAAGACCAGGTGGGATGGCGATTTTACAAATTCCTCAAGAGCTAGATAGAGCCTCAACCTTTGAAGATGACACCATCACAGATCGTGACGAAAGAGCTAAGATTTTTGGACAATATGATCACGTTCGTGTCTACGGTCGCGACTATTTTGACAAGCTAAGAAGTATAGGGTTTAAAGTAGACGAAGTTGATTACACAAACACCCTATCTCAAGAAGAAGTAGATAGATATAGACTAGCTCAAGGTGAGATACTACCTGTTTGTTATAAGTAATCTACGAGGTTTTAATCCTGAATATATTCCTCAAACCCCTCCGTCATATACACTCCACCGTCATAAACTAAGTAAGCCTCTACGTCTTGACCTTTTAAAGCTTCCTTAGCACGATCAAGGCCCATTGCCATACATGAAGTTGCCCAAGCATCTGCCGTAGCGCAATCTACTGCGATAATGGTTGCACTAAGGACATCACTGCGTTCTGCAGAACCCGTAAGTGGATTTAAAGTATGAACGTATTGCTCGCCTGTAGTTTCATCAATACGATTCTTCCTATAATTACCAGATCCAGCCATTGCCTTGTCTCTTAGACCTACCAATACGCTATGTGTACGTTTTTCTAAAGGCGAGTCAAGATTTTCTATTCCAACTATCCAAGACTCTTGTTTTCTTTCATTAAATCCAGAAGCCACTATTTCTCCTCCTATATCTACAAGAAAATTACGGTATCCTTCTTCATTCATAAAGATGCCAACTCTATCCACACCATAACCTTTTGCCACAGCATTAAAATCAAAATATATCTCTGGATAAGTCTTTTCGATTTTATCATTTTCACTGAGCGTTACCTTATCCCAACCTACATACTTCATTAATGAATCAAGAGCCGTGCTATCAATTACCTTAAGCGCCTCTGTATCTCCAAATCCATACGCATTACGCAATGTTCCTACTGTAGGGTCAAAATAGCCTGATGTGGCTTTATTAAGCTTTCGCGAAAGCGAATACACATCCTTAAACATATCATCTATTACAATAGTACTATCTCCTCTATTAATCTTAGAAATATCACTATCGGGCAAATAGGTGCTCATTGATTTATTAACTGCATAAATAACAGAATCAATTCCTTTTTTGATACGAATTGCGTCTTGCTCTGGACCAAAATATTTTACTGCATACGTAGTTCCAAATGCATCTCCTTGGATGGTAATCTCATCTGCTACATTAACTTGCTTACAAGAAAGAATAGTAATGGCTAGAAAAAGTAAAAGTAATCTCATTAAGTTATTTCTTGAAGTCCGTTGTATATCTCTCGATAAGGCTTATCCTTCTCTACTGGTAATTGATAATTATCACCATGTCCTAGCCCTACTCCAGCATAAAAAGTGCGGGCTTCAAACTTTATAGCATGATCACGCATTCTTATCATTTGCGCCTCGTCATACAGATTTGCATCTTCTGGGAATGTACGAGCTCGCACGATAACAAAATGTAATTTTTTATCCTTGAGAGCCACAAACTGTGGATCCTTTTTAAGCTTAGAATTTACTGCCATAAATTCGTAGCCTTGACTAGTAAGATCATCTCCCACGATATTCATCGCGAGGTTATGAAGCTCTTGTTCTGTGAGGAGTTCTGCCATAATACAAAGATAATATTCATGTTTATTTCTACCTAACCACCCGTTACTTTTGAAAGCACTCAGGAGGGTAGAAACACAAAACCCGATACATTGCTGTATCGGGTTTTTAGGTTTTCGCGAAAGCGAAATTATATACTATCCTCCAAAGTCATCAAAACGAATGTTCTCATCTGGAATTCCATAATCTTCTCCCATCTTTTGAACAGCGTTATTCATAAGTGGAGGACCACAGAAATAAAGCTCGATATCTTCTGGAGCCTCATGTTTACTTAAGTATTGATCAATTACTACTTGGTGAATGAATCCTGTAAATCCATCTCCCTCTGCATCTGTATCTTCTTTTACTTTCCAGTTGTCTTCTTCCATAGGCTCAGAAAGCGCTAGGTAGAACTTAAAGTTAGGAAATTCTCTTTCTAACTCACGGAAGTGCTCAAGGTAGAACAATTCACGCTTAGAACGTCCTCCATACCAGTAAGTAACCGTGCGTCCTGTTTTAAGAGTTTTGAATAAGTGATACAGGTGAGAACGCATAGGCGCCATTCCTGCTCCACCACCTACGTAAAGCATCTCAGACTCAGACTCGTTTATGAAGAACTCTCCATAAGGACCAGAAATTACTACTTTATCACCAGGCTTTTGTGCAAATATATAAGATGAGGCAACCCCAGGGTTAACATCCATCCATTGGTTTTTTGCTCTATCCCATGGTGGAGTAGCAATACGTACGTTCAACATAATCTCACGACCTTCAGCTGGGAAGGAAGCCATTGAGTATGCACGCTCTACGGTTTCATTATTTTTCATGGTAAGTGGCCATAAACCAAACTTATCCCATTCTGCTTGAAACTTATCTGGAGTTTCATGCTCCTCTGGGTGAGCCGTGATATCAATATCTTTATAATTGATTGTACATTCAGGGATTTCAATCTGAATATAACCTCCAGCTTTGTAGCCCATATCCTCTGGAATCTCTACTACAAACTCCTTAATGAATGATGCTACGTTATAGTTACGTACTACGGTTGCATCCCACTTCTTGATCCCAAATACTTCTTCTGGGATAGTGATATTCATATCTTGCTTTACTTTTACCTGACAAGCAAGACGCGCTCCATGAGCAAGTTCTTTACGAGAAAAGTGTGGCGTTTCTGTAGGCAATGCTTCTCCACCTCCTTCAAGAACGTGACACTCACACTGTATACAAGTACCTCCACCTCCACAGGCAGATGGTAAGAATATTTTGTTGTTACCTAATGTAGAAAGTAATGTACTTCCTGAGGCAACCTCTACTTGTTTCTCTCCGTTTATTGTAATTGTTACAGGCCCCGATGGAGATAGCTTTTGCTTTGTAAAAAGCAATAATCCCACGAGCAGTAACGTAAGTACCAAAAAGGCAGCGATTGTCGCGATGACAACGCCGGACATTGATGCGGCTAGTATCATAATTAGTTTTCTTTTTCGTTAGCAATTTTGTCAACAGCGATCATAGCTACCGGTTGACCTTCTTCTTTTACTTCTATCTGTGCAGCTTCTACTGCTGGAGCTTCTTCTTCATCACCTCCAGTAAGCATTCCTCCAAAACTCATAAATCCTATTGCCATCAATCCTGTGATGATAAATGTAATCCCTAATCCTCTTAAAGGCGCAGGAACATTTGAGTAACGTATTTTCTCACGAATGGCAGCAATTGCAAGAATTGCTAAGAACCAACCTATACCAGAAGATATACCGTAGTTGAAGGCAAGACCTAACGTTTGGATATCTCTAGATTGCATAAACAATGACCCTCCTAAGATGGCACAGTTTACTGCAATAAGTGGTAAGAAAATACCAAGTGAGTTATACAGTGATGGCGAGAATTTCTCTACTACAATTTCCACCAGTTGTACCATTGTTGCAATAGTTGCAATAAATAATATAAACGATAAGAAACTTAAGTCATAATCTGCATACTCGGGACCTAACCACGCTAAAGCACCGTCACGTAATATGTACTGATCAAGTAACCAGTTAATAGGCACTGTTACCGCAAGTACAAATATTACTGCAGCTCCAAGTCCTACAGCAGTAGTAACTTTTTTTGACACCGCTAGGTATGAACACATTCCTAAGAATGTTGCAAATACCATGTTATCGATGAAAATGGATTTAAAAAATAATTCAATATGCTCTAACATATCTTTGATTTTATAGGTTTACGCTTTCGCGAAAGCGTGAAAATTAATTCTTAGTTCTCTTCTACTAAAGCAGGATTTCTTGATCTCTGTACCCAGATAATCAAACCTACCACAATAAGTGCCATAGGTGATAGCAACATAAATCCGTTGTTCTCATATCCTATACTGTACAGTCCTGTTTTTTCAATAGGATCTCCAAGTACTTTAAATCCAAGAAGTGTTCCTGAACCTAGGAGCTCTCTAAAGAAACCTACCATAATAAGTATCACACCATAACCAAGTGCATTACCTATCCCATCTAAGAATGATCTATAAGGCCCGTTTCCTAAAGCAAATGCTTCAAAACGCCCCATAATAATACAGTTTGTAATAATCAGTCCTACAAAGACAGATAGCTCTTTACTCAGCTCATAAGCAAATGCCTTAAGCGTTTGATCTACCACAATTACTAGCGTTGCTACAACGATAAGTTGTACAATGATTCGAATTTTTGAAGGAATCACATTACGTAAAAGCGATATTACTACGTTACCAATCCCGAGTACAAAGAGTACAGAAATTGCCATTACAATAGATGCTTTTAGTTGCGCTGTAATTGCAAGTGCAGAACAGATACCTAATACTTGAATAGTAATTGGGTTATCATCTGCAAGCGGATCAAGTATAAGTCTTTGATCTTTTTTTGATAGTATCGCCATTATGCTTTGGTTTTAAAATCTTGAATAAATGGAACGTAATTCTTAAGTGTACTCTTAATCATTGCACTTACACCATCACCTGTGATGGTAGCTCCTGCAAGAGCATCTACTTTATTATCTCCTTTACGTTCGTTTTTTGGATCGTTATTACCCTTTGCTACAGTGATTCCAGAATATTGTGTCTTAGACATTATCTGCTCTCCTGTAAAGTCATCCATAAAGTAACGTTCCTTGATGTTTGCACCAAGTCCAGGAGTTTCTCCTTTGTGATCAAAGTATACACCTTGTACTACTAAGTTATCATCAAGAGCAACGTAACCCCAGATAGCGTCCCAAAGCCCTTTACCGTACATAGGTACAACATAAAACTTCTGACCATCTTTCTCTCCTACAAATAAAGGCATCTTACGCTCATTTTTAGGTAATTTACTTTGCTTCTTCATATCTACAGTAAAAGCCTCATCACTCTGTGTGATTTTACCACTCTGTATAATGTAAGCTTCCTTGATGTATTTATCATACTCTGCCTCTACCTTATCAGTAGGGATAAAGTTAACACCACCTTCACCTTGAACATTTTCATTCACACCCATTGCATACAGAATGTTCTGTTGCTTTTCAAAGCGTTCATTTTCTTTAATTGCTGGCTTAAGACCTGTTGCAAGTCCTGCAAGCACTCCTCCTACTACAACTACCATAATAGTTGCAAATAGAATCGTATATCCGTTTCCGTCTGTCTTTGCCATCGTTATGCTGTTTTAAGTTTAAGACGTTTCATTCTCTTCTTCACATTACCTTGAACCACGTAGTGATCAATAGTAGGAGCAAATACGTTCATTAATAAGATCGCAAGGAATACTCCTTCTGGGTATGCTGGGTTAAATACACGAATCATGATAGAGATAAATCCTATTAAGAATCCGTAGATGTATTTTCCTTTATTAGTTTGCGATCCTGTAACTGGATCTGTTGCCATAAACACAGCACCAAATAAGATACTACCTATAATAAGGTGTTGCCAGAAAGGAACACTCATTAATCCGTAAAACTTACTTGAGCTATCAATCCATCCTGCGTCAACTACACCATTAAAGATAAGCCCCATTACTAGCGCTCCTGCTATCGCAGAAAGTATGATTCTCCAGCTTGCTATCTTTGAAAAGATCAAAAATGCCGCTCCAAAAATGATTAAAAGCTTTGAAGTTTCTCCTACAGAACCTGGTATAAAACCAGCAAACATGTCCCAGTAGTCATAAGCAACAGTACTATTCTGTGCATAACTACCTAAGATAGTTTCTCCAGAGATTGCATCTGGCTGTCCAGCCATATCTACTGCTTGGTGTACCCATACTTTATCTCCAGACATCCAAGTAGGATATGCAAAGAATAAGAAAGCACGGATAGTAAGTGCAGGGTTAAGGATGTTCATCCCTGTTCCTCCAAATACTTCCTTACCTATTACCACACCAAAGATTACTGCTACCGCAAGCATCCATAATGGAATATCAATAGGAACAATAAGTGGCACAAGCATTCCCGTTACTAGGTAACCTTCTTCTACTTCATGTCCTTTTATAACTGCAAAAATAAATTCTACAAGAAGACCTACACCGTAAGAAACCACCACAAGTGGTAATACTGTCCAAGCTCCCATTGCAAAGTTATCCCAGTTCCAGAAATTTCCATCAAAGAAACCTACAGCCTTATACTCTGCTGCTGTTCCAGCTACTTCTGCAACTGCGTAGTAATGCTGGTATCCAGCATTAAATATTCCAAATAACAAACAAGGAATCAATGCGATGATTACCGTATTCATTGTTCGCTTTAAATCATCTACCGCTCTTATGTGACCACCACTGTGTGTAGTCTCGTTAGGAGCGTATAAAAAAGTGTGAAGTGCGTTGAAAGCCGGAGCCATCTTCTTCCCTTCATACTTCATTTTAAGCTTATGTAAACTTTCTTTCATTCCCATAACTTATCCTATTTCTTTATACATAACATCTAATCCCTTTCTGATAATTTCTTGATGTGGCTGTTTAGACACACACATGAATTCAGTAAGTGCAAAATCTTCTGGAGCTACTTCATACATCCCAAGTGCTTCCATCTCATCTAGATCTTCTACCATACAAGCCTTAAGGATTTGCATAGGGTAAATATCTAAAGGAAAAACCTCTTCATAGTTTCCTGTTACTACAAACGCACGGTGCTCACCATTTGTATTAGTATCAAGATCGTATTTCTTATTAGGTTGCATCCATGAGAACGTAAGTGCTCTAGATGGTGATATCTTATCAAAAACAGGCTTATTCCACCCAAAGAATTCATAATCATCTCCTTCTGGGATAGCTACAAACTCTGTTGCATAAAAACCTAGAGCTCCTTCTGGACTCACTTTACTACCAGTAAGTACATTACCAGAAATAAAACGATTATTATCTCCCTCTACTCCTGCAGCATATGCGAATGTAGAAACCTCTGCCCCTATCATTGTCTTATAATACTTAGGTGCTTTGATAGATGAACCAGATACAGATATTACACGTTGTGCACTAAACTTACCCGTAAGCAACAACTCTCCAATAATAGCTAGATCCTGCGCAGCAATCGTCCACACAGTTTCACCTTTATTAATTGGGCTCGTTTTATTTATTAAAGTTCCAACGTTCCCAGCTGGGTGTGGTCCTTTTACTGTATGAGTTACAACATCTTTAAGTCCAGAAAAAATAGAAGAGCTTGCTCCTATAGATACATGAACACCTCCAGAGGTAAGCGTTGCAAGCGCAGAAACTGCTGCTTGTAAGTGCGCCTCCTTCCCTGCAAGAACAAAATCAAGATCTGCAGCAAGTGGCCCAGTGTTTAATCCAGAGATAAAAATCGCCTTTGGAGTTACTGTTGGATTTGCAACAACATCATAAGGACGTTGCTTGATAAATGGCCAAACTCCTCCTTCAAGTAATCTCGCTTTTACCGCCTCTGCACTTGCAGATGCTCCTAAAGCTCCAAAATCACGAGTAGCACCAGCATAATCTGCTTCAATTACAATATCAGTAATCACACGGCGTGCGCCACGCTTGATTTCTGTAATTGTTCCAGCAACTGGAGATACAAATTTGATTTCTTCTTGAGACTTTGAGTAAAATATTACATCCCCAGCCTGTAGGGTCGCTCCTTCTTTTACGACCATTTTAGGGGTAATGAGATGAAAATCTGAAGGTCTAATAGTAATGGTACGCGATCTAGGCGCTTCAGAAATTGTTTTTTCTGCTTCGCCTACTAATCGGATATCAAGACCTTTTTTGATTCTGATGTCTTTTGACATATGTCAGTAGATTTATGTTATCTAAAATCCTCTTAAATTGAGGTTTGCAAATTTACATAATACCGTCCGTATTTCCGAGTGTGACTAAGTGAAAGTATTATTTATAACACTTCTAAATAATGTTTTACACGACTCATTAAACAAAGCTTCTCAAAACACTATATTTCAAACGTTTTCACCGTAAAAAATATCTCTTTTTAAGATTCTTGTTAAGCGTATTTGCTTAGGCCTAGGCAAAATTAATTTTTAAGTAACATCACATTGAGGTACACAATTCTCAAAAAAGAATGCAAAAACCTTGCAATCTCAAGTTACGCTCCATTTTTTCAGATTGACTACCCGCTATCATATTTTCGCGTAAGCGTAATGATCAAACATTATCATTTGCCACGCCATATTGATTAACGCAATATCTCGGCATCAAAATTGTTTATATTTGATATCCATCCATGTTTTATGAGACATTATTTTACCCTATTTCTGATTGCCATTTCGTTGTCTGTTGCTGCTCAAGCAGTGCAAGAACTTCCGGAACCTGCTTTTATTAAAACTGTACAGTTTAATGAGAACAGCACTACTGGAACCTCATTGCCTATTATAAAATTAGGAAGCAGTTTGCGCCTTTCCTTTGACGATATTATAGGAGATGAGCGTGATTATTTTTATAAAATAACGCATCATAATGCAGACTGGACACCTAGTAATCTCGTGCGGTCTGAGTTTATGGATGGCATGGATAATGTGCGTATCCTCGGGTTTGAAAACTCGGTTGCCACCCTGCAACTCTACACCCATTACGACCTAAGCATCCCTAACCAGATGACTAAGAGACTTACTAAAACAGGTAATTACCTCTTGAGTATTTATGATGAAGATGACAATCTTGTTTTCTCCCGTAAGTTTATGATTTTTAATCCTCAATATAGTGTGGGAGCAGAGGTTAAGAGGTCTCGCGACTTGAGATACATAGATAATAAACAGGTGCTACGCTTTTTCGTAGACTCTGGTGATGACCTCATTATCAATCCAAAAACTAATTTACATACCGTTCTCATCCAGAATAACAACTTAAAAACTGCTATTACAGGCATAAATCCTCAATATAATATAGGGAGCAAACTTGAGTATCGCTATGATCAAGAAACAGCTTTCTGGGGTGGTAATGAGTTTTTTAACTTTGAAAATAAAGATGTGCGATCTTCTACATTTGCCATACGCAGCATAGAGCTTAAAAGTCTTTACCACAATTATCTATACACAAGTCCCGCTCGTTATGATGAACCATACACTTACAATCCAGACATTAACGGTAATTTCTTAATCAACACTTTGCAAGGTCGCACACCACTTACAGAAGCAGAGTATGTGTGGATTCACTTCTCTTTACAATATCCAGAAGTTAGCGACGGGCAATCTATACATATTTATGGTAACTTCAATAATTATGTAATCGACAAGAGCACTGCACTAACTTATAATGGTGACTCACGCCGTTATGAATTACCTTATTTACTAAAGCAAGGTTTTTATAACTATCGCTACGTACTAGTGAATGCAGATGGAAGCATAGAAGAAAAAAAGAATATAGACGGCAATTTCTGGCAGACAGAAAATGATTATCAAATATTAGTGTACTACCGCAGACCAGGTGGACGTTGTGATGAACTCCTAGGATATGGCACTACAAATTCTAGCCAGATTACAAATTAATCCTGTTGTAAACAGTTAGTATTACTTCTTTACGCTTTCGCGAAAGCGTATCCTTCTAAAAATCCTATATTTATATCGTGAAGGAAACAGAAATCAAATCAACTAGCCGAAAGGCAATGCGATATAGAGGAGTAGAGTGCTTAAACTGCAAGCACCCTCTAGAACTCTCCGACCGCTTTTGTGCATACTGCGGACAGATTAACACCACTAAGAGACTTACTCTCAAAGATTTTTTCAATGAGTTTATACTGAGCGTGTTTACTTATGACTCTCGTTTTAGATACACTGTAAAAGATTTACTCTTCAAACCCGGCACCATCACCAGGTATTATGTAGACGGCAAGCGTCTTAAGTATGCAAACCCTTTTCGGTTTTTTCTAAGCGCCTCTATTTCTTACTTTATTATACTTGCTATCATCGGCTTTGTAAACGGTAATAATGACTTAGACTTCACAGATGATGGAGTCATACAGCTCAGTGTTGATGATGCACAAGGAGATATTGACACAATAAAAGACATTACTAAAGATATCAACATAAATGAATTTCAAAACCTCAACCAAGAAGATGCAGATCTGCTAGAAGAAAGAATTAATAATACTATAGAAAATAGTGTCTCAAAACTTAATGAGCGAAAAAAGATAAAGGACTCCACAAAGAGAGCCGTCAAAAAAGTTCCTTACAGCACCCGCTCTGAAGCTTCTATTGACGGGATGTACCTTTCTAGAATCGCCACAAAGGGTGAAATTTTTTATGATTTCTTTGAGTATACAGAAATAAGTGATCCAGTAACTGCTCTCGATAGTTTAAACTTTAGCAAGACTAGAACAAACATTTTTTTATATAGCAAAAATGAAGATATAAAACGTATAAAAGATAATCCAGCACGTTTTTTAAGGTTCCTAGCTTCTAAAATTCCCTTTTTCTTATTCTTTTTCGCACCAATTTTTGCACTCTTTTTGTGGCTGATTTATTCAAAAAAACGATTCAACTATATGGAACATCTAGTATTCATATTCCATATCTTTAGTTGGGTCTTTCTAGTACTACTCATTGCCTTAATTCCAGACCTACTTATTGGGGATGAAATAGTTGCATCACTCCTACTTCTATTAGTAGGTCCTTTTTACTTTTACAAGGCACTTCGTAATTTTTACAAACAAAAACGAAGGTGGACGTTACTAAAATTTGTATTTTTAAATATCATATTCTATTTAGGAGCAACATTATTTGCCGTGATTTTCTTTGCAATCACTGCATTTTTATTTTAAGAATGGTACAACAAGTTACAAGAGGAATTAAAATTTCTGTAGAGACTACCTTTGAGGGCACATTTTATAAAAATCATAAAATGCGCTACGCCTTTGGCTATAAAATAACGATTGCAAACCAGAGTAAAGATAGCGTGCAACTTATGGCTCGTCACTGGAGAATAACAGATGCCCTTAGCGCACCAGAGACCGTTGCCGGAGAAGGTGTCATAGGTAAAAAACCTGTTCTTAAACCTGGCGAAAGCCACACCTACAGTTCTGGATGCTTGCTCAACTCTGCCTTTGGGGCAATGCAAGGTTTTTACCAAATGGTAAACTTTACTACTACACGTAATTTTAGAGTAAAAATCCCAGTATTTAAGCTGAGTGCACCGTTTGCTTTAAACTAATAGCCGAGAATTTTTGAGAAGTAAGCTCAAGGCGAAAATGTGAATTCCCCTGTTCAAGCGTACAAAAAGCACAATTACTATCGTATACAAAACGATAATTACCCATCACCGAAAAATCCTTTGGAAAAGTGGTCACACCCTCAAAATCCTGCTCACCAAACTCAGTAAATCTTCTAACAATGCCTTTTATCTCAGAGAGAATCTCAAGATGAAAATAAGCACTACTACCTGTGCCCTCTAGAAAGTAAACGTTTTCTGGCAACACACCCTCATTTTCAACAGTGTATGCAGCGGGAACTCGTCTATCAAAGTAATTTGTAAGATTCTCGCGTAGCGCAGTAGAGTTATATGGCGCAATTACACCATTAAACACCTGATAAACCCCTTCTTCAGAAGCGCTTTTCTCAACATTACCTACGGTACTCGGTGTGAACTTCTTGTTACGCTTAAGGTATTTAATAATAGTCTTATCCTCTGTACTAGCTAGTATCGTCTCTGTAACAAAACGAGCGCAATTACTTCCTATTTTTCCAAAGGCTTTATAAGGAACACTGCCCTGATTTTGTAGTGAATGAATGTAAGCAAGTGCTTTCTCATAATTAATAGCCGAGCAAAGCGAAGCTACAAGTCTTCCAGATCCATGCGTTTTTTCTGGATGTGCATCTAGCCAAAGCAAAAGCTCATCTAGATTTTCAAGTGTTCCACCCTCCACAATAGCCGTTACAGGTACTTCAAGCTCTACATCTGTATTAGCTCCTCGCACACGCCCTTTTCCTTTGGGAGTAATATATCTTCCGAAATCAAAATATTGTGCTTTACCAGTCTTATTTTCTATAAGCACAAGTGCCGCATGACCCGCTTTAATGTGAGTACGCGTACCAAGACCCATCAATGGTAAAATTTTACACATGAGCTCATCAGACATTTTTACAAACGTATCTGGAAACGCGAGCACTATAATCTTCCCGTTATATATCACGCAGGTATCATTTCAAATTGAGCGGTGTGAACTTCTTCCTTTTGAAGGTCATTATACGTCATCACGCATGTATCATCTATTTTCTCCACCTGAGTAACACTTACTGTTTTTAAAAGTCCGCGATTGATTTGTAAGTCAACATGCGCATCTCCTTCTCCTGCTTTGGTGTGAAATTCAAACAAACTCTCTTTACTCCAATCTGTAGTTTCTTTAAATGCAGCAAACCACGTACGACGTTTTTCTTTCATAGTAGCATCATATAAGGTAGATGAGGACCATATTTTAGGCTCATTATCTAATAATGTTATATGTGCTTTATCACCATCCCAAACTAATTCTGTCGCTTTGAGATCACCACTCCAATCTATAGCAACAATTGTAAAAGGTTCAATACCCTCATAATTGAACGTATCGATAGCCTCAGACAAATCGGCTGCCTTAAGAAGTTCTTTTACAACGATGCCACGGCTCATTCTGTAACTTTCTTTTCTCACGTGTATTTCAAAACCTCCGTTAAGCAAGCATATCATCCTATTTTTTTCGGAAATACCTATCCACGTTCCACCAGCGACGGCGTCTTTTGGGAATAGCATTTTTGTTCCATCTACATCATAAAAGTCTGGAGCGAGCGTAGTTCTACCCACCGCCTCATCACGATTAGACGTAAGAATGAACGTATTATTTTCTTTCGGAATATAAGTTACAGTGCACATTGAGGGATAAGTCGCAGTTTAATGGGTGAAATTACGAAAAAAAGAATGGTACGGTTTCCTTAAACATGTTTCTAAGTTACGCTTTCGCGAAAGCATAAAAACCCCACTTGTTACACTCTTGCCAAAGACCTGTATCATCCTATCTTAAATTTGTAACTTTACAATTCGTAAAAAACAAAACAAAAAAACATCATGGGAAAAGGATTTTTTCAAGTTCCAGTTGCTGTAAACGAAGAGGTAAAATCGTATGCTCCAGGCTCTCCAGAACGCGAGGCGGTAGCAGCAGCTTATAAAGAATTATTTAATGCACATACAGAAGTACCGATGTACATCAACGGTAAAGAAGTGCGCACAAAAAACACACGCACGATCACTCCACCACACGATCACAAGAAAGTGGTAGGTGAGTATCATCTTGCAGAAAAAACACATATTGATCAAGCAATCGCTGGAGCACTAGAAGCTCGTACAGAGTGGGCAGAGCTTCCATGGGAGCAACGTGCAGGTATCTTTCTTAAAGCTGCAGAGCTTATTGCAGGACCATACCGTGCAAAGATTAATGCTGCAACGATGATCAACCAGTCTAAGACAATCTATCAAGCAGAGATTGATGCTGCTTGTGAGCTTATAGACTTCTTACGTTTTAACGTGCAGTTTATGACAGACATCTATAACGAGCAGCCAGAGTCTACTTCTGGAGCTTGGAATAGATTAGAATATCGTCCACTAGAAGGATTTATCTATGCGATTACTCCTTTTAACTTTACAGCGATTGCTGCAAACCTTCCTGCTGCCTGTGCACTTATGGGGAATGTAGTAGTATGGAAGCCTTCTGATAGCCAGATGCTATCTGCTAAGATTATTCTTGACATCTTCCGTGAAGCTGGTGTACCAGATGGTGTAATCCAAGTTGTACACGGAGATCCTATCATGATTACAGATACAGTACTTGCAAGCCCAGATTTTTCTGGACTACACTTTACAGGATCTACACACGTATTTAAGGATATCTGGAAAAAAATAGGTGAGAACATTCACAATTACAAGACATACCCACGTATCGTAGGTGAAACTGGTGGTAAAGATTTTATCGTTGCTCACCCTAGTGCTCCTGCTAAGCAAGTTGCAACAGCAATCTCGCGTGGTGCTTTTGAATTCCAAGGACAGAAATGTAGTGCGGCAAGTCGCGGTTACATCCCTGCTTCTATCTGGGAAGAAGTAAAAGAGTACGTTATAGAAGATGTAAAGTCTTTTAAAATGGGTTCTCCAGAGGATATGACTAACTTCATTACTGCGGTAATACACGAAGGATCTTTTGACAAGCTTGCAAAATATATTGACCAAGCGAAAGAAGATGCAAATGCAGAGATCATCGTAGGTGGTGGACATGACAAGAAAAAAGGATACTTTATTGAGCCTACTGTTATTGTAACTACAGACCCTAAGTATACAACGATGCACACAGAGCTTTTTGGCCCAGTGATGACTATCTACGTATATGAAGATAAGGATTGGAGTGAGATGCTTACACTAGTAGATGAGACTAGCGAGTATGCACTTACGGGAGCTATACTTTCTACAGACCGTTATGCTGTACAAGAGGCTACTAAAGCTCTAAAAAATGCTGCTGGTAACTTCTATATTAATGACAAGCCTACAGGAGCAGTTGTAGGGCAACAACCTTTTGGTGGAGCTCGTGCATCTGGAACTAACGATAAGGCTGGTTCTATGCTTAACTTACTACGCTGGGTAAGCCCACGTATGATTAAGGAAACATTTGTAACTCCTACAGATTACAGATACCCTTTCTTAGCAAAGAAGTAATAGACTAAGACAACTATTAATGATAAAGCCCATTCTTTAAAAAGAATGGGCTTTATTTTTTTTTACACTGTTATGATTGGCTTACTGTATGAACCCAACTCCAGCTGTTGTATTTGTAATGGGGTCAATAATGATAAATGAACCTCCTTGTTTATGATCTGTATAACGATCATAAAAAAGTGATTTGGCAAGTTTAAAATGTACCGTTGCAATTTCATTAATTGTTACTTCACTTGCGCCAGCTTCTGGTATAGAAAAATCTGTAGGGATAATTTCTTGTATTTGAGACACCTTTGCAAGTATGCGCTGCGTTGTATGCTGTAGCTCGTACTTTTTACCCGCCGTAAGCACCATGTCATCCATCCAGCATACGGTTGCTGTAAGCTCTTTTGTTTGTTGAGGCACTTCGGTAGACTTCACAATGACATCACCTCTAGTTACATTAATATCATCTTCTAGCGTGAGTGTTATTGAGTTACCAGCTGGTGCTTCTTTAAAAGAATCTTTGTAGCTGAATATATCTTGAACCTTTGAAGATTTTAAACTAGGCAGTACCGTTATCTCGTCTCCTACTGCTATTGAACTTCCATACACCTTACCCGCATACCCTCTAAAATCATGAAATGCATTGGTTTTTGGTCGTATTACCGATTGCACTGGAAAACGCATTGGCGTATCGCTAGCTGCTTCTGGAATTACATTTTCTAAATATTCTAAAATAGATGGTCCTTGATACCAGTCCATTTTCGCGGAAGCGGAAGCCACATTATCACCAGTAAGTGCACTTATAGGAATAAACGTTATCTCTTGATCTTTATAACCACTCTTTGCTCGAAGTGCATCAATGTCATTTTTAATGCTATCAAAAACAGACTGATCATAATCTACCAAGTCCATTTTATTTACTGCAATTACCACGTGCTTAACTTGTAGAAGCGCATTGATAAAGAAATGCCTAAATGTTTGCTCGATAACGCCTTTTCTAGCATCTATGAGAATAATAGACACAGAAGCATTTGACGCTCCAGTAATCATATTACGAGTGTACTCTACATGCCCAGGGCTGTCTGCTATAATATAACTTTTAGTAGGTGTCGAGAAATAAATGTGTGCTACATCAATCGTGATTCCTTGCTCACGTTCTGCCACTAATCCATCTGTTGCTAGTGAAAAGTCTAGGTAATCATACCCTAACTTTTTACTGCTTTTTTCTATAGCCTCAAGTTTATCATCAGTAAGTGATTGCGTGTCGTATAACAACCTACCTATTAAAGTACTCTTTCCATCATCTACACTTCCAGCAGTTGCCAATTTCAATACTTCCATAATCTAAAAATAACCTTGTTGTTTACGTTTTTCCATTGCTGCCTCACTTCGTTTATCATCTATACGAGCTCCACGTTCTGAAATACGGCTTACTTTAATTTCGTTTACTATCTGTTGGATGGTAATTGCCTCAGAAGCTACAGCGGCAGTACATGTCATATCACCTACGGTTCTAAAACGCACTACACGATCTTCTACCTCTTCATTGTCATCTCTATACACACAATCTGAAGCACTCCATATCATTCCGTCACGCTCAAACGTTTTTCTTGTGTGTGAAAAGTAAATACTTGGAATTTCAATTTGTTCTTGTTGTATGTAGCTCCACACGTCAAGCTCTGTCCAGTTTGAGATAGGAAAAACGCGCACGTTTTGTCCCAATTCTATATTACCGTTGAGCAAGTCAAATAATTCTGGTCGCTGATTTTTTTCGTCCCACTGTCCAAAATCATCTCGTACTGAAAAGATACGTTCTTTTGCACGTGCTTTTTCCTCATCACGACGAGCGCCACCTATACATGCATCAAACTTAAACTCCTCAATAGCATCAAGTAGTGTAGTTGTTTGTAGACTATTTCTACTAGCATATTTACCAGTTTCTTCTGTCACTTTCCCCTGATCAATTGCATCTTGCACATTACGTACAATTAAATTGAGTCCAAGTTCCTTTACTAAATCATCTCTGAATTTGATGGTCTCTGGAAAGTTGTGACCAGTATCTACATGTAATAATGGAAATGGAATCGCGGCTGGATAAAATGCTTTTTGAGCAAGTCTCACTAAAGTGATGCTATCTTTTCCTCCCGAAAATAATAACACTGGATTTTCAAACTGAGCAACTACCTCTCTAAATATATAAATGGACTCACTCTCGAGTGCATTAGTCTTTAATATCTCTTTCATATGTCTCTCTGCTTAGAGATGTAAACCACATTCTCTATGTTCTAAAACTTTTGTTGGGTCAGAATAATTATGCTCATTGGGTAATTCATGATCTATTAAGTACTTATCTAACTCACTATCTGACCAATAGTAAAAAGGGCTTACTTTAAGAACGCCATCTTTACTTAAACTTAAAATATCTAGATTATCTCTATGTGCCGTTTGCCCTTGTCTTAAATTAGTAAACCACACATCTGGCTTATGTACTTCCATAGCTCGGCGGAAAGGTTCTAACTTTACCTGCTCTGTAAACTCTTTATGACTTTCATCTGTGACTGAAGGATTACCCATCACTACATCACGATGTGCACGTGTTTGTCGTGGCACGTATAAATCAACAGAAAGCGCTAGTTGATTAATAACCTCTTCTGCGTGCTTATAGGTTTCTGGAGTATTGTAACCTGTATCACACCATACTACATTAATCTTATCAAACTCCTGAGAAACCACATGTAAGATGGCTGCCTCATAAGGTCTGAAATTTGTTGTTATTACAGGTCTTCCAGCATGTTCTAATGCCCATTTTACAACGTCTGATGGGCTTTGTGATTTTAAAGCACTATTAAATTGTACTATTTGCTCTTCAGTAAACTTCATTATTTTCCCCATTTTATTAAATTCCAAACACGCTCATGAAAAAAATAGAGCGCCATTTTTGATACTAATTCTACTGCCCCTATACTCAACGCTAAGGCTAGCGTACCAGTTACAAACCACGAAATTGCGATTGTATCAAGAGTCCCTATTGCTCTCCAGCTTATGGACTTCACGATACTGCGCATAGGTTTTTCTGCCGAGGCAGAGGTTTTCTCTTTAGAAGTATTTTTTGATTGTTTTAAAACAAGTGAATCGATAATCATTTCAGAATTGTTTATTCCTATAGGATTACTAGGGTTAATCGGCAAATGTAAAATTATTAACTTAGGTTAACAAGAATAATTGTTGTTTTAAAGAAAAAAGCGAGTGAATAGAACTACGAACTAGCAGCCGCTACAAGGTCTGCAAGGGTGTTTTTCTCTAGAACGAGTAATGTATTGTCCCTTATTTGAATCATTAAACTATGAACAGAACATGCATCTTCATCTTTACAATCTGCACAACGTTCATAATAATTAAGAGATACACATGGTAGCATGGCTACGGGTCCTTCGAGAACTCTCATAACCTCAACCATTTTAATATCCTTAGGCTCACGTCGCAGTTGATAACCACCGCCTTTACCTTTTCGGCTAGATACGAAACCCGCTTTTTTAAGCGTGAGCATAATGCTTTCAAGAAATTTTTGAGATATATTCTCACTTTCGGCAATGGTGCCTATTTGGACCAAGGTATCTTCCCGTTGTTCACGGGCAATGTACGTTAGGGCTTTAATGCCGTATTTAGTTTTTCGCGAAAGCATATCTAAAACGAAAGTACTAAAAACTGCACTTAGAAATAGAGATATGAACAGTATATAAATGATAATATCACAATCATGTAAATTCCCATGACAACATTTCAATTAAAAAACAGCCTCTGCTATCTGTCTAATATTATCACTCTTCCCCATAGAGTAGTAATGAAGTACGGGCACACCTGCGGCCTTGAGCTCCTTACTTTGCTGGATACACCACTCTATCCCTACTTGCCGAATGGCTGCAGCATCTTTTGCGTTTACAACTTCCATGACTAAAGCATCTGGAACATCTACACTAAAACGCTGTGGAATTAAATTGAGTTGCTTCTTTGTCGCCAGTGGCTTTAATCCAGGAATAATAGGTTTTGTAATACCTGCGGCTCTGCACTTATCTACAAAGTCGAAGTATTTCTGATTATCAAAAAACATTTGAGTTACCACATAACAGGCTCCAGCTTCTAGCTTTTTCTTTAAAAAATGAATATCACTTTCTAGGCTGGGCGCTTCCAGGTGCTTTTCTGGATAACCCGCCACGCCTATGCAAAAATCTGTTTTTGCACTGTTCTGCAAATCTTCATCTAAGTAGGTACCGTTATTTAAATCAATGATTTGCTCCACGAGGTCTTGTGCATAGATATTCCCATTTTTATTGGGCTTGTAGTAAGTTTCACTCTTAACTGCATCACCACGTAAAGCCATCACATTCTCAATACCTAGAAAATCCATATCTATCAAAAAATTCTCAGTATCTTCTTTAGAAAATCCTCCGCAAAGCACGTGCGGCACTGCATCTACCTGATAGCGGTTTTGTATCGCAGCACAAATACCTACGGTACCCGGGCGTTTACGCACTACCTTTTTCTCTAGCAATCCATCTTCTCGCTCCTTATAAATGTATTCCTCACGATGATAGGTTACATCTATAAAGGGTGGCTTAAATTCCATAAGCGGATCTATATTATCAAAAATGGTGTTGATATTTTGCCCTTTGAGAGGTGGCAAGATTTCAAATGAAAAATCGGTTCTCTTCTCTTCTATTGCTTTTGCTATGTGATCTCTTACTTTTGTCATAATCTACTCTGCTATATTTGGGGTGAGCCATTTTTCCGCTTTCGCGAAAGCAATATTTTTGCGGCTCGCATAGTCCTTTATTTGATCTTCTTTTATTTTTCCTAGTCCGAAATACCTCGCCTCAGGGTGTCCAAAATAATAACCACTTACACTTGCCGCAGGCCACATTGCCAAACTTTCGGTAAGTGAAACACCAATTGATTCTTCCACACCAAGCAACTTCCAGATAGTCTCTTTCTCCAAATGATCTGGACAAGCCGGGTAACCTGGTGCTGGACGTATTCCTTGGTATTTTTCTTTAATTAAATCTGTATTAGCTAGCGCTTCTCTCGTGGCATAGCCCCAGTACTTTGTGCGTACTTCCTTGTGTAGATATTCGGCAAAGGCCTCGGCGAGTCTGTCTGCAAGTGCTTTAATCATGATGGCGCTATAGTCATCCAATGCATCTTCAAACTCTTTTGCCTTTTCGGCTGTTCCAAATCCTGTCGTGACACAAAAGGCTCCCATATAATCTTGTAATCCACTTTCAAGTGGTGCAATAAAATCTGACAGTGAAATATTTGGCTTTCCTGCTGCCTTTTTGGATTGCTGGCGTAGCGTTCGGAAAATGACTCCTCCAGCTTCGAAAGGAGACTTTTTATCATCTTGCTTAAAGCCCCCTTCGGGGGTTGGGGGAATTATGATATCATCTTGATGGTTTGCATTTGCTTTAAATAGTCCAAAAGTCGCCTTGGCAGTAAGCCATTTTTCGGCAATGATTTGCTGGAGCATTTGTTGTGCGTCTGCAAAAAGTTCGCTGGCTTGTGTTCCTACCACCTCATCTGTCAAAATCTCTGGATACTTACCGTGTAAATCCCAACTTCTAAAAAACGGACTCCAATCTATAAAAGGCACCAGTTTATTGAGATCTAAATGTTCCATTACTTGTACACCTAATTGTTTTGGAGCCACAATATCTTCGGCTCTAAAATCTATTTTTAATTTATTTGCTCTCGCCTGCTCAATCGTTATGTATTCTTTGATACGTTGTCTTGAGTTAAAATTTTCGCGAAAGCGTGCATACTCATCTTTTAATTGATCTTTAAAAAGGATACTTGAGTCTTTCTTTAATAAATCACCTACAATAGTCACTGCTCTACTGGCATCATTTACGTGTACAACAGCATTATTATAATGAGTGTCAATTTTTACAGCGGTGTGGGCTTTGCTCGTGGTTGCACCGCCTATTAAAACCGGTATCTTAATATCTAGACGTTGCAACTCCTTAGCTAGATATACCATCTCATCAAGGCTAGGCGTTATTAAACCACTTAAGCCTATGATATCTACATTTTCGGAAATCGCTGTCTGGATGATTTTTTCTGGTGAGACCATCACGCCAAGATCAATAATCTCATAATTATTGCAAGCAAGTACTACAGAAACAATATTCTTTCCTATGTCATGTACATCTCCTTTTACGGTTGCCATGAGTACTTTTCCAGCACTCTGACTTTGACCAGAGGTTCCATTCTTAAGTTTTTCTTCTTCTATAAATGGTAACAAATAGGCAACGGCTTTCTTCATTACTCTAGCAGATTTAACCACCTGTGGCAAAAACATCTTCCCACTTCCAAACAAATCTCCCACTACATTCATCCCCGTCATCAAGTGACCTTCTATCACTTTAATAGGAACATCGACAGATAAGCGGGCTTCTTCTACATCTTCTAGAATATAGGCATCTATTCCTTTTACAAGTGCTCTGGTGATACGACTTTGGATATCTTCTATTCTCCAGGCTTCTGCCTCCTTTTCTGTAATTTCTTTTTGGCCTACGGTTTCTGCAAATGTTAATAATCGTTCTGTGGCATCATCTCTTCTATTGAGAATTACATCTTCTACACGCACAAGTAAATCTTCTGGAATGTTATCATAAATCTCCAGCATAGCAGGGTTTACAATACCTATATTCATCCCGGCCTTTATCGCATGATATAAAAACACAGAATGCATAGCCTCGCGCACTGCGTTGTTACCTCTAAAACTAAAAGAAACATTACTCACCCCACCACTTACAGAACAATGTGGAAGATGCTCACGCACCCATCTCGTAGCCTCTATAAAATCAATGGCATTGCGTTTATGCTCATCCATTCCCGTCGCCACTGGAAAAATATTAAGATCAAAAATGATGTCTTCTGGTGGAAAATTGACTTCATTAACCAAAATCTCGTAACTACGTTTTGAAATCTCGATACGACGATTATAATTATCTGCCTGTCCCTCCTCATCAAAAGCCATGACGACTACGGCAGCGCCGTATCGTTTTATTTTTTTTGCTTGCTCTATAAATTGCGTCTCACCCTCTTTAAGACTTATAGAATTTACTACGCACTTCCCTTGTACGACTTGAAGACCAGCTTCTATAATTTCCCATTTTGAACTGTCTATCATTATAGGAACACGAGAGATGTCTGGCTCTGCAATGACGAGGTTTAAAAACTTAACCATCGCCTCCTTTCCATCAATAAGGCCGTCGTCCATATTGATATCTATAATCTGCGCACCATTTTCTACTTGATCTCTAGCTACAGATAGCGCCTCGTCAAATTTCTCTTCTTTTATAAGCCGTAAAAATTTCTTTGAACCCGCTACATTTGTACGTTCGCCCACATTTATAAAATTACTTTCTGGAGTAATTATTAGTGGCTCTAAGCCTGAAAGACGCATATATCTGGGAGTCACATTCATTATAGCTTACATTTTCTAGGTGTTACATTCTCTACAAGTTGAGCAATAGCTTTAATGTGAGCAGGTGTAGTGCCACAACAACCACCCACTATGTTCACGAGGTTTTTATCGATATATTTTTTAATCTGCGTCGCCATTTGTTCTGGTGTTTCATCATATTCACCAAAGGCATTAGGCAAGCCCGCATTAGGGTGAGCAGAAATCCCGTAGTTAGTAACATTTGCAATGGCTTCGAGGTGTGGTTGTAATTGAGAAGCTCCTAGTGCACAATTAAAGCCAACACTAAGTAGTGGAATATGAGAGATAGAAATCAAAAAAGCTACTGCTGTTTGCCCAGAAAGCGTGCGTCCCGAGGCATCGGTAATCGTACCGCTCACCATAATTGGTATGCCTGAGTTGCGTTCTTCCTTTACTTCCTCTATTGCAAAAAGACAAGCTTTTGCATTAAGGGTATCAAACACAGTTTCCACAAGTAACATATCCACACCTCCATCTAGCAAGGCTTCTACTTGTTGTTTATAAGCTACTCTGAGTTCTTCAAAGCTCACTGCACGAAATCCTGGATCATTTACATCTGGAGACATGCTTGCTGTTTTGTTTGTAGGCCCTATACTTCCTGCTACAAATCGTGGTTTGTGCGGTTCTTTTTCTGTAAAAGATTGAGCAACTTCCTTAGCAATTTTCGCGGAAGCATAATTTAAATCATAGACATACGCCTCCATCTCATAATCTGCCATTGCGATGGTGGTACTTGAGAAGGTGTTAGTCTCCACAATATCTGCTCCGGCTTCAAAATACTTGCGATGCACCTCTGCAATCGCAGCAGGCTGTGTGAGTGAGAGCATGTCGTTATTCCCTTTTACAGAGAGCTGAAAATCCTTAAAGCGCTCTCCTCTAAAGTCTTCTTCAGAGAAGTTATATGCTTGCAGCATGGTTCCCATAGCCCCATCAAGAACCAAGATTCTTTCTTGTAATGCGCGTGTTAGTTGGCTTTTCATAATTGATTAAGAGCTTGAAAAATGTCACTTTTAATATCTTCAATATGTTCTAGACCCACAGAAATACGGATTAATCCATCAGTGATTCCTACGACTTCACGCTCATCTTTTGACAATTTTCCATGAGTAGTACTTGCGGGATGACTTACTATCGTTCTAGTATCTCCCAGATTTGCAGTGAGGGAACACATTGTGATAGCATCTAGAAAGTCACGTCCATTTTCTAAACCTCCGTGTATCTCAATGGTAACAATATTCCCACCAGCTTTCATTTGCTTTTGAGCAAGTTCATGCTGTGGATGCGATGGTAAAAATGGGTAGCGCACCTGCTTCACTTTAGCGTGAGATTCTAGCGATATAGCAAGTTCGTGCGCGTTTTTACAATGACGCTCCACGCGTACCGCTAGTGTCTCCAGACTTTTTGAAATTGTCCAAGCATTAAATGGAGATAATGCAGGTCCCGTCACTCTTGCAAATCGATATATCGCATCTATTAATTGCGCACTTCCCACGGTGATTCCTCCCATGGTGCGCCCCTGCCCATCCAGTAATTTTGTAGCAGAATGTATTACAAGGTCTGCTCCATAGTGTATAGGCTGCTGTAGATACGGTGTTGCAAAACAATTATCTACTATAAATATGAGATTATGCTTTTGCGCAAGTGCTCCCAGACGTTCTAAGTCTGCAATTTCTGTAGCCGGATTTGTAGGAGACTCTACATATATGATTTTTGTGTTAGGCTGTATTTTTAAGGAGATTTCGTCTAGCTCAGTAATATCAAAGTAGGTATGAGTGATTCCCCATTTAGGTAGGTGTTTTGTAAATAATGTGTGCGTATTCCCAAAAATCGCTCTCGCCGAAAGCACATGATCACCACTATCAAGTAAGGCAGCAAACGTGCTAAAAATAGCACTCATCCCAGTGGCAAAAGTCACGCCTTGCTCTGCGCCTTCTAGCAAACAGATTTTTTTCACCAGCTCTGCACAGTTCGGGTTTGTGTAACGGCTGTAGATGTTACGCTTTTTTTCCTCGGCAAAAGAGGCTCTCATCTCTTCGGCGCTATCAAATACAAAACTCGAAGTGAGATATACCGGCGCGGCATGCTCTTGATGCACAGAGCGCTCAAGCTGCGTGCGTATGGCAAGTGTTTCTGGGTGATGCTTGCTCATTAATTAAGGCTTTGCGTTATCTTAATTATATCGCTTAAAACACCTCTTGCCGTAACCGCTTTACCAGCTCCCGCCCCTTGAATCACAAGCGGCTGATCTCCATATGAAGCGGTATAAATCTCAAAAACAGCATCTGCCCCTTGCGTTTGACCTAGTGCTGTAAACTTAGATTCTTGTACTAGTTTTACCTCGAGTTCTTGCGTTTTGACATTGAGTTCACCCACGTGACGTAGCACTTCGTGTTTTGAAAGTTTACTTTTACTCTCTGTAAAAATGGTGTCAAGTGTTTTTACGCTTTCGCGAAACTGTGATAAAGTAGTTTTTCCATTAAGTTCCTTAGGCACTAAAGATTGAATTTTTACATCTCCAAACTCCTTTGCAAGGCCTATCTCTCTACTTAAAATTAATAGCTTGCGAGCAACATCTTTCCCTGAAAGGTCTTCTCTTGCGTCTGGCTCGGTAAGTCCAAGCGCGTCTGCTTCTAATAATATGTCTGAAAAATCTTTATCTTCCTTAGAAAAATTATTGAACAAGTAACTCAATGATCCAGAAAAGACTCCTCTTATCTTATGAATCTCTTCTCCACTTTCATAGAGATTTTTAATGGTTTCTATAATAGGTAATCCAGCTCCTACGTTTGTTTCGTAACCAAATTTCTTCTTATTAAGTGTAAGAGATGCTCTCAACTTTTTATAGAAATCGTATGACAGTGTGTTTGCAACTTTGTTTGCCGTCACGATATGAAAACCATGCTCTACGAGGTCTATGTAGTTATTTGCAAAGGTTGCGCTAGCCGTCACATCTACTGCTACAAATTCTTGTTCCTGTTCATGATTGTTTTGCTCCTTTAACTTTTTCGCGAAAGCGTAAATATCGTCTAGCGTATAAGGCTGCGCTGCAGTCTCAAAATTAGAACTCCAACCAGAAGCGACGTTATCTTTAAATAGCGCCAACTTAGAATTTGCAATACAAAAAATGTTGAGCTTTCTATTTGTTGTTTTTTTATTAAAATCTGTGATCTGCGTGATGAGCGTGCTCCCCACATTACCGATCCCAAAGATGACTATATTTATTTGTGACATAACTGTTTTTGAAAAATAGGTTGTACGATAGCAGCGAGCTGCTCGTATTCAATTAAAAAGGCATCGTGACCGTGGATGGAATTTATTTCATGATAGCTAGATGTAATTCTCGTTTCTTGTAGCGCAAGGTGAGTGTCATATATCTCATCTGCTAGAAAAAGTCCATCGGTATTTATTGCGACAAGGTGCACTTTTGCTGTAAGTGGGCTCACTGCTTCATTAAAGCTTTGTTTACCCTTTGTGATATCTGCCGTAAGCAATAATTGATTCATTAATTTATAGGAGGCAATAGAAAATCGTTCTGATAATCGCTTGCCGTGATGATCTAGCCAACTTTGAATATTATATAGTGAATCTACTTTTTTGGTGCGATTAAATTTTTCTTTAAAAGAGGCAGGCGTGCGGTAAAAAGTCATCGCATGAATGCGTGCATCATAGATAGGTTTCTGAGAATGATTCAATAAACTATCTTGAATGTGGCATTGCGCAATCACCCAGTCTGTTGCTTTCCAGTCTGTCGCTATTGGGATAAGATGCTCTGCGAGATTAGGTCTTTGTGTTGCAAGTTCCCAAGCAATCTGACCACCAAGCGAACCTCCTATAATGGCAAAGAGTTTTTTAATATCTAAATGCTCAAGTAAGGCAATTTGAACCTTTGCAATATCACTATTAGTAAATGCTCTATAATTAAGCACTAGATGATTTTGATTATTATCATAACCATTCCCAGGAATATCCATTGCAAGTATGGTATAGCAACTTGTGTCAATCGCTTTATCTACACCAATCAAGTCACTCCACCAACCGTTTTCTCCAGTTATAGAAGAGTTTCCCGTAAGCGCATGATTTACTAGCACGACAGGCGCTGTACCTAATGGCTCACCAAATAATTGATACGTGACATGTAAATGACACGTATATCCCGAGTGTGTTTTAAAATCCTGTAAATCAATGTGTAAAAGCATAGCCTATCTATAAGTTAAAAAAGGGAGTCCCTATGAACAGGGGACTCCCGCACTAATTAATTAACTAAGATTAATTACACTAAGACGTTTTTATCTACTCGCGCAAATGCTGCTACGAGATCT
Organism: Dokdonia sp. Hel_I_63; assembly: GCF_007827285.1. Lineage (NCBI taxonomy): Bacteria > Pseudomonadati > Bacteroidota > Flavobacteriia > Flavobacteriales > Flavobacteriaceae > Dokdonia > Dokdonia sp. Hel_I_63. The sequence continues at coordinate 1,028,215 of NZ_VISD01000001.1, read as the reverse complement.
TCTTTTAAATCTGCTATATCCTCAAGACCTACAGAAAGACGTATTAAATCTTTAGTCACGCCTGTGCTTACCTGATCATCATCACTAAGCTGTTGATGCGTGGTACTTGCAGGGTGAATTATGAGCGATTTACTATCTCCTATATTTGCTAGCAGTGAGAAAAGTTTAGTTTCATTTGAAATTGTTTTTGCACTCTCAAAACCTCCTTTTACACCAAAGGTCACAATCCCACTCTGTCCTTTAGGCAAGTATTGTTTTGCAAGGTCGTTGTACTTACTAGAAGCAAGACCTGGATAGTTTACCCATGCCACCTCATCACGAGTTTGTAACCACTCTGCAAGTTCTAGCGCATTTTTTGAATGTTTCTGCAACCTAAGTTCTAGTGTTTCTAAACCTTGTAAGATTTGGAATGCATTAAATGGACTCAAAGCGGCACCATGATCACGCAATCCTTCTATACGCACCTTAGCAATAAACGATGCTTCCTTAATCACATCCCAGTAAACTAGGCCATGATATCCGGCGGAAGGCTCTGTAAATTCTGGAAATTTACCGTTACTCCAGTCAAATTTTCCAGCATCTATAATAACTCCGCCTAGTGCGGTACCATTACCATTTATGTATTTTGTAAGAGAGTGAATCACGATATCTGCACCGTGCTCGAATGGGTTGAGTAGCGCTGGTGTTGCTACGGTGTTATCTACAATGAAAGGGACTTTGTGCGCTTTCGCGAAAGCGGAAATACCTTTTAAATCTAATACATCAAGCTTAGGATTACCTAATGACTCTACAAAGAAAGCTCTCGTATTTTCCTGGGCTGCTTTCTCAAAATTTTTAGGATCTGAAGGATCTACAAAAGTGGTTGTAATCCCAAAGCGAGGTAATGTCACACTGAGAAGATTCCATGTGCCTCCGTAAAGACTACTAGAAGCTACAATGTGATCTCCCTGCTTTAGTAAAGTAAGCAATGTGGTATTAATGGCCGCAGTTCCTGAGGCGGTCACAACAGCTGCTAGTCCGCCCTCTATGTCTGTAAGGCGCTTTTCCAGCACATCATTTGTTGGATTATTGAGACGTGTGTAAATAAAACCTGGCTCAGACAGGTTAAATAGGTTTGCTGCATGGTCTGCATCTTTAAAAACATAAGCCGTGCTCTGGTAGATAGGCACCGCTCGAGTTCCTCCATTTGCTGCATAATCGTGTCCTGCGTGCAACGCTTTGGTTGCTAATTTTTGTGTACTCATTTTTCTCTTTTTTGTCCCAGTACTACTAGGATTAATTTTAGCCATTCACTTCGTGTGAACGGATTAAAAACAAAAGCCAAATATTTCCAATACGAACCCTTATCTCAAGGTCGAGGAAATGTTTAAAGAAAAATATTATAAGAAAAAACATAAGCGCATACCCGTGAGGTACTTGCTCGATGTTATCTATCCTCAAGTTTCGGTAATGAGCGATTCTGGGGTAGAATGTAGCACCTTCTTTCTAAGTGAAAGGGTTGCTAAGGCTTCATAGGGTCATTCCCTCAGCCTTTCTTGATAACATTTATTCTGTTCATTATTGCGCTTTCGCGAAAATCTGAACTGTCATTGAACTTTGTGAGCACAAATATTGTAAAAACAAATCTACAAAAACAAACTTTTTAGAATATTTTTCTAAAAAGTTTTATTAAAACAACTATTTCAGTAAAATATTCAGCTTTAATAAATAATACAGTATAATATTCTAATTAAGATAATGAGACGTTGAAATTTACTCTTTAAATTTTCACAAAACAATAACATAACCCTACTAAATTGGTAGGATAATGGATTGTTTATATTATTAAAGTTTCTTTACCTTTGTGCCATAATTACGAGGACAGATTTGACTGCTTGCAACCTCAATAAAAAATGGCTAAAATCAAACATAAGACTTTAACGTTTCTTATGTTATGTTTCTACCCAGCATACGTCAAATCTACTTCTTGACAAAAAATTAAAAAATGGCTTATTTATTTACCTCAGAATCTGTTTCTGAAGGACACCCAGATAAGGTTGCAGATCAGATTTCTGATGCACTTATTGATAATTTTCTCGCTTTTGATCCGCAATCTAAAGTTGCTTGTGAAACCCTAGTTACCACTGGACAAGTAGTACTCGCTGGTGAAGTGAGATCTAGTGCTTACTTAGATGTTCAAAAAATCGCTCGTGAGACCATTAATAAAATAGGTTATACGAAAGGTGAATACATGTTTGACGGAAACTCTTGTGGTGTATTATCTGCCATACACGAGCAGTCCGACGATATTAATCGTGGTGTAGATCGCGATACTAAGGAAGAGCAAGGAGCAGGAGATCAAGGAATGATGTTTGGCTACGCTACTAAGGAGACAGAAAACTTTATGCCACTGGCACTTGAGCTTTCTCATAAGTTGCTTATTGAACTAGGTAACCTACGTCGTGAAGATGACGAGATTACTTATTTACGCCCAGACGCAAAAGCGCAGGTGACTATAGAATATAGTGATGAAAACGTTCCTCAACGTATTGACGCTATTGTAGTTTCTACACAGCATGATGATTTTGATGAAGACGAAGCAATGCTAGGTCGCATACGTGGAGATATTCAAGATATTTTAATACCTCGCGTAGTAGGTTTATTACCAGAAAATATTGCAAATCTTTTTAATGATGATATTAAGTATCACATTAACCCAACTGGGAAGTTTGTAATAGGTGGACCTCACGGAGATACTGGTCTTACAGGTCGTAAGATTATTGTAGATACTTATGGTGGTAAAGGAGCTCACGGAGGTGGTGCTTTTTCTGGAAAAGATCCATCAAAAGTAGATCGCTCTGCTGCTTATGCTACACGTCACATTGCAAAAAATCTTGTTGCTGCAGGCGTTGCAGATGAGATTCTTGTGCAGGTTTCTTATGCTATTGGTGTTGTAGAGCCTATGGGAATTTTTGTAGACACGTACGGTACTTCTAAAGTAGGCTTATCTGATGGTGAGATTGCAAAGAAAGTTACTGCACTATTTGACATGAGACCAGCTGCTATTGAAAGTAGATTAAAGCTACGTTCTCCTATGTACAGCGAGACTGCTGCTTACGGACACATGGGACGCACAAACGAAGTAGTTACAAAAACCTTCAAGAGCTTTGACGGTAAAGAAAAGAATATCGAAGTAGAATTATTTACTTGGGAAAAACTTGATTATGTAGAGAAAGTAAAAGAAGCTTTCAATATATAATTCACTTATATACGTATTAAAAAGGGAGCCTAATGGCTCCCTTTTTTTGGTTTATACATTATCATAGCGATAGCTTTATGATTACTCGCATGCGCTCACTGTTATGTGATTTCTCGGCCTTCTCAATGTTATGTAATTCTCGACAGGCTTGAAATGACAGAAGTTTAATTACTCGAATACGATTTTATCTACTTCAATCTCAAAATCTGTAGCAGCTTTTGTATTTGAGATCAGTCCGAGGCGAATGATTGATGCTAGGTCATCTTTGTCTGGATGACCTTCCAAAGGTTCACCAAGTCTATATGTTCCAAAATCTGAAAGATTATAAGTGACAGTTTTCCACTCACCTTCTGTTATCGGCAAATTGATTCTATAATTCGGTCTCCAGAATCTTTTGTACTTATTGAGCGTAAGTGCAAAGTCTTGCCCTGTAGATTTATATCGCACAGTTACTTTGGTATATGGCGATAAGTCATAAGATTGATACGGAGTTCTCAAGGATGCAAAACCTCCATTATTCTCAAGACTTACGCTTCCGCGAAAGATGATACTTTCTGCAGATTGCTCCACCTCGCCTGTAGATAATCCTCCCATAACACCGTCCAGAACGACGAACCAGTCATCACAATTATCACAAGAGGTTCCAAAATTAAAAGAGAGTGTTGTCGTGTTCATAGTAGTTGTGATCAGTAAGGCTAAGAGATATTTCATAGCTTTTTTCTTTAAAGTTACGCTTTCGCGAAAGCTTAATCCTTCAATTTAAAAGACTTTTAACGAGCTAGATAGCCACAAGCCTTAGCATACTCGTTATAAATTATACTTCACCGTAAACATTGCGATTCTAGGTTGCACAAAATACTCTGTATTTGAGATTGTAAAATCATTTACATTGTTACTTGAAATGGTGTCCACATTCAAGAGATTTGTAGCCTGTATACGGAACTCCCACTGACTATCTGGCTTCTGGTAATATATGTTTGCTTCTAGAAAAGAGTACATGTTATCTATCTCTGTACTATCATCATTATCATCATAATTATACAAACTCCAGTCTGCACCTATTGTAAAACCTTTACCAAAATTCCACTCTGCGTTTGCAAAAGGTCTATTTGTAAAGAATGTTCTATCTGTCACACCATTATCAGAGTTTGTGCTTGTAAAGTTGTAGCCAATTTCAAAATTAGGAGCTTCTTTAAAGTTAGTCTCTGCACTAGTTCTATAATTCTGCGTTAGGTTCTTTGTGTTTCTATCTTCACCATTGATAATATTATTAAGATCACTGTAGCTTCCATTTGCACTCAAGTTAAGTTTCCATTTCTTAAAACGTTTTGAAAAACGTGCGTTAGCACTCAGTGTTTGGTCTGCAAAGTTGGTATTATTTATAGGACTAGCAACTTGGTTGATCCCTACAAATGATCCAGAAGTTTTTATAGGATCCACCCTACGAGAATAATTTATTCCTCCAAAGAGACTCGTAAAGTTGAACATACTAAAGCTAAAGTAATTGATACTTGCATTATGATAAATAGCATTTTCTATCTCTCTGTTACCACGATACAAACTGTTGTAGTTATTAAACAATAAGCCTTCGGCGAAATTATTTACGTCTGTATACTGCGCTGTCATCTGGTAGTTTACTCGTAAACTTTTCCCTTGAGAGAAATCTAATACCGTAAATAAGTCTGGCAGTAATCTCACATCACTATCTTCTGTTGTTGTGCCTAGTTGCTCACTCTTTGTAGTATAATTATGTAATGTCAATCCTGGAGTAATTGTAAAAATTCCCGTTTTAAGTTTATAGTGAAGTCCTACAAACACATCACTAAAGTTAAATGCAACATCATTACCTATAATAGTACCATCCAGAGTCTCGGTAAGATCATCTACCGTTCCTGTTTCTAAAATTTGAAATAGATTAGAATTAAAGTCTTGGCGACTTAAGGTTGTTCCTGCAGTAATATTAATGTTACTCTTTTTATTAAGAATGTAGTAGTAATCTAATTTTGCATCTAGTTTATTGGTTTTGATATTTTTGTTTTGATTGATATCAAAAAGACCATTTGCACCAGGCATAAAATCAATAGAGCTTATTTCATTTGTCATATCTGCTGGGTCAGGAGCTGTAAATGGCTCTTGAGAAAGCGTAGCGTTATAAAACGGATCTTCATCTTGATACAAATGCTGGATAGTCCCTGAGAATATGTTGTTCTCATCAAGTGTGTAATATAGATTTACATTTTGATTGATAGAAAATGGCTCATTCTCCTTGTCCTGATCTACCACATCCTCTTGTACAGCACCATCGCGTGTTACGATACTAGTACCGTCTGAAAATTCTGTTTGCTTAGACTTTTTTACGAGCACATCATAATCAAACTGCAAGTTTGCATTAGGCTTATATACAGAACTTAGTTTTGCCATACCTAACTGATTACGTTGATCTGTACTCTCGTTAAATCCTTGTGTAAATCCCTGATTAATAAATGTATTTAGTGAGTTATTTACAAAGTTTGTCTTGTTATCTGAAAGTAACGCAAGACCGCTTATATCCCATTTTGGATTTATTGTATAAGTGAAGTTGGCCGCTGCAAAACCCGTTTCAATTTCGTTTGCTCGATTGTTCTGTGTTGTAAGGAATCCTAATCCGCTATCACTTACATTAAAAGAAGTACCTCCTCGCTGGTTAAAATTTCTAAAACCTCCGGTAAAATTAAAGTAGTCTCTAAACGTAAATGGAACCTCTCCTGTATTATTAAAATCTGTTATAATATTAATACTTCCCTTAGGGCTGTAATAAAATAGTTTTGCTTTCCCTAAATATCTAAGCTTCTCTCCATCACCAGCACCTGCTGTAAGATCTCCAAACCAGAAATTTGTTTTTCCTTCCTTAAGCTTAATATTAATCGCCACATTATCTTGATCATTACCTAGACCTCGCATTTGAGATACCTCATTATAGTTTTTAAGAACCTCAACCTTCTTAAGTGCATCTGCAGGGATGTTTTTGGTGGCAAGTTTAGAGTCACCATCAAAAAAATCTTTTCCTTCTATCATCACTTTAGAAACCACCTTCCCTTCTACCTCTATCTGGCCGTCATCATTTACTTCAATCCCTGGAAGTTTTTTAAGTACATCGCCTAGTTTACGCTCTGTTCCATTTGTAAAACTATCCGTATTATAGACAATGGTATCACCTTTAATGGTAACTGGCATTTCATAGACCAACTCCACATTATCCAGTTGATTAGGATCTTCCTTCAGTGTAAAATCTTTAGTAATATCTTGAGCATCCTGAGCAACGATTATTTCTTCATTTACAGATTGCAACCCTAAGTAACTTACTTTAATATCATAGGTAATTCCCGTGGTAAGATCAAGGCGGTAGCGTCCTGATGCATCGGTAATACCATAAGATTCTAATGTACCTTCGGCTTTATTTGTAGCGATGATATTTGCTAATTCAAGTGGCGACCCTATTGAATCTTTTACAACGCCTCTAAGCGTTATAGACTGGGCAAAGAGCGTCAAGGGTAATGCGAGAAGCATTACCAAAATTATTTTTTTTAGTATCATTTGGATTGGTTGGATTAGTCACACCTGTTATCAAAAGATATTAGGTATGATCATTATATTGATTGATGTTATTGTTTGCTCGCTTTCATATTTTGATAAGCTTTTTATAATTTCATTAAAATGAAAGTCTACGTAATTTTAAAAACGTCTTCCTCCTTGCTGCCCTCTTCTATTACCTCCGCCAAAACGTTCTGCCATTTCTTTTGCTTTTTCTTCAACGATGACTTGGTATTCTTCCCTGCTCACTTCTTTCCCTTTTACAGGCGGCTCGATAGCAATAGGCTCCTTAGGATTAAGTACCACTTTTGTACAAAGGATAGTCGTATTGTTTGTGCTAAGCTCTAAAATGAGTCCTGGTAAACCACCAAACTCATCTGGTCCGTGACTCGCAGGGATCATAGGTGTGTACCAAGCAACTATAGTTTCTGTCTTAGGTTCCTCTTCTGCTACTTCAATGTCGCTTGTTGTACTAGCAGTAGCTGTACTATCTTCTTTTTTCTCACGATCTCTCTGCCCTTGTCTCGCTCCTCTTCCCATGCGGCTCCACATGTTCTGCTCGATATTTCTAGTCGCTACCGCTTTAAAAACTGGATATTGCCCTATTACTTTACTCTCTTTTACGAGTTCCCAGTTTAAATTGTTTAAGGTGTCTTTTACTAAGAAAATCTTACCCATCATATCATTTTCACGAGCATAATCATTTGATGCACGGTTAGAGTAAATCCCTCCTTGAGTAAATCCTCCTCCAAAACCACGTCCACCTCCACCTTGTCCAGGTGCTTGAAGTTGTTCTTCCTCCTTATAGTAAGACTCGTCTTTATTAAAGCTCAGTATATATTCCTTTTCTAAAAAGCTTTTCATGCGCTCTGCAATCTGTTTTTTACGAGCTTCTGTTAGTTGTTGCCCACCACGATTAAAGCGCGACATATCTATCGTAGTCTTGGTTTGGTAAGTTGCAACACCTTCTATTTTCTGTGCTTGAACGGCTGTACTTATTGTAAGCGTTACAAACGCAACACACAACCACTGAGATATTTTAAGAGTCATATTTCTAATTATTTATACTTTAGACTTTTAAAGTACCGCATAGTTTGAAAGGTATTCAAATTTTAAGAAAACTTTAAGAACTCTAGTTGCGTATTATTTCTGTGGTTGTAAACACACGACTACCATTCTTTCCTCTTTTACCTCCTTGACGCTCCATCATTTCGTCCATTTTTTCTTCTTGAATCTTATTAAATTCATCTTTGGTAACCTCTTTACCTTTTTCTGGCAGTACTATTTGCACTCCCTTTTTTGGGTTCAAAACTACTTTTGTACACATAAGTGAGAATTTACCATCACTCACTTCTAGTATTAAGCCAGGTAATCCCCAGTACTCATCCGGGCCATGATTTACAGGTATATCTAGTGTGTACCATGCAGTGATTGTTCTAGTCTTAGTCACAGACTCCTCCTCCTCTCCTGTCTCTTCATTAAAAGATGGCTGCTCATACTCTTCAGAGGTAGTAGCTTTAAAACAAGTGTATACTCCTATGTTTTTCACCTCTTTTTCTAGAACCCATTCTGGTTTTTTGGGAGAATCTTTTATTAAAAAAAGTTTCCCCATAATTTCACTTTCTTTTAAAAGGAGGTTTTCTGCAAGATTGCGATATGTCACTCCTTTATCTCCGGTCACAGTAATTCTTATTCCATTTGCAGAAGGTGTAGGTACAGCAAGACTTTCTTCTTGTCGATATGAAGACTCCTTACCTTTAAAAGTGAGTATATACTCCTTCTGGAATTGCTTTCTTAATTGTTCTTCTATTTCTTTTTGCATTTCTGACGAAACATTTTTTGCCTTGTTTTCGTCTAGCTTTAGATCGATAGACCGTTGTGATTGATAGGTTGCTACACCACTTAATTGCTGTGAGTTTGCTTTCGCGAAAGCGCACATGCATATAATTACCGTTATGATTGTTGTTTTCATCCTTATTTGATGTTTAATCTTTATTAATTTTTTAAATCACTTGAATGTTTGAGCTTTTTTAAAGCGGCTGCTAGCTCTTTTAACTTTGAACTTTCTTGAAGTGTAGTGACAAAGCTGCGTAAATTTTCTTTCAAACTTTCAAATTCTGGGATCTGGAGATCTTTAAAATTTTCAAGCGTAATCGTATCTTTTATGTGTATATGGTAAGAAACTTCAGGTTGATGCGTGCTGTCTTTAAATCTTCTTAATACACGCTTAAAGTTGTCTGTAGTATCTTTTATTTTGTATGTGGTAGATACATTACTCTTGTAATGCTTGAGACTGTCCTTGTGAAAAAGAATATCTTCTTCTCCTATCTGTTTTAAACTTTTTACAAGCAACTTAAGTGAGCTACCCTCCTGTCTCTTTTCTGAAACAGTCAGAGTACTATCTTTTAAATTTATTGTGTTTTGAGCCGAAGTCACAGTAGCGACTAAAATAAAACAAATTGCGATAACCGTTTTCATAGATTTCATAATAGATTGATTTTAAAATGTTTGTTTATTGAACAGTACAAATATGGAGAAGATCATCGGCTATTTGAGTTAACAACCGTTAACGAGTGTTAACCGATTTGTTTTAAAGTTCCTTATAAAGCATCTTTGAATTATGAAATCAAATAGATACACTTATATCATTTATTCAATAGCCACTGTTATTTTCATAACTCTTGCTATACAGATCTATTGGAACTATAAAAATTATGAGTCTGGAAAAGAACAACTTAAAAGAGAAGTACAAATATCTCTCAATCAAGCAGTAGATGCTTACTACGAGGAAGTAGCTATTAGAAATACTTTAGGTTTATATAGTTCAGATGACACCCCAGACACTGACGGTATTAGAACTGGTATTTCCTCTTGGATAAAAAGCCTTGATACCATTAACAAACGTGTAACAGGTATCACAATAAATGACACCTCCAATACAAATGGCTTTTTATCGATTCAAGGAGCCAGTCCTCATCAAATTGATAGTATCATAAATAAATCTAAATTAAAAGTTGAGGAGCGTTTTTCAAAAACCCTAGAGAAAGTTTCCCCTAATTCTTCTAGAAGAACGTCGTGGAAAATCACTGGTGATAATCAAGAGGTCGTTGATTCTTTATACAATAGAATCGAGCAAAACGTTTTAAGAAATAACAAGAAAAAAGGAGAAGGTGATCAAAAAGCCTTAGACTCAATCATTAGAGACACAACTCGTTTAAGTGCTCTTACAGATCTTACGACAAAAATTATTGTCTCTTTTAAAGATGATCAAATAGATGTAAAAAGACTTGACACCATTGTTGTAAATCAACTCAAAGCTATCGGTATTGATAGGAAAGCACATAGCCTTACCTACTCCCCAAAAGGGGATACTATAACTAAAGTAATCCCTGGATCACCAAAATATGTAGACCCAACTTATCAACTCAATGTTATCGCTACTTCAAAACTTCTGCCATCAGAGAGTATTTTATCCGTTGGTTTTAATGATGTTACGTCCATTATCCTGAAACGTAACCTGTTAGGGATTTTACTCTCCTTTGTGTTAATGGTTGCAGTTATATCCTCACTGTTATACCTACTCAAAATTATACGAGAACAAAAACAACTCGCCGAGATTAAAAATGATTTTATAAGCAATATCACCCACGAGTTTAAAACACCTATAACCACTATAAGCGCAGCTATTGAAGGCATACAGCATTTTAACAAAGAAAACGACAAAGAAAAAACAGAGAAATACCTTGCCATGTCTACCACACAGCTAGGTAAACTTAATACCATGGTGGAACGCATTCTAGACACCGCAACATTAGACAAAGAAGATTTATCGTTGAAAAAAGAGCGTTGCAACCTAGTGGAAGTGCTTGAACATTTGATTAAAAAATATAAAGAAATTGCACCTGAGATTCCTATTACGCTTAAAAGTTCAACATCTTCAATATGGGCCACAGTAGATGTTTTTCATCTAGAAAATGCTATTGATAATCTAGTAGATAATGCCACTAAATACGGTAAACCACCAGTAACCATAGCAATAAGTAATACAAATAGTAACATCCACTTGTCGATTACAGATACAGGAAAAGCACTTACAAAAGATCAAGCATCTCAATTATTTGAAAAGTTTTACCGCGTGCCCAAAGGAAATACTCATGATGTAAAAGGTTTTGGGATAGGACTATACTACACCAAAACTATTATTGAAAAACATAATGGTTCCATAGAGGTGTCTACTGTTCCACAAACTTCATTTAAAATTACAATTCCAAATGGTAATGACTAAACCTTATATCTTACTCGCAGAAGATGAGCCAGCACTTGGACTCATTGTAAAAGAAAGTCTGGAGAGTCGTGGCTTTAATGTAACACTCTGCACAGATGGTGTTCAAGCGATAAATCAATACCAACTTAAAAAGCCTGACATCTTAGTGCTCGATGTGATGATGCCTAAAAAGGATGGGTTTACTGTGGCAAAGGAGGTTCGTGAACAAGATGATGAGATTCCTATAATATTTCTCACTGCAAAGTCTCAAACGGCAGATGTGGTTGAGGGGTTTAGTATAGGTGGTAATGATTATCTCAAAAAACCTTTCAGCGTAGAAGAGCTTATTGTAAGAATTCAGAATTTACTACAACGTAAAACATTGCAACAAAAGACTGAGGCTATTACCATCGGTAGTTATATTTTTGATTTCACAAGGCAAGAATTACGCTTTCGCGGAAGCGTACAAAAGTTAACCCATAGAGAGGCTCATTTACTATTTCATCTTCATAAAAATCGTAATGCCGTTCTAGACCGATCACTTATTCTTAAGAAATTATGGGGTGATGATGACTTCTTTTCTGCAAGAAGCATGGACGTCTTTATATCAAAACTTAGAAAAAAACTAAAGGACGACGCTACTATAGAAATCGTAAACGTACGTGGATACGGCTATAAGCTCATCTGCTAGTGTGAAGGCTTTGCTTGAAACATATTTACTAGAAAAAAGGTGCCAATCTTACGAGCTCTAAACTTTGCCATCTCTGCCAGTTCGCCCTCATATAGCTCATCTACCGTTTGTACCCAGTGATTAAGCCACACACCAAAGTGTTGCTCATTTATAGTGTAGCCTTCATCCCTATCTACACGTTTGTGCGTTTGTAAAGGTCTTCCCGTAAAAATCTTTTTAAAGAATAAATTGCCCTCCCAGAAATCTGTGAGATGCTCAAAGTGGTGTGGCCAGTCTGTAATGTGTTTATTAAAAATAGGTCCCAAATAAACATCACTACGTATGCGACCATAGAAAGTGGTTACAAGTGTATATACATCTTCTCTATTTTCAATATCCTTTTTCACCTTACAAAGGTATTAACTATAACGGCTAGATTTTTGTACTTTGCTCATTAATGCATAAACTGATTAACATATTACTTTTGCTTGCCACCATCACGGCAACTAGCCAGAATTACACCTTAGAAAAGATTAATGAGGTGACACTCGATACTGATGCCTTTATAGGTATTGATGCTTTTAATGCGCTGTACCATATCAAAAATGATGTTTTATATAAAGATGATGTTAATGAAGGTTATCAATTTACAGCACTACAGCTAGGTGCTATCACTTCGGTTGATATTCTTAATCCGCTTAAAATAAGTGTGTTTTATGAAGCTACAAATACCGCAGTAATACTAGACAATACATTAAGTGAGATTACCCGCATTAATTTTTCTGCCATAGATGATTTTAGGAACATAAGTCATGTTGCGACAAATGGTGATAGACGTTTATGGGTATTTAATACAGACCTACAACAACTTGAGATTTTTGACTGGAATACAGATCAAATAACCACACAATTCCCACCTATGCCAGTTAATGCTACGACACTAGCTACTAATTTTAATTTTGCGTGGGTAGTAAATGAAATAGGGTTGTTTCATTACAATAACTACGGTAGCTTTTTAAGTAAAACAGCCTTACAAGATATCACGCTCATTTCTCAAAGCAAAGGCGCTGTTATCTTGCTCTCACAGGGTAAATTACACTATAAGCCAAAAGAATCTAATGAATTTATAGCATTGAAAACTCCAGATTTTACCATAAAACAACTTTCGTTGAATGGCGAAATCCTGTATCTTTACACCGGTCAAAAGTTAGCTGCTTTCCGACTAAAACTTCCTAAAAAACCTTAACATGCACATTGCAATTGCCGGTAACATCGGAGCAGGTAAAACTACCTTAACTAAACTTTTATCTAAACACTTTAACTGGACTCCACAATATGAAGATGTTGTAGATAATCCATATCTAGATGATTTTTATAATGAGATGGAACGCTGGTCGTTCAATCTTCAGATTTACTTTTTAAATAGCCGTTTTAGACAATTGCTAGACATAAAAGATAGTGACAAAACGATTATTCAAGATCGTACTATTTATGAAGATGCATTCATCTTTGCTCCTAACCTTCATGCGATGGGTCTTCTTACTAATCGTGATTACAATAACTACAAGTCTCTTTTTGACTTGATGGAAAGTGTAGTAGATGCACCAGACTTGATGATTTATTTACGTAGCTCTATTCCTAACCTAGTATCACAAATACATAAGAGAGGGAGAGATTATGAAAATTCTATCTCTATCGACTATTTAAGTCGACTTAATGAGCGTTATGAAGCTTGGATACATGGTTATAAAAAAGGGAAGCTCCTCATTATCGACGTAGATAATATTAACTTTGTAGATAATCCTGAAGACTTAGGAGATATTATTAATAGAATAGATGCTGAGTTAAACGGTCTTTTCTAGGAACTAGAATCTATTATTACTTACTTAATTTCAGTTATTTACAAATAAAAATGAAGCTTTTTACATCTGTAAAAAGCTTTTCTAATTGAATAAAATAGGCTAGTTTTGCGCCTTCAAAAACTAACAAATATTATGAAAAATCTTAAATTTATTTTAATCCTTGCTATTTCCGTAATGGCTATTTCTTGTGGTAATGATGATGACGGTACACCAGCGGGACCTACATTAACTCCAGCACTTCTTGAAGGAACATATAACTTCACATTTTTTGAGAGTGAGGAGGTAATAGAACAGCAAGTAACAGGAGGGACGGCTACGACAACTATCACTGAGGTAGGTGACACCTTTGGATCATCAAACATCGTTTTTAACGCAAACGGAACTTACACTACTAATTTCCAATACCGTTTAACAACAACTACTCAACTAGAAAACAACGACCCAGTAGAAGAAACTGAAATAATTGTCGATTCTGATACAGGTAGTTATACTGTAAACGATGCAGATCAAACAATAACTTTTGACGGTGATAGCACAGGTGATGTGACTTTATTTAACAATAGCCAATTGAGAATAGAATTTATGGATGTAGACGTAAGTACAGATAGAACATCTACAACAAATCAAGAATTACGTTTTGAAAGACAGTAGTCACAAAGCAATTTAACAACACACAAAAACGGCTACTTTATGTAAAGTAGCCGTTTTTTTTCTATTATTTTATAAGCCCTATGGACCTTGCATGCTCCTCTGCAAAAGCACTTTTTTCTACTAGTACCGCAGGAGTAGTCTCATACTGACTCAAAACACTCTTAACTCTAAGCACCTTTTTCTTGTGCTTTACACTACGCAAATACACAGCTATTATTTGTTCTGGGTATTCTTTAGCCACTTCTAGATAAATATCTACATCGTGCTCTCCACTATCTCCTATAAGTACAAACTTAAGATTAGGATATGCATTTAATATATTTCTAATCTCATGCTGTTTATGAGGCTTTTCTGGTTTTGGCGTTTTTTCAAAAGGACCACGTAGATCTCTCAATAAAATAGGGCCTTTGGGGAATTTTTGATTTCTTACAAACGACTCGAGATAACTATATAAATTCCACGGACTGTTACTCACGTAAAACATAGGATTTGCATCTTGTCCAGATTTCCCTCTATGTAATTTTCTATAGAGTTCTGGTGCTCCCTCCAGCGAAGTGCGCTTCCCTACATTTTTAAAAAACGTATTTATAATAACCCTCCATTTTAATAAAGAGGCAACACCAGTGTGTAAGATAGTGTCATCTATATCGCTTATCACCCCATAAGAGGCTGTCTCTGCTGGAATAAGCATCTCAATAGGAAATCTGTTCTCTCCTAGCACAGTAATTCCCTTTTGGACATCATCAAAACTTATCACCATTTGTAGCCAGCCTTCATCATTTGCTATTACTCCTAGCCCATCAACCTTTTCATCAATTTTAAAATATCCTTCGGTATCTGTAATGGTATAAAATGACCTATTGTCTGGCAGTGTCACCTTTAACTTTGTATGTCGTAACTCATCACTATCAAATTGCTTGTAAGCATTTTTTAGAGTAGAGAGAAAGCTTGTTTTCTTAAGATCTACCCCCTCATGCTCAAGCGCTCTACCTATTAAATACAAGTGATTTGATGATCCGTAAGATTGGTATCCGTCTATCTGTATGGGATCAGACTTTGATGAAAAAAACATAGTTTGTGGTTTTTTATAAAATTACGCTTTCGTACTTCGGCAGGCTCAGCATAAACTTCAGCACACT
The DNA here is from genome assembly GCF_007827285.1 of Dokdonia sp. Hel_I_63. Classification (NCBI taxonomy): domain Bacteria; kingdom Pseudomonadati; phylum Bacteroidota; class Flavobacteriia; order Flavobacteriales; family Flavobacteriaceae; genus Dokdonia; species Dokdonia sp. Hel_I_63. The sequence goes on along the minus strand of NZ_VISD01000001.1, from coordinate 1,012,821 downwards.
GAAAGCGTAAACTTAAACAATACAAAAAAAAGGCGTACACATAAGATGGTACGCCTTTTAATATTTTAGGTATGGATTTTACTTTGCTGCTGTAATATCTTTTACCTCCCCTCTTGCAGGATAATCTTTTTTCATAATAAAATCAATCCCCCCTAGAAGGTCATCAAATTGCGGTCTTGCAAATGGCATAGACTGCACTGATGAAAAGAAAAGTGTTCCGTCTGGCTTGATTAGAAATAGTCCAGGCTCTGTAAAGTAATCTGGTTCCTTATCTGAAACTGCTTTAGAAATATACAATCCGTACTCTCTAGCTTTTTCTAGTGATAAGTTATATCCAATAGGCAGTGATGGAACGTCCCAATCTTTCCCAGCTATTTTTGCACGCTTTTCTGTATCTCCACTTATGGCAATTACATTTATTCCTCGCTCCGTAAATTTATCTAATTGTGACGCCAGATCCTCAAGCTGTGCTTTACACACTGGACAGTGTAATCCTCTATAAAAAATAATGAGTGTAAAATTTTCGGCATTCTGCTCACTTAATTTCCAATTTGTATCATTTATTAAAGGCACTTCTAGTGAAGGTACTTTAGTCTTAGGTAATATCATAATCTTGTTTTTTATAAAAATACCCGAGATGAAGGTTAAAGTATATTAATATGACAATAAAGGTTTGTTAAGAAATTATATTACACACACTATTATACCTCCATACCAATTAGTTATAAAAAAGCGAGCCTAATTGGCTCGCTTTAGTTTTGAATTGCCTAGATGTTAGTTTCTTATTTCATTTTCATAGTCATCCATTTGCTGTTTAACCTGAGCTTCTGTACCCGTAAATTCCTTTACCTCTGTAGTTACATCCCCGTTATCATCTGTAATAGTGGTGACTGTTCCTACAAATTGTCCATTTTGTTCGGCTATGGAGAAGCGTACTTCTTTTTGTACCTCTCTAGATTCTACTATACGACCATCTTGAGTAATCTCAACAACGGCTCCATCTTGAGTAGTAATAGTAAGCCCATCTTCACTATGACCACCTAAAATAGGCGCAATTACTAAACCTATAAGGCAGGTTAATTTTATTAATATATTCATAGATGGTCCAGAGGTGTCTTTAAATGGATCTCCGACTGTATCACCGGTTACAGCAGCTTTATGAGCATCTGAACCTTTATACGTCATCTCACCATTAATTTCGACTCCTGCTTCAAAAGATTTTTTTGCATTATCCCATGCGCCTCCAGCGTTATTCTGGAAGATCGCCCATAGCACACCGCTTACGGTCACTCCAGCCATATAACCGCCTAACATCTCTGCAATTGCTTTATGCTCCATGCCAAATAACATAGGTAGAAAGGCTATGACTAATGGAAAACCTATAGTTAGAACTCCAGGAAGCATCATTTCTTTTAAAGAAGCTTTGGTAGAAATAGCAACACATTTATCGTACTCTGGCTTTCCAGTACCTTCCATGATACCCGGAATCTCTCTAAACTGTCTGCGTACTTCCTCCACCATTTCCATGGCTGCTTTACCCACCGCATTCATGGCAAGGGCAGAGAATACTACGGGTACCATACCACCCACAAATAACATTGCAAGAACAGGTGCTTTAAAAATATTAATACCATCTATATCTGTAAACGTTACATAAGCTGCAAATAAAGCAAGTGATGTAAGCGCCGCAGATGCTATAGCAAAACCTTTTCCTGTAGCTGCTGTAGTGTTACCTACAGAATCTAAAATATCTGTTCGCTCACGTACGATAGGCTCTTGCTCACTCATCTCTGCGATCCCTCCAGCATTATCAGATATAGGCCCAAAAGCATCTATTGCTAGTTGCATTGCCGTTGTTGCCATCATGGCAGAAGCTGCTAGTGCTACACCATAAAATCCTGCAAAAGCATATGATGCCCAAATGGCACCTGCAAATAATAGCACGGATGGGAATGTAGAAATCATACCCGTTGCAAGACCTGCAATGATATTTGTTCCAGCTCCTGTGCTTGATTGTTGTACAATTTTAAGAATAGGTGACTTACCTAAGCCCGTATAGTACTCCGTCACAGATGATATAACCGCTCCTACGACTAATCCTACGATGGTTGCATAAAAAACACGTATAGAAGATATTTCTTGTAACCCTTCTCCAAAGAATTCCATTTGCATATTTTCTGGAAGCATCCACTTACAAAGTGCGAAACAAGCGATAGCAACTAATACTATAGAAGTCCAGTTACCTATATTAAGTGCGCCCATCACCTCGGACTCTTTTGCATCGTTAGTTTTAATTTTTACGAGCATAGTACCTATAATAGAAATAATGATCCCTACACCTGCTATTGCCATGGGCAATAGAATAGGGCCTATTCCTCCAAAAGCATCGGTGATGCTTCCCCCCATATCTTTTATCACATAGTTCCCAAGAACCATTGCCGCAAGCACAGTAGCTACGTAAGAACCAAATAAATCTGCTCCCATACCAGCAACATCTCCTACGTTATCTCCCACATTATCTGCGATAGTCGCTGGATTACGTGGGTCATCTTCTGGTATACCTGCTTCCACTTTACCTACAAGATCTGCACCTACGTCTGCTGCTTTGGTATAAATACCTCCTCCTACACGGGCAAATAGAGCGATAGACTCTGCTCCCAGTGAAAAACCTGCTAGCGTTTCAAGAACTACCGTCATATCCATTGTATTAGTCCAAACACCTCCCATAAAAAAGTGAAAGAAGAAGATAAAGAACGCCGTAAGTCCTAATACTGCCAGGCCTGCAACTCCTAGACCCATCACCGTACCTCCACCAAAGGAGATTTTAAGAGCATTAGGCAGACTGGTTCTTGCAGCTTGCGTAGTACGCACATTTGTTTTTGTGGCTATTTTCATTCCTATATTTCCTGCAAAAGCAGAAAAAACAGCGCCGCATATAAATGCGATTACAATGAGCCAGTGTGTAGTGGGAACTACAAAGGATACAATTGCAAGTAAGACACTTACAATAATCACAAAAATAGTGAGTAGTTTATACTCTGCATTTAAAAAAGCTAGCGCTCCTTCATAGATATGATCAGAAATCTCTTTCATCTTACCGTCTCCGGCGTCTTGTTTCATTACCCAAGATTTTTTTACGAGCATGTAGATCAACCCGAGTAATGCTAGTGCGATAGGCACGTAAATCATTATTGATTCCATATATTATTAGGTGTTTTTATAAGGGATTCTTAAATAAATCCTTAAAATATTTAACAACTACTAATGTAGGAAATTAGATAGAACAAAAAAAACAGCTTTTAAGGCTGTTTTTTTAACTATTCTATACTGTAAAAAAGTATCTATTTGATAGTAACTTCTTCTACAGGAATATCAGATTCTTCGTAACGTTCGATACATTTTTGGATAATATCTTTTGCTTCATGAACATCTCCCCATCCTCCTACGTCTACTTTCTTTTCTTCAAGATCTTTATACACTTGGAAGAAGTGCTCAATTTCTTTTATTAAGTGTGGATTACAATCAGAAAGATCTGTAAGCTTACTAGCCGAAGGATCACTTACAGGTACACAGATTACTTTTTCATCTGGTCCTTTCTCATCTGCCATGTGAAATACTCCAATAGGCTTTACTTCGATTACACAACCTGGAAAAGTAGGTTCTGTAACTAACACTAATACATCAAGAGGATCACCATCTAGCGCAAGAGTTTCTGGAATAAAACCATAATCTGCTGGGTACATCATAGAAGAGAAAATCATACGATCATAACGCATTCTCTTTAATTTAAAATCGTACTCATACTTGTTACGGCTCCCCTTAGGAATCTCTACTAATACGTCAAATGTTGTTACTTTATCTGCTGTCATAATATATTATATTTCAAATCTCTTGTACTTAAACACATGAGAAATGTATCAATTAAATCACAATTTCTTAAGCTTACACTTTATTAAACAACTGCATAACAACCATTTACTTTAAAACATATTTCTTAAGGCGTGCAAAAATACGCTGAAATAGCGATTTAGCCAAATATTGGTGCGTTAAGATTAGGTTAGGTGTTTAAAAAAAACTCGCTTTTAAAAAAAGGCTAACAAACTATCCTACAAGAAGTCTCCCCTTAAAAATAAAACCCAAAACTACCCGTCACTCCTATCTTCCTCGCATCTGGAACAGAATTATAATTTCCTCTAAAGTTAAGATCAATACGGAACACCTTAAAAATATTACCCACTCCTACACTATACTCATAATATGGCTCTACAGATGGCGCTATCATGCTCGGAGTAATCGCAGTGACGGGTTGTCCTTCTTCAAAAAGTAAACTCTCAAATGCTGGACGGTTTAAGTCAATATTCCCTTGAGAGATATTACCTATCACCCCACGGACGCTTACAATCTCGCGTAGATTCAAATTTTTAAGTAATGGAATACGATTAAAAATACGTCCTCCAAAATTGTGTTCTAATTGTAGCGAGGCATACTCATCTGTAGTAAACTCATAAAAGTTAAGCTGGCTAAAGGTATTAAAGATTGAAAATAACGACTGGTTACCTGGTACTGGACTTAATAGCGCTAGTGGCACCTCATCAAATGTTTTACCTATTTCTGTAGAGGCTGTTAATGTGCCAAGACCTCCTATACGAATTGCCTTCCTTGCAGAAAATTGCACTTTATCATAAGCAAAATCACTATCAAGTGTTCCTTCTAGGCCACGTGTATAACTTGCATAAAAACTTGGGAACCACTCATTAGTTACTCTACGCTCTACTCCAAACCCTGAAGTTTTCTTTCCTGGCTCCCAGATAGTGGTAAGAACCACTTCTGCTTGTTTTAACTCACCTGTAGTAGTTGTCTGCGTAGCATCTGTAAAATAATCGAGGCTAAAAGTTTCTGAAGCCGACTCTAACGTTCTCAAAGAGAAGTCGGCTCTCACTTGAAGGTTGCGCACAATCTCTACCTCGGCTGCGATATTTGCCAGCTTGATAGAGGTTAGTTTATCATTGGTCGCAGTATTCACTAGTGATGACGAGGCTAGATTTCTTCCAAGCACGTCTCTAGATGTCGTAAGACTCGCTCCTATTTGCTCCACGTCTTGTCTATATCCACCAGAGACGATAAATCTACTTTTCTTATCTAGCAGCCATTTTCCTGAGATTCCAAATTTTCCTTTTTTATCCTTAAATCCGTATGCTAAAAACCCTTCAAGTCTCCATGGATCATTCTGTGAGAAATATGTTCTTCCTCCTGTGCGCACACGTAGTCCTTCTACCTCATTAAACCCAAAGGTTGAAAATATAGGCCCGTAATCAAAGTTTAAACTTGGAATCTCATAGTATCCAGATGCAAGAATGGATCCTAGGTTGTAAAGGTTTTTAAATTTCTTTACCGTTTTTAAGGTGTCAAGCATCTTATAAACTCCTAGCTCATCTTTACTAAGTGCCTCTTTTCTATTTTCTTGCCAGAACTCATCGCTACGATTAAAAACATCCTTATCGTAGTTATATACCTGTCTGTCATAAAAGTCCTTTTCTAGCTTGTTGTCAAAATTATGGTTATCGTATAAGGTAGTGCGCTTACCGTACATACCTCTAGACTCCTCTTTTTCGCGCAAAGCGAAATCAGATAAGAAATAATCTCTTGAAAGTAAAAAGGTGCTATCATTTACGATATCAAATTCTTGCTCCATGTAAATCTCTTTTACCCAGTTTACATTAGCACTTTTAGAAAGCTGCATATTAATTTCCTTAATAGCCCATGTAGAGTCATTCACCCAGAAATCTCCTTTAAAGGTAAGTTCGTTTTTACGTCTAGGGTAGTAGATGATGTTATAACACCACTTATTATTGATGTAAGCACTATCTGCAAGTACGTAATTATAGGTTTGGATACCTGTACGAGAAATTGGACTGGTAAAACTCTTGTCAAAAAACTGTAGGTAGTTGTCATAGATATCATAATCACTATATAGACTTTTTACAAAACCTATAATCGTTTGATTCTCACTAAAACCACTGTTTTTATTTCCTTCTAGAATCTCCTTTTCTTTATTAATTTCATTATCACCATATACTTTTGAGAATGCCTCATTTACAAAAATAGGCAGGTAGGTTTTTCCAGTAATACGGCTCGTGTCTGTTTGCTCAAATATGAACTCCATCCCTCTAAAGATGCGGCTATTGATAAGCGAACTATCAATAGTGTTGAGATCAAACTCTAGCTTTTCATACTTGTCATAAGCATACTGCTTGTACTGTCTTAATCCGTTCTGGCGTTTATTTGCCCATATTTTACGAAGTATATCTACCGCTGGGTTATTTTTCTTATCTGTCTTTCCTGTAAATATGACTACCTCGTCTAGTGCTCCTGCCTCTTCCTCTAGCGTCACTTTCATCTCATAATTCACCTTCTCACTTAGGTCTATCACCTTATTTGAAAAGCCTATAAAAGAAAATCGTACTTGATTCCAAGTCTGGTCAGACTCTAGGTAAAAACGTCCATCCTCATTGGTTATCGTCCCTTCATTAGACCCCACAAATATGACATTTACAAAAGGCAGACCATTACCATCTGCGTCAAAAATCTCACCACTCACTTTGGTTTGACCAAATAAATTTGCAGCGCAGAGCATACTAGCAATAATGATTAAAAAATTATATTTCATAATAAATAATCTATGAGGATAGCCTATAAATTGGGGTCATCATCAGTTTAACATTATATAATGTCAAGACTCTGACATCATATTTATCACAACCTTACTTAAGATTATAATAAATTAAAAAATCCCTTCCGGTTAAGAAAGGGATCAAATATGGTTCCGCTTTCGCGAAAATATTATTTATACATCACCTTTTTAACTGCATTTACTACATCGTCGCTGTTAGGCAACCACTCTTTGAGTAATACTGGTGAGTAAGGCGCAGGTGTATCTGCTGTATTTATACGTTGTATAGGAGCATCTAAATGATCAAAACAATGTGCTTGTACTTGATACGTAATTTCTGTTGAAACGTTCCCAAAAGGCCAAGCCTCTTCAAGAATCACTAGTCTGTTTGTTTTTCTTACAGATTCAAAAATAGCTTCCTTATCTAAAGGTCTTACCGTACGTAAATCAATAATCTCACAAGAAATTCCTTCCTCTGCAAGTTGATCTGCCGCTTTGTAAGCTTCCTTAATAATCTTTCCAAAAGAAACGATAGTTACATCTGTTCCTTCACGCTTAATATCTGCAACACCTATTGGTAATACATATTCTCCATCAGGCACTTCTCCTTTATCACCATACATTTGCTCCGACTCCATGAAAATCACAGGATCGTTATCACGTATTGCTGCTTTTAAGAGTCCTTTTGCATCATAAGGATTAGAAGGCACTACTACCTTAAGACCTGGCGTATTTGCAAACCAGTTTTCAAAGGCTTGAGAATGTGTTGCACCTAACTGTCCTGCAGATCCTGTAGGGCCACGAAAAACAATAGGGCAAGGAAACTGACCACCAGACATCTGTCTAATTTTGGCAGCGTTATTTATTATTTGATCAATTCCCACTAAAGAGAAGTTGAAGGTCATATACTCAATAATAGGACGTAATCCTGTCATTGTACTACCCACACCTATTCCTCCAAAACCAAGCTCTGCAATAGGAGTATCAATAACTCTATCTGCTCCAAACTCGTCTAGCATTCCTTTTGACGCTTTATAAGCTCCATTATATTCTGCTACCTCTTCACCCATTAAATAAACAGATTCATCACGGCGCATTTCTTCGCTCATTGCCTCACAAATGGCTTCTCTAAACTGGATTGTTCTCATAGTATATAAACCGCTCTAGCGGAAATTTAATTAAGGTCTCTCATAACTAGAAGAAACACCTTATTAATATTGTATTCTTTTAACAAGCACAAAAATAAGCATTTCCAAAACCTCAATAAATTACATTTTTGTAAAATTTTACTATGCACGCACAGTAAATTATACTTTTTTGTGTTATTTTTGTTACGAAAACGAAATAGTTTAGGATTACGCTTTCGCGAAAGCGTACCTTTATATAAAATATAAATTCTATGAAAATATTAGTGTGCATCAGTCACGTACCTGATACGACATCAAAAATTAACTTCACAGACGGAGATACAAAATTTGATACTAACGGTGTTCAATTTGTAATCAACCCAAACGATGAGTTTGGATTGACACGTGCTATGTGGTTTAAAGAAAAACAAGGAGCCTCTGTAGACGTGATTAACGTAGGAGGACCAGAAACAGAACCTACATTACGTAAAGCACTTGCAATAGGAGCAGATACTGCCATCCGTGTGAATGTGGAAGCAAAAGATGGTTTTCAAGTAGCAAAGGAACTTGCAAAAGTTGTTCAAGATGGAGGGTATGATCTAGTTATAGCTGGTCGTGAATCTATTGATTACAACGGTGGTATGGTACCTGGAATGCTTGCTGGACTTACAGGAGCAAACTTTGTAAACACATGTATATCACTAGATGTAGACGGCACGGCTGTTACTGCGACTAGAGAAATAGATGGCGGAAAAGAAACCGTAAAGACTTCGCTTCCTCTAGTAATAGGAGGTCAAAAAGGTCTTGTAGAAGAAAGCGATCTACGTATTCCTAACATGAGAGGAATTATGATGGCTCGTAAAAAACCATTAAGCGTAGTAGAACCTTCTGGAGCTGGAACCGAAACAAATGCTGTTTCTTTTGAAAAGCCTGCACCTAAAGGGGCTGTAAAACTTGTAGAAACAGTAGACGAGTTAATCGACCTGTTACACAACGAAGCAAAAGCTATCTAAGTTAACTTATCGAAAGATAGGAGACTTTTTAATCTAATAATAATCCCAAAAAGCAAAACTTAGAGTTTGGCTATTTGGAAATTCTTATAAATATGTCAGTTTTAGTATATACAGAATCAGAAAACGGAGTGTTTAAGAAGGCTTCTTTAGAAGTTGCTTCTTATGCAAAAGGAATTGCAGATATGATGGGAACATCTGTAACTGCAGTTGCCGTAAATGGTGGAGATACTGCACCATTGGGAACTTACGGAGTAGATAAAGTTCTTAACATAAAAGACGCAAAGCTAGATGCATTTAATGCTGCAGCTTATGCAAAAGGAATCGCAGCCGCTGCAAAGGCAGAAGGTGCTCAAGTAGTAGTACTTACACAGAGCGCAAATGCTAAGTATCTTGCACCTCTTCTTGCAGTAGCGCTAGAGGCAGGATATGCATCAAATGTAGTATCACTTCCAGAAAGTGCTTCTCCATTTACTGTAAAGCGTACAGCGTTTACAAACAAGGCTTTTAGCCACACGGAAATCTCTACTGAAATTAAAATAGTAGGACTTGGGCAAAACGCTTACGGTCTTAAAGAAGCTTCTGGAGCTGCTGCAACAGAAGATTTTTCTCCAGAGCTTGGAGATTTTGGTGTAGAAGTACAATCTGTAGATAAAGCAACAGATAAAGTGTCTATTGCAGATGCAGAAGTTGTAGTATCAGCAGGTCGCGGACTTAAAGGACCAGAAAACTGGGGGATGATAGAAGAAATGGCAGATATTCTTGGAGCAGCAACAGCTTGTTCTAAGCCTGTCTCGGATTTAGGATGGAGACCTCATGGTGAGCACGTAGGACAAACTGGTAAGCCAGTAGCATCTAACTTGTATATCGCAATAGGAATCTCTGGAGCGATACAGCACCTTGCAGGGATTAACTCTTCTAAAGTAAAAGTAGTAATCAACAATGATCCAGAAGCTCCTTTCTTTAAAGCAGCCGATTATGGAATCGTAGGTGATGCTTTTGAAGTTGTCCCAGAACTTAACGAAAAATTAAGAGCGTTTAAAGCTGCAAATAGCTAGATAACGACTCCCTAAAATAAAAAATGAGCTTAAATATTTCTTTAAGCTCATTTTTATTTAACCCCTTTCACACTGTAAATCTGATAGATAGCTGCTATTTTTAAGAGTCCAACTCTAGACAGATAAACTTCTTTACTTGTGCAGCCTTTTTCCTATTTTTGCAACTTATGAGCTTAGTGCGTTTAAATATAAAAGGAATATCCTACAGCCAGACTCAGAATGGAGCATATGCTTTGATTCTCACTGAGCAAGGAGGAGAGCGTAAATTACCTATAGTTATAGGAGCCTTTGAGGCACAATCTATTGCAATCGCTTTAGAAAAAGAAATTAAACCACCTCGTCCTCTTACGCACGACCTGTTTAAAAATTTTGCAGATCGCTTTGATGTGGTTATTAAACAAGTGATTATCCATAAACTTGTTGATGGCGTTTTTTACTCTAGCATTATTTGCGAGCGTGATAACATTGAAGAAATAGTAGACGCGCGTACTAGTGATGCTATATCACTAGCCTTACGTTTCCAAGCGCCTATTTTTACTTATAAAAACATTCTAGACAAAGCAGGGATCTTCTTAAAGGGAAACACAAATCCTGAAGAGTTTACAGAAGATGACGAAATCCTAATGGATGAAATCTTATTAGAAGACGAGACATCTTCTAGCGATAGTGATTATAACAAATTGTCACTTCAAGACTTACACGATAAACTTGATCAAGCGGTAAATAGTGAGGACTATGAAACTGCTGCCCAGTTAAGAGATGAAATCTCAAAACGCAACTAACTTACTTATTATATGCGCAAATTACTACTTACCCTATTGGTATTATTAAGTTCATTTACCGCATTTGCGCAAGAGGCACCTCAAGCCATTATAGATGTGGTTCCGTCTCAAGGGTTTTCTCTTGAAAGCTTAGGACGTGGTGTTTTAGGGATGTTCTCGCTTATACTAATTGCCTTTTTATTTAGTAGTAATCGCAAAGCGATAAACTGGAAAACAGTAGCCGTAGGTCTTGCCTTCCAGCTTGTTATTGCCGTAGGAGTACTTAAGGTTACTTTTATAGAAAAGATTTTTGATTTTATTGGAGGAATATTTGTTGCTATATTAAACTTTACGCTTGCTGGTAGTGACTTCCTCTTTCAAGGATTAGTAAGTGACACGTCTACCTTTGGGTACATTTTTGCTTTTCAAGTATTACCTACCATTATATTTTTCTCTGCTCTTACCTCCGTCATGTATTACTTTGGAGTAATACAAAAAGTGGTAAAAGCTTTTGGATGGTTGCTTTCTAAGTTATTAGGCATCTCTGGAGCTGAAAGTTTAAGTGTTGCAGGTAACATCTTTTTAGGTCAAACCGAAGCACCTCTTTTAATTAAAGCTTATTTAGAAAAAATGAACAAGTCAGAGATTCTACTTGTTATGATAGGGGGTATGGCAACTGTAGCAGGAGCTGTGCTTGCTGCATATATAGGATTTCTAGGTGGTGAAGATGAAGCTTTACGTCTTGTGTTTGCAAAACACTTACTTGCTGCTTCTGTTATGGCTGCACCTGGTGCAATTGTGATCTCAAAAATATTATATCCTCAAACTGAAGAGGTAAATACAGACGTAAGTGTATCTAATGATAAAATAGGTGCAAACGTACTTGATGCAATTGCAAATGGAACTACAGAAGGGCTTAGACTTGCGGTAAACGTAGGAGCAATGCTTCTTGTATTTGTTGCATTTATTGCAATGGCAAACGGAGTTTTAGGTTGGATAGGTGAAATCACCACAATTAATGATTGGATTGCAGAAAATTCGGCATATCCTAAGCTTTCCCTTGAAGCTATATTAGGAACTATCTTTGCCCCTCTAATGTGGCTGATAGGTGTTGCAAGTGAAGACACCACAATGATGGGACAACTACTTGGAATCAAACTAGCAGCCAGCGAATTTGTAGGATACATCCAGCTAGCCGAATTGAAAAATACTGCAAATGCAATTCACCTCAACAATGAGAAGTCTATCATTATGGCTACTTATATGCTTTGTGGTTTTGCAAACTTTGCTTCTATTGGTATTCAGATAGGTGGTATTGGATCTCTAGCTCCTGGGCAGCGCACGCAGCTGTCTCGTTTTGGCTTAAAAGCTCTTATAGGAGGCTCTATCGCTTCATTAATTTCGGCGACTATTGCAGGGATGATTATTGGTTAAGAAACCACATCCATTATTGTAAAAAATAGATTTTCTTTTCGTTTATACAAGTCCGCTTTCGCGAAAGCGTGCCTATTCATTGTGCCTTTTTTTAAATCTTAGTTTTAATAAATTAACAGCGAGATTTTCAATATACCATGAAAATATAGTAACTTATAGTACTAAAAAGACTTCTTGCGAATTCAATTAAACTCATTGCTATGAAAACTATTTATAATGTTACCAAATTAGCTTGGGGAAGTATGTTCATGCTATTCCCATTACTCATACTTGCTCAAACTTCCACAACAAACATCACAGGATCCATTAACGACCGCGAAACTAGGCAGGCTATAAGCGGAGCGACTATCACGCTAGTAGGCACAAACATAAGTACCATCTCAAATACCGAAGGAGATTTTGCTTTAAAAATAATGGAAGCCACAACTAGTCCTTCCCTACTTATTGAAGCCTTAGGATATAAAAACAGCATACAAGATATTACAGATGTTGATGATGATATTGACATACGCCTATCTCCAAAGAGCGTAGACCTAAGCGAGGTGCAAGTTGTGGGATATAAATCTGCCAAAGAACTTGTAAAAAAAGTCTTTAATAAGAAGAGAGAAAACTACATAGATGAACCGCTTAAGATGACGGCATTCTATCGAGAGACTATCAAGAAAAAGAACAAAAATGCATCACTAGCCGAGGCTGTTGTCTCTATCCAAAAGGAAGGATACATAAGCAACAAGGAAGACCAAATACGCTTACTTAAATCAAGAAAAAGCACAGATTACGCTAAGCTAGATACTATTGCTTTAAAACTGCAAGGAGGCCCTTTTAGTACATTATACGTAGATGTAATGAAGTATCCAGAATACATCTTTACACCAGAAACCATGGAAGCTTATAATTTTAGTTTTGAAACCCCTACAGAGCTCAATGGAAAAGATGTATTAGTAGTGGGCTTTGAACCAAAACCAAATATAGTAGGTCCTTTATACACTGGTCAACTCTATGTAAGTGCCACATCGCTAGCATTACAAAAAGCAACATTTACTCTAGACTTGGCTAACGAAATTGAAGTCAATAAAATGTTTGTAAAAAGCAAACCCAATGGCGTTCGAGTTAAAGCTAGAGACATCTCTTATGAAGTAGATTATCGCGAGAAAAATGGAAAATGGTATTACGGCTATGGGAAAGCAAATTTATCATTTGAAGTAAAGAAGCGACGACGACTTTTTAAATCAATTTATACACTCTCTTGTGAGATGGCAGTAACAGACTGGAAAGTAACCTCAGCCGATGCATTTAGTAAAGATGGAGAGATATCACCATCAATCATCATGGCAGATGAAAATCTAGGCTTTGGCGATCCAGAATTTTGGGGAGAATATAATGTGATTGAACCCGAAAGATCTATTGAAGCAGCCATAAAAAAGATAAAACGAAACCTAGAAAAAGATGATAATTATCGCGCTTCTCTAGGAGGTAAATAATCTCATATTAATGTAAAGCAACTTTTTCAAGACCTTCTCAGCCTTAATTGAGAGGGTCTTTTTATTGTTATATTTGTATAATTATATTCAAAATAAACAGATACCAGTAGTTCACTAGCTCTTCTTACTTTACAAAGAACATAATAGCCATTTATGAAACAATATCACGACCTCATCAAACATGTCTTAGAAAACGGGAATCAAAAAGGTGACCGCACAGGTACAGGAACAAAGAGCGTTTTTGGGTATCAAATGCGATTTGATCTCTCTGAAGGATTCCCAATGGTGACAACTAAGAAATTGCATCTCAAATCTATTGTATACGAACTGTTATGGTTCTTACAAGGAGATACAAACATCAAATATTTACAAGAAAATGGTGTACGTATTTGGAATGAATGGGCAGATGAAAATGGTGATCTTGGTCCCGTTTACGGATACCAATGGCGCAACTGGAATGGTGATGAGATTGACCAAATAAAAGATATTGTAGAAACTCTTAAAACAAATCCTAACAGCCGTAGAATGCTCGTGAGCGCATGGAATCCCTCTGTGATGCCAGACACCTCGGCATCTTTCTCAGAGAATGTTGCAAATGGTAAAGCTGCGCTTCCACCATGTCACGCTTTCTTTCAGTTTTATGTTGCAGATGGCAAGTTGAGTTGCCAGCTATACCAGCGCAGTGCAGATATCTTTTTAGGAGTTCCATTTAATATCGCAAGTTATGCGCTCTTTACAATGATGATGGCTCAGGTTTGTGGTTATGAAGCTGGAGAGTTTATACACACCTTTGGAGATGCTCATATCTACTCAAACCATATGGAACAAGTTGAGCTTCAACTCTCAAGAGAATTCCGTACTTTACCTACATTAAAAATTAATCCTGACGTAAAGGACATCTTTGGCTTCACTTTTGATGACTTTACATTAGAAAACTATAATCCGCATCCACATATTAAAGGAGCAGTGGCTATTTAATCCCCAAATTAACCCACCTAATGAAAAAAATATTATTTGTATTCGCACTTGTAGCTGGAATCACAACAATGAATGCTCAAGAAGGAGTTTACATGAAAAAGTCTACCACACTGAGACTTGAAGAAGTTCCTCCTACGTGGCCTGGTTGTACTGGATCTATAAATGACAAAAACAATTGCCTAAGACAAAAGCTTGCAACACACGTTGTGCGCAATATGAAGTTTCCAAGTGATTATCAAAAAGGTGCACGTGTTGTAGTAGATATGCTTATTAATAAAGAAGGAAAGCCTGTAGTCAATAATATAACTGGTGGCACTCCCGGAATGCAAAAGGCTGTAAAAACAGCAATTATGACTATCCCACAATTAAAACCTGGAAATATAGGAGGGACTCCTAAGGAGAGTAAGCTCAAACTTCCATTTACATTTTAATGTGCGTTACCTCCTATTAAGCTTAGTTTGTGCATGTACATTTTTTTCACAAAGCGCTCATGGACAAACTAAAAAAGACATTTCATTTACTATAGTAGACACTCCTCCTAGATATCCTGGATGCAAGGGAGCAAATTCTAACTTTCTCAAGGAATGTTTTCGCAACAAAGTTGAATCTCTTATTGCAAATAATTTTAATTTCAAACAATTTGAGGCACTTCTACCTAAAGGAAATCACAGAGTTTTTGTTCAATTAAGGATTTTAGAGGACGGCACTTATGACCAACTATCTGCACGCACACCTTATAAGTCTGTAGAAAAAGAGACACTCAATGTTTTATCAAAATTACCGCGTTTTGAAGGAGCGATGCATAACGACAAACCTAGAAACGCACTATTTGCTACAGCATTTACTGTTGTTGTAAACGAAGGCATTACAGCTACAGAAGACGATAAGAATTAGATTTCTTACACGCTTAGCTATTATAAGGAATTACTCCTGTTTTTTCGTTTGAGTATCTCATCCTGCTCATTTAACAAACATTTATTACGTTATTCTTTCTGTCACGGGCTTCTCACAAGCACGGCATAGTAAAAACCCGTAAATTTATATGACTCATAAAAGTCATATATATGATTGCTATAGAAAACCTTGTCGAATTCTTTATTGAGACTCGAGCACACACAGAGAACATCTGTAAACCACTAGAAATTGAAGATTACGTTGTGCAACCCATTGCAGACGTGTCTCCCCCAAAATGGCACCTAGGCCATACGACTTGGTTTTTTGAAGAATTCATTCTTAAGCATCATAAGCAAGGATACACCCTTTTTAGTGAAGACTTTGCATTCGTATTTAATAGCTATTATGAGAGCGTAGGAAAAAGAGTGGTGCGCACAGATCGGGGCAACCTATCAAGACCAACGGTAGACCAAGTATATGCATACCGTAAATACGTCACTCAAGCACTCCAAGAGCTACTTGAGGAAGAAATTACACCCACGGTAAAAAAGCTACTCACTATTGGCATACACCACGAGAAACAACATCAAGAATTACTTGTTACAGATATTAAATACATTTTAGGCAACAATCCTCTTACGCCTATTTATGGTGGAGAATTACGCTTTCGCGAAAGCGAAAAAGAAACACCATCAAGCTTCATCTCTATTAGAGAAGGAGTTTATGAAATAGGTCACACAGGAAAAGAGTTTTGTTACGATAATGAATTAGGCCGTCATAAAGTATACTTACACGATTATGAAATATCAAACAAACTAGTAACTAATGGTGAGTGGATAGCATTTATTGAAGCTGGAGGTTATCAAGAAACACTCTTATGGCATGCCGAAGGCTGGGACTGGGTAAACACTAACGAGATAACTGCTCCCATGTACTGGCATCTAGTAGATGATAAATGGTACCAATACACGCTCAATAATGGATTACAAAAAATTAATCCAGATGAGACACTTGTTCATATCTCCTATTACGAAGCATTTGCTTTTGCACAATGGAAAGGAATGAGGTTACCTACAGAATTTGAATGGGAGGTCGCTAGCTCCCAACTAGACTGGGGTGATCGCTGGGAATGGACAGAAAGCTCATACTTACCTTACCCTGGCTACACTAAAGAAGAAGGAGCACTAGGGGAATATAACGGGAAGTTCATGGTTAATCAAAAAGTCTTGAGAGGTGGCTCTGTAGCCACGCCAGCTAAACATACAAGACATACCTATCGCAATTTCTTTCAGACCGGATTACGCTGGCAATTTACAGGATTACGCCTCGCCAAATAATATTGAAAGTATTTTTAAAAACACACGACATAAACGTCTATGACGACCAAAACTACTACCATCACATCTGCATTTAGTCAAGAAGTAACAGAAGGGCTCACCTCCTTCCCGAAGTTCCTTTCTTCAAAATATATCTATGATAAAAAAGGCGATAAGCTTTTTCAAGATATTATGGCAATGCCTACTTACTACCTCACAGACTGTGAGTTTGAAATTTTTGAAACGCATAAGGAAGCGATTTCAAAAGCTTTTACAGATAGCAAAGGTTTTGACCTTATAGAACTGGGCGCTGGAGATGGCAAGAAAACTAAAGTCCTTTTAAAGCACTTAATAGAAAGAGGAGATACCTTTGCATATTTACCTATAGATATTAGTCAGAATGTGCTGGATGGACTTAAAAAAAGTGTAGAAAGAGAAATACCAGATATTGTCATAAAACCTCAGCAGGGAACTTATTTTGAAGTCCTTGAAGATGTTGCAGGATACAATGAACGTAAGAAAGTAATCATGGTACTAGGTTCAAACATAGGGAATCTACTACACCCACAGGCTATAGATTTCCTTACAAATATCCAGAAAGCAATGACCCCAGGAGATTTGCTTTATATGGGGTTTGATCAAAAGAAAAATCCGCAGACTATTCTTGATGCTTATAATGATCCAGAAGGTATCACTGAGGCATTTAATAAAAACTTACTGCACCGCATAAATAATGAAATGGATGCAGATTTTAATCCTGATAATTTTAAACATTGGGAAGTTTATGATCCAGAAACTGGCACTGCCAAAAGTTATCTTGTAAGTACAAAAGACCAGTCTGTTACAATAAAATCGCTAGACCTTAAAGTAGATTTTACGGCATGGGAAACCATACATACAGAGATTAGTCAGAAATATGATGATAACATTGTAGAGTGGCTAGCTAGTGAATCTGGACTTGAGATAGTCAATGAATTCTCTGACAGCAAAGCTTATTATAAAAACTACTTATTCAAGAAAAAATAAATAGTTCAATAAGTACAGAAGCAACTTCTCAAATTTTAAAAAAAAATATTATGAAAGCAATTTGGAATGATCAAGTAATAGCAGAAAGTAATGATACCGTTGTAATTGAAAACAATCACTACTTTCCTCATGATGCTATAAAGAAAGAGTTTTTTACATCAAGTGAACTGCAAAGCACCTGCCCATGGAAAGGTGTTGCTTCTTATTACACCGTTACCGTAGATGGAAAAGAAAATAAAGACGCCGCTTGGTTTTATCCAGAAGTGAGCGAACTAGCAAAAGGAATTAAAAACCATGTTGCCTTCTGGCGAGGGATACAAGTAGTTGATTAAAACAACTTGTTTAAACGATATAGAAAAAGCCACTTCTTAATAAGAAATGGCTTTTTCTATGTACTATAACTCAAGGACACTATTTTCTGTAGCAGCATAAGGATTATATTGAAAACGATCTGCTTCTGCTTCATTTACCCACTCACCGTCTACTACATAGCGAAACTCGTAAGAACTCTCTGTAGGAATGTCAAAAGTTCCTTTAAAAGTTCCATTCTTTAATTTCTTAAGAGATGTAGATGTGTCCCAGTTATTAAAATCACCAGCAACAGCTACAGTACTTGCGTGTGCTGCAGGTATTGCAAATGTAACTTTACAAACAGGTTTTGTTTTTAAAAATTTCTTTGTGACTGCCATAATAAGAGGTTTAAAAATACACCCAAATATAGCAGGATATTTACTTAAAAAACATCATATCAATAGTTTAACCTTATTTTTACGATATAACAATTTTGGGAGCTTTAAAATTAAAAAGCCACAAAGCGAAAACGTTTGCACTTCCTAAAAGTGTCGTAATTGTTTATCGAACATCACAAAGTTAGTACTGTATTAATCGTAAACTCTACACGCAACCCTTATTTGATGCTACACAAGAGCTAGCAATTTATTGAGATCTTCTTCTGTATTAAAATAATGAAATCCTACCCGCACACCTTCACCTCGTGCAATAGTTATTATTCCTTCATCCCTTAATCGTGCGACAAGCTGGTCATTTCCCTTGATATTAAAAAATGAACCATGATCTACTCGATCTATAATTTCTTTTGAAATAAGTCCTCTCTCGGCAAAGGCTTCTTTTGCTTTAGCGTTTATAGTTTTTACTTTTTCATCTATGGTTTTCATACCTAGCTGTCGTATCACATCGATGGCAACTCCTAAGCTTCCATAGTTAAGTGTGTCTTGATGACCTGGCTCAAACCTTCCTAAAAAACTACCCTCCTGAGGTTTGTACTTTCCTTGTATAGAATTAAAACCTGTAGTTCTAGGAGCTACACGCTCTGCTACAGACTCTTTAAATAAAAATAATGCATTACCATATCCAGCATTCATCCACTTGTAAGTACTTCCTCCTATCACATCAAATGCAGAATTATCAAAATCAAACATTTCGGTGCCTAGATATTGCGTAGCATCAGCAAAAAATAAGGTGTCGGGATATTTTGACTTTAACTCTTTAAGGAACTCATGATTGATTTTTATACCAGATAACCACTGTACCATAGAAAATGCAAATATATCTGGTTGCGCTTTCGCGAAAGCGGTTGCTATCTCCTCCTCAATAGCACCCTTAATTTTTATATAACTCTGGTCAAAGTCGCGACTCTCAAAAGGCCAGTTTACCGAAGGGTAATCTCCTTCTAAAAGAAGTACTTTTTTATGCGTTGTTATCCCTTCTATAAGCGTGTTGAATCCGTAAGAAAAATTAGGCACAAGTGCGACTCTGTTTGCTTTACATGAAAAAAGCTTGCCTACCTTTTCTCGTACGCCTGTGAGCACTTTTGCTTGATTCTCTTTAAGTATACTACCCTGTATAAGAAAATCGAGATCATGCTCTTGACGCCACTCCATCACAGGCAGTGATAATAAGCCCGATGCCGCAGTGTTGAGATATGCGTACTGTTTTAAAATAGGAAAGAGTTTTGCAAAATTTTTCATAAGCTATTTACTATTGACGCTCAAAATGGCTAATTTTATATAACCATCTAAAGGTCGCATTTTATGTCACTATTTTCAAAGAAAACTACTACTTCTATTGACCCTGTTCAAAAAGAACTTATTGAAAACGCGCAAGCACGCGTGCGTCAAAAGAAGAATCTCTATAGACACTTTGTTACATTTCTTGCTGGCGCAATCTTACTTATTGTTATTAACCAAGTACTTCATGTAGGTGAAGAATTTAAACCATTCCAAAGGCCATGGTTTGTGTGGGCAATACTTATATGGACCTTCTTTTTCCTCATACACCTTATAAACGTATTGCTCATGAGCAAGTTTATGAATAAAGAGTGGGAACAAAAGCACCTCGATAGACTTGTTGCCAAACAGAAAGTACGCATAGCAGAGCTGGAAGAAAATGTCGCTTTATCAAATCCATTACCAGAAAAAAAAAGTCCATTAATGAGGGGGCCATCCCTACCACTAGACAACCAGAATACGCTCCTATGATAACGATGATTGCTGCAGCTGCAGAAAATAATGCTTTAGGAAAAGATGGTAACATCCCTTGGCATTTGCCAGACGATTTTAGACATTTTAAGCAATTAACCACTGGGCACCACATTATAATGGGACGTAAAACGTGGGAATCTTTCCCTAAACCATTACCTAATCGCACGCACATAGTGATCACTCGTGACGTAAATTATAAGGCAGAAAATGCTATTGTAGTACATTCTCTTGAAGATGCACTAGCTTACAGTAAGGATGAAGCTCATACTTATATTATAGGTGGTGGTGAGATTTACAAATTAGGGATGGACTATGCCACACACATAGAACTCACACGCGTTCATAATGAATTTGAAGCAGATGCTTTTTTCCCAGAGATTAACACAAACCAATGGGAGTTAGTAAGCAGTGTTTTTCACGACGTAGATGATAGACATAAAAATGGGTTTACGTTTCAAAGCTGGAAAAAAAGCTCATAACCCCGTCTTATAGTTTTAACGCTTTCGCGAAAACGTAATAACAACAGGTATCTTCTAGGTTTTGTATTTTTACGCCAACTAATGAATTCTAATTTATGAAAGCATATATATTTCCAGGACAAGGAGCCCAATTCTCAGGAATGGGTCTAGATATTTTTGAAAAATACCCTCTTGCACAGAACCTTTTTTTAAAGGCAAACGATGTATTAGGTTTTAATATTACAGATGTAATGTTTGAAGGGTCTGCAGAGGATTTAAAGCAAACTAACGTTACACAACCTGCCATATTCATCCATTCAATTGCTATTAAAACAGTGATGACAGATTTTGAACCTTCTATGGTTGCTGGTCACTCTCTTGGGGAGTTCTCTGCACTAGTGGCAAGTGGTGCGTTAGACTTTGAAGATGGTCTTAAACTAGTAAGTAAGCGTGCTCAAGCGATGCAAAAGGCATGTGAATTACGACCTTCTACTATGGCGGCCGTTTTAGGTCTTGAAGATCACGTCGTAGAAGAAGTTTGTAATGAAATTGCTGGTGTTGTTGTAGCAGCAAATTACAACTGCCCTGGTCAGCTTGTTATTTCTGGTGAGGTAGAAGCGATTAACAAAGCTTGTGAGGCTATGAAGGAAAAAGGTGCACGCCGTGCTCTAGTGCTGCCAGTAGGTGGTGCCTTTCACTCTCCTATGATGGAGCCAGCTCGTGAAGAACTAGCAGCAGCGATAGAGAATACAGTTTTTAAAAACCCAGTATGCCCTATTTATCAAAATGTGACTGCTAGTGCTGTTACAAGTGCTAGCGAGATTCAAAAAAATCTTATCGCACAGCTTACTGCTCCTGTAAAATGGACACAAACTATACAACAAATGATTGCCGATGGCTCAACGGATTTTATAGAAGTAGGACCAGGTAAAGTTTTACAAGGTCTTATGAGAAAAATAAACAGAGATGTGACGGCAAGTAGCGCAGCGCTTCCAGAATAAAGTATCAACACATAGCCATAAAAAAACCAGCCCTAGGGCTGGTTTTTTATTGTCTAAAAATTACAATGTCTTAATACATTATAATTTTTGTAAACTATATATAAATTAGTTTACTGCTTTTTTTACAGCATCACCAGCTTTATTTGCAGCATCTCTAGTTGCATCTGCAGCATCGTTTGCAGCATCTTTGGTTGCATTAGCAGCATCGTTTATAGCATCACCAGTTGCATTCGCAGCATCTTTTGCACCCTCTACAGTTGCATCGGTAGCGTTTTCGATAGCATTTCCAGCTTCATTTGCAGCATCGCCAGCAGCATCAGCAGCTTCACCAGCGGCATCTTTTACAGAGTTTCCTGCGTCATTAAGAGCATCACCAGTTGCATTTGCAGCGTTTTCAACAGCATTTCCAGCCTCGTTTGCTTTTTCTTCCATTTCTCTACAAGAAACAGCTCCTACGATTAATGCTAAAGCAGCAACATTTAAAATAAATCTTTTCATAATTGAAATTTGTTTGGATAATTAGATGCGCGAATTTAACATAATTTCACATTCTCATAGCATGATAGCTCTGTATTATAAGCTGATTATCGACTAAATGCAAAATTCTTAGGTAATATGTCAATATATTAACGATTTAAGAAAAAACTTGATTTGGAATGCATTTCTTGAATTTTTCTAAAAAAATTAATAAAACAATTTATGGTAGGAATTATTCCTAATTTTCATACATTTACCCTATGGGCATAAATGATTTACCTTCAGAAATACGCAGATTTAAAGAAGTACGCGAAGATCACGACTTCACACAGGCAGAATTTGCAGATAAATTAGGAATAAAAAATAGCACGGCAGATATAGAACGTGGTAGAACAAAACTATCTGGACAAGTTATTACTGAGCTATTGAGACTCTTCAATATCAATCCATTATGGATTTATGGCTATAGCAAGCAAAAACATCTCAATACAGACAAAAGTGATGTAAGTCCTAAGGTTGTTGTAGTCGATAAAGATGATAATGAAAACATGGTGCTGGTAAATCAAAAAGCAGCTGCCGGATATCCTAATAATATTGCAGATGTAGAGTGGTATCAAAAACTACCAGCCTTTGATTTTCCTATCCCACAGTATCGTAACGCTACTTACAGAGGTTTTCAAATAGAAGGCGACAGTATGATGCCTAGTTTTAGACCAGACGATTGGGTACTTGCAAAAGGAGTAGAGAGCTTAGACTATGCTAGTGATAATAAAGTGTATGTCATTGTCTTACAAGACGCCGTAGTTGTAAAGAAACTACAGAAAATGCCAGATTCCAAGAAGGTGCTATTAATATCTATAAATGAAGAATATGTGCCTTACGAAGTAGCGGTAAGTGACATTCAAGAAATATGGCAGGTAAATAGTAAGCTCACTTTTAGTCTTGACGAAGGAAGTAGCAATAGTTTACTCAAAGAACTGCAGCAATCAATGCTAGATCTTAAGGCACAGATGACACAATTTAAAGCATAAAAAAAGGTCGATAACTCCGTGAGCTATCGACCTTTTACAATATAAACTTGATAATTAGTTATCAGTTTTTACTTTTACCTCTCCGTCCTCATCTACTTTAACCTTAGTTTCAGAACCGTCTACGCCTTCTACCTTTAATTTGTAGCCATCATCAGTATCTTTTTCCTTAGTTACGTCACCTTTAGCCTTTGCTTCTTCAATAATAACTTCGGCTTCAGTTTTTTTCTCTTTACAAGATGTAAATGATACCGCAAGGATACCAAGAGCCAAAACTCCTATTTTTAATGATTTCATAATTTTAAATTTTGGTTGTTAAAACAAGTGGTTATTAGACTTAATTATCGTCTGTACCACCAGTTCCTGTATTTTCTTTAATCTCGTCAACACCTTCTTCTATAGCATCTCCAGCGTCATCCATAGCGTCCTCTACATCATCCATTGCATCTTCTACATCATCATTGTCTGTAGATACTTCCACAGTTTTATTCTCTCTACAAGAAGTAAGTGTAAATGAGGTTCCTAAAAGAGCTACAAGTGTTAGACTTAAAAAAATTCTTTTCATTTTAAATAAATTAAATAGTTAATTAAGTGATATACGAACGTGAGCGACTTTTAGTTGTCGTCTCCTATTTTTTCTATCTCTTCGTCAATTTCCTCATTTACTTTATTATCTACTTTCTTTGCTGCTCTTTCTAAAATGCCTTCATTGTCTCTTTCAGTTTCTACTTGGACCTCTTTAACAACTGTAGTTTCTTTTACCTCAGTCTCTCTACAGCTTGCTATTGTAAACGATGCAATTAATAGAGCGATGAGTGTGATATTTCTTGTTTTCATAATTTGATGGTTGTTTAGAGTACAAATGTATATTAGTTATACATCCATAAACATAATTTATAACCAATGTTTTCTAAATCATTCGTTAACTTTTGAATATCTAGATCTTTTATAGATAAAAACTGTTAATTTTATTTTATGGATTTTAGAGACACTTACAATTTCTTAGAACAACTACAACAGAACAACTCAAAAGAGTGGATGGATACTCATAGAAATGAGTATCATCATATACGAGACAATCACATCAAATGGCTTAATCACTTAAATGACCAACTCGCGCAATTTGATACTGAGTATTTTGACACCCCAGGTAAAAAAGCAATCAATCGCATCAATAACAATTTGATGTTTCATCCTAACAAACCTATTTACAAAAATCACATAGGTGCCGGACTAGACCAGAAAACAAAACAAGGAGATTTTTATATTGAAATAGGTCTCAGTCAGAATTTACTAGCAGGAGGTTTTTGGAGGCCTAAAAAAGAGATATTACAAAGTATACGCGAAGCCATAGATTATAATGGTGAGGAGTTAAAAGCTATTATTAACAAACCTAGTTTTATAAAAACCTTTGGTGGTTTATGGGAGGACGATAAACTTAAAACAGCTCCAAAAGGATTTTCAAAAGAGCACCCACACATAGATTTATTAAGAAATAAAACGTTTGCAGTAGAAGTGACACTCTCACAAGAACAAGTACTAGCAGATGATTTTGAAAAAAGAATTATAACAGTCTATAAAGAGATGCTCCCCTTTAGAAGATACTTAAGAGAGGCTGTATCTATAGTAACTTAGAAACCGTCATTTAGTTTTGAGTAAACTAATTACTCAAGTAGTCAACAATCGCTTTTGTGGCACCCGTATTACTATTAATAAAGTGTCCCGCAATCATCCCTGTTTGCGCTCTAAATTTTTCATCTAAGATTAATTTGGATAAACGCTCATCAAATTCGGCCTGATTAGTTACGGCATAAAGTCCTGCGAGTTGCTGTAGCTTTTTTGCTTCCGGAAACTTATCAAAATTGCCTCCTGTAATTATGGGTACACCAAAGGTTGCTGGCTCCAGAATATTATGCAGTCCTGTAGTTCCCATCGCTCCACCCACGTAAGCAATATCTGCATAGCTATATATTTTAGTAAGAAGACCTATAGTATCTATAATCAATACATCGCAAGACGCCAGTGACGCTGCACTCATTTGAGAGTATAGGACTACTCTACCCTTAATACTTGAGGCTAGCAACGCAATTTTATCTGGCTTAATTTCATGTGGTGCTATTATGAATTTTGCTATTCCTTCATTAAGATTAATAAAATTTACAATCACATTATCATCTTCTGCCCAAGTACTGCCGCATACTACACATGTTTTGTCATTCTTAAAAGTATGAACAAAATCTAAAGTGTTATCCATTTCAATTTGATGACTTACTCTATCATATCTGGTATCTCCGCTTACGCTAAAATTTTTAAATCCCAACTTCTGCAATGCAATAGCAGAATCTTCATTTTGTAAAAAAAAGTACTCAAAGCTCTTTAATGATGGCGTCATCCACTTTCCATAAGGCTTAAAAAATGGCTGACTCTCCCTAAATACCCCTGAAATCAAAAACGTACGAATTTTTCGGCGTTTGAGTTCGCTTAAATAGTTCGGCCAGAATTCATATTTCACAAAAAACACCATCTCTGGAGATACTATATCTAAAAACCTAGAAACATTTTTTGGGGTGTCAAATGGCAGGTAAACGGTAGCTTTCGCGAAAGCGTTATTCTTTTTAATCTCATAACCAGAAGGGGAGAAAAAGCTTATTACCATCTGGTGTTCTGGATACTTCTTTTTTAACTCTTCAAGAACGGGCACTCCCTGCTCATATTCTCCTAAAGAGGCTGCATGCATCCAGATAGTAGGCTTGCCAGCTATGAGTTCTCGTTTAAGGGTTTTCAAGGTGTGCCTACGCCCAATTATAGACTTTTTAAGCTTTGCATTAAAAAAACCAGCTACTGGAATTAGCGCTTGAATAAGCGTGATTAAAAGAGAATACAATTTATGCATGGTTTCAAAAATAGTGCTTTGTTCTATAAATAGATTGTTAAGCGGTTGTAGTTTTTGTAATTTCGTTTTGTGTGAAAAATCACATGTATTCATAACTACACTTGCAGGGTTGCCACTTGCTTCCCTCCCACTATACGATGAAAAAAATCCAAATGGTCGACCTTAAAGGTCAATATGCACAGATCAAAGAACGCGTTGATAGCTCAATCATGGAGGTGATTGAAAATACCGCTTTTGTAAACGGACCGGAAGTACACGCCTTTCAAAAAGAACTAGAGGAATACCTAGGGGTAAAAAATGTTATTCCTTGTGCAAACGGCACAGACGCTTTACAAATTGCTATGATGGGCCTAGGTCTAGAGCAAGGTGATGAAGTAATCACTGCAGATTTTACATTTGCCGCTACTGTAGAAGTTATCGCGCTTTTAAAGCTTACACCGGTACTAGTAGATGTTGACCCTGTAAACTTTAACATCGATATTGAAGCCATAAAAAAGGCAATTACTCCAAAAACTAAGGCAATAGTACCTGTGCACCTTTTTGGGATGGCAGCAAATATGGATGCCATTATGGATCTTGCTAAGGAGCATAATCTTTACGTAATAGAAGATAACGCACAAGGAATAGGTTCTACATTTACTGGCCGTGACGGACAGAAAGTTAAAACTGGTGGTATAGGACACGTAGGTACAACGTCTTTCTTTCCATCTAAAAACCTAGGATGCTACGGCGACGGTGGTGCTATTTTTACAAATGATGATGAGCTAGCTCACACCATTAGAGGAATAGTAAACCACGGTATGTATGAGCGTTATCACCACGATGTAGTAGGTGTTAATAGTAGGCTAGATTCCATACAAGCTGCGGTACTTAGAGCAAAATTACCTCATTTAGACAGTTACAATAAGGCCAGAAGAGATGCTGCTCGTAAATACACTGCCGCTTTTACAAATGAGCCTAAAATTATAACTCCATTTATATGTGACAGCTGTGATTGCCACGTCTTTCACCAGTACACACTTAGAGTAAATGATACAGATCGCGATGCGCTAGTAAAACATCTTAATGAAAATGGTATTCCTTGTGGAGTGTACTATCCAATACCATTACACAGCCAGAAGGCGTATAAAGACACTCGCTATAATGAGGCAGACTTCCCAGTGACTAATGCTATTGTGAAGGATTGTATCTCCTTACCTATGCACACAGAACTAGAGGATGATCAAATTGCATTTATAACTAAAACTATTATTGATTTTGTAAATAAATAAGCTATGAAATACCACCTCTCTCTACTACTTGTCGTATTTACAAGTTTTATGCTATCAGGTCAAGAAACCCTTCTCCATTGCGGGAAACTGATTGACACAGAAAATGGAAAAGTTTTAACCGAACAAACAGTAACCATTTTAGGCAATAGCATTATAAAAGTTGAGAAAGGTTACGCTTCCGCGAAAAGTGGCCAGACCATCATTGATCTTAAGTCAAAGACAGTAATGCCTGGCTTTATAGACATGCACGTGCACGTCGAGAGTGAGACCAATCCGAAACAATATCTGGAAACCTTTACTAAAAATGAAGCAGACGTAGCTTTTACTGCTGCCGAAATTGCAGAGAGAACACTCATGGCAGGATTTACTACTGTACGAGATTTAGGAGGAAGCGGTGTAAATGTATCTTTAAGAAATGCTATAAATAACGGCACAACGAGAGGTCCACGCATCTTTACTGCCGAAAAGGCTATAGGAACCACTGGAGGTCATGCAGATCCCACAAATGGCTTTAAAAAGGTTAATATGGGTGATCCTGGTCCGGCCGAAGGAGTTATTAATAGTGTAGACGATGCTAGAAAAGCAGTAAGACAACGCTATAAAAATGGCGCCGACTTAATAAAGATTACCGCAACTGGTGGAGTACTTAGCGTGAGTAAGAACGGAGACAACCCACAGTTTCGCCAAGAGGAGGTAGATGAGATTGTGCGCACCGCCAAAGAATACGGAATGCACGTCGCTGCGCATGCCCACGGAAAAGAAGGTATGCAACGCGCTATCAAAGCTGGTGTACAAACTATAGAACACGGCTCCTTTATGGATGAAGAAACCGTAAAACTCATGAAACAACATGGAACCTATCTAGTGCCTACACTATCTGCAGGAAAATATGTTGCAGCTAAGGCAAAAGTAAAAGGATACTATCCAGACATTATTATTCCTAAGATTGAAAAAGTAGATGCTACACTTAAAAAGACATTTACCATGGTTGCACAATCTGGAGTAAACATAGCTTTTGGAACAGATGCCGGAGTATTTCCTCATGGAGAGAATGCAAAAGAGTTTCGCTACATGACAGAATATGGATGGTCACCTATGTTCGCTATCCAATCTGCTACCATCACAAATGGAAAGCTATTAGATATGGAAGGTAAGTTAGGGGTAATAGCTGCTGGTTATCTTGCAGACATTGTAGCAACAGATGATGACCCAACCCGAAACATAGCAACAACAGAAAGTGTTTCTTTTGTTATGAAAGATGGTGTTGTATACAAGCAGTAAAGACATATAAGTAATATTAATTGACACACATTTTCTTAAGAGTTTAAGAAGCTCGACATTACCCATAAAAAAACCTCGCTCATTACTGAGCGAGGTTTTTTTATAGTTATAGACAGATTTTATTTTGCCATTATAATAAATTCTGACCTTCTATTAAGCTGGTGCTCTTCTTCAGTGCACTCTATTCCATTAGCACACGCATTTGTAAGCTGCGTTTCTCCATAGCCGCGACCTGTGAGTCTATAAGCTTCAATACCTCCTTGTTGCACAATATAACGTATAGTAGATACATTTCTACGTTGAGAAAGTTTCATGTTATAAGCATCTGGCGCACGACTATCTGTATGTGATCTAACGTCAATTTTTAACGCAGGATACTGTTGCATCACTGCTATCACCTTCTCAAGTTCAAGAGAGGCATCTGGACGTATATTTGACTTATCAAAATCAAAATAAATAGGATTAAGTTCTAATATTTTAGAAAGGTCTCCACCTATATCAAGTCTGGCGTCTGGCTTAAGATACAGATCTCTGTTAATAACGCCTCCAACATCCGTACTAGTTGTTAATATCACTTCAAATGGTTCATAATTATCCTTTGTACCTCGCACCACATAAGTTTCATTACAATTTACATCACTAAAAGTAAAATTCCCTAGATCATCACTTGTTACCGTTGCTACAACTTGGTTTACCTTATCTCTTAATGTCACTGTAGTTTGAGGAAGTATTTCATCTGTCTTTACATCTCTTGTCGTACCTACAATATTCTGAGCACAATTAGTTAGGATCTTTCTATCTCTTGTAAAGCTATAAATATCATCATTGCCTAAACCAGATGCTCGGCTTGATGAAAAATATCCAGTTCCTCTAGATTCGCTTAAAATAAGTCCAAAATCATCTGCACTACTATTAACAGGCTTTCCTATATTATATGAAGCTCCTACCTTACCCTCATCACTTAATTGCGTAACAAAAACATCTAATCCTCCAAGACCTATGTGGCCATCTGTGGCATAAAACAATTTGTTGTCGCTACTCACAAAAGGGAAGGTTTCTCTTCCTTCTGTGTTAATCTCGCTTCCTAGGTTTACAGGTGCTCCATAAGTGCCATCTTCATTTATAGTAGACATCCATATATCACTTAATCCTTTTGTTCCTGGCATATCTGATGCAAAGTATAATATTGAACCGTCAGGACTCAATGCAGGATGCGCTGTAGAGTACTCATCACTATTAAAAGGAAGCTCTTCTGGAATGCTCCATGAACCGCCTCGTTTATAGCTATGATATAGTTTTAATTTTGTAGTTCCATCTTCATCTCTTTTGAGTTTTGTTTTTTTACTGTAATTGTTACGCGTAAAATACATCTCATCTCCACTTTCTGTAAAGACAGAGCTACTCTCATGATAAGGAGTGTTTATATTTTTTGAAAATTTTTCAATAGTAGGGTTTTCACCTTTTGCGTTATCTACAACATATAAGTCTAAGAAAGGCTGATTATTCCAATCGTGGATGTAGTCACCAGTGCTACTCTTTCTATTTGAAGAAATTACAACTCTTTCACCAAGAAAGCTTGGACTAAAATCTTGCAATTCTGTATTAAAATTAACCTGCTGTATAGCATATCTTCCAGACTGTGCTTCTATTTCCTTGAGATAGTCACGTTCCTTTTCAAACATTTCCCCTCGAGTATCTGTACCGCTCATTTGTACGAATACAGCCATCATTTTATCTGCCTTGTCGTATTTCTTTATACTTTTAAGTGATTGCGCGTATCTAAAATAATACTCAGGTGCGATATCTCCTCCTGTCGCAATTAACTTTTCATACCATTGTACTGCATCTGCATAGTCTGCTGTAAAATAATAAGAGTCCCCTAGTTTTGAAAAAACCTCTGGAGAGGTAAATCCTCTATTTGCAACTCGTAAGTACAAATCACGTGCATTTACGTATGCAAATTCTTCAAATTTTTCTCCTGCAACTTTAACCTTACCTTCTTGAGCATACCCAAGGGCACCACCAAAAATGAAGGATAAAATAATTATATAGTGGAATACTTTTTTCATAAATATGTGTTTTAAAAATCTTCTACTTACAAAGAATTAAAAGAAACGTGGAGATATTAATTGCTTAGGCTGCTTAAATACTTCAAACCTTAAGAACACTTCATAACTACCATTATTGAATTGTTGTAGCTCTGTGGTCTCCCTATCATAAGCAAATCCTATCATTAAACTATCTGTAATCTGGAAACCTACCAGACCACTTAATGCTGCACTCCATCTATATGCAAGACCAAGTGTTAATTTATCATAGAGTAACGCATTTGCAGTTACATCTACTTGTAGTGGTGCTCCTTGAACAGCTTTTACAAGTCCTGCAGGCTTGAATTTGAAGTCTTGAGTAATATCAAATACGTATCCCGTCGTCAAGTAATAATTGATTCTCTCACGTGCTAGAAACGTCGAGTTTGTGCTGTTTGAGTTATCACTGTCGTCAAAGTGTTCTGTACGCAATAAATTAGGAGCACTTAATCCTAAGTAGTACTTATCTGTATAATAAAACATACCAAGTCCCACTTGTGGAGAAAATTTATTATCAATATTATTTTGAGCCGTAGCTAGATTATCCCCATTTTGAAATGGGTTTGCCTCGCTGTAATTAATATCAAGTAAATGTACACCTCCTTTTAATCCAAAAGCTAGCTTTCCCTCATCACTGGTAGGTATTGTATAGCTAAAATCTACATCTATATATGTCTCATTACTTATAAATATCTCATCATTAGTAATATTTAAACCAAGTCCTACACGTTTTGACTCTCCTACTGGAGAATGTATGGAAACCGTTTGCGTTCTAGGAGCTCCATCTAGACCTACCCACTGACTACGATGTAATCCTAATACACTTAGACCTCCCCTTGCACCGGCATAGGCTGGGTTTATACTCAATGTATTATACATATACTGCGTGTACTGAGCATCTTGTTGTGCTACTGCAGTTTCAGTTGTAAGACCTAAAACGACTACTGCCAGGGCTACTATGGCGATGTATGTTTTTTTCATAGGTGTTTATTTAATTTTGGTACACTTTCTTTTTTGCTTTCGCGAAAGCGTACCAAATATTATTGTTTTATTATCTATTAATATATAATGGTCCTGCCAGTTGCTTGAGTGAACCAGCATCATTTGTGTAGTCAAGTACATAATAATATGTACCTACGGGTAATAACCTGTCTTGATCTACCACTACACGTCCATTAGACTCTCCTCTGAAGTAGACGTTATCTTGTCCATATCCGTCTGCATCCCAAACAAGTACTCCCCATCTATTATAAATGCGCATCTTATTGTTAGGAAACTGCTCAATCCCTCTTATTACGAAGACATCGTTGAGACCGTCTCCATTAGGAGTCATAATATCAAAGACTTCTAATCCGTCTGTTGCATCTGGATTTCCATTATTTACTTCTAGGAAGTCTGGAATACCATTATCATTCTCGTCACCTAATTCATTACCGTTTAAGATACCGTCACCGTCACAATCACCATCAAGGAATTCTAAACTAACATCGAGTGTCTGGCTACCTACTTCTAAACTACATGAGTTATTAGGGTCTGTTCCATCCAATCCTTCTCTACCATCAGAAACTCCGTCACCATCTGTATCAGGGTTAGTAGGATCTGTAGTGTTACCGTTAGGATCTGAAGGAGTAAGCGGATTATCTATTCCAGTAATCTCCTCTTGATTAGTCAACCCATCGTTATCACAATCTGCATTGTTAAACGCTGATGTTGTTGTTACAGTTTGGCTATCAACTATTAAATCACAAACATCAAATGGATCTGTACCATCTGCTATCTCGTCTCCATTAGTTACACCATCGCCATCACAATCAAGGCTCGCAAAATCAGTATCCATAGGCAATGTCACACTGTCTATTAAGAAATCACAAGGACTGTTAGGATCAGTACCATCTTCTGCCTCGTCACCATCAGAAACTCCGTCACCATCTGTATCAGGATTAGCAGGGTCTGTTGTATTACCATTAGGATCTGCAGGAGTATCAGGATCATCAATTCCTGTAATTTCTTCTGCGTTAGTTAACCCATCGAGGTCACAATCAAGATCATTCCACATTTGAGAAGGATCTAGAGATTGACTACTTACTTGTAAATCACAAGGATCATTTGGATCTGTCATATCTCCAGCTTCATCACCATCTGTCACACCATCACCATCCGTATCAGGATTTTGTGAATCTGTTGTGTTACCATTTGGATCATTTGGAGTTGAAGGATCATCAATTCCCGTAGTCTCCTCATTGTTAGTAAGACCATCCATATCACAATCTGCACTGTCATAAGCAGCATCAGTCATTTCTGTCTGATTTGCTACTACTAAACTACAGTTGTCATTAGGATCTGTACCATCAAGTGCTTCTTGACCATCTGTTACACCATCGCCATCGCTATCAATATCTAATGGATCTGTAATATTACCATCAGGATCTCCAGGCGTTGTTGGATCATCGATTCCAGTAAGTTCCTCACCGTTATTTAATCCATCCATATCACAATCAAGATCATTCCATGCCATTGTCGCAGTAACTGTCTGACTTGCAATCTCAAGCGCACAAGGATCATTTGGATCTGTCATATCTCCAGCTTCATCACCATCGGTTACACCATCACCATCCGTATCAAGATTTTGTGGATCTGTTGTGTTACCATTTGGATCATTTGGAGTTGAAGGATCATCAATTCCTGTAGTCTCCTCATTGTTAGTAAGACCATCCATGTCACAATCTGCACTGTTATAAGCAGCATCAGTCATTTCTGTCTGGTTTGCTACTACTAAACTACAGTTATCATTAGGATCTGTACCATCAAGTGCTTCTTGACCATCTGTTACACCATCGCCATCGCTATCAATATCTAATGGATCTGTAATATTACCATCAGGATCTCCAGGCGTGGTTGGATCATCAATTCCAGTAAGTTCCTCACCGTTATTTAATCCATCCATATCACAATCAAGATCATTCCATGCCATTGTAGGAGTAACCGTCTGACTAGCTATCTCAAGCGCACAAGGATCATTTGGATCTGTCATATCTCCAGCTTCATCACCATCGGTTACACCATCACCATCCGTATCAGGATTTTGTGGATCTGTTGTATTACCATTTGGATCATTTGGAGTTGAAGGATCATCGATTCCTGTAGTCTCCTCACTATTAGTAAGACCATCCATATCACAATCTGCACTGTCATAAGCAGCATCAGTCGTTTCTGTCTGATTTGCTACTACTAAACTACAGTTATCATTAGGATCTGTACCATCAAGAGCTTCTTGACCATCTGTTACACCATCACCATCAGTATCAATATCTAATGGATCTGTAATATTACCATTAGGATCTCCAGGCGTTGTTGGATCATCTATTCCAGTAAGTTCTTCACCGTTATTTATCCCATCCATATCACAATCAAGATCATTCCATGCCATGGTAGGAGTAACTGTCTGACTAGCTATCTCAAGAGCACAAGGATCATTAGGATCTGTCATATCTCCAGCTTCATCACCATCTGTTACACCATCACCATCCGTGTCTGGATTTTGTGGATCTGTTGTATTACCATTTGGATCATTTGGAGTTGAAGGATCATCGATTCCTGTAGTCTCCTCACTATTAGTAAGACCGTCCATATCACAATCTGCACTGTTATAAGCAGCATCAGTCGTTTCTGTCTGATTTGCTACTACTAAACTACAGTTATCATTAGGATCTGTACCATCAAGTGCTTCTTGACCATCTGTTACACCGTCACCATCAGTATCAATATCTAATGGATCTGTAATATTACCATTAGGATCTCCAGGCGTTGTTGGATCATCTATTCCAGTAAGTTCTTCACCGTTATTTAACCCATCCATATCACAATCAAGATCATTCCATGCCATGGTAGGAATAACTGTCTGACTAGCTATCTCAAGAGCACAAGGATCATTAGGATCTGTCATATCTCCAGCTTCATCACCATCTGTTACACCATCACCATCCGTGTCTGGATTTTGTGGATCTGTTGTATTACCATTTGGATCATTTGGAGTTGAAGGATCATCGATTCCTGTAGTCTCCTCATTGTTAGTAAGACCATCCATATCACAATCAATACTATTCCATTCACTAGTAACGATAGTTAAATCTTGATCCATAGCATTATAAGAACAAGGATCGTTAGGATCAGTACCACCATTTACTTCATCATCATTTGAAACACCATCACCATCACAATCTCCAAATCCTTGTCCATTACATTCGTCAAAAGAAACAGAAACCTCTGTTGGATCACTTATATTCCCATCATTATCCATTACTGTATAAGCGATAGGTGCTGGATCTTCTACAGATAATCCTGTACAAGTAGCATCTGGAATACCCGCAGCAGTACAAGGTGTAAAAGTAATTGCACCCGTTACTGGATCTACACTCCAAACTCCTACTCCAAGTTCAACTAGGTCATCACCAGGATTTGTTGTACCTACAATCTGTACCGTGGTTGGATCTACTACATCTCCATCAACATCATTGGCAAGTACATCTACCACTACTGGAAGACCAGTGTCATTACCAGCACTCACATCCGAGGTTGCAACAGGAACGTAATCAATTGTTACCGTAGCCACATTTGATGGATTACCATCATTATCATCTATCGTATAACTAGCAGGACTTGTTGGATCATCGTTAAAACCAGCCAATGGTATAAAGCTAATTTGACCCGTTGTTTCACTCACTTCCCAAGCTCCTTCGCCAGGTACTGTGTATCCTATAATATTACCATCTGCATCAAGTACCTCCATCGTAGCTCCTACTGGAACTACTAGGCTCACGCTCGTTACATCTAAGGTTCCATCAGGATCTGCATCCACTCCAAAACCATTATCAGCCGTTGGATCTAAACTTACCGTTGCACCAGGTGTATTTGCTAAACTCTCATCATTTTGAGCCACTGGTGGCTCTGCATCATACATCACAGATACCGTAGCTGCATTAGATACATTACCATCATTATCATTTATTGTATAAGTAATGTCTTGTGGATCTTGGGTAGATACTCCAACACAACTAGCATCAGGAACTCCCGCTGCACTACAAGGAGTGAAGGTAATCGCTCCACTTACTGGATCAACACTCCAAACTCCTACGCCAGGCTCTACTAAATCATCTCCAGGGTTGGCAGTTCCCACGATTTGTACAGTCGTCAAATCTAACGTACCATCAGGATCCATATCATTTAATGCAACATCAATAAGCACTGGATCTCCAGTCATATTATTAACACTAGCATCATCCATTGCAACTGGTGGCTCTGGAATAAAACTCACACTTACACTTGCAGGGTCTGTAACATTACCTTCATCATCCGCAACTACATACTCAATATCGGTAGGGTTTGCTGTGAATATCTCAGGACAATCAGGTAATGAAACTACTGTACAAGGAATAAACGTGATGGCTCCACTTACTGGATCAACACTCCAAGTACCTTCACCAACAACCACTAAGTCTTCTCCAGGATTTGCAGTACCTACAATCTGTACCGTTGTAGGATCTACTACATCTCCATCAACATCATTGGCAAGTACATCTACCACTACTGGAAGACCAGTGTCATTACCAGCACTCACATCCGAGGTTGCAACAGGAACGTAATCAATTGTTACCGTAGCTGTGTTTGATGGGTTACCATCATTATCATCAATGGTATAACTCGCAGGACTCGTTGGATCATCGTTAAAACCAGCTAATGGTATAAAGCTAATTTGACCTGTCGTTTCACTCACTTCCCAAGCTCCTTCTCCAGGAACTGTATATCCTATAATATCTCCATCTGCATCAAGAATCTCCATCGTTGCTCCTACTGGAACTACTAAGCTCACGCTCGTTACATCTAAAGTACCATCAGGATCTGCATCTACTCCAAAACCGTTATCAGCCGTTGGATCTAAACTTACGGTTGCGCCAGGTGTATTGGCTAAACTCTCATCATTTTGAGCTACTGGTGGCTCTGCATCATACATCACTGATACCGTAGCTGCATTAGATACATTACCATCATTATCATTTATTGTATAAGTAATGTCTTGTGGATCTTGTGTAGATACTCCAACACAACTAGCATCAGGAACGCCAGCTGCACTACAAGGAGTGAAGGTAATCGCTCCACTTACTGGATCAACACTCCAAACTCCAACGCCAGGCTCTACTAAATCATCTCCAGGGTTGGCAGTTCCCACGATTTGTACAGTCGTCAAATCTAACGTACCATCAGGATCCATATCATTTAGTGCAACATCAACAACCACTGGATCTCCAGTCATATTATTAACACTAGCATCATCCATCGCAACTGGTGGCTCTGGAATAAAACTCACACTTACACTTGCAGGAGATGTGACATTTCCTTCACCATCAGCAACCACATACTCAATATCGGTAGGGTCTGCTGTAAAAATCTCAGGACAATCAGGTAATGAAACTACTGTACAAGGACTAAACGTGATGGCTCCACTTACTGGATCAACACTCCAAGTACCTTCACCAACAACCACTAAGTCTTCTCCAGGATTTGCAGTACCTACAATCTGTACCGTTGTAGGATCTACTACATCTCCATCAACATCATTGGCAAGTACATCTACCACTACTGGAAGACCAGTGTCATTACCAGCACTCACATCCGAGGTTGCAACAGGAACGTAATCAATTGTTACCGTAGCTGTGTTTGATGGGTTACCATCATTATCATCAATGGTATAACTCGCAGGACTCGTTGGATCATCGTTAAAACCAGCCAATGGTGCAAAACTAATCTCACCAGTTACAGGATTAACCTCCCAAACTCCTTCACCAGGTACCGTGTACCCTATAATATCTCCATCTACATCCGTCTGTACCATCGTTGCTCCAGCTGGAACTACTAAACTCACAGTCGTTACATCCAAAGTACCATCAGGATCGGCATCAACTCCAAAACCATTGTCAGCTGTTGGATCTACGCTTACCGTAGCCCCAGGTGTACTCGGAGTACTTACGTCATTTTGTGCTACTGGTGGCTCTGCATCATACATCACAGATACCGTAGCTGCATTAGATACATTACCATCATTATCATTTATTGTATAAGTAATGTCTTGTGGATCTTGGGTAGATACTCCAACACAACTAGCATCAGGAACTCCCGCTGCACTACAAGGAGTGAAGGTAATCGCTCCACTTACTGGATCAACACTCCAAACTCCTACGCCAGGCTCTACTAAATCATCTCCAGGGTTGGCAGTTCCCACGATTTGTACAGTCGTCAAATCTAACGTACCATCAGGATCCATATCATTTAATGCAACATCAATAAGCACTGGATCTCCAGTCATATTATTAACACTAGCATCATCCATTGCAACTGGTGGCTCTGGAATAAAACTCACACTTACACTTGCAGGGTCTGTAACATTACCTTCATCATCCGCAACTACATACTCAATATCGGTAGGGTTTGCTGTGAATATCTCAGGACAATCAGGTAATGAAACTACTGTACAAGGAATAAACGTGATGGCTCCACTTACTGGATCAACACTCCAAGTACCTTCACCAACAACCACTAAGTCTTCTCCAGGATTTG
The DNA here is from genome assembly GCF_007827285.1 of Dokdonia sp. Hel_I_63. Classification (NCBI taxonomy): domain Bacteria; kingdom Pseudomonadati; phylum Bacteroidota; class Flavobacteriia; order Flavobacteriales; family Flavobacteriaceae; genus Dokdonia; species Dokdonia sp. Hel_I_63. Next base: position 974,461 of record NZ_VISD01000001.1, on the reverse strand, counting down.
CAGTACCTACAATCTGTACCGTTGTAGGATCTACTACATCTCCATCAACATCATTGGCAAGTACATCTACCACTACTGGAAGACCAGTGTCATTACCAGCACTCACATCCGAGGTTGCAACAGGAACGTAATCAATTGTTACCGTAGCTGTGTTTGATGGGTTACCATCATTATCATCAATGGTATAACTCGCAGGACTCGTTGGATCATCGTTAAAACCAGCCAATGGTGCAAAACTAATCTCACCAGTTACAGGATTAACCTCCCAAACTCCTTCACCAGGTACCGTGTACCCTATAATATCTCCATCTACATCCGTCTGTACCATCGTTGCTCCAGCTGGAACTACTAAACTCACAGTCGTTACATCCAAAGTACCATCAGGATCGGCATCAACTCCAAAACCATTGTCAGCTGTTGGATCTACGCTTACCGTAGCCCCAGGTGTACTCGGAGTACTTACGTCATTTTGTGCTACTGGTGGCTCTGCATCATACATCACAGATACCGTAGCTGCATTAGATACATTACCATCATTATCATTTATTGTATAAGTAATGTCTTGTGGATCTTGGGTAGATACTCCAACACAACTAGCATCAGGAACTCCCGCTGCACTACAAGGAGTGAAGGTAATCGCTCCACTTACTGGATCAACACTCCAAACTCCTACGCCAGGCTCTACTAAATCATCTCCAGGGTTGGCAGTTCCCACGATTTGTACAGTCGTCAAATCTAACGTACCATCAGGATCCATATCATTTAGTGCAACATCAACAACCACTGGATCTCCAGTCATATTATTAACACTAGCATCATCCATCGCAACTGGTGGCTCTGGAATAAAACTCACACTTACACTTGCAGGAGATGTGACATTTCCTTCACCATCAGCAACCACATACTCAATATCTGTAGGGTCTGCTGTAAAAATCTCAGGACAATCAGGTAATGAAACTACTGTACAAGGACTAAACGTGATGGCTCCACTTACTGGATCAACACTCCAAGTACCTTCACCAACAACCACTAAGTCTTCTCCAGGATTTGCAGTACCTACAATCTGTACCGTTGTAGGATCTACTACATCTCCATCAACATCATTGGCAAGTACATCTACCACTACTGGAAGACCAGTGTCATTACCAGCACTCACATCCGAGGTTGCAACAGGAACGTAATCAATTGTTACGGTAGCTGTGTTTGATGGGTTACCATCATTATCATCAATGGTATAACTTGCAGGATTTGTTGGATCATCGTTAAAACCAGCTAATGGTGCAAAACTAATCTCACCATTTACAGGATTAACCTCCCAAACTCCTTCACCAGGTACCGTGTACCCTATAATATCTCCATCTACATCCGTCTGAACCATCGTTGCTCCAGCTGGAACTACTAAGCTCACGCTCGTTACATCTAAAGTACCATCAGGATCTGCATCTACTCCAAAACCGTTATCAGCCGTTGGATCTAAACTTACCGTTGCGCCAGGTGTATTGGCTAAACTCTCATCATTTTGAGCTACTGGTGGCTCTGCATCATACATCACTGATACCGTAGCTGCATTAGATACATTACCATCATTATCATTTATTGTATAAGTAATGTCTTGTGGATCTTGTGTAGATACTCCAACACAACTAGCATCAGGAACGCCAGCTGCACTACAAGGAGTGAAGGTAATCGCTCCACTTACTGGATCAACACTCCAAACTCCAACGCCAGGCTCTACTAAATCATCTCCAGGGTTGGCAGTTCCCACGATTTGTACAGTCGTCAAATCTAACGTACCATCAGGATCCATATCATTTAATGCAACATCAACAACCACTGGATCTCCAGTCATATTATTAACACTAGCATCATCCATTGCAACTGGTGGCTCTGGAATAAAACTCACACTTACACTTGCAGGGTCTGTAACATTACCTTCATCATCCGCAACCACATACTCAATATCTGTAGGGTCTGCTGTAAAAATCTCAGGACAATCAGGTAATGAAACTACTGTACAAGGACTAAACGTGATGGCTCCACTTACTGGATCAACACTCCAAGTACCTTCACCAACAACCACTAAGTCATCACCAGGATTTGCAGTACCTACGATTTGAACCGTTGTTGGATCTACTACATCTCCATCAACGTCATTGGCAAGTACATCTACCACTACTGGAAGACCAGTGTCATTACCAGCACTCACATCCGAGGTTGCAACAGGAACATAATCAATTGTTACAGTAGCTACATTCGATGGGTTACCATCATTATCATCTATCGTATATCTAGCAGGATCCGTTGGATCATCGTTAAAACCAGCTTCTGGTGCAAAACTAATCTCACCAGTTACAGGATTAACTTCCCAAGCGCCTTCACCAGATACTGTGTATCCTATAATATCACCGTCTGCATCCGTCTGTACCATCGTTGCTCCAGCTGGAACTACTAAACTCACAGTCGTTACATCCAAAGTACCATCAGGATCGGCATCAACTCCAAAACCATTGTCAGCTGTTGGATCTACGCTTACCGTAGCCCCAGGTGTACTCGGAGTACTTACGTCATTTTGTGCTACTGGTGGAACAGCATAAGCTGCACTTACTGTGGCAGGAATTGTCGTATTACCTTCATTATCTGATACTATATAAGAGATGTCCATCGGACTACCTTCAAATAATCCTGCACAACTAGCGTCTGGAATTCCAGCAGCAGTACAAGGTGCGAACGTAATCGCTCCACTTGAAGAATCAACAGTCCATACTCCTACTCCAGGCTCTACCAAACTTGTCACAGGAACTCCCGGATTTGCTGGGTCTATTATCATTACAGTAGTTGGATCAACAAGGTCACCATCAACATCATTTGCTAATACATCAATTACAGCGTCCATGCCAGGCATAACGTCAGTAATCTCATCTACTGTTGCAATAGGCACATAATCAATTGTTACAGTAGCCTGATTAGAAGTATTACCCGCATTATCATCTATTGTATAAGTGGCAGGAGATGTTGGATCATCATTAAAACCAGCTACTGGTGCAAAACTAATCTCACCGTTTACAGGATTAACTTCCCAAACTCCTTCACCAGGAACTGTGTACCCAATAATATCGCCATCTGCATCCGTTTGTACCATCGTAGCTCCAGCTGGAACAACTAAGCTCACGCTCGTAACATCTAATGTACCGTCAGCATCATCATCTATTCCAAAACCATTATCGGCGGTTGGATCTAAACTTACTGTAGCTCCTGGAGTACTCGGAGCACTTACATCATTTTGTACCACTGGTGGAACACTAGGAACTGCTCCTTGATTATTTGCATCTGTTGATAAATCTTGATTATTGGCAGTATTCGGATCATCTTGATCTGCTTCTACAGTCGCACCATTTGAAAAGGCTCCCTCACTATCAATTGTTGCTGTAACTGTTATCGTCACATCATTAGCAACACCTGCAGCAATACTTGCTATAGTACATGGGAATGCTGTACATCCTCCTCCAGATACATTTGTAATAGTTAAGTTTTCAGGAATATCTGTTACAACAACATTTGTTGCTCCATCAGGCCCTGCGTTACTTACTGTTAATGTATAGGTCACTGTACCCCCCACTACATAAGGACTACTATCAACCAATACTTTATCAATACTTACATCAGCCTGCGCAATAGTAAGCGTCGCTGAACGAGTTTCTGTAAAACAAACATTATCATCATGAGTAACTACAACAAAATACTCCGTAGCATCTAAGCCTGTTACATCATTAACCGTTAAAGCATTTGTATTCTCGCCACTATAATTAGTATCGGCTGCAGTAATAAGAGTTCCTGATGTATCTGGATCACCTATGTACCACATATAGTTTATTCCGGCATTTGCATTTCCAGGAGTTCCGTAATCTGGAACACCTGCTGTAAATCCAGTCGAATTATCTGCTGTTGCCGTAATTGTAAACGTAGCAGACTCACCAGTTGTAGCCGTTTGGTCGGCAGGTTCCATTGCTGTAACATTAACTTGTGTTGCTACAATTTCATTTCCGTTTGCTCCATCATAACCTCCAGTTGCAGGAGAACTTCCTATTACTAGCCCATCACTATCTACCATAGTTGGTATTGCCCCCAATATTCCATCTCCGTTTGGATCAAGACCTCCAGACTCTAAAACATCACTACAGCCATCACCATCTGAATCTAAATCAAAACAATCTGCAATACCATCATTATCTGTATCAGGATTAACAGGCGCCACAAAAATAGTTGATTGAGGGAAAAAATTCCATAACATTACCACAACACTGCCTAAGTTTCTACTATCAAAAATATATTGAGAAACAGTGGTTTGAGGATTATCGAATGTAAATATTGCAGTATGTCCATTAGGAACACCTGTCATATTAAGTAATACGTCTGAAGTGCTATCGTCGACATTAACTAATGTTGTAAAACGTCCTACGTTATTGAGAACATTATTCCCATCTTTATCAGGTATAACAAAAACTCCTACATCATCAATTTGCGCATCATTTACAGTTACAATTGCACCACCTGGATTGGCAGTATCTAATGGGTCAGTATTTATCGACCATACCCCACCTTCGCTCCATGCATAGGCATCTCTGACATCTGTATTATTTAGCGGTGCGGTCAAACTATTGATATTGTTAATGCTCAAACTTGGGATTTGAAAAGGAATAATTGAATTTGTACTAGTCCAAATAAGTTCTACAAATTCATTATCGTTAAGACCAGTAGCGCCATTACCAATCAATCCAGTAGTTAGGTTAAAAGTCGCTGCATTATTCTGACCCGCAGCTTCAACCGTCTGAGGTCCAATATAAATATCAACTGAATAGTTTCCCGACGCATCAGAAACTCTCAATCCAGAAGAGCCACTTGGTATAGTTCCACCTCCTGGAATAAATGCTGATGGAGGTATAGCTGAAATTTGATTGAAAGCAATCGGTGTCCCAGGTTGATTACACCCCTCAGCTACATCTAGTATTCCATCATTATCATCATCTAAATCATTTTCATTTAATACAAGGTCACCATCACAATCTGTAGCAGTACCAACACATTGACCATAAGAGGACAATGTAACACAACCAAATATCGCAAGAAATACAATCATCTTTTTTGAGATAAATGATAATTGCAACTTTTTAATCTGTCCGTAAGGAATAGTAATTTTTCCCATATATATAAATTATAACTTAATTTAACTTTTAATAGAATCTGAGGCTTAAACAAACATCAGATATTAGACTTTTATCTACGTTATCTTAATATCATATTAAATTTAAAAGTAGAACTTCTTTAATCACTTAAGCAAAACTACATGATATTCTTAAACTTAACTTAAATATAAGCACTTTATCGATTAATTTGATCTCTTTGTAGATAATATACATGTATTTTTCGACCAAATGCACTTTTATATGGACGAGTGGCATATTACTTGTAAAAAATAATACACTTAATATCAGCTATTTACCAATAATAGCTTTTGACTTTGGCATAATTACAGGTTTTTTCTTACAGAGACAGGATGTAAATATTGATAAAAACAATGCTTATCCCTGCGTATACTCTCTAACTATAGTGATTAAAATAGTTTTAAAAAAAAACTAGGAAAACTCTTTGCTAAAACAAGAAAAAGATTAAATTTGCATCCGCTACGAGAAATAGCGTCGTTCTGATAGAATGCAATGCGAAAGTAGCTCAGGGGTAGAGCATCACCTTGCCAAGGTGGGGGTCGCGAGTTCAAATCTCGTCTTTCGCTCTAGTTTGAAATTATAACGCTTTCGCGAAAGCGTATAAAAATAAATACCAATTTTTCACGTAAGTGAAAATGCTCGAGTGGTGGAATTGGTAGACACGTTGGACTTAAAATCCAATGTCCATTAGGACGTACGGGTTCAAGTCCCGTCTCGAGTACTAAAACCCTTGTTAATCTACAGATTATCAAGGGTTTTTTATTATATAGCACTTTTATTTTAGTTTAAAAGTGTTAAAGAATTAAATAGAAATAAATTATCTTGAGATGATTAGGCATATATTAAAAGTTATAAGTCTTCAAATTTCAGTCCTTTAAATACGTTATATGAAAATTACTACCTCTCCCACAATGCTTAAGGATCAATATGTACTTAAGGCATTTCTTAGTGCCTTTTTATTACTAAGCACACTACTTGTAAGTGCTCAAGAAGGTAGAGAAATTTCAAAATCCCTTTATTTTACTTCTCACGTAGGTAATAGCGTAGGAGAAAATTCACAATCTATACTTAGCGCTATCGTTAAGGCTTCACAAAAAGATAAAGAGGCTGTGTTTATCTCTTTAGGTAACAATACCCGTGAGGATGGATATCCAAAAAATTCAAGCAAACGTGAAGCAGAAGAAAACTTTCTTACTAACAACCTTTTAACGCCGCTGTCAGGATTTAATGGACAGATCATTTATATACCGGGTACTAATGAGTGGAATAAAGGTGGGCACAAAAATATAGACGACTTAGAATCATTTTTGCAAGATAATGGTGAAGGTAAATTTTGGCCTAATGATGGATGTCCTATAGAACGCGAGACGCTAAGTGATGAGGTTGAGCTTGTAATGGTCGACTCTCAATGGTACTTAGAAGATTGGGACAAACATCCATATATCAATAATAAATGTGAGATAAAAACGCGTGACCAGTTTATGGCTGCCTTTAAAGATGAGCTCAAAGACGAACAAAACAAGACTGTAATTGTTGCACTGTACCATTCTGTATTAAGTTCTACGAGACGCGGTTTTTTTGAAAGAATGGGAGGATTTTCTGACCAATCTTACTTTAATAATGAGATGAACTCTTTTATAGGTGAGCTTGAAACGATCGCAAGTCTATCTGAGGATGTAATATTTATATCTGGGGCAGATAAAAATCTCCAATTTATAATGGATAAGGATATTCCTCAAGTTATAAGTGGTGCCACTGGAAAAACCGAAAAAACTAGAGCAAAGACAAAAAATGGTGATTATGGAAGTGATAAACCAGGCTACGCAAAATTAAATGTTTTTAAAGACGGAAGCTCAGAGGTTCAATTATTTGAAATGAATGGAAACTCGCCTACTCTAGCTTTTACAAAAGAAATAAAGAGTAAAAAAAGATCAACTGGGGATTTTAAATTCAAATCAAAAACAGACTTTAGCGATACGTTCACCTCCTCTATTTATACAAAAGAAGAAACTAAAAAATCAGGATTTTACAAGTGGTTATGGGGTGATCACTACCGTACAATTTACAGTCGTGATATAGATGCACCCGTACTATTTTTAGAAGATTTGCCTAATAATGTAAAAGCAAAGACTGCTGGAGGAGGTAATCAATCAAGAACGCTACGTCTCATAGACGATGAAGAACATGAGTATAGCTTGCGTGAGCTTAGAAAAAGCGCCGTGCGCTTTTTACAATCTTCTGTAGATGATCATTACATTAAAGACTATGTTCGTAATACTGTTGCAGAAGATGTTGTACAGGATTACTATACTACAGCACATCCCTATGCCCCATTTGCAGTTGCAGACCTTATGCAACAGGCCGCTATTTATCATGCAAACCCAGAAATTTATTATGTACCGAAACAAGAGCGCTTGGGGCGCTTTAATGATTCTTATGGTGACAAACTTTATATGTTAGAAGAGCACGTAGGTGATGAGAATAAGGAGTTCGAAACTTTTGGAAATTCTGAAGATATCATAAGTACTACAGATATGCTTCAAGTACTTCTAGATGATAAGGAAGCACAGATAGATGAAGAGGCCTATATAAAAGCGCGTCTTTTTGATATGCTTATAGGTGATTGGGATCGTCACGAAGATCAATGGAGATGGGCTCTTTTTACCCAAGAAGATGGCACGGAGCTTTACAAACCTATACCGCGTGATCGAGATCAAGCGTTCCCTAAATATGATGGTGCATTAATATCACTTGCTAAGATTGCTGTACCTGCCTTGCGCCCTATGCAAACGTACTCTAAAAATGTAAAGAGTACAAAATGGCTCAATTATGCAGCATTCTATTTAGATAAGAGCTTTATCAATGAAGCGGGTTGGGATGTCTGGAAGTCACAAGCAGAGTTCCTACAGAATACTATGACAGATGCAGCGATAGACAATGCATTTGCAAACCTGCCAGAAGGGACCAAAGACCAAAGTATAGAAAATATAAAAAGTCTTATGAAACAACGCAGGGAAAACCTGGTTGCCGTTGCTCAGAATTATTATGATTATTTTAAAAAACACGAAGTTATTGTAGCTACTAATAAAGATAATCTAATTGACATATCACGAGAACGCGATGGGAAAACATCTATAGAAATAAAAGATGATGAACTCACTATATTCAAAAATACGTATGATGCAAAAGAGACAAAAGAAATCTGGCTCTATGGATTAGATGGTGATGATACGTTTACTGTAACTGGAGACGGTAATGACCTGATCAAACTCAAGATATTTGGTGGAGAAGAAAATGATATTTACGATTTAAAAAATGCGCGTAAAACAAAAGTGTTTGACTATAAATCAAAGGAAAATACATTTAAAAATGTGGGCTCTAAAAATCTCACGGACTCTTATGAGATCAATAATTATGACCCTCGTAAACGTAAGTATTCTACGAATGTTATTTTTCCGAGCATTGCCTCAGATCCTGATCGAGGATTAAGTGTAGGTCTCGCAGACACTTATACAACGTACAGTCTATTACGTAATCCTTTTACAACACAACATACTCTCGCAGTAAACTACTATTCTGCTACATCTGGATTTGAAGTTAAGTACCTAGGGGAGTTTGCTCACTTTTTTTATAACTGGAATCTTAATGTAGACACTAGGTTCACTACAGACAACTATGCAACAAATTTCTTTGGGCTTGGTAATGATACTGAATATGATGAAGATGACACAGATATAGATTTTAATAGAACTCGTATAAAGCAATGGCACGTAGCTCCATCATTACATTACAAGAAAAATGATGACTTTTTAATATATGTAGAAGGACGCTTGGAGTCACACGAGGTAGATAATACTGAGAATGGATTTGTAAATGACTTTTTTGAGCCTACTAATGATGTCTTTGAAGAGCAGATTTATGCTGGAGGAGAAGTGGGACTACATTACAATAACAAACGCACTATGATGGCCCTACCTAGGAGAGGTATGGAACTTAAACTGGTGGCAGGGTATAAAACTACTATTGATGATAAATTTAATAATAAATTTGGGTATGTAAAACCAATGGTGTCTTTTATATATCCTATACACGAGAGTGGTGCAGCAACTCTAGCTACAATGGCTAGTGCACAATTTAATCTGAGTGATGATTATGAATTTTATCATGCAGCTAGCGTAGGTGGCAATACTAGTTTAAGAGGTTTCCGTAACAATCGTTTTCAAGGTAAGTCTTCATTCTACCATTCTACAGACCTTAGAGTAGGCTTAGCACAGTTTAGAACATCTTTTGTGCCGTTACGCTTAGGTGTCACTGCTGGCTTTGATTATGGACGTGTATGGGAGGATAATGACAATTCAGAACAGTGGCATAATAGTTATGGGGGTTCTGTATTTATTAATGGCTTTAAAGCTATTACTGCAAATCTTGGGTATTACGTGAGTAAGGAAGACAGTAGAATTTTGGTAAGTGCAGGTTTTAGATTTTAAGCGTATGCTTACAATCTAAAACCTCATTATTTACTAATGTTCTTATGCTACTTTATTAAAATGCTGATAAAGTATAATGGTTATGAGGGCTATAACCTTGAATAAGGAATTGTAAACGCTATACCATAACTTCAAATAGATGAGTGGCCCACCTATTTATATGCTACTATAGAAATGCAGATCGTTCTAACGTAAGCTTTCTAATGTGGGAAATTAAAAAGGTCCATTTAATGTAAAGTGATGGCTCTCTATGGTAATTAAGCTCTTAAACTACCTTTTTTACTTACTAACATCCTTTTGATTTCATTGAGTTTCATAAGAGCTTCTACTGGTGTAAGGGTATCAATATCTATGTGTAGAATTTCTTCCTTTATCTCTTCTAATAAGGGATCATCTAAGTTAAAAAAACTGAGTTGCATTTCTTCTTCTCCCACTTTTTTAAGTGTGCCAGTGAGCTCCTCACTGCCGTGAGATTTCTCTAGTTTTTCCATCATCTTAGTAGCACGACGAAGTACTTGTTGTGGCATTCCTGCCATTTTTGCAACGTGAATCCCAAAACTATGGGCGCTACCGCCAGGAACTAGCTTGCGTAGAAAGAGCACGTTATCCTTAAGTTCTTTTACAGAGACATTAAAATTTTTAATACGCTCAAAAGTTTCTGACATTTCATTAAGCTCGTGATAATGGGTTGCAAATAATGTTTTGGGACGTCCAGGATGTTCATGTAAAAACTCACTGATAGCCCAGGCAATAGATATCCCATCATACGTGCTTGTTCCACGACCTATCTCGTCCAGTAATACTAAGCTTCGGTCACTTAGGTTATTTAGAATACTAGCCGTCTCATTCATCTCTACCATAAAGGTACTTTCACCCATAGAAATATTATCACTGGCTCCTACTCGTGTAAATATTTTATCTACAACACCTATATGTGCTGCTTGCGCTGGCACAAAACTACCCATTTGAGCTAGCAAGACAATCAAAGCGGTCTGTCTTAAAATGGCACTCTTACCAGACATGTTAGGCCCAGTAATCATAATCATTTGCTGATCACCACTATCTAAATACACATCATTTGTCACATAAGCCTCACCTAGCGGTAGCTGCTTTTCTATTACGGGATGTCGCCCTTGTTTTATATCTATTGCTTGTGACTCGTCTAGCGTAGGTCTCACATAATTGTTTTCTCTAGCGAGTTGTGTAAAACCGAGTAAACAATCTAGTTGTGCTATCTGGGAAGCATTTGCCTGTACTTGAGGAATAAAACTACTCATCCAGTTTACCAGTGCTGCAAATAGTTGCTGTTCTATGGCTTGAATACGCTCTTCGGCTCCTAAAATCTTTCCTTCGTATTCCTTAAGCTCCTCAGTAATGTATCGTTCTGCGTTAACTAGTGTTTGCTTTCTTATCCACTCTTCTGGCACTTTGTCACGATGCGTATTACGCACCTCTATATAGTACCCAAAAACATTATTTGATGCTATCTTAAGCGAGGTGATCCCAGTGCGCTCAGTCTCACGAGCTAACATTTTCTCTAGATAATCTTTACCTCCTTGAGATAATACTCTTAATTCATCTAGTTCGTTATAAAAACCAGCTGCAATTGCTCCGCCTTTTATAATAGAAACTGGAGCCTCTTCTTTAAGTGTTTCCTTTATTTTATCACGTAGCACAACGCAGTCTTGAAGTTGCTCGCCTATGATGTTGAGTGACTCATTATCGGTATTAAGAGCAAGTCCTTTTATAGGAACAATTGCTTCTAGCGAATTCTTAAGTTGTATAACCTCTCGCGGACTTATTTTACCTGTAGCAACTTTACTTATGAGACGTTCTAAATCTCCTATTTTCTTAATGTTAGACTGCATTTTATCAAATATCTCTCCATTATCTGAGAGAAAAGACACCACATCATGACGCCTTTCAATCTCATCAAGACGTTTGAGAGGTAATGCTAGCCATCGTTTGAGTAAACGACCTCCCATTGCAGAGGTCGTCTTATCTATTATATCTATCAAAGTAATAGCCTTAACACCAGAAGCCGAGTTATATAACTCGAGATTTCTTATAGTAAAGCGATCCATCCACACGTAATCATCTGCCGCAATACGGCGTATTCTTGTGATGTGCTGTAGTTTATGATGTTGGGTTTCTCCTAAATAATGAAGCGCTGCACCAGCCGCAACTACACCTTCAGACAAGTGTTCTACACCGAAGCCTTTTAAGGAATTAACGTCAAAATGCTTGTGTAAAGATTCTGTAGCATAATCTATATGAAACACCCAATCTTCTTGGTAAAAAGTATGATAATCTGAGCCATATGCTTCTAAAAATCCCTTCTTCTGCTTCTTACAAACTAGCAGCTCGCTAGGTGCAAAATTTTGCAATAATTTATCTACATATGCTATATCCCCTTGTGCAGTAAGATATTCTCCCGTGGACACGTCCAAGAATGCCACACCTACTTTTTCTTTATTAAAAAATACAGCCCCAAGGAAATTATTTGTCTTAGCAGAAAGAATATCATCGTTCATCGCAACTCCCGGTGTCACTAGCTCTGTCACCCCACGCTTAACTATTTTCTTAGTCTGCTTTGGGTCTTCTAGCTGGTCACAAATAGCCACTCTACAACCCGCTTTTACAAGCTTAGGCAAATAAGTATTTAAAGAATGATGAGGAAAACCAGCGAGCTCCGTACGATCTCCACCATTATTACGACTTGTTAATGTAATATTTAAAATGGCAGCTGCTTTTACAGCGTCTTCTCCAAAGGTTTCATAAAAATCTCCTACTCTAAAAAGCAATAGCGCATCTGGGTATTTAGTTTTAATACCATTATACTGCTGCATTAAGGGGGTTACTTTTTTCTTAGCCAAATCATATATTTTAAGAAAAATAAAAGTACGCTATTCTATTGGGTTGGCTTTCTCAAATATGATCAGACTTTCCTAGTTTTTCCACATTTTATATACACGCTTTCGCGAAAGCGCAAAATAAAGCGTTTTAACAACACTTTGAGCCCACCATGACTGTCTCTTTAATTAAGTTAAATATTTTCTCTTAAAAAAGAGCCTAGAGATTGAAATTTAATAGATTATAATTATCAACACTTTTAATTCAATAGATAAAATTTAGTGATTAATTATTTAACAATTTAAGGTCCTATTTAAAAAATATGAGCGTAAAAATGCTGGAGCTAATTTGACAACACCCTTGTTCTCTTACATCTAATCAATAATTACATGAAAAGTTCTCAAAACAAAGCTGATTTATTTGAGAAATCAAGATGATGATTGGCAAATTCGCTTATTTCGTGTAATTTTTAGAATATTATTAGCATATAGTTAACTATTAGCCTAATAAGTTAAATATTATTTATAATTTGGATTATAATCTAAATCAAAGAACAAATGAAACAAAAGTACCCATTACTCAAAATGGCTTATTTCTTGTTGTTTTTAATTCCTTGCGCCCTGATGGGTCAATCTGTTGTAACAGGAGTTATTAAAGACGCTGGTAATAATCCAATTCCCTTTGTCAACGTTATTGAAAAAGGAAGTTCAAACGGAACTACATCAGATTTTGATGGTAATTACTCCATTACCTTAAATGGTAATTCTGGAACCTTAGAATTTTCATATCTAGGGTATGCAACACAAGAACAAGTGATTTCAAGCTCACAAACATTAAATGTAACTCTAGAAGAATCTTCTGAGTCACTAGATGAAGTTGTTATTTCTGGACTAGCATCTTCAGTAAAGAGATCTAATGCCGCTAATGCTGTGGCATCAGTCTCAGCAGAGCAAATTACTGGTACCACACCACCACCTACATTAGATGGAGCGCTGTATGGTAAATTTGCTGGAGCACTCGTAAGCCAGAATTCTGGAGCACCAGGAGGAGGGCTTTCTATTAAACTTCGTGGAGCTACTTCTATCCAAGGTAACACACAACCGCTTTATATTGTGGATGGTGTTTATGTAGATAACTCTTCTATTTCTGCTGGTCTTAATGCAGTTTCTGCAGCATCGGCTGGAGGAAGTGCTTCAAACCAAGATAACCCTACAAACAGAATAGCAGATATAAATCCAGATGACATTGAAAATATCGAAATATTAAAAGGAGCATCTGCTGCTGCTATATATGGTTCTAGAGCTGCTGCTGGGGTTGTTATTATCACAACTAAGAAAGGTAAAGCTGGAGAAACTCAGTTTAAATTTGGTCAATCTTTTGGGTGGACACAAGTAACAAGGCTTTTAGGTTTACGTAATTATAATGAGCAACGCGTAGAGGATAGCTTTGGTGCGGAAGCTGTGCCGCTTTTTGTAGCCGCTAGAGATGAAGGAAGATTAGTAGATTATGAAGAAGAGATTTATGGAGAAAAAGGTCTTATAAGTAGAACTAACTTTAGCATGAGCGGTGGAGATGTAAAAACTCGCTTTTATGCTGGGGTTACGCACAGTAATGAAAATGGTATTGTAAAAAACACAGGTTATGAAAAGACTTCACTTCGTCTTAACTTAGATCACAGAGCTACAGACTTTTTAAAAGTATCACTTAATACAAACTATATCAATTCAAGATCTAACCGTGGTTTCTTTAATAATGACAACTCAGGTACCACTATTGGTGTGACTTTAACGGGTACAACTCCATGGTTACAGTTATTTCCAGATGAAAATGGTGTTTACCCAGATAATCCTTCAGGAGCATCAAACCCTTTACAAACTAGAGACAGAGTAACTAACAGAGAGATTGTAGATCGCTTTATTATTGGTGCTTCTGCAAATCTAGATATCTTCAAAAAAGAAAAATCAAGCCTTGAATTAATTTTACGTGGAGGTTTAGACACTTACGGACAGAAATCTAGAGCTATTTTCCCAAAGGATTTACAGTTTCAAAAACCTGCTAATGGTGGACAAAATGGAGTTGCTGTGCAAGGAGATACTCAAAATAGAAACTACAATCTAGCAGCTTTCTTAGTACATAATTATAGAACGGATAATGATTTATCTTTTAGGACTCAAGCAGGTGTTACAAGAGAGTATTTTGACAGAAATTCTCAACTTATTACTGCAAGTGGACTTGTAGCTTCAGAAACTAATGTTGATCAAGCGGCTAACACTGGAACTAACCAGTTTAGATTACTTCAAGAAGATGCTGGGTTCTTTGTACAAGAAGAAATCAATTTTCAAGATAAGCTTATAGGAGCGATAGGATTAAGAGGAGATAAATCTTCAAATAATGGAGATGCAAACGAACTTAACTATTACCCAAAAGCATCACTCGCTGCAAACTTTAATGAGTTCGATTTCTGGAAAGAAGATAGCTTTGTAGACAAGTTCAAACTTCGTGTAGCTTATGGAGAAGCAGGTAACTTTGCTCCTTTTGGTGCATTATTCACATCATACACTTCGTTTTCTACAGACGGTCTTTTAGGGATAAGCCTTGTAGGCGTGCGTGGAGATGGCGACTTAAGCCCTGAACGCCAAAAAGAATTAGAATTTGGTACAGACCTTAGTATTCTTGATGGTAAAGTAGATTTTTCTGCAACATATTATATTAAAACTGTTGATGACTTAATTCTTAACTCTGCATTACCTCCATCTTCTGGATTTACGAGCGAATTTGTGAATGCAGGTGAATTGCAAAACAAAGGACTTGAACTATCATTGAATAGTAATATTATTGAGTCAGAGGATTTTGTGTGGAATGCTAGTGTAAACTGGTTTAAAAACACTTCTAAAATCACTCGTTTAGATGTTGACCCATTCAATGTAGGAGCCTTTGGAGCGACACTTGGTACATTTAGAATTGAAGAAGGTTCTAGCGCTACTCAAATAGTAGGAATAGGCCCTAACCCTGGTGCAAATGGATTCCAGAAATTTGGAGATTCAGAGCCAGATTTTCAAATGGCATTCAATAACAGTCTTCAATACAAGGACTTCCAATTATCATTTTTATGGCAATGGAAAAAAGGTGGTGACAACATTAATTTAACTACATTATTATCTGATTTAAACGGTACTAGTGCAGATTATGATGATTCTGGACTTGATCCTTCTGGAGCTCTTGCAAATGGCCCATATAGAGTGAGCCAGCTTGGTTCATCTGCAGATGTATTTGTAGAGGATGCATCTTACTTAAGATTGCGTGAAGTGGGATTATATTACACAATACCTACAACAACTTTAGAAAACTTCTTAGGAGGAAATATAGATAACATTAAAATAGGATTTTCTGGAACAAACCTAATCAACATATTTGATTACAACAGTTATGATCCAGAAGTTTCAAACTTTGGAGGTGGAGGTATCTTTACAGGTGTAGAGGTTACGCCTTTCCCATCATCAAAGCGTTTCTTATTTAATCTCGCTGTAAACTTTTAAAATAAAAAGATGAAAAAATATATAACTAAAAGCTTACTTGCACTGAGTATTTGTGCTGGGCTTTATTCTTGTGACGTACAAGAATATTCAGACTTAAACAACCCCGAGGTTGATGCCTTTGAAGACAATCTAACTCGCGGAGACTTACAAGACCTAGTGGGCGGAGTGCTATACAGCTCTCGCGTAGGTCTGGGAACTTACTTTGATGATTGTGGCGTTATAGGTAGAGAATACTATAGATTCTCAAGCTCAGACCCTAGATTTACAAGTGATTTACTAGGTGGAGAAAATGCCGTTTTAGATAACAATACCTTCTATATCACAACCCCATGGGCTGCAAGGTATAGAACCGTAAAAAACGCCAATCTTATCTTAGGATTCATTGAAGCACAAGATCTCTCTGCCATATTTACTAACGAAGAGCTTAGTGCAACAAGAGGATTTCTTAATACAATGATTGCACACGAGCTACTGCTCAACCTTAATCTTACAGATGAAGGTGGTATACGTATAGATGTAGCAGATGAGACTAATCTAGGACCTATTGTTTCAAAAAGTGAAGCGTTAAGCTTTATAAAATCAACACTAGATGCTGCTGCCTTAGACCTAAGTGCTGGTGGTGATGCCTTTCCATTTGTACTTTCTTCTGGCTTTGGAGATTTTAATACTCCAGCAAGCTTTAGCCAAGTAAGTAATGCGCTTGCGGCACGTGTAGCTGCATATCAAGGCGATTTTGCTGGTGTACTATCATCTCTTGAAGATTCATTTTTAACACTAGATAATAATGAATTAGATTTAGGTGTTTATCACAACTTTTCTCAAGACCAGACAGATATTCTTAACCCTATGTTTTTTGCTCTCAACTCATCTACTGCAGGTGCACGTATCGCACAACCATCTTTTATCACAGATGCCGAGACAGATGACCAACGTCTTGACAAAGTTGTGCTTAGAGAATCTGCTCTTACTCTAGATGGTCTTACTGGAGAGTATGATGTGTTTAGATATACTAGTAACGTAGACCCTATTCCAATCATACGTAAAGAAGAACTACTCTTATTATACGCAGAGGCAAACATTACCATTAATCCTATGGAGGCAGTTACAGCTTTAGATATCATACGCGAAAGCGCTGGACTGGATTCTTATGCTGGAGCTATGGATGCTGCTTCTCTTACAGATGAGATGCTTACACAACGTAGGTACTCACTCTATGCAGAAGGACACAGATGGATCGATGTACGTCGTTACAATCGCCTTGACGAGTTACCTATTGATAGAGCAAATGATGATGTATTTTCTCAATTCCCAATACCACTTACTGAGAACCAATAAGTAACACCTAATTCATTCAAACCCTCTCAATAGATATTGAGAGGGTTTTTTTATACTTTCGCGAAAGCGTAATTACTCATTAAAAAAGCGCATTCAGCTTATTGCCGAATGCGCTTTTCTACACTAATTAACTAACTAATTACTTATGCTGCTTCTGGCAGCTCTTTTTCTTCTTCTACCTCATCTTTACCACCTCGTATTTTAAATTTAATACGATATACTATGTAGTATAGTAGTGGTACAATAATAAGCGTTAAGAAAGTCGCTATGATTAATCCGTAAATTACTGTCCACGCTAGTGGGCCCCAGAAAATCACGTTATCACCTCCTACATAAATCCCTGCATCAAACTCTTGGAACAACCCAAAGAAGTCAATGTTAATTCCTATTGCAAGTGGTATTAGACCAAGAACGGTTGTGATGGCAGTAAGCAATACTGGGCGTAAACGTGCACGACCACCTTCTATAATGAGTTCTTGCATGGTCTTTTTATCAAGCATTTGCTTTCCTTCCAGATCTTGCGCTACTTCTTTACGATCTACAAGTAGCTGTGTATAATCAAGTAGTACCACTCCATTATTTACCACAATACCTGCAAGAGATATAATTCCCATCATGGTCATGATAATTACAAATGGCGACCCACTTATGATGATACCACCAAATACTCCTATAAAACTTAAGAAAATAGCTATCATAATGATAACTGGCTTTGATATGGAACTAAATTGAAATATCAATAAGAAGAATATTAATGCCAGTCCGCCAAAAAATGCACTTACTAAGAAATTCATTTCCTTTGCTTGCTCTTCGATTTGGCCTGTATAGTTTACCTTAATATCCTTTGGTATTTCGTCGAAGTTTTTCATCTCCTCTTGTACAGCAGCTACTACCACACCTGCATCTGTAAAACCAGCGGCAAGGTTAGAATATACTGTCACTACACGCTTAGAATCTCTGTGCTTTATCGCACTAAATGAAGATGTGTTTCTTGTAGTGGTTACTGCACTTACAGGTACTTCTTTTACTTGCCCCGTAGCAGGATCTCTAAAAGTGATGTTCTGATTAAATAAAGCCGACTTATCATATCGCTGCTCTTCATTGAAGCGCACGTAAATATCATAATCTTCCCCATCTTTTTTATAAACCCCAGCTTTATCACCAAAGATAGAACGACGTAGTTGCAGCCCTACTTGACCAGTAGCTACACCCAGTTCTCCTGCCTTCTGGCGATCTACAAGAACTTCTGTTCCTGGTTTACCTCTATTTACATTAATCTTAAGCTCATCTACTCCAGGAACGTTGCGGCTATTAATATAGTTACGCATTTGCTCTGCTGCGATAATGAGTTCTTGGTAATCTTTACCTTCTAGCTCGATGTTAATAGGGTATCCTTGTGGTGGTCCTGCAGCATCTTTTTCTACTGTAATTACAACCCCTGGATACACACCTCTCACGGCGTCTTGCACTTTAAAGCGTAGCTCTTCACTATCTGCCTCATTACGGTACTTATACTCACGCATTGTTGCCGTAATTTTTGCTTTATGCGGCATCTCGGCAGCACTACCGCCATCTGTTTGAGGATTACCTGCACCTTCACCTACTTGTGATACAGAAGTTTCTACAAGAGCATTGTAATCTTCACCCTCTAGATATG
Organism: Dokdonia sp. Hel_I_63; assembly: GCF_007827285.1. Classification (NCBI taxonomy): domain Bacteria; kingdom Pseudomonadati; phylum Bacteroidota; class Flavobacteriia; order Flavobacteriales; family Flavobacteriaceae; genus Dokdonia; species Dokdonia sp. Hel_I_63. The sequence continues at coordinate 955,374 of NZ_VISD01000001.1, read as the reverse complement.
CTTCGTCATTAAATACTTTAAAGACGCGCTGCTCTATTTCTTTAGTAATGGCATTTGTTTTCTTGATGGCTGTTCCTTCTGGATACTCGACATACACCGTAATCTGGTTAGGCTTATTATCTGGGAAGAACTCTATAGCGGTACGACCTGCTCCTATAGAACCTCCGAACGCCATAAAAGTTAAAATTAACAGTAGAAAAATACCTCCTACAAATGCAATAGGTCTGTAGCCTCTAATAGACCATCCTAAGAAGTTTTTGTACACCTTCTCAAGCCACGTAAGGAAACGCTGCTGAAAAACATCGGCAGCACCTTTAAGCAGGTATTTGTAGATCCACATAAAGATGATGGTTGCAATCACAAGGCTTCCTAGTCCACGTATGCTTCCTCCTAAAAATAATATCATTAACCCAATAGGCAACATGATGAGTGAGGTGCGGATAAGAAATTTTCGCGTAAGCGCTTTCTCATCTGTTTTCATAAACTGTGATACGAGCATCGAGTTTATAAAGATTGCCACAAATAATGATGACCCTAGTACCACAGATAATGTGATAGGGAAGTAAATCATAAACTGCCCCATAATCCCTGGCCAAAGTCCTAATGGCACGAAGGCAGCTACCGTAGTAAGTGTAGATATAATGATAGGGAATGCTATCTCTCCGATACCTTTTTTGGCCGCTTCTATACGTCCCATTCCTTCTTCGTCCATGAGGCGATACACGTTTTCTACTACCACAATACCATTATCTACTAGCATCCCAAGTCCCATAATAAGGGCAAAAAGGATCATGGTATTCATGGTATAACCCATCAAGTTGAGGATCATAAAACTCATAAACATAGACATAGGAATAGCAAACCCTACAAAAAGTGCGTTTTTAAATCCTAAAAAGAACATAAGTACACCTACCACGAGAATAATACCAAAGATGATATTGTTTACAAGGTCGTTTACTTGATTTTCTGTCTTTGCACTCTGATCATTTGCGGTACGCACAACTACATCTGGAGGAAATACCTCTGCCGTAGCATTTGCTATGATCTCGTTGATTTGCTCAACAGCTTCAATCATATTTTCGCCAGATCTTTTCTTTACATCTAGCATTACCACCGTCTCGCTTATCTCCTCATCATTTACAGTATCTCCTTCATATAATGTGAGATCTCTAGCGTAGGTAGTTTTATCTTCTTCAGAAAAAGTTACCTCTGCAATATCCTTAAGGTATACCGCCCCATTATCTGATTTTATTACAAAATCTTCAAGCTCTTCTGGACTTTGTATCTCTCCTATCACACGAATGTTACGACGTTGCCCGCTACTCACAAGGTTACCAGCAGATAGGGTCATATTTTCATTTCCTATAGAAGCAAGTATGTCATTAAAACTTACTTGAGCAGCTATCATTTTATACACATCTACTGCTACTTCTACCTCACGCTCTTGCGCACCACGTATAGTTGCTTCTTTGATTTCCTTAAGGCTTTCTATCTCATCCTGCAGGTACTCTGCATATTCCTTAAGCTTTATAGTAGGGTAATTACCAGATACGTTTACATTAAGAATAGGTGTCTCCTCAGAGATACTTAGGTCAAATACGTTAGGCTCTACCTTTGCATTGTTAAACGTAGGCCAGTCTTCATTTGCTGTTTCTGAGTCTACCTCATCCTTTACTCGTTGCTTTGCCTCCTGTACATCAACTCCTTCCTTAAACTCTATGGTGATGATTGCATAATCTTCTTGCGAAGTAGAAAGCACCTCAACCACATCTGACAAGTTCTGAAGTTTATCCTCTAGCGGATCTACAATGAGACGTTCAATATCCTCTGCGGTGTTCCCAGGATATGGTGCCGAAATATAAATTTTAGTCTCATTGATTTCTGGGAAATTCTCACGTGCCATACCTAAGTATGCACCCATTCCTAAGGCCAGAAACAGCGCCATAAGAACGTAAATAATGGTAGGATTATCAATCGCCCAGCTGGAGATTGCAAATTCCTTATCTACATTTTTCTTTTTCTTATCTGTCATCGCTTAGTATGTTAAGATTTTTACCGCTTGGTTGTCTTTTACAGACCTTGCTCCTTCTACAATTATTTTATCGCCTACTTCTACTCCAGAAAGCACTTCAATGCGATCTCCTTGAGATTTACCAGTAGTAATTATTTTTTGCTGCGCTATCATTTCGTCCGCTTTCGCGAAAGCGATATATACAAATTGCTCACCGTCTGCATTTTCATTAATTACATTGAGAGGGATTAAAATCGCGTTATCTGCTGTATAATCGTTAATAGAAAGTCGCGCAGTAAGGTTAGGTTTTACCTTACCATCTTTATTAGGAACATCTACTTCTATAGCAAAACTTCTGTTTGATGGTTTAATGTAATTACCAGTCTGACGCACAGTAGTCTCAACCGTTTCTCCTAATACAGGAAAATCTACTTTTACCTTTTTACCGGCAGTTACTGTAGGTAAGTAGCTCTCAGGAATCTCTGCAGCTACATACATATTGTCAAGATTTACAATTCTAAATAACGCCATTCCTGGAGCAACTACCGTTCCTTGGTCTGTAATTACTTGGTCTATCACACCAGAAAAAGGTGCATTTACAGTAGTCTTACCCAGCTGACTTCTAATTTGACTCACCATGTTTTGTGATGATTCATATTGAGTTTTTGCTTGTAGGTATTGGATTTCAGATCCTATTTTTTGATCCCATAAACGTTGCTGGCGTTCAAAGGTAGTTTTGGCAAGTGCAAGTTGTGATTCCATTTGTGCTACTTGACTTCCTAAACCTCCATCATCTATGCGAGCTAGTGTTTGTCCTTTTCTCACACGCTGCCCTTCCTTTACAAGGACTCTAGAGAGCGTCCCTTGGTATTCTGGATAAATAAGCACATTTTGCTTAGTCTCCACATTACCTTGTACTTCAATAAAGTGATTAAACAAAGTATCCTTAACCGTCATTGTAGTAATAAGAACCTCTTTCTTGTCTCTCGGTGTTTTTTCTTCTAGCACTTTTTCAATTTGTGCAAGTTGATCATTACTAGTTGTTATCTCTGCCTTAAGTGCTTCTTTCTTAGCTTGAAGCTCTTCTACTGAGCCAGACTCTATGAGTGTTTCTACAGATTTTCCGCTAGTGTCTCCTCCACAAGAAACGAGTGCAATACTTAAGATAGCAAGTGTTATATATTTTTTCATCATTGTTTATTTCTGGTTGGTACTCTATTAAAATTCCTTGTTAAGAAAACTAGTTATTGGTATAATTAGGCACATTAAGTATAGTCTCAAGATCTGCCTTTGTTGTGATTATTTGCAACATTGCTTGTAGCAACTCCTGTTGCACTTGATAAAGCTGTGTCTGAGCTTGTCTCAAATCAAAACTCGTACTCAAGCCTTCTCTAAATTTTACTTGATTTTTATTCTCGATACGCTCTGCTAGCGTGATATTCTTAAGAGATGTATTGTAGTTATCTATGGCAAGCTCATGATCACTTTTGGCAGAGGCATATGCAAGTTTAATTTGCTGTGCTGTCTCCTCTTTTTGAGTTTTGGCTTGATCTAGCGCTATTGCCGCTTGCGCAGTTCTTGCATTACGCATCCCAGAACTAAAAATTGGAATGTTCAGTTGGAAACCGGTAATAGATTGCGGGAACCACTTCTCGTCACTATCAAAGAAGTTAAACTCGTTACGCCCTGCAAATGTTCCTACATTTATAAAAGCACCTAGTGTAGGCAGTGCTTTACTTTTTTCAAGTTTAAGTTCGAGCTCACGTTGTTCATTAAGATTATTTGCAATCTTGTAATCTACATTTTGCTCTAAGTTTACCGTATCATTAAGAAGTCCTAATGCAGGTAATGCTAGTCCTTCTAGGGTTTGCGTGAGCACCGTTTCTTCATTTACATCAATCCCTATTGCTAGGTTAAACATTTGCTTAGCAATGGTTACCATACGCTTTGCATTTGCTCGTTGATTCTGAAGTGATAAAAACGTAATCTGTAGTTGCTCCACATCCTCCTCCTCTGCAAATCCATTTTTAAAAATGATTCTAGTTTCCCTGAGGTTGTCTTCTAATGTCGCAATATTCTTATCTAATATTGCCACGCTTTCCTCTGCAAGTAGTACTCCTCCGTATGCATTTATTACACCCTTACGAACTTCTAGCTGCGTTTTCTCGTTTGCATTTTTAGAAAACTCAAGAAATGTTTTGGCAGCTTGTAACCCTACAAGGTATGAACCATCAAAAATAAGCTGACTTAATGTTGCCGTTGCAGTAGCATTCTGTTGTGTTCCAAAAACTACAGGAATAAATGTCCCAGGCTCACCACCCGTAAATTCGGCTGGAATAAGCTGTGTAGGCTGTTTTATCTGGTAGTTATAATCTAAGCTTGCGCTTACCTGTGGTAATCCACTGGCGGTAGTCTCCCATTTTTTCTTAATTGCCTTTGCGATGTCTCGGCGGCTATTAATAGCTGTATAATTGCTATCTAAAGCAAAGGTTACAGCCTCTTCTACGGTAAAACTTCTAGTTTGTGCTATTGTTGCAACACTTACTAGTAATAATATCGCTATCGATAATCTCTGTATCATTAGTTGTGGTTAGATTTGATGAGTTTGTTTAAAATTTTTCTTCCTTTAGGGGTTACAATACCACGTATGTGATACTCTAGATACATATCATGTAAATCTGAAACGGGGAAAACAGATTTTGGAAAAATAGTTTCATCCTTAATTCCAGTCATTCCCGTGAAGTAAATACTTACTACAAATTCTACACTGATATCACTTATAAATAATCCTTGCTCTATTCCTCTAAGTACATTTCTAGTCACACTACTTTTCATGTAATCATATTGACTCTTTCTAAGGGTCTGATGTATTTTAGGGTAGTACTTTTGAAGCTGATACATAGAAGACGTGCGCTCGCCATTAATATGCTCAAGTACATATTTTTTAATATCATATAACTCTTCTATAGGATTTAACTCCCGTTCAAAGATGGTATCTATTCCTCCACATACATTTGTAAACATTTGCATAGCGCTTGCCGAAACTATCGCCTCCTTATTTGAATAGTAGCTATACACTGTCTTTTTTGACATACCCATCTCTCGGGCTATATCATCCATTGTTATGCTCTTAAACCCCTGGCTTAAAAACAACTCTGTGGCAGTATTTAATAATTGATCTTTCATATTTCGAGCGCAAAAGTACGTAGGAAACTTTTAAAGTTTTTATAGTTTCCAATTTATTTACATAAATTTTAACAGTTGTAGGGATTTACCATACGCTTTCGCGAAAGCGTAATAGGGCATAATCACCTCTTATCACTTATTTTTACAAAAAATTGCAATTCATGCGTAGCATACAAGAATACACAGAGGTATTTATTGATTATTTAAATAAACACACCTTAGAGAAAAAGCCAAAAAATTTATATGACCCTATAAATTATATACTAGGCTTAGGAGGTAAGAGGCTGCGTCCTGTACTTACACTTATGGCTTGTGAGCTGTTTGAAAAAGACCATGCTATCGCCCTTGATGCTGCCCTAGCCATAGAGATCTTCCACAACTTTTCATTAGTGCATGATGATATTATGGATGACGCTCCACTGCGTCGAGGTAAGGAAACTGTTCATGAAAAATGGGATATAAACACTGGAATCCTTTCTGGTGATGCAATGCTTATAAGAGCGTACCAACTCTTTGAAAATTATGAAGGTGATACCTTTAAAGAACTTGCAAAACTCTTTTCTAAAACGGCAATTGAGGTTTGTGAAGGGCAACAGTATGACGTAGATTTTGAAACTCGTGACAATGTTACCATCCCAGAATATATGAAAATGATTGAGTACAAAACAGCTGTACTTGTAGGGGCTGCCCTAAAAATGGGAGCCATAGTTGCTGGCGCTTCAAAAACTTGTCAAGAAGCAATTTATAATTATGGTCGTGATCTAGGTCTAGCATTCCAACTACAAGATGATTATCTAGATGCCTTTGGCGATCCAGAGAGTTTTGGGAAGCAAGTGGGCGGTGATATTATAGAAAATAAAAAGACCTTCTTATACCTTACTGCACTTATCAATTCTGACAAAGATGATGCACAACAACTAGAGCATTTCTTCTCTATCTCACCAGCAGATCCTGCAGAAAAAATTGAAACCGTAAAGCAACAGTTTCTCGACTCCGGTGCCGCAAAAGCTACAGAACAAGAAATCGCCAAATACACGCAGAAAGCATTTACAGCACTAGATAACGTTGATATCTCTGAATATAAGAAAGAGGTATTGCGCCTTTTTGGAGAGAGTTTAATGAAGCGTACTTACTAAGAAAACGTAATGCTATGGTAATGCATTAATTGCCCTTACTCTCAAACTTAATCCCACGCTGTCTTTAACAGGGAGCACGGTAATCTTAAGCTGATTTCTTTCTAGTCCCTGACTTATAAGATATTCTCCTACCTCCCTAGCTCTTGCCTGAGCAAGGCAAGCATCTGTGGTGTCACTGGCACTTGATGAATAATAACTTTCTACTTCTAATGAGAGCTTTCGTTCCAATAATAAACGCACTCGTTTATTAATGTAATGTTTATCATAATTAGATAATCGCGGATCCATACTATCACTAAGAATCTCTAAAGTTTGATATTCTTTCCACTCACAGAGTACCGCTTTCCATAGTTTATCTTCTCCTCCACCGTCACGTGAAAGGTAGCAAACCCCTGGTTTTGGGTTAGGAGGACCAAGCGCTATACTTGATTTTGCACTTTCTTGCCCCGTCAAAATAGTAGCAAAAAGGCAGAGTAAAAAACTAGTTATCAATCTCATAGCATAAAAGTACAATTTTATAAGACTCTCAAAATTTCCTTAACATTCATTTGTGGCATTTCAATTGCATTATCTTTACTGTAAATCAATCTATTGTGAGATATTCAATTTTTTTATTAGTACTAGCAATTTCTATTAACTCTTGTGCGCAAGTAACCTTTACTCCACAAACCTTGGCAATAGACGATTCTCTTAATATTGCCATTATCCAAATACCTAAAGGGACCACAGTAACAGATGGAGATTTCCAGATTAACGGACTATCATACACTCTTACTCTTTCAAGTAACGATGCTATTTATACTGCTTCTCACCTATTAAAGCATGGTGCTACTACTTACAAAACCTATCTCACCTCATATCCACTCATACAGATAGATGCTCCACAGGGGATTGTAAATGAGCCTAAACGTATGGCAACAATATCTTATGCAGATAAAGACACGCAGTTTACAAGTTATGCAGGGATAGAACTGAGAGGAAGCAGCTCTCTTGTGTTTCCTAAAAAAACCTACGATCTCAACTTTTATAAAGACAGCCTAGGTTTTGAAAATCAAGATTATGAACTTGCAGGTATGCGCAGTGATGACGACTGGATTCTGGATGGGCTTTACAACGAACCGCTACGTATGCGTTCTTACCTCTCTCTCAATTTATGGAATGATATTTACAAACCGCATTATCTAGATAAAGAACCAACAGCCAAAGCTGGCGCAACAGCAGCCTATGCCGAGGTTGTTGTAAACGGGAGTTACCAAGGCATCTTCTTACTACAAGAACAAGTAGATCGCAAACTGGTACAAGTAAAAAAGAATCGTGGCGACACGGTGCGTGGTGAGATTTTTCAAGGGGCGCGCTACCTAGGCGCTAGCTCTTTTGACTCCATACCTCCTAAAAAGAATTTCTTAGCAAGTTGGGGTGGCTATGATATTAAATACCCTTCTGAAACAAATGCTCCTTGGGACAATGTATACCCATTTACAGATTTTGTAGTGCACAGTGATGATGACGCTTTCGCGAAAAGAATTTCAAAACAATTTGTAATCGATAATGCGATTGATTATTTCCTATACATCAATGCTGTGCGCGCCCCAGATAATTTAGGTAAGAATTTATATCTCATACGTTACGATGCAGGAGAACCTTACTTCTATGCACCATGGGATCTAGATGGAAGCTTCGGAACCATTTTTAGTGGTAAACGAATAAAAACCACTGATGATTTTCTTACAAATGGTCTCGTGAGAAGACTTATAAAAACAAATGCAGATGCTTTTAATACGCGTTTTAAAGAACGATGGAAAACACTTCGAGCTCAAGTATTGAGTCAAGAAGAACTACTCACTAGACAACAAAATGTATATGAAAAACTCTCGTCACATCTAGTTTTTGAAAGAGAACAGCTGGTATGGAAAGATTTTAAATCTGACCGAGAAGGGCTAAACTATATGCAACAATGGACTAAAGAAAGACTTGCGTTTCTAGACGATTATATTTCTAAACTCTAAATTACTCATTTGCAAATTGGTTGATAATAGATAAAAAGTCAGCTCTGTTTTTGACAAAATCTAACTCTGAAATATCAATAATCTTAACATTGAGATTGTGTTGAGTCTTTATAAAATCAAGGTACCCTTGGTTTATTTTTTCTAAATACGTAGGATCAATACTCTTCTCATAACTACGACCACGCTTCTTTATGTTCTTAAGTAAACGCTCTGTATTTTGATAAAGGTAAACGTATAAGTCTGGCTGCGGCATATCTTTATACATCATCTCATGGAGACGTTTGTAAAGCAAAAACTCCTCCTCTTGTAATGTTACCTGTGCAAATATGAGCGATTTATAACGATCATAATCTGCGCACATAAAATCCTTAAAAAGATCATACTGTCCTAAATCATCGAGCAGCTGTTGGTACCTATCTGCTAGAAAAGACATTTCTAGAGGGAAGGCAAACCTATCTGGGTCTTTATAAAACTTAGGTAAAAAAGGATTGTCCTTAAAGCGCTCAAGTATAAGCTTTGCATTAAACTCATCTGAGATCATCGTGGCGAGGCTTGTTTTTCCCGCTCCTATATTTCCTTCTATGGTGATATAGTTGTAACCACCTAAATCAATACTGTCTTGTGGTTTCTTAAGCCATTTAGCCTGTTTTGTAAGAATACCATCATCGTTACAAGCTTCTAATAACTCTAAATAAGTGACTGGATTTTCAGGTGTAGATAATGCCTCACAAACCTCATCGCCTGCGATATCTGCAAGTGGCTGTAATACAAACAACCGCTCTTGCATATGCTTATGAGGAACCGAGAGTTGCTCTGAAAGCTTTACAACATCGTCATAAAGCAATATGTCTATATCTATTATTCTTGATTGATAAGCTGTTCCTTCCTTTTCCTTACGACCTAGTAATTGCTCTATAGCCTGTGTCGTGTCTAAGAGTTTTTTAATAGGTAGTGATGTTTCCATCCTTACCACACAGTTGTGAAAATCTGGCCCATCAAAACCCCAAGCAGGGCTTTGATACACAGGAGAAATTTTTACAACCCTACCTACACGCTCAAAAAGCAATTGTATTGCTTTATCGAGTGCTTCATAAGTGTTTCCTTGATTACTGCCTAATGATAAGAATGTGGTATGCAAAGATCTAGCTATTGATTTACGAGAATAACATTTCACAACAAATTAAGGAAATCAAAATCACAATGCGCTAATTTTGAAATTGAAGTTATCAAGAAAATGCAACTACCCTCTAAAGATTTAAATACAAAGGATTTACAACTTGCTTATCGCATTTATGTCATTCTAGGTGCTCTCTTTATCTGTGCATTAGTTGTGTCGAATTTAATATTCCAAAAATTCTTTTCGTGGGATTTTTTCGGAATCTACACCTTTGAGATTTCGGTAGGGATACTTCCCTACCCAATAACCTTTTTAATTACAGATGTCGTAAGCGAGATTTATGGTAAGAAAAAAGCAAACCAGATGGTTACTGCTGGTATTTTTGCCTCATTATTTTCGCTCTTAATCGTTTATGTAGGCAACGCTGTTCCTGCAACAAGCTGGTCTCCCGTAGACGACACGCTATTTACTAAGGTTTTTGGAGTCACTGCACTAGCAGTTTTTGCAAGTATGATTGCCTATCTACTAGCACAATACGTAGATATTCACATCTATCACTTTTGGAAACGCATAACTAAGGGTAAACACCTTTGGCTCAGAAATAATTTTTCTACGTTTTTTTCTCAATTTATAGATACATTTTCGGTCCTTTCTTTACTCTGTATCTTTGGACTCATTGAGTGGCAGTTGTTTGGAGGTCTTCTTTTAGGAGGTTTTCTCTTTAAAGTGATTATTGCCGCTTTAGACACACCATTGTTATACTTAGCCGTAGGATTATTTAGGAAGAGATTTGAGCTAGAGGAAGGTGAGGAACTAAAGCTACCTATTTAGGAGGTTGTTTACAAGAATTACAGATACGCTTTCGCGAAAGCGTACTAAAAACAAAAAATATTACAATAAAAAAGGATGTAAATCCTACTCGAAAGAGATAACTCATATTATGAAAAAAGCACTAAAAATTACAGGTATTATACTTCTCGTTATTGTGATACTGCTTGTAGCATCACCTTTCCTTTTTAGAGGAAAACTAGAAGGCTTACTCAAGAAGACCATTAATAATAATTTAAATGCACAGGTAGAGTGGTCTTCTCTCGACCTAAGCCTATTTAGGAGTTTTCCTGACGCTACGGTTATAGTAAACGACTTTACGGTAATTAACAACGCACCGTTTGCCGGTGACACACTTGCTAGTGGTAAAGAATTACGCATTGAGATGGGTGTTACTCAACTCTTCAAAAACACAACAGATGAGCCTATTGCTATAGATGCACTATCACTTCTGGAAGCAAACATACACGTACAAGTAGATTCTTTAGGCAATGCAAATTATGATATTGTAAAAGAAACAGCAACTACAGAAACTGATAGTGAGGAAAACTCAGAACCGTTTGTTTTTAACTTACAAGAGTACAGTCTTATAGACTCAAAAATAATTTATGACGATCGCTCTACACAAACCCACCTAGAACTTACAGAAGTAAATCATACTGGGTCTGGAGATTTTTCGGCTATTGAGAGTGCGCTAGATACAAATACCCACGCTGTAGTATCTTTTGATTATGGTGGTACGCATTATCTAGACGGACACGAGCTCGACCTAGAAGCTGTAATCCAAATGGAGCTAGAAAAGCAGAAGTATACCTTTAAAGAAAACCTAGCCAAAATAAACGAACTCCCACTAGAGTTTAATGGCTTCATACAGCTTCTAGAGGATGGTAATCTTATGGACTTATCGTTTAAAACGCCTTCATCAGATTTTAAGAACTTTCTAGCCCTCATTCCTAAGGAATATAGAGCAAATCTCGACGGCGTGGAGACGAGTGGCGATTTTCGAGTAAGCGGAATTATTAAAGGAAAAACAACGGAGACTAACATCCCAAATCTTGATATTGAGATTGTGTCTAACAATGCTTCTTTTAAGTATCCAGACCTGCCTAAAAGAATGAACAACATCAATATAGATATAAAGATTAAAAATGATACAGGCATCACAGAACTTACTTATATTGAGATAAACGACTTACGTTTTAAAATTGACCAAGACACCTTTACTGCAAAGGGAACGCTCAAGAATTTGATGGGTAATATGCTAGTAAATCTAGACCTAGATGGTGCGCTAGATTTGGGTAACATTGACAAAGTCTACCCACTTAATCTAGACCAACCACTACAAGGGAGACTTGTTGCAGATGTGATGACGAGTTTTGATATGAACTCGGTTGAGAAGCAACAGTATCAAAATATAAAAAGCACTGGTAATGCTACGCTTAGTAACTTCACCTACAGCACTCCAGAACTACCAAATCCCATTGCCATACAAAATGCAGCTGTAAGTTTTAAAACAGGAAATATCACGCTTAAGTCATTTGCTGCAACAAGTGGGACTTCAGATATAAATGCAACGGGATCTATTGAGAACCTCATCCCATTTGTAATGTCTAAAGAGGATTTAAAAGGTCGTTTTGATGTTACCTCAAAGGTGTTTAACCTTGATGATTTTGCGACTAGCACAACAACCACATCTGGCACTACCCAAGCGAGCAAGAGCTCAAGCGACACAGCAATAAAAATTCCAGACTTTCTTGATGCCTCTGTAAACTTTAATGCTACAAAGGTGATTTATGATGGCCTTGAACTTAGCAATACTAAAGGAAGTGTGACTATTGCAAATGAGCAGGCATCATTAAGCAATCTTAACTCTGGCATTTTTGGTGGTGCAGCGGGGCTCTCTGGCTCTGTCACCACACGTGATGGTGCTCCTACTTTTAATATGACTGTAGATTTGAGCAGTATAGATATAGACCGTTCATTTAAGGAGCTAGATATGCTGCAAGGACTTGCTCCTATTGCAAAAGCACTACAAGGGGCGCTCAATACTAAAATACAATTACAGGGACAGCTTGATGATAATTTTAGCCCTATACTTAGCACCATTTCTGGAGATGCATTTGCCGAAATTTTGACTGCAGATGTAGATGCAGATAAGATGCCGCTTCTTAATCTCCTATCGCAAAAACTTGATTTTATAAACCTTGACGACCTTAAATTAGACAAGCTCAAAACCAGTCTTACATTTAATGATGGCCAGGTGGCTGTAAAGCCATTTGATTTTGACGTAAAAGGAATTAATGTGCAGGTAAGCGGTGGACATAGCTTTACAAACGAGATGAACTACACCCTCAACCTCGATCTCCCTGCAAAATACCTAGGAGGTGATGTGAGCGGATTACTTTCAAAACTTACAGATGCCGAAAAAGAGAATATCCATATAGATGTCCCTGTTTCCCTTTCGGGAAATTTTACTGCACCTAAGGTAGATCTTAATCTAAAGGCAGCTACAACTGCACTTACTAACCAGATAATAGAAATCCAGAAGCAACGAGCAAAAGACAAAGTAGAAGATAAACTTACTGATGTATTAGGAGGGCTTTTAGGCGGAAACAAAACAACGCCAAACACTACTGCGACAGATAGCACAACTACTGACACACAAACCCCTCAAAATAGCACTACCAAGCCTAAAGCTGAAGATGCTATTAAAGATGTCGCAACGGGAATATTAGGTGGTCTCTTTGGGAAGAAGAAAACAACTAAAGAAACGGTGAAGGATACGGTTAATTAATGATGTAGCAATACGAGTTATGATGTGACATATTAATTCTCTGCTTTAGCAAAAGCAGGGTATTACCCCTCATCATCCACCTTAATCTCGTTGAGTTCTTCGTTTTTATACTTGGCATAGTCAAAGCCACTTTGCCACCATATTTTCATCTTTTCTTTGTTAAAAATCAATGAATTTGTGGTGAGTACTGTAGGCGTATAATAGAAGTTAATTATTGCCTCTTTTTGATTTGCTGCATACTTACCTATGGTGATGTTTTGCTTCTCAATACGGTCCATCATGAAACCATGAAGGTTACTAAGCAGAGAAAAAACATTAGTAGAAGGGAGGTTATTGTAATAAGTAACTTCTGTTTCAAGTATGATTACATCGACCTCTGTTGCACCGCGCTCTACGGCTTCCTTAATAGGTACTAGCGCGCCAAAACCACCATCTGCATACTCACATCCGTTTTTTGACGCAAGACTCATAAAAGGGATGTAATTACACGACATCCATACCCAGTCACAAAAATCTTCGTAAGTTTCTTCTTTACTAGACTTATACTCCGTTTTATGAAGTGAGAGATTTGAAACAGTGACTAGCACTTCTTTGCCACTATCTTGTAGTTGTTTATAATTTTCCCTTGTAAAGGTTTTTTCTATAAGTTTTCTCAACTTTTTACTTTCTCCAAAAGTCTTAGAGCCTTTAAGAAAATTACGCAGTACACTCCAGTGATCAATAGCGATGGTTTGCTCTCCCCATTTATCTTTTTTGATTACAAATGGACACACATTAAAAATGGCGTTCTGATTAACAGAAGTATACACATCCTTTATCTTTTCAATATTTTGAAGTGCGAGATGAGGCACTAGCAAACTGCCTGTAGAGGTTCCCACCAGCATGTCATAATCCTTACCCATTTCTTGCATAAGGTATTGAGCTACGCCTCCGCCAAAAGCGCCTTTACTTCCTCCTCCTGAAATGACTAATGCTCGCATTGTGGGTTCTCTTTGAGCTCAGAAAAATAAGGTTTTTAATTAAGAAATGAGTGTTTTGTTGAGGTACGCTTTCGCGAAAGCGTTAAAAGAAAAATACCCCACCATCATTTGTTTCTCCTTTTTTTCCTAGCGTATTGAACTTCCAACTTAGGCTAAGCATAAAGTATTGCTCTAATACGGTGCTCTGCACATCTTGTATAAAGTTTGCATTTGCAGTACGCCTTGCGTTTGTATTTTGATCTAGTACATCATACACTTTCAAGGTTGCGGTAGCGCGCTCTTTGGCAAATGAATAAGCAAGTGTCGAGTTCCAAAACACTGCACTTCGCTGAAAATCTGATGCAATGTTTGGGTTGTAATTATAGTTAATATCATTACGCCATTCCCAATTTTTGGGAACAAACAAAGCCGTTCCCAATGAAACATTATGAGATATGAAATCTTGATCTTCAAAAGCGTCTAGACCAAATTGAGTTTTTGAAATCGAGATGTTATAACTAGGCCTAACCTCAAATAACTTTTTCCATGTGTATGTAAAATTTATACGTGGCGTAAGTGATCTCGTTTTACTAGCATATTGCACTTCGTTATTAAAGTTTACGTTACGTCCAAAGTTTGTGTAAATACCTCCGCCATATTTTATACTACGTAAGGAATCTATTTTTACATTCTTATTATAACCTCCTCCTGCTCCTACGCTATAATTACCATTTACGTTTACATAAGTAGTGCGACTTACTAGGTTATCATCTATGGTGGTTTTACGCACAATAGCATCGTTTGTAAACCTTCCATTTCCATTGAGATACCACCCTCCTCCTTTTTGGAAATCATAGTTATTAAATCCTCCATAAAAGTTATAATCATTTGATGGAGCAAGATTAGGATTCCCTTCCACAATATTAAGTGGGTCTGACACATCTACAAATGGATTGAGCTGCGTGACTTCTGGAGGTCTGTTGCTCTTACCTAAACTTGCATACATAGATGCTTTAGGGCTAAACCTGTAATTTACGTACGTATCAAGTTCTAAAGCTTCAAAATTTTGTTTGATATCTAGTTCTGGGCGCAAGTTGTCGTTATTCTCTAAGGTGCGAAAAACGTATCCTGCACTTACGTTTACATTTAGTTTCTCATTGTCGTAATTAAGTCCGAGCTTAGGCGTTGTGCGCGAATTACGACCTTCAAAGTCTGTACTTAATTCTTGATTGAGAATAGCATATTGCTGTGTTACCTCATCAAAGTCAAAGGTGCTTCGCTTGCGCTTTCTACTATCGCTACGGTGACCAAAATCTACATCAAGGAATAACTTTTTGGCAACTAAAGGAACTCTATATGTGAGGTTGAGATTATAACCGTCAAGTTTAGTTTCTCCATCTGTAAACTGATTACGATTAATTACTGACGGGTTATCGCCAAATATCTCTGTGTTTGACACTATAAAGTCTTCACTCTCTTGTCTATTGATTTCGTTTTGTACACGTGCTCTCACATAAGCTCCTTTGTCTCCCCATTTCTTGGTAACACTTAAGGTGTTTTCAAAATTCTTCCCCTCGTCTGTTACAAAATTGTTTGTTGCCGACTCATTGATTCTCTCACCGTCTTCATTAAGTGACTCCTCTGTACGGCGGAAGCGCGTCTCACTATTTGCAAAAGAGAATTTGGGCTTGATATTAATGAGTAGTGTAGAATCCTTTTTAATATTGATAGTGGTATTAATACTATGGTTATCTGAGTTTGAGTCATTACGAGAATCACTGTTTGTAAAAAACCGTCTGTCTGGTAAAATATTCTCGCGCTCTACACGAGTCTCATCAAAAGAGTTTGCAGCCGAGTAGAAATAATCCATATTGGCATCAAAGCCTTTTGCATACTCGTCTGTATAATTTGCTCCTACACTGCGGCTATTTACAATTCCTTGTCCACCTCCAAAGCTCCTTCCGTCAATACCAAAGCTTCCGTTGCCATTAAAGTAAACGCTTCTTCCTCCTCCAAACATTTTTCTTATCTCTCCAAAACTAAACCCAGCTGAGTTGATATTGTTACCACCAGCAAGCACGCTGATGCGTCGCTCGTTATCAAAAGCATTTACAATACCTGCATATTCAAAACGATTATCTGTCCCACCACCAGCAGCCACTCTACCAAAGACTCCTTTATTTTTTTCTTCTGAGATAGTGAGATTGATAGTCTTACTCTCTTGATCACCATCTTCGCCTGCAAAAGCCTCATCATCTGTCTTAGTATCTACTACTTGTATTTTCTCTACGATTTCTTTAGTGAGGTTGCGTGTAGCAATGGTTGGATCATCACCAAAAAACGGCTTACCATTAACTAGAATTTTATTTACTTCCTTACCATTTACTAAAATCTTGCCGCTTTCATCTACCTCAACGCCTGGCAGCTCCTTAAGCAAGTCCTCAATATTTGCATCTTTCTTAGTTTTAAAAGAAGAAACATTAAACTCTAACGTGTCTTTTTTTACGGTTACCGGAGCTCTACTTTTTACAATAACTTCGCCCAAGGTATTTGTAGAAGGTGCTACTTCTATATCTCCAAGCACAATATCACCCGTACTTAAATCTACATTTTTTGTAAAGTTCTCATAACCCAGAAAGGAGATATTTACACGTGCATCTTTCTCTTGTGCGCGACCTTCTAGTTGAAAAAACCCCTCTTGGTTTGTAATCGTATACGTAATGAGTGTACTATCTTTTACGGTCTCTAAAAATACCGTTGCTGCTTCCAGCGTTTGTTTTGAATCCTTGTCTTTAAGAGTTCCAGTAATTGAAAAGTTTTGCGCCTGCATAGCTACAGATAAGAATAGCCCTATCGCAAGGAGTACTAGTTGATTAATTCGCATTATAAACAGCTGATTGATTGATGTCTATCAAATAAACAATGATTACTTCCAAATGCTATGCTTCTAGTGGGATTTTAATAAAAATTTAACACGCTCTTCTCTTGGAATCTTAAACACATAACAGATTATTAACTCATACAAGAATAAGAGTGATGTAAGTTTGCATCACTAACCCTTAAACCAATTATCATGAATAAAATCATTAAAGGACTTATTGCCGCATATGGCGCAAAAAAACTAGGTGGTGGATGCATAAGCACCATCATCATCTTTTTTATTATTTTTTGGCTTCTAGGGTTACTAGGCTAACATTCGGGAGATGTATTATAGGCTGCAAGGAGCCGTTAGAAAACTATTATAAACAACAAAAGCTATCAGAGGTCTGATAGCTTTTTGTTTTATGTTTCGTTTTCACGAAAGTGTACTTTTAATTATTTTTTTCTAAAATAGATAGAAATAGGCACTCCTGAGAAGTCGTAAGCTGCACGAAGTTTATTTTCTAAGAATCTTCTATACCCTTCTTTAAGATACTGTGGCAAGTTACAGAACAACGCAAATTGAGGTTGTGGTGTAGGAAGTTGCATACAGTACTTAATCTTCACATATTTACCCTTAATTGCTGGTGGCGGGAAGGCTTCTACTAGCGGCAAGAAGAACTCATTAAGTTCGCTTGTTTTAATACGCTTCGTTTTGCTTTCATATACTTTTACCGCAGTTTCAATTGCTTTAAAGATGCGTTGTTTCTCCAGTACAGAAATAAATACAATAGGTACATCTGTAAAAGGCTCTATCTGTTGTCTGATGTGCTTTTCAAAATTCTTCATAGTGTTTGTCTCCTTTTCTACAAGGTCCCACTTATTTACAAGAATCACGATTCCTTTTCTATTACGCTCTGCTAGCCAAAATATATTTTGAACCTGGCCATCAAAACCCCTTGTTGCATCTACTACTAGTAAAATCACATCTGCGTGCTCAATAGCTCTTACAGATCTCATTACTGAGTAAAACTCAAGATCTTCTTTTACTTTTGCCTTACGGCGTATTCCTGCCGTATCGACAAGGTTAAACTCAAATCCAAAGCGATTGTACTTTGTATCCATTGCGTCACGAGTAGTACCAGCGATATCTGTTACAATATATCTGTCCTCACCTATCAGTGCATTAATAAAAGATGATTTTCCTGCGTTAGGACGACCTACTACAGCAAATCTTGGTAATTCATCTTTTTCCTCCTCTTCTACTTGCTCTGGAAGAGCTTCAACAACAGCATCGAGAAGATCTCCAGTCCCACTACCATTTGTAGCGGCAATGGTATAATAATCACCTAGTCCTAGGTTATAAAACTCAACAGCATCTGCTGCTCTTTTATTATTATCTACTTTATTTACAGCAAGGAAAATAGGTTTTTTTGATCTACGAAGTAGTTTTGCAACCTCTTCATCCATACCTGTTACACCATGCTCTACATCTACCATAAATATAATAGCGTCAGACTCATCAATAGCAAGTTCTACTTGCTTATCAATTTCGGCTTCAAAAACGTCATCACTTCCTACTACATATCCTCCTGTGTCAATAACGGTAAACTCGCGACCGTTCCAGTCTGTTTTTCCGTAATGACGATCACGCGTCACTCCACTTACGGCATCTACAATCGCCTCACGACGTTGCACTAGACGATTAAAAAAAGTAGACTTCCCTACATTAGGGCGTCCTACGATAGCTACTATGGTACTCATTGTAAATTTTTTAGGTGTGCAAAGATAGCGTTAATCTACAGTCTTATGCATTTAAATGATTGTTCTCTTTATACCAACATTTTGGGAAGTAAATTTCTTAAATCCTAAGGATATGATAAACTCTTGTCAATACATATGGTTATAACGTAGCTTTGCTATCTGCTATGATCATTATCGCATACATACTTACACTTTCTATAGGACTTATAGGAGCCATAATTGCCACGCTACCACCTAGCGCGACTAATCTTGCTGTTGTAAAATACACAAGTGATAAAAATCTCACTAAAGGACTCCACCTAGCCTATGGAGCTGCGCTAGGAGAGATCATAATCGCTGGACTAGCGCTTGCTTTTGGCGTGCTTGCGAAGAGAATATTTGAAAAATACGAGTGGATACAGATTACTTTTATCGTTATCATGATAGCTGTAGGGGTCTATTTTCTTATTAAAAAGAATACTGATAATGATAATGACTCATCTAGTAGGCCTAAACGATTTATCAATGGTCTTTTATTAGGCGGACTGAACATCCCGATGTTTATTTACTGGACTGCTATATTTTCTATAAGTTCTAGGTATGTTATTTTAGATAAAAACTCCCCATGGCTACTCATCATATTTTTCTTAGTCGGGGTTTTTGCTGGTAAATTTGGACTGCTTTATCTCTACGGTAAAGCTAGCGAGTATATGACTTCAAATTTTTCAAAGTTCAAGGGAACGCTCAATAAAATTATAGGTGTTGTTCTTATTGTTGCCGGAGCAATCCAAGCCATCAAACTCATAATCGATTAAAATTTTAATTATTAAAAGTAAGCTTTCTCAAAAGTGTACCACTAAGTGCTTATGATTCTTACAGCATTACTTCTGGGCATTATGACTACCATTTTGGGAGCACTTCCTCCTGGCGCATCAAATCTTGCTGTAATAAAAACCTCTCTAAATGAATCTCACAGAGAGTCATTAAAAATAAGTTATGGTGCTGGACTAGGAGAAGTATTACTAGCCTTTATAGCATTTTCCTTTGGCATGATTGTACAAGATTTTTTTGAGATGAATCTTTGGGTACAATATGTAGTTGCTGCAGTTCTTGCAACTGTTGGGCTTTACTTTGCTCTTAATAAGAAAGAAAGCACAAGGCCAGAAAGAAAAAAATCATCTAAGTATCTTCTAGGATTTACTCTTAGTGTTATCAATCCACCTGTTCTTATTTATTGGATTTTAGTGTTCTCTCTACTAGGCAGGTGGTTATCAAGTAATGAATCACACTCAGCTTTATTCATCACATTATTCCTTAGTGGTGTTTTTATAGGAAAGGTTGTGACACTATACGGTTATAGTAGATTTGGCACTCATATAAAAAAAAAGCAACATTCATCAGGAAGTAATATTAATCGCTACATAGGTATTACGCTCATAATATTGGCCTGTATGCAAGTCATTAAACTCACTGTTACTTAAGAAAGTACTTCTAAGCGTATTACATATCCTTCCCAGCTACGCACATTAAATACGGTATCATCTTCAAAAATGAGATACTGTCCTTTAATCCCTTTTAGAACACCTTCATAAGCCGGAGTTTTATCAAGATTAAGAGTTTTTAATTTTTCTGGATATTTATCTACCGGAAAGTGAATGTGAGTTTCTTCATTGCTAGGTATAAAATACTGCTGTGCCTCTTCTGGTATATATTTTTTAAGCGCATCCCTATACTCTGTGAGACTTAAGTCTTCTATATCATTTTTGAGCATCTTGCGCCAGTTAGTCTTATCTGAAACATGCTCTTTTAGTGCTAGTTCTGTTATACCCGCCAGGTATCTATTAGGCACTTCAACAATCTCTACTGCTTCATGAGCACCTTGATCTATCCACCTTGTAGGAACTTGGGTCTTACGAGTCACTCCTACCTTTACATTACTTGAGTTTGCTAGATATACAATATGTGGTTGTAGCTGCACCTTTTTCTCATATTCTAGATCTCTCTCTTCTTCGTCTAAATGGGCTTTAGAAAGCTCAGGCTTCATGATCCAATCGGCAGCTTGTGGGACTTTATAAAAGTCATCATAGCAATACCCTTGACGGAAAATCTTTTTATTTTCGCCACAAGCCAGGCATTCGTATCTTACAAATTCTATATGCAACCTTTTTCCTAAGAGTTGATTCATTTGTATGAAGTCACCATCCATAACTAAATAGTAATTTATAGGATCTGTGTGCTCCGTTTGCATTTTTCTAAGGACACCTTGGTATTGCATTTAAGAAAACTTTGATTACAAAATGTGGGGAAATAAGGTTAAATTAGCTTTCGCGAAAGCAATAACCTATCCCGTTATATACGTGTAAATATACCAACTTTATGGCTATCCCTTTAGTGCATTCCATTGCTTCTTGGTTCTTAAAAAAACGCATTCACCAGATGGAACTTTTTATGAAGTACCCCTCTGAGGTTCAAGAAGAATTGCGCACTAAACTCATAGAGAAAGCAAAAGATACCGAGATAGGCAGGGCTTATGACTTTAAATCAATCAAGTCATATCGTGAGTTTGCAGATCGCATTCCAGTAACCTCATATGAGGAAAATCAAGAATATATAGAGCGAAGCCGTAAAGGTGAGACAAACATAATGTGGCCTACACCTATAAAATGGTTTGCACAAAGTAGTGGTACTACAAATGCTCGCAGCAAGTACATTCCTGTAAGCCCAGAATCACTTGAAAACTGCCACTATGCAGCAAGTAAGGATTTGCTGTGCATGTACCTCAATAATAATGAGGGGTCACAATTATTTTCTGGCAAAGGACTAAGGCTAGGCGGCAGCAAGCAGTTGTACCAGGATAATGGAACTGTGTATGGTGATCTTTCGGCTATATTAATTGATAATATGCCTTTCTGGGCAGAGTTCAGCAGTACACCAACTAACGGGGTTTCCCTGCTAAGTGATTGGGAAACCAAGATGCAAGCCATTGTAGACGAGACTATCCAGCAGGATGTAACTAGCCTGTCTGGAGTACCTTCATGGATGCTTGTTTTGTTAAATAATGTTCTTGAGACTACGGGCAGATCAAATTTACTTGAAGTGTGGCCTAACCTTGAGGTGTACTTTCATGGAGGCGTAAGTTTTGACCCTTACATGGAGCAATACCAAAAGTTGATCCCGTCTAATTCATTTAAATATTACGAGATTTACAATGCCTCAGAAGGATTTTTTGCCATACAAGGTCAGAATGACTCTAAGGAATTATTGCTCATGCTCGATTATGGTATTTTTTATGAATTTATACCTATGACTACCTATGGAACTCCTGGGCAAAACGTGATACCGCTTACAGAGGTAGAAGTAGGAGTAAATTATGCGATTGTTATCACTACAAATGCAGGGTTGTGGAGGTATAAAATAGGCGACACCGTAAGATTTACAAGCACCAGCCCATATAGAATTAAAGTTACGGGGAGAACAAAACATCACATCAACGTTTTTGGAGAAGAGCTTATAATTGAGAATGCAGAAGAAGCACTCAAGAGAGCGACAAGCGAGACAGGTGCCGAAATAAAAGACTATACCGCCGCACCTATATTCATGGAAGGAAAGGAAAAAGGTGCTCACGAGTGGATTATAGAATTTAAGAATCCGCCAGATGATATCGCACTTTTTAATCACAAACTAGACCTTGCACTTCAAGAAGTAAACAGTGATTATCAAGCAAAGCGTTTTAATAACACCACCTTAAACGCGCCCACTATCCACAGCGCGAGAGAAAATCTATTTTATGACTGGCTCAGAGAAAACAACAAACTTGGAGGACAGCATAAAGTACCTAGATTATCAAATAAGAGAGATTTTGTAGAAGCACTGCTTGAACTTGCATAATATCAATCAAGTTTTAAAAAAGATCTCACACAATAAACTTCACCACTAACCGAAATCGTTGGTTTTTTTACGCTTTCGCGAAAGCGTACTCACCACAATACATTCTGTTTCTAAAACCTAAAATGCTCACTCAAAACCATAAAAAAAGGCACTCACAAGAGTACCTTTTTAATCTATTTATCTGACCTCATTATTATGAAGCTGCTTTCAATTTTTTGAGCGTAGATTTATTCAATTTACCCTCTGCGTACGTCTTAGTCACATTCAGCGATTTCTCGTCAGAACTAGGAAGATCAAACATAGCGTCTGTAAGGATAGCCTCGCATAAACTACGCAATCCTCTTGCGCCAAGTTTGTACTCAATAGCTTTACCTACCATATAATCCAAAGCTTCATCTGTAATGGTAAGCTCAATATCATCCATACTAAAAAGCTTTTTATATTGCTTTATTATAGCATTTTTAGGCTCTGTAAGGATAGCTCTTAGCGTTCCAGCATCTAATGGGTCCATGTGTGTCAATACTGGCAGACGACCTATGATTTCTGGTATAAGACCAAAATCTTTAAGATCCTTAGGAATAATATATTTAAGCATATTATCCTTCTCTACTACATCTTCACTTTTACTAGCCACAAACCCCATTGCTTGCATATTTAAACGCTTAGAAATGTGGCGTTCAATACCATCAAAGGCTCCTCCAGCGATAAATAAGATATTCTCTGTATCTACCTCAATAAACTTTTGATCTGGATGCTTACGTCCTCCCTTAGGCGGCACGTTTACTACGGTACCTTCTAATAGTTTTAATAACGCTTGTTGCACACCTTCTCCACTCACATCACGAGTAATAGATGGGTTATCACTCTTACGAGCAATTTTATCTATCTCATCTATAAAAACGATTCCCCTCTGTGCTTTTTCAAGATTATAGTCAGCTGCTTGTAAAAGACGTGTTAGTATACTTTCAACATCCTCACCTACATAACCTGCTTCTGTAAGCACTGTAGCATCTACAATAGCAAGAGGCACATTAAGCATACGAGCGATTGTCTTTGCGATAAGTGTTTTACCAGTTCCTGTTTGTCCCACCATCACGATGTTACTCTTTTGGATCTCTATATCATCATCTGTCGCAGGCTGTAATAATCGTTTGTAGTGATTGTATACCGCTACAGACATTACTCTTTTTGTAAATTCTTGACCTATAACGTACCCATCAAGAAACTCTTTAATTTCTTGTGGCTTTCTTAACTTAAGCTCTCCTTCAAGATCATTTGTAGCAACATCCTTAGACTCTTCTATCACAATACCATGTGCTTGCTCGATACATCTATCACAGATGTGCGCGTCAAGCCCAGCAATTAGTAAGCTAGTCTCCGGTTTTTTTCTACCACAAAATGAACATTCTAAATCTTCCTTTGCCATTTTATTTACTGTTTTGAGATATTATACGCTTTCGCGAAAGCATAAACCTCATTAGTCTCTCTTCAATATTTCATCTATCATACCATACTCAAGCGCTTTATCTGCTTTCATCCAGTAATCACGATCACTATCGTTATATACCTTATCGTAATCCTGACCAGAATGCTTTGCAATAATATCGTAAAGTTCCTTCTTAAGCGTCAAGATCTCCTTTGCAGTAATCTCGATATCTGATGCTTGACCTTGCGCTCCACCCATAGGCTGGTGAATCATCACACGGCTATGTGGTAAACCACTACGCTTACCTTTTGCGCCTGCACAAAGCAATACAGCTCCCATAGATGCTGCCATACCTGTACAAATGGTAGCAACGTCTGGCTTGATAAACTGCATAGTGTCATAAATACCTAGACCAGCATACACACTTCCTCCTGGAGAGTTGATGTAAATCTGGATATCCTTATTTGCATCTGTACTTTCTAAAAATAGTAACTGTGCCTGTACAATATTTGCAACCTGATCATTAATTCCTGTTCCCAAGAAAATGATGCGATCCATCATTAAACGAGAAAATACATCAAAGATAGCGATGTTCATCTGGCGCTCTTCAATGATATTAGGAGTAAGGCCCTGTGGCAACATACTCGTAATAATTTTATCGTAATAATTAGAGTTTACACCCTGATCTTTGATTGCAAAATCTTTAAATTCTTTTCCGTAATCCATATTTTTATAGCAATATATATTTTAAAAAAAAGCGTTTTACTAATACAAGTAAAACGCTTTAAAGATACTTATTATATAGGAAGTATTCTAATTGTAAACTTCCTTAACAAATTCGTCAAAGGTTACTTCCTTCTCCTTAAGTTTTACATTTTCTTTAAAGAACGTAAGCATTTTCACATTCATAAGCTGCTCAGATAAACGCTTTACCTCTTCTTGATTACCAAGGATACGTGCTGCAATATCTTCTAGCTCCTTATCTTCAGGGTTCATCTGACCGTATTGCATCATCTGCGATTTGATCATATCTTTTGCGTAATCTTTTAATTCTTCAAAAGTTACTTGAAGTTTATTATCTGTTACTACTTTCCCTTCTATAAGTTGCCATCTTAGGCCTTTTTCAGAACGAGTAAACTCTTCTTTTGCCTCCTCCTCTGTCATAGGCTTCTCACCACTAGTCTGTATCCATCTAGCAAGGAATTCTGAAGGAAGATCAAACTTAGTTTCATCTATAAGACGCTCAGTAACGTCATTCATAAGTTGTTGATCACTCTGCTGTACAAACTGGCGCTCTCCATCTTCTTTAATCTTTTCTTTAAGCTCCGTTGTACTTTTTACAACATCCTTACCAAATAACTTATCAAATAACTCTTGATCAAGGTCTGCTTGCTCACGCTTGTTTGTTTCGGTTAGTGTAAAAGTAAGTTCTGCATTCATTTCTTTTGCTTGATCTTCAGAGATCTTTAAAGCCGCTTGGTAGGTTCCAGGCTCAGAAAATAAACTTTTAGTTTTTAACGTAATTACATCACCAGGCTTTGCTCCTACTAATGCATCTACATTCTTCTTTCCTTTTACTTGCTCTATTTCAAAAGTCGCTTGGTTATCAATTCCCGCTTCTTCGTTTACAAAAGTACCAGTGATTTCACTATCCTTTGCAACTTCAGTTTGAGAAACTAGCGTACCGTATTGCTTTCTTATGGTAGTGACCTGGCTATCTACCATCTTGTCATCTACTTTGATTTTATAACTTGTAACGGCTTTCTTAGGCGTAAGATTTACATCAAACTTAGGAGCCATTCCTAATTCAAATTCAAAATTATAATCATCTGTATCCCAATTAAAACCTTCTTGGTTTTTAGGAAGTGGATTACCTAACACATCTAGCTTTTCTTCCTGTAAAAACTTACCTAAAGCTTCTTGAAGTATTTTATTTACCTCATCAACTCTTACAGCTGTTCCGTACTGCTTTTTAATCATTCCCATAGGGACATGACCTTTTCTAAAACCAGGAATATTTGCCGTTTTACGGTAGTTTTTAAGGATAGACTCTACTTTCTCGTTATAATCTTCTTTAACGATTTCTACCTTTACTACTGCGTTCAGGTCGTCTATTTGCTCTTTTGTAATATTCATTATGATGTAATTTTGAGGGCGCAAAAATACAATATTTTTACGAGTACAACAATCTTTTAAGATGTGCTTAACTAGCTCTTGCTGTCGTCTTTAATAAGTGAAAACAATATACTTTGAAAAATACTAAGTAAGATACTAAAGAGTAATGCCACCCAAATACCACTCACCGAAAAGCCTCCTATAAAGTAATCTGCTATCAATATTATGAAAGCATTGATGATAAAAAGGAACAAACCAAAGGTCAAAATCGTTACCGGAAGCGTCAGTATAACAAGTATAGGTCTAACGATAAATTTAAGTAATGCTAATATTATAGCGACAATAATTGCCGTCACAAAACCATCTACAGCAACACCTGGAAGCAGCTTTGAAAGCACCACTACCGCCACAGCTGTTAGTAAAATTTTGATTATAGATTTCATAAGATTGAATTTTAAGGGTTACGCTTTCGCGAAAGCGTAAATTTACACATAAAAAAAGC
Source organism: Dokdonia sp. Hel_I_63 (assembly GCF_007827285.1). Classification (NCBI taxonomy): domain Bacteria; kingdom Pseudomonadati; phylum Bacteroidota; class Flavobacteriia; order Flavobacteriales; family Flavobacteriaceae; genus Dokdonia; species Dokdonia sp. Hel_I_63. Next base: position 928,804 of record NZ_VISD01000001.1, on the reverse strand, counting down.
GCCTTTAATAAAGGCGCTTTTTAGATATTATAAGTAAACCGATTTTAGTTTACGTCATTACTTATCGTTACCGAAGCATAGTTTCCTATATCTACTCCTGGAATCGTTGATCCATAAGTACTATTAATCGCATTAATAACCGCATTTGCAGTAAATGCATAACCTCTAGGCGTTGGATGTACTCCATCTAAAGAGAACGCTCCTCCTGTCACAAATTGTGAAGAAAGAATACCTCCACTAAAAGCCACACCACCATTTGCTACATTTTGTAGCGCAGTTCTAGCATCTACGTAAGCAAGTCCATTAGCGTCTGCTAGGGCTTGGATTGTTGCATTGTATTGTGTTTGTGCCGCAGTTACCAGTGCTTGCTCTTGCGTAGTAAGCACAAATTGATCTTGTAATGGTCTAGACACACCGTTTATTGCTAATAATCCAGCTTGTTCTACAGGAACACCTTGAGAAACTAAAAATCCTACATAAGCCTCATCTATAGTTCCTAAAACTCCAGCAGTTGTAAGAGGGACTAAGTCATCATTTGTAGTCTGACGTAACTGAGATAATAAAGCAGCTGTAATAGGATCTAAGTTAAAAGGTGCTCCTTGGACTATAGTTGAAATATCAGTCAAATCTTCATCCTGAATAGTGATAAAGTTTGATCCAGCACTAAAATTAATTTGACGAGCAGCAGCTTCTTCTGCTGTAATAACCCCAAAAGAAGCAAGTCCTGGCAATACTTGTGTATTATAAGCTGCAAAACTAGCATTGAGTGTTGCTGCTGTTTCCTCATCTAGCGGTATTGCCTGTGACGGAACCGTAGTAAAGAAAGGAATAGAAGTTACATCTGGAATGTTTACTAATGCCCCCTTTGCTCCCGTACTTGTAAGTGCCGCTACTTCTTGAGCATATACACCTGCAAATAATGTAGGATCTGTAATATCGTTAGGACCATAAGTGGTCGCATCAGGGTTTCCTGTTTGATCTGCTCCTGCTCCGCCCGATGTTGCAAAACCTAAGATATCATTGTTACCTATCCATAAAGAAAAGAATGTTGGGTTTGCTGCAAGGGCTTCTGCCATTACAGTCGTGTTTGCTGAACTAGCAAAACGAGCAAAATAAGGATTTGCTTGACCTGTAGCTACACCAGCAACATTACCGTAACCTGGTGCTACAAGGTGAAAACTTTTTGCTCCTGGTACACCTACGTTATTAAATGGTCCCGCAACAATGTTTGAAACCTCTGTAGTAGGAGTTCCTGCAAGACGTGCAGGTCCTGGGTTGCCATCTGCGTCTGTGGCAAGTACAAAACGATTTTCTGTAATTTGCATACCTCCTAAAGTAAGTCCACCAAGGTTATCACTTACTAAAGGTTGAGAAAAACTACCACCTCCTGCAAGCGCAAATTGCTGCGCCATAATGTTCGGGTAAGAGTTTTCTTGACCTGTGATGTACAAAGCGCCATCTGCAAAACCTGCAGTAAGAGAGTTTCCTACAGAAACGTAGCTTGAGAAATCTGCACTACCACTAGTGTAAAAATCCTGATTCTCTGTGATGTCGTTGTCAAATTCTGGCTCACACGCAACTAATCCAAGTGCGAGTGCCGGAAGTGCTATATAATTGAAATATTTTTTCATCAATGCTATTTTTATAATTTATAACTAAGACCTAAACCTGGTGCAAATGCACTTGATTTATAAGTTCCTCCAAAAGGAACACGCTCTCCACCTTCTACATAAGAATCGTAAGAAGCATCAATTTCCTTAAATGTTAAGTAAAGGAAAGAAGCGTCAATTGCTAACTTATCTGTTACATTATAAGTAAATCCACCTGTAAATCCGTAAGAATCGTTACGTGGAGTTTCTGGAGCAAAGAAACCATCTTGTACTGGAGACTCATCGAAGTAAGCACCTCCACGAAGAACAAATTTAGAACTCACATCAAACTGAGCACCTATACGGTAACTGGAAGCATTCTTATAATTACGAGGGTTTATAGACTCTAAAGCAAGAGAGCCGTCTGTGTTAAGGAACATAATGTCTAATGCTTCATAAGCATCCCACTCTGCGTAGTTCCAGTCAAAGTTAAGTGTCCACTTATCTGATGGCTTATAAGAAACTCCTACTGTCCACTCAGCTGGTAAAGGTAATGTTGCTGTAAAATCATAAGTTCCATTTGCAATAGGAGCAAGCGGAGAGTTAGGCACATTTGAGAATACTGCATCACCATCTCCTTGCTCTACATCGATATCGATTCTAGACCTGTAGTTAACACCAAATGACCACTGATCATTAGGAGTAATCATAGCTCCTACAGAAAAACCAAAAGCAGTTAGACCTTGAGAATCAATCGTAACATTTGAGCGATTACCATCAATATCTGTAAGGTTACGAGAAAGATTACGATTAAAGTTTACGCCTCCAATAGCTAGGATAGGCCCTCCTCCAATACTTAAGTCTTCAAGTAATTTTACAGAAACTAAAGGCTGCACAAAAATAGCCGAGAGATCAATATTATTAACTAAATGTGATCCAGACCAATCTGTAGGATACTCTACCGTACTTCCGTAAGGGGTATATACAGCTAGACCTACTGCTAGTTTTTCACTCACGTTATAACTTGCATATAAATACAAAGGCGTTCCTGTAGGACTCTCTGTTTGTGAAGTTTGCCCAAACTCAGCGTTCTGGAACTTTACATCAGAGAATACACCAAAACCTCCTACGGCTATATTCAATTTTCCTTCTAGATGAACTAGACCTCCTGGGTTAAAGAATGCAATCTCTGCATTATTAACCATTGCCACACCAGTGTGACCCATCGCTAGACCGCGTTGTCCTTGTAAACTTACACGGTATCCACCGGCATACGTTACAGCACATACGAGTAGTAGCACAACGACACTTAATACTTTTTTCATAATTTAATTTAGGTTAAGGGAAATGTGTTATTCTTAATAATCCTCCCTCAAAAATACAGTATTTATAAGGGATTCATAGTTTTATTACCAATTTACTATGCATACATAGTAAATTTGCTGAAACAATGTTATAAAAAATTTATCACTTCTTTGTAAAAATCTTTAGGATTTTCTGCATGAAGCCAGTGACCAGCGTTTGAAATGGTAGTTAATTGCGCTTTCGCGAAAGCGTTATAAAGACCTTTTTCATCCTCGTTAAGAATATAATTAGACCTATCTCCTCTTAAAAAAAGCACCTCTCCTCCATATGAAACTCTGTCTGGAAGTGCTTTTCCTATTTGTTCTATATTTCCTATAAGCGCTTTGAGGTTCATTCTAAAACCAAGAACGCCCTTTTCTTTCCAATAAAGGTTTTTGAGCAAAAACATTCTCGTACCATCATCTGTAATATATTGCGAAAGAAAATCATCTGCTCCTGAACGACTCGTCATTGCTGGAGCATCATTTGACAAGGCAGTTAGTCCCTCAAGAATGGTCTGATGATGTTGTGGATATTCTTTTACACCTATATCTGCTATGATTAATTTCTTTACCATATTTGGATGTGTAGTAGCATAAAGCATAGCAACCTTACCTCCCATTGAGTGTCCAAGCAAATAGAATTCTTCAAGTCCATTTTCTAAACAATAAGACTTGAGGTCTTCTACCATTAATTCATAGCTAAACTCGTCACTGTGAAAACTACGACCATGATTACGCTGGTCCACAAGGTGAACTTGAAAACCATCTTCTGCAAATTGTTTTGATAGTGTTTTCCAGTTATCACCCATCCCTAGAAAGCCGTGTAATATGACGAGAGGCTCACCTTCCCCTATGATATTAGAATGCAACATGAATTATTGAAGTTTTTTAAGATAAGAAGTTATCACTGTTTCAAAACCTAGATATAAAGACTCTGCCATCAACGCATGACCTATAGAAACCTCTAGCAAATCTGGAATGCTATTATGAAAATATTCGATATTATCTAGTGACAAATCGTGCCCAGCATTAATCCCTATTCCTATATCACTTGCATGAAAAGCGGCAGCGATAAATGGCTTTATAGCTTCTTCCTTATTAAGCACGTAACCATCTGCATAGGACTCCGTATACAACTCGATACGATCTGCACCTGTTTCTTTTGCACCCTCAACCATTTCCAATACTGGATCTACAAAAATTGAGGTTCGGATTCCTGCTTCTTTAAACTCTTGAATTACTTCTTGCAAGAAGCTTTTATGTTTAATGGTATCCCAGCCAGCATTACTCGTAATAGCATCTACAGCATCTGGAACGAGGGTAACTTGTGTAGGCTTAGTCTCGAGAACTAGGTCTATGAACTTCTGGATAGGATTACCTTCTATATTAAACTCTGTAGTAACTACATCTACAAGGTCTCTCGCATCTTGATATCTTATATGGCGCTCATCTGGACGGGGATGAATGGTTATTCCTTGAGCACCCATTTTTTCAAGGTCACTCGCTACTTTTAATAAATCTGGAACATTACCTCCCCTTGCGTTACGTAATGTAGCAACCTTATTTATGTTTACACTTAATTTTGTCATAGCAATATGGTATTATTTGATATCACAAAAATACAAAGAGACCGCTGCTAGGCGGTTATTTTTTCATTATTTTGCAGTATGACGTTAACAGATTTCATTATAAATGATATTTCTCCAGTTTCTGAAAAGCAGAATATAGGTGAAGTGCAGTCTATTTTTAGTCAAACTACTTACTCTCATGTTCCTATAGAACGAGAAGGTGTTTATGTAGGATCACTACCTGAAAATGACACACATTGTCTAGATGCAGATACTCCCATAAGTGAATATAGCCACGGATATGAGCAATTTTTTGTGCGTTATGACACAAACTGGCTAGACGTACTTGAGACTTTTGCACAACATGGTTCTAACATGATGCCAGTGCTAGACGAGAAAAACACATATTTAGGCTACTATGAGTTAGAAGATGTAATGAGCTTCTTTAACAGCACTCCTTTTATAAGTGAGCCAGGAAGCGTGGTAGTAATAGAAAAAGGCATCCAAGATTACTCTTTTAGTGAAATAAGTCAGATTGTAGAGTCTAATGATGGCAAAATCTGGGGAATGTTTATCTCTAGAATAGAAAATGACGTTGCCGAAATTTCGATAAAAATTGGTAGATCAAATTTTAATGACATTCTCGCAGCCTTTAGAAGGTATAGCTATAATGTGGTGTCTAGTCACCAAGAAGATACCTTCCTGACAGACTTAAGAGAGCGCTCTCAGTACCTAGAAAAATACCTTAATATCTAATAGATTATGAAAATTGGTATTTACGGTCAGTTTTATCATAAAGAAGCGGGACAATACATTCAGCAACTTCTTGATATTCTTGACAAAAAGCAAGTAGAAGTTATTATAGAAAAAAACTTCCTTAAACTCATACATGAGAATGACGCTATTGAAAGAGACTACAATCATTTTTCTACGTTTAAGGAGTTAGACAACAGTTACAATCTTTTTGTGAGCATAGGTGGTGATGGAACCATACTTAAGACAGTTACCTACGTAAGAGACCTTAACATCCCAATAGTAGGTATTAACACTGGGCGATTAGGTTTTCTAGCAACCATCAAGAGAAATGACATTGAAGCTTCTATTGATAAGATATTAACTGGAAAATATAGCATCTCTAAAAGGAGTTTGCTGCAAATCACTACAAGTAAACTCTCAGAAGAAATAGGGGAACTTAACTTTGCACTTAACGAGATTGCGGTGAGTAGAAAAAACACTACTTCTATGATCTCGGTAAAGACTAAGCTTGATGGTGAAGACTTAACAAATTATTGGGCAGATGGACTTATTGTTGCAACTCCTACAGGCTCTACTGGATACTCGCTTAGCTGTGGAGGCCCAGTAATCACTCCGCATACCTCTAGTCTTATACTCACACCTATCGCTCCGCATAACTTAAATGCAAGACCACTAGTGATCCCAGATAACACGGTAATAGAGCTTAGCGTTTCTGGAAGAGAAGAACAACATTTGATTTCGCTTGATTCCCGCATAGCTACACTAGATAATGAGACCATTATCACTTTGGAAAAGGCGCCATTTGAAATAAGCCTCATACGATTGGAAGGAGATAGTTTTTTAAAAACACTTCGTCGCAAACTCCTTTGGGGAGAAGATAAAAGAAACTAAACAATATTTATGCGTTTAATGTGTTTTCTGTAAGGGCAACTAGTACGTATTTAATTACGCTTTCGCGAAAGCGTAAACTAACCGACAACATCTTAGCAACCCCTAATTGCTAGTACCAACACAGAATTGTTATATTTGCAAACTTTTAACGCTATATGAAGTACTTGACGATTATTTTGATCGCCATTTTTTGGAATACTAAAACACAAGCTCAGACTTATGAAATAGGAGGGTTTTTAGGAGGATCTAATGTTGTAAGTGACATAGGGTCTACTAGCTACTTTTCTCCAAATAAGCCTGTTTTTGGCGCTATTTTTAAGTGGAATAGAAGCTCCAGACATTCATTTAGATTTACAGCACTGTTCACAGAGTTGGAAGGAAGTGACGAAGATAGCCATGAGGCTAGGAGACAGAGCAGAGGATTATCCTTTACTAATAGTCTTCAGGAGGTTTCATTAGGCTTAGAATATACCTTTTGGGAATTTGACATGTTTAAAGATCGTAACGCAAACGCGCCATATTTATATACTGGTCTTACAGTCTTTAATCAAGAAAATATTTCAAATATAAATGGTGTTACAGCGAGTGGAAACGCGCTAGACGTTGCAATTCCAATAGTATTAGGTTATAAAGTAGCAGTAAATAGTAAGATGGTCATAGCTCTGGAAGGTGGTGCACGTTATACATTTACAGATAATATAGATGGCAGCGATCCTGCGGGAGAAGATGCGCTAAGTTTAGGAAATAAAAATAATAATGATTGGTATGTATTCACGGGATTAACCGTGAGTTTTACCTTTGGCCGTAGACCTTGTTACTGCGGATTTTAATAATATAATGGACGTACTTGCCCAGATTAATAAAGAAAAGTTACCCCAGCACATTGCCATTATTATGGATGGTAATGGTAGGTGGGCAAAAAAACAAGGCCTTCTTAGAGCTGTAGGTCACAAGAAAGGGTCTAAAGCAGTAAGAGAAGCGGTAGAAGCGGCAGCCGAACTTGGTGTACCTTACCTAACCCTTTATGCTTTTTCTACAGAAAATTGGAATCGCCCTAAGGCAGAAGTAGACACGCTCATGAATCTTCTTGTATCTTCTTTAAAGAAAGAAATTTCTACTTTACAAGACAACGATGTTTCCCTCAACACTATTGGTAATACGAGCTCTTTACCTAAAAAAGCGCAAAGAGAACTCAACGAGGTTATAGAAAAAACGAAGAACAACAAAAGGCTTAAGCTCACACTTGCATTAAGTTACGGAAGCAGAGAAGAACTAATAAAAACTGTCAAAGAAATAAGCGATAAAGTTAAAAATAACCTAATTTCGCCAGCTGAAATAGATGAATCTTGTATAAATGAGCATCTTTACACCCATGATATGCCGGATGTAGATTTGTTAATTCGTACGAGTGGAGAGCAACGAATTAGTAATTTTTTGTTGTGGCAGATAGCCTATGCTGAGTTTTATTTTACAGAAATATTGTGGCCAGATTTTAGAAAGGAACATTTACATGACGCTATTTACAATTATCAGAAAAGAGAACGAAGATTTGGAAAGACAAGTGAACAAATTAAATAGTGCGTCTACTTTTTCAAAAGTGACAGGCAAATGGATGATTTTTTTAGCCCTTTTGAGCTTCACTTTTGCACAAGCGCAAAGAGAATTACCGCTAGATCCTGAAGTTAAATATGAAATTGCAGACATCAAAGTAAGTGGCGTATCCACTTATAATGAGAATACCGTAATTGCATTTACAGGATTACGTGTAGGAGAACAGATATTTCTACCTGGACAAAAGATTACAGACGTAATCAAAAAACTATGGTCGCTAGAACTTTTTTCAGATATTAATCTATATGTTACTGATATAAATGGAAATAAAGTAGACTTACAGCTAGACATCAAAGAAGTCCCAGAGCTTAATGAAGTAAGATTTAAAGGAATTAAGCAGAAAAAAGGGGCTAATTTTATTAAGGACAACGGACTTAATAAAGGGGCTAAGGTTACAGAAAATCTAGAAACTACAGCTAAAAATTACATTGAGAATACTTACAAGAAAAAAGGATATCTTAACTCTAAGGTTTTTATCAATACTGTTCCGACTGCAGATAGTATAGGTACAAATAAAGTCAACATGACTGTAAATATTGATAAAGGTGAGCGCGTAAAAATAGCCGACATCAATATCACAGGGCGCGAGAAGTTAAAAAGAGGAACTCTTTTAGGTTCTATGAAAAACACCAAAGAGAAAAAAATCTGGCGTGTATGGAAACGATCAAAATTTATCAAAGCAGATTACGAAGAAGATAAAGTTGCTCTTATAAATAAATATAAAGAAAAAGGGTACCGTGATGCACGTGTAATATCTGATACCATTATTAAAAATAATGACAAAAGTATTACTCTTGAAATTAATGTAGAGGAAGGTAATAGATATTACATAGGTGATATCGACTTTATAGGAAACTCTGTGTATACAGATGACCAATTAAGCCGCCAACTAGGACTATTTAAAGGAGATGTGTACAATGGAGTTCTGCTAAAAGAACGTATACAAGATGATACAGATCCAGATTCAGACAACATTGCAAATCTTTACCAAAATAGTGGTTATCTCTTCTCTAATATTAATGCAGTAGAGACAAGTGTCCAAAATGACACTATTGATTTTGAAGTACGTATTTCAGAAGGAAAACTCGCCTATTTTAACAAGGTAACTGTAAAAGGTAACGATAAAACTAAGGATAAAGTAATTTATAGAGAATTACTTACAAAGCCTGGGCAACGTTATAGTAAAGATGCAGTAGTAAGAACAATTAGAGAGCTCGGACAATTAGGATTTTTTGACGCACAACAACTCACTCCTAATTTTGATAATTTTGACGCTGTAGCTGGTACAGTAGATTTAGAGTACAATGTAGTAGAACAAGGTGCCAGCCAGATAGAACTTCAAGGAGGTTTTGGCGGTGGTGGTTTTGTAGGAACACTTGGACTTTCTTTCAATAACTTCTCTATTCAAAACATATTTAATAAGGATGCATATCAGCCTCTTCCTATGGGAGATGGTCAGAAATTCTCTTTAAGAGCACAAGCAAGTCAGTTTTTTCAGACATATAGTGCTTCACTTACAGATCCATGGTTCGGAGGGAAACAACCAGTGCAATTTTCAACCTCTTTTTCACATACGATACAGTATCTATTTACAGGAATTAATAGTGGTAATGCTAGCGATCGTGTTGATAGAGACAGAAAGTTTTTAATTACAGGTGGTTCGATAGGGCTTTCAAAACGTCTTTCTTGGCCAGATAGGAACTTTTTCCTTTCGCATGCTATAAGTTTCCAGCACTTTGATTTACAAAACTATAACACTGGCCTTTTTACCTTTGGTAATGGATCATCAGAAAACTTAGCATATACTGTAGGTTTAAGTCGTCAGGAAGTTTTTGGTGGACGTATTTTCCCAACTGGTGGATCAGAAATAAGTTTTACAGCAAAACTTACACTACCGTACTCTGCTTGGAACGGCACAGACTACAAACAACTTGCTGCAGATCGCGAGGTAGCTGTGGAGAATCAAGATAGTGACGAGATAGGCCGTATTGACCAAGAGCGTTTTAATTGGCTAGAATATTATAAAGTGAAATTTGATGGTAAATGGTATACTCCGATAGTCGGCAAATTTGTCCTACAAACGGGAATTGAATTTGGATGGCTTGGAGCTTATAATCAAGATAGAGGCGTACCTCCATTTGAGCGTTTCTTCTTAGGAGGAGATGGACTAGGTGGTTTCTCACTAGATGGTAGAGAGATAGTGAGACTAAGAGGTTATCCTAATCAAGCAGTGACTCCTATAGATAGAGGAGCCGCACTTTCTAGTACGAATCAAGCTAACGATGGTGCAACTATTTATAATAAATTCAGTTTAGAACTACGCTACCCTATTTCATTTAATCCTCAAGCCACTATTTACGCATTAACTTTTGCAGAGGCCGGATCATCTTATGACAATTTTAGAGACTATAACCCGTTTCAATTGAGTAGATCTGCTGGGGCAGGAATTCGTATATTTATGCCAGCCTTTGGTTTATTAGGATTGGATTTTGGATATGGATTCGACCCAATTCCGGGTACTGTAGGAGCAAATGGATGGGAAACACACTTCATTATTGGTCAGCAGTTCTAATTTTTGGCACGATTATTTCTAATGCAATTCTGAAATTATGAAGACACCTGTTTTTCTTTTACTAATCGCAACAATGTTGCTATCTACTTCACTAGGAGCTCAAAGAGCTAGTGGCGTACGTATAGGATACATTGATATGGATTACATACTTGAAAATGTTCCTGAATACCAAGAAGCATCTACACAATTAGATGATAAAGTTGGAAAATGGAAAGGTGAGATTGAAACTAGACTTGAAGAAGTTGCTGCAATGAAAAAGCAACTGGATAATGAAAGAGCGTTACTCACAAAAGAACTTATTGAGGAACGCGATGAAGAAATTACTTTTGAAAGAGATCAAATACTAGAATATCAACAGAAACGTTTTGGACCAGGTGGAGATTTAGCTATCCAAAGAAGACAGCTTGTTGAGCCAGTACAAGACCAAGTATTTAACGCTGTACAAGAAATATCTGCAGCAAAAAAGTTTGACCTTGTCTTTGATAAATCATCAGACTTAATGATGTTATATACTGCAGACAGATTAAACATAAGCGACCAAGTCCTTAGAAGTATTACTAGAGCTGCAAAACGTAATCAAATCAACAGTAAGAAAGATGAAAGAGATTTTGATATCGATGAGGCAAAAACGGTTGAGCAAGATAAAGCTAGTCAAGATAGACAACGAGCAATAGATGCAAAAACTGCCGAACGTGAAGCTGCACTTGAAGCTCGCAATAAAGATAGAGAAACGCAAAAGGCAGAACGTCAAGCGGCTTTTCAAGAGAGAAGAAGATTATTACTTGAAGAACGCCAGCGCAAGAAAGATTCTATACAAGCTGTACGTGAAGCAAAAACCACAACCTCTAGCGGAAGAGGCACGCCAACATTAGGCACAGATCCTGCAAATGCTAAAGCAGCCAAAGAAGCTGCAATTGCAGATAGAAAAAGAAAAAAAGATTCTATTATTGCTGTAAGAAAAGCAAAGAGAGATTCAATTTTAGAAGCAAGAAAAAAGAAAACTACACCTCCAGCACAAAATGGGAACAACGGAGACGGCAGATAACCCTTATTAATTATTACACTTAACTCAAATTAGATTAAAATGAAACAGTTTACAAAAGTATTAGCAGCAATTGCACTTATCGTAGGAATGAGTAGCGCTATGCAAGCACAAAGCAAAGTTGCACACATTAACTCACAGTCTCTTGTAGAAGCTATGCCTACTTATAAGAACGCAATGTCTGAGCTAGAAAAGCTACAGAAATCATATGATACAGAAATTTCTGCTATGGGTGCAGAGCTTCAAAAGACGTATGAGCGTTATAACCGTGAGGCAGAAACTCAAACTGATGAGGAAAATGGAAGACGCATGCAGGAAGTTCAAGAAACTCGTACTAACATTGCAAAGTACCAACAAACGGCATTACAAACACTTCAAACTAAAGAGCAAGAACTCATCAAGCCTATCATTGAAAAAGCAAGAGTAGCTATTCAAAAAGTTGCAAGAGCAAAAGGATATGACTTCGTACTTGATTCTACACCTGGAGCTGGAGGAGTTATCATGGCAGATGGTTATGATTTAATGCCAGATGCAAAAGCTTCTTTAGGAATATAATTTTAAAATATTCTTTCGCTTAAGCGAAAACAAATATTGAAAACTGCCCTTTTTAAAGGGCAGTTTTTTATTTTAGATACATGCAACACAAAGGTAACATTGGACTTTTTGATAGTGGTATAGGCGGCACTTCCATCTGGAAAGAAGTAGTCACACACCTACCGTATGAAAACACCATATACCTTGCCGATAGTAAGCATGCTCCTTACGGTGCAAAATCAAAAGAGGAAATAATTGCGCTATCTGTAAAAAACACAGAAAAGCTTATACAACTAGGCGCAAAAATTATTGTTGTTGCTTGCAATACCGCAACCACTAACGCCATTGACTACCTCAGGAAAAATTATGACATCCCATTTATAGGTATTGAACCAGCTATCAAGCCTGCGGCACTCAATTCTAAAAATAAGACCATTGGTATTCTAGCGACCAAAGGAACGCTAAACAGCACTCTATTTCAAGATACTTCAGAAAAATGGACACAGGGAACTAAAGTTATAGAAGTTATAGGAGAAGGCCTCGTACCGCTTATTGAGAGGGGAGATCTTGAGAGTTCCGTTTTAAAAGAACTTCTTAAGTCATATGTAGCTCCTATGATTACCCAAGAAATAGATTATCTCGTTTTAGGATGTAGTCATTACCCATACCTCATCCCACTTCTAACTGAATTATTACCTGAAGAAGTTACTATCATAGATTCTGGACTAGCCGTTGCTCGCCAGACTAAGTCTGTTCTTACAGAAATAAAAGCCTTGAATACTGCAACGACTGGAAATCATCAATTATTTACAAATGGGGATCCCAGTATTTTAGAAAAAGTATTAGTACGCTTTCGCGAAAGCGTAACACCTCCACTTGATATCACTATCAAGAAACTTGATTTTTAGTCGCATTCATTATTGAAAATACGTGAGTAAGTTTGCTTTTTGACTAGCAGAAACCATCACTTCTTTCCCGCTACTTAATACGACGCTTCCTCCTTTACCCTTTTTATAGGCAGTGATTTCATTTACATTCACTAAATATGATTTATGAACACGTGCAAATCCAAAATCTGTAAGCGCATCTTGAAAAAACTTTAGTGTTTTACTTACCAATTTCTTCTCGTCATTTTTCAGGAAAATCTCTGTGTAGTTATCATCTGCTTTGCAATATAAAATATCTTGTGCAGATAGTACTTCAAAACCATCTTGTACTGGAATAGTGATTTTACCTTGCTTGTCAATGGTATGTGCAGTGAGTACTTTATTATCTAAAGCATTTTCCTTAGTCTTGACCTCACATACATAATCTACCGCTTTAATGAGTTCATCTATAGAAACTGGCTTTAGCAAATAGTAAGATGCGTGCGTATTAAGCGCATCCAAGGCATACTGATTATATGCCGTTACAAAAACCGTCTCAAAACTACGGTCACCTACCTGCTCTAGCAAATCAAAGGCGTTGCCCTTAGGCATTTCTACATCTAGAAATACCAAATCAAGTTCATGGTTTCTTATCAATATCAACGCTTCATCAACATTTCCTGCCTCACCTACAATGTCAACTTTAGGGCAGTACTTAGTGAGATAGTTACGTAAGATCTCTCTACTAGTCTCTTCATCTTCTACTATAATGGTTTTGAGCTTCATGTATTATACTTTTTTAAGCGTGAGCGCCACTTTTGTTCCTTCTCCTGAATCAAATACATCAGAGACAGTAACAGCGATACGATCACCGTGCATCTCATTGAGAATGGCAATTCGCTTTTTAATATTTCCCATCCCCTTAGATTTTTGTTTCTTTTGGTTCTCAGTCTTTAATGCTTTACTACGTGTACGTCCTACTCCATCATCTGAGACGGTTATCATTGCCGTATTTTCATCCTTTTGATCAAAACTAATGCGCAGCATACCTTTCTCTTCTTTGTAACGCATTCCATGCCACACGGCGTTTTCTACATAAGGCTGCAATAACATAGGCGGAATCATAAAAGAGCTTACATCTAGCGCTTCATCTACCTCTATCTCATAATCAAAACGATCTTTAAATCTAAAATGCTCTAGCATCGTGTACCTCTTGATAAGATCTATCTCGCTAGATAGCGGTATAAAATCTTCCTCACTATTCTCTAGCACGGCTCTCATGAGAATAGAAAAATCTGAAAGATATTTATTTGCCGTACGCTCATCATTAGTAGCTATAAAACTATTAACCGAATTCAATGCATTAAAAATAAAATGCGGATTCATTTGTGATCGCAAACTTTTAAGAGCCAGGAGGTTATTTGCATATTGCTGCTTCTTACTACTTCTATACATAGAAAATGCCGTAAGTAGCAATAATGCTGTAACAAGTATGAGAGATCCAATAATTACTTTTTGCCTGGTATCTCTAGCCTCTACAAGTTCTTGTTCTTGGAAAGCAAGCTGATATCGATTTTCATTAAGCTGTCTGTCTTTTTCAAGACTAATAATTCTATTCTGCTTTTCGGTAATGTCCTTTGCAAAGCGTGTGGCTTGAGAGATTTCTTGCTCCTTGCGACTATAACTAAGGTCTACAATATTTTTATATGCCTCATAAGCTTCCTTTGCTTTATCGATATCGCCCTTATCACGATATACTTCAGAGAGTCTGCGTCTTGCATTTTTCTCGACTACAATGTCTTCCTTATCACGTGCTTCTTCTATACTCTTCTCTAAAAAAGGAATAGACTCTTCATATTTATTTTGTGCGGCCAGTGCAAATCCTATCTTATAGTTTTGCTTTTGGACAGTGATCACATCATCATTAGCTATAGAATCTGGTGCCACAAGATTAATATCTTCTATAGCAGATTTACGCAATTCAATCTCTGCATCATAAGATTTATTCCTACTATAATAATCTGCTACTTTTGTCTTTGCTCTTACAGCAGACTCTGTTTTTTCGATATTAGATAACTCGGCAGCCTTAGAGTAATTTAAAGCAGCTGCTTGAGGTGCACCTTGTTGATCATAAGCATCTCCTATTTTTGTATTAAGCCTTGCTGCGTCTGATGGCTTTTGAAGTTGGGTGACTTTCTTCTCCACTTCTTCATAATTTGTAATAGAAGTTACATAGTCTCCAGTTGCAACATAAGCATCACCTAGTCCTTCCTTTACAGTTATTTGTTGTGTTGCAGTAAGATTCATCTCTGCAAGCCTGGTGTATAATCTTATACATTCCTGATAGTTCTTATTATTGTAATATGCCTGAGCAAGCGCAATTTCTACTGCAACACTTGCCTCATTTTTAATGCTCAACTTATAATTAGTCACCGCAAGATCGTACTGCTTCCAGTGACTATAAATATCTCCCAGTAATTTAAAACTTTTAGCTCGTTCACTTGTTGAAATGGTGGGGACAGAAAGTGCTTGTGCAACTTTATCAACCCCAGCAGCAGCATTTTTTTTATAAATCTGCCTTGCTTGATTAATGAGGGAGTTAAAAGTAATAGGTGGCGCTTGAAGATCTGAAACCTCCTCAAACTCCACTATTTTTTCTATAGGTCGCACCTCTAATTTTATGCGTTGTTGATCCTTTATCGTATAAAATACCGTCTCAAAATCTTCACTACGTATTACAAGCTCATCACCTACTTTGGCGGCTATTCTAAATTCACCATCACTCCCTGAGGTGGTGTAGGCCCCACCAGTTACCTCTACATTTGCCTTGGCAACAGGCTTCATATACTCAGTATCAAGTATACTTCCCTTCAATGTAAAAACTCTATTAGTGCTCCTACTAACCGCCTCACGTTCTTGTTGTGCAAAAGCTGTGTACGATCCTAATAAAAGAATAAGTATAAATAATATGTTATTTCTAGTTTTCATTGTATTCAAACTTACTCTAAAAAAATAGCATCTTAAAATCATAAAAGAAGCAAACACGCCTATTTTCATGCTTTTACGTACAAAAACGTTCCTTTTACTAATCATCTAAAGTCGTTTACTCATTCATACGTCCTATTCCCTCATTCTACCTAAAATTTGACTTTTCATAATGATAATTTTAAACTCTATTCATCATAAAAATCAGCAAATGAAAACTCTTTTTATCCTAGCAATTACACTAGCTATGCACAATGGACTACTCGCAACAAACTTACATGGGGTTGAGTACGCTTTCGCGAAAGCGGAAAAAAATCATATCCCATCATTTACAAAAGATCCCGTTCAAAATACCATTAAAGTAGCTCTACTTTTAGATACTTCTAATAGTATGGATGGTCTTATAGATCAAGCACGAGCACAATTGTGGGAGCTAGTCAACGAACTAGCAGAAGCTAAGTGTGGAAATGAAAGCCGTCCAGACCTTAAAATTGCACTTTATGAATATGGAAATGACAGGCTTAATGCTAGAGAAGGATATATACGTATGGTAAGTTCCTTTAGTACAGATCTTGATGAAATTTCTAAAAACCTCTTTTCTCTCACAACAAATGGAGGTAACGAGTACTGCGGTAATGTGATTGAAAATTCGCTTAACCAACTAGAGTGGGGTAAAAATAAAAATGACCTCAACCTTATTTTTATAGCAGGTAATGAGCCTTTTGATCAAGGCCCAGTGCGTTACCAAGATGCTTCCAGCAATGCCTGCGGAAAGGATGTCACTATAAACACAATTTTTTGTGGTGATTATAATGAAGGGCTCAACACAAATTGGAAAGATGGCGCATCACTTACTCAAGGAGATTACATAGCAATAAATAGTGATCGCGCTACTGTACACGTACCATCACCATATGACGATAAGATCTTACAAAAGAATGAAGAGCTTAACAAAACCTATGTAGGATATGGAAATCTCGCCTCATCTAAGCTCGCTCTGCAAAGTAGTCAAGACAGCAATGCACAATCTTATGGTAATGCAAATGCTGTAAAAAGAGCAGTAAGTAAAAGCTCTAGACTATATAAAAATACTAGCTGGGACCTTGTAGATGCGATGGAAGAAAATGAAGCTGTGGTAGTAGAACTTAAAGAAACTAGCCTACCTAAAGAACTCAAAGGAAAAACCGAAAAAGAAATAAGAAAGTATGTCTATGAGAAAAAGAAACAGCGAACAAGAATACAAGGGGAAATTGCCAAGCTCAACATTAAACGTAAAGAATTTCTTGAATCTAAAACCAATACTAAAGATAATGAATTGCGCAATGCACTAGTAGACGCTATAAAAAAGCAAGGTCATGCAAAAAACTATAGCTGGGAATAATCAACACAAAACACTCATTATAAACACTTTGCATGACACAGCATCTGCAAGGTGTTTGACTTTGTGATATTCTTAACGTCTACATAAAAACCTCTCACCGTATAACTAAGAAGTAAACACTAAACTAAACACTTATGATTATTTCAAGAGTTACAAAGAATACCCTACTTATTGCAATGACCGCTGGAGCACTTACCTCTTGCGTTTCTAAAAAGAAATACACTCAACTTCAATCTGAGTATGACACTACAAAAGTTACTTTGACTAAAACTAAAGTAGAAAAAGAGGAAATAGAAGCAAAATATGCAGCTATAGAGCAACGTGTAGATGATTACAATACTAAAATCAATTCTCTACGTGACACTAACGTAGATTTGCAAGCTTCTAACGATGCTAAATTTGAAATTACTACGAATGGTACTGTAATGTCAGAAAACACAAAGCAGAAGTTAAGAGCAGCACTCGCAAATGTAGATCCTAGTGAACTAGCACAAGCACAAACTCTAGAGGACTCTATGAATCTTGCAGTTTCTCATAAACTTAAACGTAACCTTAATAAAGATATTTACGGCGCCAATGCACTTGATGATATTAACATTGACATAGATGATACTGTAGTACAGATTTCTATTTCAGATAAAATGCTATTCCGCTCTGGGAGTTATAGAGTAAGCAAGGAAGCAGATGCTCTTTTGAGACGTATTGCTGCCGTTGTAAATTCCGAACCAGCTGTAGAAGTAATGGTAGAAGGTCACACAGATAGCCGTACTGTAAAGAAAGGTTCATACCTCAAAGACAACTGGGATTTAAGTGTACAGCGCGCTACAGCAATCGTACGTGAGCTGCAAACTAAGCACAATGTAGATCCATCAAAACTAATTGCTTCTGGACGTAGTAGCTATGTTCCTTTAGTAGAAAATGATAGTAAAGAGAATATGTCAAGAAATAGAAGAACGAGAATTTTAATTCTTCCTAACCTTGATAAATTTCTAGCACTAATGGCTTCAAATGAATAAGAGCTATATTCCTTTACAGTTAGCAAACTAAAAAATCCCCCGCCATAACTGGCGAGGGATTTTTTACATTTTAAACTAGATTATTTAACCGAATGCTAGTTGATAGCTGGACAGTTACAATCATAAGGCTCTTTATTTTTACCAAGGTTGATACCAAGTGTGATCTGATGAAAACCACCATTAGTAAGCACTACTGAGTTACTTTGATATGAATATGTATAGCCTAACATAAAACGATCATACATACCTCCTACAAAAGGTGTTACATATTGAAGTTTTTGAGTATCTACAGATTCACCATTAGTAGTAAATTCTGCTCCGTCAAAACTTCTTCTATAAGAAAGTCCTCCCCATAATCTACCCCAGTCTGTTTTATAATATGCCTTACCGTTTACATCTAAAGTAGCTTCTCCTGTACTATCTGTTGCCTGAAACATCACTGATGGTTCAAAACTCCATTCAGAATAATTAGGAGAAATCGTATATGCCATAGATAGTAGATAACGACGTTGGTTATTTGGCTCAAAATCCTCACTAAAGATATCACGCTTCACAGGGATTGCATTCTTAACGGTAAAGTGCGTTGAGAAATTTAAAAAATTGTAAGACATTCCAAAGTCTATATTCAAGTAAGAATCACTCTGCTCTATACCAGCTATAATAGGATCAAAATCTGTAAGATCAAAGCTAGTTTCATCAAGCTTACCTTGAATAATTCCTGCACTTATCCCAAAAGAAAGCTGATTTAAATCTACATAGTTACGTCCTAACATTAAGTGATATGCAAACGTAGCATACACCCCTTGTTGAGAAAAATAGCCATTACTATCATTAAATAGAACACCGCCTACCCCTATATTATCTCCTACTCGACCATTTAAACTTACTGTTTGAAGTGCTGGAGCGTCATCTACACCTGCCCATTGTGATCTAGCGGTCCCTCTTAACTTAGTAGTTTGAGAAGCTCCAGCCATTGATGGATGAAGTAAATATAAATTATCTTGTAAATAATCAAGATATACTGGAATACCTTCTTGCGCCATCGCAAACTGTGCAAAAAACAATGCTATTAGAAAGTAGGATTTCTTTAAACTCATGGACTTTTCTTTTTCTATACGGCTACAAATCGAAGGAATAATGCCTCGTACGACTGTATACTTTTAACTTGAGTAAAATCTATAAAAGACAATACTTCCATAGCTCTCAAATATAGGACTTTTTACAATACCTCACGCCATATAACTCCCCAACTACGACACACATACCCTCAAAAATGGCTATTATTTATTAGTGAATGAACTATATCATGAAGTACACAAAGCATAAATATTCATAAAGCCATTACCTATACTTTATATACCAAGTACGCTCCATCTTCCATACCTTTGTAAAAAAATTATCAATGTCAACATATAGTATATCTGTAGAAGGAACTTCTAACCCTGCTATTAAAAAATTTCAGGCAGATCAGTTTCTAGTTAATCATAACAGCTACGAATTTAAAAATATAGATGAAGCTGCAAATTCGCCGCTTGCTCAACAGTTATTTTATCTTCCATTTGTAAAGACAGTATATATCACTCAAAACTTTGTTGCTATAGAAAAGTACAACATTGTAGAGTGGATAGATGTACAACAAGAAGTTGCAAATCAAATAGAAGACTATCTTAATGACAATGGACTTGTTATCATAGAAGATGTTGCTGCAAAGAAAATACCGGTAACAGTTTATGCAGAGTCTACACCTAACCCATCAACGCTTAAATTTGTTGCAAATAAAAAGCTTGTAACTACAGCTTTTGAGTTTAAAAGTATAGATGACACTGCAAATGCTCCTATGGCAAAGGCTTTGTTCCACCTTCCTTATGTAAAGGAGGTTTTCTTTGATGAAAACTATATTTCTGTTCAAAAATATGATGTTGCAGAGTGGGATGAAGTTGTTACTGAAACTAGAGAGTTTATACGTGATTACATTCAGGATGGTAAAGAAATTGTAACAGCAGCTCAACTTAAAACACCACAGCAAGCAGAAGCAATAGCCGAAGAAAAGTTTGAGACTTTAGACGATATTTCTAAGGAAATAGTAAATATTATTGAAGAGTATGTAAAACCAGCAGTTGCAAGTGATGGTGGTAATATTATGTTCAAAAACTATGATCCAAAAACACAGAACGTCTCTGTGATACTTCAAGGAGCTTGTAGTGGATGTCCTTCTAGTACATTCACACTTAAAAATGGTATAGAAAACATGCTTAAGCAAATGTTACCTGGAAAAATAAATATGGTAGAAGCTATAAACGGCTAACCGTCTTCCATTATATTAAATAAAAATGCCCTTTACAACATTAATGTAAAGGGCATTTTATTTGTGATCTGAACCACTATTTAAAAGCATTCTCGCCTGTGATATCTAAGCCTGTTATCAGAAGGTGAATATCATGTGTTCCTTCATAAGTAATCACACTCTCAAGATTCATCATGTGGCGCATGATACTGTATTCTCCAGTAATTCCCATACCACCTAATATCTGTCGTGCTTCGCGAGCAATTTTTAAGGCCATTTCAACATTATTACGTTTTGCCATTGAGATTTGAGCAGAGGTTGCTCTATCTTCATTTTTAAGTTGGCCTAATCTTAGCGCAAGCAATTGCGCCTTTGTAATCTCTGTGATCATCTCTGCAAGCTTCTTTTGTTGCAGTTGGAATGCAGCAATAGGCTTCCCAAACTGGATACGCTCTTTTGCGTAGCGCAACGCAGTATCATAACAATCCATTGCAGCGCCTATAGCTCCCCAAGCAATACCATAACGAGCCGAATCAAGACAACCTAACGGCGCGCCTAATCCGGATTTATTAGGTAATAAATTTTCTTTAGGAACTTTTACATCTTGAAAAATTAATTCTCCTGTAGCACTTGCTCTGAGTGACCATTTATTGTGTGTCTCTGGAGTAGAAAATCCTTCCATTCCTCTTTCTACTATAAGTCCGTGTATGCGCCCTTCTTCATTCTTTGCCCATACTACAGCCACATCACAAAAAGGACTGTTTGAAATCCATAATTTGGCTCCATTGAGAAGATAGTGGTCTCCCATATCTTTAAAATTTGTCACCATTCCACTAGGGTTAGATCCGTGATCTGGTTCTGTAAGCCCAAAGGATCCCATAAATTCGCCAGAAGCTAGTTTTGGTAAAAACTTGTTACGCTGCTCTTCAGAACCATACTTGTATATTGGATACATAACTAGTGATGATTGTACAGATGCAGTAGATCGTACACCAGAGTCACCACGCTCTATCTCTTGCATGATAAGACCATAAGAAATTTGATCTAAGCCAGCACCACCATATTGTTCAGGAATATAAGGACCAAAAGCTCCTATCTCTGCGAGACCAGGAATGATTGATTTTGGAAATTTTGCATCTTGTGCAGCTTGTTCGATTATAGGAGAAACATCTCGCTTAACCCACGCACGCGCAGCATCTCGTATTAACTTATGTTCTTCGGTAAGAAGGTCATCTATATTGTAATAATCGGGAGCTTCAAAAAGATCTGGTTTCATAGCATATATTTTAGCAAAGTAAAAATAACGAAAACGTTTTCACTGCCCAAAATTCCTACTACATTTTGAGATAGAAGTCTTTAACTAGAGAAATGTAGTCATCTGTATAATCTTGACGTTTATACTCAATAGTAAGTTCTGTGGTGTTTGGTACGCTTTCGCGAAAGCGGAACTCCATCAAACTCCTTTTAATAGGCGAAGTTGGGTTCCCCTTTACTCGTGTAATTCTAGAGGGAAATAAACCAGCACGAGAACATAACAATATAAAGTCATCCTCCCTTTCATGAGGAATAATCACACTAAACGCCCCATCTTCTGATAGTAACTTTGCCACGGCACCTACGAGTAATTCAAAAGGCATTGACTCTTCTAAGCGTGCTTGTTCTCTAGCTTCTATAGCTGCTCCATCTTTAATAGAACGTGAACGCTGCAACGCTGTAGACTCATCATTGAGCGTTTCCATATAAAAGGGTGGATTGCAGACAATGAGGTCGTACTCATCATCTATCTCTGCTGCAAATTCGTATAAATGCGCATGATAACAAAAGAGTCTGTCTCCCCACACACTATTTTCAAAGTTATCTGCGGCCTGCTCATAAGCGCTATCATCTAGCTCTACAGCGTCTACAGTCATAGCATCACTGCGTTGCGCAAGCATTAATGCGATAACACCAGTACCAGTGCCTATATCTAATATACTATCTGGATACTGAGCCACTGAAGTCCAAGCGCCAAGCAATACACCATCTGTGCCTATTTTCATAGCGCAGCGATTTTGGGCTACCGTAAATTCTTTAAATTGAAAAGGTTTTAAAGACATCTACAGGTATAGATCAATCAGTCCATCAGGAAGTTCGAAGTGCATTTGCTTGTTTTCGCGGTCTACTTTCTTGATAAACTCGTCTACCATAGGTATAAGCACTTGACTACCATCTCTGTCAATTTCAAAAATAGCCTGCGTGTTACTATCGTTTACATATGTGATTGTACCTATCTCACCAAAGTCTTTATCTACGGCAGTAAATCCTACTACCTCATGGAAGTAAAATTGATCTCCCTTTAACTCAGGTAGTAAGTCTAGTGGCAAGTACAGACCTGCGCCTATCATATCATCTGCATCCTCTTCTGTATCTATATCTTCAAATTTTACTCGAAGTAAACTAGATTTATGTAACTGAGAAGACTCTATAAAATATGGTACAAGACTAGGACCAAAATCAATAAACACAGAGTCCATGTCTACGTATATTTCTGGTTCGTCAGTATCAAGTTTAGCAAGGAGTTCTCCTTTAAAGCTATACTTTCTAACTATTTTTCCGAGGTAGAAACAATCTTCTTTTTTCATAGGGTGTAAAAATACGGGATATCTTATAAAAAGACGTAAAAGTTAATCGATAAGCAATCTCACATTGCCAGCATATTCTATAAGAGACTTTGCAAGCAATTAAGTGGTAATAAACATAGACCATAAAAAATGCCCCAATAATTAAATTAGGGCATTTTCAAAATGTTGCGAAAGCATTACACTTCCACTAGCTTTTTTTACTCTTCAGAATCTGAAGCTGCTGCTTCACCTTCTGCAGGCGCATCTTCAGTCTCTGCAACCACTTCTGGTTGAGCTGCTGCGATACGAGCCTCATTTACAGCTTTTTCAGCTGCAAGAGCTTCTGATTTTGCTTTTTCTTCTGCTTGAGAAAGATTTCCTTTCTTAGCTTCTACTTTACCAGCTTTCTCCTCTACCCAAGCATTAAATTTTTCTTCTGCTTGCTCTTCAGTAAGTGCACCTTTACGTACACCACCAGCTAGGTGATTTTTAAGCATTGCTCCTTTATAAGAAAGAAGACGCTTTGCAGTCTCAGTAGGCTGCGCTCCGTTTTGTAACCAAGTTACAGCAAGATCAACATCAAGATCAATTGTTGCTGGGTTACTGTTAGGATTGTAAGTACCTATTTTCTCTAAGTATTTACCATCTCTCTTTGCGCGAGCATCTGCTGCTACAACCCAGTAAAAAGGTTTACCTTTCTTACCGTGTCTCTGTAATCTAATTTTAACTGACATAAAAGTTAATTTGTGGGGTACCCGACCCCGTTTTTAAATAAGTCTGCAAATATACTATAATTTTTCTGGCACTCATCACGTTATATCTTTAATATAAAGTACTTTTGCCCTCTATTTTTGAATTTTGATTATGCGTAATTTTCTTTTTGCTCTCATCTCTATTATCACATTTATTTCTTGTAGTACCATAGAAGATAACACACCTGCACTTCAAGGGGTGCGTGATACTGTGTTACTGCGCACTCAAGACAGTCGAGCAATCTTTAATGAAGACGGTGATTTATTAATACGTGGAGAACGCGGTGCAGAGGTAATAAGCTTTCAAATAAAAAATCAAGCGCAGACTCAAATTACATTTGGCGGTCAGAATAATCCTAGTATCGCAACCTATATAGATGAAAATGGCAAAGTATTCACTACTGAGTCATCACAAGCCAGTGGTTTATTAGACTTTTCATTTAATGGAAGCAGTGCGGTGACTGGTAATTTTAAATTTACTGCATTTACTCCATCTTTTTCAGATACTGTAGTATTTAGTAAAGGTGTTGTTTATAGAGTACCTATCCTTACTCCAGTAGTAATTCAACCAGAAATTGAGGATGTAGATGATAATTTTGAAGCTCTTATCAATACAACGGTTTTTAACTCAATAGTTATCAATCATGTTGTCTCTGGTAATGTTCTTACGGTTTTAGGCCGCACATCTTCAACAAATATAGCGGTAAGTTTTCCTCTTAATAGCAATCCTGGCACTTACAACATAGGATCTAACCCTGATTTTTCTGCCGCTTATACAACTCCTTCTGGAATCTCAAATGCCATATCTGGTGAGATTACAATCATAGCAAATGATCAAGAAAACAATATTGCTGTTGGAACATTTAGCTTTATGACTGCTGAAGGTTTTTCAATTACCGACGGTTCATTCACCATCAATTACTAGTGTACTCAACAATGCGTTTCTCATTTAATGCGTAACTAATTTTATAGGCATCTGCTTTCATCTTATAGCCTCTCGTTCTAAATTAAAATGATTTTCTCCACTAGGTAGCTATCATAATTATCTAACAACTACCCGTATCTTAGGCTAAGAAACCTAAATTATCAAGAAAGACTGTTTACTAACTTATAACCATTCTGTTTTACCAGTGCTACTTTCCATTGCTTCCCGCCTTATCATACTATTAAGACAATTAACATCGATTTACGTTAAAAGAAGCCAATTATAAACCGTTCTGGTTAAAGGTAGTTAAACTACTTCTGTATAGTGTTTTATGCTCATATCTTTACATCAATACTAACAACAAAAACACACATTATGAACTATACAGAAGAAGTTGCAAATAAATTAAATAGTCTATTAACTAAGTCATACGATGCAGAAGCTGGATACAAAAAAGCAGCAGAAAATGTAAAAAATCGCGGACTAAAAAACTTTTTTCAAAACCGTGCACAAGACAGATATAACTTTGGACATGAAATTAAGGAAGAAGTAAGAAGTTTTGGACAAGAAGTAGATAAGGGAACAAGCTTCCAAGCAGATATGCACAGAGCATGGATGGACGTAAAAACTGCCTTTTCTACAGATGATGACGAGTCAACACTAGAAGAAGCGATTCGTGGAGAAAAAGCTTCAGTAGAAGCATATAATGAAGTGCTAGCAGAGACGTCCCTACCTAGCTCAACGAGAAGTATACTAGAGAAGCAACGCAATAGCATTCAGAGTGCATTAAATGAGGTAAAAACTTTAGAAGAGTGGGCATAAGCAATTTATAGAGCTTATATAAAATTTAAAATCCAGCCATAATGGCTGGATTTTTTTTGTGCATAAAAGTTGATAACTCATAGCCGTAATCTCATGTAAAAAGCACTAAAATGTAGTACTTTTCATATCCACTTTTTCTACGCCTATGTACCTTATTTTTGACACCGAAACCACAGGACTTCCTAAAAACTGGAATGCTCCACTTACAGACTCAGATAACTGGCCTAGAGCGATTCAAATCGCTTGGCAGTTACACGATGAGATGGGTAACGTCATAGAGCATCAAGATTATCTTATCAAGCCAGATGGATTTGATATTCCTTATGATGCAGAGCGCATACACGGCATCTCCACAGCACTTGCCGAAAGAGACGGAATTGAACTTTCCGAAGTACTCTCAAAATTTAATATTGCACTTTCAAAATCAAAGTATGTTGTAGGTCAGAATGTTGGTTTTGATACAAATATCATGGGAGCCGAGTTTCACAGACTCAACATAGGTAATGATCTTCAAGAGTTACCAGTGCTAGACACTTGTACAGAAAAAACAGCGACATTGTGCCAGCTACCTGGAGGACGTGGTGGTAAATTTAAATTACCTACGCTTACAGAATTACACAAACACCTGTTTGGCGAAGGATTTGGTGAGGCGCACAATGCCACGGCAGATGTGGAGGCAACTACTCGTTGCTTTCTAGAGCTTATACGCCAGCGAGTTTACACAAAAGAAGAGCTAGACGTTGCGCCAGATTATTTTGAAAGATTCTCCCAATCTAATCCGCAGCCTATTACTTTTATTGGGCTTAAGCACATAAATCTTAAGAAAGCTTCTGCAAAAATTGCTCAAGCGCTCGCTGCTCAAGATGATACTCCAGAAATTTCTAAGGCAGAGATAGAAGAAAATAAAGAACAACTTTCTGATGTAAAGTTTGCTCACCTTCACAACCACTCTCAGTTCTCTATATTACAATCTACTGCGAGCGTTCAAGATATTGTAAAAGCCGCTGCACTACATAAAATGCCTGCTGTCGCTATGACAGACATGGGTAACATGATGGGGGCTTTTCACTTTACAAAAGCGGTAAAAAGTCATAACGCTTTCGCGAAAGCGGAAAATGCAAAACTCACAGAAGCAGGAGAAGCAGAAGAGCATGTACCACTTAAAGCCATCATAGGTTGTGAGTTTAATGTATGTGTTGATCACAAAAACAAGAGCCAAAAGGACAATGGATACCAGATTGTCATTTTAGCCAAAAATAAAAACGGATATCAAAACCTCTGTAAAATGGCTTCTATAGCCTACACAGATGGTTTTTATTACGTTCCTCGTATAGACAAGCAAGTTATTGAGCAGTACAAAGAAGATCTTATTGTACTTACCGGAAATCTATATGGTGAAGTGCCAAGTAAGATTCTTAATGTAGGAGAAAAACAAGCCGAAGAGGCCCTTATTTGGTGGAAAGAACAATTTGGTGACGACCTTTATGTTGAGATCATGCGTCACGGGCAAGAAGATGAAGATCGTGTGATGCCTGTTTTAATTACGCTTTCGCGAAAGCATGATGTAAAACTTATCGCGTCTAACAATACATTCTACATTGATAAGTCTGATGCAGATGCGCATGATGTTTTATTATGTGTAAAAGATGGTGAAAAAGTAGCCACCCCAAAAGGTCGCGGTAGAGGATATCGTTTTGGATTACCTAATGACGAATACTACTTTAAGAGTGCAGATGAGATGAAAACGCTCTTTGCAGATGTACCTGAAGCCATTCTTAATGTACAGGAGGTAGTAAATAAAATCGAATCTTACGAGCTTGCTCGTGACGTACTTCTTCCTGCATTTGACATTCCAGAAGAATTTGTTTCTCCAGAAGATGCTATTGACGGAGGAAAACGAGGTGAAAATGCATTTCTGAAACATCTTGTTTATGAAGGAGCAAAAAAGCGTTACGGAGAAGAACTCTCTGAAGAAGTTATAGAGCGCCTAGACTTTGAGCTAGATGTTATTGAAAAGACGGGTTACCCTGGATACTTTCTGATTGTAGAGGATTTTATACGAGAAGCTCGTAATATGGACGTTTCGGTAGGTCCAGGACGTGGATCTGCAGCGGGATCTGTGGCAGCATACTGTTTATGGATTACAAATATTGATCCGCTTAAGTATGATTTACTTTTTGAGCGTTTCTTAAATCCGGATCGTGTAAGTATGCCCGATATTGATATTGACTTTGATGATGAAGGTCGCGGGCGAGTAATGCAATATGTAATTGACAAATACGGCGCAAATCAAGTAGCACAGATTATCACTTACGGTACTATGGCTGCAAAGTCATCCATACGTGACACCTCCAGAGCACTAGATTTATCCCTAGGTGATGCAGATAGAATAGCTAAGCTCATCCCTACGATGAGTAAGCTTAGAAAGATTTTTGGTAAAACAGATGCAGAGCTACGTAGTGCTTTTAGGTCTGACGATTTACCTAAAGTTCAAGAACTAATTACACTAGAACAAGCAGATAATCTTGAAGGGCAGATGCTACGTCAAGCAAGACAGCTTGAAGGATCTGTGCGTAACACGGGAATTCATGCCTGTGGGGTAATTATCACACCTAGTGATATTACAAATTTTGTTCCTGTAGCACTTGCAAAAGATTCTGATCTCTACGTAACACAATTTGATAACTCCGTCGTAGAGGAAGCTGGGCTACTTAAAATGGACTTCTTGGGTCTGAAGACACTTACTTTAATAAAAGACACTGTAAAGCTCGTGAAGTATCGTCACGACGTAGATCTCGATCCAGAGAGTTTTCCTCTTGACGATGAGAAAACATATGAACTTTTCCAGCGTGGTGATACTGTAGGTATATTTCAATATGAATCACCTGGGATGCAAAAGCACATGCAATCGCTCAAACCTACCGTGTTTGAGGATCTAATTGCAATGAATGCATTATATCGTCCTGGGCCTATGGAATATATCCCATCTTTCGTAAGAAGAAAGCACGGGGAAGAAGAGATAGAATATGACCTTCCTGCCATGGAAGAGTATCTTAAGGAAACGTACGGTATTACTGTCTACCAAGAGCAAGTAATGCTACTTTCTCAAAAACTAGCCGACTTTACAAAGGGTGAGGCCGATGTACTTCGTAAGGCAATGGGTAAGAAGCAAATTGCCGTTCTTGATAAAATGAAGCCTAAGTTTATAGAGCAAGCTTCTGCGAAAGGGCATGACCCAGAAAAACTAGAAAAAATCTGGAAAGACTGGGAGGCATTTGCCGCTTATGCATTTAATAAGTCACACTCTACATGTTATGCATGGATTGCATACCAAACTGCATACTTAAAAGCCCACTACCCTGCCGAGTATCTAGCTGCTGTACTATCTAATAACATGAACGACATCAAGCAAGTTACCTTCTTTATGGAAGAGGCAAAACGTATGGGTCTTGAAGTATTGGGTCCAGATGTAAATGAATCTTTCAGAAAATTTACGGTAAATGACAATGGTGCTGTACGTTTCGGTATGGGTGCCGTAAAGGGTGTAGGTACCGGAGCCGTCGCGACTATTGTAGAAAATAGAAAGGATGGAAATTATAAATCTGTCTTTGACTTTGCTCGTCGTGTAGATTTGCGTGCTGCAAATAAAAAAGCTTTTGAAAGTCTCGCTCTTGCTGGAGGATTTGATGAACTAGATAGAAATACACACCGAGCTCAATTCTTTAACCATGATGGTGATGGTATAACTTTCTTAGAAAAAGCAGTAAAATATGGTGCGCGTTACCAAGAAAATGAAAATAGCTCACAAGTAAGTCTTTTTGGAGAATCAAGCGAAGTCCAAATACCAGAACCCGAAGTTCCTCCATGTGAAGAATGGGGAACAATGGAAAAACTAAAGCGCGAGAAGGAGGTAGTAGGAGTTTATATCTCTGGCCACCCACTTGATGACTTTAAAACAGAAATGGAGACATTTTGTAATGCGACTGTTGCGCACTTTAGTCAGATGGAATCTTTTATAAATCGAGAGCTCACCTTTGGCGGTGTAATCTCTGATGTACAACATCGCGTTTCCAAAAATGGGAAAGGATGGGCCGCTTTTACTGTTGAAGATTTTACAGATACCTTCGAGTTTAGAATGTTTGGAGAAGAGTACCTCAAGATGCGTCACTTTTTAATTCCTAATAGCTTTATACACGCAAAAGTGTTCATAAAAGATGGCTTTACAAATAGGGAAACTGGAAGAAAAAGTGATCCAAGAACGCAGTTTAATAGCATCCAGCAACTGCAGGATGTGATGGAAACAAATGCTAAGAAACTAACCATTAATATTGACATTAATGAAGTTGCAGAAGCTCGTATTGAAGAAATAAAGGATATTCTTGACCTACATGTAGGCGAGGCCAAACTTCACTTTCAAGTCTTTGAACCACTTGAAAAACTCTTTGTAAAAATGCCTAGTAAACGCATGAAAGTAAAAATTTGCCAAGAGCTTCTTGACACCTTAGAAGAAAATAGCGTTCATTATAAATTAAACTAATATGCTAAGCACTTTGTAAAATTTCTTTAGATGACTGAGATACAGCCTCTCTTCTTATTTTAATGGTAACTACATCTCTGTGGCAATCTCCATATACTACATAAGTAGCAGTGTGCACAGCAGAGCTATGTTTTCTATTTAATGAACTATGGTGAATTAAAAATGCAGCATAGTTAGGGTAACGCATGAATTTGCACAGCGACTCGATTATTCTTGATTTTGGGGTTAGCTCTCCCTCATCATTTTCTTTATAATGATTGTAGTAATTTAAAAGTGTTCGTCTTGACACTTGAATTTTGTAATCTTCCCACAATACATCTACTAAATAATTTGCCCATTGGGTTTTTGTAGCTGCTGGTGTTTCTGCATTTGCTTTTGCAAAGGCAGATAACACAATTTCTCTGTACATCATAACGCCTTATTTTTTGGTAAACATCTTTTATGGAATTTCTTTTCCATGAAATTTCCACACACATTAATCTCCTAATTGTTTATTTGTATAAACAATTAGTTTACAGCCATTAAGGTACGTCAAGTCGATAAAATTATATAAAGGAAATACGTAAAAGACTACGCTTTTCTTGAAAATAAATAATTGACTCTAACATTAAATTTCACCAAACCGCCCAAATCAATATTGACTTCACTAAAAATTATTTCTAATTCTAAAATTTACAACACTATGAAAACTACACTTTACTTTTTACTACTAGCTTTTTTTACTATAAATTTTTCATCATGTACTCCAGATGAAATAAGTGATAGGAGCGATCATATTGAGCGAGCAACCGATGTAGGAGGAAATGAGGAAGATCCAGATGATAGCGGTGAATAAGAGGTAAATTAAACGGTACGCTATTTTACTAATTTTGTATTTTAGAGGAATGAAACGTGATGTATCATTCCTCTTTTTAATTGTTTTATTTTGCTCAACTTCAAGCCTTAGTTTTGCATCAAACGTATCGCAATTAGATAGCATAATTAAGTACAGAAAAATAAGTGAAGACAAGAAGTTATCGATAGGTGAAAGGATTAAAGCTATAGATAGCGCGATATACCTAGCACAAAACGCAACAGACTCAACATTACTATCTCAACTTGCCTATAAAACTAGAATCTATAGTAATGGAAAAGATTACGATAGTGCCATTACACAAACTAGATTACTACTAGATAAGTCCAAAACATTAAACAATGCATATTATCAAGCTATAGCATACAATAAACTAGGCTGGTATCTCAATGTAAAGCAAGAACCTATACCAGCTTTTACATCTTATGTAAAGGCCATTGATCTCTTTGCAGAGGTAGGAGATAGCTTAAGTGTTATCAAGGTTTCCAAAAGAGCAAGCTTTATTCAAGCAGATCAAGGAGATTACGACGGAGCAGAGTATACAATAGTTAATGCTTTAAAATATGGCGATGCTGTAAAAAACATATCAGAATTAGCATGGCTCTATGATATTTTAGGCAGAGTATATCGTCAGCGTGCACTTTGGGAAGAGGCTGTAAACTATCATAAAAAAGCACTACAGTTTGAAGATAGCCCCGTATCGAAAGCTTCATTGTTGAATAATTATGGATTGACTTTAATACTTGCAGGTAATTTTGAAGAAGCGATTATACAACTTGAGATTGCTCTTGGATATGGAGAAGTAATAAGCAAGAATACGAGACTAAGACTTTTAGATAACTTTGCTTTCGCGAAAGGGAAACTCGACGATCCAACAGCTATTAGCCTTCTTGAACAAGTGTTATTATCAAGAGGAAAAATAAATGACATAGATGGAGAATATGCAAGTAATATGCATCTCTCAGAAATTCACAAAAGCAGAGGTAATAATGAAAAGTCACGGTTCCATGCACAAGAAGCATATGACCTTGCATTAAAATTAAACAACCCACAAGCTGTTATTAAAGCGCTCGATCTTTTAATTCCCGTCACAAGGAAATCTTCCTCTTTATTTGAAGAATATGTAGTTTTATCAGACTCCCTAAAGAATGCTCAAAACAAAGCCAAGTTTGAATTTGCTAAGCTTCGTTATGATGTAGAAAAAGCAGAGGAGAGAGAATCTATTGCGATACAGTCACAATCTGCTAGTAAACAAAGAGAGGAAACGGCTGTGAGAAAACGTAACTGGGCCTTAACAGCACTTCTTGGACTTGGTCTACTAGCCTTTTTCTGGATATTATATCAAAAAGAGCGCTCAAAGAAACAACGCCTACAAGATCAATACAATACTGAGAAACGTTTGGCCAAAAAACTCCACGATGAGTTGGCCAATGAAATTTATTTAGTCATGTCACAACTGGAAAGTGACACCACCACACCTCAAGTATCCGAAAAATTAGATCATATTTATAAGATGAGTAGGGATTTATCTAGAGAGACGCAACCCATACAAACAGATAGCACATTCCCCAAGGCACTATCTATGAGTTTGCAAACATATATCACAGCGCATAGAAAATTAATTTTGAAAGGCCTAGAATCTGTGCAATGGGACTTAATAGCTCCTACAAAAAAAGTGGAAATTTATCGTGTTTTACAAGAGCTTATGACTAATATGAGGAAGCATAGCAAAGCCTCCTTTATAGCATTAGTTTTTAAACACGAAGACAATATTCTTACTATCAATTACAGTGACAATGGAGTTGGAACAACATTATCACCAGATAAGCGAAATGCTGGACTTAATAATATTGAATCTCGAATAGATGCTATAAACGGTCAAATCACTTTTGAATCTAAGTTGAATGAAGGATTTAGAGCAGCACTTACTGTTACTACATAACTAATATTTATGTTTAAAAAAATATTAATAGCCGAAGATATAGATAGCATACAGCTAGGCGTATCATCTATAGTAAATCAATTTAAAATTCCTACCATCACGCATGCCCAATATTGCGATGATGCGTTCTTATATTTTAAAAATAGTCTAGCAGCAAATGAACCCTACGATTTACTCATTACAGACCTATCATTTAAGGAATCTCATCGCAAAGAGCGATTAACTTCAGGAGCAGATCTTTTAAAAGCCCTAAAAGCAGAGTACCCCTCTATTAAAGTCATTGTATACACCATGGAAGATCACCCTCAAAGATTCGTAAACCTTTGGAATACTAGACTTATAGACGCTTACGTATGCAAAGATCGTCATGGACTAGAAAACCTAAGGGAGGCCATGGAACTAGTTTTTAAAAATGAAACTTACATTACTCAATCACTAGCAGACACAGTAAAACAAAAAAATCTTGTCGAACTCGATAACTATGACATGGAACTCCTCAATCTTCTAGCAAAAGGGGCAACACAAGATGAGATACAATTTCATTTTAAATCTAAGAACATGAAGCCCAATAGCAGAAGTTCCATAGAAAAAAGATTAAGGGAACTGCGCAATGAATTTGGGGCAAAAACCACCATTCATCTCATAAGAATACTTGCAGATTTACATCTTTTGTGATTTTTTTTGAAAAAATTTAGCCCAAATAAAGGAAATGCGTAAAATTTTATCTCCATCCACTACTATCTTTATAACACCCTACAGTTTCTCTTCCAAGAGAATAATTTTATTAAGTACATGTAATTGATTTTTTTGGAAGAAACTGCGTGGCATAATTTGATTATGCTAGTGTGATTATTTTACGGTCCCCCAACCAAAAAACACCTTGTCGATGTACCGACAGGTGTTTTTTTTGCAAACAAAAAAGTCTGCTCGAAAGCAGACTTTTTTGAAAATTTAGATGATATCAGATTACATTTCTAATGCCTTCTTGATATCTCCATTCATTAATATATTGATAGGATCTTCTAACGCCTCTTTTACTGCTACTAAGAATCCTACAGATTCTTTACCATCGATTATACGGTGATCGTAAGATAATGCTACATACATAATAGGCGCTACAACGATACCACCGTCTATTACAACAGGACGCTCTACAATGTTGTGCATTCCTAATATTCCAGATTGTGGTGGATTGATTATAGGAGTAGATAACATAGAACCAAATACACCTCCGTTTGAGATAGTAAACGTTCCTCCTGTCATTTCATCTACTGTAATCTGTCCATCACGAGCTCTTATTGCAAGTCTCTTCACTTCGCTTTCTACACCTCTAAAAGAGAGGTTCTCCACATTACGCATAACAGGCACCATTAAACCTTTTGGTCCAGATACAGCGATAGAGATGTCTTTATAATCAAAAGTAATCATCTCCTTACCATCTATCATACTATTAACAGAAGGATACATTTCTAATGCTCTTACTACAGCTAGTGTAAAGAAAGACATAAATCCAAGTCCTACACCATGCTTCGCTTTGAAGTCTTCTTTGTATTCCTTACGAAGATCAAAAATAGCCTGCATATTTACCTCATTAAAGGTAGTAAGCATTGCAGTGGTATTCTTTGCCTCTACTAGACGCTCTGCTACTTTACGACGTAACATTGATAGCTTAGTACGAGATTCTCCACGAGCTCCAGGTCCAGGAGTTCCCATAGATGGTCTTGCATTTACAGCATCGTCCTTAGTGATACGTCCATCACGACCTGTACCTGTAACAGTTTTAGGATCGATATCTTTTTCTGCAAGCACTTTCTTTGCGGCAGGGCTAGCAGATCCAGATGCATACGTTTTTTGAGTTTCTGCAGGAGCTTTTGCTCCAGTGTCTGCAGTTTTTGCTTGTTCCTTCTTAAGGTTCTCTTCTACATTTGCATCACCACCACCTTCGTCACCACCTTCATAAGTAGTAGTTGCTGGAGCCTCTGCAGATGTATCAATAAGACACACAACGGCACCAACCTCAACAGCATCACCTTCTTCGGCTTTAAGGGTAATTACTCCACTTGCTTCTGCAGGTAGTTCTAAAGTTGCTTTGTCACTGTCTACTTCGGCAATAGCCTGATCTTTTTCTACATAATCGCCGTCTGCAACGAGCCATTGTGCGATTTCAACTTCTGTGATGGATTCTCCCGGTGAAGGGACTTTCATTTCTAAAACCATAGTTGTTATAATTACGCTTTCGCGAAAGCGGAGTTTAATTCATTATTTTCTACAAAAATCATTTCAATTATCTCTGTAGGCTTTTACTACTTGTTCCTTAAAAAGAACTTTTATTTTAATGTTGCGTCAAAAACGCTATCTATTACTTTTTTATGACGTGCTTTTGATCTTGTACTACTACCTGCAGCTGGTGAAGCATACACGCGGCGTGAGGCTACTCTAAGTTTTACTTGCTCAAAATTCATAAGCATGTAACCCCAAGCTCCCATATTCTTAGGCTCTTCTTGTGCCCATACGTAATCTGTTACATTCGGGTAGCTAGCAATAATCTCTTCTAGTTGTTTTTGTGGTAATGGGAATAGTTGCTCGATACGCACTAACGCGACATCTTCACGCTCATTTTCTGTACGTCGCTCTAATAAATCGTAATAGAACTTACCTGTACAAAATACGAGAGATGTAACCTTCTTCTTATCTACAGTTACATCATCAAAAACTTCCTGGAAGCTTCCAGTCGCAAGTTCTTCTTTACTACTTACTACTAGAGGATGTCTCAATAATGATTTAGGTGTAAAGACAACGAGTGGCTTTCTAAAATTCCACTTCATCTGGCGACGTAGCAGGTGAAAAAAGTTTGCTGGCGTCGTTACATCTGCCATGATTAAGTTATCTGTAGCACATAGCTGAAGATAACGTTCCATACGAGCACTTGAATGCTCAGAACCTTGTCCTTCATATCCATGAGGCAATAACATTACAAGACCATTCTGTGTCTTCCACTTAGACTCTGCAGCGCTTATGTATTGATCTAACATAATCTGAGCACCATTTGAAAAATCTCCAAACTGAGCTTCCCAGATTGTAAGCGTTTTTGGAGATGCCATTGCATAACCATAATCAAAACCTACAACACCATACTCAGAAAGTAGTGAGTTGTAAATATCCATTCTACCTTCAACACCTAAGCGATTGTGAAGATTAATCTCCTCAACATCATCTTCTGTCTTAATAATAGCATGACGGTGAGAGAACGTCCCACGCTCTACATCTTGACCAGATATACGCACATTAAAACCTTCTTCCATTAATGAGCCATAAGCAAGTAACTCGCCCATACCCCAGTCTAACTTATTAGTCTCTCTATATTGTTTATTACGGTCTGCTACAATACGCTGTATCTTACGTATAAATTTTTTATCCTCAGGGAGCTTTGTAATACCATCTGCAATGGTATCAAGCTTTTTCTGATCATAAGTAGTATCGATAGGAGCAAGAATATCTTCTCTACTACCTAACTCATACCCTTCCCAGTCATCTGCAAGAATCTCAGTAATGACTGTTTTATCTTTTTTACGAGACTCCTCTAGATCTTCTTCTAGATCGTCTTTATATTCTTTTTCTAGTTGCTTTACATGACCATCTTGTATAACACCTTCTTTGATAAGGCGCTCAGCATAGATATCTCTTGGGCTTGCATGTTTAGCAATTGCTTTATATAACAATGGCTGAGTAAAACGTGGCTCATCACCTTCATTGTGTCCATACTTACGATATCCTAAAATATCTACAAACACATCACGACCAAATTTCATTCTAAAATCCAATGCAAATGCAAATGCATGACATACAGACTCTACATCATCTCCATTTACGTGTAGTACTGGTGACAGTGTAACTTTACCTACATCTGTACTATAAGTAGATGATCTTGCGTCAAGATAGTTTGTTGTAAAACCTACTTGGTTATTTGCTACAATATGGATAGTTCCTCCAGTACGGTAACCTTCTAACTGTGCCATTTGCACAATCTCATATACAATCCCTTGCCCAGCTACTGCGGCATCACCGTGTATTGCTATAGGTAATATTTTCTTTTCGTCTCCACCTAATTGATTATCAATCTTAGCACGAGACATTCCTTCTATTACTGCTCCTACAGTCTCGAGGTGAGACGGATTAGGCGCTAGATCCATACGGATTTTTTCTCCTTTACTGCTTTCGCGAAAGCTCGTCCAACCCATGTGATACTTTACATCACCATCAAAGAGTTCATCTTCTGCATATTCCTTACCATCAAATTCTGAAAAAATGGCCTCTGGCGATTTTCCGAAGATATTTGCAAGTACATTAAGACGTCCACGGTGAGCCATTCCCACCACAAATTGCTCAATTCCTTTATCTGAACCACGCTCAATAAGGGTGTCTAATCCAGGAATCATAGCGTCAAGTCCTTCTACCGAAAAACGTTTTTGACCTACGTATTTAGAGTGCAAGAATCCTTCAAAAGAAGCTGTTTGGTTTAGTTTCTTAAGAATATGTTTTTTCTCTTCGACAGAGAATTCTGGGTGGTTATCATTTTTATTGAGCCAGTTTTGTATCCACGCAATCTCTTCTGGATTACGTATGTACATATATTCTATCCCAATATGATCACAATAGATAGCTTCAAGGTGATTAACGATTTCGCGTAAGCTAGATTTACCTAAACCTAGAATAGAGCCAGCTTCAAAATGCAAACTCATATCAGATTGTGACAATCCAAAGTTTTCTATTTCAAGAGTAGGTGCATACTTACGACGTTCACGCACAGGATTTGTCTTCGTAAAGAGGTGACCTCTGTTACGATAAGCGTCAATCAATTTTACAATTTGAAACTCCTTCTGTATTGCTTCTGGAATAGCAGCTGGAGTTGTTCCTGAATCATCAGAAACTGGCTCAGCATTCTCCATTCCAAAGTCAAAACCTTGGAAAAAAGCGCGCCAGCTAGCTTCTACATTATCTGGATTTAATAAATATTGATCGTAAAGCTCAGCAAAGTGAGCGGTATGTGCGGCATTCAGAAATGAAAATCTATCCATTTGATATTTTTGTTCTGCGTCATGAGACAATAGAAATGCAAAAATACAATAATTAACATTTTCGCCCATATAATCCTTATATTTATAACACTTAATTATGATACGATTAACAATGAGAGAGAGAATTTCCTGCGCTATATTAATATTGAGTTGCCTGTTTTTAGGAAACAATATCCTTGTTGCCCAACAAACCACTACGACCCAAAAAAGTGATTTCTGGAGTAAGGTGCGTTTTGGTGGTGGATTAGGATTAAATTTTGGAAGAAACAATACTAATATTACAGTGGCACCTAGTGCACTTTACCAACCCAATCAATATGTAGCTTTTGGACCAGGGCTTAATTACACGTATCAAAAATTTGGAGATTTTAAAACAACACTTGTGGGAGCAAGTGCCATTGTAATTTCAAATCCCCTTGATTTCTTACAACTTTCTGGAGAGTTTGAGCAGCTTCGCGTTTTTCAATCGGTTTCTGGACAACCAGATATTCCTAACTCTTGGAATACTGCCCTTTTTCTTGGTGCGGGATACCGTCTTAACGTAGGAGGAAATAGCCTAGGCGCTATCGGAGTGCGTTACAATGTGCTTTTTGATAATGACGATTCTGTTTATGCAGATGCATGGCAACCTTTTGTGAGGGTGTATTTTTAAAGAAACATTTATAACAAGTCGTTTTTGCTAAGTTTGCTAGACATTACATGCAAGCTTTATTATGATACGAAAACTTTGCTCTTTCTTACTACTCTCAGCACTCTGTGTTCTCAATTCTTGTGGTTTCTCATCAGAAACTAAAACTCCAATTATAGAACTAAGTGACGCAAATGAGCCTTTCGTAGGCAAAATTGTTCTTGAAAATATTGAAAACAACACAAAAACCGAAGTTACCTTTCACATAGATGTTAATAGTATACGAAGAGAGCAAACTCATCAAGGCGGTGAAGGTCTGCTAGGTGATAAAGCAGGTATCATCGTAAATTATGAAAAGGACGAAGTTATTTTATATAACACGTATGGAGGAGCAAAATGGACAATATATACCATTGAAGGGTATAAAAATGCGCTAGCCATAGACACCTTTCCATACGCACCTATTGTAACTTCTTACGATTACACCTATAGCTTCCTTGATGATTACACCACCAACGCAAACAAAGAAAATGCACTAAAGATTAAATCTCTCCAACTTGACTATAAACTATATAGCAATCTTAGTATCCGTCAAGAGAATTTTGACACCGACGAGATTAAAGTAAGACGAGAAATGATAGCGCTTGTTTTTCCTAACATGCCAGAAAATGTGCACTTCCCATTACTTTTTAAGGTCTCAAAGAACATTGGAGATAATGGTATTGACGACAAAACAAATCTTTCAGAAAAGGGCTGGAAAAACAAGATAAATCAAGTTTTTAATGAATTAAGCATCAAAGAAAACAAGGTAAAAAGCATCCAGCGCGGTGAGGTAAATCCTTCGTTATTTAAGTTTGAGGATACAGATTTCATTAAAACACGTCCAGAATATTTTTTCCAGACTTATAGTGGTGGAAGCTCTTGGGGAGACGATTAACGAAAGATTATACCTCTAACATACTTCCCACGACCACATTCCATTCTTTAATTTCCCATGAAGAAACGATGCCGTTTTGTACATAAGGATCTTTAAAGATAAATTCTTCTATGAGGCTTTTATCAGACACTTTAAAAATTAAGATTCCTTGGTCTGCTGGGTTTTCCGTGGCACCACCTAGTAATAAATAGCCAGCAGCAACTGCTTCTTTTGCTAGTGTAAAATGGTCTGGGCGATACGGCGTGCGCTTCTCGAGGTAATCTTCTACGTATTGATATATAAGAAGGTAATGTTTCATTAGTTCATCATGATTTCTAGAAGGCCTATTGCAGCCTCGCTAATTTTTGTTCCAGGACCAAAAACAGCTGCAGCACCAGCATCAAATAGAAATTGATAATCTTGCTGTGGAATAACCCCACCTACAATTACCATAATATCTGGTCTTCCTAACGCCTTCAATTCTTCGATTACTTGAGGCACTAATGTTTTATGACCAGCCGCAAGTGATGACACTCCTAAAATATGCACATCATTTTCCACTGCTTGTTTTGCTGCTTCCTTAGGCGTTTGAAATAACGGACCAATATCTACATCAAATCCTA
The DNA here is from genome assembly GCF_007827285.1 of Dokdonia sp. Hel_I_63. NCBI lineage: Bacteria > Pseudomonadati > Bacteroidota > Flavobacteriia > Flavobacteriales > Flavobacteriaceae > Dokdonia > Dokdonia sp. Hel_I_63. The sequence goes on along the minus strand of NZ_VISD01000001.1, from coordinate 888,690 downwards.
TATCTGCATATCCTGTTGCTACTACTTTGGCACCACGGTCGTGACCATCTTGACCCATTTTGGCAACCATAATTCTTGGACGGCGTCCATCTTGTTCGGCAAACTGGTTTGCGAGTTGTTGCGCTTTCGCGAAAGCGGGATCTTGTTTCATCTCTTTACTATATACACCACTAAAGGATTGGATTTGTGCTTTGTGCCTTCCATATACATCTTCCAGCGCATCTGAAATCTCTCCTAAAGTTGCTCGCTCCTGTGCAGCTGTAACCGCCAGTGCAAGTAAATTACCATTACCCGTACGAGCCGCTTCTGTAAGTGCAGCGAGGGCTTTTTTTACATTTTCGGTATTACGAGCTGCTCTAATATCTGCTAAACGCTTAAGCTGCCCTTCTCTTACTTTTGTATTATCTACATCAAGAATATCTAGGTGCTCATCTTCTGTAGGTCGGTATTTATTTACTCCTACAATAATATCTTGCGCACTATCTATGCGTGCTTGCTTTCTAGCAGCGGCCTCTTCAATACGCAGTTTAGGAATCCCAGCTTCAATCGCTTTAGTCATTCCGCCTAGCTCCTCAACTTCTTCAATAAGTTCCCAAGCTCGGTGAGCAATATCATCTGTAAGTGACTCTACATAATAACTACCAGCCCAAGGATCTACTGTTTTTGTAATATGCGTTTCTTGCTGTAAGAATATCTGTGTGTTTCTTGCAATACGCGCAGAAAAATCTGTAGGTAAGGCAATAGCCTCATCCAGTGCATTTGTATGTAAACTCTGTGTGCCTCCAAAGGCAGCCGCAGCTGCTTCAATGGTAGTACGAGCCACATTATTAAAAGGATCTTGCTCCGTAAGGCTCCACCCACTTGTCTGGCAGTGTGTTCTAAGAGCAAGAGATTTAGGATTTTTAGGATTAAATTGCTTTACAATTTTTGCCCAAAGCATACGTGCTGCACGCATTTTGGCAATTTCCATAAAGTGGTTCATCCCTATTGCCCAGAAAAAAGATAATCTTGGAGCAAAGCTATCAATATCCATTCCTGCAGCGAGTCCGGTTTTTATGTATTCTAGACCATCTGCGAGTGTGTAAGCAAGTTCTATATCACAAGTAGCGCCGGCTTCTTGCATGTGATATCCTGAGATAGATATACTATTAAATTTAGGCATTTTTGCAGCCGTATATTCAAATATATCTGAGATAATTCTCATAGAAGGAGTAGGTGGATATATGTACGTGTTGCGTACCATAAACTCCTTCAAAATGTCATTTTGTATGGTTCCAGAAAGTAATGCTGGATCCACTCCTTGCTCTTGTGCTGCTACAATGTAAAACGCCATAATAGGTAACACGGCACCGTTCATAGTCATGGACACAGACATCTTGTCTAATGGAATCTGATCAAAGAGGATTTTCATGTCCTCTACAGAATCTATGGCAACACCTGCTTTGCCTACATCTCCCACCACACGCTCATGATCACTATCATAACCGCGGTGTGTAGCAAGATCAAATGCAACCGAAAGCCCTTTTTGACCTGCCGCAAGATTTCTTCTATAAAATGCATTACTGTCTTCGGCTGTTGAGAAACCTGCATACTGACGTATCGTCCAAGGACGTCTTACGTACATAGTACTGTAAGGACCTCGTAAATTAGGGGCGACACCTGCGATAAAATCAAGATGCTCTAATCCTTTTACATCGTCCTTTGTATAGCGAGACTTTACATCAATCTTCTCTGCGGTTGTAGTAAGCTTAACTTCTGCAATTGAAGATAAATTTTCTTCTTGAGAAGAAAGTGTGATATGTTGAATATTTCTTCTACTCATTACTTTCTTTTATAGGAAGCTCAGTCATAGTAAGCTGTTGATAATAGGTATCTAAAGCAACATATAATGCTGTATATCTATCTGTTTGAGATTTATATGCAAAATTTCTCATTCGAGAGTTAAATAATTTTGGATCCATTGTGTTGGATTCAACAAGCGCTTCTATCATAAGAGCAAGCTGCGGGTCTTCTATATTCTTAAGGACACAAGGAATATTACTATACATTAAATTACTCTTTAGACCTCCATCTTTTATAATCCCTGCTTTCACAAGCTCTTTTCTTATTGCCAAAGTGTGTGGTGTAGCTAGTCGCTCATATTCTGCATCTCCTGAAAAACCCACGTAAACAAAATTTGCGTACGCTTTATTCCTCAATCGTGATTCTGGATCATAAGCACTAATAATGTCTTGTTCGAATTGATACAATGCTTCGTTTAGCAGTGCATTATTTTGATTTTCACAATTAATTATCTGTTCCTTATCTGCGTGTTTATATTCGAGAGAAGACTGGTCTTCACATGACAACACTCCTAATACAATAGCTATCGCAACGCCAAGGCTATATATTTTTTTCATATGATTACTTTTCTGCTTTAATGCGTTCTTGTTCTAATGATTCGGCTAGGCGTTTTGGAATTATAGGCTCAAGCAATGTTTTACGAGGGTTAATTTTTACAAAAGGATAAATTTCTAACTCACCTTTCATAACGTCTTTTGGATTAGGGTGCTTATTTGTTCCTAGAAGAATGAGCTCTCCTTCGTCAAACTTAGCCTGCTCCTTTGCAGCACTTTCTTTTATCTTTCGTTGTATGGTTCCTTCTTTAAGTTGTCTCAAAAATCCTCCTTGCGCTTCTATATCTTTATAAAGCGTAAGTGCTTTTTCAGCCAATTGCGAGGTAAGCTCTTCTACATAATAAGAACCATCTGCAGGGTTTTGAACTACATCAAAATAGCTTTCTTCTTTGAGAACAATGAGCTGGTTACGAGATATGCGCTGTCCAAAGTTATTGGTCTTGTGATACAATGCATCATACGGCATATTTACCACCCAGTTTGCGCCACCTAGCACAGCACTCATACATTCCGTTGTGGTGCGCAGCATGTTTATATTATAATCATAAATCGTTTTATTGCGTCTTGATGGGTGCGCTATAATGTTAATAGCTGCATCCGTATAATTAAATGCAGATAATACTACAGCGGCAAGCTTTCTGAGCGCCCTTAGCTTTGCAATTTCAAAAAAGTAGTTAGTTCCTACCGCGACTTCAAAAGTGACAATATTTATACTAAGCTTCTCTTTTTCACAATGGTTTAAATATTCGGTAAGATGTGCCATACCGTAAGCCAGTTGCTGTACCATGGTGGCACCAGCATTTTGATATGAGGTTGTGTCTACAGTAAGTTTGTTTTCTTCTCCCTGTAATAAACTACTTACTATATCGTGATCATTTTGCAAGTTGTGATACCAGTTACCATCAAGTGCAAGATGATTGATTATATCAAGCTTTGTGGTGATATGATACGCTTTCGCGAAAGCGTGAAAACTTTTATAAAAATCTTCATCAAGAAAACTGAGCTCAAAGTAAAGAGGGATATCTTTGTGCTTTAAACCTTTAAATAACTGCTCAAGATCAAACAGCGTATCTGCCTGAAAGTAAATAGCCTCTGCACCGCTCTCTATAGCTTTATTTGCCGATTGCGCAGACTTAACCGCATCTACAATAAATATTTTCTCCCCAATAAACCATTGTTCGGGAGCTTCAACAGCTACTGATTCTTTTATTTCATCACTGTGATAAAAAGGTTTTACATGTATTCCTTCTAGACTTTGCCAAACAAGCGTCTCATTGTAGTCTGCACCCTTCAGGTCAAACTGTATTTTTTGCTTGAAGGCTTTTGCCGAAACTGCGTCAAACTCTGAAAATAAATTAGTCTTCATTCTCTGTAGATAAACTATCTTGATATTCAATTATATAAATCTCCTCATTGTCCCTCTTCATAAGGTATTCTTCACGAGCAAACCTTTCTAAACCTGCGCTATCTTTAAGTTGTAAGATTTGTGCATTATCCTTTGCTATTTCTTTTTTAAAATAAGCTCTATTACCTTCTAGCTTGTCATATTCTTGATTAAGCTCTCTGTGCAACAGATATGAACTTCCATCAAAAAATAGCATCCAGACTATAAAAATGAAGAAAATGAGCAAATATTTATTACTCATTATTCTAAACCATTTTTTCTGTTTTAGCTCCTTGATGTTCATTGTTGTAAATATAACAAAACCTTAATGTAATCGTTCGTTTATGATACTACGAACGATATCTACAGCCACTGTATTGTACCTATTATTAGGTATAATGATATCTGCAAATTCCTTTGTAGGCTCTATAAACTGCTGGTGCATAGGTTTCAATGTAGTTTGATATCTATTTAACACCTCATCTAGATCACGACCACGCTCTGCTATATCTCTTTTGAGACGACGTATTAAACGCTCATCACTATCTGCATGCACAAATACTTTAATATCAAAAAGATTACGAATATTAGGGTCTGTCAAAATAAGAATTCCTTCTACCACAAGCACATTCGTAGGACTTGTAAGCACAGTCTCATCAATGCGATTATGCGCAACAAATGAATACATAGGTTGTAAAATATTTCTTCCTTCTTTGAGCTCAACAAGGTGTTGACACAGCAAAGGAAAATCTATTGCATTAGGGTGATCAAAGTTCACCTTCTTACGATCTTCCATCGATAATGCAGAGAGATCTTTATAATATGAGTCTTGAGAAATTACTGTTACTTGTCCTTCTGGAAGATCTGACACAATCTGATCTACAACGGTAGTCTTACCACTTCCGGTACCACCGCCTATTCCTATAATAAGCATATAATATTATTTTGAGGTAAAGGTACTATTTACGGATTAGTCTTTTATGAGTGGTTTCAAAAAATCAAGAATAATGGTAAAAGCTCAACCATCGTTTTTGAACAAAAAAAATCGAAGGCTTTCTTAAAGCCTTCGATTTTTTCTTTTACGCTATTAAGAATAAATAATCTTATTCTTCCTCGCTATTCCCTACTTGCTCTTCATATTCTGGATACAAAAATGCATTGTAAGGAAATCTTGTTACGTGAATCTCTCTTACTCGTTCGTAGATTTTCTTTCTGAACTCCTCAAAATTATTTTTGTTAAGTGCAGATATAAAGATAGCATCACCATTAGTACGAGACATCCATGTTTCTTTCCACTCGTCAAGTGTGTAATGCGCACCAGTGCGCTCTACCATAAGATCCTCATCATCATAAGCCTCTGCCGTATAAGCATCAATCTTATTAAAAACCATAAGCGTAGGCTTGTCCATACTCTCAATCTCATCAAGAATCTGGTTTACAGCATTAATGTGATCCTCAAATTGCGGGTGAGAAATATCTACCACATGCAGTAGTAAATCTGCCTCACGCACTTCATCAAGCGTACTTTTAAAAGAATCTACTAGCTGTGTAGGCAACTTACGTATAAATCCTACCGTGTCTGAAAGTAAAAAAGGAAGATTCCCTACCACCACTTTACGTACGGTAGTATCTAAGGTTGCAAAAAGTTTATTTTCGGCAAATACTTTACTCTTACTTATTACATTCATGAGGGTACTCTTACCCACATTCGTATAACCTACGAGAGCTACTCTCACAAGTGCACCACGATTACCACGCTGCGTAGCCATTTGCTTATCTATAGTAAGCATCTTCTTTTTAAGCAAGGTAATACGGTCACGCACAATACGTCTATCTGTTTCAATCTCTGTCTCTCCAGGACCGCGCATACCTATACCTCCACGCTGGCGCTCAAGGTGTGTCCATAAACCCGTAAGTCTAGGCAACAAATACTCATACTGAGCAAGCTCCACTTGCGTGCGTGCATAACTCGTTTGAGCTCTCTGAGCAAAAATGTCAAGTATCAAATAGGTGCGATCTACAATCTTACATTTTAAGATTGCTTCTATGTTACGTTGTTGTCCAGGAGTAAGTTCGTCATCAAAGATCACAGTACCCACATCGTGCTGCTCTACATATGCAGCAACGTCTTCCATCTTGCCTGTCCCTATAAAAGTTTTGGGATTAGGTTTTTCTAATTTTTGAGAGAAACGCTTTAAAACTTCTCCTCCAGCTGTGTATGCTAGAAACTCAAGTTCGTCAAGGTATTCCGTCATTTTATCGTGTGATTGCTTTTGGGTAACTAGCCCCACCAGCACACACTTTTCATAATCTATTTTTTCTGTTTCGATCATATTAACAAAGGTAGCAAATGGATTGCAGTCTTTTTGACTAAATTGTAACACTCATAGACACTATTCATTATGGAGGATGATTCCGCTTTCGCGAAAGCGCAACAAGAAAAAATACAATGTGCAGTAGGCTTTTACAACCTAGAAAATCTTTTTGACACGACAAACAACCCAGAAACGCTAGACGACGACTTCACACCGAACGGTTTTAAGGAGTGGAATAGCTATAAGTTTAATAAGAAAATAGCCAAACTATCAACAGTCATCTCAAACATAGGAAAGGATGACACTAAGACCTCACCTTCTCTCCTTGGCGTTGCCGAAGTGGAAAATAGAGCCGTACTAGAGTCTCTTATTGCGACAGACAACCTCAAAGATGAAGGCTATGATATTGTTCATTATGACTCTCCAGATGAGCGTGGTATTGACGTAGCTTTATTATACAAAAAAGCAGATTTTAAAGTAACACAGAGTGAGCCCATCACACTCTACCTAGAAGCCGAAGAAGGTGACAGAGACTATACGCGTGACATTCTTTATGTTCAAGGAGAACTTTTAGGAAATCCTGTTCACATACTAGTAAATCACTGGCCTTCCCGAAGATCTGGTGAGAATGAAACCTCACAAAAGCGCATTACAGCAGCACAGCGCAATAGGGAAGTTATTGATAAACTCATGAATGAAGACCATAAAGTGAAGATTATCATCATGGGCGATTTTAATGACGGGCCACACAGTGAAAGCGTAAAAAACAACCTTGTTAAAACGGAGTTTTACAATCCGATGCTTTACTTAGGAACAAGATATGAAGGAAGCTTAAATTACAGATTTGAGTGGTTCATTTTTGACCAGATAATCTTTTCAAACAATTTTGTACAGCTACACGAAAACACACTTCTTTACGAGAAGTCAGATATTTACAATGACTTTTTCCTCACTGAATATGAAGGGAAGTTTAAAGGAACACCCTTTCGCACCTATGCAGGAAAAAGATATTTAGGCGGCTATAGTGATCATTTTCCTGTGTATAGTATTTTATCTAAAAGACCTGAATAAAAAGATTTTTAATTTGCTTTAATTTGAATCTCGTCAAGTTCATAAGTACCGTCAAAACTTGCATTTCCAGATCCGTTATATCTAAATGCAACATAGCCAGTACCTGTGACACAGGAGAGATCAACAATACCGGAGTCAATCCAGTTTCCAAAGAAATCATTATCTGCTACAATATCTGCTGCTGCTAGGACATCCCAAGTAGAAGCAGCAATTGTTGTGACATCACCATCCCAGTCGTTAGAAAAAAGGATGGTCAACCTACTGCCGTCTGCAAAGCTATTTGATGTTCTAAATCGCAACGTTTCTCCCGTATTTGATGTAAAATCTAACGGCGGAGTGATTAACCAAGACACCGTTCTTGCATCTCCAGAAAAAGCAGATGCAATTCTCGCAGACCTACCCAATGAGGCATTCTGACCAGTACTCGTATAAGCTTCCCATGCTTGGGTTCCTTCTTCATGATAATTAGTCCAGCCATTACCCATTATAGGGTTGTTATTAGTTTGAGTTTCAAAAAATTCTTCAAATAGTATGTTCTCTCCCATTCCACTAGCTGGGCCGCAATCTATTTCTACGGGATCACAACGGTCTGTCTCATCAAAAATAAGGGCTTCTGGATTGTTAATTGCAATATTGTAGGTGTCTCCAAAAAAGTTACGCGTGAGCACTCCCGATATACTCCCACGTCCATCGGGCAGCAATATGGATTTAAAATTTGCAAAGGTACTTGTACTTACAATAGTAGATTGTCCAGTGGCGCAATGCACCAGTTCTCGCTCTCCATCAAACTCATCAAGAGGTTCTCCCGCGTAGGTAACACTCCCATCAATGACATCCTCCTTTATAAACTGAACATCTGTGAGCTTGACGAATATATTTTCTAACTCATTACTAAAGTCTTCTATAGTCACCTCCAGCGGAATTATCTCTTCAATAATGGCTGATCTCTGCATAAAGCTAAACTGTGCTGGCGCTGGAATTTTATCTAGATTATCTGTCATGCCCAGCGTTAATACTCCGTTGCTATCTCCTATCCACAAACCTCCTATGGCTTGATTGTTTAGCGTTGCATTACCTAGCTTTACAAACACCTTGCGACCCACTTCGTAATACGTAAACAATGGACTTTCGTCAATGAGTACGCGGACGCCTGCCGTAGGATTATTTGCTTTATCTTGTATGATGAGCTCCTCAAACCAGTTTCCAGAGGCATCACTACTTATCACAAAACCTTCTACATAACGATTGGTTTCAGCAAGATCAAGTCTAAATGTGCTACGTAAGGCTGTAATATCTGCCTCGCTAGTAGCATTGATACCAAGATTATCTGCTTCAATCAAAACAGCTTGCTCATAGAGATTTACTAGTTGTGCGATGGTGATTATTTCTCCATCTAGATCTGGATCTGTGATTTCAAGTACTGGTGTTGAAAACTCATCATCATTTACGCAACTTACAATTAAGAAGAGTAATACAACAACTAACAGTTTCTGGAATAATTTCATCATCTTAATTTTAAAGTTAGAATCTAACGTAAGCATTTACGTAGTACGTGGTTCCTCTTCCAAAGAATAAACGATCTCCAAAAATGGGAGTCGCTCGCTCAGATTCTTCAAGTTTTGACCTATAATTTACCCTACGAGAATCCTCAAAGCCTCCCGTAATATAATTTTCATTGAGTACGTTGTTTACTGTTGTAAAAAAGCCGACAAAGTAACTTCCTATCCTCCAAGACTTCCCTCCTATAATATTTACGAGATTATAGCTATCTATTTGTGATTGCCTAAGCAAACCCTTAGCCACCTCCGCATCAAAGTCGTTGAATGGTTGACCGTCTATGTCTTGGTTAAAATTTGCTGTACGTGCTAGATTACTAATGTCTATGTAAGCATTAGAAAAGCGATTTACCGTAATGCCAAAATTCCAAAAATCTGGATCTCTATACTCAAGACCTAATTGATAGGCTCTTTCTGGCCCTCCAGCAACATGCAATTTATTGAGTACAACTTTGCCACCTCCAAAGGTTTGAGGCCCATCAAAATCATCAGAGGTATAGTAAATATCTGGGTTATTTGTATAGGTAAATTGACCTACAGATGCAGCTGCCTTCAACTTAAGTGTAGGTAGTACCTGCGCCTCTATGCCTATCTCAATACCTATGTTTTGCCGCTCAACATTGGTAAGTACTTCTTGTACAAAAGATGCCTCCGTTTGCGCTATTGAATTTTGAGTAAAAAAGAATCCTAAATCAGTTCCATTTTGAAAGCCTGTATAAAACCCAGTAACACGTGCTTTTACAATAGGGGATCTATAAATATAGCTAACATCAACACTTTGTATTTGCTCTGATGTTAGGTTATTTACTACATCATTATTTTGTCTAGCATTGCTAAAACTATTTCTAATAGAAGGAGCAGTGGTATAGTAAGCTCCGTTTACTGTTACTATATGTCTACCTGTAAATTTATAAGTCGCACCTGCTTTCAATCCTCCATCTGTAAATGAAAGTTTCTCACTTAGTCCAAAGGAATTCACCCCCACAAAATTTCCGTTCTCAAATAATCCCTCTCGCTGATAACTTGTATTACTTGCCGTACCAGAAATAAAGAAATCTGTATCCTTAAAAGTAAACTGTGCTTGAGCAAATCCGCTTATTGTACTTGAATTAATATTATAGTTATACTTATACCGATCTCCTACTTGAACAATTCTGTTAGGGTTGCGCACATCACTCTGTGCGAGATCGCCTTCTTGACCATCCTGACTCTCGCTTACGGAGAAATTATCTATGTCAAGAAATCCCTCACCTCCTAGTAAATCACTTACCTGTGCATAGTTTTCACTCTTCAAATCTCTATAAGAAAGATTTCCATTTATGGTAATTGCATCCGTAAGCTGAGAGTTCAAAATCATAATTGCAGACATTTGCTTATCTCCCACAACGTCATCTTGAAGAATTATTTTTGAGTTACCTCCTCCTACATTAGCCTGATATATGGATTCCCAGTCTAGCTGACCATCATTTATGAAGTCTTGTTGCAATACATATGCTGTTTGAAAATCTCCCGCAGTAGGGCTTGGATCTTGAAGTGCAAAACTGGGCAAGAGCTGATAATAATTTGGTGCTGGATTTCTAAGGCTTCCGTTATCTATTCTACCACTTTTTATGGTGCCTACTTGATACCCTAAGTTTGTATTAATACTTGTCTTATTACTTATATCCCAGTAATGATTAATCATAAATACTGGCTCTTCAATCTTGCGCATTCTACCATTTCGCTGCTCTCCATTTTGCAAACCCCAATATGGATTATAAGTGCGTCCTTTAAGATCAACTTGTTCTTGTGTAAGTGAAGAAGCTCGACCACGCCGATTAGGCGTGTAAAAAGAAGAAAAATTAAGACTGTGGTTGTCATTAATTTTCTTCTCTACAGATAGGTATATGGAGTTTGCATCATATAAAGTGCCATCTTGAAAACCTTCTTTGCCAAAACGACGAGACAACAGCAGACTGTAAGCCCATCCTTTCTGAGATAACCCAGAGTTGTAACTTCCCATTAACCGCCCTTGATAAGAAGCACTAGCTGCGGCATATGAAATCCTACCTCCTTTTCGCTCCTGTGATGCTCGCATGATGATATTTGTTACTCCAGCCAGTCCTCCAAAGCTATATTCATTCGCTTTTAAGCCTTGGGTAAACTCACGGTTGCGTTGCGCGTCATTAAGGCCGCCCCAACTTCCCCATTGAGGCCTACCGTTAAACTGTTTATTCATTTCTATCCCGTTTATAAGTAGCTTACCATTTGCATTATCCAACCCTCTTGGTCGGAAAAAGGTAGCGCTCCAATCAAATGCTGCAGCGCTCAAAAAAGCGTCTCGTCCAGCAGTTAATAAGCCTGAGGTATTAAAAGTCTCTTGTGTATCATCGCTATTAAAATCATTATCTGATAACGAGATTAACCCTATCTGCCGCTGCTCTTCAGTAATATCAATGTCAAGGGTTATTATAGGAAGTTTTAAAATTCCTTTAGCTTTTATAATGACGGGCAGTCTCTTTGTAACAAAACCATTTTTTTCAACAATGAGAATTTGATCTCCATACAACTCGATATTATTGTACACAAATACACCAAGAGCATCAGTTTTTACATTGCTATTTTCTCCTTGAATTATTATACTCACATCGGGAATCGGCTGTGAAGTAATGGCGTCTATTATCGTTCCTTTGAGTTGTGTTTGAGACCATAAAACGCCACTAAACAATAAGAAAACATACCGCAATAAATTGTTATTCATAGCCTCTAATTGACGTAACATTTCAGTTTTAAATATTTCCTAGGAAAAATTATAAATTCGTAACGCACTGAAATTCATTACATTTGAATTGCATATTACGAAAAATCTTACATAAAACACAAATGCTTTCAATAAAATTAAAAACCAAGAGATTATTATTACTTGTGATATTGTTTTGTCTTTACGCTTTCGCGAAAGCGCAACAAACCAATAATTATAGAGCCTACACTATCGCATTTTATAACGTAGAAAATCTGTTTGACACCATCAATGACCCTATCACTTATGATGATGATCGCACTCCTGAAGGTAAGGATCATTGGACCGAAAAGATATATCAAGACAAGGTGAGCAACATTGCCCGAGTAATTGCCGATATAGGAAAAGACGTTACAAAAAATAGCCCCGCAATTATAGGCCTCGCAGAAATTGAAAACAGAAAAACCGTAGAAGCGCTAGCTAATGACCCACAATTACTGCCGAGAGATTACGGTATCGTGCATTACGACTCACCAGATAGAAGAGGTATAGACGTAGCACTGTTGTATCAAAAGAGGCTATTTAAGCCATTATTTACTAGTAAACATGAGTTACTCATTTACGAGATTGATAATCCGTCAAAACGTAAGTATACAAGAGATCAGCTTCTGGTATCTGGCCTACTCGATGGCGATATGATTCACATCATTGTAAACCACTGGCCTTCTAGATCTGGTGGAGAAGCAAAAAGCAGGAAAAAGCGTATGGACGCAGCTTCACTTACTAAGAAAATTACAGATAGCTTACAAAACAATGATCCTTATGCAAAGATTATTATCATGGGAGACCTTAATGATGACCCAACAAATGCTAGTGTAAAAAAGGTATTACAAACACAGCGCAAGATTAAAAAAGTAAGAGATAAGGAACTCTATAACCCTATGGAATCTATGTTCAAAAAAGGGATAGGCACGCTAGCGTATCGTGATGGGTGGAACCTCTTTGACCAGATAATTATAAGTGCGCCGCTACTAGATGATGACTACACCTCTTTCAGATATTATAAAGCCGGTATTTACAACAAAAGCTACTTGAGCAACCCCAAGGGTCGCTATAAAGGATATCCTTACAGAAGCTTTGCAAATGGTGGATATACAGGCGGCTATAGCGACCACTTTCCAGTTTATATTTATGTAATCAAGAAAGAATTTGCCGACTAACAGTACACCCTACATGAGAAAGCCCAAAATCAATTTTGATTTTGGGCTTTGTGCCTCCTAGTACCCTTTCGCGAAAGCGTACTAATAACCTTTATAAATATTTAATCATGGCTTTTAAAACCATTGATTCCATGGTATAATTGCTAGCACTGCGATAAGTGCAAGTGTATAAAAGATAGCTATCTTCTTAAATTTAGGTGTAGATAGGCGTTGTTTTTTATGCTTAGAATAACCAATTGTTACAAGCACCACTGCAATAATCATTAAAAATGGATGCTCTACCGCAAGTTGTCTTGCTTGGCTAGAGAGTCCTCCCATACCATTTGCTTTTATAGCTTGCAATCCGTTAGGTGAAACAAACCATAGCACAACACCTATAAGCAGTTGTATGTGCATCGTTATAAGAGTAAATAAAGCTAAGCTCATATCCTTCCCGCCATACTCTTTTTTTCCAAAGAATTTTGTGAGTGCATTAAATGTGGCAACCACAAGAACGATAACTACAAGGTACGCCCAGTACGAATGGACAAATTGAACAACTGAGTACATAAATAAATGGTTTAATAAGTTTAAAGCTCAAAGATAATCCATAAAAACAAAAGCCGCTACTGTTTCCAGTTGCGGCTTTATTATTGCGTATGCAATTATGTGATAATAGCTCTTAGTTAAAGATATAACGAAGACCTATTTGCATTTGCCATCTTGAAGAGTTAAATCCTGCGTCATCAATCTGATTAAGACCTCTTTCTACACCATCATTAAATGTGTATTGTGGAGTTGTTCCGTCATCTGCAAATCCTGCAAAGTTAACAAGAGAAGCGGTATCAAATCCACTTGTAAAGTATCTTCTACCCCAATCCTTGTTAATTAAGTTTGTGAAGTTAAATACGTCAGCAGATAATTGGAAAGCATGTTTCTTCTCACCGAATTGAAGCGCAAAATCTTGAGTAAACTTTAAATCCACTACATGACTCCATCTTGCTCTACTTCTGTTACGTTCAGCAAATTTCCCTCTACGAGTACTTAGGTAATCGTCACCTTCTATGAATGCGTCAAGCGCAGCCCATTGCTCCTCTGCAGTAGCAGTAACGTTACCGTCTCTATCTGTTTGATCTACAAGATTTGCATCTGCAAAGTTTGCAGGAACAAAAGGTAATGCCGTAAAACTTTCACCCGAATCATTGATTAATCGGTTACTGCTTCCACCACCTACAACGTAGCTATATGGAGTTCCTTCAGCCCCTTCATAGAAAAGACCAATTGATGTTTTGATATTTTCTGACCACTTAATATCTACTACTGCATTTGCAAGTGTTCTATGTCCTTGGCTAAAGTCAGAAACTGAAGTTCCAAGTTGGTTAGATCCATTTACACTTTCGTTAAATGCCCAGTTAGAAATATTCTGAGAAGATGTTCCCTCAAACACTGTAGTTGAACGTCCATAAGAATAAGTAGCACTAGCTCTCACATCTACCATTGTAGAGTAAAAATTCTTAGATAATGTAGCAGATGTATTAAATGCCTCACCATCATTCGTGTTAGAGATTAAGAAAATTCCTCCATAAGTACCGTCTACGTCTTGTCCACCATAATTTGCACGGCTTCCAGCTCCTGTAGTCATAAACTGTGGTCCTTCTAGGTTTAAGTTTTCAAGTTGAAGCCCAGTAATCACACTACTGTGAGAAACCTCGGCAGATACTGTAAATCCATTTCCTAATTTTTGATCAACCGCTAAACTCTTTTTAAATACCTGTGGTAATTTAAGATCTTCAGCAAGTAAATCAATGTTTCCTTGGAACTCACCTTCTTGTTGAAATTGGTTGTTTACATCAGGATTGAAATCTGGAACTCCGTCTCCAAAAATTCTTGTGTTTGCTACAACTGTACCAGTATTGTTGTAAGCTCCTCCTGGCCATACTAATGGTATTCTAGATGTAAATAATCCTAGACCCCCACGTATTTGCGTAGTCTTGTCTCCTTTTACATCCCAGTTAAATCCTAAACGTGGAGAGATATGTGCTGTTGTTTTAGGCCCTTGACCTACACGTGCTCCTTGTAAATCTTTTCCTGCAGCTTCTAATAAACCAACAGTTCTTGTGTTGAAGTCAGAGTTTCCTCTTCCATCATCCCAAACAGGTAAATCTACTCTTAAACCAGCAGTCATTTTAAAAGTCTCAGACATTTGTACTTCGTCTTGAGCATAAAATCCTAATTGGAATAAATCAAACTCAGCAGCTCCAACAGAATCATCACCTACTCCACCTAAAAGTGAGTAACTACTACGGAATTCGTTTGCATCATCATTAAAGAAATCCTCTAATGAGTTATAAGTATACTCTCCAAAGTTACGACCAAAGAATACGTTCTTCACTTTACTGTACTCGTTGTGAGTTCCTAAAGTAACTGTATGACGTCCAGAAAATATCTGAAAGTTGTTTGTTAGTGTGAAGATATCTTGCTCAAGTAAGTTTGCTGTTGAGAAAGGCTCAGATCCAGCAAAAATTCTTGCATCACCATCATTGATTTCAATAGTTGGGAAAGGATCGCCATTAATACCTCTATCATCTCGCACTCTTGTGTAACCAAGTATGAATCTGTTTGCATACTTATTACCAAAAGTAGAGTTAAGCTCTAAAGATGCAGTATTTGTATTAGATTCAAAGTTTTGAGCAGCTCCAGTGAAGTTGATTGTTCTTGCACTAGAACGACCTATTCCAAAGAAATCAGCTTTTACCAAGTTGTTACGTAGAGATAACTTATGATTCTCATTGATGTTCCAATCTAACTTGAAAAGAATTTTATTACTTTCTAATGTTCTAGTATTGTTATCAAATGTTCCTGGGTTGTATCCGTATTCATCAATTAAGAATTGCTTAAAAGTTGCAACTCCTTCTAACCCTGAATCTCCTGCGTAGTTACCATCAAATGGTTGTGGAGTTTCATCATTTTGACCTTCATAGTTTACAAAGAAGAATAATTTATCCTTGATAATAGGTCCTCCAGCACGTATACCAAAAGTCTTTGCTGAAAACTCAGCAAGCTTTTCTCTATCGTTATCATCTTCAAAATCACCAGGAGTTTTTCCTGCAAGCGATTCGTTTCTGAAAAGGTAATAAGCAGAACCTTCAAATTCGTTAGAACCAGATTTTGTTACGGCACTAATCGCACCTCCAGCAAAACCTCCAATAGTTACATCATAAGGAGCAACATTTACTTGAAAAGATTCAATTGCATCAATAGAGATTGGGTTTACACCAGTCTGACCTCCATTTGTTCCTGATCCAGAAAGACCAAATGCATCGTTATTTACTGCTCCATCTACATAAAGAGCATTGTAACGATTGTTTTGACCACCAATAGATAATTGGTTATCACCTCTCACCTGTGCTTCAGGAGTAAGACGTGCAAAATCTGAAATAGATCTAGAAATGTTAGGTAACGCATCTACTTGACGTTGACTAATAGCAGTTTCAGATCCAGTTTTGTTAGCATCAAAAATGCTGTTAGGTTGTGCAGTAATTACAATTTCATCTAGAGAATTTGCATTCTCTGCCATTGTAGTACTAACTCTCTTAGTCTCCCCAAGAGTAAGTGAAAAACCATTAAGTGCATAATCCTCAAATCCTACGTAAGTAATCGTAACATTGTAAGGACCACCTGGTCTTAAGTTCGTTAGACGGTAAAAACCATCAAAATCTGTTACTGCTCCATACACAGAACCTGTAGGTACGTGTGTTGCAACAATGTTTGCTCCAGGCAATGGACCTTCTGTGTTGTCTAACACACGTCCAGAGATAGAACTTGTCGTTACCCCTTGTGCTAATGACGATACCGTCACTAGAAACATGGCGATCAATGATAAAAATGTAATTTTCTTCATGATATTTGTTAATAATTAGCGCTGCAAAATTACTCTAAATTTGTGGAGTGCCAATATTAACTTAACGTTAACTTATACACGAAAGTTCTTTCATTTTGTAAAACTAAAAAAACCCTTCAAACATTATCCTGAAGGGTTTATTACTAAAATACTAATAATCAATTATTTACTATCATTCCTTATAGTATTTAATTAAATTCTCAGTAGAATTATCATGATTTTCACTTGTTCCAGTACTAAACTCATTAAGCACTTTTTTTGCAAGTTGTTTCCCTAGCTCCACTCCCCACTGATCATAAGAGTATATATTCCAGACAACACCTTGTACAAAGATTTTATGCTCATACATTGCTACCAGTGACCCTAAGCTCTCTGGAGTAAGCTTCTCCCCTAAAATAGTGGTAGTAGGTTTATTTCCTTCAAAAACTTTAAACGGGGTAAGTTCTTCTATACGCTTTCGCGAAAGCGTACTACCTTCAAAATCCTGCTCCACTTGAGATGCCGTCTTACCATTCATGAGTGCTTCTGTTTGTGCAAAGAAATTTGCCATAAGCTTATCATGGTGATCTTGATTACCGTGAAGTGACTTTCTGAAACCAATAAAATCTGCAGGGATTAATTTTGTTCCCTGATGTATCAATTGGAAAAATGCATGTTGTGAGTTTGTTCCAGGTTCACCCCAAATAATATTTCCAGTTTCATAGGTAACGCGGTCACCGTTGCGATCTACACTTTTCCCGTTACTTTCCATAATTGCTTGCTGCAAATATGCCGGAAGCCTATGTAAGTACTGAGAGTAAGGAATTACAGCTTCTGTCTCTGCACCATAAAAATTATTATACCACACACTTAAAAGCGCAGTTATCACAGGTATATTTTGATCAAATGAAGTGTTTTTAAAATGCTCATCCATTTTAAATGCACCATGAAGTAAACCTTCAAAGTTTTTGTACCCCACAGCAAGCGCAATAGATAAGCCTACTGAGCTCCAAAGAGAAAAGCGTCCTCCCACCCAGTTCCACATAGGAAATACATTATCTGAAGAAATGCCGAAGCTAGCAATAGCTTCCTCATTTGTTGACACTGCAACAAAATGGCTGCCAACTGCTTCTTCTCCTAGTTGGTCTACAAACCACTTTCTTACTGTTGTAGCGTTACTCAATGTCTCTTGAGTTGTAAATGTTTTTGATACAATTACAAAAAGCGTTGTTTCTGGATTAAGATCCTTAATAGTCTCCATCACATGATCACCATCTACATTTGATATAAAATGAGTAGTCAAATGGTTTTTGTAAAACTGCAATGCCTCAACAACCATCACTGGCCCCAGGTCAGAACCGCCTATTCCTATATTTACAACGTCTGTAATCTCTTTACCAGTAGCTCCTTTATGCTTACCAGATATCACTTTTTCTGTAAATAGTTCTGTTGATTTCTTTACCTCATCCACATCTTCCTTAGCAAAGGCATCACTCTTTTCATCACGTAATGCAGTATGCATAACTGCTCGATCCTCGGTTGCGTTTATTGCATCTCCTCCAAAATAACTATCAATTGCCTCTTTCAAGCCAACTTCCTCTGCAAGTTGCACAAGAAGATCTCGAGTTTTTGTTGTGATTCTATTTTTACTATAATCTACATATAAAGAATCCCAAATGATTGTGAACTCTTCTGCACGAGCACTATCCTTAAAAAGATCTACTAATAGCGTATCTTTTGTTTCCTTGTAATGCGTTTCTAATGCTTTCCAAGCTGCCGTCGTAGTTGGGTTTATACTTTTCATTAGGTAGGTTCTTGAGATTATAGTTGTTTTTCTTCTGCTTGCTGTTGTGAAAATTCCATTTCTGCTTCAGACATGAATGGGATATTATCTAGTTGACGTCTGAGAGGCTTGCGTATACTATCGTAAATAGGTTTTAAGTGGTCATCTAGCGGTTTTGATGCTGGAAGATCTTCTTTAAAAGGATCCACTTGTTTTCCATTTTTCCAAAAACGATAACACACGTGAGGACCACCAGAATTTCCAGTCATACCTATAGTTCCTATTACATCTCCTTGACGCACAGACTGACCTACTTTTACAGCTCTTTTTTGCATGTGTAGGTATTGCGTATCATAAGTAGCATTGTGGCGTATTTTTACATAATTACCGTTACCTCCACGTCTTTCAGATTTAGTCACCACTCCATCTGCAGTAGCAAGGATAGGTGTTCCTATAGCTCCAGCAAAGTCAGTACCTTTATGTGGGCGTAACTTATAGCCATAATATTTTATACGTCGCTTAAGGTTATATCTAGATGAGATTCTATTGAATTTGAGTGGCCCTTTTAAGAATGCACGACGTAAATTGTCTCCATTTTCGTCAAAGTAATCAAAACCTCCAGCTAGCGAGTCATTTGCAAATCTAAATGCGTAAATCTCACGTCCCGCATGTTCAAAAAGAACAGCCTTAATTTTACCTACTCCTGCTGGAATAGTATCATTTACAAAGCGCTCTTCATATATTGCTTTAAAGCGATCTCCTTTTTGAAGCTTAAAGAAATCAATAGTCCACGCATAAATATCTGCCATTTTATAAGCGACATTCACACTTACTCCAAGATCATCAAAAGTGGATGATAGATTGCTGTTTATTACTCCAGAAATCTCACGCTCATAAGTTGTTGTAGGATGCTTTTTTGCAGCTGCTTTTACATTTTCTTGAAAATCGACAACAACATAATCCTCTCTATTTTGCTCATAAATAAATACCTGAGCGGCCTCAAGAGAATCTTTTGATTTAAGTAAGACGTATGGCTTTCCTTTTCTAATACGGCGCGTATCAAAAACTGATTTTACAGAATCAGAAATTTCTTCAATTGTAGCATAATCTACATTTGCATCAAAAAGAATCTTCCCAAAACTATCTCCAGATTGCACGGTATCTCGCTCTACAATATAATCATCAAGCACGTAGCCGTACTCCTTAACTACTTCTGGTGGCGCGATATAAATTTCTTCATCTTCTACCGTATCTGAGGTAGCGTCACCGCAAGCAAAAACTAAAAAACTAAAAAAAACTAAAAGATAGTGGTGGTAATATTTCACAAAAAATAAGTTGTCATTCATTATACATCATGCCCCCAGTTTGCAAGCTCTTCTGCAGTCCAGACTTCTGGAAAGAAAATACGTCGCTGGTATTTAGGGTGCATATATTTTGTCCATTCGCTTCCGCCTGTTGCCTCTACCACTTTCTCACCATTATTTAAGTAGTGATTTGCAGCATGATAATGAGACATTACCCAAGTAACATTTACTGTGTAATCGTAGTGACGCATAGCATCACGTAACTTTTGATTCTCACGGACTTCTTGAGGTAAACTTTTAAAGCGGGCATACAAATTTATAGTATTATATTCTTTTGTAAACGCTACAAAGTCGTTTTTATACTTCTCTTCAAAGGCTGTGAGCAAATAAGATTTTTTACCAGTATGATAATCCTTGCCGGCGGCTTGCCAATATAGATGTTCTAACGCATGTTCGTACGGAGTATTGCGGTCTATGCTTTCGCGAAAGCGATTATCTATAAGATTTATTAAATCTGTACTTGCAAATTCGATTTTTCTATACTGTGCACTTTGAAAACCACTGGCAGGAGTAAGGGTTTTTCTAAATTTCATGTATTGCTCGACATCCATTCCTTCTTGCATAATCGAGAAAGAACTTGTGAGCATATCAAAGTAACGACTTATACGTCCTAAGCGAGAGCTAAAAAAATCTACCGTAAGGTTAGGATGATGAGCTACTTGCTCAATCTCCCATAGCACCATTTTAAAAAGTAACTCATTAACCTGATGATACATGATAAAAACATTTTCATCTGGCATGCTCGTTCGTGGCAACTGCAGGCTTAATAATGCATCCGTATGGATATAGTCCCAATAAGTGATAGGCTTACTTTGCAGTAATCCTTCAAGATGATCATCAAGATCTTGATCTATCTTCTCGTACTTATCATCAAGCTGATTGATAATTTTTTCTATGTCTGGCTGAATGGGCTTTTTCATGAGTAGTTATTGGACCGTAAATATTGAGCTTATCAAATACTTCATATATGATAAACATCAACGCTGTGTTGCCTAATTTATTAAGTGGCAATTTACAAAATCCTTAATCAAACACGATCTCAAAAGGATGCTTAAGTCCTTTATAAGCATCTAGATCTGCTTTAAGTGAACCTACAGATAATTCTGCCTTAATACGTAGTGGTATTTTATTATCGTCGTCACTCACCCATATCGTAAGACTTTCTTTTTCTTGAAAAACCCGACCAGACTGTACGAGTGGTCTAAATACTAATGTCTTTACCTTTCCAAACTTCGTACGAATCGTCTCTCTTTCCAAAAAACGCATTTTAAATGGATAATTTTCTCCATCAAAAAACATGGTGAGATTGACTTCATCACCGGCCTTTAGTTCCTCTGTAGTAAGATTGTTACGCAAATAATACATTGCAGAGACCATATCTTGAATGCCTGGTTCTGTATCAATAGTGGTTTTCTTATTTCGCTTTAAATCGTTTATATGTGCTTTATGTGCCACTTGATCAAACTCTATAACTTTATTTTTGGTGTGACCACCCTCATCTATTTTACGTAAAAACTTATATGGCAAATCTGTCTTTTTATCTACCCAACTCTCATAATAGTCCTCTACACCAAAAGCTAAACCCACAATACCTGTAGTCTCACCAAAACCTTTAATGTGATGCACTGGCTTTCCTTTATAAGTAGCATCTTTAATGTCTATAGTAGCATAACCTCCTGTGAGTAGCCCATAGTGCACTCTAAATTTAAGCCATTCTCCCGCTTGATATGTATCCTTGTGTTTCATAACACTATTACTTACTGGCGCCTGCATAAAGGCAGTACTCACAAGAAATACTATCATTATTAATAAGGCAGGTATGTATTTGTTATGTGACTTCATCTTAGGTCGTTATTTGGTTGTACAAAGCATATAATACAATTGTTATTCCAAAAATAGAATAACAAAAAACTCCGTCCTATTTCTAAGACGAAGTTTTAGTTAAATAATTGTAATTGTGTAAATAACAGCGTTACGCTTTCGCGAAAGCGTACTTAAGAAGTTATAAAGTTCCTCTCTGTGCTTGCTCTCTTTCTATAGACTCAAAGAGTGCCTTAAAGTTTCCTGCTCCAAATCCTTTTGCTCCCATACGTTGTATGATTTCAAAAAATAGGGTTGGTCTGTCTTCTAATGGTTTTGTAAATATCTGAAGTAAATATCCATCCTCATCTGCATCTACAAGGATAGAAAGCTCTTGTAAACGTTCTATATCCTCCTTCATCACCTTCATGTGCTCACCCAGTCTTTGTGGGATATCATCATAATACGTTTGTGGTGGTGGTGGTAGAAACTCGATACCACGAGCCTTAAGCTGCGCTACGGTTTTGACAATATCATCTGTTGCAAGTGCGAGGTGCTGTACACCAGCTCCTTCATAAAAATCGAGATATTCTTCTATCTGAGATTTCTTTGCTGCCTCTGCAGGTTCGTTTATCGGGAATTTAATACGGCCGTTCCCATTACTCATCACTTTACTCATAAGTGCCGAGTATTCTGTGTGAATTTGTTTATCATCAAAAGACAAGAAGTTTACAAACCCCATCACTTCTTCATAAAACTTCACCCATGTATTCATCTGGTTCCAGCCAACGTTACCTACCATGTGATCTACATATTTTAACCCTGTAGGCTCTGGATTGTAATCAGACTCCCATTTTCTAAAACCTGGTAAGAATACACCATTATAGTTTTTACGTTCTACAAACATGTGTACCGTTTCTCCATACGTATAGATTCCTGCGCGTACCGTTTCTCCATGCTCATCTGTTTCTACAAATGGCTCGCAATATGACTTTGCTCCACGTTTTGTAGTTTCTTCATAAGCACTTCTTGCATCTTCTACCCATAAAGCAACCACCTTTACACCATCACCATGCTTTACAATGTGATCGTTTATTGGCGACTTACTGTTAAGTGGCGTCGTTAGTACGATGCGTATTTTATCTTGCTTAAGCACATAACTCACCTCATCACGGGATCCCGTCTCAAGACCTTTGTAAGCATATGATTGAAAACCAAATGCCGTTTTATAAAAGTGAGCTGCTTGTTTTGCATTACCCACATAAAACTCTACGTAGTCTGTCCCTAAAAGCGGAAGAAAATCTTGCGCTCCTTCAAATATTTTTTCTAATCCGTAGTCTACAGATTTTAAGTCTTTGCTCATAGTTGTTACTTTTCGGTGAAGTTAGATTAAGCTATTACTTCACTATTAATACTAATTTATAAGTCTTCTGCCGTAGCAGATTATTATTTGTTTTTGTTACGCTTTCGCGAAAGCGTAATTAATCAATACTATCTCTTTCTGGAAATACCTCGTTTAAGAAAATTGAATCTGTACTTATAGAATCTACTTCTTCTTCCATAAAAACATCATCATTAAAGTCATCTTCGTACTCCCAGTTGTTATCTGTATTGTATGCGTCATTTGTAAAATCATCAAATGCTCCTGTCATGCCCGCAACTCCTAAAAATGCAAGTGCTCCTATCACGATAAGTAAGAATAATGCATTTAAGATGATGGAAATGATATTGAGAACTCGTGCTATGGAAACGTTACTCCTGCTTGATTCAGAAAACTCTTCTGGATTTAAGCGATAGAGTTTCATGCTCTTATTTGCCATCACAAGTCCTGCGATACTTAAGCCTAATGGAATGATTGCTGTAAATCCATAACAGCAGCAACCGGCAATACCTATCACGAGGCCAACGATTCCTAATATTAAGGCAGACGGATCTGCAGGTAATTTATTTTGCATATTGATGTTTAGTGGTCTAGCCAGCTTTGATAATAACTCTCGTCTGCAATTGTCATAGCATCTTTACAAACCATAAGTGGTTTAAAAGTATCTACCATCACTGCAAGCTCTTCCGTTCCCTCTTTTCCTATACTCTTCTCTGCAGTTCCTGGGTGCGGACCGTGAGGAATCCCTGCTGGGTGTAAAGAAATATGTCCCGCCTCTACATCTGTGCGGCTCATAAAATCACCGTCTACATAGTACAACACCTCATCACTATCTATATTACTATGATTGTATGGCGCTGGAATACTGAGCGGGTGATAATCATACTTTCTAGGCACAAAACTACAGATTACAAAGGCATCTGTTTCAAATGTTTGATGCACTGGAGGCGGCTGGTGGATGCGACCAGTAATAGGCTCAAAATCGTGAATTGAAAAAGCATATGGATAGTTATACCCGTCATATCCTACCACATCAAATGGATGAGAAGCATATACCATCTCAAAAATATCGTCTTGCTTTTTCACCTTGATTAAAAACTCCCCTTTCTCATCGTTAGTTTCTAACTCGTAAGGCTGTCTTAAGTCGCGCTCACAAAATGGAGAGTGCTCTAGCAGCTGTCCAAAATAATTACGGTAACGCTTAGGAGTATAAATAGGTCTGCGCGACTCTACTATAAAGAGTCTATTATCATCCGTATCAAAATCTACCTTGTAGATAACTCCTCTAGGAATGAGTAAGTAATCTCCATATTTAAAATCAAGATTTCCTAAGTGTGTACGCAATTTTCCAGTGCCTTTATGAACAAAAATAAGCTCATCTGCATCTGTATTTTTATAAAAATAATCTTGTGTACGTTCTTGGGGAGCAGCAAGTATGATAGTACAGTCGCTATTAGTAAGCACGGCTTTCCTGCTTTCTAAATAATCTTTTTCTGGCTTTATTTGAAAACCACGAAAACGATACGATTGCATGTTATTCTCCTTTGCAATTTCTGGTTTTACCGAGTATTGCTTGCGTATTTCCTTTACTTGCGTAGGTCTGTGTACGTGATAGCTATTTGTACTCATCCCGTCAAAACCTATGGTACCAAACAATTGTTCGGAATATAATGAACCATCTGGTTTACGAAACTGAGTGTGACGCTTATGAGGGATATCTCCCAACTTATGATAAAAAGGCATTGTTGTGTTTTTAGATTGTCTTAAAGTTACTCAAAATCAAGTAAAGCAATCTATTCTGGGTTCCTCTTTATGAGGAAATTAAGAAGTATAGGTAAGTTTATCCAGCCTTGTGCGTTCATGAGCGTAAATATAGGGGATTTTTACCGTGTTGTAAAAATGGAAATTAGAAAGTTCTATCTGGATGAAACATAGCCATATCCATACAAGGTGTTACCTCATCTACAATTTCTTGAACTAACTTCCCTGTGCTAGGTCCTAACGTCCATCCCATCATCGCATGACCCGTAGCGATAGTGAGGTTTTTACATTTTGAGCTTTTACCTATATATGGCATTCCATCTGCAGATACTGGTCGCAAGCCACAGGCAGCACCAGCTCTTTCTTCTGCTGTAATATGTACTTCTGGAAAATACTTATTGACACCATCTGCAATAGAGTCTACTCGAGCCTTGTTAATTGTGTGATTGATTCCAGCAATCTCCATCGTTCCTGCAAAACGTGTAAATCCATTCATTGGAGTTATTGCCACTTTTGCTTCTGCAAGTATAGATGGATAGGTAATTCCTGTTTCTTTGGTGGTTTGGATACGATATCCTTTTCCAGCCTGAAGGTGTAGGTTAATGTTTAGCTTTCGCGAAAGCGTACTTGTCCAACTTCCTGCTGCCATCACAACCTCATCTGCTTTAAGAACTTCTTTATCTGTCTTTACACTGATAATTTTACCATTATTGACTTCTAAATCAATCACCTTCTCCTCTTGTCGAATGACAACGCCTTTAGATAAAAGATGCGCTTTCATTTCTTTCATAAATTCGCCAGGAGTACTGTGATAATCACACTCAAAATACGAGGCGCCCACTACATCAAGGGTGGCATCTGGCATCATCTTCTTAACATCTAGCGCAGAAATAGTTCTTGCACTTAGCCCTTCTTTTATTGCAATTTGCACGAGTTCGTCCTCGTGATGAAGTGTTGCTTCTGTTTGGCAGAGCATAAGCAAACCTTTTTTTTCTAAGTGAAAAGAAAATCCTTCTTCTTGCTTGATCTGATGATATAAATCACGGCCCAGCACCGCAATTTCTTTCATTACGGGAACAGCGCTATTTACATGCTTCTGAGTACACGACCTATTAAAAGCTAGCGACCATTTTAAGAAATCTGTATCAAGACGTGGCTTAATATAGAGTGGACTCTTGCTATTAAACATCCACTTTATTCCTTGCCTCATGACTCCGGGAGCTGCTAGCGGCACAAGGTGACTAGGCGACATATATCCAGCATTTACATAACTCGCGCCGCCATCCATTTTAGATTGGTCTATTACCGTAACATGATGCCCAGACTTCTGTAGAAAATAGGCGCAACTTAACCCTATAATCCCTCCACCTATGATGATAACATTTTTTGCCATAAATACTTCTTTTATCCAATGCTATATTACAGAAAACCCTAAAGCATAGGGATCTTCCTCGTCTATGGTAATGGTATTATGCCCATATATTCTTGCCCATCCTTGTATGCTAGGTACAATGGCTTTTTGATCACCTATCATTGTTTCTTTTGCTACACGACCTATAAATTTTGAACCTATAAAACTTTCGTGTACAAAAGGTTCTCCTACTTTCAATTTCCCTTTTGCATATAATTGTGCAAGCCGAGCCGAAGTTCCCGTACCACAAGGGCTGCGATCAATTGCTTTATCTCCATAAAAAACAGCATTGCGCCCATCTGATGTTAGATCTATAGGATTACCCGTCCATAACATATGAGTTACATCCCTTATGGTCTCATTTTTTGGATGGATAAATTGATTAGGGTATTTCTCATTAATACGCTCACGCACCACTTGACTCATTTGTATAATCTGACCAGCAGTAAACTCGTGTACGCCAGCAAAATTATTTTGTGAATCTACAATCGCATAATAATTCCCTCCATAAGCCACATCAAACGAAATCTCACCCAGATCTGGGCAATCAACGGTTAGATTTTCGGCAGCTAGAAAAGAGGCTACGTTTGTGAGACGTACCCAGTCAACTTTAGTTACCGTTTGCTGATATTCAATTTCAACTAATCCTGCTGGGGCTTCCATTCTGATAATTCCAGGCACTTTGGGTGTGATGATCCCTTCTTCTATTGCAATTGTTATCGTCCCGATAGTTCCGTGACCACACATAGGCAAACATCCTGAAGTCTCTATAAAAAGAATAGAGAAATCATTTTCAGGATCATGCGGAGGGAATAAGATACTCCCGCTCATCATGTCATGACCGCGTGGTTCAAACATCAACCCTTTGCGTATCCAGTCATACTCTCTGAGAAAGTGCTGTCGCTTCTCGCTCATCGTTGCCCCCTTGAGATCTGGCCCGCCATGAGCAACAAGTCTTACGGGATTTCCGCAGGTGTGTGCGTCTATGCAAGTAAAAGTGTGTTTCATATTAAATAGGTGCTAACTATTTTTCTCAATCCAGTGTTTCACTCGTCTATCAAGTATAGCGAGTGTTACCGTTCCTTGCTCTAAGATGATCTCATGGAATTCTCTAATGTCAAACTTAGCACCTAGCTCTTTCTCTGCTAGTGTTCTTAATTCTCTTATTTTGAGTTCGCCCATTTTATAAGCAAGCGCTTGTCCTGGCCATGAGATATACCTATCTGTCTCCGTATTAATTTCATGTATGGAAAGCGCTGTGTTTTCAGACATATAATTTACCACTTGCTCCCTTGTCCATCCTTTTGCATGTAATCCAGTATCTACCACAAGTCTGCAAGCACGCCACATCTCATAAGTAAGTTGTCCAAAACGTTCATACGGTGTTGTATACATTCCCATTTCGGCAGCGAGGTATTCACAATACAATCCCCATCCCTCTCCATATGCATTTACATACATATTTTTTCTAAATGTTGGAATGCTATCCCCCAGCTCTTGATTAAGCGATCCTTGTAAGTGATGCCCAGGAACGGCTTCATGAACTGTAAGTGATGGCAGCACATACACCGGACGACTAGGTAAATCATAGGTGTTTACCCAGTAGTATCCAGGATTTGTGCTTCCTTTTGCACTACCTACATATCGTCCTGTTGTATACTTTGGAGCAATTGCATCCGGTACTGGCGCCACTCCGTATGGTTTGCGAGGTAAGGTTTTAAAAAATCGAGGTAACTGAGCATCTGCTCTTTTTGCCATGTCGCGAGCAATCATAAGCAGTTCCTCTGGAGAGGTAGCATAAAATTGTTTATCTGTACGCAGAAACTGTAAAAAATCTGCAAAGGATCCTTCGAATTTTACTTCCTCAATGATTTGTTCCATTTCGGCTTTAATGCGCGCAACTTCAGCGAGTCCTTTGTTATGCACCTCATCTGCAGTGATATCTAGGGTGGTGTAATAGTTTATTCTGTTTTGATAATATGCTTTTCCATTGGGTGTTTCTGAAACTCCAAGTGTTGTACGCGTTTTTGGGAGGTATTCTGATTCAAAAAATGTTTTTACACGTTCAAAAGATGGAATCACTTGCTTCTCAATGGCGCTTCTAGCGGCTACCAATAACGAATCTCTTTGCGCGCCTTTGATTGAACTTGGTAAGTTTAAGAATGGTCCATAATAGAAGCTATCTTTATAATTAGCTACGATTTGTGAATCATACGTACTCTCATATCCATTAAATATTACGCGCGGCTGCGAGACACCTTTTTCTACTCCCTCTCTCAATAATGGTAAATATTGATCTACTACTTCTGGTAACGCTTTCAGCTTATTGAGGTATGAAACCGCTTGCTTATACGTACTTATGGGACGCACCATATAGTTCCAACTACTGTGGAAACCCGAGTCTGACAACAGCGGGTTTAGGTAACTTTCGTATTCATAATAATCTACCGTCTCCTGAAGTTTAAACTTCAAGAGTTCTAGAGATATACGCTCCGTCTCAGACAATGTTTCTGATGATATAGCTTGTAGTTTTTTAAGTTGTGCTTTCGCGAAAGCGGACTCCTTTTCAAACCGTTCTTTTGAAAATACACCCATAGGATGCTCATCTGCTAAATCATCTTGCCACTTGAACTCCTGACTATCTTCTATAATTTTTGCAAGCTGCTCCGAAGAATTCTGAGCGCAAACATTTATTGAAATACAGAAAACAAGCAGTATAATTATATGCTTCATAAAATATTATTTTAGATAATCTGGCAACAGCGCCGAAGGAAAGTCTTGAAAACTAAAAGGTCTCACCCAACGCAAAATACTATGATTTCCTACCGCCGTAAAGCGACTATCTGTACTTGCTGGATATGGTCCTCCGTGTGTCATGCCATCTTCTACCGCAACTCCTGTGGGAACTCCGTTGTAAATGATGCGACCTACCTTGTCTTGTAAAGCTAGTGTAATATCTTGTAATGTGGCAACCTCTTCATCTTGAGCAATAAGAGTAGCCGTAAGCTGCCCTTCTAGATTTTTTATAATCGCTAACTGTTCTGCTTCATCTTTTGCAAGCACAACCATAGAAAAGGGACCAAAAACTTCTTTGTGCAACTGAGAATTTTTTATAAAATCTACTCCATTTACTACCGCCAGTGTGGGAGCTGCATGGTTTTCTTTACTGCTATTAGTACTCATCACAAAAGTGACTTCAGGTACTTTTGCCATTTCTTTCTCTCCGCTAGTAAATCCAGATTGTATACGTGGATGCAACATACACCCTTCATCTACCTTACTCAGATTATTTGCTAGATCATTTACAAAAGCTTGAGCTTCATCACTAGCAACGGTAATAATTAGTCCTGGATTTGTACAAAACTGGCCTACACCTTGCGTAATAGAACCTGCATATGTTTCGGCTATTTGAGAGCCTCTACTTTCTAAAGCCTCCTGCGTTATAATCACTGGATTAATACTTCCCATCTCTGCAAAAACTGGAATAGGAGTATCTCTTTGTGCCGCGAGATTGTACAGTGCACGACCACCAGTATGACTACCCGTAAATCCAACTGCTTTTATTGCCGTGTGTTTTACGAGTTGCTCTCCTACTTCAATACCCGCACTATTAAGATTAGAAAAAACACCCTCTGGCATTCCTGTTTTTTGTGCAGCTTTTATAATAGCAGTTGCCACCATCTCTCCTGTACCAGAATGCATAGAGTGAGATTTTACAATAACAGGACATCCAGCTGCAAGCGCACTTGCAGTATCACCACCAGCCGTAGAAAAAGCCAGCGGAAAATTACTAGCCCCAAAAACTACCACAGGCCCTATAGGAATCAATGCTTTTTTAAGTCCGCTGGAGTTACCGACTCCTATTGGATTGCGCCATTTGTCTTGTGACACTAACTCGGCAAACATTCTAAGCTGTCCTAATGTTCGACCTAGTTCTCCTTGTGCTCTACCTTCTGGAAGGCCACTTTCTTGAATATATATATCTGTAAGACTAGCGCCTAAAGCCTCTACCTCATCTGCAATAGCATTTAAAAAGCTTGCGCGTTTACTTCCCTTTATTTGACTGTAGGAGTGAAAGGCTTTGTGAGCAAGCGCACAAGCAGTGTTTATTTCTTGTTGAGTAGCCTCGTAAAATACGGTTGGATTTTCCTTATTTAGTAGAGGATTTATAGTTTTATAAGTCACACTACCCGTAGCGCTTTGTGTAAAACCTATTTGATTTTTTCCTGTAATCATAATACTTTAATTTTTTGCTGATGCAGAGCAATACTTAAACAATGATCTTATCTGTAGCATTATAAATTTCTATAATTAGGTAAGGAAGGTCTACTAGCCAGTCCACTTTTTATTACTTGCAAGACATGTTCTCTCTCATCTCCAGAAAGTGTCAGTCTAGGTTTACGCACATTCTCTGTCCCTATTCCAGTGTGGACTTCTGCAAGTTTTATGTTTTGCACCAGTTTAGGATTTATATCTAATTCTAGTAGTGGTAAGAACCAGCGATAAATCTCAATTGCTTCTTTAATTCTACCAGCCTTTTGCAGCTCGTATATTGCTACAGTCTCTGCTGGAAAAGCACATACTAAACCTGCGACCCAGCCATCTGCTCCCATCAACAATGACTCTAGCGCTAGTGTATCAACGCCAGTCATTATTTTAAGCCTATCTCCAAAGTTATTTTTAATGCGTGTTACATTGGAAATATCGCGAGTACTTTCTTTTACAGCTTGAATATTATCATGTTTTAGCAAGGTCTCAAACATGTTAAGAGTGACCTCTATTTTATAATCTACAGGATTATTATAAATCATGATAGGTAAGCTAGTACTACTTGCAACATCTTGAAAATAAGTAACCACTTCGGCATCTCCTGCATTATATCTCATAGGAGGAAGCATCATAAGGCCACTTGCTCCATCTTCCTCAGCTTTCTGTGCGGCAGCGATGGCTACTTTTGTAGATTGCTCCGCAATATTTATCATAACCGGTACGCTACCATTTACAAGTTTTACCGTCTCCGTAGTAAGTGTGCGCTTTTCATGATCTTCTAGAGTACTTGCCTCCCCTAGTGTGCCACCTAGTACAATACCGTGCACTCCCGCGTCAAGTTGGGCTTTGATGTTTACAGCAAACATGTCAAGATCCAGCTCGTCTTTTTTTGTGAATTTTGTCGTGACCGCAGGCATGACACCTCTCCATTCTATACTCATAATGATATTATTTTGGTCAAAGATAATGGCGCTATAAGCCTAAGATTAAATACTGTTTTATCCATCACTAATAGTATATTATCCAAATTAATTTGACTTGCTAATTATTTAAAACAAAAAAGTACCTTTAAATATGCGTGTACTTCCTTTTAAAATTCCGAAGCCTAGCAATGCTGCTATTCTATTTCAAGTAGATCAAGGTGTATTATACAATGCACTCCATCATCATGAGGAAATCCAAATAAGCTACATTAAGAAAGGAACGGGAACTCTAGTGGCAGGAGATACTGTTCATTCATTTTCGGCTGGAGAGGTGATTGTTTTAGGCAGCTTTCAGCCCCACGTATTTAATAGTGACACTGCAGATTGCTTGATGTATTCTGTATTTTTTAGTACAATATCTTTTGGCGATATATTTTTACAACTAGAAGAAGGAAAAGGTATTGCGGATTTTAACGCTTTTGCGAAAGCGGGATTTAAAACATCTATCACTCCTGAAATTGCCTCTTTATTCCAGCATATAAACACGGCTCAAGGAATGCATAGATTAGGGCATTTTATAGACCTAATTACTGTCTTGAAAATCAAGAAAAGCATCTCACTCTCAACGTTTATTTATGAACGTCATATTTCCGAAAAAGATGGAAAACGCATGAGCGCAATCTTTGACTTTACACTAGCAAATTACAGACGAGAGGTGCATTTAAATGATCTCGCATCCTTAACATCTATGACGCCTCATAGCTTTTGCAAGTATTTTAAACAGCGTACCAATAAGTCATATTTTAGCTTTCTTACTGAAGTTCGCATTGCACATGCTTGCTCCTTACTAGAGGCTCAACAAGAAATTTCTATAGCAGATGTTGCAGATCGCTGCGGTTATAAGACCTTGTCGCATTTTAATAAAAGCTTTAAAAAATTGATGAAAATCACTCCTAGCGCCTATAGAGACAAGGATAGATCGTAATTATTTCTATTTTTCCTTTCTTAGATATTTATAAAAATGTTAAGAAACCTACGATATAATATCTCATATCTTTACATAAACAACCTAGACTAACCAAAATGATTGATACTCCACTACGCATACTTATTGTAGAAGACCTAGTATCTGATGCTTTTCTCGTACAAAAACAGATTAAACGCTTTTGTAACAATGTTGAAATCAGCATCTCAGACAAAGAGCTTTCACTTGCTGTAGCTCTCAAACAGTTTTTACCAGACATCGTGGTAAGTGACTTTAATCTTGAGGGATTTACTGGGTTTGATGTGATTAAACAAGTCAAGGAATTTAATAGTGAGATCCCTGTGATTATTATTACAGGAAACCTCAACAATGAAGAGAAAGCAGCAGAGCTTATCTTACAAGGTGCTTCTGGATTTTTCTTGAAAGAAAATCTTCAAAATTTACAACAAAAACTACAACCGCTTTTTGAGAAATTTATTTCAGAAAAGCAAGAGCTTATCACACGTTTAGAAAGACAACGTGAAAAAGATGCTAGAGAGCGCGAGCTTACAGATTACTTGCGTCATCATGACTTTGAAGCTTACGAGCACAAGGAAGCAATAGAATCACTTAAAGACAAAGTTCTCAAATTTTTATCCATAAAATAATCTATGGATACTACTGAATCTAAAAATATAGTCAGGTCTCTTTACTTAAGTTTTTTTTCGACGCTTGCTGTAATTGTTTTAGTTACGCTCTTATATCTCGCGTCACAGTATTCTCAAAAATGGATTGTTCACGCAAATGAAACAACCACTCAAATACACAATGTATCTGAGACATTATTGAAAGCTGAGAGTATGCTACGAGGGTATTTAATTAGTAAAGACCCGGAATACCGTATTGATTACAAAGTTCAAATAGCGAAATTGAGAGGTGAGATTGATCAACTCAAAAAAAAGACGCTAGATAACCCTTCTCAGCAAGAAAACTTAAGAAAGTTTGAAGCACTGGTAAATGAGCGCGTATTGGGTATGGATAACAATATGGAGAATTATGTCCTCCGTACTCCAGAAGAAAATAGAAAACGCACCGGAAGAACAGAAACATTAAGACTTATAGATGCTATTAATAATATGCGTGATATTATGCTTATTGAGGAAAACGCACTCCTTCTTGAGCGTAAGTCTACATACGACACTATTTACGTCTTAAGTCTCATTGCATTGTCAATAGCCCTGTTATTAATGCTATATAACGTATATGCTGTAAGAAAAAGGCTTATACCACTCTTCATAAAACTTGCAGAAAATAATGACGCTCTAATAGAGTTAGTGCATTCTCGAGATCAAGAAATTGCTCTCAAAGAAGCTCAAATGGAAATGAATGAAGATCTCATTCACCAGATGGAAGACAAGAACAAACAGCTCAACCAGTTTGCCTATATAGCCTCTCACGATTTGCAAGAACCCCTGCGCACGGTAGATAACTTTATCGCGCTTTTTGAAGAAGATTATGGTGAGAAATTAGACGGTGAGGCTGGCACATATTTTAACTTTATAAAAGGGGCTACGGCACGTATGAAAAGTCTGATTACCGGCTTACTCAATTATAGTAGACTGGGCCGCTCTGGGACGCGTTCAAAAATAGACCTCAATAAACTTTTAAACGATATTAATGCAGACTTAGGCACTCGTATAGAAGAGAGTGGAACAGTTATTACTAAGGACACACTCCCTACGGTATCTGGTTATCCTGTAGAATTACGACAGCTTTTTGTAAACTTAATAACAAATGCCATCAAGTTTACTCCTCCAGAACGCTCTCCAAAAATTCATATAAGTGTAAGCGACTCGAGACTATATTATACGTTTAAAATTTCTGATAACGGATTAGGTATTAAAAAAGAGCACTTAGATAAGGTATTTAATATGTTTACACGCCTCCACAGTGCAAAAGAATATGAAGGAACAGGTATAGGTCTTGCCTTCTGTCAAAAAATTGTAGAATTACACAAGGGAAAAATAAGTGTTGCATCTACCGTAGGTGAGGGCAGCACATTTACATTTACTTTAAAAAAATAATAGTATGCAACCACTAAGAGAGATATTACTTATAGATGATTCTGAGTCTGATAATTTTGTACACTCACGTGTAATAAAAAAGGCACAAGTGACTGCAAAAGTGACTATCAAATATTCTGGCGAGGAAGGACTTACTTATCTTAAAACTCTTATAGATGAAGATTACCCACGTCCTGATCTTATTTTCTTAGACATCAATATGCCAGGCATGGATGGTTTCGAATTTTTAGAGCATTATGAAGACTTAGAAGATGTGCAAAAAGCAGGAGTAGTGATTGCGATGCTTACGACCTCTACATCTCCAGTAGATAAAAAGAAGGCCGAAAAGTATGACCTATTGCAACATTTTGATAACAAACCGCTTACTCAAGAAAATCTTCTTAAAATTTTAAAAGAGCAATTTCCAGGACGTTTTGACGATTAATTCCCTTTAATCCTTGTCCATAGATTACCCAAAACGGCATCCATGTTTGACGTGTCTGGGCGATCTTCTGTGGCGGTGATGGTACCATTATTTTCCTCTAGCATGTATCTAAAAACAAACTGAGGATTATCTGGATCTATAGTGATAAGTCCAAAGCGGAGGTCATTATAAATCCACTCATTTTGATTTCTTTCTAAAATATACCATCCTTCAGAAATGGTTATAAGCCTTTGTACTTCTGACGTATTGATAAGCGCTTCACTTTCTGAGCGCTTTTTAGGATATGCCTTAAAAGTAATAGGCTTGGAGTCAAGCAGAGAGTAATCACCTATAAGATAATTTTCACCTGCATCTACGTTTATATTCCACAACACAGTATTCATTGGGGCTGGACGCGTTGAAATTTGAGTATATGCTATTTGCTGCTGCTCAAGATTTTGAACCCCCTTTTGATGTGCGATATACTTTATTACAACCGTTAATAATAAATATGCAGTGCTTATGTAAATGCCAAGGTTGTTAGTACGCTTTCGCGAAAGCGTACCACATTTTCTAGTAGCTGCAATAAGAACACATATTAAGAAAGGCACGGTATACAATGGATCTATAACAAAGATGCTATTAAAAGCTACTCTCCAGTTAAATGGCCAAAATATTTGTGTTCCCCATGTAGTAAAGGCATCTAGCAATGGATGTGTAAAAAGACCCCAGAAAAAAAGCTTTGACCATCCTTGCCATCCTACATCTGATCTTTTCTTGAGCTGATGAACAAGCCATCCAAGCAAGGGTGCTGCGAGAATAGAAAATACAATACTATGGCTAAAGCCACGGTGCATCTCGGTCG
This sequence comes from Dokdonia sp. Hel_I_63, assembly GCF_007827285.1. Lineage (NCBI taxonomy): Bacteria > Pseudomonadati > Bacteroidota > Flavobacteriia > Flavobacteriales > Flavobacteriaceae > Dokdonia > Dokdonia sp. Hel_I_63. The sequence goes on along the minus strand of NZ_VISD01000001.1, from coordinate 853,162 downwards.
CCGTGATAGTATCTGTAAGATATCTCCATACTATATCAAGATCTGGTATGGTACCCGCTACGGCTCCCCAGAGCATTGCTCTATTACCTATCTTTTTACCAAGTACCGCCTCGCCTACTGCGGCACCAAGGACTATCTGAGTTAAACTATCCATACAAACTTATTAAATACTATTATACCACAATCCCCATTTTCTTCAATAAGAAACTAGCATTCATATTCTGGCAGATACCTTCTTTAAAAGTGTAATCAAAAAAGAGCTCGTCGTTTATTATTTGTGCGTCAAAGTAGTAGTTCTTCACCTCTTTAAGATCATTTGCCGCCTCACATAAACTTAGGTCATGCGTGGCAATAATACCAGTAGCTCCAGCACCTACAAGTTTATCTATAAACTTGCGAGAACCCTCTGCCTTATCTGTACTATTGGTTCCTTTTAAAATTTCATCTAAGATGATAAAGTAACGATCTGTTTCTATCTGATCTACAATAAACTTAAGACGTTTGAGTTCGCTAAAAAAGTAACTCTCATCATCTGTAAGGCTATCTGTGGTGCGCATACTAGTAATTAACTTTATAGGCGTATATGAAGCGCTCGTTGCAAATATGGGCAAGCCAACATTGCCCATCACAATTTGCAGAGCTACCGTTCTTAAGAAGGTACTTTTACCAGCCATATTTGCGCCTGTGATGATAAAGAACTCATCGTTTTTTATAGTGATATCATTACGCACAGCCGTTTTGGGATCTAGAAGAGGATGCGCTGCTCCAGTGGTAACTAGTGTAGTTCCAGTTTCTGTAATCTCTGGAAATACATGAGCTTGATGATTAAAAGCATAATTTCCTAAACTGTTATAAGCATCAAAAAAAGCGATTACTTCAAACCAATCTTCTACTGCATCGCGATGTGTTGCAATCCACCCTTCGATGTTGTGTACAATACTTAAATCTCTAAGAAAAAATCCATTAGATATGAGTCCAATTATAAAATTGTTACGCTGATCAAGTGCGTCCAGATGTTTTGAAAAAGCTCTCAAAATGGACGAACTTGATTGCTCTGATGTAATGACCATTTTACGCTTATTTACTAGCAAATCACTTGTAAATTCTTGCTCTTCTATTCTAGATAATAAGCTCGCATATTGTGTAAATGTGGTTTGAATCTTACCTGTATGTGCAGAGAGCATATTGATTCTACCAAAGAACCTGCCGCTTATTAATAAACCTATCCCAAACACTACAAACACCCACCATCCAGCAATAAATCCTATAAAATAAGCTCCAAGCGTAAGTAATGAGATTACAGAAAATATACGTGAGATAAGTTTCATTTGTTTAGGCACAAAAGAGGTGTACTCTTTTAACCACACGAGCACACTGTCTGCAGAAATGTCTGTGGTGACTAATGATGCTATCGCACTAAATAGTTGTCTCCATTCTGGCAGCTCGCCTAACTCTTTTACAGCTTCTTGCTTTTGTGATATTCCATCAATATCATTTGAAAGAAGCATGGAAGCAAGCTTTGAAGAACCACTATCAAGGGCTGTCCTATTGAAGTACTGAAAGAAGGAGCCACGCCCAAAAAGGTCTATATCTTGGCTAAACACATGCTCTGGATTATGAAATTCACCCCCATCTGGCAGGTCATAAAAATCCCTACTTAGTACTTTTAATTCTGTCTCATTGCGCTCTAGAAGTGCTTTAGAAAGATCACGCTTGTGCTGCAACTGGCTGTGCCGACTCACAAGTAATAAAAAAGAAATAATACCTGCGATTATACAACCCATAAGTAATTGTGTGTTACCTAAAGTAAAGTACACACTTGCTCCTGTAGCTAAGAACACTACAAGTCTTATGGTACTTGAAATATTAAGTTTCCTTTTAATCTCAGATAATTCTTTCTGATATGTTTTAATTTGTCCTTCATAGAAGGCTGTAGGTGCTGTCATATTATAGAGCCGCAAGTTCGGCTTGTTGTTTTTTTGTCATTTTTGATACGACCAGATTGTAAGAATGATCAATAAGCTCTGCTAGTAATTGCGACGGCAACTCTTCTAGAACACAGGTATTCCAGTGAGTTTTATTCATATGCCATCCAGGAATGATAGCTCCATCGTGAGTCTCTCTCAAAATGACAGCTTGATCTGGATCACATTTTAAATTTGCCGAAAGTGGAATTCGTTTCAAAGAGCAAAGTGCAAACATTTTACCCATCACCTTAAAAACTAAGGTGTCTGCATCAAAAGGAAATTCTTCCGTCACTCCTTTTTTATCAAGGCAATATGTTCTAAACGATTCTATATTCACTTGGTAATTATTGTTGCTTCTATGAGTTCATCTTCTACAGGCGGCTCAAACCAAGTTTCCATAAATTCAAAATCTTCTTCCGAAACGTCAAATTCGTAGGTGGCTCCTTGCTCTTGATTGCGCTGTTGTACTCTTTCTTTTCTCACTTCCTTATCAATATCTAGAAAATGGAGCTCGAATGGTATTTGGTGCGCTTTCGCGAAAGCGTAAAAACGTTCCCTTCTATCTCGCTTTGCAAAACCCAAATCTAAAATTGCGGGAGTATCAGCCTCTTCAAGCTGTAATACTAGTGATTGAATCATCTGGTCGCTACGTGCGATGCGTTCTAAAAACCAGTCAACTCCGTCTGTCTCTTGTTTATCATCTAGAAATAATGTTTTATTCCAGTTATCAATGGAAAATAAGACACCATTAACGCTTTTTTTAAGATTTAATGAATACGTAGTTTTTCCAGCTCCTGTATTTCCAGTAATGAGATATATCACTAAGATTCAATTTTCTTAGGCTCTTTACTCGCAGGTATTTCTAGCGATGAGTAGTCTAATTTCCACCCTATAGTTTCTACAAGCTTTTGCATTAACTGTACTGTTTCTAGCGCCTGTGTTTTTGCTTCCTCAAAGAGTCCGCTCTGTGGGATTTTATCGCGTATGTGTTGCTTTGCCTCTCTATTTATCTCTGTAAGATCTGTGCTTGTAAAAGGGTTTGCCCACCCTTCTTTCTTATCATAATACTTAAAATCTGTCTCTACAGATAGTAGTTCTGGCTCTGGGAAATCAAATAGTTTTATGGTTCTATTCTTATCATCTGCCTCCATTTTAATCTTAGTAAGGTCAAAACCTATGTGTGCTTTTGCATCTATGAGGACAATAGCCTTTTTTGAACCTAAGAGCAGGTTCATCCATTTATTTTTTAAACTTTCGTAGTGATATATCTCTGCAAAGTCGCCTTCTACGGTGATAAATTTACACACCGTTCTTATACGCTCCATAAGCACAACAGATTGTGCTTGAGCATCTGGCGTTTTAGATTTTCCAGATATAAAGTTAAATACAAAATAAGAGAGTATCGCTCCTACGGCGAGCCCTATAAATACTAATTCCATAAAGTAAAGATACTAAAAGCCCTCAAAGACTTCACCATATAAAATGCCAGTAACCACAATGGGATACTGGCATCATAATTTAATATCAAGAATCTTTAAGCTAGTCTATTATTTACTCTCAGACTTAAAGCTTTGTATTGCCGCATTAGGCTCCATAATGGTATACCCTTTCCAGAAATCAGGATCATAATTAGACAAGTATGTTGCCTCCATCTCTTTAATTTCTTCTACAGCATCATACGTACTTTGATCAATACTTGTGGTGCTAAAAACAACGAGCTCCTTTTTTGAATAGCTAGTGTTTGCTATTTCAATCTCCATCGCTACTTCATTTTGCTTTCGGCGACCTCCTACATTTTTGTTTTTTTCAATGATTTTTAAAGGCCTATCTATACCAACGCGTTCTCCGTTTTCTATCTCCATAAATCGCAATGAGTAACCACCATTATCATCTTTTGCATAGATGCTTTTACCCTTATACAAGTACTTCTTGTAGCTTATACCAAACATCCCAAAACTTGACAGCTTACGCACATTTTCATATTCTAGTCGCATTACTGCAAAGTCATCAGTATTTATATAAAGGGTTCCCTTAAAATCTTTTCTTCCCTTAGGTTCAAAGTCTATTACATAAACAATATCATCACCTATTGCCGTAAATTCTCTTTTAGTAAACTGATAGCGATTGGATTTTGTTAAGAAGTCAAGCTTTGTATCCTCCTTATAAAACATAGCCTCAAACAGATCAGAAAGGTCAGATTTTATACTTTCTGTAATGGCTTTCTCCTTGTCATTTTCTTCTTGCTCTGTATCTACCTCTATTTTAAGTCCGCCATTTGAACTGCCCATTTTTGTAGAGTCATCTACTTCAATAGTGGTACCTATGATTCCAGATTTTATTTTAAAGTAAGAATCTGCTTTTACATTTTTCTCAATAATTTCTTCAAGCCTTTTTCCAAAACTCTCCACCCCTACATTTTCTTTAGTTTTGTCGTAGAGCTTTGCGGCTTTATCTATAACGAGCTTTTGATTGTCATAATTTCCAGAAAGTGTTCCTACAGACTCACTGTAGTAATCACTCTTCTTTGCGACAGACCCCACTAGACTATCCATAAAGACTTGGTTAAATTCTGGAATAGTCGTTTTTTCTACTTCGATATCCATTTTATCAATACGATCTGACTCAGACTGTCTGAAGAATATTTTTTTCTCAGTGAGTGCATTGGGATAATTGATAGCAATATTCTCTTTAACGCGCTCTATAATCTCCTCTGCATCTAGCGGATTATTTGTAAGAAACACATTATCTAGTTCGTTTGTTTTCACACGCAGCGATATAATGGTATCCATGACTTTCTTAGGAAAAATAGCCACCTCTTCATATCCCATAGATGAGATATACACAGAGTCCCTAAGTGTAGATAGCTTATGCTCTCCAAGAGTAAAGATGCCTTCTTCATTTGTGATTGTGCCTGTGTTTTTAGATAATTTTACAGTCGCAAAAGGTATGGCCTCTTTAGTCCTTTCATCAATTACGGTTACACTATAAGATTGTGCTACCGCTGTAGTAGCGCAGGTTATTGTAAGTAATGTGAGAATGAATTTTATAAGTGTCGTCATAAGATGGTTATTTAATATATAGACGCTAGAAAAATTAAAATGGTTGTCTAAACTATTAAAATGACGTCTTAATTGTCAATATGTTACGCTCTAAAACTAAAAAAGCGCCCATCTGGACGCTGTTGTTATTCTTCTTCTTTCTCTTTAAGAGCTTTCATCTTTTCTTTTGCTTCGAGTAATCGCGCTTCACTAGCGTCTCTCTTCTCGCGCTCTTTCTTTTTCTTACGATCCATAAGCTTAGAATGCTTAGCTTTATTTTTCGTGTTTTTAGGAGTTCCTCGTTTTGCCATGGTGCAAATATAGTAAAGGTTAGGTATTCGCTTTCGCGAAAGCATTTTTCATCTCAATAAATGCTGCTACAGGATTATCTGCATTCCACACACCACCTAGAGCTCCTACACCTTTGAAGCCAAGTTTTAGTGCTTCTGGAGTAGTAGTTGCATTTATTCCTCCCATACCTACAATATCTTTATTGATGTGACGCACATCAAAACCTCTTCCTTGCATATCACTCTTAGAAATTGCCGAAAACACAGGACTTAATAATGTATACGCAAAACGTACTGCTTGCGATGCAAGATCTTCTGGCTCGTGGTACGAGGAAGATACGCTATTATCTTTGCTGGTAAATGAGTTCACATAGGCTTCTAGACGATCACCTTGGGCTCTCCACATCGCTTCCTCTAGATGCACACCCATAATGTTAAACTGATTACACAGCTCTTTATGAAAGTTATGCGTCATTATACGATTATGATACGTAGCATTAACCATATTCAGGTATGCTATGTGATCATCAAGACTCGCATTTGGTTTTCTAAGATGAAAATGAGATAGCCCAGCTTCAAATAGTTGATGCAGTGTGGCAATCTCGTTTTCACTCGTTTCCTCAGGAGAAATTAATATGATCATCTATGCAGTTTTTACAACATCAATGATAGTATTTTTCTCTAGCACTCCAGATTGTCTCCACACCTGCTTTCCTGCTTTATAAAGAATCATGGTAGGTACTCCTCGCACATTATATTGAGCAGCAAGCGGCTGATTTTTATCTACATCTATTTTTACAATTTTTACTTGATCACCTAGCTCGTCTTTTACTTGTTCTAGAATAGGTCCTAGTGTTTTACAAGGCCCGCACCATGTTGCATAAAAGTCTACTAAGACAGGAGTTTCAGATTGGATTATATCAAAAAAGGATGATTTCATCGTTGTGTATATTTTAGATTTATTGAAATATAATAAAATACCTCTGTACCAATAATGGCTTTAAGAGATTTATAACCTTAGTCGTTTTTGATGTGTGTTCCTTAATATCCAAATTAGCACATTTTTGAATCAACAAACTCTCTCAAAACCACTCACACCTACAGCTCTAATCTTCAAGCACCACTGTTCACATTTTTTAACAATGGATGGTTAAGGTTTATTAATTGCTTCTGTAAAAGACTAGTTTCAAATTATCTTTAAGTGAACATTAAAATTATAATCATGAGTAATACAACACCTAATCCAGAGAAAACAAGCAAGAAAGAACAAGCGATTAATCTAGAGGCAACTCACGGCAAAGAGATTAATAATCAGGTAAAGGATAAAAAAGAGTTTACCCAGCCACGAGATAATCTAAAGAGTTAATCACTTACTATATATATGAAACCCCGAAGAAATAATCTTCGGGGTTTGTTATTTTATAATTGTACGTTGTCTTTTACGCTCTTCACCACCTCGGGATTAAGTAGCGTACTTATATCGCCTAGATTATCTCCATCTCCACAGGCAATCTTACGTAGTATGCGACGCATGATTTTACCAGATCTCGTTTTAGGTAATCCGTTTGTAAATTGGATTTTATTCAGCTTAGCAATCGGTCCTATTTTTTCTGTGATAAGCTGGTTAATCTCCTTGCGTAAATTGTCGTGGTCACGTCCTTCTCCAGATTCCTTTAAGGTTACATAACCATACAAAGCATTTCCTTTAATAGCATGAGGAAAACCTACAATAGCACTTTCGGCAACAGCTGGATGTTCATTAATAGCATCTTCTATAGGTGCTGTACCTAAGTTGTGACCAGAAACGATAATGACATCATCTACACGTCCCGTGATTCTATAATAACCTGTCGCATCTCTTAAAGCGCCATCTCCAGTAAAATACATATTATCAAATGCCGAAAAATACGTGTCTTTATACCTTTTGTGATCTCCCCATATCGTTCTAGCTATGCTAGGCCATGGAAATTTAATGCACAACCTTCCCTCTACTTGGTTTCCTTTGATTTCTTTGCCTTGTTCGTCCATTAAACAGGGTTGTATTCCTGGTAATGGCAAGGTTGCAAATGTGGGTATTGTAGGTGTTGCAAATGGTATAGGACTGATCATAATCCCACCGTTTTCCGTTTGAAACCAGCTATCAACAATTGGACATTTTTTCTTTCCTATATTGTCATTATACCAGTGCCAGGCTTCCTCATTTATGGGTTCGCCTACGGTTCCTAATACTTTAAGAGATGATAAATCATACTTCTCCACATAACTCAAATTCTCCTTTGCAAGTGCTCTTATCGCTGTGGGTGCTGTATAAAATTGGTTTACTTGATGTTTATCTATTATTTCCCAAAAGCGTCCCCAGTCTGGAAAACTTGGAACTCCCTCATAAAGTACAGAGGTAGCACCATTTGCAAGTGGCCCGTAGACAATATAACTGTGCCCAGTAATCCATCCTATATCTGCACTACACCAGTACACATCATCTTCTCTATATTGAAATACATTTTTAAACGTATATGCACTATACACCATATATCCAGCGGTAGTGTGCAACATCCCCTTAGGTTGGCCTGTAGACCCAGAAGTGTATAAAATGAACAAAGAATCCTCTGCTTCCATAGTTTCTGCAAGGCATTCTGTTGATGCTTCCTTTAACAGTGGTGCTATCCATTCATCACGCCCCTCTTTCATTACTACATTGCCACCAGTGCGCTTAACAACAAGTACGCTCTGAACAGATGGAGTATTTTCTAATGCATCATCTACAATACTTTTAAGGTCAATCGTTTTATTACCTCGGTATGAGCCATCACTCGTAATAACCATTTTACAGCTTGCATCATTAATACGAGTACTTAATGCAGTACTAGAAAAACCAGCAAATACCACAGAGTGTACTGCTCCTATACGCGCACATGCAAGCATAGATACCGCAAGTTCTGGTATCATGGGTACATAAATACACACGCGATCACCGCGTGTCACACCTTTAGCCTTAAGCACATTTGCAAACTTGCACACGCGCTCATGAAGGTCTTTATAAGTAATATGTTCGGCAGGATCATCAGGATTATTTGGCTCAAAGAGCAATGCTGTTTTATCACCACGAGCGTAGAGATGTCTATCGAGACAATTTTCTGTAATATTTAATTGGGCTCCATCAAACCATTTTACTTCTGGCTTTTTAAAATCCCAATCTAATACGGTATCCCAGCGCTTACGCCAGACAAAGTTTTCTTCGGCAATTTCTTCCCAGAATTGCTCAGGCTTGTCTACAGACTTTCGGTAGACTTGAAAATACTCTTCTAGACCTTTTATGTGGTAATTACTCATTATGTATCTATTTGATTGATAAAAGATATAGAGTATGAGGCTAATAATGAAAACATTTAACGCTTTCGCGAAAGCGCACCAAAGACAACTCCCATCACAATCTGCTATAAATATAAAATTTTAACTAGTCAAGCTATAAATGTACAACAGAGAGCTTTTTTATAATATGAAAATTATTCAATACTGATAATTACCAGCTTACAAAAAATTTAAAATCAATCTTGATAAACAAAAAACTCATTAAATATCTTAAATAATCGACGAAAAGTAGTATTTTAAAGATTAAAAGAACATTATTAGCTAATTGCATACATTTTATAATATAACAACTACTCTAGGGACATTTGCTTAAATTTTAATTCCCAAATCAATATTTATGACTAGACTAACCATACTACTGCTAGTTGTTTTAAGTACTGTATACTCTTTTAAATCCTACAGTCAAGAGACAATCTCTCAAGAAGAAATCTTATTAATAAAAGAAAAGCAATTCACCGTAGCAGAGATAGACTCTCTGATGCCTACCATACTTGCCTTATTTAATGAGTCCAGTTATGAAAAAGTTATTGAGGTTGTACCACACCTTCTAGATAACGCTAAGAGAGTCAAATCACCTATCACTACATCTCGTTTAAGAAGTATTCTAGGAAATGCATTTATACAAGTAGACAATTTTCAGGGTGCCGAAGATCTTTTTAATAACGCCATAGAGGAAAATAAAAAGTCTAATGACACCTTTAATTTGGCAAGAAATCTTACAAATCTAGGCAACACTTTTTTTGAGAAAGATCCAGACAAGGCAATCACTTATTTTGAAGAAGCACTCGCCATAAGCCCAGAAATTGAGAATAGCATTCTAGTTGATTTTATTGCAAATAATAACCTAGCTGAACTATACGTAATTAAAGAACAGCCAAATGAAGCAGAATATTATCTAAACCAAGCAAAGGAATTGCTTACAAAAGATGACTTTAATGGGAGGAAAAACAACTTTGAGGGAACTGTCTACCACGTTCAAAGTTCTATCTACCTATTACAAAACAAACCCAAAGAGGCAATTAATGCAATTAACTACTCTATGGAGGTCGCTGGTGATGAGCAAGATGACAATTACAAGATTGATAATTATAAAAACTTAATGAAAGCCTATGAAAGCTTAGGTAACTTCGAGCAAGTAAATAACATACGAAAAATCTATGATGTACTCGTCGAAAAGAGATATGAAGCAAACAAGATAAAGCAGCAAAAAAATGCTACTTCTCGCTTTAATCTCAATAAATTTAAACAAGAACTACGAGCTTCAAAATTAGAAAATGAGCTCGCACTTCAAAAGGCTGATGAGGATAAATTACTTTTAAGAACCTCACTTGTGCTAGCAGCTATCTTGCTATTATTTATAGGATTACTGTTACGCGGCAGAAAAAAACGAAAAAGGCTTCTTGAGAATTTAAAATCAAAAAACAAACAATATCTACAAGCCAAAAAGAAATCTCAAAAGTTAGCCAGAAGCAATACCAAATTCCTTTCTACTGTAAGTCACGAGTTAAGAACTCCGCTTTATGGAATAATAGGACTTTCTTCTGTATTTCTTGAAGACCCAGCGCTCAAAAATCATAAGGAAGATTTAAAATCCTTAAAATTTTCTGCTGACTATCTCCTAGCACTCGTAAATGACATATTGAGCTTAAATAAGTTTGCCTCAAAAGAAGGCGAGCGCGTCCAGAAGACTAACTTTAGACTACATAAATTAATACCTCATATAGTACAAACTCTTGAGTTTATAAATAAGAAAAACAATAACACTACAAAGGTGATTATTGACCCTAATATTCCAGACACCTTACTGGGCGATAAAACTAAAATCTCTCAAGTCCTCATGAACTTATCGAGTAATGCCAGCAAGTTTACAGAGGATGGCACAATCACCATAAAAGCAACACTACAAGAAAAGAATAAAGATGTAAACAGTATTCTCTTTAGTATAGCAGACACAGGACAAGGCATTGCCAAAGAAGAACAAGCAAAAATATTTACTGAGTTTGCTCAAGTAGGGGCCAGTTCAGACCATCAAGGTACAGGCCTAGGTCTTCCTATTGTAAAGAAAATTTTGCACATTCTAGGGAGTAAATTATCACTTGTAAGCAGTCCAAATAAAGGATCTACTTTTTCATTTACAATTGACTTAGAAACTGGATCTAACTCCTACCTAGAAGTCCAATCAGATATCTCAAGCTACGAACGTCTCAAAGGCAAAAAAGTACTTATCGTGGACGATAACAGTATCAACCAACTAGTAACTAAAAAGGTACTTGAACAATACGGTATAAAAAACGAAAGTGCCAGTAATGGACAACAAGCTGTGAGCGCAGTAAAGAATAATGCCTATGATTTCATATTAATGGATATCAATATGCCTGTAATGAACGGTATTGATGCCAGCATTGTTATAAGAAAGTTTGACAGCATAACTCCCATCATTGCTCTTACAGCCACCAGTTATAAAGATGGGAATAAAGAACTAACAAAACACGGCATTAATAATAGCATACTTAAACCCTATAAGACAGAAATTCTTTTAGACATGCTCTTAATGTATAGCTCCACGTAATGGGTGAGATATACATTTCACTTAACTTCCTTATTTACTTCTTATAGAATCTGACCTACTTATAATATGGGTTATTTTACTCTTTCCGCTTTCGCGAAAATGGCTCTTTCATTTAAGTTTTCTTCTAGCCTGAATGTTGTTAGAAAGAGGGTGTTTTTCAATAACTAATCCTCTAAAAGATTTTAAAAATCATCAAGTTTTTAAGGATATCCAAGTCTCTTCTTCACTCTATACCAAGCAATTAACCTCTATTCTTCTAAAAATTCTCTAAAACAAGCAGTTCTAACTCAACAAACACCAAAAACCACAACACACTCTAATTCAGTATATTAAAACGTTTTTAAACGTTTACAAATACTTACAAACGACTATAAACGTAAGTAAACGTTTAAAAGTCGGCTAGGGATTATAAGCTGTCGCATATTTGCAGTGTTCTTATTTACAAGTGGTTGTTATAATTCACTCACTAAGAACAAATGATTTTCTCGAGAACGGCTCGATAAAGAAATATAACTCAATTTGGTAGGCTTAACCTACTCAAGAAAAACACATTATTATGAACGCATTACGCAACAAAGTACAGTTAATTGGAAGACTAGGTCAAGAACCCGAAATCACAACATTTCCAGACGGAAATAAAATTGCCAAGTTCTCTATGGCAACAGATGATTCTTATAAAGACAAGAATGGACAGAAAGTAGAACGTGCATACTGGCACAACATAGTAGTACGCGGTGGTCTTGTTAAAGTAGTAGAAAGCTACATCCAGAAGGGACAAGAAATCGCGATAGAAGGAAAACTTACTAACCGCTCTTGGGAAGATAAGGATGGCATAAAAAGATATATGACAGAGATTGTTTGCAACGAGTTATTGATGCTTAGCAAAAACAATTAATATTACATTTTTGACAACAAAGGCGCTCTCACGAGCGCCTTTTCTTATTTTATTTGCTCTAGGATAACAATATCGTAATTACGTATATTTATATCTTAAAATACAAGCGATGAGCAACACCTATAAAACCACCGTAAACGAGGAGCATGAGTTCGAGGTTTCTCGTGACCAACTATCTCAACTAGATGCGGTAAACACCTCTCAGAATTCTCACCATATTCTGGAGGATAATTCTTCTTTTAAAGCAACTGTAGTCTCTTCAGATTTCAGCAAAAAGACGTACAACATTCAGGTAAATAGCAACAATTATGAAGTTGTTATCAAAGACGAAATTGACATTCTTATTAAAGAGATGGGCTTCACGGTAGGAGGTTCAAAGCAGCTCAACAATCTCATTTCTCCTATGCCCGGTCTTATTATTGATGTGCAGGTCTCTGCTGGTCAAGAAGTAAAAGAAGGTGACACGCTAGTGATTCTAAGCGCCATGAAAATGGAAAACAGCTTTGTATCCCATACAGACGGAGTTATCAAGGCCGTGCATGTTGTAAAGGATGACGCGGTAGATAAAGGGCAATTACTTGTAGAATTTGAAGAAGAAAAATAGATGAAAACTATAAAGAAAATATTAATTGCAAACCGTGGTGAGATAGCCATTAGGGTAATTCGTACGGCTAAGAAAATGGGTATTAAAACAGTAGCCATTTATTCTACTGTAGACCGTAATGCACCACACGTGCGCTATGCAGACGAGGCCGTTTGCGTGGGTAATGCGCCTTCATCAGAGTCCTATTTACTAGGTGATAAAATCATAAAAGTTGCTCAAGAACTTAACGTAGATGCAATCCACCCTGGCTACGGATTTTTAAGTGAGAATTCCGCTTTCGCGAAAGCGGTAACAGAAGCACAAATGATCTTCATAGGCCCAGAGGCACACGCAATAGAAATCATGGGAAGTAAGCTCGCAGCCAAAGAAGCTGTAAAAGCATATGATATCCCTATGGTACCAGGTATTGATGAAGCCATCACAGATGTAGAAAAAGCAAAAGCAATCGCTGCCGAAATAGGATACCCTATTCTCATAAAAGCCTCTGCCGGAGGTGGCGGAAAAGGGATGCGCGTGGTAGAAAAAGACAGCGAACTAGCATCACAAATGAGTACAGCTATTAGTGAGGCGACTGCAGCCTTTGGCGATGGATCTGTTTTTATAGAAAAATATGTTGCATCACCTAGACACATTGAGATTCAAGTAATGGCAGATAATCACGGTAATGTGATTCACCTCTTTGAACGTGAATGTAGCATCCAGCGTCGTCACCAGAAAGTGGTAGAGGAAGCTCCATCTGTAGTCCTTACTCCGCAACTACGAGAAGAAATGGGGCAAGCTGCAATAAAGGTGGCAAAAGCATGTAACTATCGCGGCGCAGGTACCGTTGAGTTCTTGCTGGACGATCAACATAATTTCTATTTCTTAGAAATGAATACTCGATTACAAGTAGAACACCCAGTAACCGAACTTATCTCAGGTACAGATCTTGTTGAGTTACAAATACGCGTTGCTCGTGGTGAGAAGCTATCTATCGCTCAAGAAGACCTCAGCATTAAAGGACACGCATTAGAATTACGTGTATATGCAGAAGATCCTCTCAATGACTTCTTACCTAGCGTAGGAAATTTATCGACTTACATACTCCCAGAAGGAGAAGGTATACGTGTTGATAATGGATTTGAACAAGGAATGGATATTCCTATCTATTATGACCCTATGCTTTCTAAGCTTATTGTTTATGCACCTACACGTGAAGAAGCAATAGAGTTACTCTCTAAAGCAATAGATGATTATAAAATAGAAGGTGTACAAACTACACTTCCTTTTGGAAAATTTGTTTGCGAGCATGATGCCTTCCGCTCTGGAAATTTTGATACGCATTTTGTAAAAAATTATTATTCTCCAGAAGCTTTAAAAGAAGGGTTTAAGGAAGAAGCACGTATTGCTGCTCTTATCGCTCTCAAACAACATATTAAAGAACAAAATATCTTACGCCTACCAACTGTATAACCTATGGATGCTAACATAAAAACGCTTAACGAAAAAATTGAACTCGCTCACTTAGGTGGCGGTCAGAAACGTATAGACAAGCAGCACGAGAAAAAGAAACTTACTGCTAGAGAACGCATACACTACTTACTAGACGATGGCTCTTTTGAAGAAATAGGTATTCTTGTTACACACCGTACTACAGATTTTGGTATGGAAAACGAGATTTATTATGGAGATGGTGTAGTTACTGGTTATGGTACTGTAAATGGTCGTTTGATTTATTTATTTGCACAAGACTTTACGGTTTTTGGAGGTGCACTCTCTGAGACACACGCCGAGAAAATTTGTAAAATCATGGATCTCGCTATGAAAACTGGAGTTCCATTAATAGGGCTCAATGATTCTGGTGGGGCACGTATACAAGAAGGTGTACGCTCACTAGGAGGTTATGCAGATATCTTTTACCGCAATGTGCAAGCGTCTGGTGTGATTCCGCAAATCTCGGCTATTATGGGACCTTGTGCGGGTGGAGCAGTATACTCTCCAGCAATGACAGACTTTACTATGATGGTAGAGAACACTAGCTACATGTTTGTAACGGGACCTAACGTTGTAAAAACAGTGACTAATGAAGAAGTAACCTCAGAAGAACTAGGTGGCGCAAGTACGCACGGCTCAAAATCTGGTGTGGCACATATCACCTCTTCAAACGACGCACAATGTCTTGAAGATCTTAAATCTTTATTGAGCTACTTGCCGCAAAATAATACGGAGACACCTAAGAATTTACCGTTTACACTTAAGGATGAAGTGCGTGACCAGCTTGCAACTATTATCCCAGATAGTGCAAACAAGCCTTATGATATGCACGAGGTCATTACGGGTATTATAGATGAGGATTCTTTCTATGAGATCCATAAAGACTATGCTGAGAATATCATTGTAGGTTTTGCTCGTTTAGGGGGTCGTAGTGTAGGTATCGTTGCAAATCAGCCTATGTTTCTTGCCGGAGTGCTAGATGTAGATAGCTCAAAGAAAGCTGCTCGTTTTACAAGATTCTGTGACTGTTTCAATATTCCGTTGCTTGTTCTTGTAGATGTTCCAGGTTTCCTTCCGGGTACAGATCAGGAATGGAATGGTATTATTACAAACGGAGCAAAGTTATTATACGCACTCAGTGAGGCAACCGTACCAAGAGTAACGGTAATTACAAGAAAAGCATATGGTGGCGCTTATGATGTAATGAACTCTAAGCACATAGGTGCAGACCTTAACTATGCATGGCCTAGTGCTGAGATAGCAGTTATGGGTGCAAAAGGAGCCAGCGAGATTATCTTTAGAAAAGAAATAAGCGCAGCAGATAATCCTGAAGAAAAACTACTTGAAAAAGAAAGTGAGTATGCAGAGAAGTTTGCAAACCCTTATCGTGCCGCACAACGTGGATTTATAGACGAAGTGATTATGCCACAAGACACAAGACGCAAACTCATCAAAGCATTTAGTATGCTAGAAAACAAAAAGGTGGAGCTTCCTAAGAAGAAGCACGGTAACATTCCTTTATAGCGTCTTATTTAAGAAAAATAAATACATCATTGCTGTATAAAGAGGCGCTTTAATAAGCGCCTCTTTTAATTGGTATTAATAACTTTGTAAGATGGTTGCAACACAAGAATTACACTCCCTTTTAAAAACTCATTTTGGCTACGATAATTTCCGCCCTAACCAGCAAGAAATTATTGAATCTGTGTGTCGTGGAGATGACGCACTTGTTATTATGCCTACTGGTGGTGGTAAATCCATGTGTTTTCAATTGCCCGCACTTGCGCTAGATGGAGTTGCTCTTGTAATCTCACCTCTCATTGCCTTAATGAAAGATCAGGTAGATGCGCTACGTGCAAACGGCATAAAAGCAGCCTACTACAATAGCACACAACCTCTAGAAGAAACTCAGCAAGTATTAGCAGATTTACAAAGCGGCGCCATAGACCTCATTTATGTTGCTCCTGAGAGCTTACAAGTGTTAGACGGAGCACTTAATGCCGCAACCATTTCATTAATCGCCATAGATGAAGCACACTGTATCTCATCATGGGGTCACGATTTTAGACCTGCATACACGCAACTAGGCTATCTAAAAAGACGCTTTCCACAAGTACCACTTATTGCCCTTACCGCAACAGCAGACAGATCAACACAAGATGATATTGCAGACCAATTAGGCATAAGCAATGCAAAAAAATATGTTTCTTCCTTTGATAGACCTAACCTCTATCTGGACGTAAGACCTGGCCAAAAACGTAATGATCAAATTCTTGATTTCCTTGAAGAGCACCCTGGAGAAAGTGGTATCATTTACTGCCTTTCTAGAAAAAGTACGGAGTCTCTAGCTGCCAAACTACAAGCTAACGGTTATAAAGCGGCTGCATACCACGCAGGGATGCACGCAGAGCAACGTTCAAAAGTTCAAGAAGATTTTATAAATGATACGACGCCCATAATTTGTGCTACCATCGCCTTTGGTATGGGAATAGATAAGAGTAACGTGCGATGGGTGATCCACTACAACATGCCTAAAAATCTTGAAGGATATTATCAAGAAATAGGTCGTGCTGGACGTGATGGCTTACCTGCTCACACCTTACTTTTTTATAGTTATGCAGACACCCTACAGCTAAGACAGTTTATAGACGGAGCAAAAAATGCCGACTACCAAATGGCTAAGCTTGACCGCATGCAACAGTATGCAGAAGCGCTGAGTTGTAGACGAAAAGTGCTTATCAACTACTTTGGTGAGTTTCTCTCTGAAGATTGCGGAAACTGTGACATTTGCAACAGTCCGCCGGCATATTTTGACGGTACTGTACTTGCTCAAAAAGTACTTTCGGGCGTTGCTCGTATGCAACAAAAAGAAGCGATGGGTACCGTAATTGACGTTTTACGAGGTTCGCAAAACGCTCAAGTATATGACAAAGGCTATCAAGAAATAAAAACATACGGAGCCGCAAAAGATGTTCCCTGGAGAGACCTTCAGCAATATATTGTGCAACTTATTAATCAAGGGTTGTTAGAAATACGCTTTCGCGAAAGCGGAAGATTATTACTCACCCCACTTGCTAAAGAAGTTTTATACGACGGAAAAAACATACAACTGGCTAAACTCACCAAGGTTAAAACCGAACCTGTTACCAAAGAACGCAAACCTAAAAAACCAAAAGGAACGCTCTTTGAAAAATTACGCGAACTACGCTCAGAGCTTGCTAGAGATGCAAATGTGGCTGCATATATCGTATTTTCTGATGCTTCTCTTAAGGATATGGAAGATCAAGAACCTGTGACTCAAAAGCAGTTTTTAGACATTCAAGGTGTGGGACAAGCAAAGATGGAAAAATATGGCGCAGATTTTATAAAGGTCATTAAAGAGCATGTCCAAAAACCAAAACCTAAAAGCGGTAGCAAAACGTATCTAGAGACTAAAAAACTCATCCAGCAAGGCCTTTCTCTAGAAGAAATTGCAGAGACCCGTAAACTCACTATAGGCTCTGTGTACAATCACTTGATGAAGTTACATGAAGAAGGTATGGAGGTAGATTTTTACCAGTTTATACAGCCTGTAGAAGTAAAGCAGGTACACGACGCCATTTTAAAAGTAGAAGACGCAGATAAGCTCAAATCTTTCTATGAATACTTTAAGGAGGAGATGCCCTATTGGAAAATAAGACTCGCCTTATATTTAAAAGGTAAGTAGTTTTCTTTTTTGCCTATTTTTAAGGCTATGAAAGAATTTACGCTTTCGCGAAAAGTAGGCTTTATCATTGGCCCATTATTGTGCATTGTACTACTTGCAGCACCCATTGAGCTCATAAACCCAGCGATAGATAAGGTGATTGCTGTCGCTTTATGGATGATTATCTGGTGGGTTACTGAGGCTGTTTCCATCTCTGTTACGGCACTTATACCGCTTGCTCTATTTCCGCTACTTGGTATAGGAGATATTAAGGATGTGGCGAGTAATTATGCAAATCCCATTGTGTATCTATTTTTTGGAGGATTTGTAATCGCGCTAGCGCTAGAAAAAGTTAACCTGCACAAACGCATAGCACTCTCTATTCTTAAAATCACAGGCACCAAAGCAAACGGAATTATACTGGGTTTTATGATTGCCACTGGTTTAATGAGCATGTGGATATCAAATACGGCAAGTACGGTCGTGATGCTTCCCATAGCCGTTTCTGTCATACAACTTCTTATAGATGACGAGGATGGTTTTACAAAAAACGACCGCAACTTTGCCCTAAGTATTATGCTAGGTATCGCCTTTGGCGCAAACATAGGAGGAATGGCAACCTTGATAGGCACACCTCCTAACTCTGTAATGCTTGCATTCTTAAACGAGAGTTATAATATAGACATAGGCTTTTTTCAATGGATGAAAATGGGAGTTCCATTCTCCATCATACTTATGATCATCACTTATTTTATGATTACAAGAGTCTTCTACAAGAATAACCTAGGCACCATTGGAAAGTCTGGAAATATCATACAGACAGAATTAGATAAACTTGGTCCTATTTCAAAAGGTGAGAAAGTGGTCTTAACCATATTTCTAATTACGGCAATCTCATGGATGCTACGCTCCTATCTCAACCAGCTACTACCAGAAATCACACTTACAGACACAACTATCTCTGTGATTGCAGCATTACTTATGTTTATTATACCTATTAATTACAAGGATGGAAAATTCCCGCTTGCCTGGGAAGACACATCTAGATTACCTTGGGGAATTTTAATCCTCTTTGGCGGCGGTCTCGCACTTGCCTCTGGACTGGCACAATCTGGATTTATAGATATGATAGGTTCCTACATATCACAGCAGGAAGACTGGAGTATGTGGGTGGTGACTGCCGTGCTTATTTTCTTAATGCTCTTTATGACAGAATTAATGAGCAACGTTGCACTTGTCACTATCCTTGTTCCATTAGTAGTAGGTATTGCCATAGGAATGGATGTGCCTATGCTACAAATGGTCATCCCCGTAACACTTGCTTCTAGTTGTGCATTTATGCTGCCTATGGCAACACCGCCTAACGCGATAGTCTTTGCAAGTGGTCACGTGCGTGTAGATCAGATGGCGCGCGTGGGTGTGTTTTTAAATTTAATTTCGGTGGGATTATTATTTGCGCTGGCTTACTATGTGGTTCCGGTATTGTTTTGATATTACGCTTTCGCGAAAGCACACTCATATCATAGCTCTGTAGGTTGAATACCACTTACACTAATGCCCAGATCTGTGAGTGTTTTGGTTTTCTTTTCATTACCCGTGATCATTGTGATAGAATTCACTTCTAGATGTTTTAAGATTTTTGCTGCAACGCTAAAATCACGATTATCCTTATGAAAACCTACAGCCTCGTACGCATCTGCTTGAGGCATACCTTGTTTTTTGAGCGGTAAAGTATTGAGGAGTGCATAATGACCATTTCCTTTTCCTTCTTGCTCTAGCCAGATTACAATACCCTTTCCTGCTCGTTCTATAAGTTGCTGTGATATTTCCATTTGCTCACGGCAATCACACTCTATACTATTAAAATGGTGAGCAAAAATGCACGAGGAATGTACCCTGCAAAGCACATCTTCTGCTCCGCTCACATCTCCCATCACTAGCGCGTGACACTCCTTGATACCGTCATAAAAAAGAATCTCTTTATAAGTTCCATATTTAGTTTTGATGGTTCCTTCTGCTAGTTGTACAATCATTGTGTTGTGATATTAATTAGTTTGCTTATTTACCATTTTGACAAACAACTCTTTATCTGCACGAGCAGCTACTGAGTTATAGGAAGTTTCCATTTTTTGAATATCAAAATGTTTTGAGAACAAGTTTTCATATTCCGCTACACTTCCTCCGTATGGTGGTCCTTTTTCGGTGAGTGGGAAGTTAAAAAGTAAGCCTACAAGTTTGCCTTTAGGTTTAAACAATGTACGCATATGTGCGACGTAAGCAGGTCTCAAATCTGGTTGTAATGCGCAGAAAAATGTTTGTTCTATGATTACATCAAACTGCCCGTCAAACTTGAAAAAATCTTCTTGTATAAGTTGCGAGCTAGGAAAATCTGGTACTCTCTGTTTCAAATTTTCTAATGCAAGTTGAGAAAAGTCTACTACATACACATTTTTAAATCCCTCCTCCCAGCAGTACTGCGCTTCATGACTATAACCGCCACCAGGAATTAAAATTTTAAGGTCCTTATTTTCTAATTGATCGAGGTAGGCTTTAATAGGTGGAGAGACCTCTTTTAAGTCCCAACCTGTACTTCCCTCTGCATAACAATTATTCCAATAGGTTGACGTGAGTTCCATGAATGTAGGTTAGTTTTAAAACAACATCTAGTGCATAGCAATTTAAGTAAATTACGTGTAGCGAGTGATAAATGTAGCATGTGTTACTTGTAGTTACGCTTTCGCGAAAACGTAAAAAATCACATTACTCAGCTTCAGGATTCATAGGGATAGTAAAATAAAAAGTGCTCCCTTCATTAATTTTTGAAGTTACCCAAATATTTCCTTTATGTATCCCGACAATCTTTTTACAATGCGCAAGTCCTATTCCGGTGCCTTTATATTGATCTGTTGTATGTAATCGCTGAAAGATAGAAAAAATACGCTCCTGATGATCTTTACGAATACCTATCCCATTGTCTTTAAAAGAGAATTGCCACATCTTCTCATTAGGGTTCTCTAGGTTCGCAGTCTCGCTCACGTCAATATGTAATGTGGGTGATGTATCCTCTGCACAAAACTTTAAAGCGTTTGTGATTAAGTTTTGAAACAACAAGCGCAGCTCAATTTCAGAACCCATAAGGGTAGGAAGATTGGAATATGTAATGGTTGCATTTTTTCTTTTTATGAGTGCATAAATATCTTTCTCTAAGTCTTGTACCAACTTGTTACAATCTACCTCCGTAAAACTTCTAGTCTTACCTATGCGTGAGTATTCTAGCAACACATTTATAAGCTTAGCCATCCTCTCACTTGCCTCTTCTATAAATTCAAGACTCTGATTGCCTAAATCGTCAAACTGTGCACTATAATCACTCCTTATAAGCCCAATGAAGCTTGATATGGTATTGAGAGGTTCTTGTAGATCATGGCTTGCGATATAGGCAAACTGCTCGAGGTCTTCATTTTTCTGACTGAGTTCTTCTGCCTGGGCTAGTATTTTTGCATTTTGCAATACAAGCTGTTTTGCAAGTTTGCTTTTACTTTGGTAATTCTTATAAATTATAAATCCTGCCACCAGAAATAAGAAGGCGATGATTCCTAAAAGCCAGTTGATGTTCTCTCTAAGAGATAGCTCTACAGACTGCTCGTCAAGCACTTTTTTCTGGACACTGAGATTTAAGTTTTGATTATCTATACTATCTTGATTGCGCTCTATTTCTTCTGCATTTTGAACTAAAATACGCTGTCTTCTTTCAAGTTCTTCTAGTTGAGATTCATTTTCTATTTCCAGTTCTTTTGCAATTTCTTGCTTTTCCTCTATGGTCTGTTTTTGAATCTCGTCCTCATCGAGCAAATCTTGAATGGAGTTATTTTTTAGTTTTACAATCTCTTGAATCGTATCTATAATCTCGTTTTTACTATTAATCTCTCTTTGGTGAGCTATAATTAAAGAGTCCTTTCTCTTTGCAATTTGCTTAGCTAGATTAAGTGAGTCTTGTGCTTCTATAAAAAGTGATTGCCACTTTTGTGAAGTTTTAATGGCATAAAATTTTAAGGAAGGAGCAATAACAAAATCATTAATGCGCAGTAGTTCCTCATTGATTTGATGTCTAAATGTATTTCCAACTCTAACAATATTTATCATCGAGGCATTAAATGCATATCCCTCAGACATTACTAATATGCCCTTTCCTTCTGAAGACTGAAGAATATATGGCATTTGGAAATTATATTTTTTGTTAACGTATAATATATCTACATCTGCTATATCTTTTACAGAAAGAAAATTGATGATTTCAACCGGTTTAGATTGTATTTGTCGTTTTTGAGCTATTGACTTAAAGTCGATAATGGTTCTATCAGGACCCAAAACTCCTATCTTAAAAGTATCTCCAGATTGAGGTGACCAGTTTACTTGTTGAGCAATATTAAAAACATAAATAGCTCGTTGCACTCTAGCGACTTGTTCAACATTAGTCTGCGCTTGAATTTGAGCAGAAGACCCAAAGATTATTAAAGCGACCACAATCTTAAGTGCCGATAATAGTTTGAAATCTTTCATGAATAACCCATCCTTATTATAAGCTTAGAGATAAACTTACAAAGTAGTTTCTACCTTGTACTCCAAACTGGCCTACTCGTCTACTATAGGTAAAATTACCGTTGCTCGTATTTGATGAATGCGTGTGCTTATCTGGATACACATTAAAAATATTATTACCCCCTATAGCCGCACTCACTCGTGAGTGAAACTGATAATGAATAGAGAAATCTGTAAGAACCTTTGCCGAAAACTTTTGATCTCGGGACTCTATATTTCCTGTAAAGTCATTTACAACCCAGTTATCGCTATTTCCATCATCTGGGTGAAAATATTCCACAGGTCCAAACAATGTATTATTGAAGTGAATTTTAAACTTATCAATATCATAAAAACTTCTCCAGCTCAATTTATATGCAGGCTGTCCTTTCTCTAGTCTACCTATTTCTTCTCTACTAATGATGACTTCTTCTGCTTCCTCAAAAGCAATGGGTACCCTTATATCTCTACCTACAGTCGTACTATTGATATTAAAACCTAAAGAACTTTCTAGATTACCATCACCTACGTTATTCTTATAAACTAATGCTAGATCTACACCTTGGGTATTCGTATCTATTGCATTTGTAAAGAACTGAGCTGCTCCAACCCCAAATGGTGCTAAAATGTCTTCATAACCATCAGATATGAGTCCTGAGAGTACTATTCTGTCTTTTATTGCTATGTAGTAATAGTCAAGTGCAAGCGAAAAATTTGAACTAATCTTACTACTTAAACCTATGCTATAGTGATTTGATAATTCTGGACTTAGTCTATCTACATTAAATGCTTGAGCAGTGAGTGCGCTTTCATTATTAAATGTACCTACCTGCAAAATATTACCATCAATAAACTGTGTGCTTATATTTTGAAAAAACACTTGGTGTAGGGATGGCGCCCTAAACCCTGTAGCAATACCACCTCTCATACTTGTATTGTTAGTTAGCTTATAACGAGAAGCCACTTTCCAAATCACTTGACTCCCAAAGTCATTATAAAGCTCATTTCTGGCGGCGAGTTGTATGAGCCACTTATCATTAACATTTGCCTCAATATCTACGTAAAACGAGCTGTTTGTTCTAAATTTATTTAGTTCATTTTCTGGTTGAATTCCAGGAAAAACTTGTGCTCCTGCTATTCTTGGTTCCTCAAGCCCTTCACTATTGGTAAAGACACTACCGCCATTTATATATGACGCTTCTTCTCCTGCACCTATCTGATAATTTTCTACTCTTAACTCTGCTCCGAAAGAGAAATTAAGACCTGACCTCCAATCAAAAGACTTTGAAAGATCTAAGTTTGATGTATTCTGACTATACAAAAATCCTCCGGCGTAAAAAGTAGTAGGTGACGCAATTCCTAATGACGCATTGTTAGAATTGTTAATAGTATAATCAAGAGAATTCATCCCTATAGTATGACTAAAATCAATATCCCAATTATGCTTACTTCCTCTCAAACCTAATGTAACGGCATCATCTTGAATATCTGTTAAGATTTCTGGAGAAAATCCATTAGGAAATAAATCTGTAATGACACGGTCTTCATCTATAGGAAACCTATAAAAGCCAGCAGATTTTCCTTCTCTATAATTTCGTCCACCGTGAAGATATACCTGAGCACTGTCTGATACTTTTATTTCTCCATTAAAATGAATGGCTAGATTCTGAGTTTCGGAATTGCCTATTTGCATTACTTGCCTATCTGAATAACCCGTTTGATCAAAGAAATTATTCTGAGCTATAAGTGCATTATCCTCTTCTTCATTATCTACATAAACACGTCCCGTATAGTTACCCGCTCTATTGGTAGCCTCTCTTTTTCTATATTCACCTGTAATATTTAAAAATCCTTCCTTGCCTAACTTCATACCAAAATTTGCTCCGGTAAATTGTGTGAGACCATCTCCTTCTTTATTAACTTTTAATAAATTATTTAAAGAAACAGCATTCGTTTGGTTTTTGAGGATGATGTTGATAACCCCTGCAATAGCATCAGATCCATATTGAGAAGTCGCTCCATCTCTTAGTATCTCAATACGTTCTATAGCACTTATGGGGATAGCATTAAAATCTGTACCCACGGCACCTCGACCTATGGTACCATTCACATTGAGCAAAGAACTATTATGTCTTCTTTTTCCATTGATAAGTACAAGAACTTGATCTGTACCTAGCCCTCGTAGTGTAGCTGGATCAATATGATCTGTACCATCTGAAATGGTTTGTCTGGTCGAATAAAATGAGGGTGAGAGGTAATGTAATATTTGGCTCAACTCTATTTGAGAAGAGTTTGTGATTTGTTGTGGCGATATGATATCTACAGAAGCTGTGTTCTGAAATGAGGAAACAGGATCAGACCTTGTACCTAGAGAGATAGGCTCATCTACAGAGAAGCCTGTCTCTAATTTAAAATTTACTTTTTGTGTTTCACCAGCTTTTACTACAACTGTTTTATAAAGTACATTATACATTACAAAACTTGCAGATAATACATACTCTCCTTCATCAACTTGAAAAGAAAATGCTCCATTAATATCTGTCTGGGTGCTCTTATTATAACCTTCTATACTAATAGTAGTACCTGGTAATATCCCAAAATTATCTGTAACCACTCCTTCTATCGTAGCTCTAGATTGAGCGAAACTAAGAGAAGATACTATGCACGCAATAAATAATGTAATCTTTGATAAAAAAGACATTAACTAGGGGTAATTTATGATCTTAACTCTACAGCTAAGGTATTATTGATTATTTCTGTAAGTACTGTATTAGAAAGCATCTTCTCTCTAACTCCTTTAATGCAATCATAGGAATTCAATCTATCTTGATTCTCCTGTGACGGCATAGTTCCCAAAAGCATGATTATTTGACTATTCCTAGCTTTTCTCTGGTGGTATGTATCTAAAAACTCCCACCCATTCATAACAGGCATATTAAGATCCAAAAAGATAATATCAGGATTAAATTCTGTGTCTAATATCTTTAACGCCTCTTCTCCATTTACAGCTACCAAAATTTCAGAAAAACGCGAGGACCTCTCTAAAATTATTTTATTGAAGAAAGTTATTGGTTTGCTATCATCTACTATTAAGGCTTTATAAGTCAAACTAGTGGATTATTTTGAGTACTCGTAGACAATACGTTGTTGTAAACCTTCAACACATTATCAAGTATATCAAATGATAGTGGCTTATTTATAAAGTCAATAACCTTATAGTTTTGAATTGTCTTGTTTACATGTTCTGGATTTGAAGAACTAGAAAGAATGATTACTTTAATATCTTTTCTAAAATCTGGGCACATCTTTTCATATTCGTCTAAGAATTCCCAGCCATTCATTGCAGGCATATTTATGTCTAAAAAAATAAGATCTGGCTTTGTGGCTTCTCCTAATTCTACTTTAGACAGAAAAGTAAGGCCTTCTTGTCCGCTTTGAACAGTTTTGATATGTTCAAAGGAGTTGTGCTTAATAACGACGTGTTGATTGAAAAAATTTACGGCTTTATCGTCGTCTATAAGGAGGACTTTCATCATGCTATTGCTAGGGGATATTTGAATCCCTCACAAATAACAAAAAGTTCGGGACTCATTGTAGCCAATTAGCAAAAAAGAATAAATATTCGACAAAAGCTCGAATTAAAACGACAAATCACTTATTAAAAAACAAATGTTTGAATAAAGTATTAATAAAAGTTAATAACACAAGATTGTATAAGGGTCTTTCTTATAAAAGTGCCTTCTCATTTTTTTCATCTATCCAGTCTTGACCCTTTCGTCGTCTCATGAAATTATCATAATGCCTCATGTAAAAAACGTTATACAATGCCTTTCTAAGGTTAGAAAATTTTCGCGGAAGCGATCTCAAACTCATACTAAATCCAGGTGTTTCATACTTCATGTAATGCCAGTATCCTTCTGGCATATATAAGGTCTCGCCGTGATTGAGATGGCATATAAACCCTTTTGCGTTTTTTAACTTAGGAAATTTAGTATAGTCTGGATCATCAAAGTTAATATCCTCCCTCGTAATTAAAGAATAAGGTACCTTGTAAAGGTTAGGTGTTTCACTAGGAGGGAACAATACACATTGCTTTCTTCCTTCAAAATGAAAATGCAAAATATTTGCCCAGTCTATATCATGGTGCATAAACACCTTACTTCCTTCGCCTCCAAAAAAGAGCATAGGTATCTGCTTGAGTAACCTCAAACCTATTTTAGGAAATTTAAAATCATTTTTAAGAGAAGGTACCTCCTTCATGAGGTTATACAAAAAGATGCGATAATTAGTAGGTCCTTTTTTAAGTAGATCTATGTAATCACTCATACTCATAGTAGCATGAGCTTGATTAAAACCTTCATCATGCTTTACTGGCCTATCATCATAAAGAGGTACTTCTTTGTCTCCCGCTACTTCTTTGATGTAAGATAGACGCCACTTGTCATAAGCATCCCAGTCATCTACAAGATGCTCAATAACGACAGGTTTTTGGGGCTTTACGTAATCTCTTACGAACTCCTTCTTAGTTATAGAATCTACTCTGGGAATGGCTTGTAACTGCATGTGTAATAGAATTAATTAACCTCGATATTTAAATACCTAAAAGCACTAACTCCCTGATGGGAGTTAGTGCTAAGAATGTAACTATAGTATATACCTACGATGTTTACAAAATAACAGTTTTCTTTATTTCAAAGATTTCCCTGCAAGCTTTGCTTCTTCGTTTCTGTCAATTTTGTGTCCTGGCCTTGACCATTTAGGTTTCTCTCCTAACGACTCATACTTTGAGTCTACCGCCTCTACAGATGCTGGCTGAGCTTTCTTTACAAATGGTTTTTGAGGTGTAAGACCTAGTAGGTCAAACATCTTCATATCTTCATTTACATCCGGATTAGGTGTAGTAAGTAATTTATCTCCTGCAAAAATAGAATTTGCTCCTGCAAAGAAGCACATAGCTTGCCCTTCTCTACTCATCTCAGTTCTACCTGCAGATAGTCTCACTTGTGTTTGTGGCAATACAATTCTCGTAGTTGCTACCATACGTATCATCTCCCAGATTGAGATAGGATCTATATCTTCCATTGGAGTTCCAGGTACAGCTACAAGTGCATTTATAGGCGTAGATTCTGGCTGCGGATCAAGTTTTGCAAGCGCTACAAGCATTCCGGCTCTATCCTCTACAGCTTCTCCCATACCTATAATTCCACCAGAACATACCGTAACATTTGTTTTGCGTACGTTTGAGATAGTATCAAGACGATCCTCAAAAGCTCTTGTAGAGATTACATCTTTATAGTAATCTTCTGAGGTATCTAAGTTATGATTGTATGCATATAATCCTGCTTCTGCAAGACGTTCTGCTTGATTCTCGGTTACCATACCTAGCGTACAGCACACTTCCATATCAAGCTTATTAATCGTGCGCACCATTTCTAGCACGTTGTCAAATTCTGGTCCATCTTTTACATTACGCCACGCTGCACCCATGCATACACGAGAACTTCCAGACGATTTTGCTCTTAACGCCTGTGCTTTCACTTGCTGTACAGACATTAAATCATTCCCCTCTATGTCTGTGTGATATCTTGCTGCTTGCGGGCAATACCCACAATCTTCTGGACATCCACCAGTTTTTATCGAAAGTAATGTAGAAACTTGTACTGTATTAGGATCGTGATGCTCGCGATGTGTTGTTGCAGCTTCATATAAAAGCTCCATCATCGGTTTATTATAAATAGCGAGTATTTCCTCTTTGGTCCAGTTGTGTCTTATTTCTGTCATAACGTAAAAATATGAAATAGTCTTAAGCAAGTAAACGGCTATCGCTTGATTTTTTTTGAGATTTTAATAACCCTTGCTTGTGTAATATAAGATATGGTGGTTCTAATTACGCTTTCGCGAAAAAGTGCACACCATTCGCCTAAGCTTTCTCAACAATAATACTTACCGCGTTTCCTCCGAAACCAACAGCATTCACAAGTATCTTTTTCAGTTCGCTATCCTTAGATTTATCTTTAAGATAAGGCACTCCTATAAAAGTTTGTTCTTGTAGCATTTTTATAGCAAGCTCTAGGCTTAACAAGCCACTTGCACCAAAAGTGTGTCCTATTTTCCATTTATTAGTAGTAAGCATTGGTACGTCTTCTCCAAAAACTTTCTTTATAGCTGCCATCTCAGAGGTATCTCCTTTAATAGTCCCAGGAGCATGCATTACAATAGCATCTATTTCTGATAGATCAATACCATTAAGTGCCATAGCTATAGACTTCTGAAAACACTCACCTTCACTTGAAATAGAAACTGCATGTTCTAGCTTTTCTGTAGCATATCCTACACTTGTAACATATGCAAGTGCATTTTTCTTTTTACCAAGTTCTAGACAGGCCATTGCTGCGCCTTCACCTAGTACCATTGTATTATTTTTCTTAAAAAGATTGAGCGCCATACTAGGGTATGCACTCGTCCCCTCTTCTGTAGGCGTAAGTTTCATTGCTCTTATTTGAGCAATTGTAAATGGCGTAAGTGCTGCCTCAGAACCTCCTACTAGAAACTTTTTGGCCATTCCTGATTGTAACCATGCTACTCCATTTAGTAATGAGTGTAACGCTGTACTACAAGTAATAGAATGAGAGATATCTGGACCGTTAGATTTTAAATCATTTGCTAGCCATGAAGATATATTACCTAGTGTGGTAGACGGAGATGCTTGGGTAGGTACAATATTACGTTCTTTATACGTCTCAAAAAACTTTTCAAAAAGCTGTGTTGCTCCTCTTGATGAACCTACATTAATTCCAAAATCACCATCTTTCCATCCTGCTTGCGTTACTGCAATTCTTCCTGCATATATAGCATAAAGAACAGATGGATCTATACGTAAATAGTTTTTATCTTCTCGTCGTATAGCTTGGATGGCTTTTTGCCCTTCTGGTGTTAACCTTGCCGTAAACGCTTCTAAATCTTCTTCCCAAGCAATTTTTGTAGTTGTTTCTTGGTATGCGTTCCACTGCTCTTCAGCATTTGAACCTAATGGAGAGATAGAACCTAGACCGGTAATGGCTATGGGAGTTTTCAAAGTATAATTGAATTTTGGTTTGCGTCTACAAAAGTACAATTTCGCGTAAGCGTACCCCATCTATTTCTAAGTTTTCTTGAAAAGTTCTGTAACTTTTGCAGCCAAAACGGTACCTATCTAAAAATCAATCACAATGGATAATCAAAACGAACTTATAGAACGCCCTAGCTGGTGGAAACGCAATTGGAAGTGGGCAGTACCTGTAGGAGGATGCCTTACCGTAATCATTATCGCTGTCGTTTTGATAGTAGGTGGCGCCTTTGCTTTTGCAAATAAAATTAAAACAGCCTCTGGAAGTGAGGAAGCGCTCATTCAAGTTCAATCCAATCAAGAAGTGATTGCTGTGCTAGGCGAACCTATAGAAAGTGACGGTTTTGGGAGTTTTAATATCTCTTTTAATAATGGAGAAAAAAGAACTAATGCCACAACACCCATTAAAGGCCCTAACGGGACTGGCGTGATACATCTTATCACGAGCGGTGAAGATGATAAGAAAGTGTACGAAGTTTATAATGTAACTATAGACGGCAGCGACCAGGTAATTGAGCTAGATCCAAAAGCGATAGAGTAGTCTTTAAAAATGATCTAAAGCCTCTTGTATTGCTGTATAAACCTGAGTAAGCTCACTATCTGCTATCACATACGGAGGTAGTACATAAACCGTATTTCCTAGCGGTCTAAGTGCCACGCCACGTTTCATAAAAAATTGGTATAGCTCATCTCGTAAATTCCCATAGCGTTCCATTTCTATGTTGAGATCTATGGCTATGATTACACCTTTTGTGCGTACATCTCGCACTTTAGGGTGTGTTGCTACTTGCTGTGCAAATATTTGATGCGCCTTTTCTATACGCTTTCTACTGTCTGTAATTTCTGAGCTTTGCAATACTTCGATCCCTGCAATTGCAGCGGCGCAGCCTACAGGGTGCGCACTAAATGTATGTGCATGAAAAAAACCTTTGTGCACCTCGTCGCTCAAAAAGCTATCAAAAACTGCCTGCGTACAACTTGTAATACTTAGCGGAAACATCCCTGCAGTAAGTGCTTTACTCAGGCACATTATATCTGGCTTGTTACCCAACTGGTCACAAGCAAAAATGGTTCCCGTTTTCCCAAAACCAGTCATGATTTCATCTGCAATGGTGAGCACATTTGCCTCACGACATTGTTTGACTAACGCATCAAGACCATTTACAGAGTGAAATTTCATTCCAGCAGCTCCTTGGACTAGTGGCTCAAAAATAAAAGCGGCGCACTTATTTGATGTGAGTATCACATCTAGCTTAGCCATCACTTCCTCAAGATTATCTTCTTGAGGCGTAGGAATTCTAACAACTTTAAGTAAAAAATCTTCAAAAGGTCCGTTATACGAACTCAATCCCGAGGCGCTCATCGCCCCAAAGGTATCTCCATGGAAACCGTCTTCAAAAGCGATAAGCGTATCTCTCTTATCTCCTTTATTGTGATACAACTGGATGGCCATTTTTATAGCTGCCTCAACTGCTGTAGAGCCGTTGTCATTAAAGAAAATCTTCTCTTGATTTTCTGGCAGTATCTCCATTAGTTTTTCGGCAAGGGTGATTGCTGGAGGATGTGTAAAGCCACTGAACATTACAAAATCCAGCGCCTGCATCTGCTTATGCATTGCCGTTGTAATATGCTCATTGCCGTGACCATACATGGCTGTATACCATGAGGCAATCCCATCTATATATTCCTTACCCTGCTCATCATACATTACCGCTCCTTTTGCTCTCGTAATTACAACAGGATCCTGCGCAGTCTTATGTTGCGTGAGCGGATGCCAGAGATGTTTTTTATCTTTTTCTTGAGTAGTCACAGTAATAATTTTTGCGTAAAGTTAGCTAAGGAGTTGATTATCTAAAATCCCTAGTTAATAAAGATTTATAGGGCTTGTAAGCTTTCGCGAAAACGTTCTGCATATTCTGCTATTACATTTTCATCAAAATAAGGTTCTTCATCAATGCGACCTATAATGGTAACACCAGTCATATTCTCAATGATTGCCTCCGTTGTAGGATGTTCTTCTCCAGAAAAAATAATCCCCGCCACAGCTAGTCCTCTTGCTTTGAGCAGCTCGATAGTCAATAAGGTGTGATTTATACTTCCTAGATAATGACGAGACACAACAATCACCTTATCTGTAGGCACTATTAAATCGGCTATGGTTTCTGTTTCATTTATAGGCACGAGTATACCACCAGCTCCTTCTATTACTAGAGGTCTAGTCGATTCAGGACGTTTTATAGAGGCGGCAGTAACTGTAATGCCATCAATCTCTGCAGCAGCGTGCGGACTCATAGGTGTCTTGAGCGAATAACTATTATCGTGATATTGCGATATTTCATTATTAACTAAATGCTTTACTTTATGTGTATCACTATTATCAAGATCTCCAGCCTGTATTGGCTTCCAGTAATCTGCCTCTAGTGACTGTGTCACTATTGCTGCAGCTACCGTCTTTCCAACATCTGTAGAGATTCCTGTTATAAAATATGTCTTATTTGATTTCATTAAATTTTGTTTTACAGTTATCACAGCGATACTCGTATTTTGTGTAAAATGGAAGCGCGCCAAAAACAAAACCTAGGAGAAAAGCTCCCAGAGATCTAATATCTGAAACGGTTGTAAAAAGTGCAACTTCCTCACTATTGCAATTGGGACAATGTACAGGCGAACCATCTTCGGTAACAGAATACTCTGAGATTTCACTTAAGATTTCTTTCGCTCTTGATTCTTGATCTGCAGGCACTCGTAGTTTTACACCACCAATGGCATTACTCACTAGCGGATCTGTATCTATTGTATAATTATCTGCTAGAAAAGCCTGAATACCTTCTGCAAGTAATCGACCTTTAAAAATTTGAGCTCCACTTGAGTATTGAAACTGAGCAATGGTTACAAATGTGTTTGACATAGCACAAATATAATCTTCACATTACATATTAGTAAGCTATAACTGTGCTTTTAAAATAGCCAGCAATGCTGTTATTTCATCTTTCGTATTATATGTGTGTAGACATATCCGCAAGCGCTCTTGACCTTCTGGAACTGTGGGAGATAAAATAGGTTTCACTTCAAAATTTTCTTGTTCAAGCTTTCGCGAAAGCGTTCTAACCTTTTCATTACCCATCACCACAGCACAGTGTATGGCTGAATTACTTTCTATGAATAAGCTATCAAGTTCGTGCTTTTGAATCAAACTGTTGAAATAAATTATAAGCTCTTGTAAATTTCCCACTGCTGGTAACTGTGCATCACTCCGCACATCTAATTGCTCGTAAGCGGCCATTATTGTAGCAATGGCATGCGGTGGAAGTCCCGTGGTGTAAATAAATGATCTCGCAAAATTAATAAGGTAGGTGCACAATGGCTCGCTGCATAAAATAGCTGCCCCATGTGCTCCCATGCCTTTACCAAAAGTAATAATACGAGCAAAAGTCTCGTTTTCTAACGCCAACTCCTGCACTAAACCAAGTCCCTTTGTACCTATAACACCCGTTGCATGAGCTTCATCTACTATTAGGTAGATGTTATGTTTTTTACAAAGCTGAGTAATAGCCATGAGATCTGGCGTATCACCATCCATCGAAAAAACTGACTCCGTAACGAGGTATATCGCCGTTGTAGTTTCTTGATCATCTAGGTGATGCATCGCTTTAAGACGAGTGACTACAGTTTCTATATCTGCAATATCATTGTGTTTAAACTTATAACCTCTAGCAAGGCTCATCTGGATACCATCACGTATGCTAGCGTGTATAAACTCGTCGTAAAGAATGAGATCACCGCGCTGTGGCACGCTTTGAAAAAAACCAATATTTGCATCATAACCGCTATTAAATATAAGAGCAGTCTCACTATTATGAACACCAGCAATTAAGGTCTCTGCCTGACTATAAAGGGTATGATTACCAGATAACAGTCGACTGCCGGTGGCACCATTTGCAATAATTTGATGTTCGTCTAAGATCTCTTGTGTTCGCTCTGCAATATTTCTAGCAATAGGAAGGCTACTAGAAAAACCCAAATAATCGTTAGATGAAAA
Source organism: Dokdonia sp. Hel_I_63 (assembly GCF_007827285.1). NCBI lineage: Bacteria > Pseudomonadati > Bacteroidota > Flavobacteriia > Flavobacteriales > Flavobacteriaceae > Dokdonia > Dokdonia sp. Hel_I_63. The sequence goes on along the minus strand of NZ_VISD01000001.1, from coordinate 819,550 downwards.
ATCCACCAGACCTAACGAAGTATTAAGTGTTCGCAAAGAATCACTGTCTCTGCGTATGCTAAGTTTTTTCTGTAGTTTTTCTGGTAACATATGGTAAAGATACTTCACGTGTTTGACATATATAACCCACGGAAGTGATCTTAGTTTCTTACTTTTAAATTCTAAATATTCTACTATGAGATTTTTATGTTTCGCCCTTTTACTCACTAGCCTTTGTTATGGACAAACTAATGTGTACGAGATATCTTTTGATAACGCACACCACCATGAAGCGCAGATAGCTATCACTTTTCCTGAACTCAAGAAAAAGACCGTAGTGGTGCGCATGAGTAGATCCTCACCAGGACGCTACGCAATACATGAGTTTGCAAAAAACGTTTTTAATTTTAAGGCTACAAACAGTAAGGGAGAAGCGCTAGAAGCAACACGTCCAGATGCATACTCTTGGAAGATTAAAGATCATGATGGAGAGGTAAACGTGTCATACACACTATTTGCAAATAGAGCAGATGGTACCTACTCACAAGTAGATGAGTCGCACGCACATCTCAATATGCCAGCAACGTTCATGTTTATGGAAGGAGAAGACCACCGTCCAATTGAGATAAATTTTAAACTAAGGAAAGATTTGAATTGGAAGGTAGCGAGCCAACTCAAAAAAATAGACGATGCACGTTACAGCGCACCAAACTTGCAGTACTTTTTAGACAGCCCTACAGAGGTAAGCGATTACAAGCTTAGGGAATTTAAAGTAGATGGTCAGAACATACGTTTTGCATTACATAGTGATGACACCTCAGAAGATTTTGACACCTATTGGGACAAGGTAAAAGCTATTGTACTGGCGCAAAAAGAGGTTTTTGGAACGTTGCCTACCTATGATTTTGGCGAGTACACTTTTCTTGCTTGTTATGCTCCTCACGTATCTGGAGATGGGATGGAACATCGCAACAGCACGATTCTTACAGACAGAGAGTCACTAGCAGCTGGAGGAATGGATGGAAATATAGGTACTGTATCTCACGAGTTTTTCCACTCTTGGAATGTAGAGCGCATACGCCCTGCAGATTTAGAGCCTTTTGACTTTACAGCGGCCAATATGAGTGGCTCACTTTGGTTTGCCGAAGGTTTTACAAGCTATTACACAAATCTTATACTTGCCCGCGCCGGTGTTATCACTAGTGAAGACTATGTAAAAAGTCTCAACGGGACGTTTAACTATGTATGGAACTCACCTGCACGTGACTATTTTAACCCGATTGAGATGAGCTACCAGGCGCCCTTTGTAGATGCCGCGACCTCTGTAGATCCCGTAAATAGAAACAATACCTTTATCTCATATTACTCGTATGGAAGTGTACTCGGGCTTGCGCTTGACCTCTCACTACGCCAGCAAGGACTTAATCTTGACGACTATTTCAAAGTGGTGTGGAATCAGTTTGGAAAAAAGGAAATCTCTTATTCCATACAAGATCTTGAGAATGTACTAGCTGAGTATGCGGGTGACGCTTTCGCGAAAACGTTCTTCTCTCAATATATTTATGATAGTCAAATGCCAGATTATCAAAACCTATTAACAAATGCGGGACTCACAATCACACAAGACGAAACAAAGCCGTACCTAGGAATACGAGTAAACGCCACCGAAACTGGTTTAAGAATTGCACGAGCTACCTCAAAAGGAACACCAGCCTATACAGCAGGCCTTAACGAAGGGGATCTTATTACTGCATTAGATGGCACGGAGTTAAGAACTAGTGAAGCTTATGAAGCCTATTTGAATTCGCTGTCCGTAGGACAGACTGTAGTTGCCAACTATGAGCGATTTGGTAGAAAGCTTACAACTAAACTAACTGTAAGAGCAGATCCTACCTACGCAATAGCAATGGATCCAAAGCCAAGCAAAAAACCTAGCAAGCTCAGAAAATACTGGCTTCAAGAAAAATAAAAAGGTAGCTTTTACAACTTATATCCCCAGTACTAAAACTAGTGTCGGGGATTTTTTATGTGTGATTTTTAAATAAAATTATTGTTTTTCAATAATTTTTATATATTTGTTATTGTAAAACGATAATAAAATGAAAAATTTAGCAATTCTCAGAAAACTGATTTCCATTTACTACTACCTAATGGTAATACTATTTGCGATAGGACTTATTACCATTCCATTGCTTCTATATCTAGGAAAGAAAACTGAGGTTTCTTTTTTTGGCGATCAAATAAACATACACTCGCTTTCCTCCACAAAAACTGCTATCGTTCTCTTTCTTATAGGCTCGCTATACTTGCTATACTTTCTATCCATTAGGTTGATTAAAAATACAGTGGATACCTTAGCTACTGGTGTATATTTTACACAAAAGGTTATCTCTAATTTTAAAAAAGCAGGCAACTACTTTATAGCGATTGGAATTGGAGCAACTATTGTCAAGATTATCGTAGACCTTCTTGTCCTGAGTGAATTAAAAATAAACATCGATGGAGGGATGCTTGTGTTTATTCTTTTTGGGCTTTTCTTTATGTTTTTGAGTGAAGCATTTGCAAAAGCACGGACTATCAATGAAGAAAACAATTTAACTATATAAACACATCAGATGAAAAAAATTAAAATACTTTACGTAGCTACCATTATTATGGCGGTTATGTATATAATAGGTTACTTAACCACATTTGTTGTACTAAGTAGAGCTTCGGCCAATAATGTTTATACAGGGAAAGATCTAGTATTTGGAAGCTATAATATGTACATAAGTGACGCGCAATCTCTACTAATTTTTATTGGCTTAATTGTCAGTATACTTAGTCTAAAAAGCATAATTAAAGAGGGCTACTTTTCAATAAACGCCAAAAAATTAATGAGTATAGCAGGATACATCTTTTTCTTCTCAGGCGTCTTGATGACCGTTTTAGATATTATAAGAGTTCAAAGTGGAGGCGACCCAAACATAATGATGGGAATTATTTTGATGGATTTTATGTTTGCATTACTTGGCTTTATAGTTCTAATTATTGCAGATATGGCACAAACTGGATATCAACTCAAATCTGAAAATGATCTAACTATATAACCTATGCCTATAACTATTAACTTAGACAAAGTACTGGCAGATCGTGAGATGAGGAGTAAGGAGCTTGCAGAGATTGTAGGTATTACAGAAGCAAACCTCTCTATCCTTAAATCTGGTAAGGCAAAGGCAGTGCGTTTCTCTACGCTTGAGGCGATCTGTAAGGCCTTGGATTGTCAACCTGGAGATATACTAGAATATACCACAAAAGACACATAATACATTTTAAAACTTTTTCTAAAACAAAAAAAGCCCAAATTCTAAGAAGAATTTGGGCTTTTAAACTTATTTCACTGCGCTTTAATCTGCTAGCACAATCACTTTATTGTTGTTCATCTCTACAGTGCCACTTGCAATTACAAGTGACCATTTACCGTCTGATGTTTTGGTAAATTTACCTTCCTGACCTGCAGCAATTGTAGGATTTCCTTCAAATTTTACAGTTCCTGCTCCTAGTAAAGAAACAGTTGCTGCGTGATTATCTAACATTTGGTATTCACCATTTACACCTGGTACAGTAACCGATGATACTTCACCGCTTACTAGAGATGCCTCTGGAGTTACAATTTCTAAATGCATAGTTTATAATTTATAGTACGCTTTCGCGAAAGCGTAATTAAAAATCTCTTAAGCCTCTTGAAGCATTTTTTCTCCTGCTTCGATTGCTTCTTCGATAGTTCCTTTAAGGTTAAATGCTGCTTCTGGAAGATGATCTAACTCTCCGTCCATAATCATATTAAATCCTTTAATAGTTTCTTTAATATCTACTAGACATCCTGGGATACCTGTAAACTGCTCTGCTACGTGGAATGGCTGAGAAAGGAAACGTTGTACACGACGTGCACGTCCTACTGCCATTTTATCTTCTTCAGATAATTCTTCCATACCTAAGATGGCGATAATATCTTGAAGCTCCTTATAACGTTGTAACAACTCTTTTACGCGTTGTGCAGTGTTATAGTGTTCGCTTCCTAATATCTCAGCAGTAAGTATACGTGATGTAGAGTCTAGAGGATCTACCGCTGGGTAAATACCAAGCTCTGCAATCTTACGTGAAAGTACTGTTGTTGCATCAAGGTGAGCAAATGTTGTTGCTGGTGCTGGATCTGTTAAATCATCTGCAGGTACATAAACCGCCTGTACAGATGTAATTGACCCTCTTTTTGTTGAAGTAATACGCTCTTGCATCGCTCCCATCTCTGTTGCAAGAGTAGGCTGGTAACCTACGGCAGATGGCATACGTCCAAGTAGTGCAGAAACCTCAGAACCTGCTTGTGTAAAACGGAAGATGTTATCTACGAAGAAAAGTACGTCTTTTCCTTGTCCTTCTCCTGCTCCATCACGGAAGTACTCAGCTATAGTAAGTCCTGAAAGTGCAACACGTGCACGTGCTCCAGGCGGCTCATTCATTTGACCGAAAACGAAAGTAGCTTTAGAGTCTCTCATCCCTATTTTATCTACTTTAGAAAGATCCCATCCTCCTTCTTCCATAGAGTGCATAAAGTCATCTCCGTATTTGATAATACCAGACTCAAGCATCTCTCTCAAAAGATCATTTCCTTCACGTGTGCGCTCTCCTACTCCTGCGAATACAGAAAGACCACCGTGACCTTTTGCAATATTGTTAATCAACTCTTGAATAAGTACAGTTTTACCTACTCCTGCTCCACCGAATAAACCAATCTTACCTCCTTTTGCGTAAGGTTCAATAAGGTCAATTACTTTAATACCTGTAAAAAGTACTTCTGTAGATGTTGATAAATCTTCAAATTTTGGTGCGCTACGGTGTATTGATAAACCAGCATCACCTGCCTTAGGCAAGTTATCCATTCCATCAATAGCATCACCTATAACATTAAAAAGGCGTCCATAAATATCTGGACCCACAGGCATTTGAATAGGCGCTCCAGTCGCAACTGCATCTACCCCACGGCTTAATCCATCTGTAGAGTCCATAGAGATTGTACGTACTGTATTTTCCCCAATGTGTGACTGTACTTCAAGAACAAGTAGTGCTCCGTTTGAATTTGTAACTTCTAGTGAATCGTAGATTTTTGGTAACTCAGATCCGCTCTCGAAAGCGACGTCTACTACCGGGCCTATAATCTGTGCAACTTTACCTGTAACTTTTGACATTAGTATCTATTTAATGTTTAGCGAAATAAAAGCGAAAAAATTATCGTTTTTCGTGGTGCAAAGATACTGTTTAATATTTTATACAAAAATGCAAAATGTAAGTTTTTATAAGCCTTTTCATGATATTCATAATTCAGCGATTAAAGAATATACACGGCGGCTGTAATAATTTGATTTTCTTTAAAATAGATGCAAAAGAAAAGGACTTATCCAGCTTCTAGCGAATAAGTCCTTTTGTAAAAAAATAAATAATCTAGTTAGCCAGCATTCTAAAATGCCCTAAGCAAAACAGTAGATTATTAAAATATTACTCCACCGTAACCGATTTTGCCAAATTACGTGGTTGATCTACATTTTTACCAAGCATCAATGCTATGTGGTAAGATAATAACTGTAACGGTATAGTAGCCAAAATTGGAGTAAGTGGTTCTAGCGTTTCTGGAATCTCAATTACATGATCCGCAAGCCTCTTAACCTCCGTGTCACCTTCTGTAACAATACCGATAATCTTACCGCTACGTGCTTTAATTTCTTCTATATTACTTACTACCTTTTCGTAATGTCCTTTTTTCATTGCAATAACAAAAACTGGCATCATTTCATCTATAAGTGCAATAGGTCCGTGCTTCATTTCTGCCGCCGGATAACCCTCTGCGTGGATGTAAGATATCTCCTTAAGCTTAAGAGCTCCTTCAAGTGCTACTGGAAAATTATAACCACGCCCTAAATAAAGAGCGTTAGGTGCATCCTTATATTGCGCTGCAACAATCTCTGCTTGATCATTACATTTTAATGCTTTCTCAACTTTTTCAGGGATACGCTCTAATTCTTGTAGATAACTTCTAAACTCAGAATCGGCCATTTTACCTGTTGCTTGAGCAAGTCTTAAGGCGATTAAAGTAAGTATTGTTATCTGAGTAGTAAAAGCCTTTGTAGATGCAACACCAATCTCTGGACCTGCATGTGTATATGCTCCTGCATCTGTTATTCTAGAAATAGAAGAACCTACAACATTACAAACACCAAAAACAAACGCTCCTTGCTCTTTAGCAAGTTTAATTGCCGCCATTGTATCTGCAGTTTCTCCACTTTGAGAAATTGCTATGATAACATCATCCTTAAAGACTACTGGGTTACGATATCTAAACTCTGAAGCATACTCCACCTCTACTGGTACACGAGCAAACTCTTCAAAAATATACTCAGCTACAAGTCCTGCGTGCCATGACGTACCACAAGCTATAATAATAATACGTCGAGCATTTTTAAACTTCTCTATATTATCATCAATACCTGCCATTTTGATAATACCCTCCTTAACAAGCATACGCCCACGAAAAGTATCCTTAATTGCCTGAGGCTGCTCGTAAATCTCCTTAAGCATAAAGTGATTATAACCACCTTTTTCTATTTGCTCAAGATTAAGCTTTAACTCCTCTATATACGGATCAACTAAAGAATCATCTTTAATTTTACGTACTTTTAATTTCTTATGATTGCGTATTACCGCCATCTCACCATCTTTAAGATAGATGGTCTTATTTGTGTACTCAATAAATGGCGTAGCATCTGAAGCAATGAAGAATTCATCTTCTCCCACTCCAATAGCAAGAGGACTACCTAAACGGGCAACCACAATTTCGTCAGGTTTTGTTTTATCAAAAACCGCAATTGCATAAGCGCCTATGGTTTGGTTAAGTGCAATTTGCACCGCCTTCCCTAGCTTAACTCCTTCATTTTTCTTTACATCTTCAATTAAGTTTACCAATACTTCTGTATCAGTATCTGATTGAAAAGTGTAACCACGTTTTATAAGCTCTTGACGCAAAGCGTCATAGTTTTCTATAATTCCATTATGAATGATTACCAACTCTCCAGAATTGGACAAATGCGGATGGCTATTCACATCATTAGGAACGCCATGTGTTGCCCACCTTGTGTGCCCAATACCTATACCACCAGTCGTAGAAATTTCTGACTCTAGCTTAGTACGCAAATCAGCAACTTTACCTTTTGTTTTAGAGAACTTTAAATCAGTACCATCATATAATGCAATTCCCGCACTATCATAACCCCTGTATTCTAGTCTCTCTAAACCCTGAACAACTACTGGATAGGCATCTCTATGCCCTATATAACCAACTATTCCACACATACTTTAAATTATTACAATCCTAAAGCTAAACCACAAGGGCTGTTAGGATCAATTTCTTCTGTTATTGTATAATACAATCTTAATCTTAATTTCTTCTCTTCATCAGAACTCGCAGTTCCATGTAGTATAGTTCCCTCTGGTGAGATTACTCCAGAAAACGGAACTCTCTGCCCATCTTGAATACCTCCCGTCCCACCTATCAAGGCAGTATTATCAATAGTGACATTCTGAGAGACAGATAAAGCTAATCTCACATTTGTAGAATCATTTTTAATGATATTATTTATGTGCTGGGTAAGACGTATTCTATAGCTAACTCCGTTACTTGAAAGATCACCGTCAACTTCTCTGGAAAGTCTTCCCAAGTGGTTTGTTCTCGTATTAACAGCTCCACCTTCGCCAGTTGTATTATCAATAAGTGCATCTAGCAAGGTAGCATTATTATCATAATCATATATAAATACTCTCTCTGGCTCTAATTCTCCATTACTACCAGCACTTAATTCATCTTGTTGAACGTAAAATTGCAAGTTTGCTTCATTTACAATTATATTACAAGCTCTTAGAGCCTCTAGCTGATCTGCAACACCATTATCGTCCTCATCTGCACCAAATAAATCAATTAAAGCAATACTACCATCACCTCCTTTTAGATATAAATTTTCTTCACCATCAATTACATTTTGAGAATCATTAAAACTAGTAGATCCTATAGGGCTCTGACTAAAATCGTTGTCGTAAGCGATTGCGCGAACACCAGAAGACCTTAAAGAAATATTCCCAGTTCCTGTTGAGACTGTTTCTCCAGAGTCATCTGTTGTAGAATCTTCATTAGTAAAAGAATAATATATAGTGACGTTCAAGTTTGCTACATCAAATAAAATAGCACTCCCCTTATCATCTATAGCTTCTGCTTTAAGATATAACCCTCTAAAATAATCATTGAATGTATTTTGATTTAACAAAGTACCTTGACCTTCTTGGTCAATAATTGCCTGTTTCCAATAATCCAAAACAGCGGCATCGGCAGCATTGCCATTTGTGTACGAAAGTCTAATTCTAGGACTTAATCTATCCACATCATTAGTTCCATCTGGATTACCAGCATCGTCAAGATTTGGCGTAGTTAATATGATTTCGCTAGCATCTAGCACAAAACCCTCTTCTTGCATACCACCAGTACCCTCATCGCGAACCTCAAATAACAAGTCTCCTTCTACTCCTTGAAATTCAGAAATTTCATTAGAATAATATATTGCTGAGCTTTCAAAGTCTTCTGCAGGGTCTAGACTATTTAAAAAGAAATTTGATCTGTAAACAGATAATTTCATTTGACCTGGAGTGTTACCAAAAATAGAGTCTAAAGTATACGTTGAATTTCCATCTGTATCTGTTTCTTCTAATGAAGAATAATACGGAAGTGAAAAAACTACAGAATCAATTTCAGTTTCATCACCAAAATCAGGATTATTACTCGATAAAGAAACTTGAGTTAGTAATGAGCTAGTAGTTGATCCATAAGTTGGGTCTTTATAAAAACCAACAACTCCAACGGACGTACCGCTAGTTTGAACCCCATTAAAGCCTGAAGCATCGGCATAATTACGACTGTAAGCCGCTATTTTTAAATCTTGAGCAAGCTCTGTATCAAAATTGACCTCTCCCACAATACTAGTTCCAATAGAACCAAACTCGTCCTCACAGGAAATAATCAACAGCGCAAGTGCCAAAACCATGGCTGCTTGCTTAAGCATTTTATTCAATCTCATAATTAGTCTATTCTTCTAAAACTTGAGTAGTGTAAAAATCTTCGTAAGCCTGAGGAAATTCCTCTTTCTTCTTATACGGCAAAACAGGAATTTTAGTCGTATTAAGGATTTTCATTAAGTTTTCATTTAATTCTTGAGAACCTACGATTGCAGCATCACTATTCTTGATAGTAACCTTCATTAGATTTTCATAAGTAGGATCTTCTAGTTCTTTGATAGTCTCTGGATCAATTCCATCAAAAGCAACTTTATTAAGAAGCTCTTCATTGAGAGCCCCTTCAAATCCTTGATTATATATAGAAGTTACTATTTTACTTTGTGCAAATAATGGTTCACTTGCATAGTAATGCTTAAGGTATAATGGCAGTAAAGATGCTAGCCATCCCTGAACATGAATAATATCTGGCGCCCAGTTCAGTTTTTTTACCGTCTCCACAACACCTTTTGCAAAGAATATAGCACGCTCGTCGTTATCAGGAAAAAGATTTCCATCTTCATCTGTAAACGTAGCTTTACGCTTAAAATACTCTTCGTTATCTATAAAATATACCTGAATACGCTCCTTAGGTATAGAAGCAACCTTGATAATAAGTGGCATATCAAAATCATTGATAACCAAGTTCATTCCAGATAATCTAATTACTTCGTGTAGTTGATGTCTACGCTCATTAATATTACCGTAACGCGGCATAAATATGCGTATTTGCCCACCCTTGGAATTAACCATTTGAGGAGCTTCAAACGACATAGAGGCAATCTCGGTCTCTGGGAGGTATGGAATCACTTCAGATGACACGTACAATATCCTCTTATCTTTCATATATGTAAAAATTAGGTTGTTAATCTATTCAAAAAACACGCAAAAGTACAAATTTTTACGCACTTAGTCTTAATATTAGTAAGTTTGCATCCCGTTAAAATTATAATAAAGTGCAAGCAATAACAGCTCATAAACAGATTTCTAAGATCGTTCATCAAGCAAAAAGCAATGGCAAATCCGTAGGTTTTGTCCCTACAATGGGCGCCCTACATCATGGACATGCATCACTTATTGATTATGCATTCAAAGATTGTGCCCTAATCATAGTAAGCATTTTTGTTAATCCTACACAATTCAATAACGCCTCAGACTTAGACAAGTATCCTCGCACTCTCGATAAAGATCTAGACTTTCTAGCCCATTATGGAGATAAGGTAATAGTATACGCACCAACGGCTACAGAAGTCTATGGGAATGAAGTTTCATCTACCCCTTATAACTTTGGAACCATAGAGAAGGTTATGGAGGGAGAGCACAGACCAGGACATTTTGATGGTGTAGGCACTGTTTTAAATCTTCTTTTTAGACAAGTAAATCCGGATAAAGCGTATTTTGGAGAGAAAGATTATCAACAGCTTGCCATTGTGCGTAAGCTTGTAGAAAAAGAAAAGCTACCTATAGAAATTATAGGCTGCCCTATACATAGACAAGAAGACGGCCTTGCCATGAGCAGTCGCAACGCACGACTTACTGAGAATCAACTTGCTATCGCGCCTTTTATTTATGAAGTGCTGCGGTATGTGAAGAGTAATTTTGACAGACACTCTGCGATACAATTGAGAAGGTATGTTTCAGCGGCTTTTGAGAAAAAGGAAGGTCTCGAGCTTGAATACTTTGAGATTGCAAATATTAAAAATTTAAGTACGCTTTCGCGAAAGCGTAAAAACCAACAATACCGAGCTTTTCTTGCCGTTTATGCTGGTGAGATTAGACTTATAGATAATATAGCCCTAAATTAAACTTATTATTACCTTTGCCCTATGCTAGTAAATGTTGTAAAATCAAAAATACACCGCGTTAAAGTAACGGGTGCCGAGTTACATTATATAGGAAGTATTACCATTGATGAAGACTTGATGGACGCTTCAAATATAATTGAAGGAGAACGCGTACAAATTGTAAATGTTACAAACGGAGAACGTCTTGAGACGTATGCAATCCCTGGACCAAGAAAGAGTGGAGAAATCACCTTAAACGGCGCGGCTGCTCGTAAAGTTGCAAAAGGTGACACGCTTATCTTAATTGTATACGCCTTTATGGAAGTAGAAGAAGCAAAAAAGTTTAAACCTACTTTATGCTTTCCTAATGAAGAAACAAACTTGCTCAACTAACGTTGATAAGTAATAAACATAAAAGTCTCGCACTTAAAATTATACTCCCACTTGTGGGAGTTTTTTTGGTTTGGTACCAACTCAGTAAAATGACTGCGATAGAGCGCAGCGATATGTGGGAAGCAATAAAAATGGTTAATCCATTATGGATTCTTATCTCGCTGCTATTTGGTTTGTTAAGTCATTTTTCAAGAGCCTACCGTTGGAAGTTTCTCTTAGAACCGCTAGGATACAAGCCTAAGTTTACTACCAGTTTTATGGCTATTATGATTGGCTATTTTGCAAATACCTTCATCATTAGATCTGGCGAAGTTTTACGAGGCGTAAGCCTTTCTAAAACAGACAACATTCCTTTTGAAAAAGCCTTCGGAACTATTGTAGCAGAGCGTATTGCAGATCTTATCGTACTGCTTCTCATTATGACTACAGCCGTAGTTTTACAATCTACAGCGCTCATAGCTTACTTTAAAGACAATGCGAACCCCACTGGATTCATTATACTAATTGCTGTAGGTCTTACTGCTGGAATTTTTGGTTTGCGATTACTTAAAAAGTCGTCACATCCTTTTATTCAGAAAATCAGAAACTTTGGACTCGGACTTCTTGATGGAGTAAAAAGTATTTTAAACATGCAGCATAACATTGCATTTATACTACATACTGTTTTTATATGGGGAATGTATGTAGGCATGTTTTGGATCATGAAATTTACGGTGCCTGGAACCGCTGAAGCGCCATTAGGAGTTATTCTTGCTTCCTTTGTAATAGGTGCATTTGCAATGAGTGCTACAAATGCAGGAATGGGATTATACCCCATAGCTATGGCGGCAATATTCACTTTTTTTGGATTTGAGGATGGTGCAACATTTGGCTGGCTCCTCTGGGGAACTCAAACTATTTTTAATGTAATTATAGGAGGCATTTGCGCACTTATCTTGCTACTCATTAAAAGACGGTGATTTTTTATATTTTAGGACTATCCTAATAACTAAAAAGTTATTCCCACATGAAAACAAACCTACTTACCCTAATACTCTGTATTTACAGTGTACTAGCTTCTTCTCAAATTGATTATGAAGAGATTCAATCAGAAATTCTAGGCACAGCCAGACAGCTTAAAATACAGTTACCTCGCAATTATGACGAGAATATAGAAAAATCATATCCTGTAATTGTAGTTATGGATGGTGACTACCTATTTGAACCCGTGGCTGGTAATGTAGATTATTATAGCTACTGGGAAGAAATGCCACAAGTAATTGTAGTAGGCATTAATCAAGTAGACAGTAGAGATGATGACACCTTTTATGATGATGTAAGCAACCTCCCATCTGATACTGGAGCTTCATTCTTTGAATTTTTAGGCTTAGAAGTAATGCCTTATCTCGATGAAAATTACAGAACTAGTACGTTTAGAATCGCAGTAGGTCATGATATGACAGCAAATTTTATGAATTACTATTTAATGAAAGATCCCGCACTTTTTCAAGGATACATTTCTTTAAGTCCAGATCTAGCACCACAAATGGAAGAGCGCCTTGTTGCTAGATTAGGGCAGGCACAGCAAAAAATATTCTATTACCTCGCAACAGCAAGTGACGACATAAGTGTACTACGCGACCCTATTATCCAACTAGACGTTCAGATTAAACAAGTACAAAATGAGAATGTTCAATATACTTTTGACAATTTTGACGGAGCAACGCACTACTCACTCGTGGGTCGCGCTATACCAAAGGCACTAGAAAACATGTTTTCTATTTATCGCCCTATTAGTAAAAAAGAGTACAAAGAGAAGATACTACCTAGCGAGTCTCCTTTTAATTATCTCATAGATAAGTATGCAACGGTAAAAACGCTTTTTGGCCTAGATGACCCTATACGTGTTAATGATTACGTTGCAACAGCCACAGCTTTAGAAAAAAAAGCCGACTGGGAAGGTCTGGCTAGTTTAGGACAGCTAGCTCGTAAGCAATACCCAGAGACTATGCTAGGTAATTACTACCTAGCTCTATCTCTAGAAAAGGCTGGGGAACCTAAGAAAGCGATGCGCACTTATCAAAATGCATTTCTTTTAGAAGAAGTATCATTTCTTACTAAAGATTTAATGCTTGATCGAGCAAATAAAATTAAAGAGGATTTTGGGTATTAATTACCCTACGGATTTATGTATTGTAGAAGAAAAACTCAAGAAATCATTTACTTACTAAAATAGCTTTCCATACCTCAATCCACACTGTAATGTGCAAAGCATAAAAATCTCAATTATGAGATGCAAAACACCTATACTCTTGGTATAGGTTTTACCTAAACCACCGCTTTTGGTGCAAATAATAGGGATTACACTAAAAATGTACCCAAAGTATCATATCCTGAGACATTGAGAAATACGGCTTATATATTATTACTATCAATTCTTTTCTTAAGCCATTTTTTTGCACACAGTCAAGAAATAGATAAAGCACTAACAATCTCTTCATTTTCTTACGTAAGAGACATAGATCATATAATCACAAAATCTACAGTAGACTCAAAAGAATTTGAGCCAGTTAATGAAAAAGATCTCAACTGGGGAAGTGAGAACGGATGGTACTGGTTTAAAATATCTGTTAATGTTAGTTCGGGTAACGAGGGGTTATATCATTTTAAAATACCCTCAATCCATGTTAAAAGTTTTTCGTTATTTATGGCCAATTATAATAACATAATTCACCTAGGCACTTCTGGAAATGACATACCAATTCACAAGAAACCAGAGCTAGAAAGGCTAACAAGCGTTCCTACCTATATGAGAGAAGGTATTAATACTTTTTATATCCAAACCTTCTTTTGGCATGAAGCCTACTTCCCACTTACCATTATTAACGACAACACTTATCTACGCAGCAACATCAATTCAGTTGGATTCTCTGGAGCATACTTTGGTTTTGCATCATTAGTTATTATCCTTAACATATTTATGTTCTTTACTTTTAAGGAACGGGTTTATATCTACTATGTACTTTTTCTGTTTGTTACCTCTGCATCTATTTTTTACGATGATGGATTCTTTTCCTACTTCTTTCCTGATCTTATCACACACTATGATTTCATTGAGATGCTTTTACATTGGTTATGCGGTTTAATGGCCACCCTTTTTAGTTTTACTTTTTTGAGAATAGGCACCATACTTCCACGCATAAAAATCTGGTTCTATCTCGCATTAATTATCTCGGCAGGACTTTACATAAGCAGTCTCATATTTGAAAATTTTTACTTGTTTAGTATTGCCGGTTACGTGCTTTCTTCTCTACTTATAGGATGCTGGGTGCTCTGCTGGTACGTTGCTACAAAATATACCTATGCCTATATAATAGTAGTTGCATATCTCATTCTACTTTTTTCATCTATTGCTCATTTTGCTCTTCCTGTAACCGGGTTCCAGTTTATTAACATCACTTCAAATGAAGTAAAATTAGGAGGGATTACAGAAATGCTTGTCCTAAGCGCAGCACTTTTATATCGATTCAAATATTTGAAAAAAGAGAATCATGACATCAGAAAAAAGCTAGAGCATTATGTAAAAGAACTACAGGCTACAGCAGACACAAAAGAAAGAACTTTACAAGAAAGTGTCGCTCAACTAAGCACAACACACAATTTATCAAAGCGCGAGACCGAAGTACTTCTTGAACTATCTAAGGGCTACACAAATAAACAGATAGGTGAAGAACTTCATATATCAATTGCCACTGTAAAGTTCCATACTAGTAATATTTATGCGAAACTTGACGTCTCAAATCGATCAGAAGTGATTGAAAAAATAAGTTAAAGGAAAAACGCTTTCGCGAAAGCGTAAAAAACACCTCTACTTCATACTCCTTCATCAACACTGATTTTAATCAAATATTCCATATCAAAACAAGGGATGATTTGCTAAATTAGCCTAAAGTTTAACTCTCAATGGCCAAAATAAAAACTACCTTTTTCTGTCAAAACTGTGGCACACAGCATGCCAAATGGCAAGGCCAGTGTAATGCTTGTAAGCAGTGGAATACCATTGTTGAGGAGGTTGTACAAAAAGCAGATAAAAAGGACTGGAAGTCTGAAACCGCCAAGGTTTCTGGACTTACACGCACCAGCAAACCCCTTAAGATTGCCGATATTTCTACCGCTTCTGAGGCTAGAATGAATACTAAAAACGGCGAACTTAACCGTGTTCTAGGTGGTGGCTTAGTTCCTGGATCGCTTACTCTTCTGGGTGGAGAACCTGGAATAGGAAAAAGTACTTTGCTACTACAGATATCCCTAGCGCTACCTTACAAAACACTCTACGTTTCTGGAGAGGAAAGTCAGCAGCAAATAAAAATGCGTGCAGAGCGTATTAATCCAGAAAGCGACCAGTGTTATATCCTTACAGAGACAAAAACTCAAAATATCTTTAGGCACATAGAAGAGATGCAGCCAGATATTGTGATTGTAGACTCCATACAAACACTGCATTCTGACCATATAGAAAGTACCGCTGGAAGTATCTCACAAATACGTGAGACTACTTCAGAGCTGATACGATTTGCTAAGGAAACTGCAACACCTGTAATTCTTATAGGTCACATCACAAAAGATGGAAACATCGCTGGTCCAAAAATTCTTGAGCATATGGTCGATACCGTTCTCCAGTTTGAAGGAGATCGTAACCATGTTTATAGAATTTTAAGGGCGCATAAAAACCGTTTTGGAAGTACTAGCGAACTAGGCATCTATGAGATGCAGGGCTCAGGATTAAGAGAGGTGAGTAATCCAAGCGAGATTCTCATTTCAAAAAATGACGAAGACTTGAGCGGTACAGCAATCGCAACCACAATGGAAGGTATGCGACCGCTCATGATAGAAATTCAAGCACTTGTGAGTACCGCAGTATATGGAACACCACAACGTAGCTCGACAGGATATAATGTTAAGCGACTCAATATGCTTCTTGCTGTATTAGAAAAACGCGCAGGCTTTAAACTAGGTGCAAAAGATGTTTTTCTCAACGTGACGGGAGGGATCACTGTAGATGATCCTGCTATAGATCTGGCAGTGGTAGCGGCTGTTTTATCAAGCAATGTAGATATCCCAGTAGATAAATCCATGTGTTTTGCGGCAGAGATAGGTCTTGCTGGAGAAGTACGCCCTGTAAACCGTATTGAACAACGCATTGTCGAGGCAGAAAAACTAGGTTTTACAAGCATCGTGATTTCAAAATATTGCAAAATACCTGATACTAATTATCACATCAATGTGATTAAAGTAGCCAAAGTTCATGATGTCGTGAGACACCTTTTTGGATAAGCTACTAGATAAACGAGCATCATTTTACAGCAGTCTTTAAAAACGTTCACATATAATCAATTGCGTCAACATCTGACTGACGCTTACATGCACATGGCATCTTTTCTGCATAGTGACTGCTATGTTTAAAAAGATACTATACACCTTATTACTTCTTGCCATAATAAGCTGTAATCAAATTCAAAAAGCCACAGACGCCATCACGCAACCCTCGGCTCGCGAAGTTTACGCTCGGGGCTTCAAGAAAGATGATAGTATTTATAAATCATGGGATTCCGCTTTCGCGAAAGCGTATCAAAAAAATTTACTGCCTAAAGACCAAAACGTACTCTCGGGTCTTCCGTATACCACTGTAGGGACTTATTCTTCCAACAATTTGATTCCCTACCGCTATACATTCACACTCGCTGCAGGTGAGATTTTTCATGCAGAAATTGACAACAATGTAGACTCAACCGCCATATTTCTTGATCTTTTCACATGGAAGAAGGATTCTATAATGAATTCAACGCCTAGATTATCCAATGCTTCTAATGAGAAAAAAATTACTACCGAAATTAAGGCTTCAGGATTATACACACTACTTATACAGCCTGAAATAAGCACAAACTCGTCCTTTGCATTAAAAATTTATACAGCACCACAATACAGCTTTCCAGTAAGTGGAAAAAGCAACAAGGCCGTTCAAAGCTTTTGGGGTGCTTCTAGAAGTGGTGGAAAGCGTAGCCATGAGGGTGTAGATATTTTTGCATCTCGAGGGACTCCGGTTATAGCGATTACCGATGGTATTGTCTCATCCACAGGTAATCGCGGTCTAGGAGGTAAACAGGTGTGGTTACGTGACGGTATTTTTGGTCAGTCGCTATATTATGCGCACCTAGATAGCATCATCGCTACTACTGGACAGCGCGTGAAAATAGGAGATACGCTCGGATTAGTAGGCAATACTGGGAATGCCAAAACGACACCTCCACATTTACATTTTGGCATTTATAATCGTACGGGAGCTATTAACCCATATCCATATATTAAAAAAACGGAAATACCCGCAATTTTAGATTCGCTATCTAGCAAATTAGGAGTTCTTATAAACAATGGTACGATGCGATTATCACCAACTTCAACTTCAGAAAAAATTGGCACATTAAAGAGAAAGGATACTGTCTTGTTGCTAGAAAAAACAGGCAATTGGTTTCATGTACGTGCTCATGATAGTTTACAAGGATATCTATATAAAACGGCTATAAAGTCCATTCCATCTACATGATTTTATGTAGATAATTACGCTTTCGCGAAAGCGTGAAAAGAAAAAGGCACGCTTTACAGCGCACCTTTTTTACATACTCCAATTTTCTTTTATCATGGTGCAGGATTCGGTATTGCTGTGTGCACCTCGTCTATGGCTTTTAAAACCTCTTCAGAGAGTGTCACATCTGCACTACCGATGTTTTCTTTAAGTTGCTCCATACTTGTAGCCCCTATAATATTACCAGTTACAAAAGGTCTATCTGTCACAAATGCAAGTGCCATTTGTGTAAGACTTAATCCATGCTCATCTGCAATATTTTTATAACGACGTGTTGCTTCAAAAGCATTATCGTTGTGATAGCGATTGTAGTTAGGGAACAGAGTCACACGCGCATCTTCTGGATACCCGTCTAGATATTTTCCTGTAAGTTGCCCAAAACCAAGAGGAGAATACGGCAGTAAACCTACATCCTCGCGATGTAAGCCTTCTGTAAGACCTATCTCATCCTTTCTATTAAGAAGGTTATAAGGATTTTGAACGGTTACAACCTTTGGCGCACCTTTTCTAGCTTCTTCTACAAAACGCATCAAGCCAAAAGGAGACTCGTTAGACAGCCCTATATTTCTAATTTTTCCTTGTTTTACATAGGTGTCTAGAGATTCAAGAATCTCTGCAATATTATCATTCCACTGCTCATCACCATTATGAACATATCCTAATTTTCCAAAGAAATTTGTGTTACGTTCTGGCCAGTGCAGTTGGTATAAATCAAGATAATCGGTTTGGAGGCGTTTTAAACTCTTATGCAATGCATCATCAATAGCTTCTTTAGAAAACCCAAGATTATCTCTTACAGAAGCAAATGTTGGGCTAGGTCCAGTAATCTTTGAAGCAAGAACAATCTGATCTCGGTTCTTATTTTTGGCTAGCCAGTTTCCTATCACCTTTTCTGTAGCACCGTACGTTTTCTCTTGAAAAGGCACGCTATACATCTCTGCCGTATCAATAAAGTTTACGCCTTGTGTAAGTGCATAATCCATTTGCTCATGACCTTCAGCTTCCGTGTTCTGGCGACCCCAAGTCATTGACCCCAAACAAATTTTTGAGACTTTTATATCTGTATTTGGTATTGTTGTGTATTTCATAAGTATTGGATTTGACGCAAATCATTGCGTCTTTATACAACTATAGAACTCTCGTTTTATCTAATCAATATCATTAAGCAAAGCCGTCACCTCATCAAGTTTAGGTGTTAAGATTACTTCTATACGTCTATTTTTTGCTTTATTCTCTGCTGTATCATTTTCGGCTACGGGAGCATATTCTCCACGGCCCGCTGCTGTTAGATTCTTAGGGTCTATATCTCTGTTTGTGCGTAAAATTTCAACAATAGCTGTTGCTCTTTTTGCAGAGAGGTCCCAGTTTCCAGCTAGATTTCCGCTGCCTCCGTAAGGCACATTATCTGTGTGTCCCTCGATAAGCACAGCGATGTCGGGATTATCTGCTAGCACGCTACCTAATTGCTTTACCGCCTTTGTTCCGTTTGCGCCTACTGTCCAGCTACCAGAATCAAATAAAAGCTTGTTTTCTAGCGACACATATACCTTACCATCACGTTGCTCTACGGTAAGTCCTTTTCCTTCAAAGTCTGTAAGTGCTTTTGAGATAGATTCTTTAAGCACTCTCATTGTAGCATCTTTTGCTGCAATGACACCTTCTAGCTCATCTACTCTCGCAGAGCGTTCTGCTAGATCCTTTTGTAACTTTTCAAGACGAGTACGTTCTGCTTCAAGAGCAGCAGTTTTTTCGGCAAGATCGTTTTGTTTTGTTTCTAGTTCGGCTAGAAGTTGTCTGTTTTTCTGAGAATTTTCGGCTATAGTCGCACTACTATTAGATTCTAGTGCATTATAACTTGCTTGTAGTTGCTCTAGATTAGCTTTCGCGGAAGCGTTCTCACCTTCTAACTCCTCTACCCTAGTCATACTTGTGGCTAAGTCTTTTGAGACCTTATCATAAATCTCGTTCCTTTTATCGAGCTCAGCTTTCAGGTCCTTAACATTATCTTCAAGGCTACGATTATCCTTTCGCAACCTGCTATAGCTTGCTTCAAGATCTTTAAACTTTTTTGCAGGAACACAAGAAGTAAGTGCGCTTATCGCAAGTATTATAAGAAGGGATTTTTTAAACATTGTATTCATTTGTTTTAAGATAATTTTAGTTCTACCATATGCGGGCAGTGGTCACTGTGCACAGCATCAGAGAGAATAACAGCACGTTCTATATTATTTTTAAGAGGCTCGCTTACCATGTTATAATCAATGCGCCATCCTTTGTTATTTGCTCGCGCATTTGCACGATAACTCCACCATGTGTAGTTGTCTGGCTCTTTGTTAAGATGACGGAAAGAATCTATAAAACCACTATCCATAAAGTTACTTATCCATTCACGCTCTACGGGTAAAAATCCGCTCACGTTTTTATTACGTACGGGATCGTGAATATCTATAGCTTCGTGACAAATATTATAATCTCCACCTATCACAAGATTTGGAACATCCTGCTTAATCTTGTTTACATAATCTTGTAATAACGACATGTATTCCAGTTTATGCTCTAAACGGGCAATATTTGTTCCTGATGGCAAGTACATGCTCATCACAGAAACATCGTCAAAGTCAACTCTTATATTTCTACCTTCAAAATCCATGGATTCGATTCCCGTTCCATAAACTACATTTTTAGGTGTTTTCTTTGTGAGAATAGCCACACCACTGTATCCTTTCTTTTGTGCGCTAAACCAGTAATGCTCATATCCTAGACTTTCAAAAACTGCTGTATCTACTTGGTCTGGCGTTGCTTTTGTCTCTTGCAACAGCACCACATCTGGATCTGTATGTTGCAACCAGGTGGCAAAATCTTTGCGTAAAGCTGCACGGATACCGTTTACATTATAAGAGATAATTTTCATAGTATGCTGTATTGGACTGCTAAGTTATAAATTAGGTTTTTCCACACCTCGTAAAAAACTTATAAAGTTTACCTTTGAGTCATTGTAATATTTACCTCAGCCTAGAGTTTTACTATTGATGCGCGTATTTTACACAGTTCTTTTACTATTATGCACCAGTGCTGTTCTAGCACAACAAACGCGTACCAAAAGAATTGTAGTAAGAGACTCTGTACTTTTAGATTCTGTAAGTATTAATCCATCCTTATTTAAAATTACCACGCTACAAGGCACAAGGATAGACAGTACAGCTTATAGTGTTGATTATGGAAAAAGTATCATTACGCTTAGCGCGAAAAATGGAGCACTTCCAGATTCTCTCATTGTAACGTATAAAGTTTATCCAGATTTTCTCACGCGTGCTTACTCTCAGTATGACCCTAGCCAGATTGTGACGAGTACTGGGAGCCTTAATAAGGTGATAAGCCTAGGTGAGGACAGGAGAACAAATACTGTCACTCCATTTTCTGGCCTTAACGTGAGCGGAAGTATACTGAGAGGAGTCGCTGTAGGCAATAGTCAAAACAGCACCTTAAACTCAGAGCTTGACTTACAAATAAGTGGAAAGCTAAGTGAGCGCGTTACCTTACGCGCTTCTATACAAGATGCAAATATACCTAGCCAGCAAGGCGGATACTCTCAAAATCTAGATGAGTTTGACCAGGTTTTTATCGAGCTATTTTCTGATAATTGGAATATAAGAGCTGGTGATATTAATCTAGAAAACAAGGACACCTATTTTGGTAGGTTTACAAAGAAAATTCAAGGCTTATCCTTAGGTGGAACCTTGAATCACTCAGATGATAAACAAACAGACTTACATGCTTCTGGAGCTTTAGTGCGAGGTGTTTTTACACAAAGCACTTTTACAGGGCAAGAAGGCAATCAAGGTCCTTATAAACTCACTGGACCTAATGGTGAGTTGTTTGTTTTGGTCGTTTCGGGTAGTGAGACTGTTTATGTAAACGGCATTCCGCTCACACGTGGAGAAAGCGAAGACTATATTATCGATTATAATGCTGGAGAGATTCGATTTAATGCGACTTATCCCATCACTAGTGAAATGCGCATTAATGTTGCCTATCAATTTTCTGAACGTCGTTACACTCGCTTTCTGGCGTATGGAGGAGGAAGCTTTCGCGAAAGCGATAAACTCAAAATATCTGCTCACGTATACTCAGAAAGTGATGCTAAGAATCAACCACTACAACAAAATCTCACCTCCGAACAGGTTGCTATTTTACAAGGTGCTGGTGATGATATGCAAGAAATGATTGCCCCTAGCGCAATCTCAGACACCTTTGATGAAAATAAGATTCTCTACAGACAGATTGTTGTAAATGGCGTCGAAGCTTTTGAATTTAGCGCTGATCCTGAAGAAGATTTGTTTCAAGTACGTTTTACTAATGTAGGAGAAAACCAAGGAGATTACATTTTAAGCACGACAAATACTTTACAGCGTACATTTCAATATGTTGCCCCTATTAATGGTATTTCGCAAGGTTCTTTTGCTCCTCAAGTACAACTTTTTGCTCCTACCGTATTACAATTAGGCGTAGTAAATGGAAGCTATACGCCCTCAGAAAAAACTACGATAAACTTTGAAGCTGCGGGAAGTAACAATGACACCAACACATTCTCTACGCTAGATGATGATGACAATAATGGTTATGCTGTACATGTAGACGTAAATCAGCTGCTATATAAAACGGATAGTTTATCCAGCTTTCGTACTTTTGGGAGTTGGGATTTTATACAAGAAGATTTTAGAAGTATTGAAGGGCTCTACAATATAGAATTTAACCGAGATTGGAATGTCGAGAACTCACTAGCACAAGCGGGTGGAACCTTATTAGGAACTCAACATTTTACTACGGTAGGACTCAATTATGCTCATGCAAAACATGGTGCAATTACCTATCAATTTCAACATCTAAATTTTCAAGATGCTTATAATGGTTTCAGACACAGCTTAAATGCCAACTGGGAACTAGGCAAATTGAGAACTGCGATTAATGCAAGTACGCTTAGTACAGATGATGTACAACTCAATACAGACTTTACACGAGCAGACGTAAATGCAATTTATGGTTTCAAAAAATCATGGATAGGCGCTTCATTTAATATGGAGGACAACGTTAGAGTCACAAAGAGGAATGACTCTATAACGGCAAATAGTCAGCGATTTAGTGCTTACAAAGCTTTTGCTGGCGTGGGAGACAGCACAAACGTCTATATGGAAGCTGGATATAAATATCGTGTAAATGATAGTGTGCGACTTAATCGCATAGCACGTGTAAATACATCCAATACATATTACTTAAAATCTCAATTAATAAAGAATGAGAAAACCAACGTTTCGCTCTTTTTGAATTATCGTAATCTCAGCTATGAGGATCAACGAGAAGATGAGAATTCGCTCAACTCAAGATTGCTGTATAATCAACGATTTGCAAATGATATCATCCGTCTCAATACTGTTTTTGAAACCAATAGTGGTACTCAACCTCAGCAAGAATTTACTTTTATTCAAGTAGACGAAGGTCAAGGAACACATACATGGAATGATTACAACGGAGATGGCATACAAGAGCTAGATGAGTTTGAGATAGCCCAGTTTCAAGATCAAGCAGATTATGTGAGAATATTACTGCCCAACCAAGTATTTGTAAGAACTCACCAAAACAGATTAAGCCAGCAACTCACATTACAACCTGGACAATGGTCTGGACTTAAGGGAATAAAAAAGTTCCTCTCTCACTTCTACAATCAATCTAGCTACATCTTAGATAAACGAGTGTTGCGCACTGATAACGATTTTAGTCTCAACCCATTTAATGAGGATGAGAATGAAATAGGAGCCACGGTTAACTTTAGAAATACGCTATTCTATAATAGAGGAAAGCAACGTTACACGACCTCCTATTCATATCTATCAAATACATCAAAAATTCTTCTTTCTACGGGGTTGCAGGAAAGTATGATACAAAGTCATCAACTTAACTTTTTACACAAAGTAAAGGAGAGTTGGCTTTTTAATGTTCAAGGAGATCTAGGTGCAACAGAAAGTAATACAGAAAACTTTGTCTCTCGTAATTTTAACATCGATAATATCGGCATTAATCCTAAGCTCTCATATCTTTTTGGCAAACAGTCGAGAGTTTCGCTATTTTATGAATATCAAAATAAGAATAACACATCAGGAGAGCAGGAACAGCTTGACCAGCAGAATCTTGGCATCTCCTTTGCATTAGCAGATTTAGAAAAAGTATCTTTAACTGGGGAGTTTACGTATATCAATAACGATTTTCGCGGAAGCGCATTTAGTCCAGTTGCATATCAGATATTAGAAGGATTACAACCAGGAACAAATTTTACTTGGAATGCTATTGCACAAAAAAGGATCACCAAATTTTTAGATTTGAATGTATCATATTTTGGGCGTAAAAGTGAAGAAACACGAACGATTCACACAGGTAATATCCAGATTAAGGCTTTCTTCTAAATTTTGACGACCTTTAAGGAAACGAAAACTACCTAATTATGAGAACAAGATTATACATTACAGGTATGTCACTTGTGGCAATCATAGCTTTTTCTTGCCGTGGTCAAGAAGCAGTTGCTACAGAGGATACCAAAACAGCACTTATGGATTTTGACACAACTGGATATACTTCTGGAACAATCGTACAATCTAAGGCAGAAGGCGATTGCGAGTGGACTATTAAACTTGAGGATGGACGTCATTTTGACCCCATGACGATAGACAAAGATTTTATGAAGGATGGAGCCAGCGTTTGGTTCAAGTATACTCCACAACGCCGTATGAATAGATGTGACAAAGCTAGCCCTATAGGGATTACGGAAATGAAGATGAATATGTAGACTAGGACGACATTTATTTATTTTCATAAAAAAAGCTCAACAAGTAATTACTTGTTGAGCTTTTTTTCAATTATTGTATATAGCTTATAAACTAACTGCAACAGATATTTATCTAACTACTATCTTCTCAACTAATTTAGATCCACCATCTATATCAGTAAACTGAACGATATAAACACCAGCTGTAACGTATGACATGTCTAAATCATATTTATAACTGTTGCCCTCCTTATTGAGGTTGTTGTGGGCAAGTCTTTGTCCAAGGGTATTGAAAACAGAAATAGCCGCTCTTCCTTCGAAAGGTGTATTTACATTGATGTCAAAATATTTATTATCTGTACTTGTAATATTTAAAGAGGTTTCTAAAAATACATTATTCTCTATTGCTAACACCTCTGGAGTAAAGGTTGCTGTATAATCGTTTGTTCTTCCATACTGAAGATCATCACAAGGGTCATTGACATCGCCAGCACCACTTTCATCTTCCCCCCTTACACGCATAGTCAATGGACCCGCAGTAAGCTGTGCCATATCAAAGCCTGTAACATCAATTGAAAATTCAAAATCAGTATTTTCTGCCGCTACCTGCCCCGAAGATACAAGCTCATCCTCACTAAATGTTGCATCGTCATTTATGTCAATCCAAATTGCAAATGCAGAGTCATCAAAGCCCACTTGGAGAATTCCAGATAATGACTCTGGACTATCGAATGCAAATTCAATACTTGAATCATCACTATAACCCGAAGCTGTACAATTTGTAACTAGGTCATTTTGATTAGCTAATGTAATGGTAGTTACACCGTCACCAAAACCTGCACAATCTCCGTCAGGCTGACATGCAAGTCCCACAGTATTTGTTGCGACACATACCAATGAATCATTTTCTACATTACTATCATTACTTAGCATAGTCGACACATTTAATGTATAATCACCTGGCTCAGATAGATCTGCACCTTGAGCAAATGTAAACTCAGCACTTAGTCCTGGCTCAATAGTCCCAGTGAAAGTTTCAACTACTACTGTGCCATCATTTATGCTGTACTGGACTGTTGGGTTTGCTATTGCATTTGAACCATAATTTCTAATGGTAACAATAATATCCTCATCATCTGTATACTCTCCATCTCCTACAGGAGTCACAATACTAAAAACACTGAGATCATCTGGTTGAGCCGCATCCAATGTGAAATTAGCAACTACATCTCTACGAGATGGATCAAATTGCTCTGTTATAAACCAAAAAGATTCATTTTCTGGATCAAGCGTTAAATGCACATAATCTGCAAACCTATCTGTAGGAGAGGCTGCTGTACTTTTGAAGAGTTCTTGCTCAAATACTGTCATTACACCTAATGGATCACCATCAAAACGCCCAGTATAATTCATTGCAATACGATCTTCATCTGATGATGATATATAACCCATAGCAATATTTCCCTGTGAATCCATCGCCATACTTCCTTGATATGCGTTACGCTTTCCTGGAGTTACATAAGTACCTTCTTGATAGATAGTCCATGGTTGACCATCACCATCTTGTCTTAATTCATACCATCTTATTCCCGCCTTTTCACCTGGGTCTAAAACATCTACAACAAAGTTCATAATCACAGTATTGTAGGTAGGAAAACGCCTATATTGTACTTGATTCATCATTGTGGCTTGCAGTGCATCTACATCTGGCCCACCTCCACCTTGTGGTATATTTGAGAACGAACCACCATCAAAAACGCTTACAAAATCTGCCGTTGTAATCTCTTGAGCAAGTTCTATACTTGCATTTGCAGCATCTGACCAATCTATAGTAGCCTCCCAAACTTTTAAATGATCGTCATCAACTCCGCCCCAAGCATCGTCTTGTAAATAAACAACTGGTACTGGTGTTCCAGCAGGCACACTCTCATCTCCTGTGGTATGAAAACCTTGAGGACTGTAAAATCCGTTCCTTTGTATACCTGGTAGCCCAAAGGTTACAAATTGTGCAGCTTCATCGTTTAACATCTTATTACGTTCAAGTAAAAATACCTGCTCCGTAGTTGAACTTATATTTGCAGTAACGACATAAGATTCTCCAAATACAGAGAATTTTGTATAATCAGGAAAAGCTCCCGCATTGAATTGAGCCTCATAAACATACCAAGGGTCATTAACTGGATCTGGACCTGCAGATATAGCTACATCAAACCCATTGCCTCCAGGGGCACCTCCATTACGAAATTCCGTTATTACATATCTCCCTCTCGGTTTGCCTGCACCATTATCGACATTTGCATCAAAGAAAACAATTGGATCTCCCGTTGAATTTCCTGGAAACAGTGTACTTAAGTTCATTTCTGGAGTAGCATCGGTCCCATCTTTATTAAATATTTTAAATCCTACATTCCAAGCAGCTATGTAATGGTTTGGCCCAGCCGCACCGGTTGGGTCTGATGGTGTAGAAGTAGATATATCTGCAACAAAGGTAGTAAGCGGTGCTTTTGTGTGTGTCATACTGATTTCTTGACTACGCTGAGCATTCACAAGTGGATCATTGCCTGTTGATCCTTTTCCTGGAACAACATTTGGAGTACCGATACCCTTGGCACGGCCAAGTTTTGGAGTTTCATCTGCATATATAAGTGTCCCTGCTTTAATTTGATCTGCGATACTCGGTATTACAACAGGAGCAGAAAGTAACCCACTTTTACTGGCTTTATTAGTTTGCTGTGCAGATACTCCTAAGCTAAACGCTAAGAGACCTGCAACCAACATTGAGTAAATTTGTTTCATAATGTAGTTTTTTAGTGGTTTGCTTGTTAAAAAGATATTAAAAATACAAAAATCTGAATCCAAAGCATAAAAAAACACCCATGAAATGAGTGTTTTTGGTATATATCAATAATTAGATTTAGGCTGTCCAATGTCTAAAATTCACTTTCTTATTAAGGATGTCTGGTAAATCTGTGATTAACACACGTTGTTGCTCCATCGTGTCTCTGTCTCTTACAGTTACCATATTGTCTTCTAGCGTATCATGATCTACGGTAATACAAAGTGGTGTTCCTGCCGCATCTTGACGTCTATAACGACGACCTACTGCATCTTTTTCATCGTAAGCTACGCGATAATCGTATTTCAAATCATCTATAATTTTTTGTGCCACTTCTGGTAGTCCATCTTTCTTTACTAATGGTAAAATAGCTGCTTTTACGGGCGCTAAGATTGCAGGTAGTTTTAACACCACTCTTGACGTTCCGTTTTCTAATTCTTCATCCTGAAGTGAAGCAGAGAATACTGCCAAAAACATTCTATCAAGCCCTATAGATGTTTCTACCACATAAGGCACATAACTCTCATTGAGCTCTGGATCAAAAAATTGTAATTTCTTTCCAGAATGCTCTTCATGTGCTTTAAGATCAAAGTCTGTTCTAGAGTGTATTCCTTCAAGCTCTTTAAACCCAAATGGAAAGTTGAATTCTATGTCTGTTGCTGCATTTGCATAATGCGCAAGTTTCTCATGATCGTGAAAACGATAATTCTCTTCTCCAAGGCCTAATGATTTATGCCATTTTAAACGTGTCTCTTTCCAGTGCTCGTACCACTTCATTTCTTCTCCTGGGCGTACAAAAAATTGCATTTCCATTTGTTCAAATTCTCGCATACGAAAGATAAACTGACGCGCAACAATCTCGTTTCTAAATGCTTTTCCTGTTTGAGCAATTCCGAAAGGAATTTTCATACGCCCTGTTTTTTGGACGTTTAAGAAATTTACAAAGATACCTTGAGCCGTTTCTGGACGTAAGTACAAATCTGTCGCTGTCTCTGCAGATGCTCCTAGTTTTGTGCCAAACATCAAATTGAACTGGCGTACATCTGTCCAGTTTTTTGATCCAGACTCTGGACATCCTATTTCCAGTTCTTCTATAAGTGCTTTTACTGCTGGTAGATCTTCTGCATCTAGATATTGCGCAAGTCGTGCGGTTGCACTTTTTTGCTTCTCGCGATATCCCATAACTCTAGGATTTGTCGCTTCATATTGCACTCTATCAAAGCTTTCTCCAAAACGTTTTGCAGCCTTAGCAATTTCTTTCTCTGCTTTCTGATTGAGCTTTTCTGCATAATCTTCAACGAGTACATCTGCACGGTAGCGCTTCTTTGAATCCTTATTATCAATAAGTGGATCAGAAAATGCGTCTACGTGACCAGAAGCTTTCCATGTAGTAGGGTGCATAAATATTGCGGCATCTAGACCTACAATATTTTGGTTCATTTGCACCATACTCTTCCACCAGTACTCGCGTATGTTTTTCTTAAGTTCAACACCGTTTTGACCGTAGTCATACACAGCACTTAGGCCATCATAAATCTCACTACTACCAAAGATGTAGCCGTATTCTTTTGCGTGAGATATTACTTTTTTAAAATGATCGTCCTGTTGAGCCATAGTTTGTAGATTAATTATGCAATCTATTAATATTGATGAGGTATAAGGTTACGCTTTCGCGAAAGCGTAAAAACCTCTCAAACCAATAAAATAAAGTTATTTGTTTCTGTTTGTAACAAGCTGTAAAAATAGCAATCCCTCCGAAATAACGGAAATTGCGATTGCCCTATTTTAAAGAAAGTATGGTAGAGAGTAGCATGGAGCCTTCGTGGTAGACATTTATAGTGTAATCACCACCTTCCATCTGCTGCACAGGTAGAACAAGCTCGCAGATGGTATATGCGGTTTTATTAAATGCAATCGTAGTTTTTGTATTGTAGCGCACCACAGATCCGTCTTCAAACTTTTCATTACGTTCTACACCAATCATGCGACCTTGGCCATTTAATACTTGTACGTAAAAAGATTTATTCTCTGCCTCTGCAAGTTGATTGTCGTTTACGGTAAAACACACCTGTATCATCTCAACGCGACTTGCTCTAGAAGTCATAAAAAACTTACCGCTATTGCGCTGGATCACTCCTCTTGCTGCGAGATTACTTACTGTAAGACGTGCTCCTTGTGTAAGTCTCTCTGCTAGATCTCTATTAGATTTCTGTATGCTGTCTTGAGATTTTGTCGCTAGGTCTAGCGCTTTTTGTGTTTCTTGCTGTAGTGCAACAAGACGTTTTGTTTCTAATTGTAAGCTATCATTTGCACTTATAAAAAACTCTCGCTCTCGACGCAGTCTTTGTATTTCCATTTGAAACTGCTGCATTTTTGATCTACTCAAGTCGTCGTCTCTTAGTGTTTCCTTGAGTTGTAGGAGTCTTGATTGCGCTTGTTTAAGCGCTCCTTTTAACGCATCTCTCTCTTTTATAAGGGTGCTGTATTTTGACAACTCTTCATCCAGCTGTGCTGTAACTCTTTCTTTATCATTCACTAGCTGTGCCTCACGTTGCTGCACTTCATTTTGAAAATTATAGGTATGAAATCCTAGGCCCGCTACAACTAAGCAGAGTAAGATTACAAGGAGTAATAAGGTGTTATTGGTACTTTTAGTACGCATAGATGTTCTATTATTCACATAAAGGGGTTAATTTAGAAAAAAAAAGTATAAGCCATTGCTACAATCGCTCCGTTCTCTATTTTTTCCAGAAACCTGTAAATCTTGTGACAGCGAACTCATCGCTGCCGAAAATATGATATGTACACATTGTAGGCATACATTACCTCTCACAGATTTTCATAGGTACAACGACCCTGCAATTAAAAAAGTATTTTATGGACGCCTCAATATAGAAAATGCAACAGCATTATTTTATTTTGAAAAGAAAGGTCCTGTGCAAGAACTCATGCATAATCTCAAATACAGAGGACAGCATGAGATAAGCGGCTTTCTAGGAGCATGGCTAGGTGAAGATCTTAAAATTCTTGAAGAATATAGTCGTATAGATGCAGTAGTTCCAGTACCTATACACCCAAAGAAGAAAAGAAAAAGAGGGTACAATCAAGTGGAAGGCTTTGGTAAATCACTAGCTAAAGCATTAGATGCTCATTATGTAGATGATGTGCTTGTCAAATCAAAAAACACAAAAACGCAAGTATTTAAAGGTCGTTTTACACGTAGTGATGAAGTACTTGATGCTTTTTCAATTGTAATGAATAGCAATCTTGAAGGTAAACATATCATACTATGTGATGATATCTTAACGACTGGAGCAACTTTAGAATCATGTGCATTACAACTTCTTAAAATACCTAATATTAAATTAAGTATTGCTGTGATGGCAATAGCACAATAGGTATTTCGTTTTGGTTAAAATAATTGTTTCTTTGTAGTCGCATGACAGATAATCCTTGGTATCATTTTAATAGAAGACGCGTAGCTACATTTATAGTAGTTATGGTGAGTATGGCACTTACTCTCGTAAACTGTGCAAAACGCGGATCTCCTACAGGTGGACCTATGGATAGTTTGCCTCCAGTTTTTGTAAAGTCTACACCTCCTAACTTTACTACAAACTTTGAAGGAGACGAAATACGTATTTATTTTGATGAGTATGTAAAACTCAAAGATCTTAGGAAACAACTTATTATCTCGCCTCCTATTATCAATAGAGTAATCTCTCCACAGGGGTCTGCATCAAAATACATAGAGATTAAAATCCAAGATACACTTGCTCCTAATACGACCTATGTTTTCAATTTTGGGCTTAGCATTGTGGATAATAATGAAGGAAACCCTTTTCCTTCGTTTAAGTATGTGATGTCTACAGGAGACTATATAGATAGCCTTACTGTGTCTGGAACAATTGTAGATGCGATCTTAGACAAGCCTGATAATTTTGTAACCGTGATGCTTTATGAAGCAGATAGCACGTATACAGATTCTACTATTTACAATAAGCCTCCATTATATGTTACAAACACTTTAGATAGCCTCAACACGTTTAAACTAGACTATCTAAAACCTGGAACGTATGCGCTTGTAGCTTTAAAAGATGAAGACGCAAATTATACTTTTCAACCTAAAAAAGATAAGGTTGCTTTTATAGAAGATTTTGTAACGGTCCCAACTGACTCGTCTTATACACTAAAGTTATTTTCAGAAACACCCTCTTATAAAGCCTCCCGCCCTAAACATGCTGCCGAGGGTAAAATAGCTTTTGGTATTAGTGGTTATACAGATAGCATCGCTATAAACCTCTTAACGGATGTGGGAAATAATCACGAAACCACCATCACAAAAAAAGGAGAGGACACTTTATATTACTGGTACAAGCCACGAGTATCACTTGACTCGCTCGTCTTTAATGTAACTGCACCAGGTTATAGTGACACCCTGCAGGCTAGAATACGTAAGCCAAAATTAGACTCTCTAGCCTTTTCTTCAAAATATCGCAATGCTGTGTTGTTAGACAAACCGTATCGCATACTCAGCAATATTCCAATAGACACCATTAATGAGTCTTTAATAACCGTTGTAAAAGACTCTATCGAGATTCCTTTTACATATTCTTTACAAGATAACAGGACCTCTCTAGATATTGATTTTGAGAAAGAGGAAAAAGCTAGTTATAGTATCAAAGCACTACCCAATGCGATTACAGATTTTTTTGGACAACAAAATGATACTCTTTTCTACAAAGCAAATACTAAGGAGTTCTCAGATTATGGAGATATAGAGCTCACCCTAAAAAACGCAAATAACTTTCCTTACATCATCCAGTTAATGGATAAAAGTGATGAGGTTATAGAGACGCAATATTCCCTTCAAGAAACCGTTTTTAACTTCAAACTCCTCAAACCAGGCTCGTATAAAATACGCCTAATAGAGGATGCCAATAATAACCGTCTTTTTGACTCAGGAAATTATTTGCAGAAAAAACAACCAGAAGTAATTATCAATTTCCCTGGAGAAATTGATGTACGTCCCAGTTGGTTTGCCAAAGAAACATTTGAGCTACTTCCTAAGAAGACAAAGGTTAAGGATACTATTCAAGAGTAAATCTGTCTTTGTCTTCTAGAAAAGGCAGTTTACTTCTCGTATTCTTAATATGCGTTTTAGTTAATGTCGTAGTCACTACACCTTCTTGAGTATGAGCTGTGACTATCTCTTCTCCTAAGACATTATATACAGCAGAGTGCCCTATATATTCAAGGTTATTACCGTCTACTCCCACGCGATTTACCCCAATGCAATAAGACATGTTTTCTATAGCTCTAGCTTTAAGTAGCGTATCCCAAGCAGCTATTCTAGTTTTTGGCCAATTTGCAACGTAAATAATGAGATCATAATCAAATGTATTACGCGCATACACCGGAAAACGCAAGTCATAACAAATCTGTGGAAAAATCTTCCAGCCTTTATAATCGATAAGTACCTGTTCATTACCTGCTTTATACTGCTCTCCCTCGCCAGCCATATTAAATGTATGGCGTTTATTATAGCTCGTTATTTCACCTTCTGGAGTGACAAATAAAAACCGATTGTAATAGAGACCTTCTTCACTTATTATTAAACTTCCGCAGATGGCTGCTTGTGACTTTAAGGCCTGGCGCTTCATCCACTGGACAGTATCTCCATCCATAGTTTCGGCTAGGGATTGCGGACTCATAGAAAACCCAGTGGTAAACATCTCTGGTAGTACAATAAGGTGAGTTCCTTCAGGCACCTTTGCCATCAATGTTCCTTGATGTGCTCTATTACGATTTGCGTCTTCCCAATAAAGCGAAGTTTGTATAAGACTTACTTGTAATGTTTCTGATTTCATAGTATAAAGATACATTTATGGTAGAACTTTCCATCTGTACTATCTTTACAATGAATACGTACACGCTATGCAAAACACAATTGCTCAAAGAATCTATGATTTTTTAAAACAGTTTCCACCATTTCAATTTATGGCCGAAGGTGATTTGCTGGATATTTGTAGCCAAGCTTCTGTACTTTACTTGGATAAGGATGAAGTCATTTTTAATCGTGATCAAGCTTATTATGATCGTTTTTATATCGTTCAGCAAGGGGCTATAAAACTCACTAGACCATCCAAGGATGTGATTAAGGTGGTAGACATTTGCGATGAAGGAGACCTTTTTGGTCTTAAAGTAACCTCTACAGATACTTATAGAACGACTGCTACGGCAAAGGAAGAGACGATACTCTATACATTACCTATGGAGGAGTTTTCCGCTTTCGCGAAAGCGAACAAAGCCATTTCAAACTACCTTATCGCTAGCTTTGCATCAAACATAAAAGATCCATATACCTTACAGCAAAGTGGCTCTTTACTGAACACCTATGAGCCCGAACGTAGCGCACATTTATTAGGGTTAGAACAAGCACGATATAGCACATCTATCATCACTTGCTCTCCAGAAACTTCCATACAAGAAGCAGCAAGATTGATGCAACAACATCGTATAGGATGTTTAGTAATTACAGTCAATGCAGTTCCAGTAGGTGTTCTCACAAATCGAGAATTGCGCAATGCTATTGCAAATAATATTATCTCTAGTGATCACGTAGTAGGTGATGCAATGATTACTCAGGTTGTCTGTGCCGTTACAAAAGTAACCGTAGCTCAAGCGCAACTTATACTCCTCAAAAATGGAATAAGTCATCTCATAATTACCGAGGACGGTACAGCTAGCACAAAGGTAGTAGGTCTGTTAAGTAAACATGATATTGTGGTAGCTTACGGTAACAGTCCCGCCGAACTCGTAAAGGAAATAAAACGAGCAAAAAAAACCAAAATGCTACGATTTACTTGGGAAAAAGCAACACTTCTTCTTGGGCGCTACCTAGACCAAAACTTACCTATATCACATATTCTTAATATTTTTTCTGAGCTTAAAGATGCTCTCATGCAACGCACTATGGAGCTCTCATTAAGTAAGATGGCACATAATCCTCCAGTATCATTTACATGGCTTGCATTAGGAAGTCAAGGTCGAGAGGAGCAATTACTCTATACAGATCAAGATAACGCTCTTATTTATGAGGATGTGTCACCAGAAACTAATGAGGCGACTAAAAATTACTTTCTGCATCTAGCAAATAGGATGAATAAACGCCTTCATAAAATAGGTTATGATTACTGCCCTGCAGATATGATGGGAAGTAATCCGCTATACTGTTTATCACTTTCTGAATGGAAAGCGCAGTTTTCTACATGGGTTAAAGATCCATCTCCAGAAAGCATGTTGCTATCGGGAATATTCTTTGACTATAGAATGGTCTATGGAACTCAGGAATTAGTAGGAGAACTTACCGCCTCTATTTATGACCAGCTATCTACATCTTCTGTCTTTTTTAGATTTATGGCAAAGGATGCACTTAAAAACCCGCCGCCGGTGAGTTTCTTTCGCAACTTTCTTGTGGAGTCAGATGGTGCACATAAAGATGAATTTGATATAAAAAACCGAGCTATGGCTCCATTAATAAGTGGCGCCAGAGTGCTTTCTCTTTACCATAACCTACGCAACATAAATCATACCTCAGAACGTTTTGAAAAGCTTGCAGAGCTAGAACCTCAAAACAAAGAACTCTTTGAAAGCTGCGCATACGCATTTAAAGCACTTCTTAAATTTAGAGTCAAACAAGGGTTGCGCAACGATGATAGCGGCCGCTTCATTAAACTAGCAGATTTATCTAAAGAGGAACGTCTCAAACTAAAACGATGCTTTAAGCCACTGCGCGATTTACAAGAAGTGGTACGTGTACGCTTTCAAACTCAAAATTTGAGCTAGATGGGATTATTTACTACATCACCTCAAAGAGATTATCCTTCCTTCTGGACACAGTATCTTGCTGCTTTTGCTCAGGAGAGAAGTCAGGCAGGCTTTTTAGGTAGTACTCTAGATGGAAAAAAGCTTCATACCACTCGTTTTGTAGTATTTGACACCGAAACTACGGGTTTACATTATAAAGAAGATCGTATTCTATCTATAGGAGCGGTAACCGTGATTAATAATGAGATTTCTGTAGCACAGAGCTTAGAGCTATACCTCAAACAAGATATATACAAGCCTGAAAGTGCAAAAATACACGGCATCCTCCGCAATGGAAGTTATGAGCAAGTAAATGAACAAGAGGCCATAGAAAAGTGCTTAGAGTTTATAGGAACAGATATTCTCATAGGGCACCACATAGGTTTTGACGTTGCAGTAATTAATTCAGCCCTCAAACGTGCTCAGCTGGGAAAATTAAAAAACAGAGTACTCGATACAGAAACGTTGTACAAAAGACTTGTGCATCCTATAAACAGACCTTTACAAGAAAAAAGGTACACGCTAGATGAACTTGCCGAGGCTCTCAAAATCCCTTTGCACGATAGACATACCTCTGCCGGAGATGCGCTTATTACAGCCATTGCTTTCATAAAAATCGTAAAGCGATTAAACAGCGATGGGTCACTTACCGTTAAACAATTATTCAGAAAAAACTAAATGATTACAAAAGACACACTTTTCGTTTTTGATATTGATGGAACACTTACAGATAGTATCCCAACATATCTCCCTGTTATAACCAAAGTTCTAGCAGATATAGGACTTCAAGATATAGACACCGATTATGACAACTATCTACACCATACAGATCTGTATGCGCTAGAATATAATTACGAGCGTACTTTTAACAAGAAAGCTCCAGCCAACTTAAGATATGAGCTAGATCATTTATTAGGCGAAGAATTATCTAAATGCAACCCTGTGAGTGAAATCCCAGGGGCGCGTTCGTTATTATTAAAATTGCAAGAAATGCATATTCCATTTGCTTATGGAACGGGTGCTTTTCCAAAAGCTACTGCTATAAAAATGGAGGGCTCTCAAGTTCCTTTTATTCCTGAAGTGCTTGCAACTTCGTTACATAATATTTCTCGAGTGGGGTTTGTAAAAGAAGCAATACAGAAGTCTGAAGAATATTACAATAGAACGTCCTTTGATAATATCATTGCTGTAGGTGATGGGCTTTGGGATTTAAAAGCCGCACAAGAACTCGATATTTCGTTTTTGGGTATAGGCACAAAAAATCGTGAAGCGATGCTAGATAATGGCTGTAAGAATTGGGTAGAAGATTATAGAAAATTTGACCTAAACTCACTAAAGTAAGATGTGAAAACTATTTATGCTTGAGACTGTTTTTGACGGGTCACATTTTCGCGAAAGCGGCATAGCAGCAACAAATCTATTTTTCCTCTAAGATTTCCATCAGGTTTGTAGATCCTTGCATTTTTGCATGATCAAAAGCGGTGTTACCTTTTTCATCTTTATGAGACAAGTTGGCACCATTTTCAATAAGCATTTGTGCTATTTCTGACTGCGCAAAAGTAGCTGCATAAATGAGGGCTGTAGCATGATTAAGATTAACAGCATTTACATCTGCCCCACTCTCGATAAGTAGTTTTGCAATTACTGGGTATCCTTTAAAACAAACACCCATAAGCGCAGTGTTACCAGAACTATCCTTTGCATTAAGATCTGGCTTTTGCTTTAAAATAGCCTCGCTTATGTCCTGATTTCCGTAGTAAGTGGCAAGTAATAAAGGGGTAGAACCGCGTTGATCTTTAATATTTACAAGTTCTGGATGAGCAGTAATAATTGCTTGCACCATCTCTAGATCTCCGTTGCGTATTGCGTCAAATAATTTGTCATTCATAACTTACAGTCTATACTTTGTGAAGCACCTTACCTACTTGCTCCGAAAACATAAAGATAAAAACAAAAATGATATACTCAGTTTTATTTAACGTCTCTTGATAGAATTGATATTTATATGTTGCTATAGCTGTTTAATTAATTGTTAATTATAATTATCTTAAGACCTCTACTAGGCCTTAAAAAGTACTTTAGGGTCATAAAACACTAACTACTATGAGTAATACTGCACTTTCTAACTGGCTTGAAAAAGATAATATAGCATCTACCGCTACTCGCGGAGTGATTGCTGGAGTATTAGGTGGTCTAGCAGGTACCATTGTTAAAAGCGCTATAGAACGAGTATTACCAGTAAGACAACCCAATACTGAGAGTGCACAACTTAAGCTAGTAGATAACATCTCTGAGAAGCTTACCGGAGAACCTGTGAGCACATCAAATCGTGATCTCGCAGAACAATTAGTTAATATCCCTATTGGCCTTACATTAGGAGCTAGTTTAGGCTATGCAAAGCGTGATAGACCAGAAACCAACCTTGTAGAGGGAGCGCTCTTTGGAACTACGGCATATCTAGCAACACATGAAACCTCACTACCATTAATGGGTCTAGAAGACGAGCCTAAAGATATACCAGTAAAATTACAAGCAAATGAATTTCTTGCACATGTAGCCTTTGGGGTTACAGCAGAGCTTATACGTGGATGGGTTGCTCGTAAACTAGACGACTAGATACTAGTTAAAATTTCGGCAGCTTTTTTGAGTGTTTCGTCATCTTTTGCAACACAAAATCGTAGCATTTTAAAATCTTCTTGATCCACATTAAATACCGACGTTGGTATAGACGCTAGTTTATAGTCTATGGTTAACGCTTTCGCGAAAGCGGTATCACTCTCATTAGTAATAGCAGAATAATCCAGCATCTGAAAGTAGGTGCCTGCGGCAGGCTTTGCTGTAAATCGCGAACCTTCAATTAGGTTTAAAAACAAATCTCTTTTCTGCTGATAAAAATCGTTGAGTTCTAGATAATGACTAGGCTCCTTGAGGTACTGAGCAAAGGCTTTTTGTGATGGATGGTGTACAGAAAACACATTAAACTGATGTACTTTTTGAAACTCTGCCATCAACTCTTTTGGAGCAACTGTATATCCCATTTTCCATCCTGTGTTATGAAAAGTCTTCCCAAAGGATGCCGTAATAAAACTGCGTGCTCTTAATGCTGGGTAACGAGCCACACTCTCATGACGCTTGCCATCAAAGACTATATGCTCATACACCTCATCACTCAATAATATTATATCTGTACCTTCAAGAATGCGCTCTAACTCCAGCATATCTTCTTTATCAAGAATAGTACCCGTAGGATTGTGCGGAGTATTAATGAATATCATTTTAGTCTTAGGCGTGATAGCATCTTCCACCGATTTCCAGTTTACTTTATAATCTGGTGCTTTGAGTTGGATAGGGACTACTTTACCGCCATTTACAATTACTGCAGGCTCATAACAATCATAAGCTGGCTTTAATATAATTACTTCATCATCTGTACGTATAAAAGCAGATACGATTGTGTAAATAGCTTGGGTAGCTCCAGCAGTTACTGTAACTTCTGTCTCAGGATGATAATCACTTCCATATAAGGTATTGAGCTTTTGAGTGAT
Organism: Dokdonia sp. Hel_I_63; assembly: GCF_007827285.1. Lineage (NCBI taxonomy): Bacteria > Pseudomonadati > Bacteroidota > Flavobacteriia > Flavobacteriales > Flavobacteriaceae > Dokdonia > Dokdonia sp. Hel_I_63. The sequence goes on along the minus strand of NZ_VISD01000001.1, from coordinate 780,591 downwards.
TTGTTCTCGCAAGCTGTAAACACCTTGCATAGGAGCATACTGATTATACCCATCACTCATTGCTTTCGTAACTAGCTGTTGCAGTTTTGGATCACTATCAAAGCCCGGAAATCCTTGTGCAAGATTAATGGCTTGATGTTCGTGAGCCATCTTACTCATCACCGTAAAAATGGTAGTACTAACGTCAGGAAGTTTTGAATGAAAGTGCATGTATTATCTTTGGATTAAAGATAAGGCATCTCAAAAGATTACATACAAATTTTGTAGTATAGGACTCTTAAGTCCGCACAAGGCACTACATTATTTACCCATTTCTTGAGCGGTCTTCTCTAGTTCTGTATACCACTCTTCTCCAAATTTACGTATTAATGCATCTTTAGTAAATTTATAAACAGGCACAGATAGTTCTTTCCCTAGAGAACAAGCATCACTACAGATAGGCCAGCGATGATAATTTACTGCCGAAAATGAGCTGTATTTTTGCACACGAATAGGGTACAAATGGCAAGAAATAGGTTTGCGCCACGACACTTCACCAGCATTGTAAGCATCCTCTATACCGCAGCTTGCCCATCCTTTATCATTGAAGGTCACATAAGCACACTCGGCTCCATTTACCAGTGGTGTCTCTAGCTCACCGTCACGCACAATACTCGTTCCTTGCTCCTCAATTGCCGCAATTCCTTCTGGACGTAGAAAAGGCTTTACTTTATCGTAAATATCTGCCATGATGGTAACCTCATCTTCTTCAAGTGGCGCGCCAGCTTCACCTGCGATGCAGCACTCTCCTTTACAAGCATTAAGATTACAGACAAAATCTTTTTCGATAATGTCTTCAGAAACGATGGTTTTTTTGAGTTGGAACATAGTTGGGCAAAGATACTTGGAAAGTATGAAGTAAGAATGTGTGAGTAGCGAGATTATTAATGGTTATATAAAATTACGCTTTCGCGAAAGCGTAGCATCTCACATTAACTACTCTGCATACATCTTATCAATAAGTGCTTTGTATTTTTTCTGAACTATTTTTCTTTTAATTTTTAAGGTAGGCGTTATTTCCCCTTCTTCTATACTGAACTCACGAGGAAGCAGCGTAAACTTTTTTATCTTCTCAAAAGCTGAGAATTCTTGCTGTAGCTCGTCAAAACGTTTTTCAAAAAGTGCTACAACCTTATTGTCCTTAATGAGCTCTTCCATACTCTCAAATGAGATACTATGCTCAAGGGCATACTTCTTCAAATTCTCAAAATTAGGAACCGCAAGTGCTGTTACATATTTTTGCTGATCTCCAATTACTGCAAGTTGCTCAATAAGCGAATCACTGATAAGCGCTGTTTCTAATTTTTGAGGAGCTATATATTTACCTCCAGATGTTTTCATTAAATCCTTGATTCTATCTGTGATGTATAGATTTCCATGCTCATCTAGTCTTCCTGCATCACCTGTACAAAACCATCCGTCCTTAAAAACCTGAGCTGTTGCTTCTGGCTTTTTATAGTAGCCTTGCATGACTCCAGGGCCTTTTACAAGGATTTCATCATTATCTCCTATTTTAATCTCAGTACCTTCTATGCTTTTTCCAGCAGAGTTGAATTCAAAATTTGTGTATCCAAATAAAGATACTGTTGCGGTCGTTTCTGTGAGTCCGTAGCCACATTTTACATCAAGACCAAAGGAGTGAAAAAATGAAACCATATCTGCCGCAAGTGGCGCTCCACCACAAGGCATAAATTTAATACGCCCTCCAAAGAGTGCACGCAACTTACTCAATACAATCTTATCGGCAATTTTATATTTTAGATTTAGTCCTAGTGGCACTTTTTTCTCAAGCCTTTGGTGCTGATTATAGTAGTTATCACCTACACTTAGTGCCCAGCTTGCAAGTTTCTGCTTTGTAGGCGTAGCCTCCTTTGTTTTCGCTTGTATAGCTGCATAAATTTTTTCAAAAATACGAGGCACTGTACACATCACCGTTGGTCGCACTTCTTTGAGAACCTCTGCAATTTTCTTTGGATCTTGATTAAAATACACTTCAATCCCCATGTGCAAACAGAAAAACACCCAACTACGCTCAAAAATATGACTGAGTGGTAAAAAGCTTAATGACACATCTTGATCTGATATATCAAGTTCATATTTATGCGCTGCAAGAGAAGCTCCTATATTAGCATGGCCTATCATCACACCTTTAGGTTCTCCAGTGGTTCCTGAAGTATAGATAATACTTGCTAGATCTTTTACATCAAGGTCTTGCTGTCTTTTTAAATAGATGTCTTCAATTTCTTGGGTAGGGCTAGTAACAACAAAGTCTTCTAAATACATAGAAGAAACAGAGGGTTGTAACTTAATGGTATCTGTAAGAGCTACAATAAGCTTTAAGTATGAAGAGCTTTCTAGAAGTTCATAAGCCTGATCGTATTCATGCTGATTACCCACAAAAAGCAAGCTTACCTCAGCATCATTTATCACATAGTCTACTTCCTTTGTAGAACATGTTGCATAGATAGGTACCGTTACTGCTCTTATGCTCATTATCGCAAGGTCTGCAATAATCCAGTTAGGCATATTTTCGGCAAAAATGGCTACGTTATGCTGTGTTTCAACACCAAACTGCAGTAAACCTTTGGCAAGATTTTCAACACGGTAATACATATTTTTCCAGCTTATACCTTCCCAAGTATTAAGTGTCTCATTCTTTACATAAAGCGCATTCTTGTTTTCAAAGCGTAGCGCATTTTCCTTGACATTTACTACTAGGTGTTTGTAATCCATAAACTGTAATTAATTACGATATTTAATCATTGAGGTTTTCCAAAATTAAACATTAATAGACCGTTTCTTCTTTTATTGGCCTTAGTAGCGTATAATAACACGCTTTTATTAACCTCTGTTAATAGAAGTGAAGCATCCTAGCAGAAAACCTTATATTTATCTACCATACGGTTGTATTTAACACAGCAACAATTCTTAAAATCGTCTTCTATGAAACTCTGGCCTCTCTGTCTCTTATTTACTGCTTTTATAGGTGTTGCTCAATCTCCCGTAGATGCACTTATAGATCAAAATCTCAAGAAAACTCTTATTGAACACAAAGCCTTTGTGAGCATTCCTAACTTGCCTTCAAACCCAGCTTTAATGCTAGAAAATATTGCCTTTGTAGAAGAGCGTTACAAGGCGCTAGATTTCACAACTAGCTTACTAGAAACTAGTACGCTCCCTATTCTTCTCGTAGAGAAAGAGTACAACCCAAATTACAAAACAGTACTCTTTTATGTTCATATAGATGGACAGGCAGTAAACCCTGCAACATGGGATCAAGAAGACCCTTTCACTCCTGTACTCAAGGTGAAAAACAGCTCTGGGGATTATAAAGCGATTTCTTGGGATCACCTAGACACTAAAATTGATAATGACTGGCGTATTTTTGGCCGAGCCGCTGCAGATGATAAGGCACCTATAATGATGTTTATTACTGCGCTACAACTTTTAAAAGAGCAACAAAAAGAACCTACTTTTAATATCAAGGTGATTTTTGATCCCGAAGAGGAATATAACTCGACTGCTTTACTTTCTACTCTAGACACTTATAAAAGTAGATATGCTGCAGATTATTTTGTGGTAATGGATGGTCCTGCTCATGATTCTAATAAGCCCACACTTACCTTTGGCTGTAGAGGAATTGCCACTGCTGCAATCACCACCTACGGTGCCCGCCTACCTCAACATAGTGGTCATTATGGCAACTATGCACCTAACCCGGTTTTTAGACTTGCAAACCTACTAACTACAATGAAAGATGATGATGGAAAAGTCTTAATAGAAAATTATTATGATGGAATTACAATTACTCCAGAAACGGCTCAAGTACTCTCTTCTGTACCTTTTGACGCAACTGATTTTAATAAAAAATTAGGTGTTCACACCGCCGAAAAAGTTGGAAACTCATATCAAGAAGCGCTGCAATTTCCTTCTCTTAACGTTAGACAAATAGGGACCTCGTGGACAGGTGAAGGTCTCAAAACGGTAGTTCCAGAGTATGCCATTGCAAACCTTGACATACGCCTTGTTCCAGAAACAGATGGTGATGCACAACTAGAAAAGATTAAAAAGCACATCACTAAACAAGGTTATCACCTTATAGATCGAGCACCCACGGAGGAGGAAAGACTTGCTTATCCTAAAATAGCCACGTTTACAGGTAAAACTTCTGTAAATGCATTTAGAACAAATCCAGATGATGCTTTTGGCAAAAAAATAAGGAAAGCACTATCACAATCTTTTGGTGAAGACCCTATTACAATTAGAATGATGGGTGGCACCGTGCCTATTGTTCCCGTGATTAAAGCGCTAGATGTTCCTACAGTTATACTTCCGCTGGTTAATATGGATAACAATCAGCACAATCCTAATGAGAATATACGCATAGGGAATATTAGACAAGGTATTAAGATATGTCTAGCATTACTTGAAACAGCTTTTTAGGAAGGTTTTTATGCTGTTACGCTTTCGCGAAAGCATACTAATATGCACAACTGCATCCTTTAAAATTTGAAGAAATATTGCATAAAAAGCAAAACGTCCAACTTGTAGCAAGTTGGACGTTTTTATTGTGTACTTACGCTTTCGCGAAAGCGTTATTTATTTACTTAATATCAAAACGATCTGCGTTCATGACTTTAGTAAATGCCTTGATAAAGTCGGCTACGAAACGTTCTTCACCATCATTTGCTCCATAAACCTCAGCAATTGCTCTAAGCTCTGTGTTTGATCCAAAAATTAGATCTGCACGAGATCCTGTAAACTTCATCTCTCCAGTACGACGGTCACTTCCTGAGAATAATGTCTCATCAGAAGAAAGCTCCTTCCAAGTGTATGTAAAGTCTAGTATGTTTGTAAAGAAGTCGTTTGATAACTGTCCAGGTCGATCTGTAAAGACACCTACTTTAGTACCGTTATAGTTTGTACCTAATACACGTAAACCTCCTACAAGCACTGTCATTTCTGGAATAGAGAGTCCTAGTAATTGTGCACGATCAATAAGCATTGCTTCGGCAGCTGTTGCTTTTTGTGTATGACTCACATAGTTTCTAAAACCATCTGCTTTAGGCTCAAGATAACCAAAGCTATCTACATCTGTTTGTTCTTGTGTTGCATCTGTACGTCCTGGCGTAAATGGGACTATGACATCATGTCCAGCATCTTTTGCCGCCTTTTCTACTCCTACAGATCCTGCAAGAACGATAAGGTCTGCCATAGATACGTCACCATCAAAATCACTTTGAATAGCACCTAATACATTAAGCACTTTGTATAACTGCTCAGGGTTGTTTACTTCCCATCTATTTTGTGGTGCCAGGCGGATGCGTGCACCGTTTGCTCCACCACGCTTGTCAGAATTTCTAAACGTAGAAGCTGATGCCCATGCTGTAGAAACCATCTCTGATACTGTAAGTCCTGACGCTGCAATTTTTACTTTTAATGTTGCAACTTGATCATCGCTTAATGCATACCCATCATTGCTCGGTACTGGATCTTGCCATAATAACTCTTCACTAGGAACTTCTGGACCTAAATATCTCTCTATAGGTCCCATGTCACGGTGTGTTAACTTATACCATGCACGTGCAAAAGCATCTTCAAAAGCCTTGTGGTCTTTATGGAATCTCTCTGAAATCTTACGATATTCTGGATCTACTTTCAAAGCAATATCTGCCGTAGTCATCATAAGGCGCTGCTTTTTTGAAGCGTCTCCAGCTGTTGGAGCCATCTTTGCATTTGAAGATTCTGTAGGTGTCCATTGGTGTGCTCCTGCTGGACTCTTGGTAAGCTCCCAGTCGTAATTTAATAGTACATCAAAATAATCTGCATCCCATTGTGTTGGGTTAGGAGTCCATGCTCCCTCTATTCCAGAAGTAATAGCATCATCAAGTACACCTGTACCATAACTATTTTTCCATCCGGTACTCATTTCTTCAATAGGAGCTCCGTGTGGCTCCGTTCCTACATAGTCGCTTGGATCTGCTGCACCATGTGCTTTACCGAAGGTGTGACCACCAGCTACTAGTGCTACTGTCTCCTCATCATTCATCGCCATACGTCCAAAAGTCTCTCTCACATTTGCAGCAGAGCCCATAGGATCTGGAACTCCGTTAGGTCCTTCTGGATTTACATATATCCATCCCATCATTACTGCTCCTAGTGGTGCTTCTAACTCTCCCTCTGCATAACGCTCATCATTTGCTCCCCACTCTGTCTCGCTTCCCCAATAAATATCTTGTTCTGGTTCCCATACATCTTCACGTCCTCCAGCAAAACCGAAAGTTGGGAAGCCCATAGATTCTAAAGCACAGTTACCTGCAAGCACCATTAAATCTGCCCAAGAAATTTTATTTCCATATTTTTTCTTGATAGGCCATAATAATAAACGAGCCTTATCAAGGTTACCATTATCTGGCCAACTGTTAAGTGGCGCGAAACGCTGTGTTCCGGAGCTTGCTCCTCCACGTCCATCTCCTATACGGTATGTACCCGCACTGTGCCAAGCTAAACGAATCATAAACCCTCCGTAGTGACCATAATCTGCAGGCCACCAATCCTGTGAATCTGTCATTAAATCAAGTACGTCTTGTTTGAGGGCATTAAAATCTAGGCTATTAAATGCCGCTGCATAATCAAAATCTCCTCCTAATGGGTCAGATTTTGTCGCATTCTGTCTAAGTATATTTAAACGAAGTTCATTAGGCCACCAATCACGATTAGTTGTACCACCGCCAGAGGTTTGTTTATGTGCTCCTCCCATAAAAGGACACTTTGCTGCTTGAGACTCATCATTAAGATCAAATGTTTCTGTATTTTTCATTCCAATAGGTTTTTCAAGGTTGATGGCGTAAAAGTATTTAATAACCACTCACGTAACTATAGTTTATCATTAGAATAAGTTAATGTTCAATAGTCAAAAACTATAATTCTAATTTTCACCAAAAAATACATACCATTTTTAATAAATTGTTACTAACTAATTAATAGTGAATTAAGTTACGTATTGTATTTGTAATTCTACAACAGAATGTATTATGTATCCTTTAAATAAGGGTACCTTTGAGCGCATTTTAAAACGATTATGCAATGAATATAGATATAAAGGAAATACTTACGGCGGCAATGGTACTTTTTGCTGTAATCGATATTATAGGTAGTATTCCTATTATATTAAAGTTACGCAAAAAAGCAGGTCATATTCAAAGTGAAAAAGCAGCATTAGTCGCGCTTATCGTCATGATTTTATTTGTATTTGTAGGAGAGAGTATATTAAGTCTCATAGGTGTAAATGTGTATGAGTTTGCTGTGGCTGGTTCTTTTATCCTATTCTTTATAGCCCTAGAAATGATTCTGGGTGTTAGTATTTTTAAGGATGATGATGGTATAAGTGCAAAGACGGTCTCTGTATTTCCACTTGCCTTTCCATTAGTAGCAGGACCCGGCACTCTTACTTCGCTTCTCGCATTACGTGCAGAATATGACCTTAGTAATATAATAATAGCTGTCATACTTAACATATTACTAGTGTACATAGTCTTAAAAACCTCTAAACATATTGAGCGCTTTTTAGGCAAGAACGGTATTGCTGTAATACATAAAGTTTTTGGTGTAATTTTGTTAGCAATCGCTGTGAAGTTATTTACAGCAAATATTCAAGAACTATTTAAGTAAATCTATGAAGTTTATAATCCCTATTGGAATTTTACTGGCGCTGGGCCTTCTTATTTACAATGTAACATTACTCGACTTTTCTAATCTTTTTGAAGGAGAAAGTAGCATTGCTCTAATAGGAGTTATAGCGTGCTTATGTGCAATACTATTATTGCTTATTTTACGTACCTCCCGCAAAATTGCAGAGAAACATAAATAAGATATAATTACATCAAATAGATAATGTAAGGATTATAAATCTCATAAATAATCCCAGCTATTAATGTAAGTATTGCTAGTGCCGTAAAAGCAATATGCAACTTTTGATACCATAGATTACGACGTAATTTCCAAATGAGTTTCTCATCATTTAGATTTTCTATTTGAGCTAGAATAATTGGTGGCTTCAAGTAAAAAGGACTTACGGATATACCATGTCGTATAAGCAATGCAGCACTATTATCTAGCAATCTAAATATGATTGCGACAATATAAATATATATAGCTACTACCATTAACATAGGTTATCCTTTTTCACGAGTAAGTTCTATCACTTTTTGAATTACGGCATCTTCTTTATTTACCATCATCTCAAATGCATTATTATCAAAAAGCTGTCTAGCCATAGTAGCTTTGAGATATTTCTTGTACAAGTCTCTATATTTACTTGCTTTCAAATTAATCTGCCTAAACTGTGCGAAAGATATAAAATCTTCTACTACCTGATCTGATATGATAACCTCTTCTTGAAATTGTTCCATACTGAGGCTATTATAATAAGTTCTATCTTTCTCTAATTGCTCAAAAATAAACAAGCGCATATATCCAGAACGCAATACATAATTGAGATGTTCTACTTCATAGTCTGTATTTTTAGGGACAAAAATATCTGGTATGATACCTCCTCCTCCATAAACAATTTTACCCTTAGGAGTTCTAAATTTGAGAGAATCTGCAACTTTAATGCTATCGACACTGCGTAACTCGCCGTTTTCATATCTATTGAGATAATCTTCAAAATAATCTTTATCTCCTAATTCATAAGGCTTTTGTATGGAGCGACCCGTAGGTGTATAATAACGGGCGATTGTCAATCTCACTGCACTCCCGTCTCCTAAATCCATTTCTCTCTGCACAAGCCCTTTACCAAAAGATCTACGTCCCACTATTACTCCTTTATCATTGTCTTGCAATGCTCCCGCGACAATCTCACTAGCACTTGCAGAGTTTTCATTTATAAGGATAAAGACTTCTCCGTCTTCAAAAACACCGCCATCATCAGTATAGCTATTAGATATCTTTCCTGTTTTATTCTTTGTAAACAGTATGAGTTTATCCTCTTCTAAAAATTCATTTACCACTCCCTCTGCGCTAGAGATATATCCTCCTGGATTATCTCTTAAATCTAACGCTATTTTTGACGCACCCTTACCTTTAAGGTCTAAAAGCGCCTTTCTGAACTCTTCGTGAGTAGACTCTGCAAAACGATTAATTTTAATATACCCAAGATTATCAGTAAGCATATAACTTCCTACAACACTAAAAATAGGCACGTGATCACGCTCAAAATTAAAAGACATAAGTTTTTTAACTCCAGGTCTTTTTATCTTAATTTCAATAGGTGTTCTTGCTTTACCCTTTAAAATACTAGATAGAGAGTCATCTGTAATTTCTTTAGTGGATAAATTGATGCCATCGGCATAGACAATACGGTCTCCACCTTTAATCCCAGCACGATAACTAGGGCCACCTTTAATAGCCTGTATTACTGCCAGCGAGTCGTTATATGGATAAAAGCTTACTCCAATCCCCACAAAATCACCTTTCATATTCTCCTCCATAGCGCTATATTCATCTGGTGGAATATAAGTAGAATGTGGATCAAGATTATCCAAGATACCATTTACGGTTACATCTACTATGCTATCAGTGTTTATAACATCTACATATTCATAATCTATATAATCTATGAGCTTATTAAGTTTATCCTTTTTTGCATTTGATGTAAACAACGCGGTATCCTTATATCCAAAATCTAATAAACTCCCGAGCATGATGCCTAGAGCAATGCCTAAACCAAAAAGTAGAGGAATATATTTGCGTTGTATTTTCATTTATGAATCGATGTCTTGAAGATGTACTATCTCAACGCCTGCTTTTTCTAAAAATTTTACACCCGTGAGATCTTTATATGCATTATGATAAACCACACGCTTAATACCTGCCTGATGTACTAATTTACTACAATCCTTGCAAGGACTTAATGTGATATATAGAGTAGCCCCATGACAAGATTGTGTGGAACTGGCAACCTTTAAAATTGCGTTTGCCTCAGCGTGTAATACATACCACTTCGTATTATTTTCGTCATCTTCACAAACGTTTTCAAAACCAGTTGGTGTTCCATTATAACCGTCAGAAATGATCATCTTATCTTTTACAATAATTGCTCCCACTTGCTTACGGTTGCAGTATGACAGTTTTCCCCATTCCCGAGCCATTCTCAAGTAAGCGATGTCATATTTATGTTGTTTTGAAGCCATTAATAGTTGTGATATCTGTTGTTACGCTTTCGCGAAAGCGTAAAAAAATATAATATATAACTTATTTACACACTTCTAAAAGCATGTAAAACAATAATTAAAAATTTATACTAGATAGTGCCGTTTTAAACACAGGAATAGCGACACCAATTACTACAGATGAAATAACCATCACCCAATCCCTTAGTGAGAATCTAAAGATTGCTTGGCCTATAAAACTTATAACAAGTACAACAAATACAATAATTAATTGCGCAGCTTCAATACCTAAGGTGTATTCTATTAATGGTAGCAACTTACTTTCTGAACTTGATGTCATCATTTTAAAATACGTAGAAAAACCTAGCCCATGTATTAAACCAAAAAATAATGCTGCAAAAAGGTGAATTCCAATCTTCTGATTACGATTCTTTTTACCAGCCGTAAATATATTATATAAAGCCGTTATTAATATGGTAATAGGTATTAACAACTCTACTAGTGATGAGTTAACTCTAACCACACCATACGCCGAGAGCGCGAGCGAAAGTGTATGCCCTAATGTGAAGATTGTTACCAGTGTCAATAATTTTTTCCAATTAGAAAATAAGTATGGAACAGTGAGAACTATTAAAAAAAGTATATGATCATAAGCGTTCCAATCTAGTACGTGGAAAAGGCCTTCTTTAAAATAAAATACGAATGAATCCATCTAAAAAAATTAGGGGGTTTTTATCAAATGTACAAATTAAAAATCTTGATTAAATGGCTATCTTTGAAGCTTACTTTAAATTAAAAAATATGTCTTTTTCAGATTTATATGATAGCGGGTTCCGCAAGAGAAATGAAGATCACTTTGCATCTATTGTGAGAGTGGCAATGGATGATGGTGTAATTTCAGATAAAGAAAAAGCTTTTTTAGACAGGCTTGCTCGTAATCTTTCTATATCTGCAGAGGATTATGAAATTATTTTAGGAGATTATATGTCTCACCCTATTAACCCTCCTACTACTTATGATAGAAGATTAGAGCGTTTATACGATCTTACTCGTATGATTCACATTGATCATGATTTTGAGGAAGAAGAGCCTCTTTTAATAAGACTTTCTATAGGTTTAGGTTTTGCTACAAGTAATGCACCTTATGTTGCACATAAAGCACTTACTCTTGTAAGAGAAGGTACTGATCTTGATACATTTCAAGATGAAATCAAAAATATGAGCCGCTAGATTGTAGCTTTTATCATAAATCAAAAAGGGGGAAGATCTTTATGAGATCTTCCCCCTTTTTGATTTTATAGAATTTTTATTCTTCCTCTTCATCTAGAGAAGCCACCTCTTTACTTTTCCTTTTATACCGTGTTAAGAGTCTCTCTATTGTTTCAAAAAGAAGCTCTGCATCTATAGGCTTTGTTAAGTAAGCATTCATACCTGCCTCCTTTGCTGCATCTTGCTCTTCTTGAGCTGTTCTAGCAGTAAGCGCTATAATGGGCAGTTTACTTATTTTACTATTAGAATGACTTCGTATCTGCACTGCAGTATCAAGCCCATCCATTATAGGCATCGTAAGATCAAGTATCACTAAATCATAAGTGTTTCTGTCTAAAAATTCTAGAACACGCTCACCATCTTTTGCAATATCTATACTATAAGCACCATGGTCTACAAATAGACGAAGCATCAACAACTGATTCACCTCGACATCTTCTCCTAATAAAATACGTGGCTTTTTACCAGCAGCTTTATTATTCTTTGTCTTCTTAGCCTTTTCTTTCTTCTCTCGTTTCTGATTATGAGAAACTCCCATATATACCGTAAAACTAAATGTAGATCCTTCCCCTTCCACACTACTTACCTCGAGATCACTCTCTAACAATTGCGTCAGTTGTTTTACGATACTAAGTCCTAATCCAGATCCTCCAAAGAGGCCTCTTTTTTCTAGCTGTGTAAAGCTGTCAAAAATACTGTCTATCTTCTCCTTTAGTATTCCTATTCCAGTATCTGTCACTTCAAAAGTTACAGGAATTCTTCTGGCATTTTGAGAATCTGTTTTTACACAGAATTTTATATTTCCTTGATGCGTATATTTTAATGCATTCTCTAATAAGTTTACAAGGATTTGATTGATTCTAAGATGATCGCCCACTAAGAAACGTGGAATCTTTGAGCCCATCTCAAACTCAAAAGAAAGTCTCTTCTCATCTGCTCTGAGTTGATAGGTTTTACCTAAAACTTCTATAAATTCTTTGAAATCAAATCGTCTCTTCTTAATTTCTAGTTTGCCTGCTTCAATCTTAGATATATCCATCAAATCATCTAGAATAGTCACTAGATTCTTAGATGAGTCTTTTACAATATTGAGTATGTCTAACTGCTCTCTTGTAATATCAGTATTTTCTAAAACAGAAAGAAAACCTACGATACTATTGAGAGGAGTACGTATTTCATGACTTACGTTTGCAAGAAATTTATTCTTGAAGCTACGCTGTATTTCTAGCTCTTGATTAAGCTCTTGAGTAATATTAAAACCTATGATAGACTCGTTACGCACTTGTTTAATCTGGTGTACCGTTTTATAGTGATCTGTAAGATCATTTAAAATTACGACTAATATATCGTCATCTCTTAAGATGGTTTTTATATCTAAGAAATAAAGTCTGCCCAGCACTTCTACTTGAACACAAAAGAAAGTATGTTCTTTTTTTGTCTCCTCAAAGACGGTCATGAGTGAGTAGAAAAAAGGATGGAACTCTGTAATATCAGAGCCTTTAGTAATTGAGAATAGGTTTTGATCTGAGTCTTCTACCTTAAGTCCTCTATTAACAATAAGTAGTTGTGTGGTTTTATTAAAAAAATCCTGTCTGAGGTTATCAAGCATTTTCAAGCAATTGCGCTGCTACATCATTAAACAGCTGTTCAACATTTTCTCCGGTCTTTGCACTGGAAAGATAGCTATGTTGAACATCTTGCGCCTTAAGAGCTGCCATGATTTCATCCTTGTCGACTAAGTCTACTTTATTTCCGATAATGTGCACAGGCACTTGGGGATACTTATCTTTTAGGTGACTTAAGTTATATTTCAAATCACTATATGTTACTGCTCTTGAGGCATCAAATACATAAATAAAGCTAGAAGCTCCCATTAAATAAGATGGCCTGTATTTTGTAAAATCATCTGTTCCTTCAACATCCCATATAATAAGTGTTACCTTATCAGAATTTATGTTTACTTCTTTCTTCATTATATGCACACCAATAGTAACTACATAGTTGTCTGAGAAATTATTCTCAACAAACCTGCGAAGCAGTGAAGACTTACCAACACCAAAATGTCCTAGTAATACTATTTTTTTAGATACGCTCATCTGTAAAATACTCTTTTAATTTTTTGGTAAATTTCTGATTGTCACTTAAATCATCTTTGTTTATCACAAACTGAGCAAAGTCAAGTAACACATCATCAAGTTTATTTTTGTATTCATCATCATAAATACCGCTTAAAATTACGGCAATATAATATTCTGAGAAGTTTTGTAAATGAATAGTGTAGAGTTGATAATCTATCCTCTCTAATTCCATCTCCCCTCTCTCAAAAGCGTCTTCTGCAAAGCTTTTTATCGCCGTAAGCATACCCGCCATCATATCCTTGTCCATCGTTTTGGTTTTTGAATAGCTTGCTTTAAGCAATCCAGAACCTTTTTCTATTACAAGTATTTGTTCAATATACGCTTTATATTCTTCTTTAAGTAGTGCCGCTGCGGATGGCCTTTCTTTTCCCTTAGATTTAAATATATTTCTAAACGAAAAAGCATTGTCTATTTTCTCACTTATAGAATCATTGAGTTTTTTTATTTCTGCTTGGATATATTTTTTTATCATTTTACCCATAATAGGGTATAATGCTTCTACCACAGCATCCTGAGAATTTTTAATTTCAGATTTTAAAGTTTGGGTGATGGTGGGCCCTAGAGTTTTGGGCATTTCTTCAACAAAGCTTAGCAAACGCTCATCTAGAATAGGGCCAACTCTATCTGATAAATGTTGCTGCCTCTCTTCTAAGTCTTTAAGTTTTCTGTATATATCATTCTCAGGCTTTTTCTCATCTGTGAGTAAAAGCTCTTTTAAAATTTCAAGACGTTCATCAGTTGTCATTAAAAATTTTCAGAGATTGATCTAAGCCTTTATATTCTCACCTAAACGTATGAGCATATCACCTAAGCTATCACGGCTCACCTTTCTATTATCAAGATCTTGAGTTTTATCATCAAGTGCCTGTTCAAGATCCGAGATACGAATATTTACATCTGTACTCAGATTATCAATGGCAGTCATAATCTCTTTACGAGCGTCGTCTACATAAGAAAGCATTTCTTCACGTTTTTGCGTGATATCTGCCTTAAGCGTATCAAATTCGTGATTATATTCTTGAATATTTTCACCAAAAATGAGGTTTTTGATAGCCTCAATTTTAGAATTTGCAACATCAGGTAGTTGCTCGTTCTGTGTAGGGTCTTTTTTAGCCATAATGGTAGTAGCCTTGATATTTGTTTAATCAAATATAAAAAAAATACCGCGCCTTATGAGTTTTAATCTTTCTTAACTCATCAATTAAGACTCCTTCATAAAACTTTCGGCTTTTTCGACCATTAATTTACTACCACAAAAGAAGGGCACACGCTCATGTAATTCTGTAGGTTGTAAGTCTAAAATAGCTCCAAAACCGTCACTTGCTTTTCCTCCTGCCTGCTCAGCTATAAAAGCCATAGGATTACATTCATACAGCAAACGTAGTTTACCATTGGCTGCTTTCGAGCTTTTTGGATACATGTATATTCCACCTTTAATCATGTTTCTATGAATATCAGAAACTAATGACCCTATGTATCGGGAAGTATACGGACGGTCATCTTTCTCTTCTTGACAGTATTTTATATATTTTTTTACTCCGTCTGGGAAGTGCACATAATTACCTTCATTTACAGAATAGATATTTCCTGTTTCTGGAAACTGCATATTAGGATGGGAAAGATAAAAGGTTCCAATGGCTGGATTAAGAGTAAATCCATTTACACCATGACCTGTAGTATATACAATCATTGTAGAAGTCCCATAAATAATATATCCCGCAGCTACTTGCTCTCTACCTTTTTGTAAAAAGTCCTCTATAGTCACAGGAGTTCCAGCTGGAGTCACACGTCTGTAAATTGAAAAAATTGTCCCTACAGAAACATTCACATCAATATTAGAAGAGCCATCTAAAGGATCCATAAGTAGTACATACTTATTGTTATTATCCTCGTTTTGACCATGTATTGAAATAAAATCATCATTTTCCTCACTCGCAATTCCACAAAGAATATTGCGGTTGGTGAGTGTACGTATAAAGGTATCATTTGCCATCACATCCAGCTTTTGCTGATCTTCACCTTGGATGTTTGTCTCCCCAGCGGCACCCACTATATCTACAAGGCCAGCCTTGTTCACTTCGTGGTTTACTACTTTGGCCGCAAGGCGAATAGAGTTAATTAATCGAGAAAGTTCTCCAGAAGAATACTGGAACTCAGCTTGATTTTCAATGATAAACTCTCCTAATGTTTGGTTTTTTCTTGACACGATACGTGTTTTTTGATTTAATGCAAAAGTAGCTTTAATCTTAACTTGCTACAACGTTTTCGTTTAAGAATAGTTAATGTAATTATTTACCTTAGCGTCGCTTATAAAAAACAACCCTGAATATGAAGATTAACATTCAAAGAGCAACACCGCAAGATATGCCCGCTGTGTTGGGCCTCATAAACGAACTAGCAGTTTATGAAAAAGAGCCTGATGCGGTAAAGATTACAGAAAAAACACTCTTAGAAAACGGTTTTGGTGATCACCCTCTTTTTACTTGCTTCGTTGCAAAAACAGAAGCAGAGGTTGTAGGCATGGCTTTATGTTATTTCCGCTTTTCTACTTGGGATGGAAAATCATTACACCTAGAAGATCTGGTGGTAAAGGAATCTTTACGTGGCAAAGGAGTAGGACAAAAGTTGTATGATCAAATCATGATATTTGGGGCTGCGAGTGGTGTTAAACGTGTAGAATGGGTTGTACTAGACTGGAATACTAGCGCCATTGAATTCTATAAAAAAAGTAACGCAAAGTTTTTAAAAGATTGGCATCTTGTACAAATGGATGAGCAACGTCTTCAGGATTACATTAAAAAAATTAATGCTTAATAATTTTTGGCTCTGTTGTGATGTATTAGCTTTCGCGAAAGCGTAACAAAATCCGATACAACCACAAATCACCATTTGTTTATCAATAAGCGCTCATTTAAAACGAGCGACTCACTTAGAAAAGTAAGGTTACCAATATGCAGGTATTTAAATTTGGCGGAGCATCTGTAAAAGATGCAGATGGCGTAAAGAATGTAGCAACGGTACTACAAACTATCGGAGCTGGAGAAAAACTTGTTGTAGTCTCTGCAATGGGAAAAATGACTAATGCTATGGAAGCAATTGTTACAGCTTACTTTGGTGATAAAAGCAGTCTTCCAGAACATATAGAACACACGGTCGCTTATCACAAAGAGATTACTAATAATCTTTTTGAAAAAGGCAATGAAGTTTTTGAAAAGATAAAAGAACTTTTTGCAGAGCTCAAAGGTTTTCTTGCCTGGAACAAATCGCCAAAATATGATTTTGTTTATGATCAAATTGTGTGCTACGGCGAGCTTATATCTACTACTATCATAAGTGCATACCTCAACAAGCAAGGACTTACAAATACCTGGCTAGATGCGAGACGTCTTATAAAAACAGATAGTAGTTATCGCGATGGACGCGTAAACTGGAAGGCAACGCAAGCAGCGATAAAAGAGTATGTAGACCCAAAAGCACTTACTATTACTCAAGGATTTATAGCATCAGACAGTAATAACTTTACAACCACATTAGGCAGAGAAGGATCTGATTATACGGGTGGCATATTTGCATACTGCCTCGATGCAGAAAATCTGACTATCTGGAAGGATGTTCCTGGTGTTTTAAATGGTGATCCTCGAGTTTTTAACAACACCGTTTTATTACATGAAATCCCATACGAAGAAGCCATTGAGCTTGCATTTTATGGAGCTTCTGTTATTCATCCTAAAACCTTACAACCGTTGCAACGTAAAGAAATACCGCTTTATGTAAAATCCTTTCTCAACCCTACAGCTAGTGGCACCATGGTAAGTAGTGTGTCTACGCTAGCACCTATGGTGCCGTGTTATATAGTCAAGAAAAACCAAGTGCTCATATCACTATCTGCTCTAGATTTCTCTTTTATGGTAGAAGATAATATTGCAGAGGTTTTCCAGTTACTTTCTACTTACAAGCTTAAAGTTGACCTTATACAGAACTCTGCGATAAGCTTTTCTGTATGTGTAGACAACAAATTTAATGGCTTAGAAAAACTTACAAATCAGCTTAAAGGAAAATTTAAAGTAAGTGTTACTGCAGGGGTTTCTCTTTATACAATAAGGCATTTTGTACAAGAAGCTCTTGATAAATTTCAAGAGGATAAAACAGTGCTTCTTAAGCAAGTCACTCAAAACACAGTGCAACTTGTAACACAAAACTAGAAGTATGTTTTCTCTAGGTTAACAAAATGTAACTATAGCAAACCCTATTTGTTATATTTGCCTACTTAAAATAACCACAACAATAATGGGTCTAGTCACCGCTAAAGAAGTTGCACGAGCTATAAACGTCGATAAATTCGGCTTTATAGGCACCTTTGCTGGGTGGTCATTAATGAAGATTCTTAAAATCTCTTCTCTCAATAAAGTTTACGACCGTAATAAACATTTAGGAGATCTTGAGTTCCTTAATGCATTGCTTGATGAGTTTAATATCAAGTTTGAAATACCAGAAGAAGATTTAAAAAGACTACCTAAGGACGGCGCTTACGTAACCATATCAAATCATCCTCTAGGAGGAATAGATGGCATATTACTGCTCAAGTTAATGCTCGAACAACGTCCAGATTTTAAAATTATAGCAAACTTTTTACTGCATCGTATAGAGCCGCTCAAGCCATACGTAATGCCAGTAAATCCATTTGAAAATAAAAAGGATGTAAAGTCCAGTATCGCTGGTTTTAAAAGTGCTATATCTCACCTTAGAGACGGTCATCCCCTTGGTATCTTCCCTGCTGGAGAAGTCTCTACGTATAAGGATGACAAACTCATTATAGATAAACCTTGGGAAGAAGCTGCTATGAAGCTGGTCAAGAAAGCAGAAGTGCCTATTGTACCCATTTATTTTCATGCTAAAAATAGCAGACTGTTTTATCAACTATCAAGCTTGAGCGATACACTTAGAACAGCTAAACTTCCTAGCGAACTCCTTACTCAAAAAAACCGAGTAATAAAGGTACGTATAGGAAATCCTATAAAGGTAACCGCTCAAGAGGAACACGAGTCACTAGCAGATTTTACAGAGTTTTTACGCAAGAAAACGTACATGCTGGCAAATTCCTTTGAGAAAAAGAATATTTTAAAAGACATTCCTCAAAAATTAAAACCGCCAAAGGAGCCGAAGAAGATTGTTACAGAAATGAGTAGCGACCTTATAGAAGACGAAATTTTACGCTTGCGCGAAAATGACCGTCGCCTCCTCACTAGTAAAAACTATGAAGTATATCTAGCTCCTGCTCAAGAGATACCTAGCATTTTAAGAGAGATAGGGCGACTTAGAGAAATCACGTTTAGAGCCATAGGAGAAGGAACAAATGAGGCTATAGATCTAGACAAATTTGACAGATATTATTACCATATGTTTTTATGGGATAATGAAGCAAATGCACTTGCAGGAGCTTATAGAATGGGGCTAGGATCAAAGATTTATAAGGAGCACGGTATAGATGGGTTTTATCTCCAAGATCTTTTCCGTTTTGAGCCAGAGCTGCACAAGATGATGAGTGAGAGTATTGAAATGGGTCGTGCCTTTATCATCAAAGAATATCAACAGAAACCTATGCCGCTTTTTCTTTTATGGAAAGGTATTGTACATACTACATTGCGCTTTCCAGAGCATAAATATCTTATAGGTGGGGTAAGTATTTCGAATCAATTTTCAAACTTCTCAAAGTCGATGATGGTTGAATTTATGAAATCCCATTATTACGACCCTTATATCGCACAATATATACGTCCTAAAAAGGAATGGAAAGTAAAGCTCAAAGATGCCGATAAGGAGTTTGTTTTTGACGAAAGTAAAGCAGATCTAAATAAGTTTGATAAACTCATTGAAGAAATTGAACCAGGATCACTACGACTCCCTGTTCTCATTAAAAAATACATTAAGCAAAATGCAAAAGTTATTGCATTTAATGTAGATCCCCTATTTAATAATGCAATAGATGGTCTTATGTATATACGCATAGCAGATCTACCAGAGAGCACCGTAAAACCTGTTATGGAAGAGTTTCAAGAAGAGCTTGAAAAAAAATATAATCAACGTAATACAGAAGAGGAATAAAAAAATTTTACTCCCCTCTCTATATAAATCTTATACTATCTGTATTCTGGATTTTCAAAATTCCAGCGAGTACCATCATCCCAGTCACCTCGTGAATTTCCATAAGCTGGATATCCACCTTGTGCTTTAAGCATACTTGCAAGATGCAATAGGTTGTATGTCATGAAGGTCGTATTACGATTTGTAAAGTCGTTATTTTTTGCTCCACTTTCTTCATCGTTATAACTAGCGCCAGGACCAGCCTCGCCTATCCATCCGCAATCTGCTTGTGGAGGGATGCTATAACCTATATGTTGCAAAGAGTAAAGCGTACTCATGGCTACGTGCTTAATACCATCTTCATTACCCGTGATAATACAACCTCCTACTTTGCCGTAAAAATAGTACTGACCTTTCTCATTGCGATTACCACTCTCCCCGTATAACCGCTCTATAAGCTTTGTTGCTACAGATGACTTCTCACCTAACCAGATTGGAGTTCCTATCACAAGGATATCTGCCTCTTCTATTTTTTTAAAAATTTCTGGCCATTCATCTGTCTCTTCTCCATGTTCTGTCATGTCATGATATACGCCATAGGCAACATCATGATTTACAAATCTTAAATATTCTACAGTAACACCTTCAGCTCGCATAATATCCATAGAGACATCCATGAGTGCTTTAGTATGGCTCATGTGAGGTGTTTTTTTGAGCGTGCAATTTATATACAGCGCTTTTAGATTTGAGAAATCAGGTTTTTCTTTCATATCAACGATCTGACGTTTAAACTCTTAAAAACTTACATTTTTACGACCTGATTTGTACTTAAACCAATTTTATCCAGCTCTTAGCTTATTTTAATAGGAATTACGCTTTCGCGAAAGCGCACTAAATCAACCTTCCATCTGCGACATCAAATCGTCGAGCTTATCTTGAGTAATGGGCTTAACAATGAAGTTTTTTACGTTGCTATAGGACTTGGCTTTTTCCTTATCTCTAGGGTCTATGGAACTTGTTACAATAAAGATGGTAATTTTCTTAATCACCTCTATTGTAATAATACCGTCTAAAAATTGCCATCCATCAAGAATAGGCATATTTATGTCTAACAGTATTACATCTGGAATTGCAGACTCTACAGTACCTCTCAATACCGGAGCAAGGTGATTGAGCGCTTGTTCTCCATCATGAAAAATTAAAAACCCTTTACAGAAGTTACTCATTTTCATTAATCGTTGTGCACCAAAAACAAAGATTGGGTCATCATCTATTATGCAGGCTATATCTATTTGCTTCATCGCTTTAAATAAATTTTAAATGTAGATCCCTTACCTACTGTACTTTCTACTTTTACACACCCTCCTAATGCTTCAATCTGGTTTTTTACAATATATAAGCCTAGACCTCTTGAATTTTCATTTCTATGAAAAGTCTTATAAAGACCAAAAATTTTACCTCCATGTAGATCTAAATCTATTCCAAGACCGTTATCTGTAAAGTGGATAATCGTATAATCATCATTTTGGGAAGTACTTATTACTACCTTTAAACACGTATCCTCGCGTCTATACGTAATAGTATTAGATAAAATATTTAAGAAAATACTTCTTAAGTATTCTGGAATACCCATTACTCTAAGCTCTGCAGGAATTTCTACTTTTACGGTGCCCCCCACCTCGTGAAATAATGTATTAAGACTTGCAAGTGTTTTATCTATAATTTGAACAATATTAATCTCAACAAAATCTTCAGAAGTGACGTTTTCAAAAGATGATACTTCGCTCAAATTTTCAATAGTCTCTTCAAGATTTCCAAATGCATTCTCTAGCATTTGAAACACCGAAGATTCTTCTATTTTAGGAATATCCTGTTTTAAAAAAGTCAACAACATATCTAAGTTACTCGTATGTGATCGTAGATTATGAGAGACAATGTGTTTAAAATTTAATAATTTTTCATTTTGTCCTTCTGTTTTACTTAAAAGATCTTCAATTCTATGCTTTGCATTTTTAAGAGATGTTATATCTGTAATCTGGCATATGTAATAATCTGGATCCGACATCTCAGATTTCACTAATGAAACTGAAAGCAATGCCCATATAGTTTTACCTGTTTTATGTACAAAGCGCCTCTCCGCTTGATAATTTTCTATGTCTCCAGACAGTAGTTGGTCTGTGAGAATTTCATTAATAGGAACATCTCCTGGATAATTCAAATCATGAAGCTTTAACGTATTAAATTCATCTACCGTATACCCAAAAATCTTAGAAACCTGAGGGTTAACTTGTATCCAATTTCCTGCTAAAGAAACCAACGCAACTCCATTAGGAGCGTTAGTAAAAGTTTTCCTAAATTTTTGCTCTTTTTGCTTGAGCTCTAACTGCGCCTTTTTTTGAAAATCAATATCTTGAAAAACACCATATAATTTAACGCATTTTCCCTTTTCAAGAACAGGAACCCCGACAGATCGGACCCATTTTTCTTTACCAGTAGCAGTCATAATTAAATAATGCCCATCAAATTTTTTTGAGTTAGACATAGCATCTTCAAAATCTCGCTGTATTTTTTCTCGGTGATAACCCTCTTTATAAAATTTTATAGCCTGAGTAAGGTTGGGCTGGAAGTCACTAGAAACCCCGTGTATTTCTTTTGTACCTGCACTCCAGTACACCTTTTCTTCTCCCACATTAAACTCCCACATACCAATAGATGCCGCTTCTTGTAATAACAAAGATGCGTTCTCATCAAATGATGGAAACAACGAAGCAGGGGGAGTAAAAATTTTCATCTATAGGTTTGCCATAACATTCTGATTAACAGAACTATTATCCACTTTAGTTAACTAAAATAGATAATTTAATTTTAATTTGCATAGAATAGCTAACCCTTATTCATTTTTAAATTTATCATACTAGAAATAATTAACGCAGCAGAGCCATTATTAAAATAATTAAATTGCCGCTTAAATAGAATTTTTAAGAAATTCTAATGGCAATTTCTCTAATAACGTCAAGCAAGCGCTCTGTGTGTTTTGTTGTCGTAAAAGGGTTCATAAATGTGGTTCTTAAATAGAATTCTCCACGTAAAGAGGTTCCCACAATATAAAACTCTCCATCTTCTAGTAGTGCTTTTCGTATGTTCTGATTGATACGATTGATATCACCAGCACTCGCTTTGTATCTAAAACATACAATATTTGAGACAGGAGCTAGCGCCACCTCAAAATCTTCTTGCTGCTCTACCAGCGCACCAAAATCCCTTCCCGCATCATAAAGCGTAGTAACAAAATCATCAAAAAACTGAAGTCCATATGCATTTATAATAGCATAAAAACGCAAACTCATCATGCTTTTTGTACACTCAAAAGTCCTTTTGGCTAGGTTAAACCAGTCTGCATCTTCGTTCTTTTCCCAGAGATATTGTGCTTTTTGCTCAAAAGTGGCATAGCTCGCCGTACTTTCTTTGAAGACCACTGCAGTTGCCAGCGCACTTGTGCCCATCATTTTGTGACCGTCTATAATGATAGAATCGGCTTTATCTGCTCCATTTAAGAGATGTTTATACTTTGGTGAAAAAATAGCTGCTCCACCATGGGCTGCGTCTATGTGGAACCATATTTTTTTTGCTTTCGCGAAAGCGTGAATCGCTTCTAGATCATCGTAAACCCCAGTACTTGTGCTAGGAGCACTCCCGACAATAGCAATCACCTCATAACCTTTTGCTACAGCCGAATCATAGTAAGTATCTAACAGTTCTGTGCGCGTCTTGTAAGTGTCATCTGCAGGCACTTTTATAATGCCTTCACTCCCAAGGCCCATAATTCTAGCTGCTCTATCTACGCAATAGTGAGCTTCCTCAGAAACCATAATGGCAAGTTTACTGCTGTGCCCTTCATTCCAAACATCACCTTCTGCCATCACTCTGCGAGCAGCAAGTAAGGCTGTAAGGTTTGCGAGCGTTCCTCCAGAAGTTAGAAAACCGTCACCATTATCAAAGCCAATAACTTTTGCAAACTGCTCGATAATCAATCGCTCCAGTGCAGTAGATGCTGCTCCCATCTCATATACTGCCATCCCATTATTAAGTTGCGCGCTCAATAGTGTGGCTAAAGCAGATACAGGCACGGTAGGTGCCACCTGATGACCTATATATTTAGGGTGGTGCGTGTGTATTGACCTCGCGATAACAGTCTTAAAAAAGTCTGAGGTTGTGTGATTAGATGAAATATACTCTTTCCAAAATTGATACTCATCTTCTGGTGTTGTCCACGTGATGACTTTCTCTGATTTTCCCGAGGTAGTGTCAGACAGGTATTGAGATATCTGATTTACTAGATCTGTTCCTTCTTCTTTAAAGAGTGAGCTATCGTATGCTTTTTTTAATAGGGATGTACTCATTACTTCTCAGACATTTTTGATTTAGTATGCTCAAAGAAATCGTAAAACAGTCCTTGCAATTGCTCCCATTTGCGAGCATCTATACTATAATACTGCGCTTTACCCTTAAACTGGCTTTTTAAAACTCCTGCTCTTTTAATTACTTGTAGGTGTTGAGAGGTGGTGGGCTGCGATAGTCTTATTTTCTCTGAGATATCTTGACATAGGCAACCATCGCAATCACCTATGTATTCTATGATAGCCACACGTGCGGGATTAGAGAGAATCTTTGCCAGATCTGCAATCTGATTTGCCCTCATAGAATGTATATGCCTTTTTGTAACTCCCATAATATTGCGTTGTTTATACTCTAAAGATATATATAAATTGTAATATCGCTATATTACGATACAATATTTAACAAAAAAGCCCAGACTAGCTGAGCTTTATTAATAATTCTAGAACCAAGATTTCTTATTTACTACATATGTAGTATGAAAATCTTCGTCAGATTTCGTTAGATATATAATACCCTCTATAAAGCCCACAATTCCCGCAGCACCACATGTTACAATAGTTGCTCCAAGCTGAATAAGACCTTCTTTAGTATAACCCAACATAAATTTATGGATTCCTAAATATCCGAATATAATTCCCATTATACCAATTAATACTTTGTTGCTTACTCCAGTGTTCACCTTATTCCATTCTTCTTTTGCACTATTGCCAAATTCATTGGCAGTATCTTTTGCTTCGTTTGCAAAATTACTTGCAGCTTTTTTTGCGTCGTCTGCCATGTTCTTTGCATCATTACCTGGCTTATCACCTGGGATTTTTTCATCTTCTAAACTCATCTGGTTGGTTGTTGGTTGTTGGTTAATTAGCTCTAAAACTACAAAAAAGATTGAGATACTTCTACGCTATTCTTCCTTTAAAAACTCACTATCAATAGGTTCCCACAATTCGATTTTGTTTCCTTCTGGGTCAAGTATCCAGCCAAATTTCCCATAGCTATATTCTTCTACCTTACCTACAATTGTTACACCTTCTTCTTTGAGGACAGCCAATAACGCAATTAAATCATCAACCCTAAAGTTAAACATGAACTGCTTCTTACTAGGAGAAAAATAGGTCGTATCATCGTCCATGGGACTCCATTGAGTGGAGCATTTCTTTCCGTTCTCATCTCGCCACCAAAATGTCCAGCCATATTGATCTGTGGGAATCCCTAAGTGGTTTTTATACCACTCCTTTTGTGCATCTGGATCTTCACTTTTAAAGAACATTCCTCCTATTCCAGTAACTCTTTTCATAACGCTATATATTTAAGTGACTTACTCTTTCTTGAGTATAAATGCTGCAATAAGACTTACAATAAAACCTAATATAAACGTCATTACAAACATCATAAGCCCCGCAATAAATGACATCTCCGTACCGCTATATTGACTATACATTTCCCTTTGAGCCTCAAGCTGAGAGATAGCAACTGGATTATTTGACTCCACAGCAAGTTCCATGGCATAATCATTATACTCTATAAAAAAGGATGGATTTACAAATAAGGTATAGACAATATCTGCCAGCGCTACACCTAACCCTCCTAGAGCCGCAATAATAATTCCTGTTTTTAAGGCTTTCCCGAAAGATATTTTTCCAGCATACACCGTATCGCGCTGATAAGCAACACCAAAATATACCATAGCCGCTGTCATACCCATAACTCCCCATCCTACGAGCTCTTGTGTTCCATAATCGAGACTCTTACCTAAATATAGAGCTAGTGAAAAACCAAGCAAGCCTATGAAAAAGGCAATCATTCCAAACTTCTTTATTACTAAACTCATAGTATTATATGTATAATTAATAGATTGAATCTAAGAAAATCGTTTCAATATCTTATCTACAATCGTTTGAGATAACTTGATTTTACTTTCTACTGTCCATCCAGCAATGTGCGGAGTAAGTAGTACATTGTCTTGCTTAATAAGATATTCCAATGGTGCTGGCAAATTTGAACTTCCGTCTGTCATAAATAAATTTTCAAAAGAAAGCTTTTCATATTCTAGCACATCAAGTCCTGCACCAAGTATTTTTTTACTTTTTAAAGCTTTTACGAGATCTGCAGTGACTACAGATTTCCCCCTAGCGGTATTTATGAGATAAAATGGTTTTACAAATGCACTTATAAATGCCGCATTAACCATTTTATCTGTTTGCGGAGTCCAAGGCGTGTGCAAACTCACAACATCTACTTGCTCTTGAAATTCTTTTAATGATACTTGGCGTGCACGCTCGTCTCCCACATTTTCTTTAATATCATAACAGAGCACCTCACAATCAAAACCCTGCAGTTTCTTTGCAAAAGCCTTTCCCATGTTACCGTAACCTATGATTCCAACCGTCTTGCCTTCTAGCTCAACACCTCTGTTTGCTTCTCGGTTCCAGTTACCAGCTTTTACTTCTGCATCTGCGCGGTTTAAGTTATTGAAAAGACTCAATAACATTCCTAGCGCTTGCTCTCCTACGGCATTTCGATTACCCTCTGGCGCACTAATGAGATAAATCCCCTTGCTCTCTGCATAAGGAATATCAATACTTTCTAGTCCAGCACCTACACGAGCGATAAATTTGAGATTAGGCGCTGCATCAATAAACTCCTTATTAATATTAAAACGGCTTCTTATCACAATCCCATCATATGGAGCAATGATAGCCTCTGTCTCCTTTTTTGTTATTGTGTAATTCTCCACATTCTCATGACCCGCAGCCGTGAGCTGCTCTATAAGAAGTGGGTGATTATTATCTAAGTGTAATATCTTCATTAAGGGTTTTTTATTTTTTTCTTACAGGAATCCAGCCTAAAAAAAGACCTAGTCCTATTGCCATCATTATTCCAGACACAAAACCTATACCTCCAGACACATCATCAAAAGCAAACATAAATGCTCCCGCAATTGCCATAATAACAATACCTATTATCTTTCTATTATTCATTATTTTAAATTTTAGGATAGCTAGTTTGTGTTTTTTCATGACTCACTTCACCTGTATGCGCAGTAGTTGATTTCTCAAAAAGCAATAGGTGTACTTCCTCTCCGTCTTTTGTAGTTGGGCAATGTTCTACGCCTTTAGGTACGACAATGATTTCGCCTTGATTTACAATTTCAGACCACACATTTTCTGGATTTCCGCTTTTGCGAAAGCGCATTTCTAACACTCCTTTTTGCACATAAAACAACTCGTCTTCATCCTTATGACTATGCCATACAAAGGAACCAGAAATCTTAGCAAGCAAGACTTGCATATCATCTACCGTAGCAATCTGGTGTGGATGCCATTGCTTATCAAATTTGGAGTACTTTTCTTTTATGTTGATGGGCTTCATAAAACGACTTCTTTAAGATAAAGATAAGGATTTATAAAACTGTTTCTGTGTAGATAACCAATAATGAACTATGTATTAAAATAGCTCAAGCACCTCCTTAGGCACACGAATAGGTCTGCCTTCAGGCATTTTTAGTAAGCACCAGTTTGTTACTGCGCTTACAAGAATTTTTTCTTCTCCTTTACGACGTATTTCTGTGTGACGGACAGAGGTTGCGGCAGTAAACGTTTTCACGAAAGTGGTGACCACAATCTCATCACCCTCAAAAGCTTCTGCTTTATATTTGATATGGTGATCCATAACGACCCACGCCATTTTATGAATCCCTAGACGTTCTTCCTCTGGGTCTTCATCCTTGAAATAAGTTGCTGTGGCAGCATTCCAGTGTTTTGATGCAGCTATTTGCACCCAATCTAAGTATACTACATTATTTACGTGACCTAGAACATCTATAGCAGATGGTGGAACGGTGAGGTGATATGAAAACGTTTGTTTTCTCAAATACCTAACACCATTTTTGCAATCCAGAAGTAAATTAATATTCCGAAAATATCATTACTTGTAGTAATAAATGGTCCCGTTGCAATCGCTGGGTCAATCCCACGTTTGTGCAGAAATAATGGAATAAACGTACCTATAATTCCTGCCATGATAATTACTACAAAAAGTGATGCAGAGATTGCAATCGCTGCTCTCACATCTCCATACCACAATGCCGTAAAGGCAAACAAAGCAAGTCCTAATAGTAGTCCGTTAAGTGCTGCTAATAGCATTTCCTTTACAAGACGATTCCCTATACTTCCTTTTACGTCATCATTAGCCAATCCTTGCACAATAATCGCACTAGATTGCACACCTACATTTCCAGCCATAGCCGCAATAAGTGGTGTGTAGAAAAAGAGCAGTGCATAGCTCTCTAGTATATCTTCAAATCCTCCCATGATAGTCGCAGCTCCTACTCCACCTACTAAGCCTAAAAACAGCCATGGCAATCTTGCTCGTGTGAGTGTAAGAATACTATCATCTGCCTCGACATCTTGAGAGATACCTGCAGCCATTTGGTAATCTTTTTCTGCTTCTTCTTTTATAAAATCTACAATATCGTCAATGGTAATACGTCCCATTAAAATATTCTTATCATTCACCACCGGTATCGCCTCTAGGTCATACTTCTGCATGAGCTTAGCTACATCTTCTGCACTGTCATTAATATTTACAGAGTCAACCTTAGGAATATAAATTTCGGCAATTTTTGTTTTTGTATCAGAGGTAAGTAAATCCTTGAGAGATAAGCGACCTATAAGTTCGTCTCTTTTTGTAACTACATAAATGGAGTGTACTCTAGTGACTTCTTCTGCCTGACGGCGCATCTCACTTACACAACCACCTACAGTCCAAGAATCCTTTACTCTTATGAGCTCCTTAGCCATTAACCCACCAGCACTATTCTCATCATATTGCAGCATCTCTCGTATGTCTGCCTTGTGCTCCTCATCTTCTATTTGATTAATAACAGCAAGCTGCACATCATCATCAAGCTCTGCAATCATGTCTACCGCATCATCAGTATCCATTTCATCAACTTCGTCTGCTATTTCTGCTGGAGTAAGATTGCCCAGTAACTTTTCACGCACATCCTCATCAAGCTCCATAAGAGCTTCTGAGGTTTGCTCACTATCTAGTAAAAGAACTAGGTATGCAGCTTCATCTGCATCTACCTCATCTAATACTTCGGCTATATCTGCATGGTGAAGCTCAGAGAGCAACTCTTTAAGTGCGGTCTCATTTTGAACAGCTACATATGCTTGTATTTGATCGATAAGATCGCTAGTGAGTTCAAATTGCATAAGGTAATTTTTGGTAGTTGGGCAAATATAGGAAAAGCGCTTACGGAGATAGAATAGTTACCTCATAGAATTTACGAAGTAGCGATATCTTCTGTAATTGCTGCCGTAAGTGCTATAAATTCTTGTACAGATATTTGTTCTGGTCTCCTCGTTAAGATTTCTCGCTCTCTAAACTCATCACTTAGCCCCATTCCTTTCAGACTATTTCGTAAGGTCTTCCTGCGCTGCTGGAAAGCCATTTTTACAACCTTAAATAGCATCTCTTGTGTACAACCTATATCTTGATATCCTTCTTTTCGCTTTAAGCGTAAAACACCACTATCTACTTTTGGTGGCGGTATAAATACGGTAGGAGGTACCGTAAATAGGTATTCTGCATCAAAAAAAGCTTGTACTAGTACAGACATAATTCCGTAAGTCTTACTACCGTGATCTGCACAAATACGAGCAGCCACTTCTTTCTGAAACATTCCCGTAAACTCTGGTATGCGCTCCTTATGTTCTATGGTCTTAAATACGATTTGAGTACTAATATTATAAGGGAAGTTGCCAGTAATTGCAAGTTGCTCCCCTGGATATATCGTATCGAGATCATACCGTAAAAAATCTGCTTCAAGAACCGTAAAATGCTCATCATTGAGCTTATGCTCTAGTGTAAAAGCACTCTGTAAATAAGCAATAGATTCTCTATCGAGATCCATCACACTAAGACGTGTGGGTTTTTCAAGAAGATACTTTGTAAGTACTCCTGTACCAGGACCTATTTCTAGCACATGACTATATCCCACATAAGTAAGGGTGTCTGCAATATCTTTTGCAACAGATTCATCTCCTAAGAAATGCTGTCCTAAGTGCTTCTTTGCCTTAATGCCTTGATCGTGCGTATCACGATGAGCATGTGGCTTTTCAAACTTACGTTTTGAGCTGTGCTTCGCCATTAGTGCTGACTGATTATTTCTAGTTCTGTTCTAAAAGCGACAAACTTACCAGCAAACTTATTACTCGCAAGTCTTAGTCTATCTGCATCTTGCTCGTAGTAAGCATCTAGATGTTGCTGGCTAGGGCAACCATATTGAACAGAGTATGTCACTCCGCCCATTTCTTCTTCTGTGCGCACTCTAGTCATTAATGCTTTTACAAATTTACCTGTAGCAATCACCTCTGGAATATGCACTTGTTGCATCCAGGCGAGCCATTCTTTTTCTACAGATTCTTCTATGTTTATGGTAACGTTATATATAAGCATTTTCTATGTTTTCTAATTAATTGCGTCGCCTCTCAAGTTCCTAAAGCGCTTCTGTGCCTCTACATAATAGATGCTATCTGCAAGGTCAAAAATAATGCGTTCGTAATTATTTTTTGCCTTTTCTGGTTGATTGAGTGGTCCTTCGTATAATCTTGCTAGGCGATAATATGCATCATCTGCTAGTACGCCATCGCTATAATATTCTATAATTGTGAGGTAGTTTTTTTCTGCTTTCGCAAAAGCTTCTTTACGCTCATAAAGCTTAGCTTGAGAAAGCAATGCCTCGTCTTCTATCTTTTCTCCCTTGTGCTTCTCTAAAATATCATCATATAATGCTATAGCCTCTTCAGGCTTGTTTTGGAAAGCTAGCAAATCTGCAGTGGCATATTTTTTAAGTGCCGTTTGTAAACTATCATCCATGGAGTTATTTCTAATAACGAGTAATAACTCTAGTGCATCATTTGCAATAAGTTGTGTTGCACCAGCCTTCAAGACATTAAGTTGCGACTCTGCCCAGTCAAAATCTGCTTTATAGTAACTAGTCTTTGCCACCTTAAATCGTGCTTCCTGCGAGATCACATTATTCTGGATTTCATTTTGTATCTGAGAATAATAGATGAGCGCTTGATTAAACTTTTCTGTAAGCACCAAAATGTCTGCTAGCTCCATCTTAAGACGAGCATGGTCAAACCTATCACGAGGGATTTCAATCCCTTTTTTAAGATAAGCAATAGCCTCATCTGGCTGCTCCATGTTAAACGCAAGAAAATGCGCATAATCTATTTGCAAAGGTACCGTGTATTCCTTCTTAATATATTGATCTAGCAAGGCTTCAAAACGTGTTTTAACAAGCGCTTCATCTTCTGCCGTGACTGCTTTTTTTACCGCTAGTTGTATTAACTGTTGCTCTGCATAAAGCTTAACACTACCAGCAACTACGTTATCTCTTAGAAATTCTAATATCTCTGTCGCATCTTCAATAGCATTCTCTTCTATCGCTATTTCGGCTAGATTTACGATACCTTCATGTCTTCCTTCTGTACGACGATAAATCGCCTTTTCTTGTGCAAATGCCTTTCTATAATCCTTTTGCTGTATAAAAAGCCAACTAAGCAACTCATTATAAAGCACATTTTGTTCTGTTTGTAATCGTTTTAACAAGGTCTTTCTAAAGATGATGTTAGCCTCATTAAGCGGATCATCATTGACATAAAGGGCAAAATTACGTTGAGCGGCTTGTAGATAGTTTTCACTCTTATTAATTAAGTCTAAGTAGGCATTAAACATCTTCTCTACCTCTCCTAGCTCCCCATAGAGTCTCGCTAGTTGCACATTGTAGTTTGCTCTCGGATTATTAGCCATCGCAATCTCGTATGCTTGAACAGCCCTTGTAAGCAAGCTATGCTCTTGAAAAGCTCGAGCAGCGCGATATGCACTCATAGTATTACTCTCTATGCCTGCAATTACCTGATTATAATAATCCTGAGCGATAGAATCTCGCTGTTGTAATTGATGATTATAACCTATCTCTACATAATAAAAACCTTTATCGCGAGTAGCGGCAAGGTTTTCGTTAAGCACACTTTCGGCTTCTTTATATTTTTCTAACTGCTGGTAGCTTTTTACAAGACCGGTAATGAGTACGTGATTACCCTTCTGCTTAAGTAATGCTTTTTTGTAAGAAATGATGGCCTTCTCAAACTCACCTTGATCTGCATAATTGCGAGCAAGTTGTTCTGTTTGCGCTTTCGCGAAAGCGAAAAACCCAAACACACAGATGAGTATTAAAAACCAATTTTTCTTCATATCCTAAAGATAACGAAAAACGTGCCATAGCAATTGCTCTGACACGTTTCTTATCACTGTTAATGCGTTATTAGTTAATCATATCAAATCCGCAATAAGGGATAAGTGCCTTAGGAATTTTTATTCCTTCTGGCGTCTGGCAGTTTTCAAGAATTC
Source organism: Dokdonia sp. Hel_I_63 (assembly GCF_007827285.1). Classification (NCBI taxonomy): domain Bacteria; kingdom Pseudomonadati; phylum Bacteroidota; class Flavobacteriia; order Flavobacteriales; family Flavobacteriaceae; genus Dokdonia; species Dokdonia sp. Hel_I_63. Next base: position 748,070 of record NZ_VISD01000001.1, on the reverse strand, counting down.
CTGCAAGTACGCGTGGCAGCGCTAGTGAGCTACCATTAAGTGTATGTGCAAGCTTGTTCTGTCCATCTTCATCCTTAAAACGAAGTTTTAAACGGTTTGCTTGAAAGGTCAAGAAGTTAGACACAGAACTAATTTCTAACCAGCGATCTTGCGCTGTAGAAAATAATTCAAAATCATACGTAAGGTGCGCTGTAAACCCAAGGTCACCACCACAAAGACGTAAAATTCTGTAAGGCATCTCTAGCTCATCCAGTATTGTTTTTACGTGATCTACCATCCCGTCTAGTGCGGCTGCACTATCTTCTGGACGTTCTATACGTACAATCTCAACTTTATCAAACTGATGCAAGCGATTTAAGCCACGCACGTGTGCTCCATAAGAACCAGCCTCACGACGGAAACATGGTGTGTACCCAGTACAAGTTATAGGCAACTCATTATGATTGCGTAAATCACCGCGAAACATATTTGTCACTGGCACCTCTGCCGTAGGGATTAAATATAAATCATCTTCGGTCACGTGATACATTTGCCCTTCCTTATCTGGAAGTTGGCCAGTACCAAAACCTGACGCCTCATTTACAAGGTGCGGCACTTGGTATTCTGTATATCCAGCCTCTGTATTTTTGTCTAGAAAGTAAGCGATAAGCGCACGTTGTAATCGTGCTCCTTTGCCTTTATATACTGGAAAACCAGCCCCAGCAATCTTAGTTCCTAGTTCAAAATCAATAATATCATATTTCTTTGCAAGCTCCCAGTGTGGCTGTGCTGCTTCATGCAACTCAGGAATATCTCCCTTGCGAAAGATTTCTTCATTATCCTCATCACTGTTACCCTCAGGAACACTGTCATGTGGGATGTTTGGGATTTGATAAAGCAAGTTTTGCAAATCCTCAGAAGCAGTGTTTAATTGCTCTTGGAGGGTTTTAGATTGCTCTTTTAAACCTGCAGTTTTCTCTTTGAGAATATTAGCTTTTTGAGCTTCTCCACTCTTAAAAAGCATTCCTATTTCCTTGGAAAACTTATTACTATCTGCAAGCACTTCATCAAGTTGCGCTTGCGAACTACGACGAAGATCATCTGCCGCCACTACTTGATCAAGTAAGGTTGCGGCGTCTATATTTCTTTTAGATAACGCTTTCGCGAAAGCTTCTTTGTTTTCTCTAATGTGTGCTACTTCTAGCATAGTGGAATGGTTTTTAAAGGAAAAGGTAAATTTAAGGAAATGCTCCTAAGAATACAGTGACAGAAGGCTTAGATTTTTTTATTTCTCTAGAAATAAAAAAATCTACTCAAATAAAGGAAATCCGTAACATAGTTAATATGAGGTGATGTAGTTTTGAGGTTAACACGTAACTAGCAGCTTCAATTTCTGGTTTAGATGTTGTTAGAGCTATTGCACGACTATATTCACGCGGATATATTTTGTAGAATTACTACTATTAATCATATACAAAATGATTTATATTTTAGAGTTACATATAACAGTTACGAAGCAAAAATTTTTGAACCTAAGCAACAGAAACAAATTGCCTAATTAATAATATCATGAATAAAGTAATAACACTATTCTTAATTATTCTTTCTTTCCAAGAAACTAGCGCTCAAGAGCCACATATATCTGATACTTTATATTTTGAGTATAATACTGATTATTTGAAAGAAATATCCGTCGATTTTGGAAATAAAAAGGATCGGTTGTATTTAAGGGCGACACCAGAAATTCAAGGAAATTTCTTTTTTGAAATTCAGGGAATCCATAAGAATAGTATCAGTCGAGATACTCAAGATTTTAAAGATGTTTTAAATAATAATAATCTTTTAATTGAAAAGATAATTTATACGTAAAAACGCTAGAATTTTGGAAATTTTTAAGAGGCAGGACATTATTTTTTGTAAAAAAAACGCCGAGCACTATATTTTCTATGAGGTAATAGGGATTGCAGAAGAAATTTAAAACAACTAAAATGAAAATACTTAAACTATTATTTTGCATCTTCTTATTTTATTCTTGTAGCTCAAAAATAAAAATCATTGACATTCATAAAACAACAGACAACGAAAATTTAAAAAAAAATTATTATTTAAAAGATAAGAATAGAAGTTTTGAAAGATTAAGTGGTAAATGGCTGTGGTCTAATAATATAGATTCTCTTATTATTGAAGCGACTCCCTTTTATAAAAAACGACGTCAAAGTCCAGTTAGAGATTATGAAAATGTATTTTATGACACTTGTATTTTAAATGTTAAATATGTGAAAAAAGGTGAAACAATAATTGATAATATAGGTCCATCAAAAGGAGATAGCTGCTTAGTCGTCAGTCCATTCAAAGTACAAACAAATGTTTTTTATTTGAAAAATAGGTGTCAAAAAGATAATGGATCTTACTTAGCATTAAGAGGTGACAATGAACAACTTTTTTTTATAAGTCCTTATGTCAAACAAGAAAGAGTGTTAGTTAAAAAAGAAGGAGAGTATGAGGTTGTAATACCACACTCTATTGTTTTAGATAGAGTGATGCAGTAGGAAAGACTATATTATTTATGAGACGCAAAAGTGTATTAAATTCGCCATCTTATTCTCTATTCACTTTTGTCTCAATGATTTAACTTTCTAAAATGAACTATTACCGAATTAGACACAGTACAGATAGAAAAATTGTAGGCAAATTTACTCAGATTAATGAAGTGAAGCATAGATGTAGCGTTGACGATAAAAGATTTATAGATAGCGTTTTTTTTGAAAAAGCATCGTTTGATCCAATTACCTCAATAGGAATTTTAGACAAAAAAGCTAAAATTACAGATCTTATAAGTACCTCAGGGCAAGGTTATATGGGGAAACTTTTGATAAATTGCAATTAGAACTTTATGAAAATTTTTAACCTCGCAACTAGGATAATACTTCCTGTAATCATATGCTTTCTTTTACTTCTTATAAAAGATTTCATGGGAGGCTTTCAGTTTATCCTGATTTTTGCATTGATAGTAATCCTTTTCAATACAAATAAACTGAAATACTTAACTTCAGTAAGTTTATTATTATCAATCCTACTGTCTGTTCTCATTTTTTTTCTTTCCATTCTTATATCTTCAATACCATTTTATCTGATCACAGGTGCAGTTGATATTGTAAATCGTGAAGCATACAGTAATTTTCCAGAAAATAAATTCTTTATATCTCTTAGCGTAGGGGTAATTTCCCCGTTATTAACTGTTTTTGGTTACACATTTTTATTTGACATTAAAAAAGACTTTTTATTCAATTGCATTGTTATTTCGACCAATTGCATTTTATTCATCATTGGAATGTTAGGCATATACTCAAAAATGATTAACTCTTTATATCTGATATGGCAACCCACAGTTTTATTAGCGCTGCAATTATTAATCTATAAAAGAGAAATAAAAGTTTTATCAAAATAAAGCTATAGAAATTCAAACTTCCCTCTTTAATTTTATAAAAGAGTTTCTAGATTGTATAGGAGAGTATTTAAAAAGGATCGCTAGAATTCTAAAGTTGTGATTCAATTTAAAACACCCGCAATGGCGTTATTATTACGAATTCTTATAAGATTTTCTACCCTTATTAGCATATCAATTTGATATCGATGCAGATAGATGGTTTAAACCTTAAAAAAACTAAAATGAAAATACTTAAACTATTATTTTGCATCTTATTATTTTCTTCTTGTAGCTCAAAACTAAAAATTATAAATATTCATACGCCCACCTATGGTATGAACTTAAAAAAGAATTTTTACATAAAAGATAAAGCCACCTTTACAAGATTAAAGGGAGAATGGCTTTGGACAAATGCATCTGACACTTTGACTTTGAAAATAATACCTAAATACAAAATAAAATATGATGAAAAAGTAAGTCACTTTGAAAATGCTTACTACGATACTGCGATAATAGAAATTAAGTATATCAAAAATGGTATTACTATATTTAATAGTATAGATAATAAAACTGATGAAGTGTGCTTAAAGGTTACTCCTTATAAAATTTACACAGACATATTTTATCTAAATAATTTTTGCAAAGAAGTATTAGACACTTCATATCTAATTTTTATGGATGGAGGTGATAGTTTAAGCCTTCTAAATCCTGCCTTAGAAAAAGAAAACGTATTATTAAAAAAAGAAGGTGAGTATGACGTTGTTATACCAAATTCAATTATGCTAGATAGAGTAATGCAGTAGGTGAGACTATATTATTTCTGAGACGCAAAAGTGTATTAAACTCGCTATCTTATTCTCTATTCACTTTTATCTCAATGATATAATTTTTTAAAATGAACTATTACCGAATTAGACACAGTACAGATAGAAAAATTGTAGGCAAATTTACTCAGATTAATGAAGTGAAACATAGATGTAGCGTTGATGATAAAAGATTTATAGATAGCGTTTTTTTTGAAAAAGCATCGTTTGATCCAATTACCTCAATAGGAATTTTAGACAAAAAAGCTAGAATTACAGATCTTATAAGTGCCTCAGAGCAAGATTTTACGGGAAAAATTTTGATAAATTACAATTAGAACTTTATGAAAATTTTTAATCTCGCATCTAGGATAATACTTCCTGATATTTTCGAAGGTGTAAAACAGGTAATAAAATTTACTCCCTCATGAGAAAAGAAGATATTTATAAAAACGTCAACCTTTTTGCACCGCACTCTTTTGAGTACATCCATATGCTTTTAAACCAACTTAAGTATAATTCTAAGGAATATGATAAAAAATCTGTTCAAGAAGACGCTATCGATGTTTTAAAACTTTTATTCGAAATTGAAATTTTAAATGTTTACCAGTGGGTTAATAACTCTGAATTAAACAAAACAAAATTATCAAAACTAGAAATACTGTCTAAAATAGAGAGTTTATGGCTCACAAGGTCAAGGCTAGATGATTTCTATGATATAGTGATTTTTGGTTCTCAGGAGTGGTATATCGAAGCACTTAAGAATTTAGGCTTAACTCATACAACAGATTGGGAATGGTTTGTTGAAAATAAGATTGGTAATTTGGAAGACTGGATAAAGAAAAATAGGCCTTGAAATATTATCCCATTATAATAATGTGATCAATTAGAGGCAAGACATTATTTTTTATAAAAAAAATCGCCAAGCACTATATTTTCTATGAGGTAATAGGGATTGCAGAAGAAATTTAAAAAAACTAAAATGAAAATACTTAAACTATTATTTTGCATCTTATTATTTTCTTCTTGTAGCTCAAAACTAAAAATTATAGACATTCATAAACCAACATATAAAAAAATCTCAAAAAAAGATTTTTATATGAAAGACAAAAACAGAAGCTTTGAAAGATTGAAGGGACAATGGCTTTGGACGAATGCATCTGACACTTTGACTTTGAAAATAACACCTAAATACAAAATAAAATATGATGAAAAAGTAAGTCACTTTGAAAATGCATATTATGATACTGCAGATATAGAAGTTAAATATATTAAGAATGGTATTACAGTATATAACGATATAAATAAAAATAACGGTCAATGTCTTGTACCCTCTCCGTTTAAAATTCATATCGATATGTTTTATTTATTTAATTTTTGTAACCTAAGATCTAATTCTCCATCATATTTAATTTTTATGGCAGGAGGAAATAGTCTAAGCCTTTTGAGCCCTTACGTAGAAAATGAAAAAGTATTATTAAAAAAAGAAGGAGAATATGAGGTTGTAATACCACACTCTATTGTTTTAGATAGAGTGATGCAGTAGGAAAGACTTCATCAAATTAAGTATCATCCTTCACTATCAAATGCTATAGACCTATCTTCTTATTATCCACTTGAGATAGAAATAAAGGATAAGAATTTTGAAGGAAAACATACTACAAGTTATGTTATCGACTAAGCAATAAAAACAAATTATCTTGAAGTATATATGGTATTCAAAATTTCGAATTCTTCCTTATTCTTAAAGGAATGGGGCTACCAGTTAGTTTTTAGTAAATAAAAATGGCTTTATGAAACTAATAATGTCATATTAAACTTTCGCGAAAGCACCCCTTAAAACCTGAGTAATATCAATAGTATAGCCCATCCCAATCATCACGGTATAGATTATATCTTTAAAAATGAACAAACAGTAGCGTTTATCATTGTAGAAACAAAGTGGAGAAACACTCCCATTAGCACCACATTATCCGGAAGGCAAATATCAGATTCTTGGATTCAGAATAATAACAGAATACTAAATGCCGTTGATGGTAATATCCAATTGGCTAATGAAATTCTTTTAAGTGACTATCTTCGAGTAATTGCTAGAGTGCAACCCGATGGCTCTATTGCTTATAGGTTAGCAGACAGTGACGGGTATGCGATACTCGGGAACGCGGGAGTTTTTAATCCATAACTTTATTAAAAATGTTAGATAAATCATACTTTAAGATTGTAAAAGAAAATAAGCGAAATTCACTTGACAAATGTTTAAAATCATTGAAAGATGGAGAATTAAGTTATGAAAAAAGTATTATTATTAAAGTACATTGCTTAAACACTTTCTACAATTATTGCATTGCATCATATAGCTACAAAAACAGGCTGCCAGACCAATGCAAATTACTTCTGAACAAAGTCATTGATGAAATCACATCGCTAGATAAAGAAGACGTAATTCAAATTGCGACAAAAGGAAGGGGGACAAAAAAAATACGATATGATCATTTCTGGTTTGATGATACACTAGTATTTATGAATATATTATCTATAAGTATTTTAATGGAGGATGAATCGTCAAGAAAAAAACTAGGAGCATTTTTTCAAAAAATGAATATTAATGATAATCTTCTTAACTTTTTTGTAAACCAAGAATTCATAGTTTTAAAAGAAGGTGAGTCTCCCTTTGATTTTAGAGAGAAAAAATTTGGAAAACTTAGGGAACACTTAAGGGTAAGCACTCAAGAGGAACTAGAAGATTTTTTAAAAATTTATCTAGAAAAAAATTGGTACCAAAATCTAAAAGGAACTGGGAGTTATAATCTTCACAAGCAAGCTCCAGAACATCCAACTTTCCCTGGCTACTGGGCCTTTGAAGTAGCCGCAATAGTAAAAATAAAAGGGCTAGACGATAGCTCTTTTAGAGATCATAAATATTATCCAAGTCAATTATTATAATCATTGGCAACCACAATACTATTAAATTTATCTTTGAGGTTTTCATGTAGTAGCAAAATCATAAAAATTCAAACTCTCCTCTTTAATCTAAATTTTTAAACGAATTTCTAGATTGTAGAGGAGAGTACTTTATTAGTCACCTCCAAAACTTGGAAACAACCCCTTATCATCCAGATAACCATCACTATCTAGCACCCAAGGATTGTGAGAAAACCAGTTCCAATCTACACTTGCTAGATCAACTCCTGGATCTATGAGCTCCTGTGACTTGCGTCCGTTTATGCGAATTCTACATTTTACGTAGACCGCTACGTCTTGTCCTTCTGCCTTTTTGAGCTGTTTTATGTATTGTGCAAATTGCCATATCACATCTGGTTTTGACCTGATATTGCGTTGTTGGTTTTTTGTAAGGTACTCTTTATGGTCTAGTGTAGTTCGCTTACCAGTTGCCTTATCTTCTACCGTAAACGTTACCGTTCCACCTTTAGAACGGAGCATCATACGCCAACTCAAGCGATGTCCTTCCTCAGACCACAGCACATTATCTTGTATAAAATGCTGTCGCAGCGGCAAGCCTATTTGCACTACAAAATACACTGCAAATACAGTGAGCATTGCTGTCTTATATTTAGGGATAATTAAAATTTGAGGTGAGCCAGTAATTGAACCAGTTGTAATTCCTTGATTATAAGGATTCACTTTGCTACGCTCGTAAAAAGGTTTCCAGCGTTTAAGAAATAAATTATGAATGGTTCTCGGCTCAAAAAAGAACACCGTAAATGCCAGCGACATGTATGGAAAAATCCCAATCTGAAACACAAAAGAGTTAAAGAGATGAAAGAATATGGAGATAAAAAATGCCCACGTACGTGTACGCTTCCATAACAATAATGGGATGATTAGTCCATCGAAAAGAATTCCCACGTAAGAAATAATCCAGTGTGTCCAGTCCTTTTGAAGCACACCACCCACGAGCCAATAATCTTTCTTACCACGCATTAATATTTCTGGTACCGTCGCATCTAACCAGTCGGGATATATTTTGGCAATAGACGCGTAGGTATAAACAATCCACAGTTGGAAAATGATAAACAAAGTCACCCAGCGCGGCATGCTTATGTTTCTTACGCTTTCGCGAAAGCGTGCATCAATAGAAAACGCAGCGTTTGCAGGAAGTATAGCCATAATCCATAACAGCAGCATTAATAGATAATAGTGGTTATTATAAGCGGTTTTTTGCATGAAATACACGGTACTCCACATAATTGCATAGCCAATAATTGCTACGCGGTATTTAAAACCTAACATTACCATCACTCCAAAAACTCCCATTAAACCAAACCACGCATACATTTGTGGTCCAGGTCCGGGAAATGTTTGTAAAAAGTCAAACCCTATAAAGTTAAAGGTAAATTCTGGTGTTACGAGTATACGTCTCACCCACCCTGTAGCAAGCGCTCCCCAAGCCTCACAAGTAATAAGAAAACCAAAAAAAACGCGAAACACAATGAGCGCGCTGTTATCTATTCTAGTAAAGAGGAGCTTATTAAGTGACATCTTATTTGATTAAATATTATTTATATAATCCCGTGCATACTTCTCATCCTCTTTCATCGCTTTTACAAGCTCATCTACACTCGCAAAGGTTTTCTCATCACGTATACGGTCTAGCAATTGTATCTCTAGCTCTTGTCCATATAAGTCTTTACTAAAATCAAAGAAATAGGTTTCAATAGTTTGCGCACTTCCTCCCACTGTCGGATTTGTGCCTATGTTCATCATTCCATATACAATCTTGCCATTAATACGAGACTGCACGGCATAAACGCCTTGTGCAGGTATTAATTTATAATCTTCGGCTATCTCAAGATTTGCAGTAGGGTAGCCTATGGTTCTACCTAGACTCCTGCCTTTTACAACGGTTCCCGTAAGCATAAATGCTTGATCGAGATAGTTATTTGCGAGTGCAACGTCTCCTACCTCTAGTGATTTACGCACTTTTGTAGAACTTACAGCTACATCTTCTAGTTCTTGCTTTGATATCTCTTCCACCTCAAAACCTAGTTGCTCTCCAAAACGTTTGAGATCTTCAATATTTGCATTACGATTGCGACCAAAACGGTGATCGTATCCTATTATTACTTTCTTTGCGTTAAGAGAATTCACAAGAATCTCCTCAACAAAAGTCTCTGCATGATATCTTGAAAAATCTAAGGTAAAAGGATGAATCACAAGGTGATCTAAACCTAGACCTTCAAGCAGTTGCGCTCGCTCATCTATGGTGTTTATAAGCTTGAGCGAAGTGTCTTTTTGCAACACCATCCTAGGGTGCGGAAAAAAGGTAAGTACGCATGACTCCCAGTCATTTGCTCGCGCACTTTCGTTAAGCCTATTAATAATCTGGCGATGTCCTAAATGTACTCCGTCAAAAGTACCTATCGTAACGACAGTTCCTTTTTCTGAGTTAAATGTATGTGCGCTATTGTGAGTTTTCAAGATTATTTGCCGTTGTACGCGTTCATTGTATTATTAATTCCTCCACTCACAAAAGAAGTGATTACCTCGCAACTCTTATCTAAGCGCTCTGGAAGACTAGCTTGCTCCTCTGGCGTCCATTCTCCTAACACATAATCTACTTGACGTCCCGTAGAAAAAGCATCACTTATGCCAAAACGGAATCTATTATATGCAGAAGTATTAAGTTGAGCCTGCGTGTCTTTTAGTCCATTATGTCCTCCCGCCGAACCTTTGGTTTTCACTCTTATGGTTCCGAATTCCAAGTTCAAATCATCTGTAATTACTAGAAGATTTTCTACAGGGATTTTTTCTTGTTGCAACCAGTATCGTATAGCCTTACCACTTAAATTCATAAAAGTATTAGGCTTTAATAAGATAACGGTTTTACCTTTTACTTTGGTACGCGCGATGTCACCTAGTTTTTCAGTTTCGAAAGTGGTTTCTTGCGCTTTCGCGAAAGCGTCTACCACCTTAAATCCTATATTATGCCTAGTTTCTGTGTACTTAGGACCTATGTTTCCTAAACCAACGATAAGAAATTTTTTCATGGGGTCTATTGCTTCCTCTTCTATCGTTACTTTTCTAAATAATCTACCGAAAAAAGAGCGCATCATTTGCTGTTTGTTAGAATGTAATTTGCGTCAAGGCTTTACTAATTACGTTAAAGACACTGCTTATTACTATCGTATAAAAATAAAAAAAGCATCTCGAAGAACGAGATGCTTTTGTATTAAATATAACGGATTGATTACTCTGCTACTGCAGCGGCATCATCTGTTTGTGTAGAAGGAACATCTCCTGCTTCAGTTTCATCATCATCATCGTCAGCATCAAGGATTGCTGTACGAGAAGTTCTAACTTGACACACTACTGTGTTATCAGGGTGCATAAGTGTTAGGTTTTCTTGTGGTAAAGCTCCTATGTATAACTTGTTACCTATTTTAAGGTTTGTGATATCTGCAACTAAGTAATCAGGAAGATCTTTAGGAAGTGCTTTCACACGTAATACACGGTTAGTTTTACGTAAAACACCACCGTTCATTACTCCACGAGAGTTACCTGTAAAGTGTACTGGGATATTCATAGTTACTTCTTTACCTTCAAAAATCTGGTAGAAGTCTATGTGTAAAATACGATCAGTTACCGGGTGGAACTGGATATCTTGAAGAATCGCCTTTACGGTTACACCGTCTAATTCGATTTCTACTGTGTGCGCGTCTGGAGTGTATACCAATTCTTTGAACGCTAGTTCTGGTGCGCTAAAATGCAATGGTGTGTCCCCTCCGTATACAACGCAAGGTACCAGTCCAGCATTACGTAAGGCCTTTGTAGCTTTCTTGCCTACGCTTTCTCTTTTAGATCCGTGGATCGAAACTGATTTCATATTAAATAATTATAGTTAAAAAAATATTACATAATAAACTTCGAAGCAATACTCGTGTTACTATTTACACGGTGCATTACATCTGCAAAAAGTGGTGCACAAGTTATCACTCGCACTTTACCACTTTTGTGTTCCTTAGGAATTGAATCTGTTACAATTAATTCTGCCAGTTTACTGTTTTCTATTTTATCATAAGCGTTACCGCTTAAAATAGCGTGGGTACAGATCGCTCGTACACTAAGCGCACCCTTTTCTATCATTAAATCTGCTGCCTTTGTTAAGGTTCCAGCAGTATCTACCATATCATCTACAAGCACCACGTGCTGTCCTTTTACCTCACCTATAAGTTCCATATGTGAGATTACATTTGCCTTTGCACGTTGTTTGTAACATATAACTACGTCACTTTCCATCGCCTTGCTATATGCATAAGCTCTCTTACTACCTCCCATATCTGGAGAAGCAATTGTAAGGTTTTCTAATCCTAGCCCTTTTAAATAAGGTAAGAATATAGTAGAGGCAAATAAGTGATCTACTGGCTTCTCAAAAAATCCCTGTATTTGATCTGCGTGTAAGTCCATAGTGATAATACGCGTAGCACCTGCTGTTTCTAGTAGGCTTGCCATAAGCTTTGCAGCAATAGGCACTCTAGGTTTATCCTTACGGTCTTGTCTCGCCCATCCAAAATAAGGTATCACTGCCGTTATGTGTCTTGCACTAGCACGCTTTGCAGCATCTAGCATCAATAACATTTCCATCATATTATCTGATGATGGCATTGTGCTTCCTATTATAAATACACGTGATCCACGTACAGATTCTTCAAAAGAAGGTTGAAATTCTCCATCACTATATGTCGATGTTATGACGTTACCCAGCGGCTGCCCAAAGGCTTTTGCGATTTTTTCGGCCAGTGGTTTGCTGTTTTGACAAGCAAATATCTTCGGTTGCGGTACGGTAGCGGTCATCAGTTGTGACAGTTAAATGGTTTAATTACAATTCTTTTCCCTCTAAGGAGGTGCAAAAATAGGAATTAAAAATGAGTAGAGCAGTACAATAAATGATGTTTTATACGCTGTAATTTAAATTATTCTTTAATTTTGCACTTCCAAAAAGCCTAGGTGGCGGAATTGGTAGACGCGCTCGACTCAAACTCGAGTTTCTTTGAAGTGTGGGTTCGATTCCCATCCTAGGTACAAAAGCCTCAATCTGTAACGATTGAGGCTTTTTTTATTCCATATCTCGTAGCTGTATAGAAAGCGCCTTTGTAGAAAGCTGAACTTCAATTAAAGAAAGTATAAGTGATAGCATTAGTGCAAAAAGACTAATCCCAAAAACGATTTTTGCATAAACTGCCTCTTCTATATAAATTAAAAGCATAGTAAGTACCGCGAGTAAAAAACTTACAATTGCTACTGCTTGCATGTTTTTTATGATCGTAAGGCGTTTTCTCAATTTTTTTACCTGAAGACCTACTCCTTCTGCATGTGTTTCTTGATAAGAAGCATGCAAACTACGTATCAAACCTGCAATAGCCAGATAACGCGCATTATAAGCAAGCATCGTAAGAGAAATCGCTGGAAATAGTAATGCCGGAATACTTAAGGAAAGATTCATAATTATATCTTTTTTAAAAAATTAAAGCTTAGCAATAAGTTTATCCTCAATTAACTTAACAGTACTGACTGCTTTTTATTTGAGTGAGTTATTTACATTTAGTATTCAATATAAACAATGCTGAAAAATATAAGGTTCTTAATAGTCACTATTATAATTCTCTCATTTTCACTTCAAGTGAAAAGTCAAGAGCTAGGCACTGTTTATAGTAATTATTTTGAACTACCAAGAGAGAGCATCTTTCTACATTTAAACAAAACGACCTACATAACTGGGGAAGACATCTATTTTAAAGCGTACATCTATAATAGGCAAACGGGAAAACCATTTTCTGAAACCACAAATCTAATCGTTGGTATTTATGATTCCCTAGGGAATCAGGTAATCAAAAAGCAGTTTATTTCCGGTAACGGATTTGGGAACGGTCACTTTGAATTAGATTCTTCATTTCCAAGTGGAAGCTATTACATTAAAGCATCTACAAACTGGATGAAAAATTTTTATGAGGACGATTCTTTTCAGCAAAAAATAACCATCTACAACAGCAGCGTAAGTAAGGATCTAAGCAACATATCATCAGTTAAAAAAATAGAATTTACTCCAGAAGGTGGCTCCCTTGTAAATGATGTAGCAAATAATGTTGCGATAAGAGTTTCTGATAAACACGGCTATTCAAAACCCTTTAAAAAAGGAATTATCAAGGATCAATATGGGTATCACTTAACAACTTTTACCCCTGGCAAAAACAATATCGCCGTTGTAACATTTTCGCCTCGAGCTACATTTGAGTATTCTTTAGAAATTGAACATGAGGATGGAAGTAAACAGCTACAGAAGATAGCTCCTCCAAAAAAGAATGCTGTAGGACTTGCTATCGCAAGCCACTCTATGGATAAGATAGCCATAACCTTAAGATTAGATAAGAAAACAACAACATCAATCACTAATGACACATTACTCCTATTAATCCATAGGGATGGAATGGCAAAAAAAATAGACCTAATAATACCTAAGGATGTAAATTACGCTTCTTATTTATTTGATAAATCTCAATTACATCAAGGAGTAAATATTTTCTCTTTATTTCATGACAGTAACGAGCCCATTGCAGAGCGTATTTACTTTAATACTGAAGGCATCAAATACGAAGAAATTCAAAAACCAACTATCACAAAAACCCAAACTGACTCTCTTCTTATCTCGCTTTCTAAAAAAACATCAAATTCGCTCTCAAATTTGAGCGTATCTGTCTTACCATTTGAAACCATAAGTAATACGCCCTCACAAAACATACTATCTGCATTTTATTTAAAACCCTATTTGAAAAATCAAACTATCTCTTACAATCGTTATTTTTCAAAAAACACCATAGACTCATTAGAACTTGATGCTTTACTAATCTCACAGGGGCAAAGCAGGTATTTATGGAAGAGAATATTAAATAATCCTCCAAAGAAGACATACACTTTCTCACAAGGAGTATCAATCAAGGGGACATTAAATAAGAAGCTAAGAAGTAATGAACAGCTTTTCTTGCACGCAGGCACTACGTATCCTGCGCAAACTCTAAAATTAGAAAATGGCAATTTTACACTTCCTTTGATTTTTCCTGAAACAGAGCAAGCTTTACAGTTTTCAATTCTTTCAGGTAGAGGTAAATTAACAAAACCATCACTCAGCATTCTCTCAGCAGATATTTTAGAGAAAGATTTTATAACAGAAAGAATATTCAATAAAACTAATTCATTCTCTAATGAGGCCAAGATACTGCCTGTCGTATCAAATTTTGATGATATAGAACAACTCAACGAGGTTATACTAACTGGTAAGAAGAAGGTCTCATACGAGTCTAGCAACCCTCTAGTTCCTTCTTTTCTCAAAAATAAAGTTACAGTGGTTACAGAAGACCTTGTTTTTAAACAACCTAGTTTTTTAGATATTATTAGATCTAGAGGATATACTGTAAGAGAAGATTTACAATTTGCAAGTACAACTCGTGTCCAAATAAGAGTGCGGACTCAACAATCTTTTGGATTAGGAAGTGGTGGATCTGAAAGAGCTTTTCCACAACCTGTGATTTATTTTAATGATGTTAAGCTAATAGATTTTGACATCTTAACCGGCTTACGAACAGAAGACCTAGAAAGCTTTTATTTTCAAAGAAATGGAGCCTCGGAAGGTGTAAACGGGACTGGAGGCGTTATTAGGATTTATACAAGACGTAATTTAAATAAGCCTATAAAATCAGATTCAAAAAAAGAGATTTCTAATATGTCAGAAGTTTTTGCTTACCCAATAAAAAATGGTTTTGAAAAAGAGAAAAAATTTATACAACCTGATTACTCAACCTATGACGATAAATCTTTTACAAATTTTGGAGTTATTCACTGGGAACCACAACTCATTCTAGACGGCAAGAAGTCTTCCTCATTCAACATTAAAGACACTGGAAATAAAAAACTTATGGTACACATTGAAGGCATGACTCTTGATGGGTTACTCATTTCTACCATTAAAACTTTAAACCTTCATAACTCAAATTAAATTTCAATTCATCAATTACTAACCATCTGTTTAATCATCAGATATCTCAATCAAAAAACATGTTTTCAAAATTATTCTTTAAACTCTTTACTATTAGTTTATTTCTATTTACAAGCTTTCTTTTCGCCCAAAACTCTAATAAAAGCGAATTAATAGAAAACTATAGTTCTTATTTTGAATTGCCTAGACAAAGCGCTTATATCCATTTAAATAAAACTCATTTTACAGAAAATGAAGAGATATGGTTTAAGGCTTACTTACGAACTAGACAATTAGAAAAAGCTTTCTCAGAAAAGACAACATTGTATATAGACATTTTTAAACCTGACGGATTACTTTTCAAATCAGAAAAATTTATAGTCGATAATGGAGTAAGTTATGGTAACATTAAAATAGATTCCACTATGCAGAGTGGCACCTATTACTTGAGAGGCTCTACGCAATGGATGAAAAATTTTAAGGAAGACGACTCTTTCATGCAAAAAATAACAATTGTCAGTAATAAAATATCTGGCAATAATATTGAGAAAGAAAAAGCGTACGACATTCAATTACTACCAGAAGGAGGCCACTTGATACATAGCACAACTAATACGGTAGGTGTAAAAGTTTTAGATCAGGATGGGTTTGGAGCTTCTTTTAAAAGCGCAACAATAAGAAATCAAAATGGTATAAATCTTCTGCAAATAAAAGGTAAACCCTACGGGTTTGCAAAATTTGATATTATCCCTGTACCAACGCAAACTTATACAGCACACTTTACATTTGATGACAATACTGAAGTCGTTGTACCTCTACCCAACGTAGTAAACACCACGCCCAGCATTGCAGTAGTCGAAGAAGATGGAGGTATAATATCAATAAAAATTAAGAGTAACTATCAAATAAGGAATACTATAAACCGTCAAGGATTATATGTATTACTACACAAAAATGGAATTGCAAAAAAAATTAAAACTCCTCTTAATCAAGAAGCAAATATCTCAGCATTTGTAGTGAGTAAATCATCCCTATTTTCTGGCATGAATACTATTACCTTATTTGATGCTAATGATAATCCCTTATCAGAAAGACTCTACTTTAATTGGGCAGATGAACTTGATTTTGATGTAGCGGCATCCTCTTTAATCAATCAAAAATCAGACTCCATCACAATTACCTTAAACAACTTAGGAAAAAACATTTCTAAAAAAAATCTCAGCGTTTCCGTTCTTCCTACAAATACTAAAGGTTATAATCCGGAAAATAATATACTTAGTTCGTTCTATTTAAAACCATATATACAAGGCACTGTAGAAAATCCTAAGCAATATTTTAATAGTAATAATGACAACAAGGATAACCTAGATCTATTGCTACTTACACAAGGTTGGAGCACATATACTTGGGAGAACATTAATAGTAGTCCTCCAAAAAAAGAATTTGATTTTGAACAAGGAACTACCGTAGTAGGTAAGCTTAATAGAAATATCGGATTAAAGGATAATATTTATGTTCATCCCACACTACATAATGAAGGTTTGACTATCTCTCCTGAAAACAATATGTTTGCTTTGGGAGGCTTGTATACGAAAACTAACGAGACAATTTCCTTTTCCCTTATTAATAAGAAAGGGCAATTATCAAGACCTAGCCTATTCGTTTATGAAGAAACGAATCGTGTAAATCCTATCAATATCTCTTCAACGACAACCAAGCACATTCCTATTAGAAAACCACTAAAAGAGGAAAAGATAGTAGTGCCTCAAATGATTGACCAATCGCTTATTGAACTAAACGAAGTTATATTAGAATTTGAAAAAAAGAAATCAGAAATAATTGACAATCCTAATGTTCCTTCATATTTAAAAAATGAAATTAAGATCGTTACTGAGGATGACACCATATTGTACCCTTTTGTTACAGATGTTATACGCCAAAATGGATATGTAGTTACAGAAGAGCTTTCCTTTGGTTCAACAAGTAGAATTTCTATTTCATCGCGTAGAATTTCAGGTTTTTCTGGTGCTCGTGCGCCTCTAGTTTATTTAGATGATGTAGAGTTATTAGATCTTGATATACTATATGGATTGCGCACAGATTTTATTGAAAGCTATTATATCAACAAATTTGACTCTAGAAGCGGTTCAAGAGGAGGAGAAGGTGTTATAAGATTATATTCTAGACGTAATTTTAATATTGATTTACCGTCCACAACTAATAACAAGAAAATTCAAAACAACATTTTCACTTATGCTATACGTGAAGGGTATTCCGTTGCTAAAAAATTCTACAATCCAGTATATACCGTATTGAACGATAAAGGCTTTATAAATTATGGTACAATTCACTGGGAGCCAGAAGTAATCTTAAGTAAAAACAGGGTCAACACTTTTAATATAATCAATACAAATACTAAATCTATCACACTTTTTATAGAGGGGATTAGCGAAGATGGAGCTGTGATTTCTAAAACAGAAATAATAGAATTGGATAATTCAGAAAATTAATTAAGTAGTGCCTTATTAGAGAATGTTAATTTTTCATACCCTTAACATTCTCTCACAAACAATGGTTAATTAAAAATCGATAGGCTAAGACTAGCGCTATATTTATACTCAGTAAGCAACTATATCAGCTTACCGAAGCTAACTAAACCATCGATATTATGAAGACCATACTTATATTATTCAGCACTGTTTTATTAGGAGTGAGCCCTTTTAAGACAACAGAGAATTCTAAAGAAGCATTTACAGAGCATCTTACATTTGACGCTTACGAGGGAGGATATTTCTTCTTTACAGATGGCGATAATGAGCCTAGAATTTTAGAAATAGATGCTACTACCAGTATCAATGGTAAGCTACTTACAAAGAATGATAATGTAGGTTTAGAGTATCTAGTTCACTATAAAACCATAGAAAAATCTGAAGATAGCTCAAGTGATGGAATCATACTTCATTTAGAAGTAATCGAATAATAATTGAACTTATAACACCTAAAAGCCTCTTGCAAAAAGAGGCTTTTTTATGCCCTAAAGTTTTCCTAAAACCCTAATGTAAAGGTATGTCGACCCGTATCTTTAAGATGAAAAAGAAAAAAATTTGAAAAAGCCACTTCTAGAATTTACAGATAAGGGCATCTATTGCCCGCCCGCAAAGGTCTATCTGGACCCGTGGAAACCTGTAGATAAAGCCCTCATCACGCACGGCCACGCAGACCATAGTCGGTGGGGACATAAACAGTACATCACTCACGAGAGTAACGTTCCTATTATTTCTCATAGGTTGGGAGATATCAATGTTTCTGGGGTACGCTTTCGCGAAAGCGTAAACATCAACAATGTAAAATTCACCTTTCATCCCGCTGGCCACATTCCTGGCTCTAGTCAGATACGTGTAGAACACAAGGGCGAAGTGTGGGTGTTTACAGGAGATTATAAGACTGAAGTAGATGGTATCTCTCAACCCTACGAACCCGTGAAATGCGACACTTTCATTACCGAATGTACCTTTGGACTCCCAGCTTTCAAATGGACACCACAAGCCGAAGTAATGCACGACATAAATACTTGGTGGGCGAAAAATAAAGCCGAAGGAAAGTGCTCTGTACTATTTGCTTACAGTTTAGGTAAAGCACAACGATTATTGAAACACCTTGACCCGAGTATAGGCAAGATCCTCACACACGGCGCTATCGAAAAAATGACCGAAGTACTGCGCCCTATGATCGATATGCCGGCAACAGAATTAGTCACTAGAGATACTAAAAAGGAAGATTTTAAAGGAAGTATCGTCCTAGCACCACCAGCCACTCACGGCAGTACATGGATACGCAAGATGGTGCCATATGTAACTGCAAGCGCAAGCGGCTGGATGGCTTTTAGAGGAGCACGAAGACGCAGAGCTATCGACAAAGGGTTTGTAATGAGCGATCATTGCGATTGGCCTAGCTTACTAGAAAGTATAGAAGCTACGGGTGCCGAAAAAATCATTTGCACTCATGGATACACAGATATATTTTCCAAATACCTACGCAGTATAGGCTATGATGCGCGCACAGAAGAAACGCAATATGAAGGCGAACTAGCAGAAATGGATGCAAAAAAAGAGGAGGAGGAAACTAGCGTATGAAACTATTTGCAGCACTCATAAAGACACTCGATTCTACAAATAAGACTAACGAGAAGGTCAAGGCGCTTGCGCATTACTTCAGAGAAGCGTCAGATAAAGACAAGGTGTGGACTATTGCCATCTTATCGCACCGTCGCCCTCCAAGACCCGTAAACACCACCTTACTCAGGGAATGGGCGAGCGAACTATCAAACATCCCGTTATGGCTATTTGAAGAAAGTTACCACATCGTGGGTGACCTCGCAGAAACGATTGCACTTGTGGTTCCCGCAGCAACAGCATCTTCAGAGAAGTCGCTTACTCAGTTTCTGGAAGAGATGATTTCGCTTAAGCGAAAAACGGATGAAGAGAAAAAGGAATACCTGTTTGATAACTGGGCAAATCTCAACTATTATGAACGTTTTGTATTTACAAAATTAATTACAGGAGGCTTTAGAATAGGTGTGAGTCAAAAGTTGATGACGCGTGCATTATCACAAGCGACAGACATAGAAGAAGATGTGCTTGCTTATAAATTAATGGGCGACTGGAAACCACAGACGGTCACCTTTCACGATCTGGTTATCGAAGAAGATGCAAGTCAAGAATTTTCAAGGCCGTATCCGTTTTACCTTGCCTATGCAGTTGAAGATGAACCTTCGGCGCTGGGTGATGTAACAGATTTTCTTGCCGAACATAAGTGGGATGGTATACGCTCACAAACCATCTTTCGTAATGGGGAGATTTTTATCTGGAGTCGCGGTGAAGAGCTAGTGACAGATAAGTACCCAGAACTTGAGATTCTCAAAGAACATATACCAGACGGAACCGTCATAGATGGTGAGTTACTACCTTTTTATGATGGGCAGATCGGCACATTTAACGACTTACAAGCGCGTATAGGACGTAAAACCGTGAGCAAGAAAATGCTCAAAGAAGTGCCTGTAATTATCAAGGCTTATGATATTCTAGAATGGGAAGGAAAAGACTTGCGTGAAACCGCTTTCGCGAAAAGAAGGACTATCCTCGAATCGTTATATCGCAATATCACAGATAAAGAACTGCCTATAGGCATTTCTGAAACGATGGAGTTTGATAGTTGGGAAGCAATGGCACAAGAAAGAGATCGTAGTAGAGAGATGCGCTCTGAAGGGTTAATGATTAAGCGTAAAGACAGCCCCTATCGCGTAGGTAGAAAAAAAGGCGACTGGTGGAAATGGAAAGTTGATCCACTCACCATTGATGCGGTACTCACGTATGCAATGCGTGGTCACGGTAGACGAAGTAATTTATTTACAGATTACACCTTTGGTTTATGGAATGAAGATAAAACAGAGCTTGTTACTTTTGCTAAAGCATATTCAGGCCTCACAGATGCCGAGTTTAGAAAAGTAGACAACTGGATTAAAAAAAACACGTTAGAACGTTTTGGTCCAGTGAGATCTGTAACGCCTCATCACGTGTTTGAGATTGCTTTTGAAGGTATAGCGTTATCAAAAAGACATAAAAGTGGTATAGCCACGCGTTTCCCAAGGATGCTACGCTGGCGACACGATAAGCAGATAGAAGATGCAAATACACTAGAGGATTTAAAAGGGATGATTCCGAGCGCAGCGAAGGAATCTCTCCCGCCCACAAAATAATGGTGCAAGAAAGCAATGTCAGAATCTCCCCAGGTTAAGAATAGAAGGCTTCTAAAGTTTAAAGAGTTAAACAAAAGCTCCTTCCCCAGAAAGGGGAAGGTGACCTAGAGGATCTAGGTCGGATGGGGTTAAAGCCAAAATAAAAATGAAAAAGCAAAAGCTTCACAATCCAGAAGAAACTTTGAAATTCAGAAAAGAATTGAGAAGAAATTTGACTCCTGCAGAGGCATTTTTGTGGTCACACTTAAAACGCAAACAGCTTGAGGGCAGAAAATTTAGAAGACAACACGGCATAGGGCCATTCATTGTGGATTTTTACTGTGCATCAGAGAAGTTAATTATTGAGCTAGATGGTCAAGTACATATGAATGAGCAGGCACAACAGTACGATGAAATGAGAACAAAATACTTGGAAAATCAAGAACTAAGAGTAATTCGTTTTGAAAACAAAATGGTTTTTGATCTTTTATCAAGTGTTTTAAAAGATATTAGTGATAATTTCAAATAGCACCCACCCCGTCCACGCTTAAGGCTTGGCCACCCCTCCCTTTCAAGGAGGGGAACTTTATAAATATGACCCAAAAAGAACTACTAGATATCGCAAATAACTGGTTCCAGTCGCAAGACTGGAAACCTTTTCCGTTTCAAAAACAAACGTGGAAGGCGTTTCTTGCCGGTAAAAATGGATTGCTTAATGCGCCTACGGGGAGTGGTAAGACGTATGCACTTTGGTTTCCGGTGGTTCTTAATTACATCAAACAACACCCTGATTACAAGACCAAACATAAAAAAGGACTAAAGGCCATTTGGATCACTCCGCTACGCTCGCTTTCTAATGAGATTGAGCTTTCGGCTTCTCGTATCACACAAGATCTCGGCACACAGATGACGGTAGGAATACGCAATGGAGATACTCCACAATCTGAGCGTGCCAAGCAAAAGCGTTCTATGCCTGACTTGCTCATCACCACACCCGAGAGCTTGATGCTCTTAATTGCTTCAAAAGGGTATGAAAAGGTTTTTAAAAATTGTTCGGCTATAATTATTGACGAGTGGCACGAATTACTAGGCACAAAAAGAGGTGTACAGATGGAACTCGCGTTGAGCCGATTGAAAACTGTCGCTTCAAATATGCGTATCTGGGGAATTTCGGCAACGATTGGAAATCTTGAGCAAGCTCGAGAAGTACTACTGGGTTATGAAAGCGACGCTTTTCGCGAAAGCGTAATTATCAAAGCAAACATCAACAAAAAAATTACCGTCAAGTCTATCATTCCAGACGAGATGGAAACCTTTCCTTGGCGTGGTCATTTGGGATTGCATTTGCTGGAATACGTCGTACCCATTATCAACAACAGCAAGACGACCTTACTTTTTACGAACACGCGAAGCCAGTGTGAGATCTGGTTTCAGCGCATTCTTGCGGCACATCCTGAGTATGCTGGTGAGATTGCAATGCATCACGGGAGTATTAATAAAGAGACGCGTACGTGGGTTGAGGGCGCCATTCGGAACGGCTCTCTCAAGGCGGTAGTTTGTACTTCTAGTCTTGATCTCGGAGTGGATTTTGCGCCTGTTGAAACCATTATCCAAATAGGTGGACCAAAGGGTGTCGCTCGCTTTTTACAACGTGCTGGGCGATCTGGTCACAGCCCTGGTAAGGAGAGTGTGATTTACTTTTTGCCTACGCACGCCATAGAGCTAGTAGAAGCCTCTGCTTTGCAGCGCGCCGTTAAGGAAAACACGGTAGAAGATAGAATTCCGTATCTCAATAGTTTTGATGTACTGATTCAATATCTCGTGACGCTAGCCGTGTCTGACGGATTTTTACCCGAAGATATCTGGCCAGAGATACAGACAACGTTTTGCTTTCAAGCAATGACAAAAGAGCAATGGGAATGGTGCCTTAATTTTATGACGATGGGTGCGCAATCCCTGCAAGCTTATGATGAGTATAAGAAGGTGGAGATTATTGAGGACGGCAGATTTAAAGTGAATTCTCGTATGGTGGCAATGCGCCATCGCCTGCAAATAGGGACGATTGTGAGCGATGCAAATCTTGTAGTCAAATATCAAAAAGGTGGTTACATTGGTACAATAGAGGAGTTTTTCATCAGTAAGTTAACGCGTGGTGATGTGTTTACTTTTGCAGGTCGCAACCTAGAATTTATCCGTATTAAAAATATGGAAGTACACGTGCGCAACAGCTCAAAGAAAACTAATAAAGTTCCTTCGTGGATGGGCGGCCGACTTACCTTAAGCAGCCAGATGTCCCAACTGCTACGGGAGGAACTTTATACTGGGAATTCGCTTTCGCGAAAGCGGTCTCTAGAGATTAATGCGCTAGAGCATATTTTTAGACAGCAAAAGGTAGAGAGTATCATCCCAAGTGATGAGCAACTGCTTATTGAGACATTTAAAACACGTGATGGTTATCATCACGTTTTTTACCCTTTTGAAGGTCGTTTTGTGCACGAGGCTATGGGAAGTTTACTCGGGTATCGTCTTAGTTTACTAGACCCTATCACCTTCTCTCTTGCCTTTAATGACTACGGTTTTGAGCTACTTTCAGACCAACCTATAGACATACAGCAGCTACTAGATAACGACCTATTTACGACGGCATATATGCACGACGACTTGCAAAATAGTCTCAATGCTACGGAGATGGCTAGGCGGAAATTTAGAGATATCGCGGTAATTTCTGGGCTTGTTTTTACTGGCTTCCCAAACAAGCAAATCAAGCAGAAACATCTACAAAGTAGTAGTCAGCTGTTTTTTGATGTGTTCCGTGATTATGAGGCAGATAATTTATTATTTCAACAAGCATTTACAGAGACTTTTGAGCATCAGCTAGAAGAAGGTCGATTGCAGCAAGCGCTTGAGCGTATAGAGACGCAAGAAATTGTCTGGATGGATTGCGAGCAACCTACGCCTTTATCTTTTCCAATAATTACAGACCGCTTACGCGAAAAATTGAGCAGCGAAAAACTAGCCGACAGAATCAAGAAGATGACTGCGAAGTTGATGCGAAAAAAGAAATAACAGCCCTACGAAAGATTGTTCTAAAAGTAAATATCTTGTGCCGTTCTAAAGGTATTTGCGTGGGCGTCAATTATCACTTTTATGTCTGGAGAATAGCCGCCGCCCATACTACATTGCACGGGGATTTTTAAATCATAACAGGTTTGCAAAACAAACCGATCGCGCTCTTTACAACCTTCTATGCTACACCCCAATTTACCCAATTTGTCACTCGCTAAAATATCGACTCCGCATAGGTAAAAGATGAAATCTGGTTGTTGTTCTTTAATGAGATTTGGCAATGTTTTTTTGAGAGTATCGAGATACTCCACATCGCCTGTATCAGTCTCTAATGCAATATCAAGATCTGAGATTTCTTTTCTAAAAGGATAGTTTGCCTTACCGTGCATAGAAAACGTAAACACCGAATCGTCACCCGTAAAAATCTCTGCCGTTCCGTTACCTTGATGAACATCGAGGTCTACAATGAGAATTTTTTTTGCAAGCTCGTTTGCTTGTAAATATCGCGCAGCAATCGCTTGGTCATTGAGAAGGCAAAACGCCTCTCCATGATCTGTATAAGCGTGGTGCGTACCACCTGCAATATTCATTGCAATACCATTTTCTAGCGCGTAGTGACACCCATCAATGGTGCCTTGAGTTATGATTAATTCGCGATCTACAAGTTCTTGTGAGAGCGGAAAACCAGTTTTTCGCTGTGCTCTAGGGTCGATAGCTAGCGCTTTAAGATTATCTACATATTCTGTAGTATGACATCGCAAAATATGCTCGTGAGCTACCTGTGCTGGTTCAAAAAAATTATCTCCATCACACGTACCTTCATATACTAACTGCTTAGGAAGCAAATCATACTTCTCCATAGGAAAACGATGCCCCTCCGGCAATGGGTGTTTGTAAATGGGATGGAATGCGATTTTGAGCATTAAGTATATTATGGTGAGTATACAAATATACAATCACTCGTCATTTCGAGCTTGTCGAGAAATCGCATAGGAGTAAGTACATATAAAACTAGTCGTGTGACCTCTCTACACGCTCAAGGTGACAAAACTTTTACTTCTCCAACTTCAATTGTATCCGTTTTCTAGCAATATCTACTTCCAGTACTTTTACAATTACCTGCTGTTGTAAACTTACGTGTGCACTTACATCACTCACAAAACCATCTGCCAAGTTTGAGATGTGTATGAGGCCGCTTTCTTTAATACCAATATCTACAAAAGCTCCAAAAGCGGTTACATTATTTACAATCCCTGGCAGTAACTGGCCTGACTGTACATCTTCTATGGTGCGTATGTTTTGATTGAAAGTAAACACCTTTGCTTTTTCTCTAATGTCAAGCCCTGGTTTTTCTAGTTCGCTTATAATATCAGTGAGTGTAGGAAGTCCTACCTCATCGGTTACATATTTTTGAAGGTCTATCGATTTAAGAAGGCTTGTGTTTCCTATCATTTCGGCGACAGAGACTTTTTGATCTTTGGCAATACTTGCAACCAACTTATATCTTTCTGGATGTACCGACGAGTTATCTAGCGGATTTTCGGCGCCAGTAATTCTTAAAAAGCCTGCGGCTTGTACGAATGCTTTTCCTCCCAGACGTGGTACCTTTTTAATCTCTTGACGTGTTTTGAAGGGTCCTTCGCTTTCGCGAAAGCGTACTACTCCCTCAGCAAGTTTTGGTCCAATACCTGACACATAACTCAACAGCGGAGCACTTGCCGTATTTATATTTACACCCACGGCATTTACACAGTTTTCTACCGTTTGATCTAGCGATTTTTGAAGTGCAGTCTGATCTACATCGTGCTGATATTGTCCTACACCAATGGACTTTGCATCTATCTTCACCAGCTCTGCCAGCGGGTCTTGCAATCTACGACCTATAGAAACTGCACCACGAACTGTCACATCATAATTTGGGAACTCATCACGCGCGATCTTACTCGCACTGTAGATAGACGCACCTGCCTCGCTCACTACAAAAACCTCCATCGCATTCTTAAAATTGATGCGTTTTACGAGTCTTTCTGTCTCGCGGGAAGCCGTACCGTTACCGATGGCAATTGCTTCAATTTTATAAGCATCTGTAAGACTTGAGATCTTTTTTATCGCGCCTTTGTCATCGTTTTTTGGTGCGTGTGGATAGATGGTTTCATTATGTAATAACCGTCCCTGTGCATCGAGGCACACCAGTTTACAACCTGTTCTAAAACCTGGGTCTAGCGCAAGAATACGCTTCTCACCTAGCGGCGAACCAAGGAGTAATTGTTTTAAATTTTTTGCAAAAACCTGAATAGCAGTTTCATCTGCTGTTTTCTTTGCTTCTGAGAGACGCTCATTGCTCAATGCAGGGAATAATAGTCGTTTGTAAGCATCTTTAATGGCAAGTTCAATCTGTGTGGCACTGTCGCCACGAGAGCGTATGAGTTTGCGTTCTATTTTGTCAAGCGCTCGCTCATCGTCAATGACAATTTTTACACGGATGTAGCCTTCGTTTTCGGCTCTTAAAATGGCGAGTAGTCTGTGTGAAGGGCAGCGGCTTAACGACTCAGACCAGTCAAAATAATCACGGAATTTCTGCGCTTTCTCATCATCTGCCAATTTCTTAACCACCTTCGTCTCTATGGTGGCAAAACGTTTTAACTGCTCACGTATATTATTACGTATATCTGCACGCTCGTTAATCCACTCGGCTATAATGTGACGTGCTCCTTCTAGCGCACTTTGTGCATCTGGAACCTCCTTATTAGTATATCGATGCGCTAGCCCTTCTGGGTCTTGCACATTTTGAGACATAATAATTTTGGCAAGTGGTTCTAGTCCGTTTACACGTGCTATCTCAGCCTTCGTTTTACGTTTTTTCTTGTACGGTAAATACAGGTCTTCTAGCGTAGTAAGATCTTGCGTTTTTTCAATCTTATCTTTGAGTTCGCTGGTAAGAACGTCTTGCTCTTCTAGTGATTTAAGAATTGATTTTTTACGTTTTTCTAAAGTCTCAAACTGCTCTTTAAACTCGATAATTTTCCCAATCTCCACCTCGTCTAGTCCACCCGTCGCTTCCTTACGGTAGCGCGCTATGAATGGGAGTGTGCAGTCTTCGTTGAGGAGATCTAGTGTGTTTTTTACACCTTTTTCTGATAAGCCTGAGCTTTTGATTACGTATTGTAAAACCTCCACACGCTTAACTTATCATATTCCCATTACTCACCCCATCCGTATCAGGGTTTACAAAAACCAATTTCCCACTAACATCCTCTGTCATTAAGATCATTCCTTCACTCTCTACACCACGTAGTGCTCTAGGAGCCAGGTTTACAAGTACCGTTACTTGTTTCCCTATTACTTCTTCTGGAGTAAAGCTCTCTGCGATACCAGAAACGATAGTACGTACATCAATACCTGTATCTACTTTTAAGATGAGGAGCTTCTTTGTCTTCTTCATTTTTTCAGCTTCGATGATGGTACCTACTCGCATATCGAGTTTTGTAAAATCGTCAAAGTTTATAAGCTCTTTTTGTGGCTCTACAACTGCGTTTTCGGCAGCAGCTTCTGCTTCATTTGCAGCTTTACTTGCTTCTAGTTTATCTAGTTGAATCTGGATTTGACTGTCTTCTATTTTTGAGAAGAGCAATTGAGATTTATTAATGGTGTGACCAGCTGGAAGTAAGACCTCCTTAGATGATATATCACTCCATTGTAATGCGTTCTCATCTGCACTTGGACTCACATTGAGAATATCTTTCAGTTTTCCGCTTGTATGAGGTAGTAATGGCTCGCTCAAAACAGAAAGTGCAGCTGCAATTTGTAAGGCTACATACATTACTGTTTTAGTGCGCTCTACATCTGTTTTGATTGTCTTCCACGGCTCTTCGTCTGCTAGGTATTTGTTTCCTAGACGGGCGAGGTTCATAAATTCTGTTTGGCTTTCGCGAAAGCGGTATTTTTCAATACTACTACCTATCACCGCTGGATATGCTTTTATAGCATCTAGCACTTCTTTATCTAGCTCGTTAAAAGTTCCAGGCGTAGGCACAACACCTCCATAATACTTATGTGTAAGTACCGTCACGCGGTTAATTAAATTACCAAAAATCGCTACGAGTTCGCTATTATTTCTAGTTTGAAAATCCTTCCAAGTAAAGTCATTATCCTTAGATTCTGGCGCGTTTGCCGTAAGTACATAACGCAACACATCCTGCTGATCTGGAAATTCTTCCAGATACTCGTGTAACCACACCGCCCAGTTTTTTGAAGTAGAAAGCTTGCGGCCTTCTAGGTTTAAAAACTCGTTTGCAGGTACGTTATCTGGCAAGATATACTCGCCGTGACCTTTGAGCATCGCAGGAAAAATCAAACAGTGAAAAACGATATTATCTTTCCCAATGAAGTGAAGTAATTTTGTGTTTTCATCTTTCCAATAAGGTTCCCAATCCTTTCCTTCACGTGCTGCCCACTCCTTTGTAGAAGAAATATAGCCAATAGGCGCATCAAACCAAACGTACAATACCTTGCCCTCTGCTCCTTCTACTGGCACAGGGATTCCCCAGTCCAGATCACGAGTTACGGCACGAGGACGTAGTCCATCATCTATCCATGATTTACACTGCCCGTAAACGTTAGTTTTCCAGTCTTTTTTATGTCCTTCTATAATCCACTCCTTAAAGAAGTCATTATATTGATCAAGTGGTAAAAACCAGTGCTTTGTTTCCTTAAGTGTAGGTACAGCTCCTGTTATGGCACTCTTTGGGTTGATAAGATCTGTTGCGTTGTGCGACGTACCACAGCTCTCACACTGATCTCCGTAAGCCTCCTCATAACCACACTTAGGGCAAGTTCCCGTCACAAAACGGTCTGCAAGAAACTGGTTTGCCTCTGCATCATACAGCTGCTCGTTTGTTTCTTCTATAAACTTACCTTGATCGTACATATTCTTAAAAAACTCAGACGCTGTATCGTGGTGAATTTTTGCAGAGGTGCGTGAGTAGTTATCAAAGGTGATCCCAAAATCTTCAAAAGATTTTTTGATTATCGCGTTGTACTTATCTACCACATCTTGTGGAGTTACACCCTCTTTTTTTGCTTTGATTGTGATAGGCACACCGTGCTCATCACTTCCACATATAAAAGCAACATCTGCTCCTTGCATACGCTGGTAACGCGCATAAATATCTGCCGGAACATACACTCCTGCAAGGTGGCCTATGTGTATAGGTCCGTTAGTATACGGCAGTGCCGCTGTAATTGTATATCGTTGTGGATTCTGAGACATATTATATTCTTTAAGAAGCGACAAAAATAAAGAAAAACAAGCAAGGAGTATCTATAAAGTAATCTAGCTTTAGCTCGGTATTGTTATACTAGGAGCGCTGCAGTAGTTGTAGTAAGCAGCTGCCTCTTCGCGCTATTCATTGCAATTCCTCACCACGCTATCGCTAGGTTGCGGGATTTTCATTCCTATCGGGGCTATGGAGCATGGTTTATGAGTTATAAGCATCTCTCAAATCACTTTGTTTTATAATATTGAGTAATGAAAACTATCACCAAATTACCAGTTGGTTTAAAATCCAAACTGCCGTTAAGTTAGTATATTGAGGTGTGAAAAATACACTAATGATTACACCTCCTTATCTTGTACAAGGCGACAAAGTCGCAATCGTTGCTACGGCACGTAAAATCTCTAAAAAAGAGCTAGAAGAAGGCATTGCCTTACTTAAAAGCTGGAGCTTAGTGCCCGTGTTAGGAACCACCATTGGGCTAGAAGATAATCAGTATGCTGGCACAGATTTTCAGAGAGCACAAGACTTTCAGCAAATGATGGATAATGCGGAGATTAAAGCCATATGGTGCGCTCGTGGCGGCTACGGGACCGTGCGCATAGTAGATGATCTTGATTTTTACAAGTTTGTCAAATATCCTAAATGGGTAGTTGGCTACTCTGATGTGACTGTTTTACATAGCCACATCCATAAAATAGGGTTCAAAACGATACACGCCACGATGCCGGTTTCTCTTGATGACAATACCGCTTTCGCGAAAGCGTCATTAAAACAGTCTCTTTTTGGCGAGCAACCGAACTTCGATTACAACACCACAAATAAGCTTAACAGACTAGGCACTGCAAAAGGCACGCTCGTAGGCGGAAATCTCTCTATTCTTTACAGCCTTTGCGGAAGCAGCTCTGACCTTGATACGGCTGGTAAAATTTTATTTATAGAAGATCTTGATGAGTACCTCTATCATATAGATAGAATGATCGTCAACTTAAAACGCAACGGAATGCTGGATCACTGTGCGGGAATGGTAGTGGGTGGTATGACTAAGATGCACGATAATAGAATCCCCTTTGGTAAAACGGCACAAGAAATTGTGCTTGATGCTGTAAAAGAATGTGACTTCCCAGTAGCTTTTGACTTCCCTGCGGGTCACGTAGATAATAATAACGCATTGAAGTTGGGGAGTGAGATTACTCTTGAAGTAACGGCAACTAAAGCAAGTATACGGTATGAATAGAATCGTATCTATCCTTATAATAGTATGCTTATTTTCTTGCGTCGAAAAACCTTCTTGCAATTTTATAGACTCCTACTATCAAGATGTTTATCAAGCAGAGCTTGCATTTTATGAGGAAGATTATCAGAATGCATATAATCTTTTTAAAGAGGTAGAAGCGCGTTGCGGTCTATTAAACCAGACACTCATAAGAGAGCCAGAAATGATGGCCAAACTCTCCATCAAAGTAGGTGAACCGCAAAAAGCATTTCCATATATGGAGCGTATGCTTAAGGAAGGAATGAGCTTTGATACTTTTAAAAACAATGAAATATATAATATCCTCAAGGAATATGAGGAGTGGGATTATCTAGCGCGTAACGCTGCTTCTTATGCAGATGAGTTTAACGCAAATATTAACCAAGATTTAAGGGCAGAAATAATTGCAATGAACCGTCTTGATCAAGAAGTGAGACAGCCTCCTATAGATTTTATAGAGATGGAGCGTGTAGATAGCATTCATCAAAAGAGAATTAAAGCGATTTTTAAAGAACATGGCTATCCTTCAGCTCAACTTGTGGGCAAAGATAATTTTGATCAAGGTGAGCGTGTGGGTGTAAAAACACTATTTTTTCATTTTGACGACACGATATACTTTAAACCGGTGCTTTTAAAAATGATTGAAGATGGCGAAGCTCCAGCAGACATATTAGGTAAAATGATTGACAGTAGACAGCGCTCTCGTGGT
This sequence comes from Dokdonia sp. Hel_I_63, assembly GCF_007827285.1. NCBI lineage: Bacteria > Pseudomonadati > Bacteroidota > Flavobacteriia > Flavobacteriales > Flavobacteriaceae > Dokdonia > Dokdonia sp. Hel_I_63. The sequence goes on along the minus strand of NZ_VISD01000001.1, from coordinate 716,840 downwards.
TTTTATGATTATGGGATTTATGATAATGTCGATAGCACCAATATTCTTGATTTTAAAAATATTGACAAAAGGCGTATTGCAGTAGGTCTTGCTCCTTGGAAGTTAAAGAAACGAGTTGATTCACTAAGACGGGTTTATTATGATTACTAATTATACAACTAAATTATGACCCCAAAAGAATTAGGCGAATACGGTGAAGAACTAGCAACCCTGCATTTAATAAAGCAGGGTTACACTATTCTTGAACGTAATTGGTTTTTTGGAAAAAATGAAGTCGACATTATCTGCCAGAAGGAAGAAGATGTGCTGGTTGTGGTAGAAGTAAAAGCGCGTAACTCAGATTTCTTTGGCGATCCGCAGAGTTTTGTAAGCCCTGGGAAGCAGAAAACAATCGTTAAAGTAGCAAACGAGTATGTACTAGAAAATGACCTAAATGTCGAAGTACGTTTTGACATTATCGCAGTACTCAAAAACTCAAAGCAAGAACGCCTTGAGCATTTTGAGGATGCGTTTTACTTTTTTTAAAATGATAGTTCTTATTAACCTACTTGCTTTTTAATTATCTCATACACTCTGAGAATAAGTGCGACATTTACAGCTTGTGCCAGTATACTTGCTGGTCCTGCTACAATAGCTAAAAATATGGTAAGCATCATAAAGCCGAGTACCATTTGCAAAATACCGGATGCTTGTGGCAACTGTCCCAGCCCTTTAAGTTTAAATAAGCTATAGCCAAAAAACATGGACATCACACCAAAAAACACTATGTACATAACACCGTAAGCCTCCATAGGCATTACAACATAATTCATGTCGATAAGGGCATATCCAGCAAGAATTGCATTAATAATAATAAATAGCGTTGCAATTATTTTTAAAAAAGTGTTCTTAAATAAGTTTCCAATAAGTATAAAAGTGCGCATAAATACTGAAAAGAAAATAATAGAAAGCACCCCAAGTATAATAGTAAAAACTTTTCCGAAATAATAAGTTTGTTGAGCGACTAGATAGAAGTCGTCAATAGCTTCAAAAATAAAAACTATCATACTTAAGATTCCTGCAATCCATCCAATATGTAATTGTGTAAAAAGAAATGACACATCTTTTGTCTCATCTATCTCAAAAAGCATTACCTCTTTGACCTTAGTCTCAAAGACCGTATCTTCTTGTAAATCATCTAGATCTCTATCTAGCGCAGAGAGGATTGTTTTAATCGTGTAAATACGTGGCATTGTTTCTCCAGCTTCTATACGTTGTATCGTCCGCACAGAGATATTACATTGCTCCACAAGTTCTTCCTGCGTTAATCCTTTCTGCTGGCGCAGTTCTAAAATCTTTTGTCCTAATTGTGGTTGTTTCATCATAAATGTTTTGCCTTGTAATGATGCGCATCAAATGTACAAGAAGTTCTACACTGCAATAGTAGGGCAGTAAGATCATTTGTTTCATTTTTTAAACAGTATTTAACCCGACATTTACACGTCATTTCAGTAAAGACAACGTTTTACACATATTATGCTTTCGCGAAAGCGTACCCTTTAATACGTATCTAACCATCCAAAATGCTTCACATTAAGTGCTGTTTTATGCTCTTCGAGATAACTCACAAAGGCTTGTGCGGTGGGAGAAAGCTGCTTACTTTTTTGCCAGATGAGATTCCAGTGTGTGGTTATAGGCAATCCTTTGCTTGGGATGATTTGAACATCACCGCTCGTAAGTGCATTTTTAAGTCCCACTAGCGGGAGTATAGAAATCCCTATTCCAGAAATCACAGCCTGCTTTACCGCTTCATTTGAGGTGAGCTCTATTTTTTTACGAGTAGGAAGTTGTCTGTCTGCAATATAATTTTCCATAGCGGCCCGTGTTGCAGATCCTTTTTCTCTGTATACCACGGGTAGTTTATCAAAGTCTTTTTTTGATATGGTTTTACCTGAGTAGGTGTGCTGCCTACCTCCTACTAAAAATAATTTGTTAGGTATAAGTGTCACTTTATCTATCGCGATGTGATCTGGAACTACAGATACCAGTGCAAAATCTGTTTCGTTTTTTTCAAGATGACGCACCACTCTAGTTTTATTTGTTACATCCATCTCTAGGTCTACACCAGGGTGCATATTCATAAAATCTGTGATGTAATAGGGCATCAAATATTTACCCGTAGAGACAATGGATATCTTTAATTTACCCGATAGCTGACCTTGATAAGCCATCGTTTTATAATTAATTGCATCAACTTCGGCAATTATTTTACGTGCTGCAGCTGCAATTTCTTCGCCAAAATCTGTTACAAATAATTGTCTCCCCACAACTTCCGTAAGCGGTATAGGAAACTGATTTTGGAAATTTTTGATTTGTATCGAGACCGCTGGCTGCGTGAGATGTAGCTCCTCGGCAGCTTTTGTAATGCTCTTAAATTCTGTGACTTTTAAGAAGACCTGAAGCTGGTGTAACGTATAGTGCATTAAAATAATTTATGTAATTCATTATAAATATAAATAAAAATATATGAACTCTAGCCCACATCTTTGCACCATCAAAAAATAGAGATATGTTACAAAAACTTAAAATCAACACGCTTAATGCTCGTGATTACTCTCAGAGGGACAGCTCTTCCTCAATTATCATTCAATGGGCTTTACTATTTAAAATCTTGAAAAACTTAATGCTTCTTGCAATTCCTATAGCGGCAATAACACTTTCTATCTTGACTGATTATTTGTTTTTTAAGGAAATAGCATCTGCTTCATTTTTAATCATACTTATCTCGTTTATCAAAATTGCTGGCGGAAAATCATAATTCTTTCACACTTTAAATCAATACTATCATGAACACACAAACAACAGACGTACTCACAATGACAGATCAAAAAATCAACCTCATAGATGGAGTATTTACAGCAACCGAAGCTGGAGATATCTTACACGCAATGCTTGACAAGAAGATCAACTTTCACAAATTACAACGCTTAAGCCGCACCGAAGGTAACATAGATGATGCCTGTGAGTATGATAGTGGGCGTATCATAGAGCTACTAAATGAGAAAGAAAAATTAAAAAGCTTTTTAAGTGACGTGCGTGCAGATGGAGGTAAACTAGAAATAAAAAGCACTGTAGAGATACGCATCAAAAAGTAATTACCACACTAAGATACCTAACCCTCTTTTATGGACTTACACCTACTGGTTGATAACTTGACCAACCCTGCACTCTTGTTTTTCTTTTTAGGATTACTAGCGGTACAACTCAAAAGTGACTTAGCCATACCGCCTAGTTCTTCAAAGTTTATTTCTCTTTACCTCCTACTTTCTATAGGATTTAAAGGAGGGCAAGAGCTTGCTCACTCAGAGCTAAATATGGAGATTGTTTGGTCCTTAATTTTTGGAATCGTTCTAGCTCTTGTGGTTCCATTATATGCGTTTTTTACGCTTAAAAAGCGCGTCGGAGTACAAAATGCCGCAGCAATCGCTGCGGCATATGGCTCTGTAAGTGCTGTAACTTTTGTTACTACAGTTGCTTATCTTGATATGGAGCAAATTGCATATAGCGGGTATATGGTTGCAGTTATGGCCATTATGGAAGCGCCGTCTATTATAATAGGCGTACTCCTTATGATGCTATTTACGGCAAACCGTGACAAGACAGTCTCAATGGGCAGTATTATTAAACATTCTGTTACAAACGGAAGTGTACTGTTGATAATAGGAAGTCTCGTCATAGGTTTTATGGCAAGCGATGCACAAGCACAAGGTATTGCGCCTTTTACTACAGATATTTTCAAAGGTTTTCTAGCTGTCTTTTTACTAGATATGGGCATCTCAAGTGGTAAAAAAATAGGAAGCCTAAAGGAGTATGGCGCTTTTCCTTATGTATTTGCAATCGCCGTCCCTATCGTAAATGGTGTTATCGTGAGTTTACTAAGTGGGTTTATAACAGAATCTATAGGTAACAGATTGCTGTTTGCCATACTTGCAGCAAGTGCCTCCTATATTGCAGTCCCTGCCGCTATGAAACTCGCTGCGCCTAAGGCAAACGAAGGCCTATACTTACCTATGGCGCTTGCCATTACCTTTCCCTTTAATATCACACTGGGAATGCCGCTTTACCTCTGCATTATAAACTGGAGTTAATATTTTTTAATCACGCTTTCGCGAAAGCGTACTCAAAACCTTACTTTATGATTCTCTCACAAAGCAACACCCTAACAGAAGATATAGCAGCAGCGAGAGTAGCAGGTTTTACCTCAGATTTTATGTATCGGGACGGCCGTTTATTGTGTAGAACTAATAATCGCTGGTATCAAATAGAAGACCTCACACTTATAGAATATTGCAGGCACGAGGGAATGAATGATCCAGGGGATAGTTCGATTTTATTTTTGATAGAGACTAATGATTCTATAAAAGGTTGCCTTACGAGTGCCTATGGTAAAGATGCAGATACTGACCTTATTGATTTTGTAATGAGCTTAGAAAAGAAAGAGAAATAACTATCTTAACATAAAACCAAAAGGTATGGCAAAGATATTAAAATCACTTTCTGAGTATGTACAAATTGCTATAGGTATTGCCCTCGCGAGTATAGGCCTCAAGGCCTTCTTGCTACCTAATGGGTTTCTGGATGGCGGAGCAACGGGTATCGCTATTTTATTAAGTAAAAAGTTAGATCTAGACATCTCCTTACTGCTCTTTATTGTGAGTATTCCGTTTCTAGTGTTGGGTTTTTATAAGCTTTCGCGAAATATTCTTTTAAAAAGTACCATGTCCATCTTGATACTAGCAGTACTTATAGGTGTTGAGTCATTTCCTATTATCACTGAAGACAAGTTGCTCATTGCGATTTTTGGCGGTATGTTTTTAGGAGCTGGTATTGGTATCAGTATACGCAACGGTGCGGTGCTTGACGGATCTGAAATTCTAGGAATTTATGTCTTTGATCTTTTTGGAATAAGCATAGGTAAAACTATTCTGGCTTTCAATATTATTCTATTTATTATCACCGCATTAGTACTTAGTGTAGAAGTCGCACTATATTCCATACTTACCTATATCGTGACCGCGAAGTTTATCGATTTTTTTATAGAAGGATTTGAAGATTTTATAGGTATTACCATCATATCCCCGTCATCTGAAGAAATAGAACAAAAGATTCTTAATGAGCTTGGCACTGGTATCACCGTCTACAAAGCGGCGGCAGGTTACGGCAGTACGGGTCAAAATAGTGAACGCCGCGTGATACAAACCGTGATAAACCGTATACACCTGCGCAAAATACACAAGCTCATAGACTCCTGCGATCCCGATGCTTTTATCGTAGAGTTTGACGTGAATAACGTAAAAGGAGGAGTTTTAAAAAGGTATCTGAATCCACAAAGTTCAAAAAAATTGGCTAGTCTTTAGGGTTATTTAATAAAGCATTACTTACGCTTTCGCGAAATCGCAATCCTACAAACTCAAGTAATATCCCATATTTATCCAGAATCGATGATTTGCAGTAGCATCAAGAAATGAATCCATACGGTAGTCTACGCCAATCTCTAGTTTATTTGCATCGTTTGCGAAATAGCCTACAGTAGGAACAATCCTGACTTCCAGATCTGTTATATTTCCTTGGATAGAATACACGTACTCATTCCCTAATTTTAAATACACTTCCCCTGGGTCAATAAACTCGCCGTTAAGTGATATATCTGAAGATAGTCTGTACCGCGCTCTAAACTCAACTTTTTGCCTAGCGTTAAATGTTTGATCTGTACGTAAGCGATGTCCCAAACGAAAACCAAAATAAGGGACGGTAAGTGAGTACTGTTGTATCGCGCGATGTATAATTTCTTTATCGCGGAAACGAGCTAAATATCCCATACCCACTTTTGCATCTACTCCCACTGTACGCGTGGCAACCGTGGTGACATCAAGCAAGGAGTAAAATACATCTGTATTATTATTGCCTTTAAAATCTCCTTCACTTACTTCAAAACGTGGCGCGAATTCTACATTAATATTCCACAGCTCATTAATTTTTGTACCTATATTTAATTCGGGGAGTATGCCAACTTCATACAGCGATTGCCCGTAAAGCAAGGTGCTTACAGAAAACATTAGGATAAAGAATGTGAATTTAAACATAGTCAAAAGCGTAGAATATTATCACGTCGTATGCTTACTTGAGACCTACTTATGAAGGCTCCTTTCTCGTTAAAAAGAACTTCATAACGCTTTGATTTTTTACCAGAATTACGTGTTTTTACAACGACCTCGTAATGCGGAATAAGTGATGAGGATACGAGATTTTTTGCAGTCCTATTTATTATTTCTTTTACCGTATTATTATACTGCGCTTGTATTTTCTCTACCTTAAAATAATCAAATTCTTGCGTGAAATAGCTGGTTATCTCTTGTTTTGTCTCTTCAGGTAATTCTCCTAACCCAATAACGATTTCTATATCTTCTAAAACTCCATCTTTAGTAAATTCTACACTATGACGCTGTCCTTTGTATCTAAATTTTGCTTCAATACTAGCGCCATCATCACCTACTTCTTGTAGCCATTTTATGGACCGATTTATATTGAAGGTGGCAATAAAGTCTTTTGCTTTTTGTGGAACAAGCTCGGGTTTAATTCGGTATTCTCTTTCCGTTTTTACAGCATCTTGTACTTGCGCACGACACATAGATGTCTGTAGCAAGACACAAATACACATTAAGAAAAAAGAATACTTAGTCTGCACGATCTCCCTTTTTTGAATTAAATAGCCACCCTAATGGCAACCAGACTACAAAGAATAGAAACTTCCCAGTTACCAAGCCTACAATGGTAATAATTGCAGCGATTACCGCTAGTGTTGATTTCCAAGATTTACTCGCCATCATCCATAGGCAGCTCTGCTGCTTTTTTCTTGGTGCTTTCTGGCATTAATGGTCGTAGTAATGCTACCACATCATTCACAGTCTTAGCATCGTCAGATTTTAGGAGTAATCGCAATCCTTTAGATAGCTTTTTCTCATTTATCCCTATGCGATATGCGTTTTCTTGTACAAACTTAAGAACACGACCAAATGCTGGACTTTGATAGAAAGCACTCTGCTGGTCTGCAATGAAAAAGCCGGTGAGTTTTCCATTTTTGAGAACCACTTTCTCAAGGCCTATTTTAGTCGCTACCCACTTGATACGCACAGAATCCAGTAAATCTTCAGCTTCTTCTGGTAATGGTCCAAAACGGTCTACGAGTTGGCGTTCAAAATCGTCCAGTTGCTCCTCTGTTTTTACATTGTTGAGCTGCGTGTATAAGTTTAAGCGTTCAGTGATATTGTTGACGTAGTCATCTGGAAATAGCAGACTAAAGTCAGTATCAATCACTGTGTCTTTTACATAATCTTTTTCTGCTTTCGCGAAAGCGGGATCATCATTATACAACTCTGAAAATTCATCTTCCTTAAGCTCATCAATGGCTTCATTTAGGATTTTTTGATATGTATCAAACCCTATCTCATTGATGAATCCGCTCTGTTCTCCTCCTAATAAATCTCCAGCACCACGTATCTCAAGATCCTTCATGGCGATGTTGAAACCACTACCTAAAACAGAAAATTGCTCCAGCGCCTGGATGCGCTTACGAGCATCATCTGTCATAGCACTGTATGGAGGAGTAATAAAGTAACAAAACGCTTTCTTGTTGCTACGTCCCACACGACCTCGCATCTGGTGGAGGTCTGACAGTCCAAAATTATTTGCGTTATTTATAAAAATCGTATTTGCATTAGGCACATCAAGTCCGCTCTCAATAATAGTGGTAGACACCAGTACATCAAACTCACCGTTCATGAACGATAACATCTTTGCTTCAAGTGTTTTCCCTTCCATTTGCCCGTGACCTATACCCACTTTTGCATCGGGTACAAGACGTTGAATAAGACCCGCAACTTCCTTAATATTCTCGATACGGTTATGGATAAAGAATACTTGGCCGCCACGCTGTATTTCATACTGCACCGCATCTCGTATCACCTCCTCAGAGAAGCGCACTACATTACTTTCTATAGGATATCTATTAGGTGGCGCCGTATTTATGGTACTTAAATCCCTTGCTGCCATAAGTGAGAACTGCAGTGTTCTTGGGATAGGAGTTGCTGTAAGCGTGAGCGTATCGACGGTTTCAGAGATGGTTTTGAGCTTATCTTTTACCGCAACGCCAAATTTTTGTTCCTCATCAATAACGAGAAGTCCTAGGTCTTTAAAGTTTACATTTTTACTCGTAAGCTGGTGCGTACCTATCACAATATCGATTGCCCCACTTTCTAATCCTGCTAGCACTTCGCGCTTTTCTTTTGCTGTTCTAAAACGGTTGAGATAGTCAATTTTTACAGGAAAATCTTTGAGACGCTCCTTAAATGTTCGTGCATGTTGATAGGCTAGAATCGTTGTAGGTACAAGTACAGCAACTTGCTTACCACCATCAACCGCTTTAAACGCGGCGCGAATGGCAACCTCTGTTTTACCAAAACCTACATCCCCACATACCAAGCGATCCATAGGACGCTCACTTTCCATATCACGCTTTACATCTTCGGTAGCACTACTTTGATCTGGTGTGTCCTCATAAATAAAACTAGCTTCTAATTCATGCTGCATGTGCGTATCTGGCCCAAAGGCATAGCCTTTTTGAAGTCTACGTTTTGCATATAATTTAATGAGGTTAAACGCAACGTGCTTCACTCTAGACTTGGTCTTTGCCTTAAGCTTTTTCCATGCCTGGCTACCTAGTTTATAAATTTGTGGCGGCTTGCCATCTTTACCGTTATACTTGGTAATTTTATGTAGCGAGTGAATACTGAGGTATAAAATATCTCGCTCTCCGTAGATCAATTTGATTGCTTCTTGCGGCTTCCCTTCTACATCAATCTTCTGTAATCCACCAAATTTTCCAATCCCGTGATCAATATGCGTCACATAATCACCTACGGAGAGATGGCTCAATTCCTTAAGCGTAATGGATTGCTTTTTTGCATACCCATTCTTAAGATTAAACTTGTGATAACGCTCAAAAATCTGGTGATCTGTGTAGACCGCTATTTTCTGCTCATCATCTATAAAACCTTGATATAAAGACAATACAACCGTTTCATATTGCTTTACAATCGCATCTGCATCATCAAAAATGTCGTGAAAACGCTTTGCCGCTTGCTCCGTCACACAGGCAATATAGTTCTTATAACCCTTTGCGGAGTTTTCATTCAAGTTTGCAGTCAATAAGTCAAACTGCTTATTAAAAGAAGGTTGTGGTTGTTGCTCAAAATTGATTGTAGTATCAGCTATCGCACCATCTATTTTTGAGGTGAGATCTACTGTGGCAAACGTATCTAGCTGCTGCTGTAATGCAGCTCCATGCATAAAAAGCTCCTCTGGTGAGTTGCGCTTTATCTCTGAGTCAAGGTTAGAAAATGCTTCTTCCGCTTTCGCGAAATTTTTATCAGTACGATCTACAAGAAGTGATCTGTTTTTTATAAAAACTACCGTTTTAGGTGAGATATACTCTAGAAAACTCTGGCGTACTTCTGTTAATGCCTTGTTCTCCACATTAGGCATCACCGAAATCTTTTTTACCTGCCCAGTTGAGAGTTGGCTCTCCACATCAAACGTCCTTATACTATCTACCTCATCACCAAAAAATTCAATACGATACGGCTCATCATGAGAAAACGAAAATACATCTACAATCCCTCCACGTACCGAAAATTCTCCCGGCTCTGTAACAAAATCAACACGTTTAAATTTATATTCAAACAGCATCTCATTTACAAAATCCAGCGACAGTTGATCACTCACCGCTATTTTGAGTGTCTGTCTATCTAGTTCTTTACGAGTAACTACTTTTTCAAAAAGCGCATCTGGATAGGTAACTAGCAAGGCTGGCTTGCGACGAGAGTTTATTCTGTTTAAAACCTCTGCCCTCAGCAGGATATTTGCGTTGTCTATTTCTTCTATCTGGTAAGGTCTTCTATAGCTGCCAGGGTAAAAAAGCACATTTGCCTCTTTAACTAGCTGCTCTAGATCATTAAGAAAATAAGCAGCTTCTTCCTTATCGTTTAAGATAATGAGAAAAGGACTTTCGGCGGATTCAAAAGCACTGCTTATGGTAAAAGATAGTGCAGATCCTACGAGGCCTTTTGCTTGAATATTTTTATTATTTTCTTGGGAATGGGAAATAGCTTCCCCTAGTTTCTGCAGTTGCAGAGACTGTGCAAAGTGTTGCGAGAGTTCGTTTTTACTCAAGTAATTAGATTTTTTACAAAGATACGGAGTGTGGCAGCTTTCGCGAAAGCGTTATTTACTTTTTACCATTTTCATAAAACTAAGCTGCCTCAAGGTTCTATAATTTTAAATCATGAAAAACTGGACCGATAATCAGCTAGCATTTGTAATCGCGCGTATTACTATAGGTATTAATTTCTTATTGAATGGTGTAGTGCGACTTCCTAAAATGGAAGGTTTTGCTAGCGGACTATCAAAAGGTTTTGAAGGAACTATGTTACCACCTGCGCTTGTGGAGCCTATTGCTTTTGGACTTCCTATTGTAGAGCTTGTTCTAGGTGTGCTACTCATCATAGGTTTTAAGACACGACTTGCTGCGGCATTGAGTTTCATATTAATCACATTATTAATGGCGGGTACTTCTTTTAAAGAAGACTGGGATCTGGTAGGCTCACAAATGATTTATGTGATTTTCTTCTTCATCTTTATTAAAAATTTACGCCATAATACCTTTACAATAGACGGTACATCAAAGACGGTAGTAGACGGATTTACAGGCCAAGAGTAACTACAACTTTACTGGTTTTTAATGGTGAACAATACGCTTTCGCCAAAGCGTAACTAACATTTTACCATTTTCATAACAGCAACAAAAGTGCATGCTCCCTACCTTTATAAAAAAAGAAAAGGATGGGATTTGAACATTACGACATATTTGTTATAGGCACAGGAAGTGCGGGAAGACAGGTGGCAACACGCTGCGCAAAGGCAGGAATGAAAGTAGCCATTGCAGATAATCGTGAGTATGGCGGTACGTGTGCAAACAGAGGCTGCGATCCCAAAAAAGTATTACTCAACGCTAGCGAAATCATAGCTCGCACCTCACACATGGCAGAAGTAGGTGTAACTGAAGTCGCTACTATAAACTGGCAAGCGCTGCAACAATTCAAAGAAAAATTTGTTTCTGCAATGCCTGTAAAAACAGAAGATTCTCTCGAACAAGCTGGGATTACCATGTATCACCAGTCTCCAGAATTTATAGAAGAAGGACTACTCATTGTAGAAGGAAAAAAGGTTACTGTAGATAAAGTGGTAATTGCTACTGGACTTATCCCAAGACCACTTCACTTTAAAGGAGCTGAGCTTTTTAAAACCTCAGACGATTTTCTTGAGCTTCCAGAGCTTCCAAAAAGTATCATCTTTGTAGGTGGAGGTTATATCGCCATGGAATTTGCACATATTGCTGCTCGGTGCGGTGTAGATGTGACTATTATAGAGCGTGGTGAACGTGTGCTAAAAATGTTTGACGAAAGTATTACGAGTTTGCTACAAGAAGCTTCAACAGATATAGGAATTAAGTTCATTTTTGAAGCAGATGTGATAGGAGCAGAAATGCTTCAAAAAAACACACGAGTACATTATAAGCAGGACGGAAAAGAGCATAAACTAAAAGCCGAAATGGTTTTTAATACCTCTGGACGTGTTCCATCAATTGACATGCTTGCTCTTGACAAAGGGAATGTAGAAGCCACTCCGCGAGGAATCAAAGTGAATAAATACTTACAGAGTGTCTCTAACCCTAATGTATATGCATGTGGTGATGTGGCAGATAGTGGTTCTTTACCGTTAACTCCGCTTTCAAGTTTAGAAGGAAAACATGTAGGTATGCAGCTTGCAACCGGCGAGCGCAAAGCATATACCTTTCCTGCGATTCCTACCGCGGTTTATACCACGCCACAACTCGCTACTGTAGGTATCACCGAACAACAAGCTAAAGCCGAGGGGATCGAGTATAAAGTGCTGTCAGAACATGTGCCAGATTGGTTTAGTATTAAGAGACTTAACTCGCCATATTATTGCTATAAGACATTGAAGGGCCCTAATGATGAAATACTAGGTGCCGAGATACTCGCACCAGAAGCTAGTGAGATGATCAATTTATTTGCAATGGCAATACAGCAGAAGATGACGTGTACACAGTTTAGAGAAACCATTTTTGCATATCCTACGTTTGCTAGTGATATGCAGAGTATGGTTTAATTATCAAGAAACCGTTCCTTAAATTTTAAGTGAGGAGCGGTTTCCTTATTCTTAAAGGCGTGTAACATTGTAATTACTACTAATACTATTGCGCCTAATAATGCATAATAAGCAATGCTTTCATGCTGGTCTTTATGTCTTATAAATATCGCCACGAGTGCCCATACAGCTACTAATGCAAACTCTCGCATATTACGCATCCACACCATAAGAACATTTATAAGTACTGCAATAGTAATCATTACCATAGTCCACACTACTTCGTTAAGCGGTCCTCCAGTCCAACCTATACTTGCAAAGAAAGCAGAAAAGTTTGCAATGGTTGCTACTGCAATCCACCCAGAATAGATACAAATAGGCCACCACACTAGACCAATTACCTCAATAGGAGCATCCCAACGCTCCATATTAGTACGCCAGATTACAAGTAATAAACTCGATAAAATCCCTAGCATGATAAGTACAGATAATCCTACGTATTCATACGTAAAGGCAACCACCCATGCAGCATTAAGAAAATTTGCAATAGCAAACCACCAGCCAGTCTGTACAATGAAAGGAGATTCTTTTTTACTAAAGAAAGCGCGACGTATTTGAAAAAGCGAATATCCTAATAGCATTAAGAAAATGACACCCCAGATAGAAAATGCATATCCTGCTGGCGTAAATAAATTCTCATACCTATCAGATGCCTCGCCTATGGTAGTATCGTTCCAGCGCTGGGCTTGTGAAAGTCCGTTTACAGCAAGAACCAATAACACAGAAAGAAAATTTACAATCGCATAGGTCTTTTTCATAATCACTGATTTTTAGTAAAGTTACATACGCTACTAGACTATACCTCTCTTGAAAAGTGATAAAATATTCATAAAACCGAAGCTTTTCTTATCCTAAGATTTCGTCTGCAAATTTTTCACAAAGTCTAAGCGTATCTTGTACATCATCAAAAGTAGTACGTGGGTTTATTAAACACATACGCAGTACTACTTGCTTATTGAGTATTGTTGTTACTAGTTGAGCCTCACGAGATGCTGTCACCATACCAGAAATTTTCTGATTGAGTTCATCTAGTTGCTTCTCTGTAAATTTATTTCCAATAGGGTTATACCTAAAGTTAATAATCGCAAGCGTAGCAGGTGATACGATCTCCCATTTTTTACTTTTACGGAGTAGCTTCTCGGTCTTTTCGGCTATTTTGATGTTATAGGTGATGGCGTTTCTAAATCCTTCTAGTCCAAATGTTTTTAAAGACATATAGAATTTAAGTGCCCTAAAACGTCTTGTAAGTTGGACACCGTGATCATAAAAATTAATCTCAGATTCATTGCCTTCTATATCTCTCAAATACTCTGGCTTCTCAACAAAAGTACTTTTCAAGTATTTGTGATTACGTATTAACAAGCAACCCATCTCGTAAGGCTGGAAAAACCACTTGTGCGGATCTACAGTAAGAGAATCTGCTTTAGAAATTCCTTTTAAAAGTTCTTTTCCGTTTTTTGCTAGAATCGCAGCTCCTCCATATGCTCCATCTATATGGAACCACAGTTTCTCTTCTTTACAAATTTTTGAAATTTCTGTAAGAGGATCTACTGTTCCCGTATTTGTAGTTCCTGCGGTAGCAATTACACAAAACGGATTATAACCTTCCAGTCTATCACGAGCGATAGCACTACGAAGTTTTATAGTAGAAAATTTAAACTCAGAGTCTGTTGGTATTAATCGTATTTGATCTTTTGTAAAACCTACAATGCGCAACGCCTTTATGTTTGACGAGTGTGCTTGATCTGAAAGGTAGATAACTGCATTTGCAAAATCTTCCCCACACATCACACGACGAGCGGTAACAATAGCAGTAAGGTTTGCCATAGATCCTCCACTTGTAAAAATCCCTCCACCTTTTTTTACTGGAAAGCCAAAAATCTTAAGTAACCAACTTATGGTTACAATCTCTAGCTCTGCTGCAGGTGGTGATTGTGACCAGCCGCCAGAAAATATATTAAATCCTGTAGCTAGCGTGTCAGACATAGCACTTACGTAGTTACTAGGTCCAGGGACAAATGAAAACGACTTAGGGTGCGTAGAAATCGCACTTTGTTTCATCACTTTTTCTATCACAAATTCAAGTACTTCTTGCGGATCTGAGGCTTTTTCTGGTGCTTCTTCTAGAAACAAAGAGTCCATTTCTTCTCGAGTTCCCGAAGCCAAAGGAAACTTACTGTTTTGTGTGTCCAAATGTTCTACTACAGCATCTACAATACGGTATCCGTAAGCTGTCATTTCTTCTTTTGACAGTTCTAATTTGTCTTTATCCATCACCTGTTGTATTAATGCTGCAAAGTTAGACTATTGCTCAGACCATTAAAAATGTGTGCCGTGGTAATTAAAAAGAAGATTGCAGGAACTAGTATTTCCTCATGACGCTACACATCAATTATGCAATTAAAATCACTTCATCTGGAGTTAGTACAAATACCTCATCACCTTCTTCTGGTTCTAGTAAATAATTACCTGTAAAAGTTCCAAAGGCAGGTAATATCAGTTGGGTTTTCTTTTTGAAAAAACAAGGCATTTTTAGCGCTTGTCTTCCCATACCCTGCAGTCGAACTCCTGGGTGAATATGACCACAAAAATTATATAGCCCATCTCGTTCTTCAGGATGGTGCGTGAGTAAAAAACCATCAATGATTCTTTCGTCATAAATTGTTATGCCTAGCTTTTCAAATCGTAATGGAGAGATGATATCATGATTTCCAATCACCAGCGTGAATCTAACAGTCTGGTTACTTATCCATTTTTCAAAATAAGCCCATTCTATATTAAGATCAGAGTGAAATAAGTCTCCTAGAAAGCAAACCTCCTTAGGGTTATAATAAGCAATTGCTTTATCCAACTGCTCAAAATTAGTTTGTATCGCCTCTTGAGGAACGGCACTACCGTGTTTTCTAAAATGAGCTACTTTTCCAAAATGCACATCGGCGATGAGTAATATATCTTGCTCCTTCCAGTACATTGCGCCAGTAGGATGTAGTAAAAATGCATTATTGGAAATTGTAGTTTGAGTCACTTTGTAAAGTTACAAATGACGTCGCTTTTTTTACAACTTCCCCGTATCTTTATATCGTGCAAAATAAATACGATTATATTATTCTAGGTGCTGGTCTTTCTGGACTAACGACGGCACTTCGTATGGCAAGAGATCCTTTTTTTAAGAATGTATCTATCGCTATCATTGACCAGAATCTTAACAAGAAAAATGACCGCACTTGGTGTTTTTGGGAGACCACTCTAGATCTATTTGAAAGCATAATTTCTTATTCTTGGCCTTCGGTACTAATTAAAGGAAATGAAAATAGCACGACCATAGATATCGCTCCATACGCTTACAAGAAAGTAGAAAGCGAGCAATTGTACGCTTTCGCGAAAGCGGAATTATCGCAACATAGCAATATCACGTTTATAAACGGTAAAGTAACCCATGTCACTGAAAAAGAAAACGGAGCAATAGTAAAAACTGTTGATCATGAATATCATGCTACCACAATTTTAAACAGCTTTTACAAGCCAGAGCAACTAGAAACTCAGCAAGAAGCTGTGGTATTACAGCAGCATTTTGTAGGCTGGTTTGTAAAAACTGACAAGGCTGTTTTTAATCCAAAAGTAGCAACGTACATGGATTTTAGCATAGCTCAAAAAGGTAATTGCAGATTTATGTATGTACTTCCTACTTCGACGCACGAAGCACTTGTAGAGTACACATTGTTTTCTAAAGATTTACTACCAAAGGAAGAATACGAAGAAGCTATAAAAGATTATTTAAATAATCTTGGAGTGACAGATTATGAAATCACAGATCGAGAATATGGTAGCATCCCTATGACCACTTATGATTTTACACAACATAATAGCAAGCATATATTACACATAGGTACCGCAGGTGGGTGGACAAAAGCGAGTACAGGATATACGTTTAAACATACCTTGAAAAAATCGGCGGCGCTTATTGATTTTTTAAAAAGTGGTAAACCTCTAAAAAATTATAGCCTTAAAAATCGCTGGACTTTTTATGATGGCGTATTACTTGAGGTGCTGGCTGCACACAATGAAAGAGGTGCAGAAATTTTTACACGCATGTTTAAAAAAGGAAAAGCCGCACATATCTTTAGATTTCTAGATGAAGAGTCTTCATTTAAAGATGAGCTTGAAGTTATTTTAAGTGCGCCTAAAATTCCTTTTATAAAAGGAGCATTTAAGGTGTTATTTAAAAAGTAGTAGC
The DNA here is from genome assembly GCF_007827285.1 of Dokdonia sp. Hel_I_63. Classification (NCBI taxonomy): domain Bacteria; kingdom Pseudomonadati; phylum Bacteroidota; class Flavobacteriia; order Flavobacteriales; family Flavobacteriaceae; genus Dokdonia; species Dokdonia sp. Hel_I_63. Next base: position 700,282 of record NZ_VISD01000001.1, on the reverse strand, counting down.
TTATTAATTTGAGAAGATGTCTACCAGACCATCGAGTGTATCGACAGTATAATCTGGCTTTTGAGCTAGTGGATACATTTGTTTGCCTGGCCTGCTTATAAACGTAGTTTGCATTCCTGCTTTTTTTGCACCAGTAATATCCCAACCGTGAGCAGCAATCATCATAGCATCTTCTGCCTCTACATTCAATTTTGAAAGCGCCCAACTATAAACTTCTAAACTAGGTTTAAAGGCTCCTACAGTTTCGCAACTTAGCAATGTGTCAAAGTTATCTTTTATTCCAGCATATGCTAACTTATCGGCTAGTCCAGAAGTTGATGAATTTGTGAGCGCAACGAGCTTGAAGCCTTGATCCCTGAGCTCCTCTAGTGCTTGTTTTACCTCTTTGTAAGGCATCAAACTCTTAAAAGGTTTAATCACCGCATCTTCAGCTTGCTCCTTTGTAATGGTAATGTCATTGCCTGCGGCTACCATTTGCAATGCCGCGACACCTATCTCGCTAAAATCTTTATAATCTCCTGTTACATTTTCCACCAATGAGTAATGTAATAACGTGCTAAACCATAATGGCACAAGCTCCTCTCTTCCATTTAAAGCAGTAGTGACACTCTTCTTCAAAGCTGTAAGCTCTAAAAGAGTCTCGTTAACATCAAAAAATAATACGGAAGGCGTCTTCATAACATTGTTTTGCTGCAAAGTTAGTCAGTGCTTTACACAATGTATCTTAAAGAAATAGTAAGGTTATACTAAGAAAGACGTTAAATACCGCGTTCTTTTTGAATCTGCTCGTAAGCTTCTTGCACGTTTCTAAACTTCTCCTCGGCACCCTTGCGGTAGGCTTCATCCATATCCATAAGTTTATCTGGGTGATATTTTTTGGCCATGGTTCTAAATGCTTTCTTCACCTCATCATTACTAGCAGATTTTTCTATTTCGAGTATTTTATAGGCACTGTCTGCTTTCTTAACAAACATATTTTTGATACTCTCAAAATCTTGATGGTTGATTCTAAAATATCCCGCAATTGTACCCAGGACATTAACCTCTGGCTGACTTATTTGCCCATCTGCTCCTGCGATGCCAAATAAGAAGTGTAAAATCTGTAATCGCACCTCATAACGTGTTCTTGCATTAAGGTATGTACATATATTTGATGCCGAAATCTCACGATTTTTAATCACATCATTAAAAGTTCTAAAGGTTGCATTTGCACGCTCCTTTCCATATGCTCTCACAAAGTAGGCTCTAGCATAGTCCAGCTCTGTCTGGCTTATTTTTCCATCTGCCTTAATCACGATAGATGCGAGTGAAAGCAAGTTAAGTTCAAAATCGCCAGGTGAAACATTCTGCTGTGTGGCTTGCTCAAAAACATCTTTAAAGCGTTGCCCACGAGATCCACCTTCGGATGCTCCCTTATTTGTACTCATCATCATGTCTATCGCACTACCGATAAAGTAGCCTATGACAGCGCCAAAAAACCCACGTGCCAAAAACCAACCTACTACGGCTCCTATATATTTAATCATATGTACTTTTCAATCTTTTAGAACTGCAAATCTACGAGTTCTTAAGATTAGACGAGAGCAAATTCTGTTTGTTACGCTTTTGTGCCATAGTTACAGCTTGTTATAAAAGCGGTAGGAAATAATTGTAAGAATCTGCCATATTTTCCGTCATACAAAGGAGGAACACTTTTTGTACCTTTGTTATCAAAATATATTGATTATGTATCCACCAGATTTAGTAAAACCTATGCGTGAAGACCTTACCAGAAATGGCTTCACAGAATTACATACAACAGACGATGTACACGCTGCAATGAAAAAAGAAGGAACAACTCTTATGGTTGTAAATTCTGTTTGTGGTTGTGCTGCTCGTAATGCACGTCCAGCTGCTGTACATGCTACAGTAAACGGGAAAACGCCAGACAACTTATTTACTGTGTTTGCAGGAGTAGACGGCGAGGCAACAGATCTTGCTCGTTCTTTTATGGTACCATTTCCTCCATCAAGCCCTTCTATGGCGCTTTTTAAAGATGGCGAATTAGTACATATGTTAGAGCGTCACCACATTGAAGGTAGACCTGCAGAAATGATTGCAGAAAACCTTATGGATGCTTTTAACGAGCACGTAAAGTAGTCTGTAGACTTTAGTCGCTAGACGGCAATAAAAAATAAGCCACTCTTTTTAGGGTGGTTTTTTTATGCGTATGCATTTTGTTTTCAGTGCGCTTTCGCGAAAAAGTAACAATTCAAACTGCATAGTTTTGCCATAAGTAACCTTGTAGGTATGAATCAAACTGCCGACATTTGAGATTATAATCTATCCTATTCCTTCTAAAGATGACACACGAACACCAAGAACTCATAGACAACACCATCACCTTTGTAAAAACCACCCTTGCAAATGCCGAAGGTGGTCATGACTGGTTTCATATAGAACGGGTGTATAAAAGCGCCGTAAAGATAGCTCAAGGAGAAAAGGTAGATCCTCTCGTTGTAGCGCTTGGCGCGTTATTACATGACATTGCAGATTCGAAATTTTTTAATGGTGATGAAACTATTGCTCCTAAAATGGCAACAGAGTTTTTGTTAAACCAAAACTGCGATAGTACCGTGATTGAGCATGTCGTACAGATTATAAAAAACATCTCTTTTAAAGGAGGAAATAAAGCGCAAGCGTTTACATCTCCAGAGCTTGATGTAGTACAAGATGCAGATAGACTAGACGCAATAGGAGCCATAGGGATTGCACGTACCTTTAACTACGGTGGGTTTAAAAACAGAAAACTCTATGATCCAGCAATAGCACCTCAGCTAGCTATGACAGTAGAGGAGTATAAAAAAAGTACCGCTCCTACCATCAATCACTTTTACGAAAAGCTGCTACTATTAAAAGATAGAATGAACACAAAAACTGGTAAGAAAATGGCAGAGAAACGCCACCATTATATGGAAGGCTTCCTAGCCCAATTTTATGCCGAATGGGAAGGATTAAAATAGCAGATTACACCTCATTAAAAACCCTGAATGTCAAATGACATTCAGGGTTTTTTTATTCAAATTTTCGCGAAAGCGTAAAATATAATCTACTTTTTAAGAGCAACAACTTCTTCTTGTTTTAAGTGCTCTGCAAAAAAGCCCATCATTGCTTTATACAATTCTAGCGTGTTTTCTTCTTTCCCAAAACCGTGACCCTCGTCATACTTCACCATGTATGGCACCTCGACTCCGCGAGCTCTTAACTGCTCCACAATTTGATCTGCCTCGTCTATATTTACTCGAGGATCATTTGCTCCTTGCACCACAAATAGTGGCTTTACAATCTTGTCCACATGCAAGGCTGGAGAAATCTCATCCATGATTTTCTTCTCATCTGGCTTGTTAGGGTTGTACCAGATGGTATGCAACATATCACGATACTTCTCCCAGTACGCCGGGATAGTTTCCATAAAAGTATGCAAGTTACTTACACCCACATAATCTACACCACAGGCATATTTTTCTGGAGTTTTAGTCATTCCGCGTAGTACGGCATATCCACCGTGACTTGCACCATAAATGGCAACTTTATCTTTGTCAATCTGTCCAAGGGAAATTGCATAATCAACACCGTCTTCTACATCATCCATCGCTTTACGCCCTATTTGCCCAAAACCAGAGGTGTAAAACTCCTTACCGTATCCGCCAGAAATTCTAAAGTTTACGGCTAGCGTAGCATATCCACGGCTAGCAAATAATTGTGCTTCTGGGTTAAAGCCCCAGCTATCACGTATTCCTTGCGGTCCTCCATGCGGATTTACAATCATAGGTACTTTTTGACCTTCTTTTACCCCATTAGGCATGGTAAGATACCCGTGTAAAGTAATCCCATCACGACTCTTAAAAGTAATAGGAGTCATTGCAGCCATATCTTGCTCCTCAAGCTGAGGAAGAATTTTATACAGCAACGTTACCGTATTCTCCTCCACGTCATAGAGATGATACTCACCTATAATGCGATCGCTCGTTACCACAACCATCATTTTACTCTCATCATCTGTGCGTCCTACCACATAAAAATCTTTATCGCCAAAATCTTTCTGCAAACGCTTTTGCACCTTTTTATAAGTATCACTTACAGGTACGATAACTGCTTTCTCACCATTGTGCGAAAAATAATCAATCTCGTAGTTACGCTTTCGCGAAAGCGTAATTCCGCTCACATCATACGTCTCATCCTTGTACATCGTTGCCAGCACCTTATTTGCTCGCAAGTCATAACGCTGAATCTCGATTTTATCTGTCTCAAGATTAGAAACCACATAAGCCGCATCTGGATTATCTGACGCATAATCAAAACGACTGATACCAAAAGTTTCACCAAAAGGGACTTCCATTATTTTTACAAACTCATCATCAATATTGTAAAGCAACTCCATGTCTACCCCATTGATGATTCTTGAGATTGCACGTAGGTTTCCGTACTTGTCAAAATCATATCCTGCTACCGGTGCATCTCCCTCATGTACGGTATACAACTTCTCGATAGCGCCCGTGTTAATGTTTAGTTTGTAAGGCTCCTCCTGTGCAGGATTGTCCTTGTTCATCTGCACGATAACGTGATCTTTATCTTCTTTAAGAACAGCTAGTACGGCTACGCGTACCTCATCAAAAGGTGTTAACTCCTCATTACCGCTACCGTCTAGATTTACTCCAAAGAGATGGTAGTTTTCATTACCTCCTTTATCTTGTGAGTACACAATGCGATCTTCACTTGCCCAGAAGTAGCTACGTATTAAATCTTCCTGCTGTTCTACAAGCTTAACTTCAGTTTGTGTACTTGTGTTTTTAAGAAATAAATCTCTTTTTCCATCTGCTCTACGCTTCATGTACGACAAGTACTTTCCATCTGGTGAAAGTTTAAACGCATATGCTTCTGGCGTCTGGAAGTAATCTTCTACTTTATATTTAAAATCCCCATCTTCTTGAGCAATGAGCTTTGCAAGCGACTCATTTGATGATGGCAATGTTGTATTTCCTGGAAGTGTTTTTTCTGTTTTCATTAATTGTAATGGATAGTCAGTACCTAGCTGTGTGTAGGTTCCTGAGATGTTATCATTTGTAATAATCCCAAGATACCTCATTTTTAAATTTACACTTGTTATAGAAATCTTATTTTCTTCATGTGTGGCGCTGACTGCTCCTTTCTTATAAGCTTTTTTATAGTTCCTCTATTGCGCTTTCGCGAAAGCGTATACCATAATAACGTATAAATTACTTAAAGAAAATAAGCATTTATAATAGCAATCTACATTGTGATTTTTTGAACTGTGTATTTTTGATCTAACTGAGAGATAGGTATAATCAAGATTTGTTCTTGCTCATCAATACCGCCATAGTTCGATTGTATCGTCATCTTTACGAAGAGAGGTACTCTTGACTTCTTAAAAGTGTTATTTGTGATATTTATAATCCACTCACCTTTATTAGAGTCATCATCAATTATAAATTCCTTTGATAACAAACCATTAGTGATAACATCAGATTTATCTGGTGTACTTAAATTTTGTGACCAATTGTAGAATTTTTTTGCAGGGTTTACAAACTGTAAATCAAACTCCATTTGAGGGTCATTCCATTCAATTAAAATCCTTTTATCAATTAATTGTACCGTCTCATAAAATGCCGAAGGCACTTCATCATAATTTATACGATCTTTATTTTTAGTAAGAAGATGTCTTAATTCTGTGTCAGCTATCTTAATGAGTTCTGGAGAAATATTATAAGTGGTAGAATCTGCAGAGAGTATCCTTTTGAGAGTTTCAAAACTCTTAACAAATTTACCTTCTCTTTTATACGACTGTGTAATATCGAGGTGTGACTGCGACTCTTCTGGAGCTAATTCTAAAACACGCTCATGTATTTTTAAAGCTTGTTTATATAAATTCTGTTCTTCTAAAAAAAAAGCAAGCGACCTTAACACCCTTGTATTACTGTCTGCTATGTCTAAAATTGTTGTTAATCCTCTAACTGCTTGATTTTTATCTAGTGGTTCTAAAACCCTATAATAAGCTATATAGTTGTTTACATCTAAAGGATCTTCGTCAATTTTATTCAAAAACTGCTGCTGCAATGTTTTTAGATTTTCCGTAGTTGCTGCATTGTATATTCCAGTCTTTCTAGACGACGAAAATATTTTTGCACCTTCTTGATAATCATTATTTTTTGCGAGTGCACTTTGTGATTCTTTAGTATCTATAAACTCTCCACCCATAGTTGTAATTTCTATAACTCCGTTTCGTCCTAGCGCACCATACTTATTGGTTCCCGCTAGTGTAGACTTAAATGTTATATTTTCAATTCTATTTAAATCAAGAAATGTAGGAGGTGTTTGAGTCAACACTCCATCTACAGCAAATAGAATCTCATCACCTTGTAGAATTGATGATCGCTTTCTAGTATGATAGGTTGCTTGATCACCTTCTCCTTTAACGAGAATAGTAAGAAAACGTCCTCTTATTAGGTCTGCTAGAAATGAAAAACCACCTGGATTAAAGTCTTCCTTATCTATCGATTGATATCCTATCCCGGATCTATCTTTTTGGGCAAGTCTCTTTTCCTTATCAGTTAGGTTTTTATCTTTCTTTTGTTTTGCCTCACCAGTAAGAGCTACTTCATTTAATATCTCATACTGAGATTCTAGTTCCACTTTTAAGAACGAGTTATCTAAAATAATGGTTTCCTTTGCCTTAGTGTCTTTATACTCAAAACTTAAAATAGCACCCTCTTGAGTAGTGATTACAAACTCACCATTACTATCTGTTATCACCTCATTAAGAGATCCCTTTTGAATAACATAGCATCCATAAACAGGTTTGTTATTTAATAAAACTTTTCCTCTAACTTCAATTTTTTTATCAACACCTATCACCTTGTCAGAAAGTTTTTTCTCAAAACTATTTATTGAGTTAGAATAGTCTAATTGAGAAAGGTTTCCTTCATAATCATTCCCTTTTACTAAGGCGCTATTTGCTTCTTTATTTACTATTGTATTGATTATGATTGCTCCATTGCTGGCTGCAGATCCATATTTAAAGTATGCCATATCACCTGGCATTACATATATGCTAGAAATAGAGCTAGCGTCGAGATATAGTGGCAATGATGTAAAAGGAATATCATCTACAATAAAATATCCTATTGGATTAACATTAGTTATAAATTGAGCAAATCGACCAGTTCCTTTTACCGTTAATCCCGGAACAATTTTTAAAACATCTGCTACATACTTTGCTCCTGAAGGAAAATCCTCTTTTGACAATATACCATAAGCTTCTTCAACAGAAGATTGCTTATTCTTATTTACAGCACCACTACCCGTTAATACCACCTCATTGAGAACATCAAATGATTTAGTTAACCTTATCGAGAGATCTCTTATATTGTCCTCAACAACTACTTGTTTTGAGTCCATACCTAGGAATTCAAAATTTAATACATCCCCTTGTTTAGCAGAGATTTTAAAACGCCCACTACGATCTGTTCTAACCTCCTTAAAAGTATTATTAATACTTACTAAAACTCCCGAAAGTGGTTGTTCATCAAAGTACACGGTTCCTGATATCGTATTATTATCATTTTCCGAAATCTCAATAGTCTCAATAAATACACCGTCAGATGTATTCAGTAAACTTTTGGCTTCTTTTATTTTTCTATTGTACAATGGTATATACTTGCCCTCATTATATTGAGCCCATTCATTGAGAACTATGTGATTAGCACTCTGAGTACTGCTTACAACTATAAAATCTCCGGATGTATATATAGGATCAAAACTACCCAAATTAACCAGCCCATCAGAAAATAAAAAGGTCACATCAGAATTTTGAGGTGTTTCTGCCAATTCACTAACATCTGTATTACCAAAATATGATTGATTCGCTAAAAACCGATATACGTCTTCCTGTGATGACCCGTAATTAAAAGATTTTTTATCATTTATTGTATTACTAAAAATAATTACATCAACCTCTGCAGGGTTGACATCACCTAAGTACGCTTTTAAGAGTTTTATTTCCTTATCTAAGGATCGATCCATCATTGACCTAGATACATCCCAAAGAATAGATACACGATTCACCTTGGTGTTAGTAATCTCAGAATTATTTTGAAGTGATGGCTTTGCTAGTATAGATAAATCTACACCATTTGAAACTTGTTTGACCCAACCATCTTGACTGACCGACCTTAAAAAAGATCGTTTTGAATTAAGACTTTGGGAGATTGCAAGACCTAACTCTTCACCATAAACTTCTAAGAGCTCTATGCTTAGCACAATGTCCTGACTTACAACAATATTAGCTGGTATCAAATCTATAGTTTCAATACCACTCCTGGAAGAAATAGTATGGTAGATAGGCTTAGACAGAAATTGCTCTCTTGGGAATCCTTTATCGTAATTATAAATATTCACACGTATTTTTATACTGTCGGAAATATTTTCAACAACATTGAAGCTAACCTTTGATAATTTATGCCTTCCTTTTGGAATCTTAATGAAACTAGCTATTTCACCTCCTAATCCCTCTTTATCTTTCCAGTAGGCCAATAATTCATTAGTCCGTTGTTTAGATCCAAAGCGCTCTGCTTTTCCCCATTTTGAAGTCAGCATCACTTCATCTAAACCATAGACATCTTTAACGAGTTCAATAGTGTTATCTTTTTGAAATTTACTGACCAATTCTTCAAAAGAATAGCTCTGTGTTTTATAACCTACAACTGAAAATTGGATGACATCGCTATCTATAATTTTACTTTCATCAAATTGCAAGGACATGAAACCATCTTTATTAGTTACGGTTCCTATTGCTTTATCCACAAAACCCGCATTTACATATGGAATACCTAAACGAGTATCGCTGTCAATAATATTAGCCTCTATAGTTATTACATACTGAGCACTACATAGAGAACTAAAAAAAAGGATGATTAGAAAAGTAAATTGTTTCATAAAAGTGATTTTTGATTGATTGAGATATTTTAACAAAAAGGATGCCAAAACCGCAATAAATTTACATTTAATTGCTCATTATCTTTGCTTTACATATAATTGGCATGATATAATTGATCTTAGCAGACACCCACATATCAAACATATAATCTCAAAAAATAATTAGTTTACACCAAGTGAACTTTCCTATTCACATAATTATTCAAAATACAATTTAACCAACACTGCCAGCGGTATACCACTCACAAAGAATATTTATACTTTTTAAATTATGTATATTTTGTACGCTTTCGCGAAAGCGTAATCCACTTACTTAAACTTTAGATTGAGTTGATTTTAATATCTTTAAGAATCAAAAACAATCAATCCTTATGAAACGTCGTTCCTTTCTTCAAAAAAGTGCTGCAGCTAGTGCAGCTTTTACTATCGTTCCTAGCTTTGTGCTAGGCGGAAATCATGTGCCTCCCTCAGATACTTTATATATAGGAGCAATAGGTGTAGGTGGTCGTGGCGGCGGCGTGGTGAATGATCTTACAAACTATGGTAAAGTGAAGTTTGTGGCAATGTGCGACGTAGATGATAAGATGGGTGCCGCGAGCTATGCCATGCACCCAAAAGCCAAAACGTATAGAGACTTTAGAAAGTTATACGATAATCATATAAAGGAAATAGATGCGATAATGGTAGGAACACCAGATCATACGCATGCTACCATCGCATTACCTTTTATGCGTGAGAATAAACATGCATATGTAGAGAAGCCTCTTACACATAATATTTACGAAGCTCGTTTAATGGCAACCGTGGCACGACAGCAAGGAATTGTAACCCAGATGGGAAACCAAGGAGCTTCTGGTGATGGGATTAGAGTAGCCCAGGAGTGGATTAACTCCGGAGTTATAGGTACAGTTTCTCGTGTAGATTGCTGGACTAATCGACCGGTGTGGCCACAAGGATTTAAACACATAACAGAAGGGCATCCAGTACCAAAAAATCTAGATTGGGATTTGTGGTTAGGGCCTGCTTCATACCGTGCTTATAATGAGAATTACCTGCCATTTAAGTGGAGAGGTTTTTGGGATTTTGGTACAGGAGCCATGGGAGATATGGGTTGTCACATTATGGAAACGCCATTCAAAGCCTTAAATCTAGGCTTCCCTTATGAAGCCGAAGCTAGTTGTACGAGCATCTGGTCTGGAGATTTTGTGGAGGCAGATTACAGAGAGGCTTGCCCACCAAGTTCTATTGTAAGATTAAAGTTTGACTCACCTACTCAGGGTGACGTGGGGTTAAACTGGTATGATGGTGGAATTATGCCAGATTTACCTAGCGAATTAGGAGAAGGAGAGAAGCCAGGTGATGGCGGTGGTGGTAGCATTTTTTACGGTAGCGATGGGATTATGGTTACAGACACCTATAGTGCAAACCCGCGTTTGCTTCCTAGCGAGCGTATGAAAGATATGACCGCAGTGTCGCAAACAATCAAAAGAGTGACCACTGGTCATGCTGGAGAGTGGATTGAGGCGTGTATTAATGGTGGCGCTACATCATCACCATTTTCTTATGGAGGACCTCTTACAGAGGCTGTACTTATGGGCAATCTCGCTATTAAAGCTTTCCAATACAAAGAATTGAAAGAAGGTAAAAAATCAGGAGACTGGGATCCATATAACTACCCTGGTCGTCGTACGATTAAGTGGGACGGAGATAATATGCGTGTAACTAATTATGAGGAAGCAAATGCATGGGTGAAGCGTGACTACCGTAAGGGATGGGAGTTGTAATTATTTTATTTAAAAGCACAAAAAAATCCGCAATCATACGATTGCGGATTTTTTTATAAGTCCATTCCGTTATTAAAATTCAGCCTTTCTCTTCTCGAGAAATGCCGTTGTTCCTTCTATAAACTGGTCAGTTCCAAAACAACCGCCAAATTCTTCAATTTCTGTATCATATCCATCTACACCGTCTTCAAATCCTGCATTTACTGCATTAATTGCCGCTGCGATTGCCATAGGTGAGTTACGCATGATTTTACCTCCTAGTTTTTCTGCGAGTGGCAACAATTCTTCTTGTGCTACGATATGGTTGATAAGACCGTACTCTAATGCTGTGTTTGCATCTATCATTCCTGCAGTCATAATCATCTCCATGGCACGTCCTTTACCTACTAGTTGTGGTAAACGTTGTGTACCACCATATCCTGGGATTACTCCTAAACTTACTTCTGGAAGCCCCATGCGTGCATTATCACTTGCAATTCTAAAATGTGCCGCCATCGCAAGTTCTAGTCCGCCACCTAGAGCAAAACCATTAATTGCAGCGATAACTGGAGTTCCCATATCTGCTACATAATCAAATAGAATTTCTTGGCCTTTACGAGCAAGTTCTGCTCCTTCAGATTCTGAGAAATTTGCAAACTCGGAGATATCTGCACCTGCTACAAAAGCTTTTTCGCCAGAACCAGTTATGATTGTAACGCGTACGGTTGCATCTTCTTCCGCTTTCGCGAAAGCGTTATGAAGTTCTTCAATAGTCTCTTTGTTTAAAGCATTGAGCTTAGAAGGACGATTGATTGTAATTGTAGTAATACCGTTTTCTGTAGTTGAAAGAATATTATTGTACATAGTACTATGTTGGTTTTTAATATTGGTTCTTATATAGCCGTAATAGCCACGATTTAAAACTTCTTATTTTGGGAAAACAACCTTAAACACAGTTCCTTTTCCTTCTTGAGAAGTAAAGGTAATACTTCCATTATAGGTCTCCATAATATTTTTTACCATTGCGAGCCCTAGCCCCATTCCGCTAGATTTGGTTGTGAATTTAGGCTCAAAGATTTTTACTTCATTCTCTGCCGAAATTCCTATTCCGTTATCTGTTACAGTAATCTCAACCTCTTTTTCTAGTTCTTGTACAGCTACAATAATATTAGGATGCTCTGTAGTCTTAGTTGCTTGTACTGCATTTTTAACCAGGTTTGTAACCACGCGAATCAGTTGCGTCCTGTCAAAATTTGCATATAACTCTTCCTTTTCACTAGAAAAATAGATGTAACGTTCATTAAATATATCTACAGAAAGCTTTACTATGTTAGGTACATTGAGAATCTCACTTTGCTGTGCAGGCATATCTGCAAAGTTTGAAAATGCACTCGCGATACTACTCATGGTATCAATTTGCTGAATAAGAGTCTTACTATATTCCTTTATTTTATCGTGTACTTCTGGATCTTCTGGGTCAAAACGGCGTTCAAAACTCTGTACAGAGAGTCGCATAGGCGTAAGTGGATTTTTAATCTCATGTGCTACCTGCTTTGCCATCTCTCTCCAGGCCGCCTCACGCTCATTCTGGGCAAGCTGCACGGCACTTCCTTCTAGCTCGTCAATCATACGATTATAAGCATTCACCAATGTAGTGAGCTCAGATGGTAGCGCAATAGTGTCTATCTTCTCGTTGCGTTTGTCTAGTTGAGTAGCTTTAATATTATCTTCTACCGTTTTTAAAGTTTTAGTAATATACTTAGCTAAGAAATAAGCTAGCAAAATAGCCGTAAACACCATCAATATGTTAACAATAACAAGACGCCATAAAATCTCTCGAAGCTCTTTATTAATAAAGGCTTCACTATCTTCATACTGTATCTCAAGTATGGCAAGTGGCTTATATTTTGGGTCGTTTATATATGAGTAAGAAAGCTGCTGTGATACTTCTCCATCTAGCTGATTTACATATCTCTTTTCTTCAGATTCTTCTAAGTTTTGAAGTGTCTCAAGACACAATTTCTTTTGCTGCGGACTATCAAATAATTGATCTGTAGATGATATTAAAGGTTCTCCTTCTAGATCGTACATGGTGATATTCTCTCCTTGAATACTCGCAATTTCATATATTTTTTCTTTAAAAATATATGGGATTTTTTCGGTTTTGAGTTCGTAGCTGGTATTATCTAAGACGAAATCTATCGTCTTTCTTATGGAAGACTCTTTACGCTCTAATCGCTCCTCATTATAATCTCTTATTTGCTCTTTATATTGAAAATAAGTAACTCCTGCTATCATTAAAAAGGCAATCAATACCAGCGTGAGCATCGAGGTAAAGATTTTTGTTCCTAGTGAGGTACGATTAAAAGTGAGCATTAAGCATTTGGGTTTTTGTCTTGTATTTTCTTATACAATTTAATGCCTAACATCAACAATACTGCCAAACCTACTAGGCCTAGCATTCCAAAAATCCAATTGGTTGTGCTTTTTGTAACTGCAAGGAAAACCACTGCAAATAAGATAAGCGTTGCGCCTTCATTCCACAGTCTCATCTGGCCGGATGAGTATTTAAAAACTCCCTCTTGTAAACTTCTATGGATACGCCAACTTTTCCAATGATATAAAAATAGGAGTACTATGAATGCGAGTTTAATATGCATCCACGGAGCGCTAAAAAGACCGGGGTTTATATAAAACATCAAGCTCCCAAAAATCACAGTGAGCACCATAGAAGGGCCCGTAATTATCTTCCAAAGGCGGTGCGCCATTAAGCCAAGTTGCTTGCCTAGTATTTCTTTATCTGGTGACGGTTTTTCACTAGCTTCTATCTGATATACAAAAAGACGCGGCATGTAAAAAAGTCCCGCAAACCAGGTGACTACAAAGATGATGTGTAGGGATTTGAAATAAGTGTAGTATTCTGCCATAATGGTAAAGATACGAAGCAAAATAAAACAATAAAGGCGCAGAATTTCTTCTGCGCCTTTCAAATAATAAAATTACTTTACCTACTCCTTTGCATCCTCCACAAAAAGGTAATCTAACTTCAAGCTATTAAACTCGTCATTAAACTTAGTTACCTCTGCATCTAGCATTGTGTCAAATGCATCAAGCTGTGTATTGATTGCTGCCGTAAGTTCATTTTTCACAGCAATATCTTGATCTGTAGGTCCAAAATCTCCCATACCCACAAGACTGTTTAAATGCCCTAGCTTATTTGTTAACTTAATAGGGAAGTTGAGTGGATCTTGTCCTGAGCGATTCTTTGTTTGATATAATTCTTTCTCAATTTTACCAAACTCTTCCTGCATTGTTTTTGCTTTCTCACGCAAATCTGCAGTACGTTCATCGTCTTTGTATTGTGTGGTAAACGACTTGAGCTGATTATTAATTTTCTTAATCTTTTTGATGCTTTGGTGCGCTCTGTCTACAGATTTATTTACATCAGAAATAAAGTCGTGTTGCTTTTGCATATCTGCCACTGTAGCTTCTGCATTAGGATTTGCAACTATTTCAAAAGTTTCTGTTTGCACCTCTCCATTTACATTAAGTGACACCTTATAATTCCCAGGAACTGCTTTAGGTCCATCGAGACTTGCCCACCATAGTATCATTTTATCAAGCTTTTCGGCGCCGTCTGTACGGGTGTTCCAAGCAAACATATTCCCACCTTTCTTAGCTTTCAGCTTTTCACCTTTTTTCTTAGCTCCTGTGCTAAACGACTTGAGCGTATCGCCCGCCATCGTCATATAAGATAACGTTACAGTATCTTTCTTAGCATCAAAATCTTTCAAGTTGAAGTAAGTCATTACACCACCTGGATGATTAGTTCCAGCTGTAAGGCTTGATTTTCCGCCGTTTCCGCCCATTCTGTAGGTTGGTTTTGGCTTAAATAATTTGTTTGTTCCAGCTTTCGCGAAAGCGGACTGATGCAACATCCCAAGGTCATCTATAATCCAAAGGCTACGCCCCTGCGTTGCTACAATGAGGTTATCATCCTTAATAGTAAGGTCTGTAATAGGAACGATAGGTAAGTTAAGTTGGAACGATTTCCAGTTTTTACCATCGTCAAAACTGATGTACATACCCGTTTCTGTACCGGCGTATAATAACCCTTTTTGCTTAGGATCCTCACGCACTACACGCGTAAAATGCTCTGCAGGAATACCATTTGTGATTTTTTTCCACGACTTTCCGTAATCTGTAGTTTTATATAAATAAGGGGCAAAATCACCTAGTTTATAACGTGTTCCTGCCACGTAAGCTGTTCCTTCTTCAAAGGCAGATGGCTCTACGCTGTTTATCATCATATTTTCTGGCATCCCTTTAGGCGTTACGTTTTCCCAAGATTGCCCTCCATTACGAGTTACATGTACGAGACCATCGTCACTACCTACATATAACAGTCCTTCCTTCATAGGAGACTCTGCTGCTGCAAATATGGTACAGTAGTACTCCACAGAGGTATTATCTTGTGTGATAGGTCCTCCAGAAGATTTCATTTTTTCTGGATCGTTAGTCGTAAGATCACCACTTATTACTTCCCAGCTTTGACCTTCATTTTCACTCACGTGCACACTCTGTGAGAATGTGTACAATCTCTTAGGATTGTGCTTTGAGAAAATAATAGGGAAATTCCACTGGAAGCGGTATTTCATATCCTCCACACCGTGACCCATTGGGTTATCTGGCCATACAGATACGCTACGTACCGTGTTTTTCTCGTGGTTTACACGCGTTAAGAATCCGTCGTAACTTCCTCCATACACAATCTCATTATTTTCTGGATCTACAGCTATATGTGCAGACTCACCACCAGCGGTACTCTCCCAGTCATTTTCTGTAATGCTACCACCTTCTGTACGGTGCGGAATGCGTATCGTGCTGTTATCTTGCTGCGCTACATAAATTCTGTACGGAAATGCATTATCTGTAGTCACACGGTAAAACTGAGCTGTAGGCTGATTCATATATGTACTCCAAGAGCGACCACCATCATAAGACACTTGTGCGCCACCGTCATCACCTATAATCATACGGTTAGGATCTTCTGGAGCTATCCATAAATCATGGTGATCTCCGTGTGGTGCGTTATGCGTACTAAAAGTTTTACCTCCATCTGTAGATTTGTGGTAACGCACATTTAAAACATACACTGTATTTTCATCCTTAGTATCTGCATATAGACGTGTGTAATACCAAGCACGCTGGCGCAATTTGCGCTCATCGTTTATTTTTTTCCAAGTTGTTCCTGCATCTGTAGATGTGTATAAACCACCTTCTTCTTGGTTTTCTACCATTGCATACAGTCGGTTACTATTTGCTGGAGAAACTGTGATTCCCATAATCCCTAGTATACCTTCGGCAAAACCATCGTTTGTAGAAATCTCTTTCCAAGTCTCACCGCTGTCTGTACTTTTCCACACAGCAGATCCTTCTCCCCCAGAACTTAAACTATAAGGTGTTCTGCGGGCATTCCAAGTTATTGCATATAACACACGTGGGTTGTTTGGATCAATAATTAAATCTACAACTCCACTATCTGCATTTGAAAATAAGGTTCTTTTCCAAGTCTTCCCTCCGTCTGTACTTTTGTAAACACCGCGCTCTTGCGTAGGTTTATAGATATTACCTAAAACACCAGCATATACAATATCAGAATTTGTAGGATGCACGCGTATTCTCGGTACGTGACGGCTTTCTTTAAGACCCGACTGTATCCATGTTTTTCCTGCATCTTCAGACTTCCAGATTCCGTATCCCGAAGATACGTTCCCTCTTAGTGTTTTCTCACCACCACCTACGTAGATAACGTTTGGGTCGCTTTTTGAAACCTCAACAGCCCCTATACTTCCTCCAAAAAATCCATCAGAAATATTTTCCCATTCTTTTCCTCCATCATTTGTGCGCCAAACGCCGCCACCAGTGCTTCCCATATAAAATAAATCGGGCTGACCTGGTACTCCAGTAACTGCAGCACTACGCCCACCACGGAAGGGACCAATAAGTCGGTATTCTAGTGCTTCATACGAAGTCTCATCTGGGGTTTGTGCAAAGGTGTCAAGTGATATCGCAAAGCATAACGCCAGGAATAGGTAGCATAATTTTGTCTTCATTTTGATTGTGTTGGTTTTAGCTAAGAAAATTACACAATTCTCTATGAAGTAAGAAGCTAGGATGAATTTTTAACGCTTTCGCGAAAAACTGATTAATCTAAGACCTTGGTCCTGATACTAAGGTCATGTTAATTTCTATAATTTTATTTTTCTAACTAAAAAAAATGATATTTATATCAAAAAGATAATTGAAAAGCAAAAGAATAAGTGGGAGCGAAAAATCTTTTGAATTAAACTATGATTTCATTTCAATAAAATCTTTGAGAAATTCTATCTCATTTAATTCTCTGTTAGGTGTTTTTTTAAGTTTTTTGAGAAGGATTGCATTATCTTTTACTAACTTTTTCAAAAACTTCTTACTTAAAATACTTAATTTTCCAGTATTCATATCTAGAATGCCATTGTATTCGTAGGTGTTACCATTCCCAATATTATAACCTCTATAAATAGCATATTCGTTACTTAAAAAAGTTAATTCAAAATAATTAACATAATTAAAAAAAAGATAATTCTCTCGAGGTATATATACTTTACCATTCTTGCAGACTGCAAAAAGAGATTTATGCTTTTTACCCAAACGAGACTTTTCTTTTTTTGAATTAAATACAAATTTTGCAGCTGGTATTCTTAGAGTTTTCCACAAAGCCAATTTGACTTTTACAGTGTCTCTTTTAAATTCTCCTAAAATTGGCAGACTAGGTTCATTTAATTTGAGTTCGGAGAATGTTTTGAACATACCTTCTTTCCATTCCCTGTTTACATAGCCAGGGTTCTGTGCAATTGTTATTAGTGGTAGCAAAAAAAGAAAGCATAGAGTAACAAGTAAATTTCTCATAATTTAATCTAGTAAGTTTACAAGCAATACAGATATTATAATATTTCAAGACCTTTGCGCTAATTTACAGAGTTTGTTTAGCTATGACAACGATCTGCAATGTTATAATTGAACTTTCACGACCCACCCATCTCGAACAGAGAAATTCTGGCAGTAAGCGTAACATCAATTAGTTACTACAACTAGATTTTTCTTCACATCTCTCCTCAGATAATAACCCGTAACCACTGTAGATAGTACATCTGCAATAGGAAATGCAATCCAAACGCCAAAAACCCCTAAGTAACTAGGTAATATCAATACAAGCGGAATTAAGAAAAAACCTTGTTTTGTAAGACTGAGCAATAGCGCAGGAACAGCCTTACCAATCGCTTGAAAATAGACAGCACCTATTAATTGAATCACAATTACCGGAGTGGCAGCAAAAACCCATCTTAAGGCATCTGGTGTGCGATCCATAAGTATATTGTTATCTGCAATGGCCTGAGCATCTGCATGGCTATCACTTATAAACCACGAGACAAAGAAATCTGGAACCACCATAATAATGATAAAAATGGCGAGCGCTAATCCTCCTGCGTAAATGATAGATGTTTTTATGGTTTCTCGTACTCTGTCATATTGGTCTGCCCCATAATTATAACTAGCAATAGGCATAAAACCTTGTGTAACTCCTATCACAGGAAACAGTGCAAACATTAACATCCTGCTTATAATCCCATAACTTGCGACATCTAGGGCGTCTCCATAATTGATAAGGACATTATTAAGTAAAATAGTAAGCACAGATATCACTCCTTGACGTGCAAGGGTTACTGCGCTAAGTCCTGAAATTTCTGAAACGACTTTGCGTTTTAGCTTCAAACATTCGGCTACGATTCTTAGTTCGCTCTTGAAAATGAAAAACCAAACGATAAACGCAAAACAAATGGCATAGCTAACAAAAGTTGCCCAGGCGGCACCTTCCATCCCATAACCAAGGACATTTATGAGTACATAGTCCATCCCTATATTACCTATAGCAGGAAGAATCATGGCATACATGGCAAATTTGGGTTTACCCTCTGCTCGTATCACATTGTTACCCATCATACACATTGCGAGCATTACAATACCATAAAGGACAATGCGATAATAGGTAAGCGCCATATCTTTAAAGGAGTCATCTGCTCCAAAAAACTCAATGAGCGTATCTTGAAATACGAGCCCTAAAACGGCTAGAAGTCCAGACACCAGAAAAGTAAGGGTAATTTGGTTTCCGAAAACGCGTAGCGCCTTATCATCATCACCAGATCCTAGCGCTCTTGACAGTACAGAACTTCCTCCAATACCTACGGCTAAACCTATGGCTGCAATAAAAAAGGTGACCGGTATAACAACTGTAATCGCACTAATGGCAAGAGGACCTATCCACCTACCTACAAAGATGGTATCTACAATCATATTAAGCGACATCACAAGTATCCCTATAGATGCAGGAACGGCTTGCTTAACCAATAGTTTTGAAATGGGCTCTGTGCCTAATGCTGTAGAATTTTTATTTGCCAAGTTAATATTGCGTTTTAATACTAGTTGCTATGATACAATTAAGATATTATTTAGTCGGTAGTTACCTGTTAATCAAATATATAATGCTTAAATTACATGATATCCCTATTTAAACTGATGTTTTTCAATACATTGAAACCTCCCAAACAAGTGCAATTATGGATGATTTCTCACATACTAAGGATCTTTACTTTGCTACAATAGAGTTTTACAAAACCTACGTGGTCTGCAAAATGAATGAAGGAATCGTTCTAGATATCCCGAAAGCACTCGCTCTTCATGAACAATCTCGCTCTTTCTACAACGGTTTAAAATATGGATTCATATTTGACAGAACGATTGATTATACTATTGACCCTATTGTCTATATACAATGCCCTTATTATGCAGATATTAATGCAATGTTTATAGTTGCAGAAAAAAATGCTACAAAACAAATTGTACAGTTTGAGCAAAACTTCTCAAAGTACAAACTCACTGTTTTTAATACCCTCGAGGAGGCACAAAAAGAAATAAAGAAAGTGAAATTTGGTGAAAAATCACCACTCACAGAAGAACCGTTAGGTTAATTATATCAAGCAAAATTCACTTTCTATTACTTTAAATGATGTATTTGTAGCTTTTATTAAGCAATAGCTTTCCCACTTTCTACAAGTGCCCACTCATTTGCCCATTTGGCAATAAGCGCAGCCCAGTCATCACGATCGTTTATACAAGGAATGGTGTGAAAATCCTTTCCTCCAGCTTCGTGAAAAATTTCTTCACCCTCCATTGCAATTTCTTCTAGCGTCTCTAAGCAGTCAGACACAAAAGCTGGTGTAGCAATGGCCATTTTCTTAAATCCTTCTTTTCCCATACGCTCTACAGTGCGGTCTGTATATGGCTGTAACCATGGATCAAATCCTAAACGAGACTGGAAACTAGTAGAAAACTTTAAAGGCTCCCATCCTAGATATTCTCCTACCATTCGGGTAGTTTCATAGCACTGGTGTCTATAACAAAATTCATGCGCTGCAGACTCAGACATACAACATGAACCATCAATTTTACAGTGCACCTTAGTTACATCACTTTTACGTATGTGACGCTCAGGAACTCCGTGATATGAAAATAATACATGCTCATAATCTACACCTTCAAGACTCTCTGCAATAGAATCTCCTAATACTTTGATGTAATCTGCATCCTTGTAAAATGGTTTTACGTCAGTAATTTTCATCTTCGGAAAAAACTCAGATCTTAGCTCCTCTGCAAGTACGGTAATTGTTTCTGTGGTTGCCATGGCATAATGAGGGTAAAGCGGTAATAACATTACCTCATCTACTCCTTGATCATGCAATTTCTGAAGCCCTTCTTTGATAGATAAAGAACCATAGCGCATCGCAATCTCAACAGGAAGTTTAGTATGTTGTTGTACTTTTTTCTGAAGGCGCTGTGTAAGAACAATTAATGGTGATCCTTCGTCCCACCATATTTTACTATAAGCCTCTGCACTCTTCTTAGGACGTGTATTTAATATGATTCCTTTTACTAGCAATGCGCGTGCTGCATAAGGAACATCAATTACGCGTTCGTCCATTAAGAACTCGCCTAAATATTTTTTTACGTCTTTTGGATCTGTACTATCTGGTGATCCCAGATTTACCATTAAAACTCCTTTGTTCATTTATTCTCAGTTTTTCCTTAACAAAAATACAGTATATCAATCGTATCATCCTCATGTTATCTATAAGACTTTATGATACTGGTATTGTCTTTTTTATGCTTTCGCGAAAGCGTGATAACTTTTACCCTAAGCTCATTAAATATTTTTTTGGCGTAGTACCAAATTTCTTCTTGAATGCCGTAATAAAATGACTTGCTGTGCTATAGCCTACCTTTAGCCCTACTTCGTTCACATTGTGAGAGCCTGTCTCTAGCAACTGGCGTGCAACTTCCATCTTATAGTCAAACAGAAAACTAAACACAGAATCTCCATAAATTTGCTTAAAGCCTTCTTTGAGCTTATTAAGTGATAAGCCTATTTCATCTGATAGTTCGCTTAGAGTGGGTGGCGCGTCCATTCTCGCAATGATAATTTGCTTAGCACGTTTTATTTTTTGCACATTATCTTCATCTACAAGGAAAGGACATTGCTCAATATCTGCATCTGCTGGACGATTAAAATATAGACTAAGCAGCTCATAAGCCTTTCCCTTAAAATATAGTTTCTGGATAGAAGGATGCAGGCTGTAATTCATTAACTGATTAAGCACAATTGCCATACTGGGAGAAATACTACCGTCTTTATAGTATTTACGATCTTTATTTTCATCACTCAAAAAGTGAATGAAACTCGCTTCATTTGAAAATAAGTTGTGAAACTTTTTTATAGACATTAAGAGTGTAACGACCCAAGTTTCTGGTGCTAGCTCTAAATTCATAGGTAAATCTCGCTGAGGATTGTAGAGTAATAGTGAGTTTTCTTCCTGTATAGGCAGTTTATAAGCTCCATCATTAAAATTAAAAACAGCTGCCCCTTTCAAGCAAAAGTGAAACTGGATGTAACTACTATTTACCGTACGCTCAACTTGCTGTTTTTGAGCAGATTCATTATCAAATCTTAATATAAAAAAGCCATCTTCTATGAGGGTTTCATTAGTTAGGCTTTCAGCGTTGTTTTTTTGTGATACATCCATAGCAAAAGTAATTATTTTATTTAGAATCGCTCTAAATAAACAAAATAGCAAGGGCATCTACTTTACCGTAAACACTGTGCTTCATGTAAAATTACGTCTTCTATCGTTCATTTTACACCTTGTACGATATAAATGATACCGCTAGCGTTATTTTTTTAAGAAAGTGACTATTACTTTTGCGTCCCTGATAGTATCAGAGGAAATGAATATTTGCTTTTGAAAAGACAACGATTTTACGCCATAGGTATTAGTTACAAAAAAGCCGACGCAACCACGCGCGGTCATTTTGCAATATCTGAAACTGCTCAAGAGGCAATTCTAAAAGGTGCCAAAAATGAAGGAGTAACTGCTCTTACTGTTATTTCTACCTGCAACAGAACAGAGTTATACGGCTTTGCGCCAGACGCAATGACGCTCGTTAAAATTCTCTGCGAGCACACCCACGGAACCATAGAAGAGTTTCTAGACGTAGCATATTTACACAAAGGCGATGACGCGATTGCTCATCTCTTTAAAGTAGGGACTGGTCTTGATAGTCAGATTCTAGGTGACTTTGAAATCATTGGCCAACTCAAAATTGGTTTTAAGCGTGCTAAAAAATTACAGCTTATCAATCCATTTATGGAACGATTAGTAAATGCTGTTATCCAAGCAAGTAAACGTATTAAGAACGAGACAGAAATCTCAAGTGGTGCTACCTCAGTGAGCTTTGCCGCAGTACAATACATCATGGCCCGCGTGCCTTATGTCTCAGACAAGAATATCCTTCTTTTTGGAACTGGAAAAATAGGCCGTAATACTTGCGAGAATTTAGTAAAGCATACTAAAAATGAGCATATCACGCTTATTAATAGAACTAAAGAAAAGGCAGAAAAAATTGCAGGTAAATTTAATTTACTCGTAAAGGAATATGCAGATATACAAAGTGAGATTGCACAAACGGACATCCTTGTAGTTGCTACAGGTGCTCAGAAACCTACCATAAGTAAAGAATTACTACACAGTAAAAAGCCTTTACTTATTCTTGATCTCTCTATTCCTAAAAATGTGTCTAATGATGTAGAAGAGCTTGAGAATGTCACGCTCCTCCACTTAGACGAATTATCAAAAATGACAGACGCGACCTTAAAACGTCGCCAGGGTTATATTCCTCAAGCAGAAGCAATCATTGCAGAAATTACAGACGAGTTTAATGTGTGGTTACAAACTAGAAAGTTTGCTCCTACCATGAAAGCTCTCAAAGTGAGACTTCAAGAAGTACAAGCTGCAGAGATTGAAAATGTACGTAAGAAAACGCCAGATTTTAGTGAGGCGAGTGCAACGGCTATGAGTGACAAGATTATTCAAAAAATTACAAATCAGTTTGCTCACCATTTACGCAACGCAAACGGATCTACAGATCAAAGTATAGCACTTATACAATCTATATTTCAACTCGAAAACGACAATGAGTAAAACCATACGAATTGGTACTCGAGATAGCGAGCTAGCACTCTGGCAAGCTAAAACCGTGCAATCACAACTAGAAGCAAACGGATACAAAACTGAACTTGTACCGGTAAAATCTACTGGAGATCTTATCTTAGATAAGCCACTCTACGAGCTAGGAATCACAGGCATTTTTACAAAAACGCTAGATGTTGCAATGCTTAACGGCACCGTCGATATTGCTGTACACAGCATGAAAGATGTTCCAACCGCCTTACCTATAGGGATTGTCCAAGCCGCAGTTCTCAAAAGAGCTGCAACCGAAGATATTCTTGTACATAAAGGAGCACCAGACTACAAACAACCTTGCACAATTGCTACGGGAAGTTTAAGAAGACAGGCTCAATGGCTCAATAGATACCCTAACCATCAGACTACAGATTTACGTGGTAATGTAAATACACGACTTCAAAAACTAGAGGATAGTGACTGGACTGGTGCCATATTTGCAAAGGCTGGTTTAGAACGTATTGAGGTACTTCCAGAAAATTATGAAGTACTAGACTGGATGCTTCCTGCACCAGCACAAGGAGCCATGCTCATTGTCGCGATGGAAGAGGATCAGTTTTGTCTAGAAGCATGCGCTACACTAAACCACAAGCCTACGGCTTTGTGTACTTATATAGAACGTGAGTTTTTAAAAACTCTTGAAGGCGGTTGTACCGCTCCTATAGGAGCTCTCGCAGAAGAAATAGGTGACGACATACGATTTAGAGGGGTATTATTTTCTCTCGATGGTGCCACAAAAATTGAAGTAGAGCAGGTTGTTTCAAAAGCAAATGCTGTTGGTTTTGGAACAGATTGTGCCCTTGATATTCTTGATGATGGCGGACGAGAGTTGATGAAGGAGATTAAGAGTAATTTAAAAAAATGACCGTACTATCCACAAAAAAATTAAAGCCTAACCAACGAGAGCTACTTCTCAATGCAGGTTTACAATTTGTGGAATATGATGCGATACGCACACAAGAGGTTGCTTTTACGCTTTCGCGAAAGCTTAAAAATGTAATCATCACTAGTCAAAATGGAGTACGCGCTTTACTTAATAATCTTTCTAGTGAGCAATTAGAAAGTATAAAAAGTTGTTTTACTGTTGGCACAAAAACAACAGCGCTTTTAGCCGAAAATGGCATAAAAGTGACAAAAACAGCTCAAAATGGAGAAGAACTGGCTCATTTTATAGTCGAAAACCATAAAAACGAATCGTTCACTTACTTTTGCGGGAGACAGCGCAGAGATGAGTTACCTACATTACTCAAAGAAAATAATGTAGCGTGTGAAGAGGTGGTGGTTTACGAAACACAGCAAATAACACAGTCTTTTGACCGTACATTTGATGGTATATTATTTTTTAGTCCGAGTGGTGTGAACGCTTTCGCGAAAGCGAACAAAAACGCACCAGCAATAGACAGCCCAGCGTTTTGCATAGGTGAGACCACTGCAACAACGGCAAGATTACATTTTAAAAAAGTAATCGTGTCTAATGCAACAAGCATAGAAAGCACGATTGCAAAGGCGGTGAAAACATTGAAAGAAGAATCTAGAACATAAGCGTCTAGAAAAACATAAAATTGTCCCCTCGAGCGCAGTCGAGAGGTTCATTATAAGAGTACAATTAAGTTCTCGACTGCGCTCGAACAGACCTAGAGATATGAGCATAAAAAACGACCTATTTTTAAGAGCACTTAAAGGAGAAACTGTAGACCGTCCACCAGTATGGATGATGCGTCAGGCTGGAAGATACCTTCCAGAATTTATGGAAATCAAAGCAAAGTATGACTTCTTTACACGCTGCCAGACTCCTGAGCTTGCGAGTGAGATTACCGTACAACCTATACGTCGTTATGGGATGGATGCTGCTATTTTATTTTCTGACATCTTAGTGATCCCTCAGGCAATGAATATTGATGTAGAAATGAAGCCTAATGTAGGACCGTGGTTGCCTAACCCTATACGATCTGCAAAGGATGTGGAGCAAGTAATTGTCCCAGATATCGATGAGACTCTAGGCTATGTGATGGATGCCATTAAGATGACTAAGGAAAAACTCAATGACGAGATTCCGCTTATAGGTTTTGCAGGTTCACCGTGGACGATACTTTGTTACTGTGTACAAGGTCAAGGGTCAAAAAACTTTGACAAAGCAAAGGAATTTTGTTTTACACAACCACTAGCCGCGCACGCTTTACTTCAAAAAATCACAGATACTACCATTGCTTATCTTAAGAAAAAGGTAGAGGCTGGAGTGAATGCAGTACAAGTTTTTGATAGCTGGGGAGGAATGCTCTCACCGGTAGATTATCAAGAATTCTCGTGGCAATACATACAGCAAATTATAGATGCACTTAAAGATGAGGCTCCCGTAATTGCCTTTGGAAAAGGATGCTGGTTTGCACTTGATAAAATGGCAAAGTCTGGAGCATCTGCACTAGGTGTAGACTGGACGTGCTCTGCACGCAACGCTCGCTACCTTACTGGTGGTAATATCACGCTGCAAGGTAACTTTGACCCTACTCGATTATTCTCACCTCCTAGCGAGATCAAGAGAATGGTGCACGAGATGATTAATGAATTTGGCAAAGACAAGTACATTGTAAATCTTGGTCACGGTATTTTACCTAACATTCCTATAGAAAATGCAGGCGCATTTATAGAAGCAGTAAAAGAGTACAAAGCATAATGAACGTCTGGGCTGTTGTCAAATCTATGGATTTTAAACAGCTGTGGAGTCTTTTTTGGCTCAGTGCGCGCCATCCTCGGTTTGTAATTCCTACCATAATGGGAACGCGTAAAACCATTGCTATATGCAATAAACATTATAGCAAGAAGCACCACCTCAACGGCCCAGAAAATGCTTTTAGACACGCCCTGTGGAATATGCTTATCGTACACCTTAGTGTGCAACGAGGCTTGCCACTGCAGCGCTCGCTGGCGTGGGCAAAACGGTTTACAGACTGGCACGAAGATTTTTCTCCTAACGCACCCTTAGAACGTGCGATGGACTTGCATAACAACCGCGTGGGGCGCGACCTCATCACTAGTCTTTGCGGGCAAGACGAAGAGCAACTGGTGACACAACTACTGGAGATGGTCCCGCTTTCGCGAAAGCGTACTACCCTAAAAGAAATCAAGCGTTGTGACACAGTACTGGTTCACTTAAAGTGATAATTTAACCATATGTAAACAGGCTATGGAGGGCAAAACAAATACTTTTGAGTATAATTTCTAGCTATGAGAACATTCTACAATAAGCTGAGTTTACGATACACCGCACTTAAAAGGAGCTGGACGCCGCAACAAAATTTATTTTATGGTTTTCTCACATATGTTTTAGTAGGAACTTTACTCCTGAGCTTGCCTTGGTTACAAAAGACGAGTGCCTCAATACTAGATCATCTTTTTATTGCAACCTCTGCAGTGAGTACTACGGGGCTGGTTACGATGTCTATTTTTGACTCATATAACATAGGAGGACAATTTGTTATAATGGCACTTTTCCAGCTGGGAGGTATAGGTTACTTGACCTTTACTACATTTATGCTGCTATCTACTACCCATAAAATAACACCCTGGCATAAAAGTATTCTCAATACAGAGTTTACATTACCCGTTACTATACGTATCAAAGACTTTTTAAAATCTGTAGTATTGTATACGGTAATTATGGAAGTTCTAGGTGCCATATTATTCTTTATTGCTTTTAAGTCAGATGGTATGGGAACGGGAGAGGCAATCTGGTCATCTATTTTTCATAGTATAAGTGCTTTTTGTACCGCTGGTTTTAGTCTTTTTAATAGTGGATTTACACCTTACGTAGATAATGGACTCATAAACTTTACCATATCAATGCTCGCTATTTGCGGTTCCCTAGGTTTTATTGTGATTACAGACGTGGGCTTATGGGTAAAAAACAGAACACACTCGCTTAGCTTTACAACAAAGATTGTCGCAATAGGTTCGCTTATACTTCTAACTTTTGGATACTTATTTTTTTACTTCTTAGAGCCGTCCATCTCAAGCCTGAGTGGGTCAGCTCGAGTGAGTGCTGCATTTTTTCAATCTATGACCGCAATGACTACAGTAGGTTTTAATACTGTTGACTTTGGTGCTTTTGTATTACCTATGTTACTTGTAACTATATTTTTGATGTACATAGGCGCCTCTCCTTCTGGTACAGCTGGAGGTATGAAAATTACGACACTTACTGCCGTATTTGCCATAATGAAAAGCCGACTCAAAGGATCTAAAAACATCACCTTCTTAGGAAAACGCATTCCTTATGAGCGATTATACGTAGCAACATCATCTTTTATATTTTATACAACACTTATTTTTGTAGGGACGTTTATACTCACCTTCTCAGAAGATTTTGATTTTGAAAATATTTTATTTGAAGTGGCCTCTGCACTTGGTACTGTGGGTGTGAGTACTGGGATTACTGGAGATTTAAGCAGTATAGGTAAGATTATTATCATAATCCTTATGTTTATAGGTCGACTAGGTGTACTTACCTTTGGCCTCGCCATTTGGTCAAAAGGAATCACAAAGGAAGACAGAGAAGTTCTCAAAGAAGATATAGCAGTATAATATGATAAAAGGCATCTTAAACGGATTACAAACGTATAAATCATCATTTGGGTTAATCTCAAAGCTGGGGCTTTGGAAGTATTTTGCCATCCCAATGGCTATAAGTCTTATTACTGCCTCAATGATTGCAGCATCTGCTTGGGGTTTTTCTGATAATATAGGTCACTGGGTAGAGCAAATCTGGCCTTGGGAAACGGGAAGACACGCCTTTTTTATATTTGCAGAAATAGTAAGCGCACTGCTCATTATCGCCATAGGCCTTATCTTGTATAAGCACATTATTATGGCACTGAGCGCGCCATTTATGAGCCCTGTTTCAGAAAAAATAGAAGCTCACCTTAAAGGAGAAAATCACACCCATAGAGACACCTCAAACACCGAACAACTTATACGAGGCATACGCATAAACGTGCGTAACTTGGGTCTAGAACTGCTTATCACACTACCTATCTTACTGCTCAATTTTATCCCAATTATAGGGAGTATTGCTGCCACTATTTTACTATTTCTTACACAAGCTTACTACGCAGGTTTTGGTAATATGGATTACACACTGGAACGTCATTTTAAGTATAGAGAAAGCGTAGATTTTGTAAAAAGAAACAAGGGCCAAGCCATAGGTAATGGTATTGTATTTATGCTGTTTCTTATCATCCCACTTGTGGGAATTATACTCGTTTTGCCCATCTCTGTAACTGCCGCAACTGTGCAAACTATAAAGCTGCTCGATAAAGACCATAATACTAGCTTGACTACATAGGTCACCACCTAAAAAAACATATAATGAAAGAACAATTTGTAGCCTACATCCTCAATCTTCAAGATCAAATTACTTCTAGACTGGAGCAATTAGACGGAAAAGCAACATTTCAAGAAGATAACTGGAAACGTCCAGAAGGTGGTGGTGGTCGCACGCGCGTCATTGAAAATGGTAACATCTTCGAAAAAGGCGGTGTAAACACTTCACAAGTTCACGGCGAACTTCCGAAGGCGATGCAACAATATTTTGGCGTAGAAGATGCAAATTTCTTTGCCTGCGGACTCTCACTGGTCTTGCACCCTACAAGCCCAATGGTGCCTACGGTGCACGCAAACTGGCGTTATTTTGAGATGTATGATAAGGAAGGAAATATTGTAGATCAATGGTTTGGTGGAGGGCAAGACCTCACTCCTTATTACCTTTTTGATGAAGATGCAACGCACTTTCACCAGACGTGTAAAACCGCTTGTGATAAACATGATGCAGACTTTTATCCTAAATATAAAGCACGTTGTGATGAGTATTTTTACAACGCACACCGCAATGAAGGTCGCGGTATAGGAGGCTTATTTTTTGACTATTGTAAAGCTACCGAAGAGCGTTCTATGCAAGACTGGTACAATTTTGTGACCACTGTGGGCGACAGTTTCTTAGAGGCATATGTCCCTATTGTGGAGCGTAGAAAAGACACCGCTTTCGCGAAAGAACAAAAAGACTGGCAAGAAGTACGCCGTGGTCGTTACGTAGAATTTAACCTCGTACACGATAAAGGAACCCTCTTTGGGCTAAAAACTAATGGCCGCATTGAGAGTATCTTAATGAGCCTTCCTCCCGTAGTACAGTGGAAATATGATCACCACCCAGCACCTGGAAGTGAAGAAGAACGATTAATAAAAGTGCTGCAGGAGCCAAAGGAGTGGGTTTCTTAAAAACCAAAACTACTTATTGGTCATAAATTACTGTGTGTGCGACTGATGACCAATGAGTCTTCACTTTTTCGCGAAAGCGAAAAACCCCTTACCTCCAGATAGCAGACGTTTTTGTCTTGAGGCCATTCTCGGTGTTCAAATAATGAAAACGTGCTTTAAGTAATTGCTTCCTGCCGTCTCGTGTTCTTGTAAAAGTCAGTCGTGCGTCATCACTCACAAAAATCTTCCAATATCTATAAAATAGGGAGGCATCTTTCTTATTTGTTGTAAATATGGAGGGTACGCTGTAGTAATTTGCAAGTCCAAATTTCTCTTGAAACCAACCCGATTGTTCAATCATATAGCGTGCATTATCTACGGGTTCTAGAAGTTCTTGCAGGCAGTTTACAAAGAGTATTTCCTCCTTTGCCGTGGCGCCTGTGAGAAAACAAGCAATCTCCCCGTTAGGTAAATACTCTACGCCGAGCTTCATTTGTTGTAGTTGGGTGGTAATGAGTAATCGCTCACGCAGTGACTTTAATACCACTTGTCCCATTTTATACACTTGCTTATCGATCCGACCAAATTTAATATACTTGACAATCGCCTTGTAGGTTTTAGGCGCTAACGCGAGAACAATAGAGCCAATGGTAGCGTATATAAAAAACAACATTCCCTTAGAAAAATAGCTTCCTACATTATTAATTATTATCTCTGGGATAGTCATAGTAATAACAGCTCCTAGCTGCATAAAACTATACTTTACAGCATCTTTATAATAGACCTTGTGCGTTTCGGCTTCTTTCTTCTTGCTACTTGGGCTAAAATCAAACTTTAGTTCTCGTACAAGTAACTTTCCAGTCCCTATAGCTTTATTCCAGCGCTCTTTAATATGGCTTCTGTTTGCTGCTAGCTGGAGCATTTTTTCATTAATCGTCTCCTTGTTAATTGTGGTTGTAGGCAGTGCAAACCGGTCGGCGCCATTTTCTATAAAAGGATCATTTTCAAGGGAGACTCCGCAAAAGGCGTCAAAACGTTTTACAAGTTTTGCCACATCTTCACCACCGCCATCAATGGTAGGATCTATACACGCGAGATGCCAGATGGAAGCCACTTTATCTGGATTACTAGATTGTACGCGTATAGCACGACCACGCATTTGATTAGACATAACAAAAGAGCTTACGTAGGAACCAAGTACTAAAGTATTAATAGCAGGAGCATCCCATCCTTCTCCTAGCAAGGCAGCGGTGCCTACCAGAATTTGTATGTGACCATCTGTAAATAACTGTGTAATGACACTCACAATAATACTCTTTGCTCGTTCCTTTGTTTTTACAATGATAAAATCCGTTCCATCAAGAGGCGTGATGGTATAATCATCATTTGAAAGTACTTTGACGATTTCTCTTTCTAAGTGTTTATGTACAATGACAAGTGTACCCGTGAGAACAGCTAGTTTTTCTAATTTGTTTATTCCGTGAGAGCGTTCTACTACTTGTGCAAGCGAGTGTCGTAGGTGATGAAAAATAGGAACAACACCAAGTTTATTTATATCTGCTAGGTCATCGTTTACGCTTTCTAAGAATTCCTTGCGTACATAATCCGTGAGGATTACTGCGCGTAAATCTTCACCCATTCCTTGGGCTTCAAAATCTATAATCTCGCAAATACTTTTAAGCTTATTAGGACTTTGCGCAAGTGATTTATAAAGCTGGCGCTCTCCTTTAAAGTTCACCCGGTTATTCTCAAAGGCACCTACCCTACGCAACTGCTTTTCTACATCCAGCAGCATCTCTTCGTCTTCTATAAATAGTTCTCTATCTGTAACGAGTATAGGTTGTAATAATCGCTCTGCCCATTCTTGATTAAAAAGTGGTAATTGTGCCTTCTCTGTGTCTACTCCAATGACCTCAATTTTCTCTTTTGGGATCTCATGACCACGTGCTTGAAGGTACACGAGAATGGCAACGTAAAAATCTGGTTTCTCATAGATAGGATCAAGTAATCCATCTGTCAAAGTGTACAAAGTATGTTCTAAAACGAACGTTCCAAAATTATCATTTTCTACTAACGAATCAATGAAAACCTTTGATTTTACTCGGTATTTCAAAATGTATTGAATTTGAGCTTCGTCTGGTTCGGAGAAATAAATGTAATCTTGATGCGCGCATAGATTTCCTTCTCTTACTAATTCTGGAACGCTTATTTCAATATCTATCGGACCGCATAATTGGAAATATTTGGATATTTCTCGTTGCTCACTATCATATGGTGGTGTAGCGGTCAACGCAGTGAGTGTTCCCTCTAGTTTTTTGAGGGCAAAAAGTGGTTTCCACCACTCGTTTTTAAGGTGATGTGCTTCGTCTAATACAATATGTTTGATGCCCGCTTCCGCGAAAAAAGCTACCAGCCGATTCATATCGCCTTCCATTTCATTTTTTGAAAAAGCATGTAGTGATTGGTAAGTAGCAAAAGTGATGTGTGCAGGCTCTTTTATATTTCGCGAAAGCGGAATAGTACAATCTTCCTCGCTCACAAAACACTCAAACATGCGTTGCTCCCATTGATTACGTATCGTAATTGTAGGTGCAAGCACAAGCGTTTTCTCGTTTACACGACGCATCATCTCGAGTCCAAGTACTGTTTTACCAGATCCTGGAGGTGCAACTACATGCAAATGGTTGTCTGCAATGTGATCATTAAAGTCCTTTAAGAAGCGCTCTTGATACGTGCGCCACGGGTAGATAAAATGAAAGGCTTCTTTAAGCAAAGGGAGTGGTAAATTAATTGGTAAATTTGTTTAAATATAAGGCACACAATTCGATGTACGAACGACTATTTGTAAAAGAGTTGTGGTCACCTAACTAGACGATTATAAATCTATACACCTCTTTTTATGCTACGCAGAAATCGCAGACTACGCACCTCAGAAGCTATACGTTCTATCGTGCGCGAGACATACATCACTCCTAATGATTTTATTGTTCCACTTTTTGTGGTGGAAGGCAAGGGTGTGAAAGAAGAAATAAACTCTATGCCTGGATATTACAGGTATAGCTTAGAGCTCATAGCCAAAGAGGTAAAAGAGTTGTGGTCAATGGGATTAAAATCTGTTTTGCTTTTTGTAAAAGTGCAAGATAACCTTAAAGACAACTCTGGAACAGAGGCTCTTAATAGTGACGGACTTATGCAGCGTGCAATTAGGACGGTTAAGGATGCATGTCCAGAAATGGTTGTGATGACAGATGTGGCATTAGATCCGTATTCTTCTTTTGGCCACGATGGAATTGTAGGTAACGGAGAGATTGTAAATGACGATACAGCCGCTGTTCTTGCCGAAATGGGACTAAGCCACGCTCGCGCTGGTGCAGATATTCTTGCACCAAGTGATATGATGGACGGTCGTATTTTTGAAATGCGTAGCCTCCTTGAAGACGAAGGTTTTTATAACACTGGCATTATGAGCTATAGCGCAAAGTATGCGAGCTCTTTTTATGGCCCTTTCCGTGATGCATTGGATAGCGCCCCTGTTGATCTCAAAGATGTTCCAAAGGATAAGAAAACATATCAGATGGATTTTGCAAATCGTGATGAGGCGATTAAAGAAACACTCATGGATGTAGAAGAAGGAGCAGATATTGTAATGGTCAAACCAGGACTATGTTACCTAGATATTGTGCGTGATTTACGAGAAGCAGTAAATGTACCTATTGCTGTATATCAAGTGAGTGGCGAGTATGCAATGCTCAAAGCCGCTGCCGAAAAAGGTTGGCTAGATCACGATAGCGTGATGATGGAGCAAGTAATCGCTATTAAACGTGCAGGAGCAACCATGATGGCGAGTTACTTTGCAAAAGATGTTGTGAAGCTGATTAGTTAATTGACACAACTAGACGCAATTATATGAACTACCACCTCGCTCAAGTAAACGTTGCCCGCATGAAAGGGGTCTCTATAAATGATCCCGAGATGAAGGATTTTAGAGATCATACAAATGAGGTAAACGTGCTTGCAGAAGAATCTAAAGGTTTTGTGTGGCGGGATGTTTTTGATGAGAATGCCACACCTCAACCCAATGCGCTAGCCGATGAGCAAGTGCTTATAAATTTCTCTGTATGGGAGGATGTAGAGTCGCTTAGAGCATATACCTATACGACGTTCCACACGGCTATTATGAAACGCCAAAAGGAATGGTTTCAAAAGTATGGTGAGGCACACTATGCGCTATGGTGGATAGAAGCCGGAACCACTCCCACAGAAAAAGAGGCGATTGAAAGACTTGCTTATCTCCAAGAAAATGGTGCTAGTGAGCACGCATTTACTTTTAAAGAAGTTTTTGAAAAGCCTGTGTAAACTTTCCGCTTTCGCGAAAAAATGAGTTTCTAGAAAGAAAAACGCGATTCAATATGTGCTCGTGCTTCTCTTAAATCTATGTAGAGCGCATCTGCTCTTTGCAACCGCTTATGTTGTGTAGTATCATGTTGTACTATTAAACACTGCAATCCTGCGTCTTTTGCAGAAGTCATACCGCTGTGTGTATCTTCTATAGCGATACAATTTTCTGGCTGGAGGCCTAGATCACTAAGTGCTTTGAGGTAAGACTCTGGATTAGGTTTTGTATCCATTACATCTGAGGAAGTCACTGTAATCTCAAAAAAGTGTGCGAGATCTTCCTTACCAAAAATAATATCTACCATCTCACGATCACTTCCTGTAACAAGCGCTAGTGTAATTCCTTTATCTCTATAATAATTGAGCGTCTCTATTGCATGAGGCATAAATGTAACTGGCGAGTTACGAAGATTTTTATAAGACAACGCTTCTTTTTTCTTAAGCGTTTCTTCAAATGGAACATCAAGATTATGTTCCTTGATAATTTGCTCTAATGCATAATAAGCGGGCTTTCCAGCCATAGTTGCCGCATATTCTTCCCAAGAATACTCGATATTAAACGGCTCAAGAAGCTCATTAAATGCATCAAAATGAAGCGACTCTGAGTTTACTAAAGTTCCGTCAAAATCAAAAAGTACTGCCTTTAATTCTTGCTTTTTCATATCTAATTATAAGAGATGCGAACCTACCCAAAAATCAAGGGTTTGGTCTTAAATTATTGTTATGATTTAGGACTGGTATGATTAATTACGCTTTCGCGAAAGCGTGCCCACATATAAAGTACGTCTAACACCACTAAAGTATCGTCGCTTTTTCCCTACATTTACATAAAACAATCTCTTTATTATGGGTCAATTACTGTTGTGGGCAACTATATCAATCTTTTTTTCATTCTTGTGTTCTATACTTGAAGCTGTACTTCTGAGTGTGACACCTACGTTTATAAACATCAAGAAAAACGAGGGAAAAGCCTATGCCGAAACTCTTGAAGAGCTTAAAAAAGATGTAGATAAACCGCTTATCGCAATCCTTACTCTAAATACGCTTGCCCATACTGTGGGTGCAATGATGGTGGGTACTGTCGCTGCAGATTTATACCCAGAATTTGTTATTAACCTTGGATTTACAGAGATCAACTTTCTTGGTTTTGTATCTGCTCTAATGACGCTACTTATCTTAATTGCGAGTGAGATTATACCAAAAACTATAGGTGCAAAATTCTGGAAGTCTCTTGCAAATTTTTCGGCTAAGACGCTCACAATTATGGTGGCCAGTTTAAAATACACAGGTGTTTTATGGTTACTACAGCTTTTTACGCGTATGGTAGGTGGCGGTGGTCATCACGAGAGTGTATTGAGCCGTGAGGACTTTACTGCAATGGCACAAATGGCAGGTGAAGATGGTGTTTTTGAAGAAAGCGAATCAAAAATACTTAACAACCTTCTTACATTTAAAGAGGTGCTTACTAAAGATATTATGACGCCTCGCACCGTGATAAAAATGGCAGACGCATCAACCACCGTTGCCGACTTTTTTGCTGAGAATCAATCATTACGTTTTTCTCGTATTCCTATTTTTGAAGGAACAAGAGATCATATCACGGGTATTGTGTTAAAAAGCGAAGTGTATCGTGAGATGGCTTTAGACAAACATTTAACTACTTTAAAGGAGATAGAACGTCCTATTCTTGTTACAAAGCGCAATCTGCCTATTCCAGATTTATTTGATCAGCTTATTTCTACTAAAAACCATGTCGCGCTAGTAGTGGATGAGTATGGAACTATGAGTGGTCTCGTTACCATGGAAGACGTTATTGAAACTTTACTAGGACTAGAAATTATGGATGAAAGCGACAGCGTTGCCGACTTGCAAACCCTAGCTAGAAAAAACTGGCAAAAGCGCGCAAAGACTTTAGGTCTTTATGATGACAGCAATCCAGAAAATAAGCCTTCTGATGTATAAATCAATTTAGAAGCTCTTCTCCAGTAGGTAAAATTGTTTGTGCCTTTTTGTTTTTTATGTTACGAAGTATCACACTTAAGAATAGAGATACATCATAAGGCTTTACTAGTATGTCATCCATACCGGCTTTGTAGATTTTATGGCGTATTTCATCTATCTCTACGGCTGTAAGTGCGACTATTGGTATACTCGTATTAAATTTTCTAATATCCTTAGTTGCCTCAATACCATCTTTTTTAGGCATGTGAATGTCCATAAGAATTAAGTCATACATTCCGTTTTGAGCCATCCTTACTGCCTCTATACCATCGCTAGCGAGATCGCATGAAAACCCTTTATTTTCAAGTAGTTTTTGAGTAATCTTTTGATTAATACGGTTATCATCTACCACTAAGAGATGTGTTCCCTGAAGTGTGTGTATACTCTCTATTGTATCAATTTGTTGTTGCCCTACAGAAGCTATTCCCGTGGCTTTCTCTAGGTTAATTACAAATGAGAAAGTTGCTCCATTTCCTTCTTCGCTTACTAACGTAATATCGCTATCGTAAAGCGCTAGTAGTTTCTTCACAATAGGTAAACCTAAACCAGTACCTTGATAATTGTAGTTTTTATTTTCTACCTGAGAGAACTCTTCAAAAATACTTTGCTGGCTATTTTTTGGAATTCCCATCCCATCATCTTCTATGTTAAATGCTGTTCTATATAGCCCATCTGCGGTAATAGACTCCTTTTTTATACGAACCCATATATTTCCATTTTCATTAAATTTAATGGCA
Organism: Dokdonia sp. Hel_I_63; assembly: GCF_007827285.1. Taxonomy (NCBI): domain Bacteria; kingdom Pseudomonadati; phylum Bacteroidota; class Flavobacteriia; order Flavobacteriales; family Flavobacteriaceae; genus Dokdonia; species Dokdonia sp. Hel_I_63. Next base: position 663,475 of record NZ_VISD01000001.1, on the reverse strand, counting down.
TTCCCTATGAGATTCATTAAAATTTGAGAAAGCCTTACTGAGTCTCCTACAAGTTGGTTAGGAAGGTCTTTATCAATCTCTAAATGTAATTTATTATTATTTTGCTCTAGACTAAATTCAAATGAATGCGTGATACTCCTTAAAAGTGTATTAAGTTTAAAAGGTGTATGCTCGAGCTTAATATTTTTTGCTTCCATTTTACTCATAAGAAGCACATCGTTAATGAGTGCGAGCAGATAATCTGCCGAGAATTTAAGCGATCTCAAATCATGCCTATGCTTGTTTACCTCTGTATCTTCAAGTAGGATTGAGGCAATCCCTATCACTCCATAAAGCGGTGTACGCAGCTCATGGCTAATTGTTGAGAAGAATTGAGTTTTAAGTTTAGAAAGTTCTTCGGCGTCATTCTTTGCTTTTTCTAGTTGCTTATTTTTTTCGCGTAAGCGTAATAAGTTTTGCTTGCGTGCTCGATACAATGTGAAAATTATAAAAAGCGCCACAAGTAGTATGGATGAAGCAAAAAGAAGCGCCGTTGTCGTTTTAAGCGAACTCTCGGCTACTTGATCCAATAATTCTTTTTCTTTTGTGGCTATCTCAAGGTCACGTTCATTTTCTCGAGAGTAAAACTGTGCGCTTGCAACCTGCAATTCCTTCTGGCTTTCATTTTTAAAAACCTCATTTGCTAGCTGTAACTGTCGTTGTGAGTGGTAGTATGCCGCCTCAAAATTTTTATTGCTTTCATAAAATTTTGCAAGTTGCTTTTGAGCTTCCTCCTCTTCGGCAACTAGGCCTTCTGAAAAACTGATTTCTATCGCTTCCATAAAAGCGTCTTCGGCGAGCGTTTCTTGTTTACTACTAGTGTAATATCTTCCTAGTAATGTGAGCACTCTTGCGCGGCTTTTACGGTCTAAGGAATCTCTTAAACTTGCAAATTTAGCTTGCATTAAAGCAGGGTATGCTTCGTCAAAATTTTCTTGCTTTAAATACAGTGTAGCGAGGTTTATGCGCGCGCCAAGTGACTTATCTGAGCCATCAAATTTTTCTATTAACTGGATATTTTTCTGCAAGTAGTTAATCGCCTTGTCTTGATACCCCTCAGAAGATGCGTATAACTTTCCTAAATCATTGTAAGAAGATGCTAGTAGTGTATCATTTTTAAGTTCTTGTGCTATCACAAGTGCTTTTTCAAAAACATCTCGTGATTTTACCGTGTCTTGCAATGACAAATACACGTTGCCTAGAATGGAGTAACCACTATACTGCTTGTTTTTATCATCTTGTTTTTGTGCTCTTTTTAGAACATCATCTAGGGTCTGGATAGCGCTTTTATACTCCTGATTCTGCAATTGGATAGCAGCGAGATCTAATGTAATGCTCTGATAATTTTCTATATCTTGAGACGGCGTTTGTGCCATCATTATTAAAGAAAATAAGCTAAAAACCAGATAAGTAAGGTGTTGCGCGAGCCGCATATGTAGATATTATAATCCATAAAAGTACTGATTGGCAGTAAGATAAACAACACCTTAATTGGTATATTTGAGATAATGGAACACGCAATTATAGCCACACCTATAGGATTATTAGAGTTAAAAGCCTCTAGCGATGGCCTGAGTTCTGTATTATTTATAGAAACAGATGCGTTACCCACTACGATAATTCCAAAAGTACTTGATGATGCTGTAGCCCAACTTCTAGAATACTTTGCTGGAGAACGCACTACTTTTTCCCTCAAGCTCGATCCGTCAGGTACAGATTTTCAACGTCGAGTTTGGAGAGAGTTAGAGGCTATACCATTTGGAAAAACAACCTCGTATCTAGCGATGGCAAAACAGCTAGGCGACCCTAAAGTAATACGTGCAGCAGCAAGCGCAAATGGTAAGAACCCCATTTCTATAATCATTCCTTGTCATCGCGTGATAGGCAGCGATGGCTCTCTAACGGGTTATGCTGGCGGATTACATCGTAAAAAATGGCTGCTTGAACATGAAAGTCCCGTTACTCAGGGTTCGTTGTTTTGAGGTAAAGGTTTCAATCTCGCTTTCGCGAAAGCAAAAAATCATTTTCCCATCCCTATATAACATTATGAAATATTTAAAGAAAACAATTAAAGGTCTCGTCCTAATATTCGCACTTATCGTGGCTGCCTTATATATTACTGATTATGATTACATCCTAAAAGGGGTACGAGTGGTATATATGACAGGCCACACAACTGCTTATATAGATGATTATCCTAGTTTTGAAAATGACATTATACAAAATGGTACTGTACAACCATGGGAGCAGCATGATGCCTATAACACCATAAATGCTACTAGCGAGCTTACTGAAATTAATGATGAGTTAGGTACAGTTGCTTTCCTTATCATTAAAAATGACAGCATCGTATATGAAAAATACGAAGAAGATTATAGCCCTAGCTCTCAAACAAATTCCTTCTCAATGGCAAAAAGTGTTACAAGTGCTATGCTGGGAAAGGCAATAAAAGATGGCTTTATAAAAGATCTTAATCAACCAGTGGGTGATTTTTTTCCTCAATTTTCAGATAGCGCAATGACAGTGGGTGACCTATCTTCCATGGCCTCTGGTCTTAACTGGAATGAAAGTTATACAAGCCCATTCAGTCTTACTGCAAGGTCTTATTATGATGATAATCTCGCCGAAACAATTCTTAATCTTAAAGTCACTGAAACCCCAGGTCAGTCTGTAAAATATTTAAGTGGCAATACACAATTACTTGGGATGGTTATTCAGGAAGCTACAGGGCAGCCACTAGCTCAGTATCTCTCTCAAAATTTCTGGAAACCTATGGGAATGGAACAAAACGCGCTATGGCAAGTAGATGATAAAAACAATAGACTTGCAAAAACATATTGCTGTATAGCCAGTAATGCGCGAGATTTTGCTCGTTTTGGAAAATTATATATGAATCAAGGAAAATGGAATGGCAAACAAATATTAGACCCAAAGTTTGTATCTACTAGTATAACCCCACGATTTCAAGAGGATGATCATTATGGTTATGGATTTTGGCTAAGTAATTACAGGGATAAAAAAATATTTGCAATGCGTGGGATTTTAGGTCAATATGTAATCACGATTCCCGAAGACAACCTAATCATTGTAAGATTAGGGCATAAGCGAGGAGCATTTACCCCTGGGGCATCATTTACGCAAGACTTTTATGATTACATTGATGCTACTTATGAAATGACTCAAAGCTTACAGTAATATATACATTCAAATTTTATTGTATCTTAACTTACTGATTTTCAATAAATAGTTAATTTTTATAGCTTTATCAGTTTAAATAAATATCTATGAGGCTTCACACAAATTACTTTAAATATAAATGATAGATACGCTACAACTAGAACATATTCTTTTTCTTGATATTGAGACTGTACCTCAGCATGCTTCTTATGATAATCTTGATGAAACTGAAAAGTTCCTTTATGCAGATAAAACAAAGTATTTGCGCAAAGATGAGCACACTCCAGAGACTTTTTATGAACGCGCTGGGATATGGGCAGAGTTTGGAAAAATCGTGTGTATTTCTGTAGGTTATTTTAACGCTAGTGTAGCAGGCAAGAGATTTAGAACCACCTCTTTTGCCGAAGATGATGAAGCAATTCTCCTCAATGATTTTAAAACCTTACTAAAAACGCATTTTAATGGCAAGCATCACCTTCTTTGCGCCCATAATGGTAAGGAGTTTGACTTTCCATATATCGCTCGTAGGATGATTATAAATGGCGTTACATTGCCTCATAAGCTTAACCTCTTTGGGAAAAAACCTTGGGAGATACCTCACATTGACACCTTAGATTTATGGAAGTTTGGAGATTATAAACACTACACTTCTTTAAAACTGCTCACAAAAATTCTCGGTATTCCTTCTCCCAAGGATGACATAGATGGCAGCCAGGTAAGGGCAGTTTATTACGAAGAAAAGGATATCAAACGTATTGTAGTATATTGTGAAAAAGATACCGTTGCTGTTGCTCAAATTGTATTGAGGCTGCGCAACGAGAAACTACTCGAAGAGAGTGAAATCATTTCTGTATAACTAATTACTACTCATCATGAAGGTAAAACACATTTTAACCATATTTATTCTAGGGCTCATTTGCACTGTATTAGGTGCTCTATTTAAGGTTATGCACTGGCCATTAGCACCAGGATTATTAAGTGGCGGTACGTTTTTACAGGTCATTGCAGGAATACTAGGTATCTGGAAAATATACACCACAGAAGAATTTAAGAAATTTCTCAATAAGTGATAATATTGTTTTATTAAGTTGAGTACGCTTTCGCGAAAGCGTAATTATTCACATAGAAAAAGCCCGATATCAATTTGATATCGGGCTTTTCTTTATAGTCTACTAAACTAAGAAATGAATACTATTTCTTAATAAAACGTTTTACCATTTTTGTAGTTGCAGTTTCCACTTCAAGAATATAAACACCAGTCTCTAATCTTGAAACATCAAGTGTGTTTTCAAAATTACCTTTGTGTACTACCTGCCCTAATAGATTATAGATAGTCACAGCAGTTGCTTCTGTGCCGTTTAAGTTAATTGAAAGCTCTCCGCGAGTTACAGGATTAGGGAATATAGAGAATTCTCCACTTCCTGCTGCTTCGGTTAGACTGCTCTGAGCATCATTTGCTCCAAATCCAGCACTACTCACCACATTTACAATATAATCCTCTACTTCTCCATACTGGAAACTCTCACAAGCTGTAGGGATCCCGTTATACTTCATAGAAACTCTCATTCTCGTTGCTCCTTGAGATGCTCCAGAAGGCACGCTAAATGTTCCTGTTATTGGAGTAGCAGATGTTGCTGCTCTAGTGTATACAATCTCTCCTGCATCTGTAAAATCTCCATCACGGTTCCAGTCTACAAATACTGCATACCCTTCATTATATACAGTTCCCGTCCATCTTGGAGTAATTGTGATTGTATTACTACTTCCTAATGTTGTAGAAAGGCTTGTAAAATCTCCGTAACCGCCAGCAGATGCTCCGGTTGCATTATTAATACTTCCTATTTGTACACGTTGTATATACTCATCATTAGTATTATTTCCATTTGATGCACAGTATCCAGATGGCGCACCTGTGTCACCTCCTCCACCTCCGGCAGATAGTACTACATTATCAATAGCAACGTCAGATTGCCATGTACTTCCAGTAATACGGTTGAAACGTAATTGCACTGTTCCGCCAGTGTATCCATCAAGATTGATTGTTACAGCATTCCACTGGTTACCTTGGTTTCCAGTTTGGTTCCAAAGGCTTGTCCATGTCGTACCTCCATCTGCACTTGCTTCAAGATCTATACGACCACCGTCTGTTGATCCAAACATGTGATAATCAAATGTAAAGTTTGCTTCTGTTTCTCCTGTTAGATCAAAACAAGGTGAGTTTATAATCGCTCTTTTGTTAGGGAAACCTGTTCCGTTACCAGAAGCTTCTACATATAAATAGAAAGACCCATCAGCTCCAGATGCTGGCCCTGTTCCACTTGAAGGGGTTCCTGAAGCATCGCGTGTCCAGTTTATATCATCTCCTGTAGCTTGTGACCACTGACCTAGTCCTGACTCAAAACTCTCACTATAAGGAGCACTTGCTGTACCTACACATCCACTAGGTGGTGCAGTAGTATCAGTTGTCGCACTTACGATGTTACTATTTCCTGAGATATTACCTACTTCATCTTTGGCGCGAACCGTAAATTGATACGTAGTTCCTTCTGCTAAGCCTGTTATATTTGCCGAAGTAGCAGTTACTTCTCCTAGGTTATTAGTTCCTTGGAAGACATCATATGCCGTTACTGCCACATTATCTGTAGCTGCTGTCCATGATAAAGCTACAGATGTTGTAGTAACATCTGTTACTGCAAGATTAGTAGGCGCAGTAGGTGCTTGAGTATCTGCCGGAGCAGTACCATCAATAGCAAAGCCATCAATAGCAATATCACCCTGCCATGAAGTTCCAGTAGTAGCACGGAAACGTAATTGTGTGGCTCCATCATAAGATGCAAGACTTACGGTTGCATCTAGCCAAGCCGCTCCTTTATCTCCAGATTGCACCCATAATTCATCCCATGTTTGCGTTGCATCATCTCTTCCTTCAAGACGTACAGTCCCAACAGCACTACCTGTCATCTGGTAACTAAATGTTACTTCTGCTCCGTTTACTCCTGTAAGATCAAAACAAGGAGAATTTAAAGTTGCTGTCTTAGTTGGAAATCCTGCACCGTCACCAGATGCTTCTACATAGATGTAAAATGATCCCTCATTTGCAGCTGCTGGTCCTGTACCAGAAGATGGCGTGCCAGATGAGTTTACTGTCCAGTCAACATTATCTGATGTGTCTTGAGACCAAGCTCCAATTGTGTTTTCAAAACCTTCAGCATACGGGAACGACGCTACGGTACTAGTACAAGATACTGGCGCTGGTGGTCCAGAACATCCACTTGTGAATGATACTACCTGATCTGAATTTGTGTTTGTTCCTCCGTTGCTATTTTCTACGGCATCTACACCTACTCCGCGTCTAGCAAAAGCATCCCATATTAAACAGTTGAACTGACCTCCGTAAAGATCTTGGTCTGCTTGTAGGATTCCATTACGACCAGAAACATATCCTGGATTATTTGCAGTGTTTTTAAGTCCTTCTATTACAAGTGACATTGCGATGTTATTACCTCCATTACCACTATATTGATTAGGGTCATATCCTTCTTGATCAATAAGATCCCAAGTCATGTCCCAAAGAATAGTTGCAAAACCATATCCCACTCCGTGTGGTGCTACTAATCCCGGAACGTCACTGTATGTTGTTCCATTAACAGCAAAGTCTGTAGCATACCTCGTAGGACGTATTCCTGCCCCTGTTGTAGGCTGTCCTATTGCATAGGTTCCTACTCCTCTAGCGGTATCTCTCGTATCTCCTGGACGTATAGTCATTACCATACCTAACCAGTCTGACCATCCTTCACCCATTTGTTCAGAACCTCCTAATGCGTTTGTACCAGGTCCTCCTACGAGACGTGTAGAAATACCATGACCGTACTCATGTGCAATAATTACGTTGTCAAAATCACCATCACGGGTAGGATTTGTGAATAAAAACATTTGCATTCTAGGGTTTTGACCATCTGGTGGTGTTGCAAAGTTTGCATTGTTAGTCCCACTGCCGTCTTGAGCATCTGCATTTACAGAATCACTTCCTGCTCCGCCTTTACCATAGTTATTTTCTTGAAAATTACCTGCCGCCTCTGTAAAACCATATTGGTACCATACATCATGCATGATATTATTCCAGTAAAATAAGTTTGTAGTAGCTGCTGGTAAGAAAGTAGATGGAGTGTTATTTAAATTAAGGCTAAAATCAAAGTTAAGAGCACTTCCTCCATTAGGACTTGTACCTGTTCCATTATTACCATTAGTATCATCTTGCGCGAGTACATTATTACCACGCGTTGTTGTAAACTCTGCACCAGCAGATCCGTTTGTGTCGTGCCATCCATAAGGAGATGCATTAGCATTTGCTGGATCTGTAACTACCACACGGTTACCGTGACTAGGGCTTTCAATCCCTAGCGGAAATACGTTATAAGAACCACCACCTACTGCAGCTGCGGTATAGCTCGCTTCAGTAGCACTGCGCGGCCCATAATTTACTACTGGCTCTTCTGTAGTTGTATGACCATGCTCTGTGTGATTAGGATCTTCAAAAGAACAAGAAATCACCCAGTCTGTGGTTTTAAGGATTTCTCCTGTAGATGCATCTACATTTACATTCCACCAGTGTTGCGCGTCAAGTTGGTAAAGAGATACATTCCAAGTAAGGTGCATTTTATCACCTATTGCTAGGTATGTTTTTTCTACTTTAATAGGCTCTAAGCTTATTCCAGAATTTGCATATTCAAGAAGATTACCAGAAGATTTTGTAACTCCTAGATTGCTTGGTGTCTTAAGACTATGAGCATTCACAACCTTTAAGATTGCGTTTTCTGGAGACAGTGAAAGTGATGCTCCAGCAGCTTTTTGAGCAACATCTTTTGCAAACTGGTTTATCTCGTAGGTAACTTTACCATCTCTTACGGTGAGTTTGTATGTTCCGTTTTGTACTGGAATACCTTGATACATTTGTTTTACATAAACGTGCTGTATTTCAGGATTGAGAGAAGGAACAATATCAGTAATTTTCCATTGAGCAACGTCTGTAGACTTCAAGCCAACTTCTTCTGCATTGCTACTTAGATAATTTTGGACGATTCCGTCCACACTGGTCTGTGCATAAACGGCGGTTCCTAATAGAATAGTCATTAGGAAAAAGGAGTAGATTTTCTTCATACTGTAGTTCTAAATTAATTATAGGGAAATCTTAATAAAACACATTATTTAGCATTTATTTTGCTAAAATTATATGCTTACCCAGTAAATGACGTCATTTCAGTAAAGAAATCATAATTTTTTCGACGAACTACACAAAAATTTTTAAGGTTTTTTTAAGAAATACGATTTGTGTGAAGAACTGGATGAATCCCTAAACAAGAACTACTCATTTTCTATAGCTGAATACATTTAATGATGTTTTGAAATATTATGATAACTATAAAAAGTCTCAAATCAAGCTCGTTTTTGTGTTACAAATTGCGATGTATCCTTTTAAAAACAGACCGTAAGAAATCGTATTTTTGAAGTATGCAGCCACAAAAAATCCTTACTGTAGACCAACTATCTATATCCTTTAAACAGCAAGGGGAAGTACAAGAAGTAATACATAACATTTCATTTGATCTTTATAAAAATGAAATTCTTGCTATTGTGGGTGAATCAGGGTCTGGAAAGAGTGTGTCATCACTCGCCATTCTAGGGCTTTTACCTAAGAAAAACACGCTTATTGAAGGCACCATAGTTTTTGAAAATCAATCATTACTAGATACTAGTGAAAAGGATTTTCAGAAAATACGAGGTAATGAAATCTCCATGATTTTTCAAGAACCTATGAGTAGTCTCAATCCGTCAATGCGTTGCGGTGAGCAAGTGGTAGAAATTCTTTTACAACATACTTCGCTCAACCGAAAATCTGCAAAGGAAGAAACCCTACGCTTATTTGAAAAGGTAAAGCTGCCCGCTGTAGAAAAGATTTATAGCGCCTATCCTCATGAGATTTCGGGAGGTCAAAAACAACGTGTAATGATTGCGATGGCTATCGCTTGTAAGCCTAAAATCCTTATTGCAGATGAGCCTACTACTGCCCTAGATGTTACCGTTCAGCAAGAGATTATAGTATTACTTAAGGAATTGCAGTTAGAAAATCAGATGAGTATTATTTTCATCTCTCATGACCTTTCCTTAGTGAGCGAGATTGCAGACAGGGTTGCTGTGATGTATAAAGGAGATATTGTTGAGTACGCTTTCGCGAAAGCGTTATTTTCAAACCCACAACATGAGTACACAAAAGCATTATTAAGTGCAAGACCGTCTCTAGATGAACGACTGAAAAAGTTACCAACGATAAAAGATTACCTAGATAAAAAACCACTTTCTAAAGCCGAAACAAAATCTGAAAGAGCCGAACATTTAAGAAATCTGTATGCACAACCACCTTTACTAGAGGTGATTAATGTAGAAAAAGCATACTTTTCTAGTGCCGGCATCTTCGCTGAAGATATTGCCTTTAAAGCGGTGGATGATGTTTCATTCTCTATTTATGAGGGAGAAACCTTAGGACTTGTAGGCGAGTCTGGTTGTGGTAAATCTACCCTGGGAAATGCCATCTTGCAATTAGATAAAGCTACTGCAGGAACCATTTTGTACAAAGGAATGGCTATTAATGAAATGCGTGGAGCAGCGCTGAGAAGTTTAAGAAAGGAAATACAAATCATTTTTCAAGATCCTTTTGCCTCTCTTAACCCCAGGCTCACTGTAGGTCAAGCCATTATAGAGCCTATGGAAGTCCATAAACTTTACGATTCTAAATCTATGAGAAAGCAGCGCGTGCTAGAGTTGCTAGAACGAGTGGGACTAGAAGCATCACATTATGATCGTTATCCTCATGAGTTTTCTGGAGGGCAGCGACAACGCATAGGGATTGCTCGTACTATTGCTGTAAATCCTAAATTAATTATTTGTGATGAGTCTGTAAGTGCGCTAGATATATCCGTACAAGCACAAGTGCTTAACCTTCTTAATGAACTTAAAACAGATTTTGGCTTTACCTATATTTTTATATCGCATGATCTCGCCGTAGTAAAATACATGTCTGACCAGCTAGTGGTTATGAATAAAGGTAAAATAGAAGAAATAGGGGATGCAGATCATATTTATGAACAACCCGAAAAAGAGTACACTCAAAAACTCATTCATGCTATTCCCAAAGGAATGTAAGAGTTACTAGATCATAAATAGAAATACTTTCTTTGCTAGCCTAGCACAATTTGTTGTAAAATCTGCAGCATGTTTTACGCCAGAGACAAATGATCGCGTAGAGTTTGTTATTTTTTCCATAGTAGGGATGAAAGACAAATGAGGTTTAAAACAAAATCCGCAGGGCTCCCCCCGCGGATTTCTAACAAATCATAACTTAAAACACTCTTATACGTTTAAGTCATACTATAAAACTAAATTACTTCGCTCATTAACGAACTTACTTAGCATTTAATCGAAATCAATTACTTGATTTGGGGGACTGCTAAAATACTATAAAATTAGACATCTGCAAGGATTTTGATTAAGAAAATATTTTGAAATGTTAAAATATTGTGTATTTCATCGAATTATTGAGTTTTTAAACGTGGTTTGAGCGCAATTTTAAATTATAGTAAAGCAAAGCCTCTTTTGAATTTCATGATTAAGCGATAGCACTTTTTGTAAGAATATTCTCTATTTTAATGAAATCAAAATGTAAGTACCCTCTATTTTTGACACCTATTGAATAGAGATATAAGACTTATTAAAACTATTTCTAGACTAGCGTTGTAAATCGAGTCAATTAATCACTAGAGCCTCTATATCCTCAACTACAAGACTAAGGATTGCTACTTATTTATGAATGGAAATTAGCTCGCAAGAAGCATAAAATCTGTGTGATCTTAAGAAGAGAATACGACCACAAAGTTTCTCTAATAAAAAATCTCCAACTATCTCAAAACCACTTTTAATGGTTTATAAGATAATCGGAGACTATGTTTTACTAGATTGAAGTATATTAAAACTTCATTTCTGGAATATCGCCATCTACAATTAATGCTCCCTCGGTTGCTGCCTGAATCTCTTCTACAGACACTCCTGGAGCTCTCTCGAGCAGTTTAAACCCTGCTTCAGTGACTTCTAACACTGCAAGGTTACTCACAATCTTTTTCACGCATCCTACACCAGTTAGTGGCAGGCTACATTTTTTTAAAAGTTTTGATTCTCCTGCACGGTTAGTATGCATCATGGCTACAATAATATTTTCTGCACTTGCCACGAGATCCATTGCACCTCCCATACCTTTTACCATTTTACCTGGTATTTTCCAGTTTGCGATATCACCATTTTCTGCAACTTCCATAGCACCTAGAATGGTAAGGTCTACGTGTTTACCACGTATCATACTAAAACTAGTAGCACTATCAAAAAAGCTTGCCCCAGGCAAGGTGGTAATAGTCTGCTTTCCAGCATTTATAATATCTGCATCCTCTTCTCCATCATACGGAAAAGGCCCCATCCCTAAAACTCCATTCTCACTTTGAAACTCTACGTCAATGTCTTCACGTACATAGTTTGCAACAAGTGTAGGAATACCGATACCTAGGTTTACATAATACCCATCTTGTACTTCTCTTGCAATGCGTTGTGCAATTTGATTTTTATCTAAAGCCATAATTAGTCTCTTGTTCTAACGGTGCGTTGTTCTATTCTCTTTTCAAAGGTTTCTCCTTGGAAAATACGTTGTACAAAAATCCCTGGGATGTGTATTTGATTAGGATCTAGTGTCCCTACCGGCACAAGCTCTTCCACCTCTGCAACAGTTATAGTAGCTGCCCCACACATATTAGGATTAAAGTTTCTTGCAGTCCCTTTAAATATTAAGTTACCTGCAGCGTCACCTTTCCATGCCTTTACAAAAGCAAAATCTGCTTTAAAAGCATGTTCTAGCACATACATTTTCCCGTCAAATTCTCTTGTTTCTTTTCCTTCGGCTACTTCTGTTCCGTATCCTGCTGGTGTATATATTGCTGGAAATCCTGCTTGCGCTGCTCTACATCGCTCTGCAAGGGTTCCTTGTGGTATAAGCTCTACATCAAGCTCACCGCTAAGCATCTGGCGTTCAAACTCGGCGTTTTCACCCACATAGCTAGAAACCATTTTCTTTATTTGCTTTTTCTGTAACAACAGCCCTAGTCCAAAATCATCCACTCCGGCATTATTAGAAATACAGGTGAGATTATTGACATCAAGAGCTACTAGTTTAGCTATAGAATTTTCTGGAATACCGCTGAGACCAAAACCTCCAAGCATCAATGTCATTCCACTTTCAACACCTTCTAGTGCGGCGTCTACTCCAGTCACTTTCTTTGTTATCATATTCTTAGTTTATAAGTACTAAAAGTACGGATTTTGTATTGAATTACGCTTTCGCGAAAGCGTAATTGAACATCTAAAAATGAATCCAAAAAAAAGAGCGCGATTGCTCGCACTCTTTATAATTATGTATGTATTATACTATTAAAAATCCAGCTCATCTGGAAGCTCGTCGCTTACACCAGAACTCTTATAATCATCACAATTAGTTGTGATTGTTAAGTTACTAGGTTTTGAAAATTCGCTTTTAGAAATCTCTAGATCCTCATTTTTGTATACCTCTTTCATATACATTCCCCAGATAGGTAATGCCATTGTTGCTCCCTGACCATAACCTATGCCTGGGAAGTGAACTGCGCGATCATCACCACCTACCCAAACTCCAGTCACAAGATTAGGCACAATACCCATAAACCATCCGTCACTTTGATTTTGTGTAGTACCTGTTTTACCAGCTATTGCATTATCAAAACCGTATGGATAACCCGTAACGGCATTACGATATATTGCATCTTTACGCCATGTGTGACGTAATCTTGCTCCAGAACCTGAGCGCGTCACTCCTTCCATTAACTGTAGTGTCACGTAAGCACTCTCTGCACTTAAAACATCTCGAGTTTCTGGAACATGCTGATACAAAACTGTTCCATTTTTATCCTGTATGGTACTTACAATCTGTGGTTTTACATATACCCCTTGATTTGCAAAAGCTCCGTATGCAGATACCATTTCATACACACTTAAATCTGCTGTTCCCAGCGCGATAGAAGGTACTACTGGAATATCCTTCGTATCTATCCCTAGCTTGCTTACTAAGTCTAATACAGGCTGTGGCCCTACTTTATCCATGAGCCTAGCAGAAATTGTATTTACAGATTGAGCAAGTGCCTCTTTCATTGTAATCATACCACCCATCTCACCTCCAGAGTTTTCTGGAGTCCAGTTCTTTGTATTTCCGTGCGCTCCCGCAGGTATAGTATAAAGTGTGTTTGGCAATGTATCACATGGAGATAAATGCAATTGATCTACTGCTGTTGCATATAAGAAAGGTTTGAAGGTAGATCCTACCTGGCGTTTTCCTAATTGTACGTGATCGTATTGGAAGTGGTTCATATTAATACCACCTACCCACGCGCGCACTTCTCCAGTTTGAGGTACCATAGACATCATCCCTGTACGTAAAAACTTCTTGTAATAACGTATAGAATCACGCGGAGTCATTAATGTATCTACATCTCCTGCCCATGTAAAAATGGTCATATCTGTTTTTACATCAAATGATTTTCTAATTGCAGCATCTGTTTTTCCTTGCGCTTTGAGTTTTCGCCAGCGAGATGAGCTTTTTATAGCATTATTAAAAATGCGCTCCACATCCTCCTCTTCGATATCTCTAAAAGGCGCTGTTTTGTTTTTCTCGTTTTGTCTATCAAACTCGGCTTGTAATCTTGGCATATGCGCAGCAACAGCATCTTCTGCCATTTTCTGCATACGAGAATCTATAGTTGTCGTTATTGTAAGACCATCACGGTAAATATTATAATATGTGGTATTACCCTCTGCGTCTTCTCCTTTAGGATTCTCTTTAATCCATGAAGCCATGAATTTCTTAAGATTTTCTCTAAAGTACGTTGCCGTTCCATCTGCATGTCCTTCTGGAGTAAACTTTACTTCCATAGGTAATGCTGTGAGGGAATCTTTTTCGGCAGTTGTGATCATTCCGTTTACTTCCATCTGCTTGAAGACTTGATTGCGCCTTCTTAGTGATTTCTCCTTAGATATCTCACGGTATGGATTATACTGTCTTGGATTCTTAAGCATTGCTACAAAAACAGCGCTTTCATGCAAATCAAGATCTTTTACATCTTTATTAAAGTAAATACGAGCGGCAGAGCTTATACCAATAGCATTAAAAAGAAAGTCAAATTTATTAAGATACATCGCAATGATTTCTTGCTTTGTATACTGGCGCTCCAGCCTTGTTGCAATTACATATTCCTTTGCCTTCTGCAGAAGCCGCTCTAGCGTGGAGCTAGGAGGATTTGAAAATAACAACTTAGAAAGCTGTTGTGTTACTGTACTTGCACCACCGTTTTTACCAAGATAAGCCATCGCTCTGGCCGTACCTCTAAAGTCTATACCAGAGTGCTCATAATAACGCTCATCTTCTGTTGCAACTAGTGCATCGACAAGGTTCTGTGGTAATTGATCATATTTAATAGGAGTCCTATTTTCATTGTAATAAGTACCTAGCTGCTTTCCATCAACAGAGATGATTTTTGTAGCAAGGTTACTTTCTGGGTTTTCAAGTTCTTCAAAGGTGGGGAGTGTTCCAAAAACATTCCAACTCGCTAGTAAAAATAATAGTACTGCCAGTGTGACTCCTCCTGCAAATAGTCGCCAAAACCAAGAAATATATTTACTGTAATCTCCGTCGCTTTTTTTTGCAACTTTTTTTGGAGGTGTTTGTTTTGCCATTATGATGTGTTTATTCTTGCTTTTCAATACGTAATCCTACTTCGGTAATTCCTTCTAGATAGGCATCTCCAGCGATGTTTCCGTTTTTTCTTACTGCGTGCTCTATAGTAAATGTGTAGGTTCCGCTTTCGCGAAAGCGTACTCCTTCTCTATACAACAATTTACTTTCTTTAATATCTCCAAAACCAGTACCCATCCACGTTCCATCTGGATTTGCCATTTCATACTCGAGGGTATCGGTATACGTACGCCCTTGCGGAAACTGCATCTCTGTAATCAAAAAAAGATTACTGTATGGGTATTGATTATTATTACGAACGGTAATGAATGCATTATATAATGGCACGCTATCAAGCTCGTTTACTTCTAACACCACAGGTTCATTAATATTCCATGAGCTACCTAACGACGTGTATGAATGATACACTTGTTTTGAATCACATGAAACACATAAAATAATGAGTATCAATAGTAATACGTTACGCATTAGGTTTTGGTTTTTGAGGACGCCTTTTATTTTTATTTGCAGGCTTTGATCCTCCAGACTTTTGACCTTCTTGAGTTGGATTTTGGCTCGTTGCATCTTTAGCTTTTCCTCCCTGAGCTTTCGGCTTTGGGCCTCTGCTTTTAGGTCTAGGTCCTTTACCCTCAGGTCTTGGGCCTTTTGCTTGAGGCTTTGGGCCTTTACCTTCTGGTCTAGGTCCCTTTGCTTGAGGTTTTGGTCCTTTCTTTGCTGCAGGTCTTGGACCTTTTGCACCATCTTGATTGGGTTTTCTGGGAGTTCTATCCTTAGCTTTTGGTCTATCTCCTTGAGGCTTGTTTCCGTTACCCGCAGGTTTTCTCTTACGACTATTGCGTCGCTTGTTTGTAGTTTTAGGCTTGTCAAAACGAGTAAGACTATCTTGACCTACCACATTACCAAAATCTATTACTGTTTCTTCTATAAGTTCGGCAGCAAATTCTTCTAGGCTTGCAACCGGTTCTTTCTTCTTATTTGCAGCTATAATTTCATTTGCATGATCTGTCGTAAGCTTATGCCAGTTCATCCATTCTCCCTCGTAAGCATACCACAAGTGCCCTTGAAAAATGTCAATTTTCTGGCAAACTGCAGTTCCTTTTTGAGTGTAGAGTTTAGTCTCACTTTTTGGAAAACTTTTGAGCGCATCCATATAAGCATCTAGCTCATAATTAAGACAGCATTTTAATTTACCACATTGTCCAGCAAGCTTTTGCGGGTTAAGTGATAACTGCTGGTATCTAGCAGCGCTCGTAGTCACAGATCTAAAATCTGTTAACCATGTAGAACAACAAAGTTCGCGACCACAAGAACCTATCCCACCTAGACGTGCCGCTTCTTGACGAAGACCTATCTGTCTCATCTCAATACGAGTACGGAAATCTTGAGCAAATTCTTTTATGAGTTGGCGAAAATCTACACGATCTTCTGCCGTATAATAAAATGTCGCTTTAGAACCGTCTCCTTGAAACTCAATATCTGATATTTTCATTTGGAGATCTAGACGTATCGCTATCTGTCTAGCGCGCACCTTCATACTTTCTTCCCTCTCACGAGCAGTAGTCCAGATATCTATATCTCTCTGTGATGCCTTGCGATAGATTTTAAGTGTTTCTGGAGTGTCTTGCCTTACTTTCTTGCGCTTCATTTGCACGCGCACAAGCTCACCAGTAAGGGTTACCATTCCAATATCGTGGCCAGACTCTGCTTGAGTCGCTACAATATCACCTATACTTAGGGTAACTTTTTCTTCGTTTTTATAGTAATCTTTACGTCCATTTTTAAAACGTACTTCTACGTAGTTAAAAGCTTCTTGTCCATCAGGAAGGGACATATTAGAAAGCCAGTCAAAGACTGTAAGTTTATTACATCCGTCGGTTCCACAGGTTCCATTGTTTTTACAACCTTTAGGAGATCCGTCTTCACCTGTGCCACAACTGCCACATGCCATATTTTGTATATTTAAATGTACACCGCTCCATATCAATCGTTAAGAGAGTAACAGATGCGTGTACGCGTTATATTTATGTTCAAAATGAACTATCGATAAAGATAGGTAATCTATAGCGCCTTTTCCAAAATCAAAATCAACAGATTCTTTTTCTATTGATTACTTCTTAAAAGCCAGCTTTTCTGATCTACCTTTCTTAAAAATCTTATTACTATTTCCTTTACCAGAACGTAATTTCTTTTGCTCTTCGTATGGCAGTGCATTAATCTCTGCACACTCCGTAGAGCAGCAGTTTTCATTAGCCTTTGCACATTCCTCACATTGTATAAAAAGTAAGTGGCAAGCTTCATTTGCACAGTTTACATGCTCATCGCAAGGAGTACCACACTGGTGACAATTTGAGATAACATCGTCTGAGATACGCTCTCCACGACGGTGATCAAACACAAAATTCTTACCCTTGAACTTATTATCAAGCTTCTCTGCTTCTACCTGGCGAGCATACTCAATGATTCCTCCTTCTAGCTGGAAAACATTTTTAAAACCTTTGTGCTTAAAATAAGCACTTGCTTTCTCACAACGTATTCCACCCGTACAGTACATCACAAGTTTTTTATCCTCCTTATGATCTTTTAGATCTTCTTCAATGATGTCAAGACTATCTCTAAAGGTATCTACATCTGGAGTGACTGCATTTTTAAAATGCCCTATCTCACTCTCATAGTGATTACGCATATCAACGAGTACTGTATTCTCGTCTTCTATAAGTTCATTAAAAGTAGAAGCGTCTACATGAACTCCTTTGTTTGTTACATCAAAAGTTTCATCTACTAGTCCATCTGCAACAATCTTATTACGCACTTTTACTTTGAGTTTTAAGAATGACTTATCGTCTTGCTCTCTCGCAATATTAAGACGTACATTCTCTAGGAAGTTTATTCCGTCAAGAAAGGCTTTAAATGTTGTGAATTTTTTGGCTGGAACAGACATCTGAGCATTTATTCCCTCGTTTGCCACATAAATACGTCCCAAGGCTTCCATCTCATCCCAAGCCACAAAAAGGTGGTTTCTGAAAAGTTCTGGGTTTCCAATCTTATGATACTGGTAAAAAGAGAGTGTAAGGCGTTCTTCTCCCGCCTCTTCTATAAGCTGTGCTCTCTCTTTTGCGCTTAATTTGTTGTACAGTTGCATGCTATACCTTCGTTTTAAGTTAAAAGAATTATTTCTTCGGCAAATATAAGTCTTTGAATTAAGGGTACAAAAAATGCCCGGAGGTCTATCCTGCGGGCATTTTTTTGTGAATTTTGGCTAATTCAGGTTTACATTTTATTTAATGTCGTCGTAATTTGTTTAATACTTTGTAGCTGTGGCCTTCCTAATTTTAGTAAAGATTCCAAATTTTAGTATCTTTGGCAAAACGTCGGGAATAATGTGTTTGGTATGCGTTAGACTTATTCTCATTGCGAAGATGCAATAATAATTAAATGGTTGCGTCTTCATCGATAAGAATTATGTTAAAAATATTTCGCTTTCGCGAAAGCGTACCTTGTTTACCCATTATTTAACAATTAAATTTACAATACAAAACTGAAGATATGAGTAGTGAAAAAGATGCAAAATTAAAAGCCCTTAAACTCACCCTAGACAAGCTAGACAAGACTTACGGTAAAGGAGCCGTGATGAAAATGGGAGATCAAGCTATCGTGGATGTAGAGTCTATACCAACGGGTTCTCTAGGGCTAGATGTTGCTTTAGGTGTAGGAGGATATCCTAGAGGTCGTGTGATTGAAATCTATGGACCAGAATCTTCTGGTAAAACCACCTTAACACTACATGCCATCGCTCAGGCTCAGAAAGCTGGAGGAATTGCGGCATTTATTGACGCAGAGCACGCTTTTGATCGTTTCTATGCAGAAAAGCTAGGGGTGGATATTGATAACTTGATCATATCACAACCAGATAACGGAGAGCAAGCACTTGAAATCGCAGACAATCTTATACGCTCTGGAGCTATTGATATCGTTGTAGTCGATTCTGTTGCTGCACTTACTCCTAAAAGTGAGATAGAAGGTGAGATGGGAGATTCAAAAATGGGACTTCACGCTCGTTTAATGTCTCAAGCACTTCGTAAACTTACTGGTTCCATTAGCAAGACTAATTGTACAGTAATCTTTATTAACCAACTTCGTGAGAAAATTGGTGTAATGTTTGGAAATCCAGAAACTACAACTGGTGGTAACGCACTTAAGTTTTATGCATCTGTACGTCTTGACATACGTCGTTCTACACAGATTAAGGATAGCAATGCTAATGTAATGGGTAATAAGACCCGTGTTAAAGTTGTAAAAAACAAAGTTGCACCACCTTTCCGTATGGCAGAATTTGATATCATGTATGGTGAAGGAATCTCAAAAGTAGGAGAGATTATTGATATAGGTGTAAACTATGAGATTGTAAAGAAAGCTGGATCATGGTTTAGCTATCAAGATACTAAGTTAGGTCAAGGTCGTGATGCTGTAAAAGCATTGTTACTAGATAATCCAGACCTTATGGATGAGCTAGAAACAAAAATTCACGAAGCAATCAAATTATCTAACGAGTAAGCAATTATATCATATTGATAATAAAAACCTCCCATAAGGGAGGTTTTTGTATTTTAAACGCAACCTTTTTATTTTTTTAGCATCTACGTAGTGTTAACCAGGTAAAATTTTATAGAAAGTATACGAGTAGACGTCCATAAATGATATCATAATGTAGCTCATGAGCACTTTTAATAGATATCTGTTCTTATCTTGTTATGAGAACATTAAAACCAAACAACCGGTTGAGTCAAGACCAACTTATAAAGAACTGTAAGAAGAAGCTCCCTAAAGCTCAAGCAGAATTATACAACCGCTACTCGAGCGTCTTGTTTTCTGTATGCTTAAAGTATGCTCCTAATTATGCAGAAGCAGAAGATATTCTGCAAGATGCCTTTATGACCATTTTTGACAAAGTAAGTCAGTACAAAAACAAAGGTTCGTTTGAAGGGTGGCTTAAAAGAGTTGTTATAAATACTGCGCTACAGCGATACCGTAAGCCTGGTGTCTTTAATCTAGTTAACGAAGAAAATATAAAGGAGGTAGAAATTGAAATAGAAGAAGAAAGTATTCCTCTCGATTTCCTACTTAATATTATACAAGAGCTTCCAGATAGATACAGAATGGTTTTTAACCTTTATGTAATGGATGGGCACTCACACAAAGAAATATCAACATTGCTTACCATTTCTCAGGGTACTTCAAAATCAAACCTTGCACGCGCCCGGGGAATATTGAAAGAAAAAATAGAGATGAGCCAGTTTAACCCCAGAAGCAAATCTCACATACAATAATGAAGGAGAAGAAGAACATAGATAGATTATTCCAAGAGAAATTCAAAGATTTTGAATCGCATCCTAGTGACCATGTGTGGAATAATATTCTTGCAGCACAAAAAGAAAAAGAAGATAAAAAGGTCATCCCATTATGGTGGAAGTTGGGCGGTATAGCTGCAGCACTTCTTTTACTTTTTGGTTTAGGTAGTTTATTTATCAACTCTTCTAGTCAAAATAATATACAGATTGTAGATACTCCAATCATAAATGATGAAAACGCAGTCTTAGAAGAGAACACAGCTACAACATCAATTACTCCTCAAGTATCAAAAAATAATGAAGAAGGCAATAAGTTTGTAACTGCTGATGAATCTCAAATTACTTCAAGTATAAAAAACAACACGACCTCAAGAAATCCAAAAAGCGCTAACCCAGCATCTAGAAGAGACGACAATAACTCTAGAAATGGATCTCAAAACAGTCCAAATAAAGCAAAACTCGCAACATCTGAGCAAAACGCTGGGGTAATTGCTTATCAAGCAAATTCACCTCAACTAAACACAGGAAACACAAACAGCCAGCTTAATGTTAATAAAGCTGAGGTTGAAAATAATGTGTTTCCTCAAGAAGATAATAATTCAGTTGCTCAAGTAACCATATTAGAAGAGGAAAACAACCCTAATAAAAACCTCATAGACGAAGCTCAGAAAATAGAAACCCTACAAGAAGACAAACTTGCTCAAGTAGATAATAATACTAAAATGAAGCGCTGGGACGTTGGAGCCGTAGCCGCACCTGTTTATTATGGAGATTTTGGTGGCTCTGGATTAGACAAACAGTTTGCAGATAATGATAAATCTGGTGATGTGAATTTAAGTTATGGACTTCAAGTGAGCTATGCTATAAGTCCAAAATTTAAGATACGTACTGGGGTGAGCAACGTAGACTTAAGTTACAATACTAATGAAATATCATTTTCGACAAATGGATTAGGTCGTAGTGTCCGAGGCATTTCTTTTACTGATAACGCAAAAGTGTTAGCAATTCTAGACAATCCCGCTACTCAACATAGTTTTACTGCAGATAATGCGATATCGAGAATAGGTGTATCTTCAAATGGCTCCTTACAACAGCAACTTAGCTACGTAGAAGTGCCGCTAGAAGCTATTTATGTGATCTCAGATAAACGTGTAGGACTATCTCTTATAGGTGGAGTAAGCACTTTATTTCTCAATGAGAATGACGTTGTCTTAAAGTCATCACAACTCACTACAAGTTTAGGAACAGCAAATGGTGTAAATGAAGTAAGTTTTACAACAAACCTAGGTGTAGGTTTAGACTATAAATTCACAAAAAAAGTCATATTTAATATAGAACCTTCACTTAAATATCAACTCAATAGTTTTGATAATAAGGTGGTAGATTTTCAGCCATATTACATAGGTGTATATACTGGCGTAAGCTATAAGTTCTAGTAAAGAAGCTATACCAAGTGTAGTTTACTTGGTATCAGGTTAGTTTTTTAGTTGGTTAGGTAATCGTTGCTCTTGCAATGATAACAAGAAAGGCTCCGCTGGTTACGGAGCCTTTTGTTTTTTATTTGTTTTATAACGCTTTCGCGAAAGCGATCTCATCCTACTTAGTTAATTCATGTAAGATAACCTCGCGTGTTTGCTCTCTCAAAGCTCTCTTATCATCTTGCGTCATCTCTATCGTAGAAATAAAATGATGCACCTTTGCTCTCATCACTCCTGGAACTCCTTTGAAAAATGAGTAAGGAAATCGCTTCTTATTATCATAAAAGGTGATAGGTACAATAGGAAGATGATGGTCTATTGCGAGTCTAAAAGCTCCATCTTTAAAAGTATCTAGCACTAGTGACAAATCGTTAGGAACGCCACCTTCTGGAAAAATACAGATACTAAAACCCTGACTAAGGCGTCGCTGCGCTTGATCAAATACTTGCTTACGACTGCGTGCATTACCTCTATCTACTAAGATACAAGTGCGCTTATAAAAGAACCCAAACAATGGCAGCTTTGCCAGCTCTGCTTTACCTACAAACACAAAAGGACTTTTTGCAAGATGAAGCATTAACAGAATATCCATCATAGAGGTGTGGTTACTCACCAGCATATACCCTTTGCCTCGCTCAAACTTCTCTTCACGAGTCACCTTTGGAAACAAGCCCATGAGTAACATAATAGTACGAGCCCATATTTGCGCTAGACGGAAAAACATTCCGTACCACGTTTCTTTGAGGATACTTATAATGAGAAGTGGAGATAAAATAAGTATCACCACAAGCATTAAAAAGTAAAACCATACTTTCCAAACAGCAACCGCTATGTTTCTTAAAAAATGCATGGTGCCAAAAATAGGTAATTCGCCCTAGCCAATGCGTAGAAAAAGTTAACTTTGCTTTTTACTTAATTTTATGTCAAGAATACTTACTGGTGTACAAAGTACAGGTACACCCCACTTAGGAAATTTATTAGGAGCGATTATCCCTGCCATCGAGATGGCAAATAATCCTGCAAACGAGGCGTTTCTCTTCATTGCAGATATGCACTCGCTTACTCAGATAAAAGACGGTGCACAACTACGTCACAACACCTACAGTACAGCAGCAACGTGGCTTGCCTTTGGTCTTGATATTAATAAAACGGTTTTTTACAGACAGAGTGACGTACCACAAACGGCAGAGCTTACTTGGTATTTGAGCTGTTTCTTCCCGTACCAGCGACTTACACTTGCTCACAGTTTTAAGGATAAAGCAGACCGTCTAGAAGATGTAAACGCAGGTTTATTTACCTACCCTATGCTTATGGCCGCAGATATATTACTGTATGATGCAGAGATTGTACCCGTGGGGAAAGATCAAGCGCAGCATATAGAAATGACTCGTGATGTTGCTAGCCGTTTTCATGCTGCTACTGGCAAGGAAGTTTTTGTAGTACCAGAAGCTAGTCATAATGAAGAAACCATGTATATTCCAGGTACAGACGGTGCAAAGATGTCTAAGTCTAAAGGAAATATTATTGATATCTTCTTGACAGATAAGAAGCTACGCAAGCAAATTATGGGAATTAAAACAGACAGCACTCCTATGGAAGAACCTATGGAAACAGAGGGCTGTAATGTGTTCAACCTTTATAAATTACTAGCATCACCAGAACAAATAGACCGCTTACGCGAAAATTATAAACGCACAGACTTTGGCTATGGTCACGCAAAGCAGGCTGTTTATGAGGTGATATTAGAGAGATATGCGACACAGCGTGAGAAATACCATTATTATATGGACAACCTCAACGAGATAGATGCTGCACTAAAAGTAGGAGCAGAAAAAGCAACCAAGGTAGCAAATGGAGTGATTGAGAGGGTTAGAAAGGTTGTGGGGTATTAATGAAAAAGACTAACACATATCTGTTTTTTTTAACAACGCTGGTGTTTTTGCTTTTAGCAGTTGGAGTTTTTAATTTAAGCCTATTTGGAAATAATACTTTAGATGTCAACATAGAAGATGTCTACTTTATAATTGATCAAAGAATTATATTGATTTTATTTGCAGTTTTTTCATTTTGCTTTGTCTTCTTGATAAGAGGTCTAATCAAAAAATTCAAAGACAGCTTTGCAAATTACATTTACCTATCGTTTAGTGTAATTGGAATTCTGGCTTTCTCTCTAGTTATATATTTTATAAAGGATTTAAATTATATAGCAGCAACCACAGATGCCTCACTAGAAATAATAACTGCAAATAATACACTAAATAATCTTAGTTGGCTTTTGCAGGTATTTCAGGTGCTTTGGATGATTTATATAATATATGTAAGCATACAAATAGGTAAAAACTCAACACTTAAAAACAATTAACTATGGACTTCATGAGCTTTTTAAGCGGTAACGGTTTGTTCCTCATCTTGGGACTTGTATTGATTATCGTAGTTTTGTACAACAAATTTAAAAGAAGACGTTAATTACGGTATTCATATTTTCGCGAAAGCGAAAACCAATAATATAGTATGTCAAAAATTAGAATTACAAAACAATTTACATTTGAAACTGGTCATGCACTTTACGGCTATGATGGGAAGTGTAAGAATGTGCACGGTCATAGTTACAAACTAAGTGTGACGGTGATAGGACAGCCTATTTCTGATACAGGTAACGCAAAACTGGGGATGGTTATCGATTTTGGCGATTTAAAGAAAATTGTAAATCGTGAGATTGTAAATGTCTTTGATCACGCTACCGTTTTTAATAAAAACACGCCTCACGTAGAGCTTGCAAAAGAGCTTTCTGACCGTGGTCATGATGTGCTTTTAGTAGACTATCAACCTACAAGTGAGATGATGGTGATAGACTTTGCTGCAAAAATTCAATCATTTTTACCAGATAGTATAAAATTACACTCATTACGCCTGTCTGAAACGGCAACCAGCTATGCAGAATGGCACGCTGCAGATCAAGATTAAATGAAGATAACACTCCCAAAAGGAAAGAAAATCTATTTCTCAAGTGACAATCACTTGGGCGCTCCTACTATGGAAGAAAGTCGTCCTCGTGAACGTAAATTCTTGCGATGGCTAGAGATGGCACGCAAGGATGCACAGGCTATTTTCTTAATGGGAGACCTCTTTGATTTTTGGTTTGAGTACAAGACTGTAGTACCTAAAGGATTTGTTCGCACACTAGGCAAACTAGCCGAGATGCGTGACGAAGGTATTGAGATTTACTTTTTTGTGGGTAACCACGACCTCTGGATGAATGGCTATTTTCAAGATGAGCTAGGCATCCCTGTGTATCATGATCCAAAAATTTTCACTATAAATGATAAAAAGTTCTTTTTAGGTCACGGAGATGGCTTGGGTCCTGGAGACATGGGTTACAAACGCATGAAAAAAGTGTTTAGAGGGAAGTTTTTTCAATGGCTTTTTCGCTGGGGACACCCAGACATTGGGATGAAAATTGCTCAATACATGTCTGTAAAAAATAAACTCATTTCTGGTGATGATGATCACGTGTTTCTAGGCGAAGATCAAGAGTGGCTGGCTACCTATGCCAAGCGTAAGCTAGAAACGGAGCATTTTGACTTTTTTATTTTTGGACATCGTCATTTACCTATGACTATCCAAGTGGGCGAGCGCTCCACATATTATAATCTAGGTGACTGGATACATCATTATACCTATGGAGTATATGATGAGCATGGCTTCGAATTAAAGGAGTTTCTTGAGAAGTAAAGTATCTGAGAAAGTTTTCAATATTTAACCTTTTAAGAGAATCCTGCTTCTAGACTAAAATACCCAAATTTATTGTATATCCTTAAGTCTTAACTGCAAACTCACATTCCCGTTCCATTCATTTTCATCAAGGGAATATGCCGCTTTAAAGATTTTTTTATCTTCAATGAGCTCGTATTTATCTCCTAGATTAAAACCTATACATCCTATACGTTGCCCTCGATTGTTTTGTATTACAGTGGCCTTTAAGTGTGTTTGATCTGCTCCTACTTTTTTACCATAACCTGTGTCTATTAGGTTTTGAGTCATAAATGTAGGTGACATATTCTGAGGTCCAAAAGGAGCGAACTGCTTTAAAATACGGTGAAATTTAGGCGTAATATCTGCAAGGTCTATCTCTGAGTCAATGGCAATTTCTGGAACCAGCAAGCGCTCATCACAACTAGCAGCAACTACCTGTTCAAATTTTTCCTTAAATGCTTCATACTGCTCTGGAGCTAGTGTAAGTCCTGCGGCATATTTGTGCCCACCAAATTGCTCTATATGCTCAGCACATTCATGCAAGGCGTTATACACGTCAAAACCTTTTACAGATCTTGCAGAGGCAGCATATTTATCTCCGCTTCTTGTAAATACTAGCGTAGGACGATAATATGTTTCTATTAATCTTGAAGCCACAATGCCTATCACTCCTTTATGCCAGTCTTCCTGAAAAACAACAGTAGTCTTATTTCCCTCTTCTTTGCTCTCTATAATTTGATCTAGGGCTTGCTGAGTGATACTCTTATCTGCTTCCTTTCGGTCGGAGTTATATTGCTCTATTTCTGATGCAAATTTGATGGCTGCATCAAGGTTTGTCTCCCGCAATAAGGTTACAGCATGGTTACCGTGTACCATTCTTCCCGCAGCGTTTATACGCGGTCCTATGATAAAAACCACATCTGTAATAGTAAGCGTTTGCTTTTTGACTTGTTTTATAATGGCTTCAAAACCTGCTCGAGGCGCATGATTTATTACATTAAGCCCGTGGTAAGCAAGGATTCTATTTTCTCCTGTGATAGGTACGATATCTGCACCTATGGCAGTAGCAACAAGATCTAAGTAAGGAAGAAGCTCTTCAAAGTTTTGCTTTCGCGAAAGCGCAATTGCACTTATTAATTTAAATCCTACACCACAGCCGCATAACTCATCATAAGGGTATGAGCAATCTTCTCTTTTTGGATCTAAAATTGCAACCGCATCTGGTAGCTGATCACCTGGTCTGTGGTGATCGCAAATAATAAAGTCGATTCCTTTTTCTTTTGCATAAGCCACCTTTTCAATCGCTTTTACACCACAATCTAATGCGATGATAAGTGTCATATCATTATCTGCAGCAAAGTCTATTCCCATATAAGAAACACCATAACCCTCTGCATAGCGGTCTGGAATGTAGGTCGCCACTTGTGGGTGGATAGTGTCGAGATAAGAACTCATTAAGGCAACACTTGTGGTCCCGTCTACATCATAATCACCAAAGACAAGAATATTTTCGCCTTGAGCTATTGCTTGCTCAATACGTGCTACCGCAACATCCATATCTTTCATTAAGAATGGATCATATAAGTCATCTAGAGACGGACGGAAAAATTGTTTTGCTTTTTCAAACGTGTCTATGTCACGCTGTATGAGTAAACGAGAAATAGGCTCCTCTACTCCAAGTTCTTTGGCGAGGTTTGTAACTTTTTGTGCTTCTGGTTTTGGTTTTAAAGTCCAACGCATTAATCAAGATTAATTTTGAGCATCCATGATTCTTTTAAATCGGGCATTGTTCTTACTTCTTCTAGTTTTTTATAGAGTGCGGCTGCATTCATTCCAGCATCTACAAACACATAAAAGTAATTATTATCTGGGCGGAAAAACATTTGTGGCTCGAGACCTTTTGTAGCAAGAATAGCCATCCAGTTTTCGGCATTTGTAGCGTTTGAAAATACGTTAGTCACTACGTAGTATCCCGCTCCTATATTTTCAACCTTAAGCGATGGTTTTTCAAGTAGCGAGGCAAGTTCTTTGTTTACCACTTCTGGTGCCACATATACTGGCTTAGGCTCGTCTGGATCTGGAGGTACCGCGATAGCTACCTGCTGGTTTGTAATCATCTTATTAGGTAATTGCTCAGTTACCACTTGCTCAGTAGAAGCAACGCTGGTGTTATTTTTCTCTTTATAATAACGCTCACTTATCGTCGTTTGGAATGCAGTAAAAAATAAGAAAAAACGGTCTGATCTTGTTTTAAATCTCATTTTTACTCCTCCCGTACTATTTGCTATAATTGTATTCTGAGCAGTTGGTATTTTAATTTTAGCAAGGTCAAAGCCTAGTGTGTTTAAACTATTTGGAACTCTATTTGTGGCTCTTTTGTCATTTATTGTAATGGTACTATTAAAGAAATTACTTGATGCTCTCACGCTATTATCTAGCGTAACAAAAACCTTCGTTTTAGGATCAAAAATACCAATCTCATCACGACCTAAAGTCACGTCACCCTCTAAAGCTCCAATGGTAATCGCTGTTTCTAACTCTCCCTTTTCTGAAGATTGAAAATTGCCAAAATCTACTTCGACAGCTTTTTTATTTACAAATTCAAATCCGTGAAAGGTAGTCACATATTGTAATGGCTGTGTCTCATCTTCGTACACCACATATAATAACCACCCAGCAGAACTTCCTCCTATAATTTCACCTTGAGACGCACTTACATTTGCTACAGTCACTTGGCCATTAATACTGCCCTGCATTAAGGCTGTAACGTCTGCCATACATGCATAAGGCGCTCGAGAGCTTATAGAATTATGTGTTGCATCCTCGCCATCATAAATGAGTGAGCCTTGTATATTTTCATAAGTTCCACTAGGTAGTTTTAACTTTACGGCTCTTATGTCATGAGCGCGGTCATCTAGTTTTTTATGATAAACCTGACCGTCTTTTAAACGTTTTCCACTACGCTCACCATGATAGGTTCCAGACCAGTACAATCCAGCATACAAAACCTTTGCTCCTTCTCTCAACGCTAAGTGAGCGCTGCTTGAACTCCATGTGCTTTGATCATCATCGATGTCTACATAGCGCATTTTAAACTCATCGTTTATTTTCTCGAGATCATTAAATGGTTTTTCTGAGTCTTTGCTTAATATATTATTACCCACCACGGCAGTGTTGCCGCGTATGTAAAATTCTTTATCTCTAGTAAAAGTTTTTGAATCCTGAGCAGTTGCTATTATAGGAAGCATGCAAAGAAAGCTCAATAGTTTTTTCATTATTCTAGTTTTCGCTCTCTTCATTTAATGCAGAAAGCGCGTGATAGTGTACGCCTACTTTCAAATCGGCAAATTTTCTAAACATTTCCATAACCCCACAATATTGCTCTTCAGAGAGTGTTACTGCTTTTTGTATTTTTTCTTCATTTAAGTCATCACCATAAAAGTGATAATCTAGCCATACGGTGTGATATGTTTTAGGGTGCTCCTCTGTAAGTTCTCCTTTTACGACCATTTTAAATTTAGGTACATCTACCCTCATCTTGTTGAGTACAAACACCACATCTAGACCAGTACATCCCGCAAGACCAGAAAGCATCATCGCCTTAGGACCCATCCCGTCATTATTACCTCCATTTTCTGGAGAAGTATCTATGAGTACTTTATAACCCGTAGGGCTATCTGTCTCAAATTGCATTCCTTGTTTATAAATTGTAGTTACTGTATGTCCAGCCATTTTAAGTATGTTTTGCTTGAAATATGAAGGTACAAAATTGGTAGATAAAATGCCTATATTGCTTTCGCGAAAGCATAAAATCAACACTAACCTTCTTAAAATATAGTATGCCATTAGTAACACCACTCTCTGCCGAACACGACGAAACAACCAAAGAACTTGCCCTATTTTTTAATGAAACACTAGGCTTTTGTCCCAACTCGGTACTTACCATGCAGCGTCGTCCTGATATCTCGCGGGCATTTATAAATCTTAACAAAGCCGTGATGGCAAACCAAGGCCGAGTGACTTCTGCATTAAAACGTATGATTGCGTGGGTCTCTAGTAATGCTACTGGATGTCGTTATTGCCAGGCGCACGCTATACGTGCTGCAGAGCGTTATGGCGCAGAGCAAGAACAACTAGATAACATCTGGGAATACAGACATCACGCGGCATTTTCTGATGCAGAGCGTGCTGCGCTTGATTTCTCACTAGCAGCAAGTCAAGTACCAAATGCCGTAGACGCAAAAATCAAGGAGAAATTATACAAATACTGGGATGAAGGTGAGATTGTAGAAATGCTCGGAGTGATATCGCTCTTTGGATACCTTAATCGCTGGAATGACTCTATGGGAACTACACTGGAGGAAGATGCCATAGATTCTGGAAATCAATACCTCGGAAAGCACGGTTTTGAAGTAGGAAAACACGTGTAAGTTTATATTTGAAATTTAATTTAAAAGAATGAAAAAAATAATTTTCTCATTAACAATTTGCCTTTTTATAGCTGCAGTTTCTTATGCTCAAAATGATATAAGTTATGGTATAAAAGGTGGACTCAATTACGCTAATCTCGTTTATGAATTTGAAGATTCAAACAATGATTTTTTAGATTTTAATGCCAAGGTTGGCTTTTATGCAGGTGGTTTTATTAACATTAGCCTCAGTGATAAGTTCTCGCTACAACCAGAATTGCTTTACAGCAGTCAAGGAGCTAAACTAGACATAGATTATAGTCAGGTTCTAGTATTTGATCAAAACGACCCTACATTTTTTGCGAATGAAGAAGATGTAAATGTAAAACAGAGTAAGCTTCTGCTGCCTATACTATTACAATATAAGATTGGTAGTGACTTTAGCTTATTTCTTGGTCCGCAAATTACCTACACACTAAACTTCGAAACAGAAGTAGAGAACGGTGATGAGCTAGTAGTTTCTAGATTTCAAGATGATGATAAAATTGGAGTTGATGCAAGCGCAAGAATAGGCTATAAAGCTTCAGAGAATATGATGATTGAATTGGGCTACTTTAGAGGCCTTACCAATCAAAATTCTGTGAAGGCTTCAGTGTTTCAACTGGGGCTTGCTTACAAACTTTAGTCATTAATAAATTTCAAAGAAGTGCCTCAAGATGTTATCATCTTGAGACACTTCTTTATTGCCTAAAAATCTCGTAAATTCGCGCACAACATTTAAAGACTACAAAATGAGCGCTAAGTTCACTGAATATAAAGGATTAGACCTTCCTAACATCGCTAGCGAGGTACTTGCCTACTGGAAAGAAAATGACGTTTTTGAGAAGTCGGTTACTTCTCGAGAAGGAGCAAAACCGTATGTGTTTTTTGAAGGACCACCTTCGGCAAACGGACTACCGGGTGTACACCACGTACTAGCACGTGCGATTAAAGATATTTTTCCTCGTTATAAAACGATGAAAGGCTTTCAGGTAAAGCGTAAAGCGGGATGGGATACACACGGACTTCCTGTAGAACTTGGTGTTGAAAAAGAACTTGGTATTACCAAAGAAGATATTGGCACAAAAATCACTGTAGAGGAGTATAACGAAGCTTGTAAAAAAGCCGTGATGCGCTACACAGATATCTGGAACGACCTTACCGAAAAAATGGGCTACTGGGTAGATATGGAAGATCCATACATCACCTACAAGGCCAAGTATATGGAAACCGTATGGTGGCTACTTAAGCAAATCTATAACAAAGATTTACTATACAAAGGGTACACCATCCAGCCATATTCTCCTAAGGCGGGAACGGGATTAAGCTCTCACGAACTTAACCAGCCTGGCTGTTACCGCGATGTGACAGATACTACGGTGGTGGCACAATTTAAAATCACAGATCAAGGTGAAAACCCACTTGCAAAAGAACTTGCAGACGGGAACACCTACTTTATCGCCTGGACGACGACTCCTTGGACACTGCCTTCAAACACGGCACTTACTGTTGGAAAGAAGATAGATTATGTACTCGTTGAGACATTTAACCAGTACACTTTTGAGCCAGTAAAAGTTATCCTTGCAAAGAATTTAATCTCTAAGCAGTTTGATAAGAAATTTGTTTCCGCTTCCGCGAAAGAAGAACTGGACACATACAATGCTGGAGATAAGAAAATCCCATACTTCGTAGCTAGAGAATTTAAAGGAGCAGACCTTCTTGAACTTCGCTACGAGCAACTATTTGACTTCGTACAACCTAATGATAATCCTCAAGATGCTTTCCGTGTGATAGCTGGTGACTTTGTAACTACAGAGGATGGAACAGGTATCGTACACACAGCACCTACTTTTGGTGCAGATGATGCTTTGGTTGCAAAACTCGCTTCACCAGAAATTCCGCCACTTCTTATTAAAAATGAAGATGGTAACCTTGTGCCGCTTGTAGATCTTCAGGGTAAATTTCGCCCTGAGCTCAAAGAGTTTGGAAACAAGTACATCAAGAATGAATACTATGCAGATGGTGAGGCTCCAGAACGTTCTATGGACGTGGAACTTGCGATACGCTTAAAAGAAGAAAATAAAGCCTTTAAGGTAGAGAAATACGTGCACAGTTACCCACATTGCTGGCGTACAGATAAGCCAGTACTTTACTACCCGCTAGATTCTTGGTTTATAAAAGTGACCGATTTTAAAGATCGTATGCACGAGCTTAACCTTGGCGTAAACTGGAAACCTAAGTCTACAGGAGAAGGACGTTTTGGAAACTGGCTTGCAAATGCAAACGACTGGAACTTATCACGTAGCCGTTTCTGGGGAATACCGCTTCCTATATGGCGCACCGAAGACGGAAAAGAAGAAATCCTCATAGGCTCTATAGCCGAACTTAAAGCCGAAATCCAAAAAGCACTTGATAAAGGTGTGATGGACACAGATCCTTTCGAAGGATTTAAAGTGGGCGATATGAGTGATGAGAATTACGAGCTTGTAGATCTCCATAAAAACATTGTAGATAAAATTACGCTAGTCTCAGATAGTGGGCGGCCTATGATGCGTGAAGCAGACCTTATAGATGTATGGTTTGACTCTGGATCTATGCCGTATGCACAATGGCACTACCCTTTTGAAAATAAAGAACTTGTAGAAGACACTTGGCGCAAGGCAGATTTTATAGCCGAAGGTGTAGACCAAACTCGTGGATGGTTTTATACACTGCACGCGATTGCAACGATGATCTTTGATGATGTTGCTTATAAAAATGTAGTTTCTAACGGACTTGTACTTGACAAGAATGGGCAAAAGATGTCTAAGCGTCTTGGTAATGCAACAGATCCTTTTGAGACCTTAGAAAAATACGGTCCAGATGCAACGCGCTGGTACATGATTTCTAACGCAAACCCTTGGGACAACCTCAAGTTTGATCTAGAAGGAATAGAAGAAGTAAAGCGCAAGTTCTTTGGGACACTTTACAACACGTATAACTTCTTTGCGCTGTATGCAAATCTTGATAATTTCTCTTTCGCGGAAGCGGAAATAGCACTTTCTCAACGTCCAGAAATAGACAGATGGATACTATCAGAACTACACAGTCTTATAGCAGAAGTAGATAAGTTTTATGCCGAATATGAGCCTACCAAAGCAACAAGGGCGATAGACACTTTTGTACAAGAAAACTTGTCTAACTGGTTTGTACGATTGAGTAGAAGACGTTTTTGGAAAGGTGAATATGCAACAGATAAAATCTCTGCATACCAAACATTATATACCTGTCTTGAGACTGTAGCAAAGCTTAGCGCTCCTGTTGCACCATTCTTTATGGAAAAACTCTATAAAGACCTTAATGCTGCTACTGGAAAAGAAGATTTTGAAAGCATACACCTTGCAGAATTCCCCGTGAGTGATGCAACTTATATAGATGCTGCTCTTGAGCATAAAATGCAAAAAGCACAAATAGTAAGCTCACTAACACTCTCATTAAGAGCAAAAGAGAAGATCAAAGTACGCCAACCTTTACAGCGCATTATGATCCCTGTGCTTAATGAAAATGATAAGAATGAGATCCTTGCCGTGGCAGATTTGATTAAATCTGAGGTAAATGTGAAAGAAATTGAGCTCATTTCTGATGATTCTGGGATATTAGTGAAGCAAATCAAACCTAATTTTAAGGTATTAGGACCTCGTTTTGGGAAAGATATGAAGCTCATTGCTAGCAAGATAAACTCACTACAAGCTGAGGATATTGCAAAAATTGAGCAAGATGGTGAATTAACCGTCGAAATTAATGGAGAAAATACTATTTTGCAGGCTGGAGACGTTGAGATAACATCGCAAGACATTGAAGGGTGGCTAGTTGCAAGTAATGCTGGAGTAACAGTAGCTCTAGATGTTACGATAAGTGAAGAGCTCAAAAAAGAAGGTGTGGCACGAGAATTGGTTAACCGTATACAGAATCTCCGTAAGGACTCTGGATTTGAAGTGACAGATCGTATCCATATACAGCTACAAGAAGAGCCGTCAATTGCTCAGACAGTACTGACTAACGCAGACTATATTAAAGCAGAAACACTAGCAGATTCTCTTGAATTAGTTCCTACATTAAGTGATGGACTGGAGATTGCTTTTGATGATATAACAACATTTTTAACCATTTCAAAACAATAGTAATGGCAGACGATATACAAGAAAGATTTAGCGATGCACAGCTCGCTGAGTTTAGAGAATTAATAGAAAAGAAGATTGAGAAAGCACAACACGATCTCGAGCTTATTAAAAGTGCCTACCTCAACGATGGAGATAACGGTACAGATGATACCTCTCCACAATTTAAATCTTTTGAGGAAGGTAGCGCCACGATGAGTAAAGAGGCAAACAGTGCACTTGCTATACGTCAAGAAAAATTTATACGCGATCTTAAAAATGCGATTACTCGTATTAATAACAAAACGTACGGTATATGCCGTGTAACTGGAAAACTTATCAATCCAGAACGTTTAAAGTTAGTTCCTCACGCTACATTGAGCATTGAGGCTAAGAATATGCAGGCTTAAGTTTATATTTTTATAAAGTAAAACTTAAAACTAGAATTTATATAAGCGCCCTTTTTGAAGGGCGCTTTTTGATTTAACATTGATGACCAAAGCACCACGTCTTTTAGTTGTTATTCTTGAATTTATAATTTCAGGTTATTTCTTATATGCTACTATTTGGCTACACCAAGCGTACAGAGAGCCAGGATTAATGTTTTTTTAGAGTTCCTGATTGGATACTGTACACAATTTTCTTTTTGTCTATTCTAGGATTTGCTCTGAATATTCTGACGTTTTATGATAAAATCTCAACCAAACAAAGTTTATTGATTAGTTTCATTTTAATTTTAATAGGAGCTTTGTTCTCATTGTTCTCTAATCATTTTTAAAAAATTGATTTTGCTTAAACACTATTCTATACTAATATTCTTTCTGGTTGCTACTTCAGTTGCAGCACAAAAACGTCTATCTCAAACCTATGATGCGGCGAGTATAAAAGAACTATATATTAATAGCAATGAGATTTTTGAGATTACAATTACCGCTGCAGATACTGATCAAATCACAGTGCATACCATTATAGATGGGGAAATATTTGCATCTACCTTGTTAAATACTGCTATCGCAAACAATGTACTTAAAATTACTACGGGAAAAACTCCAGATTACGAGCCTTTTAATGATAAGCTCTCAGCACATAAAGTGATGGCTATTGAGCTTGAAATAACGGTTCCTATGGGACTGGACGTGTCTGTGTACAGCACACTTGCAGGCGTAGATATCTATGGAGCCTTCGGGCAAGTGCACATGGATTTGGGAAGAGGACACTTTAAAGGAGAAGGACTTCGCTTTCGCGAAAGCGCAACTATAAACACTATCTCTGGAAGTATTGAACTTGATATTGATAAAGCACATGTTACTGCACAATCTCGTAACGGTACTATCGTTATATCGCCAGAAATTACTCTGGGACCAACTCTCAAACTACAAAGTATACATGGTGATATCACGATAGTAAAATCGTTGTGAATAACCTATTTTTGTCCCTTGTCAAAAAATAATTATGTCTCTTAAGAAAGTCGCCCTTATTGTTTTCCTGATTTTATTAGTAGATCAGGTGTTGAAGGTTTATATAAAAACTAACTTTTACTTACGTGAGAGTATACAAGTTTTTGGTATGGACTGGTTTCAAATCTTTTTTGTTGAAAATCAAGGAGCCGCTTGGGGAGTAGAGTTACCTGGTAAATATGGTAAGATAACCTTATCACTTTTTAGACTTATCATAGCGCCTGTAATTGGGTATTATCTATATAAATCTGCAGTAAATCACGCACCGAAGCTTCTCGTGATTGCATTATCACTCGTCTTTGCTGGAGCAGTAGGTAATATTATAGATTCCCTTATCTATGGATCTATTTTTAGCGAGAGTACTACGAGTCAGATTGCGACCTTTATGCCAGAAGGTGGTGGGTATGCAGACCCTCTCTTCGGAAAAGTGGTAGACATGCTGTATTTCCCGTTTATTCAAGATGCAATGTGGCCAGAATGGGTTCCATTTTTAGGTGGTAAAACATTTACCTTCTTTAATGCTATCTTCAATATAGCAGATATGGCAATAAGCACTGGAGTAGGAATACTGCTTGTATTTAATAAAAGAGTATTTCCTCAGGACGAGAAAGATAATAAGGCAGCAGCTTAAGCCACTTCCTTTTTAAAGACCGCTGCTAGGTCGTCAAAGCCAATAGGTTTTACTAAGAAGTCTTTTACTAGATTAAATTGTTGAGATCGCTTTATATCAACAGGATTTATAGACGAGCTTACAATGTATAGCGTGCTATTTTTAAGTGCTGGAAAATTGTACTTACTGAGCTCTTCTAGAAATTTCCATCCATCCATAACTGGCATATTGAGGTCCAATAGTATAATCTGCGGGATAGCTTGTTCCTCTTTATGTAAAAATGTTTTGACGAAGTAATCAAGAGCTTGTTCGCCATTTTTAAAAACGATAAGATTTTTTGCAAGTTTACGTATGTCTATCACCTTTGTGATTAAACTTACATACATCTCATCGTCGTCAATTATACATGCTATTTCTATCGGATATTCTGCCATTGTTAATGGTGTGTGCTAGTTTAATCTAATGTCACTATAAATTTTGATCCCTTACCTACTTTACTTTCTACGTTGATTTCTCCACCCATTGCCTCTACTTCATTACGAGTGAGAAACAAGCCTAGACCCAAGGCATCATCATTACCGTGAAAAGTTTTATAGATTTTAAAAAGCTCTTCTCCATGCTTCTTTAGATCAATCCCTAATCCATTATCTTTTACTAGAAGGTGTACTTTACCATTCTCCTCATAGGTATATAAAGAGATTTCTGGATCACGATCTGGGTGCTTATAACGTATTGCGTTTGTTATTAAGTTTTGCAAAATACTTTCTAGATACGCTTCGATGTATGGAATCTCCTCTACTTCTGAGAAATCTGTATACATCACGACCTTATTTTCTCTAATTGTTTGCGATAGTCCAGCGACCACGCGATTATATACATCTTGAATTACAACCTTATCTCTTGTTTTACTTGCAACACTGTGTACGCTTACTATCTTATTGAGATGTCTTAATGTAACATCTAGACTCTTTCCAATCTTTGTGAAATTTTGAAGTAATTCGTTTTGGTCTGCACTTAGATTTGAGCTATCAAATAGCGCTGCAGACATTTGTAAGTTTCCAACTTGAGATCTTAAATTATGAGAAATGATATGAGCAAAATCGTACAGCCGCGAGTTATGTCCCTGTATTAATCTAAAAGACTGTTCTAACTGTTCTTCACGAAGCTTCTCCTCATGAATATTTTGAAAAACTCCTCGTATACCAATAATTTCCTTATCATTATCTCTAAGAGGACGTCCACTTGCTTTTGCCCAGAATATTTCTCCATCATAGGTTCTCATCTTTACATGAGTAGAAAAAGATTTTCCTTGAGCACAATCAAAAAAGAGTGCTGTGGCTTTGTCCATATGCTCCTCTGCATAAAAATTAAAACCAGTATTTAATGTGGGCTTATAGTCTTTAGGTACGTTAAGAATATTTCTTGCTTTCTCATCAAAGAAGCTCTTTTTATTCTTAAAATCGACACTCCATCCTCCTGCTCCCGTAAGTTCAGAAATCTGTTTATAGTAGAAATTATCCATCGAAAAATAATCAGAAGTACTCGCAGCATTTTTTTCTACGGTAGCATTCTTTTTTCCCTTTAAAGACAATCTAGATAAATTCATCACTATAAGTTATATAGCTATGAATATACCATAATATTCATAATTTTTTAAAAACTATATATCTTTTTCGGTGAAATACAGCGATTTATACCGATGTCTTGTGTGTTTATATCGATTAAGTGCTCTTCTGGCTCAAAATAGCTCAAGCCAATTTTTATAACATCTGGCTTGCACTGAGCGAGAAAACGGTCATAAAAACCTTTACCGTACCCTATACGATTACCCTGCTTATCATAAGCAAGAAGTGGGATAAATACAACATCAAGTTTAGACGCAGGTATTTCTATTCCGTCTTCAGGTTCTGGTATTCCGTAATCATTAACCACTATTTTAGTGCTATCTGTGAGCAAATAATGAGATAGCGTATTTTCCTCAAAATTTGACTTTGAGATGATAACATTCTTGTCTTTTCCTCCTAGAATGGAGAGTAGATACTGAGTGTCTATTTCGCGTAAGCGGTCTATTGGAAGGAAAATATGATAGTAATCATGATTCCATATATCCATAGAGAGCGCCTGATTTGCGATTTCTAAACTTCTCTCGTCACGCTCACCTTGTGTGAGTGCTGCTCTTAAGTCTTTATACTTTTTTCTAAGCTCCTGCTTGGTCATCATTAGGTATACGGTCTATAGATATATTGAAAATTGCGTCTCCTTGATAGACTAGCGATGCCTCGTTTACATTAATCACGTATCCTTCGTTTTTTGCCTTTACAACATGACGAAATTTACCGTACGGATCTGTGATTGTAGCTATATGCTGGCCTACAGATAGCCGCTCACCACAATTCACTTTAGTATGTAATAGTCCAGAATATTGCGCTCTAAGCCACATAGTAGCATCTACCGTTACAGATTCTTTTAAAACTTCTGGAACCTCAAAATTAGCACCAAGCATTTCTAGATGGTCTAATATTCTCATAGTTCCAAAAACACCTAATCGTGCAATTTCCTTGTCACTTACTTTAGACTTCCCACCTTCAAAAAGAATCACTGGTTTTCCCATTCTTGCACAAGTGGCTCTATATGATTTTGGTATCATTTTAGAGTGCAAAGTAAATGGTGCGTTAAAGATAGACCCATACTTTAAAGATGTCTCATCTGAGGGTTCTATCCGTACTTGTGCAACATTAAATCTAGATGCTCCACCGGTGTGAAAATCCAAACATACATCTGCTACAGGTAATATTTTCTTTACAAATTGATAGGCAAACCTGCTAGCAAGTGATCCTCTTGGATTACCTGGGAATACACGATTGAGATCTCTTCCATCTGGAAACGTGCGTTTCATATCTAAAAATCCAAAGATATTTACCACCGGCACACAGATGATGGTTCCTCGCTTAGGCTTATTTATTTTTTTTGCAATGAGCTGGCGTACAATTTCAACTCCATTAATTTCATCACCATGAATTCCCGAAGTGATTAAAATTACTGGACCAGGTTTTTTTGCTCGCTCTATGATGATGGGAACCTCTACAGAGGTGGCCGTATAAAGTTTTGCAATATTGAAATTTATAGTAGCGCTCTCACCAGGTATTACCTGTTTACCTAGTATTGTGAGGATGTTGTTTTCGTCTATTTTTGGCACAATCTCTTATATATTACGTTCAATATAGCGAATAATTGTTTTGGCAATATCCTTCCCTGTAGCTTTTTCAATCCCTTCTAAACCTGGAGATGAATTTACTTCTAGAATGAGTGGGCCGCGATCACTTTGCAGCATATCTACACCAGCTACTCCTAGACCCATTGCTTTTGCTGCTTTTATAGCCGCATTTTCCTCTTCGTCTGTTAAGCTTATAATTTCTGCAGTTCCTCCTCTATGCAAATTAGAACGGAACTCTCCTTCTTTACCCTGGCGCTTCATAGCTCCTACAATCTGACCATCTACTACAAATGCTCTAATGTCTGCTCCTTTTGCTTCCTTGATATATTCTTGCACAATCACTCGGGCTTCGAGTCCATTAAAAGCTTCAATTACAGACTCAGCTGCATTTTTGGTCTCTGCGAGTACTACACCTAACCCTTGAGTTCCCTCAAGTAGTTTTATAATAAGAGGTGCTCCACCTACATGTGCAATCATCTCCTCCACATCTCGGGAGTAGTTTGTAAAAATGGTCTTAGGTAACCCTAGTTTTGATCTAGATAATACTTGTAAACTACGCAGTTTATCTCGACTTCTCACAAGTGCCTGAGAGGTTGTTGTGGTAAAAGCATCCATCATCTCAAATTGCCTCACCACTGCAGTACCATAAAACGTAATAGAAGCACCTATACGAGGTATAATTGCATCTGCTGTCTCAAGTGTGCGTCCTTTGTAAAAGACCGTAGGCTTTTTCTTTTCTATGATAAGGTCACATTTAAGAGGATCAATTACCTCAACGCTATGCCCTCTCTTTAATCCTACTTCTACAAGTCTAGATGTACTGTATAAATGTGGATTACGAGATAATATCTTTAGATTCATTGTTTTTAAGGTTGTAGGATACGTTTGTAAACTCAGTATCCACGATGAATTTTTTTGTTAGAAATTTCCTTCCTATCAGAACAGGAAACCTCATATCTTCTCTTGACGAGAGCGTTAATGATATCTTATAAGTCTTACTAAAGATAGTAATACTACTCTGGACTTGATATCTATATTGAGTTTCTCCATTACTACTTCGCACGATGGCAATATCATACTCCTCAAAAATCATTTCTTGACCATTATAGAGTGGATGTTCTTCGTCAAAGAATGTGCACACTAGTTTGTTTTCCTTTTCAACAATACTGTGACAATGTATGGAAGAGGTGTAGGCACCCGTATCGATTTTAATATCAATATCGTAAAACCCTAGAACTGGAAAATCTGCTTTGTCAGTGCGACCTATAGTGCGTTTTGGCATAGTATGGCAAGGTATAAAATATGTACTTTCTTTATAAAGATTTTAATGCGATTTTTTATGCTTTCGCGAAAGCGTAATCCGCCTCATATATTATCTTTGAGTATGCCTGCTGCTCCAATAGAACTTCAACTCAAAACACTTCCTACAAGTCCGGGAATATATCAATACTACGATAAAAACGGAAAACTGCTTTACGTAGGAAAAGCAAAGAACTTAAAAAAACGAGTACTTTCCTATTTTAATAAAACCCTAGATAACGGCCGCATAAGGACGATGGTCAAAAAGATTCACGAGATGAAGCATATCGTGGTCGAGACCGAGACAGATGCGCTTCTTCTTGAAAACAGTCTTATAAAAGAATATCAGCCACGGTACAACGTACTGCTTAAAGATGATAAAAGCTACCCGTGGATTTGTATAAAAAATGAACGCTTCCCTAGGATTTTCCCTACGCGTAGACTCATTAAAGATGGTAGCGAGTATTATGGTCCATACACGAGTATGAAAACAGTGCGCACGCTACTAGACTTGATTAAAAGTTTATATAAGCTTCGCACTTGTAATTATGACCTTTCTAAAGATAAGATAGACGCTGGGAAGTATAAAGTGTGCCTTGAATATCATCTAGGCAACTGCGAAGGCCCTTGTGAAGACAAGCAGTCAGAAAAAGAATATCATGAGCACATAGAACACATACGGCAGATTGTAAAAGGTGATTTTAAAGATTCTCTAGCTCGCTTTCGCGAAAAAATGAAGGAGCACGCTGCTGCCATGGAATTTGAAGATGCACAACGCATTAAAGAAAAGCTTGACATCCTTGAAGGGTACCAATCTAAAAGTACGGTGGTTAATCCTAAGATAAGCGATGTTGATGTATTCTCCATTATAAGCGATGAGGGGTATGGGTATGTAAACTTCTTACAGATATCACACGGTGCCATTATTAAGTCTCATACGCTAGAACTCAAGAAGCAACTAGACGAGACCGATAAAGAATTACTTGAGCTGGGTATTATTGAGATTCAGCAACGTTTTGACCATAACTCAAAGGAAATCTATGTTCCATTTGAAGTAGAGCTAGGTGATCAATATAAAATTACCGTGCCTAAACTAGGTGACAAAAAGCGCATACTAGAACTCTCTGAACGTAATGCAAAGTATTACAGGATGGAACGTTTCAAGCAAACTAAAATAGTAGATCCAGACCGCCATACTAACCGCATCATGGCACAAATGAAGGCAGACCTAAGATTAACTGAGGAGCCTAGACATATAGAATGCTTTGACAACTCAAACATACAAGGTTCAAATCCTGTAGCCGCCTGCGTCGTTTTTAAGAACGGAAAGGCTAGCAAAAGTGATTATCGTAAATTTAATATCAAGACAGTAGAAGGTCCAGATGATTTTGCGAGCATGGAAGAAGTAGTTTATAGACGTTACAAACGGCTACTAGCCGAAGATCAACCACTACCTCAACTCATAATCGTAGATGGTGGTAAGGGTCAATTATCTAGTGGTGTAAAGGCACTAGATGACTTAGGCTTGCGTGGCAAAATAGCAATTATAGGTATTGCAAAACGTCTAGAAGAATTATTTTATCCTGGTGACAGTATTCCATTATATCTCGACAAAAAGAGTGAGACCCTTAAAATTATACAACAATTACGTAATGAGGCGCACCGCTTTGGCATCACCTTTCACCGTAATCAACGTAGTAATGCAGCCCTAGGAACAGAACTTGACGCTATACGTGGTATAGGTGAAAAAACAATTGTAGATTTATTAAAACATTACCGTTCTGTTTCAAAAGTAAAAGTGGCAAGCAAAAAGAGTCTCACAGAGGTAATAGGACCATCAAAAGCAGCTATCATATATAATCACTACCACGTTAAAGAATGAAGTACTTCATACTAGTTATAGCCTTAATATTAAGCTTCTCTGCATTTGCACAAGATGCACAAAAAGAGGATGTAAAAGTAGGTCTTGTACTTAGTGGTGGTGGTGCAAAAGGCTTTGCTCACATAGGCGTTCTTAAAGTTATAGAAGAAGCTGGTGTACGCATAGATTACATTGCCGGCACTAGTATGGGTGCTATTGTAGGAGGACTCTATGCTTCAGGGTATAATGCGGCAGAGTTAGATTCTATTTTTACTTCTGTAAATTTTAATAACATCATTCAAGATAATTTACCTCGTAAGGCAAAGACCTCTTATGAGCGTGACGATGCAGAGCGATATGTAGTATCACTACCGTTTGATCACCTTAAACTATCGCTTCCTAGCTCCTTAAGTAAAGGGCAAAACACTTATAATTTACTGGCTAAAAATCTCGATCACATTTCGAATATTAATGATTTTAGTAAACTCCCTATTCCTTTTTTCTGCATCGCTACAGATGTAGAAAAAGGAGAGCAAGTCATCTTGGACAAAGGTTATCTCCCTGAAGCGCTTGGCGCTAGTGGAGCATTACCTTCATTATTTAGTCCAGTACTCATAAACGGAAAACTCCTTATAGATGGAGGTGTTACAAATAACTATCCTGTAGAAGAGTTGCGCGCAAAAGGAATGGACATTATTATTGGTGTGGATGTACAAGATACACTGCGTGGTAGATCCAATCTCAAATCTGCATCTGAGGTGTTATTGCAAATCAACAACTATCGCACTGCAAAGGCGATGGAGGAAAAACGCACGCAAACAGATCTTTACATACGACCTTCTATTGATGCTTATTCTGTGGTTTCCTTTAATGATGGTAAAGTCATTATGGGCACAGGTCGCACTAAGGCGATGGAACAGTATGATGCACTTAAGGAAGTTGCTATGAGGCAAAAACCGCTTTCGCGAAAGCGTATAAAACCCACTCCACAAGATTCATTACAGATTGCCGCCGTGAGTATTACAGGAAATGAGCAATATACTAGAGCCTACATTCTCGGAAAATTAAAGCTTACTCCTCCTGTAACGGTATCTTATGATGATTTTTATAATGGCATCA
The DNA here is from genome assembly GCF_007827285.1 of Dokdonia sp. Hel_I_63. NCBI lineage: Bacteria > Pseudomonadati > Bacteroidota > Flavobacteriia > Flavobacteriales > Flavobacteriaceae > Dokdonia > Dokdonia sp. Hel_I_63. The sequence goes on along the minus strand of NZ_VISD01000001.1, from coordinate 619,670 downwards.
ATAACCTCACAGCCACCGAAAACTTTAATAGAATAGGACATAGACTTCAGAAGGTAAATGATGAGTTTGTACTCCATGTTGAGTTAAAAGAGTCTAGTAGCACGCAATCATTGCGCCTAGCGTTACATTATGATGACCTTTTTCGCACTGCTGCACTTATTAATTTCACAAAAAAAGGAGTGCTTTTTAAAAATGATATTGCCTCTTTAGACTTTATTCTAGGAGACAATATTAGATACGATTTTGACTACTACATTGATAAAGGTTTTTACTGGAGTGTGGGAGTAAACTCTTCTTACACCTCTTTTGAACAAGGGGTAAGCGCTCGTCTTATTGAAGATTTACGTGACATACCTCTAGATGGTATTAATAGGGTGAGCCTTAATTATCAAGACTTAACAAACAGAATTTATGTACAAACGCTACTAGCGAAGCAATTTACATTTGACATAGGTATACAGCATAAGTTTTTAGATATCGAAACAGAAACTGTTGTGTCCACTAATGAGGAAGAAACGGCTGTTATTTTTGAACGAAGTAACCTAGGAGGATTGTACTCTCAATTAAAATATGACTCTCTAGATAACAAGTACTTTCCTAACTCAGGAGTTCTTTTTGATGCAGATTTTGATTTATTTCTAGCCTCATCAGATTACAACAATGATTTTACAGAGTTTGGGGTTGCAAATGCACGAATAAAGTATGCTGGAAGTATCGGTAATATATTTACTGCTACCGTTGAAGCTGCAGGAGGTTTTAAAGTAGGTGGAGCAGATAATAATTCGCTTGACTTTTTCTTAGGAGGTTATGGAGCAAAAAAAGTAAATAACATTGTTCCTTTTTTAGGATATGATTATTTAAGTATTGCTGGAGATGGCTATGTCAAAGCATTATTTGAAGTTGATTTTGAGGTTTTTCCTAAAAATCACCTCAACCTCTCAGCAAACTTTGCAAATGTAGGGTATGATATATTTGACAAGCCCGAAAATTGGTTGCCACCGGCTACCTTTTCTGGATATTCCCTAGGGTATGGCTCTGAAACGCTACTTGGACCTTTGCGACTTAAATACACCTATAGCCCAGAAGTTAAACGTAGTGAGTGGTTTATAAGTCTAGGTTACGAATTTTAAACAATTCTTAAGCAATATTTAAATAGCCCACTCGTTGTTGCGGTTTTATCGTTTTTTTAACCTTTTTGTTTTAATATTTGGCACATATCGTGGTTTCTATTGGTAAATGTTTAATCTAAAAATCATTCATCATGAAAATCAACACCATCATCCTCTCCGTAACCTTCTTTACTTTCTTTTTAAGCTGTGATTCTTCAACAGAAAATAATAGTGAACATGGTACTCAAGAAACTCTTGCCATCACAACTCCAAAAGTTCTCGCGACTCCAACTCAATTTTATGTGAACTCTTCCTCTGGTCTATCACTAAGATCAGGAACAAATCTCACCTCAAAAAAAATTCTCACACTTCCTTATGGTGCACAGGTATTCCTATTAAGTAATCCTGAGCACACAGAAATGACGGTAGATGGAATTAAAGGCGAGATGATAGAAGTAAACTATCAGGGAGCAACAGGCTTTGCTTTTAATGGATACTTAACATCGCTTGCTCCACCGCAACCAAATGAAGGTCTAGAAGCATACATAAACCGCATAAGCACTCCAGAACACCCTATTAAAGTAGTCAAGAAGGCCAATAAAAAGGGAGAGGATTATGGAATGACTACAACGCTAGTACTTCCTGCAAAAAACTGGAATGAAGCCTACCGAATATCTCAGCGTCTCTTTAATCTTCCTAAAGGGATAAATCCAGAACTTTCAAATAGAAAAGAAACAGTAACTATTATAAATGGTGAGAAAAGAGACCGCACACAAATAGATGAACTTACTATTAATGTTGCTCCAAAGGGTGCAATAACAAATATCACTTACTCATATGCGTTAAGAGATTATAAGCGCACTATCATCATCAAACAATCTGCTAATGCTTTTGTGATCACAGAGGAAGAAATATCTCTATAAATCTCATTAACTAAAAATGGGTAGCCAGTGGCTACCCATTTTTTTATACATTATACGGAGAATTACACCTCAGAAACACGGAGTGTATTAACCATTCCTTTTTCGAGAAGTGGCATGGCTACTAAATTAATAAGCATATCTCCTTTGTCAACCAATTCTGTGTTTAAAGCCATTTGTCTTATATCTTCTACCGTCTCATCTGTAGTTACGAACTTGTCATAAAACAATGCCTTTACACCCCATAAAAGGTTAAGCTGTGTAAGTATGCGCTTATTTGATGTAAATACAAGAATGTGGGATGATGGTCTCCATGCTGAGATTTGAAAAGCTGTGTAACCACTATTTGTTAAGGTAGTAATTGCTTTTGCATCTATCTCATCTGCCATGTGAGCCGCGTGATAACATATTGCTTTAGTAATGTAACGTTTAGTCTTAATGTGTGGTGGTGCCTGCGGAACTTTAATAAGATCTGAATCTTCTACGTTACGACATATAGAAGCCATCTTTTCAATCACCTGTACCGGGTATTGACCTACAGAAGTTTCTCCAGAAAGCATTACTGCATCTGCTCCGTCCATTACAGAGTTTGCAACGTCATTTACCTCAGCACGTGTAGGCGTAAGGCTAGAAATCATTGTTTCCATCATTTGTGTAGCAATGATTACTGGTATTCTTGCTTTTTTTGCGCGCAATACTAATTGCTTTTGCACTAACGGCACCTCATGTGCTGGAATTTCTACACCTAGATCTCCACGCGCCACCATTAAAGCATCACAATAAGCAACAATCTTATCAATATTTGCTACAGCCTCTGGCTTTTCAATTTTGGCAATAATTGGTACTTTATGATCAGAGTGTTTCTTAATCAACTCTTGTAATTGCTGCAAGTCTTCTGCATGTCTTACAAATGAAAGTGCCATCCAGTCCACCTTAAGTCCTAAAGCGAAAATTGCATCTTTTACGTCTTTTTTAGTGAGTGCTGGAAGTGATATGTCTGTATTAGGTAAGTTTACCCCTTTTTTAGAACGTAACGGTCCTCCTTGAATTACTGTAGCCTCAACTTCTGTTTTACCATCTGTTTTATCAACTTGAAACATCAATTTACCATCATCTAGTAAAATGCGCTCACCTGCTTTTACGTCACGAGGAAACTGCTTATAATTCATATAAACACGATCCTTTGTTCCTTCAAATTCGCTTTCTGTTGAGAAGGTGATTTTATCTCCAGGATTTACAACTACCTCTTCCTTCATTTTTCCTATACGAAGTTTTGGCCCTTGTAAATCTGCTAGTATTGACGTGTTGTATCCAGTCTCTTCGCTTAGCTCACGAATCATAGCTACGCGCTCCTTAACATCTTCATAGTCTGCATGTGAAAAGTTAATGCGGAATACATCTACTCCTGCATTCATCATGTCTAGCAATACTTGTCGCTTACTAGTTGCTGGCCCTAGCGTTGCAACTATCTTGGTTTTTTTTCTTTTCTGCATTATTCAAAAATTAAGTGTTCTTTATTTTTTAACGAGCTTACGTCTACTTCATAAGCGGTAACAATATGTGATATTTGATTGAGAATTTTTAGTGCTTTAGCTTTCGCGAAAGCGTTACCATCCTCAACCACTTTTATAAAATAATCTACTTGTGGCATCTCAGGAATAAAGTAGGTAGTCTTGAGTGTTTTCTCTGATTCAAAAAGACCTACAACAGCCTTAGCTTCTACTTCTATCTTTGTCTTATTTGATAATACATAGTAATCTACGTACTGATGCTCATCATTAAATTCAAAAAAAGGATAGCTTGCCTCTTCTTCTCGATTGCCAATAATGAGGTCTTCACGAGAACGAGATAGTCTTAATCCAAGATTCTTATTAAGTAAGTATGCCAAGTAATATGGCTCTAATGAACCATGTATAGCTATGAGCGTAAAGTCATAACCAATGGAGTCTTCCAAAAGAATTTTATACATTCCCATAACGTTTAAGCAAGTTAGAAAGATACAAAGAAGCATCCGAAGGAATACGCGAGAGGTATTAAAGTTACGTAAACGTTTTCGCTAGAAATTGTAAAATATTTAATCTAAAGGCAATGTGAATGTAACGAGAGTTCCTTTACCATCTTCACTTTCTATATGTAATTCTCCTTTATGAGCATTGAGATACTCATTACTTAAAACTAGTCCTAAACCTGAACCTTTCTCGTTTCTAGTACCCACCCGACTTGTGATTTCAGTTAAGTCAAAGAGTCGTTGCTTGTCATGTTCTGGAATCCCTATTCCGTTATCTTCAATACTAAAAACAAACTTATTATCTAGCCTTGTAAGCTCAATAACTATGATATCATTATCGTGTGAAAACTTAATTGCATTAGATAGTACATTTCTAATTATGGTCGCCACCATATTTTTATCTCCTACTACCTCACCTTTAAAGCTTGACTCTAGACGTATATTAAGCCCTTTATTTTGAAGAGCATGATTTTGTATTTTAATTTGATCTTTTGTAATAGACATGATATCTAATGAAACAGGAGTAAATTCAACTTGATCTGTTTGAAGTTTTGACCATTTTAGAAGGTTGTCAAGTAATGAAATACTATTTCGGCTAGAGTCTTCAAGAGAGTTTATTATAGTGGTGTTTTGATTGTTATTTGCGTGTTCTACTTTTAACACATCTAAAAAGTTTATTACGGATGATAGAGGACCTCTAAGATCGTTTGCTAAAATTGAAAAAAACTTATTTTTAGTAGCTACTAACTCTGACAATCGGACCTTTTGTGAGGCAATAATTTTATTCTTACGCTCATACAAATAATACTGACTTATCAAAAAGAACATAAATCCTAATATGGCGAGATACCACAAACATGATGTAACGCCTAGCGCTAAGAAACCTTCATGAGACTTCTTATAGGCGGTGCTCAATATAAATTCTTTATTGTAAAAAGGGACTACACTAGAGATATAGGTTTCTTCTTTGACATCAAAGTTTTTAAAAAACTCTGGATCCTCATTTACAGAATATATTTTTTGTCCATTATGGGCTCTACTACGATCAAAGTAATTACCGTTACTACTTTTAAACTTAAAGACAAAATCATCTTTATTAGTATGAACATATGCTTTATCTAAAATAGGGGCAAACTCTGCAATACTAGTTATATAACCCATAGAATTACCAAGGCTGTCCAAAACACCAAAACCTAATGGAAGTCCTACTCTACCTTCTAATAAATTTGTGGGGTCTGAGGCATAGAAATTACTCTTACGCATTAAAGAGTCCATTCTCAATGTACCCTCCTTTCCTATAAATTTCGCTATTGATTTTCCTACCAAATTTGCATTAGGTACAGGCTGCATGGTAAAGTCAAAAATAAAAATATGGCTCGTATCAATATATGAGACACTAAAGGGACGTTCCATGATAAGTCCACCTAGCTGCCGTTCTATGAAGGAAGATATATCGTTCTCTGTAAAGCTCCCATTAGATATTTCAATATAACTTTTTACTCCAGAAATTAGAGTCGCATAATTGTTAAGAGCTTCTTGAAATTCCTTTGCAGCTTCTCTATTTGCTCTTTCTAAGTTAAGTGTACGAGCAGCTTCCTCTTGTTGTATTATGCGAGATGTACCCCAATAAACAGCAATTGCCGTTATGAGTGCAAGGAATGCAAAAACGAGATAGTATCTCTTTGGAAATTTTACTAACATAAGGGGTGGAGCCCTAAGACTCTAATCTTTAATCTTCTAGGGGAAAAAGATGATTAAAAAGCTAATGTAGTAAAATCAATTAATAAACTTACGTTATTGAGTTTCAATTTCTCGTTGAAAAGCATAAAAAGTGCGTTTTGAAGCTATTTCTTCTGCCTTTTTCTTACTTGTAGCACGAGCTTTTGCAACAACCTTACCATCTATAAAAAGTTTTACCCCAAAATGCTTTACAGTGTCTTGACCAGTATCTTCAAAAGTTTCAAATTTAAAGGTGCGCTTTTCTTTTTGGCACCATTCTATCAATACACTCTTGTAACTAATGATACGGCCCTCAAGCTTCTCTATATCTACATAGGGCTCTATAACACGCTTAGCTATAAACTTCTCGCAATATTTATAACCTCGATCAAGGTAAATGGCACCAACTAAAGCTTCAAAAAGATTACCATGAATATTAACCCCAAAATTATCTAGGGGAATACTTGCTCTCACATATCTCACAAGATTGAGATCTCTGCCTAGCTCATTGAGATGCTTACGACTCACCACCTTAGATCTCATTTTAGTTAAATATCCTTCATTACCACCTTGTACGGCATTAAAGAGATGTGCTGCAATAACAGACCCGAGCATTGCGTCTCCTAAAAACTCTAATCGCTCATAATTAAGAGGATTACCATCTGCTTTTTTAAGACCTAGAGAACGATGGGTAAAAGCTTTCTCATAGTACTTTATCTCTTTCGGTTTAAAGCCTATAATAGCATGCATTCGCATAAAAAAACTCCCGTCCTTTTCAGCACGAGAGTTAAATATTTTTTTAAATGCGCTCATCTATTAATTTAAGCGTCAATTTTTTTAAATAATACGCAAGCATTGTGACCTCCAAAACCAAAGGTGTTACTCATCGCTACGTTTACTTCTCTCTTTTGCGCTTTATTAAGCGTTAAGTTAAAAGAGGGATTTATATTCTCATCTACTGTAGTATGATTGATTGTAGGAGGGACAAGGCTATGTTGCATCGCAAGGATGGCAGCAATAGACTCTACAGCTCCTGCAGCACCTAGAAGGTGTCCAGTCATAGACTTAGTAGAATTAATATTTATTTCTTTTGCATGGTCACCAAAAACTTTTTTGATAGCCTTTAGCTCTGCTACATCCCCTAGAGGAGTAGATGTTCCGTGCGTGTTGATGTGATCTACATCTTCAGGGTTAAGTCCCGCGTCACGTAAACAATTAAGCATTACACGCTCTACACCTATACCATCTGGATGAGGTGCTGTCATGTGATAAGCATCACTAGACATACCGCCACCTAGAACCTCGGCATAAATTTTGGCGCCACGCGCCTTAGCATGTTCATACTCTTCTAAGATTAATGCACCACTACCTTCTCCTAATACAAAACCATCTCTAGTTGCGTCAAAGGGTCTTGAAGCCGTTTCAAAATCGTCATTTCTAGTTGACAACGCATGCATTGCATTAAAACCACCCATACCAGCTTGCGTTACCGCAGCCTCAGATCCTCCCGTAACAATAATATCACATTGCCCTAAACGTAAATAGTTAAAGGCATCTATCATTGCATTTGCAGAAGAAGCACAAGCAGAAACCGTCGTATAGTTAGGTCCCATAAAGCCATGCTTGATAGAGATATTACCAGGGGCAATATCTGCAATCATCTTAGGTATAAAGAAAGGATTAAATCTAGGAGTGCCATCTCCAGCACCAAAGTTAAGGACTTCATTCTGGAATGTTTCCAAACCACCTATACCGGCTCCCCATATAACCCCAACCCTAAATTTATCAACAGAGTCAAGATCAATGCCCGCATCACTGATAGCTTCATCTGAAGCTACCAGTGCATACTGAGCAAATCTATCGAGCTTTCGAGCTTCTTTCCTATCAAAGAAGTCGAGAGCGTCAAAGTTTTTAAGTTCACAAGCAAACTTCGTTTTAAACTTTTCTGCATCAAAATAGGTGATGGGCGCGCACCCGCTTTTCCCTGTAGAAAGTCCTTCCCAGTATTCCTGAATATTATTTCCTATCGGGGTAAGTGCACCAAGTCCGGTAACTACTACTCGCTTTAACTCCATAAATAAAGACTTATTTTGCCTCTTCTATATAAGATACTGCTTGACCTACTGTCGCAATATTTTCTGCTTGATCGTCTGGAATTTGGATATCAAATTCTTTTTCAAACTCCATAATGAGTTCCACTGTGTCTAGTGAATCAGCGCCTAGGTCGTTTGTGAAGCTCGCTTCCGTTACAACTTCGTTTTCGTCTACTCCTAATTTGTCTACGATAATCGCTTTTACTCTTGATGCAATGTCTGACATAATTTTCTAATTTAAATTTTTATTTAAGTCGCAAAAATAACAAACTTTACCGTTAAACAAGTTTGCAACTCAAAAATGTGAAGGTAATTTACGGAAATATAAAATAAGTTCCTTTCCATAACCTTCAAATAGTTACTAATATTTCTTTATTTCGCACCCACAACAGCAACAAGAAAAATGAAACGAATTGTGATTTTTGCCTCGGGTAACGGTACAAATGCCCAGCGTATTATAGAGTTTTTCCAGGATCGTACGGATGCACAAGTCGTGCAAGTTCTTAGTAACAATCCGCGTGCCAAAGTACTTCAAAGAGCCTCAGCCCTTGATGTTGCTGCGTTTAGTTTTAACAGAAAAGCGTTCTATAAAGGTGATGATGTACTCCATCTTCTTAAGGCTACACAACCAGATGTCATCATTTTGGCAGGTTTTTTATGGCTATTTCCAGAAAAAATAATTTCGGCGTTTCCAGATAAGGTCATAAATATACACCCAGCATTGCTCCCAGATTTTGGAGGAAAAGGCATGTACGGCATGAATGTGCATAAGGCTGTTTACGCTTTCGCGAAAGCGCAACACGATAAAAATCCTTCTCAAAAGATATATACAGGCATCACCATTCATAAAGTAACGCCAGAATATGACAAAGGAGATTTCTTATTTCAAGCCAAAGTTGAAGTAAGCCAAGAAGACACCCCAGAAGCAATTGCCGAAAAAATACACCAACTAGAATACACTCATTTTCCAGAGGTGATTGCTGAGTTTTTATCATAATAGGATGAGAAAGCTGTTTTTCTTAGGACAAATTATAGTAATACATCTGTGGTTTATATTTTCTACGTATACTCTATTTACTGAAGAAAAACAAACATATCTAGGGGTTGAAGAAAACAAAGGTTTCAGTACTAATGAATATGTTTTCTATGTGTCACTATTAATATTAGTATTTTACTACTTATTCATTTTCCTAAGGAAATATCGAAGCACTAAGAATTAAAACAAATGGCAAAAACAAAAAAATTCTATGTAGTCTGGGAAGGTAAAAAACCTGGTATCTATGATTCTTGGAAGGAATGCAAGAAGATGATAGATGGTTATGCCGGTGCAAAGTACAAGAGTTTTGAAACCTTTGCCAAAGCAAAAAACGCATATAACGGAGACTATAACGACTTTAAAGGCTCCTCAAAAAAGAAAAAAGTACTCTCCGCCGAAGAAAAAGCCAAATATGGCTTCCCCAACCTCTACTCTATTGCTGTAGATGCCGCAAGTTCTGGTAATCCAGGCATCATGGAATATCGCGGGGTAGATACTCAAACGGTAAAACAACTCTTCCACCAAGGGCCTTTTAAGCAAGGAACTAACAATATAGGAGAGTTTCTCGCACTCGTGCACGGTCTAGCTTATTTAAAAAAAATAGGTAGTGACCGTCTTATTTATAGTGACTCTCGAATAGCAATAGGCTGGGTAAAAAAGAAACATTGCAAGACCAACCTCAAGCAAAGCCCAAAAAATAAAGATGTATTTGAACTGATAGCGCGCGCAGAGCAGTGGCTTAAAAAAAATACCTACATCACTACGATTGTGAAGTGGGAAACCAAAGCCTGGGGCGAAATCCCAGCAGATTTTGGGAGGAAATAAGTGTCAGTCTAAAAACGGAAAAAAAGAGAATTTACACAATAGCAATTTCGGCTTTCCTTACAATGCTAGTCATCAAAAACTGGGATGCTATAAAAAGTTTTATTGCTAATTTATTTACGTAGTTGAAATTACATTTTTTCGCGAAAGCGGTCTCCTTAAAGTTGAGTTGTCAAACATTCAAAACCGTATATTTGCACAAAAATTATAGATGAGTAAATTGGTTATTGTTGGTTCTTGTGCATTTGATGCAATAGAGACACCTTTTGGAAAAACAGATAAAATTATTGGAGGAGCTTCTCCTTATATAGGACTTGCTGCGGCACAGTTTGATAATGTTGATCCAGCCATTGTTGCCGTTGTAGGTGACGACTTCCCTCAAGAGTATCTTGATTTTCTTGCAGAAAGAGGAATTAATACAGACGGAATAGAAATAGTAAAAGGTGGTAAAACATTTTTCTGGAGTGGTAAGTATCACAATGATATGAACTCTAGAGATACACTTGCTACAGAACTTAATGTACTAGCAGATTTTTCTCCTAAGGTTCCTGCTTCACATAAGGAAGCACCTATTGTAATGCTAGGTAACTTACAACCGCAAGTACAACTTAGTGTCATAGAGCAAATGGATGTAAAACCTAGGCTTGTAATACTAGACACAATGAATTTCTGGATGGACATCGCGCTAGATGAGCTTAAGACTACGCTCAAAAAAGTAGATGTTATCACTATAAATGATGAGGAAGCACGCCAGTTAAGTGGTGAGTATTCACTTGTAACTGCTGCTAAGAAAATCCACGAGATGGGACCTAAGTATGTAGTGATAAAGAAAGGAGAACACGGAGCTCTTATTTTTGAAGGAGATAATATGTTTTTTGCCCCTGCATTACCACTTGCAGATGTTTTTGACCCTACGGGAGCTGGAGACACCTTCGCTGGAGGATTTGCTGGCTATATAGCTCAAGCAGGAGACACTTCATTTGAAACGATGAAAACGGCTCTTATTTATGGCTCTTGCCTTGCCTCCTTTACGGTAGAAAAATTTGGAACAGAGCGTTTACAATCTGTGACGCCAGAAGAAATAAAAGAGAGACTGCATCAGTTTAAAAACCTTGTGCAATTTGACATAAACATAAACAACTAAACCCTGCGCTCCATTTTTGGAGCGCTTTTGTTTTTACAAGCTATGAGTGACGCTATCAAGCATGAATGTGGTATTGCAGTTATAAGACTAAAAAAACCACTTGAATTTTACAAAGAGAAATATGGTACTGCTTTTTACGGGGTAAATAAGATGTACTTAATGATGGAAAAGCAGCACAATCGTGGTCAGGATGGTGCAGGTTTTGCTAGTATAAAACTAGATGTCGCTCCAGGGCAACGATACATATCTAGACAGCGATCTACAGCACAACAACCTATACAAGATATTTTTGCAGAAATTAATGGTCGTATAAACGAGCTTATGACTGCAAATCCTAATAAGAAGGATGATGTAGCCTGGCAGAAGAGTAATGTTCCTTACATAGGAGAGTTGTTACTAGGTCACGTACGTTATGGAACCTTCGGGAAAAATAGTGTAGAGAGTGTACACCCATTTTTACGCCAGAATAACTGGATGCACCGTAACCTCATCGTTGCAGGTAACTTTAATATGACTAATGTAAATCAGCTTTTTGATAAGTTGGTTTCTTTAGGGCAGCATCCAAAAGAGCAGGCAGACACCATTACAGTAATGGAAAAGATAGGCCATTTTCTGGATGATGAAGTTGGAAAACTTTACAAGAAGTTAAAAAAGGAAGGATTTAATAAACAACAAGCTTCTCCTCAAATAGCAGAAAGACTTAAAGTAGGTAAAATACTTAGAAGAGCCTCAAAAGATTGGGATGGTGGTTATGCAATGGCTGGACTTTTAGGTCATGGTGATGCTTTTGTTTTAAGAGATCCTGCGGGAATAAGACCTGCATATTATTTTGAAAACGATGAAGTAGCTGTAGTAGCTAGTGAGCGTCCTGTGATACAGACAGCGTTTAACGTGCCTTTTGATGAAGTAAAGGAATTAGATCCAGGGGCTGCCGTAATCATTAAAAAGAATGGCACACTTACCATACAGCAAATTATAGAGCCATTAGAACGTAAGGCATGTTCTTTTGAGCGTATTTACTTCTCTAGAGGTTCTGATGCAGAAATCTATAAGGAGCGCAAGATGCTTGGACGTTTATTAATGCCTCGAGTACTTGAAAGCATTAATCACGACACCAAGAACTCTGTGTTCTCCTTTATTCCTAATACCGCCGAGACCTCTTTTTACGGTCTTGTAGAGGCTGCACAAGACGAACTTAATAAGCAAAAAGGACAAAAGATTCTTGCTGCCAAGGGAAATCTAAATGAAAGCGAACTAACAGAGATTCTCTCACAGCGCTTACGCACAGAGAAAATCGCTATAAAAGACGCTAAGCTTCGTACGTTTATTACAGAAGATAGTAGTCGTGACGACCTAGTAGCGCACGTTTATGATGTGACCTACGGTGTTATTAAGCCAGAAGACAAGCTTGTAATTATAGACGATAGTATTGTACGCGGTACGACTCTTAAAAAGAGTATCATCAAGATGATGGCTCGTTTAAATCCTGCTAAAATTATTGTTGTTTCCAGCGCTCCTCAAATACGATATCCAGATTGCTACGGTATCGATATGGCGCGACTAGAAGATTTCATTGCTTTTAGAGCCGCAATTGCTTTACTTAAAGAGAATAATAAGGAGCATCTTATCAAGGATGTCTATGATAAGTGTAAGGCACAAGTAGATCTAGATGACAAGGAAGTAAAGAACCACGTTAAAGAAATCTATGCTCCTTTTGAGCAAAGAGAAGTGTCTAAAAAAATTGCAGAATTACTTACGGATAGCTCGGTAAAAACAGAAGTAGATATCATCTATCAAACGGTAGAAAACTTGCATAAAGCGTGTCCTGATAATCTTGGAGATTGGTACTTTACTGGAGACTATCCTACGGCTGGAGGTAACCGCGTTGTAAACAAAGCATTCATTAATTATGTAGAAGGAAATAAAGAGAGAGCCTACTAAAAAATGTGCTTTTCGTCTTAAAGATATCACAATTTGAATATTAATTGTGTATTTGGTCTAAAAATAATGCCTTTGGTCTAAAACATACTGCCATTTAGTAAAACCCTCTTATATTAGCATTGCCATAGCATAAGTAGGTTAAGTTCATGGTAGATTTGGGGCAAAAAAAGGTGGATCTTTCCACCTTTTTTTATGCCTAATATTTACGGGTTTTATGATCTCATTAATTAGACTTTAATTAGGATCAATATTATAATTTAAATCTGATTGAAAAAATTTAGTCCTTCTCGACAAATTGTATCTTCTTGTTAATGAGCTTTAGAAACCAATTGAGTAGCGCTCAGGGTATTTTTTATTTAATACAAGATATATTCATTTTGATATTAGGATTTCACATCTTTAGAAATGAATAAGAAAGTTTGTACAAGAATTTATAGAAAGAAATTACTTACAATTTTATTGCATGAAAAAGCCCACTCGAAAAGTGGGCTTTGATAACTATAACAAGTATTATTACTTATTTATTCTGAGCGTATAATGCAGACACTTTTTCCCAGTTAATCACATTAAAAAATGCGTTTACATAATCTGGACGTCTGTTTTGATAGTTTAGGTAGTATGCATGTTCCCATACATCAAGACCCAAGATTGGAAAACCTCCGCACCCTACTTTAGGCATAAGTGGGTTATCTTGATTAGGAGTTGAGCATACCTCAACTTTACCACCTTCGTGTACACAAAGCCAAGCCCATCCTGAACCAAATTGTCCTCCTGCTGCAGATGAGAATTTATCTTTAAAAGATTCAAAGTTTCCGTAGGCAGCATTTATTGCCTCAGCTAGTTCTCCCGTAGGTTCTCCTCCACCGTCTGGAGACATTACTTCCCAAAAAAGTCTGTGGTTGTAAAAACCTCCACCGTTGTTACGCACAGCAGTGTTAGACATATCTAAGTTTATAAGTATATTTTCTATCGTTTTTCCGCTAAGGTCAGTTCCTTCGATAGCAGTATTAAGTTTTGAAGTATAACCAGCGTGATGTTTCCCGTGGTGTATCTCCATTGTTTTTGTGTCTATATTAGGCTCTAGTGCGTCCTTGGCATATGGTAATTCTGGTAACGTAAATGACATTTCTTTTTCGTTTTTGGTTAAACTTCTTTTTAGATTTTAACAAAGTTACGCAAAGTAAGCTACTCTTTATGTTATAGATTTCTTATAAAAACTAGGTTTTGCTTTCGCGAAAGCAAAAAATGTATCTATTTATTCTTCGTGATAGTCGGTAGAAATAGTTGTTCTAAACTTAATTCAGTCATTTGTAAAATCTATTAGATGATGAAAAGATTATTAAGAAAATAACAATACCCTCTTTGTAAGTGGCTTTTCCTATCTTAGTACTATGACCGAAACAAATACGTTTATCGTACTTAATGCTTCTGCGGGATCTGGAAAAACATACAGTCTCGTAAAGCAATATATTACTACACTTCTCAAGAGCAATGATGCTAATAAGTTTAGACATCTTCTTGCTATAACCTTTACAAATAAGGCGGTAGCCGAAATGAAAAATCGTGTGCTAGACACGCTCAAGAATATAGGTCATTATGAGCCTGGCAATAAAAAACCAGATATGATAGACGATTTAGTTTCATCTAGTGGATTATCTGAGGATGTAGTCATAAAGAAGGCTAAAGAAATACTCAATCGCATACTACATAATTATGCTGCCTTTGACATTGTAACAATAGATACGCTTACACATAGAATCATCCGCACTTTTGCAAAAGATCTAAATATCTCTAGTAGTTTTGAGGTTTCTCTGGATCAAAAGACACTCAATGCTCAAGCAGTAGATGCCCTCATTGCAAAGGTGGGTATAGATGATGAGATTACTAAAGTTCTAATAAATTTTGCTTTGGAAAAAGCAGATGATGATAAGAGCTGGGACGTTGCTCGAGATTTACTCGAAATAGCAAATTTATTACACAATGAAAACGATCTTAAGGCGCTAGAGCTTATAAAAGACAAGTCTCTTACAGATTTTGACACATTAACGAGCTATTTGCAAGCTCAGATTAAGTCACTTTCCTCTGCACAAAAACAGCTAGGAGAGGATCTTATAGCATTGATTCATGAACTCGGATTAGATCAAAAAAGCTTTGCAAGTGGATATTTTTATAAATTCATGCTCCAAGTTGCAAACGGGGTACAGGGACTTCCATATACAGGATCAGCTTATAAAGATAATATTACGTCTTACACCTTTTATACAAAGACTCAAAAAGACCATATCAAAGCTACCATAGATGGTCATCGGGATCATTTTATAGCAACGTTTTTGAAGCTTAAGGAGCTTGCTTCTAAGCAGAATATGTTAGAATCTTTTAGATCTAAGATTATCCCACTTTCTGTATTACACTTGATTAAAAAAGAGCTAGAGCTTATCAAAGAAGATGAAAATGTGTTACTCATCTCAGATTTTAATGCGCTTATAGCGCAGTCGCTCAAAGATCAGCCTGCAGCTTTTTTATATGAAAGACTTGGTGAGCGGTACACAAATTATTTTATAGATGAGTTTCAAGATACATCGGTAATGCAATGGGACAATTTAATCCCGCTTATAGATAACACCATAAGTAGCCAGGCAGAAGATACTGTGGCAAATTCTTTGTTACTTGTAGGAGATCCCAAACAAGCAATCTATAGGTGGAGGGGTGGAGAAGCAGAGCAATTTATAGCGTTGAGTAATCAAATAAACCCCTTTTCAACCCCAGCAACTATAGACCGCCTAGAGACTAACTATAGAAGTAGCGCCGAAATTATAGACTTTAATAATCAGTTTTTTACACATCTCTCGAATCATTTTAACAACGAGTTATATCGCGAAATTTATTATAAAGACAACTCACAACAAACTAATAGCAACACAGGCGGCTTTGTCTCTCTTGAGTTTTTAGAATATGATAATAAAGAAGAAGCAAATGAAATATATCCTGCGCGCATTATTGAAATTATAAATGAAGCTACTAGCCAAGGCTACTTACATAGTGACATTTGTATACTTACGAGAAATAATATAGATGGCTCATTAATAGCAACTGCCTTACAAGAGGCAAATGTAGAAGTTGTGTCTTCTGAGAGCTTGCTAATCTCAAACTCTAGCACAGTACAATTTATTCATGCATTTGCAACAATGCTCTCCTACCCTAGTCAAATAGAAAATAGATTGCCTGTACTTTACTTTTTGACGACTTACTTTAATGTGGAAGACACGCACTCATTTTATAGTATTAATACCTCATGTACATTTTTAGAATTCATTGAGCATTTACAGCGATTTGATGTTTTTGTGCACATTGACTACATGCAAACGCTACCTCTCTATGAATATCTGGAATCGATAATAAGATCTTTTAACCTCACAGCAATTTCTGATGCTTACGTAGTGGCTTATCTTGATCTTGCTTATAGTTACTCACAAAGTAAAAGCGGTGGCATCCTTGGTTTTATCGACTATTGGGAAGAAAAAAAGGAGAAATCTAGTATTGTTGCTCCAGAACAGGACAGTGCGGTACAGACTATGACCATCCATAAGTCTAAAGGATTAGAATTTCCTATTGTTATCTACCCATATGCAAGTTCAGATTTATATAGAGTACGAGGAGAACACCAATGGTATCCCATAGATGATCTAGCTTTTGGAGGATTTAAAACGTTGATGGTTCCCCATAATAGTGCTCTTAAAGATTTCGGTGAAGCTGGTAAAATGCTATATGAGACTAGAAATAATGAGCAGCAATTTGACACCATTAATGTCTTGTACGTTGCACTCACAAGAGCCGCAGAACGATTATATGTGTTGTCACGCTTTCGCGAAAGCAAAGAAAAAGTAAATACCTACAGTGATTTGTTTATAGATTATCTTAAAACAAATAATTTATGGAATGAAGATCAACATACCTATACTTTTGGTAAAGAAACACCTGCAAAGAAAGAAGACAACAAGACAGATTACAACTCATTTGTTCCTTCCTTCATCTCTACCTCAAAAGAAGAATTGGGCATTCAGATCATCACTCAGGCTACTTTTTTATGGGATGAACAAAAACAAAATGCTATTACCTATGGTAATCTCATCCATGAGCTAATGGCTCAGATTAATAGTTACACAGACGTCCAGCATGTACTAGAAAATGCCGTAAAGCAAGGTATTGTCCCAGAAGAAGGATATGAAACCATCAATAATGTTCTTCGCAGTATTACGAGCAATCAACGACTAGCAGATTATTATCAAGATCAAAATACGGTTTACAACGAGCGAATGATTTTATCTAGTGATGGTTCATTTTATATACCAGATAGAGTGGTTGTATTGCCTAATGGTGATACCACAATTATAGATTACAAAACAGGAATGCACAATCCATCACACAGTAAACAGATTTCTATGTATGCAAAGCTATATGAAGAAATGGGTTTTAAAGTAGCTAATAAATTTCTAGTATATATAGATGCCACTGTAGATGTAATATCTGTTTAATACCTTTGTAAAAAATCAAACACATGTACGGTAATATTCAACAATATTTACAAAAAGAACTTGCTGAAATCAAAGAAGCAGGGCTATATAAAAAAGAACGTATCATCACATCTGCACAAGATGCTGTGATTACTATTTCTACAGGAGAAAAGGTTATTAACTTTTGTGCAAATAATTACTTAGGACTTTCTTCACATCCAGAGGTAATACAAGCGGCTAAAGACACTATGGATACGCATGGCTTTGGTATGAGTTCTGTGCGCTTTATTTGTGGTACTCAAGATATACATAAAGAACTAGAACAGCGCATTGCTAAATTCTATGGTACAGAAGATACCATTTTATACGCCGCCGCTTTTGATGCAAATGGTGGGGTTTTTGAACCACTACTAGGCGCAGAAGATGCTATAATCTCTGACTCTCTTAACCACGCGTCTATTATTGACGGTGTGAGGCTCTGTAAAGCTGCAAGATATCGTTATGCAAATAATGATATGGCAGACCTAGAAGAGCAACTTAAAAAAGCAAATGAAAACGGTGCTCGTCATAAAATTATTGTGACAGATGGTGTATTCTCAATGGACGGACTGGTTGCTCCATTAGATCAAATTTGTGATCTGGCAGATAAATATGATGCACTAGTAATGATAGATGAGTGTCACGCAACTGGGTTTATAGGTGATCGTGGTATAGGAACTCTTGAAGAAAAAGGTGTTTTAGGGAGAGTAGATATCATCACCGGAACATTAGGAAAAGCACTCGGAGGTGCAATGGGTGGATATACTACGGCAAAGAAAGAGGTAATCGAGATACTGCGCCAGCGTAGCCGTCCTTATTTATTCTCAAACTCTCTAGCCCCTGCTATCGTAGGCGCTTCTATCAAAGTGTTTGACATGCTAGAAAAAGACACCTCTCTGAGAGATAAGCTTGCTCATAATACTGCATATTTCAAAAAAGGAATGCAAGACGCTGGATTTGATATAATAGATGGTGAGTCGGCTATTGTGCCTGTTATGCTTTATGATGCGCAGCTATCTCAAAATATGGCAGATGCATTATTAGAAGAAGGAATTTATGTAATAGGTTTTTTCTTCCCTGTTGTTCCTAAAGGTAAAGCTAGAATAAGAGTACAACTAAGTGCTGCACATACTATTGAACATTTAGATACTGCTATCAACGCATTTACTAAGGTTGGGAAAGCTTTAAAAGTGGTTTAATCTAGCCTTAGCCCTTGTAAATAAGGGGCATTAGGAAAATTTTAGTACATTTACCTTTGTTGATTAATTTTAACAACTTACTTTTGACATCAATTAACACTTAATTTAATACTAAACAATGAAACATCTTAGCAGATTTTTAGTTGCAGCGCTTATGATTCTAGCTGTAGGATCATCAGTAAATGCACAAGACGCAAACAACCCTTGGGGCTTCTCTATTGGAGTTAACGCCATCGATACGTATCCAGTAGGAGATGCACTTGATGGAGTTCCTGGTGCAGGAGAAACAAGAGGAAACCTTTTTGAAGAATTTTATAATGTAGAAGATCACTGGAGCATTCTTCCATCGGTTTCATACATTAATGTATCTCGTTACTTAGGAGATGGATTCGTATTTGGCGTTTCTGGTTCTATTAACAGAATTGAAAAACTAGGTGATTCAAGACCTAGAAATGAATTACAGTATTACGGTGCAGATGGAGATTTTTCTTATAGTTTAAGAGATCTTATCAACGGTGAAGGTGGATGGTTTGATCCTAGTATTTCAGTTGGTGCTGGTTATACTTGGGTTGAAAGTACGCTTGATGGAGATCTTGATGGTTTCGGTACAGCAAATGCTGCAGCGGGTGTAAAAATCTGGTTAGGAGAAAACATCAACGTTGGTGTTCAATCTAAATATAAGCATGCTTTTGAAGACGAAGGAATTAAGCACTTCCAACATGTTGCAGCTATAGGTATTGTTTTCGGAGGAAAAGATACTGACGGTGATGGTATATATGATAAAGAAGACGCTTGTCCTGAAGTTGCAGGTTTGCCTGAATTTAACGGTTGTCCTGATTCTGACGGAGATGGTATCGAAGATTCTAAAGATGCTTGTCCTACTGTTGCTGGTCTAGCTGAGTTTGATGGTTGTCCTGATACTGACGGAGACGGAATCCCTGATCCTAAGGATGCATGTCCAACTGTTGCTGGAGTAGCTGCTTTAGGTGGTTGTCCTGATGCTGATGGTGACGGAATCAAAGATGCTGATGATGCTTGTCCTAATGAAGCTGGACCACGTTCAAACAACGGGTGTCCTTTTGAAGATAAAGATGGTGACGGTGTTCTTGACAAAGATGACGAATGTCCAGATGTTGCAGGAACTGTAGCAAATAATGGATGTCCTGAAGTATCTGTTGAAGTTCTTAACGAACTAAACTTAGAAACTAAAAAGGTACTTTTTGATTACAATAAAGCATCTATAAGAACTGAATCTTATGCAACTCTTGATAAAGTAGCATCAGTAATGATGGAATACCCAACAACTCGTTTCCTTATTGAAGGTCACACTGATGATAGAGGTCGTGATGCTTATAACTTAGATCTTTCTGATCAAAGAGCAGCTTCAGTAAGAAGTTACTTAACAGGAAAAGGAATCCCAGCTGCTCGTTTAGAGTCTAAAGGATTTGGTGAGGCTAGACCAGTTGCTTCAAATAAAACTGCTGCAGGACGTCAAGAAAACAGACGTGTTGAGCTTTCTATTCTTGAGCAATAGAAAATAAGATTTTTATAATCTTAAAAATGCCTCGCAATTGCGAGGCATTTTTTATTTTAGACTATGCAAACTTTTATTGACGTAGTACTTGATAAAGAACAAGGTTCTGAAAACGAGAATATCATTTATATCCTTCCTAGCCGACGTGCTGGTAATACATTAACAAAAAAAATAGCTTCTCGAGCTATCACTACTTCATTTGCTCCCAAAGTTTTTTCAATAGAAGAATTTATTAGTCATGTTACCGGTTTAAAATCTGCAAGTAATATTGACCTAATATTTATCCTATTTGAAAGCTATAAAGAAGTCGTATCTAAGGAAAAGCTTGCCGATTTCCAGACGTTCTGTGGATGGGCCCAATCCATTTTAAGTGACTTTAACGAGATTGACAGATTTCTCTTAAATCAGTCAGATGTGTTTAATCATCTAAAGGATATTAAAGAACTCTCAGATCACTGGTCTTCCTCAAAGAATGAATTAGTACTCAACTATATAGATTTTTGGAATAGCTTATTTGACATCTATACGGTCTTTTGTTCAAAATCATTAGATAAAGGTGCGGTACATCAAGGTTATGTCTACAGACAAGCTGTAGAGACTATAGAGCACTATATACATTCGTCACCTAATGTTAGACATGTGTTTATAGGATTCAACGCTCTAAATACTGCTGAACAACAACTCATCCAAGCTTTACTCTCAGAGGGCAACGCAGAAATATACTGGGATACCGAAAAATCATTTTTAAATAACCCCTTTCATGAGACTAACTCGTTTGTAAAAAACTATAAATCAAAATGGTCATACTATAGCTCAAATCCATTTAACTGGACCTTTGACAATTACAGCTCTCATAAAAATATCGCTACATACGCATGTTCTCAAGATATTTTACAAGCTAAAACATTAGGAACCATTCTTTCTAAAATCTCAAGTCAAGAACTATCTAACACTGCGATTGTATTAGGAGAGGAATCTCTTTTATTACCCGTTCTTAATGCCTTGCCTCGCACTATACAAAAGGTGAATATTACTATGGGGTTACCTTTGAGCAAGACACCCACAGCTTCCTTTTTTGACCAGCTTATTACCTTAAAAAAGAATCCTCATAAAAATGGTTATTATTTTAAGGATGTTTTAAATATTCTTCGCAATCCATTATCTGTTTCGCTGTTAGGGTCACAGACAGAGTATTTAGAGCATGAAATTATAACTAATAATCTTATATTCATTAGTGTTCCTCGGCTTGCTGAGCTTAGCGGTGATAGCGCAAATACTGTTTTCAATTTGCTATTTAAAACTTGGAATGAAAACCCTAAAGATGCTGTGATAAATTGTATACGTATCATAGAAGCACTGAGGGAGTTATTTGATACTGGTAACAACACACTACAGCTTGAATACATTTATGGTTTTTACGTAGCATTTAATAAGCTCAAGCAGCTTATGGATGCGCAGGATCATATTAAAGATATACCAACGTTCATTCACTTTTATAGAGAAATATTATCGTCAGAAACTATTGATTTGAGAGGTGATCCTGAGCAAGGTCTTCAGATTATGGGAGTATTAGAGTCAAGGGTTCTTGATTATAAACATGTCATTATAACCTCTGTAAATGAGGGAATATTACCTTCTGGTAAAAGTCAGAACTCATACATCCCTTATGACTTAAAAAAGCTCTATAATTTACCTACCTACTCAGAGAAGGATGCGGTTTATGCATATCACTTCTATCATTTATTACACAGAGCATGCACTGTAGATTTATTATATACAACACATAGTACTGGTTTAGGTAGCAGTGAAAAAAGTCGATTTATAAGACAAATAGAAGAGGAAGGTATACACAATATAAAGAAACACGTCGTTACTCCATCTACAATTAAGATTGAAGAGCGATTGCCTCACATTCCTAAGGACACAGCTATTATTGATTCTCTTAAGAACCTATTTAAAAAAGGTATTTCACCCTCTGCGCTCACGACGTACTTGAGAGATCCTATCGTGTTTTATGAACGATATGTTCTCGGCATCAATTCGAGCAATGAAGTAGAAGAAACTGTGGCAGCAAATACCATGGGTACCATAGTTCATAATACACTTGAAGAATTATATAAACCCCACGTAGAACAACAATTAACTGTTACCATCATTGAAGAATTACTTACAATGATAGAAGTTGAAGTTCGCAACCAATTTAAACTAGTATATGGTCTCAATCATATCACTGAGGGTAAAAATAAGATTGTCTATGCGATAGTAACTCGTTATGTTGAGAATTACCTCAAAAGAGAAAAAGGACTCCTTAAAAAGGGTGATATAGTAATTATTAAGTCTGTAGAAGATGATTTAAGAAACATACAACTTACAGAGGATATATTTTTAAGAGGAAAAGTAGACTTAGTAGAACAACGCAATGGCAATGTTAATATCGTAGATTATAAAACTGGAAAAGTAGCACAGAAGGATTTAAACCTCTCTGCCTTTAATGATTTACTATTGCCAGAAGGGAAGTTTGAAAAAGCTTTTCAAGTATTGATGTATGCTTACATGCTTAGCAAGAAAAAACCACTCGATTTCCCAGTAAGCGTTGGTATCATATCTTTCAAAAATTTACAATCAGGATATCTTCCATTTCGATATAATAAAAATGAGCAGGTCACAGAGGATACACTTTTGGAGTTTGAAGTAGTTTTAAAATCCCTTATAGCAGAGATACTCAATCCAGAAATTCCATTTGCACAAAGAGAGTTGTAGGGCATTTATGCTTTCGCAAAAGCGTAAAAACCAACAATATTGCAAATAAAAAAGGCATTTACAGAAACCCTGTAAATGCCTTTATATCTTGGTGGAGAATACCAGATTCGAACTGGTCACCTCTTGCCTGCCAGGCACACGATAACCATCTCAATTAGTTTCAAAACACATCATAATTTATTGATTATCAGTATTTTAATTAATTTTGTGCACAATTGATATCTTTTAATATCAGCTATATGCGTGCAAATTGCGTGCAAATTTTTATTACCTTTAGTTTGTAATGAATACAAATATTAAAATATCATTGGATAAGAGGAGGCAGAAAAAAGATTCCTCCTACCCTATTATTTTGAGATTGACTCACTTTCGAAAAACAACATCAATAAGCTTGGGTCATTCCGTCCAGAAAGAGTTTTGGGATGATAAAAATGAGAAAATCAAGCGTGCATTCAAGGGGACAAATTCGGTTAGTAAATTAAATAATCAGTTTTTAAAAGAAAAGGCTCGGGCGGTAGACATCATCGACGCTCTGAATGAAAAAGAAGAACTTGATCATTTATCAATTGTTCAACTCAAAAGCAAGATTGTAAAAATTACGTCTTATGAGTCTTTTTTTGTATACGGAAAAATGCTCGTGGACGAAATGAAAGCAGCAGACCGTTTTGGAAATGCCAATACCTATTATGCTGTTATAAAGGTTCTTGAAAAATTTACTAATGGCAACGATCTCAAATTCAACGAGATCAATTATGACTTTTTAAACAAATTTGAAAGATGGCATTATTCAAGAGGAAATTCAGTGAATAGTCTTTCAACATATATGAGAACAATAAAAGCCATTATAAATGTAGCAATCAGATCTGATGTCCTATCTAAAGATGCTTATCCTTTCACAAACTATAAAATTAGAACAGCTCCAACCGAAAAAAGAGCTCTTGATATCACTAGTTTAAAATCCATAATGCTCCTGGATCTTGAGGAATCTGATAATCTCTTTCATTACCGCAATTATTTTTTAGCCTCATATATGCTCTATGGTATTTCGTATATGGATCTGGCATTCTTAACAACTGAAAATATTATTGATAACCGCATTAAATTTCAAAGAAAAAAAACGGCTAAGCCTTATGATATAGGTATAACTGAGCATTTAGGGAAAATACTTTCATTCTATTTAAAAGATAAGAGTAGCTCAGATTTTATTTTTCCAATCATAAAAAGAGATACATTCGAACTTCAGTATAAAGATGTGTTGTGGGCTCGAAAGAGATATAATAAAGGCTTAAAGGAAATTGCAATAAAATGCAAAATTAATCAACGCCTCACCTCATACGTATCTCGTCATAGTTTTGCAACTCAAGCAATGCTACAGGACGTACCATTACAAGCTATATCAGCGATGCTAGGACACAATCGGTTATCAACTACTCAAATTTATCTAAAAACCTTACCCAATGAAATATTAGATAATTACAACAGAGATCTAGTTGATATATAACTTTAAGAAAAAAGGAAGTTTTACTATTGAATTTTATGATTCTCCTTTAATCAAATTGATAGCCCCCAAATCTACCAAAACTTACCTGCGCGTGGTTCCTGTGCTGTTTTTATAGTGTTCGGGTTGATAAGCGTGAAGTAAAAACAGCATAGGGCGCACTTATGGGTGTTCAATGAAACAGCAATAGGTAGCCTATTAAAAATGCCATTGAAAGAAAAAGAAGTAGCGTCAAAACAATCAACCAGTTAGGATATAGTTTTGCCGACTTTATTCTATTATGCATATTCTCTAATTGAGTTTGTTGCTCATTTGATCTTTCGATTACAATTTTCAAATGTTCACTTAATAATTTCTCGATGGCAGAGCTATCTGCCTTGACACGAACATCCTTCAGGTTTTCAGAAACTTTCTCAAGCCTGTCTATTTGTTCCTTAAAGGTTTCTAGTTCCTCAACAAGTAATTGTGATATGGTTTCCAGTCGTGTCATATTCCCATTCCTATTTGAATTGATTTTTTGATTGCTTTTGTGATCAGCTTCTTCCCTATTGCCGTAATAAGATTTGTTGACAGTGGAAGTGAAACTCCTTTAAGTAGAATACTATTAGTACTTTTATTGATTACATTTTTATAAGTATTACTGTCTATAGCCGAAAGCAATTTACCTCCTGACATCGAGCGATGAACTTCACTCGCTTTAAAGCTTTGACCTTTATATTCAAAACGAAATCCTTGTAACTGTTTTGATTTGTTGATGCTAGGAATCACTTTGACCTTTAGTTTGTTCATTGCTTTGATATACTGATCCAAGTTTTTAGGCTTTACCTTTTCTAAAGTATCGTTATGGATATTTCGAATCTGCTGTCGAATCTTTTTTGATTCCAAAGCTTTGGTCATTTGCACCTCTTTTACTGTGGTCAGCCCGAGTTTCTTTGCAGTCCGTTCTGCAGCGAGCTGGCTTCTTTTGCCTATAAAGCTATCGTTGTACGCCTTTCCATTAAGGTCAATCCTATTAACATAGAGGTGGATATGTTTGTGTGCCTTGTCCAAATGAACAAATGCAATGGCCTGCCGATCTCCAAGTTTCATCTGCTTCATAAAATTAGCTGTGATTTCCTTGAGAGAATGCCTGTCCAATTTTTGGCCATCTTCTATTGTGGGGCTGATTATAAAACTGAGCGTGTTGCGCTTACAATTGCAATTGAGGGCTTGAACACTTTTGAACTCCGCAGTGACTTCTGTAGGATCTTCTGAGGTGAGCAGATGTGAGTATATCGTCTCCGCACCTTTTTCTTTATCCTTGCCGTAAGCAATGGAAGCCCTAGTGCTCGATATGGAGGTTGCCTTTGCAATCATCCCGTAATCTTTTTAAGGTGAAGTCTAATTTCATTGGCCAGGTTCACTACTTCGTCAGAGAGCTTTGGATTATTCTTTTTGTACATATTCCCAATTCGCTTAAAGTTGTTATGATATTGCACCATCATCTTATAGATGGATATATGCTCTTCGCTCATACGCTCGGTGAGTTGCTTTTCCATCAGGGTATCTCTACAAAAAGCGCTCAAAGTGGTTCCCGCCTGCTTCGCTTTTACTGCAAGCAATCGCTTCTCGTAGACGGTACATCTAAATTTTATAACGGCTCTTTTCATTCCTTAAAAACTTTGCGACCTTCGGGAGCAAAGCAAGATTTGTGGCCACAGGCACACATCTTGCTTTGCTTCGCGCTGTGTCATTTTACCCTGTTCACGATCCAATCATTGAGGTCATGATAATCAGTGTATAAATCAGATCTGTCTATTGTATTTGTATGCCTGTTCAATAATTTTGAGGTTGCCTTTCTGCCAGCTTCATCCCTGTCTAGATAGAGTGCTACATTTTCAAATTCCCTTATGATCGGAAATGCTTTCTCCAAAAAGGAAATGGAATTAAGAACCAATATTGACGCCTCCTTTAAATAGTTCAGTTCCTCTTTGACCAGTGAAAGCAGGTCGAACATTCCCTCAACCACGGCCAGATTTTTACTTCCTTTTTTCAAGATTAGGGTTATATCCTTTGGGGACGAACCGTTCTTACAGTATGCATTTCTCAGCTCCCATCCCTCTGACCGGTTTTTCAGACCGATGGAATAATAGGATCGGCCAGACCATACATAATGAACCTCTCTGCAATATCTTTTTGCGATATTTATTGGGATTTTCCGCTCACTCAAATACGTTATCAAATTTGAATTTTCAATCTCTTTGACCTCTGTAATTTTTAGCTTTCGCGAAAGCGTACTACTCAACTTTAGAATGGGCGCTGTTGTTTGAAAATCTAAGTGTTTCAAAAAATAAAGTGCAGTTCCTACTGAACACTCTTTAATCTTACAAACCAAATCGATACAATTCCCGCCAATGCCTTCTCCGTGATCGTACCACCTGTTGAGCGAAAGAGAAACTTTGAAGGATGCTTCTGTTTCTGACCGAAATGGACTCAGGTACCAGGCTTCCCTTTCCGACTGGCGTTTTGGAAAGTGTCCTAGAACAGCCAACATCTCTACAATAGAGATATCGCGGGCTTCCTTACAGGATAGTTTTATAGTTTTCATCTGTGAATAGTTTAAAATTGCTAAAACATCTTACCATCTTACCCAGCCTTTTGTTTACAGGGGTTGATGGTTCTTAGGACTGTTTTTTCATCTTACCCATCTTACCACAGTTGTGTGGTAGGTTAGGTAGGTTTGTGGTAAGATGGTTATTGAACATCCTACCACAAATGGTGTTACTGTTTATAGGACTTTAGAAAATTTGTGGTAGCATGGTAAGAGGATTTGCTCTTTTTTCTTTCATCAGCCTATTTCATAGGGCGAGTCCTTAAAGTTCCGTTTGGCCAGATAGCCATAGATTCTTCGCTTGGGATGTTTGACCCTCTGGTATCCAAACCCCGAAAGCGCACGGCCCAAGTTGACCTGGCTGATCCTAATGTTGAGACAGTTCAAACTCACCATAATATCCGTGGCGGTTACAAAATCCTTCTCTTGATCTGACTTCAAATAGTATTTGGCGATGAGTTCCTGTTCGGTGGTCATTTTAGTATACCGCTGGTTGCGCTCTTCGTTCTCATTTACATCTTGGACGGTAAGTTCTGGGTTGAAACTTTTGTCGCTATACGCTAGATGGTACGCTTGTGTCCAAACGTTTTTGATATCTAGGTCCTTTTTATAGTCAAAGTTGATGGGTTGCATCAGCTCAAAACAGAGCCATCTCACGGAACCCGTTTCGTCATTGAGAAAAGAGGACATATTGGTCGATCCCATAAACGAGCAGATTCTGGGCAGGATGGTGTTCTTTCTGTCATATGGTAATCTTTCGTTGATAAACGTTTTTGAGAAAAAGGCCTTTAGCGCATTCACATCGTTCTTTGAGAGTACCGCAAGCTCATCAAGGTTATAGAGAAAATTCCGGCACAACTGGATACGTGCATCCTTATCGCTATTGATATCCTCGGCCATATACTCTGACAGCTCTGGCGGGCACAGGAAACGGCACCAAGTAGATTTACCGGAACTCTGCCCGCTATGGCTTATGATAAGTGCCTGCTTATTAAAGTAACCGGGTTCCAGGGCACACTTTATGGCACGCACCAACCATTTCTTAAAATGATAAACAAACGCTTTATTGTCATACACCGGCACGTAGGATGCTAGTTTACCGATGTGGTCAAACCCATCCCAGGCACTTAGGGATTCAAAGTACTCTCTAATCGGATTATATTTAGGGATGAGTTCAGACTTGATGAGGATTTCCAGCTTTGAGGTGCTGATGTCGATCCCAGCTTTGGTGAGCTCGATAATAAGTGAATTGAGATTGATATACTGCCATTGTTTCTTTCCTCGCATCGAAATCTGGAAATCGTGGGAAATCTCATTATAGTAGATGTCATATTTTTCCAGAAGGTACTCTATGGTATAATCATAGATGGTCTTTTTCTTAGGGTCTGTAACTGTGTAGAGCTGTGAATGGATCGCTTTCATAACCTTTGCAATTAGCCGTCCGTATGATGAAGTTTCTGCTCATTGCGCAGTAACCATCTGTCTATCTTTCTACGTTCGAAGTAGATCATTTTCCCGTTGGGTTTGGAGTGTGGGATCTTGCCCGAGGCGGTCAGTTTGTAGAGGTAGCTTCTGGATATTCCGGTATAATCACAGGTTTCCTCAAGGGTAAGTACTTCCTTGCTTCCTATCAATAATTTTTCGAGACGGTCCAGCCGTTCGAGTATCAAAAAATTGTCCATTTGATTTGTTTTTTAGATTACAAAATGGACAAAAGCGCTTTTGTCTTTCCCTTAGTGGGAAGTGTGCAGTAAAGGTAAAAGAACGGACCTATGGAGCAGTAAAAAAAGGCAATAGTTATTCACAGATAACTTCAAATCAGTTAGTTGTATCAAAGAGTAATAAAATCATTCAAAATTAATGAGTGAAAATTTCAATTAATTTTATTTGGGATGATTTGATAGAATTTGAAAATGTGGTAGAAATATTACTAACAGGAGAAAATTGGGTTATCAACACTTCAAAAAGCTTAAAAGGGGAAAAATCAGGGATAATAAACGCAGGTTTTAGTATGATTTTTTTTAGCGAACGCTATCTCAAAGTTCCTTCTAGGTTAAATATGCTATAGTCTCTAGTCAGCCATTTCTATTTTCACCATCCTTTTAACTTTGAGATTGTGTTCAAGTTTTTGTGAGTGAAGCTCTTTTCTTGGAATGGAGCTTTTTCTGCGGAATGAAAGGGGAAGGGCTGGAGCGGAATCAATCACATAATAGAAAGCCCCCTAAAATTAAGAGGCTTGAAATACTATTTTAAAAGAAAGACATTAATCCCACTTCATTTTCTGCAATCTAACGGCATTGAGAATAGCGAGCAATGCTACACCTACATCAGCAAAGACTGCTTCCCACATTGTGGCGAGACCTCCAGCGCCTAATATTAAAACAATAACTTTCACGCCAAAGGCAAGTATGATATTTTGCCAAACAACCCGACGTGTAGAACGGCCTATTTTTATCGCTCTTGAGATTTTACTGGGTTGATCTGTTTGTATAATAACATCTGCGGTTTCAATAGCCACATCGCTACCAAGACCGCCCATCGCGATTCCTACATCACTAGCCGCAAGTACAGGCGCATCATTAATACCATCACCTATAAAAGCCACCTTAGTATCTGGTTGCTGTTTTAATTTTTCCACCTCATTGAGTTTTTCTTCTGGAAGCATTCCACCTTTTGCCCAGTCGATGCCTAATTCTTTTGCTACTTCTTGAGTGATAGAATCCTTATCTCCAGAAAGCATAATAATCTTATCGATTCCTGCTGCCCTTATTTTTTTGATCGCTTGATGCGCATCGTCTTTCAATTCATCGGCGATTGTTACATAACCTGCAAATGCGCCATCTATGCCTACCATCACTATAGACTCAACAATGTTATCGGTTGCTGTTGGAACTTCTATCTGATGTGCTGTCATCAATGCTTTGTTCCCAACTAAGACTGTTTTTCCATTTACGCTACCTTTCAAACCTTTACCTGCAATTTCAGAAACGTCTGTAGCATTATAATCTGCTCCTTCAGCCTTATATTCCATAATGGCTATTGCTATTGGATGCGTGGATTGCTCTTCCATTGCCATTAGGTATTTCATAAATTCTGCTTTCGCGAAAGCGGAACCAGTAACAATTTCTTTAATCTTAAATACTGCTTTAGTGACCGTTCCCGTCTTATCCATCACTACGGTATTAACTTGAGTCATTGCATCGAGAAAGGACGCACCCTTAAAAAGAATACCATTACGTGAAGCAGCTCCCAAACCACCGAAATAACCTAGCGGTATCGAGATAACCAAAGCACAAGGACACGAAATCACGAGGAATATTAATGCACGATATAACCAATCTCTAAACACATAATTATCTACAAAAAAGTAAGGAAGAAACGTCAGGCCGATGGCAAGGAATACAACGATAGGCGTATAAATCCGCGCAAATTTTCTAATGAACAATTCCGTTTTTGATTTTCTAGCAGTTGCGTTTTGCACCATATCGAGAATACGTGCAATGGAACTGTCCTTAAATTCTTTTGTTGTTTCAACTTCAATAACTCCATCGAGATTAATACTTCCAGCAAAAACACTATCGCCTTTTGCAATAGTATCAGGTTTGCTTTCGCCTGTGAGTGCTGCGGTATTGAACGAGCCTTTATCTGAAAGTAAAATCCCATCTAATGGTACTTTCTCGCCCACACGTACTTGAATTTTCTCGCCTATCTCAACAGTTTCAGGATCTACCGCTATGTAGTCTCCATTGCGATATACAAGTGCTTCATTTGGTCTTACATCGAGTAGGGCTTTTATATTTCCTTTTGCACGGTTAACAGCCGCATTCTGGAAGAGTTCGCCCACAGCATAAAACAGCATTACGGCTACCCCTTCTGGATATTCTCCAATCGCAAATGCACCCAAGGTGGCAATGGACATTAAGAAAAATTCTGTAAAGACGTCTCCACGCATAATACTTTTCCAACCTTCTTTAATAACTGGAAAACCTACAGGTAAATAAGCAATGGTGTACCAAACAATCCGTACCCAACCTTTAAAGGCTGGAATGGCATCAAAATAATCAACAGCTATGCCTAGAATAAGCATTAGAAAGCTTACTATCGCAGGGATGTACGTTTTAAATGCACTTCCATCTCCGTGATCGTGATTGTGACCATCATCGTGAGAATGTTCGCCTTGATGTTCTTTTGGGTCTATGTCACGTAAGTTTACTTTTTTCTTTTTCATCTAATTTTGTGTTAGCAACAACTTTTGTTTTGTTGAATTGGTGGACAAGGAACGGTTCCGTATGAGCAATACACGCAGCAATCTCCTTCCTTTGGTTTGAGAACTATTTTACAATCCTTACATTCATAAAAGAACTGACAGGCATTTGTTGGCATATTTTCTTCTTTTTTATAACCACAGGCTGGGCAAGTGATTTCCGATTTTAATATGGTTTGCATCAATTTTATTTTTTATCAGTTACTTTATACCCTGTAGCATTAATTGCTTTCTCAATTTCCGTTTCGTTCGTTTTAGTTTTATCATACTTAATAATTGCGTTAGCATTTTCGTATGATGTTTTTGAATTTACAATTCCGTTGAGTTTATTTACTTCGTGGTTTACGTGTGCTTCACAACTGGCACAGGTCATACCGCTTATTTTATACTCTGTTGTTTTGATATTTGAGTTATTAACTATTATGATTTGTTTTTCGGTTTTTGGATATAACATACTTGAGTAGTATGGGAAAGCCAACATCACAATTGCAAATGCCGTTACAATACCTAAAAAGGTTTTTGAATACATAAATTTTGGTTTTTCATCCGTTTCACATTCGCAGTCTATTTCTTTTTCTGGTTTCAATTTTTGATACCAAGCAAACAGAAGAACTAATATTGTTAGCCCTATTAAGTAAGGTCTAAATGGTTCTATCCAAGAAAAAGTTGAAGCTACACCACTTGTTCCTGCAATTAATGCCAAAACAGGTGTGATGCAACACAATGAAGCTGTAATTGCTGTTAGGATACTTGTAACCGCTAATTTATTTTTCATTTTATTTAATTCATTAAGTACAAAAATGCAAAAAATAGTTGCGCAACTGTTGTGCAATGTCAACTACTGCACTTTTCACAAACACCTGTCACAACAAGATTTACATCTTCGGCTACGTAGCCATCTGGAAGGTTGATGTGTGGTATTTTATGTTCTGTCAAGCAAACAGTTTCATCACAATTACTGCAATGAAAATGCAAGTGTAAATCTTGATCTATCTCGCAATTGCAACCTGGCTCACAAAGTGCGTACTTAGTGATTCCGGTACCATCTTCTATTTGGTGTACAATACCGTTCTCTTCAAAAGTTTTTAATGTTCTAAAGATGGTAGATCGTTCCGCTTTCGCGAAAGCGGTCTCTATATCAAGCAAAGCCAGTGCAATCTTTTGTTGAGCCAGATATTTGTAGATCAAAATGCGCATTGCGGTAGGACGCACCTTATGATCGCTCAATGTTTTTTCTATTTCAGTCATTTTTCGCGATGTTATAATTGATGTTTCTGGCTTTGTTGTAGGCTTCCCAGCCTTCTTTTGCCGCATAGGGCACGATAAGCAATGCTGCCACAGGGTCTGCCCACCACCAGCCTAACCAATTGACCAATAGTAAACCTATAAGTACGACCACGGTCTGGTACAAGCAAATAAAGGTATCCTTGGCATCGGCCATTAAAGCTGGACTGTCCAGTTTCTTTCCATATTTTCTTTTGAAATAGATCAGGATAGGATTTACAACCAGGGAAACCAATAATATGATTAGTCCCATCGTACTCCAGTTTGCAGTTTCTTGATTTATAAGCTTTGTAATGGAGTCATACGAAATGAAAACACAGATGAGCGCAAATGAAATTGCAATTACATTAAGAGTAACTTTTTGTCTTCGTTTTACTTTTTCTTCATCAATACCTTTAATCTCGCCGTGTAGTCGCCAGCCTAATGTTCCCGCACTTACGACTTCAATTGTGCTGTCTAATCCCCAACCAATCAATGCCGAACTATTGGCCGTAAATCCTGCTATAAGCGAGACCACTACTTCAATAACATCATAAATAACGTTCCAAATCTGTAGTGTTCTGGCTTGTTTAAGATTATTTTTTCTTGTCTTATCCATAGTAATTAATGTTCGTGTTCAGTTTCTCCCTTTTTCATTTCTCCCATCAGGTAATAGGCATTGTTGAATGCAAAACGTGTGTTAGGATCTGGGGTTTCAAAAAAGCGTATGGCTATCCAGTCGCCATCTTTCTCGCCTGTTGTAACCTCTACTGGTTTAAAACTCCAAGCATCGCCTTCTTTTTGCGCTGTAAATACATAATTCTTTCCAGCTTCTGTAACTATGGCACTTTCAGGTAGTGCAGTAGTCTGTTGGTAATCAACTTCAATTTTACCTTTTATATACATACCAGGGATAAGACCACCTCCTTTATTCTCAATTTCAGCGTGAACGTGAACCGCTTTTGGATCTTGCTCAAAAGTTTGACTAACCGAATAAATTTCGGCTTCCATCTCTTTTCCTGGCCTCGATTGAATACTGAAACGTACTTTTTGGCCTTTCTTCACTTTGTCCACATCTTTTTCAAAAACCATTAAATCTGCGTGCACGTGGTCTGTATCTACTATTTGCATTAAGTTGGTCTGTGGCTCCACATATTGCCCAGTCTTTATAAATACTTTTTCTACGACACCTGCTATGGGACTGCGCAATGCCACACTCTGATAGATAGTACCATTGCGCACACCACTCGTATTGATGTTGTACTGTCGCAACTGCGCTTCAAGCCCTTTTACCATTGCGGTAGATGACTGATAGTCTGCCGTTGCTTTTTGGAAATTCATTCCTGATGCTACACCAGCTTCATAAAGTCTTTTTTGACGTTCATATTCCTGTTTCAGAAATTTACTATTGCTGTAAGCGTTCAAATAATCTGATTGAATCTGGATGATGCTGGGATGTGATAAATAAGCCACCGCTTGATTCTTTTTGACTTCGTCTCCTTCTATAACCTCTATGGATGCCACATTTGCTCCTGCAAGCGCGGTAATATTTGCTTCGTTTTGCGGTGGTACTTCCAGCGTACCGTTTGCTTCTACATAACCACTCATATTGCGTTGCGCGAGCGTGTCAATTTCCATTTGTAAGGCATCAAACTGCTGTGCCGTGAGCATTACTTCTTGAGCTTCGCCTTCGTTAAGGTTTTCTTGACCGGTCTCACCCTCAGAATTGTTTTCTTCTGTATCAGAATGGGTGGCTTCATCGTGGCCATCTTCAGATTTTGTGTCGCCACAGCTGAGTAATGTCAATGCAAAAAACATTGCGGTAATCGGTATATATTTTATCGTTTTCATCTTTTTTAGTTTTGGAAATATTGTAAATCAAACAGGGCTTCTAAATATTTATCAAGTGCATCGAGCGCGTCCATTTCGGTCTGTATGGCATCACGTATTATTTGCGTAAATGCTGCATAATCCAGCGCTCCTTCTTTGTATGCCAGCAATGCACCTTTGCGCTGGTCTATGGCAAGTGGCAAAGCTTCGGTTTTATAGAAAAACCAGGTATCCCGCCATCGTGCATAATTTTGTTGTGCCTGTATGAATTGCGATTGTAGCTCACGCTGTTTAAAGGCTGCATTGGTTTCTGCAATCTGTGCATCGAGTTTAGCAGCCTTTGCACGACTACGGACAGGTCCAGAAAACAGTGGTATGGAAATCCCAGCTTGATAGGTATAAAAACCACTATCGCCATTGACACGTTGCAGGCCACCTTGCAGATTAAACTGGGGCAGTAAATTTGCCCTTGCTGCGTCATAGCTTGCTTGTGCTTCGTCTATACGCTTTCGCGAAAGCGATAACTCAGGATGATCATTCAATGTATTATTAGACTCTAAAATTGAAATTTCACTAGCTCCCAATTCATCAGAAACGCCGTACATCGCATCTGGTGTCAACCAAAGGTTGAGCTTTTGCAAGGCGATGAAATAGTCTGTTTCTGCCTGCTGAAACTTATTGTTAATTTGTAGTGCTTGATTGCGCGCAGCAGCATATTCCAGTCTTGAAATGGCTTCCACTTCATAATTGAGTTCTACAGATTGTGCAAACTGATCATAAATGCTGTCCAGTTCTCGGTACAAAACAAACTTCTTCTTTGCCTGAAAAGCTTCTGACCAGGCCTTTTTGACTTCCCGTTCTATCTGGATTTCCGAAAGGTCAAGAGCTGTTTCGGCTAACTGGATGCGTTGTTGTTGCAAACGTTTTTTAGCACCTATTCCCAGTAGATCAATATTTTGTTGACCGATACCTATCAAGGTATAAATACCTTGACCATCGGCCACTTCTTCGCCACCCGTAAAGATCTGTGTACTACCGAAGTCGTAGGCATTGCCTGAGAGTGCATTCTGTCTTTCGATTTCGAGTTGGCTTGCTTTGAGTACAGGATAATTTTCTTTGGCAATTTCTACAGCTCGTGATAATGTGATGGGCCTGATGCTGTCCTTAGCAATGAGATCTTGCACAGGTGCTTGTGATTGTTGCGCTCTCCCTTCGACTGCGCTCTGGGCAGGCGCGAAAGCGGTGCCACCTAACATAAAACCAACTATCAAAATCGTAGTCAAGCCTTGCGGATTAAACGAACCAATCTTATTCTGCTCTTTGCGCTCGCGTCTCTTTTCTATAAAGGTATATAGTACGGGAAGCACGACCAACGTGAGCAGCGTAGCTGTAAGCATTCCACCGATAACTACCGTAGCGAGCGGCTGTTGGACTTCTGCACCGGCCGATGTGGAAAATGCCATAGGTAAAAAGCCGAAAATATCAGTGGTGGCCGTGAGCATAATGGGACGAATACGTTCTTTAGTCCCTTGAAATATTCTATCCTTTATACTTATCACACCTTCTTCTTTTAAGGAATTAAATCGGTTTATAAGTACCAGTCCGTTAAGAACTGCAACACCAAATAGCACAATAAAGCCGACACCTGCCGAAATACTAAATGGCATATCCCGCAACCATAGGGCAAACACACCACCGATGGCCGCCAAGGGAATCGCTATGTAAATCATTAGCGATTGTGAAAAGGATTTTAAGGCAAAGTACAGCAGTATAAATATTAAAAACAGGGCGATGGGCACAACGATTATCAAACGATCCTTTGCGCTTTGTAGATTTTCAAACTCGCCACCATAGGTAATATAATAGCCTGATGGCAAGTCCAGTTCTTCATCTAATTTTTGCTGAATATCTTTTACTACAGACTCCACATCCCTGCCTCTTGCATTTACACCTACGTAGGTTCTTCTATACGTATTGTCACGTGAAATTTGCATAGGTCCAGGGACGTATTCAATTTCGGCTATTTCGATAATGGGTATCTGATTGCCATCCTTAAGATCGATATACATATTGCGTAGGTCATCGATACTTTTTCTATGGCTTTCATCAAATCGTACCACGAGATCAAATCGTTTCTCGCCTTCAAAAATTACTCCTGCGGTTCCGCCAGCGAATGCGGTACTTATGTAATCATTTACTTTTTGAATATCCAGTCCATATTGCGCCATTTTATCACGCTTATATTTTACGGTCATCTGTGGTAATCCTGCAGTTCGTTCTGCACTCACATCACCAGCGCCAGGAACGGTCTGTATAATCGCTGCCATTTCCTGAACCTTTTGTGATAACACATCTAAATCTTCGCCATACAGCTTTACAGCAATATCTTCTCTTACGCCTTCTAACAGCTCGTTAAATCGTAACTCTACTGGTTGGGTAAAAACTAAATTTACACCCACGAGTTCATCATCCAGTTTATCTCTTATAGCATCTATCAAACCTTCTTTAGTAGAAGCTGTTGTCCACTCGTCCATATCCTTGTTTAGGATGATGTACATATCTGCAATATCCATAGGCATAGGATCGGTAGGAATATCTGCAACACCTATACGAGCAGTTACCGTCTTGATTTCAGGGAAACTTTCTAATAGGATAGTTTCTATTTTCTTGGAAACTTCAATAGATTCGGATAATGAACTTCCTGGTCTAATGAGCGCTTGCATTGCTAGATCTCCTTCATCAAGCTGGGGCACAAATTCTCCACCCATATTAGAAAAGATAAAACCAGCAATAAGAAGTAATACGGCAGCAGCTGATAAAACAATAAGTTTTAGTTTAAGGGCTCCCTTTAATAATGGCATATATGCACTATGAATAGCACCTATAATTTTATCACTTATTTTTTCGAGCCAGCGCTCAAACCTGCCGAACCAGTTTTTGGTATTTTGTACTGGTTTCATAAAAAGCGCTGCCATCATAGGCACATACGTGAGACACAAGATGATGGCACCTATCATTGCAAACCCAAAGGTGTATGCCATAGGTTTAAACATTTTACCTTCTACACCAGTTAGAAAAAGTATAGGCGTAAAAACGATGAGGATAATTATCTGTCCAAAAAAAGCGGAACCCATCATCGTGCTTCCTGCATCATAAGCCACTTTATCCATCACGCCTTGATTGAATTTTAGCTTGCCAGACCTAATCCGTTTTTGGATCTCATAAACCGTTCCTTCTATAATAATTACCGCACCATCTATGATAATCCCAAAATCAATAGCTCCCAAGCTCATTAAGTTTGCCCATACATTAAATTGCTTCATTAATATAAAGGCAAAAAGCAAGGACAACGGTATGGTCGTGGCCGTTATGATGCCACCTCTTAAACTACCCAACAATAAAACAAGGGCAAATATCACGATTAGGGCGCCTTCCAGTAAATTGGTTTTAACGGTATCGGTCGTTCTGGCAATTAGCTCACTACGATCAATGATAGGGGCGATAGTGAGACCTTCTGGCAGGGATTTTTCAATTTCTGCCATACGATTCTTAACATTTTGAATAACCGCATTAGGGTTTGAACCTTTTAGCATCATTATTATTCCTCCTACGGCTTCCTTACCGTCTTGCGTAAAAGCACCATAACGTACCTGATTCCCAAAATGGACGCGTGTTGCAACATCTCCAATAGTTACGGGAATGTTGCCTTCGTTGATAATCGAGATATTCTTGATGTCTTCCAAAGAGCGAATAAGACCTTCACCTCTTATGAAATTTGACATTTTATTTTTTTCTATGTAAGCACCGCCTGTATTCACATTGTTCCGAGCGAGAGCCTCATACACTTGTGAAATACTAATACCCAAACTATTCAACTTATCTGGGTTGACAGCGACCTCGTACTGTTTAATACTGCCTCCATAAGAGTTGACCTCTACCACGCCTTCCAGTAATGTGAGTTGTCGTTTGATAACCCAATCTTGCACGGTGCGCAGTTCCATAGGCGAATACTTGTTTTCAAAACCCTCCTCTGGCTTTATAGTGTATTCATAGATTTGACCTAAACCAGTAGAGATGGGACCCATAGATGGACTTCCAAATTTTTCAGGGATAGATTCGCCCAGTTCGTTTAGTTTTTCCTGTACCAGCTGTCGAGGAAGATAGGTTCCCATATCGTCTTCAAAAACGATGGTTACTACAGAGAGTCCGAAACGTGAGATAGATCTTATTTCTGTAACGCCGGGTAAATTACCCATAGATAATTCTACAGGATAGGTCACGAACTGTTCAATATCTTCCGTTCCCAGATTGGGCGATTGCGTGATGACTTGCACTTGATTATTGGTAATATCTGGCACAGACCCAAGATTTACCGTTGCCATTGACCAGATACCGACACCTACAAGAGTCAAGGTAAACAAGCCAATAATAAATTTGTTATTGATTGAAAAATCAATGATTCTGTTAATCATAGATTAATGTATTAATTCAGTTAAAAAACGAGTTTGCGTTTTCGCGTAGCAAAAACATAGTTGAGTATTCCCATTAGGAAAACTTCAAAAAAGGATATAGTTATCCTATGAAAACTGAATTATGCCCGTGGTGGCTGGAAAAGTGATTCCAGATATCTGGAATTAAATTGAAAAGAATAATGTGAATATGTCGCTCTTTCTTTAAAAAGAAGTGGCTTTAAGGCCAAAGCGTTAGAAGGCGTTAAGAAAACTGTAGGATGACAGCATTGATGGTGTGAATGTACAGGTGCACTATCATCGTGCGAGCCGTCGTGATGGTCTTTATTATCGGCTTGATCACTAAATATTACCTCTACTACATATTCATAAAAGGTATCTCCACCATACTCTTTATGCATTTGATAATGTGATATAAAATGTGAGAATTTCTCTATTTGTTCACATATTTCCATATTGGCCGTTATTCCTTGAAAAAGGAATAACATTGACATTGATATAGAATAAAATGCTTTCATTAATTATACAAAGATAAAAGAATAATGATGCAATTGAATTGCAAAGGGTTTTTACAACGAATCAATCACACTACCACAGGTCAACATCGCATCGCCATAATAAGGGTTCTTTATTTCTTCTTCAGTACTTAACCATACTGCGCCCTTATTGTTGTTTGCCATTGGGCATTTTTGGACGTAATAATTAGCCGAGTTTTCAATGTTCATTGCGATAGGCACTATATTTTCGTTTAGGATTACAAAGTGAGCGCGCTGGTTTTCCAAATTGTCATTGGTCGCAATGGCATCCAGCATCTCGATACTTTTAGTAAGATGTTGCTTTTCCATTTTGCCTAATTCTGTTATAAAAATTTCCTTTAATTTTTCTGATGTCGCTTTCGC
Organism: Dokdonia sp. Hel_I_63; assembly: GCF_007827285.1. Taxonomy (NCBI): domain Bacteria; kingdom Pseudomonadati; phylum Bacteroidota; class Flavobacteriia; order Flavobacteriales; family Flavobacteriaceae; genus Dokdonia; species Dokdonia sp. Hel_I_63. The sequence continues at coordinate 580,022 of NZ_VISD01000001.1, read as the reverse complement.
GAAAGCGGAAACCTGACTTGCATCGCTTGCTACAAGCGCATCTTTCATTTTGAGATATGATGGTAATGCTTTGTTGAAATCAGAACTAAACGCATTACTGAAACTCATTTCCATAGCACCCATCATAGCCGATTCATCCTGCATCATTTGCTGATTCATCATTGATTTTTTACCCTGTAACTGTGCCGCTGCATCTACTGTAAATGTTCCATTGGTAACAATTTCATCGCCATTATTTAATCCGGCCGATACTTGGTAAGTTTCGCCAGAGCGATTGCCCAAGGTTACTTCGTGCATTTCAAATACAGGCTCGTTAGGATTGGTTTTCACATATACCAATGAGCGCTCGCCCGTCCATAACACAGCACTTGCAGGCACGGTAAGGGTGTTTTCCATAGTTTGTGTTGCGCCTTTAACCTTACCTGTAACAAACATTCCTGGTTTAAATAGGTCGTCTCTATTTTGAAGGGTTGCACGTACCGTTACCGTTCTTGTAGCATTATTTAAAATTGGGTCAATAAATGAAATTGTTCCCTCAAATTCTTTATTTGGATAGGCATTGGTCGTGATGTTGATTTTTTGCCTAACGTTGAATAGCGCTATTTGATTTTCATAGGCATCAAATTCTGCCCAAACCGAATTGAGGTTGCTCAACTTCACAATAGGCTGTCCTTGATTTACATAATCGCCTTGTGCTGCCATTACTTCTGAAACCGTTCCGGAAACCGTTGCATAAATCGGGAAATTCTCTCGTACCGTTCCACTTTCTTCAATAGCATTGATTTGTGTATCTGAAAGTTTCCAGTTTTTGAGTTTATTGCGAACTGCTTTATACAAAGCGGGTTGCGATTCTTTCAACGATGCTGCGGTAATCAATTCCTGTTGTGCCGCTACAAGGTCTGGTGCGTAAATGGTTGCGAGCAGCTGACCACGATTTACTTGTTGACCTTCATAGTTGACGTTGAGTCTTTCTATTCTTCCTTTGAAATAGCTGGCTTGCACAGTATTGTTTTCTTCATTAGCAGCTATTTTTCCAGAAAGGGATATCATCCCATCATCATCGCTGGCTTCTGCATTGCCCACGATAGTGGTTTGAATATTTGCCAACGCCATTGCGTTTTCAGTCATTTTTATCTCGTTTGCAGCGAGACCTTCTGCACCAGCTTCTGCAGGGATTAAGTCCATCCCACATATAGGACAATCGCCAGCTTCTGGTTGCATAATCTGTGGATGCATTGAGCACGTCCACATCTGGTCTGCACTCTCGCCAGAGTGGTCGTGTTGATCAGACATCTCGGATATATCCTTGTTTGCCATAGTATCACTTGACCCGTTTCCAAAAATGAGCCAGCCTGCGCCCAGACCTATTATTAGGGCTATTGCTATATATAAAATGTTCTTATTCATAATCTTATTTTTCGTTTTCTAGACGTTCAATCATTGCTTTCATCTCTGCAATTTCCTTACGTTGTGCCTTAATAATGTCTTCTGCCAGTTTTTTTACTTCTGGGTCTTTAATATCTGCACGCTCACTTGTTAAAATTGCTATAGAATGGTGCGGTATCATTGCTTTCATCCACAGTACGTCGCCCACAGTGGATTTTTGGTCGCGTACTAGCCCTAATGCTCCCAAAAACAATATAACACTACCTGCGAGAATTGCAATATTCTTTTTCTTGTCTTTATACATATTCAGCATAAATAACAACATAATAACAGCCATAGTAGCTATTCCTAGACACACCATATAAAATCGTGTAAGACTGAACCACACGTGGTCAAACTCGTAGGTATTTAAATACATTGTGATGTACATTGCTATAAATGATGACCCTAGCATAAGGAAGAATTTAGTGTATTGGCTCATTCCTTTGTTCTTGTTTTCGTGTTCGTTTGAATTCATAATTTTTGGTTTTTTTGTTATTAATTATTTAATCTTCTTTTCTAGTTTTCTGATTGATGGGGAACTGATATACCACAAAACGAAACCACTCAATACGGTTATCAATCCCAAAAGTGAAAATGCCCTTAACAACAACGTGTTGAAATTATCCCTTCCCTGATAATCCATTGTATGGGTCATCCAAAGAAAATCAAACCAGCGCCAATCCCTGTGTCTCACCGTTTGAAAAGCGCCATTTTCAACCGCCACATAGGCTTTTAAATTTTGTGGTGTCTCATACAAGATTTCATAAGCTGGAAGTGGGCGACCGCGATATTCGTGATGTGACCCTACAGAATCGACTAATTGAATTTTTGCTATTTCTAAATCGTCCAACATATACCTATTTGCAACTTGTTGTGCCTCTTCTTTAGAAATTCCATTTTTCCTTTGTCCCGTTCTTGCATTATAAAGCTGTGCTTCATTAATCCAATAATAAGGTTCATTTGCGATTTCCAGTAGTTCCAAAGATTTTACGGATTCTTTTGTAGCCAGTTGGGATGTACCGAGCAAATTATCAAAAGAGGTCTGCACCGGTGCCGATTTCTTAAAATGGTCACCGTGGATTTCGTCGATGTCCGTCCAACTGAAATACATCCCACTAATCGTCCACATCAGAAACTGAATACCTAAAAAGATACCCAAATAGCGATGTGCTTTTCTAATTTTAACAGCTGTCTTTCTTTTAACCATTTTAGTTTACTTCAAATGGAAATTCAACAATGACCTTTTCCCAACTTAAACTAATTGTGCCTGATGTATTGTTAACCTTAGTTACTTTGTACTCTAGATGTTCCTTGATTTCTTCGGAAATTTTAGGGGCTACTTTAAATCGCAATACATCATTATTCTCGTCATATTCATCCTTACCGTGTTGGTCCCAATTGGTATTAAAAATGATTGTCCATTCTTCTTGATTAGGAATAACAAAGAATCCATACTTTCCAGCATTCAATACTTTTCCATCAATGGTTAAATCTTTATTTGTTTCCATCCAAGTTGCATTATGTGCACCTGCCTGCCAAACAGCGTCATAAGGAAGTAATCCTCCAAAAACGATTCGATTACGAACTCCGGGCGATGAATAGTCAAAATGGATGTGTGCATCTCCCACCATTGCCATTGTACTTGTATGTGGACTCAATGGTTTTTTCTTATCTGGTTCAGCACTTTTTGTTTTTTGCTCCGTCGTTTCTTCACTCTGTGGTTCTTGCGCATTCTTTGAAGTTTCTTTACAAGAGACTAAGAGGATAAGGCATAAAAGAATGATACTGTTTTTCATATAAGTATGGTTTAGTTAATTGATTTTGTTTTAAGTCTAAGTGCATTCACGATTACAGAAACCGAGCTAAAGCTCATTGCCAATGCAGCAATCATAGGCGAGAGTAGAATTCCGAAAAACGGGAACAATACTCCTGCTGCAATAGGTACACCGAGTGTGTTATATATCAAAGCAAAAAATAGATTTTGCTTAATATTCCGCATTACTTTATGGCTTAAATTCCTTGCTTTTACGATGCCGTGCAAATCTCCTTTTACAAGCGTTATCATCGCACTTTCAATAGCGACATCTGTTCCCGTACCCATTGCAATACCTACATCACTCTTAGCGAGTGCTGGTGCGTCGTTGATACCGTCGCCCGCCATTGCTACGACTTTGCCTTGTTCCTGTAATTTTTTGACTTCATCAAGTTTGTTCTCGGGTAACATTCCTGCCATAAAGTTTGCAAGGTTCAATTCACTCGCTACGGCTTGAGCTGTATCGTGATTATCGCCCGTAAGCATAATGACATCAATACCTTTTTCTTGAAGTTCCTTAATTGCCTTAGCGCTTGTTTCTTTGATTTTATCGCCTATTACTACATATCCTAAAACATCGCCATCAATGGATAGATACGAAACTGTCTTACCTTGTTTCTGAAAAGATTTTGCTTCGGTTTGCATTTCAGAGGATAGCGTAGCATTTGCGTACTCCATCATCTTTGCATTTCCCAAATCGAGTTTTTTTCCATCAACTGTTCCTTCTACGCCTTTTCCTGTTACTGCGCTAAAGTTTTCGGTTTTGGATATTTCAGTTTTCTGTTCCTTTCCATATTTCACGGTAGCTTCGGCAAGTGGATGCTCGCTGGAACTGTTTAGGGATGCGATAAAATTTAGAATCTCGCTTTCGCGAAAGCGGTCTCCAAAAACACCTATTTTCTCTACCGTTGGTTTTCCTTCCGTTATGGTTCCTGTTTTATCCACGATGAGCGTGTCTACCTTATCCATTTTTTCGAGCGCTTCGGCATTTTTAATCAGCACTCCGTTTTGAGCACCTTTACCCACGCCCACCATTACTGACATAGGTGTAGCCAATCCTAAAGCGCAAGGGCAAGCAATAATCAATACCGCGATGGCATTGACCAATGCATAGACATATGCAGGTTCTGGACCCCAAATTGCCCAAACCGCAAATGTGATGAGTGAAATAACAACTACAACTGGAACAAAATAACCTGAAACCGTGTCTGCTAATTTCTGAATGGGTGCACGACTGCGACTGGCATCGTTTACCATATGTATAATTTGGGAAAGCAAGGTGTCGCTACCTACTTTTTCGGCTTTCATTAAAAAAGACTGGTTTCCGTTAATTGTACCGCTGCTCACTTTATCACCTTCAACTTTATCGACAGGTATTGGCTCGCCAGAAATCATCGACTCATCCACAGTTGTTTTGCCTTCAGTAATCTTACCATCTACAGGAATTTTATCGCCCGGCTTCACTCGTAGTATATCGCCTTTTTCAATCTGGTCAATAGAAACTTCTTCTTCATTTCCATTAACTACTTTAATTGCTTTATTGGGTGCGAGCTTTAATAATTCCTTTACTGCGGAATTGGTTTTACTATGCGCACGGGCTTCCAAAACTTGACCCATCAATACCAATGTGAGAATTACGGTAGCGGCCTCAAAATAAACGTGAACCGCACCAGATGCTGTTTTGAATTGTTCGGGGAAAAAATCTGGAAACAACATTCCAAAAACACTAAAAAGCCACGCAACGCCGGCACCTATGCCAATAAGCGTGAACATATTGAGATTCCAAGTTTTGATGCTTCGGTAGGCACGCTCAAAAAACATCCAAGTGGCATAAAACACAACTGGAATAGATAGCCCGAATTGAATCCAGTTCCACCATTTTTGCTCCATTATATCGTATAATGGATTATTAGGAATCATTTCACTCATAGCGATTATGAAAATAGGTAGTGTGAAGGCTACAGCAACCCAAAACTTCTTTACTAACTTTTTATACGTTTTTTCTTCTGCTGAACTATCGGCTTCCATTGGGACTAAATCCATTCCGCAAATAGGGCAAGCTCCAGCTTCGTCTTTTACGACTTCTGGGTGCATTGGGCAGGTCCATTGTTCTGAAGTTACTACTGATAGATTTTGCTCTTCGACCAAATCCATACCGCAGACAGGACAATCGCCTGGCTTGTCATAGGTTTTATCGCCTTCGCAATGCATTGGGCAATAGAAGGTGCCAGCTCCTTTACCTTTTGGTTCTTCTTTATTTGCCTTTTTTGTATGGTGTTGGTGTTCTTCTGAATTATGAATACTATATCGACCACCATCATTTTGTAAAGCCTCTTGAAACGTCTCTATTGCAATGTGAGATTCCATTTCGATTGTAGCTTCTGCTTTCTCTAAATTTACCGAGGCGTTAGTAACACCTTCCACTTTAGAAAGTGTTTGCTCTACGTGATTTCGACAACCGTTGCAGGTCATTCCTTGTATGTGATAGGTGTGTTTCATAATTTTCTAAATTTTACATTTTCATCATTCCCTCATCATCCATCTTCATTTCCATATGCATGTTACCATCACTATCAGTATGAGATTTCATAAAAAGGAATTGAAAAAGGAATATAAGAATGATACCTATTCCTGCTACTATAAGCACGAAGGGGTCGTTTATATATTTTAAATAAATGAATGCAGATAAAATAACTACATCCATTACTATTGCTATTATAGGAATAACTGGATTAAATTTTACTTCTGTTCTAAGATGTCTAAATAGTCCCCAGTGAATTGCAATATCCATTATCAGATAAAAGATTGCACCTATGGAAGCTATACGAGTTAAGTCAAACAAAATAGTCAAAAGTATTGCCAAAGAAACCGTGAAAATGAGTGCTGGATTTTTAAGTTTTTGAATGATGTTTAAATTGGGCACTTGTTTCATACTACTTAACATTCCTAACATTCTTGAAGCGGAATATACACTAGCTATTACCCCAGATACCGTAGCAATAATTGCAAGAATAATTGTTAATATAGAACCCCATTCGCCAAATATTGGTTTTGCTGCCGCCGCCAAAGCATAATCTTTTGCTATAATTATTTCTTCAACACCTAATGCTCCAGCAACTGATAAGGCCAAAACAACATAAATAATGGTGCATATAACTATTGAAATAATTATGGAACGCCCAACATTCTTATGTGGATTTTTAATATCCCCTCCCTGATTCGTAATAGTTGTAAATCCTTTAAAGGCAAGTATAGATAAAGCCAAAGCAGCTATAAAACCGAAACCTTCGGGTAAGGATTGACTACTACTCGCTACATAATTCCCCGTGATGGTCGGTAAGCCTGAAATAATCAATCCTGAAACTGCCAACAGTACAATGCCAATTACTTTAATAATTGCTGTAAACGTAGCCGTAGTTTCAATAATCTTGTTACCGGATATATTTATAATGTAAGCGAGACCTATAAGAACCACACCTAATACTGATGCATATCCTGAATATTCCTGTGGAAATAGTCGCAATGCATAAGCTCCAAAAGTACCTGCAACTAAACTCTCTGCAACTACCATAGACACGTACATTAATAATGAGAAAGACCCAGCAGCAGTACCTGGTCCATACGCTTTTGTTAAAAATTTTGCAACACCTCCAGATGAAGGATACGCGTTTGAAAATTTTACATAAGAATAAGAACTGAACCCAACCACGATGGCACCTGCAATAAAAGCAATGGGAAACAAATCGCCTACCAACTCTGCTATTTGACCCATTAAGACAAAAATACCAGCACCTATCATCACGCCTGTGCCTAATGATACAGAGCCTATTAATGAAAGTTTTTGATTATTTATTTTTGGTGGTTTCATTTTATCTTAATTTTTTTCGCATAGCTTCGGAAATGTTCTCGGCATAGACACCATAGGCATCTACTAATAAGCCTTTAATTCCTTTTTTAGAAGATATAGCGTAAAGCACACTATTGTCGTCGGTACTGCTCATACCTTCAAAGCGATACATCTTATCAACCTCAAAATCTTCTGGGTGTAATTTTAATTTTAAAGAATTGCATTCTATATGTCCCGAGCATATATTGAAATCATAGGTATAGCCATCAGCTTTTAAACTGTTCATAGCCTCTGAAAGAGTATCGTAATTTTTCATATTATAGATGAACTGTCATCACTGGTTTTTTTGAATGATTCGTTACATCTTCGGCAATACTCTTTGAAAACATACTTGATAATCCCTTTCTGCTATGGGTATACATTACAATTAAATCTACATCAATGGATTCTTCAAATTTTTGGATACCACTTTCTACATTAGTTTCACTATAAACGTGCATCTGATAGTTTTCCAAGTTTGGGAAATGCTTTATGAAATCTTTAATAGGCTCCAAACCATCTTCAACGCTATTAAAATCTGTTGTTGTGTTGATGTTTAACAAGTGTATTTTTGAATTACATTTTTTTGAAATTTCTTCAACTGTTTTAAATGCATTGGAAATATCTTCCTTAAAGTCTGACACAAATGCAATATTTTTAAAAGGAAATATTACTTCATTTTCCTTAACAACCAAAATAGGCACACGAGTATTCCGAATAATCTTTTGGGCGTTACTACCCAATAATTTACTTAAGAATTCTTTTTGAATACCTTTACTTCCAGTTACAATAAAATCGTGATGAAAATCGTGAGAATGTTCTACAATTGCTTGATTGTCTGATACAAATTGTAAAAAGGTTCTTGATTTTAAACCCCTATGTTCTGCCTCCATATCTAATGCTCTTAATTTACTTTTGGCATCACCTATTGCTGCAAGCGTATCAGGATAATTACTTTCCTTTTCCTTATCGAGTTTTACCCAATCTACAGGTGTATGCAATTGATGTAAAAAATGAATTTCGGATTTGAAAAGTGTTGCGATTTTAATAGCCAGTTTTGCTGCTTTATCGCAATTATCTGAAAAGTCTGTGGGCACTAATATGTTCTTCATAACATCTATTTAACAATCAATTGAATTATAATTTTTTAAATGAAGTATGTGAGTGTATGATTTTCCATTTGCCTTCTATTTTTTCTAAAATAGAAGTAGCAACTCCTTTACTTTTAATGGTTCGCTCCTCTGTCCCTTTAGCCTTGTCACCTTTTAAAACTATCTTATACAGGTAATTTTCAGTTGTATATGCATACGGTAAATTGACATTTGCATTAATTTTATAATCTGAAAATGTAAAACTTTTAAAGTGACCTAATTCTGGACCTAGATGCCCATTAATGTACTCTTTATAAGTGCCCTCTACTTTACCTTGTTCAAAAATAGTAGCATCCTCTGTAAAAAGTTCGAAAGTACCGTCTGTAGTCAGGTTTTGAATGGCATCTTTATACGACTTCATCACTTCTATGACCGCTTGTTCTTCTGTATCCACATCGGCATTTTGACTGTTGATTTGACTAGTCACAAATAACAATAGCGTTAATAATGTTGTAAGTTTTACTGTTTTCATACTGTTTTTTCTTTAAAGGGTTATTTATTCACTCTAATTCTATTCACATTTGCGATACCAAAAACCAACACGAAAAATCTAAGTAATACCTCAAGTGTTACTAAAATTTTAGCAGGAACCGTTATTGGAACTATATCTCCAAATCCTACAGATGAAAATGTAATAAGGCTGAAATAGGATAAATCGAAAAATACCGAGAGTCCATTATTTCCAATGCCATTGTTGACTTTAAAATGAGTAGGGTCCAAAAATTGTAATGCTGTAAAATCTATTGCAAACGAGAATATAACCAACACAATCAAATATCCGAACAGCACCAATACGTGACTCAAGAGATGACTTTGAGCAATTATTTTCATCAACTGATTAAAGGACAAGGCTATAATAAACCCAATTTTAATCAATGTTAAAACTAAAATTATAATTGTAACGTAAGACGCATCAAGACTAGGCATAGCGTACAGTTCGACTACCGAAGCGATAAGCAGCACTAATAGCACATACTTAGAACCATAGAATAGCTGCTCATAAAATGCAGTTGTAGTTTGTATGTCTTTTTCTTTACCCATTCATTAATTAGTTAACTATGATTTTTCATCAAAGGTCTCTTCAATTATATTATTCTTTTAAACTAATATCTGTAGCACCAATGCACCGCCAATTATTGCTATTAATATTGCATACACTAAATAATTGAACCATTTTGCAAAAGAGCTCTTATTTTGGGCTTTGCCATTATTTGTATTACAACAATCCTTCATTCACTTTACATATTTTTTGACTGTGATTAATAAACTGAAATCTTTATATTATACTTAAAAATGTGGGGCGAACTAGTATTAAACGATTAACCACTTGAGTCTTTCATATCATAAAATCAGATACTCTTTACTATTTTTTTTAAATAAATATATTGTTCCTAAAAAAGAGAAAGGGTTTACTAAACCAACCAATGAAAAAAACATCCCTTTCTCTTATTAGGACTTTAATTTGTGCCTGAATTGGGAAGCAACTAACACTAACCATCAATTATTTTTCCTTCCAAAACAGGACTTTTTAACTATTCAGATATCCTTATCATCTCTCAACTTTCTGTTAACTAATAAACCAGAGTATTGAAAAGATTTCTATACAAGGGACTATCTATTGAATAGTTTTTTGAACTTTTCCACACTTCAACATTGAGCTACCATAATAAGGATTTCTAATTTCTTCACTTGTGCTTAACCAAGCACTCCCTTTATCATACATTGGGCAAAATTGTTGGTACAATGTGCTTTTTGACCCTGTAATAGCTATCATATCGGTAATATCCTTACTCAAGATCTTAAAATGCTCTCTTTGGTGGTCTATGGCACTTTCAGCAATATGTTCTGAGTGTTCCGTAGCATCTTCTATAATGTCGGTTAGCTCCTTTTGCTGATCTTTTGTGTAGCTACTTTTATCAAATGCTTTAAGAGAGGCTACTAGTTTAGTGCCTGCTTGTGCGGCTTTTTTGGTGTCATCTCCTACTAGAGCATCTTTCAACATAAAATAATCAGTAAGAACTACTTCTGTTTTGGCATCTCCCATTTTCATTTTACTATGATCCATTTCCATTTCTCCGTGGTTCATTTTTTCTTTTTCTTGTGCATTGGTAAAAGAAATTGTTAACAATAGCATTGCTGCTATACTCATTTTTAAATTTTTCATTTTTCTTTGTATTTAATTATTGTTTATAAACTATCCTTTAATTGTGTGATGAAATTGATTATTTCATTCGTTTCTTCCTTTGAAAACGTTGCGTCTTTATGAATTAAGGTGTAAGAATCTAAAGGCATTTCTCCGCTTTCTATTTGTTTAATAATTGATCGAAGTTTACTTTTCTTTCTTCGGTTTGATAACGAATCCCATTCGTTGAAATTTAGTTCCGCTTTTCCTTCTTTAATGTGACCTTCTAAAAACCAAGTAACAGGTTGCACTTTATTATACCAAGGGTATTGGGTGTTATTACTATGGCAATCATAGCAGGATACTTGTAACTTTTTTTGAATAGTTTTAGGTACATTATTAACCAACATAAAATCGATTACTGGGACAATATCGCTTTGGTTGCGTTCTGTGGGTACAAATTGAATTCCCACAAGAACGACCAATGCGATAATTGCAATGATTTTTATAGATTTTTTCATTTAGTTGATTTCTCTTTGCACTTTACCACATTTAAGCATTTTGCTACCGTAATATGGGTTTTTTACTTCTTCATTCATACTTAACCAAGCTGAACCACCGTCAAACATTGGACAAAACTGTTCGTATAATTTTGTTGTTGTTCCTGTAATTGCTACCATATCAGTGACATCCTTGCTTAAGATTTTAAAGTGCTCACGTTGGTGGTCTATATCATTTTTTGAAATATGCTCTGATTGCTCAACTGCATCTTCAATAATATCCTTTAAATCTGCTTTTTGAGCATCTGAATAATTTGAAACATCAAGATTTCCTAAACTTTTAGCAAGGGTTGCACCAAGGTTTTTTGCCGTTATATTATCGTCTGCGACCAATGCATCTTTAAGATTGAAATAGTCATTTAAAATAGCTTGTGATGCGCCATCTCCATTCATTGCGATTTTCTTGCTTTCTCCATCGTGATGTCCATCGCTATTATCGTGGTTCATTTCTGAATGATTACCATCTGAGGTATTTTGTTCCTTTTTTGAGTCTTTGCAAGACACCGCTGTTACCGTGATAAATGCTATTGCAACTATACCTATTGTTGATTTTAGTTTTCTCATTATTATTTGTTTTAGTGTTAATATTATTTACTTAAAATCTTACTGATAATCCTCCGCCAGCTCCAAAGCGGTTATCATAACTTCCCATTAGCGAGAAATTTCTAGATAGCATATATTCGGCTCCTGCACTCCATACTGTTTCTGAAGTAAAGTCTTTATTCATAGGTAGGTCATCTACGAAACCTAAATCTATTTGGTATTCATAATAACCGAATACAGACAGTTTAGGGAATATCATTATACTGCGTCCTACACCAATTCTTGGTCTTAATTTATTATCAACGCGCACATCTAAATTGAATAAGTAAGGCGTTAAATAACGCACACCAACAACTGCCGTTGTGCTAAACTCATTTAAGCTATCACGTGTTGAATTCTCAATATTAACACCACCAAAAACTCTTAAATAATCGTGTAAATAGCGTTCGTAGGTAAACTCTCCTTCCAGATTATTGTTCCAACCATATTCAAAAGAAGCATTAAATTGATTTCTAATATTAGAAGTCATCAAATTAAAAGCTGTAGTATGTGATGCAACATCTGCCATTCCCCAAGAGTACCATTTGTTAGTTTCTTCAATAATTTTAGAAGCTGGAAATTCATCCATTCTTGGATCTCGTGGCGTATCATAAGACACTACTCTTGCCATACCTCCCATCATATGATATAAGATGTGACAATGGAAAAACCAGTCTCCAGCCTCATCGCCATTATTTCCATAAAATTCTATAGTCATTTTTTGCATTGGTGGCACATTTACCGTGTGCTTTAATGGCGAGTATTCTCCATTTTCATTAAGTACTCTAAAGAAGTGACCGTGTAAGTGCATTGGGTGGTGCATCATCGTAAGGTTGTTAAATGTAATGCGCGTTACCTCCTTATTATTTATTTTGATATTATCAGCCTCAGACAATGGTACACCATTCATACTCCAGATATAACGATTCATATTACCAGTAAGATTCAATAAGATTTCTTTTACAGGAACATTCTTGTCGTAGGTTGTTTTCTCTGGCGACTTTAAATAATCGTAATTGTATTCGGAAAACATATCCATTCCCTCCATCTTCATTCCTGGCATAGAATCCTCTTTCTTCATATTCATTCCAGACATTGTTTTGTCTTTCTTCATATCCATTCCTGCCATATTAGAATGGTCCATCTTGCCCATTGCTATAGTATCTTTTGGCTTATTCATATCCATTCCAGACATTTTTGAATGATCCATCTTCATACCTTTCATTTTAGAGTGATCCACTAGCATTGAATCTTTAGGCATTTCCATTTTAGAATGATCCATTTTCATCTCTCCATCCATTTTCATTCCTTCCATTTTATCCATCTGCATCCCGTATTCCTCTTTCATCTCAAAACGCTCATCCTTACCTGGCTGAAATTTTAAGGCGTGTGCACCCATTTTCATATCCATTTTAGCCATTTTCTGCATCATCCCGATTTTATCTGGTCGAGCAACATCCATTGCAGGTAAAATTGTACCATTACCTATAAAAGCAGAGGCTGTACCAGAACCATCTTGTGCAGTAATTCTAAATTCCATCTTACCTTCTTTTGGTACCGTGACCATAAAATCATACGTTTCGGCTACTCCTATAAAAGTTTTATTCCTTTCGACAGGAACCACATCTAACCCATCTGAAGAAACCAGTACAGGTGTTTCTCCACCAAACGTCATCCAAAAAGAGGTAGAAGCTCCTCCATTAATCATTCGTAGTCTTATTTTTTCACCAGCTTTAAATTCTGGATAGTCAATGCTTTCTTCTCCATTAATTAAAAATGCAGGATAGTATACATCTGCTATATCTGCACCTTCCATACGTTGTCTCCAAAAATCTAATTGCGCACCAAAAGCACCTCGTGCGATTACTTGATTTAGTGGTGTAGCTGTTCCTTTTTTAATACCATACCATTCATTACCACGTTTTAAATTACGAAGTACATTCATTGGTTTTTCATTGGTCCAATCAGATAAAACTAGCACCAATTCTTTATCGTAATCCAACACTTTTTCTTTAGGCTGAATAACAATAGACCCATAAACACCACTTTGTTCTTGTAACATTGTATGCGAGTGATACCAATAGGTTCCAGATTGTTTAATAGCGAATTCATATTTCTGTGTATGCCCAGGTTCTATAGGTGGTGTATTTAAGTACGGTACACCATCGTAAAAGTTTGGAAGTAAAAGTCCGTGCCAATGCACCGATGTTTCTACACTCATTTCATTTTTTACGTAAATAACTGCGTATTCACCTTCGGTAAATTCTAAGGTAGGACCAGGAATTGTTCCATTAACGGTCATTCCCATAACGTCTTTCCCTGCTTTATTTACGGTAGCTTCACGTAAGGTGATCGTGTGTTCTCTTACTGGAAGATTATTTATGTTTCCTTCTAACTGTACTTCTTGAGCAAAAACGCCCGTTGTTAAAGCAAGTAGTAAAAGAAATATCAATTTTGTTTTCATAGTTATCTTTTTTTATAAAAATACTGTTGGTTAACAGCTTGCTATCTATTAATTATGGTTGGTATTTACACAATTCGGTCTAAAGAATTCCTAAAATTTTGCTTGTTGTCTTTGTACTCTGTTAAGCTCATACCTGTCTCATTTTTAAATTGATTACTTAAATGCGTTAAATTGCTATAATCAAGTAGTTGAGAAATTTCTGTAAAGTTATTTTCTTGTAATTGTATCAGTTCTTTTACTTTTTCTATTTTCAATTTGATAAAGTATTTTTCTATAGTTATACTTTCATTGAATGAAAAAATCTTACTGATTTTTGAGTACTCAATATTCATTGTACTTTCTAAATATTTAGAGAGTGTTTTCTCTAATTGCAAAGGCAGTTTTTGTAATAATTTGATGAGTTCAATTTTAATTTGTTCCACTAATTGCTGGTCTTGAGCAAGTAAAATTTCAAAACCATTACGTTCTAAAATCGTTTTTATATTCTCAAAATCATCTTTAGATTTCTCTTCGTAAATAATAGAACCTAATTCAATATGCTTTAATTGAATCCCTAATGTTTCAACATCGCTCTGAATCGCTTTAATACAGCGATTGCACACCATATTTTTTATGAATAATTTCTTTTCCATCGGTTAGTTGATTAGGTAATTAATAAGTGCAGATTGTATGTAATACATCTGTATGGATTCCACCTGATTTAACTCAAATTTGAGTTGTAGCTCTTGTATATCCAGTACATCGTTAAAATCGATGGTTCCCGTTTCATAATTCTTGATGAGAATTTGTTCGGCATCTTTAGCTTGCTTTAAATTTTTAGCTTGCGTACTATATGCTATTTTAGATTGATTGCGTTGCGATATCGCTTTCGCGAAAGCGGACTCCAGCACATTTAATCGCTCATCCTTTTGCAAGTTGATTTCTTGCTGTCGCAGTTCATTCTGTTTTGAAATAGATTTATACCGATTATTAAAAATGGGAATAGACACCGAAACCATCGGCATTAAAATATCTTTACCATTATCGCTAGGAAATGCATCTGTGCGCTCACTAACAGGTAAATAATCCACCCCAAAACCTATCATAGGCAATCCTTCACGCTGATTGAGTAATTCTGATTGCGCTACAGATTCATAAAGCTTATCGTACTTGAGTAATTCAGGATTTAATGCCAAATTATCTGAAGTATTTATAGGGTCTATTTCTGGAATATTCATCTCTGTAGGAATAGTAATCAGGGCATTTTTTTCTTTATTTAATAAATTATTAAATACAGTTTGCTCTGCGCTATATTCTTCTTCAAGCACTTCTTTTTTCTGTTGCATTTCGTTCTGGCGTATTTGTAAACGCAATACATCTACCGCACTCGCTTTGCCCACTTCAACAGATGTTAATGCTAATCGCTCGTAGGTTTTTAATAGTTGAATATTCTCTTCAAGTACTTCTTGCTTTGCCCGAATGGCGTACAGTCTATAGTACGATTGAGAAACAGAAAGCGCTAACTTTCGTTTTGCAATCGCGATTTCCACATACTCGGTATCTGCCATAGAGATGGCATAATTTTCACGTGCTGTTATAGTTCCAAACCAAGGCAACATTTGTTTTACACCTATACGCGCTCGTTGCGCTCCTGTTCTGGTTTCTGGTGTGCTCACAAAATAGCCTGCGCTTATCTCTGTATTAGGAAGCCAGTCTGCCTCATTTACTTTTTCTTCGGCTCTATTATAGCGCAATTCAAAAGCCTGAATTTCTGGATTATTAGATTGTGCCTCGTCTATATATGCTTGTAATTGTTGCGCTTTCGCGAAAGTGGAAACAAACAAAAGACAAAGAATTAAAATTATATTTTTCATTTGTTTGCTCTTTTAAGTTGAAATTCTTTTTTCCAGCTATACAACACTGGTAGTAGAAAATAGGATGTGACATCTATAATCATCCCACCAAAAATAGGTATCGCCATAGGTATCATTATATCACTACCTTTTCCAGTAGACGTAAGGACTGGAAGTAAAGCGAGTACGGTTGTAACGGTTGTCATTAAACAAGGTCTAATACGTTTTCCAGCTGCCTCTAAAGTAGCAAGCCTTATCCCTTTTTTAGTATCTGGATTTTTACTTTCAAAAGATTGGTCTAAATAAGTGGCCATTACCACACCATCATCTGTAGCAATACCAAACAGCGCTATAAACCCTACCCATACGGCAACACTTAAATTGATAGTTTTCATATTAAAGAGGTCTCGCATATTCTCGCCAAAGAGACTAAAATTGAAAAACCAATCTTGACCATATAACCAGATCATTATAAAGCCACCAGCAAACGCCACAGCAATCGCAGTAAAAACCATCAACGACGTGGAAACTGACTTGAACTGGAAATAAAGAATCAAGAAAATTACGAGTAGGCAAAGTGGAACTACAACCGCTAAGGTTTTTTCTGCTCTTAATTGATTTTCATAGGTTCCCGTAAAGCGATAGCTTATACCTGAAGGAACAACCAATTTTCCCGTATCAATATTTTCCTGAATTAATGCCTGTGCATTCTCTACAACATCTACTTCGGCAAAACCATCGAGTTTATCAAATAGTACATAACCAATTAAGAATGTGTCTTCACTTTTAATGACTTGCGGTCCTTGTTCGTAACGAATGTCTACCAACTCGCCTAATGGCACAGGATTCCCTTTTTCAACCGGAACATAAATTTTTTTTAAGTCGTCTTCATTACCACGTAATTCCCGTGGGTAACGTACACGAATACCATAGCGCTCGCGACCTTCAACAGTTTGTGTAAGTGGCATTCCACCAACAGCTACTTTAAGAACCTCCTGCACATCCATTACTGAAATACCGTATCTGGCCAATTGTTCTCGCTTGATATCAATAAGTAAATAAGGTTTCCCAACAATACGGTCTGCAAAAACAGCTTGTTCTTTTACACCTTCGGCTTGTTTTAAAATACCTTCTAATTGTAAACCGAAATCCTCAATCGTTTTTAAATCAGGACCCTTTACTTTAATTCCCATAGGCGCTCGCATTCCCGTCTGTAGCATCACGAGTCTAGTTTCAATAGGCTGTAATTTTGGCGCAGAAGTAACTCCTGGGAATTTGGTCACCTTAACTATTTCATTCCAAATATCATCTGGGCTATTGATGTCTGGTCGCCAGTTTCTGTAATACTCGCCATCGTCATCTTCAATTAAATCACCTCGATTAGCAGAAGTCTGTAGACTTGCTTTATCATAATTTGCATTATTCTCAACTTCGTTATTTGGATTTACGATGAACTTATTATTTTTAAGGACAAAAAATCCGTCATCATTTACCTGATAGCGTTGTCTTTCACCATTCTCGTTACGCATATATTCAGATTTATACTGAATTACATTTTCATACATAGAGAGTGGAGCAGGATCTAAAGCAGAATCTGTTCTTCCAGATTTACCTACTACCGTTTCAATTTCTGGAATGCTTGCCACTGCCATATCGAGCTGCTGCAGTACACGTTTATTTTCTTCAACTCCTGCGTGTGGTAAGGATGTAGGCATTAATAAGAATGAACCCTCATTAAGTGCTGGCATAAATTCTTTACCAGTATTACGCATAATCAAAAACCCAAACGTCAATACCGTTGCTGGAATAATTAAAAACAAAAGTTTATTTTCTAATGCCCAGCGTAGTATTCTATCATAATACATTCTGAAAATAGAGAATACACCCAGCAGTCCGAAACAGATAATAGATACAAATATCAAATTGAGAAAAATGCTACGGTCAAAACCTAGCGGTCTCCAGTATTCGGCAAGAAGTATGACTATCGCAATACAGGAAATAATAATATGAATGAGATTTGCTCGTTTTGCTGTAATAATCTCTCTCACACTCAAAATTGCTACGACACCAAAGGCAATTAAAATAAGTCCTAGCCAGTAGCCGAAAATAATTGCCGTAACACCTAGAATGATGAGAACACTATTGACAATGTACTTAGTTCGTTCTCTAAGAGTATTATTTCTAAAAAGGAAAGCAGCAACTGGCGGAATTATAAATAGAGCAATAACCAAAGAGGATGCAAGTGCCATCGTCTTTGTAAACGCCAGCGGACGGAATAATTTACCTTCTGCACCTATCATTGTAAAAACGGGCAAGAAACTGATAATCGTTGTGAGTACCGCAGTTAAGATTGCGCCAGAAACTTCAGCAGTAGCGTTGTAGATTATTTCGTTTGTGGTGTATTCTATACCGCTTTCGCGAAAGCGTAACTTCTCATCTTCCAAATGCCGAATCATATTTTCGGCAAGTATGACGCCTACATCCACCATTGTACCAATAGCAATAGCAATTCCTGATAGTGCAACAATATTTGCATCTACATTAAAAAGCTTCATCGCGACGAAAACCATCAATACCGCTACAGGTAATAATCCTGAAATTAGAATGGATGCTCGTAGATTAAATACCATTACGATAATTACTAAAATAGTAATGAGTATTTCAAGAGTAAGCGCTTCGTTAAGTGTATGAAGTGTTTCCTCAATGAGCTGTGTACGGTCATAGAATGGAACAATAGTTAATTGTGAGGTGCGACCATCTGCTAATATTTTAGTTGGAAGTCCTGATGATAATTCGGCAATTTGTTCTTTTACATTATTAATGACTTCCATTGGGTTTGCGCCATAGCGAGCTACCACAACACCACCTACAACTTCGGCACCTTCTTTGTCTAGAATACCACGCCTTGTTGCTGGTCCTAAATGAACATTTGCAACGTCCTTTATACGAATAGAAGTGAAGTTTTCTGAATCTACGACTGCATTTTCTATATCTGCTATCGATTTCACATACCCTAAACCACGCACGAGATATTCGGCTTGGTTAATTTCTAAAGTTTGAGCACCGATGTCTTGATTGCTTTCCTTGACAGCTTTTGCTATCTGGGAGAGACTTATGTTATATTGACGCATTTTTTCTGGGTCAATATCCACTTGGTATTCCTGAACATAGCCGCCGATAGATGCTACTTCTGAAACGCCGCCTGCAGAAGACAATCCATACTTCACGTAATAATCCTGAATACTACGTAATTCTTGCAAATCCCAACCACCAGTAACATTACCGTCTTGATCACGACCTTCGAGTGTGTACCAAAATATTTGTCCCAATCCCGTTGCGTCTGGGCCCAAAGCTGGGTTGACACCTTCGGGCAATAAATTTGCAGGAAGCGAATTGAGTTTTTCAAGAATGCGGCTACGTGACCAATAAAACTCTACGTCTTCTTCAAAAATGATATAGATACTGGAAAACCCAAACATAGAAGAACTACGAATAGTTTTAACTCCAGGAATACCCAGAAGTGAAGTCGTAAGTGGGTAGGTGATCTGGTCTTCGATATCCTGCGGAGATCGCCCTTGCCATTTTGTAAAAACAATTTGTTGGTTCTCGCCAATATCAGGTATGGCATCAACGGATACTGGGTCTGTAGGCAAAAAGCCTGTTTCCCAATTAAAGGGTGCGTTGACCACGCCCCAACCCACAAATAGGGCGAGTAGTAGAACGGCAACAAGTTTGTTTTCTATGAGAAATTTAATGCTCTTATTCAGCATAGCATTTGATTATTAGAGTTTTGGAATTACGTGCTGCAAAAAATGACAAACACGAGTTTTAGCCCACTACAGCGTAGCTGTTGGGCTTCATTCAAAAAATCTAACAAATCAAATTAAGAAAGTCTGGTGCAGTACTTGCACATCCCGTTTGACAAAGGGTCGCGGGTAATCTTCAAAAGGAACTTCTTCAGATTCGGTTCCTTCAAAAAGGTTTCTATAAGAATAAGTAAAAGCAGCGATGAACGTTTGCTGCTCAAAGGTTAACTTAGTAAAGTCTTGCTTTAAATTATCCTGCCCTTCAATAATTAATTGCTCATCCGAGCAACAGGAATTTTTGGTAAGCATCGGATTTTCACAACCTATTCTTGACTGCGCTTTTTCCATTCCACAGGTTTCTGCTGATTGGAACAATGAAAAATCTACAAGAGAATCCCCACAATAATGCATATCAACAGTAAATGACATCGTGGTTACGAGCACCACGCAAGCCATAAAGATTGCCATTGATTTGTGAAGAAATAGTTTCATTTATTGTAAAGCTAGGTATAATTTTTAATTATTTCAATTGTTTAACGGAAGGTTATGTTTTACAATAGAGATTATAGGGGTCTAAACATTGCTTATATTCTTCGAAATAATCTAAAAAAGATATAAAAAGCAGTTAAGATCTTGTTTTACACCATAATGTATCAAATATTAATTAATATTCTTGAAAACCCATTTTGCGTGCAAATTGCGTGCAAATGAAAAAAGCTTCAAAAGTCAAAAACCTTTGAAGCCCTTTGTGTACTGGTGGAGAATACCGGATTCGAACCGGTCGCCTCTTGCCTGCCAGGCAAGCGCTCTAGCCAAATGAGCTAATCCCCCATCATAATCTATATTATTGTACTCTTAAAATAAGAAGAGGTTTTGTGGTAAAAAACTCTTTCTTTAGTACAACATTTTTCTCCCATAGTTTCTTAAAGAAACCACGCTTTCTACGCACAACACATAACATATCTGGCTCTACAGACTGGAAGTGTTCTAGCACTCCTTGATAAGTAGTTGCATTTGTTGTGGTTTTATAAGACGCGCTCATTTTTTTAAGATCCTGAGATACTTCTTTCATAGCTTCGTCAGACTCTGGAGTTTCCACGTGCAGTAAGTGAAGTTCTGTCCCAAAATGTTTCTGAAGCTTTCTCAATGGGTCTAAATGACGCTTTTTATCAAAATTTCCATTTTTAAAAGCCATTAAGATATTTGCAGGTTCTTTAAATTTCTCTTGTTCCGGAACAACTAAAACAGCAATATCAGTTCCTTTTACAAGCTTCCCTGTCATGTTACCCAGATACACCTCATCACGCACAGAGTTACTACGTGGTGACAACACCATAAGATCTACAGGAACGTGCCTATTGAAGCGCTCTACGCCTTCTATCACACCTCCTTTTATAGGGTGAGCAACTACAGATACTCCTTTATGATCTACTCCATTTACAACCTTCTCAAGCCTACTTTCTGACTCTTCTTTAATAACGGTATTTAGCTTTGAAGCACTACCTGCTTTAGAAAACTCTTGAAAGACTGATATCGCATACACATTTGCATCAATCTCTTGTGCAAGATCTATTGCATATTGAAGCGTATTAAAAGCGCTATCTGAAGAACCTATGGGAACGAGAATATTTTTCATACTGTAACTTGTATTTTTACCTATTAACACAAAAATACTTTTTAATCTGTGATTGTACCTGCAAAAAAATCAGAAATCCCTGAAATCCTTTCACTTACTCGTGCCTGTGCACAAGAAATGATCTCAAGGAATATTTTTCAGTGGAATGAGCATTACCCCACCGCCACTGCTTTTGAGCAAGATATTGCTCGTGATGAGCTCTTTCTTCTCAAAGAGAATAATCGCATTATAGGTACCATAGTCTTATCAACATTAATGGATGATGAGTATCTTGATATTAACTGGCTCACGCCTTCAAAAAATAATTTGTACATCCATAGGCTTGCCGTACATCCAGACCATCAAGGAGAAGGAAATGCTCGTAAACTAATGGATTTTGCATACGCTTTCGCGAAAGCGCACTCGGCGCCTTCCATACGTCTCGATACTTTTTCTCAAAATAAACGTAATCAAAAGTTCTATGAAGCTCGAGGTTATAAGAAACTAGGGAGTATCTATTTTCCGAAACAAAGTGAGCACCCATTTTACTGCTACGAAAGAGTTCTCTAGAGGTGGATTATCATTTTATTAGTCTGTAGTTTTACATTTTATTGATCTTTCTATTTAAAAAACTATCCTATCAATACCTTCACAAGCAATATAGATATTTCATTCAAGCGCATACAACAGCTTGCCATTCCTGCACTTATTGCTGGTATTGCAGAGCCTATACTGTCTAGTACAGATGCCGCCGTAGTGGGTAATATGGCAGAAAATAGCGTTGAGTCTCTTGCTGCAGTAGGCATTGTCGGTTCTTTTTTATCTATGCTTATATGGATTTTAGGTCAAACCCGTAGTGCGATATCTACCATTATATCTCAAAATCTAGGTGCAGGTAAACTAGAGGATATTAAGGTTCTCCCCGCACAAGCCATTTACTTTAATATCATCTTGAGCATCGTTGTACTTGCCAGCACCTATTTCTTTGTAGCCGAAATTTTTACACTACTCAATGCAAAAGGTTTAGTACTCTCTCTAAGTATAGATTACTATAATATTAGAGTCTGGGGCTTCCCGCTCACTTTATTTACGTTTGCTGTTTTTGGGATTTTTAGAGGATTACAAAATACTTTTTGGCCTATGATTGTTGCCATCATTGGTGCTTCTTTAAATATAGCTCTAGACATTGTACTAGTGTATGGTGTAGAAGGAATAATCGAACCTCTAGGCGTAAAAGGAGCTGCGTGGGCTAGTTTAATTGCGCAGGCTGTTATGGCTATTATGGCGCTCATACTTTTACTAGTAAAAACAGAGGTTTCTCTCAAGCTTAAACTACCCTTACATCCAGAAATAAAAAGATTAATCTCCATGAGCCTTAATTTATTTGTAAGATCTTTTTCTCTCAATGTAGCCTTAGTTTTGGCCGTGAGAGAAGCAACCGCGATAAGTGATGAAACTGTAGCGGCACATACTATCGCTGCAAATATCTGGCTATTTACAGCATTTTTTATCGATGGTTATGGTGCTGCGGGTAACCTACTAAGTGGCCGTTTACTTGGCGCAAAGGACTATTCAAATTTGTGGCAATTAACTAAAAAAGTCGTTCGCTATAATCTCGTTGTTTCGGCTGTGTTAATTCTTGTTTGTACCATTTTATACAAACCGCTAGGTCTTCTTTTTAGCAATGAGGAAACGGTACTCTCTGTATTTTACGGAGTGTTTTTTATGGTGATTATTATGCAGCCTATTAATGCTGTAGCATTCACACTAGATGCAATTTTCAAAGGTCTTGGTGAAATGGCATGGCTACGCAACACCCTACTGCTAGCGACCTTTGTTGGTTTTGTACCTGTGCTTTATTTGAGCAA
Organism: Dokdonia sp. Hel_I_63; assembly: GCF_007827285.1. Classification (NCBI taxonomy): domain Bacteria; kingdom Pseudomonadati; phylum Bacteroidota; class Flavobacteriia; order Flavobacteriales; family Flavobacteriaceae; genus Dokdonia; species Dokdonia sp. Hel_I_63. The sequence continues at coordinate 556,895 of NZ_VISD01000001.1, read as the reverse complement.
ATACTTAGGATGGGGTGTGATAGGTATCTGGCTCGCCTTTATTGTATGGATGCTTTTTAGAGCAGGAATGCTAGTCTTCTTTTACAAGAAAAAGTACTATAATCGATTATTAGAATAAACCTGATTATTCCCCTATAGGTACAATCACCTCATCATCTGAGTTTGATACTGGCTCTCCTGCCTCAGCAATTTTCGCAAGGGTTTCTTCTTCTATAGGTTTTCCTAAGTAAATTAAGTGGCTTCCCTCAAAAGATTTGACATCTACATCTTGCATAAATGAGCTTATAATTTCAAGAGTATTGTTTTTCTTTTTTACAAATAGCGGAATCATATTTTTATCTTCTGCTACAAGTTTTCCTATAGCCATGTACTCCTCTTTTGAGGATACGGCGACCTCATTGATTGTAGGATACTGTCTCGTAACATCTGTCATATTAAAAAAGTCATCTGTTGCAGAGAATAATCCTTCTTTAGGTAGTTGTGCGATGTTATCCATCTCTCTCTTAGAGATAAGACGGTAAGCTCCATTTTCTCCAAACTGCTTTCTAAAACGGTTAATCGCATACTTATTAATATCGCTGTTTCCTGTTAATGACATTAAATATCCTATGTCACTAAGCTCAACGTCATCTGTAAGATCATCTGCATAAACATTTGCTTCTAGCGCCATGAGCCCAGCTTCTTTTGCTGTACGTATATGATTAGAATTACTATCAAGAAGAACTACGTGACGACCATTTTTTTGAAGATATTTGGCTATTAATCGTGGCATTTCTGATGCTCCTACAATAAGAATACCCTCAGATTTAGTAAGAAATACGCCCACCATCTTTGCAAATAATCGTGCAGTAGTTGCATTCAATAATACGGTACCCAGTACAATCATAAATACCAATGGTGTGATGTACTCTGCTCCTGGTTCTCCTTTTATTAACAACTTAGACCCAAAAAGTGAAGCAATACCTGCTGCTACAATTCCTCGTGGTCCTACCCATGAAATAAACAGCTTGGCATTCGTCTGTAAGTCTGATCCCCAAGTACTCAAAAAGACGCCTATAGGTCGTATCACAAATACCACTACAAGGAATAACGCTAGTGTCTCCCAGCGATATAATAACTCAAGATCTACAAGATTCATATTTGCCGATAGCAAAATAAACAGTACAGAGATAAGTAAGACACTCAATGACTCTTTAAAGTATAGTAGTTCCTTAATATTAGGAAGGTTTATATTTCCTAGCACCATCCCCATCACTACTACTGCAAGTAGTCCAGACTCGTGAGCAAACTGGTCTGACATTACAAACACACCTAGTACTGCGGCTAGTGTAAATACATTCATTAAATAATGTGGTACAAGCTTCTTTTTGATAATAAAAGCCAGCGCATGAGCAAACGTAAACCCAAACGTACTTCCAAAAAGTACAATTTTACCAAACTCCACTAAGGCCGTCTTAGTAAAAGCTGCCCCTTCTCCTACAGAGATAAACTCATACATTAATACTGCCACAAGTGCTCCTATAGGATCTATAAGAATCCCTTCCCATTTAAGTACTGTAGAGATATCTCGCTTTACCGGCACGTTTCTTAAAATAGGCGATATCACGGTAGGACCTGTTACAATGATAAGTCCTGAGAATAATAAAGAGATCTGAAGACTAAGTCCAAATATCCAGTAGGCAGCAAATCCTGCTCCTAAAAATGTTACAAGGCTTCCTATGGAAATAAGCTTTGTAATTACTGGGCCTACATTCTTAATTTCATCACGTTTGAGAGTTAGTCCGCCTTCAAAAAGGATAATAGATATAGCAAGCGATACAAACCAATACAAACTCTCTCCTGGAAAAAGTCCTTCTTCCCCATTCCATATAGGTTCTATCCATTTTGTACCATCTTCAGAGATTAAAGTAGATACAGGTCCTACAAAGAGACCTATGAGTAATAATGGTAAAATTGCTGGTAATTTTAAACGCCATGCGGCCCATTGTGCAATGATTCCTAAAATAATGATTCCAGCGAGTTCTAACATGGTAATTCTGTTTTGATGCGATATTAGTGTTTTTCCGTTTTTGGCGGTCGTTGTGAAGTTACAATTCTTTGTTAAAAACTAGGGGTGCCAACCGTTTAAAAAGCGCCTTTTTGGTATTTTGCAGAGATTTTGTTTTTGGGAATAGTACTCTTTTTTTACATTTTTCACGCTTTCGCGAAAGCGTAACTGTAGTAATCCCACTTAGATGCAACCTTATTTATGAAAATATATCCCATTGAAGCCGGAAATTTTAAGTTAGATGGTGGTGCCATGTTTGGCGTTGTTCCAAAGACTATCTGGAGCCGAACAAACCCTGCAGATGCTAATAATCTTATAGATATCGCCGCTAGATGTATGCTTATAGAGGATGGCAACAGACTTATCCTCATTGATAATGGAATGGGTGATAAGCAATCTGAAAAGTTTTTTGGCTATTACCATCAGTGGGGAGACCACTCTATAGATGCATCACTTGCTCAATATGGTTTTCACCGTGATGACATTACAGACGTATTTATGACGCACCTACATTTTGATCACGTAGGTGGAGCCATCCAGTGGAATAAAGACCGAACAGGTTATGAACCTGCATTTAAAAATGCGAAATTCTGGACCAATGAAAATCACTGGCAATGGGCTGTTGAGCCAAACAATCGAGAGAAAGCTAGTTTCTTAAAGGAAAACCTCATCCCTATGCAAGAAAGTGGACAGCTTCACTTTATAGAACGAGGAGAACAGGCTTTTCAAAAAAATAGCGAACTCAACTTTGGTATTCTCTTTGCAGATGGTCATACAGAAAAACAAATGCTACCACATATTGAGTATCAAGGTAAGACCATTGTTTTCATGGCAGATCTGCTCCCTACTTTAGGGCATTTACCTATTCCTTATGTGACAGGTTATGATACAAGACCGCTACTTTCTATAAGCGAGAAAGAACAATTCTTAAATATCGCTGCAGATAATAATTACTATCTATGGCTAGAGCACGATGCTCACAATGAAATTATTACCGTACAGCACACCGAGAAAGGCGTGCGTGCAAATGAAATTTATACCTTTAAAGACTTATTTAACTAATATGATGAATTTACAACACACAAAATCTCTTGTGATTGCAGCAATGGCTGCCACTTTTTTAGCCTCTTGTGAGACTCCATCTGCACTGGTAACTGTACCCGTAGAAAATGTAGATAGCAACCCTCTCAAAGTTTCTGCACTTACAGAAAGTGAGAAACAAGCATGGAGCTCAAGAGATCTTAGAACTGATACCATCCCAGGCATGAGCGTAGATCGCACGTATGCCGAAATTCTTCCTGGTAAGTCTGGACAGCAAGTAATTGTTGCTGTGATAGATTCTGGTATTGACATTAACCATGAAGATCTTAAAGGTCGCATCTGGACGAATCCAAAAGAGATTGCTGGTAACGGTAAGGATGATGATAACAATGGATATATAGATGACATACATGGCTGGAATTTTCTAGGTGATGTAGGTGCAGAGCAACTTGAATTTGTACGTATCATCAAACGTTTTGAAAGTGAGTTTGCTGGTAAAACACTAGCAACTATTCCTGCGTCTCAAAAAGATATCTTCTTACAATACCAAAAAGCAAAAGCTGAGTATGACGAGAAAGTTGCAGGTGCACAGCGTCAAAAAACACAATACGAGCAAATTGCTAGCCAGCTTAAATCTTCACATCCTGCGATAGTAAAAGCATTAGGAAAAGAAGATTACACGCAAGCAGATCTTGCAACTATTAAAAACCCTTCTGCCGAGATGCAGAACCACATTGGGTTTATTACTCAAATGTTTCAGTACACAGAGAGTATTCCTGACTTTATGAAAAACATAGATGAAGGTGTTGAATACTTTACTGGTCAGCTAGAAGCAAACTATAATAAAACAGCCGATTTTAGAAAAGTGCTAGGCGACAATCCTTACGATATTACAGACACAAAATACGGTAATAATAATGTATATGGACCTGAGCCAGACGGTGCAAAGCACGGTACGCACGTAGCAGGAATCATTGCTGCAACACGTAACAACGGTAAAGGAATGAATGGTGTTGCAAATAGCAACATTAAGATTATGGCAGTACGCGCTGTGCCAGATGGAGATGAGTATGATAAAGATATCGCACTTGCGATACGCTACGCTGTAGATAATGGTGCAAAGGTGATTAATACCTCTTTTGGAAAATACTACGCACAGAATCCTGAGTGGGTATATGATGCAATAAAGTATGCTGCCAAAAATGATGTGCTTATCGTAAATGCTGCAGGTAATGAAGGGTTATCTCTTGATGATCCAGCAAACCGTGTGTATCCTAATGATCAATTAGATAACGTAACAGAAATGGCAGATACTTTCTTAACGATAGGCGCTCTAGCACCTAAGTATGGAAGCCAGTTACTTGCAAACTTCTCAAACTATGGGAAATCTAATGTAGATGTATTTGCTCCTGGAGTAGATATTTACTCTACTACACCAGAAGACACATATGAGTATCTAGGCGGTACGTCTATGGCTGCGCCTAACACAGCTGGAGTTGCTGCAATGTTACGTAGCTACTACCCTAAGCTTTCTGCAAACGAGGTTAAAAACATTATCATGAAGAGTGGTCTTACTACTAATACTTCGGTAATTCTAGGTGGAGATACAGAAAAGCAAGCACGCTTTAATGAAGTATCAAAATCTGGCGAAATGGTAAATATGTACAACGCCTTTAAACTAGCAGAACTACAAAAATAATTTTAGTAATTTCTCAAAATCCCAACCTCCTCAATAACGGAGTTTGGGATTTTAACTTTAAATCAATCTATAATGAAAAACGCTTACAAATTACTGGTGATAGTATCGTTGTTCGCTTTCGCGAAAGCGTATGCACAAAACAACACCTCTTACTGGCAACAGCACGTCGATTACGAAATGGAAATCGACATGAATGTAAAAAACTATCAATATGATGGTACACAAAAGCTAGAGTACACAAACAACTCTCCTGAGACACTAGACCGTGTTTTTTATCACTTATATTTTAACGCGTTCCAACCAGGAAGCGAGATGGACGTGCGCTCACGCAATATTGCAGATCCAGATGGTCGTGTAAAAGATCGTATCAGTAAGCTAGCTCCAGATGAGATTGGGTTTATCAAAGTAAATAGCCTTACCCAAGATGGTAAGAAGTTAACTTACGAAGTAGCGGGAACGGTACTTGAAGTACAACTTGCAACTCCTATTGCACCAGGAGCAACTACTACTTTTGAGATGGAATTTAAAGGTCAAGTACCTGTACAGATACGCCGTAGTGGTCGTAACAACAAGGAAGGCGTTGCACTATCTATGACACAGTGGTACCCAAAAATGGCCGAATATGATTTTGAAGGATGGCACGCAGATCCTTATATCGCCCGTGAGTTTCACGGAGTATGGGGAGATTTTGATGTAAAAATCAATATTGATGAGAACTATACAGTAGGTGGTACAGGATATTTGCAAGATCCAGAAGATATGGGTCATGGGTATGCAGGAACTTCTATGAAGCCAGGTAAAAATGCAAAGCGTGGTAAATTACAATGGCACTTTAAAGCACCTAACGTACATGACTTTACTTGGGCTGCAGATCCTGATTATGTGCACGACATGATCATGGGAGAAAATGATACAGAACTTCACTTTTTCTATAAAAATAAAGAGTCTATCAAAGAAAATTGGAAAAAACTCCAGCCTATGACGGCAGACTTACTTGCCTTTTATAATAAGCACGTAGGTACCTATCCATACAAGCAGTACTCTGTGATACAAGGTGGTGATGGTGGTATGGAGTATGCGATGAGCACACTTATTACTGGTGAGCGCAAGTTTGGAAGCCTATTTGGCGTGACTGCACATGAGATGGCGCACACTTGGTTCCAGTTCTTACTAGCAAGTAACGAAGCAAAGCACGAGTGGATGGATGAAGGATTTACATCATATATCTCTTCTCTTGCCGAAAATGAACTTACAGGAGGTGATAATCCTAATCCGCTTTCTGGGTCGTACAGAGGCTACTATTACCTCGTTAAAAGCGGTAAAGAACAACCACAAACAACGCACGCAGATCGTTATAACGAGAACATGCCTTACAGCATCGCTGCATACAGCAAAGGAGCAGTATTTCTTGCACAGTTAGGATACGTTATTGGTGAAGACAATCTTAAGAAAACGCTTAGAAAATACTTTGATGATTTTTCTTTCAAGCACCCTACACCTAACGACATTAAACGTACTGCAGAAAAAGTTTCTGGAATGGAGCTAGACTGGTACTTAATGGACTGGGCACAGACTACAAACACTATTGATTATGGTATCACAAGTGTAGAAGCAGATGGTAATAAAACTAAGGTTACGCTTACGCGAAAAGGACTCATGCCGATGCCTATAGATTTTTATGTAGATATGGCAGATGGTTCTCAAAAATCATACTACATGCCACTACGTATGATGCGCGCCGAAAAGCCAAACCCAACACCAAACATCACTCGTGAACAACTAGCAGACTGGCCTTGGACAAACCCTACATATACATTCACCATTGATGCACCACTAAGTGAGGTAAAAATGATGAAGATAGATCCTACATCAATGATGGCAGATATTGATCAAACAGATAACGTTTGGGAGAAAGAGTAAGGAACTCTTTTAAGAATATAATATTATAAACCAACCCATTGCGGGTTGGTTTTTTTATTCCCCTATCTCCAGCAAACTATCCCATTGCGTGGTATATCTTGGGCTACGCTCTTCTTTGATGAGTTCCCATTCCTTGTTACTTTTTGTGGTTCCGGATAATCCCGCAGAAACGGTAGACTTCCCGTAGCGGTTATTAATAGCATCAAAGGCTTTTATGAGACGTTTATCTCCTGTTGCTTCGGGCATAAACAGGTTTCCTTGAACTTGCTCCTCTGGGATGAGATTTAAAAGGTCTACTCCTACTTTTTTATACTTAAATCCTGGCTTGTAGATTCGCTTCAATGCTTTTTTTGCTTCTACAATAAGCAAGAAAGTATCATTTGTAGGTACAGATAAAGTGACAATGGTCTTATCTGCATGTTGCACGTCATTTGTGCTGTGGTAGTTTGTAGTAAGATATATGCGCAGCTGTGTACAACAACATTTCTGGAACCGTAGCACCTCGCTTACTTCACTTATGTAGTAAGCACAAGCCTCCTCAATTTGAGGAAGATTATCCAATTTTTTTCCAAAGGACTTTGCGGTACCTATTGCTTTTTTCTTTCGCGGAAGCGTATCAAAAGGAATACATGATTCTCCATTGAGTTCGCGCCAGAGCCGCTCCCCTATTACCGTCATTTCTTTGCGTACCCACGCTAGCGGCAATTGTGTAAAATCATAAGCTGTGAAAACACCTACATTTGCCAGGCGTTCTACATGCTTTTTACCAAGTCCCCAGACATCTTTTGTTTCGGCCCATTTGAGGCATTCTATACGGCGTTCTTCGGTGTCCATGACAAAGACGTAATTAAAGCGTGCTATCTTCTTTGAGATTCTATTGGCAAGTTTTGCAAGGACTTTAGTAGGTGCAATTCCCACGCCTACTGGCACTCCTGTGCTTCGCACAACGGTATCTTTTATTTGGTGCCCATACGTTTCAAGGTTAACATGGGTAATACCAGATAGGTCTACAAATGACTCGTCTATACTATACACCTCAACGGCTGGTGAGAAGTCCCTGAGCACATTCATCACGCGATCAGACATATCGCCGTACAGCGTATAATTAGATGAAAATAGAGTCACATCATTTTGCGCAAGCAGTCCCTTGATTTTAAATAGCGGATCGCGATAAGGAATGTGTGTGAGCGCTTTTGCTTCTTTATTTTTTGCGATAATACAACCATCATTATTGCTCAGTACAGCCACTGGTCTTCCTCGCAAATCTGGACGAAATACTTGCTCGCACGAGGCGTAGAAGCTATTACAATCTACCATCGCAATCATAGCGCCTTGTGAATTATGTAGCTTATCATTCCCCAGAGTTCTACCGTTTTATTGGTGTTGATTCTCTGTACATCAAAACCGTCTGGAGTTACTACCAAAGCAAGTTTGCCCTGACTAGGATTCAAAGCTCTGTCTATAATTAAAACGTCTTGGTCTAGAATATTGTACTCCTTCCATGTATCCCCTTTGACGCGTACAAAGAATGTCGCATCTCGAGAAGAACTGAGCTCTTTATTGAGATCAATCATAGGCTCGCGATAGTGCGTTGCAGGACTGGGAAAACCAGTTTGCACAGACCGATTACCTGCATAATCTTCTTTGGCTCTTTTTACTTTATGAGGTTGTAGTTCGTTCACGCTACAAATTTATGGATATATTCCTATTAAACGTATTTTATCCATAATTTTATGTGCTTTTTTGCTTTCGCGAAAGCGTAATACTACCACACAACCTATTTCAATTCTACTATCTTTGCCAGCAATGCCACATACCTACCCAAAAGCCGAAAAATTAAAGTCTAAAAAACTGATAGACACCCTTTTTATTGAGGGAAGGTCTGTCAAGTCTTTTCCGCTTAGGATGGTTTATATAGAGACCCCACTATCTACTGATGCTTACATGGTACAAGCTGGAGTCTCTGTATCCAAACGTAATTTTAAGTTGGCTGTTTCTCGTAATCGCATAAAACGTTTAATGCGAGAGTCATATCGTTTACATAAAGACCTTATAGATACAAAAGGCACGACATTTGCGATGCTTATTTTATATACAGGCCAAGAGGAAGTCCCGCAAGCAGTTCTTCATAAGGCAATGGTCAAACTTATAAAACGTTTTAACGATGCGACAGCTCCTACTACTTCTTAGTTTTTTACTTATTCTTTCATGTGAGAATGCTAATAAAGGTACTTCTAGCACCAGCGAACCAGGACTAGCTTACGAGGCTTATGACGATATGGAGCTTGATGAAATAGTACTTGAAGAAACTGCTCCAGATACTCAAGCCACTGCACAAAAAATTATCAAAACAGGAAATCTACGTTTTGAAACTCCGAATATGGCGGCCACCCATGCACATATTCTCAATATTATTAAAAAGACTGAAGGATATATACAGAATGATAATTCTGGTAAAGAAAGTTACGGCGGTGTTTTTCAAAATCTTACCGTACGTGTTCCTACTCGTAACTTCCAGATGGCACTTGACGAGATTTCAAAAGGTGTCGTATATTTTGATGAAAAGACCATCTCTCAAAAAGACGTTACCGAAGAATTTGTAGACCTCAACGCCCGCCTTAAGGCAAAGCGAGCGCTAGAAGATCGTTACATTAACTTACTATCTAAGGCAAAAAATGTCAAAGAAATGCTAGAGATAGAAGGCGAACTTGCAGAAATAAGAGAAGAAATAGAAGCAAAACAAGGAAGACTTAAATACCTACAAAGCCAAGTCTCACTAAGCACTCTACACATCCATTTTTATAAGAACGAGGTGGCGACTAAGGTCACAAACTCCTATGGCTCAAAAATGATGAATGCCCTTAAAAGTGGCTGGAACGGTGTTTCGGTATTCTTTTTAGGTTTGTTGCATCTTTGGCCATTTCTTATCTTGTTAAGTGTAAGCACGTTTTTTGTGCGTCGCTGGATAAAAAAGAAAAGTAAATAATATACGTACACTTTCGCGAAAGCGTTATACTCACAACTACGGTCTACTACAGATATAAAAGATTATGAAAAAGAAAATATTCATCCCCATCATTGCGGTTGCGATTGGTATAGGAACGGTAAGTTTTAAAAGTGACTTTTTTGAAATTGCAAAGCAAATCGAAATTTTTACAGAGCTTTTTAAGGAGCTTAACATGAATTATGTAGATGAGACTAACCCTGCAGAATTGATGGATAGTGCGATAGAAGGGATGCTTGCAGATCTTGATCCTTATACTAAATACTGGACTGAGCAAGAGGTTGAGGACGCCAAAATTAATCGCTCTGGAGATTACTCTGGAATAGGAGCAACGGTAAGAAATGTAGCTAATAAAATGACCATTGTTGAGCCTCGCAAAGGATATCCAGCAGATAAAGCAGGATTAAAAGCGGGTGACAATATCCTTAAAATAGGAGATATCACCGTTGCAGATATGGACGGAGATGCTGGAGATTTATTAAAAGGAGCTCCTAACAGTGAAGTAATAATCACTTATGAACGTCAAGGAAAAACGAATACCACTACGATAAAACGCTCTTCTGTAGAGATTGATGCGGTTCCGTTTTCAAAATTAATTGATGGAGATACTGGGTATATCGTACTTACTACTTTTAGTAAAAAAGCATCAAGCCAAGTGAAGGATGCACTCGTAAGTTTAAAGACGGATGGGGCAAAAAAAATCATTCTAGATCTACGTGGTAATGGTGGTGGGTTACTAAGTGAAGCTATCAATATCTGTAATCTCTTTTTACCTAAGGGCTCACTTATTACTACGACAAAGTCTGTTGTAAAAAAGTATAATAAAACCTATGTAACCCAGCAAGAACCAGTGGATATTGAAATACCACTAGTGGTGCTCGTAAACGGTAGATCTGCCTCTGCATCTGAGATTGTATCAGGCGGTTTACAAGATTATGATAGGGCAGTGGTAGTGGGTGCTAGAACCTTTGGGAAAGGCCTTGTACAGCGTCCTAAGCCACTTACGTATGGAACTTCTGTAAAGATTACAATATCTCGCTATTACACGCCTTCTGGACGTTGTATACAAGCATTAGACTACTGGAATCGTGATAATGATGGTAATGCCGTGCGTACGAATTCTGAAGATTATAACGAGTTTAAAACTAAGAACGGCCGTAAGGTTTTTGATGGTGGTGGTGTACTACCAGACATTCAAGTATCATCTGCAAAGCTTAGTCCCGTAACTACGGCGCTACTCAAGGATAACGCCATTTTTGAATATGCTACAGATTATTATTACAAGCATCAGTACAGCGATATGAGCGAATTCTCATGGTCTCAAGCAGATTTTAATGATTTTAAAAACTTCTTGACACGTACAGGTTTCAACTATGAGACCGAGACTGAAAAAGCATTTGCAAAAGCGCTTCTTCAAGCAGAGAAGGATGATCTTAAAAAAGAAGTACAAGCTGCATACTCACAACTAGACAATGCTATTGCACAAGCTAAAGAGAAAGCAATAGATGAGCGTCAAGAGGAGATTCAAAATTTACTGATTGATGAGATTGTAAAACGATATTTCTATCGTGATGGACTGTATGAATACCAGCTTATTAACAATACAGAAATTAAAGAAGCGACTACTGTACTTAATGATAGTAAGCGCTATAGTAAGATTTTAAATTATTAAGTTCCTTGCGTTACATATTGCATGTTACCTCTGTGTACTTTCTGCAAGTGCGCAAGTAGATCGCACTCATGAAACCTTTTTTGATACCGATAAATCGGCGCTTATTAAAACGGAGTTAGCGTCTTTGAATCGCTTTATCGCATCGCTGCCTAAGGATAAAATAGAAGATATATCTATTTATGGCTATTGTGATGATCGTGGCACAGATGCCTATAATAAACGTCTCTCGCAAGATCGCGCAAATACCATTAAGGACATTTTTATGTTGCAAGGTGTTGCAGACACAATTATCAAAAATTCTGATGGAAAGGGAGAGCTTTTACTCACCAGATTAGATGATGCGGGAAGCGAGATACAACGTAAACTTAATCGAAAAGTAGAGATTATCGTTTCTCTAAAACAAGCCCGCAAGACTACTCCAGAAGAAGTAGAAGTGGCTGAAGAAATCACGACCAAAATAGATCGCTATAAAAACTACGAAGAAGACACGATAGCCAAAGGAGATCGTATTTTGCTTAAAAACATCCTGTTTAAAACCAACTATAGCTACATACACGGGAAGTCATACAATGATTTAAAAAAGCTAGCCAAATACTTAAAAGGACATCCAGAAATCATATTTAAGATTCAAGGTCATGTGTGTTGTGTAGATCATGGTCGCGATGGTATCAATCTTAAAACAGGCAAGCGCAATCTCTCTGAAGCAAGAGCAAAGTTCATTTATGATTATCTCGCAGGTCAAGGAGTTGCAAAAAAACGCATGCGTTATCAAGGTTTCGGGAGTAGGTTTCCACTAGGTGGTGACCCGGCAGATGATAAGCGTGTGGAAATTTATGTGACTTATATCAAGAAGGTAAAGGCTAAGAATTAGTTATTACAGTCCTTCATTTTCAAGCTCATAATACATCAGTTCTTCGCTTTCTAGCTGTATGTTTTTTGTAAAACTAAGTCCTATTTTTTCTAGTAATTTTCGGGAGGCGATGTTACTTTCCATGGTGATGGCTCCTAAATTTGGTATCTTAAATGTATTAAAGGCGGCTTTTTTTAAACAAGTTGCAGCTTCATATGCATATCCGTTTCCTTCAAATTTCCCTAAAAAAGAAAAACCTATATCTACACTATCTAGACCTTCTCTGTCATAGAGACCACAGCAGCCTAATTTTTCGTTATCAGCCTTTCTAATAACCGTATAATTGCCATAACTAAGACGTTCGTACTGTGGAAGCACTTTTGTTTTGATATACGTTTGAGCCTCTATAAGATTGTGTACATTTCTATCGCCTATAAACTCAAGCCATTTAGGCATATTGAGTAATTCAAGAAATAATGGAGCGTCATCTACTGTAGTAGGTATGAGTAATAATCGCTCTGTTTCAAAAGATTTGAGAGTCATCATTATAGCTTTTTATTAAACGTCTTACGCTTTCGCGAAAGCATAACTCAACCATATAATTATCTCAATAATTACACGTTAATTTTATGTTCTTATCATCACAATGTGAGGAATCCCATCTTCTAGATATTCTGCTCCTTGTTCTTTAAAACCTAGGTTATTGTAAAAGCTTTTTAAGTACTTCTGTGCAGATATTTTTATAATGCGCTCATCGTAGTATTTATGCACGGCTTCTATAGATGCGTTCATAAGATCATAGCCGTACTTGAACTTACGCTGGTTTTCTTTTACAATAACACGGCCTATACTAGCTTGTTCAAAGTAAGCACCCGGTTTGAAAATACGCGTGTAAGCAATGAGCTCATCATCTTTATAACCTAGAACGTGTACGGCTTTGTCATCCTTACCATCTATATCTTGGTACACACAATCTTGTTCTACAACAAAAACCTCAGATCTGAGCTGTAGTATGGCGTATAACTCGTCTCTACTTATAAACTCGTACTTCTTTATAATAAATTGAATGGCAGCTTCTTCCATATGTATATCGCGCAGCGAATTTTTTAGAATTATTTACAAGCTATCTTATCTACGCGTCTTTGGTGGCGTCCGCCTTCAAAATCTGTTGCGAGAAAGGCTTTAACCATGTCTAATGCTTGATTTTTTGAGGTATATCTGGCAGGAATTGCTATTACATTTGCATTGTTATGCTCACGTGCAAGCACTGCAATTTCCTTAATCCAGCATAGTGCTGCTCTTACACCTTGATGTTTATTAACAGTCATGGCAATACCGTTACCACTACCACAAATTACAATCCCAAAATCTGCCTCACCCTTTTCTACATCGCTAGCAACAGGGTGTCCAAAGTCTGGATAATCAACACTTCCATCATCGTTTGTACCGTAGTTATTAACGGTATGTCCAGCTTCTTTTAAAAAATTTACAATAAGATTCTTATAACTGGTTCCTGCGTGGTCGTTACCTATAGAGATTTTCATAGTACGTTTGTTTTACACATCAAAGTTAAGGAATAGCATTCTCGTTTTATAAATAAGTAGTAACGTGATATCCTTCTTATATGAACAATAAGGTGAGTGATAGCTCTTAACTACATTATGGTATAAAGCACGACAATTGTTAATAACGTTAAGTGACTAATATGTAGTTATTTAACTAAACATTTACATAGTGAATTATACTAATTAGGGATTAAATGTTCTAATAATAGACTATTGTTAATAACCCTTGAATACCTGTTGATAGCGTTTGTCAATAACTTTTGACGGTAAATGATAACTCTACTTGCAGATTAAGATTAAAAAAACAATACTAGACTTAGGGTACACGAACCAAATTTTTCTTTGCTTAATAGTGATCAATTTTATAAGCATAAAAAGAGCCGATTTTTGATAAGTTGATAACTAGACTTATGAGCAATTTGTAATAATCTATGGTTATCAACATTTGTTAACAGTGATTCATAAACCTCATGTTTTCAGTAGAAAAACAATCTAACAACTGTATGACAAGGTGTGAACAACTATCAAAAAGTGATATTTACAATATTCCTTCTTAAAAGTTATACCGCTATTCACAGTATATAATAAGCATCATTATTTTTTAAAATTTTAAAAGAAAACAAATGATATATATATATATGTGAATAACATCTAAAATTTTAAAAATTGAATTCTGTAAAATGAAAGCTCTCTTTAGTCAATTGATTGAAAAAAGAGAGTGACTACTTTTGATAATCCTGAAGTGATTTATTTTAAAAAACGGAGTACTTGACTTTCTGTATACTTGAAAAGAAATTTGCTAGAAAGATGAAGACATGAGTATATACTTCTATGTCTTATAAAAAAGAAGAAGGATTCGTTTTAAAAGAAAAGCTTAAATGAGATTTACGAGTGGTAAGAAACTGTTTTGGTTGTAGCAGGTGCTGCTGTATGACGGCTATTTGTTTCCTCTTCAAAAGCTGCATTGATATATACCACAGCAACGATTACTCCTACTAAGAATATAGCAAGGAGCAAGATTGTGTTTTTATGTATTAATTTGGAGGTATTCATAGTTGTCATCTACTTAAAGACGTAATAAAAATCAAAACGTTACAGCAAAATTAAGATTTTATTAAGATAATACTAATATTTTGTTAAAATTAGAGTGTTAAACTTTAGTATAGATCTTGTTAGGGTTGTGAGACTGTATAAAAACGGTATAAGAGTTGCATTAGATATTATATCTTTAAAGTACGCTTTCGCGAAAGCGTATAAAAACAAATTAAAGTATACAAAACGTTACTAAACCTTAAATTTTTAACATAAAAGCTATAGTTGAGCTTTTTAGGACTAATTTTGTGACAGAAATAAAATAGATGAATAGCAAGAAGAGAAGGAGAGGACCAGGAAAAATATCAAACCTCTCAGAAAGAATCGTTAGAATATTAAAAGACGATCACCAAAAAACCTACAATTACAAACAAATAGCGGCCAAACTTGATGTAGACGATCCATCCAGCCGCAACCAAATTATCAAACACTTACAGCAACTTAAGGCCAAAGAGCAGATTATAGAAGAAGAACGCGGCCAGTTTAAGATTGCTTCAAATAAAAATTACCACACCGGAATTCTAGATGTATCTGGAAAAGGTGGAGGTTATGTGATGGTAGATGATCTAGAACAAGACATTTATGTACCGCCGCATCACTTAAATAAAGCTTTAAATGGTGACGAAGTAGAGGTATATATTTACCGCCAGCGCCGTAGCAAGAAGCATGAAGGAGAGATTACAAAAATAATTAAGCGCAAAACTGAAGAGTTTGTAGGCGTAGTAAAACTTCAAAAGAAGTTTGCTTTTGTACTTACTTCTGAGTCAAACAAGATGTACACTGATGTTTTTGTACCGCTTAAAAAGCTGGGCAAGGCAGAAGATGGTGATAAGGTGGTGGTAACTATAGAAGACTGGCCAGATAAGGCAGATTCTCCCTTTGGAAGAATTACAAAGGTCTTAGGAAAACCAGGAGAGCACAATACAGAAATACATTCTATCCTTGCTCAATATGGACTTCCATATGAGTTTCCAGAAGAGGTAGAAGAGTTTGCAAATAAGATAGATACGTCTATAAAAGCAGAAGAAATTGCAAAACGTCGCGACATGCGTGATGTACTCACTTATACTATAGATCCTAAGGATGCAAAAGATTTTGATGATGCATTAAGTTTTCAAAAACTTGAGAATGGTAATTATGAAATAGGAATTCACATTGCAGATGTAAGTCATTATCTCGTACCGGGAACGATACTAGATGATGAAGCTTATGAGCGTGCAACATCAGTATATCTTGTAGATAGGGTAGTACCTATGTTACCAGAAATATTGAGTAATGGCGCTTGCTCATTAAGACCTCATGAAGAGAAGTATACATTCTCTGCAGTGTTTGAAATGAAAGCAGACTCTGGAAAAATAGTAGATTCTTGGTACGGACGTACGGTAACTTATAGTGATGCCCGCTTTGCATATGAAGAAGCACAGGCAATTATAGAAAGCAGATCAAACCTCATCCCAGCCGAAGTTTCTCTTACTGGAGAAGCCTACAAAGTATCTGATGAGCTTGTAGAAGCAACATTAGAAATGGATAGAATTGCTAAGATTATGCGTCGCCAGCGCATGAAAGATGGAGCTATTTCTTTTGATAAAGTAGAAGTAAAATTCAAGCTTGATGATGACATGAATCCAGAGGGTGTTTATTTTAAAACCTCTAAAGATGCAAACAAACTCATTGAAGAGTTTATGCTACTGGCAAACAGAAAAGTATCTGAATTTATAGGAAAGCAAGCTCCTAAAAAGACATTTGTATACAGAATACACGATGAGCCTAATGATGAAAAACTAGCATCTCTTGAAAAAGTAATAGGCAAGTTTGGTTATAAATTAGACTTAAAAGATCGTAAGACTACGACCTCTTCTTTAAACCAACTTCTTACAGATGTACAAGGGAAGAAGGAGCAAAACATGGTAGATACACTTGCTATACGCACCATGAGTAAGGCAGTATACTCTACAGATAATATAGGCCACTACGGTCTTGCGTTTGATTATTACAGTCACTTTACATCGCCTATACGTCGTTATCCAGATGTAATGGTGCATAGATTATTACAGCATTATCTTGATGGTGGTAAATCTGCTAGTGAAGAAGAGTATGAACAAAAATGTAAGCACTCTTCACAAATGGAGCAGCTAGCTACAAGTTCAGAACGAGATAGCATCAAGTATATGCAAGTTAAGTTCATGCAAGATCATAAGGATGAAGAGTTTGTAGGTGTTATTTCTGGAGTTACAGAATGGGGAATCTATGTAGAGATTATCTCAAACAAATGTGAAGGAATGGTGCGCTTAAGAGATATTAAAGGTGATCACTATGAATTTGACCAAGATAGCTACTCTGTAATAGGACAAAAATCTGGTAATCAAATTACACTAGGAGATGAAGTAATTGTAAAAGTAAAAGAAGCAGATCTAGTGAAGAAGCATCTTGATTTTACACTTGTGGGTGTAAAGGAAGGATTGCATCAGTAGGTAACTTATCACTTATATTAAAGTTTAAACCATCACACTATCATAAAGTGTGATGGTTTTTTTATGCTATTAATTATTCTTAAAAGTTTAGCAATTTATTAAGAAAAAGCGCACTAATTTTGTGATCTTATAGAAGAATTAAAAATCGCTCTTCTTAACCATACTACATGTCAACATCCATAGAAAATATCGAGCTTAAATATCTTACGCTCAACGATTACGAAGAACTTAAAAATGCAATGATACAGGCATATTCTAATATGCCAGACATGTACTGGAATGAGAAACAAATCACTGCACTTATCAATAAGTTTCCAGAAGGTCAAGTAGTAATTAAAATTGATGGAAAACTTGCAGGTTGTGCGCTTTCTATAAAACTCAATGAGTCTACTTTTGACAGTGTACATACCTATGAAGAAATCACAGGTAACTACACATTTAATACACATAAGCCAGATGGAGATATTCTATACGGTATCGATGTTTTTATTAAAACAGAATACAGAGGTTTACGTCTAGGAAGAAGATTATACGATTATCGTAAAGAACTTTGTGAGGAGCAAAACTTGAAGGGAATTCTTTTTGGAGGTCGTATTCCTAACTACCACAAACACGCAGATTCTGTAACTCCTAAGGAATATATTGAGAAGGTAAAGCGTAAAGAAATCCACGATCCGGTATTAAACTTCCAGATTAATAATGATTTTCACCCAGCTAAGATTTTAAAAGGATACCTACCTGGTGATGAAGACTCAGGTGAGTTTGCCGTACTTCTAGAGTGGAATAACATCTACTATGAGAAAAAATCTGTTGTTGCAGCTACACAAAAGAAGGTAGTAAGACTTGGCTTAATACAGTGGCAAATGCGTTTGTATAAAGATCTTGAAGAACTCATGCAGCAAGCAGAGTACTTTGTAGATGCAGTATCTGGTTATCGATCAGATTTTGCACTTTTTCCAGAGTTCTTTAACGCGCCGCTTATGGCAGAAAATAACCATCTACCAGTTTCAGAAGCTATACGTGAACTTGCAAAACATACAGAGGAGATTAAAAATCGTTTTTCACAGTTAGCAATATCTTATAACATCAATATCATTACAGGCAGTATGCCAGAAGTGGTAGATGATTTACTATACAACGTAGGTTATTTATGTCGTAGAGATGGAAGTACAGAGCGTTATGAAAAACTTCATGTAACTCCAGATGAGGCAAAAGTATGGGGAATGCAAGGAGGTAATAAATTACACTCGTTTGATACAGACTGTGGTAAAATAGGAATCCTTATTTGCTATGATTCTGAGTTTCCAGAACTAAGTAGAATTCTTGCCGACGATGGTATGGATATTCTTTTTGTTCCTTTTCTAACAGATACTCAAAACGGATACTCTCGTGTGCGTAACTGTGCACAAGCAAGAGCTATTGAGAATGAATGTTATGTGGCAATAGCAGGCAGTGTGGGTAACTTGCCTAAGGTGCATAACATGGACATCCAGTATGCACAGTCTATGGTGTTTACTCCTTGTGACTTTTCATTTCCAGCAAACGGGATTAAGGCAGAGGCTACACCTAACACAGAGATGATTCTTATTGCAGATTGCGATATAGACTTATTACGTAACCTCAATCAGTTTGGAGCTGTAAAGAACCTAAGAGATCGTCGTAAAGATTTATTTGAATTGAGAAGAAGATAGATTTTTAAATACGCTTTCGCGAAAGCGTAACACATTCCACAAAGAGCTGTTTTAAAACAATTTGATATTAAAACAAAGATCTGTCATACTTGTAAGAAAGAAATAACTGTAGCTTTTAGAGCGCGGTTAAACCACGCCAAAGAGTGGGTGTTTATATGTGAAACATGTTGCGATAAACATCGTAATAAAGAAGGTTACACCTATGGTGGAACATGGAAAGGGAAGAGGCATTAAGCTGTAAACTGTAACAATCTAGTAATTGTATGGTCTCTATATCAAACAAAAACAATGAATATGAAATTTATATATACCATAGTAGCGCTAGTAATTACAGCAACAGCATTTGCTCAAAATCCAGTTACAAAAGACGTAGGAGATTTTACAGAAGTAAAAGTGTATGATCGCATTGTAGTAAACCTTGTAAAGTCTACCGAAAATAAAGTGATTATTACGGGAGAAGATGTAAGCCAGGTACAAGTAGTAAACAAGGATGGAACCTTAAAAATCAAAATGGATCTTGATCTCATTTTTGACGGAAACAAAACCTTTGTACATGTGCATTACAACAACCTGCAAGTAATAGATGGAAATGAAGGAGCTGTAATAACCTCAAATGAGCTCATAGAACAAGACAAGATTGAGATTAAAATGCAAGAAGGTGCTCGTGTAAAAGTAGGATTACTTGTAAAAGAAGCGCATTTAAGAGCCGTTACAGGAGGTATAATTGAAGCAAGTGGTCAAGCAACCCTACAAAAGGTAAAAGTGAACACAGGAGGCATCTATGAAGGTAGAGATCTAGAAACAGAAACAGCCGAGATATTTGTACAAGCAGGAGGAGAAGTAGAAGCTTATGCAAGTAAACTAGCAGATCTAACGATAAGAGCAGGTGGAGATATTGTAATCTATGGTAATCCAGCAGAGGTGAAGCGTCGTCGTACTTTTGGAGGACGTATTAAAATAATGTAAGCCATTATATTTTTAGGGCAATCTTCTATAACAGGTTTGAAAGCACTTTAAATTATTAATCAATAGATATATACAAAGGATGTTTACATACGTAGGCATCCTTTTCTTTTTACTGTATGCTTTTGTCTAACTTTGTGTAAAGCACTTTCTATATGTTTCAAGATTTACACACGGCTATACCTCTAGGATTTTTCTTAGCGTTCTTGATAGGCCCTGTATTTTTTGTGTTACTAGAAACGGCGGCTACCAAAGGTTTTAGAGCTGCACTTACCTTTGATATAGGTGTTATTATTGCAGATATTGTTTTTATTGTAGTTGCTTACTTAAGTAGTTATCAACTACTCGAAAATCTAAGTAACCAGCCAGGTCTTTATGTTTTTGGAGGAGCGATATTAATCGTGTACGGACTCACCATTTATCTTAAAAAACCTACGCGCGATGCACTTGATCCTAACAGAGCAAAAATTAAGAAAGGTGGTTACGTACAACTCTTTGTAAAAGGATTTTTACTCAATTTTATAAATATAGGGGTACTTGTTTTCTGGTTAGGAATCTTAATAATTGTAGGTCCTACGGTAGAGAATGATGGTGACCGTTTACTAGGCTTCTTTATAGGAATGATAGGTGCTTATCTTATTACAGACATTGGTAAAATAGTACTTGCAAAACAGCTTAAGCGTTACTTGACACCACGTAGAATATTTAAAGTAAAAAAGTCATTAGGGCTTGTACTTATTTTTTGTGGTCTTGTACTCGTAACAAAAGGTTTTGTTCCTTCAGATGAGTTTAATATCCAGCAAGAGATGGAACGTTTTCAAGAGCTTCCAGAAATCAAGCCAGATACGATTCACTAATTAAGTATTTACAATAAAGCACAAAAAAAAAGGAACTCCGTTAGAAGTTCCTTTTTGAGGTGTCGAGCGGATTCGAACCGCTGTAGATGGTGTTGCAGACCATTGCCTAGCCACTCGGCCACGACACCTTATGTGGGTGCAAATATAGGAATAGTACTGACAAATATCGAAATGAGATATTCTTTTTTTTCTTTATAAATAATACAAATTCTTTTTACGAATTTTTGACTCGTTTTACTTCTGATAATAAAGGTATTATTGCACTCGAGTACGCTCTACAGTAACCATCTCTACATCTCCACCTATAGGAGGATTTACTTTTGATACTGCAACCGTAGCTAGCTGTATAAGAGCCTCTTCCTTAAAAAATCGTACTAAAATACGCTCGCACACTACTTCTAGTAATGCAGAAGGAATTGCCATTTCTTCTTTTACAATACGGTTAAGCAATACATAGTCTACCGTGTCTGCAAGTTTATCTGTTTGCGCACTTTTTGATAAATCTGCTTCAATCTCTACATCTACTCTGTAGTCTGATCCTATGGCAGTTTCCTCAGAAAGACAGCCGTGGTAGGCGTAGGCACGTATGTTTGTTACTCTTATTTTTCCCATGATATGGTATTGTTTATAAGTGTTCAAAGTTACAACTCAAAACATGATTTTGCATTTTTAAAGCACGAGGTTTAACCTTGTCTTATCCTCCAAACAAATCAAAAATATTACTAAGTGCTCCAGTTTTGGCCTTGTAAAACTCCGTGTATGAGCAATTTTTACATGTTACTGTGCTGTACTTTTCTGTTTGCATATTGAGCAATTTTGTTAGAAAACTACCAGTAGCACGCATTTCGCCTATTTTGTAAGTGTGGTTTTGGCATTTTACGCAAGTATAATTAAGTGGTTTCATAGTGTATTGTTGTTATAATAGATGAGTGTCTATTTTTTTAAAATGTTACACAACGACAGTTTAAACCTCATAAGCCAGTTATAAACAACAGCTTTTGATACAAAGCTTGATAAAAGAGCTATCTAGTACAATGGTTTGTATGAATGCTTCTGTATAATGATTTCAAGTTTTCGCGTAAGCAATAAAAACATCAGTGAAAACACTTATTAAATCCAACTACAAATTGATTAATTTTACCCTTACAATCATACATCATGACAGAGGATAATAAATCATTGAATTTTCTAGAACAAATTGTTGAAGAAGACCTTAAAGGGAGCTATACTAAGGAGGATTTGCGTTTTCGCTTTCCACCAGAACCTAATGGGTATTTACATATAGGTCACTGTAAGGCAATCTGTATAAGTTTTGGGCTAGGGGAGAAGTACGGGGCACCGGTAAACTTACGTTTTGACGATACTAACCCAGCAAAAGAAGAGCAAGAATATGTAGATGCTATCAAGGAAGATGTTTCTTGGTTAGGGTATCAATGGGATAAGGAGTGCTTTTCAAGTGATTATTTCCAGCAGTTATATGATTGGACTGTCCAGCTTATTAAGGATGGAAAAGCTTATGTAGATTCTCAATCTAGTGAGGCAATGGCAGAGCAGAAGGGAACACCTACACAACCTGGTGTGCCAGGACCTTACCGTGATCGTACGGTAGAAGAAAACTTAGACCTTTTTGCTAGAATGAAAGCGGGTGAGTTTAAGGAAGGAGAACATATTTTACGTGCAAAAATTGATATGGCGCATGTAAACATGTTAATGCGTGATCCTATTATTTATCGTGTGTTGCACAAAGATCACCACCGCACAGGTAGTGACTGGTGTATCTACCCTATGTATGACTGGACGCATGGAGAGAGCGATTATATAGAACAGGTAAGTCATAGTTTATGTTCGCTTGAGTTTAAGCCTCACAGAGAACTTTATGATTGGTTCTTAGACCAAGTATACTCTGGTGAGGATTTACGTCCTAAGCAGCGGGAGTTTGCACGTCTCAACCTTAACTACACGATTATGAGTAAACGTAAGTTGCTCACATTAGTTGAAAAAGGTGTAGTTTCTGGATGGGATGACCCACGTATGCCTACTATTTCTGGACTGAGACGTCGTGGTTATACAGCTGCAGCAATACGTAATTTTATAGATGCAGTAGGAGTTGCAAAGCGTGAGAATGTGATTGATGTTGCATTATTAGAATTCCACATTCGTCAAGATTTAAATAACATTGCTCCTAGAGTAATGGCAGTATTAGATCCAGTAAAACTGGTGATTACTAACTATCCAGAAGGTAAAGAGGAGTGGCTAGATGCAGAGAATAATCCAGAAGATGAGGCTGCGGGAGAGCGTAAAGTTCCTTTTAGTAGAGAGTTGTACATAGAACGTGAGGATTTTAAAGAAAATGCTGGAAATAAGTATTTCCGCCTTACTACAGATAAAGAAGTACGTTTAAAGAATTCATACATCATTAAAGGTGGTGAGGTTATCAGAGATGAGAACGGAGTTATCACAGAGATACACTGTACCTATGATCCAGAGAGTAGATCTGGAAGCGGGACAGAAGCTTCTAAGCGCAATGTAAAAGGAACACTACACTGGGTTTCTATTGCTCATGCTATTAAAGCAGAGGTACGTTTATTTGATAGACTATTTAGTGATGAAAATCCTGATGGTCATGAGGATAAAGACTTCATGGAATTTATAAATCCTAACAGTCTTACTACAATCACTGGATATCTTGAGCCAAGTCTTAAAGACGTTGAGGTAGGTGATATATTCCAGTTCCAGCGCAAGGGATATTTTAATGTAGATAAGGAGTCTACAGCAGATCACCTTATTTTTAATAGAACGGTAGGTTTACGTGATTCATGGGCAAAAGTGAAGCCTAAACAAGCACAAGGTAACACGCAAGGTCAAGCAAAACCACAGCAACAGCAAAAAGCTTCAGCTCTTAGTACGATTAATAAACTAGGTAAGAAACTTGCAAATCTACCAGAAGATAAACGTATTGCGGCTGTTGCAGATATACAAAAGTTAGCAGCGAGTTTAACAGAGGATGAGGTTAAAGGATTCTTTAATACTTCGGCAAAAAAGGTGGGTACTCGTATTGCGGGTATTGAGAGTTTGTACGCTTTCGCGAAAGCGCAAAACAAAACCATTAAGGACATTGAAGGAGCAGTAGCATTTGTTGAAAAGGCAAAAGAAGATAGCAACGATATATTACAAGAAGCAGCGTCTAAATTTTAATATCTAGGATCTATATTTTAACAGTTATTGGCATAAATGTCTCATTTAAGGATGATAAGAGACTACTTTTAACAAAGATTGTGAGTTGGTTAAAGAGATATTAACCGGTTATTAACGGAGAAAAGAAACATATCAAAATATCTTTACACTCAACCAATTTTTAATATAAAATAGAATCATATGAGTAAGTCAAGTAATACATTGTTAGCGTTAGTTTTAGGTGGTGCAATAGGTGCAGCAGCAGGAATTTTATATGCTCCAGAAAAAGGAACTAAAACGAGAAAGGATCTTTCTAAGAAAGCTAAGAAAGAGCAAGAAAAATTAGTAAAGCAACTTAAGGAAACTAGAGAGTCGCTTACAGATAATGCTCAGAAAGCTAAGTTAACTTTTGAAGAAAAGTTAAACGACTCTATTTCAACAGCGAGTCATAAAGCAGATGATGTAATCTCAACGTTAGAAACAAAACTAGCTGAGTTACGTGTACAAAATGCAAAACTTCAAAAAGATGCTGTAGTAGATAAAAATGTTGCCAAAGTGGAGAAAGCATTATCATAAGCCAAAAGAAACCAATCAGATATGGCTTTTGAAAAGTTAACAAATAACCTAAAAGGACTGACAGATAACGGGCAGGAATATGCCAAAGTCACTGCAGAATACTACAAACTAAGCTTGTTCAAGAATGGAATGAGAGGATTAGTAAGTAGTGCAAACTTAGCTTTGAGAGCAACTTTTGGTCTTATAGCAATGATGTTCTTTTCTATAGGCCTTTCAATTGTGATAGGGGAGTCTCTAGATAGCTTGAGTGCAGGATTCTTTATTGTAGGAGGAATTTACTTAGTGATTTTCTTTTTGGTATTTCTTTTTGCCGGAAAGCCTCTAGAAACTATGTTACTTAAGAAATATAGTAAACTTGCCTTTAGTGATGATTCACTTCCAGATGTTTCACTAGTAGCTCCCGTAGCAACTCAAAATATAAACACTGATGAGAGAATATAGTAGTTTTGAACAAATAGAGCATGACCTTAAAATCCTTAAACTTAAAAGACAAATAAGTGAGGAGGAAGTAAGGCTTAATGTAAATGGAGCTAAAAACGGTATGAGTTCTGGATTTTCTCCGGTATCCTCATTAGGAACTTTAGTAGGATCATTACTCCAAAAGGCGGTGGTAGCTAAATTACTAAGTACAATTTTTGGATATAAACGTGTTAAGGAAGTAAATAGAGAAGGAGAATACAAAGCTTAACTGACTTATTTTATAAATAATAAAACCCCAAGAACAGCTTGTTCTTGGGGTTTTTTATGAGCCTAATTGTAATTATTAATCTTCTTGAGCGTCTCTCTTCTTCTTATTGATAATACCTTTTGCTTCATTATCTTTTTTCATTTGCTCTCCTATTTGATTAGAAGCTACAAATGAAGTAATCATATCATTAAGCATATTACTACCAGCTTGTGGGGAGTTAGGCATTAAGATAAGGTTAGAATTAGTTTGCTCACCCATAGACTGTAATGTATCATAGTGTTGAGTAACTACAATAAGTGCAGATGCTTCTTGAGAATTAATACCCACATTATTTAGAACATCTACAGACTCTTCAAGACCACGAGCAATCTCTCTACGCTGGTCTGCAATACCTTGTCCTTGTAAACGCTTAGACTCTGCTTCTGCACGAGCTTTTGCTACAATCTTGATACGATCTGCTTCTGCTTCAAACTCTGCAGCTACTTTCTCGCGTTCTGCTGCATTAATTCTGTTCATAGCTGCCTTTACCTGCATATCTGGATCAATGTCTGTTACAAGGGTTTTAATGATGTCAAAACCATAACTAGACATAGCTTCGTTAAGCTCACGCTTTACTGCAATGGCAATATCATCCTTACGCTCAAAAACGTCATCTAATTTCATTTTTGGAACCTCCGCTCTTACTACGTCAAATACGTAAGAAGTAATCTGATCATGCGGATTTTCAAGTTTATAAAATGCGTCATACACTTTATCTTTTACTACTTGAAACTGTACAGATATCTTAAGACGTACAAAAACGTCATCTTTAGTTTTAGTTTCAACAACAACATCAAGCTGCTGTATTTTTAAATTGATACGACCTGCAATTTTATCAAATACAGGGATTTTAAATTGAAGTCCCGAGTTACGCACTCCAATGAATTTTCCAAAACGCTCCACAACGGCGGCGGTTTGCTGTTTAACCATAAATATCCCTGAGAGGATAATAAGTATGGCTAGTACTACTAATACTGGTAAAAGAATCTGTCCCATATTGGATATTTTTAAAAATTATTGATGGTGATTATTGTAATCTTAAAGATAAGTAGCCATAATCGATAAAATGTAACACATAAAATAAAAGTTTCCTGATTCCTTTTAAGTTATTATATCTTAGAGCCATTGTTTTAAGTGTAACCCTATTTTAAAAATCCCCTATGAAATATTTATTACTACTTGCTTTACTGCTTATAACGTTCACAACAATGTATGCTCAATCTTATAGGAACAACGGTAATTATAACCGTATAGGCCTTCAAGGTAAAGTTGCATTCATGGATATAGATACAAAGAACTTTGATGTACAAGGAGAAGCTGGTTTTCTAGCGGGTTTTACTACTAGAGGAAATGTGTATAATAACTGGGGAATGGTTTACGGGATTGATTTGTTAAGTACTGCGATTACAGTTCAAACAACTTCTTTAGATCAACTTACTAGTGAGGATACTCAATACAATATCATAGGTGCGCAGCTTAATCTATTACTCAGTTATAACTTAATTGCAAACCATCTAGCAGTAGACATTGGACCTGCACTACTAATTAACAGCAAAATGAAGCTTGATAATTCTAGGCAAAACACAAATATAGTAACCGGATATAACACACTTACCGCAAGTGATATACAAGAAATATCTCGAGTAAATGGTTTTGGTATCTTAGGACTTACAGGTGGTTTTGAACACGTGAGGCTCACGCTACAGTACCAATATGGATTTACAAACATCCTCAATAATCTTAATGAGCAAAACCTTGTAATTGATAACAATGCAAGAGATTTTAAAGGCAATGCATCACTAATCACTGCAGGAGTTGTATTTTATTTATGAACTATCGGTAAAAAATTAAGGCTACAAATCAATGATTTGTAGCCTTAATTAATAATGTGATGTATAACAGTTATCCTAGTGTGGTAATTGCATAACCTATACGTCGTAATGTTTCTTCTTTGCCAATGGTGGTAGCAATATCAAAAACATCAGGTCCTTGCATAGCGCCCACAAGTGATAATCTAAAAGGTTGCATTACTTTTCCAAAACCTAATTCCTTTGCTACAATCCACTCCTTAAGAGTTGTTTGAGCTTCTATTGTTGTGAAGTTAGATACACTAGATAATATAATTTTCACCTCTTCCATGATGGCCGCCGTATCTTCTTTCCAAGCTTTCTTGGCTGCCTTTTCATCAAACTCTGTTGGAGCAGTAAAGAAGTAACTTCCTAATGTCCATAAATCTTCTACAAAGATGGCGCGTTCTTTAATTAAATCAACTACGTGTGTTGTGTACTCCTCTGTAGTAGTTACATTCTTATCCTTTAAGAATGTCATAAATTGATCTGCTATAAGTGCTACAGGAGATTCTTGCATATACTGCTGCTGGAACCACTTTGTCTTTTCTGGATCAAATTTTGCTCCAGCTTTATTAACACGTTTTAAGTCAAAAGCTGCTACAAGCTCTTCTAGACTAAAAATTTCTTGTTCCGTTCCAGGATTCCATCCTAAAAAGGCAAGCATGTTTACCATGGCTTCTGCAAAGTAACCGTCTTCTCTGTATCCAGAAGAAATTTCGTTTGATTTTGGATCTTCCCATTGTAGCGGAAAGACTGGAAATCCTAGCTTATCACCATCACGCTTACTTAATTTTCCTTTCCCTACAGGCTTAAGAATAAGCGGTAAGTGAGCAAATACTGGTGCATCCCATCCAAAGGCTCTATACAATAACACGTGTAACGCTAGAGATGGTAACCACTCTTCACCACGTATCACATGAGTAATTTCCATTAAATGATCATCTACTATGTTTGCTAGGTGATAGGTAGGCATCCCGTCAGATTTAAATAACACCTTATCATCTAGAATATTAGTATCAATCTCCATAGCACCACGTATTTCATCACGTAGTTGTAATACTTCATCTTGAGGAGATTTAAAACGTATCACATAATTTTCGCCAGCGGCTATACGCTTCTCTGTTTCCTCTTGCGATAGAACGAGAGAGTTATCTAGTTTAAGGCGATTGTGCCAGTTATAGATAAAGGTTTTGCCGTTTGCTTCGTGATCTTTTCTGTGTGCATCAAGACTTTCGGCAGTATCAAATGCATAGTAAGCATTATTTGAGTCGACTAACGCTTTCGCGAAAGCGTGATACTTATCCTTACGTTCACTTTGTCTATAAGGTCCAAATCCGCCATCTTTTGTAGGTCCCTCGTCATATGAAATACCGCACCAGTCTAGACTCTCACGTATATAATCTTCTGCACCAGGTACATAGCGATTTTGATCTGTATCTTCTATACGGAGGATAAAAGTACCTCCATGTTTTTTTGCAAATAAATAATTAAAAAGCGCCGTACGCACACCACCGATGTGCAATGGCCCAGTAGGTGAAGGTGCAAATCGCACCCGAACGTTTTGAGACATAGTCTTAGATTTTGTGCAAAGATACTTTTAAGCCTTTAAAAAGGCTTAACGAATACCGTTTAAAGTTTTTTATGAAGATCACAGTGATATCTTTGTAAATGTTGACATCCTCTTAAAACATAATAAAATAGTACTTTAGAGGTTGCTATAAAGAGAATTAGGATAGATGACGAATAGATTTGAAAAAATAGAGAAGAAGCTAGAGGGATTTATTAGAAAATATTACACTAATGAATTGCTGCGCGGTGCAATATTGTTTTTTGCACTAGGTCTATTTTATTTCTTAATCACACTGCTCATTGAGTATTTTTTCTGGCTTAGTCCAGCTGGAAGAACCGTTCTTTTCTGGGCGTTTATAGTAGTAGAGGTTGCTTTACTCATCAAGTTTATAGCAGTACCACTAGCCAGATTATTTAAATTGTCAAAAGGTATCAACTACAAGGATGCTGCTAGTTTGATAGGAAATTATTTTCCAGAAGTAAGCGACAAGCTTATAAACACCTTGCAATTACATAGTGAAGTAACAGACTCAGAATTAATGCTCGCAAGTATAGAGCAGAAGAGTGAAGAGCTTGAGCCTATCCCTTTTAGACTAGCTATAGATTTTACAAAAAATAAGAAGTACCTCAAATACGCTGCTATACCTGTAGTTATATTTCTCATTGCAAACTATGCAGGGAAGGAAAAGGTTTTCTCAACAAGTTATGAGCGTGTTGTAAATTACAACGAGGCATATGAGCCACCAGCACCGTTTAGTTTTTATATAGTCAATGAGAATTTACAGGCTATTGAAAATAAAGATTTTGAGTTGCGCGTGCGCACACTGGGAGATATAATTCCTGAGGAGGCGTCTGTGAGATTTAATGATGAGGTGTATTTTCTACAGCAAATTGCTCTGGGAGAGTATAGCTATATATTTGAACAGCCTACAGAAAATATCACCTTTAATCTTAAAGGTAATAAAGTCGTATCCCAGCCTTATACTATCGAGGTACTCAAGGTTCCTGTACTTATGGATTTTGATATGGAACTCAACTATCCTGCACATACTCGCAAAGGAAAAGAGACTGTAAAAAATACGGGCAATGCAATTATTCCAGAAGGAACTACCGTTTCTTGGAATATAAGTACGAGGCAGACGGATGGAGTAGATCTTGTGCTTAAGGATACTATTATCCCTTTCGCTTTAAGCGAAAATGTGACAACCTCAAAAGTTTTCAAAGCAGTAAAGCGTATCTATAATAACACGAGTTATGAAGTAAGTACGAGTAATAGCCAACTGAAAAATTATGAAAATCTAGCATATAATTTACAAGTCTTAAAAGATCAGTATCCTCAAATATCCTTGGAAGCAAAAAAAGATACTGTAAACGAGCAGCAGAATTATTTCTACGGAAAAGTGAGCGACGATTACGGGCTTAAAAAATTACAAATTGTTTATTATCCTTCAGAGAGTGATAATAAACAGTATGACGAAATCAGTATTTCAAAGGGTAATGTAGATCAGTTTATTTATGCATTCCCTAATAATCTTGATTTACAAGAAGGAGTAAATTATGAGTATTATTTTGAGGTTTTTGATAATGATGCCATCCATCGTTTTAAAAGTACAAAGAGCACGATATATAGTTTTGTAAAACTTACAGATGATGAGCTTAAAAATAAACAGCTTGAGCAACAACAAAAATCTATAGGTAATCTTGATAAGTCCCTACAGAAGATGAAGGATAGTGAGAAGGAATTACAAGAAATCTCACGAACTCAGAAGGAGAAAAAGCAGCTGAGTTTTAACGATCAAAAGAAACTTGATAGCTTTCTTAAACGCCAGAAGCAGCAAGAGGAGATGATGAAAGATTTTTCTAAACAGTTAAAGGAGAATCTAGACGAGTTTCAAAAAGAAGAGGAGCTTACAGATGAGGATAAAGAAAAACTGAAGGAACGTCTAGAGCGTCAAGAAAAGAAAGCAAAGGAAAATGAAAAGCTCTTAAAAGAATTACAAGAGCTTCGAGAGAAAATGCCAAAAGAAGAACTCTCTGAAAAGCTTGAGGAACTTGAAAAGCAAAATAAAAATAATAAGCGCAACCTAGAGCAAATGGTTGAGCTTACAAAGCGTTATTATGTTCAGAAAAAGACCGAGCAAATTGCTCGTGACTTAGAGGAACTCGCAAAAAAACAAGAAGATTTAAGTAAGAAGGAAGGAAAAGAAAATACTAAGGAAAAGCAAGATGAACTCAACGAAGAGTTCAAAAAACTTGAGGAAGCGCTAAAGGATCTTGAAAAAGAAAACCAAGAACTTAAAAAACCTATGGACCTTCCTGGTGACGAAAAGAAACAAGAAGAAATCAAAGAAGAGCAGGAGGGAGCTAGTGAAGAACTAGAAAAACAAGAGGATCAAGAACAACAAGACGGAACACCCCAGGATAAATCTAGTGCTCAAGCGAAACAGAAAAAGGCTGCAGAAAAGATGAAGCAAATGAGTAAGTCTATGCAGTCTCAAATGCAAATGGGTGGTGAGGAAAGTCTGGAAGAAGATGCAGAGATGTTACGCCAGATACTAGATAATCTTCTTGTTTTTAGTTTTGAAGAAGAGACTATAATGATGGAATTTCGTAAGATGGATGGGAAGAATCCTAATTACGCACGTAAATTAAGAAGGCAAAATGTACTCAAACAAAATTTCAAACATATAGATGATAGTTTATATGCATTGTCACTGCGTCAGCCTAAACTCGATGAGATTATCAATGAGACCTTAGTCGATATTGATTACAGCATGGATCAAGCACTATCAAGACTTGCCGAAAATCAAATAATGCAAGGTGTAAGTAGCCAGCAATATGTTATAACTGGAACTAATAAACTAGCAGACTTCCTTAGTCAGACGTTAGATAATATGCAAAATGCAATGATGTCTGGTAGCGGCTCCGGTAAAGGAAAGGGTATGGGCATGGGTTCTGGCAGTGGAAGTGGGGAACAACTGCCTGATATCATACAGAGTCAAGAAGAACTCAATAAGAAAATGGGTGAGGGTAAAAAACCCGGAGATGGAAATGAAGGTGAAGGTAAGGAAGGAGAATCTGGTGAAGGTTCTGAAGGTAAAGAAGGACAAGGAAAAGGAGGCGGTGATCAACCTGGATCTGAAGGCGAGGGAGGAAAAGAAGGCGAAGGTGAAGGTGGTCAAGGTGGAGGAAAAGGCTCGAGTAATAGTGATTTAAAAGGTGATGGAAATGGCGAGAATGGAGGTGGAGAAAATGGAGATGGACAAAGCGATGAGTATGAGCAGGGACTTCTTTATGAAATTTATAAAGAGCAGTCTAAGTTAAGACAACAACTAGAAGATGCTATTCAAAGGGAAGGTCTTGGGGATAATGCAGAGAAGCTGGTAAAAGATATGAAGGATGTTGAGCAGCAATTATTAGATAAAGGTTTTAATAATGAAACGTTACAACGTATGACTAATCTTAAGCACGAACTACTTAAACTTAAAGAGGCAACGTTGCAACAAGGTGAAGAGAATAAGCGTGAAGCAAATACCAACGTAAAGGAGTTTGCAAATCCTGTGAATAGTGCGCTCGAAAAAGCCAAAAAGTATTTTAACTCGACAGAAATATTAAACAGAAATGCACTTCCGCTTAAGGAAGAATACAAGCGTAAAGTGCAAGATTACTTCCAGAAAAACAATGATTGAATTTAATAGTACAAATGATTTTGAATTATCAAATCCTGAAGAGTTACTTCAGTGGTTAACATCTGTGATAGAATCCGAGCAAAAACAAATGGGGGAGATCAATTACATTTTTTGTGATGATGCCTACTTGCATAAACTCAATGTTGAATATTTGAATCATGACACGCTTACAGATGTAATCAGTTTTGACTACACGAGTGGAGATGTAATTAGTGGGGATGTATATATTTCTGTAGAGCGTGTTGAGGATAATGCTGCAGATTTTAAAACCTCTTTTAAAGACGAATTAAGCCGTGTTATGGTTCATGGACTACTGCACTATTGCGGTTATAAAGATAAGAGTGATGATGAGGCTAAGGAGATGAGAGCAAAGGAAAATTTATATTTATCAGTTAGATAAGTAGTAATTTTCTTACAGCGCTCTATTTCAAGGTTTAACATCTGTCCCAGCGGGAAGTTGTGTTAGAGAGAATTAAAGGCTGTATCTTTGCACGCCTTTAAAAGAATGTATATAACGCTTTCGCGAAAGCGTAACTTCTCTTAGAGATATTAATATTTTAATGTTCCACGTGAAACAATGAGTCTATTTCAAGATACATACGATGTTATAGTAGTAGGTGCTGGCCATGCAGGTTGTGAGGCTGCCGCTGCTGCTGCAAATATGGGAAGTTCTACACTTCTTATAACTATGAACCTACAAACCATTGCCCAAATGAGTTGTAATCCTGCTATGGGAGGAATTGCAAAAGGGCAAATAGTAAGAGAGATTGATGCACTAGGAGGATATAGCGGTATCGTATCTGATAAGACAGCGATTCAATTCAAGATGCTTAACAAATCTAAAGGTCCTGCAATGTGGTCTCCACGTGTGCAATCTGATAGAATGAGATTTGCAGAGGAGTGGAGAATGAAGCTTGAGGGAACTAAGAATCTTGATTTTTATCAAGAGATGGTGAGCGGTCTGATTGTAGAAAATGATAAAGTTGTTGGTGTAAAAACCTCTCTTGGTATTGAAGTAAGAGGAAGATCTGTGGTGCTAACTAATGGTACTTTTTTAAATGGATTAATCCACATAGGAGATAAACAATTTGGTGGAGGTAGAGCAGGTGAAAGAGCAGCTACTGGAATTACAGAACAACTAGCGGGGTTTGGATTTGAATCTGGAAGAATGAAAACAGGTACACCTCCACGAGTGGATGGTAGATCGTTAGATTTTTCTAAGATGATTATTCAGCCAGGTGATGAAGTCCCAGAGAAGTTTAGTTATAGTAAAGAAACAAGCCCGCTTACACATCAGCGTCCTTGTCATATGAGTTATACTTCTCTAGAAGTGCATGATATTTTGAGAGAAGGATTTGATCGCTCACCTATGTTTAATGGTCGAATTAAATCTCTCGGGCCAAGATATTGTCCGTCTATTGAGGACAAGATTAATCGTTTTGCAGATAAGGATAGACATCAATTATTTATAGAGCCAGAAGGGTGGAATACATGTGAGATTTATGTGAATGGATTTTCAACATCACTTCCAGAAGATGTCCAGTTTAAGGCTTTAAAGTCTGTCGCTGGTTTTGAGAATGTAAAATTCTTCCGTCCTGGTTATGCAATCGAGTATGATTATTTTCCGCCTACACAGTTAAAGCATACCTTAGAAACTAAGCTTGTGAGCGGACTGTATTTTGCTGGACAAATTAATGGAACCACTGGATATGAAGAAGCAGCTTCTCAAGGATTAATGGCTGGTATGAATGCACACCTTAAAGTGCATGAGAAAGATCCTTTCATGCTCAAAAGAGATGAGGCGTATATAGGAGTTCTTATAGATGATTTAATTACAAAAGGTACAGAAGAGCCGTATAGGATGTTTACTTCTCGTGCTGAGTATAGAACACTATTGCGTCAAGACAATGCAGATGAGCGTCTCACGCCTATGTCAAATGCTGTAGGTTTAGCCTCTGAGGAACGTCTCATTACCATGGAAAAGAAGCAAGCGGAATCTAATGATCTTGTTAATTTTTTTGAAGAGACAAGTATTCTTCCTGAAGAGGTAAATGATATACTAGAAGAAAGAGGATCTTCTCCTATGAGACAATCTGATAAAATGTTCAAAGTATTTTCTAGACCTCAAATCACGCTTGATGATATGAAAGGCTTTGAGAAAGTAGCTGCTTATATTGAGGAGAAAGATCTTGATCGTGATGTATTAGAACAAGCAGAAATTAAAGTTAAGTATGCAGGTTACATTGCAAAGGAAAAGGCAAATGCAGACAAGCTACAGCGATTAGAAAATATTAAAATTCCAGAAGGTTTTGATTATACAAAACTGAAGTCGCTGTCTTTTGAGGCTAGGGAAAAATTATCTAAAATTAGACCAACTACAATTTCTCAAGCATCACGAGTGAGTGGAGTTTCTCCTTCAGACATAAGTGTAATGTTAGTTTATATGGGACGATAATTTTTAAATAGTATACGTTCCACGTGAAACAAAGTTGATGAAAGAAGATTTTAAAGTAAAGGATCATTCAGTTAGTGGAGAAGAATTTACGCTAGAGTATGATGAGAAATACCATATGTATTTCACAAATCCTAAGCCGGATATTTCTAAGCTTCCTTCATATTATGAAAGTGAAGATTATATATCTCATACAGATGGAAAACGATCTTTATTTGAAATCGCATATCAAACTATAAGAGGAATCACGCTTTCGCGAAAGCAAAAACTTTTAAAAAAGTTTCATCCTGACCAAGGTTCTGTTTTAGACATAGGAGCTGGAACTGGAGATTTTTTGGAATTTCTATCTAAAAGAAAATGGAATGTAAAAGGAGTAGAGCCAAATGCTAAAGCTAAAAAGCTTGCTCAACATAAAGGACTCGATATGTATAACACTATCGATGAAGTAGGAGGGGAGTTATACGATGTGATAACTATGTGGCATGTGCTAGAACATGTTTACGATTTACAAGAGCAAATAGCATGGTTGAAAAAGCAACTAGCAAAAAATGGAATTATATTTATTGCCGTTCCTAATTTTGAATCTTATGATGCTAGTTATTATAAATCATATTGGGCAGCTTTTGATGTGCCAAGACATTTATACCATTTTTCAGAAACTGCTATAAAAAGACTTTTTGCAGAACAAGATTTACAATTAGTAAAAACACTACCTATGAAATTTGATTCCTTTTACGTGAGTCTTCTTTCAGAAAAGTATAAAAGTGGTAAAATGAATTTCTTCACTGCATTTGTAACTGGATTCAAGTCAAATCGTAAAGCAAAGCAGTCTGGAGGTTATTCATCTCATATTTATGTTCTAAAACACGCTTAAATTGCAAATAAGCGCTTTTAAGGGCTTTTGAGTACACATGCCTTAAATGGATATGGCTAAATGTTGAAACCGTTTAAAAATGGTCTTTTAAGGCTTCGTTTTTAATAAAATTTTATTATTAATTCCTTTTTTGACCATAGCTTTTTCTTATGAGAGCTTATTTCAACCAATTTTCATCTTTTTATATTTAATCTGGAATTGAGAATTTAGTTTTCAATGTTTCTGTTTAAAATGCATTTAGTTATAAAATGTTCCACGTGAAATATTTTCAATTAACAATATCAATTTTCAAATCACACAATTACTATCCCTTGTAATGTGTTTATCAAACTTCCTGGTTATTTTATTTCTGATTTCAATTTTAATGCTTTCAGTATATCGTATTTATTAATCACGAATTACTTCATTATTTTAAATTGTAGCGTTCTTTATATATCCTCTAAATGTAGATTTCAAAAGATTCAATTTTTATTGAATAACCGATGACTTTAAGTCTATCTACATTTATTTGAGAATCAAAATGGAAATAGGCATGATTTTAATTAAGTTTTGATGGATTCTACCTATTTTCGCACCAAATAATCAAAATAACACAATGAAAAAAATAGGAATGCTACTTGTTACTGCTATGATGGCTGTAGCCTGTCAAACAGAGAAAACTGGTTTTGTAGATACTGAAGAGTTACTTACAGAATATGCAGAGCTTAAAAGCGCAAAGGATCTTTTTACAAAACAAAATGACGAAATCATGGGCGAATTAGAGCTTAAGATTAAGTCTTACCAAATCAAAGAAGACTTGTTTAGAAAAAACGGACCTTCTATGTCACGTAAGAAACAAGAAGAAACTTACAACGAACTAGGAGCAGAGGCACAACAATTACAACAAGAACGCCAGGTAAGAATAGGACAACTACAAGTAGAAAGCCAGAAAGTAATAGATTCACTTATTACAAAAGTGAAGGATAAAGTAAAGGCTTACGGAAAGACAAATGGTTACTCTTATATCTATGGATCTAACGATGCTGGAAGTGTTCTTTATGGTAAAGATGAATTGAATCTTACAGAAGCAATTCTTACAGAAATGAATGGAGAATATGCTCCGAAAGAAGACTAAACACTAGTGTTTAAAATAGCTTTTAAAGCGATGAGAAATCATCGCTTTTTTTATGCCTAATTTTGATGATTTTTCTCATCAATAAATGACTAGATTCCGCCGTAAAATCTACGTGCGTTTAATCAAGTTAATCAAGCTTATTTAAATAAGATTTCACTAACCAAATGGTACTGCTTAGCGGGGTAGAAATCGCACCGGCAGATTATAGAGCCTTTAAATGTTCTCGTTTAGTAAAAGATCTGAGATTGTCTGAGTATATAGACAAAGGACACTGTTGATTGTTTGTCTAAAAATATATTTAGATAGAACTAAATATAGAGATAACTATTTGATATAATCAACTCTTACGATGTAGAAATCGAGTTAATTTTATAGAAAGGTCTGTCATGATAATCTTAGCATTTCCATTGCGTTCTATATGATACGAAGCCTCTTGAATGGCTTCTACGATAGGAAATATATTATTATTATGTACAAAAGGAGCAAATTTTGAGAGATCAAAACCGGTCTCTGTTTCCATAAAAACAAGATCATTTGCCTTGTAATTTTTAAGCAAAGCTTGACGGAAAAATTGTACACAGTAAGCAAGAAAATTTTTCTGTGTTTCACGGCCAGATTTTGCTATGATTTCGCTCCACTCCATGAGTCCTAAAACGGCCTCTTTTTTACCCTTTGCTTGGAAGGCTGTACGTACCCAAGTAACAAACCATTTTTCAAACTGAATATCGTCTCCATCATGATGCAATAAATGCATCGCTTGCTGGTAATCTCCTTGTGCTTGATGAGCTATTTTATGAGCTTCAGCATCTGGAGTTTTATGCTTAGTAATTAAAGCATCTGCAATTTGTGGTTCGCTTAATCTTGGGAAATGGAGTACTTGACATCTTGACTTTATCGTGTCTATAATGCTGTCTTCATTTTCAGAAATTAGAATAAACAATGTTTTTGCTGGTGGCTCCTCTAATAGTTTGAGGAGTTTATTTGATCCTGCAGTATTCATTTTATCAACTGCCCAAATGATCATTACTTTATAACCACCTTCATATGCTTTTAAAGCAAGAGCTTTATTAATTTCAGAAGCTTCATCTACACCTATCTGTCCTTGTTTTTTCTCAATACCTAGATGTTGGTGCCATTTAAAGAGGTCACCGTATGGGTTTTCTGTAATAAACGAGCGCCACTCTCTCATAAAATTATTAGAGACAGGATGGCTTTTTACTTCGGGAGTAGTTGCTACAGGAAAAGCAAAGTGTAAATCTGGATGCGATAAGTGCTCAAACTTTAAATTACAAGCTTGAGATCCTCCCTCATTTTCGCCTTGAGCGTTATTACATAAAATATATTGTGCATAAGCAATGGCCATGGGTAAAACCCCTGTGCCAGATAAACCTATAAAAAGTTGAGCATGAGCAATACGCCCTGCATCAACACTTGTTGTGAGATGATTTTTAATAAAATCTTGCCCGATAACGTTTGAAAACAGCATAGCGTCAAATATAAAGGAATCACTGCATTTTTTATCCTCTGTATCTATTATATTTGTTAGCAAAACCAATGAAAATGATCACAGTAGACGACTTTAATTTTGAGAATAAGAAAGCATTAATTCGCGTAGATTTTAATGTTCCCCTTGATGAAGATGGTAATGTTACTGATACTACAAGAATTGAGGCTGCAAAACCTACAATCTTAAAAGTATTAGAAGATGGAGGATCTGCTATCCTTATGTCTCATTTAGGTCGACCTAAAAACAAAGAAGAGGAGTTTTCTTTATCTCAGATTTGTAGAACTGTTTCTGAAGTCATTGGTGTAGAAGTAAACTTTGTAGAAGATTGTGTAGGTGCAAAAGCTACAGAGGCTGCATCTACTCTTGAAATGGGTAAAATATTACTATTAGAAAACCTCCGTTACTACAGCGACGAAACAGCTGGTGATGTAGACTTTGCAAAGCAGTTAAGTGAGTTAGGAGATATTTATGTAAATGATGCCTTTGGTACCGCACACCGTGCGCATGCTTCTACTACGATCATTGCTCAGTTCTTTCCTGAAGCAAAATGCTATGGTTATTTACTAGCAAAAGAAATAGAGAGTCTTGATCGCGTGCTTAATAATAGTGAGAAGCCAGTACTAGCTATTCTTGGTGGTTCTAAGGTGTCTTCAAAAATTACGGTTATTGAGAATATCCTTGATAAAGTAGATGAGATGATTATAGGTGGAGGTATGGCTTTTACTTTCATTAAAGCACAAGGAGGAACCATAGGAGACTCTATTTGTGAAGATGATAAAATGGAGCTCGCTCTTGACATTCTTAAACAAGCCAAAGAAAAAGGAGTACAGATTCACATACCAGTAGATGTTATTGCTGCAGATGATTTCTCAAATGATGCAAACACAAAGGTGTGTGATATCATGAGTATCGAAGATGGATGGCAAGGCCTTGACGCTGGACCAAAATCTCGCGAACTTTTTGACGAGGTAGCAAAGCGTGCAAAAACTATTTTATGGAATGGACCATTAGGAGTTTTTGAGATGGAAACATTTGCAGGAGGAACTATTGCACTAGGGCATAGTATTGCTGCAGCTACAAAGGACGGTGCGTTCTCACTAGTAGGAGGAGGAGATAGTGTTGCTGCTGTAAAACAATTTGGTTTTGATACAAAAGTAAGCTACGTCTCTACTGGAGGTGGTGCAATGCTTGAGATGCTAGAAGGTAAAACACTACCAGGTATAGCTGCTATACAAGAATAATTAACAACACATCAATTGATAAGGCCACCTCTTGAGGTGGTCTTATTATTTATATACCTAACAGAAGTTGTGCTGGCTAGAAGTTATATTTCCTCTCTTTAAAACCATACGATTTTCCCGTATCTTTCGTTTCTTGACTATGACTTTAATGCAACATAATTTTAAAATATCCCTAGTAGCTTCTATACTCTTGTTTTCCGCTTTCGCGAAAGCGCAAGACACCCTCTCATATGAGGCTTATAAACAGAAAGCTCCGGTTGTAAAAGAAGATAAAAAACCGGCACTCCAAAGAGATACTATCAAAGTAGTAGATACTGTCATTACCAATACAATCTCTCAAGATTTACCTCAAGTATTACTGGATACACAAGTGAGAGATTCTATAACGTTCAACTTACCAGATAATCCTCAGGCAGCACTTATAGATATGCGCTGGCGTAAGGAACTGGCAAGAATGGATTTATTTGATTCTATAAATAATATACGTGAAAGTCACACATACCAGCCTGAAGTAAATCTAGAACTTCCTACAGACACGCTTAAAAAACGCCTTGCCGAAATAAATGCGCGTACTCCATTTAACGTGGAGTATAACCCATCGCTAGAAAGTGTCATAAACCGCTACTTAAAGCGTCACAAACCTACCATGGAAAAACTCATGGCAGTGAGCCAATTTTACTTCCCTATGTTTGAGGAGCGTCTCGATAAGTATGACATCCCTCTAGAGATGAAATATCTCGCCATTGTAGAAAGTGCACTGCGACCAAGAGCAAAATCTAGAGTAGGAGCAACAGGGTTATGGCAATTTATGTTTGCAACGGGTAAAATGTTTAACCTCGAGGTAAACAGCTATGTAGATGATCGCATGGATCCTATTGCAGCAACAGAGGCTGCTTGTGCTTACCTATCACAACTCTATGATATTCATGGCGACTGGGATCTTGCACTGGCTTCTTATAACTCTGGTCCAGGAAATGTGTCTAAAGCAATAAGACGTTCTGGAGGTGCTACAAATTACTGGAATATTAGAAAGAATTTACCTAGAGAAACCGCTGGTTATGTACCTGCGTTTCTAGCCACCATGTATCTTTTTGAATATGCAGATGAGCATGGATACACACCAGAAAGAGCACCTATAAATTACTTTGCAACAGATACCATTCACATAAAGCAAAGTATCGCACTAGATCAGGTTTCTAGTATTGTAGGTATTCCTTTGGAGATTGTTCAATTCCTAAATCCTCAGTATAAATTGGATATTATTCCAGTGGTAAAGGACAAGAAATATTACGTGCGACTTCCTATCGAGAGTGTGGGTAAATTTGTACAAAATGAACAGGCTATTTACGCTTTCGCGAAAGCTGAACTAGACAAACGTGAAAAACCATTACCAGAAGTACTTACAGCAAGCTCTCAGGTTAGATACCGAGTGCGTAGCGGTGATTATCTAGGAAAGATAGCCAGCAAATACGGTGTAGGTGTAAGCCAGATTAAGAAGTGGAACAACCTACAATCAAATGCTCTTAAAATAGGTCAGCGACTAACTATCTACCCCAGAAAACCTGTTACCAATAGCAGTACAAGTAGTAGCTCAAAAACTGTTTCATTAAAGGGAAAGAAAACATATACTGTTCAAAATGGTGACTCACTCTGGAAAATTGCAAATAAGTTTCCTGGAGTAAGCATTGATAATATTAAAGTTTGGAATGATATTAGTAGCAGTAAACTGAAGCCAGGAATGAAACTACGTGTTTCTAAATAAATCAATTATGAAAAAGTTACTTCTTTCATTAAGCTTATGCTTTACAGCAGTACTTGCTGCACAAGAAGTAACCCTTAAACCGTATGATGCTGCGGCTTATACCGTAGTAAATAGTGAGGGAAATGAAAAAGGTATTATAAAAAATCCTGTATACACGTACTTGATAGATAATTATAATGCCATTTCAGACAAGGAAATTCTTCCATCTAATGGTGGCGGAGATTGCGGATTCACACAAACTTTTGAAAATGGAATCATTTACACAAAACGCAATTGTGGAGACGCGGCACTTGCCACTGGAGAAGTGCTCAGCATAGCAAACCCTAATAGAGAATCTGTGCTGTTGTGGGTAGAGTCAGTTAATAAGGTTTTTGGTGATTATGGTCAGAATCATTGGAACTTTGACCTTACAGAATACAGACCAACCGACAATTTACTAGGCGGATTTTTTACAATTAAGAGAGATATAGATTACACCACAGTCCTTGTGATGTCTGGATGTTAATCGTTAATAATAGCAATATGATAAAAAGATTATTTTTAAGTGTAGTAGTGGCATCCTTACTTTTTTCTTGTGGGGATAATGACGGTAAACCCATTTTAAGCCAGTCTGTAGGTAATATTAACAATGTTAAGGTGATTGTGACTAAGGATCAATGGCAGGGAGCTATAGGAGACGCGCTACGCGACGTCCTAGCAGATCCGGTATATGGATTACCACGTGAGGAGCCTAAGTTTTCTATAGATCAGATTCCGCCAGAGGCTTTCAGTGGTTTTCTACTTAAAAACAGAATTTATCTAAAAATAAAGCCAGCAGATAGTGCCTCTTTAACCATAGTAAAAGACCCATATGCACGCCCACAGACAGGAATAATTGTTACTGGAAGAAGCCAGACACAAATTGCAAACCTGATTATTGATAATGAGGAACGTATTGTAACTGCTTTTAAAGAACAAGAGCTTGTTGCAAACCAAAGTCGAATTAAGAAGGCATTGAAGAAAACAGATTCTTTACAAAAGGTATTTGGAGTAAAACTTAACTTTCCTAACGCATATAGATATGCAGAACAGAAACCGGATTTCTTCTGGATGCGCAAGGAACTTAAGCGCAGCGGTAACATGAACATCACGGTATATGAAGTGCCGCTAGAGGCAATAGATAAGGATACCTTAACAATAAAGAATATCATACGCATGCGTGATTCTATAGGAGGAAAGAAAATACCAGTAGA
Organism: Dokdonia sp. Hel_I_63; assembly: GCF_007827285.1. Taxonomy (NCBI): domain Bacteria; kingdom Pseudomonadati; phylum Bacteroidota; class Flavobacteriia; order Flavobacteriales; family Flavobacteriaceae; genus Dokdonia; species Dokdonia sp. Hel_I_63. The sequence continues at coordinate 514,256 of NZ_VISD01000001.1, read as the reverse complement.
TGACGGTCGCTTTATTACAGAACGAGCTTTCTCACCATACTTACAAGAAACAGAGATAGATGGAAAGCTAGCTTATGAAACTAAAGGAACATGGGAAGTAGACGGTCGTTATATGGCTGGACCTTTTGTAAACTATGCCGTAAGAGATGAAAAGAATGGGAGATATTTGATATTAGAAGGCTTTATCTTCTCACCTTCACAAGACCAGCGTGATAATATGTTTGAGCTTGAGAGTATCTTAAAAAGTGCTAGGTTGAGGTAGGGTAATTAATTTAATAGAATAGATGTGATTAAATTTTTAAAGTTTAAAAATTTCACTCTTTAGAATAGGGAGTCACTTTTAGACTGATACTCTAGCCTTAATTTTTAAAAACAAAAAAACCGCATAACTTAAAGAGCTATGCGGTTTTTCTATATTAGAAAGAGGGAGTATTACTTCTTCTCTTCTATCATATCGTCCTCTTCGTCCTTAGACGCTTTCTTAAATTCTTTGATACCGCCACCTAAGCCGCGCATCATTTCAGGGATTTTCTTACCTCCAAAAAGTAATAAAACAACTAATACAATAAGTCCTATTTGCCAAGGGCCTACCATTCCTAAAAATATTGCTAAAAAATTCATCTTCATCTGTTTTAGAAAAACAAAGATAGTAAGAAAACAGACATACGAGCGTTAAAGTGATAAAAAGGACTTAATTGGCGAGGAGTGGTTATCACAATCCAATTTTCGCGAAAGCGTAAAGACGTCAATTATCTCATATCTAAAAAGTATATTTGTATCTCAAATGGCAGAAAAAAAAGAGAAGAAAAAAAAGATTGCAAAAAAGCTACTGCACAAGTATCGCTTAGTTATTCTTAATGAAGATACTTTTGAGGAGCGTATTTCTTTTAAACTCACACGACTCAATGTGTTTATTCTAGTAGGTATATCTGCTATTATTCTTATTGCACTTACCACTTTACTTATCGCATTTACACCATTAAGGGAATATATTCCTGGTTACTCAAGCACAAAACTCAAGCGCAATGCGACGCTACTCGTTGCAAAAACAGATTCTATAGAAAATGCAATTAGAGTAAATGAGCAATACTACTCTTCTATACGTAGAGTATTGAGTGGTGATGTAGAAGAGCTAGAATTTGATAGAGATTCTATACGCGATGCCGTATTTAATGATGAAGAAATTTATGTGCTTCCTAGTAGAGAAGATAGCTTACTAAGGCAAACAGTAGAGCAGGAAGACAAGTACAATGTGTTTGATAAAGCAATTGAGGATACAGATTTCTCACTGTTTCCTCCAGTTAAAGGAACCATATCATCTGCATATAATGCTAGTCAAAAACACTTTGCAGTAGACATTGTAACTGTAAAAGATGCTCCTGTAAAAGCCGCAGCAGATGGAACTGTGATTTTTGCCGAGTGGACTGCAGAGACAGGTCATGTACTTATCATCAATCATGGTAAGAACCTTATCACCGTATATAAACACAATGCTTCTCTCAATAAGTCACAAGGAGCCTTGGTTCAAGCAGGAGAAGTTATTGCCACGGTGGGTAATACAGGTGAGTATAGTACTGGACCACACTTACATTTTGAGTTGTGGAGTAATGGGTACCCTATAAATCCGACTAATTTTATAGATTTTAACTAATGTCGATAAAGTCTTTTGGAGCAAAAATTTTTGCATCGTACATACAGCGAAGTATAAAAAAATGGGCAGATAATCCTATTGAGACTCAGAACAAGGTTTTTAAGAGTCTTATAGATGCTGCTCAGTATACAACCTTTGGTAATGATCACCGTTTTGACACAATAAAGTCACATGCAGATTTTGTAAAGCAGGTGCCTATTAGGGATTATGAAGACTTGCGCTACTATGTAGATAAAATGGTTGCTGGAGAACCAGATATACTCTGGCCAGGTAAACCTCTTTATTTTGCAAAAACTTCTGGAACTACTTCTGGAGTAAAGTACATTCCGCTTACAAAAGACAGCATGAAAACGCACCCTAACAGTGCGCGTAATGCAATTCTTTCTTACATCGCAGAGACCGGTAATACAGACTTTGTAGATGGTAAGATGATTTTTTTACAAGGAAGTCCAGAGATGACCGAAAAGAATGGCATCAAACTAGGCCGCCTTTCTGGTATTGTCGCACACTATGTGCCTAATTATCTACAGAAGAATAGGCTTCCTAGTCTTGAGACTAATTGTATAGACGACTGGGAGCAAAAAGTAGATGCTATCGTAGCCGAAACAATAGACCAAGATATGACGCTTATAGGAGGGATTCCTCCCTGGGTACAGATGTATTATGAGCGCCTTATCCAGAAGAGTGGTAAAACGGTGGGAGAACTCTTTAAAAACTATCAGTTATTTGTGTACGGAGGTGTAAATTATGAACCTTACCGTCGCAAGCTAGAAGATCTTATAGGTAGAAGCGTAGATAGCATTGAGTTATATCCAGCGAGTGAAGGGTTTTTTGCCTTTCAAGATACGCAAACAGAAAAAGGAATGCTGTTGCAGTTAGACAATGGTATCTTTTATGAGTTTGTAAAAGCAGATGAGTTTTTTAATGAAAATCCAACAAGAATAACGCTTAAGGATGTAGAACTTAATATAAATTACGTAATGATTATCTCTACCACAGCAGGACTGTGGGCATATAATATAGGAGATACCGTGATATTTACGAGTCTCAAACCATATCGTATTATGGTTTCTGGGAGAATCAAGCATTTTATTTCGGCTTTTGGAGAGCATGTCATAGGTAAGGAAGTTGAGCAAGCCATGCTTGAAGCCTCAGCCGGAACAGATATCAAAGTGACAGAGTTTACCGTAGCGCCTCAAGTTGCACCTCAAGAAGGATTACCTTATCATGAGTGGTTTATAGAATTTGAAAATGAGGGTAGTGGTGATTTGCACGCTTTCGCGAAAGCGTTAGATTCCTCACTACAAGCTCAAAACTCATACTACCTTGACTTAATCACAGGAAAGGTACTCCAGCCATTAAAAATCACGAAGGTGGTAAAAGATGGCTTTAATAATTACATGAAATCACAAGGAAAGTTAGGTGGTCAAAATAAAATTCCACGACTTTCAAACGATCGAAAGATTGCCGATGTATTGCAATCAAAATAGTATTTAATAGGTAAGCTGGCTATGAAATTACCATGGTCAAGTTCTATTAAGTACCTTTATCCCCAATTATGAGCACACAAAAAAAACAAGGCCGTACTAGAGCCCAAGAGAGCAGCAGCGCTATAGAACGCATGTATATTACAATGCGTCACCTTTTTAACAGAGGATTTTATAAACCTATGGGAGTCTCTGGTGAGACACTTAGAGAGTCACTTCTTATATTAAGACCAGAAATTTACGGTACCATTGCCGAAGAAAAAGTAGAGCTTGACGGTCTTCTTTACGTTATTGATAGACTTCCAGAAGGAATAGAGCAATGCAGATTCATAAACTTAACAAGTGATGAAGGCTATAAAAACAGCCACTTTGAACCTATTATTCCAGCAAAGCGTCGTCGCAATTGCTACCGCATAGATGAAGAACAAATGAACATCGAGATCACGCGTGGTCGTTCTGAAATTTATGATATTCTTACACACGTGACGTTCTTATTTATTGAGTCTCACAAGATCATGAAACGTGTTCTTATTAATGATGAAGGCGCTGTAATACGTGATTGGGAAAAACTAGAAAAAGCCGTTTTAAACAACGAAGAGCTAGATCAAAATAGCTGGGAGATCGCAACTACGCATACTGCAAATATCTTAGGACGCACCTTTGCCGAAGTTCGCGCAATTGCACCTCTTTTCAACACGCGTACTAACAATAGGCGCTTCTTTGAGCTTATATACTGGTTAGGTAAACTTGCCATAGCAGAGGTACTTAAAGAAGAGAAACGCACAGTTACCTTTAGTCCTGTCTTAAGAGAGCGATTAGGTCATCACATACACGGTGAGATCTGGGCAAATGATATTAAAGCGACTTTAAAGAAAAATAATCTTTTAGGTAGACCTCTTCACATTATTAGTGCAAACATGCACTCTGTTATGAATACTTTATATGCACCACTTGCACTTAAGTCTGAACTTAAGAAAAAGTCTAAACTGGAGGTATATGAAATGCTTAGTAATAGTGGCAACGGAGCTCTACGCGCCAAAGTAGAGAGAGCTGCATTGCAGAACGGTATGATATATCTACCAGATGATAGTGGTACAAATATCAATGTTCAGATTTTTGATATGTGTAAGCTACCAGTAGCTGAAAATGATTTCTGTAGCAATGATGTAAAAAAGGAGCAGCAGCCCGTTATTATCGTAATGGACTACGCTTTTGGAGAGCAAGCTTATGAAACTATGGAAGAGCTTCTCAAACCGTATGAAGAGGGAGAGGACAAAACCTACTTAGATGTAGATTCTGTATCTATTATGGGAAAAGCTGGTATCTTAGAAGGTGGAAAGGGGGATCTTATGATACCAAGTGCACACCTTTTTGAAGGAACAGCAGATAATTATCCCTTTGAGAACGAACTTACTAAAGAGGATTTTGAAGGACACGGATTAGAAGTGTTTGAAGGTGCTATGGTTTCTGTATTAGGAACATCACTACAAAATAGAGATATCCTTAAATTCTTCCATGACAGTACGTGGAGTGTGATAGGTCTAGAAATGGAAGGAGCACACTATCAAAAAGCGATACAAGCAGCCGCAAAACTACGTAAGAGTATACAAGAAGATGTAAAAGTAAGATATGCGTATTATGCTAGTGATAACCCATTAGAAACGGGTAGCACACTCGCATCTGGCGGATTAGGAACTACAGGAGTGAAACCTACCTACCTAATCACCGAAAAGATATTGCACCAACTATTTACTTCTAGTAAGTAAGATAATATAACTAATATTCAATTTTAAGTAAGCTCATGAGTGATCACTACAATCAGTCTGGAAATCAGCAAGAAATGGACCTCTCAGATATATTTACTTTGATAGGTAGACTATTCAAGAATGTGATTTATTCTTTTTTTAGAATATTTGATTTTGTTATCAAAATGTGGTGGGTTTTTTTATTACTCATCGTTGCTGGAATAGCAATAGGGTTCGTTTTGAAGGAAGAGCCATCTTATGAGGCAAACCTGTTACTTAAAACTAATTTTACGAGTCAGGCGTATGTTTATACGGCAATAGAGCAGTTTAACAATAACCTTGAAGAAAATGATGAAAATTTTATAGTATCGCTAGGTAAATTACCAGAAAGCTTTAGTATTAAAGAAGTTAGTGTAGAGCCTGTAGTTGAGGTGATAGACCTAGTAAATTATATAGGTGAAAATGATGGTGCATTAGGAGAAATGACTAGAGAGTTTAAACTCAAGGATGATCGTGAATTATTTGCAACAGATAGGTTTTTATCTAAGTTTAAATTTCACAAACTGCAAATAGTATTTGACAGTGATAAAAATTTAGAAGACATTGAATCTTTCCTATCATTTATTAACGATAATCCATATGCTAAAGAACTTAAAAAAGAAGGCCTTAAAAACCATATGGCCTATCTTGAGAGTCAAGAACAATCCATTGTTCAGATAAATGAGCTTATTAACTCTTTAAATAAGGACAACAGTATAAGTAAGCAAGAGGGTAGAGAGGGTTTCTATTTTAATAATCAAAGCGAGAACGTAGCATCACTATTTGATACTAAATCAAATCTAGTAGAAGATCTAGAAATTGAAAAAAATGACTTTATAAGCTATACTGATGTTGCTGTTATCGTAAGTGATATACAGGCATCAAAGAAATCATCTATAGCAGATAACTTGATTATTATTTATCCATTAGGATTTGTGATTATATTTTTAATACTCTCGGGGATATTAAGTATTTACAGATCATACAAGCGTGAAACGTCTGCATTAAAAGGATAGTTTCTCCCACACATTAATAAGAATTTATGAGTAATAAAGTAGCATTAATTACCGGTGTAACTGGTCAAGATGGAGCGTACTTAAGTGAGTTTTTACTAAAGAAAGGCTATGAGGTGCACGGTATTAAACGCAGATCATCTTTATTTAATACAGATAGGATAGATCATCTTTATGAAGACCCACATATCGATAATCAGCGATTTTTTCTCCACTATGGAGATCTTACAGATAGTACAAATCTGTTTAGAATTATACAAGAAGTACAGCCAGATGAGATTTATAATCTTGGCGCAATGAGTCATGTACAGGTATCCTTTGAGATGCCAGAGTATACAGCAAATGTAGACGGATTGGGTGCATTAAGAATATTAGAAGCAGTAAGAGCTTTAGGTCTTGAAAAAAAGACACGTATTTATCAAGCAAGTACATCAGAGTTATATGGAAAGGTACAAGAAGTGCCACAGTCTGAGACAACACCTTTCTATCCAAGAAGTCCTTATGCAGTAGCAAAGTTATATGCATATTGGTCTACCGTAAATCATCGTGAAGCTTACAATATGTTTGCGTGTAACGGTATTTTATTTAATCACGAGTCTCCAGTAAGAGGAGAAACTTTTGTGACTAGAAAAATTACAAGGGCTACATCAAAAATAGCATTAGGATTACAAGATAAAATGTATCTAGGAAACTTAGATGCAAAGCGTGACTGGGGTCATGCTAAAGACTACGTAAGGATGATGTGGATGATCTTGCAGGCAGAAGAGCCAGAAGATTGGGTAATCGCTACGGGAGAGACTACAACGGTTCGTGACTTTATAAAAATGGCATTTACTCATATAGGTGTTACGTTATCTTTTGAAGGAGAAGGAATTGATGAAAAAGGAATCGTTACCGCATCAGAAAGTGCAGATTATCCTGTAAAAATAGGGCAAGTAGTTGTTGAGGTAGATCCCAAATACTTTAGACCTACAGAGGTAGAGCTTTTAATAGGTGATGCTTCAAAAGCCTATAATAAGCTTGGATGGAAACCAGAATATAAACTACAAGGGCTGGTAGATGATATGATGCAAAGCGACCTAAGGTTAATGAAAAAAGATAGCTACCTGAAAGAAGGCGGATATAAAACGATGAATTATTTTGAGTAACACACCAATACCTAAAAACGCTAGAATATTTGTTGCTGGACATCGCGGTCTCGTAGGGAGCGCCATTGTAAATACACTTGAAGCAAAAGGTTATACGAATATAATAACACGTACTCATAAGGAACTTGACTTAACAAACACAGTCGCAACACAAGAGTTTTTTGAAAAAGTAAAGCCGGAATATGTTTTCCTAGCAGCTGCCAAAGTGGGAGGGATAATTGCAAATAATACCTACCGAGCAGATTTTCTGTACGTGAATCTAATGATTCAAAATAATGTGATTCATCAGAGTTATTTACACGGAGTTAAGAAGTTATTATTTTTAGGAAGTACTTGTATTTACCCTAAAAATGCACTACAACCTATGCCTGAAGAGGCGCTACTTACGGGCGCTTTAGAATATACAAATGAGCCGTATGCTATTGCAAAAATAGCAGGAATTAAACTCTGCGAGAGTTATAATCTGCAATACGGAACAGATTTCATTTCGGTGATGCCTACTAATCTATATGGATTTAATGACAACTTCGACTTAGAGAAATCTCACGTGCTACCAGCATTAATAAGAAAAATTCATCTTGCGAAATTACTCTCTGAAGGAAAGAATGATGAGGTTTGTAAGGACTTAGATGTTTCCGCTTTCGCGAAAGCGCAACCTATACTAGAAAAGTTTGGTGTTACAGCCGAAAGTGTGGAGATATGGGGAACAGGAACGCCCAGAAGAGAATTTTTATGGAGTCAAGATATGGCAGATGCTTGTGTGCATATTTTAGAAAACACAAGTTTTGATGACGTAAAAGGAAGCACACCCGAAGTAAGAAATACACACATCAACATAGGCACAGGAGAGGATATCTCTATAAAAGAGCTAGCTACCCTCATCAAAGAAACGATAGGTTTTAAAGGAAGATTAATTTTTGATAGCTCAAAACCAGACGGAACTCCGCGCAAGCTTACAGATGTTACAAAACTTAATAGCTTAGGCTGGAAACATACGGTAGCGCTTGAGGATGGAGTTAATAGATTATATAGTTGGTATTTAGATATTAAGAACCTATAAAAATGTCATTTTACAATACACTTAAATTTATAGTTACACATCCTCTTAATAAGAAAAACCCTGTAGCTGGCCTTGTACGTTTTGGTAAATGGCAGTTAAAGAGTAGGCTTCTTAACAGGCCTATTATTTGCAACTTTGCTACTAAAAGTAAGCTATTAGTCTCTAAAGGGATGACTGGAGCAACCCAAAATATATACTGTGGCCTTCAGGAATTTAATGATATGGCTTTCCTTCTTCATTTTCTGCGAGATACGGATCAATTTATCGACATAGGGGCAAACGTAGGTAGTTACAGTATACTTGCTTCATCAGAGATAGGTGCTACCACGTTTGCTGTGGAACCAGTTCCTAAAACTTTCGAAAGTTTACAAAAAAATATTGAAATAAATAATAGTCAAGATAGAACGCGATCTTTTAATATGGGTGTGGGCAGTACTAAAGGGAAGATTTTATTTACTGCTGGATTAGACACAATGAATCATGTAGCTATAGAAGGAGAAAAAAATACTATAGAGGTCCTTGTAGACACATTTGATAGTCTGTTTGAATTAAATAAAACTACTCTCGTTAAGATAGATACAGAAGGATTTGAATCTGCCGTTTTAGAAGGAATGGAGGAATCAATCTCAAATAGCAACTTGCAAGCTATAATCATTGAGTTAAATGGACTATCTAAAAGATATGGGTATGATGATAATAAAATTCATAATAAGCTCATAGAAAGCGGTTTTAAGCCATATGATTATAATCCTTTTACACGCACTTTAAATTTACGCACATCGTACGGACAATATAATACTTTGTATTTACGTGATTATAAATTTATTTTAAACAGAGTTCAAGCGGCTCCATCATTTAAGATTCATAATACTGAATTTTAAATGTAACAATCACATAAGAGTTTGAAAAACTTTCATAAAATTAAGGCGTTAATTCATTCCTCATTTGGGAAGAGAATTTCTGTAAATTACATCTCGCTTCTACTTATTCAAGTTACAAACCTAGTATTACCTATAGTTACTTTTCCTTATCTCATCTCAATATTAGGCTTGCAGAAGTTTGGGTTGATAATGTTTGCACAAGCCATTTGTTCTGTACTCTACATTTTTGTTGACTATGGGTTTAGTCTCAGTGCAACAAGACAAATAACGCTACAGAGATCTGATAAGCAAGAAATGGCAACTGTTTTTTCCACTGTCCTTCTTATAAAAATTGTAATCGCTACATGTGTATTTATATTATACGCTATTACTGTTTTTGTTGTGCCCAAATTTCAAATTGAAAAAGAAGTGTTTTTATTAAGCTACCTTATGGTCTTTGGACAAGCGTGCTTTGTAGATTGGTTTTTTCAAGGAATAGAAAAGATGAAAGTGATGGCACTCTTGAGTCTTCTAGCAAAAGGAGTTTTTACACTTCTTATATTTGTGTTTATACGTGATGTGTCAGATTATATTCAAGTTCCATTCTTTATGGGTATAGGATATATTCTAGCAGGAATGCTAAGTATTATTTTAGCTTTAAAATACGTTTCTATTGTTAAACCTAGTTTAACCTTAGTAAGAAAATTATTGAAGGAAAGCTTTAGTTTATTTGTGTCTAACCTCGCTGCTAGATTGATTAATACTATTCCCATCTTAGTGCTAGGTTTCTTTGTTAATGAGTCTACAGTAGCTATTTACACAAGTATGGAAAAGCTTATCACAACTTCAAAAGGGGTTTTTGTTTCTCTATATCAAGCGTTATTTCCATGGTTAGTTAGTCAAACACGTTTAAAGCAGAGAGAATACGTAATAAAAATGTTACCTATAGTAGGTTTACTTGCAATTATGGTTACACTACCATTCCTAATTTGTGGAGGATGGCTGTTAAACATATTGTATGATAATGTAGCTATAAATGAAAATAGTTATCTTTTCTACATACTTGCACTTAATATCATTTTCACTAGTTATTTTATGCTATTTATTGCTCATTATTTTCCTGCTGTTGGTGATTTTATGTCTCGATTAAAGACATTGGCTTTCTCAGCTGTTTGCGGGATCGTAATAGGCTTAATTTTTATCAGTCAGCTTGAAATTCTTGGAGCGGTTATTACAGCCGTCTCTATAGAGGCCATCCTCTTAATATTCTCAATATATTATTTCATTAAAACGAAACCCGTTGGAATTATCTAAAGATAAAAAGTTGATTATTATTCAAACGGCTGTCCCAGATTATAGGAAAGGTTTCTTTAAAGCCTTGAGAGATAATCTAGGGCATAATTTTGAGTTGTATAGTGGTAGTTACTATTTTGAAAAATCTATACAGTCTGACGCGACAATCCCTCATAAGAAGACTAAGAATAATTACTTTTTTAACGCTAGATTTTTAATTCAATTTCAAGTCATAAAATTAATAGCGAGTGATAACCTGTTAGTGCTTGAACTCAACCCTAGAATAATTTCGAATTGGATACTATTGATAGGTAGAAAAATTTTAGGTAAACAAACGATACTGTGGGGACACGCATGGCCACGACAAGGTAAAAATGCTAGTACTGATAGTTTAAGACATCTCATGCGTAAGCTAGCAAGGGCTATTGTGGTATATACTCATAAACAGCAATTAGAACTTCAAGAGAAAATGCCCCGTAAAATCATTCTCGCAGCACCTAATGCGCTTCTTAATACATCTCAAATGGGTGCAACTGCTGGAAGTCCTAAACATCTTATTTATGTGGGGCGTTTAACAGAAAGTAAAAAAGTACTTTTTCTTGCAAAGGTATTTAGCAAAGCATTTAATGATATTCCAAACGACGTACAGCTTTTTATTGTAGGAGATGGAGAAGAAAAGGAGGCTCTAGAATCATTTATAATAGAAAACAACTTGTCGCACAGAATACATTTGCTGGGCCATATAAATGATATAGCTCGATTGAGAGAATTATATAGCAACAGTTATTTTAGTGTTTCTCCTGGTTACGTTGGGTTGTCTGTAACTCAAAGCTTTGGTTTTGGTGTACCTATGATCGTTTCACGAGATGAAAAGCATTCCCCAGAAATTGAAGCAGTTCTAGACGGTGTAAATGCTGTTTTTTTTGATACTAATAGCGAATTAAGCTTTCGCGAAAGCTTAATAAACGTGTATAGCAATATTGATTTGTGGACATCGAAAAGAAATGAAATTTCCGCATTTTGCGCCAAAAATTATTCTGTAGAAACAATGGCTCAAGTATTTTGTAAATTGTTGAATACATATAGATAAAGAGTTTCTGTAATTATTAGCCCGTCAAGCGAGGCTTTTTTTACTAGTACTCAACAAAAAAAAGATAATCTCAAATAATTTTCAATTAAATGGATATAACAAGGAGTCAAAATAGCATCAAATTAGTAGATGGTGCTCTCTTGTTATTATTTGCTTCTATTTTATTACCCTCTAATATAAAATCGATTGCAATCGGCCTTTTTGCTGTTGTGAGTTGCACACATTTTTTTAGAAGTGGAAACACCTTTAATACTAAGTTTTTCTTTTTAAATAGTGCCGTTTTTACAGTTATGGTATTTACGTTATTCTATAGTGATAATCTTGAGTATGGAGTACAGAGACTTATCATGTTTCTATCTCTTGTAGTTTTCCCACTTTGTTTTTCTATGTACTCTCAAAGAGATATTAACTTCTTATATAGAAATAAGTATAAGTACTTGTTTTCATATATAATTACAGTGGTTCTATTTAATGTAATACCTTTTTTGTGGTTTTATATTACTCATTATAGTTTTATAGAAATGCTAGAACACTTTCCTATGACCATGAAATTAAATGTAGGAAAATATGGAATGCATGCTATATATCTATCCATGCATTGTAGTGTTGCTCTTATCTTTTCAGTGTATTTATTACAGGCCATATCAACAAAATGGAAAATAATTGGCTTAATTGTCTTAGATCTAATATTAATTTGTTTCTTACTAATTTACGCAAAGAAAGGGTCAATGATTGGTTTAACTATAGTTGCTTTTCTCTTTATACTCTTTCAACGAAAAAAGATAACTATAAGGCCTTATCTTTTTGCTTTAATAGGACTAATGGTACTCATAGTCGCAATTCCGCGCACTCGAGATAAATTTTTAGAATTTAAAAAAATTGAGGCAGTCTATGAAGGAGCTCCTACCTCCACAAATATTAGATATACTATTTATAACGTTGCTAAAGATGTTATACTAGATAGCCCTATTTTAGGTTATGGAGTAGGGGATTTTAGATCAGTTTTAACTGATAAATATCAGGAATTAGAAATATCAGTATTGCAAGAAGGAGGATATAATGCACATAATCAGTTTCTAAGTTTTTTGATTATTGGTGGTGTAGTAGCACTTCTAGCTTTCTTATCTACGCTTATAATAAACTTTATCTTTGCAGTTAGGTTTAACAACGAATTACTAATTCTATTTATCATTTTTTATGGCATTTTAATGCTTACCGACAATATTTTAGAGAAGGAGGCAGGTGTTGTATACTTTTCATTATTCTTTAATTTTCTTACTGCCAAATCGCTATTTGCAATTCCTAATCACAATGGCTTGAAAAGATAATTAGTATGGGTATAGTTGGGAATATTCAAGTTTAAAGATGTATGCTAGGTAAACTCATATTGATGTTATCTTATCTAATGATAAGTATATTTCTATTTGCAACATTCAGTGCAGATACTTCTGTATGGATATCATTTTTTTTAAGTAATCTTTTATTATTTGGAATGTTCTGGTGGCATTTGTATCAAGAGAAAGAGTTTTCTCCTTTTATTTCTGTGTTTCTTGTCTTCAGCTTTCTATTTTTTATACTTTCTCCGCTTCTCCAAATAGGAGAGTTAAACCTTACAAATGGAGTTTTTGTAACGAAATTAAAATACTCCAAAGCGGCAATTGTACACACAAATGTGCTTGTAATCATATTTAACCTGACCTTTGCTATTGCATATCTTTATTTTAAAAAGTCTCGAAAACTGAGAGTTATTCCAGTTTATGATCAGACTAAATATAAAACCCTACCGGTACTAATTAGTATAGTCACTATCGCTACGGTGCTCGTTTTTATTGCTAGCTTCGGTTTTGTTCAAGAAGAAATAAGAAGACATAGTGGGACCCCGTCATCTGCGTCGATAGGGATGCTTTTGTTGTGGAAAAAGGTGCTATTTATGATGCCATTTGCAGGAATCGTACTATGCTTTCAATATTTTGAGAAACGAAAAAAACTACCAATAAACATTATCATTGTAGTCTTACTTTTCTTAATTCTTGGAGCGTTTTTATTATGGTTTAAAAATCCTTTAACGGAAAAGCGCAACGCTTTAGGTCCCATCTACATTTGTATTATCTTCTTGATAGCACCTAGATTACTTAATAGCAATGTTAAAATGACGCTATTTATGTTCTTTTCTATGATTATAGTTTTTCCACTCTCTGCCATGCTCACGCATGTAACGGCTACGTTTAAGGAGATTTTAGATAAACCTAGAGTGTTATTGGACAGTTTTGAAGGATATGGTATAGGTCAGGTTTTTAATACATTACACTATGATGCTTTTATAAATATTACAGCCACCCTAGATTACGTAAAATATGAGGGCTTTTCATACGGAAATCAATTGTTAAGTGGCTTATTATTTTTTGTTCCTCGTAGTTTATGGGAGGCAAAACCCATAACCACTGGAAAGTTAGTAGGTGAGCACCTTATTGAATATCATGGATTCCATTACAGTAATTTATCTAATCCATTAGTATCTGAGGGTTACATTAATTTTGGCATTTTTGGAGTCATTATGATGGCTATTGTTCTTGCAATCACATGTATAAAGCTTCTTTCATGGTTTAAAAGCGACGACTATCTCAAGAAGATTTTAGCACTCTACTTTTCTATTCATTTATTATTCTTATTGAGAGGTGATTTTGCAAATGGATTTTCATATTACGTAGGCATATTTTTCGGAGTTTATATACTTACACGCTTTATACAATATATAATGGACCAGATGTTTTTAAACCAGTTATTATGGAAGGCAAAACATAAGCAACAAATATAAAGAAGCTTTATACTTTGCAAATTTATAAATTAATGTAGGCATCATTTTGAACTGTGAAAGTGATTAAATTATCTGCATTTTTGATTGTTTTCACTTCTAATATCTCTCAGTAAGAAATGCATATAGTTCAAATACATAATAGATATAAAGACATAGGCGGTGAAGACATCGTTGTAAGTCGAGAAAAATTAATACTAGAAGCAGCAGGTCATAAAGTCACTCAATATATTGTAAACAACAATAATATTAATACGCTTTCGCGAAAGTTAAAAACCGCAGTATCACTACCATATTCATTCTCTCAAAAGAAAGTAATTAAAGCATTCTTACAAGAGAATTTACCTGATGTGGTGCACGTCCATAATTTTTTACCTATAATATCACCTTCGGTTTTTTACGCTTGCAAAGAGCTTCACATACCTGTAGTAGTTACTTTACATAATTACAGAATACTATGCAGTAACGGGCTTCTTTTTAGAAATGGAAAACCTTGCGAAGATTGTATAAAGAGTAAGTGGGGCATTCCTGCTATTAAAAATGGTTGTTATCAAGAATCTAAGATTGCAACAGTATTCCCAGTACTTAGTAACGCCATGCATGGACACCTACATACATGGTCCTCTTATATTGATAAAGTGATTCTGCTTAGTGAGTTTTCTAAAAATATTTTTAAAAAATCTCACATAACTTTTAGAGAGCAACAAGTTATAATCAAGCCAAATTTTACAGAAGATAGAGGCTACCTCTACGATAAAGAGAATTATATGCTATTTGTAGGGCGTCTCTCAGATGAAAAAGGAATTGTAAACGTAATAGAAGCTTGTATTAAAGCAAATAAAAGACTCAAAATTGCGGGTTCAGGTCCCCTTCATGAAGTAGTTGAGAATTATTCTTACCTACATAATAATATAGAATTTGTAGGAAATCAAGATGGAGAAGAGTTATCGAGCTTATATAAAAATGCTCAAGCATTAATCACAGCATCTAAGATGTACGAGACTTTCGGGTTAGTTATCATAGAATCATTCTCCTTTGGCACCCCAGTGATTGCGCCATCATTTGGAAATGCTGGGCAATTAGTTAAAGATCAATACAATGGATTACATTACAAGTTAGACGATATTGATAGTCTTACAGAAGTGATTGAAAAAGTAGATCATCTAGATCAAGAAATTATGAGAAATAACGCCCGTGAAACATTTCTGAAAAACTATACACCTCAACAGAACGTATCAAAATTGCTAGATGTGTATAAATCCGTTTTGTGATTATGAGATTCAATTAAACTATTTTTACAAGCCCTATGAATGACCTACAAGGCAAACATATCACGCTTATCTCCTTAAACTTCTATCCAGAAGACACAGCAATAGGACTTTACAGCACGCAACTAGCAGAATATCTGGAATCACAAGGGGCTTTGCTTTCGGTGATTACAGCATTTCCTTATTACCCAAAATGGGAAATAGCAGAATCATATCAAAACAAAGGAACTTATCTGCATGAGAAGAAGGGAACCATTGATATATACCGATATAAACAGTTTACTCCCAAGGAGCCTACATTCTTAAAGCGCGTTATCCACATAGCCGATTTTACCATAGGATCACGCTTTAATTTCAAACAGATTACAGAGTGTGACATTGTAATCTCTGTAATTCCTTTTACGAGTAGTGCATGGTTAGGTAATACGCTTTCGCGAAAGCGTAATGCAAAACACTGGATTCATATTCAAGATTTTGAATTTGATGCGGCTTTTCAGTCGGGTCTTGCCTCTGGCAATGAGAATACAAGTTTTGCTTATAAAACTTTGATGAAATTAGAGCGTAGTATTCTTAATAAAGCAGATTGTGTAAGCACTATAAGTTATACAATGCTAGCCAAACTCAAAGAGAAAACCACTTCCGAAAACTACTATCTCCCCAACTGGATAGATGCAGACCAGAGTGACCCTTTAAAGGCTGAAGAACATTCTTATTTCTCAAAAGAGAAATTTAGCATCTTATATTCTGGTAACGTGGGAGACAAGCAAGACTGGCAGTTATTTACTAACGTTATCAAAGCATTAGATTTTAATAAGTTTGAAGTTATCGTAGTAGGGGCAGGGGCAAAAATGGAGGCTCTAAAGGAAAATCTAAAAAACACTAAGGTAAAATTTTACGCGCCTGTCCCATTTATAGAGTTGTCCAGTCTACTCGCTAGTGCAGATGTGCATATTTTATTTCAAAAAAGTGAAGTGGTAGATACCGTTATGCCTTCAAAAATTCTAGGTATGATGGCTAGTGCTAGACCATCTATCATAACTGGTCACCCGGATGCAGAGCCAGCTAAGATCATAACTGATTCAAATGGTGGGATTTATAATTCGGTTATTGACTATAAGTTAATATTGAGTCAGCTAGACACTCTTAACTTGTCTCCAGATACAGCTATGACTATGGGTGCAGCTGCAAGAAAGTATGTACTTGAAAAATTTGCAAGGAAACCTATTTTAGAAAAATTTACTCAAACCCTGAGTAGGTTATAGGGCTTAGGCTTTACAAGCAGGCAATACTTCCTTACTTTTACGAACAGAGATTTTCAAGTCTGTATAGATTAATCAATCAATTATGAAGAGAGTTTTAATTACAGGTGCTGCAGGATTTTTAGGATCTCATTTATGTGATAGATTTATTAAAGAAGGTTTTCATGTAATTGGTATGGATAACCTTATAACGGGGAGCTTATCAAATATTGAGCATCTCTTTAAGTTAAAACAATTTGAGTTTCATCATCACGACGTTACGACATTTGTACATGTGCCAGGTGAATTAGATTATATTCTACATTTTGCATCACCTGCGAGCCCTATAGACTATCTTAAAATTCCTATACAGACACTTAAAGTGGGTTCTTTAGGGACACACAATTTATTAGGATTAGCCAAGGTGAAAAATGCCCGTATTTTGATTGCATCAACATCAGAAGTTTATGGTGACCCACTTGTACATCCTCAAGATGAAAATTATTATGGTAATGTAAATACTATAGGACCTAGGGGAGTATATGACGAGGCAAAACGTTTTCAAGAATCTATCACGATGGCTTATCATCGTTTTCACGGATTAGAAACTCGTATCGTACGTATATTTAATACATATGGACCTCGCATGAGGCTTAATGATGGTAGAGTAATACCTGCCTTTATGGGGCAAGCACTTAGGGGAGAAGATTTAACGATATTTGGTGACGGTTTACAAACACGTTCTTTCTGCTATGTAGATGATCAAGTGGAAGGGATTTACCGCCTACTATTGAGTGATTATGCATTACCAGTAAACATAGGCAATCCAGATGAAATTACAATAAAAGACTTTGCTGAGGAGATTATAAAACTCACGGGAACAGATCAAAAAGTAATTTATCAAGATCTACCAGTAGACGACCCTATGCAACGTAAACCAGATATTTCTAAAGCAATCGAAATATTAGATTGGGAGGCGAAAGTAGGTCGTACAGAAGGGATGAAAAAGACATTTGACTACTTTAAAAGTTTACCCCAAGAGCAATTATATAAAAGTGAGCATAAAGACTTTTCAAAACACATACGTAAGTAAGTATGGCGCAACGCGTAGGTAGGTATTCCTTTTACATAAGGCCCGCAATTTATGTTATAGATTTAGTGATAATTTTATTACTCGCTAAGGTCTGCCTCATCATGAATCAAAATTTTGTGGTGTTCTCATTATACATTACAACTACTTGGATTTTTTCAACAATCAAGTCAGATTTTTATGAAGTTTATAGGTATACTAAGCCCACACGTATTGTATCCCTCTTACTACTACAGTTATTCATTTTTGCATTACTTGTTTTTGCGTTCTTTGGTCTATTTCAAAAAATAGACGCCTCTCCAGTAGCTGTATTTCTATATGTTTTATATGTTTTTGTAGGCGTAGGAATCAATAAGTTTGGAGTGTTCTATTTGTTAAAGACATATAGAGCGGTTTTAGGAGGTAACCACCGTCGCGTTGTTATTTTAGGGTGGAATGTACAGGTCAAGGAGCTTAAAAAGTTTTTTGATGAAAATAAAAGATATGGTTACGTAGTGAGTAGCACCTTTGACATTAAAGATCCAAGTGTATCTCTTGATAGCATATTTAATTACATATTAGAAAATAATGTAGATGAGGTTTACTGCTCTGTAGAGCAGTTTACAAATGAAGAGTTAAGAGAAATATCTGAATTTACAGATAATAACCTTAAGATATTAAAATTCATTCCAGACAGTCGCGAGATCTTTACAAAGAAATTAGAATATCAGTACCTTGGGATTACTCCTATCTTATCACTCCGTACTATCCCCATAGATAAACCGCTTAATCAGTTTATTAAGCGCGCGTTTGACATTATTCTTTCTGTTGCTGTACTTGTAGGAATATTAACATGGCTTACGCCTTTACTTGCTATTTTAATTAAGCTCGACTCTAAAGGGACTGTATTTTTCAAACAGAAACGTAACGGATTAGACTATCATGAGTTTTACTGCTATAAATTTCGGTCTATGCGAGATAATGAAGAGGCAGATATTGAACAAGTGAGCAAAAACGACAGTCGTATAACTCGTGTTGGTAGGTTCTTGCGTAAAACCAGTATGGATGAGTTACCACAATTTATTAATGTTCTCAAAGGAGATATGTCTGTAGTGGGCCCTAGACCTCATATGGTGAGACACACACATATGTATGCGGAGCGTATAGATAAGTTTATGGTACGTCACTTCATAAAACCGGGAATTACAGGACTTGCACAAGTAAGTGGTTATAGAGGAGAAATAGAGACCGAAGAGGATATAGTAAACCGCGTAAAATTTGACATATTCTATGTAGAAAATTGGTCACTCTTTTTAGATATTAAAATTGTTTTTAATACTATTTATAAAGCTATTGTAGGAGATGACAAAGCTTACTAAAAAAGATATACAGCCACTAGTCTCCATTATCACTCCGCTCTATAATGCAGCACCATTTATTGCGCAGACCATCGCGAGTGTACAAGACCAGACATATCAAAACTGGGAGCAAATTATTGTTGATGATTGCTCGACAGATAGTTCTGTTGATGTTGTAAAAGCCTTGGCAGGTTTTGATAATAGAATTAAGCTTATTACGCTTTCGCGAAACAGTGGCGCAGCCCATACTCGTAATGTTGCAACAGAAGCCGCTCAAGGCACATTTATAGCCTTCTTAGACTCTGATGACTTATGGCATGCAGAAAAACTCGAGAAGCAAATTGCTTTCATGCAAGAAACAGGTTGTGACGTTTCTTATACCAGCTATGTGCATATAGATGAAGGTGGAAAGCCACTTGGTAAACGCATCGTGGCATTACCAAAACTCACTTACAAAAAGCAACACAGCAATAACTATGTGGGAAATCTCACAGGTATTTATAATGTAACCTCAATAGGTAAAATAAGCGCTCCTGACGTTAGAAAAAGACAAGACTGGGCATTGTGGCTAGAGGCTATGAAAAAAAGCAATATGCCAGCCTTAGGCTTGCAAGAAGACCTAGCTCTTTATAGAGTACGAGAAGGCTCAATGAGCTCAAATAAATTAAATCTTGTTAAGTACAACTATCAGTTTTACAAAACTTGCCTAGGATATTCTCATATAGCAGCCACACTATACTTAGTACGCTTTTTCTGGGAGTATTTTGTAATGAGACCTAAATGGATACAGCGATATGATGTCTAAGAGACTAAAGATGTAAACTGTTTGAGCTTTCCTCTATTTCTACGGTCCATGACATCTACTTTTTCATACCTTAGTTTTAGCCCATTCTCAAGATATTTAGAGGTAGCTTTAGCAATATTTCTTTTCTCTAGATCACTAAGTGGTCTTTCGGAGGTGTAAATAAATGTAAATGAATCTTGAGCAGTTTGCTCAATAATGAACTCACTTACATTGTCATTTTCCTCTATAATACTCTTTGTTACATAATAAAAAGTAAGCCCAGGGACTACCTTACCGCTAGGTAGCCGTGCCATATCACTTGTCCTTCCTTGTAAGTTTTCTAAAATAGGTTTTTTAAGCGTGCTCAGTGGTGATAAAGATCCCATATCACCTATGTCATAACGTATAAAAGGATGTGCTTTATTATAAAAAGATGTGATTACAATACGCCCTACCACACCGTGAGGTACAGGCTTATCTTTATCATCAAGAATTTCGACAAATAACAGTTCACTATCTACCTCTAGCTGATTCTCCTTATTTTGAAAGGCTATAAGTCCTACTTCTGAGGCTCCATATTCATTAATGATTGGGACATTAAATTGCTCCTCCATTAATTGTAAATCTTCAGGAAATAGCATTTCACTAGTGACAATACATGCTTTAAGAGTCGGACAAATATCGGTGAGTATAATTTGGTGCTTTCTCAAATGCTTAGCAAGTAATACAATGCTACTTGTGTAGCCATTTATATAGTCAAAAGGTGTCTTGCTGAATTTTTTAACCATACCGGCAAGCTTATGCTCGCAAAGATCAAAAATGGGGAAACGATACCTGTTACCTAGTTTGTCCTTGAGTCTTTCCTTTTGATAGGCAATTGTTGTGAGTGGAATCCCATAAAAACGAGCCTGTTTTGAAGTGTCTAGATCAATACTATACCAGTTATATCTTTTTTGGAAACTCACCCAGCTCAATGCATGAGCGTCTTTATCTTTTGCAAAAACAAAAGGATGTCCAGAAGATCCAGAGGTCTTACCTACGTACACCGTCTTGCGGTCGTAGTTTTGAGAAAGCCTATTTTCAAGAGGCTGTTGTAGATTTGCTTTTGTTAACACTGGCAATGTTTCCCAGTCTTTCTCACCCCTTTCGGTAAGAAGACTCCTGTAAAAAGAATTATAAATCTCGTGATGGGTAACTATCTTTTTTTTCTGCTCAGATATATAGGCTGCATATTCACTTTCTGGGATATCTATGATACGTTGCAATTCCGCTTTCGCGAAAGCGGTATCAAATCCTTTCATTTTTAAAGCCCAGTTGAATAAATTCACATCGTCTTAATTAGGGAGCCAAAATACAAACATTTATTTTTGTCTAAACGCAAAATATACCATAATGAATATCTTAATCTTAGGTTCTGGAGGACGCGAGCATACATTTGCTTATAAACTAGCACAGAGCGAGCAATGTGATGCACTTTTTGTTGCACCAGGAAATGCAGGTACTGCTCAAATAGCAACCAATGTTGCCGTAGGCGTAACCGATTTTGAAGCTATCAAAGCTTTAGTGATTAAGGAACAAATTACAATGGTGGTTGTGGGACCTGAAGATCCACTAGTACAAGGAGTATATGACTTCTTTAAAGTAGATGAAGCTCTGAAAAACGTTGCTGTCATTGGGCCAAGTAAGGAAGGAGCAGAACTTGAAGGGAGTAAGGAGCGAGCGAAGGAATTTATGATTGCTCATGATATTCCTACGGCTGCCTACGAAGCCTTTACGGTAGAAACACTAGAAAAAGGACAAGCGTTTTTAGAAACTTTAAATCCTCCATATGTGTTAAAAGCAGATGGTCTTGCGGCGGGTAAAGGAGTTTTAATCATAGAAGATCTTGATGAGGCAAAGAAGGAACTAGCAAGTATGCTTGGTGGTAAATTTGGCGATGCAAGTACGACCGTAGTGATTGAAGAGTTTCTAGACGGAATCGAACTTAGTGTGTTTGTACTTACAGATGGTAAAAACTATAAAGTGCTTCCTACAGCCAAAGATTATAAACGTATAGGTGAAGGTGATAAAGGACTTAACACTGGAGGAATGGGTGCAATAAGCCCAGTTCCATTTGCAGATGATGCTTTTATGAAAAAAATAGAAGACCGCATTGTTAAGCCTACGGTTAATGGTCTTACTAAAGAAAATATAGATTACAAGGGATTCATATTTATTGGTCTTATCAAAGTAGGAGATGACCCTAAGGTAATTGAGTACAATGTACGCATGGGTGATCCTGAGACAGAGGTAGTATTACCACGTATCCAGTCTGATCTTGTATCACTTTTTAAAGCGGTGGATAATCAAACATTAGACCAGCAAGAGTTTAAGCTAGATCCTAGAAGTGCGGCAACAGTGATGCTTGTTTCTGGAGGATATCCAGAAGCTTATGAAAAAGGAAAAGTAATCACAGGACTTGAAAAAATTGAAGGATCTATTGCTTTTCATGCAGGAACAACAGAAAAAGATGGCGCAGTGGTTACTAATGGCGGTAGAGTGATTGCTATCACTTCCTTCCATGAAGATTACAGAGAAGCCATAAAAAAATCCTATCAAAATATAGAAAAACTACATTTTGATAGGATGAATTATCGTACAGATATAGGTTTTGACCTATAGTAAATTAAAGGTTGCTTTCTAGCTCGCTGTTTTTACCTAAGAAACCGTGAGCTTTTGCTTCGCGGTATTCAGTATCGTTATCGTCATACTTTTTAATTTCCATAATCCAGTATACGATTGCAGCTGCACAAATGAGCATAAATAACCAGTTTACTCCGTTAGCAAGCCACCAGTTGCTCAATTCTAATTCGGCAAGGGCGTTAAAAGGTGCAAATAAAGTTGCTTCTGCAAATTCTTCAATGCCTTCGAAAAATCCTGTCAAACTCATAATGTTGTATGTTTACAATATTGAAATCTTAATTATGCATCTAGTAAAGATGTTATTGCAAAAATAGGAAAAAAACTAGCTATGCTCACAAGATTTTTTGGGACTTCAAAACCACTCGCTATTGCCGTTGTTTTGATATATATGACCTTAGGGTTTTTCTATAGCCACAGAGGTATAATTACAGAACCATTTTCATGGACAAGTACATCTAAAACATTGGGCATGTGGGTACTTTATGTGCTCACTATGTTTATATTAAGTTTTGTTTCTCAAAAAAATGACCTTACTAAGCGATCTTCATATGGAGTACTTTTGTTTGCAGCATTTAGCCTGGCATTACCAGTCGCTCTAAAGGATCACGCCATATTAATAGCTGGTTTCTTTATCTTAATTGCGCTACGTAGGATCATCAGTTTCAAGTCAGAATTACACATGGAGCGCAAAATTTTTGACGCGGCACTGTGGATATTATTAGCCTCTCTAGCTTTTTATTTTAGCTGGTTGTACGTTATAGCAATTTATCTAGCGTTATTATTTTATAGAATCACGGTAGTAAGATATCTGTTTATTCCGCTACTAGCATTACTGAGTTTTAGTGTAATTTATTATTCTATTCTATTGTTTCAAGTGGGTGATCCTTCTGAGGTGTCATTATCATTTCAGTCTATATCACTAGATTTTACAGCTTATAATAATTTACAGGTGCTCGCGGTAATTGCTTTCTTCATAGGGACATTATTGTGGACTATATGGAAATATCTAGGCGAACAACGAATGGCTTCTACGGGATCAAAAAGTAGATACTCGGTTATTTTAGGAATACTAGCTGTGGGACTAGTGGTAATCTTATTTACCACCACAAAAACAGGGGCAGAGTGGTACTTTATTATACCCGTAATGACCATCATTGTAAGTAATTATCTCGAAAATACAGAGAGCTTGCTATTTAAGGAAAGCTTATTATGGTTTATCATATTATTACCTATCATAATACATCTACTACCTTAATTTGACAGCTCTTGTTTCTAAATCCAATGCTACTTATAACAAGTAAAGGCAGGTCGCTATGCCAACTCAAAAAATAATATCTTTGTAGACCATGCTTATCACCCGTATGCCTCAGAGGATTTATACCTTGTATGGAGCACTCCGCATTATAGAATAATTACATTATAGAAAACAATTATATGTTTACAGAAAAGGCAAACGCCATTTTTAAAGAAGCAATCGACACTTATCATTTAGTAAATACGGTAGATCAACCTTTTATCAATAAGTATGATAAGGGAGAAGATTTATTGGGTCACCTATTATACAGAAAATGCTGGATAGATACGGTGCAGTGGCACTATGAAGACATCATTCGTGATCCGCAGATTGATCCAGTAGCAGCCTTGACTCTAAAACGTAAGATTGATGCGTCTAACCAAGATCGCACAGACATGGTTGAATATATAGACAGCTATTTTCTTGAAAAATATAACAGTGTTGAGGTTAAAGAGAATGCTACAATTAATACAGAAAGTCCGGCTTGGGGAGTAGATCGTTTATCCATTCTAGCGCTCAAAGTATACCATATGGACGAGGAAGCAACTCGCACAGATGCTAGTGATGCACACCGAGCAGCTTGTAAAACTAAACTTGACATATTACTTGAGCAACGCGTAGACCTTTCGACAGCGATAGATACCTTGCTTGAGGATATCTCAAAGGGAGATAAGTACATGAAAGTCTATAAGCAGATGAAGATGTACAATGACGATGAGCTCAACCCAGTCCTTCGCAACATTAAAAAATAATTATCTGTTGAAGGATTTAGTTTAAAATCGATAAACCCTTCACAAGTCTAGCGAGATAATGGCTCAACAAAAACACATGCTCATCATTCGTCTCTCTGCAATGGGAGACGTTGCGATGACGGTGCCTGTGGTGTACGCTTTCGCGAAAGCGAACCCAGAAATAAAAATATCCTTCCTTTCAAAACCTTTTTTTAGGCCTATTGTAGAAGCAATACCTAATGTCACATTTATCCCAGCAGAAGTAAATACCATACACAAAGGTGTAAGCGGTATGTGGAAATTATCGCGACAACTTAAAAAGTTAGGAATTACACATGTCGCAGATTTGCACAATGTAATTCGGTCAAAAATGCTGCGTAAGTTTCTTAATCTTCCCAGCGTTTGTCTAGATAAAGGAAGACCAGATAAAAAGGCGCTTACAAGAAGTACAGATAAAGTGTTTAAAGCTCTTAAGACTACAATAGCAAGATATCAAGATGTTATTGAAGAGTTAGGTGGGCGTCATTTTATAACAGAACCACTCCCTAAACCTAATAAACATGAGGAGGTTATTGCATTTACCGTTGGTTGTCATAAAAAGTGGATTGGTATCGCGCCTTTTGCAGCCCATCAGGGTAAGCAATATCCATTAGAATTGATGGAGCAGGTTATTAGAGAGTTAGATGGTAAAGAACAATACAATTTATTCCTTTTTGGAGCACCAGAAGAGGAGGAGATACTTAGAGACCTTTCGCAAGGTTGCATAATGACAAAGGTGGTTGCCGGAAAACTCAAATTTAAAGAAGAAATTAATCTTATTAGTCAGCTAGATGGTATGCTCGCTATGGATAGCGGTAATGCACACCTAGCAGCAATGTATGGGATTCCTACCATAACGTTGTGGGGAGTAACGCACCCACATGCAGGATTTGCACCATTTAATCAAGAAGCAAACTGCTTACTTTCAGATAGAAAAAAGTATCCACAAATACCGACTTCTATTTATGGAAACGTTGTGCCAGAAGGGTATGAGAATGTGATGACGACTATCTTACCTGTTGATATTGTTGATAAAATCACGGATACGATCTAACATAAAAGTATTATGCACGCATAATAAGATTGATTATATTTGTTTAAATTGAATGTTATGAGCACAACAAAACCTACCCTAAAAGATTTACTTGGAATTACACATCCTATCATTATGGCACCTATGTTTTTAGTGTCTAATGTAGCGATGCTAAAGGCCGGAATGGAAAACG
The DNA here is from genome assembly GCF_007827285.1 of Dokdonia sp. Hel_I_63. Classification (NCBI taxonomy): domain Bacteria; kingdom Pseudomonadati; phylum Bacteroidota; class Flavobacteriia; order Flavobacteriales; family Flavobacteriaceae; genus Dokdonia; species Dokdonia sp. Hel_I_63. Next base: position 488,369 of record NZ_VISD01000001.1, on the reverse strand, counting down.
GAATTGCTGCTTGTGTGCCAGCACTCAATTATAGAACGATAGATGAGCTTAAGGCTGCAATTACTGAGCTTAAGGCTGCCAAAGTTCCAGGAGGAGCATTTGGTATTAATCTCATTGTAAATAAGTCAAACATGAAATATCCTGCACAACTGGAAGCGGCTTGTGAGCTAGGAGTAGACTTTATAATTACATCCTTAGGATCCCCACAAATGGTGATTGAGCAGGCAAAACCTAAGGGAATCAAAGTGTTTTGTGATGTAACAGACCTTGGCTATTCAAAAAAGGTGGAGGCTATGGGATGTGATGCGCTCGTTGCTGTAAACAATCAAGCAGGAGGTCACAGAGGTAACATCGCTCCCGAAGCATTAATAAAAGAACTTAATGAAAACTGTACAATTCCAGTAATCACTGCTGGAGGCGTTGCAAATAAACAAGATCTCGAACGCGCCATGTCTTACGGTGCCATAGGAGCAAGTATAGGAAGCCCTTTTATAGCATCAGAAGAGGCTCCAGTATCACAAGAATACAAACAAGCTTGCGTAGATTTCGGTGCTAAAGATATCGTGATGACTCAAAAGATTTCTGGTACACCTTGTACTGTCATAAACACGCCTTACGTTCAAAAGATAGGGACTAAGCAAACGTGGTTAGAAGGCTTACTTAACAAAAATAAGAAGCTTAAGAAGTGGGTAAAGGCTATACGCTTTGCAAAAGGAATGCGTGACACCACAAAAGCCGCTCAGAGTGCTACATATAAAACAGTTTGGGTAGCTGGCCCATCTATAGAAGAAACGACTGCTATAGAGCCTGTGGCAACTATTATCAAGAAGTTTATATAGAAGTACGCTTTCGCGAAAAAAGGAACTGTCATCTCGACGCTAGGAGAGATCACACAAGTAGCTTAAGTATATAGCTCCATAGGAAACGTTATGCGATTTCTCGTCGCTCGTACCTCACTCTGTCGAAATGACTACAGATTGTCATCTCGATGCTAGGAGAGATCACACAAGTAGCTCAAGGCACAAATTTTCAGAAAGTTAAATCACTTCAAATAGCCAAAATCTTTCAAATCTTGTGAAGTATGAACTTCGTGAGCAATACCATTCTTTAGCACTAGATTCTTAGTAGAAACGTCAAATACATCTGTATAATAGTGATCTGTGAGTATGATTCCTTTTTTCGCTTTAAGCGAAATTAAAAACTCTTTTATTTTATCCTTGTAAAGTGGTTCTATCATAGAGAAAGGTTCATCAAGCATCAAAAACGGATGGTTGAGGTTTGCGACAAGTAGTAATTCTAGATAGCGTATTTCTCCCATGGAGAGTAGACCTGCCTTTCTTGAAGCAATTTTCTCAACAAATGAAGCTCTAAAGATGGCGTCTTGATCATCACCGTTTTCATGAAATAGCGGAATAATATCTCTTACTTTTAAATGCTTGGGTAAGAAACTTTCTTGTGGTAAGTAACCAATAAGTTGCTCAGGTATGACGGTTTTAGGTGCTATGGATGTACCATTTATGCTAAGCTCTAAGCGCGTAGGTTTAAGTGTTCCAAAAAGAATTTTGAGAAGGGTAGATTTTCCAGAACCATTTTTTCCAAAAAGTCCTAAAACATCTCCTGTACTAAGAATAAAAGATACATCTGTGAGTATGGTTTTCCTTCCAAAGTTTTTGTAAAGACCGTGTACGTTAAGTTCATTTTTCATAGAAAGGGAAGAACAAATACAGTGAGTATACAGGCAAGAACAAAATTTACTGCCCATGCACGTAGTATCAAATAGCGCTTTGTAAAGCCAATATTATAATACATATAATATTGCTGCTTCTGAAAATATGCAAATGCCAAAACGCCTAAACCAGTGCCGAAAACTCCAAAAATAATGATGGTGGTAAATATACCTACAGCGATACGTTCACTAGCGGGAACGTGAACAAGCCCAAACACTAAGCAAATGCCTGCGGCGTATAAAGTTACATCACGGTAATAGGTCCACATGGATTAAATGTATTCTTACAAGTCTAATCATATATTCAAACAAGATATATCTATATAAACCAAGATAACTGAACTTTAGTATAACATCAACACCCAAAGGTGAGTACAGCGAGAGCTGCATGTGTTTTAAGTACGCTATATTTTATAAACGCCTTTACCATCATGTTGAGCTATAACAAGAGTATTAAATTCCTTTAAAAATGATTTTTTGTCTAAGAGATGCTGTTCTGCAGTTGCTCTTAGTCCTTTTTTGAGCGTAGCATTTTTCTTAAGAATGGAAACTAAAAACCAAATAAGTATAGCTATTATTAAGACTCCTAGTGTGAGCATTGTCATTTCTATAATATGCTTCTCTGAATAAGTAACACGTTTTCCAGCTATAAAAATGTTGTAAATAGCAAATAATCCAACTACTGCAAAACCTACATATCTTACATTATAGGTAGTCTTCATAAACAATATATAGCGATCAACGTGGGATTGAAGTTCTTGAGCGGGTAGGGTAGATAATATTCGAAACTCTTGTTGATTTACGTCCATAATTTTGTCCAATAAGTAAAGTGATAGCTTTTGTGAAAATTTTCATTCTCCTAAAAAGAAGCGTGCAATATATCTACAAATGATAAGTACATGCAAGTGTTTAAAAAGAAAAAACTCATTAAGTAGCTATACCTAATGAGTTTTAAAAATATGTTATCGTAAAAGACTAGACACCATCATAATCTACCACAATCGAAGCTGAAGTAGGATGCGCTTGGCAGGTAAGTATTAATATCATAAGTTTTTGTACTTTAAAGAAACCTCATAAGAAATGTAATATTTTTTATGTTCTGGATCTTCTGTTAAAATATAAATTTTTGAGGCCTCTCTTAGTACGTCCTCAAAGGATTTCCATACAGAAAATACAATATCAGTACTGAAGATAATATTCTCCTTTATTTTGCTTTTTTGAACTCTTTTGACTTTATGTCTATACTTCTTGATATAATAAGCTTAATTGAGGTGGTGAAGGGTAATTTGTAGTTCCTATAATACCCTTTTGAAGCTTTCCGTCTTTAAAAAAATAATTATAATAACTGTCATTTTTACAATCACACTTCTCCTTTTTGAATAAGAACATTTCAATCCTATTTGAGTCATCTGTTTTAGGTATTATATTCCTAATAACATTATTGCCTTCTTCAAATATGATATTGACAATAGTACCTTGAGCAATAGTGTACGTATTCGATAATAAAGCCAAGGCTAATAAAGCAATTAAGTTGCTGATTTTCATATTTTTTAATTTGGACAGTTACTTGTGGTTGCTGGATAATATTGATTCAAAGCGTATTTTAAAACCTCTGGCATATTTTGAGTAGACAATAAGTACCCTCTTAAAATGTCAGTTTGATCTTTATTTAGGTCTAGCTCTTCCTCAAGCCATTTTTTATACTTAGTCTATAATCGTATCACTAACAATCCATACTCTTTCAACTTGAACGAGACATCCAGTAGCATCTTTATTACCAACATAGATATAGATGGAATACTCATTAAAATAATCTGGATATGTTTTACCTTCATTAATTTTTCTAAAAACGGAATAAGATTTTATATTGTCCTCATCAATTTGTTTGTATTCTATGTCATATTTAGTGTGCTTATTTTTATTATGTTGAAAAGTATACTTTCCTTCTAGAGTATATATCTCTAATTCTTTTTTTAAACTAATTGTATCTTGTCCATCATCGAATATCAAAATCACTTGTTCTGGTTTCTGTGAAAATAATATCTGTGGAAGAAATAATATTAAAAAAAAGGTATATTTCATTTTATTCACAATTAAAATTATTTCGAACAGAAATAACGGAGAGTCTTTCTGTTTCGTTTAAGCTTGTCCAAGCTACTGTAGAATTCTCATACAAACCAGTTGCATAATTTAACTCTCCAGAACCCATTAGTCCGTCCCACAATAGAGCATCGTAAACTTCCTCTGGTTGATTTGGGTCGAACTCTCTTAAGGCACTTTTAATTATATCTCTGTAATGTTGAGCCATTGCCTCATGTTGAGGAGATGAAGGGTTCTGTCCTTGTGGAATATTCCATCTGCATCTAGTGTAGTAGTCATAAAGGCCAGGGTAGTCATTTCTCAACTGAATAACTTGGTTAGGGTTTAAATTTATACTCGGGTGTTGTGATATAGATAAAAGCTTTCTAAAAATTTCAGCATGTATCAATTCATGAATGAACGTTCTAGCTATTGACAAACTTGGTCTGTCAAGGTTATTTGGGTTAAATTCTAAAGTTATCAAATAATTCTCAGGAGCACTTGTTTGAGCATTCACATTATCTTGAAGATTTGGATTCGCAGCAAGTTTCAAATTTGCAACGCTCATATCACCATCGAAATTATTTAGATAATTTGCAAAAGTTTCTGCACCTCCAGCTTGAATATACATGTTCCTAAGGCAATCATTGTTTAAAAATGTCGCATCCTCAATTATCTGCTCATCAAAATCCACTTCAAAATCCATACCACAACTATCGCTTAGTTGGTCTATAAGGGTGTTTGCAAAAGCTAGCTCAGGATCATTAAGCGTTACCTCATTTTGATTTACAAATTGGTTAATTTGATTTTTCAAATCACAGTTTTCATTTAGACAATCAGCTTCACTATCAGTAAGTCCAATAATCATTTCCAACTCATTAAATGCTACAGGAACAAACTTCTTAAAAGAGAATTAGTTTTAATGATGCATTTTTAAAGTTTGTAAATTTTTTGTCGTGCCTAAATATATAGCATTAAAATATACAAACTCCTGACTACCAGCATCTCTTACAAAATAAATTTGCTTAGAATCACTAAGATATTCGTGTAGTTCACAGGATGTAAAGGTACTCAAGTCAGATCGAGACAAAACTATCGTGTCGTCTGGAAGCGATTTTTCCATTTGATTTAGGGGAACTTTATCAAAAGCAACTTCATTTAAAGGTAAGAAATTGTAAGTATCGAAAGAAAAGCGCTTGTCTGAACTAGGAATATATATTTCTAAGCTGTAATTATGATTTTTACCAACCATAAGATTTGTCGACTCATCCATATAAATAAAGACAGAATCTTTTTGAGCATTCAGATAGATTGTATTTAATATAAAAATTATAAAACACCATTTTGCTTTCATCTAGTTACAATTTTGATTATAATTAACCCTTCGGCAACTTCTGCGTCCGTTAAGATTTGGTTTTGTGACATTACTGCTGTTCCTTCTGTTACACGAGCAATACAGCTGCTGCATATGCCGCCATGACAAGAGTGTGGAGCTTCTATGTCTTGATCTAAGGCTTCATCTAGAATAACGGCATCCTTCTTCATGATAGGGAATTGATCCAATCTTATATCAACATTAAGGATGTTAAGGACATTGCAAGTAGTGTTTTCACCAAGGAGGGTATCCTTTTCATGAGATTTGCAACCTATTAAGATTAATGACGTAAAAAACAAATTAATTACAAGGTGGCGTATTTGTATCATTTTGAAACTAATGAGTTTGTTTTATTCTAAGATTTTTCTAAAACCCTAGAATCTTTAATCGCCCAAAAGTTCTTTTCTTTTTTTAGTTTGACCCATCTTAATGACGAACTTAAATAACCGTAGTCAATTCCTATTAAGACAAAAGCTTCATCGAGAAGTGGATCGTAATTTATTTGAGAGAATTTGATAATGGCTCTATTCTCCTTAAAAAAGAGGTTTCTATCAGTACTTTCCTTAATGACGGAAATATTAAAATTTCTTTTGACGTGTTTTAAGTTTTGAAGACTAAAAGTTTCAACTTTTTGGGAGACATTTTGTATTTTTTGGTTTTCAATATTTGCTTTAGGTTTTTCGAAAAGAATTTTATCAAAACCCACATTAATTGGAATTTGGAATAAAGAGTCTAAGGCTTTTTGAGATATATTATTATTTTCCTTTTTGTAGGGAGGAGGGAATGGTTTTACGAATTTATCACAAAGTGCCGAATATATTTTAGTATCATTATTAACACAAGATACTGAAGAAAGAATAATAAAGAAAAAAATTAGTCGCATACCGTACTATTTGAGATTGCTATATCTGTGAGTGCTTCAAATTCGTTAGCTAAAGGTTCCATAGCTAAAAGATTACTGGCGTCCCACTTGGAAAGACCAGTCCAAGCGATAGATTTATAATGATCTAGGCTGTAATTATTGTTGTCAAATTGTCTCAATGCTTGGGAAATTTTATCTACATAATTTAATGTCATATATATGTGATCAATGTCACCAGCATCATTGTCGTAAAGAGGTGAGTAGTATGTGTAAAGCTGAAATAGTTGAGGCCGATCGTTTATATCGGCATTTACTTCGTGAACTTTAACAAATCTAGCTATTTCAGCGTGTATGGATTCGTGCATTATTGCACCAGCCATCTCTAAGGGAGAAAGAGCTACGTCTTCAAAATAGATAACGATGTTATTTGGATCACTGTCGTCAGTACATTGATCATCAGTACTTGAGCATTCTCCAACAGCAAAAGTTAAATTAAACTTAGGATCGTTAACAAATTTACCTACAGTTTCTTTCCATAGAGAAGAACTATTCTCTTTTAAAGTATTGTATGTACAAAGAAGACTTGGATTGTTAATAAAACTTGAATCAAGTATCACTCTCTCATCAAAATCCACTTCAAAATCCATACCACAACTATCGCTTAGTTGGTCTATAACGGTGTTTGCAAAAGCTAGCTCAGGATCATTAAGCGTCACCTCATTTTGGTTTACAAATTGGTTAATTTGATTTTTCAAATCACAGTTTTCATTTAGACAATCAGCTTCACTATCAGTAAGATTAAGGACTCTTTCAAGAGATTTATAAGGAACTGGTATTATAGCCATATTTCCAGAAGGGCCACAACCAGAAGAACGCATATTTTTTATTGTGATTTCTGTAATATTTACTGTGCCATCACTACAAGAGGTCGTAAGTATAGTGGAACCTTTAAAACCTGCTGTACATTCTGTAGATGTACCATAGTGACAATTACAAATACTACAACCTTGGGTCGAAATACTTGTGTTACAAGTGACACTTCTAGAACTATTTCCGCTTGGTCCAGTACCAACACCTGAATCATCACCACTTGTTCCGCCTCCTCCAGAAGTATCACCATCATCTACGGGGTCACCATGCCCGTCATTTGTATCACTACTCCCATCTTCCATTTCTTCTTCTCCACAATAACCAGAAGAAGATATTGGTACTACGATGGGAAGTTCAGAGCAGTCATTCATATTTCTTACACTGTCGTCAAAGTCTGCAAGCAAATAGGTACGTATAAAACCTGTAAAAGATTCCATATTTACTTCTTCGATATTATAACGCTCTTTAAATTCTGGCGTCATTGCATACTCAACAATATATGGAGTGGGACTCTGGTCTTCAGAAGACTGGCTAATCACAAGATTAAAAAATCGGTTCTCGTGTTGCTTGTTTGTTCGTAAAGCAAATGTGTAGTTTACGTTGCCTATTGTGTCTATAACTTGCTGTATGTTGTCAAGGGGTACTTCTCCGAAATCTGTTATAATAGCACTACCACCTTTATTATTTCTTTGCTTTCTCCCGACATCCTTCTCTAGAAACTCTAAAAGCTTTGGATTATCTTTTATATCTATAGCTCTAGTACTATATGAGTTGTCGTGGTGATCAGGTAAAAGAGTGATTTCTTCAATGTTTTCGCTGTTATCAAAACTTTCATCACTTTCACAACTTGTAAACAAATTAAAACAAATTATAGTCTAAGATAGTGTTTTGATTTCATAAGTGATTGATTAGTTAGGTGTTAAATGTAGTCAACATTGTTTTTTCCTACAAATTATTTTCAGTTATTTTATTAAACAAAAAAGACCTGACAGCTTTTAAAAGCTGTCAGGTCTTTACGAATTCATTCTGATTACTATGAGAGTTTTCTTTCTTTTCTTTTAAAAACCTAGCGACTACACATCATCATAATCTACCACAATCGATGCTGAGGTAGGATGCGCCTGGCAGGTAAGTATTAACCCTTCGGCTACTTCTGAGTCTGTTAAGATTTGGTTTTGTGACATAACTGCCGTTCCTTCTGTTACACGCGCAATACAGCTGCTGCATATTCCTCCTTGACAAGAATGTGGAGCATCTATGTCTTGATCTAAGGCTGCATCAAGAATGACAGCATCTTTCTCCATAGTAAACTCAAATTCCTCATCGTCGCAAACTACTTTGATAGCAGTTTTACCATCTAGGTTGGCATCTATAGTTACCTCTTCTGTACTTGCTGTAAAAAGTTCGAAGTGTATATTTTCTTCCTTAGTGTCATTTTCCTTAAGCACTTTAGAAACTTCTTTGATCATGGCTTCTGGACCACATAAGAAGTACTCGTTAAAGTCATTTGCCGCATATTTGTTTTTCACTACAAAATTAACTGTAGCCTTCATAATACGTCCAAAATGTGCTCCATCTACTCGTGTTTGAGAGTAAATAAACTCTATAGAGAAACGATCTTTGTACTGGTCACGTAAAGCAATTAACTCATCGCGGAACATGGCTTCTTCTTCGGTGCGGTTTCCGTACACTAGAACAAACTTACTATCTGCAGACTGTGATAAAGTAGTCTTAATCATTGATAAGATAGGCGTGATTCCTGATCCTGCGGCAAAGGCTGCGTAGGTTTGCGCTTTCGCGAAAGCGGAATTTTCAATTTTAAATCGTCCTTCTGGTGTATGAACATCCATGGTATCACCTTCCTTTAACTCACGGTTTGCATAGGTGGAAAAAGTACCATTCTCAACTTCTTTTATCGCAACAGTAAGTCCTTCTTGAGGAGTACTGCAAAGAGAATATGCGCGACGAACTTCCTCACCATTAATTTGAGTTTTTAAAGTTATATATTGTCCTGCAGAGAAGTTGAAATCTTCTTTAAGTGAATCTGGAACAGCAAAAGTTACTGCCACAGATTTTTCTGTAACGTGCGTAATGCTTTGTATATGAAGTGTATGGAATTGTGACATTATGTTTTTTTTGTAAAAATACAAACGATTGCGTTTTGTATGTAACATTATCGAGAGTTTAAATACCTATACCTCGCTAAATAACCTGTAATTATGGTAAAACAATTTATAAGTCTAGAGTGGAAGGCTTTTTTTAGAAGTGCTTCTTTTCAAACCAACCTCGCTCTCAAGATCTTGATGATTTTTGGGGTGCTGATGATGATATTGTACTTAGGAGGTGCAGGTGTAGGACTCTATTTCCTTCTTAAGAAAATGGATCTTGAACCATTTGCTACGGTAAACATGTTTATGATTTATTACGTAGTGGGAGATCTCATTATACGATATATGGGTCAGAAAATGCCAGTGGTAAACATCAAGCCACTATTACTACTCCCTTTTAAGAAAACCAAAATTGTGAAATTTGCACTAGGGAAGACGGTACTTTCTTTCTGGAACTGGATGCATGCATTTTTCTTTATTCCATTCTCTATTGTATTAATTACACAAGACTTTAATCCGCTGGGAGTATTGGTATGGCATATTGCAATGTTCTGTTTTATATATGCAAATAACTTTATCAATGTCTTTTTGAATGATAAGTTGTGGTTAGTAATAGGTGTGGGAGCACTTTTTGCTCTTTTAGGTGCTGCTCAGTATTATGAATATTTTGATATTACTGCTTTCACTCAGCCATTCTTTCAAGGGTTGTATGAAACTAAGTGGACGGTTATTTTCCCCATAGCACTACTTCCTGTGGTTGCAACCATCGCTTTTAAATATTTCTTAGCACGATTATACCTTGATGCAGGGCTGGCAAAAAAGGTGAGTGAAGCAAGCGGTGGAGATTTAGTATGGTTAGACCGTTTTGGGAAACAATCTACATTTCTCAAAAATGACATTAGACTCATAATGAGAAATAAACGCTCTAAGACTACTGTCTTTATGAGTATCATGTTTTTGTTTTATGGATTATTATTTTTTGGAGATGCGATAGAGGTATATAGTGGTCCGTTCTGGATGATGTTTGCTGCCGTATTTGTGTCAGGAGGGTTTTTGTTCAGTTTTGGGCAATTTGTTCCATCATGGGATAGTGCTTATTATCCGCTCATGATGACGCAAAATATCGCTTATAAAGAGTATTTGAAATCAAAGTGGTTACTAGTGGTAATTGCCACCCTTATCTCTGCGATACTTTGTATTCCCTATGTTTATTTTGGAGTAGATGTGCTACTCGCCATCATTGTAGGTGCCATTTTTAATATGGGAATTAATGCACACTTGGTATTACTGGGTGGCGCGTTTATAAAAACGCCTATAGACTTACAGAGTGGTAAAAAAGCCTTCGGTGATAAGAGTTCTTTTAACCTTAAAACATTATTCGTGAGTTTGCCAAAAATGCTCGGCCCAATGGCGTTGTATGCTATAGGTCACTTTACAGTAGGTCCTATGCTAGGATATGCACTTGTTGCTATAGTAGGATTGATAGGTTTTGCTTTTAGGGATAAAGTGTTTAATCAGATTATTAAAATATATAAGAGCGAGAAGTATAAAACGCTTGAGGCTTACAAACAAACTAAATAACACAGATTATGATTACTATAAACAACTTATCAAAATCATATAACGGAGTAACAGTTCTCAATCTTGAAGGGTTTGAGATTCCTAGAGGTCAATCTTTTGGACTTGTTGGTAATAACGGAGCTGGTAAAACAACTCTCTTCAGCTGTTTACTAGATCTTATACAACCTAGTTCTGGGTATATAGAAAATGGAGGTGTAAAAGTACACGAAAGTGAAGACTGGAAAACACACACTGCATCTTTTATAGACGAGACTTTTCTCATAGGTTACTTAACACCAGAGGAATACTTTTACTTTATAGGGGACTTAAGAGGCGAGAACAAAGCAGATGTAGATGCGTTACTTGCAACTTTTGAAGATTTCTTTAATGATGAGATTATAGGAAAACGCAAGTATTTACGAGATCTCTCTAAGGGAAATCAGAAAAAAGTGGGTATTGTGGCTACGCTTATTGGCAAGCCTGATGTTATTATTCTTGATGAACCTTTTGCAAATCTTGATCCAACTACGCAAATAAGGCTTAAAGGAATCATCAAGCAAATGGCAATTGATAAAGAAGTAACGGTACTAGTTTCTAGTCATGACTTACAGCATGTTACAGAAGTTTGTGAGCGTATAGTTGTACTTGAAAAAGGAGAACTTGTAAAAGACATTATTACCTCACCAGCGACTCTTAAAGAGCTAGAAGCTTATTTTGCTGGTAATGAAGTAATCACAGAGGCTTAAGTTTTGGGTAAAAAAAATGGTCACAATAAAGTAACCATTTCCTAAGTTCCCCAACTTAATTGTTCAAACCTTTTAAGTGGTCTGAACTGTAAATGTACTAAAGTGCTTGCAATCAATGATGAACATAGGGTAATTTTTCTAAAAAATTTTCAAACGATTGCGTAAATATCTTTCTCAATGGTTATTTTTATTACGGAAGGCGCTTCTTACTAAATGAATGTTATTTAATTACTGATGGAAATCTTCGTTTTTTCGAAAAGAAACGTATTTTTACGAACCTCCATACTAATTACGGTAAATTACAGTTCCCTTTAGTAAAAACAAATAAGGTTTGAAATTACTCTTAAAACGTTTATTCTTTATTGGTGTTACTACACTATCTCTATCGAGTTGTTCTCGTAAGAACGATTCTTTTTTGAGCCGTAACTTCCATGCGGTTACAACAGAGTTCAATACATTGTATAATGGAAATGTAGCTCTTGAAGAAGGTAAAAATGCTCTTGTACAAACCTTCAATGATGACTACTGGGATATCCTACCTATTGAGCGTATTGCCTTTGAGGAAAACACTGCATTAGGAGAAGAAAATAGAGATCCTAATTTTTTGCGGGCAGAGGAAAAAGCTATAAAAGCAATACAAAACCATGCTATGAAAATAGATGGAGAGGAACGCAACCCACAAATGGATGAAGCTTTTCTTTTATTAGGTAAAGCACGTTACTACGACCAGCAATTTGTCCCTGCTTTAGAGGCTTTTAATTATGTGCTAGCCTATTACCCTAAAAGTAACAATATAGCACAAGCTAAGATCTGGAAAGAAAAAACAAATATCCGCCTTGAAAATAATGAGGTGGCTATTAAAAATCTTAAGCAAATCTTTAAAGTAGAAAAAAACTTAAAAGATCAAGGCATTGCAGATGCTCATGCCATGCTTACACAAGCATATCTTAATCTTGGTATTCAAGATAGTGCATTTCAATATATCCAAAGCGCGGCAAAGCTCACAAGAAAATCTGAAGAGCGCGGACGCTATAATTATATTTTAGGCCAATTGTATAATAGAGTAGGTGAGTATTCGCTTGCAAATGAGGCTTTTCAAGATGTTATAGATCTTAATCGTAAAATTCCACGTAAGTATCATATAAATGCGCATTTAGAGCAAATACGCAATTATGACTATAATCTAGTAGATACACTAGTTATAAGGGAACGACTTGATAAAATGGTAGGTAATCGTGAGAACAGACCCTTTTTAGATAAAATCTACTATGCAAAGGCAGATTTCTTTATGAAAACAGGGCGAGAAGACTCTGCTATTGCAAATTATAATAAGTCGTTAAGACAAACTAGTGCAGATGACTATTTGCTTTCTAGAGATTATCTAGCACTTGCAGACTATAGTTTTGAGCAAGCCGCTTATAAAATTGCAGGAGCTTATTATGATAGTGTGATAGGTAAGATAAATGATCGTAGCCGTGAGTTTCGAACTATTACAAAAAAGCGTGAGAACCTTAATGATGTTATAGATTATGAAAACCTTACACAGCGCAATGACAGTATTATTGCCCTAGTTACACTTTCTGAAGATTCGCTTGCAGCTTATTTCGACAACTATATTGCTCAAATTAAAGCAAAGAAAGCGGCAGATTCTATTGCGCGCATTGATAACATACGAAATAATGAGTTTTTTAATGCTTCAAGCAGTGGCGGAAGGGCAATAGGAGGTGAGCCAGGAGAATTTTATTTCTATAATGATGTAGCTGTTTCTTATGGAAAACAGTCTTTTGAAAGAAGATGGGGAAAACGTCGTCTGGTAGACGGGTGGAGGTTATCTTCCGTGCAGGCTGTACCTCTTAACTCAAGTACGTTACCCGTTGCATTAGATAACCCGGACCTTGATGGTGACAAAGAAATGACTGCGGCAGATTATATTGCAAGCTTACCAAGAGAAAAAAAGCAGGTAGATAGTTTGTTAAAAGAGCGTGACTTTGCATACTTTCAGCTAGGGCTTATTTACAAAGAGAAGTTCAAAGAATATCCTTTGGCAGCGCAGCGATTAGAAAAATTGTTGGCTTTTAATCCAGATGAAAAATTAGTGCTTCCTGCATTATACAATCTCTACCAAGTGTATGGGGCTATGGACGCTTCCGCGAAAGCGAACATTTATAAAAATAAAATCACAGCAGAATACCCAGATTCTCGTTATGCCACTCGTATTAATAACCCAGATACGCTATTAGAGGCAGATGCAGAGTCGCCAGAAGAAGTATATAAAGAATTATATAAGAGGTTCCAAAATCAAAACTTTGTAAACCTTGAGAGTGACTTAAATAAAAGAATAGATCAGTTTTATGGGAATCCATATTTGCCAAAATTCGAATTACTAAAGGCTACAGTCGCTGGTAGATATGAAGGTTATGATGCTTATAAAAAAGGGTTGAGCTATGTGGCACTTACTTACCCTCGCACAGAAGAAGGAAAAAAAGCACAAAGCTTATTGCAAAATGCGCTGCCTACCATGAAGTTTGATCAGTTTGATGACGAGGCAATTGCAATTAACTATAAAATAGTCTACCCATTTAATAATAGTAATATTCAAGGAGCAAAGGATTTACAGAAGAAGCTTTTAGAAAGCTTTGATGAGGTGGGTTATACAGAGCTCTCAACCTCTATTGATGTTTATGATGCACAACAATCGTTTGTTGTAGTTCATTTTTTAAGTAGCCGTAGTCAGGCAGAAGGTCTAGTAGAGTTGCTTAGTACTAATAAAGATATTTTGATAACATTACCTAGTATGGTAATCGCTTCAGAGAATTATAAAATAATTCAAATGCATAAAAATCTTGATGCTTATAAAGCGCAAGATTCAAATTAACTGACTAATTTTTTACCGATGTTTTCAGACAATAAGAAAGGAAAAGGACCTGACCTCACTAACCAGCAGAACCGCATAAGCCAGGGCACAACTCTCAAAGGAGATGTTACCTCAGAAGGTGGTTTTCGTATTGATGGTGAGATACATGGTAATATTACATCACCTAATAAAATTGTTATAGGAAAAACAGGTGTGGTCATAGGAACTCTTATTTGTAATGATGCAGATGTAGAAGGTAAAATAGAAGGTAAATTAGAAATTAAAAACCTTCTTTCTATTAAAACAGCTGCTCATATTGAAGGCGAAGTAATTACGGGTAAACTGGCTGTAGAGCCAGGAGCAACCTTTAATGCATCTTGCGTTATGAAAGGAAGCGTAAAATCATTGTCAAATGGCAAAGGAAAAGAAGAACGTTCAGCTTAATAAATGGGTTAAATTTTCCACCATACCTTTCCAGATGGGTGTAACTATCTACTTAGGTAATTTGTTAGGAAAATGGCTCGATGTGCGGTATGAGGCAAATTGGCTAGAGACTACAATCACATTATTATCAGTTTTTCTTTCCATTTATATAGTAATCAAAGGAGTAATACAACTTAACAAGTAGTCGTGATAAAAAAATTACTCTTGTATGTAATCATTGCTGTAATCACTTTTTTTATAAGTTACAGTTTGCATAATTACTTGTTAACGTCACTAGATAGCTCCCCTCCTTACAGCTTGAGAGATGTATATATCTTTCATGCTTCATTATCTCTATTTTTTGTTTTAACATTTGAGCTCATCATTTATTTTTTAAAAGAGTTTAAGGATCAAATAGGATTTTTATACCTAGGATCTATTGTTTTAAAAATGATGCTCTTCTTTGTAATTTTTAGAGAATTGCTGTCTACAAGCTTGCAATTAACAAAGTCAGATAAATTATCATTACTCATTCCTATTGCTATTTTCATAATTTATGAGGTGATGGTGGTTGTTAAAATGCTAAACAGAGCGGATTAATTTTGAAATAATTAAGAAATGCATTTTATTTTCAAGAAAATGAGTATTTTTGCACAAAATTTAAGGTTACGTTATTTATTGAAAATTTAAGAATGAAGGTAGCATCAAAATCAATCACACTTTTAGTATTAGTTTTTGTTCTTAGTATTCCCTTTTACGCTTTCGCGAAAGCGGATGCTGGAAAGACTGGAGAAAAAGGAAATCCAGTTAATACTAAAGAGGAGGTAAAGGCTTATATACAGCATCACTTAAAGGATTCTCACGACTTCCATTTATTCTCAACTTTTGATGATAATGGAGTAGAGCATCACTGGGGTTTCCCACTTCCTGTAATGTTATGGGGAGAAAATGGTTTTACTGCATTCATGTCTTCAGAGTTTCATCATGATGATGAAGGACAGGTAATCGTAACTAAAGGAGAAAGCCGCTTTGTGAAAAATCACGGTCGTATCTATGAACTTGAAGCAGGAGCAACAAGTCTTACGTATGATGAAGATCACCACGCTACAAATGCTTCAAAACCTTTTGATCTTTCTATCACAAAAAGTGTTTTTGGTATCTTACTAATAGGACTTTTAATGTTAATATGGTTCTCAGGACTAGCAAGACAATACAAGAAAAAGAATATCCCAACAGGATTTGCACGAGTACTTGAGCCTCTAGTAATTTATGTAAGAGACGAGATAGCAAAACCGAACATTGGGGAGAGCTACAGAAAATTTACTGGATACCTTCTTACGGTATTCTTCTTTATCTGGATACTTAACCTTGTAGGGTTAATGCCATTTGGTTTTAACGTTACAGGTCAGATCGCAGTAACTGCAGCACTTGCTGTTATTACACTAGTGATTTACGTATTTAGTGGTAATAAACATTTCTGGGGTCACATGTTATGGATGCCAGGTATACCTTATATTTTTAGACCTCTATTAGGTGTTATTGAGCTTGCAGGTACATTAATTATTAAGCCCTTTTCATTATTAGTACGTTTATTTGCAAACATCACGGCAGGTCACACGGTTGTTATGAGTCTTGTTGCGGTGGGAATCTTATTACAAGATTCACTTAGCGTTGCAGGATCTACCATAGTATCATTATTCTTATCACTATTTATTATGCTTATTGAATTGCTAGTAGCATTCTTACAGGCGTATATATTTACTACATTGTCAGCATTATTTATTGGTATGGCTGTAGCAGATGATCATCATGACGAGGAGTTACATGACGAGCATGGCGAAACGATAGAGGATACAGAAGTTATTAGAAAGAACTTCACTTAATTAAGAATTTTTATTTGTTTAATTTTTTATATACACTATTATGTCTTTAGCATTAGTACAAGAAGTAGCACCAATGATCCCAAATTTAGTGGGAGCTGGTTTAGTAGTAATTGGAGGTGGTATCGGTCTTGGTAAGATTGGTGGAGCTGCAATGGAAGGAATTGCTCGTCAGCCTGAGGCTGCTGGTAAGATCCAGACTGCGATGATTATCGTTGCTGCACTTTTAGAAGGACTTGCATTTGGTGCCCTAATTTTAGGAGCTTAACCCAAATCAACCTTAAAATTCAACTTCCTGTAACGGTTGGTTACAGGAGTTGAATTTAATTAAACAAAGAATAAAAGAACAAAGAATCACTTTTGAGATGGAACAATTATTAGAAAATTTTTCACTTGACCTGTTTGTAAAACAAACTATCCTTTTTTTACTTATCATTCTATTGATGGTGAAATTTGCTTGGAAGCCTATCATGAATGCACTTAATGAGCGTGAAGAAGGTATACAAGGAGCTCTAGATGCTGCCGAAAAGGCAAAACTAGACATGCAAAACCTTCAAGCAGATAACGAGAAGCTTTTAAAAGAAGCACGTGCAGAGCGTGAGTCTATGCTTAAAGAAGCTCGTGAAATGAAGACAAAAATGATTGATGATGCTAAAGCAGAAGCTAAGCTTGAAGCAGACAAAATGGTAGCACAAGCACAAGCAGCAATCGAAGCTGAGCGTAAGAGTGCTATTGCAGACCTTAAAGGTCAGGTTGCAGCATTATCTGTAGAGATTGCAGAAAAAGTTGTAAAGAGTGAACTTTCAAATAAAGGAAAGCAACTAGAGCTCGTAGATGAGATGCTAGGAAACGCAACTTTAAACTAATAGAATTTAAGCCGCCATCACTATGAGCAGAGCAGCAATAAGATATGCAAAAGCAGTACTAGATCTTGCAAAAGATAATGGTACTATTGAGGCAGTTTTAAATGATATGAAATCTGTTACAGCAACGCTAGAAGGAAGTAAAGGTCTTCGCAATGCTCTTAACAGTCCGATTATCAAAACAGACGATAAACGTGCAGTACTACGTCAAGTATTTACAGACGGAACAAAAGAGACTCTTGGTCTTATTGATGTTCTTGTAGATAATAAAAGAGCTAACTTGTTAGGCGGCGTAGCACAAAGTTTTATTACAGAATATAATAAAGCAAACAAAATTGAGGCTGCAACGGTAACAACCGCAGTAGCTTTAACACCAGAGCTAGAAACTAAAGTGCTAGCAAAAGTGACTGAACTTACTGGAAGTACAAACGTAACCTTAACTAATGTAATCGACGAGAGCATTATAGGAGGTTTTGTACTACGTGTAGGTGATACGCAATACAATGCGAGTATCGCTAGCCAGTTAGGCAAATTAAAAAGAGAATTTAGTAATAGTTTATAAATAAACGGCTCATCGTACGGTGAGAAAATTTTCGCGAAAGCGGACTTATAAATTTAGATCAAATGGCAGAAGTTAAACCAGCAGAAGTTTCGGCAATTTTAAAGAAACAACTTTCAGGTTTTGAAGCAACAGCTTCCCTTGACGAAGTAGGAACAGTATTGACCGTGGGTGATGGTATCGCTCGTATTTACGGACTTGCAAACGCCCAGTATGGTGAGCTTGTTGAGTTTGAAAGTGGTCTTGAAGCAATTGTTCTTAACCTTGAAGAAGATAACGTAGGGGTTGTACTCTTAGGTACTTCTTTATCTATTAAAGAAGGTGATACCGTAAAACGTACACAACGTATCGCATCTATCCAGGTAGGTGAAGGTATTACTGGACGTGTGGTAAACACATTAGGTCTTCCTATTGATGGAAAAGGACCTATTGCTGGACAAACTTATGAGATGCCACTTGAGCGTAAAGCGCCTGGTGTTGTTTTTCGTGAGCCAGTAACAGAGCCATTACAAACAGGAATCAAAGCAATTGATGCGATGATACCAGTAGGTAGAGGGCAGCGTGAGCTTGTAATTGGTGACCGTCAGACAGGTAAGTCTACTGTTTGTATTGACACTATCCTTAACCAAAAAGAATTTTACGATGCTGGTGAGCCAGTACATTGTATATATGTAGCCATCGGGCAAAAAGCTTCTACAGTTGCACTTATTGCAAATGTACTTGAGGAGGCTGGAGCAATGGCTTATACAACTATAGTTGCAGCAAACGCATCAGATCCTGCAGCAATGCAAGTGTATGCACCATTTGCAGGAGCAGCGATTGGAGAATATTTTAGAGATACAGGTCGTCCAGCATTAATCATTTATGATGATTTATCTAAGCAAGCAGTTGCATACCGTGAGGTATCATTACTACTTCGTCGTCCACCGGGACGTGAGGCATACCCTGGAGATGTATTCTTCTTACACTCTAGATTACTTGAGCGTGCTGCAAAGGTGATTAATGATGATGCTATTGCAAAAACAATGAATGACCTTCCTGATAGTCTTAAGCCTATCGTAAAAGGAGGAGGATCACTTACTGCACTTCCTATCATTGAGACGCAAGCAGGTGACGTATCTGCTTATATCCCTACAAACGTAATTTCTATTACAGACGGGCAAATCTTCTTAGATGGAGATTTATTTAACTCTGGTGTACGCCCAGCTATTAACGTAGGTATCTCGGTATCACGTGTAGGAGGTAACGCACAGATTAAATCAATGAAAAAAGTATCAGGTACTTTAAAACTGGATCAAGCAGCTTTCCGTGAATTGGAAGCGTTTGCAAAGTTTGGTTCTGATCTTGATGCTGCTACCCTTAACGTAATTGAAAAAGGAAAGCGTAACGTAGAGATACTTAAGCAAGCAGAAAATACACCGTTTACAGTAGAGGATCAAATTGCAATTATTTATGCAGGGTCTAAAAACTTACTACGTAACGTACCAGTAAATAAGGTTAAAGAATTTGAAGCAGATTATATCGAATTCTTAAACGCTAAGCATAGAGGTATCCTTGATACACTTAAATCTGGAAAACTTACAGACGAGGTTACAGATACATTAGTAGCTGTTGCAAAAGACCTATCTGCAAAGTATATCTAAGAGTATTTCGCTTTCGCGAAAAATGTAATTCAACAACTCCCGCGCGAGCGGGAGACTTGTCAAAATTAAAGACAAATCGTGATGTTCAAGATGTAATGCTTGAGACTACGGGAATTTAAAGAAGATGGCAAACTTAAAGGAAATAAGAAACAGAATTTCATCGGTATCTTCTACGATGCAGATCACTAGTGCCATGAAAATGGTATCTGCTGCAAAGTTGAAAAAGGCACAAGATGCAATTACAGCAATGCGCCCATATTCTGATAAGCTTACTGAGCTTTTACAGAACTTAAGCGCTACACTAGATGCAGATTCTGGAAGTAAACTTGCAGAAGATCGTGAGATAAAAAAGGTACTTATAGTAGCTATTTCATCAAACAGAGGTCTTGCAGGAGCTTTTAATACAAATATTATCAAAGGTGTTAATGCACGTGTTGCCGCAAAGTATGCTGGTAAAGAAGTGCACTTAGTTACATTAGGAAAAAAAGCTGATGCTATTTTAGCAAAGACTTTTAAGGTAATCGAAAATAACAATGATATTTACGATGATCTTACTTTTGATAATGTAGCCGCAATTGCAGAAGATCTAATGGCTCGTTTTGAAGCTGGTGAATACGATCGCATTGACATTATCTACAATAAATTTAAGAACGCAGCAACTCAAATTGTAACTCCAGAGCAGTTTCTACCTATTGTAGCAACCGTACAAGAGGAAGCAGCAGCAACTGCAGATTATATCTTTGAGCCTTCTAAAGAGGAAATCGTTGAAGGATTGATCCCTAAAGCTTTAAAAACGCAACTTTTTAAAGGAATTAGAGACTCTGTAGCATCAGAACACGGAGCGCGTATGACTGCCATGCACAAAGCAACAGACAACGCAACAGAGCTTAGAGATGCGCTTAAATTACAATATAACAAAGCACGTCAAGCAGCTATTACAAACGAGATTTTAGAGATCGTAGGTGGAGCAGAAGCTTTGAATAACTAGTACTGATTTAAATATCACTATTATAATTTATATAGTAAGCCCCAATCGGAAACGGTTGGGGTTTTTTTTTGCAAATCATTTTGGGGTAATAGCGCATAGACGCTGCATTTAAATGAAGTCATATCCGCAAGAATAATCTTTACTATCTTTATGGCAAGGGTTTTGAATATAAACTCAAAACAACCAATTATGAAAATGTACAAACTAGTAGCGCTTTTAAGCATAGGATTCTCCTCATTATTACTCACACAATGTAAGTCTACTGCTGTGTCAGATACTCAACAAACTATGATCCTATCTCAACCAGCTTTTGCATCAAGTCCAGCATATTATAATACGTATGTTGCTGGCATGGCTCAGGGAGGCTCGGGAATAGAGTTCTATTTAAACATAGAAGCATTAGAAGCAGATGTGGTATTAGAAAACGTATATTTTCGCGAAAGCGTAGGAAAAATTATGCGCGGTAGTGATAATTATGTCGCTCGCTTTAGAACTGACCAAGGTCCCAATCAAGATCTAGTGATGTCTGATAATGTAGAAGATGAGGCGGTAAATACTCCTCCTGTTCAAAATGACGTATTTCCATTTACATTATCACCATCTGAAGCTGGTATAACTTACCGTGATAATGGAGTGCTTAAATACGCTAAAATCGCGAAGGTTGTAGAGAAAGAAACTAAAGCCTACCCTCGTCAGAAACCACGTGGTGGTCGTAACTAGTTGCTAGTATAATTTCTGTACTTTTGGCTACTTAAATACATAATTATTTGAGTTCTCTTAAAAGCCTTTTCAAACACACCTTTGTGTATGGTCTCGCGACGGTATTACCGCGCGTTCTTACGGCTCTACTCACACGTCTCTATACTGGATATTTACCAGACAAGGAGGCCTTTGGAGAAGTGACTATCGTATTTTCTTATGTGATGATACTCAACGTGCTTCTTACGTATGGTATGGAAACAGCTTTTTTTAGATTTTTTAATGATGATAAGTATAGTGCTAAGACGCTATCTACATCCCTTATAGCCTTACTGGTTTCTACAGTTGCATTCACGATTATAGCATTTTTGGGTATTGATACGCTATCTCAAATATCCGACGTTCCTGCTACGTACTGGAGGTGGGTGATACTAATTATTGCATTTGATACGCTTACCGTAATCCCTTTTGCATACATGAGAGCGCAAAAGAAGTCGGGAACATATGCATTTATAAAATTGCTCAATGTTGTAATCTCAACAGGACTCTCTGTAATATTACTAGTATGGCTACCTGGTTTAGATGGTGTTTCTAGTTGGTTACCTTCAGATAAGATAGAGCTCGTTTTCATAGCATTTTGTTTACCAAGTGTTCTCACTTTTTTAATTGTAATCAAGCCATATTTTGTAAAGTGGTCTTTTGACGTAGGCTTGTGGAAGAAGATGGTTACGTATGGAGCACCTATATTGTTAGCAGGGCTTGCTTTTGCAATAAATGAATCTTTTGATAAGATCTTATTAGAAAAATTACTACCAGAAGATATTGCCAAAGGGGAAGTGGCTATTTATGGAGCCTGCTATAAACTATCCATTGGCATGACTTTGTTTGCTACTGCATTTAGAATAGGGATTGAACCTTTCTTTTTTAGCGAAGCAAAAAATGAAAATGCACAAGTCATGTATGCTCAGATTACAAAGGCATTCGTAGTCTTAGGCTCTATTGCATTATTTGCTTATGTGGTCCTCGTAGACGTTGTAAAAGTGATGTTGCTCGATGGAGAAGAGTACTGGGAAGGCATGTACATCGTGCCACTCATTCTCGTAGCATACCTCTTTTTTGGAATTTATCAAACGCTGTCCGTATGGTATAAAGTGACAGATAAAACTAGGTATGGTGCATACATTTCTGTTGGCGGTGCTATTCTCACTATTGTTATAAATGTAACGTTAATACCTAGAATAGGATATCTCGCGAGCGCAATTGCAACCTGCAGCGCATACGGATTAATGATGATTGTGTCGTATCTCATGGGACGCAAACATTTAGCAGTTCCTTATGATGTAAAAAATATACTTTTGTATCTAGTCATGAGTATTACATTTTCTTGTGTGTTCTTCTATGGTTTTAGAGATTATTTTGGTGTTGGGAGCTTGCCATTGTATCTTGTAGGAGTCGGTATGATTGTAGTACTAATAGGCTTTATTAGCTTTCGCGAAAAAGAGCTTTTATTAAGATTATTGAAAAGAAAATAAAGTCAACTCTTAGTTTAATAAAAACACCGCAGCTGCGGAATTGAAATAGATTATAATGAAGATTAAAGTAATTAATAAAAGTGAACACGCACTTCCTCACTATGAAACCATTGCTAGTGCAGGAATGGATTTACGTGCAAATATCACAGAGTCAATCACGATAGGTTCATTAGAAAGAGCCATTGTTCCTACCGGAATATTTATGGAACTTCCTATAGGTGTTGAGGCACAAGTAAGACCACGTAGCGGACTAGCTGCCAAAAAAGGAATCACTGTACTTAACGCTCCAGGAACCATAGATGCAGATTATAGAGGAGAAGTAGGAGTAATTCTTGTGAATCTATCTAATGAGCCGTTTACAATTGAAAACGGTGAACGCATTGCACAGATGGTTATTGCAAAGCACGAGCAAGGACAATGGGAAGAAGTTACAGAGCTTTCAACCACAGATCGTGGTGAAGGCGGTTTTGGGAGTACAGGGGTAAAATAAATTTCTACGCAGGTAGGAATTGCTCACTCGAAAAGAAATAAGTATTAAACTCCATGTAAATGGATTAAGTAAAGATTTATAAAAGATGAAGATAATAGTACCAATGGCCGGACTCGGCTCAAGATTAAGACCACATAGTTTAACCATACCTAAACCATTAATTCCTGTAGCTGGAGCTCCTATTGTGCATCGTTTAGTGCGTGATATTGCCAAAATTTTAAAGCAACCAGTAGATGAGATTGCATTTATACTTGGTGATCCTACATTTTTTGGTGATGCTGTGATTGCACAACTTGAGGAACTTGCAGAGAGTCTTGGAGCAAGGGCGTCTATTTATCGTCAGGGAGCACCATTAGGAACTGGTCACGCAATCATGAGTGCAGAGCCTTCTTTAACCGGTCCTGCGGTAATTGCATATGCAGATGCACTAATACGTGCAGATCTGGAGCTAGATCCAGAGGCAGATAGTGTTATATGGACTAAGAAAGTGCCTAATCCGGAGGCTTACGGAGTTGTAAAACTTAACAATAAAGAAGAAATTGTAGAGCTTGTAGAAAAGCCAGAAACATTTGTATCTGATCAAGCCGTTATAGGAATATATTATTTTAAGGATGTAGCCGTTCTTAAAGAGAAGCTTCAAGAAGTGTTAGATGAAAATCTAATGAATGGAGGTGAATACCAGATCAACGATGGTATTAAGAAAATGATGGCCGAAGGATGTATTTTCAAAACTGGAACTGTTACAGAGTGGATGGATTGTGGTAATAAAGAAGTAGCTATAGATACTAATTCTAAGATGTTACAGTTTTTACACGATGAAAAAGAGGAGCAACTAATTGCAGATTCTGTAAAAAATGAGAACTCAACGATTATTGAGCCTTGTTTTATTGGTGAAAATGTAGTTCTTAAAAACTGTACCATAGGTCCAGGTGTTGCGATTGGAGCTGGCACAACTATTGAAGACAGTACTATAAGCCATAGCTTAATTCAGAAAGATAGTGTAATCAAAAATGCACAGTGGACAGAAGCGATGATTGGTAATAAAGTACAGTACAACGGAGAGCACACGCGTGTAAGTCTTGGAGACTACACAGTGATGAAATAATATAAAGTGATGAACAAAGGAATTTACATACTCATACTGACGGTGCTTTTTATGCTTTCGCGAAAGCGTACTTATGCACAGCAACCGCAAGAGGTTACACCTTTTGCAGATGAGAATGTAGATGACTTAGGTGACGTGTCAGACGCTTTTCAAACTGCTTTTTTTGAAGCTCTTAAGCAAAAGGGGATTGAAAACTATGAACGCGCCATCACATCATTAAATAAGTGTATCGCTGTAGAACCTGAGCTTGCCATATTATATTTTGAGAGAGGTAAAAACCAAGTGTTTCTCAAAAACTATGATGAGGCTGCATCAGATTTTAATACGTACTTAGGTATCAAACCTAATGATGTAGATGTTTTAGAGGCTTTATATGAAGTCCATTTCCAGCAGCAAGATTATGACGCTGCAGCTACTACAGTAAAAAAGCTCATCGAGTTTGATGTGCAGTACAAGGAAGATCTAGCGCGTATCTACACAAGCACAAAGCGATACGAAGAAGCTCTTGACCTCATTGAAGAGCTAGATGATGAGATAGGAAGTGACATATATCGAGATCGATTAAAGAGTAAATTATATGCGCTTTCTGGTAATACAAATAGACAGGTAAAGGAGATAGAAAAGAATATTGCTTCAAACCCAAAGAGCGAGGCGGAGTATCTCAAACTTATATTATTGTATAGTGAGCAAGGCGACACGCAAAAGGCATATGAAACTGCAATTGACCTACAAAAAGTAAATCCATATGCAGACGAAGTTCACCTAGCTTTATACAAGTTTAACCTTAATGATGGGAAGATAGATGAAGCAATTACCTCTATGCAAAAGGTGCTTGAGAGTACGCGTATGAGTCCGCCAGCGAAGCATCGCGTGCTTAATGACTTTGTGCTCTTTGTAAATAGAAACCCAAAGTACGAGCCGGAGCTAGAGCGAGCCATTGCAATTTTTGACACGCAAGTAGCAGATGCAAATATTTATCAAGAACTAGCTACGTATTACATTCAAAAAGGAAATAAAGCGAAGGCATTGCCATACCTTACTAAAGCGTTAGATAGTGAGCCAGAAAATCTCGAACTGATAAAAAACACAAGTTTATTATTGCTAGACGCTGGTAGTTTTGAAAAAGTAGAAGATGTAGTGGCAGATGGTCTTGATTTATATCCATCGCAGCCGTTATTGTATCTTACTTATGGCGTAGCATTAAATAAACAAGGTAAGTTCAAAGCTGCTATTGATCAGCTGGAACTTGGTGTAGATTATATTATTGAAGATTTGATCATGGAGATGGACTTTTACAAACAGCTGGGAGATGCACACACGGGTGATGGTGATGTTGCAAAAGCAGCCCGTTATTACAGCAAGGTAAAAGAACTTAAAGCACAAGGAAATTAATGAAGAAGCTAGGCTACATATTATTAGTAATAGTGCTCGCAAGTTGCGGTGGTGCAAAGAAAGTTACTACCACAGAGACAGTAGAAGATATTTCTTCTAAGCGTCTTGTAAAGGAATATTATAATAATGCGATAGATTTTACAACTTTTGATGCTCGTACAAAAATTAAGTATAGAGATAAAAAAGGAACAAAGCCTACAGTTACTCTTACAATCCGTATTGAAAAGGATAAGCAAATCTGGATGAATGCCTCATTGATAGGCTTTTCTGGTGCTCGTGCTTTAATAACTCCACAAAAAGTGCAGTTTTATGATAAGCTCAACAATCAATACTTTGATGGGGATTTTGCATTTTTAAGTCAGTATCTAGGTGTAGAAATAGACTTTTTCCAACTGCAGCGTTTACTCACTGGGCAAACAGTGTATGACTTGAGAGAAGGTAAGTACACGTTTAAAGAAACTCAAAATGGCTACGAAGTTATCCCGAGAAAGCAACTGGATGAAGTCAATCTATTTTTTGGCATTAATACTCAAAACTTTGTTACACAAGAGCAACGTATAGAGCAAAAGGATAATGGAGGATCGCTTGATATTGCTTATGGCGATTATAAAGAAGTAGGAACCAAGATATTTCCATTCTTATTAGACATCCTTGCAGATGATGGTAAAAACCAGTTTCAAGTACAAATAGAGTATCGTGATATAGATTTAAACGGAGAGGTACGCATGCCATTTTCTATTCCTTCTGGATACCAAGAAATCAAGCTCAATGCAAAAAGGTAAGTTCGCATACATCTTTATTGCAAGCTGTTTCTTGACGTTATTTATGTCACAGGCAGCTCTTGGGCAATCTGCAAAGCAAAGACAGTTAGAACAGCGCAGAGAGGCTCTTAAAAAGGAAATGCAGCAGTTGCAACGCTTGCGAGAAACAAATAAAAAGAAAGAGGTTTCTATCCTCACACAAGTAGAAGATCTTGATACAAAAATTAGACTGCGTTCAGATCTTATAAAAGTTACTAATAGTCAGGCTAATTTACTTACTCGAGAGATTAATGAAAACCTCGAGAAAATGGAAAACTTACGTAAGGAACTTGCCATTCTCAAGGAGGATTATAGTGATATGATTCGTAAGTCTTATAAAAGCAAGAGTGGTCAAAGTAAGATTATGTTTCTCTTATCTAGTGAGAGTTTTAAGCAAGCATATAAGCGTACGCAATACATGAAGCAGTATGCAAATTACCGAAAGAAACAAGGCTTGCAGATTAAGGAGCGCACCACACTCATTCAAGAAACAAACAAGAAGCTAGTGAAACAAAAAGGCGATAAGGAAGCACTTATTGCAGAAAATAGAATTGCTAGAAGAGAGCTTGATAAAGAGAAAGAACGTCAAGACGAACTTGTAAAAGAGATTCGTAAAAAATCAAGTAGCTACATTGCCCAGATTAAAACAAAACAACAAGAGGCAGATCGTATAGACAGACAAATAGATAAACTCATTGCAGATGCTATTGCAGCGAGTAATAAAAAAGCCGGAAAGTCGGCTAGCAGTAAGACATTTGCTATGACTCCTGCAGAGGTTGCGCTTGCTAAAGAATTTTCTGGAAATAAAGGTAGATTAATATGGCCAGTAGTGCGAGGTAGAGTGACGCGTCGCTTTGGTAAATCTGCACACCCTACGCTTCCAGGAATTACACTTACTAATAGTGGTGTAGATATCGAGACAGATCCAGATGCAGCTGTGAGAGCTGTGTTTGCAGGAGAGGTTACTCAGATACAAGATATGCAAGGAGGTACTATCACTGTTTTTATACGTCATGGAGATTACCTCACTGTCTATACAAATCTTAAGAGCATTAAGGTGAAACAAGGAGATAAGATTTCTTTTAAACAGGAGATAGGTCAGGTAACGCGCAACGCTTTTAGTGGCAAGAGTATTCTTAAATTTTCGGTGCGTAAAAATACGTCAAAGCTTAATCCAGCAGACTGGGTACTTAATATGTAATGTTCTTTTTGTGCTTTCGCGAAAGCGTACTTGAAATTCTACATCTGAGTAACTTTAGCACAACCATAACACTTTTTAATATTCTCTTATAACAAGAAGGCTCTCATTATAAGTAGTTTAGTGGTGAACTTAAAAAAAGAAGATTATGAACAGCACAGAACTAGAAGGAAAGTGGAATCAAGTAAAAGGAGATTTCAAACAGAAATACGGAAAGCACTTTGACGACGATGAGACATTTGCAGATGGAAAATTTGATGAAGTTGTAGGTCGCATCCAAGAAAAAACTGGAAAAACCAAAGAAGCTATTAAAGAAGAAGTAGAAAAGTGGTAATAGTAAACCACAAGTATAAAAAAAGCCTCCAATTGGAGGCTTTTTTTATGTTATATAAATAAAGCTTTAAGCTCTGTTGCATCTTCTGGTTTCATTTTACCAGCCAGCACAAGAGATAATTGCTTACGTCGCAGTGCAGCGTCATATCGTTTCTTCTCAAGATCAGACTCTGGAATTACTTGTGGTACTAGAACTGGAATTCCTTGCTCATCTACGGCGACAAAGGTGTAAATTGCTTCATTTGCCTGTGATTTTAAGCCGCTCTCACGGTCTTCTATCCACACATCAATCACTATCTCCATAGAGGTCCTAAAGGCGCGAGAAATCTTTGCTTCTACAGTTACTACACTTCCTAAGGGAACCATGCGGTTAAAGGCTACGTGGTTTACAGATGCAGTTACTACAATACGACGTGAGTGTCGTCTTGCAGCAATACTTGCAGCTCTATCCATACGAGCGAGTAACTCACCTCCAAAGAGATTACCCAAAGGGTTAGTCTCACTAGGTAGGACTAAATCTGTTAGTGTTGTTTTTGAATCAGTAGGCGTACGTGCTTCCATTACATTTCAATTTTGGCGCAAAGGTACGTCAAACTCGAAAGGTGAAAAATGAAAATCTAATAAAGGATTATTCCATTTCTTGCACAAGAAGCCATGCTTCTTTGTTATCCGTACTGCGTATAGACTTTAACGCGGCCAGTGCTTCTTGAGAGTCTATATAGCTTCCATATACTACTTGATGAAGACCATATTTATTAGTCCCTATCTTGCGAGCTTTAAAGCCTTGTTCTGTAAGTTGGTCCACACGTGTTTGTGCATTTTCTTCCATACGGAAAGCTCCCGCAACAATGTGATAGCTTCCTACAGGCTTAGTAAGCGATAGCTTAATCGCTGGTAGCGGATTAGGTATTTCAAAAGTAGCTTCTTGAATTTTATCTTCTAGTTGCTCCTTTGCCTCTTGATGAGAAACATAGTTATGCTGCTCTACATCTTTTACATAGTTAAATCCTACAGCGCCTATAAGTCCAAAAGCTATTACAGCCGCAGCTGCATATTTCACCCATGAGCTCGCTGCCTTGCGTTCTGGGGTAAAAGCTATAGGAGTTGTACTTTCTAGAGCAGTAACTTCTTCTTTGTAAACTTCTCTTAAAATCTCTGGAGAGGTAAATGAAGAAAGACCAAAAGAATCTGTAAGATAATTAAGGTGGTATGATGGCTCAAACTGTAACCTGCTTTCTGCATCTAGAGAAAGTGTCCCTATGTTTGATAGTGTCTGTGCTTCTCCCTTGTGAAGACCGTCAAAAAGAAAACGCACGTATGATTTAATACGAGTACTCGCTTCCTCATGAGGTATCATCTCAGTTTTAGAAATATAATTTGCTAGCAATCCATCGCTATCTACAAGTTGCGCGTTAAAAGAAAGTTTCTTCTTAGGCGGGTAGAAGGCATGGGTTGTTGAGTGAATCTGTGCACTCTGGATTTGAGTCAAAAACGCCCCAAAACCAGGTAATATCACACATTCATATCTATATAATAAATCGCTTATGTACTGATCTAACTGCATAATTCAAAATTAATCAAAATGCATAGCCCTCCAAGATTTAGTGATTTATTTTATTAACAGATATAATAGTTGTTACTTAGTTGTCTTAAAATCAACAGTTAATGTCCGAAAAAGAATTACTTTCCTTGCTTGCATTACAGCATACCCCTAATCTAGGTGATGGGACCATCAAGAAATTAATACAACAATTTGGGAGTGCAGAGGAGGTACTAAAACAGCCTAAAAACACGCTTCTCAAAATTGATGGGATAGGAAATCATAAACTCAGCGCCTTTGGTGAGGAGAAATATTACGCTTTCGCGAAAGAAGAACTTTCCTTCATACAGTCTAATGATATTAAGGCAACTACCTACACAGATCCAGACTATCCACAGCGGTTGAAATATTGTATAGATGGACCTGTTGTGCTCTTTTCTCGAGGAAACATTAACTGGAATAATCCGCGAATTATTAGTATTGTGGGCACTCGTAAGATTACCACTTATGGTGAACATTTCTTAAAAAAGTTCATAAAAGAGATAGCTCCGCTTAATCCGCTTATTATTTCTGGATTTGCTTATGGAGTAGATATTACAGCACACAAAGCGTGTATTGACCACGGTTTACAAAACATAGGCGTACTTGCTCACGGCCTCAATCAAGTGTATCCCAAAGTACACAGTAAGTACATGAGCGGAGTAGAGACAAACGGCGGTTTTGTTACAGATTTCTGGAGTCGTAGTAGTTTTGTGCATACTAACTTCTTGCAGCGCAATCGGATTATAGCTGGCCTCTCTGAGGCTACTATTGTGATTGAATCTGCAGAGAAAGGAGGATCACTTGTAACTGCAGATTTTGCAAACGGCTACAATCGTGATGTATTTGCAGTACCTGGTCGAGCAGACGATAAGCAAAGTTTAGGATGTAATAATCTCATCAAACAACAACGAGCAAATCTCATGACAAGCGCAGCCGACCTTGTGTATATTCTTAACTGGAAACTAGAAGAAGAGCAGCAGCCAGCCGTTCAAAAACAACTTTTTGTAGAACTTACAGATGAAGAAAAGGTCGTTTGGCGATTCCTTAACGAGAATGGAAAGGAGCTTATGGATATTATTGCTCTTAACTGCAAGCTACCCACTTTTAAAATCGCGAGCATATTATTGCAGATGGAACTTAAAGGAGTGGTAAGACCTTTACCTGGGAAGTTGTTTGAGTTGACGTAATCCTTGAAATATTTTAAGAGGTTTGGTTATGAGTTAGTTGCTCTCATCGTAAGTGAGTACTTTATATATAATGCACTTATAAGAGGTTGAGAACATTTTCGCGAAAGCGAAATTAAAACACAACCATCTAATAATTAGTTGTTTATATTTTTGGCACGCCGTTTGAATACTGTTAAGGGAATCAAAAAACAAACAATATGAAAACGATCAAAAAATTATTTGCAGTAGCGCTTATCGCAGCCCTATTTACTTCTTGTTATACAGAAGAGATCGTAGTAGTAGATCCTTATGTTGAAGTAAATAATGGACCTTCACTTAATCAAGTGTTGAGTCAGTATGAAATATTTTATGTAGATATCGATGCCTCTTCTGGTAATCTTACCGTACCATTTTTACAAAAGGCATTTACAGTATCCTTTAGAAACGGAACCATCTTTGCAAACAATAACTTATCTGGTCTAGGTCAGAATGGTGCAGGATTTGGTATTGATGTGGGAGCATATGACACTTTTGGGTATGAGCTAGATGCTTATCATGATCTAGATGGAGATTATTCTTTTGACGTGCGTGTATTATCTAGCAATGAGATAGAGTTATTTCACCCGTCTACAGGAGCAGTATATATTCTAGTAGGATACCAACGTAGCACTTTTGACTATGACTTGGTTTTCTATAACAACATCCACTACTTCTTGCAAGAATTTGAAGCTTGGGAAAAAATATATACCAGTGAAGAAGGAGCAATAAACCCTTTTGATAATGAGAATTTCTTACAGTTTTTACCTGCGGGGGTTTCTGGCAACTTTAGAAGCTCTGAAGATGGTAGTGGTACATCTATAAATAATATCTTTTGGGATTATGATGGTATCTACGATGTAAATGATGTGCCTGGAGATTTCTACTTGAAGACTTTAACATTAGATTATAATTTTCCAGACAATGAGTTCTTTGACCTTACCGTTATTGATGATGAAACGATAGAGCTGTTTCAAGTAAACACGGGAACTACTTACCAGTTTAGAGGTAGAGGGTATATCCAGTTTAGAACAGCAACAGATGGAAAGAGTAAAAATGCGCCGAAACTTCGTAAGAAAACGGCAGACATTAAAGCAGAAATAAAAGCGCTTACCGCAAAGAAGGCAGCAGCGCTTAAAAAGTAATAATTACCGCACTAGCTACGGCAGTGTGATTCAAAAATTTTTGGTTGGTTATTTAGTTGGAGAATCCTTACCTAAGTGTTACTTAGTGTGAGGATTCTCTTTTTTTGGGAAGTGGCTCATGTGAATGAGATTTTACAAAAACATAGATAATTTACCTAAATGTTAGGTAAGGGTTAATATATGTTGAGATTTACTAAAGTCATCATAACAATAGATTGATAAGTCTAGCTTTTTTGTAACTTCCGTACTCAATAAAAACACTAACTAAATATTATAATTATGGGATTATTTTCATTCATTAAAAATGCAGGAGCAAAAGTTTTTGGAATAGGAAAAACAGATGCAGAAGAAGCAGCCGAAAAAGCAGCAGTAGCCGAAGAAAAAATTGCAATGGCAAATGCTAAAGCAGCAAGTAACATGGCAGAAACAATT
The DNA here is from genome assembly GCF_007827285.1 of Dokdonia sp. Hel_I_63. Classification (NCBI taxonomy): domain Bacteria; kingdom Pseudomonadati; phylum Bacteroidota; class Flavobacteriia; order Flavobacteriales; family Flavobacteriaceae; genus Dokdonia; species Dokdonia sp. Hel_I_63. The sequence goes on along the minus strand of NZ_VISD01000001.1, from coordinate 455,923 downwards.
AATGACTTAGGTCTTGATGTTGATAACCTTGATATCTCAATAGACGGAGATGTTGCTGTAGTTACTGGAAGCGCACATGATCAAGCAACTAAAGAAAAGGTAATCCTTGTAGTAGGAAACTCTACTGGAATAGCAACAGTAGATGATAGACTTACCGTAGAGAACCCAGAGCCAGAAGCTCGTTTTTATACAGTTGAAAAAGGAGATTCTTTAAGCAAGATCTCAAAAGAGATGTACGGAGACCCAATGAAGTACCCACAAATCTTTGAAGCAAACAAGCCTATGCTTAAGGATGTAGATAAGATTTACCCAGGTCAAGTACTACGTATTCCTCACTTAGAGAAATAGAAGTAAGCGCTCAAGCGCTATTATAGACTATTTAAGAGAACAAATATGAAAGACAATAGTCTGGAATGTTTGTTCTTTTTTTATGTGTAATAGTTAAGCTTGCTGACTAAAAATCTCCAAAACTTCTTTAGAAAGGTTCATTAAGAAAAATAGCCAGAAAATAACGGCTATAATTACAAAAACGCGAGCCTTAGCGAGCTTAGGGCTATGAGGTTCCTTTCTAGCTTTGAGATATTTGATGATAGTAAGTATACTAGATGCAATAAATAAGGCAACCGTAAATCCTAAGAGAAAATCAGGTAAATCATTGTCTGAAGCTTTTATGCGTTTTAAAGCGAGGTGTACAAGAAATGAAATAACCATCAAGATACCGTAGTAGGTCGCTTCTTTACTATTTTGATGTCTCAAATCCCGTTTAGACATACATTTATGACCTATTTATAAAAGTTCATTTGATCTATGTAAGTGTGCACCTCAGGTGGTAATAAAGGTCTTATGTTTTTACCATCCTTAATAGCCTTGCGAACCATTGTAGAAGAGATTTCCATGATAGGAGCATCTACTTTGTGAATCTTTAAGTGGTTGTCAAACTGTGTTTCAACCGTGCCCTCAGAGATTCTAGGGTATACGTAAATGTCGTGACGCTCAAGAATCACCTCGTAGTTTTTCCACTTATGAAGACTTTTAAGATTGTCTTCCCCCATGATTAAGCAAAATTCGTGCTTAGGATACTTTTCTTCCAGATGAGCTAGTGTGTTTACCGTATAGTTAGGTTGCGGTAAATTGAATTCAATATTGCTAGGTTCAATCTTATCATACGTTTCAAGAGCTTCTAAAACCATCTGATAACGATGATTGTTATCTAGTAAGCTACTCTTTTTCTTAAACGGATTGTGTGGCGTGATGACCATCCAGATTTTATCTAGGTCGCTATACTCTGCCATGTGATTTGCAATCGCAAGATGCCCTACGTGAATAGGATTAAATGTTCCGAAGTAGAGACCTATTTTCAATGGAGTAGTATTTAAAAATTATTTCTTGCTTAGAGGATTTGCATCAAATGTGATACCGTCCCATCCGTACTGCATGAAGTTTCTAATGTTTTGATGATCTGTGCCGTTTGGATTGCTCAAAACATCTTCTCTGTAATATGCGCCAAAACAGTGTAGTGTGTCACTTTTATTCAATCTTTGATCTTTTGCAAAACCAAATAACTTGCAAGAGCCATTGTTCTCACCGCTTTCATTACGAATGTCTCCATTTGTAAAGGAGCTAGGCGTAAAAGTATATAGTGACTCTATAATCGCCATGGTATCTGTAAACTCAATCTCGCTTGGTCTAGTAGCAAGTTTGGTTTTAAAATCTTGTAATGTCATCTCTATGTTATTTTACAAAATCAGTAACAAGTGTTACTGCCTCGCTAAGTGCTTTGTCTAGATTGTCATTAAGGATGATATAATCAAACTGTGGTGCCGTAGCGAGCTCTACAGAAGCTTTTGCGATGCGCATGTTAATCTTATCCTCACTCTCTGTGCTACGCTTCTTGAGGCGTATTTTAAGCTCGTCTACACTAGGTGGTTTCACAAACACAGCAAGTGTTTTATCTGGAAATTTCTTTTTGATACGTAAACCTCCCACTACATCAATATCAAAAATCACATGTTTGCCCATGGCCCAGATACGTTGTACCTCGCTCCACAATGTTCCATAAAAGTTATCACGGTATACTTCTTCCCACTCTAGAAAGTCGTCTGCCTTGATGTGATTTTTAAATTCTTTGAGATCTATAAAATAATAGTCCTTTCCATTTTTTTCTTCTCCACGAGACTCACGACTCGTTGCAGAGATACTAAACTCAAGGTTTAATTCTTCTTGTGCTAGAAGGTGTCTTACTATCGTTGTTTTTCCGCTTCCTGAAGGTGCCGAAAATACGATGAGCTTTCCTTGATGATCACTATTATTATCTTCTGGTTGCTTTGCCATTAGAGTACATTTAAAACTTGCTCCTTTATTTTTTCTAGTTCGTCTTTCATTTGCACTACCAACTGCTGCATCGGTGCATAGTTAGACTTAGATCCAACGGTATTAATCTCACGACCTATTTCTTGGCCTATAAAGCCAAGTTTCTTACCGTTAGAATCATCAGATTCTAGTGCTTCTGTAAAGTAATCTAGGTGATTCTTTAAGCGAACTTTTTCCTCAGTAATGTCATATTTCTCTAGGTAATAGATAAGCTCTTGCTCAAAGCGATTCTCATCTACATTTACTTTAAGATCAGAAACAGCTTTTTCAAGCCTTACTTTTACATCACTCAGTCTATCTACATCAAGTATAATAACCTCCTCCAGCAAGCGCTGTAGGTTTGCAATACGTAGTTCAAACTCTGCTTTAAGAGAGTTTCCTTCGTCTAGACGGTATTTATTTATTTCTTTAAGTGCTTCCTCTAAATTTGATACAATCGATGTGTACTCATTTTCATCTAGCTCTTCACGTTCCGTTTTTAAAGCATCAGGAAGGCGCATTGCCATTTTAAGAAGTTCTGTCTCACTAGGGTTACCACTCACAGCATCAGAGAGCTGAGCCATATAAGCGTTTACCACCGTTCCATTAATCACAGTGTTGGTGTTTTCTCCAGTACTTTCTACATACAGACCTACATCAATCTTACCACGCTCGAGTGCTTTTGCAACCATATTACGCAGGGCAAGTTCTTTCTCACGATAGGTAGAAGGTATACGAGCATTGAGATCTAGATTTTTGCTGTTAAGCGATTTGATCTCTATTGTAATTTTTTTTCCAGGAAGTTGTAGTACACTTTTCCCAAAACCAGTCATCGATTTTATCATTCGGCAAAGATAAAGGTTCAGTTATTAATTATGAATGGGGTTTGTACGCTTTCGCGAAAGCATAATTGTATTACCATAATCTTGTAATTAAAAGCATTTAAGTTGTACTTAAAAACAATCCTTCAAGACGTCTGGTGAATGCAATCAAATTTTCGCGAAAGCGAGACAATGCTATTTTATTTTGTCAGTCATATACGATCGCACTTGGTAATTTGCTAAAATCACGTAAGCGATAAGTGCGACATAACCGCCGTATGCTGCATAAGGGCTTTCAAGAAAGAACAGACAGCTGCAAATTGCAAAAAGCGCAATGGTGCCTATGCCATATTTTTGAGCCAAAAACGAGTATGCACTATTCCAAGTGGCTTGATCTCTCATCCACCATTCTGGAGATTTTGCTAAGAATGAGTTACCCATTGACGGTGGGAAGTAACGCGTATTTATATATAATGCCAGACTTATGAGTGCTGGTGCCAGTGTGGTAAGTATTGTAGGGAAGTCCATTAATCTAATTTACGTAACCATATATTTCTATACCCTACACCACTCTTATCACCGTGATCTTGCAGTACGATAGGACCGTCACCGTGCGGGTTGTTTTTAGGGTAGCCTATGTACTCTGTGCTTCCTTGTAACTCATAGTGATCTTGAACAAGTACACCATTGAGTAATACTGTGAGCGTACCTGCTTTTGTTCTTTTTCCTGCACTGTCAAATTCTGGCGCATGGAAGACAATGTCATAGGTGTTCCACTCTCCTGTAGGTTTTGCAGCCATCACGTCTGGTGCTTTTTGCTTGTAAATAGAGCCCACCATACCATTTACATAGGTATCATTGTCATTGTTATTTAAGATTTGCACTTCGTACAAGCCTTGAAAAAATACGCCACTATTACTTCTGTTTTGGTTAGTCTGTGTGTTGTTCGGATCACTGCGCCATTCTAGGTGTAATTGTACGCTCCCGAAGTCCTCTTTGGTGACAATATCTCCCGTTTTATCCTTTACGGTCATACTTCCGTCTTGATTAATCGTCCACTTAGGAGCGCCGCCATCGTTTTTACTTTTCCAGGCGTTGAGGTTTGTGCCGTCAAACAATACCACAGCATCACTCGGGATACCGGTCTGCCCGTTTATGGCAACCTTTGCAGGTTTTGGACCCCATACTTCTGTTTGTTCTGGTTTTGTAGGTTCGTTACCCACATTTCCTGAGCCACAAGATGTAATGGTCAGTGCTGTTACTATAATTCCTAAATGGTATAATTTCATAATCTATAATTCTTTTATTGTAATGTTGCGGTACCATACTTTGTCTCCGTGATCTTGTAGACCTATGTGACCTTCTTGGTATTTCCCAAAGCCTTTCCAGTCTGCAAACTTAGTCTTTGCAACCATAGCATCCCACTCTTCACCATCTACTGGGAAGGTATATGCTTCTTTGCCGTTAAGGCTTACTTTACCTAGGTTACTATCGTGATTGATAGAAAGCGTTACTTTGTTCCACTCACCTGCGGGATTGATCATACCATCTGCAGGTTTTATCATATCATAAAGTGACCCTGCTTTATGTGTGCCATTGGCAACCATTGCATCTGGGTGACGCTCGTCATCTAGTACTTGTATCTCTGGGCCAGTTTCATAAGCTTCTTTAAACTCTGGCGATTCTTTTACACCCCAAAAGATGCCACTGTTACCACCTTCTGAAACTTTCCACTCGAGATTGAGTTCAAAGTTTTTATAGGTGTTTTTTGTAATGATGTTTTTACCACCTTCTTCCCCAGGTGTAAATGCCATTGCTCCATCTTCTATGGTCCAGTTGTCGTGCATACCGTCTGTACCATATCCTTTCCAAGCGTTGAGGTTAAAGCCGTCGAAGAGTGCGGTTGCCGGTGCTTCTGTCACTGTTTCTACTTCTTGAACCTCTTGTGCTGTTGTAACTTCTTTTTCTTTACAGCTTAAAGCGAAAATTGCCACCGCTGCGATATAAATTGTTTTTTTCATAATACTGTTTTAAAGTCCAAGTATCTTCTTCAACTGCTCTTTATCAATATCTTCACCTGCAAAATCATCAAAGCGTTTTTGTGTTGCTTCAATAATATGTGAAGCGATAAAAGGCGCACCTTCTCGAGCTCCTTGCTCAGGACTTTTTACACAACATTCCCACTCCATCACTGCCCAAACATCACAACCGTATTCTGTGAGTTTTGTAAATATGGTTTTAAAGTCTATCTGTCCATCGCCTGGAGAGCGGTAACGCCCAGCGCGATCTTGCCAGTCACTGTAACCGCCAAAAGTACCACGCCTCCCATCTGGTTTAAACTCAGAATCCTTTACGTGAAAGGCTTTTATAAACTCGTGATAATGGTCTATATATGCGATGTAATCTAGCTGCTGTAATACAAAGTGACTCGGGTCATATAAGATATTACAACGCTTGTGATTACCTGTAGCTTCTAGAAAACGTTCAAAAGTCACTCCGTCGTGTAGATCTTCACCAGGGTGAATCTCATAAGCCACATCTACACCACACTCATCATAAGTATTTAGTATAGGTAACCAGCGTTTGGCTAGCTCCTCAAACCCTATCTCAACAAGTCCTGCAGGACGTTGTGGCCAAGGGTGCATTGTATGCCAAAGCAGCGAACCACTAAACGTAGCACTCACATCAAGCCCAAGATGTTTACTTGCGTGTGCAGCGCTTATTACTTGCTTGCGAGCCCACTCAGTACGCTTCTTTGGATTGTTTTTACAATCGTCTGGAGCGAAGTTATCAAACATCAAATCGTATGCAGGATGTACCGCAACTAGTTGTCCCTGCAGGTGTGTCGATAGCTCTGTAATCTCAAGCCCATAGTCATTTACTTTACCCTTAAGCTCATCACAGTAGGTTTTACTCTCTCCAGCCGTGGTGAGGTCAATTAATCGATTTTCCCAAGTTGGGATTTGTATTCCTTTATATCCAAGGTCTGCTGCCCATTTACACAATCCGTCTAGCGAATTAAATGGTGCTTTGTCATCCATAAACTGGGCGAGAAATACTGCGGGTCCTTTTATTGTTTTCATTGGATATTTTTATTTTCATTCTCGCAAAGGCGAGAATCTTTTCAATTGTTGTTTTTTACGCTTTCGCGAAAGTGTACTTATACTACTCTAAATCCACCCACACATTCCCATCACGATGAGATTGCACAGCTTTCTCTATAAAATTCATTCCTCGCACGCCATCTGTCATACCCGGAAACTCGCCTGAATTGTAGTCTTCTCCACGTATAGCCCTTGCAACGCCTTTATAGATATTACCCATCGCGTCAAAAATACCTTCTGGGTGTCCCGGAGGTAGTTTTGTGCCATCTAGCGATAGCGCACTGTTATAAGCGTGACCTGGTTTAAGCACGCGCATAGGTTGTCCATCTTCTAATAAATAAAGATAGTTGGGGTTTTCTTGCTCCCACTTGAGTCCAGCTTTTGTACCATAAATAGCTACGGTAAAATTGTTTTCTTCACCTGTTGCTATTTGGCTTGAGCGTAACACTCCTTTTGTGTATTCATCTAGGCGCAGTAATACGGTACCGTCTATGTCCATCTCATTATCTGCATACAGATGGTTGAGGTCTGCAAGTACAGATTTAATTTTCTTACCAGTGACAAACTCCAGCATCTGGTAAGCGTGAACGCCTATATCACCCAGACAGCAAGAAATGCCAGATTTCTCGGGCATTAAACGCCAGGTGCTATTGCGTTGATCCTTGTCGTGTATGAGGTTATTAATCCAGCCTTGGTAATACTGAGCGTCTACTTTTTGTATCTCGCCTAGTTCTCCATTTGCTATCATTTCCCTCATTTGGCGTACCATAGGGTAGCCAGTGTAGGTATGTGTAAGCCCAAATACGTTACCATTCTTCTTTTGGATAGCCTCGAGCTCAAGCGCCTCTGCGTGCGTCATTGTCATAGGCTTCTCACAGATCACGTTAAAGCCAGCTTCTAGGAGCTGCTTTGCCATCGGGAAGTGTAAAAAGTTAGGCGTGAGTATAGACACCACCTGTATACGCTGGTCTGCTGGTAAGGCAGTTTCTTTTTCTATAAGCTCCGTTAAATCTTTATAAATACGATCTGTCGGGATGCCTATTTGAGCAGCAAATTCTTTGCTTACTTCAATATCTGGATTAAAAGAACCACCTACTAGTTTGTATGCATCAAACATACTAGCCGCCACTCGGTGTAACACACCTATTAAACTATCTCCGCCGCCACCTAAGACGCCCCATCTTATTTTATTACTCATTGTGTTGTGTTTTTTAATTTTTAATTACATCGAGTATATGAATATTTCTCTTAAAAAAGTCTGCCTTTTAGGGTAGGGGGAAGACTTTTTTTAGACCTTGCTACTACTCCGTATATTCTATTTTCTCACTCTTAAATAATAGTGCAAAAATCACAAATACTGCTGCTGCAAAAATTGCTGGGAATACCCATACTGAGTTCCAGTCGTGACCTTCACCTATAATATTTGCATCCGTAATTTTTCCTGCCACGTAAAAACCTACTAACATCCCTACACCGTAAGTAGCAAGTGTGATAAGCCCTTGAGCTGCACTTTTAATTTTTGGTCCAGCTTTGCTGTCTGTATAAATCTGTCCAGATACAAAGAAGAAGTCATAGCAAATACCATGTAAAACAATTCCTGTAACGACCATAAAGAAAAGGTCTCCTGTGTTACCATAAGCAAATAATAAATAACGTAATGTCCACGCTAACATTCCTACGAGGATAGTCTTCTTAAACCCAAACTTCTTAAAGAAGAAAGGAAGCAATAACATAAACACTACCTCAGATACTTGACCTATAGAGGCAAGGGCTGTAGATTTTTCTACACCAGACTCCGTTAGGAACGGACTTAAATTTTGATAATAAAAAGCTAGTGGAATACAAATAAGTACAGAAGAAAGGAAAAACACTAAGAAATTTCTATCCTTAAGTAACCCCAAAGCTTCAAGACCTAATATGTCAGAAATACTTGCTTTCTCTCCTTTTGAGCTAGGTGGTGTTTTAGGTAAAGTAAAACTAAAAACACCTAGCACTGCAGATGCGATAGCAGTCATTACAAATGTATTTTTAAGTAATCCTGCAGCGATAGACTCTTGTGAGTCCCACCCAAAGGCAAAACTGATTAATAGTCCTGCCAGTATCCAGCCTATAGTTCCCCAAACACGGATGAATGGGAAATCTTTTGAAGGATCTTTCATTTGATTAAATGCAACTGAGTTCACTAGCGCAAGTGTAGGCATATAAGCAATCATATACCCTAAAACATACGGATAAAACACAGCCGAGTCTGTTGCTTGTGACATCATATACATAAGTACCGCTCCTATAAGGTGCAATACTCCCAGAATGCGCTCTGCATTAAAAAATCGATCTGCAATAAGACCAATAATAAATGGAGCAATTATTGCTCCCCACGATTGTGTTGAAAATGCTGCTGCAATTTCTCCTCCCTCCGCATTAAGGTTATTTCCCATAAAGGTACCTAAGGTCACAAACCAACCTCCCCAAATAAAAAACTCGAGGAACATCATAAAGGATAATTGAAACTTAGTCGTTGATTTCATATTGCTTATTTAAGATTGTCTATTGATTTTTGAACAAGTGCCTTTGTAAGTGCGATACCTTCTTTTGGGTCTTCTAGTGGTCCCTCATATTCTGTACCCACATATCCTTCAAAACCGCTATCTGCAACGATTTGCATTATGCGTGCATAGTCTAGTTTTGTTTCGTTACCATTTTCATCAAAGTTATACGACTTGGCAGATACCCCTTTTGCAAAAGGCATAAGTTCTACGATACCTTTATAAATGTCATACTCTTCTATACAAGGCGCTCCCCATCTTGCTCCACCTTCTCTTTTTACACAAAAATTTCCAAAATCAGGTAATGTACCAGCATAATCAGAATCTACTTCCGTCATCACAGCGGCCAGCTTTGCTCCGTCACTAGACCATCCACCATGATTTTCGATTACAATATTTACACCTACCTTTTCTCCATATGCACTAAGCTCTCTTAATGATGAGACAGAGTATTCGTGCCATTTTTTTGGGTCTTCTTCTCCAAAAAGATTAGCACGGACAGAATGAGCGCCAATTATTCTAGCAGCATCCATCCAGTATTTGTGTACAGCAATAGCTTCTTCACGTTTTGAATTATCTGGATCAGCAAGTTCTCCATCACGATCTACCATGATAATGACATTATCTATTCCCGCTGCATCAGATTGCTCTTTCATTTCACGAGCCCAGTTCATTATTTTTTCTTCATAATCACTCTTGTCCTGTAATTCTGGATATAATTGTGTTACGTATTCAACACCAGTAAAGCCTAAATCTTTTGCAATTTGAGGGAAGTTCTTTGGGTTCATTGTGCCATCAAGAAATGGTTTGTGAAGTGACCATTGAGCCAGCGAGTGTTTAAAAACGGGTGCTACTTTTTGAGTATTTTCAATTTTTGCTTTCGCGGAAGCGTTATCACCCTCTTTTTTTTGATCTGTTTTACAAGAAATGAGTGTAAAGGCGCATAAAAATGTTCCTAGAAGATATTTTTTCATAATATAATTTAATTGGAGGGTAGAACTATAACGTTTTCGCCCGTGAATTACTGTTAAATCTAGTGTTTGACTAAGGTAACCTTTTTCTCATATTAACAAAAAACAACTTAAAATTTATATATTTGGTAAACTACATCACAAATTTTTTTCATTAATACAATATATAGTGAATACAGCTAACGAAAACGAAATGTACGACGCAATCGTCGTAGGCTCAGGGATCTCCGGAGGATGGGCAGCAAAAGAGTTATGTGAGAATGGTATGAAAACGCTTGTTTTAGAGCGTGGTCGTATGGTTAATCACATAGAAGACTATCCTACAATGCATAAAGACCCTTGGGACTTTGAATTAAAGGGTAATAATAGCGTAGAAGTAGATGCTCGTTATGAGAAGCAATCTCGTACTGGGTATGTGCATAAAGCTGAGCATAGACATTTTTTTGTGGATGACGTTGATCATCCTTATAATGAGACCAAACGTTTTGACTGGATACGTGGTTACCACGTAGGAGGACGTTCACTTATGTGGGGACGTCAGAGTTACCGTTTATCTGATATTGACTTTGAAGCAAATAAAAAGGAAGGTATTGCTGTAGACTGGCCAGTACGTTATAGCGATATATCTCCTTGGTATGATAAGGTTGAAGAGTATATCTCTGTTTCTGGAGAAAACCTAGGACTTGAGGTGTTACCTGATGGTAAATTCTCACCTCCAATGGAGCTTAACTGTGTGGAGGAAGTGCTTAAGAAAAACATGGCCGAAAATTATAAAGACGGTCGTTTACTTACTATAGGCCGTGTTGCTCACATTACAGGGTCAAAAACTTATGACGGGCGTTCTGCCTGCCAGTTTAGAAATCGTTGTATGAGAGGGTGTCCTTTCGGGGGATACTTCTCAAGTAATTCATCCACACTACCAGCTGCAGAACGCACAGGGAATATGACGTTACGTCCATTTTCTATCGTTACAGAAGTGATGTACGATGATAAAACAGGTAAGGCAACTGGAGTAAAAGTTACCGATCAAGAAACCATGGAAACCATGGAGTTTAAAGCAAAGACCGTTTTCCTTTGTGCATCTGCCATTGCATCTGCTAGTATTCTTATGAACTCTAAGAGTGAGCGTTTTCCTAATGGAATGGGTAATGACTCTGGAGAGTTAGGTCACAACTTAATGGATCACCACTTTAAAGCAGGAGCAACTGCAAAGTGGGATGGAGATAAAGACAAATATTACAAAGGACGTCGCCCTAATGGGCTATATATTCCACGTTTTAGAAATATAGGAGGAGTGACAGATCAGAAAAACTTTAAGCGTGGTTACGGTTATCAAGGTGGAGCTGGACGTGGTGATTACCAGCCACAAATTGCTGAGGCAGGATACGGTGCAAAGCTCAAAGAAGAGATTCAAAAACCAGGAGGATGGACTATGAGCCTTATGGGCTTTGGAGAGTGTCTTCCTTACCATGAAAACAAAATGACGCTGGATTACAATGATCTAGATAAATGGGGACAACCTAAAGTAAACTTTGACGCAGAGTGGAAAGAGAATGAGTGGGAAATGCGTAAGGATATGATTGCAAGTGCAAAAGATATGCTTAAAAAAGCTGGATTTACAGATATCCAGACTATGGATGATCCTAGTGCTCCGGGTAACGGAATACATGAAATGGGTACGGCTCGTATGGGTCGTGATCCTAAGACATCAGTTTGTAACGGTAATAACCAGTTACACGCTGTTCCTAACGTTTATGTAACAGATGGAGCGTTTATGACCTCTGCAAGTTGTGTAAACCCATCACTCACATATATGGCTTTTAGTGCACGTGCCGCAAATCACGCTGCAGCTCAAATCAAAAAAGAAGCGTAAGATGAAAAGAAGACAGTTAATAAAGAACTTAGGATTAGGTGGAGTCGCACTTGTTGCAACACCTACTATATTGAGCCTTTTACAAAGTTGCAAAGCAGATGGACCTGTATTTGAGCCTGTATTTTTAAGCAATTCTCAAGGTAAAGCGTTAAGGCATATTGTAGATTTAATTATTCCTTCTGACGAGACAATCCCAGGAGCGGTAGATGTAGGTGCGCACAAGTTTATAGATACTTACTGGAATCAAGCAGTAGATGCAGAAGGTAAAACGCAAATTCTAGCAGGATTTGATGCGCTTGCAAATAGATTGCAAGATGCATCTGGTAAAACATTTGACGATGCAGAAGCGGAGGATTATGACGCCCTGTTGGCAAAGTATCTTACATCTTCAAAAGAGCAAGAAGCTGTATTTCAGAAAAGCCTTGGTGAGTTTTATCAAGCCTATCAAAATGATAAAACAGTTAAGGTAGATCCAGATGCTGGAGCATTCAGTCTTTTAGGAAATATAAGAGGAATGGCTATATGGGGATGGAAAGCCTCAGAAGAAATAGGAGAAAATGTTCTCGCTTATGAGCCTATTCCAGGTAAACAAATAGGTTGCTTACCGCTAGAGGAAGCAACAGGAGGAAAGACATATTCTCTATAATTACTAGATGTGTAATTAATGGAATGCTATAAATGACAATGTTGCAAGAATTTTAATAAATTATGGACAGAAGGAAATTTATACAAAAAGGAGCTCTCACGGGTTCCTTTTTAGGTTTAGGTAGTTTCGGGGTAAATGCTATGGTTAAAGGGATAGAAGATGTCTCCGCTTTCGCGAAAGCGAAAAATGGAGCACATTCTTTTAATCTCAATTATGCACCACATGTAGGGATGTTTAAAGAGCTCGCTGGCGAAAATGTGATCGATCAGCTTCACTTTATGGCAGATCAAGGATTTACTGCCTTTGAAGACAATGAGATGCGCAACCGTCCTGTTTCCGAACAAAAAGCGATGGCGCTTGTCATGAAAGAACGCGGAATGACCATGGGTGTTTTTGTTGCTCACAAAATACACTGGACAAAACCAAACCTAGCCAGCGGAAAACAAGAATGGCGTGATGAGTTTCTGGCAGATATCAAAAGTTCTATAGAAGTTGCAAAGCGTGTAAATGCAAAATGGATGACCGTGGTGCCTGGTCACGTAGACTTGCGTCAAAATATTGATTTTCAAACGGCAAATGTGGTAGAGACTTTAAAACAAGCTGCAGCGATTCTAGAACCACATGGAATTGTAATGGTGCTTGAACCATTAAATTTTAGAAATCATCCAGGACTCTTTCTATCTAAGTCGCCACAAGCATACCAGATTTGTAAAGCAGTAGATAGTCCGTCATGTAAGATTCTTTTTGATATTTATCATCAGCAAATTCAAGAAGGAAACTTGATTCCTAACATAGAACAGTGTTGGGACGAGATTGCGTATTTCCAGATAGGGGATAATCCAGGGCGCAATGAGCCTACCTCTGGAGAGATTAACTATAAAAATGTATTTAAATACATTCATAGTCGTGGTTTTAAAGGAGTTTTAGGAATGGAGCATGGCAACAGTATCAAGGGGAAAGAAGGCGAGCAGCGTGTAATAGATGCGTATGTGGAGAGTGATCTCTTCTTATAAATTATTTTTTAAAATAATACAATCAGAATCTCTTCGTTTGATAACGGAGTGTGTAGGATTTACTACTTTTACTCAAAACCCTAGCAGATGAGTTCATCCTTTGAGAAATACCAGAAAAGACGATTGATTACCTCCTATTTTTCGGTGGTGATTAGTATTGCTTTGGTACTATTTTTACTGGGAATACTAGGATTACTAGTGCTTAACACCAAAAAAGTAGCCGACTATTTTAAGGAAACTATTGCAGTGGGTGTTTACTTTAAAGATGGAGCAAAAGATGTGGAAATGAAGCAGCTTGAGAAGTCTTTGTCGCTTGCAGAATACACGAAGTCCATACAATTTGTATCAAAAGAAGAAGCTGCCGAAGCGCATAGCGAAGCGCTAGGAGAAAACTTTGTAGATTACCTTGGAGAAAATCCACTACAAAATAGCATAGATTTATATCTTAATGCAGATTACGTGTCTGCTGAAAAAGTATCAGAAATCGCAGCAGAAATTGCTTCTAAAAACTTTGTAGAGGAAGTGACGTATGACAAGCCGTTAATCTCACTCCTTAACGACAATATTAAGAAAATGAGCCTGTGGATTCTCATTATCTCAGGGATATTCACTTTTATAGCAGTGTTGCTTATTAATAGTTCTATACGATTATCCGTATATGCTAAGCGATTTACCATAAAAACCATGCAGATGGTTGGAGCGACTAAAAAATTTATACGCAGGCCTTTCGTTTGGAAAAGTGTGCGTTTAGGGATTATAGGAGCGCTTATAGCTATAGCAGGGATGGCTGGAGTATTGTATTATGCAAACAAGACTTTTCCTCAACTCACATTACTTGATGATCCACTTCTACTAGGAGCACTTTTTGGAGGGGTATTTATGATGGGTATCGTGATTACTTGGTTTAGCACCTTTCTTGCAACACAACGTTTCTTAAATTTGCGCACAGACGAATTATACTACTAGCAGTATTAAAGTATTACTATGGGAGAACAAAAACGTAAAGAAGTTATTAAACAAGAAACCGAATTTATCTTTGGTAAGAAGAATTTTACCTGGATGCTTATTGGACTTGGCGTGATTGCCTTAGGCTTTATACTAATGTCTGGTGGTGGTAGTGACGACCCTAATGTTTTTAATCCTGAGATCTACTCATGGAGACGTATACGTCTAGCACCTGCTGTGATTCTCATAGGTTTTGGTATAGAAGTATATGCGATACTACTTAATCCTAATAAAGGGAAGTAACACTTGCCCCTTATAACGACAATCTTATCTTTGCGGTTATGGATAACTTAGACGCATTAATCCTTGGTGTCATTCAAGGACTCACAGAGTTTTTACCAGTTTCTTCTAGTGGTCATTTAGAACTAGGAAAGGCAATCTTAGGAGACACTTCTGTCCCAGAAGAAAGCTTGATGTTTACCGTTGTTGTGCACTTTGCCACAGCACTTTCTACCATCGTAGTTTTTAGAAAAGATATCGTAGAAATTCTAAGCGGATTGTTTTCATTCAAGTGGAATGAAGAAACACAATTTTCGGCAAAAATCCTGTTATCCATGATTCCTGCAGTGATTGTAGGACTATTTTTTGAAGAACAACTAGAAGCGCTTTTTGGAGGAAATATCATGCTCGTAGGCTGTATGCTTCTTGTAACTGCGGTACTATTATACTTTGCAGATAGAGCAAAAGACACTCAAAAGAACGTTACTTTTTCAAATGCGTTCATAATTGGCGTCTCTCAAGCAGTGGCAATGATTCCTGGAATTTCTCGCAGTGGAGCAACTATATCTACCTCTGTGTTATTGGGTAATGATAAGAGCAAAGCAGCGCGTTTTTCATTTTTAATGGTGATCCCGCTTATTTTTGGGAAGATTGCAAAAGACCTTATGGATGGAGCGCTTACCACACAAACGGGTAACGTATCTGTACTAGTAATAGGCTTTGTAGCTGCCTTTGTAGCAGGACTTGTAGCTTGTACGTGGATGATTAAACTTGTGAAGAAAAGTAAACTCTCTTGGTTTGCTATTTACTGTCTCATTGTAGGAGTAATTGCAATAGGATTTTCCATCTATAATCAAGCTTAATACGTTTTATCTCTAGTTCTCGTCTTCTGATGTAAAGTGAAACATTGAATACTGTAATTCAATAGCTTCAGTATGGTTTGCAGCTGGATTATAGATTCCAGCCTTAAGATAATATCCATTTGCAATACTATTATCGTCTATCCAGTTTGTGCCTACCTCAGGGCTGTAAGTATCATCTATAAGCGTTTGACCTCCCTGGGCTACAATAAGATGTACAACACCATTACCTTTTTCAATAATGATTTTTAAGGGCTCACTATTATAGTTTGCACCATTGACAAAAGAATAAAAATCTTTATCAAATTCTGTATCACTCGAGCTTACTTCTGGATCTCTTCTTACTACAGTTTCTAGTTCATCATTATGCAATTCAAGTCTAAAAAAAGGCTTATTAGAACTACCACCTCTATTATGAACCTGCGCAATGGTTATTCCTTCTGTAGGAATATCTAAGTATACTGCTTCAAATTCCATGCGAGATGGTGTTGTTAATGGACCTTCTGAGGATTGTTTAAACTCGGTTCTTCTTCCTTTTTCTAGTTGGCACTTCAAATTTAAAATGGTTCCGTTATTAGAAGAATAAAAATACTCGTCATCTGGCTGTCCACTTTCAAAAATGTCATCGAGATCTTCATCGTCTGTATCACAAGGTCCTGGTATACAACCACCCGTATTGAAACTATTTTCTATAACTAAATTTGGCTCAAATGAGAAGGCCTCGGTGTCTAGAGCATTGTCTTCATCTGTTGTACCATCGTCATCTGTTTCATCTGTGGGTGTAACTACAGGAACAGTAACTTCTACTACATCATCAGACGACCCATCATTAGATGAACATTGCGTGCACATTAGGATTAAACCTACTAAAACAATAATTCTTTGCAACTGGGACATATTTTATTTTAAAGTATATTTCTTATTTATTACGGAGATAAGGAAGTGATTTCTTATAAAAATATATCATTAAACCACAATAAGAGTATTTTGATATCATAAAAAGCATAATAAGTTATGCGTGATATTTCTAGTTAAATAGCATTATCTTGATAACTTTGCTTCCTAGTCCCTAACAAAACCTACAAAACCAAGCTGGCTATGCTTACAGACCAAGATTATAAAGATGGGCAAGTACTCATTTTTGATAAACCGCTAGAGTGGACCTCATTCCAGCTGGTTAACAAAGTGCGCTGGCTTATACGTAAGAATCTTAATATAAAGAAGATAAAAGTAGGCCATGCAGGTACGTTAGATCCTTTGGCAACTGGCCTTATGATTATTTGTACGGGGAAGTTTACAAAGCGCTTACACGAGTTCGTTGGGCAAGAAAAGGAATATACGGGCACCATTGTTTTAGGTGGTACTACGCCTAGTTATGATCTTGAGACAGAAGTAGATCAAACTTTTTCTACAGAACATATTACTGATGAGGATATTTACGCTTTCGCGAAAGCGTACCAAGGAAACATCATGCAACGCCCACCTGTATTTTCTGCACTCAAAAAGGAGGGCAAACGCTTGTATGAATTTGCACGAGCAGGAGAAGAAGTAGATATTTCTAAACGTGAGATTAATATCTCATCTTTTGAAATCACTCGCATTGCAATGCCAGAAGTAGATTTTAAAGTGCGCTGTAGTAAAGGAACATATATTAGATCGCTAGCATTTGATTTTGGCGAAGGACTCAAAAGTGGAGCTCATTTGAGTGCATTGAGAAGAACCAAAATAGGTAATTACAACGTAGATGATGCACAGTCTCTTGATGGATTTATAGCCGAAATTACAGCTGCATCCACAGAAGAATAATTTGTGAAACACTGTTATTAGGCGATTCAGCTATTTTACTTTTATTTTTTTAGTTCTTTATGAAGATCTCTCATTCTGATAAGGCTTTACTAATTACCGTTACGGGGGCAAGTTTACTTGTGCTTATATTTTTCTTTCTGGGAGTAAAACCATATCAAGGAGAGATAGAGGAGTTTATAGAGATTCCTGTAATTACTGAGGAGGTAGTAGAGGAGCTTCAGGAGCAACAAGAAGATCAAGTTCAAGAGCGTCGTATTTCAAGAACAAACCAAGCCTACAATACCGCTCAACTTAGAAAGGAAAATAGAAGCTTTGAAGATGATGACGAAATTAGAAAAGCAATAGAAGCTCAACAGCAGAATAGTGTAGAGCAACTTAATGACGACAATGAGGCTAAGCTTAAGGCGCTTCAAGAAGCTCGAGAAGGTAATCTAGAAGCAAAAAGAGAAGAGGTACAAGCGGCTATAGATGCTCGAGAAGCTGCACGTAATAAGAAAAAGAAAAGTGCTTACAGACAGAGTACGGTTTCTTACGATCTAGTAGGCCGTACTGCAATAGTTTTACCTAATCCTGTGTATACCTGCGATGCTTACGGTAAAATAGTAGTGAATATCACCGTAAATGATAAAGGGACTATCATAGATAAGGATTATAATAAAAGTGCCTCTACAAGTTCAAACGGATGTCTCATAGATCAGGCAATGGAGTATTTAACTAGAGCTTACTTTGATAAAGGAAATAAAGCCACACAATTAGGGAGTGTGACTTTTGATTTTCAAGGGTAAGAGCTTACTTAAGTAGTTTAAGTAAATCTTGGGCAGTTCCTTGTCCTTTGTCTTTGTTATACCACACTTGTAAATCTTCTTTAAATTCTGGAGTTAACTTACCGTGAGCTTCTTTATAATCATTGACCATTTTTGTGGCCTCAGATGGACGTGGTCCCCAGTCTGCTATCACTTCATTTGTGTCGCTATTTACAGCGATAAGTCTCGGAATAGAACGCCCTCCATTATATAAAAATTGATCCATAAGATCAAGATTCTCATCTCTAAGAATAACTTTAAATGTAATGTTAGGGTTGAGGTCTGCAAACTTTTGCATTATAGGCATCGTTTGAGCAGCGTCACCACACCAGCTCTCCGTAAGTACTAGCCAAGTTACATCTCCTTTAAAATCTCTAATTTGTTGCTGCACATCATCAGAGAGCTTGAGCGTCTTGTCTAGACGTTTCATGCGTTTGTGATTAAGCATTGTATAGTTATGTAGCGCCTCTGTCACTTCTGGACCTGTATTAGTTCCTTCTAGGGCGTGAGTCTCTGTAAGTACTCTATAATCATGATATGAAATAGCTTGAGAGAGACCCTCTGCTATTAATTGTGTTGTTGTTTTTTCCATTGTTTCCATAGCTCATATGTCGTGAGCTCTGCTACAAACTTACTATCTTTCACTTTAGAATCCCAAATGAAGCAATGATGACAAAAAATAAATGCAGTTGGTGTGTAGGTGATGATCTCTATGAAGCGTATCATGATAATGAGTGGGGTACTCCCTTGAGAGATGAGGATTTGCTTTTTGAGTTTCTAGTATTAGAAACTTTTCAAGCGGGATTGAGTTGGATTACTATTTTAAAAAAGAGAGAAAACTTTAGGGTTGCCTTTGATAACTTTGACTACAAGCGTATTGCAGCTTATAAAGAAGATAAAATCCAGTCATTATTGCAAGATGCCGGCATTATCAGAAATAAATTAAAAGTGCGTGGTACAGTCACAAATGCTAGGCTATATATGGAGATTCAAGAAGAGTTTGGGAGTTTTTCTAAGTATCTATGGGCTTATGTAGATAATACTCCTATCCAAAATGAGATACAGTCATACAAAGAAGCACCAGCAAATACTCCGCTGAGTGACGCCATATCAAAAGACCTCAAAAAACGCGGATTCAAGTTTGTGGGAAGCACCATTATCTATGCATTTATGCAAGCTATTGGTATGGTAAATGACCATGAAGTAAGTTGCTTTAGATATAACAAGGTGCAGTAGGGACGCAAGGTATTGCGTCCCTACTGTAGATATTCAAGAAATAAATCTCTCGGAATTTCGGCGGCACCTAGGCTCGCTAGATGGTCTGTATACATCTGGCAATCGATGAGGTGGTAATTTTCTTTTTCTAGCCTTCGCGAAAGCGTAATAAATCCCACTTTACTGGCATTGCTCATGGTTGCAAACATGCTTTCTCCACAAAATATTCCTTTCTCCTTTAGATCTATTCCATAAAGACCTCCGACTAATTTTTTATCATGCCAAACCTCAACGGAAATAGCATGACCTAGCTCGTGTAATCTGAGGTATGCATCTATAATATCATTAGTAATCCACGTGCCATCTTGACCGTTGCGCTTAATGCGTTTACAAGCAAGTATGACTTCTAGAAAATTCTGGTTATAGGTAACTGTAAAGTGATTGTCTCGTAACACTTTTCGCATAGATTTTGATACGTGTACGTCACTAGGTTTTACTACCATACGCGGGTCTGGCGTCCACCATAAAATAGGCTGTCCCTCATTATACCAAGGAAAAATGCCAGAATTATAAGCAAGTAATAACCAGTCTGTAGTGAGATCACCACCTACCATAAGTAACCCTTCCTCGTCTGCCAGATGGTGTTCTGGAAACCAAGGGTCATTATTCCAATGTTGATCTTCTGGGAGTAAAAGCACGAGTATAATTAATAGCTATACACAAAGATAACTAGGCTTTGCTTCTATTAAAAGTATCAATTAACTTAAAATTTCTTCTCGTATGCCACACATAGCCTATTGCAAGTGGCGTGTAAAGTGCAATAATTAAGGCGATATAGGTGATGTCTGTGAGAAAGTAGTAGGCAGAAGATAATATTACAACACCTACAATTGCAACCTCCAAAACTGCATGACGTATGCGTTTTGAGAGTTTTGCTTTGAGCTGGTTTATAGTAAAGGTGGTAGTGACCCCGCATCGGTTACATTTTTTTGAAATGCTTGCACCTATTTGTTTTGAAAGTTCAGGACGTGTGCCTGCAAGAACATTTAAGCTCAAGTGGTTATGGCAACTTTTACAAACTCCGTATACAATCATAGGTTGATAAAGGTGTAAAAATAAAGAACCCAAAACAAGTTAATTGTTTTGGGTTCAAATATCAATACGTTGACCTTTATCGTCTTAAAATGGTAGATCGTCGTGATCGTCACTATTTAAGTTTGTTGCAGGCTCAAATGAATCTGCAGGAGGCATAGGAGGAAGTGGTTGACCACCACCTGCATTTTCAGCAGATACATTCTCAATGCGCCATCCTTGGATAGAGTTAAAATACTTAGTCTCACCTTGTGGATTTACCCACTCGCGTCCTCTTAAGTTAATGCTCACTTTTACATTTTGACCAACAGCATAGTTGTTCAAAAGATCTGTTTTATCTTGTACAAACTCCACCATAATGTGCTGTGGGTATTGCTCTTCTGTCGTTACGACAAGTTCTCTTTTTCTAAAGCCGTTGCTCCCAAATGTTTGAGTCTCACCGACCATCTTTACTTTACCTTGTACTTCCATCGCGTTCAATTATTAGGGTGTAAATTTATGAAAATCCTAGCGTTTTGCGAGCAGAACTCTCCACGCATTATCCACATTTTTTTTATCTAAATATTCCTTTGCCAGTTTATGCACCGTTTCCTCACTTGCTGTGGCAAGATTTGTTCTTAAATCTTCATGTTGTGCTATAAAGTCAGAAATCTCATCTTCGGTAGGTAGCTGCTCTACATTACCTAACGTACCTAAGTCGTTACCAGTGAGTATCGTACTATTTCTTATTTCTTGAGGGATCATATCCACCCCTATGCCAGTTCTTAAAACAGGTTTAGGCACTTCAAAAAGTCCATCTTTTGCTCTACTATACCAGTTTGCACCCATACGTGAGACTTGATCTATCTTGAGAGGATCTATTGCTCCATGAGCATCTAGTACCTCCTCATCAATATGCATTTTTAAAATCTCGCAAATTACAAGATTTCCCGCGCCACCTTGATCACCTAGTGGCTTTACCTCAATTACTTTACACTCAAACTGTACAGGAGCCTCTGCAACGCAAGGAGGTTGCACCATCTCAGATGGTTTTTCAGTAAGTCCAGACTTTGTAAACTCGTTTACACCTTTTGCATAAGCCGTACTTGCAAGTGACATTTGTTGCACCATTGCATAGTTTACAATGTTTACAGTACATTCAGGTACTTCAAGTACGTTATCTAGCGTGTGTTTTGTGGTGTTATCACGACCACTTCTAGAAGGTGAATACACAAGAATAGGAGGATTTGCCCCAAAGACATTAAAAAAGCTAAAAGGAGCAAGATTTACTTTACCATTCTTATCTACCGTACTTGCAAATGCAATAGGACGCGGTCCCACAGCACCTGTAAGGTGAGCAAATAATTGTGGAACTGGAATTTCTTTAGGATCTATCGTGAGCATACATATTGATTTTAAAAGTGTATCAAAAATAGGAATTCTTTAAGGGTATTAATAACGCTTTCGCGAAAGCTTAACAACAACCTCTATAGCACTATAAGAAAAGGTGTCTAGCAGCTCTATTAATAAGTCTTTCGTGTATGCTGTTTAAGAATAACTTATTAATATAGGGGTTTACGCCCTTGTAAATTCACGCTATTATATCCCTTAGAGATCCATAAATCTGGTTCATATTTGTAATGTATTAATCACTTAAAAAAATATGTCATGAATACAAATACGGAAGAGTGGGGACTTCTAGAAGAAATTTTTCAAGATGAGGAATTTGATGTTTCTTATTTCTCAATAGAGTTTCCAGATGGTAGCTCATATGAGTATCAAGGATAGATGATAAGCCACCATACATTGTTTTGAGCTGCCTTTATATAGGCAAATAAGACCTGCTATTGTTTGAGGGAACGATAGTAGGTTTTTTTATACTCCTTTTTTCATAACTTTAAAACACAAAATAAAACAACACAACCTATGGATATTTTCAGTAAAATTAAAGAGAAACTCAGTAATGAGTTTATAGATATTGTCGAGTGGTTAGACTATACAGATGACACCATTGCTCACCGTTTTGAGCGCTATCAAAATGAGATAAAAAATGGTGCAAAGCTTGTTGTACGTGAAGGACAGACGGCAGTGTTTGTAAATGAAGGCCAACTGGCAGATGTGTTTACACCTGGAACGTATGATCTAACAACTCAGAATTTACCAATTTTATCTACTATTAAAGGTTGGAAATATGGCTTTAACTCTCCATTTAAAGCAGAAGTTTATTTTGTAAACACACACTTATTCACAGATGAAAAGTGGGGAACTAAAAACCCAATTACGTTAAGTGATGATCGTTTCGGACTTGTAGAAATTCGCGCTTTTGGAACCTATGCCTTTAAAATTGCAGATGCTGGAAAGTTTATTGTAGACATCGTAGGGACAGATAACAACTTTACAAATTTTGAGATTAATGAGCACCTCAAAAGTCTCATTGCAACAAGATTTACAGATACGGTAGGAGAAGCAAATCTTCCTATAGAGCTGTATGCTGCAAATACTTCAGAGCTTTCTGAGACGTGCCAAGAGGTAATGAAGCCAGAGTTCATGTCTGTAGGTATTTCTCTTGAGAAGTTTTACATCGAGAATGTATCGATGCCAGAAGACCTCAAGAAAGAAATATTTGAATACAGTCGTCTGGATAAAATAGATCTAGATAAACTTACTAAGTTTAAAACTGCAAAAGCTATAGAAGCTGCAGCGACAAATGAAGGTGGTACTGCAGGAGCAGGAATGGGTATGGGAATGGGCTTTGTACTTGCACAACAAATGGGCGGAATGATGTCTCCACAAATGGGCGGACAACAACAAGCACAACCACAAATGAATCAAGGTGGAATGATGCCGCCACCTATGCCAGCCGCAGTACAATATTTTTATGCGGTAAACGGTGCGCAACAAGGACCCGTAAGTATAGATCAACTCAAGGCTTTATTTGCAAACCGCACTATCAATAAGGAGAGTCTTGTGTGGAAGCAAGGAATGGCTGCATGGACTGCATTGCAAGAGGTGGAAGAGCTTAAGTCTTTCTTAGGAGGTAACACACCGCCGCCGTTACCACAATAATATTGTATAACTAAAACCTTTTGAGGTGCGTATTCCTAAATATGCACCTTTCATTATTCCTATATGGAAGAAACACCCATTCATAAAACTGAACTTAAAAAAGCCTGTATAAATTGTGGTGCAGAGCTTAAGTATAAGCCAGGTACAACGTCTATTACCTGTGAGTACTGCGGGCATCAAGAAAAAATATCACTTGAGACCAGTAAGTTTGAAGAACTAGAGCTTTATCCTTATTTGGATAAAATGGGAGATCAAAAAAACAGCGAAGAAATCTCAATGCTTCACTGTAAAAACTGTGGGGCAAACCAGCATGTAGAAGAACATTATAAATCCCTGCATTGCGTGTATTGCAGTATGCCGCTCATACTTGAAGATATGCGAAAGGAAAACTGGATTTTGCCAGGAGCTGTATTACCATTTCAAATAGATCAGGGTGCCTCGTTTACTATTTTTAAAAAGTGGGTAAATGGGTTGTGGTGGGCTCCTAATAAATTAAAGAAAGCTTCACTAGATCCACAATTTACAAAGGGACTGTATTTACCTTACTGGACCTTTGATGCGCAGCTTGCTGCAAACTATACGGGCCAGCGAGGGGAGTACTACTATGTGACAGAAACCTATCGAGATAGTAAAGGAAAAACGCAATCTAGACAGGTGCAAAAAACGAGATGGTATCCTGCTTCTGGCAGTGTATCTGGATTTGTAGATGACACCTTGGTAGAAGCCTCAAAACAACGAGCAGGAAGAGTTCCTTCTAAAATTGCTAGATGGGATCTTAAAAAATTGCAACCCTTCAACAGCGGGTTTTTATCTGGTTTTGTGACAGAAAAATATACGATTCCTCTCAAAGATGGTTATGGTAAATCTCGTGATGTTGCAAAGCAAATAGCATCTACTTGGGCAGCTAGAGACATAGGAGGCGATACACAACGAGTGTCATCTATAGACATGAAGCTCGCAGAGGAGACGTTTAAACACATTTTATTACCCGTTTATGTGAGTTCATACCGCTATAACGGTAAGGAATATAACTTTTTTGTTAATGGAGAAACGGGAGCACTCTCTGGAAAACGACCGTATTCATTCTGGAAGATTTTCTTTGCGATACTAGCGGGTCTTATGGTGATAGGAGTTATTGTTTTGCTAGGAAATAATGGCCAGCAGTAATGTAGATTATTAACTAACTCATGAGCTATGTAGTCTCTGTGTCAAAAGTCAACTATGGAAGATAAGCAAGATAAAAATTTAACTTGGAGTGATTTTACTAAGGTAGAAATGCGAGTAGGCACCATCTTATCTGCAGAGGTTTTTGCAGAGGCTAGAAATCCATCCTATAAAATGGTTGTGGACTTTGGTGAGCACGGTAAAAGAAAAACATCTGCACAAATCACGGAGTTGTATACGACTCAAGAACTAGTGGGAAGGCAAGTGGTTGCAGTCCTTAATTTTCCTCCTAAGCAAATTGCAACAATGATGAGTGAGTGTCTCGTTTTGGGAGGGTTGGGAAATGAGAAGGATGTTATTTTAATAGCTCCAGATAGAGAAGTAGCAAATGGCACGCAAATAGGTTAATGACTTTCAACTTCCTCAAAACAAGTGTAGACTATGAGTTGAGGTCATTATAAAGCTTTGTTAAAGATGATGTTATATGTTGTTAATACCGCTTTCGCGAAAGCGTAATCTAATTACTTTTACTTCATATTAATAACAGCGATGAAGACATGTTCTTGTCGTTTTAAATTACCATTTATGAAATTTACAAGGAAAGCAAGCGCTCATTGGGCAGGAAGTGGAAAGGAAGGTAAAGGATCAATATCAACAGAAAGTACTGTATTAGATAAAGCACAATATGCATTTGGGACAAGATTTGAAGATGGAGTAGGGACTAACCCAGAAGAGCTTATAGGTGCTGCACATTCCGGTTGTTATACAATGCAATTGAGTTTCTTGTTAAATGAAGAAGATTTTGTTGCAGATAGTCTTGACACAGATGCTCACGTAACTTTTGAAGATGGCGAAATCACCACCATCAAGTTAGTAACCAAAGGTAAAGTGCCAAATATTTCAAAAGAGAAATTTGAAGAGATTGCTCAAAAAGCAAAGGAAGTATGCCCACTGTCTAAACTTATGAAAGCAGAAATCACATTAGACGCCACATTATTATAGTAAATAGCTTTTTATAAAATGAAAGTCCGCTATGAAATGTATCATAGCGGACTTTTTTTTATGGAATACTGTGTTACTTACGCCTTACCATAATCATGCTCATCTTGCCATTTTTTGAGCTCTGCCCATTTTCCTAGTGCTGCCATTTCTGCTTGCATAGGCCATGTCCCTGGACGATGTATTTCATAGCGTTTTCCACCAGAATTAAGTACTTCCTGGCACTTCTCTACAGAAGTGCTTGCTAGTGCTGCCCAAGTTTTAATATCATGATTATGAAATAGCTCTGAGATTTTTGGTCCTATGCCCTCTACGATGGTGAGGTCATTCTCTCTTACTTTTTTCTTCCCGTAGGCACCTTTTGCAACTGCTGCATCAAACGGTACGCCTATAATACCTGTAGATGGTGATGGTTCACTAGTATTTGTATTTTCAATAACTGTTTTACTTGTAGCTGCCCCTGCCGCAAATGAACTTGCGATGCTCGCGGTACTAGTTGCCGCCAAGGGAGCTTTTTTTGCTAGACTAAGCTTAGACTCACTTGAAGCTAAATCTGCCTCTAAGGATGTAGTTTTACGAGTACACGCATCTAGATCTGCTTGTAGTGACGTTGTTTTGCGTTTGCAAGCATCAAGATCTGCGCTGTAGTCTATTGTTTTATTATTACTACTGCCAAAAAGGCGACCCAATAAATATCCTAAAATACCGCAGATGACACCCGCGATGAGTGGCCATATCCAGCAAGCTATGTTTGAAAAATCCATAATTATTTTGTTTTTGGTCTGTTAGTTTAGTGTGATGACTGCGCGTCTGTTTTTATTGTGTCCTTCCTCAGTATCATTTGTTTCAATAGGGCTACGCTCTCCTTTTGAAACTGTTTTGATTTTTGATTCCGGAATACCGTTGTTTGCAAGGTATGCCTTTGCAAACTCTGCTCTTTCTAATCCTAATCTATCGTTAGTTGTGAGGCTACCTTGACTGTCTGTGTGTCCTTCAACAGTGATGGTTGCACCTTCTTTTTTATCAAGATAACGGCTTATGTCTCCTATTTGTAAGCGTTTTTTCTCGCTTAGTGTTACAGAGGCTTCTCCATAATTGAAGTACAATACTAGTGGGTCTGCTCTTAGGCTATTCTCTATGTCTTGTAGTGCCGTATTAGTAGCATCAAGATCTCCATTTGCCTGGTTAAAAATCCTGTATTCTATAGGGCCTTTGTAAACGTTGCCATCAGAAACTATTGATGCGCGTAGCTCTCCGTATGTGTTAATACGGCTGGAGGGAATTCCTTGATCAACAAAATAGTTTTTTTACCGAATTTGATCTAGCAAGTCCAAGATCTGCAAATGCTGAGGTGTTTTTTTCTCCACTATCATAATATCCTGTGATATCTATCATCTTATCTTCATTACCGGCAGTCTCAAAATATGTTTTGAGTTGATTTACACCATCTGTAACTTCTCCAGAGATAGGAGGTAGTATTGAAAATGATGAAGTGTTGAAGTTAAAATTGTCGTTGCTAGTAAAAGCAAATTTCCCATCGGGCCCTTTAAGATTAAAGGCCATTGAGGTTGCTACTTCTGGGGTAGCTACTGCAGGAGGATTGTTAATAGTTGTTTCTCTTTGATTGTTTTGTGAATCACTACTTTGAGTAGTGTTACAACAAAAAATCCATGCGAGAATCATACAAATAACAATCGTAAGCAGCATACCTAGAAGGTATCCCATTTTCTTACTCATTTGGTTGTTTTTTAGGTGGTTACTGTTTCTTAAAGTTAGTTAAAATATTAACACTTACAACTTTTGAGCTTTGATATTCAGTAGATTATGTATTTGCTCGATGATTTTAAGAGATTAATCGAATAAAAATTATCAATTTCTAACGCAAGACGTAGGTTTTATACTGTTTTACTCATATTGAGAAGAGTGGGTTTGATGTGTTCAAATTTTCGCGAAAGCGCATAAAAAAACCGCTTCCTTATTATGGGAAACGGTTTTTGAGAACGTTATTCTTTATCTTAAAGAGATAGTCTCCTATAAGTCAAATTTAATTCCTTGGGCAAGTGGAAGCTCTGTCGTGTAATTAATAGTGTTAGTCTGTCTTCTCATATATACTTTCCAAGCATCTGATCCAGACTCGCGGCCTCCTCCAGTGTCTTTCTCACCTCCAAAGGCTCCACCTATCTCTGCACCAGAAGTACCTATGTTTACGTTTGCAATACCACAATCTGATCCTGCAACGCTTAAGAAGCGCTCTGCCTCGCGAAGATTGTTTGTCATAATAGCAGACGAAAGTCCTTGTGCAACGCCGTTTTGAAGCTCTAAAGCATCCATTACATCACCTTTGTATTTTAATAAGTATAATACAGGAGCAAAAGTCTCGTGTTGTACAATCTCATAATCATTACTAGCCTCTGCAATCGCTGGCTTTACGTAGCAACCGCTCTCATAACCTTCTCCACTAAGAACTCCACCTTCTACAATAAGGTTACCACCTTCTGCAACCACACGTTCTAGTGCGCTGTTGTAATTGGCAACTGCATCCGTATCGATAAGTGGTCCTACGTGATTATTTTCATCAAGAGGATTACCTATGCGTAACTGTCCATATGCTTTTACTACGGCGTCTTTTACTTTATCATACATACTCTCATGTATAATAAGACGTCTAGTAGATGTACAGCGTTGTCCAGCAGTTCCTACAGCACCAAAAACGGCACCGATTACTGTCATTTTAATATCTGCGTCTGGAGTTACAATGATTGCATTATTTCCCCCTAGTTCGAGTAGTGACGTTCCTAGACGTTCTCCTACCGTAGCAGACACCTTTTTACCCATACGAGTAGAACCGGTAGCAGAAATAAGAGGGACACGCTTATCTGTAGTCATCATCTCACCTACTTTGTAATCTCCGTTTATAAGGCAAGAGATACCTTCTGGCATATCGTTAGCTTTAAGAACCTCTGCAATAATGTTTTGACAAGCAACACCACAAAGCGGTGTTTTTTCTGATGGTTTCCATACACAAACATCTCCACAAACCCAAGCAAGCGCTGTGTTCCAAGCCCAAACAGCTACCGGAAAATTAAATGCCGAAATGATACCTACCACACCTAGCGGGTGGTACTGCTCATACATTCTGTGACCAGGACGTTCTGAGTGCATTGTAAGACCGTGTAACTGTCGAGAAAGACCTACTGCAAAGTCACAGATGTCTATCATCTCTTGTACTTCACCTAGTCCTTCTTGATATGATTTACCCATCTCATAAGAAACGAGTTTACCTAATGGCTCTTTTACCTCACGAAGTTTATTTCCAAACTGACGTACCATCTCTCCTCTTGCTGGAGCTGGCATGGTTCTAAAGTCTTTAAACGCTGCAGTTGCAGAGGTCATTACTTTCTCGTAATCTTCCTTTGTGGTAGTTTTTACTTTACCTATTAATTGTCCATCTACTGGAGAATAAGACTCGATAATGTCTCCATTACCAAAACTTTTTTGACCTGTAGAGGTTCCTTCATTTATATCGGAAATGCCAAGTATTTTAAGCGCTTCGTCCATTCCAAAATCTTTTGCTACTGTGCTCATAGTTTTTTGAATTATTGAGTGAAGAAAACATACATAGCGATCTTACCCAATGATTAATAATTTCTTTAATATACACCTGCTGCAATGGCGGTGTTGTTCTGAGTCAAATCTAAGGATAATTCAAAGGCTTCCATAAAAAAGGGCGTGTTATTAAACACACCCTAAAAATTATTCTATTTTTTTATTAATCCGTAGTAAATCGCTCATCTACTTCCATGACAGTTCCACAGTTATTACAAGTTCTATGTTCTTTGCTTCCATAGAAATCTTTAAAATGACCTAAAAAGTCTTTTTCTATATTATGAAGCTTAAAGAATACTTCATATAATTTATGATTACAATTATCGCAGTACCATAATAAACCATCCTTACCATCAAGGTCTACTCTCTTGCGTTCTATCACGAGACCTATCGAGTTTTCATGCCTCACGGGTGAGTGTGGTACTCCAGCGGGGTGTAAATACATATCACCAGGACCTAGATGCATAGTGCGCTTTACTCCTTCATCTTGCACGTGTACTTCAATAGTACCTTCTATCTGAAAAAATAGTTCTTCGGTCTCATTGTAGTGGTAGTCCTTACGAGCATTTGGGCCACCTACAATCATTACGATATAATCACCAGCTTCTTTGTATAAGTTCTTATTTCCCACGGGTGGTTTGAGGAGATCTCTGTTTTCCTCAATCCACTTGTTTAAATTAAACGGTTGTTGAATTGCCATAATATTATTCTTTGTATAAAAATACAATTTATAGAAGTACGCTTTCGCGAAAGCGTAAAAAAACAACCCCGTCTACTGTTGCAAACGGGGTTGATAATCAAAATTGATTTGGGGGTATCTTCTTATCTTATAAATAGTTGTGTATAGTATGGTATTCCAGTCTCTGTCAATACAATACCTATTCCTGTATGTGTGTAATCTCCCTCTATAGCTTGCTTGTGCGCAGGACTGTTAAGCCATCCTTCTAGAACTGACTCTGCATCTCTAAAACCGTAAGCAACATTTTCACTCACCATGTCTGCCCCATTTTCTTGCAATATAGCTGCGCGCTCGTAAAAGTTATCGTGACTAGCAGCATTTTGCGCTACCATGTAACTAGAGTGTCCTACTGCAAGATTTTCTGAATCTGTATGCCACTGCAGTGCATTAAGACCTAAAGTTGCCCTATAATCGTTAAGTACATCAAGTACCTCTTCGGCAAGCTCAATGTTATTTTCTACTTCAATAGTAGTTTCTAAATTTGCAAGAGTATCTATCTCTGTAGATTCTTCGCTGGTGCACGCGCTTAGGAGGCACAACGCAACTAGTGCGTAAAAAGTTTGGCTAATCAATTTCATAATTTGGGGTTATGAGTTTATTATGGCTGCAAGATATAATTATTTTGCACTTAAACGTATATTTTGTGTATTTAATCGATGAAATACACAAAAAAAGTTGATTTGTAAGAAATTTCAAAGAAATTACTGTGTATTTCATCGATGTTTTTGAAAAATCCAGTTCGTTTTAAAGTTTCTTTCTCCTTATATTTAGACACTTACAAAATCGTAATCTTTATGAAAAAATTAGTTTTTAGTATTATTTCATGTTTTTTAATCATGTCTTGCGACATGCCAGTTAAAAAAGAAAATTCTAAAGAGGTTGAAAATACTATCCCCGCAGATCAAAAATTTGGTCTTGTTATACATGGAGGAGCAGGTACTATTCTTAAAAAGAATATGACAGATTCACTAGAAAAAGCATATCGTCTTAAGCTAGAGGAAGCTACAAAAGCTGGTCATAAAATTCTAGCCAATGGTGGAACTAGTATGGAAGCCGTGACAGCAGCTATAAATATTATGGAGGACAGTCCATTATTTAATGCAGGAAAAGGTGCTGTTTTTACACATGATGGTACAAATGAGCTTGACGCAAGTGTAATGGATGGTAAGACGCTTAATGCGGGAGCCATCTCTGGAGTAACAACAGTAAAAAATCCTATTGATCTTGCAGTAGCTGTTATGGATAAATCTGAGCATGTGATGTTAAGCGCAAAAGGAGCAGAGCAATTTGCACAAGAGCAAGGATTAGAAATTGTAGACCCTTCTTATTTCTATACAGAAAGACGCTTCCAATCTTTACAGAAAATAATAGATAAAGAAAAAACACAGCTCGACCACGATGATGATAAGAAGGTGGCATTTATGGATCCTTATATAAAGGACAGTAAATTTGGAACCGTAGGTTGTGCGGCGTTAGATAAGCATGGTAACCTAGCTGCGGGAACTTCTACAGGAGGAATGACTAATAAACGTTACAACCGTATAGGTGATGCTCCTATTATAGGTTCTGGTACGTATGCAAATAATGCTACGTGCGCAGTAAGTAGTACAGGATGGGGAGAATTTTTTATACGAGCACAGGTGGCTCATGATATCTCAGCAATGATGGAATATAAAGGAGTAACGCTACAAGAAGCTGCTAGCGAAGTTATCCAGAAGAAAGTTCCAGCTTTAGGCGGCGATGGAGGTATTGTAGCGATAGACAAAGACGGTAACGTTGCGATGGAATTCAACACTGCAGGAATGTACCGTGCTCATATGAATGCTACCGGAGATCTAGACATTAAGATTTATAAGAATAATTAAAGAGCATTAACCTCATAATATGAACAACTGGGCTTTGAGCTCAAGTATCTAGCAAGTATATGGAAAGAGCTTGTCCCGAGTGTGGAGATAAAATCATAGGTCGTGCAGATAAAAAATTCTGTAGTGACTCATGCCGTAATTCGCACAACAATAATCAAAATAAGGACTCAAAAAATATCATGCGTAATACTAATAATGTGTTGCGCAAGAATTATCGCATCTTAGAGCGTCTCAATCCAGAAGATAAAACGAGAACAACCAAGTCTAAGCTCAATACAGCTGGATTTGACTTCAATCTATTTACAAGTATCTATACTACAAAAGCTGGCACGGTGTATTACTTTGTGTATGATCAAGGGTACTTACCGCTTGAAGGTGATTTTTATGCGCTTGTGAAGCGTGCATAAAACTGAAGCGGATTTAATTCTAAATTAATTATGACCTACCATATAGAAACAGAACACCTCATTTTACGCGAGGTTCGTATAGAAGATACGGGAAACATGTATCGACTAGATAGCAATCCAATAGTACATGAATATTTAGGCAAAAACCCTATTACATGTATGGGAAAGGCGCGAACATCTATAGATTATATACGTATGCAATATGAAACCTACGGTATAGGACGCTGGGCAGCGATAGAGAAAAGTAGTGGAGACTGGATAGGGTGGACGGGACTCAAATATAACTTTGAAAAAGAAATGAATGGCCACACTAATTTTTATGATATAGGATATCGTTTTATGCCTGAGTATTGGTGTAAAGGCTATGCAACCGAATCTTCAATTGCGGCAAGAGATTACTTTTTTGAACATTTTCCAAACACAAAACTCTGCGGCATGGCAGAGTTAGGTAATAAAGCTTCTTGCAGAGTACTTGAGAAGATAGGCCTCGAGGGCAAGAATAATTTTATATATGAAGCTCAGCAAGTAGAACTTGCTTGGTTTGAAAAAATGCCATAACAGCTTATTTCCAAGTTTGACCGTTGAGAGCTAGCGCAGCTTTAAGAACATCTTTTTGGCTTATTTGTCCTACGAGCTTGCCATTTTCTACAATAGGGAAACGCCTGTGTTTTGACTCTAGAAATTTATTTGCCGCATCAAAAACATTCATATTACCGTCTATTGTATCCACATTAGTCACCATGTGATTAGACACCTTCATATTATCCATAGGCATATTGTAGTAACGACTTTCAGAAATTTGCTTCATACAGTCACCTTCAGAGATAATACCTAGTAGTTCGTTATTTTCATTAACCACGGGACCACCAGAAATCTTGTGTTTAATTAAGTTGTTCATCACTTCAAGCACCGATTGGTCAGGAGAAAAAGTAATGAGCTTTCGGCTCATGTAATCACTTACTTTAATATCTGTAGCGCTGCTTTTGGTGTCCTTTGCGCGCTTACCCATAAAACTTTTAATTGCCATAACTTGCTGATTTTGTTCTCTTAAAGTTAGTGATTTAATTTTAATCTTTGAGGTTACGCTTTCGCGAAAGCGTACTCAAGCTCATAAATTCGTATTTTACAAGCACCAAACCAAAAGATTGCCTTCTCAATGAAACGTTTATCCCATATTATTTCATTTATTCTAGTGTTGTTTTTAGTATTTGTGAGCTTTTACTCACTCATGCCTAAGACTATAGGTGATAAAGAAACTCCGCTTACAGAATTTTCTACGGCAAGAGCATTATCACATTTAAAAGTAATCTCGGCAAAGCCGCATTTTGTGGGTACAGCGGCACATACAGAAGTGCAGCAATATATTGTGCAAGAACTTCGCAAGCTTGGTCTAGAGCCTCAAGTACAAGAAGGTTTTGTAAATGAAGAATGGAATGGGTACAGTAATCTTACAAAGCCTCAAAATATCCTAGCGCGCATAAAAGGAAGTGGTGATGGTAAGGCACTATTACTTATGTCACATTATGATAGTGCGCCACACAGTGCATCTCATGGCGCAAGTGACGCAGGTTCTGGTGTGGTAACTATACTAGAAAGTGTACGAGCTTACCTTGCAAGCGGAGTCACTCCTGTAAATGATATCATAATCTGCATCACAGACGCCGAAGAAATTGGCCTAGATGGCGCTCAGCTTTTTGTAGATGAACATCCATGGGCAAAAGACGTGGGACTTGCCCTCAACTTTGAAGCACGTGGTAGTGGTGGTCCTTCTAATATGATTGTAGAGACTAATCACGGTAATAAAAATCTCATTAATGGATTTATGGAAGCAGGAGTGGAGTATCCCGTAGGGACTTCATTAATGTATAGTATTTACAAAATGTTGCCTAATGATACGGACTCGACTGTCTTAAGAGAAGATGGTGATATTGATGGGTTTTTCTTTGCATTTATAGATGATCATTTTGACTATCATACGGTAAATGACACTTTTGAAAACTTGGATCGCAAGACACTAGAGCACCAAGGAACTTACTTAATGCCATTACTCAAGTACTTTGCAGCTACAGACCTTACCAATATAAAGTCTGATGAAGATTATGTGTACTTTGATGCCGCTGTGGCAAACTTTGTTGCATATCCATTTTCTTGGATCTGGCCTATGGTAGCAATTGCAATTGTTCTGTTTATAGCATTGCTAGTTTATGGATTTAAAAAGGAACAATTGAGGAGAAAATATGTCGCTAGAGGTTTCAGAACTTTCTTCCTTACATTAATCTTAGGAGGAGGGCTTTTTTACCTATTGTGGGAGTTATTAAAGTATGTATATCCTAGTTATGAAGACATGTTGCCTGTTTTTATTTATAATGGTCACTGGTATATTATTGCCTTTGCCTTATTAGGTTTTAGTCTATGTATGGGTATGTATCATAGGCTTACCGTGGCACAAAACACGGCAAGTAATATGGTAGCTCCACTCACTATGTGGCTCATCATTAATATACTCGTTGCAGTTTATTTAAAAGGCGCTGCCTTTTTTATCATTCCTGTATATTTTGGATTAATTGCTTTTTATGTGCTTATAGCGCAGCGTAAGCCTAGTGTGTTGTTACTTGTCTTACTGTGTGCTCCAGCTATATTTTTATTAGCTCCTCTAGTACAGTTCTTTCCTGTAGGTTTAGGACCAGATATGCTCTATGCGAGTGTAATCTTTTTGATACTCCTTTTTGGACTAGTATTGCCAGTATTTGGTTTATATAGAAACAAGAAGTTCTTAGCATATTTGAGTTTGCTAGGAGCGCTCGTTTGTTTTGGGATTGCACACATGAACTCAGATGCTGCCGTAGATCGTCAAGCACCTAATAGTCTTATTTATTATCAAAATACAGATACAAATCGAGCATACTGGGCAACATATAATAAGTCGCTTGATGACTGGACCAAAGGATACCTAGGCGAAAACCCAGAACAAGCTACTATGTACATTGGTAATGCTGCAGGTAGTAAATACAATACTCCATATACCTATGCAAAGGAAACTGCTGTAATCGATTTACCAGAAAGTACGGTGCAGCTAGATAAAGACACGCTGGTAGATGGGTTGAGGTATATCACACTTACAGTCACACCTAATCGTACTG
The DNA here is from genome assembly GCF_007827285.1 of Dokdonia sp. Hel_I_63. Taxonomy (NCBI): domain Bacteria; kingdom Pseudomonadati; phylum Bacteroidota; class Flavobacteriia; order Flavobacteriales; family Flavobacteriaceae; genus Dokdonia; species Dokdonia sp. Hel_I_63. Next base: position 420,638 of record NZ_VISD01000001.1, on the reverse strand, counting down.
TGCATCAAATGCGTATGTACACAGCTATAGAAACTCCTTTACAGCATATCTCTTGGAACGGCGTTGCTGTAAAAGCAGATAGTACTGAGACGCTTTATAAGAAACGAGGTAGTAAAGGTATTTTAAGTTATTACAGAGGGAAAAATGACAAGCTGGAGTTTAAATTTGCCGTGCCAGAAGGTGTAAATCCTAAATTTACACTCAAGGAGTTCTCGTACGATTTATTAGAAAACCCAAAATTTACAGTTTCGGCGAGACCTAATACTACGATGCCAAAACCATTTGTACCTAACGATGCTATCATAGTAGAGCGTACGATTGATATTGCTGAGTACGCTTTCGCGAAAGCGAAAAAAGATACTATCAACACTGGTGTAGAAGAGTAATGTAATTCTCGATAAGAGTATAGAAGCAACTAATTATTATAGCTGCTGCCGAAGATTTAAACGAAAACCCTAGTTATTGCTAGAAAATAAATGAATAAAAAAATTACAATTGCTGGTTTAGGATGGCTTGGTAAAGCACTTGCCTCGAGGCTCCAGCTTATGGGGTACACGGTAAAAGGAAGTGTGACAGATGCAGAAAAAGCAAAAGACCTTACAAGAAGTAATATCCTTGCATATCCAGTAGTAATAGCAGAAAGTGGTGTCTCAGGCTTAGTAGAAACTTTTCTTGCAGATACAGATGTGCTACTCATTATGATACCGCCAGGCTTGAGAAAGAACACAGGTGCAAACTACGCTCTCAAAATGGCGCATTTTCTACATCTGATTGAACGGTCTGAGGTTAAAAAAGTGATTCTTATAAGTAGTACCTCTGTCTATGATGATGCACAAGGTAAGGTGACAGAGAAAGATGCACCACAACCCGATACAAATGCGGCTAAGCAGTTATATGATGTAGAGCAAATATTCTTTAACACCCCTGCTTTTGAGACAACGGTTGTTCGTTTTGGAGGATTGTTTGGTGGTAGTAGAAACCCTGTGAAATTTCTTGCTGGACGAAAGGGATTAACTAATGGTGATGCTCCAGTTAATATGATACATCGCGATGACTGCATCGGGATTTTGACAGCGATAATCAAGAAAGATGCCTTTGGTCACATTATAAATGCGGTGTCTCCTAATCATCCTACAAAAAAAGAATATTACACAAAGCAGGCTATTGAGTTGGGTCTCGAGCCGCCAGAATATAGTCAAGAAGATTCCTTATCCTTTAAGCAGATAGATAGTATTACGGTTGATAGTGTTTTAAATTACGAGTTTACGGTGCACCTTTAATAACGAAAGTAATACGCATAAAAAAACCGCCTCGATTGAGGCGGTTTTAGTTTTCGCGAAAGCGAATATATTATATTACCAAATACGAACTCTCTTCTCAGGAGCTAGGTAATTTGCATCTCCTTCTTTAATGTCAAAAGCTTCGTAGAAAGCATCAACATTTAATAAAGGCTGTACCGCACGTACCATTCCTGGAGAGTGCGGGTCTGTTTTTACTTGTGTTCTTAATGCTTCATCACGGCTCTTTGTTCTCCATACTGTTGCCCAAGACATGAAGAAACGTTGCTCAGGAGTAAACCCGTCAATGTTTTCTGGACGTCCGTTTTCTGCATAGTACTTCTGTAATCCATCATATGCTCCAAGTACACCACCTAGGTCTCCTATGTTTTCACCTAGCGTGAATTTTCCATTTACGTAAACGCTATCAAGTACCTCTACAGCACTGTACTGCTCTGCGAGTGCATTACCACGAGTTGTAAATGCTTCAAGATCTTCGGCAGTCCACCAGTTTTTTAGGTTTCCATCTGCGTCAAAACGTGATCCGCTATCATCAAAAGCGTGAGAGATTTCGTGACCTATAACAGCTCCAATTCCTCCATAATTTACAGCCTCATCTGCTGTGTAGTTGTAAAATGGTGGTTGTAGTATTGCTGCTGGAAATACAATCTCATTGTTAAGTGGATTGAAGTAAGCATTAACAGTCTGAGGAGACATTCCCCACTTAGACTTATCTACTGGCTCACCTATTTCATCAAAGTTTTTGAGTTGGCCCCATTTTCCAACTGCAGTCATATTTTCAAAGTACGTCTTATCTGCAGCTACATCCATTGTAGAGTAATCTTCCCACTTGTCTGGATATGCAATCTTAACGGTAAATTTATCAAGCTTTTCGATAGCCTTTTCTTTAGTCTCTGCACCCATCCAGTCTAATTTTTGGATACGAGCTTTGTAAGCATCAATAACATTTGCAATCATTGTTTCTGCTTTTGCTTTTGCCTCTGGTGGAAACTTAGCATCTACATATAACTGCCCTAGCGCTTCTCCTACAGAGCCATTTACTGTTGCTAGTGCGCGCTCATCTGCTGGGCGTTGTTTTTTTGCACCGCTTAAGTATTTACTGTAAAACTCCCAATTTGCAGTTTCTATTTCTGTACTCAATCTTCCTGCAGAACTATTAAATGTATCCCAACGTACGAGCGTTTTGATATCTTCTATAGAAGTTTTTTTAAGGAATGTGTCTAAAGCTTCTGTGTACTTTAATTGTGTGACAAGAAGCGTGTCAAAATCCTTCTTAATACCAAGATCTGCAATCATCTTTTTAAGATCTATAGATGTGAGCATCTCGTCTGCCTGAGCGACAGAACGTGGGTTGTTAAAGTTACGAGCATCACGGCTCTCTACTTTATCTAATCTTGGAGTCGCTAGCGCAGTTTCCATTGCGAGGATTTTATCGGCAGCGGCATTTGCTTCTGCTTCAGAGTCTCCTAGCATTTGAAGCATGCGTGAGATATGTTTTACATATTCTTCACGAATTTCTTTAGACTTCCCGTCTTCTAGAATGTAATAGTCACGATCTGGAAGACCAAGGCCATTTGCCCCTAAATACACGGTATTCATAGAGCTATCATTAAGATCTGCTCCAGCTCCTATGCTTAAAAAAGGTGATGATACAGCAGGATTAGTAGCTAGTACTGTCTGTAGTTCATTTAAGTTAGTTACACTAGCAATTGCATCTAATGCAGGTTGTAAAGGTGTAATCCCTGCCTTATTACGCGCTATGGTATCAAGTTTGGTGTTGTAAATCGCAAGCGCTTTTGCTTGGTCTGTTTCAGCAGTGTATGTTCCGCTTTTTTCGGCTTCTGCAAGTATTTCTAAAACATCTGCATCTGTAGCTTTGCGTAGTACAGAAAATCCACCCCAACTAGTGCGGTCATCTGGAATTTCAGTGTTTTTCATCCAAGATCCATTTACATAATTGTAAAAATCTTGATTAGGAGCAACCGTAGTATCCATATTCTCTAGTACAATACCAGGGATTTTTTCAACTTGAGCTGTCTCTTTTGTTTCTTCTGTCTTACAGCTTACAAGCGTAAGAGCACAAGTAGCCACAATTGCAGCCGATTTATAGAGTTTCATAGAGTAACGTTATTAGGTTATTTTGAATAGGACGAAATTAAATTTTAAATGTTACATAAGCAATCAAAAAAGCCCTCTGAGAAGAGGGCTTTTGCAATTATTTCAAAATTAATTTTTGAGTTATTTGTTGTTTGTCAGTGTTTAGTTTAATGAGATATAAACCTGAAGCAAATGTGCTCATGTCAAGTGGGTAATTACTTGACCCTTGAGGCATATTAAACCTTTTAATAACAGACTTACCTAATAAATCAAATACCTCTATGGATAATGAAGATTCTGCAGGCCATTGTATATTGAAAATAGCAGTAGATGGATTCGGGTAGATACTTAGTCCTTCTAAAACAGTATCGTCAAGAGAAAGTTGTCCAGCACCTATTTGAAAGTCATCTATTACAACACCTTCTTCGGTTACGGCTTGATCAGAATGAAATACAAATCTAAAAATCATACTAGTTTCTGACGCAAAAGCACTCAAATCATAACTATAGTCATTAAATGATGCACTAGTTCCTGTCCATTGTGCTCCTGGGCAATTATTACAATTGTTTCCTGGAAGAGTATCACTATTGTACCAGTTAGGGTCGTTAGAGGTACCTAATATGTCCCACGTAGTTCCATCATCAACAGTATATTCAACATACATTATGTCCCAGTCAAGTTCTAATTCAAAAGCCATCTTAAAGCTAAGTTCTTTCACTTCTAATGATGAAATGTCATAGCATTTAGTAGTTAGGTATTCTTTAACATTATTACTGTATTCTCCATTTAGATTAGTTGCATAGGCATTCTCTCCAGATACAGCTTGATTTAATAACGTTCCGTTAGGAATTCCTCTCTGCCATGTTTGCCCCGAAGTATCGCAAGCAATATTGCCATTTTCAGAAAGTACAAGCAGCGCACTATCCCCTGTTTCAAAATCATTTATTGTATCTATTTCACCTATTTCATTGATAGCTATCGAAGTTCTTTTCTCATTATTACCTTCTACTTGATCTCCATCAGTTGTTATTTGAGCTATTAATTCATAGGTTCCTACAGATAGACCTAATACTGGTAACTCTACAGTAGTTTCTTCTTGAGAAGCAAGGTTTCCTGTCCATTGCATAGTGTTTTGAATACCTCCTGCTTCATAAGTTATAGTTGCTTCCGTTATGGAAGAGGTTCCATTATTTCTGAATGTTATTTCTGTAGGATTTTCTCCGCAGGATATCACTTGATTGTTTAGGGGTACTAAAGATGTTGCTGCAAGGTCTGACGATAACGGCTGAGTATCAATATCTGTTTGCCATATACCTCGTCCATAAGTTCCTGCTGTAAGCACTCCATTGAACTCATTTACATCTAAGTCGCGTACTGCTGTATTAGGTAATCCATTGTCAAATCTTTCCCAATCATTAGTGATATCATCATATTTCCAAACGCCAAGCGCGGTTCCTAAAAACAGTGGATTGTCAGAATGGTTGCTTTGATGTTTGATAACTAACTTAGGCACTCCTGGTAGAGAACCTGTAATATCATTTACAGTAATGGCATTATCTGCTATTGTTGCTTCATATACTTTACCAGCTGTCCCTCCCGTAACTATATATAGCGTATTACTATCTCCATACTTCACTTCTAATGACGAAATATCTTCAGGAAATGATCTCAAAACAGTGAAGTCTGCACCTCTATTTGAACTTTTATATAAAGCTCCATTAACAGTTACATACATAATAGAAGCGTCGTTAGGATCCGTTTCTAATAGGTCTATACGTGAGCCAAATGACAATGATTTTTGTACCCAAGAATTAGAGCAAAAATCAAGTTCATAAACTCTAGTGTAACCTGCATATAGCCTCTTGTCCTTAGCAAAAGCTAGGGGTGTTATCCAGTTTCCAGTCTCCGGTGATGCAAACGATCCAGAAAGCGAAGCACCTCCGTCATTTGAAAAATAAGGCCCACCTCCAGATTGTATGAAGCCATATACTTTAGATGGATCATTTGGGTCATAAATATTCTCCATACCATCTGCGCCATAATAGTTTTGCCACATACCATTTTTACGTGCGTAGCCACCATTATCTTGGAGTCCTCCAGAAATAATAGAAGCATCTTCTGGCGCTACATCAATTCTATAAAACTGTCCAATAGCTAATCCATCGGTGTGGCTAGAAAAATTTACACCCCCATCATTAGAACTATAAAAACCTCCATCACTTCCGCAATATAAAGTTCCATTGATGAATCTTAAATTATGAATATCAGCATGGGTGTAAGAAGGTGTATTTGGAGCATTCCAATTATTTAATTTTGTAAAACTTACACCACCATTTGTAGACTTCCATACATTAAGCACTCCTGTGTAAATCTCATTTTCATCGGTATCTGATACTGCAAACGCAAAGTCAAACCATGCTTGAGTACTTTCAAAAATATCCTCACTACCAGCAAATTTTTGAGTAAAAGAATCTCCGCTGTTTGATGATTTGTAAATATTACCAGCACCAAAAGAGTTGTCAGACCTAAACACGTATAGTACCTCAGGATTAGCAGGAGTAACATCCATAACTAACCTAGCTGCACCAGTAATAAAACCAGCAGATATATTTGACCAAGTGTCTCCACCATCAACTGTTCTATAAACTCTAGATGCATCTGCCGCATATAAAACATCTGAGCTTCCAGGTTTAACTTTTAAGTCGTCAAAGTTTCCGCTAAGGACGTTATCCCAATTTGTACCACTATCTACAGTCTTGTAAATACCATTACTTGTAGCAACCCATAATGTTTTACTATCTGCAGGGTCAAAGTAAATCTCATTCATAGAAGTAGGAGAGTTATTCTCATTAAGACCTGTAGTATTCCAAGTGTCTCCTCCATCCGTAGATTTCATAACGCCTATACTTGTCGAGTCTCCAGCATCATCATCTCCAGTAGCAATGTAAATGATATTAGTATCGGTAGGATCGATAGCAATACCAGACACCCCTATTTGAGGAAGTTGATCTGTAAGTGGTGTCCAAGAAGTTCCAGCATCTGTAGATTTCCAAATTCCTCCTGCAGGCGTTCCTACAAAAAGTATATCTGGATTTGTAGGATCTACTGCAAATGCATTAACACGTCCTTGACCAGCAGACCAAGATCCTGTATTAGTGTGTGTAAGTGGTCCTATATTTTTCCAATCACTGTCATCAACTTGCGTTGATTTTGATTGGCTATTAATTTCTTGCCATACATCCCAAAGTTGTTTTTGTGACATGACAGTACCATCGTTGTTTAAATAGTTGGCATAAAGAGATTCCCACCTTTTAAAAGGTTTAAAGCCACTTCCTTTGGTTGTTTCATCCTTGCCTTCCCAGTAAGATTCAAATGAATCCACAATTTCTTGAAAAGTAGGCTCTGTGCTTTTATTAGAATCATTAAACGGCGCCATCCATGGTGCAGTAGAGCCTATTTGAGCATTGGTCAGTAACGTGACCATACATAATGTTAATAGTAGTAGTTTTTTCATAGTTTATTTGATTAAATATCAAATATAATGTGCAATGCTATTATTGCATAATTATATTAATATAAAATACTAAAAAACTGTGAAAAAATTTATAAATATACTCTTATGTTAAGGTTTTAAAATTTATTAGAGATACTCTTTATGTAATTAGTATCCCATTGCTTTTTAAGAGCAGTAAGTGCTGCTACATTTTCATTTGGAACGGCGATGGATAATACATAATGCTTTACTTTCCATTTACCATCTACTTTTTGAACAATACCAGAACCTCTACATACACCCATTTGAGTACTTAATAGCTCATCAAACCATGCTAATTTCGCGCTATTGTTTGAAACATAGATGTTTCGTTCTATTGTGGTAAAACTCCATGCTCTACCAGCATCAAAATGAGGTTTTGCATATAACTTAAATTGCTGAACATTCCAGTTTTCTGTAGCGTCGGTTCCAACAAAAACGGCGTCGTCTGTCATTAATTCAAAATATGCTTCAAAATCTGCATCTCCTGCTGCTTTATGCCATAAATCAAGTGAGACTTTTACATCATCTTTTACAAGGGAGGTGTTTTGACCGTACGTTGTGCCTGCAATTATTGAAAAAAATATAAATAAGATTTTCATTTTAGTTAAGTGTTTGCTCGTCTGCCTTTTGACTAGCAGCCTGTTCATTTTCTTGTTTTATCTCCTCTAGTAAATCTTTAAAACTAGTATTAAAAAGTTCGTTGAGTTGTAAATTGAGATCTTGGTATGCATTAAAAAGTTCGCCTGTTTTCTTAGAGATTTCTTCTGGGACAAGAGTGTTCAAGTGTGCGCTATTCTGCAAGGTTTTAACTTTTGTTTCTATAGCAACAAGGCGTGCATTTACCGCTTTAGTCTGTACTGCTTCTGGAGTGACTGGTGCTACAGCCTCTTCTGCTTCTTCTAATCGAATATAAAGCGCATCTAAACCAATTAGTTGTTTGCGTAATTCTCCAAGTGTATTTGTATGAAGGCTGTCTATAGACGAAGAAAGGTCATTATAAAAGGACCAGTTTTTCACCCCTTCTCGTGCTTGTGCTGTAAGTCTTATACTAGCTTTTAAATTTTTTGGAGTAGGAAGCTGTATGGTGTCATTTCCCACTAATGTTACAGTCTCTTTTGGTTTTTGAGAAGCTTTTTTTTGACTACACGAGGCGGTAAAAATAATTGATATAATAATTAAAATAGGAAGTAACTGTTTCATAAAATCTTATACTGAGTGCTTAACAAAAGTAGGGTAATTGGTTATACACGCGCAATATTTATGATTAAGTTTGCAAACGCTTTCGCGAAAGCGTAACACTAAAATACACAATATGAAATCTAGAATACTCATCATAGGGGCTTGCGGCCAGATAGGAACGGAGCTTACCATCACTTTACGCAATAGGTTTGGTGCAGATAAGGTTGTAGCCAGTGACATCAGAGAAGGAAATGAAGAGCTTATGAGTGAGGGGCACTTTGAGCTGCTGGATGCTACAGACTTTGCAGCGGTAGAAGACGTGATTTTTAGATATAAAATTGATACAGTTTATTTAATGGCGGCTATGTTATCTGCAATTGCAGAGCGTTTTCCTGCCAAAGCTTGGCATCTTAATATGACTTCGCTATTCCATATCTTGAACTTGGCAAAGGATAAGAAGGTAAAGAAAGTATTTTGGCCATCTAGTATTGCTGTTTTTGGAGATACTACTCCTTCAGAAAATACTCCCCAACTTACGGTTATGGAACCATCAACCGTGTATGGAATATCAAAACAAACTGGGGAACGCTGGTGTGAGTATTATCACAAAAAATATGGCGTAGATGTGAGAAGCATACGCTATCCAGGACTTATAAGTTATACAACAGAACCTGGTGGAGGAACTACAGATTATGCAGTAGATATATACCACAGAGCACTTAAACATGGTAACTACCGTTGTTTCTTGCAGGAGGGAACAGTGTTACCTATGATGTATATGGAGGATGCAATTAGAGCAACTATAGATATCATGGATGCTCCTAAAAAGGATGTAAAAATACGCTCATCATATAATCTTGCAGGAGTAAGCTTTGCGCCAGAAGATGTAGCTCAAAGTATTCAAAAAGTAATTCCTGAGTTTGAAATCGAATATGAACCAGATTTTAGACAAGCCATTGCAGACTCTTGGCCGGGATCCATAGATGATAGTGAAGCGAGAAAGGATTGGGGATGGGGACATAAATTTGACCTTGATGCCATCACTAAAATCATGCTTGATAATCTCAAATTACAATATAGATAAGCCATATTTTGAAAAAACAGCACCTTCCTACAAAAGTATGTCCCGTTTGTGAAAGACCCTTTGCATGGCGAAAGAAGTGGGAGAAAAACTGGAATGAAGTAATTTATTGCAGTGAACGATGTAGAAGAAATAAAAATTAATGAATAAGGAGCTACTACTTACCGAACTTACATTTAAGGCAACGAGAAGTAGCGGCCCTGGAGGACAGCATGCAAATAAAACAAGTTCAAGAGTAGAGTTATCTTGGGCTATGTATGAATCTGCTGCAGTAACAGAGGTAGAGCTTGAGTTACTCAAAGAAAAACTTGCTCATAGGGTTACAAAAGAAGGGGTGTTGCTGCTCGCTTCTCAAACCTCACGTAGTCAGCACAAAAACAAAGAGGACGTGATAAAACGTCTGTTTGCACTGCTAGAGGTAGCTGTACAAAGACCTAAGATTAGAATAAAGAAACGCCCTTCTAAGATGGCAAAGCTTAAACGCCTTAACGCTAAAAAAGTGCAATCTGAAAAGAAAGCAAACAGACGCAAACCGTCGTATTAATTGACATTCGGTTTACTATAGAAGAATATAGAGTAATGAAAAAAGCCATCAAGAGTTACAACTCGTGATGGCTTTTTTTAATTTACATGTGGTGTGATTTACTCCACAATAAACTTTCCTTTCATTAATCCAGAGTGTCCAGGGAAACTACAGATAAAGTCATAAGTCCCAGCTGCTGGAGCAGTAAATGTTACAGAGGTAGTCTGGCCACCACCTATCATTTTTGTGTGTGCTATAATCTGGTCTTCATTTGCAATCCAGTCTTTTGCTTCACCAGCGGTAGCTGCTGCTGCCGAAAATTCTGGTATTGACGTACCTTGTTTAAGCAATACAAAGTTGTGTCCCATAACTTTAATCCCTATTTTTCCAGTATGGCGAAAGGTAAGAGTTACTTCTTGTCCAGCCTTTGCCTTAAGCTCGCTCTTGTCATATTTCATGAGGTCATTACCTGCAAGTGCTAGATTTACAGTGTTCTCATCTGCTTTTGTAGCAGCTTTTTTTGATCCTATTTTTACAGCCTCTTTAGTTTCTTTTTTTTCTCCTTCACCACAACTTACCATTATAGTAGCAAGTGCAATCACTGCTAGAAATCCTTTAATTCTCATAATTTATAGTTTTGTTTATTAATATAAAGATAACTAACGCTTACTTTTTACTCCATATTTTTTTGAAAAAACTCTAGCGTACGCAGTTCATTATAGTAAAATTCTCCTTTCATATAGAATCCTACATGACCTCCATGGTCTGGCATTTCTAAGTGTATAATATTAGAGTTTTTTGCCTGTGCTATAGGATAGCAATCACCGTGAAGAAAGCTATCATTCTTTGCATTGAGAATAAGGGTAGGTACAGTAATCTTATCAAGGTAGTCAAAGCTGCTTGCTCGAGCATAATAATCAAGAGCATCCTCAAAGCCATGTGCCGGTGCGGTATACAAATCGTCAAAACGTTTTAAGCTATTGATTTTTTTATATTCTTCCTTATTCATCTTATCAGGAAACTGTTGCATCTTCTTGCGATACTTAGCTCTAAGGTGTACTAAAAATGATGTGCGATAAATGATATTTTCCCTTTTTGTAAGTTGTTCAAGAGAAGCTTTAAGATCTGCTGGAACACCTATGCAAGCAGCACATGTCACTTGTGAAGGGATATCATCTTGTTCTCCTAGATACTTGAGCACGGCATTGCCTCCTAGACTTACTCCATATAGGTTAATATGGCTATAACCCTTAGTAACAAGAGCGTTTACTACAAACCTAATATCGCCGGTATCGCCGCTGTGGTATGATCTATACAATCTATTCTGGCTACCACTGCACCCTCTAAAGTTTATAGCAGCCACATCATAACCATGATTGCTCAACAACTTTGCGGTGCCTAGTATGTATGGTCGCTGTGCGTCTCCCTCAAGTCCATGTAGCAATACTGCAACTTTTTTAATGTTGTCTCCCTGTGGTGTTGCGGCTAGTGTCCAGTCTATATCTATATAATCCCTATCTGGAAGTTCCATACGCTCACGAGTTTGCGTGATCCCCTTTACACGTCTAATCTTTGCAGAATAAATGGTGGAGAAATGTGGATCTTTAAAAAGTCCGCTTGCGCGAAAACGTGAGGGTACAATGGGCATTATGTAAGGTGGTGTACTATTAGTAAAAGACTATTAAGAGATTATAAAAATAGGTACAATTAAGCTTTCGCGAAAGCGTAATAATCAAAGCTATAGAAAGTAGTTTTATTTAATGTTTTTTTTTTGTGAAACAAACATTCCAATTATATTTATCAAGATTATAACCTCACAAAATGCCTAGAACCGAAGATTTTGATAGAGAAATTGTACTAGCAAAAGCAAGAGATTTGTTTTGGCGAAAAGGATATAACGGTACGAGTATGAGTAATCTTGTAGAAGTTACGGGACTTAATAGGTCGAGTATATACAATTCGTTTGGCAATAAAAAAGCCATTTATAAAACCTTATTAATACAGTACCAAGAAGAAAATGAAAAGATTTGTACAAATGCTTTAGTACGAGCATCTAATCCGCTAGAGGGAATTCGTTTTGTATTTGAAAATTTTATAGACGAGATTGAAAAAGATACGCAAGGAAGAGGTTGCTTTAGTATAAATTGTAAAGTGGAGCTTAGTAGGGAGGACGAGTCAATAAGAGATTATCTCGAGAAGATGCAAGATCACAGAATAGAGTTTTTTAAAGGCTTAGTGCAAGAAGGACAAGACGCACAACTCATAAACACAAAGCAGTCTGCATCACAGTATGCTTATTTTCTATTCTGCACTTTTCAAGGAATACGTACTACAGGAATGTTTTTGAGAAATCGCGATATTTTACAGCAAATTGTACAGAACGCGCTTAGGGTATTGCGTCCGGATTCTTAACCTATTCTTAAGGTGATATAAGATTTTGAAATTGTAATTTTACAAACTAAACAGCACTAACTATAGCGCATAAGCGCATTAAATAATTATAATATGTACACGAAGGAATTTGACATACGATGGAGTGATATAGATGCAAATCGTCATCTAGCAAACTCTGCATATGTAAATTTTATGTCTCATACTCGTATGGGCTATATGATTGAGAATGGACTAAGTCAACGAGAAATGGTAACTCATAATATAGGCCCAGTAATTTTTCACGAGCAGTTGTTCTTCTTTAAAGAAGCTTTTCAAGGCAAGCCTATTACCGTAACGTTTGAACTAGGTGGGGCTAGTGAAGATGGTATGTTCTTCAAGTTTGTACACAATTTTTATGATTACAAAGGTAGAAACCTAGCTCGCGGAAGCATGATGGGAGCTTGGATTGATCTTACTACACGTAAAACCATCGGACTACCAGAAGCATTAACGCCTATGCTCGAAAATGCACCAAAAACACCAGACTTTAAAGTCCTTACTAAGGAAGACATGCGCTCACATGGGCAAATGCCTATAGATAAGTAATAGCAGGCATAATAATGAAATCCCGGGTATACAATGTACAAACGCATTATAAACCCGGGATTTTTTATTTATTGTCCAGGCATATCATAGAAAAACTGCTCCTGTACAATTTTTCCATCTTTTACTTGATATACGGCAAGCTCAGATGTTTGTGAACGCTGCTGACTAGGTTTATGTGTAGTATCCATATCAAAACGCACAGAAAACCAATTATCTGCTACTGTAGGCTCGCTTGCTTTACTGCTGTGTACTTCAAAAGTGTTTTCCCACCATTCTCCTTTCTTTGCAACTTCTTGCATTCCTTCTGCACGCGCGTTTTCTGCCCAAGCTGGTTCTAAACTTACAATATTAGGGCTGTATAATTCCTTATAGCAACGTTCATAATTCCCTTCATTACACCAGCTCACTAAATTATTTGCAATTTCATTAGTTTTCATAAGTATTTGATTTTAAGTTGTTAGCAATAAATGTAGTGAAGTTTTTTTTAGAAATATGTGTACTAATTATGTTAATTTTAAAATAAGTGTTAAAAATTTTAACACTTATTTACTATATTTAGCAATATCTAGTTTACAAAAACATAGTTGTGAGGGGAGTTTGCTGAGATTTTGACGGAGGTCAAACCTATAGAAGCTTAATTTAACTTTTCAATATTAGTGTAGATTGATAACGATCACTTAATAAAATATAATAATATTTACGCTTAGTACATGCTACCGAATTTAATTTTTAAATGGATTATGCTGTTTATATTCCGTCATTTTAATCTGGCGTATAAATGGTTTAAAAAACATATTTGCTACAGTACGACGGTGTTTTATATAACACCTTAAGTGCTCTGGTATTGCTCCTAGAGTACTTTTGATTTCAGATGCAGTTCTACCTAAGTTAATGTCTTTCACCCCTAGTAAAAGACCTAATCGAATATAATCGTTTAACATTCTTGGGTAGATGGCATCTGTTTTATTTGTAGTATAATCAATCCCCACATAATGAGCACTGAGCTGTTCGTTATGTAAAAAAGCGGTTGAAAATCCTACTATTTCCCCTTTCTTACTATAGGTGCTAATGATTACATTTTCGGGAAACCGCTCTTTAAGTAATGCGTAGGTTTCAATGTCAATAAAAGCAGTGTTAAACAAGGCTTTCTCTGCAACATCTAGATATAAGGATTTAAGTTTTTCTTTATGGGTTCTTATTTCGTTTGCGGTAAGTGAAGTCTTTACAAGAGCGTTACTAGACGAGTCTGCCTTATTAACTTTTATACGGTATTTTGATTTTAAAGAGCCTTTATATTCCTCAAAATTTTTCCAAGTAACATGTATGTGCATGTTAGGTTCGACGGCAAATGATTGAAAGTGCTGTTTTTCTACTACACTTGCAGCGGTGTCTTGTGTGGCATTAAAGTCTTTTAAAAAACAAACACTTGACTTAGTGGTTTTTTGTAGTGTTTTAAGCTTTCGCGAAAGCGTATTATATATACGTCTCCTATCTATTCCTTTTTTGATCCACATTCCATACTCACCGCTTAGGAAAACGTTTCCACAAACTAGAATGTGCGTTTTTTTATTGCTTAGGTAGCATTGTACAGATTTGGCTAGTTTTTGATAGTAGGGAAGATTGCTCGGTGCGCCTTCAAGAGAGACACGTACCCGCTGGAGAATAGCAATAGCGATAGGTTGCTCTTTACTCGTGAAAACCAAATATCGATAATCTATCGTGCTATTTGCCTCTTCAAAAGAAGCCAAAAATAGTTTTGAAAAGTAAAAGGTTTGATCACAACCTAACTCTATGAAGGTCGTGTCAGGGATGTCGTTTATAGTAAAGTACTCTTGAGTGATGATTTTAGGCAATTGCTTTTTTTCGTTTAGTACTTAAATATACACCTAAGAAAATAAGTGCAGCAGCAACAATCCTAATAGTAGTAAGCGTATCTGCACCCAAGATAATAGCTACTATGGTTGCAATAAGAGGTTGCAGGTATATAAATGCACCTATGGTAGATGGTTTAAGCTGTTTTAAAGCAAACACATTAAAAAGATAGGTAAGATAGGTCGTACCAACTACCACAAAAGCCATAACTCCTATGACATTAGGAGGTAAAGTACTCCATGATACTTCCAGAAATTGCGGAAGTCCGATAGGGGCGTTTGTAAATACCGCAATAAGGAAAAACCATTTCATTAAAGTAATAGACGAGTACTTTGCAGTGAGTGGTTTTACTAGAATTAAATAAACAGAGTATGCGGTAGCATTAATCATAAAGAGCATGTTACCTAGCGTAATGTTAGGGGCATTTTCTTGTGTTTTTGCACCAAAAAGAATTAAAACCAAGGCGCCTACAAGGCCTATAGCAATACCAGAACCTTTAAGCCAAGTGATCTTTTCCTTTAAAAATATAGCAGAAAGCACAAGCAATATGACGGGAGATAGTGTGATTACCACACTACTATTTATGGGAGTAGATAATTGCAAACCTTTAAAAAACATCAGCATGTTTATGGTCATCCCAAAGAGTGCGCAAAGTAGCATACGCCACCAGTCTTTACGTTCTATCTTTTCTGAAGGAAAAAATAAACTTGTAATCCAGAATAGAACCGCTGCTCCTAGAACCCTAAGCATAATAAATCCATATGCCTGGATATAGGTAGGCATCAAATCCTTTGCTAGCGTGTGATTAATACCGTAAATAAAACTAGCGCCAAAGGCTGCAAGAAAGGCGAGATGACGCTTGCTCATAGTTTTTTATTTTGCAAATGCTTCAACCGCAGCAGCCACTACTTTTTTGCTGTTTCCCACAAATATTGCATCATTTACAATCATTACAGGTCGTTTTAAAAATGTGTAGTGCTCTAGAATGAGATTTTTATAATCCTCTTCAGATAGTGTCTGTTCATTAAGACCGCGTTTACGATACAATTGTGCTCGCTTACTGAAAAGAGCTTCATAAGACCCTTCCATTTCTTTCATCTCTTCTACTTGAGATAACGTCATAGGCTCAGATTTAATGTCTTGCATAATGACATCATCACTAGGATTAATTTCAGAAATAATGCGCTGGCAAGTATTACAGGTAGAGAGGTGGTAGATTTTCTTCAAAATAAGGTGGTGTATTTCAATTACATTATAAAAATACCGCCTATCTCTACCAAAATGGATTATTTTTAGAAAAAATTAAACCTAATGGAATACACCTTTGATATTTGTCTAAAAAACCGTCACCTTCTAGAGCGTTTTATTAAGAGTCACACACTTGAAGAGCTTAATAAGATACCTGATGGTTTAAACAATAATATTATCTGGAATATAGGTCATAGCATCGCAACACAACAACTTCTTACCTACGGACTTTCTGGTCTCACACCGTCTGTATCTATGGAGTTTATTAATAGTTATAAGAAGGGTACAAAGCCAGAAAAAGATGTAACTCAAGAGGAGCTAAGCCTTATACACGAGATGCTTTTTGATACTCTTAAGACACTTCAAAAAGATTATGAGGCGGGTATTTTTAAAGACTTTAAAGAATATACGCTTTCTACCACAGGCGGAACATTGTCAAAAGTAGAGCATGGGCTTGATTTTAATAATTTTCATGAAGGATTACACCTAGGTTGTATTATCCAACTATCAAAACTCGTTAAAGGTTAAGGTAATCTTGAGAAAGCTCCCATGGGATTGTAATCTGCTTGTCCTCCATATTAAATGAGGATACACCCATATCATTATAAATAAGAACAATACCTTCTTCGGTAAATCCTACTTCTTTTAGGTAGCTATCGGGAAGGTTTGATGGGGTGACGTGAAATGTTTCTTGCGGATATTCTTTTTCAAATTGCGCTTTCGCGAAAGCGTAAAAATCATCATCGAGCAATTCATCATCACTATATTCTTCTCCAGTTTGTGGATTGATATTGAGATACATTTCGTTGTCAAAACCACTCGCACCACCCATAAATTGATATGAATAAAATACTATAGATAGTAAGTTGTTAGAACCAAATGATATCGCAGAATCTATAGTGATTTCATGAGCGTCCGAAAGTTCTGTCGTTTCCGGATATGATATTTGTGAGTTGTTAATATAGAGTTCAATGGCATCATTGATAGAGTTAGGTAAACTTTCTGTCTCGTTATACAGTGTGTTTATAGTAGAAGTTTGAACCCAGTTATTAACGGTGATAGCAGCTTCTTCTGGTGTTTCCATATGCAGAACAGATAACATAATCTCTGGACAAGGCTGGCTATTGCAAATAGTGAAATCTTTTGTAGAATAACTATCTGTACTAGATGTATAGGTGATTGTCTTTTCGCAGCTTATAAAAAGAATAATTACAAGTATGGAAGGAAGCAGTTTTTTCATAAGATAAAGGTAGTTGATATGCTCTCAAAATAAAAGCAACATATACTAGGAGACCACTCCTTCTTATAATCATGATGGCTTGTGATCAGTTATTGTATTTTTATATTTCTTAGCAGGTAAGGAGAAAGAGCTTTTTTACTTAAAAAACACTACAATGAAATTTAATACTAAGACAATACATGGTAAACAGCACCCAGATAAGGCTTATGGGTCTGTGATGCCTCCCATATACCAAACTTCTACTTATGCGCAATCTACGCCTGGCGGTCATAAGGGATATGAATATAGTCGCTCTGCAAACCCAACGCGTCACGCACTTGAGCAGTCGCTTGCGAGTATAGAAAATGGAGAATACGGAATCGCTTTTGCTTCTGGACTTGCTGCAATAGATGCAATAATGAAATTGCTCAAGCCGGGTGATGAGGTGGTCTCAACGAGTGACCTTTATGGTGGTACGTATCGGCTTTTTACTAAGATATTTGAAGGTTTTGGCATAAAGTTCCACTTTGTTGGAATGCAAGATGTAAAGAATATAGAGGCATATATAAATACAAAAACAAAGCTCATTTGGGTAGAAACACCTACAAACCCGATGATGAGTATTATTGATATCGAGGCAGTTTCATCAATATCAAAAAAGCATAAGGTGCTCTTTGCGGTAGATAATACATTTGCAACCCCTTATTTGCAATTACCACTAGACTTAGGTGCAGATATTGTGATGCATAGTGTTACAAAGTATTTAGGAGGTCATAGCGATCTGGTTATGGGTGCTCTTATTGTAAAAGATAAGGAGCTAGCAGATAGATTATATTTTATACAAAATGCAAGCGGGGCCATAAGTGGACCTCAAGATAGCTTCTTGGCATTGCGTGGTATAAAAACATTGCATGTGCGTATGCAACGACACTGCGAGAATGGCAAGGCTGTTGCTCACTATCTTAAGTCTCATCCTATGGTTGATAAAGTATACTGGCCTGGCTTTGAAGATCATCCTAATCATCATATTGCCAAAAGACAGATGAAAGACTATGGAGCGATGATATCATTTACTACTAAGCAAGATTCGCTAGCGGGTGCTGTAAGCTTTGCGGAGAAGCTACGCATTTTCACGCTCGCCGAAAGTCTAGGAGGTGTGGAGTCACTTGCGGGTCATCCTGCTTCAATGACGCATGGTTCTATCCCTAAAGATGACCGAGAAAAACTTGGAATTAAAGATTCTTTAGTGAGATTGAGTGTAGGTATTGAAGATGAAGAAGACCTGATAGCAGATCTTAAACAGGCACTAGAAAACTAACTTCTGTAAATACAAAAGCGACTTTAAAAATTTTAAAGTCGCTTTTGTGCTTTTTCTTTTTGATATTTTAATCCAGATAATAAATATAACCTACATTCATCCAGAATATCCAATCATTAACTTTGTTTACAGGTCTTGGATCTGGGTTAAGACCATCTACCCAGTTAGAACCATAGTAATGCCATCTTAAGTCTAAATTAAGATCGCTGAGGACGCCTAATTTATATCGTGTTCCTATACTTCCGGTAATTGCCCATGTTGTACCAGGTCGAGTGTCAATTCCCGTCCCAAATTCACCATCACCTACATTAAAACCTTCAATTATAGCTGGTCCCGTGTCAAAAGGATCTGGAGTAAATGGATTAAGTACTTGTCCAAAAATGTTTCCGTCTGTGCGCAAATTAGTAGTTGCACTAGGGTTATAAGAAACAAAGTGAGCACCTAAACTTACATAGGGAGCAAACTTAAAAGCACCAGCTGCAAAGTCTCGTATGCTGAGTGGGTAATATTCTAATTGAGATCCTATTTCTATAACACTAGTTTTTCCTTCATGATTTCGTAATCTCAAGCCGCCAAAATCGTTATCATCTGCTTCTGGACCAAAATTATTGAGTGCTGTAAAATGGTAGTCTATCTCATTACGAACTTTAAAATGATCATTAAAATACGTGTATCGGGAGTAGCAATTACAATCTGCTTGGTAAGAGAAATTCAGGTAATGAACGAGGCCAATCCCAAATCCTGTATTCCCTATATTTGTTTCTTGATTTCCGCGTTCACCATAATCAGCTTGAAATGCCACAGGCCCCACTATAACGCCAAGCTCATGCGAAAATCCAAATTGAGCATTTAAGCTCTGATGTACCATCATAAAAGATAGCAATGCCAATAGTAGGTACTTGGCTTTCATAAAGTAGGTCATTTGAGTGTGACAAATATATACAATTATGTCAAACACCGAAATTTCTAAATATATTCTCCATTTTATGTAGGTTTAATCCTACTTATTGATTTGTTCATTACGATATTCTAAAAAATATGCGCATAAAATCACGGATACCGTATATTTGTATTCAGTAAAAATTGATTTGTAAAATACATTCTCACAATAGATTAAACTTATGTCAGACAGCATTAAAAAATTTGTCGATTATGTTGCTAAGAGCAACCCGAATGAGCCTGAATTTATGCAGGCCGTTCACGAGGTAGCAGAAACTGTAATACCTTTCATAGAAAAGAATCCTAAGTACCAAGGAAAAAAACTTCTTGAGCGTATGGTAGAGCCAGAGCGCACAATTATGTTTCGTATTCCATGGACAGATGATTCTGGAGAGATACAGGTAAATAGAGGATACCGTGTTGAGTTTAACAGCGCTATTGGTCCATATAAAGGTGGGCTTCGTTTCCACCCTTCTGTAAATCTTAGTATCCTTAAGTTTTTAGGTTTTGAGCAAGTTTTCAAAAACAGCCTTACTACTTTACCTATGGGTGGTGGTAAAGGTGGATCAGATTTTGATCCAAAAGGAAAATCTGATGCAGAAGTAATGCGTTTTTGCCAAAGCTTTATGAGCGAGCTTTCTCGTCACATAGGTCCTAATACAGATGTGCCTGCGGGTGATATTGGAGTAGGTGGTCGTGAGATAGGATACATGTTTGGACAGTACAAGAAACTTCGCAATGAATTTACCGGAGTTCTTACTGGAAAAGGATTATCATACGGTGGTTCATTAATGAGACCAGAGGCAACAGGATATGGAGACGTATATTTTGCACAAAGTATGCTTAAAACCAAAGGAGAAACTTTTGAAGGTAAAAAAGTTGCAGTTTCTGGATCAGGAAACGTTGCTCAATATGCTACCGAAAAAGTAACTCAATTAGGTGGTAGAGTTATCACTATGTCAGACTCTGGAGGATATATTGTGGATAACGATGGTATTGATGCAGAGAAGCTAGCATTTATAATGGAGCTTAAAAATGAAAAGCGTGGCCGTATAAGCGAGTACACAGAAAAGTACACTTCTGCAGAGTACCACGAAGGTAAGAGACCTTGGGGAACAAAAGTAGATGTAGCTTTGCCTTGTGCAACTCAAAATGAGCTAGACGGTGATGAAGCAAAAACATTAGTAGACAACGGATGTATCTGTGTTGCCGAAGGAGCAAACATGCCTTGTACTCCAGAAGCAATTGAAGTATTCCACAAAGCAAAAATCTTGTTTTCACCTGGAAAAGCTTCAAACGCAGGAGGAGTTGCTACTTCTGGACTTGAAATGTCACAAAACAGTTTACGTTACAACTGGACAGCAGAAGAAGTAGATGAGAAGTTACACAACATTATGCTTGATATACACGAAGCATGCGTTGAGTACGGTAAAGATGAAGATGGTTACGTAGATTACGTGAAAGGAGCAAACGTTGCAGGATTTGTAAAAGTAGCAGATGCAATGCTAGCACAAGGAGTAGTATAATTACTACTTTATATAATTTTTAAAAGGGTAGCTTGGGCTGCCCTTTTTTGTTGCGCTTTCGCGAAAGCGTACCCTACATAAAGTCGTATTGATATATGCAAATGCCTCATTTCAATTCACAGTGCAATAATTGTACATTTGATCGTTTTAATAAATAAGATTTTCTTGCTGTGAACATACGTCTTCTTTTTATAGTATTCTTGGTTTCATCTATTACGATGGCACAAGATTTTTCTGAGGATTGGACAGCTCATTTTTCTTATAATCAAACCGTAGGTATCACCTCTGGGAATGACAAGGTGTATGTGGCATCTGAGAATGCGGTTTTTATTTATAATACACTAGATGGTATTACCACAAACCGAACTACGGTAAATGGTCTTTCTGGTAATTTAATATCTTCTATATATTATAGTGAGAGTTTTGACACGCTTTTCGTGGGTTATGAAAATGGAGTGATAGATGTTATTGTGGGAAACACTTCTGATGTACTTACGGTTGTAGATATTTTTAATAAACCAGCTATCCCACCAGATCGCAAGCGTATCAACCACTTTGAAGAATATAACGGGTTTGTTTATATAGCTTCAGGTTTTGGGGTGTCACTTTATGATGTAGAGAGACTTGAGTTTGATGACTCCTATTTTATTGGTAATAATGGAGGACTTTTAGATATAGGTAGTACTGCGGTTCTAGAACCATATATTTATGCGGCAACTACAGATGGCGGACTGCGTAGGGCACTCGTTGCAAACGATAATCTTATAGATTTTAATAACTGGGAGACAACTAGAAATGGCGCTTTTGAGAAGATTATAGAATTTGACAATAACCTTTACTTACAAGAGGATAATAGTCTTTTAGCCTCATCTAATGGGTTAGATTTTTCTGCTTTTCAAAATTTTCAAACTTCCATTATAGATTTACAATCTAGTGCAGAGAATATTATAGTCACACTTAACGCTGGTGTTTTTTTATATGATGTAACTGGCATCCAAGTCCAAAATTACGGAGCTATAGAAGATTTTATCCCTAGATATACCACTGCAATTATGGAAGATGGCGCTGTGTTTATTGGTACTTTAGGGTCTGGTGTTGCTCTCTTTGATATCACAACACCGGGAGAAATAACCCGTTTATTGCCCAATGGACCTTTAGAGAATGCTCATTTTGACCTAGCAGCAAGCGCAGGTTCTGTGTGGTCTGTTTTTGGTGATTATACGGTATCATACAATCCATTCCCACTTAAAAGACAAGGAATAAGTCGTTATTCTGGAGCAGAGGGATGGAGTTTTATACCGCAGGAAGATTTCTTTGGAGCTAGTAATTTTGTACATATTGCTATTAATGATCAAGATCCGTCTCGATTATATGCTAGCTCTTTTAATGGAGGACTTGTGGAGATTATAGATGAAACTGCAAGTATTCTCTATGATGAAAATAATAGTCCGCTTTTACCAGTTGCCACTACGACAAATGATGTGAGAGTAAACGGAGGAGCATTTGATAATGAAGGAAACTTCTGGGTGACTAATGCACGTTCTGTACTAGGCTTACAAAGGGTTTCTTCTAGCGGACAGTTTACTCCGTTTAATACAGAAGAGATTCTTGCTGGTGAAGATGCAAACCTAGATGCAGTTGCTATTACCCCAGATGGTAATATTTTTGTGGGAACAGATAGAAGAGGTGTTATTGCTTTTAATCCAGGTACAAATACGTTTGCTCGTCTAGCAGGTGAGGATGGGGCTGGAAACCTTCCCATAGATGATATACGATCACTAGCTGTAGATAGAAACGGAGCGCTCTGGATAGGCACAAGATTAGGTTTGCGAGTGCTATTTGGTCCTTCACAACTCTTTGAAAATCCTCAGGTAAGTGCAAATGCTATTATAATATTACAAGATGGCATTGCTCAAGAGCTACTTAATGATCAGGTAGTAACAGATATTATTGTAGATGGCGCAAATAATAAGTGGCTTGCCACTGCAGATTCAGGTGTGTTTTATGTGAGTCCTAATGGTCAAGAAACTATTTTTCATTTTACTACAGATAACTCACCACTTCCTTCAAATACAGTGCAATCTGTAGCAATTGATCCAGAAACCGGTAGTGTGTACTTTGGTACGATAAGAGGTATGGTAGCTTTTGACGGCTCTTCCACAGCACCAGCCGAAGATCTTGAAGAAGTGCTCGTGTACCCAAACCCAGTAAGGCCTGGGTTTAACGGTAATGTACGTATAGAAGGGCTTACTGCAAATACTAATGTGAAGATTACAGATTTAGTAGGTAATCTTGTTTATGAAGAAAATACCACGGGAGGAAGCATTGAGTGGGATACTACCGCTTTTGGGCGACATAAGGTTGCTTCTGGAGTATACCTCATTATAATAACGGGACCTCCAGAAGAGTTGCAAGAAACTACCATTGAGAAAGTCATGATCATTAGATAATGCTAGTAAAAACTGAAGCCATTGTATTTTCTGCACTCAAATATGGAGAAGCAGATCTCATTGTAAAAGCCTTTACAAAAAGTAGCGGACTCAAATCTTACCTTATTAGAGGAGTTTTAAAATCAAAGAAGGGTAAGCTTCGTGTAGCCATGTTCCAGCCGCTCACGCATTTAGAGATTGAAGCAAATCATAAGGATAAGGGAACTTTAGAAAGTATACGCGAGGCAAAAGTGGTCACGCATTACACAAGTTTACATACGGAAGTTGCAAAAAGTGCCATTGTTTTTTTTATTGCAGATGTACTTAGATCTTCTGTGCAAGAGGAAGAAGAAAACGTTCCTCTCTTTGATTTTATAGTGAACGCTAGCTTATGGCTAGATTTAAATAATACGATTGCAAATTTTCATTTGTTATTTCTTTTGAAGTTAAGCAGCTACTTAGGTTTTTATCCTGATGACTCAGAGGTTCAGCATGAGTACTTTAACTTAATGGATGGGATGTTTGAAAATGTAGGGGCGAGTATTTACTGTCGTTCTGGGCAGGATATTGAGTTGTTAAAGTTATTCTTGGGCACAAATTTTGATGCACTAGTTTCTATCAAACTAAACCAAAAACAGCGCACCTCTTTTCTCAACATGCTATTACAGTATTATGAGTTACATTTACACGGTTTTAAAAAACCTAGATCACTAGCGGTGCTCAACTCAATTTTTAGCTAAAATGCGCATACTTTTTACCCTACTCTTATTTGTAGTTGTCTCTGTACAAGCTCAAAAAATAACGGTGCTTGATGTAGATACCCGAGAGCCTATAATAGGAGTTGCTATTTTTAATAAAGATAAAAGTAAAAGTGCTCTCACAGATTTTGATGGAAGAGCAGATGTGACCGCTTTCGCGAAAGCGGAAACCCTTTATTTTCAAGAAGTCGCACATAAAGACGCGCAATACAGCAAAGCTCAGATTATAGCACTTTCTAACAGAATCTTCTTGAAGCAGAAGGATAATCAGCTTACAGAAATTGTGCTCTCTGCAAGCAAATTTGCACAAAGCCGAAAGAACGTTCCACAAAAGATAGTAGGAATCTCTTCTGAAGATATACAGCGCGCAAACCCACAAACAGCAGCAGATTTGCTACAAGCAAGTGGCTCTGTATTTGTTCAAAAAAGTCAGCAGGGTGGAGGTAGTCCTTTAATAAGAGGGTTCTCTACAAATAGGCTACTCATTACGCTAGATGGCGTGCGTTTTAATACCGCAATCTTTAGAGGAGGAAACGTGCAGAATGTAATCTCAATAGATCCATTTACTATAGATCGTACAGAGGTTCTACTAGGTCCAGGATCTGTAATTTATGGTAGTGATGCTGTGGGTGGAGTGATGAACTTTTATACAAAGCAACCTAAGCTTTCATTTACAGAAACTAATGTGGTTACAGGCACTGCAGTTGCTCGTGTAAATACTGCAAATAATGAAAAGACAGGACATTTTGATATTAATATAGGGAAGCGCAACTGGTCTTTCCTTACAAGTGCAAGCTACTCAGATTATGATGACCAGCGTCAAGGGAAGCATGGCCCAGATGATTATTTACGCACTGATTTTGTAAAAATTATAGATGGTGTAGATACTGCAGTGGTTAATGATGATCCTTTAATACAAAAGGGCTCTGCATTTAACTCCTTAAATCTGATGCAAAAGGTGCGTTTTAGGCCTAACGATACTTGGGATTTTAACCTAGGTCTTATTTATGCTACTACATCAGATTATGATCGTTATGATAGATTAACGAGAAAAAGAGATGGAGAGTTTAGAGCAGCAGAGTGGTTTTATGGGCCACAGCAATGGTTTATGACTAACCTCCAGATTGATAAAGAAGGATATGGTAGTTTTTACAATCGAGCAAGAGCAACCATTACGTATCAGAACTCTAAGGAAAGTAGAAATGATCGCGATTTTGGCGGAACAGATTTTTTTGAAACAGACGAGAATGTAGATGCTTTCTCTGTAGGCCTAGACTTTACAAAAAATCTAAAATCAAAACGTAATAAAGTCTTTTATGGACTAGAGTATGTGCACAATAAAGTAGGATCTAATGGTCAAGTAACAGATATCACTACGGGAACTATAAGTAATCAAGCTTCTCGCTATCCAGACGGATCTACATGGCAATCTCTAGCAGCTTATGGAAGCATACAATTAGAACTTACAGAGAAGACGCGCTTACAATCTGGATTGCGATATAATCACATACTACTTGCAGCTGATTTTTCTGATAACAACGAGTTTTTTGCACTGCCTTTTGATAAAGCAGATTTAAGTACTGGAAATCTTACAGGAAGTATAGGTGTCACTCATGAAATTTCTAAGGCAGTAAGCCTCAAAGCAAACCTAGGAACAGCCTTTAGAGCGCCTAACATCGATGATGTAGGTAAGATATTTGATAGCGAGCCAGGATCTGTGGTAGTGCCTAATCCTAATCTTAAATCTGAGTATGCTTACAATGGCGAACTAGGATTTAACTTCAATTTTTCTAACGCACTAAGGCTGGATGTAAACGGTTATTACACCTTGCTGGAGAATGCCTTAGTACGTCGTGATTTTGATCTTGATGGCGTAACAGAGATATCTTATCAGGGAGAGTTAAGTAACGTACAAGCAATACAGAATGCCTCAAAAGCTGAGGTTTATGGTATAGAAATAGGTGCAGATGCAAAGCTTTCTAAAACCTTAAAGCTTACAGGGCAGTTTAATTATACGAGTGGTGTAGAACAAGATGAAGATGGTAGTTACATTCCGTTTAGGCACGTGGCCCCGCTTTTTGGTAATAACCATTTAATATGGACTAGTAATAAATGGACGCTAGATGCTTCGGTGGCTTATAGTGGCTCTTTTGATTTTGATGAGCTTGCTCCTAGTCAGCAAAGTAATGATCATTTATATGCTCTTGATAGTGATGGAAACCCTTACTCGCCTAGCTGGTATGAACTTAGTTTAGGTAGCCGTTATGTGCTTTCAGATAGTTGGTCTTTTACTGCAAATCTTGATAATATTACAGACCAGCGATACCGTACATATTCATCTGGTATAGCTGCTGCGGGAAGAAATTTAATACTTGCGGCGACTTATAATTTTTAAAGTTACGCTTTCGCGAAAGCGTAAAAGAACAATTTAACTACTTGCTTTTTCCGCCTACTATAATGACAATTTCTCCCTTAGGAGGTTTGTTTGTATAATGGGCAAGTACTTCTGTGGCAGTCCCGCGTACAGTTTCCTCATGTAATTTTGTAATCTCTCTTGATACAGAAACTGGACGGTCTGCACCAAAATACTCTATAAAGTGACCTAGTGTTTTTATGAGTTTATGAGGTGATTCATAAATAATCATCGTGCGTGTTTCTTCTTGAAGTGCTAGAAAGCGAGTTTGGCGCCCTTTTTTAACGGGAAGAAATCCCTCAAAAATAAATTTATCATTAGGGAAGCCACTATTTACAAGCGCAGGTACAAATGCTGTTGCACCTGGTAAACAGTCTACCTCTATGCCCGCCTCAACGCAAGCACGTGTAAGTAAAAAACCAGGGTCAGAGATGGCGGGAGTTCCTGCGTCACTTATACACGCAATTACCTCACCTGCTTGAATACGCTTAACAATGGTATCCACTG
Source organism: Dokdonia sp. Hel_I_63 (assembly GCF_007827285.1). Lineage (NCBI taxonomy): Bacteria > Pseudomonadati > Bacteroidota > Flavobacteriia > Flavobacteriales > Flavobacteriaceae > Dokdonia > Dokdonia sp. Hel_I_63. Next base: position 393,717 of record NZ_VISD01000001.1, on the reverse strand, counting down.
TCTGGTGTTCATTATGCATGTGATGGCTCATCATCTGCGTGCCTATTTCATAGTACTTAAGTAGCTTACCACTCGTGCGAGTGTCTTCGGCTAGAATAAGATCTGCTTCCTTAAGTATGCGAATAGCACGGAAGGTCATATCTTCAAGATTACCAATGGGTGTAGGGACTAAGTAGAGTTTTGACATGCCGCAAAGTTAGTGATTAATGATAGTTTGTAGATGTAAAACTAGCGATACATAGGTCTTACTTCTTTGCCAAAAAAGTAAGAAGCAAGAAGTAGTACTAATACAACAAGCGTCAAAGTAATATCATGATCTGCCTTGTAGTGTGCGGCAGCTGCGAGTACTACGTCAAAAAATATTCCAGCATAAGCCCACTCTGTAAGCCACGGAATACCTCTCCATAACAACATAAGGATTGCGCAAATTTTTAATACTGCTAGTGGTACCACAACATATGTAGGATAATCTAGAGCTTTAAAAAAACCTTCAACCATCTCAGTGTTTCTAAAATACATTTGAGCCGAGTAGAGCATGATAGCGCAAATGCCTATTGTGGTAATCCAGTAAATAATACGTGGTACTTTCATAGAGTAATTGCGTTGTTTTTAGAGTTGAACGATGCCGTTTTGCCCATTTTGTCGCAATTCTTAATCAAAACTTATTATGTTTTACTATAATCTGTCGTCAACTACTTCATTTACGAGTAGTGTGAAATTTTTATGAATACCTTCCTTCCACAATCTCTAGAAAGCGTGTTTCTTGTACTTCTTTTCCTTCCCAATTATTATAATCAGGTTTTACCATTTGGGAGATAAAAGTGCGAGCTTCTACTTCAGAGCCAAAGGTTTCTAGTTGACTTAATACTCTATTGTAATCTGAGGTACTTCCGGCAAATAGATGTTTTATAAAGGAGAGTTTATCGTTGAGTCCAATTTTTAAACCAGTTTTCAAACGATCATTAAGGTTTTTTGGCTTATCATCTGCCACTTCTTGACTAGTGATTTCTTTACGTTCGAAAATGGGCATTTGTCCGAATTCATTTCCTATTTCAAAACTATCTGCTTTGCCAACAGCTGGCTGAGGTGGTATAATTGCGTCTATCACCTTATCAATATCTGCAGCCTCAGGAGTCATTTCTGGCCACATGTCTTTAATTTTTTCAATCACAGGCTCATGTACGGGCTCATCGTCATCATTATATTGCGTGCCATCTGGTCTGTGGTGATCATCTGTTCCTTTTGCTTCGGCGTATCTAGCTTGGTTATCTGCTAGTATTTCGGCAGGCGTTCTTGTAGGAGAAGGTGTGGTAGTGGTTTGAGTTTCTAGATTAGTGGGCGATGGTTTGCTTGCTGGCGCAAGTTCCTCATTTACCATTACTTCCTCCAGTTCTCTAAGTCCCAAGGTAGGTTTTCCTGCATTTTCAAGCTGTTCTGCATAGGCAAGAACGGTGAGCTTTTCATGCAGTTTTCTAGTTGTATCTGCCAGTTGTTTATAATCTGCATTGTCGCGTAGTTGTAGAATTTTATGAGCTATACTTACGAGTTCTGCCTTTATAGTTTTCTTCATAACTTTGAGATATGTGGAGCGGTTTCAACGTAATTTTGATACATTTACCTCTGCCTTAATCATTGAGATTAATAAAACGGAATTATTGCCGTTTTGGTCTAGAAAAGTACAAAATGTTTCTCGAAAATACAGTAAATCATAAAGAGCAATTTGGCTGGATTGAAGTCATTTGTGGATCTATGTTCTCTGGTAAAACAGAAGAACTCATCCGCAGGCTCAAACGCGCGCAGTTTGCAAAACAAAAAGTTGAGATTTTTAAACCTGCTGTAGACACGCGCTACGATGAAGAAATGGTGGTCTCACATGATGCAAATGAAATACGTTCTACACCAGTTCCTGCAGCTGCAAACATACCTATGCTTGCAGATGGTTGTGATGTGGTGGGGATTGATGAGGCGCAATTTTTTGACGATGAGATTGTGCAGGTTTGCAATGATCTTGCAAATCGCGGTATACGAGTAATTGTCGCTGGTCTCGATATGGATTTTAAAGGAAATCCTTTTGGGCCTATGCCTAATTTAATGGCAACGGCAGAGTATGTGACTAAGGTTCATGCAGTTTGTACTCGTACAGGTAACCTTGCTCAATATAGTTACAGAAAAGCTCAAAGTGAGGATATCGTGATGCTAGGAGAGACAGAAGAGTATGAACCACTCTCTCGTGCTGCATACTTCAAGGCCATGTTACGAGACAGACTGCGCAAAATGGATGTAGAAACTCCCGAAGAAATCACAACAAGTAACGCAAGGCAAACCCCTCAAGATCCTAACTAATGGCAATCACACGCTTAGAAATAGATCTAGCTGCCTTACGTCATAACTACTCTTATTTGAGAAAGAAGGTAGCACCCTCAGTAAAAGTAATGGCAGTAGTAAAAGCATTTGGATACGGCAGTGATGCTGGATCAGTGGCTCAAGAATTAGAAATCCAGGGGGTAGATTACTTCGCTGTGGCATACGTTTCAGAAGGTATTGCGCTTAGAGATGCCGGCATAACAACACCTATATTAGTATTACATCCGCAGCCAGATACTTTTGATGAGCTTATAGAGCGACGCCTTGAGCCTAGTATTTATAGTATTAGAATGATGGAGTTATTTACAGCTTTTGCAAAAGGCAAAGGGCAAGAAAATTACCCTATTCATTTAAAGTTTAACACAGGACTCAATAGACTAGGCTTCTTAAATACTGACGTATCATGGATTCTTGACCGCTTGCGCGAAAATGTGAGTGTAAAAGTAGCATCTCTCTTCTCACATCTTGTAGCTAGTGAAGATCCTGCCGAAGAAGAATTTACTTTAAATCAAATACTTCAATTTACAAATATCTCCAAGGAACTTCTACAAGCGTTAGATTATGTGCCATTCATGCATATGACTAATACCTCTGGAGTTATTAACTATCACAGAGCCCATTTTGATTGTGTGCGTATAGGTATAGGGTTGTACGGTTACGGTAATAATAATGAGGAGACAAAAAATTTAAAACCAGTAGCAAGATTAAAATCTGTAATCTCCCAGATTCATCATATTATGCCTGGTCAGAGTATAGGATACAATCGAGCATACAAAGCAACTGAAGAAATTGTTACCGCTACATTGCCTATTGGTCATGCAGACGGCATCTCTAGATCGCTCGGAAACGGTGTAGGTTATGTGATGATTGCGGGACAAAAGGCGCCCATTGTAGGGAACGTTTGTATGGATATGCTAATGGTCGATATCACGGGTATAAGCTGTAAAGAGGGAGATGATGTGGAGGTTTTTGGAGAAACTACAAGTGCCGAAACACTGGCAGGAGAGATGCAGTCTATTTCATACGAACTCTTAACAGCCATCGGTCAACGGGTAAAACGTGTCATTCTTCGATAAAGTGTGTTTCTTAAACTTTTGTTAAGCAATTTGCGAAAATTAGTTACCTTAGATTCATATTAACCTAAAAAACAGACTAAACGATGTTAAAAGAATTTAAGGATTTCATTATGACGGGTAACGTCATTGATCTTGCAATAGCAGTAATACTTGCTGGAGCGATTGGACTTGTAGTAAAAGGATTTGTAGGAGATATTATGATGCCTATTGTAGGTCATTTTGCTGGAGGTGTTGATTTTGCTGATTTAAAAGTGGTACTAGATGAAGCGGTAATGGTAGATGGTGCTGTAGTAACACCTGAAAATGCAATTATGTACGGTAGCTGGATTAATGCAATCATTAACTTGATCATTGTTGGTTTTGTGCTTTTCATTATTGTAAAAGCTTATAACAAAACTAAGAAGCCTGTTGTAGAAGAAGTAGCAGCAGATCCAGGACCATCTGAAATCGATTTGCTAAAAGAAATCAGAGATTCTCTTAAAAAATAATTACTCGTAGCTACCGCTACACTATTATATTCTAACTCAAACCACCTTGTTAATCTAGCAGGGTGGTTTTTTTATGTATTTAAAACAAAGTTTAATGTATTGTTATATATCTAACTAACTTTTAAGCATTCAACGGCTTATAAATCGTTAATGCGTGCTAACTTTGAAGCTCTATAAAGTTTTCGCAAAAGCGAAGCTCATTTTTAAAACAACCTCTTTAAAACGATACTATGAAAGTAGCGGTAGTAGGAGCCACCGGGATGGTAGGCCAAGTGATGTTAAAAGTTCTTGCAGAACGTAATTTCCCAATTACAGAGTTAATCCCTGTTGCTTCAGAGCGCTCTGTAGGTAAAAAAGTTACTTATAAAGATAAGGAGTACACGATTCACTCTATGGAAGATGCCATTGCAGCAAAGCCGCAAATAGCAATCTTTTCTGCTGGAGGAGACACCTCAAAAGAGTTTGCGCCTAAGTTTGCAGAGGTGGGAACAACCGTGATAGACAACAGCTCTGCATGGAGAATGGACCCTACTAAGAAACTTATTGTTCCAGAAATTAACGCAACTTCTCTTACTAAGGAAGATAAGATTATTGCAAATCCTAACTGCTCTACGATACAAATGGTACTTGCAATGTCACCATTACATAGAGATTACGGTATCAAAAGGCTAGTAATTTCTACGTATCAATCTATTACAGGTACTGGAGTGAAAGCAGTGCAGCAATTAGAAAATGAATATGCAGATGAGAAGGGAGAAATGGCTTATCCTTACCCTATACACCGTAATGCAATACCGGCTTGTGACGTTTTTGATGATAACGGTTACACTAAAGAAGAGCTGAAGCTTGTAAATGAAACTCAGAAAATTTTAAATGATCGATCTATAGCTGTTACAGCAACTGCAGTGCGTATTCCAGTAGTGGGAGGGCATAGTGAGTCTGTAAATGTAGAGCTGCGAGCGCCTTTTGAAGAGAAGGATATTCGTAAGGTTCTTAATGAAACTTCTGGAGTAACCGTACAAGATAATCCGGATACAAATACATACCCTATGCCTATTTATGCAGAAGGTAAGGATGATGTTTTTGTAGGTAGAATACGTCGTGATTACTCACAAGAGAACACGCTTAATATGTGGATTGTATCAGACAACTTACGTAAAGGTGCAGCAACAAATGCGGTACAGATAGGAGAATATCTAGTAGCTAATGGCTTAGTGTAACTCCTATACTATTAAAAATATCTTTATTTAGTACTATAAAAAGTCCCTCCTCGTGAGGGACTTTTTATATTTGTGCAAAACACAACTATATTGAATAAAATAGATATCTCTACCTGGAAGCGCCGCGCACATTTTGAGTTTTTCTCACAGTTTGAAGAGCCTTATTTCGGGATCACTTGGCAAGTAGATATGACGCTCGCAAAGCAGCATGCAAAAGAGCAAGGAGTATCATTATTTATCTATTACCTCCACAAGTCGCTAGAAGCTGCGATGGCTATTGAGAACTTTAAATACCGGATCACACCAGATAATGATGTGATTTTACTAGATACCATAAGCGCTAGTGCGACGCTCATGAGAGATAATGAAACCTTTGGTTTTAGTTATATTCCATATGATGCAGATATAACGGTTTTTACAAAGTCTGTACAGAGTGAGGTGGAGCGCATTAAAAACTCAGACGACCTTTTTCCTCCTATTAATACAGATGATGTGATGCATTGCTCTGCCTTACCTTGGATGGATTTTTCATCTATAACGCACTCACGACTCTTTAAAGCAAAGGATAGCGTTCCTAAAATCTCTTACGGGCAAATTACAGATAAATCACCCGGCACCTTTACGATGCCCGTTGCATTGTACGTGCATCATGGTCTCATAGATGGTTTACATGTATCTCGATATAAGGACATGTTTCAGCAACTTCTAGACGGTAAAGAGTAGGTCTTTGTAATTAAGTGCTTTGTCTATCGTCTAAGGTTGTAATTAAAAGACAACCATAATGAAATTAGTACACACAATTATTCGCATAGGGCTAGGCTTAATGCTTCTTGTCTTTGGACTCAATAAATTTTTCTGGTTCATGCCAGATTTTGAATTTGGAGATAATGTAGGCGCAGCAAATCTTTTTCAAGCATTTACAGATAGTGGTTACATGTGGCCGTTAGTAGGAGGACTAGAGGTGATTGTAGGACTTCTCTTTATAACAAAGAAGATTTTTCCTGTGGCGTTACTCGCATTAATTCCTATTTCTGTAAATATTGTTCTTTTCCACGCAGTACTTGATCCGCCTAACATTATGCCTGCACTTTTGGTAGCAGTTCTCAATGGGTATTTTATATATCGTAATTGGAATAATTACAGGCATTTGTTTTCTTAGAAAATGCTTAGCACTATATTTAACCCGCTCTTTTGAGTGGGTTTTTTTATGCTTTCGCGAAAGCGTAATAACCCGTATCTTGAATACGCAATCAAACACAACCCGTATTATGAAAAAATTGATTCTTCTCGCTCTTGCTACAACCGCTATTATAAGCTGTGATGATACGCCGGCGACACCAAAAAACACTATTGCTGTGAACTATACCGAAACTAAAAAAGTAGATACTGTAGACACCTATTTTGGCACAGAAGTACAAGATCCTTACCGATGGCTGGAGGATGATCGTAGTGAGGAGACGATGGATTGGGTTATACGTGAGAACAATACCACCCAAGACTACTTAAAGAATATTCCCTTTCGTGAGGAGCTCAAGGAGCGTTTATCCACATTGTGGAATTATGAAAAAGTAGGTTCACCATTTAAAGAAGGTGATTATACGTACTTCTATAAAAACGACGGACTTCAAAATCAATATGTAATATATCGTTACAAAACGGGTGAAGATCCTAGTACAGCTACTGTATTTCTTGATCCAAACACCTTTGCCGAAGATGGTACTATCTCTTTAGGAGGAGCAAGTTTCTCTGAAGATGGGTCTATACTAGCCTACGCTATTTCTGAAGGAGGTAGTGACTGGCGTAAGATTCTCGTTATGGATACCGAGAAAAAAGAAATTATAGAAGATACGCTGGTAGATGTAAAGTTCTCTGGAATGTCTTGGTATAAAAATGAAGGCTTTTACTATTCTAGTTATGATAAACCTAAGGGTAGCGAACTATCGGCAAAGACGGATCAGCATAAATTATACTATCATAAATTGGGTACAGCACAGTCTACAGATGAGCTCATCTTTGGCGGTACAGCAGCAGAGAAGCATAGATATGTAGGTGGTGGAGTTACAGAGGATAACCGCTATTTGCTAGTAAGTGCGCGAAACTCGACTTCTGGAGGAAAGATGTTTATGAAAGACCTTACAAAGCCAGCTAGTGATTTTGTAACTGTATTAGATCACGAAGATTCTGATAGTTATGTGATGGAAAATATAGGGAGCAAGCTTTTTATAGCAACTAATCTTGATGCGCCTAATATGCGTGTAGTAACGGTAGATGCATCAAACCCTACTCCAGAAAACTGGGTAGATTTTATACCAGAAACAGAAAACGTATTAAGTCCAAGTACAGGAGGAGGTTCTTTCTTTGCTAGTTATATGGTGGATGCAGTTTCAAAAGTAAAACAGTATGATTATGAAGGTAAGCTTGTACGTGATGTTGAACTTCCGGGAGTAGGTACTGTAGGAGGTTTTGGAGCAGAGAAAGATGAGAAGGAGCTATACTTTAGCTTCTCAAATTATAAGACGCCAGGTAGTATTTATAAATATGACATCGCATCTGGAACTTCTGAGCTGTTTATCAAACCAGACATCGATTTTAATCCGGAAGCTTATGAGAGCAAGCAAGTGTTTTATAGCTCAAAGGACGGTACTAAAGTACCGATGATTATCACCTATAAAAAAGGAACAGAGCTTAATGGCAAGAACCCTACTATACTTTATGCTTATGGAGGGTTTAATATAAGCCTTACACCTAGCTTTAGCATTGCAAATGCGGTATGGATGGAACAAGGAGGAGTATATGCAGTGCCTAACTTACGTGGCGGTGGTGAGTATGGTAAAAAATGGCATGATGCAGGAACTAAAATGCAAAAGCAAAACGTTTTTGATGATTTTATTGCAGCAGCAGAGTATCTAATTGATAATAAATATACCTCAAAAGAATACTTAGCAATACGCGGTGGTTCTAACGGAGGTTTACTTGTAGGGGCTACAATGACACAACGTCCAGATCTTATGCAGGTAGCATTACCAGCGGTAGGAGTAATGGATATGTTGCGTTACCACACCTTTACAGCAGGTGCGGGATGGGCTTATGATTATGGTACTGCAGAAGATAGCAAAGAGATGTTTGACTATCTTAAAGGATACTCGCCAGTTCATAATGTAAAAGCCGGAACATCATATCCAGCAACTATGGTAACTACGGGAGATCATGATGATCGTGTAGTGCCAGCGCATTCATTTAAGTTTGCTGCAGAGCTTCAAGAAAAACAAGCAGGAGATGCCCCAGTACTTATACGTATTGAGACAGACGCTGGTCACGGTGCTGGTACGCCGGTAGCAAAAACCATAGAGCAGTATGCAGATATCTTTGGCTTCACATTATACAATATGGGCTACGAGGTACTACCAGAAAAGGTAGGCAACGTGATGAAGAAGTAAGTAGCATAATTAGAATTAAACAGATTGATGATGAGCAAACCCACATTTGGCGTAATAGGAGGAGGTAGCTGGGCAACAGCGATTGTAAAGATGCTCTGTGAGAATCTTGACACCGTAGGTTGGTATATGCGTAGCAGCTATGCTTTAGAACATATAAAGCGTGAGCAGCATAACCCTAGTTATTTAAGTTCTGTCGAGTTTAAACCGGAGCAGCTTATGCTGAGCAATGATATTAATGAGATTGTAGCATACTCAGATTATGTAATTTTTGCCGTTCCCTCTGCTTTTATAGGAGGTGAGCTTAAGAATCTTACGGTGTCGCTAAAAGATAAAGTCATAGTCTCTGCCATAAAAGGGATTATGCCTGAGAGTGGTAAACTCGTTGGCTCTCATTTTAATGAAGAGCACAATGTTGCTATTGAGGATATAGCGGTTATAGCAGGACCTTGTCATGCAGAAGAGGTTGCGCTAGAGCGGCTTTCATACCTCACGATTGCATGTGCCGAAAAGGAAAATGCAAAAGTAATTGCAAAGCATTTATCAAGTGATTATATAAAATGTACCACGAGTGACGATATTATAGGTATCGAATATGCGGCTACACTCAAAAATATCTATGCCATTGCAGCAGGTATTGCACATGGTTTAGGCTATGGAGATAACTTCCAGGCGTTATTAATGAGTAATGCCATACGTGAGATAAAACGATATGTAAAGCGCGCTCATAAGATGAAGCGTGACATTAATGGGTCTGCTTATCTAGGAGATTTATTGGTGACGGGATATTCTGTTTTTAGTAGAAATAGAATGTTCGGTAATATGATAGGGAAGGGCTACACGGTAAAGAGTGCACAGATGGAAATGTCCATGGTAGCCGAAGGTTACTATGCTGCCAAAAGCGCTCTAGAACTCAATGAATCACGTGATAAAAAAGCACGTGTGCCTATTATAGAAGCGGTACACAGTATTCTTTATAAGGGGAAAGATCCAAAGAAGGTATTTAGTAAACTCACTGAAAAGCTTAACTAAAAAAAAGCATCCATTAAGGATGCTTTTTTAATTGAAATATATTTTGATTACGCTTTCGCGAAAGCGTAATAACCTACACTGCTAGTACACCATCCTTACCCATTACAGGTACTTTAACCGTATTGTCTTCTTTTATTGAGTTTGCTGGAAACTCAAAGCGTCTTTCATACATTTTATTGTCTAGAAAATAAGTGACAGAGTAGAAGTTGTCTAGTGTAAAGATATCTTCTTGCATGAATTCAATCTTAGCAAAACCCTTAGCAGGAAGTAGCTTGATTGTGTGACGCATGTGCGTAGTCATTTGCTTCTCATTATAGCCTTGCACGGTAAGAAGTACCATTTCAAGAGGCTCAAGATTATCGTTAACGATATAAGCATTCCAATCTTCTGTTTTAAATTCCTCGTGTAGCTCTTTTACAGCAGCTACGTAGACGTTTTTAACTTCGGGTATGATAATGTCTTTACGCATATTTATAATCTGGTCAGGCGCAGTAATGACCTATTTAGTTAAGAAATAATTTACCTCTCTACTGCGCTCGAGGGGACAGTGTGACTCTAAAAAGCAGATTTAAACTGCTCTAAGAAACGAGCATCGTTCTCACTAAGCATTCTAATGTCTGAGATTTGGTGTAATAATAATGCAATACGATCTATTCCCATCCCAAATGCAAAACCACTGTACTCTTTTGAGTCAATACCGCAGTTTTCAAGAACATTAGGATCTACCATACCACAGCCCATAATCTCGAGCCATCCGGTTCCTTTAGTCATTTTATAGTCTGTCTCTGTCTCAAGACCCCAGTACACATCCACTTCGGCACTAGGCTCTGTAAATGGGAAGTATGATGGACGTAAGCGTATTTTACTTTTACCAAACATTTCTGTTGTAAAGTGTTGCAGCGTCTGTTTAAGATCTGCAAAAGAGACGTCTTTGTCTATGTATAATCCTTCTACTTGGTGGAAGAAACAGTGTGAACGACCGCTTATAGCCTCATTACGATACACACGACCAGGAGAGATCGTACGTATAGGTGGCTTGTTATTTTCCATATATCTCACCTGTACAGATGAGGTGTGAGTACGTAGTAATACGTCTGGATCTGTTTGTATAAAAAATGTATCCTGCATATCACGAGCTGGGTGATATTCTGGAAGGTTTAAGGCAGTAAAGTTATGCCAGTCATCTTCTATTTCTGGACCTTCAGAAACGTTGAATCCTATACGAGAGAAAATATCAATAATCTGATTTTTCACAATAGAGATAGGGTGGCGTGCTCCTATTTCAATAGGTTCAGCTGGGCGTGATAAATCACCAGTAGCCGTAGCCTCTTCTGCTCCTTCTAGTTTTTCTTTAAGCTCGTTTACCTTTTCAAGGGCACTTGCTTTAAGTGTATTAATTACCTGTCCATACTCGCGCTTCATCTCATTAGGCACGTTACGGAAGTCTGCCATAAAATCATTCACAAGTCCTTTCTTTCCAGAATACTTGATTCTGAATGCTTCAACCTCTTCTAAAGTTTCGGCTTTAAAGGCCTTTACTTTTTCAATGTGTTCTTTGATTTTATCTAACATAATACGTCTTTTTACCCTCTAAAAGGAAATGGCAAATTTAAGAATAAAATTGGGGTGTAGCAGTATAACAAAGCCGTAAAAGCAGTAAGATTATATAGTCGCTACCGTGTTTAGTTTTTAAGAGATTAAGCCTTTTTCAAGAAAGTATTGTACAATCGCATCTTTCATGAGTATTTGTTGCTCACCAGCCTTAAGTGGTGGCAGTGCTTCTAGCACTTTATAGTGAGGCCATCCTTCAGGATCATCATAATCATATTGATAATACCCAAATGGTTCAAGTAAACGACAGATGGCAATATGCATCAAGTTCATTTTCTCGTCTTTTTTAAAAGTTTTATCTAGCTGTCCTAATTCTTGTATACCTATGAGGTAGATAATGCTATCTAAATCCATAGCGCCTTTATCACCATCTGCAAAACGGGTAGATAGTTTATCAACTACCGCCGCATATCGTTCTTTGAGTTGTTCGTCTCTAGCCATATATTTCTCTTCTGTACGTGAATTTCTTCTCGCGGTTAAGCTTCAATAGGTGAAAGCTTTTGGGTAATGCCATGAAATAGCATCTATACCAATTTTAAGCTGCAAAAATACCACCATTAACTGAAATTACTATCTTTAGCGCATGAACACTATTGACATCATTTTTGGTATTATTTTAATACTAGGCGCTATTCAAGGATTGCGCAAGGGATTATTTGTAGAGCTAGCATCTCTTGTAGGGCTTGTTGCTGGAATTTACGGAGCCATCAGCTTTTCTCATTACGTAGGGGACTGGCTTGTAGAAAAAACAGCGTGGAGTGAGCAAATTATAAATCTTACTGCCTTTGCTGCGACCTTTATCATTATTGTACTTGTGGTCTCTCTAGCGGGAAAATTACTTACCAAAGTGGCAAATTTTGCGATGCTTGGCATTGTAAACAAGATAGTAGGAGCAGCCTTTGCAGTACTTAAATTTGCTTTCTTAATTAGCGTAGTACTCATGTTTATAGATGCTGCAGACCGTCAGATATCATTTATAGGTGATGATAAAAAAGAGCAATCGGTGTTATATCCCATCATTCAACCTTTGGCACCTGCACTTCTTCCTTCTATTCTCAAAAAAGCAAAGGATGAAGATATCTACAACCCAGATAAAGAAGAAGAGCCGACTGAAACAGACGACTCTTCTAGTATTTAGTAATGTTGATGGTTGCACTTTCGCGAAAGCGTAATTACACCCCACATCATCTATTTAATATCTGTCTTTTACCTGAGTGTTAAGAGAATTGATGCACTCTTCAAAAGTATCGTAAACTTCTGTTTCTGGTATTAACTCAGGGATGATTTTAATACGTTCTAGCATATACTTAGGCTGTTTTCTTAGGCCTACAATATGCACATTAATTCCGCCCTGGTTAAGTTGGAGTATAGTATCCTCTATTGCATATACACCAGACTGATCTACATAAGGTACACGACCCATACGCAAGATAACGTCTGACGCAGTAGCAGGTATCTGCTTAGTTAGTGCAGAGAAGTCACTCGTATACCCAAAAAATAACGGACCACGAAGGTGTTTTATAAATACCTCCTCTTTAAGGTGATCTGGAAAAATTAGTTCGTCACTCCATAAAACCTTATTCTTTTCGGCGGCGCGTAGATCAAAAACTTTAGACTGTCTAGCGGTAAAGTCACCCATTTTTTTCATAAACATAAGGCACGATAGCACAAGCCCAATTCCTACTGCTGCCACTAGGTCCCACACTACAGATAGCACGAGTACCACAAGCATTATAATAACTTCAGAACTTAGTTTTATAGGTCCCATCTTTAAATCTTTAGGAAGATTAGGGATCGCTTTAAGCCCTTTGTAATCCATCACCCCTATACCTACGGTAATAAGTATACCTGCAAGTACTGCTGCCGGTATTTGTGAAGCGATAGGACCTAGGGCTAGGAGTATGAAAAGGAGTAATACACCAGCAATCATTCCTGATAATTTGGTTTTACCACCAGAGTTAATATTTACTACCGTTCTTATCGTTGCTCCAGCACCAGGTATTCCTCCAAAAAATGAAGCGATAGAGTTACCTATACCTTGACCTATAAGTTCTTTGTTAGGCTTGTGTCTAGTTTTTGTCATATTATCTGCTACTACAGAGGTGAGGAGTGAGTCTATTGCTCCTAGAAATGAAAGTGACAGTGCAGTAAGGATATATGGCGATATAATGCTAAACTCAAAATCTGTAATTATGGAAAGCTTAGGCACTGGAAATCCGCTAGGAATTTCTTGAATAGCTCTGTATTCAAAGGGTGCAAAATAGGCTACTCCTGACACGACCAATAGTGCAACAAGTGTACTAGGCACTGCGGTTGTAATGCGTTTAAAGCCATAAATAATAAATATGGTAGCAAGTGCCAGAGCTAGCTCTATCCAGTTTATGTTTTGTATTGCGCGTCCCATTACCTTAAAGGTGCCAACTACTCCAGATGATGATGCTTTTGCAAGCGTTACCGCTTCTTTGTATACATCGGTATCGTCTGTAAGTTTTGCTCTACGTATGGTTTCTTCAAAGTTTTCTAAAACTAGGAGGCCTTCGCCTGCTTCATCTTGTAAAATCTTATCTAGAACAATCTCTTGCGCTTGCGGTTTGAAACTATCTACATAACTCTCATCTTGATTAGGATAATAACCCACTGCAGGTAAAAGTTGGGTGATAAGAATCATTACACCTATAGCGGTCATAAATCCAGAGACCACAGGGTAGGGGATATATTTTATATACTTCCCAATGCCCATTATCCCTAATACTATCTGAAATAGCCCCGCTAGTAAAAAGACCGTAAGTATAGCAGGCAAGGCCTTCTCTACATCACCATCAAAGGTTGCAATAATACCTGCAATAACCACCATACTTACCGCCGTCATAGGAGCCGTAGGTCCTGATATTTGAGTAGATGTGCCTCCAAAAAGAGCCGCAAAAAATGCGATGAAAATAGCACCATATAATCCGGCACTTGGTCCCAGACCAGAAGACACCCCAAAGGCGAGAGCTAGTGGTAGGGCTACAATTCCTGCAGTAATTCCTCCAAAGGCATCGCCTTTAAGGTGTTTAAAGAAGTTTTTCATAATGGTTAGGTTGATGTAAAAACAGAAAGTTAGTTTTTTAAATAAAAATAGGGTGACTTCTTAACGAAACCACCCTATCAATTTAACGTTTTAATTCTTACGAAGCGTATACAGTTATGAGTTACGCTTTCGCGAAAGCGGTTTTACTATACAAATGTTACTTCGCCATTTGAGATGTCATAAACGCCTCCTACTATCTTGATATCACCATCATTTTCCATTTCGGTAAGAAGTGGGCTATCTGCGCGCATCTTTTCTATCGTTAAGTGTACATTTTTTGTGACTACATCGTTTACAAATGTCTTATTTGCACTAGTACGGTCTGCAGCATCCTTAGGCTCCTCTACTGCGTGTACAGCTGGACGTATTTTTGATAATAATGCGGTGATGTTACCTAGTTGTACATCGTCACAAGCGCCTTTTACAGCACCACACATAGTATGACCTAATACGACTACGAGTTTTGACCCAGCAACTTTACATCCGTACTCAATACTACCTAGTACATCTTCGTTTACGATGTTACCCGCTACGCGTGCGCTGAATATATCACCTATACCTTGATCAAACACAAGCTCTGCTGGCACACGTGAATCTATACAGCTCAACACTACAGAGTGTGGCCACTGCCCACCAGTAGTATCCTTTACTTGGTCTAGTAGATTTCTATCTGCCGCTTTTGCAGCAACAAATCTTTTGTTTCCTTCTTTTAAAATATCTAAAGCGCCTTGTGGCGTTGTAGCGTCTTGAATCGCCTGATTAAATGTTTTCATAATATATTTTTAATCACATTTACTGTGATGATTAATTTACGTTTATGCTGTTTTTGGTCTAAACTTAAAGAATTCTATATAGCTTGGAGGATTCTCTACAGTACCTCGTTCTGATATTAGTTTGATATTGATGTTACGGGTCTTTGCTTTATGAGCAAAGTCTTCTAGTATCTCTATAATATCATTATCTAAAAATCTTGTTTTACGTACATCTAGCTCAAGGTAAGAGTTTTCTGGAAGGTTGTCAAGTTCCTTTAAGATAGCTCCTTTATTAAAGAATGTCACCTCTTCTGCAAGGGTCATTTTCATTTTTTCAGTACCATTACTTATATCCTCTTTGTGTAAGAAGTGGGAGTTCTTGTAACTTTTGTAAAGTACCACTACGATACCTACGGCAAGTCCAAGACCTATACCCCATAAAAGATCAATAAAGAAGATACCTACTACCGTTACAATAAATGGCACAAATTGTTTCCATCCTGCATTCCACATCGCTTTAAAGGTAGCTGGTTTTGCAAGTTTGTATCCTACAATAAGTAAGATAGCTGCAAGTACAGAAAGTGGTATTTTATTAAGTAAAGTAGGTATTAGAATTACAGAAATTAATAATAAGAAACCGTGAATAATAGCGGCCATCTTTGTCTTACCACCAGATTGTATGTTTGCAGATGATCTTACGATTACCTGTGTTACAGGTAGTCCTCCTATCATACCAGATAAGATGTTACCCGTACCTTGAGCAAGTAATTCACGATTAGTAGGTGTTACCCTTTTTTCTGGATCTAGTTTATCTGTTGCTTCTACACAAAGTAGTGTCTCAAGACTTGCCACAAGTGCTATGGTAAATGCAGTGACCCATATAGCTGGGTTTGTTATTGCGCCAAAATTTGGAAAAGCAAATTGACCTATAAAACTATCTACACTATCTGGTACAGGTACACTTACTAAGTGCTCTGCACTTATTCCATATTCAGATCCTTGAGTGCTTATAAAATAAATGATACCGACAGCAACTGCGACAAGTGGTCCTTGCACAAGTTGGAATATCTTTCCCTTTTTAGATAGAACATTACTCCATAATATGAGTATTCCTAAGGCAAGTACTCCTACTAATGTTGCTCCTATACTTATAGATCCGACGATATTTCCTAGTTCTGATAAGGTGTTTTCGCCATCCATTTGAAAAAAAGCAAAATCTCCCTCTGGATCTGCATCATACCCAAAAAAATGTGGGATTTGCTTGAAAATAATAATGATACCAATACCCGTAAGCATTCCTTTAATCACTGAAGAAGGAAAGTAATATCCTATCACACCAGCTTTTAAAAATCCAAACACTAACTGTATAACTCCTCCTAATACTACTGCTACAAGGAAGTTTTCATAACCACCTAAAGCACCAATGGCGGTAAGAACAATCGCTGCAAGTCCTGCAGCTGGACCACTTACTCCTATTTTAGAGCCACTTAAAGCGCCTACTACAATACCTCCTATAATACCTGCAATAAGACCAGAAAATAGCGGAGCACCACTGGCGAGAGCAATACCAAGACATAGTGGCAATGCTACAAAAAATACAACGACACTTGCGGGTAAGTCGTTTTTTAAATATTTGAACATAATTCGTGATTTGAACACTTCTATTAAGGTAGAGGTGCAGTTTTTAAATAAAAATTGTGGGTTTGCTTACGCGAAAACGAAACGTAAGTTTACGCCTCTACATATACCTGATAAAGAGTCAGGGTTAAGATAATCTATAGTCTGGCGGTGGAATATTAATATCCTGAGTATAATCATAAGTACTCATAAAGTAGGAATAGCTAGAAAGCTCAGCAGTTTCGTCTACTTCAATTGGAAAAAAAGCAAGGTCGCTGAAGAATTTTTCATACTCTTCAAGTTCTTTTTTGGTCTCGTTGTTCTCCTCTTCAATGTCCTGTACAACCTCTATATCTGCTTCATTATCAAGTAACGCAAGAAATGCTGGGCCCAAAATAGAGAAGGACAGCATTAAAGCTAGTGAATACAAGATAAAAGCCTTGAGCATTGTTTAATATAATTAATGATAAAGATAAATAAATTTAATACCTCCTAAAAGGCATAAAATAGTTTTTATGATTGCCTCAGGCTTTTATAACTATGGCTTTGATTAGGGAAGACTTAAGTTAATTACATACCTATAAGGGCTATTAATCTTAATAAGCTTGAGCAAAACGTAGTTGTGGGATTGATAGTATTACTCTATTGGCTAGAGAAAGTGTATTATTTGTTCTTGTAGTGGAGTCAAAGGAGCAAGAGTTGTTTTTACAATTCTCTAATATCTGTAGTGGGAATCCAGCCCGTTCTCCCATCCACAAGAAGTATTTTTTTCCAATTGTCTACAGTTTCCAGCACCATTACTTTTGTGCCTTCATGTAATAAAAATGCTTCTTGACTCGATAAAGTAGGCTCTCCTTTTACTTGAGATTCTTTTGCAAATACGATTGCTGGGTTGTCCTTGGATATTTTCGCGAAAGCTGAATAAGCAAATAATATTGAAAACACCGCGAGTAAAAGACTAACTAATGACGACACAAATAGCGCACGTTTCTTAGTAGAACTAGCGGTAAAGTAATACCCTAAAAATAACAGTGTACACAATGCAACAAATAGTACCGTTGCATATGCCCATCCGTCTGTAGTGAATAATGTAAGTACGCTATTATACCACTTTTTAAACGTGTTTTCTGGTAAGGGTGTGATGGCATCTATGGTCATCTTCTCTGCAAAAGAGGCATTGTTTTTTATCTCTTGATCTGCAGGAGCTAGCCGCTTTGCTTTCTCATAATAATAGATGCTTGGAGCAACATTATTGAGTTTAAAATGTGCATTTGCTAGATTATAATAAATGGAAGCGCTCTCTTGATTAGTATCTAGTACCTTTTTGTAAGCATCAATAGCTTCTTGAAACTGACCATTTGCATAATGGCTATTGCCTTGCTCAAAAAGTTGCTCTGGTGTTTGTGCGGTGGTAAAAATGGCCGTTAGCATAAAAACGGTCACTACGAGATAATTGATTGCGTTTCTCATGTTACAGTTGTTTATCTAAAGTGCTTATTACTCGTACAGCCTTGTCATAATCTTGCTGCATCGCTACATCTCCAGTAGGAGTGTATCTTGCAAACTCACAGCTTTCTAATAAGCTTATAAACTCAATATTAGTAGCAGTCTCTACATTTCTTTCCTCTAGGAGTCTTGTGATACGATCTTTAGACATCTCACTAGTAGTAATGTTTAGCTTTGCTTTGAGATAGTTATGCAGTGCTCGTTCCATTGCGATATAAAACTCTTTCTGGTTACCTAGACTTTTCTTTGCAGTACTTAAAAATTTACGAGCTAGCTTATCTGCTTTTCTAATTCTATTACCCGTGACATCACTGGCATAAGCATCTCGCTTTTTACGAACAATCATCGCAAGCGGAATCAAAAGAAAAGGGACAATTACTAATGTCCAGAACGTATTACTTTTAAAAAACTGTTCCTTTAAGACAGGAGTTAAATTGGCTTTTGTTTTAATATATTGAAACTGATTTTGAGCAGCAACTGCTTCTTCACCACTAGGAACACTGCTATCTGTGGCTACCGAATTTTCTAAAGGTCCATTATTTACAGTAACGACAATATCATCAGATGTGAGACGCTCGTATGTTTTAGTCTTAGGGTTAAAATAAGAAAAAGAGAGTGGTGGTATTGGATAGGTACCCTTAAATTGAGGAATTACCGTGTACGTATTTTTTTTCATACCACTCATCCCTGCCAGATTAGTGCGTATTCGGTCGCCATTTTCTGGTTCGTATACTTCTAGGGAGCTTGGTAATTTAGGTTCTGGGAGCTCAAAAAGTTTTAAGTTTCCTTTTCCTTTTACTTCAACACTCATCTGTAATGCTTCGCCAGCGTCTAGGGAGTCTTTATCTGTAGTTACCGCAAATTCAAATTCTCCTACGGCTCCACCAAAATACTCGGGTTTCCCCGCTTCTGGCAGTGGTTTTACATCTACAATTCTCTTTGCAGCACTTACGGTAATATTTGCACTTTTACTAAGTGGTCTCCCAAATATATCTCTTCGATTAGTAGGCACACTCACAGCCACGCTGAGGCTAAGAGGTTCAATCTCTAGTTTTCCTGTTTTTTGAGGGTAAAGTACGGTACGTCTTAAGATGACATATCTATATGGTTTCCCTTGGTAGGTGCCATCGTATATTTTAAACTGTTTCTCATCTGCACTTTGATTCCAGAAATCTGCAAATTTTGGTGATTCAATTTCGCGCCAATTATTTACAGATGTAGTTTCAGACACGTAAAGCTTATATACTACGGTAAAAGCCTCATTGAGGTAAGGGCTTGTTTTTGAAACTTCTGCTACCAGATGTACATTTTCTTTAGCTAGGTAGGTGGGGTCGTTTGGGTCTTTAGGTATTTCTACAGCACCAGTGACTACTACGGGAACCGCTGGTGACTTATAAACCTGACCATCTACGGTTATTTCTGCCTGTCCTATTTCTAAGTTCCCCTGTCTTGTAGGGGTTAAGAAATAAGAAAATGTCTTTGAAAAGCTACCTTTTCCATTAATCCACTGTCTGCTCGTAGTTTGACTAGGACCACCCACCACAGTAAAGCCATCAAAATCTGGAGACTTAAAGTTGTCACCATCTTGATTCATTGTAAAATCTACACGTAAACGTTCATTTACACCTAGTCTGTTTTTACTCAGTTTTGCGTTAAACTGTACGTCTTGTGCAACGGTTGTTAATGTTGCGAGTAAGAATAGAATTAGTATGTTTAATTTCATCTTCATTACCAGTCTTTCTCAGTTTTGACTTTTGCACCTTTCACTTTTTGTGCGTTCATCTTTTCTTGCGTTTTCTTCTCTTGATCCTGCATAGCTTTTAGTAAGCTTTGCACTTGTTGAGGAGATAACTGTCCTTGTTTAGGCTGTGGTGGAGGTTGTTTTTTATCTTCTTCACCCTCGCCACCATCTTGCTTTTTATCTTTGTCTTCAGGCTTTCCATTATCATCTTCTTTCTTTTCACCGTCATCCTCTTTTTGCTCTCCTTTATCATCGGTTTCATCTTTGTCGCCGTCTTCTCCTTCTTTCTTATCTCCGTCGCCTTCTTCGTTTTCCTTCTTCTCGTCTTCTTTTTTATCTTCGTCTTGATCTTCTTTATCGTCGTTGTCACTACCGCCACCACCATCGTTTTCTTTCTCTTTCTTGGCTAGTTGTAGATTGTAACGAGTTTCTTCATCTGTAGGGTCTGCACGCAATGCATTCTTATAAGCCTCGACTGCACCATCCCATTGCTCTTGTTGGAATAAAGCATTCCCAAGGTTATGAAAGGCTTTGTGTTTTTCCTTTTTAGTTTGAGCAACTGCAGTAGCTTTTACCAGGGCATCTGTACTTTCTTCCCATCTTTTGTTCTTGTAGTAATTGTTACCCGCATTATACTTTGCAGGAACACTCTCTGGTGTCAATGAGATTGCTGCTCTTAAATTTGATTCCGCTTTCGCGAAAGCGTTAAAATCCACAACGCCACCTTCTTGATTAACCATAGCTTCCGTCCCTTCTACAATGAGCTCTCGAGCTTGATCTGCATAAGGGTTTTCTAGAGGTGCCGCTTTTTTATCTTGTGCTGCGATGGTAAACGAGAGTAGTAGGGCTACTACAAATAGTAAACCTTTGCCACCTTGTAAAGGAGACTTCGTTATGTGTGATATTTTAGTTATAAACTGTTTCATTGTACATTTCACTATTACTTCACTCTTGTGAGGGAGCGGTTTGGTGAGGATGTTTAATTATCGTTGAATAGGTTTAGTTTTTTAAGCCAACTAGTCTTACGTTCTAGTAAAAAGATGTCTAAAAACAATAGTAATAATCCAGCTCCCAAAAACCATTGAAACTGATCTTCAAAATCTGCAAATTGCTTTGCTTCAAACTCTTTCTTATCCATTCCGTTAAGCAAATTCTGTACCGTTTCTACTACAGTGGCGGTGTTGCTTCCGTCAATGTATTCTCCATTTGCTCCAGAAGCAATCTCTTTTAAAGTAGTATCATCCAGACGCGTAATTACAGTCTCGCCATTTTGATCTTTTTTATAAGATTGTACGATACCATTTCGTTTTAATGGAATGGGCCCTCCTTCTGATTTTCCTACGCCAATTGTAAAAATGCGGATACCTTCATCATTTGCTTGCTCTGCTATATTAGAAGATTCACCTACGTGATCCTCACCGTCAGAAATTATAAACAATACTCTATTGGTTTGTTCTTCGTCGTTATAGTAGGTTTTGGCAAGTTCGATTGCTTCCCCGATAGCTGTTCCTTGACTAGATAACATATCTGTGTTCATCTGGCTCAAGAAGAGCTTTGCACTACTATAATCTGTAGTAATAGGAAGCTGTGGATAAGCACTACCAGCATATGCGATGATTCCTATACGGTCACTGCCTAGATTATTAATAATCTGAGTTACGAGCTGTTTTGATTTTTCTATTCGATTGGGAGCTATATCTTCCGCAAGCATAGATTTTGATACATCTATGGCAAACACAACATCTACACCTTCTCTTTTTACCGTTTCTAGTTTAGTCCCTATTTTAGGATTTACAAGCCCTACAACTAGAAATAATATGGCAAAACATACTACTAATACTTTAAGACCAGTCTTAAAGTAAGACCTGTTTGGGCTCAGTTTCTTAAGTAACTTAGCATTGGCAAATTTCTTCTGTGCACTGCGTTGCCAGATAATTACACCAAGGTACAAGAGTATCACCGCCGGAATAGCGAGCAGTAACCAAAACCATATTTTTTCTTCTAATAGATACATAGTTGCTTTCTTGAAGCGCTATTTATTTTTAAACAAAACTCTTGAATACTGTATATTTCAACAGTAATTCTATGAGTAGTAATAACCCAGCGAGTAATATAAGCGGGCGATATTTTTCTTCATAGTTGGTGTATTTAAACTCCTCTACATCCGTACGTTCAAGCTTATCTATCTCATCATAGATTTCTTGTAGCTTCTCATTATTAGTAGCTCTAAAATATTGTCCGCCGGTGGTGGCTGCAATTTCTTCTAGTAGCTCCTCATCAATGGTTACTTGGATATTCTCGTACACAAAAGTTCCATTTGCATTACGAGCGTACGGTGATAACGCCATCCCGTTTGTTCCCATCCCAATAGTATATACTTTAATGCCAAATTCTTGAGCAAGCTCTGCAGCGATACGAGGATCTATCTGCCCTGCGTTATTCTCACCGTCTGTCATTAAAATAATCACCTTGCTTAGTGCCTTACTGTCTTTAAGACGGTTTACACCAGTGGCGAGTCCCATACCTATAGCAGTTCCTCCTTCTATAATGTTATTGTATTGAATACTTTTAAGTGCACTTAGTACAATACTCTTATCACTGGTAATCGGTGTTTTTGTAAAACTCTCACCTGCATATTCTATAAGACCTATACGATCATTAGGACGTCCATTTATAAAGCTGGCAGCTACCTTTTTAAGAGCTTCTAGTCTATTAGGGCGTAAATCTTTTGCCAGCATACTGGCAGATACGTCTATTGCGATTACAATATCGATTCCCTTTGTAGTCTTTGTCTTAGTAGATACTTCCACATTTCGAGGTCTCGCTAGTGCAACGATTATTAAGCTTAATGCAGCAAGACGTAGTATAAATAATAATGGTCTAAGTTTAGGTAGTAAGCTGCTTCCAGTTTTAAAACCTTTGATGCTTGAAAGCTTTACCGCTGGGGTTTGCTTCTTGCGTTTCCATATATACCAAGCAATGGCAACTGGCAGTGCTAGAAACAGCCAGAAAAACTCAGGATTAGTAAATTCAAAATTGCTTAGCATTAGTTCTCTTCTTTTTCTTTTGCCTGGAGTTCGATACTTTGCATCACGCGCTCTGCGATTTCTTTTCCGTAGGGATCTTCATCGTGCCAACTAATGAATAGTTGCTGAATCACATTTTCTGCTTGGAATGTTATGAATGCATACTCTCCAGCATCTACAGTTCCTTTTTCCTGATCAATAACCTGCGAGCCACTACCAAAAGTTTTTATTCCTTCTGCACCATTTGGTGTAGCAAACTTCTCACTCTTAAGAATATCTGCCGAGAATCCGTTTGCTTCAAACATAGCAAGTTGGCTAGATATCAATTGTTCTACTTTTACATCGGCGCCTTTTGGGAACTTAAATTGGTACACACCAATAGTCACGTTTGCAGGAAAGGTTTGCCATCCAAATGCTGTTGCTTCAATCTTTCCTTGAGCCTCTGGTGGTAATGGTACTTCTTGACGTGTAAGAACCTTTGGAGTACTTATTACCATAGAAGGGATACCATATTCACTCGTGATCCAGTTACCTTCAGCAAGCTCTCTTGTCATGTTTCCAAAGACAAAATCCTTCACTTCACTATATCCTTTGACAGCGATTCCTATTCCTGTAGCTAGTAGTAAAATTGCGAGGATACCGCCTATTCCAGAAAGCCAAAGTTTCCTTTTACGCTTTCGCGAAAGCTCCTCTCTGTAATCTTCCTGCATCATTAATTCCTCAACAGTAGGAGGTGGTAATGCTTCTCTAGTTTGTTTTACAATATCTTCTACAGCAATTCTATCTGCTTGTGCCTTTCCTTCTGGCGGATTCACACGCGCAAATTTTACAAGGTCTGCACGTTTAAAAATATCTTTAATACTAGCAATAGTATGCTTGCTAAAATCGATATGACCACTATCGCGTTCCATCTCAAGACGGGCAATAAGCTCGTCTGTGGTGCTTTCCATAGAACGATCGTACACCTTTTCCTCATAATAGCGACGTATGGCGTCTGTGAGTACAGAGTAGTATTCTTTGTACTTAGCTTCGGCAATGAGGTTTTTACTATCTAGCTCTGTAAGAGTAGCCATTGCTTGCTCAAAAGGAGGGATGTATTGCTCTGCTTCTTTTTGTTTCTTGTTGCGACGTAATAACCACCATAAGAATAATGAAATCGCTACCACTACTGGTATAATCCATAACAGATATTTCCACCAGTTGCTATAGTCTCTTGGTAGGTCTATAATAGGTTTAATGTCATATAATCCCTGATTTACGGTGTCAAGAATCACATTATTTACCTCAACAAGAAAGGTGTCTGTTTCAACCGTTCTTGTGCCTATAATTACTTTTTGTTTTGGGATTACATAACGACCACTGTCAAACTGTGTCAAGCCATATTTTTTAATAAGCTTCATTCTAGCAGAGGTAGAACTTGCTGTATCAATCGCATAACTCTCAATAACCTCCAGCGGACTAAAAGTCTGTCCTTCTGGAAAAATAACAGCTTCACCATCATTTGCTAGCGCCTCAATGATGTAATTGATTTGCTGGCCTATGAGAATACTTGTAGAATCTATGGTGGCACGTACATCATCTTGCGAATGAACGTGAAGTGAGGGAATAAATAGCAATAAGAATAACGATAACGCACGAAGAATCGCATTCTTAGGAGTTGTTATGTATGTTACGTTGTTATTCATTAATTGTTGTAATCTAAACTTTTTATTTTAACCTTATCCTCTTCTCTTGAAATAGCCTAGTAGCTTCTTTACATAGCTCTCATCTGTCCTTACATCTATCACTCCTGCACCGCTACGTTTAAAGGTTTCTTTAAAATAATCTACACGCTCTCGGTAATAATTACTGTAATCGCTACGCACTTTTTTTGAACTTGTATTTACAAGCATGAGTTCGCCAGTTTCTTCATCTTCCATCTGTACAATACCTAGACTTGGGATGCTTTCCTCGCGCTCATCATAAATGCGTATGCCTGTAATATCATGTTTATTTGCAGCGATTTTCATCGTTTGCTCATAACCATCTGTAATAAAGTCTGAAAGCACAAAAACAATTGCTTTCTTCTTCATTACATTACTCAAGTATTTAATAGCTTGAGAAAGGTCTGTTTTCTTGGATTTTGGCTTAAATTCTAGTAGTTCGCGTATGATGCGGAGTACGTGGGACTTTCCTTTTTTAGGAGGTATAAATAATTCTATCTCATCTGTAAAAAGGATGAGACCTATTTTATCGTTATTCTGCATGGCGCTAAAGGCTAGCGTCGCAGCAACTTCTGTCACAATCTCGCTTTTAAATTGCTTATCTGTACCAAAAAATTCTGACCCAGACACATCTGCTACGAGCATCATGGTGAGCTCGCGCTCCTCTTCAAAGACTTTAATGTAAGGTTCGCTATAGCGAGCGGTTACATTCCAATCGATGTTACGTACATCATCACCAAATTGATACTGGCGCACCTCAGAAAAAGTCATACCACGTCCTTTAAAAGTAGAGTGGTACTCACCACCAAAGATATGATCAGACAGTCTACGTGTCTTTATCTCAATCTTGCGTACTTTCTTTAAGAGTTCCTTAGTATCCAATGGTTCTTCTTGCCTTTTATGTAATAGTATGAGGGTTACAAATGGTCTTTTTATCTAAAGACTATGGTACTTCAATCTGATTTACAATCTTGTTGATGATATCTACAGAGGTGATGTTTTCTGCTTCTGCCTCATAGGTGATTCCTATACGGTGGCGTAAGATATCGTGTACGACGGCTCTTACATCTTCTGGAATTACATACCCTCTACGCTTTATAAAAGCATAACACTTTGCAGCAGTTGCAAGGTTAATACTACCACGAGGAGATGCTCCAAAATTAATAAGAGGCTTAAGATCTGCTAGTCCATAATTTTCTGGGTAGCGAGTTGCAAAGATGATATCGAGAATGTACTTCTCAATTTTTTCATCCATGTATACTTCTTTTACAGCTTCTTGTGCACGTAAAATTTGCGCCACTGTAACTACAGGATTTACTTTTTCATAAGAACCCTTTAAGTTTTGGCGTATAATGAGTTGTTCGTCTGCTATTGTTGGGTAATCAATTACCGTTTTAAGCATAAAACGGTCTATTTGTGCTTCTGGAAGTGGGTAAGTACCTTCTTGCTCTACAGGGTTTTGAGTTGCCATTACTAAGAATGGTTTATCAAGAACAAAGGTTTCATCACCTATGGTTACTTGCTTTTCTTGCATCGCCTCTAGCAGTGCAGATTGCACTTTGGCAGGAGCACGGTTAATCTCATCTGCAAGCACAAAGTTTGCAAAAATAGGACCCTTCTTGATGCTAAAGTCTGCAAGCTTCATGTTATAGATAAGTGTTCCCACTACATCTGCTGGAAGTAAATCTGGAGTAAACTGTATACGAGAGAAAGATCCGTCTACGGCTTGTGCAAGCGTATTAATCGCTAGTGTTTTTGCAAGACCTGGAACTCCTTCTAAGAGAATATGACCACGACCTAAAAGACCTATAAGTAAACGCTCGATCATGTGTTTTTGACCTACGATTACCTTGTTCATTTCCATTGCGAGAATGTCTACAAAGGCACTCTCTCTTTCTATCTTCTCATTGATAGCCTGTATATCAATAGCAGTAGTATTTTCTTCCATAATTTCAAATTCTATTAAGCAGATACTTCTAACGTCGCAAAATCACATTTTATTCCAATAAAGCTTGTTAACATTTGGTTAAAAATAAAGGAAAATAAAGGGCTTCGCACACATTTGGCTAGTTTTAAAAGCGGTAATTTTATTCTGAACGCAAATTAAAAAACGATAATGAAATTTTCAAGAATTATTCAAGGTTGCATGACGTGGGGTGTGTGGGGTAAGCAATTCAATCAGCAGCAAATGATTGAGACTATGAACCATTGTTTAGAGAAAGGCATTACCACTTTTGATCATGCAGATATTTATGGTGATTACACGACAGAGGGTGAATGGGGTAACGCTTTCGCGAAAGCGAATATCTCCAGAGACCATATACAAATCATAAGCAAATGCGGTATCCAAATGAAAGGCGATGCACGAGCAGAAAATACCATCAAACATTATCAATATGATAAAGAGTACATCATCTCAAGTGCCGAAAGGTCACTGAAAGAGCTGCGTACTGAATACCTAGATTTATTTTTATTACACAGACCTAGTCCGCTACTTGAGCCAGATGAAGTTCATGAGGCAGTGAGCCAATTACAACACCAAGGCAAGATTAAGGATTTTGGAGTATCTAATTTTACACCGCGAGGCGTAGACTTAGTGGCAACAAAAAGTAAGGTAAGCGCAAATCAAATTGAGATTTCTATCACTGAGCGTTCTTCACTTACAGACGGAACGCTAGATTATATGATGGCTCATCAAATCACGCCAATGAGTTGGAGTCCGCTGGGTTCTGTTTTTAGAGAAGACACTCCACAGAATATGCGCATTAAGAAAAAATTGAAGGAACTAGGCGATAAGTATAACGCAACTGAAGACCAACTACTGTTAGCATGGTTGCTCAAACACCCAGCAAATATTCATCCAGTTATAGGGACTACAAGTAAAGACCGCATCACAAATGCTGTAGCAGCAGTAGCGATTAATCTTGAAAGAAAAGATTGGTTTGAACTGCTGGAAGCTAGTACAGGAGAAGAAGTAGCGTAGATTATAAAATAAAAAAAACCTCAAAAGAAATGAAAACAGCACTTATAACAGGCGCAACCAGCGGGATAGGTAGAGCCACAGCAATACGCTTTGCAAATGAATCTATAAATCTTATTCTCTGCGGGCGACGTCAAGAAGAACTTGATACTCTCAAAAATGAATTAAGTAAGCTCGTGCAAGTACAGATACTCAATTTTGATGTGAGAAATAATGAGGATGTACAAAAAGCTATTTTAGACCTACCAGAAGATTTCAAACAAATAGATATCCTAATTAATAACGCAGGTAATGCTCACGGACTCGACCCTATACAAAGCGGATCTATAGAGGATTGGGACGCTATGCTTGACATTAACGTAAAAGGATTGCTTTATGTGAGTAAGGCGATTATTCCACAAATGACCGCACGTAAAAGCGGACATATAATCAACATAGGGTCTACCGCTGCCAAAGAAGTGTACCCTAATGGTAATGTGTATTGCGCAAGTAAGCATGCCGTAGATGCTATTAATCAAGGGATGCGCATTGATCTAAATAAATTCAACATCAGAGTAGGAGCCATACATCCTGGAATGGTAGAAACAGACTTTAGTAAAGTTCGCTTTAAAAATGATGACAAGCGAGCAGATAAGGTGTATCAAGGTTTTGATTGCCTACAACCAGAAGATATTGCAGATATTATTCATTTTGTAGTATCAAGACCTTATCATGTAAATATTGCTGATCTCGTGGTGCTTAGTACGGCACAAGCATCTTCTACTATTGTAAATAAAAGTTGATTGCAAGCTGACTAATGAAATAATGCGATGATCAATAAACGCCTTCTTGTCAAGAACTTACTCGCTCATAATGACGAGAACAGTTTCTACGACAAAAAACGTAAGATTGACATCAGTAACAAAGAAGGGAAAGCAAAGTTTTTAAAGCATATTTGTGCGCTTTCTAACAGTAACCCAAAGAACAATTCTTTTATAGTAATAGGCGTAGATGATGGCGAAAATGCTATTATAGGTGTGCCATTTTTTGATGACAGCAAACTGCAGAATCTCATAAATGCATACTTAGATAATCCTCCTATTATATCTTATGAGAATATTCCTTTTCCTAATTTGCCGCAAGACAAAGTAGTGGGACTTGTTACCATACGAGCACAAGATAAGCTTACAGCGTTACGGCGTAATATCTGGAAATATTGGGGTGGTACGGTGTTTTTTAGAGATGGGAGTATGTCTATGCCTAAGACGTTCAAGTCAGATATTGTAGATGTAAATAGTGAGATTGTTGCGGCAATAGAAAATCACGCAAAAAACAGCATAGGTCTCACGCTTGATGGTGTAATGGACTTTGTAAATCATCGTCATAAGGACATGGAGAGCACTTATAAGGTGTTTAAAGAGCAGTTTGTGTTGTGCTGGGCTGGAAATAAAAAAGTGGTTAAAGGTCAGACGTACTACTCTCGGGTAGATATAGAGCTCATTAATGAACAAGTAAAACTATTTTACTCAACACTAGATGAGGTAACTATTACTTATGATGAGGATTGCTTCAAAATTCAAGAATTTGTACACTTGGGAGTACAAGAGCACTTTAAATATTATCCACTAGAAGAGGTAGTAATACGCTTTCGCGAAAGCGGTACTTATACCATTGATACAACGCTTATTTTTGAACCACCAGTGATAGATAAGAAGACCTTGTATCATATTTTTAATAATAACAATGTTATTTTTTATAAACTGAAACGAGGTATAAAGCTTAATCAAGGGGAGTGGAATGATTTATATAATCTAGCTAATACCTACTTGATTTGTTATCTCAATGGTTTTGAAACAGCCATACAGAAGCTGGTAGAATTGAAACCTTATTTGAAAGTTTTAGATGGTGCTGTCTACGGAAGATATAAGGAAGCCATGCGTATTCTGAGAAAAGTGCGTTATGAATGAAAAATTAAAAAAGAAAGAATAAGAGTATGAGAACATTAGTTTTCGGAGATATACATGGAGGTTATAGAGCCTTAGTGCAGGTAATGAAGAGAGCAAATGTCACACGAGATGATCATCTCATTTTTTTAGGAGATTATGTAGACGGCTGGAGTGAGAGTGATGCAGTTATAGATGAGTTAATGCGCATCAAGAAAGAATATAAAAAAGTCACTTTAATACGTGGTAATCATGACGACCTTGTGCAGCAATGGCTAGAAGGAAAAACAATGTCTCCTAAGTGGTTACAGCATGGCGGGCAAAGTACAATAGATTGCTATGAAAAGAGATCTGCTCAAGAAATTCAATGGCATATTGAATTTTATAAGACTTTTGAGGATTACTATCTAGATGATGAAAATCGCTTTTTCTGTCATGCGGGTTTTCAAAATTTAAACGGTCCAGAATACGAGTGGCATAGTACCGCATTTTATTGGGATCGTACACTCTGGGAGATGGCTTGCGCTATGAGAGAGGATCTCAAAAAGGAAGACCCGTTATATCCTAAACGGTTACAATTATTTGAAGAGATTTATATAGGTCACACACCCACTACGCGTATTAATTCCTTGGTTCCTGTTAATAAAGCAAACATCTGGAATCTTGACACTGGAGCAGCTTTTAAGGGTTCACTTACGGTCATGGATGTGGATACAAAGGAGTTTTGGCAAAGTGATGCGCTTCCATCACTATACCCAGATGAAATAGGTAGAAATTAATAGTTGGCATTGCAACAAGCAATTAATAAGGAGGTCCGGCGTTTTTAATTTCTCCCGTATCTTTAACACAAAGAATCTTTTATGAACTTTAGCGCCCAGCCGCACATTGCGAGATGGTTTATCATCATCGCTTCGCTTATCATTACCACACTCATCTTGTGGAATGTGTCGCTGTTTTTTGATCAGCTCAAGGATGCAGAGCGTTCTAAAGTGGAAATATATGCAGCTGCTTACAGAGCCTTTGCAAATACGAGCGATGTTAATCTAGAAACTAGAAACAGGGATACACGCATTGTTTCTGATGAGCTTATATCCCTACAGCAATTTATAATAGGTGATAATAGAACCATCCCTATACTTTTATACAGCATAGAAGAAAACCATTACACACCTAGGAACATCAATAAAGAAGATAAACTCTCGCAAGAAGATTTTAAACGTCTCGCAGCGGAGTATGCACTCATTAATGAGCCTATTGTAATAGGGTATGACGGAGTTGATAGTCAGATTTTATACTACGGAAACTCATCTGTTATTAATCAGCTTAAGTATTTTCCTATTGCGCTTATTGTGATTGTTATTCTCTTTGTGGCATTGATTTACTTCTATTATTTAACCTCAAAAGCAGGAGCTCAAAATCTACTTTGGGCGGGTATGGCAAAAGAAACCGCTCACCAGATAGGTACACCACTTTCATCCCTTGTAGGTTGGACAGAAATTCTCAAAACGGAAAATGTAAATCCAGATTACATTGCAGAGATGACTAAGGATATCAATAGGCTAGAGACGATTACAAATCGTTTTAGTAAGATAGGCTCTGTTCCAGATCTAGAAGAAGTAGATATCATAGCAGAGACACAGGAAGCCTATGATTATCTGAGTAAGAGAAGCTCTAAGCTCATTAATTTCACCTTAGATGTTCCTCAAGGAGAGCTGCCTGTGATGCTTAATAAAGAACTCTATGGGTGGACTTTTGAGAACCTCATTAAAAATGCAATTGATGCTATGAAGGGTAAAGGAGCATTAACTATCGCAATTTCGCGTGACATTAGATTTGCCAAAATTCTAATTACAGACACAGGTAAAGGAATCCCAAAATCTAAGTTTAATAGTGTCTTTGAACCAGGTTTTACAACAAAAAGACGTGGCTGGGGTCTTGGACTTTCCCTCGCAAGACGTATTGTTGAGGAGTATCATGACGGACGCATAAGAGTACTAGAATCAGAATTGAATAAAGGAACCACTATGCAAATCTCCCTACGACTAGCCGAATGAATACACGTGTAAAAAATATAAAAGAAGAAATTATAAGTGATCAGTGGGCAACGCTTAAAAAAGTCCATTTTGACTATCAGAATGAAGATGGCTCTTGGGATCAGGTGCGCCGCGAGGTGTATGATCGTGGTGATGGAGCTTGTGCGCTGCTATATAATGTAAAAAGGCAAACGGTATTGCTCATCAAACAATTTAGACTGCCAGCATATCTTAATGAGAATGATGGTTTTCTCGTTGAGGCATGTGCAGGGATGATAGAAGATGAGACTCCAGAACAAACGATTATTAGGGAGATAGAGGAGGAGATGGGGTATCGCATTGATAACATTACAAAAGCGGGTGACTTTTTTATGACTCCTGGTGCAAGCACAGAGCGCATTCATATGTTTCTTGCGTCATATGAGGAAGAGCAAAAAGTTAGTAATGGCGGTGGTTTGGCAACAGAACATGAAGATATCACTGTGATTGAGTACGCTTTCGCGAAAGCGTTAAAAGCATTAAAAAATGGAGAGATTAGAGATGCAAAAACCGTAATCTTGCTGCAAAATTTGGCGCTTTCTGGAATCATGGAAAGATCTAACTAGCCAAATACATCGTACTTCTTTTATGACAACCGAATTAAAGACCATACAAACGACTATTTTACAGTGCAACTGCCCAGAATGCTACAGTAATAGTGGGCTAGAGTTGAGCTTCAAGCAAGAGTGGAAAGATACTTTCTGGGTCAAAAAAGCGACAGATGTAGTACGTGAAGAGATATACTGCAAGCACTGTGAATTTCCTATTTATCCCGTAAAATGGACCGAAGATATTGAGCGTCTTTATGAGTACAATCTAAAACGCGCCGAAAAAGAAACCTTCTTTAAAGTAAAATCACAAACCTATGTGATAGGGGCTATTACTCTAGCAGTCATTGCTATTGTGGTTTTTTCGTTGGTTAGTGGTTTGTAAATCGTCTTAAAACTCCCCTTTTATAGCTTCTACAAGATTTTTAAACTCTCCATCGGTAAGTGTCACTTTTTTCTTAAATTGGATATCCTCCATAGTTTGTAGCGGTACAAGATGTATATGTACGTGAGGAACTTCAAGACCTATTACAGAGACGCCTACGCGTTTACAAGGCACTGCTTTTTCTAGAGCAATTGCAACCTTGCGAGAGAATAGCATGAGGTCAAGATATTCTTGTTCCTCAAGATCAAATATTTTATTTACCTCTTTTTTAGGAATACAAAGTGTATGTCCTTTTGCATTAGGATTTACATCCAGAATAGCGATGTGTTTATCATCTTCGGCAACAATGTGTCCTGGAATTTCTCTATTTATAATCTTTGTGAAAATGCTTGGCATAATTTGAAATTGAAATTGAAACTGAACTCGAACAAGCTTCTTATTTACTATTTTTAATTCTGGTGACGATTATTCTTATGAGTTAATCGTTTTCATTTCTGAGCGATGCGAGATTGTTTTCGGATAATATATTTGCTTTAACTTGAATGTTGAGATTGCGCATGCTTTCTCTTAGTTCTTTTAAACAAATTCTGAGTTTATGAACTTTGTCGTTAGTGGTTCCCGCCCCTAAGGCTTCTCCATAGTTTAAAGTAGATGAGCAAGATGATCGTATCAATTGTTTTGCGAGATATTCTGCAGTAAATAAGATGGTTTTTTATTGTAAAGTATAATAACCGCAGCAGCAAAATCTTCCAGAAGTTCACTCAAATCGAAAGGTTTATCGCTCATATTATAATTCTTTAGCCAACTTCATTTTTCAACTTCTCGTTCAATTTCAATTTCAACTTCAATTTCGAGTTCAACTTAGTCTCTTGAGATAGAAACAACGTCAAATTTCATCACGCCACTTGGCACTTGAATTTCGGCTACTTCGCCTACTTTCTTGCCTAGGAGTCCTTTACCTATAGGTGAGTCTACAGAGATGAGACCTTTTTTAATGTCGGCTTCATTTTGAGCTACAAGTTTGTAGGTCATGGTTGCGCCATTAATTTGATTTTTAATCTTTACCGTAGAGTGCACAAGTACTTTAGAAGTGTCTAGTTGTGACTCGTCAATGATACGTGCATTTGAGGCTAGGTTTTCTAGCTTAGCAATACGCATTTCTAGCATACCTTGGGCTTCCTTTGCAGCATCATATTCGGCGTTTTCACTTAAATCTCCTTTGTCACGAGCATCTGCAATATCTTGTGATGCCTTAGGGCGCTCTACATCGCGTAGGTGATTGAGTTCATCCTTGAGTTTCTTTAAGCCCTCTGGTGTATAATAATTTACCTTACTCATAATAGATCCGGTTTAAGTATAATTAGTTTAAAAATGTTGTCATTTTATGCATACACATAAAAAAAGTCCCTCTTCGGGACGTGTCTCACGAATATACAAAATATTTTAAATCCTTTACCGTTTTATGGTACCTTGCGAGCCTAAATTATTGAAATCACGCTTTCGCGAAAGCGTAAAAAAAATATTTCTATGCGTCAGATATTGACCTTTGTCCTTCTTACTACTCTTTGCTTTTCATGCACAAATAGTGATGATGGAAACCAGCGTAATCCTTTCTTACTAGATGTGAACTTTTCTACACAGTTGAGTGCTATCCAGGTATTAGATTTAGAAATTCCAAGTAACCCTATCTACGTTCAAAACGGAGGTATACGTGGTCTTTTTGTTATTAATACAGGGAGTAGCATTGTTGCGTGGGAAGCATCAGATCCTAACCATGCACCGAATGATTGCTCGCTTATGGTAATAGACGGTATTAATGTAAAATGCCAGTGTGATGATGATAATAGTTACAATCTCTTTACTGGGCAATCTAATAATGAAGTGCTAGAATACACAATGCTTAATTACCGAGTAAATGCTTCTGGTAATAGCATCACAGTATTTAACTAAAAGTAAAAAAAGAAGCCGACTCAAAAGAGACGGCTTCTCACTTACAATTTGTAGTTCAGTCCCCCAACTGATTACACATTGTTTAATTTTAGTGTCTTAAATATAGCGAAAATTAAATAATAAGGTCGTTTATCCCTTAAAATTTAAGTGTAGCTCCTACTAAGAAGTTAATTCCCGCCTGCGGATAATAGCCCGCTCCTTCAATTGTTGTAATCTCATTAGGTACTGAGAAATCATCATCATACGTAAAGAAATACCCGTTAGACACATAGTCTATATTAAAGATGTTGTTTACTAATCCGTTAAGGATAATTGATTTAAAAACAGACACATCCTCTATCTCATAACTTATATTTAAATCATTTGTAAAGTAACTGTCTAGCTTTGAAAAGTCGCTATCGATGTTTCCTAGATATTGTTCTCCTACATATTTTGATAAGAAGCTCAATCTTAAATTTTCAGCAGGTTTATAGCTTATGGTGTTACCCACTACCACATCTGGAGAATAAGAGATATTTGTATGTCCTAGGTTTGTTAATACACCATCTCTTTCAAAAACGAAGTCTCTATTCTTATTTGTGCTTAAAGCTAGATTAGGTTGTATCATCACCTTGTCAGTAATAGCAACTGCGGCATCTATTTCGATACCTGCTCTATAACTCTCGCCACTATTTGCACGTATAGGTGCTCCTACGTCATCTAGTGCTCCAGTTAGAACTAGCTGGTCACGATATCCCATATAATATCCATTTACATTAAGCGACACGCGGCTCGTGTTGTATCTCCATCCTAATTCCCAGTCGTTAAGACGCTCTGGACGCGGTGCTCCGTTTTCAAAATCTGTACGGTTAGGTTCGCGATTTGCTCTTGCAAAAGATGCATATAATTGATTTTCGCTGTCTATTTTATAAGAAAGACCTGCTTTTGGGTTAAAGAAACTATAGTCTTCGTCTACAATAAATTCGGCAACGTCAGAGTTGATTCCGTCTGTAGTGTATGAGATAAAGCGCTGCTGTAAGTCTAAATATCCACTCCATTTTGAATTGAAGCGATAGTTCGCTTTCGCGAAAGCAGAAAATTCTTTTTTCTTCCCAGTCCCGAAGTAATAGTTATCACCAGTCTCACTATCACTAGCAAAACGCGCCCAAATCACTTCGCCAAAATGGTCTCCATCATATATACTACCATAAGCACCACCTACAAAGTCAATCTTATTGTCCTTGTAATTTGCCGTCGCACTTGCCACATAGAAGTCATTGTCTAGCCAGCGACGTCTTATAATATCTGATGTTTCTATGGTTTCACTCCCTATAACTACAGGGGAAATACTGTAAAAAGCAAGATCTTCATCCTCTTTATATTCTTCAAAAAAGCCTCTACCATAGGTGTAGTTTAAACTGAGCTGTGTGCTCCAGTTATTGTCATAACGCTGGTTCCAGTGTAGTTGGTAATGATCCTGCTTGTAATCATCTACTTGATTCTCGTGAAAGCGTGTTTCACCATTCTCATCTGTAAACTGTCCCGCAGGGTTAAAGGTTCTATCTTCGGCTAGTGTCTCTGCATCTATCCCAAACCAAGATTGGTATGTAACCTCTGATCCTGCAAAGTTGATAAGCTTGATAAGCGTATTATCATCCTTGTATGCTGCTTGCAAAAAGTAAGATTTAAGATCAGATGACGCACGGTCGATGTAACCGTCAGATTTGATCTGTGATAAACGACCAGATATCTCTATGTGATCGTTAAGCAAGCCTGTGCTAAATTTCACATTGTGACGTCGCGTCCCAAAAGACCCAAAAGAGTTAGAAATCTCGCCATATGCCTCATTAGAAATTGCATCTGTAAGAATATTAAGACTTGCTCCAAAAGCTCCAGGTCCATTAGTAGAAGATCCTACACCACGTTGCAATTGTAAACTCTCGACAGAAGAGCTGAAGTCTTGAAGATTTACAAAGAACGTAGTTGCACTCTCTGCATCATTATATGGGATTCCATTTATAGTAACATTGATACCTTGATTACCCGTACCGCGCACTCTAAAACCTGTGTAACCTATTCCCGCACCTGCATCTGAGGTTGTTACTACACTTGGTAAAAAGTTAAGCTGCGTGGCAATGTCTTGACCTAAGTTGCGCTCTGCAATTTGTTTTTTTGTAAGGTTGGAATGCGTAATAGGTGAGTCGGCTTTTACTCGTACAGAACGAACTAAAACTTCATCAAGTGACTCTACTTTTGTAGTGTCTACCACTGTTTTCTCTTGTGCGCTAGCTGTAATTCCTGCAAGCGCAATCATACTCAATAGGATCTTTTTCATCCGTATATGGTTTAGTTACGAATACAAAGGGCAAATATTCTAAATGAGTTAGCATTTACATACCTGTGCGATAAGCACATATTGAAGAGGGTGCACCGTGGTGCTTCTCAAGAGAAATATGGTGACACTAGAAAAGCTAATTTGTATAGCGTTATCTGGAAAGACATGTTCCTCATTCCTAAACAGCATTACCTGTTCTAGGTTCAATGGGTATAATCTCAGCTTCGTATAAAAGCACCCCTTTGAGATTTTGCAAAGATATACTAGAGTTTTTAATTAAGATATTATAAAGAAAAAATAAATCCGCTTACTGTACTTTTAAACTGACTAGCATTTTCTAGTTCTTATAAAATTATAAAACGATGCATATTTTGATTTACGGAGCCGGTGGCGTGGGAGGATTCTTTGGTGGTAAACTCGCACTTGCTGGAAATAAAGTGACCATGATTGCTAGAGGAGAACACCTTACGGCCATACAAGAAAACGGTATTGAGGTAAAAAGCATAACAGGAGACTTTAAAGCTAGTCCGTATCTGGCAACAGATAATCTTAGCAAGATTGAAACGCCAGACCTAGTCATCTTTGGAGTGAAGTCATATCAAATAGACAGCGCTGTAAAAGGTATATTGCAATATTGTGATGAAAATACTTTGTATCTGCCTTTACAAAATGGAGCAAGTAATGTAGAGGTCCTCAATTCGATGGTGCCTAAGTCACAAGTACTGGCAGGACTTTGCCGTATGATAAGTTTTATTGAAGCGCCAGGAGTGATTTCTAATCCAGATATTGCGCCTGCAATACTCTTTGGAGAACAGGATAATAGTAAGACGGAACGCCTAGAAAAAATACTGTCTGTATTTACAGATGCAGGAATTAATGCGGCTGTTCCAGATAATATTCAAGTAGCCATCTGGCAAAAGTTCCTTTTTATAACAACCATAAGCGCCATAGGCGGACTAACAAGAGTTCCTATAGGAGTGATGAGAGAGCAGCCATATATAAATGAATTGATGCGCAAAACCGCGCAAGAAGTATTTGAGGTGGCAAAAGCAAAAGGAATTATACTCCCAGAGAAAACAATTAAAAATATGTTTGAAGCCATTAGCAAGCAAGCCCATGAGACTACAGCCTCAACACAGCGCGATATTATGGCGGGAAAACCTAGCGAATTAGAAAACTTCAATGGTTATATCGTGAAGGAAGGTAAAAGACTAGGTGTGCCTACACCCGTAAACGAGATGATTTATGAGTTGTTATTGCCGCAAGAACAACAGGCAAGACAATAGTCATTTCGACAGCGAGCAGCGACGAGAAATCACATTACAGTGAGTATACAAAAGTGAGTGTTATAATGATAACCAAAGCATGTCATTGGCTACTATCTAATTCCCCATAATTAATTGTAAATTTGCCCCCTTAAATGAGGAAGAGCACGCTTTCGCGAAAGCGTATAAATAATACATATACCATGAAATACCACTTTAACGAGATAGAAGCCAGATGGCAACAATACTGGGCAGATAAAGGCACTTTTCACGCGTCAAATAACAGTGATAAACCTAAATATTATGTGCTTGATATGTTTCCTTATCCTTCTGGAGCAGGGCTTCACGTGGGTCACCCGCTTGGGTATATTGCAAGTGATGTGTACTCGCGTTACAAGCGTTTAAAGGGGTTTAATGTATTGCATCCACAGGGATATGATTCTTTTGGATTGCCTGCAGAGCAATATGCAATCCAGACGGGGCAGCATCCTGCGGTAACTACAAAGGTGAATATTGAGGGTGGTGTAGATAACCAAGGAAATGTGATTGCTGGTTATAGAAAACAGCTGGATAAAATTGGTTTTTCTTTTGATTGGAGTCGTGAGGTGCGCACCTCAAATCCTGAGTATTATAAATGGACGCAGTGGATTTTTACAGAGCTTTTTAACTCTTGGTACAATAAGGATACAGATAAAGCAGAAGCGATAGAAACGCTGGTTTCCGCTTTCGCGAAAACTGGAAATGCCGAGGTAAACGCTGCTTGTGATGATAATATCACACCATTTACCGCTGAAGAGTGGAATGCATTTACAGAAAAAGAACAACAAGATATATTATTACAATACCGCCTTACCTATCTCGCAGAAACGGAAGTAAACTGGTGTCCAGCACTTGGGACCGTACTTGCAAACGATGAGATTGTAAACGGCGTTTCTGAGCGTGGTGGTCACACTGTGATACGCAAGAAAATGACACAATGGTCTATGCGTATTTCTGCTTATGCAGAACGTTTAATCCAAGGACTTGAAGGAATAGACTGGAGCGAATCAATAAAAGAAACACAGCGCAACTGGATAGGTAAATCTGTAGGAGCGATGGTTTCATTCCCTCTTAAAGATCATGCCGAAAGTGTAGAGGTGTTTACGACACGCCCTGATACGATATT
Organism: Dokdonia sp. Hel_I_63; assembly: GCF_007827285.1. Classification (NCBI taxonomy): domain Bacteria; kingdom Pseudomonadati; phylum Bacteroidota; class Flavobacteriia; order Flavobacteriales; family Flavobacteriaceae; genus Dokdonia; species Dokdonia sp. Hel_I_63. Next base: position 354,476 of record NZ_VISD01000001.1, on the reverse strand, counting down.
TGGAGTGTCTTTCATGACACTAGCTCCAGAACATGAGTTAGTAGCTCAGATTACAACTCCAGAACAGAAAGAAGCAGTAGAAGCATACATTGAAAAAACGGCAAAGCGTTCTGAACGTGAGCGTATGGCAGATGTAAAAACCATCTCTGGTGTATTTACTGGAGCATATGCAGAGCATCCTTTTACAAAGGAACCTATTCCAGTATGGATAGGAGATTATGTACTTGCTGGTTATGGTACAGGAGCCGTGATGGCAGTTCCTTGTGGTGATCAACGTGATTATGATTTTGCAAAGAAATTTGATATTGCAATTCCTAACGTTTTTGAAGGCGTAGATATCTCAGAAGAAGCTTTTTCAGATAAGGCAACTACGGTTATCACAAACTCAGATTTCTTAAACGGATTAAAATATAAGAAAGCCGTAAAACTTGCGATTTACGAGTTAGAAAAAATAGGCGCAGGAGCTGGTAAAACAAACTATAGATTGCGTGATGCGGTCTTTAGCCGCCAGCGTTATTGGGGAGAACCATTTCCAGTGTATTATGAGAACGGAATCCCAAAGATGATTGACGTTGCTCATTTACCTATTAAACTTCCAGAAGTAGAAAAATACCTACCTACAGAAGAAGGCGAGCCACCATTAGGCCGTGCAGATGTATGGGCATGGGATACTAAGAATAATGAGGTTGTTTCAAATGATCTGATTGATGGGAAAACAGTCTTTGCTTTAGAACTCAATACCATGCCAGGCTGGGCAGGAAGTAGCTGGTATTTCTTTAGATACATGGAGAAAGCACAACGTGATGAAGTCTTTGCTTCAAAGGAAGCAATGGATTACTGGGGTAATGTAGATTTATATATAGGAGGATCTGAGCACGGAACTGGGCACTTATTGTACTCACGTTTCTGGGTGAAGTTCTTAAAAGATAGAGGACACGTAGGCATAGATGAACCTTTCCAAAAGATGATCAATCAAGGGATGATTTTGGGGACTAGTGCTTTTGTGTATAGATGGGAGTATGGATTTACTCCCAAGGGTGCTGAAAAGCGTAAACCAATTTTTGTTTCTAAAAATTTAATTGAAAAATCTATTAAAGAAGGAACATTTCTTAACGATGGAGAAGAATTTCAGGCAATTCGAAATAAGCTCATGAGTAGTCATGAGGGTCTGAGTTCCTCAATAACATCTTGGTCAGCATTTACGCCAATCCACGTAGACGTTTCCTTAGTCAACGCATCTGATGAGCTAGATGTAGAAGCTTTCAAGAACTGGCGTGAAGAATTTAAAAACGCTGAGTTTGTCTTAGAAGAAGGTGTTTATAAAGTAGGCCGCGAGGTTGAAAAAATGTCTAAGTCTAAGTATAACGTCGTAAATCCAGATCAAATCTGTGAGCAATACGGAGCAGACACGCTACGTATGTACGAGATGTTCTTAGGTCCGCTAGAACAAGCAAAACCTTGGAACACGGCAGGAATTACAGGAGTGCATAACTTCTTAAAGAAATTCTGGAAGCTTTACCATAATGGAGCAGACGAAGCTTTTAATGTAACTGATGAGGCGCCAAGTAAAGACAGCCTTAAAACACTTCATAAAACAATTAAAAAGGTAGAAGAGGATATTGAGAACTTTAGTTTCAACACGTCTGTATCTACATTTATGATCGCTGTAAATGAGTTAGGTGCTCAAAAATGTACTTCTCGTGAAGTGCTGGAGTCTCTGGTAATACTTATCGCTCCTTATGCTCCGCATATCGCAGAGGAAATTTGGAACAAGCTAGGCCATTCGGAAAGTATCTCTGAAGCTGCTTTCCCAATATTTGATGCAAGTCATCTTGTAGAAAGTGCAAAGAACTATCCTATCTCCTTTAATGGGAAGATGAAGTTTACGCTAGAATTACCACTAGATCTATCTAAAGATGAGATAGAAAAAGTAGTTATGGCAAATGAGAAAACACAAATGTATCTAGATGGTCGCACACCTAAAAAGGTGATTATTGTGCCTGGTAAGATTGTAAATATAGTAGGGTAATAACCTGATTTTAATATATAAAGCTTGCTTGTGTTCAGATAGCTCACGAGCAGGCTTTTGTTTTGTAATTACATTAATAATACGTTGTCGCTATGGCAGGAATTGATAACATAGAAATTATAGGTCTGGTTGCAGCCACACTTACTACGGCGGCTTTCTTGCCTCAGGTGTATCAAACCTGGAAAACTAAGGATGTCTCTGGTTTGAGTCTCCCTATGTTTACTATGTTTTTTGTAGGGATTGTATTCTGGCTCATTTATGGTGTTCTTAAAGAAAGTCTCGCCATCATATTAGCAAATGCAATTACTGTAGTCTCTTCCTTCTTATTACTCTATTTCAAAATAAAATACGATAAAAAATAGCATTTTCAGATTACTAGAAATTCATAGCTATTTTTAATAATATCATTATGAGAGCCTTTGATTTTTAGCATTTTATAATCTGCATTTTTTTAAGTTACTGTTACCTTGATGCCAAAATTTAAGCAATGGTAATAGGTGTTCCTACAGAGATTAAAAACAATGAAAATAGGGTGGGCATCACACCTGGCGGAGTCTATGAACTCGTAAAGAGAGGTCATAGCGTACATCTTCAAAAAGGAGCTGGTTTTAATAGCGGTTTTATAGATCAACATTATATAGATGCGGGCGCCACAATCCTTGATACGATTGAGGAGGTCTATGCGAGCGCAGAGATGATTGTAAAGGTAAAAGAACCTATTGAGCCAGAATATAAGCTCATTAAGAAAGATCAGATTGTATTTACTTACTTTCACTTTGCCTCTAGTGAGCCGCTCACCAGAGCGATGATTGCGAGTAAATCTATTTGTATAGCCTATGAAACGGTAGAGGAAGAAGACCAATCGCTCCCGTTGCTTACTCCTATGAGCGAAGTAGCCGGTCGTATGTCTATACAGCAAGGAGCGCGATACCTAGAGAAACCTGTAAAAGGACGAGGCGTACTTCTAGGTGGAGTTCCTGGAGTGAGTCCTGGTAAGGTGTTAGTCTTAGGAGCAGGAGTGGTGGGAATTCAAGCAGCAAAAATGGCTGCGGGACTAGGTGCTCATGTAACCATTCTTGATATTAGCATGAAGCGACTACGTCATGTAAATGATATCATGCCGCCACACGTGGTGACAGAGTTTTCAAATGAATTTAATATCCGTAAACACATAAAAACGCACGACCTTATTATAGGAGGTGTTCTTATTCCTGGTGCAAAAGCGCCAAAACTTATTACTCGAGACATGCTCAAGGAGATGCGCCCAGGTACCGTAATTGTAGATGTTGCTGTAGATCAAGGTGGCTGCGTGGAAACCTCAAAACCTACTACGCACGAAGATCCAGTTTTTATTATAGACGATGTGGTGCATTATTGTGTGGCAAATATGCCTGGTGCAGTGCCTTATACTTCCACCGTAGCGCTTACCAATATCACCCTTCCTTATGTATTAAAGATTGCAGATCAAGGCTGGAAAGCTGCATGTCTTAAAGATGCTACTCTTAAAAAAGGAGTGAATATAGTAGGAGGTTATGTTGTGTATCAAGAGATTTCGGAGGTTTTTGATATTCCATATGTTCCGCTAGCAATATAGGTTGTGGGTTACGCTTTCGCGAAAGCGAACTTTTAAAAACAACATATGTATTCCATAATCTTATGTAGTTGTCATTACAACGAGTATTTAGGGCTCTTGATGGTAAAAAGATGAATTGTAATCTTGGCTTAATTTGTGCATAATACTTTTGTAACTTTAGAAACCTAAAACAACTTTAAAATAAACGACTATGTTAGGAGGATATATGGGCTACTATATTATTGTAGGAGCTATCGGGCTTGTGAGTATGCTAGTAAGCAACAAGCTCAAAAGTAAATTTAAACATTATTCAGAAGTGCAATTGCGCAACGGGATGTCTGGAGCAGAGATTGCCGAAAAAATGCTAGCCGATAATGGAATTACAGATGTAAAAGTAATTTCTGTAGCTGGCCAACTTACAGATCATTATAACCCTAGAGATAAGACGGTAAATCTTAGTGATGTAGTTTATGGACAACGTAATGCTTCGGCAGCAGCGGTTGCTGCACATGAAGTAGGTCATGCTGTACAGCACGCTACAGCTTACAGTTGGTTGCAAATGCGATCTAAGCTTGTACCTATTGTAAACATTGCGTCAAAAATGAGTATGTGGGTTATAATGGGTGGTGTCGCTTTAATGGCTTCTACCGCAATAGGTGGTACTGTGGCAATTATAGGTCTTGCACTATACGCAATGGGAACTATATTTAGTCTCATCACTCTGCCAGTAGAGTATGACGCAAGTAACCGTGCATTAGCATGGCTTAAGGCAGAAAATATGGTAACACCACAAGAGTATGATGGAGCAGAAGATGCATTAAAGTGGGCTGCAAGAACATATCTTGTTGCCGCTATAGGGTCACTAGCAACCTTGTTATACTTTGCTCTGCAAGTTTTTGGTAACAGGCGATAGGATGTGTTATACTGTCAAATAACTCATGATAAACTGTCACAATGACGCTATAATCAAAGCTGATATAAGCGTTGTAAGGTTTGGATTAATTATTGACTAAGTTTGCATAGTACAATTAAATAGAATTACAATTAAAATATATAGTTATGGCATTAGAAATCACAGATGCGACATTTGAAGAGCAAGTATTAAACAGCGATAAGCCTGTATTAGTAGACTTTTGGGCTGCTTGGTGTGGACCTTGCCGTATGGTAGGACCAGTTATCGAGGAGATCGCAGGAGAATACGAAGGTAAAGCCGTAATAGGTAAAGTAGACGTAGATGCAAACCAAGAATTTGCAGCAAAATACGGAGTACGTAACATCCCTACAGTTCTTATGTTTAAGAACGGTGAGGTAGTAGGACGTCAAGTAGGCGTTGCTCCTAAGGCAACTTACACAGAAGCTATCGACGGACTTTTATAAGCCCAAGCTTTTTATAAGATTATAAGAAAGGTTTGGCACTGTGCCAAGCCTTTTTGTATTTTTAGAGCGCTGTTACTAGAGTACGCTTTCGCAAAAGCAAAACGATACACCACGTAGCAGTTTTGATTACTAAAAGAAAATAATGATGAGGTTTCTGTCTAGGCAGGAACGATAAATAGCCGTAATCGCGGCACCTGTTTATGGAAAAGAAAATGAAAGTACAAGACGCAATTGACAGTCAGTTGCTTGATGATAGAAAGATATTCCTCTGGGGAATGGTAGATGATAAAAGTGCAAAGCACGTAATAGATCGTTTGTTGTATCTAGATGCACAAGGTCATGGTGAGATCCAACTGTTTATTAATAGCCCGGGTGGTTATGTAACATCTGGTTTTGCAATGTATGACACTATTAAAATGATTAAAAGTCCAGTTTCTACTATCTGTACAGGTCTAGCGGCAAGTATGGGTTCACTGCTTTTATCTGTAGGAGAGAAAGGGCGTCGTTTTATACAGCCACACGCACGTGTAATGATACACCAGCCATCTGGTGGAGCACGAGGTCAAGCTTCTGATATTGAGATTACAGCACAAGAAATTGTAAAAACAAAAGAATTGAGCGCGCAAATCCTTGCTGATAACTGTGGTCAAACTTTTGAAAAAATAATGAAAGACTTCCAGCGTGATCACTGGATGGGTGCAGAGGAGTCTGTAGCTTACGGGATTGCAGATGGTGTTTATGAAGGATAATTACCTTTATAATTTTATGAGTAACACAAAGTGCGGAATTTATTCCGCACTTTGTGTTTAATGTATCAAAACATATATCTTACCTCCTTAAATCGTACTCATAATGGATATCAAATCAGAACTTAACAAAACTTCGGGCTTCGGTAACTTAGAGTTGCTGGCGCGTCAGGTAGTAGAAGGTTTTATTTCTGGGATGCATAAAAGTCCGTTTCATGGATTTTCGGCAGAGTTTGCAGAGCATAAAATCTATAACCCTGGAGAGAGTACAAAGCATATAGACTGGAAACTTTATGCCAAGACAGATAGACTGTATACAAAGCGCTATGAGGAAGAAACTAATCTACGCTGCCATCTTATATTAGATAATAGTAGTTCTATGCATTATCCCGCTGTAAAGGAGCACAGCGTTTCAAATCTTAATAAGATAAGCTTCTCTGCACTTGCGAGTGCCGCTATTATGAATCTCATGAAAAAGCAGCGTGATGCTGCGGGAATGAGTATTTACAGTGACCATTATGAATTCTATACAGGAGAGAAGGGAAGTGATAGGCACCACCACATGTTATTAGATCAATTAAATGGTGTGCTAGATCCCGCTCTTGCAAAAGCAGAAAAGAAAACAGCTACATACAAATACCTACACCTTATTGCAGAAAAGCTTAAACGTAGATCGCTGGTGTTTTTATTTTCAGACATGTTACAAGATGATGTAGAACAAGAACAATTATTTGAAGCGTTACAGCATCTCAAATACAATAAACACGAGGTGATTCTTTTTCATACGTATAGCCAAGAGAAAGAATATGACTTTAAATTTGATAATAGCCCGCGTAAATTTGTTGATGTAGAGAGTGGATCATCAATAAATTTATATGCAGATAATATTAGAGATATTTATACCAGCGCGGTAGAGACATACTTTAAAAACCTGCAACTACGTTGTGCTCAGTATCGTATTAAGTATATTCCAGCAGTAATTGAAAAAGGTTTTGCACCTATACTCACCACGTTTTTAGTGGAGCGTCAAAAATTTATTTAAAAATTTTAATTTTTTGTTTGTGTAATCAAAAAACGAGTGTATATTTGCACCCGCAACGAAGCAAAAGCAATGTTGCTTCTCTAATTAAAAAATTAGAGATTGAAAAAGTGAAAAATTTAAGACATACTCAAAGTCTCAAAAAGTGGAGTAACGGTCTGGTAGTTCAGCTGGTTAGAATATCTGCCTGTCACGCAGGGGGTCGCGGGTTCGAGTCCCGTCCAGACCGCAACAAAAAGCTCACAGTCCGTGGGCTTTTTTTGGTTTATAGAAGTAATTGATTACTTTTAACGATGTTGTGTTGGCCACATCACATGTGGTAGGATTTGTAGTTGAATCCGATGAAGAGCTTTTCCTGTAGGAAAGGCTTTTTTTGTTTTAGAGCAATCTTAGATGCTTAGACTAGAAATAAAACTCTCTTTATAGTTTCCCGATTTTCACAACAACTCTTGATAAACTTTTTAAGTATTTGGGTGAGTATTGTGTTAGCAATTGCAAGAGCTCTTGGTCATCTTTTTTAATATTTCTAGTAAGTATGCTTTCGGCAGGAACGATAATGCAGTAAAACGCTTTTATTGGCTTAAGAGGTGTCGCGGGCTATGTCGCAAGCTAATTCTCGTAAGGAATTAATATAGTGAGCATCTATTGATACTTGTCATTTAACGAAATTAAAATAGGGCACAAAAAAAAGCCATACGGACTGTATGGCTTTTACTTACTAGCTCCTCAACTAAGACTCGAACTTAGGACCCTCTGATTAACAGTCAGATGCTCTAACCAACTGAGCTATTGAGGAGTGTTACTTTTTGTAAGCGGATGCAAATATAAAACTTTTTTACACTCGTCCAAAAAAATCAAGCATTTTTTTGACTTTTTTTTGACTTTTTTTTCATCATGCCCACTTCAGGGTAATGCGTTTCTTGAGCTTAAATAATCATCACGATTCTTATGTGTTCAGAATCAGTTATTTTCAAATAAAAGAGCAATTAAAAAAAGAAAACCCTAAGAAAATTATTTCTCAGGGTTTTTTCAACATTTTTTTGAAATTGTACTCAAATGTAGTTTGCACTAATCCAAAAAAGTGGGGGAACATTGTTTTTAGTAGGATCAATTCTTTGTTATATAACCGTCCAATTATAAAAACTCCTACCCTCTGTTTGAAAAAAAGAAAAATTACACAAGAATTCAATTATTGATCATTGATTATCTTTGAGATAATCGCCTCTTAAATATAAAACCTATGAAGAACCATCAGATATTATTTCTAATTGTAATTAGTTTAATGATTGCTTGCGCGAAAACAGGAGCACTTAATGCGCAATCTTCTACACAACAATTATCAAAAGAGGAGCTACAAATTGTAAATCTTGTAGAAACACACACAGAGGAAAGTATTGAGTTTCTTAAAAACGTGGTAAACATTAATAGTGGTACACTCAATATTAAAGGGGTGAAAGAAGTGGGCGATGTTTTCTCTGCGTCTTTTACAGATATAGGTTTTACTACAAATTGGATTAATATGCCTGCCGAGGTGAATAGAGCAGGGCATCTATTTGCTACTACAGAAGGGAAAAGAGGGAAGCGATTACTACTTATAGGTCATCTAGATACCGTTTTTGAGGATGATAGCGAGTTTCAACAATTTGAAATGGTCAATGACTCTATAGCTAAAGGTCCTGGGGCAAATGACATGAAAGGCGGTAATGTAGTGGTGCTATATGCACTTAAAGCACTTAGAGAAGCAGGATTACTTGATGATGCGCAAATCACCGTAGCCTTTACAGGAGATGAAGAAAGCACCGGAAAGCCACTTACAATAAGCAGGAAAGATTTGATAGATGCTGCAAAGAATTCAGATATTGCTTTAGGTTTTGAAACTTCGACAGGATTTGATAATGCTACTGTAGCAAGACGAGGATCTTCTAACTGGAAAGTTACAGTTACTGGAAAGAGAGCACACTCTAGCGGAATTTTTCGCGAAAGCGTAGGAGCAGGAGCAAATTTTGAACTTGCACGTATTCTCAACGGTTTCTATAATGAAGTAAGAGGACCAGAATTACTATCTTTTAATCCAGGCATGATGCTGGGAGGTACTACAATGGAGCTCAACCCAGAAGAAAGTAAAGGAAGTATTTTTGGAAAAGGTAATGTAGTTGCACAAACAGCATATGTGCAAGGAGGACTCCGCTTCATCTCCGAAGAACAGAAGGAGGAAGCACGTACAAAAATGCGTGAGATTGTAGCAAATAATCTGCCTCACACAAGTGCCGTAGTTGAGTTTGAAGATAGTTATCCAGCAATGCAGCCTACTCCTCAAAATTATGAGGTACTAGAAATTTTGAGCCAAGTGAGTCAAGATATGGGAGGTCCTGCTGTTGCGGCCTATGATCCAGGAAAGCGCGGTGCCGCAGATACTTCGTTTGTAGCAGCCCATGTTGCTTGTCTAGATGGGTTGGGGACTATGGGAACGGGAGCGCATACTCCTAGTGAAACCGTAAATATTAAAACTATAGAAATGCTCACAAAACGTACGGCAATTCTTATTTACAGATTGATTAATATGGAAAGATAATGAGGTACGCTTTCGCGAAAGCGCACTAATCACTCCAAAACTTAAAAAGCCACATTGCTCTATGTTTATGAGTAATGTGGCTTTTTTTAGTCTGTTATAGCAGTACTAAGAAGCGAGCAAGTGCTCATAAAACTTTTTGAGCTTAGCTACTTTAGGGTCTATGACAACACGGCAATATCCTTGCTGCCTGTTTTCATTATAGTAATCTTGGTGCTCCTGCGTAGCATCGTAAAATGTAGGTAGCTCTGAAACCTCAGTAACTATAGGATCCTCATAATACTCTTGTACTACTTGAATCACTTGTTCTGCTTGCGCTTTCTGCTCATCATTGTGATAAAAAATCACAGATCGATATTGCGTCCCACGATCTGCTCCTTGTCTATTGAGGGTCGTAGGGTCGTGAGTAGTGAGAAATACGGTAAGTATCTCTGCATACGTAATTATTGCAGGGTCAAAATCAAATTGTATCACTTCTGCATGTCCCGTAAGGCCAGAGCAAATCTCTCTATATGTAGGGTGTCCAGGGACTTGCCCTCCAGCATATCCAGAAACCACGTTAGAAACACCTTTTAAGCGTTGTATAACGGCTTCTACACACCAGAAACATCCTCCACCTATGGTTGCTTGTTGTAAATTATTTTTCATTTTCTTCTTCTTCCTCTTTTGGAGTGTCTAGTCGGTTCCAGATTTTATCGGCCTTTAATTCGAAGGTTCCGGCAAAATCCCAATTACATTCATCAGGTGAAATTAAAGACAAAAAAGGCTCTCCATTTTTATAACGATATAGATGATAAACTGCACCTACGATGGGTTCAAAAGAGAATTTTGCAGCATAAATAAGATTATTATATTCAAACTTTTTCATCATCACTTCATACTGCGCCTTTAACTCCTCATATTCAGTCTTAAATTGATGGTTAACCTTACTGATATTTGAGTTTTTCCATGTAGTTACATCATCAGTAACAATAGCTGGCGCTCCTAAGTTTGTAGCATAAGGCGTAAGGGCAGCATCATACTTGCCCTTCTCCTCATTATAAACAACCTGATCTGGTTTTTTCTTTGTCATAGTGTGATCTCTTACCTAAAAGTAAATAGTCTAATATTACCTCCTTTTTGAAATTTTATTATGCGTAATTTGTTTTTGACGACTGCATTTAAAGCGTGCATCATCCATGCCATAAGCACGTTTTGCTGCATGCTTAGTCTTACGTCCTTGCACTCGCTTACGCCACATACGGAAACTGCTTTCCTTCATCTCACGACGCATTAATTCAATTACAAGTTGTTCCTTGATCCCAAACTGCATTTCTATTGCGTCAAAGGTAGTTCTATCTTCCCAAGCCATTTCTATAATACGGTCTAGTTCGCGTTCTGTGAATTCTGGTATTTCTTGCTTTTTCATAGTCTTTTAATCAAAATTATTTCTGTTTGCGAGCGTGTGTCGTCTTAAGATACGATACGCATCTCTCTTTACCATATTATCATCCTTAAGCTTCCACAATACGTCACCCGCATGTTTTGCTGTCTTTTTTATATCAATTATAGGCGCAGGATAATCTTCACCTATCACTGTATTGCAAAATTGTTGTTCAAGAGCACTCATCGTCCACGGTTCATGGATGTATGCAACAGGTACGTTTACCAATTCTGGAATCCATTTCTTTATAAACTCACCATCTTCATCGTGCTCGTAACTATTTTTAACCGGGTTGTATATGCGCAGCATATTTATTCCTGTCTCACCCGCTTGCATTTGTATTTGAGGGTAGTGAATACCTGGTTCAAAATCAAGAAATTGCTGGGCTAGATGATAAGTGGCATCTTGCCAAGGTTGCCATAAGTTATGTGTAAAAAAAGATAACGTCATGGCACGCATTCTAAAATTGAGATAACCGGTCTCACACAGACATCGCATGCAAGCATCTACTAGTGGATATCCCGTTTTGCCTTCTTTCCAAGCTTTTTGATACTTAACATTCACATTTTTTGAGAGCTTGTGATATCCTTTATTTACACTCACAAATTCCATTGAGTCCTCCATTTCAAACTTCTGAATGAAATGTGCTTGCCATCGCAATCGTGAAGTAAACCCATCGATGGCACGTTTATTTTTAGAGCTTTCGCGAAAATGTTTTGCTTCCTGATACACTTGGCGTATGCTCACATTTCCCCAAGCGATGTAAGGTGATAATCTAGAGCAGCTCTTTCTAGCTAAGCTAGGTTTTGAAATATGTTTTGCATAATTGAGATATCGATTGTCATGCAAAAAGGACGTCAGGTAGCGCATCGCCATCGTCGTCCCTCCCTTTTGAAAAGGACTAGATGCAGATGTTTGTAAAGAGACTTTTTTAAAATTATCTTCTAGAGCATTAATATCTTCTATTGATAGTAATTGATTCTTTTTGGGCTGAAAAGGAATCTGTGGTTGTTTCATAAACCACTCCCAGTCTTCGCTCCATCCTACACGATTTCTCAGTTTACGTTGCACTCCGTTGTTTGCAAATTCTACCCAGCCAAATTTATTTTCTGGTGAGGCTATTTTTAGATTATTTGCATATGCTTCTAATGCTAAATCTCTATCATAGGTAACACGTAGTCCAGTTTCTTGATGGGAGAAAACGGTATGAATTTTATAATGTTTTATAAGTTCTTTAAAAGCAGAGACCACCTCATCGTGAATAATCAAAATCTTAGTATTAAATGCTTTTAATTCTTTCTGAAGATTAAGTAATGACTCTTTAATAAAGTTAAAATGACGGTCACTATAATGAGGATCTACTTCTAGTGAAGGTTCTAAAATATAAAGTAAAAGCAGCGGCTGACCCTCTTGCAAAGCATTGTACAAGGGTAGGTGGTCATGCAAGCGCAAGTCCCTCTTAAACCATACTATGTTTACCTCTTTTTTAATAATTTGCGGGGTTTTTAATGATGTCTTCTGCACGTTCTTGATGTGCTTGTAATGTCTTCTTATCCATTTTATTTAAAAGACTAAGCATCATGCTCATGCGATTGTTTCCTTTAAAATATTCTTGTTTTTCATTCAAGAAATTCCAATACAAGGAATTAAAAGGACATGCATCTTCGCCTGTTTTTTTACTCACTTTATAATGACATCCCTTGCAGTAATTAGACATCTTGTTGATGTAACTTCCGCTAGAAATATAGGGTTTTGTTGCAATTTTACCACCATCTGCCCATTGGGACATTCCGCGAGTGTTTGTGATTTCAACCCATTCTATAGCGTCAATATAAATCCCGAGATACCACTCATCTACTTGTGCTGGATCACACATAGTAAGAAGTGCGTAGTTGCCAGTAATCATTAATCGCTGTATGTGGTGTGCATAAGCATTATCTAGGCTATTATTGATACTGCACTTAAGACAGTTCATTTTAGTTTTTCCAGTCCAGTAAAACTCAGGTAAAGGATTTTTGTTCTCAAGATGATTGGTCGTTGCAAATGTTGGCATTTCTTTCCAATACATCCCTCGCATGTACTCTCTCCATCCTAGAATCTGCCTTACAAAACCTTCTATCTGACTTATATTTATTTCTTCTTTATGTGCTCTCCAATAGTTTATAACGGTTTCAATAACTTCTTGAGGATCTAGAATCTTACTATTCATTGCAAAGCTTAATCTGCTATGATATAAGTAGGCTTGATCTGGATCCATGGCATCTTGATAATCGCCAAAATGAACTAATAAGTGCTCACAGAAATAGTCAAGCACTTCAAGTGATTCTTTACGATTGGTAGGCCATGCAAAATTCTTCTCATCTATGCGTCCTATGGTTTTAACTCCAGCTTTTTCAATGAGCTTTACAATAGATGAGACATTTGTATCAAAAGTCTTTTCAATAGGGATTAAAGTATCTCCTTTCCACTTATTGCGGTTACTGTGGTCAAAATTCCATTTACCACCTTCAGGATCTTTATCGTTTATCATCATGACGTCATATTTCTTGCGCATCATGCGGTAAAAATATTCCATAGTAAAGAGCTTTTTACCCTCAAAAAAAGAAGACAAGTCGGTACGAGAAGTCATAAAATGCTCTGTATCGTATGACTTTACTTCGATTGTTACGCTTTCGCGAAAGCGTGATAACATTTCATCCAGCCGATATTCATCTGGAAGTTGGTATTCAAATAGTGATATGTCGTTTTCTTTAATAAGTTGCTCAATGTTCTTAATGAGACTTTGGGTGTTTTCAGGCGCATCTAGGGTGTAATAAATCACTTTGTGTCCTTGAGATGTAAGCCAGTCAGAAAATTCGCGCATTGCTTTAAAAAAGGCGACAACTTTCTGAATATGATGGGTAGCATAATCTGTTTCTTGGCGCATTTCTGCCATGAAATAAATGACATAGTCAGATTGCTCTTGATACCAGGAGTGCTTGTGGTTGAGCTGATCGCCCAGAATAAGTCGTAAAGTGCTCATTTAAAATAATTCATTTTGAGTCCACAGTCTTACAAACTTGCCATTACCGTCATACATTTCCTGCTGCCTTTTGATATTGAATTTTCTGTCTCTAGGATCGTTTCCTACACCTGCGTTGTACATCCAGTTTGCCCAGTTGCTATGCACGTCATAATCTATGAGGACACTTTCAAAGTAAGCAGCGCCTACGCGCCAGTCTTGCTGTTGTTCTTTGGCCCAAAAGCTCGCAACATTCTGACGACCGCGGTTAGACATCCATCCTGTTTCTTTGAGTTCTATCATATTGGCATTTACAAAGTCATACGTTGTATTACCATGAATCCACTCGCGCTGGGCTTTATCATTACGTTTCCAGTCGTAGTTTTTATGCAGAATTCCGCCTATTTTAAACAGGTCGTTACCATGTTTGAGAGAGACATACTTGAAATAATCTCTCCATATCAATTCAAAAATGAGCCAATACGTATCTTGATTTGAAATAATTTCCTTTTCAAACTTTTTTACCTCCCAATAAATTTGGCGTGCAGATATAGATCCATTTGCCAGCCATGCAGATAACTTTGAGCTATAATCTTCTCCTACGAGTCCGTTGCGTGTTTTCTTATAGTACTGGAGTTTTTTTGTATTCCAGAAGTAATTATTGAGTCGGTTCCAAGCCTCGTCTTCTCCGCCGTTCCAAGGGAATGCAGAGCGATGGTCTTTAGTAAAAGTGTCTAAGCCTAGCTCTTGCAGGTTAGGTATGCTGCTTTCTTTATCGAGTAGATTTTTTGAAGGAAGCGTTTTGATTTTTTCTTGTAAACGTTGGACAGTGCTTTCTTTCTCGCACTTTTTACGGAATTGAGTGAATACTTGAGGAATGTCTCCGAAAGAATTGAAAGGATTATCTTCGGGATGAAAGAGAAACTGATCATAATGAGTGTAATGTTTTGCGTTATTAATTTTTTCTTCTACAGCAATGGTAACTTCATTTTCTTCACGCGTCCACTCTTTTTGAGAGTAGATTTCTGAGACGTCGTGTTGGTCTATGAGATCTGGAATAGTTACTTCTGGATGCTCGTGAGTTACAATCAAAGTGATGTTAAGATCGTTGAGATTCTTTTTGAGATTCTGGACAGTCTCAATTAAGAATTGAGCGCGATATTTCTCCGTCTTTTTAAAACCAAAATCACCTATCTGAAATTGTCTAGGGTCAAAACTATACAACCCAATTACACGCTTGCCTGAAGCAATTGCATGAGTCAAGGAGCTATTATCTTGTGTTCGTAAATTATTTCTAAACCATACCAGTGCGGTATCCATATTTCTATTTTGAAATAAAGATACTTATTGTTTATCTTTTAATAAATAAGATTAAACAAAATTTAACCTATGATTTTGTTATTTTACTTGGTGAGCTGGTTTAAGAAGATCATTAACCGTTTTTACAGGATTGAAAGTAACTAGTGGAACTTCTATAAATATAGTGTTCCAGTGAGCCATTGCACCATTCCAAAGTCCTGGGTGTTCTAGTGCTTTAATTTTCTTTCCTTGGTAGCTTTTAGATGCAATAAATCCTGCTTTATAATCTACATAATTGAGAAGATCATACTTCTTTCCTTTGTAATTTTTTACACCGCAAATGATATCTACTGGATTAAAGTGTGTAGCATTTTTAAGAATTTCTTGCTGCTCCTTGTTATCAGGATTTATCTGCACACTTTCTATAATCTGCAAACTCTCAGTACCATCTTCATGAATCACCCAGAAAGGGCCGCCTCCTTGTTCTCCTTCATTTTTTACCATACCACACACGCGTATAGGGCGATCTAGTAATTTTCTCAAAAGATCTGTTTGTGCGGCGTTTTCAAGTTTTTTAAAGGTTGCAGGAAGCCTTAAGAATAGATCATCTTCTAAGAAAGTAGCGATCTCCATACGCTCGCTGTCTAAAAGTTCGCTTTGATTGTCAATTTTCTTTAGATATTCAAAAGACCTTGCTTGAAGTGAAAGTAACTTTCCAGCAAGCATCTTTTTATAATAAGCAACTTGAGTCTTGTACTTATTTACAACGACGTTATCAATATTCTTAATGAATATAATATCTGCATCTTGCTCATTTAAGTTGTTTATTAAAGCTCCATGTCCTCCAGGTCTAAAAACGATTTTTCCATCCTCATCTCTTAAAAGAGTATTTGACTTTGTAATGGCTACTGTATCTGTAGCTGAGTCTTGGTAAGAATAAGATATGTCAAAGGTCATGCCTGTTTTGCGTTCTATATAGTCTTTACGTTTATCAAAACGTTTTGAAAATCTCTTTTGATGTTCTTTTGAAATTGTAAAGTGAAGTCGTGCAACGGTATCTTTTGTTGCATACAAAGCACCTTCAAAAAGATGCTCTTCAAAGGCAGTAGCTATATGTTTTTTATATTCATGAAAAGGAAATAATCCTTTAGGTTTTTTGCCAAAATTAAGTTCCTTTTCTTCAAGCATTATTTTTACAAAGCGTAATCTATTTTCATTAATGTCTGCTCCATCTTTGCCATACTTGTCTTTTATTCGTGCGCGTATTCTTTTGTAAAAAGGAAAACTTTCTAGACCCACAAAAAATAGTCTAAGCTCTGGAACCCCTTTCTTGTTTATATATGCATTAATACTTCCGTCTTGAGGATTATAGTCTTCAACAAATTCAAATAGAAACTTGAACATTCTAGTAGCTGCACCAGATGCTGGAGTAAATTTTAATGGAGTTATCGCACTTTTACTATCCTCGTAATGTTGTACTAGTTGTTTTTCTTTTTCTGTATTGAGCACAATAAGACCATTACCTTTTGTAGCGGCACTGCGCAAGTTTGCAAATGGAATTCCTTCCTGAAGTATCTGAAATTGCTGTTCAACTTGCTCTTTGGTTACACCTAAATTTGTGATGTGCTCTATGTCTTGATCTGTGATATTCAAACTAAAAGTGTATTTATAGATTCGGTAGCAGTTACCATTCTTTCAGGCACGGTGCCTTTTACAAGAATAAATGGTTTTTTATATTTCTCTAAGGTATGTTTAAAATAATTAAACATTTCCTCTCTTCTTTCTGGGCGATCTCGTAAATCATCTTGCTCCCAAGGAGTGTCTATGTACGTTAAAAGGTACAAATCATATTTATTTTCTAATGCCATTTTTTCCAATAATTCTGGACACCAGCCATCATAGTAAGCCTCGCTATATATTTTTGTGGTCAGTAAATCAGTATCACAAATAACTAGATTTGTAGCATTAGCTACGGCAGCATTCTCTAATTTCATTTGGCCTTTGGCAATAGGTAGCAGATCCATTGGTCTGCATATCTTTTGCTTTGTGTCCCATAAATCTTGAAGATATTGTCTTGCATATTCTAGAACTAAGGGTGCGTTGTAATGCTGCGCTAGCTTTCGCGAAAGCGTACTTTTCCCACTACTTTCTGGTCCAATAAGGCAAACTCTTATGCAATTACTGGTGACTTGTCTAAGCTCTTCTTCCATGCTAAATATCCAAAAATGGCAATAATAGTGAGTGCAAAATATAAAATACTACTGAAAGTGAGTCCTTTGTAAAAATAAAGAGGTACAGTGATAATGTCACCTATGATCCAGTATATCCAGTTCTCAATCTTACGTCTAGCCATAAGCCACATTCCCACAAAGAAGATGCCTGTGGTAATCATATCTACATAAGATGTCCAGTGTTCAATTTTATCAAAAATGATATATACGACATACACAAAAATCGCAGATGTAATAAAAATCACTACAGAGAGGAGGTGTTCCTTTTTAGTAGCACTCGTAATAGGAGTAACCGCGACACCGTCTACTTTTTGTGTCCAGATGTACCATCCATAAACACTCATGATAAAGTAATATCCATTAATCATCATGTCTCCCAGTAGTCCCCATTTGAGAAGTAGATACACAAAGATTGCTGTACAAATCATTCCGGTAGGAAAAACGAGAACGTTATTTTGTTTTGAGTAGACTACAGATGCGATTGTAAATATCGCTGCTATAAGTTCTAAGACAATATCTAAGGTGTCGTATGTGGCGTACTGGCCAAAAAGGAAATCAAAAATCTGCGACATAATCAGAGCGATCTGTTTTTACAATTTTTATATAAAATAGACCGATGCCTATTTCCTCAAAGCTGCGCTTCATTTCTTTAGTAAGTGTAGTCATCACCTTGTCATAGTCCCCATATACTTGAGTGGCAAGAGGATTTTCTATAATGGTAAGGCCAGAGTCGCGTAGTCGCTTTATAAAATTAATGATATACATTTCGTAATCATTTTGTAGCGGACTAAAAGTAAGATCTACAGAGATTTGCATAGTTATTATTCTTGATAAACGTGCAGTAATGCACCCATTCCATAATTTACATTTCCAGTTTTTACAAGCGCCGAATGCTCATTGTAAGTACGGTCAAATACTTGCCATTTTTTATCATTAAAGAATACTCTTCTTACATACGTTTTTTGTGATGGCAATTCATTTGTAAACGGTAATAAAGGTCTAAAAGTAACAGATACTTTTTGAATTCCTCTAGGAGTTTCAATTTCATTATATTTTTTAGTCTGTATGAGCTTTCCTTGCTTATCTGCATATCCTAGTACTTGTAGGGAGGCAAAAATTCCATCTTTAGGAATAAAAATTTGATATTTATCTATATCGAGCTCGTACATCTCATCATCTTGCTCACTTACGCGAAAAACAATATCTCTATGTATTACCGGTGTTCCAGGCAGTCCATTTTCGTTCTTATAAAACTGAATACGGAACAAGGTAGAGAATTTCATATTGCCCTTCTTGCGAAATTCCTTTTCTGAGTTAATAGGAATCCACAGTTGTGCAATTTTTGACGACTTACTATCTTCACGTTCAAAAAATACAGCAACCTCACTTTCTACAGTAGGCAGCCAGCAGTTGTAATAATTAGTGTGTGTAGTCTCCTTGTATTTTTTCTTCTTGTATTTACCTTTCTTTTCTGCAGTAACGATAACTTCAGAAAGTAAGCTAGCCTCTGGGGCTAGATATATTTTGTTTGGTAAACTGGCGGCAGCAAAGGCTTGTTCCTTAAAACCTATTGCCGAGATGTATAAACTGTCTATATCCTTATATTTTGAGCTAATAAAAGTAAACTCACCAACATCGCCTGCAAACGTTCCTCTTCCATCACCAAAAGAAATAGTAGCAAAGGATACGGGTGTTTTTGAAACCGCATCAACTACATAGGTCGTTTGACCTAGTAGTTGTGTTGTGATGAGAATCGTTATTAGATAAATGATGTATTTCATAAGGATGATTTAATATTCAATTAGCAGTCATTCCATGAGTTCTCTTCAAAAGCTGTGCCTATAACGACCATTGTTGCCCCAGCCTCATGTGCTAGCTCCATTTGAGTAGAATTTCTAATACCTCCGCCCACGATTACTGGAATGGTGAGTGTATCACAAACGGCTTTGATTATTGAAGGTTGTACTGCGGTTTTTGCGCCACTTCCTGCTTCTAGATAAATACATTTTTTGCCTAAATATTGTCCTGCAAGTGCTGTGTCTACTATGCGCTCTTTATCACCTTGTGACATTGGGCTGGTCTGGCTCACTCGTTGCACGGCAGTTATGGATCCGCCGTCTATGAGTAAGTATCCTGTGGGGATTACTTCAAGCTCACTTTGTTGTACTGCTCTCGCAGCTTTCGTTTGCTGGCCTATTAAAAATTCGGCATTATCACCAGATAGTAGTGATAAGAATAATATTGCGTCTGCATCTGGAGTAACCTGATTGTAATTTCCAGGAAACAGAATAATGGGTAATGCTGTTTCGGCTTTTAGAAGTTGGACCACAGTTGCTGTTTTACGTGCTGGATCTGTACTTCCGCCTATAAAAATGTGAGTTGTGGCGGTGGGTATTTTTTTCAAGTACGCTTTCGCGAAAGCGGAATCCATTTCAAACTTATCTGGATCTATGAGAATTGCGAGTAGCTTACCGCCTTCTTCTTTTTTATGTATGATTTGGGAATATATAGTCACCACACGAAGGTAGGAATTGCAGTACAAAGAATGCTATTCATTATTAATAACCGTAAACGGAGGTAAAACCTTCAATCCCGATAGCTATCGGGACCAAAATCAAAACCCATATACACAGGTAAATCCCTCGAACTCCATAAAGGTGAGATCATAGGTGGAGACTGCGCCTTCATAATTTAGCGTGGCTGTAGTCTTGCCATCGTCAAAATCAAAATCTGTAACGTCTATATGCTTTAAAAAACTCAGTCCTTCTTGTGAATATAGTTTGTAAAGTGATTCCTTTGCTCCCCATACAATGGTGAGTTTGCGCATGCGAGCATCTGCATTAGTAAGTGTGTAATATTCTTCTATAGGTGTAAATTTATGAGCAATGCGCAAGATTTTGTCACGTTGCTTTTCTATATCGATACCTACGGGTTGATCACTTACAATAATGGCAGTGAAGGTGTAGCTATGTGTGATAGAAATGTGCTTGCCATCATGCAGATGAGGTTTTCCATTCTTATCGTAATATAAATCAAAGTCCGTGTATCCAGCTTCGGCTAGGAGGTGGCGTATACTCATGAAGCCTCTTTGGTGAAGCTCAGACTTCATTCCTTGTAGTCTATTCTGGCAATGATCTGTAAGTTTTATATTTCGCGAAAGCGTAGTAATATCTTCTTCAATCTTCCAAATATAGACTGTTGTACTCGAGCTAACTGTTATCGTTTTGTAAAGAGGCATCGATTAAAAGGTTTTCTGTAAGGTATTGCGTAAATTTGCCACTGCTAAGAAATAAGCTAAATATACAAATTATGAGCACAAAGACAGTACCGTACGTACCGTACAAAGTAAAAGATATTTCCCTAGCGGGCTGGGGACGCAAAGAGATCGAACTTGCAGAGGCAGAGATGCCTGGGCTTATGTCTCTACGTGAAGAGTATGGAGATGAGCAGCCGCTTAAAGGTGCTCGTATTGCAGGATGTCTGCATATGACAATACAGACAGCTGTTTTAATTGAAACATTAAAAGCACTAGGAGCAGAGGTAACTTGGTCTTCTTGTAACATATTTTCTACTCAAGATCAAGCTGCTGCTGCCATTGCAGATGCTGGAATACCAGTATATGCTTGGAAAGGGATGAATGAAGAAGAATTTGATTGGTGTATCGAGCAAACACTTTTCTTTGGAGAAGATCGTAAGCCATTAAACATGATCCTTGATGATGGAGGTGATCTTACTAACATGGTATTAGATCGTTACCCAGAACTTGCAAAAGATATCAAAGGTCTTTCTGAAGAAACTACGACTGGTGTACACCGTCTTTACGAGCGTGTAAAGAACGGAACATTACCTATGCCAGCAATAAACGTAAATGACTCTGTAACTAAGTCTAAGTTTGACAACAAGTACGGATGTCGTGAGAGTGCGGTAGATGCTATACGTCGTGCTACAGATACTATGCTTGCTGGAAAGCGTGTAGTAGTATGTGGATACGGAGATGTAGGTAAAGGAACCGCAGCTTCTTTTAAAGGTGCTGGATCTATTGTTACAGTAACTGAAATTGATCCTATCTGTGCGCTTCAAGCAGCAATGGATGGTTTTGAAGTAAAGAAACTCAACTCTGTAGTAGGTAACGCAGATATTGTGATTACTACAACTGGAAACAAAGACATCATACGCCCAGAGCACTTTGAGGCGATGAAGGATAAGGTGATTGTATGTAACATAGGTCACTTTGATAATGAGATCGACATGGGCTGGTTAAACAGTACACACGGAGCAACTAAGGATGAAATCAAGCCACAAGTAGATAAGTATACTATAGACGGTAAAGATATTATCGTTCTTGCAGAAGGTCGTCTTGTAAACTTAGGTTGTGCAACAGGTCACCCTAGTTTCGTAATGAGTAACTCATTTACAAACCAGACACTAGCACAAATCGAACTTTGGAAAAACAGTGCAAACTATAACAACGAAGTATACATGCTTCCTAAGCACCTTGATGAGAAAGTAGCAGCATTGCACTTATCACGTCTAGGTGTAGAGCTAGAAACTCTTTCTACAGAGCAAGCAGATTACATCGGTGTTACAGTAGAAGGGCCATTTAAGCCTGAGTACTACAGATACTAGGCGAGAGTCGCACAGACATAAAACTATTTTCGCTTTCGCGAAAATATTAAATAGAAAAACCCACGTCTATAGCGTGGGTTTTTTTGTGCTTTATTCGGAAGAAATCTAACTTCTTTTACTGCTTCACTAAGGTAAGCTCTGCCTTTTCACCCGTTTTAAGACTCGTTCTTGTAATGATTAAACTCATGCCGTCTTGTATCTCTACTTTAACCGTATTAGGCGGAGAGGTTCCTTCTGTAAGGGCTTCTACGCGCACTACGGTTGTTTTCTTGGTAATAGTGATTGGTATTTGCTTTTTAGCTTTTTCTATTGAGTAATCTTCTAGTATAAGTACATCATCCACATAAAGGTTTATGCGGTCATAATCTACCTTCCCAGAGTCATAAATAGAAATCACAACATCTTTAGTTTTAGTAAAAACGTTGAGGTTTTCATTCTTTCTTACGATACTCATGGTAAGCGTATCTACAGAGCGCTTTGCCGAAATTCTATCTTTTAATTCTTGACTTACCTTTTTAGATTTTTGAATCTTCTTGTCTAGCTTGGCAATTCTAGCTTGCGCCTCTTCTGTGGCAGACATGATAAGCATTCCATCTAGGCATGAGCTCTTATCTGGGTAGAGGCCTTTAAAGTCACCGCTAAAAGCTTTATTGTTTTCAAGGTTTCTCATTTTACCTTCAAAGTTTATGAGGCACATGTCTACCTCACCTAGTGGAGATTTTGTGTACACAATATCATATTCGGCAAAGGAGAATATTTTGTTCTCACTATCATAAATTCCTTTGATATTAGACTTAGTTTCATGTTTCCCTCCTAAATCTGCCATGGAGTATCCTTGTACTCTACCATCCACTTCTTCAAAGGCTAGTTTATAGGATATAAAAGCAGAATCATTAAGCTTTATAACTCCCATATATTCATAAGCAGTAAGTTGGCCGTAAGCGGTAGCTCCGAGCAGGAAATATGTAAAAAAGAGAATTCTTCGTAAGTACATAGCTGTTTTTTAGGTAATTTAGTTAGGTCTAATAAAAACAAAACCAAACATGAGACTCAAAATTACACTATTATTTGCGTTTGTAATGCTTGCCGTTACAAATACCTATGCTGGATTTCCAGTACAGAGAACAGCAGTTGCTGCCGTAAACGGAGTAACACTTACTGAGGATGATCATGCAGAAGTACTTACTTCACCTGCAGCAGTAGAAGCAGATCGCCAATTGATAGCTATTTTATTATGGTTATTCTTAGGAGGTTTTGCAGCACACAGATGGTACTTAGGAAGTCCAATAGGATGGAACATCTTATTTATTCTTACTGCAGGTTTCTTTGTTGTAGGTTGGGTAATCGATGGTATTGAAATCCTAACGGGTAGTTATCCTGGGCTGTAACAAAAGCTTAGTATATAGAAAGACCTCTCCATGCGAGAGGTTTTTTTATGCGTAAATATTGGGTTTTAATAGTGGTGGTACGCTTTCGCGAAAGCGTAAAAAATTAGATTTTAATCTGTCTGTCTATTTGTTGATCAAGGGAGATAAAGGTTTCTGTACGTGAAACGCCGTCTATCGCTTGAATCTTTTTATTGAGTAAATTCATTAAATCTTCATTATTCTTGCAAAGAATTTTGATAAGTACAGACCAATTTCCAGTAGTGTAATGACATTCTATCACCTCGGGAATATCTTTAAGTTGTCGTACTGCTCTTGCATTATTTGCAGCTCTATCGAGATATACTCCTATAAATGCTTGGGTGCGATAGCCTAGCACTTTTGGATCTATGATAAATTTAGATCCTGCAATAAGTCCAGATTTCTCTAGCTTACGTAAACGCTGGTGTATGGCAGCTCCAGAAATCCCCACTTTACGAGCAATTTCAAGAATAGGCTTACGAGCATCTTCCATAAGTTGGCGCAAGATTATCTTATCTATACCATCTATTATAAGTTCGTCTTTTACAATTTTCATCTCAAGAAGGTTCTATATTGAAACTACAAGATATATAAATAGTTATAAACTGTAATTCAATTTTTAAAAAGGTTATCCTCCTACGATATCTGGATTATAACCTAGATAGTCAACCTCGTATTCTTTAAAGGTGATGCCATACTCTTCCAGTTCTTTGAGAATAGGTTCATAGACTTCCTTTTTAATAGGGAGTTGCACCCCAGGTGTAGTAATCTCTCCATTAAGAATGCGTAAGGTTGCCATTGCTACTGGCAAACCTACCGTTCTTGCCATTGCGGTTTCTACTTGATCCTCTCCTATGTTTACCATGGTTGCATCAATCTGCTTGCACTTACCGTCAAGCTCATAGCCAAATTTATGATACATGACAATCATGTCCTTGTCCTTAGCATCTAGCGTCCATTTATCTTCTAGGATGCGTTGTAATGCTTGAGCAGGAGTTGCTTTTTTAAGCCCTAGTTTTTTAGTTTTATTGAAGATGTCTAGTTCTAATAATTTGTCCCATAGTAAATCATCTTGATCGATCTTGAGGTAGTGGCGCAGTTTAAGCTCTACCGAATCTGTAGGGGAGTATGGTAAAAATAAATTTACATAATCACGATAACTCATTTGCTCCGTATTTTCTAATTGATAGCTATCGTCTGTCATACCTAGAAGTACAAACATTTGCCAAGCTCTAGAAAAACCAACTCGACGTATGGTGCCACGATACAATGTAGGGATGTCATCAAGGCCATATACAGAGCGATACTTTAGCGAATTGCGATTTGCATAACCTTCAAAACGACCGTGACCTTCTATCTGTAAAAACTCCGTACGTCTAAAAAGACGTTGGTAAGGAATGTATTTATAAGTTCCTTCCTGTATGAACTCGGCTGCACCGCCTTGACCTGCGAGAACCACGTTACGAGGGTTCCAAGTAAATTTATAGTTCCATAGATTAGTGTCGCTTTCTGGTGCCACAAGACCACCTGTAAACGACTCAAAAAGAATCATCTTTCCTCCTTTATTGCGTATACGGTCTATTACCTGCATGGCACTCATGTGATCTATACCTGGGTCCAAGCCTATTTCATTCATAAATACAAGCCCTTTCTCTTTTACAGCAGCATCAAGCGCTTCCATCTCATCAGAAATATAAGAAGCGGTTACCATAGACTTTTCAAAAGTAACGCAGTCTCTAGCAACCTCAATATGGAAACGAGCAGGAAGCATAGAGATTACTATAGTTGCTGCTTTAATAGCCTGCTCACGTTCTTCCTTGTTAAATACATCAAGGCTTATTGCCGTAGCATTTTTATGGTCATTGATGAGTTTTTGAGCATTGTCTATAGAGATGTCGCCCACGGTAATCTGTAAATCTTCTTTGTCAGATTTAGAAAGTAGGTAGTTTACGAGTTGGCTCGTGGATTTTCCAGCGCCTATTACGAGAATCTTTCGCATGGGTAGTTAGTTTTGTAATTTTGTGTGAGAGTTCAAATTGAATTCTGCTGGTCTAAAGTACGGTTTTGGGCCACATCTTAAACAAATAGCATGGATAAAAAATTAAGAGTGACAGGTGGGATTTTTGGTCTTACCGCGGTTATTATAGGGGCTTTTGGTGCGCATGGCCTTGAGAAAGTGCTTGATGCATCAGCGATTGCGACTTTTGAGACGGGTGTAAAGTATCAAATGTATCATGCCTTATTGTTGTTGCTTATTCCAGTTTTCGCTTTAAGCGAAAAAACAAAAAAAATAGTATGGGTGCTGCTATTGCTAGGTATTTTATTCTTTTCAGGTTCTATATACGGGCTGGCAACCAATGAATTAACATCTTTTGATTTTACTAAAATCGCTCTTATCACCCCAATAGGCGGGACTTTGCTCATTGTTAGTTGGCTTTTGATAGTTATACATTTCATAAAATCCAAATAAAACAGCGAAAACGTTATAGTGCTGAGCAAAGTCTTACTACTTTTGTGACCTAAAACAACACAAAACTCATTGTTATGGTCGCAGATAGCTTAGCTTCGAAGACACTTTCATTAGAAAAATTAGGCATCAAAAATGCCAAAATCAACTACCAACTCTCCCCTGAGAAACTACACGAAATAAGCGTAGAAAACGACATGGGAACTACTGCGTCCTCTGGCGCACTAGCAGTAAACACTGGTACTTTTACAGGACGATCACCTTTAGATCGCTTTATTGTAAAAGATGCCAAGACAGAAGATAAAGTCTGGTGGGGTAACATTAACCTCCCATTTGGTGAAGAAGCTTTTGCAAAGTTAAAAGCAAAAGTAGCCAACTATCTTTCTGAAAAAGAAATCTACGTACGAGACAGTTATGCTTGTGCAGATGAGAATTACAGACTAAATATACGAGTGATAAACGAGTATCCTTGGTCAAACATGTTTGCTTATAACATGTTTCTTCGCCCTACGGTTGAAGAACTTAAAACATTTGATCCTGAGTGGACCATTCTTAACGCCCCAGGATTTCTAGCAGACCCTGAAGTAGATGGGACTCGCCAGAGCAACTTTGCAATTCTATCATTTACAGAAAAGACAATCATTATAGGTGGAACTGGTTATACCGGTGAGATCAAGAAAGGAATTTTCTCTGCATTAAATTTTATCCTTCCTGTAGAAAAGGAAACATTACCTATGCACTGTAGTGCAAACGTAGGAGATAATGGAGAAACTGCAATTTTCTTTGGACTTTCTGGTACTGGAAAAACAACACTTTCGGCAGATCCAGAGCGTAAGCTTATAGGAGATGACGAGCACGGATGGACTAAGGAAAACACCATCTTTAACTTTGAAGGAGGTTGTTATGCAAAGGTGATTAACCTTTCTAAGGAAAATGAGCCAGATATTTTTAATGCTATCAAGCCCGGAGCAATATTAGAGAATGTAATTCTAGATGATAATGGTAATGTAGCTTTTGAAGATACTTCTATCACTCAAAACACACGTGTTAGTTATCCTATTAACCACATTGATAATATTCAAGAGCCTTCTGTAGGGAAGAATCCTAAAAACATTTTCTTCTTAACAGCAGATGCTTTTGGAGTATTGCCTCCTATCTCAAAATTAACACCGGGTCAAGCTGCTTATCACTTTATAAGTGGGTATACTGCAAAGGTTGCTGGAACAGAAGCAGGAGTTACAGAGCCACAACCGTCATTTTCGGCGTGTTTTGGAGCTCCATTTATGCCATTACATCCTACTAAATACGCAGAGATGCTTAGTGAGAAAATGAAGGCATCTGGAGTAAATGTATGGCTTATTAACACTGGGTGGACTGGTGGACCTTATGGAGTAGGATCACGTATGAAACTTAAGTATACACGTGCTATGATCAAGGCAGCGATGAATGGAGAGTTACCACAAGAGACTTCTCATGATCACTACCACATACACTCTGTTTTTGGACTAGCACAGCCACGCACATGCCCAGGAGTACCTACAGAGGTATTATCACCTAGAGCAACTTGGAATAACGATGAAGGATACTATGCAACTGCAAATAAGCTTGCGAGATCTTTTAAAGATAACTTCAAGAAGTTTGAAGAGTATGCAAGTGAAGAAATAATGAATGGACAACCACCATTAGGGTAGTTGAAAAGATAGTTTAGTTGATAAAAGCGATTTGCAGCAATGTAAGTCGCTTTTTTTTTGTGCGCTTTCGCGAAAGTTAGCTAGTAATTTTTATGAGCTTTTTAAATCTAGAGGCCTTTGTTTGAGTTGAATCAGATTTAGTTAGACCTTTCTTTTCCCCGTATTCCCTATATAAACACCAGTAAGAATAATAAGCGTAGCAATAACCTGAAGACTTGTAAACGCTTCTCCATCTAGTAATCCCCAAGTCACAGAAATAATAGGCATTAAGTAGGTTACAGAGGAGGCAAACACTGGGTTGCTTATTTGTACTAGCTTGTTAAACATCACTTTTGCAATGGCAGTCCCAAAAATAGAAAGTAGAACAATGTAGCCAATGGATTGCTGTATCGTAGTATCTGTACTTAAAGGAAGCTCAAAAAAGTCTGAGTAAAAAAGTATGATGAGTGCAGGTATGATTAAGAAAACAAAGTTTCCTGCAGCAATAGCTAGTGCGCTTACATCTTGAAGGTGGCGTTTTATAATATTTACATTAAGCGCATAGAGAGATGATGCTATGATTACTAGTGAAGCGTACCAGTAGTTTTGCTCTTCATTTATTTGAGCACCTATATAAATGAGTGCTCCAGCGCCTATAAGTCCTAAAAGAACACCTATGAACTGTTGTTTGATAAATTTGGCTCCAAATAGTAGTATTCCAAATACAAACGCAAGTAGTGGTACACTAGAATTTAAAATTCCTACTACGGCGCTGTCAATCTCAGTTTCGGCAAAGGCGAATAGGAATACAGGAATACCGGTTCCTAGCAATGCAGAAACTCCTATCCATTTCCAAGCTAACTTATTTATACTTTTCAAACTTTTGCATCCAAATAGTAACAGAACAAATGCGGAGAATAAGATTCGTAAAGCTCCTAATTGTAGTGGTTCTAGACCTACTAGCCCTTTTTTAATAAGGATAAACGAACTTCCCCAAATAATGGATAGTACGACAAGGTATATCCACTTGAGTGAATTATTTGGCATTGCTTGAATTTAGAAATGCAAAGTTCGGTAATAACTTATTAGGAATATGAGAAGTTTTCGCGAAAGCGAACTCTAAATAAGAGTGCGGTTATTCTTTCCACTTGATACTTTCCATCAAGTGCCTAATATCGTTCTTAAGATACATAGCCGCAGGATAAATACTATCATAGTTAGGCTTTGTATTGAAGTAAATAGATCCGGTTAGAAAGTGTGTGGTGCTGTCTGTAATGTAAAATTGGGACTGCGAAGCCGCATCTCCCTTAATGTCGTAAAACATTCCGTATGCACCTTGCTCTTGGTTTACATACTTCTCTTCTATAATATCATCTGCCTTGCGCACATGCTCATAAGTGAGCTTTTGTGCGTCATTGAGTAATACATTAATGTTGTTATTTACTGCTCTATATGTTAAGAATACACTCCCATTAAGCGAAGGATAGTCAATGACAGCAGAGCAATTATCTTTATAGCGCACTTTGCCTAGTGAGTTGAGGTCAAAGTTATAATCACAATCTGATGCGGTAAATGCATATGACGGTCTAGGGTATGATAAACTGAGCTGTCCCTTAGGTTTAGGCAATGTATCGCCACCGCAAGATGCCAGTAAAGTAGCTGTAAGAATTGATATTATGAATGCAGGAAACCTCACGATTTTATAGTGAATTTAATCTGTTTAATACGTTTTTTGTCAAGTGCCTCTATGGTAAACGTGTAGTCTTGATATATTATTACCTCATTCTTGCGTGGGAATCCTCCCGAGACTTCTAGCACAAAACCAGCAATAGTCTCTGCTTCGCCTTTTTTATTTTCAAAAATAGTGGTTTCCTCAAGTTTTATGATACGGTAAAAATCTTTGAGAGATGTTTTTCCATCAAAAATCCAATTGTGCTCATCAAGTTTAGAATAGATGATATTTTCATCATCAAACTCATCTGCAATGTCTCCTACAATTTCTTCTATAATATCTTCTAGAGAGATCAAGCCGCTTGTGCCACCATACTCATCTACTACGATGGCGAGGTGGTTTTTCTTTTCTTTAAACTCTGCAAGAAGGTCATCTAACTTTTTGTTTTCTGGGACAAAATACGGTTCGCGTATAAGCTTTGCCCAGTCAAATTCTTTCTCATTGAGATGAGGGAGTAAGTCCTTTACATAAAGAATGCCCTCTATGGTATCTATACTCTCAGAAAAGACAGGAATACGAGAGAAGCCATTTTCTGTAATTTGTTTTAATATAGAAGTGTAATCATCTTCTTTATTGAGGGCAAATACATCCATACGAGGTCGCATCACTTGCTTTGTATCTGTGTTTCCAAAAGATACAATACCTTTTAATATTTTTTGCTCTTCCTTTGTAGTGTCCTCTTCGCTTGTAAGTTCTAGTGCTTGCGAGAGCTGGTCTACATTAAAGCTGGTTTTTTGTTCTCCTAGTTTTCTTTGTATCCATAAGGTAGCAGCACGCATTGGGCTGCTTAAAGGTGTAAAAATCACATCAAGTACACGGAGTGGATATGCTACAAGTGCCGCAAATTTCTTGTTATTACGGTTTGCATAAATCTTAGGAAGGATCTCACCAAAAAGTAAAATTAAGAACGTAATAAGCACTACTTCCAGTAAAAAACGTAGTGGAATGCCTAGAATCTCTGCTGTGATATTAGAAAAAATCACCTCACCCAGACTTGCAAAGAGCAGTACAATCGCAATATTTATGGCATTATTTGCAACAAGAATTGTTGCAAGAAGCTTTTTGGGTTTTGTGAGAAGCTTTTTTACAATGAGCATCTTTCTATCTGCGACTTGCTCTTCTGTTTCTAGAAGATCACTAGGTGATAGTGAGAAAAAAGCAACCTCGGCGCCACTTATCAGTGCAGAGCACATGAGTAACACTATAAGCACTGCAATACTTATGATAGTAGTGGGGTCTACACTAATTAATAATATAAATAAGGGTTCGGGATCAGGGTCCAAAAGTTTGATAGTTTAGTTAAATTAAAATGGTAAATCATCTACATCACTAGTATCTGTAGAGGGCTGTGCCGGTTGTGCTGGCTGGTTTGGGTTGTAAGGTTGTGCTTGAGGACGCGCTGCTTGTACAGGTTGTTGTGTTTGTTGTCCGCCTCCTTGTGACTGCCCTTGGTTTTCACCTTTAGGAGTGAGAAAAGTAAACTCTTGGCACTGGATCTCTGTAGAGTATCTGTCCATGCCTTTATCGTCTGTCCACTTACGAGTCTTTAGACGTCCTTCTACATATACTTTGTCACCTTTTCTGAGGTACTTCTCGCAAATTTCGGCAGCTTTATTGCGCACTACGATGTTGTGCCACTCCGTATTGCTCACGCGTTCACCTGTGGTGCGATTTACGTATTCCTCATTTGTCGCTAGCGGAAAACGTCCTATACAATTACCACCCTCAAAGTAGTTCATCTTTACATCATCTCCCGTGTGACCTATTAAGATCACTTTATTGATTGTTCCTGCCATAATTTCAAATGTAGTAAATATAGCAATGCAAGTGTGTTATGCTTTCGCGAAAATATGCTCTCATTTACCATTATCTACTATTACTAAAAACGTTCTTTTCTTGAGATAATGGGGTTGTTACAGAAAATAAATAAACAAAAATATCCCTAGACGAACTACCATCTAGGGATAACTAAGCATACTAATTGTTTACTGCGAGTAAACGTATTTTATAGTATTTCAAACTCTTTGCTAAAGCTCTTTTTTTCGTTTCCGATATGGATAGTGTAATATCCCTTGTAAGCCCCTGTAAAGTTAAAAGTCTTGCTTACCGAAGCTTCTCCATCAATTTCATTTGAGTAAACAATACGGTTAAGACCATCTCTCACTTCTAGCTTGATACGTTGTAACTCTGGATTAGAAAAACTCACATATACCATGTCTGTTCCTTCTGTAAAAACATCCTTGTCTATTGCGTTAGACGCTTTTTTACTTTATCGCCTAGATTTGTAGTTTTTATTGAAAGCTCAGGTTGTACCTCATTAAGCGTCATCTCACTAGTAGCTGCAAATGTTGTAGTAGCAGTAAATAATAAAAATGCAATTGCTGAAAATTTTAGTGTTTGTCTCATAACTGTTGATTTAAGTAATTGATTAATTATTTATTATGGTACAAA
Source organism: Dokdonia sp. Hel_I_63 (assembly GCF_007827285.1). Classification (NCBI taxonomy): domain Bacteria; kingdom Pseudomonadati; phylum Bacteroidota; class Flavobacteriia; order Flavobacteriales; family Flavobacteriaceae; genus Dokdonia; species Dokdonia sp. Hel_I_63. The sequence goes on along the minus strand of NZ_VISD01000001.1, from coordinate 322,837 downwards.
CATACAGTGGTAATTAAGGGATCACCACTGCTAATTGTGCAGCAATATGTTCATTTTTAACCTACAGTATGGTTAATAGGGATGTATGTGTTAATTTAGAACACATTTAAGGTAAATTAATGTAGTTTTCATTTTGTAGTCATTTATAAATTTGTAAAAAAAGGCCATGCTTCTGCATAAACCCACTTTTGAATCTATTACTCCAGATTTTGGAAACTCATTTACGTATCAACGGTTTGATGAGCATCATATTAATGATAACAGTCTTTGGCATTATCACCCAGAGATTGAGCTAGTTTATGTAAACGGTGGTACAGGAAGAAGACAGGTGGGAAGTAACTTGTCTTATTATACATGGGGCACACTCATTCTTGTGGGTAGTAATTTACCTCATTGTGGTTTTACAGATGAACTCACGGGTAATAAGAGTGAGACCGTTATACATATGAAAGCAGATTACCTGGGCGATACATTCTTTAACCTTCCAGAAATGGCGTCAATTAAAAGACTTTTACAAGTAGCACAACGCGGGATTGTTTTTTCTGGAGAGACTAAAAAGAGAGTAGGGGCAATGATGGAAGAGATGGAGGATCAATCAGATTTTAATCGTCTCATAACTCAAATAACTGTATTAAATGAGCTGGCAACTACAAAAGAGTTTAGAATATTAAATGCAGATGGCTTCTCTTTACTCTCTGATGTAAAAGATAATAACCGCATTAATGAGGTCTTTAATTATGTAAAAACTCATTTTAAAGAAGAAATTCCTCTAGAAGAAATGGCAAATATTACAAACTTGACCATTCCATCATTTTGTCGCTATTTTAAAAAGATTACTCATAAAACATTTACGCAGTTTGTAAATGAGTATCGACTCGTGCACGCATCTAGACTGCTAGCGGAGCAACCCATGAGTATTACCCAAGTATGTTATGAGAGCGGATTTAATAACTTCTCTCACTTTAATAAAAAGTTTAAAGCCTTTACTGGTCAAAATCCTTCAGAATATAGAAAAGAGCTTAAGACTGTATTAGAATAATATATTACTGAGGTAGAAACTCTTCTAAAAATCTAACTATCAATATAGGTACAGGAAAATCTCTTATAGTTGCTAAGGGTGTTCCTTTTGTTCCAGTGGCCACCACGTCAACCACCCAGAAAGTAGTATGTAGGTGCTGGTGAGATAATTTATGAATGATTGGTTTTTCATTAAACCTTAGAACCTCTATGATATTCATTCCATTAGCTTGCTTTGAGGTCGTAACGCTTTCGCGAAAGCGTGATTCTTCACCATCAGTAAGCGCAGCATCAAGTTCAATTACTGGAAATTCATAGAGTCCTTGCCATATTCCTTTACCGGTACGTTGTTGTATTAAGGTTTGTCCTTCTTTATCTCTAAAGACAAGATAGTTGAGGTAGCGATGGCGCACTTTAGTTTTTTTGAGCTTTACAGGGAGTTGAGAAACTTTGTTCTTTTGTAATGCTACGCACTTGTCATTATATATGCAATGCAGGCAGTATGGATTTTGAGGTTTGCATTGTATCGCGCCAAACTCCATAATAGCTTGATTAAAATCTGCTGGGCGTTTTACATCTATGAGTTCTTGGGCTAGTGCTTTAAACTCTTTAATCCCGGGCGTACTATTTATAGGAGTATCTATACCATATACCCTTGAGAGGACTCTATAGACATTACCATCTACCACCGCGGTAGGCTCGTTAAAACTTATGCTTGCAATGGCGCTTGCGGTGTAGTCACCTACTCCTTTTAATTTTTTAATTTCCTCATAAGTATTTGGGAAGACTCCGCCGTACTCATTTACAATAATTTGAGCAGATGCGTGTAGGTTTCGGCCGCGTGAATAATAGCCTAATCCTTGCCAAAGTTTAAGCACTTCCTCTTCGGTTGCATTTGCAAGATCTTGCACTGTAGGAAATGACTTTGTAAAAGCCAAATAATAGGGTAATCCTTGCGCTACTCTCGTCTGTTGAAGAATAATTTCTGAGAGCCAAATCTTATAAGGGTCCTTAGTATTGCGCCATGGCATATCGCGTTTATGTTCTAAGTACCAAGCTATGAGTTTGTTAGAAAATGACAATGTAAAATAGGGTTTTACACAAAGCTAGATGTTATGTATCTATTTTTTAAAAGATTATGTTTGATTCTTTGTTATTATAATCCCTATATTTGCAGTCTTGAATTTTTAACCCCTAAATATTTGACATTATGACTAAAGCTGATATCGTAGCTAAAGTTTCTGAGAAACTAGGTATCGAAAAAAATGACGTGCAAGCAACTATTGAATCTTTCATGGAAGAAGTAAAAACTTCTTTAGAAGGTGGAGATAACGTGTACTTAAGAGGATTCGGTAGCTTTATTATCAAAACCAGAGCGGAAAAAACAGGTAGAAATATTTCAAAAAATACGACTATCAAAATACCAGCACATAATATTCCAGCGTTCAAGCCTGCTAAAGTTTTTGTAGAAGGTGTAAAAACGAACGTTAGTGTAGACTAATAAGTAATTAAAAACTATCATTTTTATGCCAAGCGGTAAAAAAAGAAAAAGACACAAGGTAGCGACTCACAAACGTAAGAAAAGACGTAGAGCAAATCGCCACAAGAAGAAAAAGTAGTCTTAAGACTACTTTTTCTTTTATTACACCCTCTGGGTGTAATTCTGCGTTCATTGACAATGCAATAACAGCACTACCCGCACCTTGGGTACGTCATTATTGCACCGGTATTTATTACACAACGTATGCGCATGGCATACACCACAATCTGTAATGAATTAGAATTATCAACCATCCCGATAGCTATTGGGATAAAATTACTACACAGTGAATAAAGAATTGATCATTAGATCTAGTTCCTCCGTAGTTGATTTTGCCTTATTAAAAGATGGAAAACTTATTGAGCTTCATAAAGAAGAAGATAAAAATAAGTTTAACGTAGGTGATATTTATATCGCAAACGTAAGAAAGACCGTTTCTGGTCTCAATGCCGCATTTGTAAATGTAGGCTATGAGAAAGATGCATTTTTGCATTACCATGACCTCGGTCCTAAACTTCCTACGCTTCAGAAATACATAAAAAGTGTTACTACAGGTAAATTAAAAGACTATTCCTTACAAAATTTCACCTTTGAGAAAGACATAGACAAAAACGGTAAAATTGCCGAAGTTCTTAAGTCTAAACAAAGTGTACTTGTACAGATTGCAAAAGAACCTATCTCGACCAAAGGGCCTCGCATAAGTAGCGAGCTGTCTATTGCTGGACGTTATATTGTTCTCGTTCCTTTTTCTGACCGTATCTCTATCTCACAAAAGATTGAGAGTAAAGAAGAAAAAGCACGTCTTAAAAGACTTGTAACAAGTATCAGGCCTAAAGGGTTTGGCGTTATCGTACGCACAGTAGCTCAAGGTGTAAAAGTTGCAGAACTAGACAAAGACCTGCAAAATCTAGTGGACAAATGGACCACTATGAGCAAAAAAATTCCAAACGCTCACCATCCTAGCAAAGTTCTAGGAGAGATGAATCGTGCATCGTCTATCCTGCGGGATATTTTTAACGATAGCTTCACGAGCATCACTGTAGATGATGAGACGTTGTATTATCAAATTAAAGATTATCTAAGCGAGATTGCTCCGCACAAGGAGAATATTGTAAAATTATATAATAATCAACTACCTATTTTTGAGAAGTTTGGTATTGAGAGACAGATTAAAACGTCTTTTGGTCAGACTGTATCAATGAGCCGTGGTGCTTATCTTGTAATTGAACATACAGAAGCCCTGCACGTTGTAGACGTAAACAGTGGTAACAGATCAAATAAAGCCAAAAGTCAAGAAGATACTGCACTTGAGGTAAATATGATCGCCGCTTCAGAAATTGCACGTCAGCTTAGCCTCCGTGATATGGGAGGAATTATCGTAATCGATTTTATCGATATGGGTAAAGCTGAACACCGCCGCCAGTTATTTAATCACCTCAAAGATGAGATGAAAGATGATCGCGCAAAACACAAAATATTACCTCCTAGTAAATTTGGACTTATCCAGATTACTAGGCAGCGAGTACGTCCAGAAATGAACATTAAGACCCGTGAAGAAAATCCTAACGGTGGCTCTAATGAGATAGAAGCTCCTATTGTAATAGTAGAGAAGCTTCAAGGACAACTCAACCGCATTTTAAAATCTGGTGCAAAAAAGGTGACGCTTCATGCACACCCATTTGTAGCAGCTTATATTACAAAAGGATTTCCATCCATAAGATCTAAATGGTTTTTAGATCACAAGAAGTGGGTAAAAGTAATGCCACGAGATGCATACACGTATCTTGAGTATAACTTTACAGACGCTTCGGGTAAGGATATCAAGATTGAAAATTAGCAAAAACCCCATTCTCTTTTGAGAATGGGGTTTTTTTATGCCCTTTTGTAAAAATGGTATCCTTGCAAACAAGTACTTTTGTCTTGTGCAACAACCTGTAAAAACATATACTGTAGAAGAAGCAAAGCGCAAGCTAGAAGCCTACTGCGCTTACCAAGACCGTTGTCATAAAGAAGTCGCTCAAAAGTTACGAGACATGCGTATGATACCAGACGCGATAGATGTGGTGATAGGTCATTTACTAGAGCAAAACTTTTTAAACGAAGAGCGGTTTGCAAAAGCCTTTGCGAGGGGTAAATTTCGTCATAAAAGCTGGGGAAGGACAAGAATCACCCGCGAACTCAAACAACGCGGCATAGGGGCTTATAATCTCAAAACAGCCCTACTTGAGATAGAAGACGAGGAGTATGATACGGTTTTTAATACGCTTTCGCGAAAGCGTTATGAACAACTCTCCTCAGAAACCGATAAATACCGCAAGCGTAAAAAACTAGCAGACTATCTCACCTACAGAGGTTGGGAAGGTGATCTTGTGTATGAAAAGGTAAAGGAGCTGGTGCCTTAAAATCTATAGCTCAGTTTACTTATTTTGTGTCAAAAACAAAAAACCCACAAGTAAAACATGTGGGTCAAGTTTAAATAAATGTCTTTGATATACTCTTATCTACTAGTGCAAAGAAGAAGATAAGAAAATATTAAGCCACACGTGCTTTCTTTTCAAGAGCCATAAAGTGTGTGAGTTCTTGATCTTTATTAAAGAGAGGTATGATTTTTATATCACAGAGATATGGCGTGCCGTCTTTTTTATAATTGAGTAGTTGTTTGACTACAGGTTTTTCAAGACGTAGTGTGTTACTTATAACTTCCTTGGTTTCTTTTGAGGTTTCTGGTCCTTGTAAAAAACGAGGGTGTTTCCCCACAGCATGATTTCTTGGGTAGCCTGTCATTTCTGTAAAACCACTGTTCACCCATTGGATTACTTGGTCACGATCTGTCACTACAATTGTGGTAAAATCTTCTGTTGCCAGTAGCGAAGTATCAAAATCCCAATTGTACTTTGAGATGAAATCTGCCACCTGAGAATAATCAAGTTCTCTAGCAGCTTTAGTAGCTCTAGCGACTAGGTATTCTGAAAAAATATCCCACGATTGTAAAGGCGCGATAGCTTTTACATTTTGCATATTGTTATAATTTGCGATAAATATAGAAAAGTGATATTCACTAAAATTATTTAATATATTAATTAACACAAACGTTTAAGGGACATTAACTTAGTGTCCATCTTTAGGCTAGACTAAATATATTTTTTTACTACTCTACTTCTGTTTGCTACCTTTGATAAATATATGTACACACTAGCAGAAGAAAATTATCTCAAAACAATCTTCCACCTTGAGCAAGAATTTAACAAGGAGGTAAGCACAAACGCACTTGCAGAAACGATGCAAACAAAAGCGTCTAGTGCAACAGATATGGTGCAAAAACTAGCAGACAAAGGCTTAGTTTCTTACCGAAAATATAGAGGTGCCCGCTTATCAAAAGAGGGCGAAAAAGCAGCGATTTATATTGTGCGTAAACACAGGCTTTGGGAAGTTTTTCTGGTGGAAAAACTCAATTTCCAGTGGGACGAGGTACACCATATTGCAGAACAATTAGAACATGTAAACTCAGCGGAGCTTATTAATCGCTTAGACAAATTTCTTGACTATCCAGACTACGATCCGCATGGAGATCCCATTCCTGATAAAAACGGAAACATAAAAAGTGCTATTAAAAAACTGCTATCAGAATTAAAGAAAGGAAACACTGGCCAACTTGTGGGAGTACGAGAAACATCGGCAGAGTTTCTTCAATTTTTAGATAAAAGAAATATAGCTATTGGAGCATCTATCAAAGTGCTAGGGCGAGAGTTTTTTGACGGCTCGATGGTGATACAAGTTAAAAAAGAACAGTTTTTTATCTCCAAAAAGATAGCAGATAACCTATATATCCAGATTTAATTATTACCAAAATCAATAGCCTTGAAACAAATTTTTACGCTTACAACAGTATTACTTTTTTCGCTAGGCAATCAACTAGTTGCACAAGAAACAGAAGCTCAAGTAGGTCTTGTGACCGATCGCCCCGACGCAACAGAGGCACCTACGGTGGTGCCTAAAGGAAGTTTGCAAGTAGAAACAGGAGCATATACGACCACTTTTGAGGAGAATAATATAGAAGAACGCGTTTGGGGTTATAATACTACGTTACTCCGTTATGGGATACTAGAAAATCTAGAGCTTAGGGTAGGATGGGCGTACCAACAGGTAGAAACAAAAATCAATGATCAAGAAGTAAGTAGCCTTAACGGTATGTCTCCGTTACTTTTTGGGGCAAAAGTGGCGATTGCAAAAGAAGATGGCTGGAAACCAGAAATAGGTTTAATAGGTCATTTATTTCTTCCATTTACCGCAAGTACAGACTTTAAGCCAGAATTTACTAGTGCAGATTTTCGCTTTGCATTTAATCATACACTTGGTGAACGATCAGGTATTGCATACAATATTGGAGGTCATTATGGAGGTGACTCCCCAGAGCTAGCATACATTTATACGTTTGCATATGGCTATGCGATAACAGATAAGTTAGGCGCTTATGCTGAAGTCTATGGGGATTTCCCAGAAGATAATAGCGCAAGCCATTTTTGGGATGCTGGTCCTACATATGCCATTGCTCCATTAGTGCAACTCGATGCAACAATCGGTTAGAATATTACAGATGGACAAGATTTATTGATCAGCGCGGGAGTTAGTTTTAGAATAAATAAAAAATAAAAAATAATGAAACAGAGTCTATATATAGTAATTGTCATTTTCGCTTTAAGCGTTATAAGTTGCAAGGGTGAGAAAGAAAGTAATGGCAAATTAAATGTAGTTGCTACCACCTCAATGATTACAGATCTTGTAAAAAATATAGGAGGTGATCTCATTAATCTAGAAGGGTTGATGGGCGCCGGTGTAGATCCTCACTTATACAAAGCAAGTGCTGGTGACGTTACAAAGCTCGCTGGAGCAGATGTGATTTTCTATAATGGGCTACACCTAGAGGGTAAGCTTGTAGAAGTCTTTGAAAAGATGAATGCCACTCAAGTGACGCAAATTCCCTTAGGAGAGTCGCTGGATAAAAATACGCTCATAGGCTCAGATTATTTTGCGTCTAACTATGATCCGCATGTGTGGTTTAATATTCAGTATTTTAAGCAATTTGCAACAGAGGTGGTAAGTACGCTTTTGCGAAAAGATCCTCAGAACGCAAAAAGCTACGAAGCAAATGCCCAAAATTATCTTGCACAATTAGATGAGCTGGAAGCTGAAATCAAAGCTACAATAGCTACACTCCCAGCCGAAAAAAGGATTCTCGTTACGGCTCATGATGCCTTTAACTATTTTGGGAAGAGTTATGGTTTTGAAGTAGTAGGATTGCAAGGGCTATCTACCGCTACCGAAGCAGGAGTTAAGGATGTACAGCGTCTTTCTCAATTTATAATTGACAATAAAGTGAAAGCCATTTTTGTAGAAAGTTCTGTACCTAGAAGAACAATAGAAGCATTGCAAGCAGCGGTGCAATCTAGAGGACAAGAAGTAGTGATAGGTGGTTCTTTATATAGTGACGCACTAGGTAATGTAGGAAGCGTAGAGGGAACATACATAGGCATGTTCAAATATAACGTGACTACTATTGTAGAAACTTTAAAATAGAAGAACAGAAAAAATAGGTAAAGGATAAGGAAATACGAGTTTATAACTATACACTAACTTATAAGCATCTCTATTTCGATTGTACAGATAGTACCCTTTTCCTATATAAAGCGAAAAACATGAGAGAGAATTTAAGTAATAGATTACAATCTTCTCCCCTTGGGGGAGATCAAGAGGGGAATATAGCTATTCGTGTTGATGATCTTACGGTTGCATATAACTATAAGCCGGTTCTTTGGGATATAGATCTAGAAGTGCCAGAAGGAGTGCTCATGGCTATTGTGGGGCCCAACGGCGCAGGTAAGTCTACGCTTATAAAATCTATTCTCGGTATTATAAATCCCATTGCTGGGAGCGTTTCTATCTACGGAAAGCCATATGATAAGCAGCGCAAGCTAGTAGCATACGTTCCTCAAAAGGGAAGTGTAGATTGGGATTTTCCCACCACGGCACTTGATGTGGTAACTATGGGAACCTACGGAAAATTGGGCTGGATAAAACGTCCTGGAAGCAAAGAAAAACGAGCAGCGCTAGAGGCACTAGAGAAAGTTGGGATGCTTCCATTCAAGGCGAGACAAATAAGCCAACTTTCAGGAGGGCAGCAACAGCGTGTTTTCCTTGCGAGAGCACTAGTGCAAGATGCAGCTATCTATTTTATGGATGAGCCTTTTCAAGGAGTAGATGCAACCACGGAGATTGCTATTATTAATATTCTTAAAGAATTACGTAAAGCAGGAAAAACGGTAGTGGTAGTGCATCACGATTTACAAACGGTACCAGAATATTTTGACTGGGTAACTTTTTTAAATGTAAAGAAAATCGCAACAGGACCTGTGAGAGATATATTTAATGATGATAATCTCACCAAGACTTATGGTATTAATTACAAGGTGGCGGTAAATAAATAGTATGTAGGCGGTAGGACGTTCCGGTGGAACTGTTAGGACGCGATGCTTGTAGTATAAGTTGTTTGCGTTCCTTCTATCACCAAAAAATTTAAGGTTGAAACATGTAATTGATTTAAATATAAAAATTACTGAGATGGAAAAAGTAGTATTCAATTTTGAAAAATTGAGTGTTTATCAGAAAGCACTAAACTTTATTGACGCAGCTGATGCGTTGATTGATACTTTTCCACAAAAAGAGAGATATCGACTATCGAGTCAATATGGTAGGGCGGCTCTTTCTATAGCATTAAATATTAGTGAGGGTCACGGTGATACAAATAAGCAATTCAATAGATATTTAAATATGGCTTGGGATTCCCTTAAGGAATGTGTAACATGTTCTACCGTAGCAACTAGAAAAAAGTATATTACTCAAGAACAGAATGATAATACTAGAAAAACAATTACAAGGAATTGCAAAAATGATAATGGGCTTAAAGAAAAGTCTAAAATTGGATTAGATCTTTTCACTACAAGCGAAGCGTCCTACAAGCACCAGCGGTGCATTCTAAGTCCTACAAACTAATAACTCATGGAACTCTCAGAATATTTCTCTCAACTCTTCTCTGACTACACCCTCAGAACCATCACGCTGGGTACTGCTATACTTGGTGCTATTTGTGGTATGTTGGGTAGTTTTGCAGTACTTAGAAAGCAAAGTTTACTTGGTGATGCGATATCTCATGCTGCGCTGCCTGGTATTGCTATTGCTTTTTTAATTACAGGTACAAAGGATACTAACATATTGTTGCTAGGAGCCTTAGTAAGCGGACTTATAGGCACGTTTTGGATACGTGGGATGGTGACCAAAACACATCTTAAAAGTGATACAGCCCTAGGGCTTGTATTGTCGTTATTTTTTGGTTTTGGAATGTTATTGCTCACGTTTATACAGAAACAACCAAATGCAAACCAAGCGGGGCTTGATAAATACCTTTTTGGTCAAGCCGCGACGTTAGTGGAGAAGGATGTGACGTTAATGGCAGTAGTTACAGGGATTTGTCTAGTTATCATGTTACTATTCTGGAAGGAGTTTAAAATCTTACTTTTTGATGCAGACTACACAAAAACCTTAGGGTTTAACACTCGTTTTATTGATATACTCATCACCTTTTTTATTGTACTTGCCATTGTGCTAGGACTACAAACAGTAGGAGTTGTATTAATGAGTGCGATGCTACTCGCACCTGCAGCAGCGGCAAGGCAGTGGACAAATAAGCTAAGTGTGATGATTGTACTCGCAGCTATATTTGGTGCGTTTTCAGGAGTCTTTGGGACGGCAATTAGTGCTAGTCAAAATAACCTATCTACAGGCCCAGTGATTGTGCTAGTGGCAAGTGTGTTTGTGCTTTTTTCATTCATCTTTTCTCCTGGGCGCGGTATTCTTTTTAAACAACTCCGCAAATATCAAAATAGACGAGACTTGGAACTCCAGAAGACATTGCAGTTTATGTTTGATATTGCAAAAACACATGAAGATATCTCTCACCCTCACGCAATATTAATTCTAAACAATTTTCAAGGATATGCAAAATCTACATTGAAGGAGCTAGAAGAAAAAGAATGGGTCAAAGTAAAGGGTCAAAACTGGTCGCTTACGAGTAAGGGTTACGATGCAGCTGCAAATTTATATAACAATAACTAATGGATGCACAAATAGAAATACAATTGATTGCCGCAGTAGTAGCCATTGCTTGTGCCATCCCAGGGGTGTTTTTGGTACTACGTAAAATGGCACTTATAAGTGACGCCATTAGTCACTCTATCTTACCAGGGATTGTAATTGGCTTTTTTATTACTGAAGATCTTAATTCGCCATTGTTAATTTTACTGGCGGCTGTAACAGGTGTCATTACGGTTATGATGGTGGAGTCCATCCAGAAAACAGGATTAGTAAAAGAGGACACCGCTATAGGATTAGTGTTTCCAGCACTCTTTAGTATAGGCGTTATTCTCATTGCCAAAAATGCAAACGATGTGCACCTTGATGTAGATGCAGTATTGCTAGGCGAACTAGCATTTGCGCCTTTTGATAGGCTTATTATAGCGGGAACAGATGTAGGGCCTAAGTCATTATGGGTGATGGGGGCAATTTTAAGCATCACTGTGGGGATGCTCTTCGCGTTTTTTAAAGAGCTTAAGGTGAGTACCTTTGATGCAGGTTTGTCTGCAGCACTTGGTTTTTCTCCAGTGGTTTTACATTATGGACTCATGACTATTTCTTCAGTAACGGTTGTTGGTGCTTTTGAAGCGGTAGGAGCAGTTCTTGTAGTAGCACTAATGATTGCGCCTGCGGCAACCGCTTATTTACTTACATCAGACTTGAAGAAGATGTTAGTGCTTTCGGTAATATTTGGAGTCTTTTCGGCAATTGGTGGTTATTGGATGGCTCATTTTCTAGATGCGTCCATCGCTGGGTCTATGACTACTGTTCTTGGTCTCGTATTTCTTACCGTATATTTATTTGCGCCTAGTAAAGGACTTATTGCAGTGATGTACAGGCAGCGACAGCAGCGCACAGAAGTATCCTTACTTACGTTCTTATTACACCTTAATAATCACGAGGAAGAAAGTGAGAGGCATGTGCAGCATCTCAACGAACATATAAATTGGCAAAAAGTAAGATCTGAAACTGTACTAGAACTTGCCGAAAAAAATAATTTGATCAAAATCAGCAGTGATATTGTCGCGCTCACACCAAAAGGGAAAGAGTTTACAGATCTTGCGTTAGAATATATTATCACAAATAAGGATGAGCATATCGAGCATATGAAAGATGATTTTTTCTTATTTAGAGGATAATCTGTAACATGGCATCGCTTTTGGAGTATTTAGAAGTATAAAGCACCAGTGTCTATTTATTTAGGCTGTGTAAAAACTAGCATTATGAAAACCTATTACATCGTTGCGATTATATTTTTTTGTTCCGCTTTCGCGAAAGCGCAAGACTCCACAACAGTAGAGGTTCCTAAGATATATTTGAAGGCTTTTCAAGGACAGTCTACTATTATCGAGGGTACATCTCTGCGATTAGTGAACGTTATTGAAGATAGTAGATGTCCGCAGGGAGTAGATTGTATCTGGGCTGGAAATGCTAAAGTCGTCGTAGAATTAACAAGCGAAAGTGGTAAAAAAACCACTAAAGAAATTATACTCAATGGTGGGCGAGTAGCGCCTATATACTCAGAAGACGGTCTTGTAATATCAATTAAGGGGCTAGCTCCGTACCCTACATCTTTATCAAAAATTAAAGCAAGTGATTATTATTTACGAGTAGAAGTGAGTAATTAACATCCACAACTGCCAGTGCCGCAGCCGCCGTCGTCTTTCTTTTTCAAGAAAGCTGGTGTCCACACAAACTTTGTAACTAGATACCCTAGGGCTACTAGAAAAATAAGAATCACGATAATATTTTGTATTAGTTCCATGCGTTCTTAGTAGTTAAATAAGCGTCTAGCTTACAAATTATTTTAAAATTTGGAATGCGGCAAGCGCTGCTACATATGCAATTGCGGTCATGGCTACAAGCTGTATTGCAGGCCATTTCCAGCTGTTTGTCTCTCTCTTTACAATAGCAAGCGTACTCATACATTGCATGGCGAATGCATAAAATAGTAATAAGGAAATTCCGCTAGCAAAATTAAACCTTGGTGTTCCTAGCACTGGGTTTATCTCTCCAGCCATACGGTTTCTAATAGTCTCTTCCTCGGCATCACCTACGCTATATATGGTGGCAAGTGTACCTACAAAGACCTCTCTTGCTGCAAATGAAGTAATAAGAGCAATTCCTATTTTCCAGTCATAACCTAGTGGTTCTACAATAGGCTCTATCGCTTTACCCATATAGCCTATGTAGCTATGTTCTAGCTTCTGGCTTGCAACTAGTTTGTTTATTTCTGCTTGGTAAGCCTCCGCATCTGGAAATGCGTTTATGCCTCCTTCTGCTTCTAGTTGTGTAGTTACAATATCTTCTGCTTGATTAAACTTTTCATTAGGTCCAAAGGAAGCTAGTACCCATAATACAATGCTAATAGCAAGGATAATCTTACCTGCATCTACTACAAAGGATTTTGTTTTTTCAAGAACATTGATCCCTACGTTTTTAAGCAGCGGCATTTTATAGTTAGGCATTTCTACTACAAAAAATGACTTACTTTTTATCTTAAGAATTTTATTGAGAATCCATGCAGAACCTATCGCAGCGCCAAAACCAATGAGATACATGAGCATGAGTGTAAGCGCCTGTAGATTAAAAAACAGAAACTTCTCATCAGGAATTACTAGCGAAATGATGATCAAATATACAGGCAATCTTGCCGAGCAGGTAGTAAATGGAGTAACTAGTATGGTGATTAATCGCTCTTTCCAGTTCTCAATGTTACGTGTTGCCATAACCGCAGGGATGGCACAAGCAGTTCCAGAGATAAGTGGAACTACAGATTTACCACTAAGTCCAAAACGGCGCATCACTCTATCCATTAAGAAAACCACGCGACTCATATAACCACTCTCTTCTAGTACAGAGATAAAGAGGAATAAAAAGGCAATCTGAGGAATAAAAATAACAATACCTCCTAATCCAGCGATAATACCCTCTGCTAGAAGGTCTGTGAGTTTACCTTCTGGAAGGTTAGTTTGCACCCACTCACTCATACTAGCAAATGCAGTGTCTATAGCATCCATTGGGTACTGTGACCAGTCATATATTACTTGAAATATGAGTAGTAATATGGCAAAGAAAATCACGTAACCCCACACCTTATGTGTAAGTATGCGGTCTAAGCGAGCTCTTAAATCTTTTGCATTTTCAATATCTATGGTTTGAGTTTCTCTCAAAACTTCATTGATATACTTATAGCGTACAATCGTTTCTTTTTGCTGTAGTCTTTTGAGATTACTCTCCGACTCAGTTTTAAAAGAAGAGATGGTTTTCATCTCGTTGCGCTCTAGCTTTCCAAAGTTTACGTCTTGTGTAATTACAAGCCATAACTTGTATAAATCTTGCTTTGGAAAAGCTTTACGTAATCTGTCAAAATATTCTGGAGCAATTACAGAAGCATTAATACAAGGTTCTGTATTGATAGATCTGTACTCGGTAATAAGTTCTTTGAGCGTATCAATCCCCGTGTTTTTACGGCTGCTTATAAGTGCGATTCTTGTTTTAAGGCGCTCTTCCATCTTAGGAATGTCAAGAGAGATTGCCTTGCGCTCCATACGATCTGCCATGTTAATAGCAAGAATAGTAGGGATGCCAAGATCTTTAATTTGTGTAAAGAGTAGTAAGTTGCGTTTAAGATTTTCTACATCAGAAATTACAACGGCAACATCTGGATAATCTTTGTCATTCTTATTAAGAAGTAATTCTATAACCACATTTTCATCAAGAGATGAAGCGTTAAGGCTATAAGTACCGGGTAAGTCTAAGATGTGTGCTTTAACACCACGATCTAGTTTACAGATGCCTTCTTTCTTTTCTACAGTAATCCCTGGGTAGTTACCTACTTGCTGGTTGAGACCCGTAAGATGGTTAAAGACAGAAGTCTTACCTGTGTTTGGATTTCCTATGAGGGCAACGTTAATCTGTTTGGCCATAATTTAGGATGGCGTTTCTATGATTATTTGAAGAGCCGTTTCTCGGCGTATCGCTAGGTGACTTCCATTCACATCTATATATAGAGGATCAGAAAATGGTGCGAGTTGTATCAATCGTACTTCATTGCCTGGTAGGCAACCCATCTCGAGTAACTTAAGAGGAACTTCGTCTGTCATCACATCTATAATGATAGCGCGTTCTCCTTTTTGTAAATGAGCGACTGTTTTCTTCAATGTTTATTTAGATTGAATTTAGATAACAAAAGTAATGCATTTTACGCTTTCGCGAAAGCGTACGTAATTCCATTCTAAAAAATCTTTTGGTACCAAGCTTTCCTTGGCTCATAAGATGCTTTTAAAATCTCAATATCCTCAAGTAATTGATCTATTGCTTCTGGGTCTGTACCGTCATAATAACCACGTATTTGACGTTTTTTGTCTATAAGCATAAAGTTCTCAGTGTGAACCATATCAAGATCATCTTCTGTTCCTGGGAGGTCTTTTACAGCCAAATAACTTTTTCGCGCAAGCGTGAAAATTTCTTCTTGAGAACCAGTAACTAGGTTCCATCGTGAGTCATCTACTCCTTTTTTTACGCCATACGCCTTCAAAACTTCTGGAGTATCATAAGTAGGGATTACTGAGTGAGAAAGTAGTTTAACTAGTGTATCTCCCTCTAGCTTCTTTTGTATTTGAACCATGTGCTCTGTCATAATAGGGCAAATGGTCTGGCAGGTGGTAAAGAAAAAATCTGCTACGTAGATGTGATTCTCATAATCATTCTGTGTGATTGTTTTTCCATTCTGATTAGTGAGTGAAAAATCGGCAATGGTGTGATATTTCTTCACATATTGCATGGTGCTGTCTACGAGTTCTTTATCTACCATGTCTGGTTGGTAAATTGTAAGAGATGGAGTTACTTTGAGTTGGCTATATATTAAAGTCATAATAATGACAGAAAGAATACCAAGGGTGATAAATAGTGTTTTATAGCGAGCGAGGTGATGTGCCATAGTGCATTTTTTTACAAAGTTACAATCCAAGTGGCAGTTATATAAAGTATGGCTTGAAAAATGCTATCCTACGCGCATATAACTTTAGTATGCGCATCTAAAAGCCTATTTTTGTGCGTTCAAAATTTGACTTATATCCTTCTATGGAGACTTTTATACAGATTGCCCAGTTTACGCTTGCTATTTCTATCCTTGTAATTTTACATGAATTTGGTCACTTTGCACCAGCTCGTTACTTCGGGATTAAAGTGGAGAAATTCTTTCTCTTCTTTGATGTAAAGTTTGCATTGTTCAAGAAAAAAATAGGAGATACGGTTTATGGAATCGGCTGGCTTCCGCTAGGAGGTTATGTGAAGATTGCCGGTATGATTGATGAGAGTATGGACAAGGAGCAAATGGCAAAAGATCCAGAACCTTGGGAGTTTAGATCAAAACCAGCATGGCAACGTCTTATTGTGATGATAGGTGGTGTGACTGTAAATGTGCTTCTTGCATGGTTCATTTATAGTGCAATGCTTGTATATTATGGTGATGAGTATGTACCTGCAGATCGTCTTAAGTATGGTATTGCTGTAGGAGAAGTAGGAGAAGAAATAGGATTGCGCAATGGTGATCAAGTAATAAAAATAGATGATAAAACGGTAACGCGTTTTGACGATGTGCAGATTGACATACTATTAGGTGATAACGTAACTGTAGTGCGTGATGGTAATGAACTTACATTTCCTATCCCAGATGAAGCAAAAAAATCTGTACTTGATGCAGAGGAACGTTTTATAAGACCGCGTTTTAGTAACACAATAGGGTTAGTGGCCAGAGATTCAATAGCATTTAACAACGATGTGCTTGTAGGTGATAAAATTGTAGCTATTAATGGAAATGCTATTAATGAATGGACTGAGTTTCAGTCTATTTTTGATCAAGCAAAAGGCGGAGATGTTGCTATGACACTTAATAGAGACGGGCAACGTATAGAAAAAACCTTTGCTGTGGGCGAGGGGCGTTCTTTTGGGGTAGGTGCAAACGTTGAGGAATTATTAGTAAAAGATGAGTATAGTATAGGAGCGGCAATTTCTGCTGGTCTTACAAAAACATGGGATGTACTCACTAAGCAAGTGCGCCAGTTTAAATTAATTTTTAATAGTAAAGTACAAGGATACAAGAAAGTAAAAGGTCCTATAGGTATTGTAGAGATGATGGCACCACAATGGGATTGGTATAAATTCTGGGGATTCACTGCTATGTTTTCTGTTTGGCTTGCCTTTGTAAACATTCTTCCTATTCCTGCACTTGATGGAGGACATGTGATGTTTTTATTATATGAAATGATTTCTGGAAAAGCTCCTTCAGAAAAGACATTAGAAAGAGGTCAGATTATTGGTTTTGTCATTGTGATGGGATTAATGGTGGTGATTTTTGGAAATGATATTTGGAATTTGATTAAAGGGTAATTCTATAACGCTTCCGCGAAAATTGTATTTATAATTTTATTCTATCGTTTTTCCACTTTAAAATAGTGAAAAATTATGCAGGCGCAATTTTGCCTGCTATCACGACTCGTTTGAGGGTGTTTATTGGAAATTATGAACACATGCTTGTCTTTTTAATTATCTATCCAGAAAAGCTCTTAAATTCGTTATTCTTCTTTTTTCTTTAAAATTTTACGATTTTGAGCGGTACGTTCTTTTCGCTGAAATATGATAAAAACGCTTTTTCAGTGAAGAATAATTGTAAGCTTAATATTGCAGGGAAATCTGTTAGTTATTATCAAAATTTACACTCTTTACTTCGCTGACTGCTAGAATATTAACATGTTTTAATAGATCATTTGTATCCTGTTTTGGGGTAAATTTTTTGAGTGTGAAGCCGCTTATCCCTTACCTGTGCTGATGTTTAGCGAATTAGGCGAATCAACAAATTTTATTTTTTCTAAAACCTTAACGCTATTTATTGCGTACATAGGGGGAAATGTGTTGTTTAGAATTTTAATTGTTTATAACATGTGTACAACGTCGAATTATTTGCCTCTTTAATCGAATTTTTAGTGAAGACGGACTGTTGTAAAAACCGTTTTCTAAGTCCGTCGTATTTTTGATTTATATAGTTACACCCCAAAAATTGCAACATAAATAGAAGGCTTATGCTTTCAACTACCCCTAGTATATGATAAAAATTACTTCTTTGAAAAGAACGCTATTATACACGCTTGTCTTTTTTTCTTTTTGTACTACATTATTATCTCAAAATCCTGTAACCGGAGCCAATATTGTTGGGACTTTGGCACAAGGGCTACAATATAACCAAGCAAATCCTGCAGGTGTGACTAACACTTACTCATGGGGTCAAAATGGAGATTTTAGAGTCACTTCTGTTGCTTTGGGAGGTGATAATTATTTTTTAAACAATGATTTTACTCAAATCAGTTATAATATTGTTCGTGTAGATGGTAACGGAGGGGTAACAGGAGACCGTTGTGGATTTTTCGTACTTGAAATTGGGAATGATGATTTTAATTACCAGTCAAGTTTCCCTGGAAACTTGGGTGATTGCTCAATGGAAGAAGTGCTACGAGACCCTATTGTAACTAGAGGGGCAAACGATGTTTTTAAAAATGGTACAGCAACCTCTCAAAATATAGAACGAATCGACGCTCTGTATGAACCATTTGTAATTTCACAGGCTGCAAGTCTTCAGAGAGTTGGATTCCTAGCGCCTGAAAAAAACGGTAATAGTAGTTATAGGGCGGCACCTGTCCTTTCGGTGGATGCTGTAACTGGGGAGCCTACATCATTCGGTGCTGTTATTGAAATAGGAGGAGCAGATGCTATAGATGGTACTAATGATTTTGGTGCGGTTTTAGGTCCATTAAACTGGTCATTTCTTGTAAACAGTCCAACAGGTACTGGTAACCCATATAGAGTTGGTGGTAATACAGAATCAGTAGCTATTTCTTTAATAACGTTAGCAGATTTAGGTTACAATGTAGGAGATACAGTGTATGGTATTTCTTTTTTTGATAATAATGTGCCGTTTAATGCAGACTTGTTAGATGTGTCGGATCCTAATGATTTTCCAAATACAGATGGTGGTGGTGCTGATATACATGGGGGCTTAGGAGCAATAGTTACATCACAGGCTATTGTAAATGGTCACGTATATAATGACTTAAATGTAAATGGATTTCAAGATGTTAGTGAACCAAATCTTCCTAATGTAACAATTACAGTAACTGATTCGGCAAATATAGTTCAAGTTATAACAACCGACGCTAACGGCGATTTTTCTGCTTTTGTAGCTGGTGGCGATACAACAATAAACGTTGATGAAAACGATACCGATATTCCAAGTGGATCTGTCTTAATAGAAGGTTTTGGTAATGACGGCAGGACTTATAATACAGTTCCGGGTCAAAATACGTTTACTAGTAATTTTGGTTTTGGTCCTGATCCAGGTCCGCCATCCTCAAGGTCTTGTGATGATGATCCAGTATTTATTACTTCAGCAAACTTTGATGCAAATACGGTAGTTGTAGAGACAGAAGGAGGCACTCCGGGTGTTTTTGATGTCGGAGATGTGTTTAGATTTTCAGATGTAACGGCGGGCCTTGATTGTTTAGTTTCGATTGATGCCTTTGTTAATGGAGCCGGAATTTTAGTGCTTGATGGTGAAGAGGAGAATATTCCTGGTTTCGGTGGTTTTTCAAGAGCTTTCCAGCCCCAAATGGATGGTACGCCAGGAGTAAATGGACAGGAGGTTGTCTTTACAATATCTTATGTACAAGCAGATACGACAATTCCTCAAGCAGTATCGGTATATTTTACAGCATTAGACCTTGATAGTAATACACTTACTGATGTTGAGCGTGTAAAATTTGAGACGCCAGATGTTTATTATACAAATGGAGCAAATTCAACACTTATAGTCGATTCAAGCCCTTCTCAATTAATTGGAATGTCTACAGATGCTGGGATTGTAGGTGGGATTAATACAGATCCTAATTATGCATTTACGGCTTATTATAACTCATTTACCTCTATACAATATACCATTAGTAAGGATGGTTATAATGCAACACCAGGATTTGAAGATAGACAGTTCTCTTTATTGTTTGAAGATATTGCGTACCCTACTGAAGAAGTAAATGTTATTACAAACCCTATAATTTGTGGACAGGTATTTGTAGATGGTGCTCCAGCAGAAGGGGTCACTGTAAATGTTTCGGGAGATTCGACACAAACTGTGACTACAGATGCAAATGGACAATATAGTTTTACAGTGCCTGGCAATGGGAGTTACACTATTACGGAAAGTGATCCTCCAAGTACTGTTTCATTAAGTGATGCTGATGGTGCTAACGACAATATAATAACTGTCGTGATTACTAGGTTTGAATCATCACAAGAAAACGATTTTTTTGATGGAGCAGATACAGATGGTGATGGAGTAATAAATACATTAGATATAGATGATGACAATGACGGTATTCTTGATACTGTAGAGTCTGGTGGTATCGACCCTTCTGCAGATGCAGACGGCGATGGTATTCCAAATTACCAAGACGCAGATTTTTGTACACTTGCAAATGGTGTTTGTGCAAATCTTGATCCAGATGGCGATAGTGTTCCTAACCATTTAGACCTTGATGCAGATGGTGATGGTATTCCGGATAACAATGAAGCACAATCAACATTGGGGTATGTGCCTCCTACAACAAATGCCAATGGCATTCCCAATGTCACGACCAATGGTCTTCCAGTTGCATACAATCCTACTGGAGATGAACTAGGACTTATCCCTGTAAATACAGATGCAGCCTCAGCAAATCCTGGATTACCTGATTATTTAGATACAGATTCAGATAATGATGGTATTCTTGATTCTGCAGAACACGTAGAAGATTTTACACTTTCTGGAAATGATTCTGACGGAGACGGTCTAGACGATGCAGTAGATACTACAAATGCAACAGTTGGCGGTGAGCCTAATTATGCAGATGCTAATGGAATTATAAATAATACTGCAAATCTTAACGATAATGACAGTGACTTGAATAATGGAGGAAATGTTGACTTTAGAGATAGGGTTAATGACATTGATTTCGATAATGATGGAGTAGACGACAATCTTGATGAAGATGATGATAATGACGGGATTTTAGATGTTGTCGAAGGTTTTAAATTTAATGAAGAGCCTGGTGTTGGAACATGTACTGGTAATTCATTCAATTTTGTTGGGACAAATGCATCAACTTACATAAATAATCCTGCAACACCTATAGGTACTCAGGGAGCGCAATATAGATTTTCTAATGTTATTACTTTAGGAGCTCAAACTTTAGATGGAATTGTAACTATAACTAACAAGCCTGCTGGAGTTACAGTATTAAGAATAGATGATCCAAATGGCGTAGATGGAGCTGCGCTTCAGCCAGTATTTCAATATGCTTCTAATGTAAGAGGTAATCTTGCCGTAACATTGACGATACGTTTTGTCGAAAGCGGAACTTTGATTCCATTTAGTGTAGATAGAATAGGTGGTTTTATTCAAGATATCGACAGTAACGGAAACGTTGCTACTAATACCCCTTCAACGGTAAGAGAATTTTATCGTGTTAATAATATTATAGGATATGCGCTAGAAAACCCTTCGAGAGTATTGGCTCAACAATTTGATAATGGAGTTGTTCAGTTTACATCTGATGGAAGTAGAAGCGCGCCTATTGAGCCAGTAGATGTTAATCCAGAATACCGTGTGTTTTTCCAAAAACAAGAAACGGATCAATTCACATTTACTATTGGTGCTATAAAAAATACAAATGCTCAAGTAGATCGTTTCTACAGTTTGAGAATGGATGAGTGTGAATTTGCAGATTTTGCAAATCCAGTTATTGTTTTTATTGATGCTCCTAATACAGATGGAACAGATGGTCCTGACTATCAAGATACAGATGCAGATGATGACGGTTGTAGTGATACTATAGAAGCTGGTTTTGTTGACGCTTTCGCGAAAGCAGACGAAGATGGACAACTAGGAAACTCATCACCAGTAACTGTAGATCCTACTAATGGTCGAGTAATTTCAGATGCGTCAAACGGAGGGGCAGGTTATACAATGCCAAAAGACACTAATGGCGATGGAATTTTTGACTTCCAAGATGCAAATGAAAGTAGTGCTTGTTCATTAGTAAGTATAGGAGATGTGATTATTACGGAAGGAAATACTGGAACAATAACTGCAGATTTCCAAGTGACACTCACAGAGCCTTCATCTACACCAACGGTAATTACTTATTCTATTCAGGATGATACGGCAACTACTGCCGATAACGACTATACAGCACCGGCTACATTATCTATTACAATACCTGCAAACACTCTTACAGGAACTATTAGCATTCCTATCGTGGGAGATACAACTGTAGAGGGTGATGAGACATTTACAGTGACTCTTGAAAGCACTTCAAATGGAATGTTAGATACTGACGATACGGATGGTATAGATAATGTAGGTACAGCAACGATTACTAACGATGATGATACAGTTGTAAGTATTAATAATGTAACAGTAATTGAAGGTGATGCTGGAACTGTGAACGCAGAGTTTACAGTGTCCTTAACAAACCCTGTAGATACAGTAACTACCGTAACTTTCACGGTAACGGATGATAGTGCTGAGAATGTTGGTAACAGTCTTGAAGGAGGTAATGATTATGAAGTGCCTACTACATTAACAGTAACTATACCTGCTGGAGAAACAGAAGGAACGGTAACGATCATTGTAAATGGAGATGAGACTGTTGAGGCAGATGAAGATTTCTTAGTAACCTTAACGGCTACAGACAATGGAACAATCACCACTACAGTTGGTGAAAATATAGGAACTGGAACAATAACGAATGATGATGCTACGGTAGTAAGTATTGGTGATGTAACAGTAACAGAAGGAGCAGATGGAACTACGGTTGTAGCAGAATTCCCTGTAACCTTAAGTGCAGCAGCAGATACTGATACGGTAGTAACCTTTACCGTTGCAGATGGAACAGGAACGATAGGTGATGCAGATTATGTAGCACCAACAGTACTAACAGTCACAATTCCTGCTGGTGAGACTACTGCGGTATTCCCGGTAACAGTAAATGGAGATGATGTTGTAGAATCAGATGAAGATTTTGAAGTAACAATCACAAATACTACCAATGGAACGATTGATCCTTTAGCAACCACAGCAACTGGAACAATAACGAATGATGATGCTACGGTAGTAAGTATTGGTGATGTAACAGTAACAGAAGGAGCAGATGGAACTACGGTTGTAGCAGAATTCCCTGTAACCTTAAGTGCAGCAGCAGATACAGATACGGTAGTAACCTTTACCGTTGCAGATGGAACAGGAACGATAGGTGATGCAGATTATGTAGCACCAACAGTACTAACAGTCACAATTCCTGCTGGTGAGACTACTGCGGTATTCCCGGTAACAGTAAATGGTGATGATGTTGTAGAATCAGATGAAGATTTTGAAGTAACAATCACAAATACTACCAATGGAACGATTGATCCTTTAGCAACCACAGCAACTGGAACAATAACGAATGATGATGCTACGGTAGTAAGTATTGGTGATGTAACAGTAACAGAAGGAGCAGATGGAACTACGGTTGTAGCAGAATTCCCTGTAACCTTAAGTGCAGCAGCAGATACAGATACGGTAGTAACCTTTACCGTTGCAGATGGAACAGGAACGATAGGTGATGCAGATTATGTAGCACCAACAGTACTAACAGTCACAATCCCTGCTGGTGAGACTACTGCGGTATTCCCGGTAACAGTAAATGGAGATGATGTTGTAGAATCAGATGAAGATTTTGAAGTAACAATCACAAATACTACCAATGGAACGATTGATCCTTTAGCAACCACAGCAACAGGAACAATAACGAATGATGATGCTACGGTAGTAAGTATCGGCGATGTAACAGTAACAGAAGGAGCAGATGGAACTACGGTTGTAGCAGAATTCCCTGTAACCTTAAGTGCAGCAGCAGATACAGATACGGTAGTAACCTTTACCGTTGCAGATGGAACAGGAACGATAGGTGATGCAGATTATGTAGCACCAACAGTACTAACAGTCACAATTCCTGCTGGTGAGACTACTGCGGTATTCCCAGTGACAGTAAATGGAGATGATGTTGTAGAATCAGATGAAGATTTTGAAGTAACAATCACAAATACTACCAATGGAACGATTGATCCTTTAGCAACCACAGCAACAGGAACAATAACGAATGATGATGCTACGGTAGTAAGTATCGGCGATGTAACGGTAACAGAAGGAGCAGACGGAACTACGGTTGTAGCAGAATTCCCTGTAACCTTAAGTGCAGCAGCAGATACAGATACGGTAGTAACCTTTACCGTTGCAGATGGAACAGGAACGATAGGTGATGCAGATTATGTAGCACCAACAGTACTAACAGTCACAATTCCTGCTGGTGAGACTACTGCGGTATTCCCAGTGACAGTAAATGGAGATGATGTTGTAGAATCAGATGAAGATTTTGAAGTAACAATCACAAATACTACCAATGGAACGATTGATCCTTTAGCAACCACAGCAACAGGAACAATAACGAATGATGATGCTACGGTAGTAAGTATCGGCGATGTAACGGTAACAGAAGGAGCAGACGGAACTACGGTTGTAGCAGAATTCCCTGTAACCTTAAGTGCAGCAGCAGATACAGATACGGTAGTAACCTTTACCGTTGCAGATGGAACAGGAACGATAGGTGATGCAGATTATGTAGCACCAACAGTACTAACAGTCACAATTCCTGCTGGTGAGACTACTGCGGTATTCCCGGTAACAGTAAATGGTGATGATGTTGTAGAATCAGATGAAGATTTTGAAGTAACAATCACAAATACTACCAATGGAACGATTGATCCTTTAGCAACCACAGCAACTGGAACAATAACGAATGATGATGCTACGGTAGTAAGTATTGGTGATGTAACAGTAACAGAAGGAGCAGATGGAACTACGGTTGTAGCTGAATTCCCTGTAACCTTAAGTGCAGCAGCAGATACAGATACGGTAGTAACCTTTACCGTTGCAGATGGAACAGGAACGATAGGTGATGCAGATTATGTAGCACCAACAGTACTAACAGTCACAATCCCTGCTGGTGAGACTACTGCGGTATTCCCGGTAACAGTAAATGGAGATGATGTTGTAGAATCAGATGAAGATTTTGAAGTAACAATCACAAATACTACCAATGGAACGATTGATCCTTTAGCAACCACAGCAACAGGAACAATAACGAATGATGATGCTACGGTAGTAAGTATCGGCGATGTAACGGTAACAGAAGGAGCAGACGGAACTACGGTTGTAGCAGAATTCCCTGTAACCTTAAGTGCAGCAGCAGATACTGATACGGTAGTAACCTTTACCGTTGCAGATGGAACAGGAACGATAGGTGATGCAGATTATGTAGCACCAACAGTACTAACAGTCACAATTCCTGCTGGTGAGACTACTGCGGTATTCCCGGTAACAGTAAATGGTGATGATGTTGTAGAATCAGATGAAGATTTTGAAGTAACAATCACAAATACTACCAATGGAACGATTGATCCTTTAGCAACCACAGCAACTGGAACAATAACGAATGATGATGCTACGGTAGTAAGTATTGGTGATGTAACAGTAACAGAAGGAGCAGATGGAACTACGGTTGTAGCAGAATTCCCTGTAACCTTAAGTGCAGCAGCAGATACAGATACGGTAGTAACCTTTACCGTTGCAGATGGAACAGGAACGATAGGTGATGCAGATTATGTAGCACCAACAGTACTAACAGTCACAATCCCTGCTGGTGAGACTACTGCGGTATTCCCGGTAACAGTAAATGGAGATGATGTTGTAGAATCAGATGAAGATTTTGAAGTAACAATCACAAATACTACCAATGGAACGATTGATCCTTTAGCAACCACAGCAACAGGAACAATAACGAATGATGATGCTACGGTAGTAAGTATCGGCGATGTAACAGTAACAGAAGGAGCAGATGGAACTACGGTTGTAGCAGAATTCCCTGTAACCTTAAGTGCAGCAGCAGATACTGATACGGTAGTAACCTTTACCGTTGCAGATGGAACAGGAACGATAGGTGATGCAGATTATGTAGCACCAACAGTACTAACAGTCACAATTCCTGCTGGTGAGACTACTGCGGTATTCCCAGTGACAGTAAATGGAGATGATGTTGTAGAATCAGATGAAGATTTTGAAGTAACAATCACAAATACTACCAATGGAACGATTGATCCTTTAGCAACCACAGCAACAGGAACAATAACGAATGATGATGCTACGGTAGTAAGTATCGGCGATGTAACGGTAACAGAAGGAGCAGACGGAACTACGGTTGTAGCAGAATTCCCTGTAACCTTAAGTGCAGCAGCAGATACTGATACGGTAGTAACCTTTACCGTTGCAGATGGAACAGGAACGATAGGTGATGCAGATTATGTAGCACCAACAGTACTAACAGTCACAATTCCTGCTGGTGAGACTACTGCGGTATTCCCGGTAACAGTAAATGGTGATGATGTTGTAGAATCAGATGAAGATTTTGAAGTAACAATCACAAATACTACCAATGGAACGATTGATCCTTTAGCAACCACAGCAACTGGAACAATAACGAATGATGATGCTACGGTAGTAAGTATTGGTGATGTAACAGTAACAGAAGGAGCAGATGGAACTACGGTTGTAGCAGAATTCCCTGTAACCTTAAGTGCAGCAGCAGATACAGATACGGTAGTAACCTTTACCGTTGCAGATGGAACAGGAACGATAGGTGATGCAGATTATGTAGCACCAACAGTACTAACAGTCACAATCCCTGCTGGTGAGACTACTGCGGTATTCCCGGTAACAGTAAATGGTGATGATGTTGTAGAATCAGATGAAGATTTTGAAGTAACAATCACAAATACTACCAATGGAACGATTGATCCTTTAGCAACCACAGCAACAGGAACAATAACGAATGATGATGCTACGGTAGTAAGTATCGGCGATGTAACAGTAACAGAAGGAGCAGATGGCACTACGGTTGTAGCAGAATTCCCTGTAACCTTAAGTGCAGCAGCAGATACAGATACGGTAGTAACCTTTACCGTTGCAGATGGAACAGGAACGATAGGTGATGCAGATTATGTAGCACCAACAGTACTAACAGTCACAATTCCTGCTGGTGAGACTACTGCGGTATTCCCAGTGACAGTAAATGGAGATGATGTTGTAGAATCAGATGAAGATTTTGAAGTAACAATCACAAATACTACCAATGGAACGATTGATCCTTTAGCAACCACAGCAACAGGAACAATAACGAATGATGATGCTACGGTAGTAAGTATCGGCGATGTAACGGTAACAGAAGGAGCAGACGGAACTACGGTTGTAGCAGAATTCCCTGTAACCTTAAGTGCAGCAGCAGATACTGATACGGTAGTAACCTTTACCGTTGCAGATGGAACAGGAACGATAGGTGATGCAGATTATGTAGCACCAACAGTACTAACAGTCACAATCCCTGCTGGTGAGACTACTGCGGTATTCCCGGTAACAGTAAATGGAGATGATGTTGTAGAATCAGATGAAGATTTTGAAGTAACAATCACAAATACTACCAATGGAACGATTGATCCTTTAGCAACCACAGCAACAGGAACAATAACGAATGATGATGCTACGGTAGTAAGTATTGGTGATGTAACAGTAACAGAAGGAGCAGATGGAACTACGGTTGTAGCTGAATTCCCTGTAACCTTAAGTGCAGCAGCAGATACAGATACGGTAGTAACCTTTACCGTTGCAGATGGAACAGGAACGATAGGTGATGCAGATTATGTAGCACCAACAGTACTAACAGTCACAATCCCTGCTGGTGAGACTACTGCGGTATTCCCGGTAACAGTAAATGGAGATGATGTTGTAGAATCAGATGAAGATTTTGAAGTAACAATCACAAATACTACCAATGGAACGATTGATCCTTTAGCAACCACAGCAACAGGAACAATAACGAATGATGATGCTACGGTAGTAAGTATCGGCGATGTAACGGTAACAGAAGGAGCAGACGGAACTACGGTTGTAGCTGAATTCCCTGTAACCTTAAGTGCAGCAGCAGATACTGATACGGTAGTAACCTTTACCGTTGCAGATGGAACAGGAACGATAGGTGATGCAGATTATGTAGCACCAACAGTACTAACAGTCACAATTCCTGCTGGTGAGACTACTGCGGTATTCCCGGTAACAGTAAATGGAGATGATGTTGTAGAATCAGATGAAGATTTTGAAGTAACAATCACAAATACTACCAATGGAACGATTGATCCTTTAGCAACCACAGCAACAGGAACAATAACGAATGATGATGCTACGGTAGTAAGTATCGGCGATGTAACAGTAACAGAAGGAGCAGATGGAACTACGGTTGTAGCTGAATTCCCTGTAACCTTAAGTGCAGCAGCAGATACTGATACGGTAGTAACCTTTACCGTTGCAGATGGAACAGGAACGATAGGTGATGCAGATTATGTAGCACCAACAGTACTAACAGTCACAATTCCTGCTGGTGAGACTACTGCGGTATTCCCGGTAACAGTAAATGGTGATGATGTTGTAGAATCAGATGAAGATTTTGAAGTAACAATCACAAATACTACCAATGGAACGATTGATCCTTTAGCAACCACAGCAACAGGAACAATAACGAATGATGATGCTACGGTAGTAAGTATCGGCGATGTAACAGTAACAGAAGGAGCAGATGGCACTACGGTTGTAGCTGAATTCCCTGTAACCTTAAGTGCAGCAGCAGATACTGATACGGTAGTAACCTTTACCGTTGCAGATGGAACAGGAACGATAGGTGATGCAGATTATGTAGCACCAACAGTACTAACAGTCACAATTCCTGCTGGTGAGACTACTGCGGTATTCCCAGTGACAGTAAATGGAGATGATGTTGTAGAATCAGATGAAGATTTTGAAGTAACAATCACAAATACTACCAATGGAACGATTGATCCTTTAGCAACCACAGCAACAGGAACAATAACGAATGATGATGCTACGGTAGTAAGTATCGGCGATGTAACAGTAACAGAAGGAGCAGATGGAACTACGGTTATAGCTGAATTCCCTGTAACCTTAAGTGCAGCAGCAGATACTGATACGGTAGTAACCTTTACCGTTGCAGATGGAACAGGAACGATAGGTGATGCAGATTATGTAGCACCAACAGTACTAACAGTCACAATCCCTGCTGGTGAGACTACTGCGGTATTCCCAGTAACAGTAAATGGGGATGATGTTGTAGAATCAGATGAAGATTTTGAAGTAACAATCACAAATACTACCAATGGAACGATTGATCCTTTAGCAACCACAGCAACTGGAACAATAACGAATGATGATGCTACGGTAGTAAGTATTGGTGATGTAACAGTAACAGAAGGAGCAGATGGAACTACGGTTGTAGCAGAATTCCCTGTAACCTTAAGTGCAGCAGCAGATACTGATACGGTAGTAACCTTTACCGTTGCAGATGGAACAGGAACGATAGGTGATGCAGATTATGTAGCACCAACAGTACTAACAGTCACAATCCCTGCTGGTGAGACTACTGCGGTATTCCCGGTAACAGTAAATGGAGATGATGTTGTAGAATCAGATGAAGATTTTGAAGTAACAATCACAAATACTACCAATGGAACGATTGATCCTTTAGCAACCACAGCAACAGGAACAATAACGAATGATGATGCTACGGTAGTAAGTATCGGCGATGTAACAGTAACAGAAGGAGCAGATGGAACTACGGTTGTAGCAGAATTCCCTGTAACCTTAAGTGCAGCAGCAGATACAGATACGGTAGTAACCTTTACCGTTGCAGATGGAACAGGAACGATAGGTGATGCAGATTATGTAGCACCAACAGTACTAACAGTCACAATTCCTGCTGGTGAGACTACTGCGGTATTCCCAGTGACAGTAAATGGAGATGATGTTGTAGAATCAGATGAAGATTTTGAAGTAACAATCACAAATACTACCAATGGAACGATTGATCCTTTAGCAACCACAGCAACAGGAACAATAACGAATGATGATGCTACGGTAGTAAGTATCGGCGATGTAACGGTAACAGAAGGAGCAGACGGAACTACGGTTGTAGCTGAATTCCCTGTAACCTTAAGTGCAGCAGCAGATACTGATACGGTAGTAACCTTTACCGTTGCAGATGGAACAGGAACGATAGGTGATGCAGATTATGTAGCACCAACAGTACTAACAGTCACAATTCCTGCTGGTGAGACTACTGCGGTATTCCCAGTAACAGTAAATGGGGATGATGTTGTAGAATCAGATGAAGATTTTGAAGTAACAATCACAAATACTACCAATGGAACGATTGATCCTTTAGCAACCACAGCAACAGGAACAATAACGAATGATGATGCTACAACGGTGACTATCGAAGATGTGATTGTAGATGAAGGAGCCGGAACGGTAACTATTCCTGTAACGTTGAGTAACCCAAGTGATGAGGATACTGTTATCGAGATTGTAACTACGACTGGTACTGCTGGAGAAGATGATTACACAGAGACTATTGTAACGGTAACGATTCCTGCTGGAGAGACTACTGGTGAAGTTGTGATTCCTATTACGGATGATATGCTTGATGAGGATGATGAGACATTCACAGTAGATGGTACGGTAACAAGTGGCAACACTGATAATACAGATCCAAGTGGTACGGTAACCATTACAGATAATGATGGTGCACCAACGGTGACTATCGAAGATGTGATTGTAGATGAAGGAGCTGGAACGGTAACTATTCCTGTAACGTTGAGTAACCCAAGTGATGAGGATACTGTTATCGAGATTGTAACTACGACTGGTACTGCTGGAGAAGATGATTATACTGAGACTATTGTAACGGTAACGATTCCTGCTGGAGAGACTACTGGTGAAGTTGTGATTCCTATTACGGATGATATGCTTGATGAGGATGATGAGACATTCACAGTAGATGGTACGGTAACAAGTGGTAACACTGATAATACAGATCCAAGTGGAACAGTAACCATTACAGATAACGATGGTGCACCAACGGTGACTATCGAAGATGTGATTGTGGATGAAGGAGCTGGAACGGTAACTATTCCTGTAACGTTGAGTAACCCAAGTAATGAGGATACTGTTATCGAGATTGTAACTACGACTGGTACTGCTGGAGAAGATGATTATACTGAGACTATTGTAACGGTAACGATTCCTGCTGGAGAGACTACTGGTGAAGTTGTGATTCCTATTACGGATGATATGCTTGATGAGGATGATGAGACATTCACAGTAGATGGTACGGTAACAAGTGGTAACACTGATAATACAGATCCAAGTGGAACAGTAACCATTACAGATAACGATGGTGCACCAACGGTGACTATCGAAGATGTGATTGTAGATGAAGGAGCTGGAACGGTAACTATTCCTGTAACGTTGAGTAACCCAAGTGATGAGGATACAGTGATCGAGATTGTAACTACGACTGGTACTGCTAACGAGGATGATTATACTGAGACTATTGTAACGGTAACGATTCCTGCTGGAGAGACTACTGGTGAAGTTGTGATTCCTATTACGGATGATATGCTTGATGAGGATGATGAGACATTCACAGTAGATGGAACCGTAACAAGTGGTAACACTGATAATACAGATCCAAGTGGAACGGTAACCATTACAGATAACGATGGTGCACCAACGGTGACTATCGAAGATGTGATTGTAGATGAAGGAGCCGGAACGGTAACTATTCCTGTAACGTTGAGTAACCCAAGTGATGAGGATACTGTTATCGAGATTGTAACTACGACTGGTACTGCTGGAGAAGATGATTATACTGAGACTATTGTAACGGTAACGATTCCTGCTGGAGAGACTACTGGTGAAGTTGTGATTCCTATTACGGATGATATGCTTGATGAGGATGATGAGACATTCACAGTAGATGGAACAGTAACAAGTGGCAACACTGATAATACAGATCTAAGTGGAACGGTAACTATTACGGATAACGATGGTGCGCCAACGGTGACTATCGAAGATGTGATTGTGGATGAAGGAGCTGGAACGGTAACTATTCCTGTAACGTTGAGTAACCCAAGTGATGAGGATACTGTTATCGAGATTGTAACTACGACTGGTACTGCTGGAGAAGATGATTATACTGAGACTATTGTAACGGTAACGATTCCTGCTGGAGAGACTACTGGTGAAGTTGTGATTACTATTACGGATGATATGCTTGATGAGGATGATGAGACATTCACAGTAGATGGTACGGTAACAAGTGGTAACACTGATAATACAGATCCAAGTGGAACGGTAACTATTACGGATAACGATGGTGCGCCAACGGTGACTATCGAAGATGTGATTGTGGATGAAGGAGCTGGAACGGTAACTATTCCTGTAACGTTGAGTAACCCAAGTGATGAGGATACAGTGATCGAGATTGTAACTACGACTGGTACTGCTGGAGAAGATGATTATACTGAGACTATTGTAACGGTAACGATTCCTGCTGGAGAGACTACTGGTGAAGTTGTGATTACTATTACGGATGATATGCTTGATGAGGATGATGAGACATTCACAGTAGATGGTACGGTAACAAGTGGTAACACTGATAATACAGATCCAAGTGGAACGGTAACTATTACGGATAACGATGGTGCGCCAACGGTGACTATCGAAGATGTGATTGTGGATGAAGGAGCTGGAACGGTAACTATTCCTGTAACGTTGAGTAACCCAAGTGATGAGGATACAGTGATCGAGATTGTAACTACGACTGGTACTGCTGGAGAAGATGATTACATAGAGACTATTGTAACGGTAACGATTCCTGCTGGAGAGACTACTGGTGAAGTTGTGATTCCTATTACGGATGATATGCTTGATGAGGAAGATGAGACATTCACAGTAGAAGGAACCGTAACAAGTGGCAACACTGATAATACAGATCCAAGTGGAACGGTAACAATTACAGACAACGATGCTCCTGTTACAAATCCAAATCTAGATCTAGTTAAAGTGGGCGTGGTAAATGACTTAAATGGCAATGATGTAATTGATGCTGGTGATACTATAACTTACACTTTAACAATCACAAATAATGGAAACGAAGAACTTACTAATGTTATCGTTGTAGATCCATTAATCATTATCAATGAAGGTCCAGTTGCGGTACTAGCAATAAGTGAGAGTGCCACATTTACTGGAACATATATAATTACTCAAAATGATATTGAAGCCGGAGGAATTGTAAACGTTGCAATTGCAGAAGGAACCGATCAAGCGGGTAATACAATTACAGATCAATCTGATGATCCAACTGACACAACAAACGTTGATGTAGACGGGGATGGAGATTTTGAAGATCCTACAGTGACTATCTTAGATCAATCTCCTGATATTATGATCACTAAGAATGGTGTATATCAAGATTTCAACCAAGATGGCTTTGCAAATGCAGGTGATCAAATTCTTTATACCTTTAATGTTATTAATACAGGTAATGTGATTTTAAATGATGTTGTAGTAACAGATGAGATGGTAGACGTGATTGGTGATCCGGTAAGTCTTCTTCCAGGAGAATCAGTTACATTTACGGCTGTGTACATTATAACTCAACAAGATGTAGATAATGGTGAAGTTGTAAATACTGCATTAGCGATTGGATTAACTGATAGTGGTCTAGAGATCTCAGATGTCTCTGATGATGTTACAGACACCACAAGTGATGATGATCCCACCGTTACAGTATTAAGTCAAAATTCAGGACTTATCTTCAATAATGGTATTTCAATGAACGGAGATGGACGTAACGATTCATTTAGAATACAAGGAATTGAGAACTTCCCAGAAAATAGACTGAGAATCTTTAATAGATGGGGTGTAGAAGTGTATGAGGCTGAAGGATATGGGTCTGATGGCAAAGCCTTTATAGGGTTGTCAGAGGGTAGAACTACAATAACTCAAGATAAATTCTTGCCAGTTGGAACTTATTATTGGATATTAGAGTACGTTAATTCAGTAGGAGAGACTATTAATAATTCTGGATATCTGTACCTAACTAGATAATAATTTTAAATCGTTGGGTGTATTAAACATTCAACGATTTTATTAGATGTATATATGAAAAATTTAATATTAACAATTGCTTTTTTAGCAATACTAGTACTAAGTACCTTTACGCTAGCGGCACAACAAGACCCGCAGTATACGCAGTATATGTACAATACAGTTGCGATAAATCCAGCTTATGCAGGAAATAGAGGTGTAACAAGTATTGTGGGACTTCACAGAAGTCAGTGGGTTGGTCTTGAAGGAGCGCCTAGAACTCAAAGTTTAAGTATTCACTCACCTATAGGAGAGGGTAAAGTAGGTTTAGGTCTATCAATTGTTAACGACGCATTAGGGCCAGCCCAAGAGACGTATATTGGTGCAGATTTTAGCTACACTATAAACACTTCAAATGATGGGAAATTAAGTTTCGGATTGAAGGCTGGAGGGCATGTTTTAGACGTGGACTTTTCTAAATTGACATTGTTTGATGTCTCAGATCCACGTTTTTCTCAAAATATTGATAATAAAATATCACCTATAATAGGAGCAGGATTATATTATCACACAGATCGATTTTATGCTGGACTTAGTGTACCTAACCTAATAGAGACACAACATTTTGATCAAAGTAATAATAGTAATTCTGCTAGTTTTGTAGCAGAAGAGCGTATTAACTATTATGGAATAATGGGCTATACTTTTGATATAAACGATCAGCTTAAATTTAAGCCTAGTACGCTCGTAAAATTAGTTGCAGGTGCGCCATTGCAGGTTGATCTTACAGCAAATTTTCTAGTAATGGAAAAGTTACACTTAGGAGCAGCTTATAGATGGAGCGCAGCTTTAAGTGGCTTAGTAGGATTTCAAGTGTCAGACAGTATGC
Organism: Dokdonia sp. Hel_I_63; assembly: GCF_007827285.1. Lineage (NCBI taxonomy): Bacteria > Pseudomonadati > Bacteroidota > Flavobacteriia > Flavobacteriales > Flavobacteriaceae > Dokdonia > Dokdonia sp. Hel_I_63. Next base: position 288,028 of record NZ_VISD01000001.1, on the reverse strand, counting down.
TCATAGGTCTTGCTTATGATCGTGAGAGTACAGATCTTGGAGAGACGGTATATAATGATGGAAGTTTTGAAGTCTTTCTTCGTTTTGAACTCTTTAACGAGTATGACAGAATGCTTACCCCTAGATTCTTTTAATATGTATACTCTAGCAGTATATCTAATTTGATTACATGATGAAAAATATAATATGTTTTTGCCTTAGCCTCCTATTTTTAGGAGTTTTTACAGGAAATGCTCAAGAAGGAAAAATTGATAAAGCCGATAAAAAGTTCGATCAATATGCTTTCGTAGATGCTAGAAAAATCTACCTAGAGGTAGCAGAGAAAGGATATAAATCTGCAGATCTTTTTCAAAAGATTGCAGATAGCTATTATTTTAATGCAAAATATGGGGAAGCAGAGATGTGGTACAACAAGCTTGTAAGCAACTATGCGGAGGAAATTAAACCAGAATATTATTTCCGTTTTGCACAAACTCTACGTGCACTCAAAAATTATGACCGTGCAGATGAGATGATGGCAAAGTTCAATGATGTAAATGGAGATGATTTAAGAGCAGAGTTGTTTACTGAAGAGCCTAACTACCTTAGTAATATTGATTACAAGAAAAGTAAGTATATAATAGAAGATATACGCAGTATAAATTCTAGATACTCAGATTTTGCCCCAACAGAATATGAGGGTAAGTTAATATTTGCATCATCAAGAGATACTGGTGGTGCAACTAAGAAAATTCACAAATGGAATAATGAACCTTTCTTGGATCTTTACGAATCTAAAGTTGGAGCAACTTCAGGTTCTTATACAATGCCAAAGAGCTTTAGTAGAGAACTGAATTCAAAATTTCACGAGAGTACTACAGCATTTACAAAAGACGGTAACACGGTATATTTTACTAGAAATAATTTCAATAAAGGAAACTACCGTAAGTCTAAAAATGGAACGAATAAGCTTAAAATTTATAAATCTAAAAAAGAAAATGGTAAGTGGTCTACACCTGTAGAAATGCCTTTTAACAGTGATGAGTATTCTACAGCACACCCTACACTTAATGCTGATGAGACTAAATTATATTTTGCCTCAGATATGCCAGGAACGGTTGGATTATCAGATATATGGGTTGCAACAATTGATGCAACAGATTCTGTTGGAACACCAGTAAACTTAGGACGACCTATCAATACAGAAGGTAGAGAGACTTTTCCGTTTATGAGTGCAAAAGGTATACTGTATTTCGGATCTGATGGTCATCCTGGATTAGGAGGACTTGATGTGTTTGCAACAACTCCAAAAACAGATAGTAATGAGCAAGTAACCATCAGCAATATAGGAGAGCCTATAAATAGTTCTTTTGATGATTTTACTTTTATATTAAATGAGGATACCCAAGTAGGCTATTTTGCTTCAAACCGTAAACGCGGTATGGGAAGTGATGATATTTATAAATTTTTAAAAGAAGAAATACCATGCGATATCAAACTGGTGGGTGTGGTTACAGATAAAGATAGTGGTAACCCTATTCCAGAAGCAACAGTGCAGCTTATTAACAGTGAGGGTGTTGTAGTCGAGGCAGTACAAGCAACAAATATGGGAACCTATGCCTTTGAGGCAACTTGTGTAACGCAATATGTCGTGCGAGCTTCAAAAGAAGAATATACCACTGCAGAGGCTATAACTACCACTCCAGACATAACAGGTACTCTTGCAAACGATTTAGTGTTAAGCCTACTACAGAAACCAATTAATATAGGAGATGATCTAGCAAAGGTGTTAGAACTTAACCCTATCTATTTCGATTTTGATCGTTTCAATATCCGTCCAGATGCAGCTCTGGAGCTTGAAAAAGTCATAGCAGTAATGCGCGAGTATCCTAATTTGGTATTAGACGCAAGATCTCATACAGATAGTAGAGGTAAAGATTCTTATAACCTTAGTCTTTCAGATAAACGTGCAAAGGCTACTGTGGCCTATATCATAAATCAAGGTATAAGCTCATCAAGAATCTCTGGACAGGGATATGGAGAAAAGCAACCAGTAAATACATGTTCTAACGGAGTTAATTGTTCCGAAGAAGAACATCAACTTAATAGACGTTCAGAGTTCATCGTAATAAGTAACAATTAAAGAGTTTCTTTTTCTAATACAGAACCTCCTTTTCTTCTGAAGAGGAGGTTTTTTTTATGCGCACGCTTTCGCGAAAGCGTTACACCAACCCTCCAAGTGCTGTCTAGGTGCTGTTTTAATATAAGGGAATCTACCAACTATTAACTTGCATTAAAAATGATTTTAAGAACATTTAAAGAAGCTTTGACACATCTACCCATCCTTTGATGTAAGGAGGCCTTAACACCATAAGAAGCGCTCCACTTAATCATGGTCTAGTGATTTGAGCATTACACACCATAAAATTTGTTGTTTTAACGTATTTACGGTCAATGGGCCAAATAGAATATTCTTTAATTTTAAACTAAAACATTAGTTTAAACTAATGTTTTAGTTATATTTGAGTAATTAATAGAAATAAGGATTATAAGTTATTGTGATCTAAAGGAATACAAAGCTCGACTATGAAACAACTTACAAAGGCAGAAGAAGAGGTGATGCAGCTATTATGGGTAGCCAAAAAAGCAAATGTCGCAACTCTTATTGATAAAATGCCTGAGCCTAAGCCAGCATACAACACCATCTCAACAATCATAAGAATATTAGAAAACAAAGGCTTTGTAGGGCATGAGAAGGAAGGAAGAGGTTATCTCTATTTTCCGCTAGTTACAAAAGAGGTATACAGTAATGACACCATGCACAAAATGATGGATAGCTATTTTAATGGAAGTTTTAAAAGCATGGTGAGCTTCTTTGTAAAAAAGAATGATGTAGGTGTACAAGACCTAGAAGCCATACTCAAAGAAATTAATAAAAACGACTAGTCATGATAGCATATGTAGTCCAAGCCATCTGTTTTCAAGCAATATTCTTAGCGGTGTATTACCTGCTATTAAGAAAGGAAACCTTCTTTGTATGTAATAGAATTTACCTTCTATTGACACCTCTAATAGCGCTAGTATTACCATTTATAAAAATTGCCACATTACAAACCGTAGTTCCTATAGAGGCGATGTCTGTAATATTACCAGAAGTAGTAATAGGTGAAGCAACTACGAGTCAAGCAGAACAGACAAGCTCCTTTGTCATTCCGTGGTTGAGTATTTACTTCGTAGGTGTTGCAGTAAGTGCATTAGTTCTTGTGATAAAGGTTAAAAGTTTTATTAGCTATCTATCTTTTAAACGACGTGGGGAACACATCATTAATGTCCCTAACAGTACAGAAGCATTTACCTTTTTTAAATACATATTTATTGGAGAGGATATAGATACGCTTTCGCGAAAGCAAATCCTTACCCACGAGCAGATACACGCAAAGCAGGGGCATACTTGGGACCTTATCTTTTTTGAAATTATGAAAATTATCTTCTGGTTCAACCCACTAATATATTTCAATCAAAAACTAATAAGCACAGTACATGAATATCTAGCAGATCAAAAAGCAACAGCAGCCTCATCAAAAAAAGCATACTACGAAGAGTTATTAAATACTGCCTTTGGCACTAATAACTTTTCTTTTACAAATACATTTTTCAATCAATCATTAATCAAAAATCGAATCATTATGTTACAAAAATCAAAATCAAAAAAGAGTGCTCTCATCAAGTACGTCGTTATAGTGCCCCTTATACTGGCAATGCTTGTGCAGGTTTCTTGGGCACAAAATTCTGAACAAAAGAGTAGTAATAGAAATTTTACATTAATTGTTTCAAAATTTGAGAACGGCAATGGCTTATATAGTGTTATGGTTAAAGATTCTACAAAGCTTTCATCTAATGAAATGAAATTTATTAAGGAACTTCGAGATGATAAATCACTAGAAATTAATGATATCGTAAAAGAAGTAAAAAACAAAGGGGGCAACGAACAGGATGGTACTGGTCTCAATATATTGTTAATGATGTCTTTAAAAGAATCAGTAACCAAACTTGCAGAAAGGTTTAATATAAAGGCCTACACTTTTGAGGAGTTAAAGGAAATGAGAAATGGAGATCCTAGCTTTGCAGCTTCAGGAATTTATTCCTCTGAAGAAGTAGAAGTTGTCGAAACTCAAGAGGAACTCGAAATACCATTTGCAGTTATAGATAATGTCCCTACCTACCCTGGCTGTAATGAACTAGAAGGGAATGAAGATAAGAAAACTTGTATGTCAGATAAAGTCTCAAAATATGTAAGTGCTAATTTTAATACAAGTATTGCAAAACCACTAGGTCTTACAGGAGTTAACAGAGTGTTTGTATCATTTAGAATTAATAAAAGGGGACAGGTAGATAACGTTGAGGCACGCGCATCACATCCAGATATAGCAGAAGAGGCTAGAAGAGTTATTTACAATCTACCTCAAATGAAACCCGGAAGTCAGGCAGGAGAAGAAGTTGGAGTTCTTTATAGCTTACCAATTACGTTTAAAATAGCAGAGTAACCTATGAGAAAACTAATTATATTTTTAAGTATCATAGCAATAGCTAAAGCCGGAGCACAAGCTCCGGCTTTGGCTATTGCAGATAGTTTATATGCTATGGGAGATTATACAAAAGCAATTGCTCAGTATGAATCTATAAAAGATCCTTCGGCTAGAACATATTTGCAAATAGCAAGAGCCTATAACGGTAAAGGAGTAAAACCTGACGCGCTTTTGTATTATAAAAAGTCGTTAGAGCTTAATGACAGGCAACCCATAGCTCAAACAGAGTACGGTAGATTATTACTGTCAAAGTCAAAGCATCATCTTGCAGACTCAATTTTTTCTGATTTAGCAAAGAGATTCCCTACCAATCCTGAGTATTACTATCAATGGGGGAGAGCGCTTAAAAAGACTGCGGTCAAGGATACCTTAGTTTTAAATAGAAAAGTAGATAATGAAAAGATAGACACTTCAGAAAAAGCTTTTGCAAAGGCAGTACAGCTAGATTCTACACATCAAAATGCGATGTATGAGCTTGCAAAGCATCATCTAGGATTAAAAGAATACGACATCGTAGAAAAGATTTCTGAGAAAGCACTTGAGAGTTATCCCGAGAATATTAAAATAATTAATATTCTAGCTCAAAACTATTACATAAAAGGATGGTGGGTTGAGGCTATAGCGTGGTTTAATAATCTTCTAGATTTAGAAGTGGATACTGCGTTTGTGAGAAATAAACTAGGGCGTGCCTACTACGAGAAAAGAATGTATCCAGAGGCTATAGAAGCTTATGAAGAAGTACTCGCTTATGATGATGAAGACTGGGGAACACTTATTACCCTTGCTAGGTTATATAACTTTAACAGAGAATACGATAAGGCCGTTGATTATTCGACTAAAGCGCTTAGGTATAAAGATTTGCCGCTTGATGATGTGTACTTTACGTTAGGTAGGGCTTATGAGTTTAAGAAAGAGTTCACTAAGGCAATGAAGCATTATCAACTAGCAGTTAAAGAAGATCCTGATAACCTTGATGCCGTATATGCCATCGCAGTAGCAGCCGATAATTATTATGAAGACAAGGAAGAGGTTGTCCAGTTGTATGAGAAGTTTGTGGCTCAATCTGAAAAATCAAAATCAAAGCCATATTTGATAAGAATAGCTAAGGAGAGAATTGTAATCCTCAAAAGAGAAATTTTTGAAGCAAAAAAAGCGCAGGACTAACCCTATTTACAGCACTTTTAAACGAGATTTAAAAATCGTACTTTCGAAGTACGTATGAGAGGCTTACTATATCGTGGTTTAGTAATGATTACAGCAATAGCTGTAATGACTTCTTGCGACCGTATAGAAACAAAAAAGATCTCATCTTCTGAGTATCTTTCAGAAAGTTGGAAGGCCATAGATCTTCATAAAGTGGACGGCTATCCTACCTTTGATACATGTAGCTCACAAGCAGAAGGGGAGGCGTTGAGAGTATGTTTTGAAGAGACAGTAACGAGCACGTTTTATGAGTCTTTTGGTAAACACACGATTGTTGTAAATAGAGTACTAAACGATACGATTGTGGTGAATTTTGTGGTCAATGAAAAGGGTAAATACTGTATTGATACCCTTGCTATTACGCCAGAAATTCGCGCAGAAATTCCAAAACTAGAGCAGTGGATTCATGAAGCAGCCAAACAACTTCCTCAGGCTAAAGCAGCCACAAAACAAGGAGTCCCAGTAAAGACAAAATTTAAAATACCAGTAGTTCTCAAGGTGGAGTAAATAACTTTAGAAAATGTTATCGGCTATTATTTCATGTAGTCTCTACCTTTCCATTGGTAACTGCTAGTAAGCGATTTTATGGCTATGTAAGTGCTTAAAAATGGGTAACAAATCATCACAGTAGGATACCATTTTAAGTAGGGAAGTTTCTTATAAAACTGCGCCTCAGTTGCGATAAGAATTCCATCAGCGATTATTTTCAATAGCAATGCGATGATGATTAGAGATTGAGTTTCCGCTTTCGCGAAAGCGAGATAAATCAAACCTAAGCCACTCATAAGATTAACGCTCACAACTAATAAACCCACGAGTTTTGAGAACCAAAACGTGTAAGCGCTAGACTTGGCTGCCCATCGTGTGCGCTGTGCTATAAATGTACTCCACTGCTCTTGTGGCTGTGTGGTTACAATGGCATCTTGAGAGCGTAGATAACTTATCTTATTTTTAAAATTTTCTTGAAATTTCTCTAGTAAAAAATGATCATCACCACTCGCTATATGATCATTATTAGCAAATCCTTGCACCTTTATAAAGGCATCTTTATCATACGCAAGATTTGCTCCGTTGCATAAAAAGGGAAGGCCAAAATAAAAGCTTCCAGCGGTTGCTCCCATTAGGCTTAAAAAGTCCAATTGCTCATATGCAGTTAAGAAGGTAGGACGCGCTGTGGTAGCGATAGCAACCGGCATAATGACCATAAGTGGTTGCTCTTGTTGTATCGCAGCATCTAGTGTGGCAAGCCATTGTGTAGGGACGTAGCAATCTGCATCTGTGGTGACAATCCAGTTATGTGTTGCCTTATTAATAGCAGTTTGCAACGCATCTTTTTTAGGGGATGCTGTAGCACGCAGATTATTAATAATAATCACATTAGAAATCTGATAACTCCTGAGGTATTGATTAATCACCTCAAGGGAGTTGTCTGTAGAGGCATCATTTACAAGAATAAGTTCCCAATTATGAGATGGGTAATCTATTGCGGCTAGTGAGGCTAATAATCGTGGCAGGTTCTTAGATTCATTTCTAAATGGTACAATTACTGTAAATCTGTTTTTATGCGCTCTAGTAAGATTATCAAAAGTACCAGCATGCTTTATTTTAATGGCGAAGCCAAGTATGATCATACCGTAAAAAACAAAAACAAAAAGTAGTATCCAGATCATCTTTTATAGGGCTGAGCTTGAGCGCTTTTTATTTTTGAACAAGAAGATAGTTCCTGGCAAGAGTGGCAACATGACATTGCATAACCACATAATGAGCACGGTGCTTAACACAATTTCTTCCGGTACAAAATACCAGCCAAAAACAAGTACGGCAACTCCGCCGCGTACCACAACATCAAGTAGTTGCATCACGGGTATTACAGAACTTAAAATATACATTGCCGTAATACACGACATTGCAAATACGTAGGGGATATCTGCTCCCAACATCAGTAAAATAATATAAAATTGATGTGCAAATATTGCATAACGTATAAAGGAATATAAGCGAGTCTTGCGTTTGATATCTTTAGGTATAGCCTTCCAGAAGCTTTTGATTTTATACCATGCATTTCCTTTTAATGACCAATTAAAACGCTTGAGAACTTTTGGTAATATTTGATAAAATACCAGTGTCATAAAAATACTTAGACCCCAGAAAAAGATTGCAGTGCCACTTGTAAATAACGCTAGTATACCTAAGCCTACAAAACCTACAACAAGCGTTGCCAGCAGCTGGTACATGTTTCCTATAAAATTTAAGAAGAGGATTTTTTTGCGTTGCTCTTTTGGGTAATACAGCGCTTTGGCTCCATAATCACCCGCTTTTGCTGGAGTTACAAAACCAGCAAGATGAGCAGTAAGGGTTTGTTGTACGCTTTCGCGAAAGCTTAACTGGCTAAAGTAACCTACTAAAACTTGCCATTTTTTAAACTCAAAAAACCAATTGCCAGCTGTAAGTAATAGTATTATTATAATATAGAAATATAACGATGACGTGTTTATTTCAGAAAGCTGAAACTGGAGATTAATTAGTGCGCTTCGGTTGAGTTTGCTATAAATAAAATATCCAGCGAGTACTACAATGAGAATCTTAAGAGTCGCCCAGAGTAATTGCGTAGCTTTGTGAGATAATCTAGGCATTCATTTCTTTGTTAAGGATGAGCACAAAGTAACAATAAAAGCATTGGCAGACGAAAGAATCATATTAGGGATTGATCCAGGAACCACAATTATGGGTTTTGGACTCATTAAAATAGTGGGAAAGAAGATGGAATTCATGCTGCTTAATGAGTTGTTGCTTCAAAAGTATAATGACCCATACGTGAAGCTTAAACTTATTTTTGAGCGAACTATCCAATTAATTGACACCTATCACCCAGATGAGATTGCGATAGAGGCGCCATTTTTTGGAAAGAATGTACAAAGTATGCTCAAGCTAGGTAGAGCACAAGGTGTGGCGATGGCTGCGGGATTATCTAGAGAAATCCCCATCACAGAATATCTTCCTAAAAAGATAAAAATGGCAGTTACTGGAAACGGTAATGCAAGTAAGGAGCAAGTGGCAAGAATGCTGCAGTCTTTATTGAAATTAAAAACCTTGCCTAAAAACTTAGACTCCACAGATGGACTCGCAGCAGCAGTCTGTCATTATTACAATTCTGGAAAAGTAGAAATAGGTAAAAGCTATTCTGGCTGGGAAAGCTTTGTAAAGCAAAATGATAAGCGGGTTAAGAAATAATATTCTTTTAGAAATTATGGCATCCATCTACATTCACATACCATTTTGCAAGCAAGCATGTCACTATTGTGATTTTCACTTTTCGACCACCATGGGTAAAAAGGAGGAAATGATAACGGCAATCATAAGCGAACTTGAGATGCGTAAAGCCGAGTTTGAAAATGATGAAGTGTCTAATGTCTACTTTGGTGGAGGTACACCTTCTGTTTTGAACACTGATGAGATTGAACAAATTATAGATGCCTGTTATAAGCATTATACGATTGAAGAAGATCCAGAAATTACCCTAGAAGCAAACCCTGATGATCTTACTCCAGAGAAAATAAGCGAACTAGCGGCATCAAGAATTAACAGGTTGAGCATAGGCGTACAATCGTTTTTTGAAGAAGATCTCAAGTTAATGAACCGTGCCCACAATGCTACCGAAGCCATAGATTGCCTAGTGCTTTCAAGAAAACAATTTCCTAATAGTTCGCTCGATCTTATTTACGGAATCCCTGGGATGACTAATGAGCGTTGGGAAGAAAATATTGATCAAGCTTTAAAACTTGATGTACCTCATATATCTGCATACGCACTTACCGTAGAACCTAAGACAGCATTAGAAAATTTCATCAAAAAAGGAATTGTTCCACCCGTAGAGGACGAGGTTGCTCAAGAGCATCATGAGCTTTTAATACGTAAAATGGAAGAAGCAGGCTATGAGAACTATGAGTTTTCAAACTTTGCAAAGCCTGGTTTCCACTCTAGAAACAATACGGCCTACTGGCAAGGGAAAAAATACATTGGGATAGGCCCTTCTGCACATAGTTATGATAATAATCGTCGCGCGTGGAATATTAATAACAACCCGAAGTACATAAAAGCAATCACTGCTGGAGAGTTGCCTCAAGAGGTGGAAGAGCTCTCACTTACAGATCAATATAATGAGTATGTGATGACTAGATTGCGCACGCAGTTTGGTGTTTCACTTACAGAGATAGCCACTTTATATGGCGATAAGTACAAAGACTATTTTATTGAGTATTCACAAAAGCATGTAGAAGAACATCTCTTGTTTATAGAAGGTGACCGTGTGTATGTGTCAAAAAAAGGGAAGTTCTTAAGTGACGGAATCGCTAGTGATTTGTTTATCTTAAATTTAAAGTAGCGCTTTCTAATCTTTTAATTTGCACTAGTAGATATTTCAATTATCTATAAGGCAAAAGACTTAGGTTAATCTATTCAGGATTTTTATCTTTAGTCTTCTTTTGAATTACGCTATGCTTGCAACAATATCCCATAATAAAGAAACTTTTAAGGTCGATCTTTTAAAACCTATTGATCTCTCGATTCCTCTTACTCCTAAGAAGAATCCGCTGGCTTGGTATATTGACCCGCCTAAGTTTGAGACAGTCACAGATGGCGATTGGGTAGGCAAAGTGAGTGAAGGCGGAGATGTGAATTTCACCACAATAACGTTTAATCCACATTCTCATGGCACACACACAGAGACCGCTGGACACATTACAGAAAAGGTGCACAGTATCAATAAAAACCTGAAGACATTCTTTTTTGTGGCAGAGGTGATCACTGTAATTCCGGAACCCTTAGATAACGACGAAGATGATTTTATATTGAGAGATAAGCAGTTCCACAGTATACTTAAAGGCAAATCTCCAGAAGCTTTAGTCATTCGAACATTGCCTAATGCACGAGAAAAGAAAACAATGAATTGGTCTCATACAAACTGGCCGTTTATAGAAGAAAAAGCAATGGTACGCTTTCGCGAAAGCGGAATCAAACACCTCCTCATAGATCTTCCAAGTGTAGACAAAGAAAAAGATGGTGGAGCTCTTAAAGCACATCACGCCTTCTGGAATGTAGAAGAAAATATACGACTAGATGCAACCATCACAGAGATGATTTATGTACCGCACAAAGTGGCAGATGGTAGATATCTTCTCAATTTACAAATTGCTCCTTTTGAGAACGATGCTACACCAAGTAAGCCTGTGTTGTACAAAATAGAAACTGAATAATGCAAGCACCTTACTACGCTGTAATTTTTACATCTACACGAACCAGTAGCACGAGAGGTTACAAACAAGCCGCAGATCTTATGGAGGAGCTGGCGGCAACAATGCCTGGTTTTCTAGGAGTAGAGGGCGCTAGAAATGATAGCGACCATCTCGGGATTACTGTTTCTTACTGGAAAACATTAAAGGATATCGCTCACTGGAAAGCACAAGCGGAGCATCAAGGTGCCCAGCGCATGGGTAAATCAGACTGGTACGATAATTATACGGTCAGGATTTGTAAAGTAGAGCGAGAGTACTCTTTTAATAAAAGTTAAAGTACTCCCAAAAGTTAACACGCTTATACTACACGTTTTAACATTCCCGTTCAACAAATAACCACACTACCTGAATCTAAATTCAATCAGTTACTAATTTGCTTAAAATCTGCTGCCTTTTGGTATACATTTGAGCACCCAAAATTTGAGGAATAACCTGTTTGTTTATCAATAAGTAACCCTTAGTTTTGGATACCTAACACCATCACAATCAATGCTTAAAAACCATCTGCTCACCGTCATTACCTTGTTCTTATTTGCCATTTCTTGCGATAAAACTCCAGCACCTACAGATAATTTATTTAAGTACAAGGATTACATCTCGTACACTACAGAAGGTAGGCAGTCTGTAAAGAACCCTATACGAGTAGAGCTAGCAAAAGCGCTCTCACAGTTTGAGTTGGATCAAGAATTACCGGATAATATACTTAAGATAAGCCCTAGTGTTGCAGGTAAATTAAGCATACGTAACCAGCGATTGCTAGAGTTTGTGCCTAGTGAACCACTGGCACCAAATACCGAGTACGAGGTGACTGTATTGTTAGATAAACTCTATGATGATCTAGAAAAAGGGATGGATGAATTTCACTTTTCTTTTAAGACCATCACGCCAGATTTTAAAGTGAACCTGCGTGCATTACAATCATATAGTAAAGAATATAACTATCTAGAAGGACAGATAGAGGGGAGTGATGATATCGCTTTCGCGAAAGCGCAACAACTCATACATGCTACACAAAATGGAAATGCACTACCTATTAAATGGATTAGCCAAGATGCTTATGCTAGATTTCACTCCTTTAGAATAGACAGTATCTCTAGAGCCGAAGAGGACTCAGAAATTAAAATATCGTGGAATGGTAAAGCGATAGGAGCAAAAGAAACTAAAGGAGAAAATACCGTAGAAATCCCAGGTCGTAATAACTTTAAAATTATAGGGATCGATCAAACTAGAGGAGCAAATGCGTCACTAGCAATTAACTTTTCAGACCCTATACAAGACAAGCAAAATTTTGCCGGACTGGTAACTATCCAGCAAGGTGGTAATCTTCGTTTTGAGGTAAATGGTAATGTACTTACCGTATATCCAGAGACTAAAATTGTAGGAAATGCACTGGTTGAGGTTTTTGAAGGTATTAAAAGCACAGATGGATATAGGCTTAAAGAGCAGTTTCAAGAATCAATAAGTTTTGAGCAGGTAAAACCTGCTGTGCGCGCTATAACTAACGGGGTGATTTTACCTAATTCAGCAAGTACTCCTTTTTACTTTGAAGCCGTAAGCTTGAGCCACGTAGATGTAAGGATCATCAAGATTTTTGAAAACAATGTGTTACAGTTTTTACAAGATGGACAACTCAATGATGTAAGTACCTATAACTTAAAAAGAGTAGGTCGCAGGATAGCAAAGAAAACCATACAAATAGCAAATAAAGAATACCTAGATAATGGGCAGTGGAAAGCTCATGGTATTGATCTCTCTACGGTATTTAAGGCAGATCCTGGAGCACTATATCGTATAGAGATAAGTTATAAGCCAGCATACGCAATCTTTGAATGTACAGATGATACATCTACCGCTGTAGATGATGATAGCTATGATGATTATTACTATGAAGAAGATTATTATAACAACTCAAACACAGAAGCAGAAAGTGCAGATGAAGACACAAGAGAGGAACAATACTGGGATAACCGTATTTATAGATGGCGTAAGCAAGTATATAACTGGGAGCAAGAAGATAATCCATGCCATCCAGCTTATTATCAAGAAGGGAGGTTTATAAATAGCAATTTATTAGGATCAGATTTAGGAATCATTGTAAAGAAAGGAAAAGACAATTCTTACCTCTTTGCAGCGGCAGATATTATTACAACTACCCCAGAAGCAAATACAAAAATCACACTTTATAATTATCAAAAGCAAGCAATAGCAAAGGTGACTACAGATGCGACGGGTATTGCAAATGTAACTCCTGATGGTCATGCAGTTTTTGCCGTAGCAGTAAAGGATAACAATTATGCATACTTAAAACTAGAAGACGGGCATAGTTTGTCTATGAGTAAGTTTGATATTTCTGGTAACCAGTTAGAAAAAGGTCTTAAAGGCTTTACATATGTAGAACGCGGTGTGCATCGTCCAGGAGATACCATACATCTTACATTTACACTAGACGATAAAGCAAATCCGCTGCCTAAAGACCATCCAGTAAAACTTGAAGTTACAGACCCTAGAGGGAAGTTGATGTACAGAAAGGTACTCACTAGTAAAGTGGGAACATCTCAAAGTAATGAACGCTCGCTTAATAATTTTTACTATTTCCCTGTCCCAACAACACAAACGGCTCCTACTGGAAATTATAATGCGACCATCTCTGTAGGAGGAGCAACATTTTATAAGTCTCTTAAAGTAGAAACTATAAAGCCTAACCGACTCAAGGTTAATTTAGAATTTAAGGATGAAATACTAGATGCCAGTGGTAGTATAGAGGGTACTGCCACCGTAAAATGGCTCCACGGAGCACCAGCACGCAATCTCATAATTGTAAGTGACGCTACCATCCGCAGTTCAAATAGCGGTTTCAAGAAGTTTCCTAAATATAATTTTTATGATCCTATCCGTAGTTTTAGCGAGGTAGAAATTAATGTGCTAGACGGTAAACTAGACAATGAGGGAAGTACTAAAATCAATAAGAAACTAGAACTCAGTAAGCGCGCTCCAGGAATGCTTAAAGCTACGTTTGTAACAAAGGCCTATGAAGGTGGTGGTGATTTTTCACTTGATGTTGTTAGTAAAGATGTGTCGCCTTTTGAGCATTTTGTAGGCTTACGCTCACCAGAAAGTAGAGCCTACGGCAGCTATTATACAGATGAGAATACAGCATTTGATCTTGCGACAACAGATGCACAAGGAAATCCAGCTGGCAATCGTAAGCTAGAAGTAAAAGTTTTTAAAATGGAATGGCGCTGGTGGTGGAACCGTAATAACGATAATTACTCAAGCTATGAGACAGGCACTGTGCACACGCCCGTACAGAACTTCACAGTTACTTCTGGAGCAAATGGAAAAACAAGTTTTAATGTAAATATTCCAGAAAAAGAAAGCGGTCGTTATCTCATTAGAATTTTAGACCCAGAGAGTGGTCACGCCACGGGACGCATAGCATATTTCTATAGAAACTGGAGTGGTTTACAAAGTGATCCTGAGAGTGCAAAGATGCTCGTGTTTTCTGCAGATAAAGAGAAGTATAATGTGGGAGAAAAAGCCATTATTAAATTCCCGTCATCAGCGGCAGGAAGAGCGCTCGTAAGTATTGAAAATGGTACGAGCGTACTAGAAACGTACTGGGTAGATGCGGTCAAAGGAGAAACAGAAGTACGTATTCCTGTTACCTCAGAGATGGCGCCTAATGTGTATGTAAACATTGCATTATTGCAGCCCCATGAACAGTCGGCAAATGATTTGCCTATCAGGTTATACGGTGTGATTCCGTTGCTTGTGGAGGATGTTAATACGGTGTTGCAACCACAAATATCCATGCCAGATGTTCTCAAGCCAGAGGAGAATTATACGATAAAGGTAAGTGAGAAAAATAGCAAAGCAATGACTTATACCATTGCTGTGGTGGATGACGGCTTGCTAGATCTTACGAGATTTCAAACGCCAGAAATTCACAAGCATTTTTATAGTAGGGAAGCGCTCGGAGTAAAGTCGTTTGACATGTATGATTATGTAATCGGTGCATACTCGGGTAGTGTAGATAATATTTATGCAATAGGTGGAGGTGATGCAGGAAGTGCTGCCAAAAACCGAAAAGCAGAACGTTTTAAACCCGTTGTTAGCTTTTTAGGTCCTTTTGCTTTAAGCGAAAATGAAACAAAATCACATACTATAAAAATGCCAAATTATGTAGGCTCTGTACGTGCGATGGTGATTGCTGGAGATGCCACAAAAAGCGCCTACGGTAAATCAGACAAAACGGTGGCTGTGCGTAAACCATTGATGGTGTTAGGTTCGCTTCCGCGAAAATTATCTCCAGGAGAGCACGTGACTTTACCCGTTACCGTGTTTGCCATGGAAAGTAAAATCAAGCAGGCTAAGATTACGATAAAAACTTCTGAAGCTTTTAAAGCGTCTGACGGGAATGTGAAAACGGTAAATTTCACGCAAGTGGGAGAAAAAATAGTGCCATTTGAGTTTGATATGCAAGCCGCAACAGGAGTGCAAACGGTACAGATTATTGTAGAAGGTCACGGAGAACGTGCAACCTATGAAGTAGAAATCGATGTAGAAAATCCAAACCCTATCACGCAACAAGTAACCGACTATGAACTAGACGCTAGCGGAGATCTTACCATTGATTATTCAACCTTTGGTGTTGCAGGAACAAATGAAAGCGCTTTAGAGTTTTCAACATTACCACCTATGGATTTTACAAAGCGTATGCAGTACTTAATACGCTATCCACACGGTTGTGTAGAGCAAACTACGTCTGGCGTATTTCCGCAATTATTCTTGAGTGATATTTTTGATCTGACTTATGAGCAAAAAGCCGAATCACAAGAACACATCAAACACGGAATTACCCGTCTAGGAAGATTCCAGAATGCAGATGGTGGTCTTGGTTACTGGCAAGGAGAATCAGAAGCAGATGACTGGGGTACAAGTTACGCAGGTCATTTTATGGTAGAAGCACAAAAGAAAGGCTATGCATTGCCACTTACTTTTATGAGTAACTGGCTGCGTTTCCAGAAAAAAGCAGCCCGCGAGTGGCGATCAGGGCAGTATGCCTATAATGCCACCTTAATGCAAGCATATCGTTTATATACCCTTGCTCTAGCTGGACAACCAGATCTTGCGGCAATGAACCGCTTGCGCGAAAACGGAAATTTATCAAACGAGAGCAAATGGAGACTAGCAGGAGCCTATGCACTTGTGGGGCAGGAGAAAGTAGCTCGCGAACTAATAGTAACGGCAAATATTGATTTTAAGCCCAAAAATTATGACTACCAGACCTATGGTTCTGTATATCGTAACAGAGCGATGGCACTAGAAACAATGGTGGTTATGAATGATGCTAAGCAAAAAGAATTGGCTATATCAATCGCCAAAACGCTAGCGTCAGATAGATGGTTGAGTACGCAAGAAACAAGTTATGCGTTACTCGCTATGGCAAAAATGGTGACTAAAAACGGTGGTAAAGCCATGCAGCTGTCTATGATGAAAAACGGTAAGGAAGTGGTGATAAACACGCCACAAGCCATAGCGCTCAGAGATCTCAAGACACAAGATGGTAAGAATAGCATCACACTTAAAAATCAGAAAGAAAATACTGTGTTTGTGCGCTTAGTACAGAGTGGAAAATTACCACTAGGTAAAGAGCTCACAGATAGTAAAAATCTGAGAGTGAATACAACCTTTATGGATGGGTCAGGAAATTCTATTGCGGCTAATAAGCTACGTCAAGGAGAGGAGTTTACTGCAAGAATTACAGTAAGTAATAACAGTCGTGACTATGTAGATAATATCGCACTCACACAAATCTTTCCAAGCGGGTGGGAAATTGTAAACACACGCTTTACAGATGCACAAGGCGGTACAGAAGGCAGCGCACGCTACACAGACATAAGAGATGATAGAGTCAACTTTTATTTTGATATGAGTAAAGCCAGCACAAAAACGTTTACAGTACGTCTCAATGCAAGTTACTTAGGTAGGTATTACTTGCCGGGCACTCAGGTAGAAGCAATGTATGATGCAAATTATTATGCAAGAAACAAAGGTAATTGGGTATTGATTGAGAAGTAGTAATGACCAGAACATCCATCATACAGTTTTTAAAATCTCACAAAGTCAAGCTCATTATATTGGCGGGATTTTTTATGTATTGGTTGTTCTCTTTGCCTTCACCATTGTTTGAAGATCCGCATGCAACAGTGGTGGAGAGTGCAGAAGGTGAGTTGCTGGGTGCGCGTATTGCGGGTGATGGGCAGTGGCGTTTTCCTGCACTAGACAGCGTTCCTGTAAAGTTTGAGAAGTGTATTCTTCTTTTTGAAGATGAGTATTTTTATACGCATCCTGGGTTTAATCCCGTGGCTATGGGGAAGGCCATCTGGGGAAATATTACAACAGATAAACGTCGTGGTGGCAGCACCATTACGCAACAAGTAATTAGACTTTCTAGAAAAGGAACAGAACGTTCTTACATGGAAAAGCTAGTCGAACTTATAAAGGCTACAAGGCTCGAAGCTGGATATGCTAAAGAGGAGATTCTTAATATGTATGCGACCTACGCGCCTTTCGGGGGTAATGTTGTAGGATTAGAGACTGCCGCTTGGCGATATTTTGGACTTCCGGCAGATCGTTTGAGCTGGGGGCAGATGGCAGCTTTAGCTGTTTTGCCTAACAATCCTAGTATGGTGCGACCGGGTAAAAATGAGGTAACGCTTTCGCGAAAGCGTAATGAGCTCCTTAAAAAACTCTGGAAAACTGGGGAAATAGATGAGACAACCTATGAGTTGTCACTCCTTGAAAAACTCCCAGGAAAACCCTATCCATTACCACAACTAGCACCACATCTAGTAGAGCGAGTAAAGCAAGAATCTGAGGGAAAGCGCATCCAGACCACTATAAAAGCACCACTGCAACGTTCATTAAATAGACTGGCAAAAGAGCATTACGGACAGTTAAAGCAGAATGAGATTTACAACCTTGCCATGGTTGTGATAGATGTAAATACGAAGGAAGTAGTGGGTTATGTGGGAAACGCACCTACAGATGCTGCACATCAAAAGGATGTTGATATAGTAACAAAGTCACGAAGCACTGGAAGCACGCTGAAACCTTTTTTATATGCCGGAATGCTAGACGAAGGTATGCTCTTACCTAAAACGCTGGTGGCAGATATTCCCACAAGTATTAATAATTACCAACCACAAAATTTTAATAATGAATACAGTGGAGCAGTAGCTGCAGATGTTGCTTTGGCTCGATCGCTTAATGTTCCTGCTGTGCGTCTGTTACGACAATACGGTCTCGATAAATTCTATGGCAATCTTAAGGAGATGAACTTAGGTGGAATTAATAAACCGGCTTCTCATTATGGACTTGCTATGATTTTGGGTGGGGCAGAAAGTAGCCTGTTTGAGTTGACAAAAACCTACGCAGGAATGGCAAACACACTGCATACATTTAATAATTCGAGTAGTGAGTACTCGGCGTCTTCATTTGAGGAGTACACGTTGCGTAAGCGTTGTGCTACCTGTGATAAGAACGAGGAAAGTTTACACAGTGAGCCAAGTGTCTTTTCTGCAGGAGCAATATATAATACGTTAGAAACTTTACGTACGGTAAATAGGCCTAATGGTGAGGAGAACTGGCAGTTTTATGAAGATGCGCAGCCCATAGCTTGGAAAACTGGAACAAGTTTTGGTTTCAAAGATGCATGGGCAGTTGGAGTTACACCTCAATATGCCATAGGTGTTTGGGTAGGAAATGCAGATGGAGAAGGCAGACCAGGCATTACGGGTATTCAAGCAGCGGCTCCATTGTTTTTTGATATACTTCGTAGCTTACCCATGAGCGGTAATTGGTTTGACACGCCTTATGATGCTCTTGCCGAAATAAATGTATGCACAAAAAGCGGAATGAAAGCGAGCGTCTATTGCCCGCTTACAGAAAGTATTCTGGCTCCTGTTGCTGGAGAGCATAGTGCTGCCTGTCCATATCATAAACAGGTATATGTAGATCATAGTGAGACCTATCGCGTTAATTCTGATTGTTATGAATTAGATAAAATGAAGGCTAAAAATTACTTTGCGTTACCGGCCTCGTTAGCTTTTTATTATTCAGGAAAGCATCCAGATTATAAAGAGTTACCACCCTATCTACCCGATTGCGGATTCTCAGGAGAGCAACCCATGGTTTTTATATATCCCAAAAATAATGAAGGCGTTATTTTACCTAAGAATTTTGATTCGGACATAAATGATGTGGTGCTTAAAGTAGCTCATCGTAATCCAGAGACGAAGCTCTTCTGGTATTTAGATAATAACTTTATAGGCAGTACCGAAGTTTTTCATGAACTAGCCATTGCACCAGAAGTAGGAATCTATGTGCTAACTGTAGTAGATGCTCAGGGTAATGAACTCAAGAAGCAAATTGAGGTTTCTAGAGGGTAATGTTTATCTCAAAGCAAAGCCTTTTCCAGCCCAAAGCGGTTTTATATCTACCACTAGTCGGCCACTTTGTACTGCGGGATCTAAGCGTACTAGACTATCTGCTGTAGCAAGGTTTGGGACATTGTAAATTGTAATTCCTTGGGTCACCCCTAAGCTATCTTCTAGAGGTCCAGATATATCCGCATAGCCTAACTCGTACATACGACCTAGATGTGCGCGGTGTCCTTTCTGAATCTTTGTAGCTTCTTCCTCATCTTGTGATCTATTAGGTCCCGTATTGAGAAAAGCTAGAAAATACTTTTGCATAATTACCGTGTCCTGAATATCATCATCGTAATAATCGAATATCTCATATCCATTGGCTTTGAGATCTGCAATTTGTTGTGCTTTACTAGGTGAAGCTGCGGCATCGCTAGTTTTTGTCTCAACCCTAGATTGACAACTTATTAGTAGTACGAGTACTAAGAAATTGAATATAATTTTCATTTTACCAATTTTTAAAAGGGTTCTCAGATAGCTGCGAGTTGTAGTACTTATTATCTCCTGTCACTTCGCTGCCTATCCATTCTGGTGTTGTAAAATCTTCTTTTTCAGCGTTGAGTTCTATTTCGGCAACGGTGAGTCCTTCGTTATCTCCATAAAATTCATCTATTTCCCAGGTGTGATTACCTGCCATATACTCGTAACGTGTTTTATCTATAACTCCGGGAAGGCATAGTGATAGAAGCGTTTGCGCCTTATCTACTGCGATTTCTTCTTCTACTTCTACACGCGTAGTACCGCTATCGTTTGATTTTCCTTTAATCGTAAGAAAGCCTTTCTCGCCTTTAATGCGCACTCTTACAGTTCGCTCAGGATCTGTACTTAGATAGCCTTGAGTAATATGAGTTGCCTTTTGAGCAACATCTTTAAAAGCTGCTGAGGTTACTAGGAATTTTCGTTCTATTTCTAACATAATGTTGCTGTTATATCTAGCCTTTAGTTAATGCGCCACGGCGGGTTTTTACGATTATCACCAGCAAAGTAAAGAATAATTTGATTTCCATCTGGATCCTTAAGTCTTGCCTCTCGCCACAACCACGACTGGTCTGTGGGCAATAGGTCAAAAGTAACATTCTCCCCTTGTAATCGTGACACTTCTTGGTCTAAACGCTCTGTTTCAAAATATACTGCCACTCCAGCACCTGCAGGTAGCTCATCTACAAGATGTATAGAAAACGTAGCATCTCCCTCCAGGCACTCAAAGCGTGCATAATGTGGCAAGGCTTTTACAATGAGACGCAATCCCAGTTGCTCATAAAAAGCAATGGAAGTTTCAAGATCTAGTGACGGTACGGTGATTTGGTTGAGGTTCATAGCGTTTATTTTTGCCAGGGAGTTACCGTAGTAGGGGTGTCCTTTTGGTAAAGTACGACATTATTCCCATCGGGATCTTGTAGTGTTAAGTCCTTTCCACCCCAGTCTCTGTATATGGTGGGGCTGAGTACGCTTTCGCGAAAGCGTAATTCAAACACCTCAATACCATCTGTTTCAAAGTAAACGGTTACGGGTTGTTCAGGAAGCTTGGGATTATAATAAGCTGTAAAAATGACTTCGTGCTCCTTGTTTTCAAAATGTGCGTGATGCTGAGGCTCGTGCTCAATAAGTTCCATACCAATGCCTGTATAAAACGCAATCGCCGCTTTAAGGTCTCGGGAGGGAACGGTGATGTGGTTAAAGGTGGTAGGCACTGCTTAGTTCTTTAATCTCAATATTTGTGATGTCTCTGTGGGTTACCGTTTGTTTTGCAAGATGTGCCATTGCTCTAGCAATATCTTTTGCTTGTGTAGACTTCCATTTTTTGAGCGGTCCCACCATAAAGAAGTCCATAACGGCCATCATCATTTTAAGAGCTTTCTCGCCTTTGCGAGCGTCATCTGGGCGGCCATTTATAAAAGCAGGTTTAAGAATGTACGTGTTCTCAATGCCTACTTTGCTCAAGTCGCGCTCCATCTCACCTTTTGTGCGCACATAGAAAAACGGACTCTTAGCCGAAGTTCCCGCAGAAGAAATAACCATATAACTTGCTATCCCGTGTTGCTTTGCCAGTTGTGCCGTTTCAATCGGGATGCCATAGTCTATAGCTTTATATTTCTCCCTATCTGGCGTTTGGGCTTTTGTGGTGCCTATGCAACAAAAAACAACGTCTCCGGTAAATTGCTCCTTGAAGGTGCTTGTGTCTAGTAAATCACAAATAATCTCTTCCACTTTCTCGTGTGTAAAAGAGGTGGGCCGCCTTGTAAAGATTTTCACTTTAGAAAATGCTGGGTCTTTTATGAGTAACTCTGTTAAAAGTCCGCCAGTAAGACCTGTGGCGCCGAGTATGATTGCTGTTTTAGACATACTCAAAGTTACGATTTATAGTACAAAACCTTCTGAGTACTTTGTAACTTGCATACAATGTCTGAGCTGCCTATAAAAAAGATAATTCACGTAGATATGGATGCATTTTATGCATCTGTAGAGCAGCTGGACAACCCAGATTTACGAGGTAAAGCTATTGCTGTAGGTGGCGGTGGTGAGCGTGGTGTGGTAAGTGCAGCGAGTTATGAGGCTCGTAAATATGGCGTGCGGTCTGCTATGGCGGGTGCGCTTGCGCGAAAACTGTGTCCCGACCTCATATTTGTAAAGACTAACTTTGAGCGATACCGAGAGGTCTCTGCTCAGATACGCTCCGTTTTTCACGAGTTTACAGATCTTGTAGAACCCTTATCACTAGATGAAGCCTACCTAGATGTTACCGAAAACAAAGTAGGAATGCCTAGCGCAACCGTTATTGCCTCGTGGATACGACAACGCATAAAAGAAAAAACAGGACTGAATGCCAGCGCAGGAATAAGCATCAATAAGTTTATTGCAAAAGTTGCCAGTGACATTAATAAACCCAATGGCCAGAAAACCATACCGCCAGAGGAGGTAATTACCTTTCTTGAGGAACTAGACATCAGAAAGTTTTACGGCATAGGAAAAAAGACTGCCGAAAAAATGTACTTACATGGCATCTTTACTGGTATGGATATGAAGTTGAAATCTAAGGAGTATCTCTCTGAAAACTTCGGAAAGAGTGGTGCTTATTATTATGATATCGTGCGTGGCATCCAGTATAGTGAGGTGAGACCTAACCGAATTAGAAAGTCACTAGCCGCCGAGCGTACCTTTTCTGAAAATATCACTTCTGAAGTCTTTATGCTTGAAAAACTAGATCTTATCGCAGAGGAGGTTGAGAAGCGTCTTGCTAAAAGCAAAGTCGCAGGGAAGACCATTACCCTAAAAATAAAGTACTCAGACTTTACATTACAAACTCGGTCTAAAACACTAGAGCTCTATGTGCGGTCAAAGGAAATTATTTTAGAAACTGCAAAGGATTTGCTCTATCAAGAGAAAATGAAAAATAGCGTACGTCTCTTAGGCATTTCTTTATCTAATCTTAATACCGAAGACCGCAAAAAGAAGGATGCAGCAAAAGCTGTAAAAGAAGAAGAGATTGATGTACAAATGCGCTTTACTTTCTAGTAACTTGCATTTGTTAGTATTCTACCTAATATTCATCTTAGAAAAAAGAATCAAATTCGTTATCCTAAGATTTTAGTTTGCCGTCTGTAAAAGGCATCTTGCTGTCGTTTTAAAATTTCTTTTGCCATCTTTTTCTTGTAATTGTATAGCTCTTCATCTTGAGCGATGTCTGTATACACGCGATCATTTACAATATGATCTGTCTCTGTAAGGATCTTGCGTTGTAATGCTTTTTGTGCGCTCCATTCTTTTATGGTGAGTTCGTGATCTGCGAGCTTGATATCATACTCACCCATAGGCGAGATAAGCTTAGAAAATATGGGAGCTGTCTCTATCGCAAGAAAGAGTAAGAAAATAAACAACGAGGGTAACCACGGTAATTCTTTCATCGCATCTATGCGCGCCATTAATCCGTCAAAGTTATTTATAATGGGCTGACTCGTACTTACAGCAGTGTTGAACTCATCGCGCAGTTGTATTTTTTGCACTTCGGCCTGTGCTATTTGTTCCGCATTTGTCGCTTTTAGAGTAGTAAGTTCTGCAAGAGCTGCATCGTGTTTGTCGCGTTTTTCTTGATAGACTGGGCCTTTGCCTAGTAATTCTGTGCCGGCAGTACCTTCTGCCTCATCTATGTAGATTTCATACAGGTTATTTACTTCTGTCTCTTTGGTAGCGATTTCTTCTTTTGCGGTTGCTATTTGGGCATCCAGTTTGTTGATCTCTGGAGTGTATTGCGCGAGTATTTCGCCTTGATTTTGAACGGTAAACTCATTTTTCTGACTGAGTATCACACGATCTATTTCTTTTTCAAAAATTTTGAGTTCTAAAGGCTTTGAAATAACTACGGCTATAATTACCGCAAGAATAAGGCGCGGTATTGCCATCCCAAATTCTTTCCACCAGTTGTTTCGTTTTTTGAGCGTAGAGACTATAAAGCGGTCTAAATTAAAAATTACGAGTCCCCACAATAATCCAAAAAGTAGGGCTCTATACACATTGTCAAAAACGGTAAAAAGCGCATAAGTTGCTGCGATGGTGGCTAAAACGGCTGTAAAAAATACGGTAGCACCTATACCTGCATATTTATTCTTTTCTCCGCGAGAGCAAGTGTCTAAAACGTCACGATCTGCACCAGAGCAGAGAATAAAGAAAGATTGAATCATAATACGGTTCGTTTAGTTACAGTCGCTGGGTGATTGAGGTCCAGCAAGATGATTGATGATGTGTATGGTGTATAGAACGATGTTTTGACAACTTTTCGTATGTGTTAATTTTTAGGGTATCGCATACGAGTGCCAACCTCTACGTTATAGAGACTGTATAAATTATAAAATGTTGCAGTTTTTTTCTTTTACGCTTTCGCGAAAGCGTACCTTACTCAAAATCTGAAGAGTCAATAAATTTTGGAGAGTTGTCACCACTTGGATATTCAAAAAGTTCTAAATCAAAATAAGATACTGCAGCTAGGAAATGATCAAAGAGATCTGCCATGATATACTCATAATTTTCCCACTTTTTATCTTTACTAAAACAGTACACCTCGAGAGGAACACCCTGAGCAGTAGGAGCAAGCTGGCGACACATAAGAAGCATCTCCTTGTTAATGGCGCTGTGATTTTGGATATAAGTTTCCATGTACTTACGGAAGAGCCCTATATTAGTAAGGTTTACACCATTGATTTGTAAAGAGCGATCAATATCATCATCTGCATTGAGCCTGTCCAGCTTATCTTGCATGTTTGTCAAATAACTAGAAACTAAACCAATCTTTTTGAGTCTCTCTATATCATCATTAGATAAAAATTTGATACTGTCCTGCTTGATTAATAGAGATCTTTTAATACGACGTCCAGGGCTATCTGTCATTCCTCTCCAGTTCTTAAAGGAATCTGAAATAAGAGAGTAGGTAGGGATTGTAGTAATGGTCATGTCAAAGTTTTGCACTTTTACAGTAGAAAGATTGATTTCAATCACATCACCATCTGCGCCAAATTTTTCAAAAGTAATCCAGTCACCTATGCGCACCATATCATTAATGGCAACCTGAATACTAGCTACAAAACCAAGAATGGTATCCTTAAAAATAAGGAGAATAATAGCAGATGCCGCTCCAAAAGTTCCTAAGGCAGCACCTATAGAAACATCCGTAAGTAAACTTATGGCATAGAAAATCATAAGAATCCATGCGATAATCATGAAGACTTGAATGTAACTATCTATAGGCTTATCCCTAAGACCGGGAACGGTTTTAAAATAATCTCGTAAAGTATGCAGAAACGCACGAATGATACGCAAGGCAAGTATAATACCCACCAGAGTGAGTAGGGTAGAGAATAAACGTTGAATCTCTGGAAAGTCTCCTAATACGATAGGCATAAAGCCTAACATGAGATAGAGCGGTAAAATATGAGCTAACCTGCGAGGGACTCTATTTTCAATAAGAAGATCATCAAAATTAGTTTTTGACCCTTTTGAAAAGCGGTAAGCGATGGTCCTCAATACCTTGCGAAAAAGCCTGTCAACTAATAAAACTAAAATAACAAGGAGAACACCTAAAACGAGAGCATTCAGATATTTAGCAATATCATCAGATATTCCCCAGACTACAAAATAGTCGTAAAAAAAACAGCTTAATTCCTTTTTATAATCCATTGCCGCAAAGCTACATATATCTGTATTAATGGCTTTGCTATTGGCTTTGTTTTAAGAAACAAGCTGTGCGAAGTATAGCTTGTAATTATTCTTTGATTTTTACAAATTTGAAAGACTGTTTCTCTTTGTTAGAACCTCTTGAAATGAGCTGCATAGTATACAGAGGGTTTTCAAATAATTCAATCACCTCATCATCTGAGAGTAACTTGTCATTATAGTAATAAAGTGCTTTTTGTTGAAGTAGATCCTTATGGATAATCATTTTATTATGTAAGGTAGAAGTCTCCGTGGTAATATTAGGTTCCTTAGATTTAAGTATCGCTTCTTCTTTTGAGATTTCTTTTCCTTCAAATTCAAAAGTACCGCCATTTAGGGCGTGCTCTTCAACGTTTTTTGATAAAGAACCATCTTCATCATAACTTGCTTTAACTTCAAAATGATTGCTTTTTTGGTTTATTGGATGAGGCTGATTTTTATCTTTCTGTTCATCATTCATATTATCATAAATAATTTGAATTGTTTTTAAATCAGCAGCAGGAATTTGTTCAACAGTTTTGTTTTTATATTTTGATGTGAGGCGATTGTAAATTTCTAATTGGCGTCCATCAACTCCTGCATTTTCAGGAAGCTTATCTATAATAGTTCCATTCTTGTTATTATTCATTACAGCTAGTGCCTTTTGACCCGTTTCAGTTACAGTTATTGTAAGCGTATCTCCTTTTTTAATTGCTGGTTTTTGTGGCACATTATTATCCTTGCTTCCTATAAAAGTTTTGGGTGGGTTGCTGTATGGATACGGTGTTTTAATTTCTGTTACACCACCTTTTGCAAGGCGTACAGCTTCTTCATAGGTTACTTCTTTACCATCATAGATAAAAAGGCTACCTAGTTTATGCATTTTGAGTAAATGTTCTTCTGGAGATGGCGGTGGTGGTGGCGGAGGAAGCTCTCCTCTTGGTGCTGGTGGAGCGGGAGGTGGCGGAGGAATAAGGCGCAGACTGTTATTTGCCTTATACAATTGCGTTTGTCTAAAAACAGCTTCGGCTTTATTTATAAACTCTTTTGAGTTGTCCTTAAAAATCATAGACCTCACCGGCTGTGCAAACTCTTCTTTTGTCCACTCTTGTGTGATATTATCTATGCTTTCGCGAAAGCTGTCAAGCGGACTATATTGTCCATTTACATAGATGCTGTCATTTTTCACTTCTATAACTAGTGCGTTTTTACCATTACGTGTAGCTCCTTCTACAAACTGTGTGGCGTAGGTTGAGGTTTGAGGTGCCTTTTGCTCTTTAGGTTTTTCTTGAGCAATGATTCCTTGATTAAAGAGTAGTAGGCAAATTGTAACTACTGGAATGAGTAGTAATGCGCGCAGCACTACTTTTTTACGACTAAATGATTGTGATAACATAACGATTCGTTTTTTGGTTAATGAATAATTAAAAGGACTCTCGAGCGCAGTGTGATGAGTACTGCTTGCATAACTTAAGAGTATGTTTTGATATATAGCAATATTACTTTCATCTACTATAACACATTGATCTGCTAGAAATTCGTGGTTTAATTTTATAGAACCTTTATAAAGCCACACAAGCGGATTAAACCAGAAAATGACCTCTATAAACTCTATGGCAATAATATCTAGGGAGTGCTTTTGGCGTACGTGAGTTGCCTCGTGAGCAAGTACCTCTGGAGCTATTTCCTTTTGTGTGTATGAATGTTTGTTTACAAAAATCCACTTTAGGAAAGAGTGCGGCACCATAACTTGCTCTAGTAAAGCAAGCGTGAAGTGTGATGATGGGTGCAGCTCTGCCTGATGTATCTTTCGCTTTAAGCGCACAAGATTTACAATAAAACGAAAGCCAAAAATGAATACACCTAGAAGATATATACTCCAGATAACGGTGTTTGTATAATCTACATCAGTAACTTGAGCGGCCTGACTTGGATTGGAAACCGTCTCAACATATTCTTGAAATATGGGAGTAATCTGTGGTGCTTCTGCTGCTTGGTATGTAAAGGTGATAAGTGGTATGGTAAATGAAAATACAAGACTTGCCAGGAGGTAAAATCTTTTAAAGTGGTGCATCGCTTTTCCTTCCAGCGCTAGCTTATAAAAGCCAAATAAGATGCCTAAACATAAAGCGCTTTTTAAGAGATAGATGAGTATCATTTCTTTTTGGCTTTAAGTTGCTTATCTATGATTTGTTTTAACTCCTCTAGTTCTTGCTGTGAGAGATCTGTCTCACGGGTAAAGAATGAAGCGAACTGACCAGCGCTATCATTAAAGAAATTTTTAATCAGCCCATTTACGTGTTTGGAGAAGTAGTCTGTCTTCTTTACAAGAGGGAAGTATTCCCTAGAACGGCCGTATTGTTTATAATCTACAAACTTCTTGTCTTGCATACGCTTAAGTAGTGTTGCGATTGTCGTGGTCGCTGGCTTTGGATCTGGATATGCTTCTATGAGATCTTTCATAAATGCTTTTTCCTGTTTCCAGAGCAATTGCATAAGCTGTTCTTCAGAAGTGGATAGTGCCATAATGTTCTACAGTATTAGAATGTACTCTACAAATGTAGAATAATATTTTAATTCTACAAGTGTAGAGTTAAAATAACTTAAGATAAGTGTCTGTAATAGTGTCTTTTTACGCTTTCGCGAAAGCGTAATTACCCTCGTTCATATTAGTAAGGGATGGGCTTCTGTCTATTGTCTGGCTTCGTTTTTTTGAAATATACTCGAATAAATAAAGGGTAGTGCTTAAAGTTATTAAACACTACCCTTTGTTTTTGTTTGTTATTAGAATTACAGACTATTTGAGAAATCTATAATAGCTTTGATTTCACTCGCGTTGCGAACCTTATTTTTATTTTCTTTTAAAAATACTTTAAGCTGTTGATTATGTGCTTTAGGAAACAAATCAAAAATTGATTTTTTATTGACTTTAATTAGTTTTATGGAGTTTTCATCTTTTAGCATATAA
The DNA here is from genome assembly GCF_007827285.1 of Dokdonia sp. Hel_I_63. NCBI lineage: Bacteria > Pseudomonadati > Bacteroidota > Flavobacteriia > Flavobacteriales > Flavobacteriaceae > Dokdonia > Dokdonia sp. Hel_I_63. The sequence continues at coordinate 259,329 of NZ_VISD01000001.1, read as the reverse complement.
TACTCCTTTATAGTTATTTTTCCTTTTCTATTTTTTTCTAAAGTAGTTTTTGCCTTTTGTGGAAGCCTTAAGTCGGCTTCGTACCTCGCATACAAAGTACCCTCTAGAATCGATCCTAAAGACTCTATATATCCTAGTTTTCTAGAGCTATCTTCGGTTAGATAGGAAGCGTAAGTAAACTCAGAATTATTAATCTTTACCGAGGTAGCAGAGGCCTTTTTCAAAAATGTTGTAGCAGATTGTGATAATGATTCTTTTATTTCGAATACATCGTTTAGAATATCATATCTTACGTAAGCTTGGAATGTTTTTTTGCTGAGGTTATCACTAATTACTCCTAGTTGAAAATCATTGTCGAGATATTTTGACCCATTAAAATCTTCAAGGTTAATATTGAGCTCTTTTTTTTTATAAAACTCTGTATTTGTAGGGAGTGTCTGAGCAAGGGTTACTTGCTGCACTGCGAAGACCATAAAAAGTATAGAGAGTGTCACCTTGTACATAGAAAATTTTTTGGAATTAGAATCAAATATTATGCCGGTTAATATAAAACGCCCTGGTATTTAGAATTTTACAGGGCGCTGTGTGCAATGCGTAATTACGAGTCTACCCATGCATCTCTGTAAAATACTGGTAGAAATAAGGGATGGTTTCTATTCCTTTTAAGTAATTCCATACACCAAAATGCTCGTTTGGTGAGTGTATCGCATCACTGTCGAGACCAAAGCCCATAAGGATAGTTTTACTTTTAAGCTCTTTCTCAAAAAGCGCCACAATAGGAATACTACCTCCACTACGTTGCGGGATAGGTGTTTTTCCAAAGGTTTGCTCATACGCCTTTTCGGCGGCTTGGTAAGCCACATTATCTATAGGTGTTACATAACCTTGACCTCCGTGATGCGGTGTTACCTTAACATTTACTCCTGCTGGAGCAATACCTTCAAAATGCGTTTTAAATAGTTCTGTAATTTCTTGCCAGTCTTGGTTAGGAACTAAACGCATAGATATTTTTGCATAGGCTTTACTGGCGATTACTGTTTTTGCTCCCTCACCAGTATAACCACCCCAAATGCCATTAACATCAAGGGTAGGGCGTATAGAGTTACGTTCATTTGTAGTGTATCCTTTTTCTCCATAAACAGCATCTATATCTAGCGCTTTTTTATAATTTTCAAGAGAGAATGGAGCCTCCGCCATTTTATCTCGTTCTAGTTGACTAAGTTCTTCCACCTTGTCGTAAAAACCTTTTACAGTGATGTGATTATTCTCATCATGTAGTGAAGCAATCATTTTTGATAAGACATTAATAGGGTTTGCTACAGCACCACCATAAAGACCAGAGTGAAGGTCACGATTAGGTCCTGTAACTTCTACTTCTACATAGCTTAAACCGCGAAGTCCTGTAGTTATAGATGGAATATCATTTGCAATCATTCCTGTATCTGAGATAAGAATGACATCATTTGCAAGTTTTTCTTGGTTACGCTCTACGTACCAAGCGAGATTTGCGCTTCCTACTTCTTCTTCACCTTCTATCATAAACTTCACATTACAAGGAAGTCTATCATTTGCAACCATATACTCAAGCGCTTTTACGTGCATATACATTTGTCCCTTGTCATCACAAGCCCCACGTGCAAAGATGGCACCGTCTGGATGTTTATCTGTTTTTTTAATCGCAGGCTCAAATGGTGGTGAGTCCCATAGTTCTATAGGATCTGCAGGTTGTACATCATAGTGACCATATACAAGCACTGTAGGTAAGTTTTTATCTATAATCTTATCTGCATACACAATTGGATATCCAGGAGTCTCACATATCTCTACAGTATCACATCCTGCATCTCGTAAACTCTGAGCTACAGTTTCGGCAGTTTCATTTGTAGCCTTTGCAAAAGCAGGGTCTGCGCTTACACTTGGTAATTTTAATAACTCAATAAGTTCATTTAAAAATCGATCCTTATGTTCTGTTATGTAATCCTTAGCATTTTTCATTTGATAGTAATTTTTTTCAAAAGTACAAATAAGAGAAGTTCTGTAATAATTAGTAAAATTTTAAATCAGAGTTTCCTCTTTTTTTAACCTTCATTTTGTGCGGATTATTACAAGTAACAAATCGATTAAAAAATGCATTTAAAAATAAAACATTAAAATATTGTGCATTTGGTCGATTATAATGTTAATTACAACGTTAATTTATGTGTTAAAATTTATTTTTGAAAAAAAACATCATGAGATATATAATTACAATTTTGTCTTTGCTGGGCTGTTTTTTAACATTGAATATGACAGCGCAAGTTGGAATCAATACCACTAGTCCTGATCCATCAGCGGTTCTTGATATACAATCTGAAGTAGGTGGAGTATTGACACCAAGAATGACTTCTACACAGAGATTAGCCATATCAACTCCAGCACAAGGATTGTTAGTTTACGATATTACTTTGGAATCTTTTTATTATTATGAAAGCGGATGGCAGAGAATAAGTATTAATAATTCTAGAGTAAATTATAAATTAGTTAAGGATGCATCAGATCTGGCAGAAGAGCTTGCTGCTGGTGGTGGTTCTACTTATTTATTAAATTCAAATTTTCTTTACGAAATTAATGGAACAATTGTTTTGGGTGCTCCTATAAATATGAATGGTGCCTATATTGAAGGAGTAGATTCTTCTCAGGATATATTGGTTAATGGTTCAGGGGCAGCACTTTTTCAAGGAGAAGCTGGTAGGATAAGAAATTTAACTATCTCTGGAGGAGGAGCTCCTATTTTTGATATTACAGGGTCGGGGTCTGATCTTTTGGTAGTGAATAACTCAGTCTTTACTGGTGCAAGCAGCATGGGTACACTTAGTTCATTAGGCACAGTGTTTTTTAGTATAATACAATACGTGAATAATAATAATGGATTTAATGTTTCTGATATAGACTCTTTCTTTATGAGCAATGTATTTTGGACGACTTCAAATACGGGAACATTTGCGACTGTTTCAGGAACCTTTAATAATTTTCAAATTGCAAGTGGTAGGATAGAGGCAGACGCGGGTGAGGTAGGAGTAGATGTTAGTGCTAACCCAATTATTGTTAATGAAGCTAGCTTGAATGGATTGAGTTTTGTAGGTGCCGGAACGTTGGTGTCAAGATACACTGCTGGGAGTTACACAGATTTTAGTTTTACTACAGATTGGAACGTAAACTGTTCTGGTATTCCCACAGAGACTGATGATCAATCTACAGCCAATTTTTATAGTACTTCGGCAATAACTACAGGGTTTACACAAACTATAAACACTAGTTCAGCGGTTCCAATTGTGGGTAATGGAGCTTTCGATAATACAGAATTATTTCGTTTTAGATCAAACCCGGCAAATAATAGATTAATTTACGAAGGGAAGAAAGTCAGGAATTTTCAAGTGAATGCATCTCTATCTATTCGTGTAACAAACGCTGGTAATGACTTCTATAGTTTTATTATTGCAAAAAATGGGGTGGTAGTTGATGACTCTGATGCATTGGTACTTATTGAAAATGATACACAAATACAATCTGTGTCAATAAACACGGTTGTTACTATGAACAGCGGAGACTTTATAGAAATATATGCTCAACGATTAACAGGAACTGGTTCAGATACGCTTGTTGTTTTTTCGGAGAATTTGACAATTCGATAAGGTTGGTTTATAACGCTTCACAGTTTTCATAATCAAGATGTTAATTTTAAAAACTCCTAATTTATTTATAGAGTGAGAGAATAAAATTTATTTTTTTCAATTATTTATTTTGAGATTGAAAAAAAAGTATTATATTTGCACCCCGTTACGAAGTTATTACGTGACGATGTATTGAAATGCGGGCGTGGTGGAATTGGTAGACACGCCAGACTTAGGATCTGGTGCCTCACGGTGTGGAAGTTCGAGTCTTCTCGCCCGTACAAAAACCTCTCAAGAAATTGGGAGGTTTTCTTTTGCAATAAACTTTCAGACACAAAACAACAAAGCCGACCTTTGAAAAGTCGGCTTTGTTGTTTTGTATACTTACGAAATATATTGAATTTAAATTTTCGCGAAAGCGTGATTACTAAATATCATCAAGTAGATCATTTACTTCATCATTATGCACTGTTGGATTTGCACCAGGTTTACCAGCTACTAAGCTGCCCATAGCACAAGCTACCTCAAGTGCATCATCTGCCGTTTCTCCAGATAATAAACCAAAGACTAAGGTTGCTAGAAAACTATCTCCAGCGCCTACGGTGTCTGCCACTTTAGTTTTAAAACCTATTTGAGTGTGAATGCCACCTTTATGTAATAACATCGCTCCCTCTGCACCTAACGTAACGCAAACGGTAGGAGTCTCTGTCATTGCACTAAGCATTTTAAGCTCATCCTCGAGCGTCTCGGCTTCTATACCCATTGCTAGCACAACAAGCTCTAGCTCTTCATCGTTGAGCTTTATCATATCTGCCGCTTCCATTAGCCCTACTACCACTTCAAGATCGTAATGGGGAGCACGAAGATTTAAGTCAAAAACCGTAAACTTAGATCGTTCTATAAGTACTTCTATTGCTTCAAGATTTACAGGAGGTGTAATTTCTTCTTCTGCGTCAAGTAGCAGAGTGTCAAGATTTACGCTTTCGCGAAAAACGAGACTCCCTATAATCAAGGCGTCTGCATTTGTAACTGCTGCTACATTATCTTCTGTCCATGCAATGTTATCCCAAGCAGCATTGTCTCCTATTTCGTAAGAAGCAACACCTTTCTTATCAAGAGTAACGGTTACTTGACCCGTAGGCTTATCATTGCGTTGAATATATTTGGTTTTTAGCCCAAGCTCTTTAATTTCGGCAAGTGCTTCTTTGCCTAAAGCATCATTACCTAGGGTGGAAATCATAGCTACATCTACTCCAAAAGAGTGTAAGCGCAACGCCACATTGAGTGGAGCGCCACCTAGATGTTTTTTGTCTGGAAATGTATCCCAGAGGATTTCGCCATAACAGGCAATTTTAAGTGGATTATTTGGCATGGTCTACAAGGTCTTTTTCTAGTTCTTCAAGGGTGCGTCCTTTTGTTTCTGGCATATATGTAATTGCCCATATCAATTGGAGTACCATCATCCCTGCAAAGAAATAATAAATATTCCAAAGATGGTCCCTCATGATCCCTTCTTTATCATCTATAAAATATGGTGTCACGAGTGTGATGATAGCAGCAAATACCCAATGGGTACTTGTTCCCCATGATTGTCCATAGGCTCGCACGCGATTTGGGTATATTTCTGAGAGAAATACCCATATTACAGCTCCTTGACCTATGGCGTGTGATGCAACAAATGTGCAGATAAATATAAGTAACAATGTAGCGCTTAGCTCCATCTGGAAACATATACCTACCATAACTAGGCTTATAATGTAGCCTATGGAACCTATAATAATAAGTTGTTTTCTTCCTAATTTATCCAGTAAACGCACTCCTATAAAAGTGAATATAAGATTTACAATTCCTATAGAGATGGAATTGAAGAGTGACTCGGCTCCTCCTAGCCCCGCTTGTTCTAGAATTTGAGGTGCGTAGTATAGCACAAAGTTGATTCCAGATAACTGATTAAAAAATGCAATGAGAAATCCTAACCATAAAATACGTGAGTACTTTTTTTGAAATAGATTTTCTGAACTTGTTTTTTGTTGTAAGTCTAGCTTAATTTCCTCAAGTCGTTGTTGTGCAGAAGCGGCTCCATTATATATTTTTTGCAGCACGAGCATCGCTGCTGCATCGTCTTTCTTTTGTAAAACTAACCATCGCGGACTGTTAGGAACTTTCATTACCATAAGCGTATAAATAAGCGCAGGTATTGCTTCTACGCCTAGCATCCATCTCCAGTCGTTTGCACCATCTACACCTTTGAGTAACCAGTTTGATACAAAGGCTATGAGAATACCAAAAACTAACCAAAATTGGTATAATCCTCCCAGCTTACCACGGTTAGACTCCGAGCTTATTTCTGTAATATAAATAGGAGCCGCTACAGAGGATACTCCTACACCTATGCCTCCTATAAATCGAAAGGCAGAAAAGGTATAAGGGTCTTGAGTAAGTGCACACCCTAAGGCAGAGACAAAAAATAAAATACCAATCCAGAATAGCGTTTTTTTACGTCCTAATATTTTGGTGGGAAAACCACCTAGTAAAGAACCTACTACCGTTCCCCATAAAGCCATGCTCATGATAAAAGTACCATGCATAAATGGAGATAGGTTCCACAGTTCTTTAATAGGGGAGTTTGCACCACTTATAACAACGGTATCAAAGCCAAATAAAAAGCCGGCAAGGGCTACGGTAATACTCCATTTTGTAATCTCTTTCATATGCTTTTTTTTATGGTCGTGAGAGGTGATGTTCTAGTACACTACTTCCAGATTCGTTTTATTTTACTCACTTTTAAATTTGCGATTGTAGCATCCTCACTTGTAAATGTGAGTGCAGTAAATGGCGTGGTAGGAAAAATTTGATCTGTAAACACAGTACTTCCACCATCTATAAATATTTCTATAGAGGAGGCATCCATAATTATTGTGAAATCTACATCTTCCTTATTGTCAATTATAGCTGGTGCTATGTGTGGCTTTTCTCCAAAAGAAGTCTCAAAGTCTGTAATGCCAGAATCAGTGCGATCTAATATAAATTGAGACTTACTGCTATCATAACTTAGCTTAAGAGATTCCTTGTTAACATTTGAAAAGTTGAGTTCAAAGTCATCTAGATTACCTGGTATTTTAAAATATAGTCGTTGCTCATTATAATTTTTACTAGATAGAGACATTCCATTTTTCATAGTGTCGTGTTCTACCGTGTCATAACTATATTCATCTATTGAAGCTACAGGATAGTTTTTCAAATAAAACCCATTAGAGCTGTTTTTATGCAGCGTAAGCTTTCGCGAAAGCGTCATTGCACTGCGCCACGCTTCTGTAGGAGTGTCACGGGCATAGTTCCAGTTACTCATCCAGCCTATAAACGTACGATCTGTATCTGGCAGGCCATTAAAGGTGACGCCTGCATAGTTATCTGTACCGTAGTCTAGCCATTTTATTTCTTTTTGGTTGGTAGTAAATGTGGTGCCATCAAAATCACCTATAAAATACTGTGTTCCAGAACCTCCGTTAGGAGCACCAGGATTAATACTTATAATTAAAACCCACTTAGTCTCATCGCTTCCCTCAACCTCAAGCGGAAACAAATCTGGACACTCCCAGACGCCGCCGTGAGCTCCTATGTTTTTTCCAAACTCACTCATAAGCGTCCAGTCCTTAAGATTTGGGCTACTATAAAATTTTGCGTGATCGCCAGCGACAAGTGACATTACCCACTTCTGAGTGTCATCGTGCCACATTACCTTAGGATCTCTAAAGTCTTTGATGTTTCCTTCATTACCTATAACGGGATTGCCACTATATTTTTTCCAGGTCTCACCTTCATCTAGACTATAAGCAATACCCTGAGTTTGAAAATCTTTGCGTCCTGCTTTTTCACCCTCCATAAGGTGATAGGTAAAAATAGCAACCATAGGAGGATTATCTTTTGTACCTAAGCCAGAGGTGTTATGTATATCCATCACAGCGCTACCAGAAAAGATAAGACCTAGCTCGTCTGGATACAAGGCAATGGGTTTGTGCTCCCAAGAGATAAGATCTTTTGAGGTGGCGTGACCCCAGTGCATAGGTCCCCAGACAATGTCTTCTGGGTAATGCTGATAAAATAAGTGATAAGTGCCGTTGTGGTATAAAAGCCCGTTGGGGTCATTCATCCACATTGTGGGTGGAGTAAAGTGATATTGAGGGCGATAATTTTCGCGAAAGCGGTCTTCTACCACTGCCACTTCATCTACAGGTATTGTTTTTTCTTTACAACCTATAAGAGTAAAAAGTGCAAGAATGATAAGAAGCTGCTTCATTTTTTGACTAGTTTTTAGACATAAATTGAACAAGTAGATTAATTTAAAATGATCTAAATGCTATTTAAACCATCCTAAAATAGGGCAAAAATTTACATTTTGATAATAAATATAATAACTTATTAAGAATACATCGTTTTCGTACCCAAAAGGATTTGTTTAAATTGTACTATAGCTTTTAGTAAGCCTATTTTTACGATACCATTATGAAAAGAAAACTCACCTTAAAATTAATTGCCAAAGAACTTGATGTTTCTATCTCTACTGTCTCAAAAGCACTGCGTGATAGTGCAGAGATAAGTGAAGACACACGCCAGAAGATTAAAGCCTTTGCAAAGCTGTATAATTATAAGCCTAATAATATCGCGTTAAGTCTTAAAAACAGGAAGACACGCACTATCGGGATTATTATACCGCAAATAGTACATCACTTTTTTACCACTGTAATACGTGGAGTTGAGCAAATGGCGAGAGAGCACAATTACAATGTGATTATTACCCTTTCTAATAATGATTTTGATAAAGAGGTCCTTAATATGGAGCTACTCGCAAATGGTAGTACAGATGGATTTATCCTTTCTTTATCAAAAGAAACAATGCAAAAGGACGACTTTAGACACCTCACAGAGGCTATTGATCAAGGAATGCCTGTTGTAATGTTTGATCGTGTAGTAGATGAAATTCCATGTGATAAAGTACTCATAGACGACAGGGAAGGGGCAAAGTTAGGTGTGAATCATCTTATTAGAACAGGTTGTAAAAAGATTGCAATCATCACTACAGATGACTATATAACAGTAGGAAAACTAAGAACCAAAGGCTATATAGAAGCGCTTGAGTCTGCTGGGATAAAAATAGATACAGAACTTATTTTAAAATTAGACGCAATAGATGATCTTAACGATAAGACTATGGCGCGCATCAAGCATTTCTTAAAAGGAAAAGATATAGATGGCGTGTTTACCATAAACGAGATTTTTGCAGTAACTGCTGCAAAATATATCATGGAGGCAGGTAAATCAATACCTAATGACGTTGGTATTGTGAGCTTCTCAGATGGTGAGTTGTCTAAGCACTTTGTACCTAGCTTGACTACGGTAAGTCAGCATGGAGAGCAAATGGGACGCAAGGCAGCAGAGCTTCTTATCAATAAATTAGAACGTCCAGAAGAGGAAATAGAGGAATACACAACGGCTTATATAGAAACGAGTCTTGTAGAACGAGAAAGTACGAAGCGAATTAAATAGTATCGCTTTCGCGAAAAATTAAAATCAACAAAAGCGATTGGTTTATCCATAAACCAATAGGCATGAAACTAACTTGACATTGAAAAAAAAAGCATTTTTATTTGACCTAGATGGCGTAATAGTAGATACAGCAAAATTTCATTACCTGGCATGGCGCAATCTCGCTAAGGAAATGAACTTTGATTTTACAGAAGAACAGAACGAACTTTTTAAAGGAGTTAGCCGTGTACAATCGCTTGAAATTCTGCTAGATCTGGCATCTTATGAAGCTACGCAAGAACAAAAAGAACGCTGGCTTATACAGAAGAATGAAGAATACCTCAAATATATAGAGGCAATGGATGATAGTGAGATTCTTCCAGATGTAGTACGTGTACTAAACTTTTTACACGAAAAGAATCAAGGTGTCGCTCTTGGTAGTGCTAGTAAAAACGCTAGGTCCATTTTAACAAAGCTTAATCTCATACAGAAATTTGAAGCTATAGTAGATGGTAATGATGTGACGGCTGCAAAGCCAGATCCAGAAGTATTTTTAAAAGGAGGAGAAGCTTTAAAAATAGAACGTACAGATTGTATTGTTTTTGAAGATTCTATTGCGGGAGTACAGGCAGCAAATGCTGCTGGAATGGTAAGTATAGGTATAGGAGAAAAAGATGTATTACATGAAGCAGATTATGTATTTGCAGACTTTACAGAAATGAGTGACGCATTTTTAGCTTCACTTATTGAAGCATAAGACTACTAGAAAAACAACAATTTATTTAATAAACGTTCTGCCGCACTAATTTGTAGGGTGAGGACTATTATTTAAAATTTTATTGAGAGTATGCATATAGATTATATCACACCAAATAGTTGGTCCATTATAGAAGAGGGATGGAACCCAGATAACGTAAAATCTTCAGAGAGTTTAATGGCACTGGGTAATGGAGCCATGGGACAACGCGCAAATTTTGAAGAAAATTATAGTGGAGCCACTTTTCAAGGAAGTTATATAGGAGGTGTATATTATCCAGATAAAACTCGTGTAGGCTGGTGGAAAAATGGATATCCAGAGTACTTTGCAAAGGTGCTCAATGCTCCTAGCTGGATAGGCATAAAAGTGACAGTAAATGGTGAGAGCCTAGATTTACATACGTGTAAAGAGGTGAAAGATTTCCGTCGCGAACTTGATATGAAAAGCGGTGTATTGTACAGAAGCTTTCAGGCGACCTTACAAAATGATGTAGAGATTACAGTAAAGTCTACTCGCTTTTTGAGCATGAAAATGGATGAAATAGGTGCTATTAACTACGAGGTAACACCTATTAATGGAGATGCCACAATAAGTTATGAGCCTTACTTGGATAGTGGTATCACTAATGAAGATTCTAATTGGGATGATAAGTTTTGGAACACGCTAGAGGTTTCAGAAGATGGTGATATGGCTTTTATTACGGCACATACCATGAAAACAGAGTTTCATGTGTGCACTATGATGCATAATAGATTTAATATAGATGGCAGGGAGGTTACGCTTTCGCGAAAGCGTACTAACACTACCGAAACATATATCGGTCATGTTTATGAGACGGAAATCTCTCAAGGAGAAACTTTTAGTATTCATAAATTAGGAGGATATGTAACTAGCCTTAATCATGAACAAGATAATCTTGTAAACGCTGCTACGACCGTAATTAATGAGGCCACTACAGTTGGTTTTGATACTTTACAACAACTTCAAAAGGAGTCGTGGGCACAAACTTGGGAAATGTCTGATATCACCATAGATGGTGATGTAAAGGCGCAACAAGGTATACGCTTTAATATCTTTCATCTCAATCAGACATACACGGGACAAGATAGCCGTCTTAATATAGGTCCTAAAGGATTTACTGGAGAGAAGTATGGAGGATCAACCTATTGGGATACGGAAGCGTATTGTATTCCATTTTACATGGCGACTAAGGATCAACAAGTGGCTAGGCAATTGCTTACCTATCGTTATAATCAGTTGGATAAAGCTATTGAGAATGCAGAAAAGTTAGGCTTCTCGGGAGGTGCTGCATTATACCCTATGGTCACAATGAACGGGGAAGAGTGTCATAACGAGTGGGAGATTACCTTTGAGGAGATACACCGCAACGGCTCTATGGTATATGCTATTTATAACTATGAACGCTACACAGGCGATACTACTTATATTCCAGAAATGGGGCTAGAAGTGATCATAGCTGTAGCACGTTTCTGGAGACAGCGAGCTACTTTTTCTAAAGCTAAGAATGCCTATGTGATTCTAGGAGTTACAGGGCCTAATGAATATGAAAACAACGTAAACAATAACTGGTTTACAAACTATATTGCAAAGTGGTGTATGGAGTTCGCTTTTGCGAAAGCTGAATTGATAAGAGATACTCAAAAGCAAGACTGGTCACGTATATCTGGTAAAACTCATCTGTCTTACGACGAGATGCTCTCTTGGAAATCTACAGCAGAACAGATGTATTTCCCATATTCTGAAGAGCATGACGTATTCTTACAACAAGATGGTTTCTTAGATAAAGAGTTAATCACCGTAGCAGATTTACCAAAATCCAACCGACCTATTAATCAAAAATGGTCTTGGGATCGCATCTTGCGTTCGCCTTACATTAAACAAGCAGATACACTACAAGGTTTTTACTTTTTTGAAGATCATTTTACTCAGGAAAATCTAGAAAAGCACTTTGATTTCTATGAGCCATTTACGTTACATGAAAGTTCGCTGTCGCCATGTGTACACGCTATACAGGCTGCTAAGCTAGGTAGGATGGATCAGGCATATGAATTCTACTTACGCACGTCAAGGCTTGATCTAGATGACTATAATAAAGAAGTAGAAGAAGGTTTACATATCACGAGTATGGCTGGAACCTGGCAGAGTGTGGTAGAAGGTTTTGGGGGAATGCGTGTGAAAAATGACACACTATCTTTTGAAACTAAAATTCCAGATGCATGGGAAGCTTATTCTTTCAAAGTAAACTTTAGAGGACAGATTCTCAAAGTTGAGGTAAACAAGAGTGAGACAACATTTACTCTTATGAGTGGAGAAGCACTAGATATTATTGTAAATGGTAATAAGGAAACAATAAGCGCATAAGTTATTTTATAGATACTCAAAAACGCATCATAGAGATTCACTTTATGATGCGTTTTTTATTTTATGGAACAAGTTTATTATGGTTTAATAGGATGTGCGTCATCTATAATATTGCCATTATATTCTAACGTCCATTCTAGTGAGCTAGTAAGAAGATAAATTTTAGATAGCTCAGATATGAGTCTGTTTTGTGCATTTGTGTACAGGGTGGAATTTTTAATTTCCTTCTCAAGTCCTTTTTGAACGCGTGATTTTATGATATTATAATCTCGAGCATTAAACTGGTTGAGGTAGTCCTGCTGCACATCATAATATTCTATATTAGGATTAATTTTCAACTCAGGTTCTGGGATATAGGTAATGCTTACGGTTTTTGTGACCTCATCAATTTCTGTAGTAACTTTAGAAAGATCGTAGGCAATGGTTGCTTCGGCATTTACTACCACTAATGCTTTTTTTGTGGCAGATAGCACATCTACATAGAATTTTTTTGAATCTTCATAGGTAAAAACTTGGGCATAGTTACCTTCTGTAACGATGAGCTTACCTACATTTTTGATTTGTTTTTCTATAAGAGCGGTATTTGCTCGTAGCTGTTCTTTCTCACTTTGAGAATGCTCGCAATACCGTAAGCCAAAAACAATAAGTAAGGTGAGTATTGCACCAAAAAGTATGTTACGCATAGTTGTGTTTTTCCATAACTAAGGTACATAAAATAAAAAGCCACACGTTAGTGTGGCTATATGAGTTTATAAATCCCCCAATTTAATCCCTCATTGATTATTGATGTAAATATAGTTTGAGGAATAGCTTTTCAGTAGGGGCATTTACCCTATTTTCTGTATTACAAATCTCACTTAAGATTGAGCTGTAAGTGTGCTACGAGTCCTTCTAAGTTATCCTTAGAAAACATAGCGCCTTTCATATTGTTATTCGTAGTGTCAATAGTAAAATCGAGCGCTTCTATAAAATCTGCTTTAGTAAGATCTGTATTGTCAAAAATAGTTTTACTCAATGTTGACCCAGTAAATGTGGCCTGTGATAAATCTGCACCAGTAAAATCTACTTCTGTAACTTGGCAAGAAGTAAAAGATGTTCCTTTTAAAGGTAATTGTGTGAAGTTTGCTAGCTGTAGTATGCTTTCGCGAAAGCGTATATCTAACATAAACGGCTGGCAAACACTGAAATCTGCGCCTAATAACTTGCACGAATCGAATATAACTTGATTGAGAGTGGTGCCGCCAAATTTTACATTAGTAAGGTTACAATCTATGAATGTACATTCTAGAAAGCTTGTATTTGAGACATGAAGATTTTCAAAGTTACAGTCTGTAAATGTGCAATTGTCATACTCACTTTTTTTAAAGGATTGTAAGGTGAAGTCGATGGATTCAAAATCTTGGTCATCATAGAAGTCCGACATATTAATCAATTATGGGAATGAAGATTTCTGCTTTCCAATTACTAGCATCGCCACCCATGTTAGGATTGTTATAGAAAATTTCTGTAGGCCTTGGATCTATTTTTATATTGTTAGTTTTTGCATAATCTATAAGCGCATACCAAGCTCTATCTGATGTGAGATAATTGCCATTGTAGGTAGCTTTAAGAGCTTGTTGACCCTTAGTGTTTCCATATTTTATGTCTGCTACTTGAGGAAGTGAGTCCGAAGGTATTATTGGAAAACCAAACTGATATTTAATGCTATCTGTTTCTCGATTCCAATGGGTGATTTTTATAAATGGCGGGCCATCTAATGTAGCGTTTGACCCAGCCATTGTATTTTGTAGATAGGTGATGTCTCTCATCATGCCTGTTACTTTAAAAGCTTGCAGCCCCTCATATTCTGTATAGGCATAGTGCTTTGCAGGTAATGTAGCCTCGCCATTTATAGTGATAGTTATATCTTTGAGATGTTGCTGTAATGATTCATTATAATCGAGAATGGTCTGTCTAGTGTTTTTTTCAAAGCTAGTTTGTTGCCATAGTCCTTGAAGCCTATTCTGGAAGCTATGAGCACTGTCTTTTACATGTACTTTTATCTCTGAAACAGTATCATTTAATCTTTCTATATTCCACATATATAGATGTACCGAATCGTGTATGATATATTTTTGATCAATCTGAGTACGATTGTTCTTTTCTAAAACGAATGCAGTTGTTACCGCATTGTCATTCCAATTCTTTGTAAACTGCTCGATGGTTCCTAGGTTTCCTTTGGCTTTTATTTTTGCAGTAAAGTCTCCTGGTTTCAGAAATAAATACCACCCAGAGACTGCAATGAAACCAATAAGTAATACAGCTATGATTTTTTTCATTATTTCAAAACTTAGTTAGTTGCAACCATTGTTTCATTTTTCATCTCAAGTGTTGAGACAATAAATTTGCCTAGTTTTTGACCTTGGTCTAGCCCTACTGCTACTGCAGCACGATAATGAATACCACCATACATTCTACTTATAGCAGCCTCTTCAGCTGCGGCTTTAAAGGAAGTAAAACTACGCACTGGAAGTCCGTATGCTATTTCTGTATCATCATCAAAAGAAAAGTCATCGCCAAAAATGCTAGTCAATGTCTCAGATGCTGCACCAGATACTACAGAGTGCCCACTCACATACTCAGGAAACGGAGGCGTTTGTAATATAGGTTTCCACGAGTCGTCTATGTGATTGTTGATTAGTGTTTCTGGACGTATCAGATTAGATCGATATTTTTCATCCCAGCAAGAAATAAACGCATCGTTCATAGCGATAGATGTTTTTGCATAAGCATGTAATGTATTCATTACATCAAAACCTGCCTTCTTTGAAGCAATCTTTGTGATACCTATCCAGTGACCTCCAGGAGTAATCTTCTTGGTAGCAAACATTAAGTGACCACGAGTTACAGATACATATGGATTACAATCCCAAAACTGAGCAATCGCAATCTCATCTGAGGTGTCACCATCTTTTGTGATTTGCGTGCTTATATCATAAACCTCTTTAAGCTCCTTATAAAAATCTGAATCTTCTTCTAGTGAGAAAGCAGGTGGCGGTACAGGCTTAAATTGATCTGCAGATGTAAGTGTAAATGGTCTTATTTTATTCCAGTGTGGTTCTATACCGTCCATGTATGCTGGAGGCGTAGGTTGCCAGCGAGAAGGCTCATCTGCATACACAGAAAATTTAGACATTGTACGCGTCTGTTTATAATTATCTCCATCCATCCATTGTGCTATATGGCTTGCTACTTCTAGCCCATAATCTCGAGACTGTATAAAAACATCTTCATTGCTCTCTTTCCATGTTGTGTAGAGGCTATCTCTATAAGTCTCAATTTCTTGCTCAGAAAATATGAGGCGCTTGCTCATTTCCATGTGAGCAACTAGTGCTGCAAGTTCAAAGTTTATAGTCGCGTCCTTTAATGGAGTTGGAATACTTTTAAGGCCTGCTAGTTGTCCAGATAGAGAGTTAAATTCAGTATCATTTACGGCTAGTATTTCATAAGCTGCAATATTAGGATACGCATAAATACGACTCGCAACAGGTGGTGAGAAAATGTCGTGTATAATAACCTCGGTAACCTTATCTATTGCATTATGAAAGTGCTCTGGAGTAATGACAATAGGCTCATCTTTTGACGCACAAGAAGTGATGCATGTAGTAATAAGGACAACTATAAGAAAGTGGTATGCTGTTTTCATTAATCAGGGATTTGTATGTTATAAACTTGTGCGGCTTCGTTATTGAAAGTTACGAGCAAGTATGAGATATTGTTAACGGTTATAATGTTTAAATGTCTTATCGATTTTTGTGCAAAATCTAGACCTAGTTCATATCCTAAAGTTACTTTATTTTCGGATGCTATGAGTGCCCCCGAAAATGAATCTAGCCTGCCGTGATATGGTTTTGTGCCAAAATAATTTCCTCCAGCCAGTACTTCCTCGCGGCCATCGCCATTAAAGTCGTAAACTACGAAATCCATAATAGGCGCTACTTGCAATACACCAGTGAAAGGTACAAAAGTAAAAATTCCTTTTTCATTTTTTAAATATCCGGAGGCTAAGGTGTTTACTTCAAATCGCTGAGCGGTATTAAGTGCTCTATCTCCAAAAATTTGGGACACGGTATCTCCAGCAAAGTCATTATTATTTGCATATTTCTTTTTGAGAAATACAAGTTGAGCTCCTAGCTCTTGAAGATTTTTAATAGGGTAGTAGTTTCCGTCTTTTGCCGTAGTAACAACAGTTTCTGTTTGCCCATTATTATCAAAATCTGAATAATACATTGTCATGGGAAACGCTGTAGATGTTGTAAACTTACTGTTTGTTCCCCAGTTGCCAAGAAGGTAATCCATATCACCATCATGATCCATATCAAACGGTTGTATGCTTTGCCATAAACCATTGAGCGTAGCGTCTAGTACTTCTTTTTTGTTAAGAATGCCATCTTCATTTTTGTAAAAAAGTGGCTGCATCCATTCTCCTATGACAATTAAATCTTCGGCGCCATCGTTATTAAAATCTGTCCATACGGCATCTGTAACCATGCCTATCTTGCCTAGAGGGTTGTCTTGATCTTTGACAAACTTACCTTCATCATTCTTTAAAAGAAACGATGTAGGAACTTTTCCAAAGTCACCTGTAACGGCATAATTACCTACAAAGAGATCCTCATCTCCATCATTATCATAATCACTTGCAATGATGATTGAGGTGTTAGCTCGTATGCCTGACATCTCCATGGTTAAGGTGTCTGATACTTTTAAATAATAGTTTTCTAAAGCCTCGTTCACTTCAGAAAAATCACCTCCTGCCGTACCCACGATAATTTCCTTGTTAAGGATAGTAGCTGTCACATCCTCTGTTTTTGAAAGCGATTTTAATGGGGCTGAGTACGCTTTCGCGAAAGCGTTATTTCCTCCAGCATAAACCTCCGAAGGTGTAAACTTAGAACTTCCAAAGTAGACGTCTTCAATACCATCACCATTTATATCACCAATTGCCGTTGCAGGACCACGGTCAGATATCTGATAAGGTATTAATTGCTGCCTGTTAAAATCTATATAAGCATCTTCCTTGTGTACATAGTCTATACCTAGATTTCCTGCTTCTTTAGTAAATAGTGGCTTGCTTTTTATTTGAAGTAAACTATAGTCAAAAGTGGTTGTGTTTTGCGGTGATAAGGACAATGTTTGGTTTGTAGGAATATCGTAGAATACTTGCTGCTTGTTATCTGGCCAAATAATACGAAGCGAGTCTACTGTAGTATTCTTTTTAAAACCAAAGTGAACAATGGGCTCAGAGGATGCCTGAAAACCTCGTGCAGTATACAGCTCTTTATACTGTAACGTTCCATTTTGATATGCAAAAACCTTAGTGCCTATACCTAGCGGATTATCATTTGAATACTCAAATTTTAATTTTAAGTAAGTTGCTGTAGTATCAGTTTGGTTCACGTAGATAGTTGCCTCTTGATTAATGTTATTAACAACGATATCAAGGTCTCCATCATTATCAAAATCTGCAAGCGCAGATGCACCAGACACCGTAGGTTTTTTGTCAATCCATACTCCAGATTGGTCTGTAAATACGAGGTCTTTACTTCCTTGGTAGACATAATTATGTGAAGCACCGTTAGGCATAAGATTAAGAGCTTCGTTATCTAAAAGCCTAGTCTCGTTTAGCCTGTTCTGAATCTTACCGCTAGAAATGAAATTAATAAAATCAAGATTATTAGGGCGTTTTGGGATGCCATTTGAAATAAATAAGTCTTGATTCCCATCTTGATTAAAATCTGCAAAGAGAGCACTCCAGCTCCAGTCTGTCACCGCAACTCCTGAGGAAAGTGCACGTTCTTGAAATTGATACCCTGGCTGATTTATAAATAGCATATTGCGGGTAAACTGGTAGTGATAACTAAAACGTTCTGTACGCAGTTTTTGTGTCTGGATGTTATCATCACCTTCGGATGCCTTTAGGACGTTCTCATCTTCTGGCAACATATCTAGCGACATGAGATCAGGAAAACCATCATGATTAATGTCGGCTACGTCATTACCCATTGAAAATCTTGAGGTATGTGGGAATTGCTCTTTTAAGCTTTCGCGAAAGCGTAATCCTCCTTCATTGATATAGTAATAGTCGTCCTCATGAAAGTCATTACCTACGTATATATCTGGATAACCATCCTGATTAAAATCTGCAATAGAAATACCTAGGCCATACCCATTAATACCGCCATAAATGCCCATTTCTTCACTGACATCTGTAAAGGTATTTCCGTCATTTCTAAGAAGCTTGTCTCCCGTAAATTCGTTGCGTTCTAGGCGTAAATCGGCATGACCAAATGAGGATTCTGTATGTACCGCATGGTTGAGTATATACAAGTCCAGATCACCATCTTTATCATAATCAAGAACGGCAGCTGTGGTGCCATAATTTTGAAAATCAAGGCCAAACTCTGCAGCACGCTCTGTAAAGGTCTCATCGCCATTATTTATAAAGAGCTCGTCGTGTCCTTGGAAATCATTTATGCCTACTACGGCACGCACATAGATATCTAATAGTCCATCTGAGTTTGCGTCAAACATTATTGCACCAGTACTCCAAGAGCTTTTGCCTTCTACGCCAGCACTAGCCGAGATATCATTAAATGTAAGGTCGCCATTATTGAGGTAGAGCTTATTTTTTACTTGGTTTCCAGAGAGGTAGATATCGGGTAATCCATCATTGTTAATATCTCCTACAGCAGTGCCACCACCATTATAGAAGTACAAGTAGTCGAGTATATTGAGACTGTCTGTTTCTGTGAGATTGTTTGAAAAAGTGATTCCAGTACTCGTGCTTGTGGGGTTTAAGAATAGCGCAGGTGCTTTTTGTATTGATTGATTAGTACAAGCAATAAGCAGATAACACAGACCCAATAAAACTCCCCACTTCATGGATTACTTGTTTGCTGTGAAAATTCTAGGTTTTCCATCATTGATTGCTGCTACAAGAAATACATTGCCTTGAGCATCCTTAAATGTTTCTAGATGCTTCATTTCTTCGCGCACAAAGAAGCCAGTATCCGTATAATCCTGCCATTCAAAATTTGCTTTACCGTCTCCTAGTAATACGTGAGCATATCCAGCATCAAGTTGAGAGTATTGAGGTTTGAATTCAAAATTATTACCTCCCATTAAAATATCAAGATTGCCGTCATTGTTTACATCTGTACACGTGATGCCACAAACACAAGATAGTTGTACTCGGGTAGGTAATGCTTTGATAGTAAAGTTGCCATTTCCTTCGTTTATAGCAATTATTGTTTCGGCAGTATTAACTTCTTTTACAATAGCGTTGGCTAGGATATCTTCAGAGAAAAGCTCATCAATAGATCGCTGTGCATAATCTGACGCTTTGAGATTTCTCTTTTTGAGAGAAACTATTTGTGATGTGATTTCGCTCTTTTGGTGTATTGGGAAGTCTTTGCCACCCTCTGAGAAGGTTGTGATTTGTTCTATCGTACCATTTCCATCAAAGTCTGTGATAAACATTTTAAGCGGGCCATTGCTTCCTGGTTTGTAATGCACATTTGTTCCATCATTACCGAGTATAAGGTCTAAGTCGCCATCATTGTCCAGATCTGCGCTTTGTATGGCATTCCACCATCCTGCATAAGATGATATTCCGGTATCCATAACTTTAATGGACTCGCTTGTGATTTTAAATGCAGTAGGAGTTCCCCAGTCTGATACGGTTATTAATTCTTTGTTGTTGTCACCATCAAGATCTAACCATAGGGCATCTGTAACCATTCCAGCAGGATTAAGCTGCTTAGAGAGTAAGTTGTCTTTAGTGAAATTACCCTTCCCATCATTGATTAGAATTGCGTGTGGTGGGTCAATACCATAAACACCTGCGACGCTTCTACTACCAATAAATAAATCGATATCTCCATCGCCATCAATATCGTTAGATGCAATTACAGATGCACTTTGATATACGGAAGGTAAACTACGTGCGTCTTTAAATGTTCCATTGCCGTTATTTATGTAAAGTCTAGAAATGTAGTAAGCTTCTGCATCTACTTGACCACCACCTGTTGATACGATGAGATCTAAAAAGCCATCATTATTGACATCTACAAAATTTGCTGCGGTGTCTTCAAATAGCGCAGATTTTTCAAATGTAATTTTACTCGAAGGCTCTAGATTACCGTTTCCTTTGTGAAGATAGAGCACACTAGTTTGCCCTTTTGCTCCACCTATAAAGATATCGTCATTGCCATCATTATCTATATCTCCTATTGCCATTGCAGGACCTTCTTGAGAAAGCTTTTTTGCAATGAGTCCCTCAAAATCAAAGTCATTATAGTTATTTTCTTTGTGTGCAATGAGTTTCGGATTTGCAATTTCTTTAAGTAACGTAGGCTTTGTAGTAGTTATAGGGATATATGTTTCTGCAGCATCTGTAATTGATAACCTAAGTGTTTGGTTTGCTTTTACATTTGTTAAGAATTGTGTTTTGTCATCAGGCCATATAACGCGAAGTGAGTCTATGGTTGTAGAGCTTCCTAGTCCTATAGTCATATCATGATCCATAGATGATTGGAATCCGCGAGAAGGTATAAGTTCTTGCAATACAGTAAGGTTATTGTGATATAGCCTTACTGTGGTGCCTACGGCAAATTTGTTGTTGTCAGCTCCTTTAAAAGTGAGTTTAATGTAGTTATGATCTTTATCAACCTTTGTGTTGTTGCGGTACACAAAGGAAGGCATATTTACATTGTTAACCACGATATCTAAGTCACCATCATTATCGAGATCTGCGTGGGCTGCACCATTACTCATACTCGGTGTAGCAAGCCCCCAATCCTTAGATTTATTTATAAACGTGATGTCTTTTTGATTATGATACGCATAATTTGCCAGAGGTTTAATAGGCATCTTATTGATAATAGAATCTACAGGATTTGTTTTTCCAGTAGCTTGGCTACGCATAAGCTTGTCTGCAAAGAAGTCTACAAAGTCAAGATCTGTAAGATCGTGATTAATACCATTAGTGACATAGATGTCACGATACCCATCATTATCCATGTCAAACACAAGTCCAGACCAGCTCCAGTCTGTCGCATTAACTCCGCTATGATATGCTGTTTCAGAAAACGTACCATTACCATTATTTATCTGTAAGGTATTCTGTATAAATTGTTGGTAGAAATCGTTACGCTGCTTTCTCTTATAAACGTTGTATCCGTCAAATTCCATAACAGACTTAACACGTTGCTCATTTTCGGGGAGCATATCGGTGATAAAAATATCTTGTAGGCCATCGTTATTTATATCAGAAATATCAATCCCCATCGCTGAGAGTGATAAGTGAGACGTCCATTTCTTTATCTCCTCCGTAAACGTTCCATCTTGATTATTAATATACAGGTAGTCACGTTCAAAAAAATCATTTGATATATAAATATCTGGCCATAAGTCATTATTAATATCTGTGACCATCACTCCTAGACCAAAGCCTATGAGAGATCCATAGATTCCGGACTCTTCACTTACATCTGTAAATACCCCGCCATCATTACGCATTAATAAATCACCTACGCCTCTAAACTGGCTGCCGACACTTTCCCAGTCTTGAGCACGTTTGTCACGTTGTCCTTTGTTGCCTAAACTACTCACAGGAACGTTACTATTATTGAGAATATAGACATCTAGATCTCCATCTTTATCATAGTCAAAAAAGGAAGCTTGGGTTGAAAATCCTGAAGTTGCTAGGTTATATTCCTTTGCTTTTTCAGTAAAGGTGAGGTCGCCATTGTTTATGTATAAATCATTATCATGACTGTCTTCTTCGAGGTTTCCTGCATTACTTACATAAATATCGAGTAGTCCATCTGCATTTACATCTGCCATTGTTACTCCAGTAGACCACGGCTTGTTGCCCTCAATACCTGCAGATGCTGAAATATCTTCAAATTTAAAATCTCCTTTATTTAAGAAAAGCTTATTCTTACCCATATTAGCCGTTAGGTAAATATCTGCTAGACCATCATTATTAATGTCACCTATGGCTACACCACCGCCATTATAGAAGTTTCGGTACTTAAAAATGTTGAAATCGGTTTCATTTTTAATGCTATTTATAAAATTGATTCCCGTGCTGTCTGAGGACATCTCTGTAAATAATGTATCACTCTCCTTCTTTTGGCTTGCACTAGACTGCTCATTACAAGAAAGTAATAATAGAGGAAGGACTATTAATAAAAGCCCATATTTTTGTAGTGTTTCCATAAAGTTTAGTCGTCTTTTCTTATGAATAATGGGGTGTCATTATTCCTTCCTATGAGATAATAGGTCGTTCCAGAAATGGTAATGGTTTGTATACTTCTAGAGGCTCCTAAAATATTAAATTTTGGTTGTTTTTCTATACGGAAGAAGCCCTTTTTATCATTGATAAGTAGAACGCCCTTTGATCCATCTAGTCTTCCTATTTGAGTACTTATTTCATAATCATTACCTACTAACAATACATCTTTGTATCCATCGTCATTTATATCATCTACTAGAATATCGTGTACAGATGAGATTTGAGAAAGTAGGGGTAGCTCATGCGCGCTAAATCTATTGTCTCCATCATTCTCAAAATACATGGAAGCAAGTGTTGTGATAGATTTTACTTGAGCTTCTTTTAATTTGTCTTCAGGTAGTATTTCTTTAAATCTCGCTTTCGCGAAAGCGTTATAAGACAAATATTTCTTATTAAGTTGAGGTAGCTGTTTTACGAGTTCATCTTTTGTTGCAATCGTAGTTTCTTCTCCTTGATAATAATATGTTACAATAGGGTCTTGAGTTCCGTTGCTGTCAAAATCTTGAATGTATAATTGTAACGATTGATCTGCAGAAGCAGTAAGCCTTGAATTAAGTCCCCAGTTCCCAGCGATGATATCTAAATCTCCATCATTGTCAAAATCTGCTACTTTCAATGAATTGAACCAACCAGTAGTTTCTTCTAATTCGGTATTATCTTGTTTCGTAAGTTTAGTTCCATCATTAAGAAAAATTACAGGAGACATCCAGTGTCCTATAACCACGGCATCTCTATATCCATTGTTATCTATATCTATCCATTGAATATCTCGCACGTTTCCTATATGTTGAAAAGAAGTGCTGTATTGTGCAGTAATATCCTTAAAAATACCTTTCCCATTATTCTCAAGAATATATTGGAGGGGGGTAGTGCCAAATTGTTGAGGGATTACGTCACTAGTTATTGATACATCGAGATCCCCATCGTTATCGATATCTATGGCTTTTACGGTAGATGCATTTACGGCTATATCTGAGAATGCAGCCTCGTCATAGGTAAAAGATGTTCCATTATTTATATATAACCGAGGTTGAAGAGGTTTGCCAGATTTTATTTCATTGCCGCCGCTTACTATAATTAAGTCGTTTAAAGAGTCACCATTTACATCTGCAATTATAGCGTCAATATCCTCATGTATTTGATGCTCCTTGCTCTTAGGAAGTTTTAGTTCCCTAAACGTACCTAAAGATTTTTGAATATAAGTAGTGGATTGTTGCTTTTTAGAACCCAGAGCGATTATATCATCGAGTCCATCGTTATTTAAATCTCCTGTGGCAATAGCTTTACCTAGATTAGTAGATGCATAAGGCACAAGAGGATTTCTACTGAATTCTAGCGTTGCGTTATCTGCATGTTTAAATGGGATAAGGCTATCAGGTATTTGTGTATTTAATGTTTCTTTTCGGCTAGAAGGAGCCGCAAAAGATGCATTATATGTTAGTGTGATTAGTTGATCTGTTTTTATGTTTTTCAAGGTTTGTAGCTTGCCGTCCGGCCATACAACAGTGAGCGAATCGATACTCTTGTGTTCTCCCAAACCAATTGATAGTTCTGGTGCTACAGAAGACAAGTAGCCTCTTGTAGTATAGTTTTCAAAATATTGATAGTCTGTTGAGCTATACACATGAACTTTTGCTCCTATACCGAAGGTATTTTGGGGAGATCCTTTAAAACGAATTTTGAGATAATGCACGTTATCTTTTAATTGTTGGGTTTTGTTTTCTAGCAGATATGCTTGTTCATTTACATTGTTTACGATGATGTCTAAGTCACCATCATTGTCTAAATCTGCATAACTGCTTCCATTGCTAAAGGAAGAAATGCTCTCTGTCCAAGTTTGTGATGTGTTCTTAAATGTGCCATCACCATTATTTGAGAAGAAATAATTGGACGTTTTCTTTTGTGGAATTTCTTCTAATAGCGGAAGCTCTTTGTCAGTCATGCGACTGCCTATTCTTTTTTGAATATTTTCATTTGATATAAAATTTATAAAATCCATATCATTTGTTGCACCCACAATACCATTGGTGATATAGATGTCTTTATCACCATCGTTATCAAAATCTGCAAGTAAGGGAGACCAGCTCCATTCTGTACTTGAAATTCCACTTAGAAAAGCAGTTTCAGAAAATTCCTCTTTCCCTTGATTAATATGCAAGGTGTTTTGCATGAATTGAGGTTGATATCCTTGACGTAACTGATTTTGGAAAATAGGAAAATTAAATTCAGTTCCAGATGATTTTAAAGTTTTTAGATCTTCAGGTAGCATATCTACAGATAGAATATCGGTAAGACCATCATTATTGACATCTGCAATATCATTACCCATAGAAAAATGGCTAGTGTGTCCTAGTTTCCCTTCTCTAGTGTTTACCTCCTTAAATGTTCTATTCGTCTGATTTATGTATAGATAGTCATCTTCAAAAAAATCATTACCTATATAAATGTCAGGATAACCATCATTGTTTATGTCACTTATGGCAATTCCTAGTCCGTAACCTATTCTTGATGAAAATATATTCGCTTTCGCGGAAACGTCTATAAAGACCCCATCTCGATTTTCCAATAGTTTGTCGCCATTAGTGCTATCTATTTTTGTGCGCTGACTTCCACGTCCAAAGTAAGCGTTGGGGTATAATGAATGACCCATGATATAGGCGTCGAGATCACCATCATTATCATAATCAAAAAATGCAGATTGGGTAAATAATCCAGATAGATTCAATTGGTATTTTTTTGATTCCTCTTTAAAGGTAAGTTGGCCATTTTTGAGACCTTGATTAACATAAAGAAGATTATGTCCTTTAAGCTTTAAATGACCTGCTACTTTAGATATGTAGATGTCTAATAGTCCATCATTATTAATGTCTACCGTTGTAACGCCTGTAGTCCAACCAGTATCATTTGTTATCCCTGCCCGTTCTGTAATATCTTTAAAAGTAAGATTAGATTGATTATGATATAATCTATCTGGTCCTTGATTAGAAGTGAAATAAATGTCTATTAATCCATCATTATCAAAATCTCCTGTTGCTACTCCTGCGCCGTTATTATAGTACAGGTAGCTTAAGATATTTAAATCTGAGTCAGGAGACAATTCATTTTTGAATGTGATTCCTGAATCTGTTTTAAGTGTAAATCTTACATCTGTTTTTTTGTTCTTACATGAAAATATGAAGAACATTAAAGCTATGAATGTAAAAACATGTTTCAAGATGATGGACGTCTAAGTTGTGTATATAAAAAGAGGGCTAGATATTATCTAACCCTCTTTTAAGCTAATTAAATTACCAAGAGTTTAGTATCCTGGATTTTGCGTTAAGTTTGGGTTCAAAATTAACTGTGATGCAGGGATCGGAAATTTATTTCTCGTATCATCACCTACATATGCCGGATCTTTAAGTTGCCAATCTTTGGTAAATTGACCAAATCTTACAAGGTCATTACGTCTCCATAATTCAGCATATAATTCACGACCTCTTTCATCTAGAATATCTTGATCTGTAACAGCACCTAATGGAGTGGCATTACGTATTAGACGTAACTCATTGATCATTGCTGTTGCATCTCCGCCAGATCTGTGGATTGCTTCTGCTTTCATCAAGTGAGCATCAGAATATCTGAATACTATTAAGTGATTTCTATTTCTTCCTTGATCATAAGAAATATTGTACTTAGTTACTCGAATTCCAGTTTTCTCGTTGTTGTTAATGAGGTTAATATCGCCATTACCATCTGTAAAGTCTCTTGTAAACTCCAGAGGCCCTCCACCATTACGTGCTTCAAGAGCTACGCCAGTATCACCATATTGTTGACCTATAAGAAATCCTACTCCAACCGCTGATCCATCTGTAAATCCATCAGGACCTTGATCAGTATTTGCAGGTAAAGGGTGTGTGAGAACATCTTCTGTTCCATCCTCACCAGTAAATGGAGTACCCATAGTAGGTACAAATCCTCTTCTTTCTTCTTGACCGCTTCCTGCAACGTTTATATTAGGATCGCCTTCAAATAGGTCGTAATATTCTGCTAGTGTAGAAAAACCATTCCATCCACCACCACGAACATTAGAGCTATTATAGTGAAGACCATTAAAAACACGAGCTTCTGTAGCGGCTGTTCCAACTAAAATACTCTCATTGTCAGATTCTGGTCGAAAGATATTAAAGTATCCAGATTCGATTCCATAGTTTTCTCCGGCAATCTGATCTACTAAGCTTACAACTTGTTGCATGTCTGCATTATCAGGTGAAGTTTCTAAATAGATATGTTTATTCAATAAAACTTTTGCGAGTAAAAATCTCGCAGCAGCTTTAGTTGGGCGAATGTGAGCAGAAAATTCTCCACTCCCAGCACCCGGTCCTCCAGCAGGAAGAACGTCAATCGCTTCATTCAAGTCAGAAACAATTTGGTCTACGGCTTCTTGACCTCTCAAAACTACTACGTCATCAAAAAGTGGAGCAGCAGGATCTCTTACAGGTATTTGAGCAAAATTATCAAGTATTACCCACATTCCCATCGCTCTTAAGAATAGTGCATTCCCACGGTCTTCTGCAGTAGCTGCGGTCGTTAGTTCTGATAAAACCTGCGCGGCTTTGAAATGAATAGAGTTGAACTCTTGAAAAGTAGCCTCGATATCTCTTTGGTTAACTGGCCAGTTGTGTTGGTGTAATTGTCTCCAAGCACCATTATCCCCCCAGTCAGCTCCACGTGTAGGTATCAATGCTGCATCAGTAGTAACTTCACTTAAAGCGAAAATATTACTTTGAGTTCCTATTTGACCATAAAGTTGGCCAAACACACCATCCAAAAATGAAGCAGGCTCTGTTACTCCGGCAAAACTTGCGTCAGAAATGACAGAGTCGGTTTCTTCTAGTTCGAGATCAGTACATGATGTAATCGTAGCAGCAATCATGAATGCACCTACCATAAATCGTGTAGTGCGCAATAAATTAATGTTTCGTTTCATAATTCTTTTTTTTTAATTAAAATCTTGCATTCACACCAAGTGTGAAAGTGCGAGGTCTTGGATATGATGAGTAATCAATACCAGCAGATGGTATGTTAGACGCATTTAAAGATCCAGTATTTGCTGAAATCTCAGGATCTAACCCACTATAACTAGTAATTAAGAAAAGGTTTTGACCTGTTAGAGAAAATCTTAAAGAGTCAAAAAATCCTTCTCCACTTAATGGAAAGTTATAACCTAATGACGCAGACTGAAGTCTTACGAAATCTCCTTTTTCTAAAAATCTTGTCGATACTGCAACAGTTGATGCTCCATCTTCCGGACTGTTAGCAACATCTTGAATAACATTCTTTCCAATAGATAGTGCACTAGCGTTAAAGAAGGCATTTGCTGATGCGTTGTATACAGAGAAGCCAAACTGACCATTGAAATAAGTAGATAAGTCAAAATTCTTGTAGCGAGCACTTAATGAAAGACCACTGCTTATCGCTGGAATTGCGTTTTCGCCTACGAAGAATTTATCAGAATCTGGATCACCTACACCATCACCATTAATATCACGATACGTAGGGAAGCCTTCGCCGTCAAATCCTGTAAACTCAGCCATAAAGTAGGAGAATAATGGTTGTCCTGCTTGTAACTGCTGAGCAAAAGCGTTCGTAAGTCCATTACCACGTACGGCACCTGTTGGTATCGTAAAGACAGTTTCTTTTACCTCATTTTTATTGTATCCAATGTTGAAATTAGCATTAAAACCAAAATCTTCTGTGTCCACGAAAGCATAGCTAAGGGCGAGTTCCACACCTTGGTTTACAACTACACCATCATTTAAGTTTCTGAATACTGTTCCTCCATTTGATGGAGCAGCAAGTTCAGTTGCTAGTAGCAAATCATTTGTTTCTTTTCTGTATAAGTTAAATGACCCATTTAGGCGATCGTCATTAAAACCAAAATCAAGACCTACGTTAAAATCTGTAGTTTCTTCCCATTTTAAGAAAGGGTTTGCATCTCCTAAGATTTGAGTACCTGGAGCACCGTTTGCAAGTACTCTTAAATCAAACCCTATTCCTCCGCCTAACACACCTTCTCTTTGTGTGAATAATCCGTAACCAAGTCCTTCTTGAGATCCAACGATACCAGCTCCCACTCTAAGCTTAAGCGTAGAAATATTATCACCAACAAAGTCTTCTTGATCTAGCTTCCATGCAAATGCACCAGAAGGGAAGTAACCATAGCGTTCTTCTTCTCCAAAAGTAGAAGAACCGTCTGCTCTAAAAGTTCCAGTAAATAAATATTTGTCTGAAATTGATATGTTAGCTCTTACAAAGTAAGACTGTAACTCATCTGTGTTGTCAAAAATTCCAGCCGTGTAAGCTGGGATTAAGCGTTGAAAAGTATCTGGTAATGTAAGACCAGTTTCTAATTCTGGAAAAACTCTACTAAGAAAAGTTCCATCTACACCGTAACCAAAAGCTTGGTATCCTCCTTCAATACTATTTGCTGTAAGACCAAATTGATCTTCTAGTTGTCCATGAATTGTATCTAGGTTATCAGAAGAAAATCCTGCACCTTGAGCAAATATTCCATTACGTGCAAATTCTTGATAAGAAAAACCCCCTAATACATCTACTTCAATATTTCCATATGTTTTCTTGTAATTAAGAGTAGCTTCAAGAAGTGAGTTTTGCTGTTCTAGTGTATTGTAAGCGCCTCTACCTATTCCACTAACATCATTTAGTCCTGCCACGTTAGAAGAGAAAGCACTTATTGTTTGAGAACTTACGTCATCATAACCTACCGTCACTTTTGCACTGAATTCATCTGTAAAGGCATAATCGGCAGAAAGATTTATTAGGGCACGATCACTTTGAGACTCTGCTAAGTAATTTGCAAGTAAGTTTGCAGGGTTCAATAAATTCCCTTCAAATGCAAAATTTGGATCTATAGGGAAGGTAGGGTTTGTAGTTAACGCTGCACCAATAAGGTCACCTGTTGACCCTGCACTTTGATCTAGAGGAGCAAGTTGTCTGTTTACGCGCGAGATACTTCCTGTACCAGTAACTGTTAATTTATCATCAAAAAATCGCTGGCTAAAGTTTAATCTACCAGAAAGACGTTCTTGATCTGAATTTTCAACAATTCCAAAAGTATTACCATAACCTATAGAAGCACGGACATTACCTCCTGTGTAGCTTTTTGAATAACTTATATCTGTATTTCTTGAGTAAGAAGTACGTGTATAAAAGTCTTGCCAGTCAGAATCTGCACCAAGATCTAGAGGTTGTCCTCCAAGTGCAGTTGCACCAGCAAGAAACTCTTCTCGTCCAAGAAGATCATACTGATTAAGGGCTTTAGATTGACTTACAGAAGAGTTAATCTCCCATACACCATCAGAAGATCCACGTCCACCTTTAGTTTGTATTATGATTACACCATTTGCACCACGAGACCCGTAAATTGCAGTAGCTGAAGCATCTTTAAGAATAGAAATACTTTCAATATCGTTAGGGTTTAAGAAACTTAATGGATTACCTCCACTAGCAGAACCTACACCACCTACACCATTTGAAGGTGCTCCACCTCCAGCTAGAGGTATACCATCTACTACAAATAGTGGGTTGTTACCTGAACGGATAGAGTTGTTACCACGTATGTTTATAGAAATCCCTGCTCCTGGTTCTCCAGAAGATTGAGATATCTGTACACCTGCAGTTTTACCTTGAATAAGTTCTTCTGGTGATTGGATAACACCTTGGTTGAACTCCTCAGAAGTTACAGCGGCAACAGATCCCGTAGCATCTTTTATAGTTGTTGATCCGTAACCGATAAGTACTACTTCATCAAGTGCATTATCTGAAGCAAGAGCAATATTAATTGTGCTTCTTCCACCTACAGCTACTTCTTGAGTAGCATAACCTACGTAACTAAAAACGAGTGTTGCATCGTTTGGTACGTTGTTAAGACTGTAGTTTCCATCAAAATCGGTAGTTGCACCGTTTGATGTACCCTTTACAATAACATTTGCTCCCGGTAGTGGGCCATTCTCCTCAGTAACTGTTCCAGTCACCGTCTGAGCTTGGGCAATTCCTACAAAGAGAATTGCAACAAACAAGAGCATACTTTTAAGTATTACTTTCTTCATAAGAATCTTGTTTAAAATTAGTTTGCTTAGTTTATTTGAGTGTTTGTACACGTTCTAAGGGTTAAAAATATGCAAATTTTATGTTAAGATAGTGTGTGACCCCCCATAAAGTTACGAAAACGATTTCGTGTGAACAAACTGTTTTTAGTAAGAATACCTTAATATTTGAGCAATTTGATTACTGTATTGTGATTTATATAGGTCTAGAATTTTTATATAATTATTCTATTTTGGATTTGCTAGCGTTTTAGAATGCATGGTTGACAATTTCTTAACTTTGGTTAGATTCCACAATTGTACTATCTCTGCCTAAAATATATAATCATGAAAAAGCACCTTTTGCGTGTATTTGTTATTGTAACAATGCTATGTTCTTGTGAATTCAATACTCCAGATGAAACTCCCGCTTTCGCGAAAGCGTTATCAAACACCTCTTTCCAGTTTGATGAAACTATGGAAGAGTCTGGGGTTATTTATGAAGTGAATATAAGGCAGTATTCCCCCGAAGGAACTTTTACATCTTTTACAAAAGATATACCTGTATTAAAGGATCTTGGGATCAATGTACTCTGGGTGATGCCTATTTTTCCTATTTCTGAAACTAATAGAAAGGGAAGCTTGGGGAGCTATTATGCAGTTTCAGATTTTAGAGAAGTGAATCCTGAGTTTGGGACTTTGCAAGATGTGGATAATATGATTAAGGTTGCTCATGAACATGGAATAGCGGTTGTGCTTGACTGGGTGCCTAATCATACGGGATGGAATCACACGTGGATTACAAAGCACCCAGAATGGTATACTCAAAATGATAAAGGAGAAATTGTTGATCCTATAGATCCAGCAACCGGGAAATCGTGGGGATGGACTGATGTGGCAGATCTTAATTATGATAATCAAGCGATGCGCGATGAGATGATTGCAGATTTATCTTACTGGGTACAAGAACATGACGTAGATGGTTTTAGAATGGATGTTGCTCATAAAGTGCCAGTACCATTTTTCAAGAGAGCAATAGATTCTCTTGAGCAAATAAAGTCACCGCTCTTTATGCTGGCAGAAGCAGAGCAAGAGGATCTTATGGCAAATGGTTTTGATATACACTACGCCTGGCAGATGCATCATTTACTTAATGAAATAGCCAAAGAAGAAAAAAGTGTAGAGGACTTCTGGACACTACTCGCGCAGTATGATCAAACGCTAGCTCAAGATGATATGAATATGTACTTTGTTACAAATCATGACGAAAATAGCTGGGCAGGAACGTTAGGTAAGCGCATGCCAGACAATAAAGAGATCTTTACCACACTTACCTATATGTTGCCTGGCATGCCTCTCATATATAGTGGGCAAGAATATGATCTGGATAAAAGATTACAGTTTTTTGAAAAGGACAGTATTCCAAAGGAGAAAGGAAGTTACTTTGAATTGCTTAAAAAATTAGGAGAGTTAAAGAATAATCGTAAATCTCTACACGGCGGAAAAACTAAAGCCTCTCTTATTAAATTAGAAGCTAGCAATCCTGAGATACTTACCTTTGGCAGAGAGAAAGAAGGCGATCAGCTTTTGTTTATAGGTAACTTTTCTAGTACATCAATAAACACTAAAATGCCGCTGTCTGGAGTTTTTGTCAATGTGCTCACTGGTGAAGATGTAGCTATAAGCGAGACACAAGAAATTCCATTAAAGGCTTGGGAGTTTTATATTCTGAGCCCTAAAACTCATCTTAATTTTGATACTCGTGTCATACCAAATACTGTAAATGAATAAATTTGACGTCCTTATTGTAGGTGGTGGTGCCGCTGGGTTTTTTACTGCAATTAACATAGCAGAAAAAAAGCCGACACTCAAAATTGCTATTCTAGAGAGAGGAAAAGAGGTGCTTACTAAAGTGAGAATTTCTGGTGGTGGGAGATGTAACGTCACGCATGCAGAGTTTATACCAAAAGAACTTTCGAAAAAATACCCTAGAGGACAGAAAGAATTATTAGGGCCTTTCCACACTTTTATGACTGGTGATACTATCGCTTGGTTTGAAGAGCGAGGTGTCGAATTTAAAATTGAGGAAGATGGGAGAATGTTTCCAGTAACTGACTCTTCATCTACCATTGTAGATTGTTTTATAAAGGAAGCTCATAAGTACAAAATTGAAGTGCTTACTAATCATTCTGTGCAAGATGTTGGTTTTGATTCCGCTTTCGCGAAAGCGAGAATTTCAAATGAAAATCCGTTTTATGTAAAGACTAATAAAGGGGATTTTACATGCAATCACCTAGTGATGACTACTGGAAGTAATCCTAAAATGTGGTCATTATTGCAAAAGCTAGGTCACTCTATCACAGATGCAGTACCATCACTTTTTACATTTAATATTAAAGATGAAAAGATAGAGGGTCTTATGGGGCTGGCAACTAATGTCACTGTAAAGGTGCTAGGAACCAAACAAAAATCTGAAGGGGCTTTACTCATTACCCACTGGGGAATGAGCGGTCCAGCCATTTTAAAACTCTCTGCTTGGGGAGCAAGAGAACTTGCCGATTTAAAATATCAGTTTGAGATTCAAGTAAACTGGCTACAGTTTCTTACACAAGAAGATGCTTTAGATGAGCTTTTAGAGCTCAAGCTGCAACACGCAAAACAGTCTCCATTTACCTATGCACAACTTGAGTTGCCTAAGCGTTTATGGCATAATTTATTAATTGCCTCAGGGATTCAGCAAGCTATTAAGTGGGCAGAACTCACGAAGGCGCAATTACAGTCTTTAAGCCGAGAGCTCACGCAATCTCGTTTTCGCGTAAGCGGGAAAAGTACTTTTAAAGAAGAGTTTGTAACTGCGGGAGGTGTCAACTTAAAAGAGGTGAATTTTAAAACCTTTGAAAGCAAAAAAGTACCAAATCTTTATCTAGCAGGTGAGGTGCTCAATATAGATGCAATTACAGGTGGTTTTAATTTTCAAAATGCATGGACGGGAGGCTATCTTGCTGCTCAGGCAATTGTAGAATAAAACTAGTTAAGACGCCAGATTTCAAAATTAAGAGCCGTTGCAAAGGCAAGCCATAATATATAAGGAATAAGTAATGCTGCGCTCCATCTGTCTACAACTTTAAACCATTTTATCGTTAATATGACTAAGATAAAAAGGCCGCAAATGGTGAGTAGTGCAAAGAAGGGTTGTTCTAGTCCAAAGAATATGATGCTCCACAATCCATTAAGTATAAGCTGAAAACCAAAATGGTATAAAGCTACTTTTACCCACTTATGATAAAAACCTCTATTCCATACAATACCGGCGGCTATACCCATCATGATATAAAGTATAATCCATACGGGTGCAAAAATCCAGTTAGGCGGACTCCAGCTAGGTTTCATAAGACCTACATACCACGTATCTATACTGCTTTGGGTTGCTAGAGCACCTATAGTGCCTACAAGAAGGCAAATGATTATACTCAGAACAATGCGAATTAATAAATCTTTGTCCATAAAATAAATTGGTTAAGATTTAAAGGTAGTGAATAATCTTAGACGTCTCTAAGCGTTGATATTGCTATCTTTGTATAAATTTCTACTCAAACTCAATGACCGAAAGCGATTTTATACCCTCTGGTGATTACAATGTTTTACCTGCAGGATCTGTAAGTTATCAATCTCCTAGTAATATAGCCCTTGTTAAATATTGGGGTAAATATGGTGAGCAGTTACCTCAAAATCCAAGCATAAGTTTTACCTTATCTAACTGCCATACAACAACTACGCTGTCTTACAAAAAGAATAGTAATTTTTCTGGCGAGATTCCTTTTGAAATCTTTTTAGATGGAGAAGCAGCGCCAGACTTCAAGCCGAAAATCACCAAATTCTTCAAGCGTATAGCTATTTATATGCCTTTTGTAAAGGAGTATGAATATAAAATTGAGACGTCTAACTCTTTTCCTCATAGCTCTGGTATTGCGAGTTCTGCATCTGGTATGAGTGCGCTTGCTCTCTGTCTTATGGAAATGGAGCGAGGTATGGAGGGGGCAATGACAGATGCTTTCTTTAATGAGAAGGCAAGTTTTCTTGCTAGATTAGGTTCTGGAAGCGCATGTAGAAGTATTGAGGGGCCTCTCGTGGTTTGGGGTAAGCATGCAGAGATAGAAGGGAGTACAAACTTTTATGGAACATCTTATGAAGGAGAAATTCATGAGAAATTCCACAATTATCAAGATACCATATTGCTAGTAGATAAAGGTGAGAAGCAAGTGAGTAGTACTGTAGGGCATGATTTAATGCATGGTCACGCTTTCGCGAAAGCGAGATTTACCCAAGCACATGAAAACTTATCAAGCTTGATGCAAGTTTTTAAGCAAGGTGATGTAGATCAGTTCATAAAAATCGTGGAAAGTGAGGCACTCACACTGCATGCTATGATGATGACGAGTCATCCATACTTTATCTTGATGAAGCCTAAAACACTCGAGATAATAAATGAAATCTGGGCTTACCGTAATGAAACAGGTTCAAAAATTTGCTTTACACTTGATGCTGGAGCAAATGTTCATGTGTTATATCCGGAAAATGAAAAGGAGTCTGTTCAGAAATTTATAGCTAGCGAACTTTCAAAATTTTGCCAAAACAACCACTATATTGATGATTGTGTGGGTAATGGAGCAAAAAAACTGTAAATTTGTGTAACTCATTAGGAGATTCCCATTATGAAAGGTCCACTTTTTTATTCAAAAATTTTATTGTTCGGCGAGTATGGAATCATAAAAGATTCCAAAGGTCTTGCTATTCCTTATAACTTCTATAATGGAGCCCTTAAAATAGAAGAGAACCCTAGTGATGAAGCGATTGCATCAAACGGGCATCTTGCACGTTTTGTTATTTACTTAAAGAACTTACAAACTGAGCAGCCGGAGCTTGTTTCATTTGATATTGATCAAATGCAAGAAGATGTAGATGCAGGAATGTACTTTGACTCTAGTATACCTCAAGGTTACGGAGTGGGAAGTAGTGGTGCGCTAGTAGCTGCTATTTATGATAAATATGCAGTAGATAAAATTACAGTGTTAGAAAATCTTACACGCGAGAAGTTGCTTAATTTGAAGCAAATCTTTGGAGGTATGGAGTCTTTCTTTCATGGTAAATCTTCTGGCTTAGATCCTCTTAATAGTTATTTAAGCCTTCCTATTCTTATCAATAGTAAAGATCATATTGAAGCAGCTGGGATTCCTTCTCAAGCACAAACAGGTACAGGTGCTGTATTCTTATTAGATAGTGGTATTGTAGGTGAGACTGCTCCTATGGTAAACATTTTTATGGAGAGTATGAAGCAAGATGGTTTTAGAGCGATGCTTAAAGATCAGTTTGTGAAACATACAGATGCTTGTGTAGATGATTTTTTAAAGGGAGACGTAAAGTCACTCTTTGGCAATGTGAAGCAATTATCTAAAGTGGTGCTTAGCAATTTTAAACCTATGATTCCTGCAAAATTTCATGAGCTATGGAAGCAAGGAATAGATACTAATGATTACTACTTGAAGCTTTGTGGTTCAGGAGGTGGTGGTTACATGCTTGGCTTTACCGAAGACTTAGAAAAGGCACAACAAGCTCTTAAAGGACACAAGCTAGAAGTGGTTTACACCTTCTAATAATTCATATTATTTACTTAAAAGGCAACTAATGCTTTCGAGAAAAAACAAACGTTTTATCCTTAAGTTAATTAGCCTCTTTTCTGTGGTGCGCGGTTACAATATTCTAGTAATCGTCATCGCACAGTACCTTACATCTATATTTATATTAGCACCAGATTTGCGCCTACGCGAAATCATATTTGATCTCAATCTCTTATTCCTAGTGCTTGCTGGAGTTTTTACTATTGCAGCTGGTTATATCATCAACAGTTTTTACGATTCTGAAAAAGACTTGATTAACAGGCCTAAAAAAACTATGTTAGACAGGCTCGTGAGTCAAAACACAAAGTTGTCTATATATTTTGTGCTTAACTTTCTAGCCGCTATAGCAGCTAGTTATGTGTCTTTTAAAGCAGTGATATTTTATGCGCTTTATATTTTTGGGATCTGGATTTATTCCCATAAGCTCAAAAAATATCCTTTTGTAGGGAATCTAGTAGCGGCAACGCTGGCTATTACTCCATTCTTTGCTGTTTTTATTTATTACGGAAATCTAGCACCTGTCATTTTTGTACACGGTTCATTTCTGTTTCTAGTTATTGCCATGCGCGAGATGGTAAAAGATCTAGAGAATTTAAAAGGCGATCTCGTTCAGAACTATAGAACAATACCTGTTATTTATGGCACTACCACGTCAAAGTGGTTGCTCACTATTCTAGGAGGTCTTACAATAGTCCCTATCTTTTTCTTAATAAACCACTTTAAGTTGGGGTATATGAGCTATTACTTTTACGGGAGTGTGGCTTTATTGTTGTTATTTCTAGCCATCTTATGGAGATCTGTAGCGAGACCTCACTATGTGCTGCTACATAATATTTTGAAGTTTGTTATCGTAGCTGGAGTATTTTGCATCGTGTTACTGGATGCAAGTGTGGTGCTCAATAGGATTTTTTAAATTCTAACTTTATCGTAGCATAGTTATAAACGAAAAAAGCTCGCCATAGGCGAGCTTTTGTAATCGTAAAAAAGTATCTATCTATCTTGATAACTACAGTACACGTACTTGTGCAGCAGTTAATCCTTTTCTTCCTTCTTCTTCTACGTACTCAACTTTGTCTCCTTCGTTGATAGTTTCCCCGTTAAGACCTGTAACGTGTACAAAGATGTCTTTACCGGTGTCGTCGTTAGTTATAAAACCATAACCTTTTGACTCATTGAAAAATTTTACTGTTCCTTCCATTATAAAATATGTATTAATAAAGTGCAAACTTACACTTTTATTTGGTAACCCAAACTTTTGCCAATATTATATTAATGTAAACTCTTTAAATTCAGCGCTTTTTATCTTTGGAGTTGTTAAATTCTTTCATTCTCTTAAAAGCATCATCGGTGAGCATATAATCTGCGACTTTGCGATCTTTCCAGCGATGATAAATAAAAGTGGGCATTAAGATAAAGAAACCACCAGCAATAGAAAGGCCAATAAACTTATGACCCAAGGCAACATCTACATTGTCTTTGCAGTAAAATCCATATGCGAGCATTGCTGCTAGAATAAAGAAAAGAACAATGATAAAAATACGTCTAGCTTTGTTCATTTATTCAAAGAATGTGATGGTTATAAAAAAAGCAATGATCGCTAGTACCAAGATGCTTACCATCGTGATTGCTATCGTTTTTAAAACAGCTTTAAATACTTTAGAATTGCTTTGTTCTTCTTCTGTTTCCAAGATTTGGCTTTGTTAAGTATTAGTTTGTTGGTGTTATGATTTTTGATCGCGTAGCTTCAAATTCAATTCCTTCATTTGCACATCATCAAGAAAAGCAGGTGCGTCTATCATAACGTCACGACCACTATTGTTTTTTGGGAAGGCAATAAAGTCACGTATGGTCTCTTGACCACCTAGTATTGCTACAAGTCTATCTAGCCCAAAAGCAAGACCACCGTGTGGTGGTGCTCCATATTCAAAGGCATCCATAAGGAAGCCAAATTGCGCTTTAGCCTCTTCTTCAGAGAAGCCTAAGTGGCGTAGCATGATAGCTTGCGTTTCTTTATCGTGTATACGTATGGATCCTCCTCCTATTTCGTTACCGTTAAGTACAAGGTCATATGCATTTGCTTTTACCTCTCCTGGTTTTGTGTCTAGTAGTTCTATCTGTCCTGGCTTAGGAGACGTAAATGGGTGGTGCATTGCGTGATAATGTCCAGTCTCTTCATCTAGTTCAAGTAAAGGGAAATCTATTACCCATAATGGAGCAAATACCTTAGGGTCCCTTAATCCTAAACGTGTTGCTAGCTCCATACGTAATGCACTCATTTGAGCGCGAACTTTTGAAGTCTCTCCAGAAAGGATGCAGATAAGATCTCCTTTTTGAGCTCTAGTAACCGCTGCCCATTTTGCTAGATCTTCTTGATCATAAAATTTATCTACAGAAGACTTGAATGATCCATCGTCATTGCAACGAGAATACACCATTCCTAGTGCGCCTACTTGTGGACGCTTTACCCAGTCTATAAGTTTATCTATTTCTTTGCGAGTATAGCTATTTCCTCCTGGGACAGCAATACCCACTACAAGCTCTGCATTATTAAAAACGCCAAAATCTTTATGTTGTGCTACTTCATTGAGCTCTCCAAATTCCATCCCAAAACGGATATCCGGTTTATCATTACCATATAAACGCATGGCATCATCATATAGCATACGTGGGAATTTCTCAATCTCAACACCGTTTACTTCTTTAAGTAAGTGTCTTGTAAGTCCTTCAAAAATGTTTAAGATATCTTCCTGCTCTACAAAAGCCATCTCACAGTCTATTTGCGTAAACTCTGGCTGTCTATCTGCACGCAAATCCTCATCACGGAAACACTTTACAATCTGGAAGTATTTGTCCATTCCTCCCACCATAAGCAATTGCTTGAAGGTTTGTGGGGATTGTGGTAATGCATAAAATTGTCCTTCGTTCATGCGGGAAGGAACCACAAAATCTCGTGCTCCCTCAGGAGTAGACTTGATTAAGTATGGTGTCTCTACCTCAATAAAATCTTGATCAGAAAGATATTTACGTACTTCTAGTGCTACTTTATGTCTAAAAATTAAGCTGTCACGCACTGGCTTACGACGTATGTCTAGGTAACGGTATTTCATACGCACATCCTCACCACCATCAGTTTCATCTTCTATGGTAAAAGGAGGAGTAAGTGAAGCGTTAAGCACTTCTAGTTTTGATACTAAAATCTCGATATCTCCTGTTGCGATATTTGGATTTTTTGAATCACGCTCTATAACGGTTCCAGTAACTTGAATTACAAACTCACGTCCTAGTTTACGTGCTTGCTCCATGATTGATGCATCGGTACGCTCCTCATCAAAAACAAGTTGCGTCATTCCGTAACGATCACGTAGATCTACCCAAATAATAAATCCTTTATCTCTAGATTTTTGAACCCATCCTGCGAGGGTAACTTCCTTATTTACATCGGCAGCTCTTAGGCTTCCATTATTGTGCGTTCTGTACATTTCTTGCTCTGTTTGAGATGTGCAAAAATAAATATATCAAAGGGGATTTAAACAGTAACTGTCTATAAATGTTAAGGAAGTGTTTTTTATGGTTTATTTACGCTTTCGCGAAAGCGTAAAAATTCAATTTGCCTTCTTAAAAACGTAAATTTGTCGTCTGTCTACAAGAACCACAGTGCGATTATATACGTATTATATATATTAAAAAAGATTACAAATGATTTCACACGTCACACAAGAAATACAACCGCTTCAAGAACAATTGCTTAACCATCCTTTGTATAAAGAGATAAAAACTCCAGATGATCTTTTGGTCTTTATGGAGCATCATGTGTATGCTGTATGGGATTTTATGTCTTTACTAAAGGCTTTGCAAAATGGATTAACGTGTACGCAAACTCCATGGAAACCAGTAGGAAGTGCCGAAACTAGATATTTAATCAATGAAATTGTTCTTGCTGAGGAGACGGATATTAATGCAAAAGGGGAGCGACAGAGTCATTATGAGATGTACATCGATGCTATGCAAAAAGCTGGTGCGAGTACCATTGCAATAGATAATCTTGTTGCTACAGATTTTGATGTAATTGCAATACATGAGGCTATCGAAAATCTGCCAGATGGCGTACGTCAGTTTTTGAAATTTACATTTGATATTATAGATAGGGGTAACTTACATGAGATAGCTGCGGCATTTACATTTGGTCGTGAAAACCTAATTCCAGCAATGTTTACCGCAATTATTGGAGAGATAGAGGAGAACTTCCCGGCAAAGGATTTATCTGATTTTAAGTATTATTTTGATCGTCATATTGAACTTGATGAGGATGAGCATGGACCTATGGCTTTGAAAATGATTGAACACCTATGTGGTGATGATAACAATAAATGGGATGAAGTAGTTGCTGTGTCTAAGGAAGCATTAAAAGTGCGATTAAATCTTTGGGATGGTATATTAAGTGAGATAAAACGCGAGGAGGTTTACGCTTAGCTAGGTGGTACATTTCATTAAAAGGCATAAAAAAACCTGCTCATCGAGCAGGTTTTTTTATATATAATAGAAGAATATTACTTCTTATTTACGTCTTTAATGTACTTTTCTAAAGCCATTGTCATAGAAGGAGTCTCCGGTGTAGGTGCTTGAATATCTACTTTAAGTCCTGCTTCTTCGGCAGCTTTTACTGTAGTGTTCCCAAAAGCGGCAATACGTGTGTCGTTTTGCTTAAAGTTAGGGAAGTTTTCAAATAATGATTGAATACCACTTGGGCTAAAAAATACTAATATGTCGTAAAACACATTTTCATATTCAGAAAGATCACTTACTACTGTTTTGTAAAAAGTAGATTGCATCCATTTCACTCCTAAAGCATCTAGAAGTTCTGGTACGTTAGGTTTGAACTTATCTGATGACGGCAATAAGAATGTCTCATTCTTATGCTTTTTAATTAATGGAATAAGCTCTGGAAATGTGCGTTTACCTACATATATTTTACGCTTACGGTAAACCACGTATTTCTGTAAGTAATAAGCAACAGCTTCACTCTGACAAAAATATTTTAAGGTATCGGGCACTTTAAAACGCATTTCTTCTGCAATTCTAAAGAAGTGGTCAACAGCATTACGACTTGTAAGTATGATTGCAGTGTAGTCTTTAAGATCTACTTTTTGTAATCTAACTTCTTTGCCAGATACACCCTCTACGTGGATGAAGGGGATGAAATCTATTTTAACGCGTTGTCTTTGTTCTAGCTCAAAATAAGGTGAGTTTTCAACCTTAGGCTTTGGTTGCGAAACGAGGATAGTTTTCACTTTCATAAACACTCATTTTTTAATTGGGCTACTGTTTTGTAATGAATGAGTACAAAATAAAGTAGGGTCCAATTTCGAGAGTGCAAAAATACAAAATAAAATAAAAAGGAAACCTAAAAAAGTCACTCTTGTATTTACGGATAAGCCAAAATTGCGAAATAGTGTAAATAGTGATGATTATACCTAGGATGCTGTAAATGAAATAAAAAGGAATTTGTAGTTGGTAAACTATAAAGGCACTGCCTAAAAGAGCAAACAGGCCCAAAAGGTGTTTTACATTAAGTCGCTTATAAAAAAAGGACTGCATTTTTTTGTCAAAATTTAAAACATATGCTATAAATCTTTCTAGTAGAAATTTTACAATCTCAAAGACGGAGTACCCCAAAAAGATGTACTTGAAAATGTCGAAGTTCTTTGAAAAAGGAATATTTAGTATGGAGCAATATGCTAAGTAAATCAAAAGAGAGATACCTATAAATTGTATTACGAGTAACACGACTTGTAAGGGGTGTAAAATAAAAACACCCTTAGATCTTGTGCTGAAAAAGCGATCAGCACCTAGGATATTTAAAAAGTCTGAAAATCTTGCTTGATAAAAAAACTTAATAGCACCTAGTAATATCAAACAACTTATAATAATTATTGTTATCCAGTTTTGATAAGTAATAAGGCGTAGGCTGCTTTCCAAATTGAGGAGTTTTTTTTAGAGCGTTAAAAATACTACAAATTATACCAAAAGGTGCCCCTGAGTTGTAATGACCTTTTTAAAATAAGTACATTTGCTTTAAACAAGATTGCATGGCAAACGCTGTAGTTATCATACCCACCTACAACGAAATCGAAAATATAGAAAGGCTGTTGCGCAATATATTTGCACTACAACGAGCTTTCCATATTTTAGTGGTTGATGATAACTCTCCAGATGGAACAGCAGCCAAAGTAAAAGAACTCCAAGGACCATATAAAGAGAGATTGTTTCTTTTAAATAGACCCAAAAAAAATGGTCTAGGTACTGCATATATAGCGGGTTTTAAATGGGCACTTGATCAAGAATATGAATATGTTTTTGAGATGGATGCAGATTTTTCCCATAATCCAAACGATTTAATTAGGCTTTATAATGCTTGTGTTAAAGATGGTGCAGATCTCGCTATTGGGTCTAGATATGTAACTGGAGTAAATGTGGTAAACTGGCCTATGGGGAGAGTTTTACTTTCTTGGGGAGCCTCACGTTATGTTAGATTTGTTACAAGAATGAATATTTATGATACGACTGCAGGTTTTATTTGCTATCACCATAATGTTTTAAGGGGGATAGATCTAGAGAACATTAAATTTGTAGGTTATGCGTTTCAAATAGAAATGAAATATAAAGCATATCTCAAAAAATTTAAAATAGTAGAGGTTCCTGTAGTTTTTACAGATAGAACTAAAGGAGAAAGTAAAATGAGCTCAGGTATTATTTCTGAAGCCATTTTTGGTGTTGTAAAAATGCGACTACAACATCTTTTTAAAAGATAACTATGGAAAAGATTTTAATAAAAGATGCTCATATTGTTAATGAAGGAACCATTTTAAGAGGTGACGTATTAATACATAATGGCATCATAGAGGAAATAGCAGAAAGTATAAGCGCAAAGTCTGGTGACGTACATATTTTTGACGCAGAAGGAACTTATCTTATGCCTGGAGTTATAGATGACCAAGTTCACTTTAGAGAGCCTGGACTTACGCATAAAGCAAATATTGCAACAGAATCTAGAGCTGCCGTAGCCGGAGGCATAACATCATTTATTGAAATGCCGAACACAGTGCCTCAAACCACTACTATTGAGAAGCTCGAAGAGAAGTTTGAGATTGCAGCAAACTCGTCTGCAGCAAACTATTCTTTTATGTTTGGGGGAACCAATGATAACTTAGAAGAAATTCTAAAGGTTGACAAGAAGAATGTTGCAGGTCTCAAATTATTTTTAGGGAGCTCTACTGGAGATATGCTGGTTGATAATGAGGCAGTGCTTGAAAAGATATTCAAATCTACAGATATGATTATCTCAACACATTGTGAAGATGAAGAAACCATAAGGAAAAACCTTGCAATATATAAAGAGCGCTACGGTGATGATATCCCAATGAATCTTCATCCTATAATTAGGAGTGAAGATGCTTGCTATATTTCGTCCTCAAGGGCTATAGAGTTAGCAAAGAAAACAGGAGCGAGACTTCACGTCTTTCACTTATCTACCGGAAAAGAAACAGCACTATTTGACAATACGATACCTCTTGCTGAAAAGAAAATAACATCAGAGGTTTGTATCCACCATCTATGGTTTTCTGATGAAGATTATGATGAGAAAGGATCTAAAATTAAATGGAATCCAGCAGTAAAAACACCAAAGGATAGGGATGAGTTATTCCAAGCGTTACTAGATGATAAGATTGATGTAATAGCAACAGATCACGCTCCCCATACCTTAGGGGAAAAAAACAACGTATATACAAAAGCTCCTAGTGGTGGTCCACTAGTACAGCATGCACTACCTGCTATGCTAGAGTTTTATCATCAAGGAAAAATCTCTCTCGAGAAGATTGTAGAGAAGATGTGTCATAACCCAGCAATACTTTTTCAAGTAGAAAAAAGAGGATATATACGTAAAGGTTATAAAGCAGATATTGTACTTGTAGATCTTAATGCACCTTGGACCGTACAAAAAGATAATATTCTTTATAAGTGTGGATGGTCTCCTTTTGAAGGCACAACGTTCAAGTCTAGAATAACGCACACTTTTGTGAATGGCCGCCTAGCGCATAAAAACTTTAAGGTATACGATGAACTTTTTGGAGAACGTCTTACGTTTGATAGATAATGAGAAGATTATATGCTTTATTATTAGGTTTTTTATCCTTGATTAGTTGTCAAGATATTCCGTCTGTAGAAAAGCCAGATAATTTTATTGATGAGAACACTATGGAGAGCATATTGT
The DNA here is from genome assembly GCF_007827285.1 of Dokdonia sp. Hel_I_63. Classification (NCBI taxonomy): domain Bacteria; kingdom Pseudomonadati; phylum Bacteroidota; class Flavobacteriia; order Flavobacteriales; family Flavobacteriaceae; genus Dokdonia; species Dokdonia sp. Hel_I_63. Next base: position 214,644 of record NZ_VISD01000001.1, on the reverse strand, counting down.
ATGAATCTGTAATAATATCTAGTGCTCGAGGTTACAATATTGCGCAAATCAAGCAATTGGGTATTCAGCCAGAAACTTATATATATGATAAGTTTGATATCGATAGCCTTACATATGCTCAGAATCTATCGTATTACACAGCAGATGTAGATGCTTATAAAAGCTTAAATGCCAAAGTATTGAATAGAGTTAAAGGAGAATTAAAAGTAAATGACTCTATAGAGTCTTTGCAGAAGAAAGAACAAGATTCTTTACGAACTTTGAAAGCAAGAGAAGTAAAAGCAAGATTTAAACAAAAAGATTCAACTAAGTTTAAAGAAATTCCAAGGCGTTTAATTACTGATACTTTTAGTAGAAAAAATATACGAGTTGAGGAAGATACTAGCGAACTTGATTAATGTGTAGTGCTATACGTGACAAAGTCACATCTAGCGGAGTGGGAATGTAATCAAACGCTTCTATTATTTTGTCATTACTGTACAATGTCTGTCTTTGCAATGACTTGTAGCCTATTTTAGTTATTTGTCTTTTGCGAGTAAATATGCCTCTCATAGAGTCTAAGAAGTTTAAAAATTGGAGTAAGCCGTTGTTTAGAGCTCCACTAGGTGCTTTCTTGCCTAAGGTCTTTGCTATTTCTTCTAGTAAATCACGATAAGTGACATTGTAAGCAGTCGCAATATACCTTTCTTGTGCTAGGGTGCTATTCATAGCTTTCTCCATTAATGCTACTAAGTCTTTTACATCTATCACTGCGCTACCTCCAGTGGGATATAAAGCTTTTCCTTCAAGAATATGATTAAAGAACTTTCCGCTACCTGTCTGGTAGTTTCCTTCACCTATTACGATTCCGGGATTTAAAATAATTGCGTTTAATCCTTCTTGTGTTCCTCTCCATACTTCCATTTCTGCGCCATTTTTTGTGAGTGCATATACTGAGTTTGGAGCATCTGGATCCCAGAAATTATCTTCTGTAATTGGATTGTTTGGTGTGCTTGCCAGTGTAGCAATAGAGCTTACATGTACTAATTTTTTGATATTATTTTCTAGGCATAGATTGACAACATTTGCAGTGCCTTCAATATTTATTTTAGTAAGCTCCTTAAATTGGTATGGGTCAAATGAAATAAGAGCCGCGCAATGGTATACATAAGTTACATCTTTAAAGACGGCAGTGAGGCTGGGTACTTCTGTAATATCGCCTCTAACCCAATCTATACGGTGTAATTGAGATTCCGCTTTCGCGAAAGCAAAAAAAGAAACAACCTCCGCCTTCTTAGATTCGCTTCGGTACAAAGCTCTAACGCTTTGATCTTTTTGTGTGAGGCTCAACAGTAAATGTTTACCTACAAGTCCAGTACTCCCAGTAACTAAAATCATATGGTAAAGATACGCCTCATGAATTAATTCTTAATTATATGAAGTGTATACGTGTTTTATCTTTTTAATAGAAACAATAGCCGCGGTCACACGCTTCTTTTTATATTTGCCATTGCCTAAATACAATAGCAATGATTAAGAATTTTGTAGAAGAATTACAGTGGCGTGGAATGATACACGATGTGATGCCACAAACCGAGGAACATTTAATGGAAGCGATGCGCTCTGCATATGTAGGTTTTGACCCAACGGCAGACTCATTACACATTGGAAATTTAGTTCCTATTATGTTATTGGCACATTATCAAAGATCTGGTCATAGGCCTGTTGCGTTAGTAGGTGGAGCTACAGGTATGATAGGAGATCCATCAGGAAAATCATCAGAGCGTAATCTTCTTGATGAGAAGACATTACGTCATAACCAAGAATGTGTAAAATCACAACTATCACAGTTTCTCGATTTTACTTCGGGTGCAGAAAATCAGGCACTTTTAGTGAATAACTATGACTGGATGAAGGAGTTTTCTTTTCTTGACTTTATTCGTGATGTAGGTAAGCATATTACGGTTAATTATATGATGGCAAAAGATTCTGTAAAAAATAGACTTACTGGTGAAGATGCAGATGGTATGTCATTTACAGAGTTTACATACCAGATGGTACAAGGATATGACTTTTTACATTTATATAAAAACGAAGGAATCACGCTCCAAATGGGGGGAAGTGACCAGTGGGGTAATATTACTACGGGTACAGAATTAGTTCGTCGTATAGGAGGCGGAAAAGGATATGCACTTACGTGCCCGCTTATCACTAAGTCTGATGGAAGTAAATTTGGAAAAAGTGAAGGTGGAAACGTATGGCTAAATGCAAAAAGAACATCTCCGTATAAATTTTACCAGTACTGGTTAAATACAACAGATGAGGATGCAGAGAAGTATATTAAGATCTTTACTTTTTTAGATAGAGAAGAGATTGAAGCACTTGTTGCAGCTCATAAAGAGGCACCACATCAGAGAGCTTTACAAAAGAGACTAGCAGAGGAGGTAACCACTACGGTTCATGATGCAGAGGCGCTAGAAAAAGCAATCGCAGCTTCAAATATTTTATTTGGTAAAAGTACAAGTGATGATCTAAAGTCTCTTGATGAGGCAACATTTTTAGATGTCTTTGAAGGTGTACCACAAGCAGAGATAGAAAAATCTGAAATAGAAGCTGGATTAGATATTATCGCAGCACTTGCAGAAAAGACAGGATTTTTAAAATCTAATGGAGAAGCGAGACGTGCACTTAAAGAAAACTCAATCTCGATAAATAAAGAAAAAGTAGGAGAGGATTATACCATCCAGACTACAGATTTGATAAATGGAACCTTTGTACTGCTTCAAAGAGGTAAGAAGAATTACTTTGTTATTAGAGCATCCTAGTTGAGATACAAACTATACTAATAGAAATATGAAAGCCCCAGTGTTCAAGTGAACATCTGGGGCTTTCTAACTAACTAACCAATCTATTATAAAGTCGTTCTTAATGTTTATTCCTTACAGTTTTCCATTCAATATCTGCTTTTTTCTTTAAAGTGGCTGCTCCTTCTTCATTCCACTTTTCTAAGGTATTTACTCCCCAAGAGTTGTAAAAGAGATATAATTTACCATCTCTTATTTCAAAAGTTTCTGGATCTATCGATACTTTTTTCCCTTTATCCGCAATAGCATATGCGCAATACCCTCCGTATTGAGGAACAAACTTTTCTGGAGTCTTAATAAAAGCTTGTAGGTTTGTCTCGCTCGCAAATTTAAATTTCGCCCCATCATATGTTGTGGTGAATTCTTTATTTCCTTCTATAGCTTTATTGTTAAAATATTCTGTCACGTCAAATCCTTCGGCTACATATCCTTTTTTGAGGTTGTAATCTGTTTTTTGAGCGGTAATGGAAATTGTAAATAATGCCAGAAGAATGAATGATAGTAATCTCATAAACTTGCTATTTTAGTAATACATACGTAAAGTAAGTCGTATTAGTTTTAGCAAGATTACATTTTATAGAGACATCAGGTTACAGCCGCGTATATCTGAGTTGTCAAAACGGCCTATTACGGTAAAGCTCCCATCCTTGGATACTCGTCCAAGATCTTGAGTGGCTATAAATGGGCAGGAAAATCTATTTGCTAGGTCAATTACATTGAGACCGCCGGTTTTTGTGCTTTCTAGTAAGCTTAGGGCATCTTCTGTATCTCGAGTGTATACTTTCATCCATGGAGGTGTGGTAAATATCCCTTTTCCATGAGAATAGCCTTGACTCAATAACTCAGTCATCCCATATTCACTATGTATTGAAGACACGCCAAAACCGTTGCAAAGTATTTCATGCAGCTCATCACGGACCAGTTCTTTGCGACGTCCTTTCATTCCGCCAGTTTCCATTATAATGGTGTTCTTAAGATTAAAGCGATGGGATTCTACTAAGTCTAAAAGTGCAAATGATACACCTATAAGTAATACTTTTTGCCCTGCCTTGTCTAGTGATTCTAATTTATTTGCAAGTTCGTTGAGGTTGTTTAAATAAAATCCACTGTCAGGGTGATCACTCATTTTTATTAGGTCATCTACCATATATATGAGGGAAGATCCAGATCTTTCTAGATAGGAGGGTAGTAGTGCTAGTATTACATAATCTTTTGGGTTTCCGTACGCTTTCGCGAAAGCGTGCTTAAAACTATCTTCATACAAGCTCAAGTCCGCAACATGGTGCTTGCTAGTGCTACTACCTGTAGTCCCACTACTACTAAAGATAACCGAAGCCTCTGAACCAGAAGTAAGAATAGTATGCGACTTAAAAAATTGAATAGGTAAAAAAGGAATATCTCTACTTCTTTTTATCTCACTAGGGTGTTTGTATAGTAAGTCACAAAAAGATCTGTAGGTGGGATTATTCTCAAATTGAAAACGAAATGCCTCCAGAGCAGCTTCTTCAAATTGTGCATCTGTAGTGATATCAAAAATAGACTGTTGGGGCATTGGGAATAATGTTTGTGCAAAGATATAAAACATATCTACCCGTACTCACGCTAGTTTTTTAAGAAGTATAATGACAAGTGAATATTTTTAAGATGATTTTCTGCTTTTGGAAAAGATCTTTTTACAAGTGAGGCGTTGTTAATCATGTAGTTAAACGATTTAATTTTACCTTGCCAATAATTATAGTTGTAGGAAAGCTTAACGAAATCTTAATGCTCTTAACATGAGAAAGGGCAATTTTGCTAATACATTGCAGGATATATCAAAAGACTAAAACAACGTATCTTTACACTAGGCGTATAATATTTAGAGCATGAAAAAAAAAGACCTAAAAATACTTCTTGTAGATGATGAACCAGATATTCTTGAAATAGTAGGTTATAATCTATCTAATGAAGGTTACCAAGTGATAACTGGGTCAAACGGAGTAGAGGCTGTAAAGCTTGCAAAAAAACACTCACCTCATTTAATTATTCTTGATGTGATGATGCCAGAGATGGATGGTATAGAAGCTTGTGAAGTAATACGGGCAAATAGCGATCTGGACCAAACTATCATCACATTCTTTACCGCTAGGGGAGAGGATTATTCTCAAGTAGCAGGTTTTGATGCTGGAGCAGATGATTATATCACAAAGCCTATCAAACCTAAGGTGTTAGTAAGCAAAGTAAAAGCATTGTTGCGAAGATTTAAGGAAGAGGGAGTGTCTTCTCAAATTACAAAAGTAGGTAAGCTAGTAATCAATAGAGAGGAATATAAAGTTTACAAGGGTAAAGAAGAACTATCCTTGCCACGTAAAGAGTTTGAATTGTTATCACTATTAACTTCAAAACCAGGTAAAGTCTTTACTCGTGAAGATATCCTAGATAAAGTCTGGGGTCTGGAAGTTGTAGTAGGTGGTCGAACCATAGATGTTCACATACGTAAGCTTAGAGAAAAAATAGGTGACGAGTCATTTAAGACCGTAAAAGGTGTAGGCTATAAATTTGTTATGTAATGGCCGCAGGAGTTAAGCAGTCTTACTCATTTTCTCTCATTACAGCGAGTTATATATCTATCGTATTTGCGGCACTAATTATAACGCTTGAGCTCCTGCGTGATGGTAATCCATCTTGGACTACTTCCATTATCGGGATTGGCCTGTGTTACGTGATTTCTTTCTTGATTATACATTACAGAACGCAGTTTTTTATAATCAGAGGTGTAAAGGAGATTTATGATAATATAAAACTTCTTGAGGATGTAAGCTTCGTTCCAGATAACATCACAACGGATATGGCTTCTTTATCTGAAGAAGTAGAGCGTTATGCAAAACGTAAAAAAATCGAAATATCCTCTTTACGTATTCAAGATGAATATAGACGTGATTTTCTTGGTAATGTAGCTCATGAATTAAAAACCCCGCTGTTTACGGTACAGGGTTATATTCTTACATTATTAGATGGGGCTATTAATGATAAAGCCGTACGTAAAAAATACCTACAACGCGCCGAAAAAGGTGTGGAGCGTCTCATATATCTAGTTAATGATCTAGATATGATTACAAAGCTTGAAGTAGGCGATCTTAATATTAACTACGAGTATTTTGATATTATTGAGCTAGTAGATAGCACTTTTGAAATGCTAGAAATGAAGGCTGCAAAGAGAAATATCACACTTGCTTTTGACGCGCCTTATGATGAAGGTGTGATGGTCAATGCAGATAAGGAGCGCATACAGCAGTTACTTACTAATCTTATAGAGAACTCCATTAAGTACGGTAAAGAAAACGGAACGACAGAAGTAAGTGTACAAGACTTAATCCAAAATAAAGTGCTTGTGCGTATTACCGATAATGGAGAAGGAGTAGAAAGTGTACATATACCTAGGCTTTTTGAGCGTTTTTATCGTGTAGATAAATCAGGTAACCGTAAGGTGGGTGGATCAGGACTAGGCCTCTCTATTGTCAAGCACATCATTGAAGCGCATGAAGAAAGAGTGTATGTTGAAAGCGAATTTGGAGTGGGTTCTGAGTTCTCCTTCACCATTGAAAAGGCCGAAGAATTGAGTTAAATCATAAGCAGGTATTCCTTGCTCAAAGCCAGGATACACTTTTAATCTCGGTAACTCTTTACTCTTAAAGCTGTCTTGCGTACAGTAGGGAGCAATCTTTTTTGATTTTAATAATTCGGCGAGATATTCTTGTTCAGTTTGACCAGGCGTAGGTATAAAAAACACCTTTTTTCTCATTATAGCAAGGTCCATGATTGTGGTATATCCAGATCGAGCAATCACGTACTTACTTTGATTAATCGCCTTTTCTAATGCAGCGGTTGTTAGAAAGTTTACGACCTTAATATTAGCGCCTATTTTATCAGCCTCCTCTTCGGTGGAGACCTTTCCTTGCACAATAAGTAGCTTTACACTGGCTTTCTTAAAAAGCGCGATAATAATATCCTCTAGCATAGTGCGCTGTGGTTCTGGTCCAGACAGTACAGCGATATAGTCATATATAATTTCTTCTTCAGAAGATTTCATTCTGCTCAAAGGGCCTATATATTTAGTGGGGATAGATAGTTTTTTTTGTGGATGCCCTAAGACGCCACTTAAATTTATATCACCAGCTACATCAGGAACCCAGCATTCATTAAATCTTTGGAGATACATTCTATGTGCAGCAGATGATAACCAAGTGGTTTTACCACTCAAGACCTGCAGCTGGTGGCTTATAATCACACAGGGCACCTTCTTAGTATATAACCCAAGTCTATTGTCAGAAATCACCCCATCTATGCCTAACTTATAGATAAGTTCCTCAAGGTCTCTATGCTCCTCTTTTATGGTTCTTCTTATGGAAGGCAGATCTGCAATTAGTTTTCTTTTAAAATGCGATCCTTTCTCAGAATACGCAATGTTATATGAAGGTAAAGTGACGGTAGCAAGCTCTGGAAATTCCTTTGTAAGCAGTTTCAACGCTTGGCCATCACTAGCGATCGTTACTTTATAATTATGAAAAGTTAAGGTGCGAATTATAGGGATGCATCGCGTAGCGTGACCCAGTCCCCAGTTGAGGGGTGCAACTAATATGTGTTTTTTATAATTCACAATGCAAATATCTAACTCTTCTAACTACTAAAAGTTTCCTTAATTTTACCAAAACATTAAATATACCTGTGGGAAGTAAAAATAAGCTTAAGCGTTTTAGAGAAAATGAGACATTTTCAAATGTAGTACAACCTACAAGAGAAGAACTCGTAGATGGTACATTCCCATTAAAGGGTAAATGGAATAAAGATTTTTTTAAGAATGACAACCCTATTGTGGTCGAGCTAGGCTGTGGTAAGGGGGAATATTCTGTGGGTCTTGCACAATCATATCCAGATAAAAACTTTGTAGGTATTGACATCAAAGGTGCCCGTTTTTGGAGAGGAGCAAAAACCGCTATCGAAGATAACTTGACTAACGTAGGTTTTATGCGTACGCAAATTGAGTTGATAGAGCACGCTTTCGCGAAAGCGGAAATAGATGAAATATGGATTACTTTTCCAGATCCTCAAATTAAGTACAAGCGTACAAAACACAGAATGACTAATACGGAGTTTCTCCAAAAGTATAAGCGTGTGCTTAAACCAGATGGGTGTGTAAACTTAAAAACCGACTCTGAGTTTATGCATGGTTATACCTTAGGACTACTTCACGGTGAAGGTCACGAGATTTTAGAGGCAAATCATAATGTATACAAGAATGAATATTCTCCAAAGGAAGTGGTAGGTATTCAAACTTTTTACGAAAAACAATATCTAGAACAAGGAAAACCAATTACTTATATTAAATTTAGAGTTAAGTAAACGCTAGCCTTGGAGATAACAAAACTCTTCTTAATCACATTCTTTGCTGCTTTAGCAGGAGTTATACCTCCTGGTCTAATCAATATGTCGGTTGCAAAAACTTGCGTAGAGCGTGGTCGTAATAATGGATTGCTAGTCGCTATAGGTGCTTCGTTTATTGTTATTATACAAGCACTTATTGCGGTATTACTAGCTAAATATATTTTTGGCAATCCATTTGTACAGAATATGTTATTAAGAACAGGACTTGTAATCTTCTTGATTATGGCAGTGTTCTTCTTTATGAAGGCAAAGCGTGGTAAGGTTCCTAAAGTCAAGCTTTCTAAAAATAGAGGAATCAAGAGTCTTGGTAAAGGGATGATGATTTCGGCGCTTAATATTTTACCTATACCTTATTTCTGTGCATTAGGAGCTGCATTAAATGTGAGTGGTAAGGTAGAATATGATATTGTTGCTATTGCCTTTTTTGTGCTAGCAGCGGCACTTGGTACTTTTACAGCATTATATTTTTATGTGATATTTTTTGCGAGAATTCAAAATAGGGCAACCACGTTTACAAAGTATTCTAATTACTTTATGGCGTGTCTCATGGTGATACTCATGATCATCACACTGATAAGAACCATTTACTTCGAATGAATTACGCTCCAAAAACCGAAAACTTTTTTACAAAAGTCTATGCTGTCGCAGCCCAAATACCTTATGGTCGTGTAACCAGTTATGGGGCTATTGCAAAGTACCTAGGAGCTGCTAGAAGCAGCCGTATGGTAGGTTGGGCAATGAATGGTTCACATATACATAGTGAAGTACCTGCTCATAGAGTTGTAAATCGTGTGGGACTACTTACCGGTAAGCATCATTTTCCGCAAACTAACCTCATGCAGCAGCTGCTGGAAAATGAAGGAGTAGAAGTGGTAGATGATAAAATTGTGGCTTTTAAAAAACACTTTTGGGATCCTAGTACGGAGTTGTCTCAAGACTTATGAAACTTGAGAGAGAACCTTTAAAATTCAATGTATTATTTAAGGATTAATTAAACTTGAAATGTCAAATTATTTGAAATTTCAAAGGTTGGAATATACCTCCTTGCGGTTGTATCTTTGCATTTAGAATCAATCTAATTAGAGATTATTCAGAATTGCTTAAACACGACAATGAAACTACAAAAAAACGATATTCTTGAGGCTTTAAAAACCATAACAGCTCCAGGTGCTGGAGAAAATATGGTAGATAGTGGTGCTGTTACAAATGTACTTACATTTGGTGATGAGGTGATAGTAGATATTACTATCAATAACCCAACACTACAAGCACGTAAAAAAGCAGAGGTTGATATTATGAAAACCATACAGGATAAAGTGTTTGCAAAAGCACAAGTGAAGGTTAATGTAAAAGTCAATGCACCAGCCAAAGATGAAAGTAACGAGATAAAAGGAAAGGATATTCCTGGTATTAAAAATATTGTAGCTATTGCTTCTGGAAAAGGAGGTGTAGGTAAATCTACAGTAACATCAAATATCGCAGTAACACTTGCAAAGATGGGATTCAAAGTAGGAATTCTAGATGCAGATATTTACGGTCCTTCTGTCCCTATTATGTTTGACGTAGCAAACGAGAGACCACTTTCTGTTACTGTAGATGGGAAGTCAAAAATGAAGCCTGTAGAGAGCTACGGAGTAAAAGTACTTTCAATCGGATTTTTTACTAAGCCAGATCAAGCAGTAATCTGGAGAGGACCTATGGCGGCAAAAGCTTTAAATCAAATGATTTTTGATGCTGCTTGGGGAGAACTAGATTTCTTACTGCTAGACCTTCCTCCAGGAACTGGAGATATACACTTGAGTATTATGCAATCACTACCTATCACAGGTGCTGTAGTTGTAAGTACACCACAAAATGTGGCACTTGCAGATGCAAAGAAAGGTGTAGCAATGTTTCAACAAGAGAGTATCAATGTACCAGTCCTTGGTATCGTAGAGAACATGGCTTATTTCACACCAGATGAGTTACCAGACAATAAATACTACATCTTTGGAAAAGAAGGAGCAAAACACCTTGCCGAGGATTTAGGAGTGCGCTTGCTAGGGGAGATACCACTGGTACAAAGCATACGAGAAGCTGGAGATGTAGGGCGTCCAGCAGCATTACAAGCGAATACGCCTACAATGCTAGCTTTTGATGAGCTTACTAAAAATGTAGTCGAAGAAACAGTAAGACGTAATAAGAACTTACCTGCAACAGAGGCTATAAAGATTACTACCATGGCAGGTTGTTCTGCTGTAAAGAATTAATTATGACCGGAGCAGAGTTAACCCAGAAAGTAGAAGATGCACTAGAAGAAATTCGCCCTTTTTTACAAAGTGATGGAGGAGATATTACCCTTTTAGGTATAGAAAACGATACTATTGTACGTGTTCAATTACAAGGAGCTTGCGTAGGATGCTCTGTAAATCAAATGACACTTAAAAGTGGCGTGGAGATGACTATAAAAAAGCATGCTCCGCAGATAGAAGAAGTTATTAATGTTAAGGCGTAAGACAGATAAAGGTCATCTTCTTAGATGGAGGATGTATATATTTTTGCTTTCGCGAAAGCGTATTAATAAGAATCAATGATTAAAACAGATATACTCATTATAGGTGCTGGTCCTACAGGGCTTTTTACCGTTTTTGAAGCAGGATTATTAAAGTTAAAATGTCATCTTATTGACGCACTTCCTCAACCAGGAGGGCAGTGTTCTGAGATTTATCCTAAGAAGCCTATTTATGATATTCCTGCATTTCCAGAAGTGCTTGCAGGTGATCTTGTAGATAACTTAATGAAACAAATAGAGCCTTTCCAGCCTGGATTTACACTAGGTGAGCGTGCTCAAACTATAGATAAACAAGAAGACGGCACGTTTATAGTAACCACAAATAAAGGAACAAAACACCACGCGCCTGTAGTTGCAATTGCAGGAGGTCTAGGGAGTTTTGAGCCTCGTAAACCACCTATTCCTAATATTGCGAGTTATGAAGATATCGGGGTAGAGTATATTATACGAGATCCTGAGTTATACCGTGATAAGAAAGTGATTATCGCTGGTGGTGGAGATAGTGCTTTAGACTGGAGTATTTTTCTAGCAGATGTTGCTAGTGAAGTGACGCTAGTGCACCGTCGTAATGAATTCCGTGGTGCTCTTGATAGTGTAGAGAAAGTTCAGGAACTCAAAAATCAAGGACGCATTAAATTAATCACCCCAGCAGAGGTAGTTGATGTACTTGGAGATGCGCATGTAAACGGAGTGACTATCAAACAAGGCGAAGAAACCTTTAATCAGGCTTGTGACCACTTTATACCACTTTTTGGACTTGCACCAAAACTAGGTCCTATAGGAGACTGGGGACTAGAGATTGAAAAGAATGCTATTAAAGTGGATAACAGTTTGGACTACCAAACGAACATTCCAGGTATTTATGCAATAGGAGATGTAAATACATATCCGGGTAAATTGAAGTTAATCCTTTGTGGTTTTCACGAAGCAACGTTAATGTGTCAGAGTGCTTACCAGCGTATTTTTCCAGATAAACGTTATGTAATGAAGTATACGACCGTAGGTGGAGTAACAGGGTTTGACGGAACAAAGAAACAAGCTCCTAAAGCTGTGGTTAAAGCTATAGACTAACCATACAACCATTCATTTATTACAAGGATATTAACGCATAAATCGCTATCCATGACAGATATTAAAATTACAATCACAGATCGCGATGGCGTTGCTCACGAGATTGATGCCCCTACAGATATGAATATGAACTTAATGGAGGTTGTGCGCTCTTATGAGCTCGCTCCAGAAGGTACCATAGGTATTTGTGGAGGTATGGCGATGTGTGCTTCTTGCCAGTGTTATGTTGAGAGTGATCACGTGTTGCCAGAGATGAGTGATGATGAGGAAGCAATGCTTGCAGAAGCCTTTCATGTAGAGGATAATAGCCGTTTAGGTTGCCAGCTTCATATACATCGAGATATGGATGGATTACGAGTAACACTTGCGCCAGAGGAGTAGAACTAAATTATTTTATTAAAAACTATATTGAGGGATTATAAAACTAGCTAGTTTTATAATCCCTTATTTTTTGAGGTCCTTCCAGTAGCACGCGATTTACATGCAGGTGGCCTTCTTCTGTGGTAGTAATATGCCATTTTATAAGAGAGATAGCGCCATTTTCTATTTCTAAGCCTGTGATACTACGCGGATGAACACAACTACCATCATTAAAAAAAGCAATATCTCCCGGTTCTGGAAATCGAGGTCTATGTGTATGCCCTACTATGGTGAGTAGATTATTGTTTTCTGTAATCCACTTCTTAATACGTCGCTCTACTTTTATGAGCTCTTTGTAATTTTTTGCAGGACTCGTAGGGTCAGAGATGCCAAATATTTGAAGTGGTTTCCATAAGATTCTCACGAGAAATCTATTAAAGCGCCATCCATGATAATTGAGCCAGTCGGCTTGATGACCATGGCATAAAAAGAGTTCTTGAGCGCTTTCCCGATGTTTTAATATCAAGGCCTCATGATACTCTAGATTTTTGAATAAAACCTCTTCTCTGCCGTCTTTTGGGTCAAAATAGGTGCTTAAATGTTTTTGAACATAGTTTTTATCGCGATATACCATATCGTGATTTCCCCAGATGAGGTGAAGTCGTTTTTCAAAGTGAAAATTCTGCAGTAATGTATAGACATTTTTATGTGCACGCAAGATGCTTTCAAAGGAGCTGTTTTCCCATAGCTCATCACCATCCCCTAGCTCGTAATAAGTAAAACCTTCTTTATAATAATGTTTTAACGCGTGGTAATAGATATTCTCATTTCTCGCAAAATCATCGGCAAAGCTTTTGTCTCCGCGGTGACAGTCGGAAAAAAAAACTAGTTTGTCGGCATCAGAAAATGGTATTTCCTTTGCTGCTTTGTAAGCTCTGTCTAAACGCTGTCTTGTATTCACAGGTTAAATATCTTAAAAAAGACTGAGATTAATAGGGTTGAGAGGAGTACGCTTTCGCGAAAGCGTAAAATAAACACCACGTATCTACTTTAAGTCGGGTAGAGAGGATTCGAACCTCCGATCTCTGGTCCCCCAGACCAGCACTTTAACCGGACTAAGCTACTACCCGTTTGTATGCGCGTAAATATAATAAAGCGTAATCATTAGAGAAATAGCTAGGTTCAAAAAAGATCTCAACGCATATCTTATTAATTTTTTTGTACCTTAAAGTGTTGAAAAATAAATTATTAACTAAACCCAAATATTATGAAAACACTAATGATGCTTTGCTTTTATGTGATGGGTGCTACACTTTTAACAAGTGATGGATTGAATAAGAATGAACCTGCGATGATCTTAGAAGGCGTGTGGGAATTAGAAAACCAGCAGATGTATGAAAACGGGATGCTATCGGAAATGTTGCCCAATGAGAATGGCTATAGGCAGGTGAAGATGTATAGTAAAGGAAAAGTAATGTGGACTCGCAACGATCCTTCAGATAGTAATGAGTGGTTTGGCTATGGTACATATAGTGTGTCAGACGGTTTTCTCGAGGAGCGACTAGAGTATGCTTCTGGGCCTATGATGAATATAGTAGATACGACTCAAATTTTTAGATTTGAGCTAGTGATGGGGGCAAATAGTTACCAGCAAATACAGCTAGACGAAGATGGAAATAGAACAGAAGGCGAGAGTTATATAAGAATAGAGTAAAATTTAAAATTATTGATTAATAAAGTTTGTGATTATATATTAGATTTTATTATATTTGCACCCCGTTAAATACTCGGGGTATAGCGTAGCCCGGTTATCGCGCCTCGTTTGGGACGAGGAGGTCGCAAGTTCGAATCTTGCTACCCCGACAAAAACCAGCCTTTTTAGGCTGGTTTTTTCATTTTAAAAGGTTGTGGGTATTTATAATCTTTTATATTATGAAGTTGCTACAAAGCAAAAATGCGAGCCTGTAAGGGCTCGCATTTTTATTATGTATCACTAGCCTTTAAGCTAGTAGTATTGCAATTACTTAGAATGCATACGTAAGTCCTAAAAGGTAGTAAGACTGTATCTTGTTATCCACAGCGCTATCACCTACTTCAAAAGTAGTAGCCGCTGGATCTACAGCAAGTAAATTGTTATTAGCAAAGTTTACTGCCTCTTGTCTGTTTCCTCTTAAACCAAATTCAAAACCAACACCAATTTGGTTCCATAGTTTGTAGCCGAAAGAGTTAATCCATGTAAAGTTTGATAAGTCGCTAGACTCATAGCTTTGGAAAGCAGATAAGTTAGACTTGAATGCAATTTTACCAATCTGACGAGTATAATCTGCAACAATTTTTGCTCCTAAAGAAGATTCAAAAACAGAATCACCACTACTAAATACAAAATTATAGTTAAGTGGGTGTACCACAACAATAAGATTAGGAATAGGAGTCCATGTAGCACCAACACCTAGATCTAAGTAACCTGGATCGTTAAAGTTATTTAATATCGTAGTTCTGTACTCACCTAATGCAGATACAGCGATCTTGTCAGTTAGTTTGTAACCATATAAAGAAGAAACATTAAAAACATCTGTAGCTTCTTGAAAGCCTTCTTCTTCCTCACCTTCTTCATCAAATTTTACCCATCCTAAGTTTACGCTAAGGCTGTTTCTCCAGAAGTATTTTTCTTCTAGTTTGTTTGCAAAAGCATTACCAGTAATACCTATGTTACCTGAAGATACGTTAGGTGCACGTTGAGAATACCAATCATTAAACTTCGAGAAATTTCCTCCTATAGTTCCAAATGCTCCATATTTCCATCCTGGAAGGGCATCGATTTGTGCTTGTAAACTATTTACTTCTCCTTGAAGCTTTGCAATTTCTGCTTTCTTAGGAGCTTGTTGCTCTTTTAATTCTTCTTCTGTTTGTGCTTGCACGCTGATTGTGAGGAGGATAGATGCTCCTAAAACAATAAGTCTTTTCATAATAATAATTCGTTAAGATTTGTAGAACAAAGATATAATTAAATAAAAATTGCTGCCTTTAATCTCAATAAATTAATATTATGCTCTCTTTATCGATTAAATATGACATTAATCGTGGGCTTATAATTATAGTTTTGTAAAGTGGTGTGCTGTCTAAGATTTCCACTCAAGAAAAGCGTACTTAAGTCCTACTCCAAGTACTTCTCGCACTTGTAAGCCGCTTACGGCATTTTCATCATAAATGAGTTGTAGTGCAAGATTAGTTGTGACATACTTGTTTACTTGCATGGCAACATTTAGCGTATAATCTAAATCGACATTTTTTACTTTCTCTAGATAATCTGCATACAGATTTAAGGTGTTTTCAAAAACTACATTTTCAAAAAGTTCTTCTTTATAATAAACGCTTAATGATGAACCTAGTTCAAAACGAGTATTTTCATTTGCAGCTACACCAAAGAATGGTTCATATGCTGCTACAGCCATTGGGTCGCTTTCATCTACTCTGGTAAATCTAGATTGGACAAAAATAAGTCTTGAAGTAGCTGGTGCTAAGTTTACTGTAAAGTCATTACTTTTTTTCCAAAGAATACCTGGTCCGGCCTGAATATATGCAGGAGAGAAAGTGTCTGTAATTTCTCTTCTGTCTTGTACAGTGGTGATAATCTCTCCATCATCATCAAGAATATTGCGGTCAAAAAATTCATAACCAGGCGCCATTTGCGTTCTAAAGTTAAAAACTCCGGAGTAGTACCAGTTAGATTTATTGATTCTACTACCTACGAGGCTGTTTAACTCGAGTCTGTCTGTAGTTTTACGTACAAATTTTTGATCTTTTGTGGCAGCAAGACCAAGTATAGACGTGAGTCTAGTATCCCACGTAAGTTTATTGCGTTTATAATTGAGATCCCAGCTTATATTAAAGTTACCAGCGATGTTAGAAGTACCTCCACCTTGCCATTCCTTATTAAAGGCACTTTGGCTAAAAAGTAATTCTGCAAGTCCTTTGCTTTTCCATCCATCAGGAAGAGAATCTTTTTTCTTGGTCTTCGTCTGGGCGACTAGAATGCTACTTGTGGCTAGTAGCAGTAAAAAAAGATATGTTCTCATAGGGACTTACTTAAAAATTAAGAAAGTAAATATACACAGGGAGTGTATGAATGTCAAGGCAATTTTTAAGCGCGCTTCTTAAAGAGAGGAACGGTAGAGCAAGCTTCTCCAAACATAATACTGCGTGCCACAGGCTGAAGTTTTTCTATAAGCAGTAAATATGCGTTAGGAGGTACTGGTTTATTAGAGCACCCCTTTATAATCAATGGAACACCTTGATAAGGTGTCGTATCAAGATTTGCAATAGCTGTGGTGTAAAGAATAGTTTCTAGAAGTTCTAGAGATCCTACGATGGTCTTTTGTGCAATATCTTGTAAATGGGTAGAAACAAGCATATATGCCCACGCTGGAACAATAGCATCTGTGCTGCAATGTAGCGCTACAAATGAGCCTGAATATTGCTGCCAATCGTGATTTTTTATGCTTTCGCGAAACTGAGTTTCACGTAAAATAAAACCTTGGTCTAACCATTCAGAAATGTCTAGTGTTTCTCTCTTTCCTTTGGGATATAAATCTTCCAAATCAAAAGTGATGAGTTTACTCCCGGCGACTCTATTTATGATTTCTTCTGCCATAATAATGTAATTAAAAAGTGATGATGCGTTTTAATCTATAAGTTTAAAACGCATCACAATACTTTTACAACATTCCTAATTCTAGTTTTGCTTCTTCACTCATAAGGTCTTGTGTCCATGGTGGGTCAAATGTGATTTCCACTTCACAATCTTTTACTTCTTTGAGAGATTTTACTTTCTCTTCCACCTCAAGTGGTAATGTTTCGGCTACTGGGCAATTAGGTGTAGTAAGTGTCATAAGGATTTTGGTATCCATGTCTTCGTTTACAAAAACATCATATATCAATCCTAACTCATAAATATCTACAGGGATTTCTGGATCGTAAATGGTTTTTAGTACTCGTACAATCTTATCTCCTAGCTCTTCTGTGTTTACTTCCATATGTATTGTTGTACTGCAATGCAGTCTCTTTTATTTAGTTAATAATGGTGAATCACATCACATTTTCGCGCAAGCGTAATTTGTAATCTAATTCAGTTGTGTTTGATAAGCTACAGCATATAGCTTTATCTGCTTGATCATGCTCACAAGTCCATTTGCACGGGTAGGAGAGAGGTGATCTTTAAGTCCTATCTCGTCTATAAACGAAGTGTCTGCATCTATAATTGCTTGTGGCGGTTGTCCAGAAAAAGCACGTATAAGTATTGCTATGATTCCTTTTGTAATAATCGCATCACTATCTGCAGTAAAGGCAATCTCGCCGTCTGTCATATCTGCGTGTACCCAAACCTTGCTCTGGCAACCTTTTATAATATAGTCATCAGTTTTGAACTGATTATCAATCATAGGAAGTGATTTTCCTAAGTCTATCATATACTCATAACGTTGCATCCAGTCTTCAAACATGCTGAACTCATCAACGATTTCATCTTGTATTTCTTTTATACTTGCCATAATTATATTGCTGTTGCTTTAAAAAGTACTTGATCTTTATTGTATAAAGTAAGTGTTCCGTTTTTAAGAGTGTACCTATTTACCTTGATGAGATTTTTAAATACTTTTTTCTCTAAGTCCATAGCCTCTGCAGGACATGCTTTCTTAGTAGATAACGGATCTGTAATATCTAATTTATCCTTAGTAAGCGTAAACGCTGCATTATAGGAGTTGCATCCAGAAAAACCAGTTATTCTTCTTTTTTGACTTTCTATATTAAAGGTGATTCCTTGTTTTGTAATAGATGTCTCTTCTATACTCGTAAGTGTGTAGTATCCAGAAAATCTTGGCGCTTTTACATCAGGTTCACTTTCCTTTTTTTCGGTAGCACAGCTACTTAAAAAGAGGCCTATTGCTAAAGCGATTATGTAATATGTGTGTTTCATAGTAAAAGAGTTTTTGCAAAGATAGTGCCCAGAAGATTAACTGTCATTCTGTCGAGTCTAGCATTTTATGCATAAACCACATAGGACGATGCTCGTCATGTAATAATGGGAAATCTAGTCTTTGTTTTTCTGTCTTTTGATATCCTAGTTTCTTGTAAAATTGTTGTGCTTGTGCGTGTTTATCCATCGCATCAAGCCAGATGAGGCTGTGTTTTTGCGCTATTGCGACTTCTTGTGCATAATCCATCAGGGCATTACCTACGCCTTTACCTTGAACAGAAGGGTCTAGGTAAATACGATGTATCTTAAAACCTTTCTCAGAAGCTAGTGGAGGATACTCACAATTTTTAATAAGCTTTAAAATCCCTACTGTCTCATCGTTATAATACACAAAGTAATACATACTATTTGCATCACTAAGCTCTTGTTCTAAGTTTTCCTTACTATAAATCTGATTGAGATACCATGAGCCTTCATCTTTCCAAAAATGCGCATATGCAGATGGATACACCCTTTTCATCAAATTATATAATCGCTCTTGATCAACTAGGGTGACGGGCGATAATGTGATATGTGAATTTACCTGTATCAATATAACAATGTCTGAAAACGATGTTCTGCTAGATATTACGAGAGCATGGTGACCGCTCGTTTTAATCCAGTTACAAAGGTGTCTATTTCTTCCTTGGTATTATAAAATGAAAAAGAAGCGCGTACTGTTCCTGGTATTTTATAATACTCCATAATAGGTTGTGCACAGTGATGACCTGTGCGTACTGCAATACCTAGTTTATCAAGTATAGTCCCTATGTCATAAGGATGAATATTGCCCACATTAAATGAAATAACGGCGGTTTTGTGTGCAGAAGTACCATAAATTTTGAGACCTTCTATTTCAAGTAATTTCTCTGTTCCGTATTGTAATAGCTCATCTTCATAGCTAGCGATATTATCAAAACCTATGGCATTCATATAATCAAGACCTGCAGCCGTTGCAATTCCTCCACAAATGTTAGGTGTTCCTGCTTCAAATTTGTGAGGTAAACCGGCGTAAGTGGTCTTTTCAAAACTTACTTGATCTATCATCTCGCCACCACCCTGATAAGGAGGTAATTTAGTGAGCCATTCTTCTTTTCCGTAGAGAATTCCCACTCCAGTAGGACCGCAAATTTTATGTGCAGAACATACATAGAAGTCGGCGTCTAGTGCTTGTACATCCGGTTTGATATGTGGTGTAGCTTGTGCACCATCTATAAGAACCGCCGCACCTACTTTATGAGCTTCTTTAATGATGTGCTCTATTGGATTTATAGTTCCTAAGGCATTGGAGACGTGATTTACAAAGACTAGCTTTAAGTTAGGAGATAACGCTTTCGCGAAAGCGTCCATATCCAGTTCACCACTTTCTGTCTGAGGTATCACTTTAAGGATGGCTCCAGTTTTCTCACAAAGCATTTGCCACGGTACAATATTACTGTGATGCTCTAGAGCCGAAACTAAAATCTCTTCACCTTCTTTAAGTATGGAAGCAAAACCATGTGCCACAAGATTAATAGCATGTGTGGTTCCTGCAGTGAGAATGATCTCGTAAGGCTTTGCTGCGTTAAAATGCTTTTGAATTTTAATACGCGCCTCCTCATAAGCGTCTGTTGCTTCCTGAGAAAGTGAGTGTACGCCGCGATGGATGTTTGCATTATAGTTTGAGTAGTAATCTACAATAGCATCTATCACCACTTGTGGTGTTTGTGAAGTGGCGGCATTATCAAAATAAATAAGCGGATTTCCATTTACTTCTCTTTTGAGAATAGGGAAATCTTTGCGTATTTTCTTAACGTCAAGCATAGCATTTTTCTTTGTTACAAAGATACAAACTGGACTACTTTTAGACTACTCCAGTACGTATTGTGTTTAAAATGAAAAAGCCGTTACTAAAGAGTAACGGCTTTTAATATGTGGTACTAATTTCCTACTGCTCGAAGCCGATGTTTACACCGATTTTCTTAGCAATAAGTTTTGTTATTCTTTCCTTTAACTGAGGAATTTTTACACTTGATAATACTGTGTTTGCAAAGGCATACATCAATAATGCGCGTCCTTCTTTTTCTCCAATCCCACGAGATTGTAAATAGAAAAGAGCACTTTCATCTAACTGTCCTATAGTACAACCGTGAGAACAACGTACATCATCTGCAAAAATCTCTAATTGAGGTTTTGAATTGATAGTCGCTGTATCATCTAATAAAATGTTGTTATTAGATTGATAAGCGTTTGTTTTTTGAGCTTCTTTCTCAACAACTACTTTCCCATTAAATACTCCTACAGATTTGTCTGCAAAAATACCTTTGTAATCCTGGTGGCTCTCGCAGTTAGGAGTAATATGGTGTACTAGTGTGTTGTGATCTACGTGTTGCTTTCCTTCTATAATCGTAATACCTTTAAGGATAGAGTCCATGTACTCTCCTTTTTGATAAAAATTAAGGTTGTTACGTGTGATGTTTCCACCTAGAGAAAAAGTATGCACAGAAACAATACTTTCTTTATGCTGCTCTATCTCTGTAGTATCTACAAGGGAAGCGCTTAAGTTGTCGTTCTGAATTTTATAGTAATCTACAAGCGCTCTTTTGTCTGCAAAGATTTCCGTAACAACATTAGTAAGCACTTTCTTGTCTGTAAGACTCTGGTGGCGCTCTATAATTTGTACTTCAGAATTTTCTTCGGCAACAATAAGGTTACGGGGTTGTAGCATCATTGCATCATTTGCTCCTGTAGCAAAGTGTACAATCTGGATAGGCTTTTGTGCTACTTTTCCTTTTGGGATGTAGATGTAAGCACCATCTTTTGCAAATGCAGTGTTGAGAGAATCCATAGATTCTCCTTTTGCAATCTTATTAAAGTAAACGTCTATAACTTGTTTGTACTTTGGCTTTGATAATGCTGCACCCATCGTGCATACATCAATACCATCATGCGTAGTTTCTGAAAGAAATGAGCTATACACCCCATCTACAAAAACGATTTTATAAGTATCTACATCATTAAGAAAATACTGCTTTACATCTTTAAAGTCTAGTGCAGCTTCTTTACTAGGGAAGATATTATAATCCTCCTTAAGAATGCTGTTAAGAGATGTGTATTTCCAGTTTTCTAATCTCTTTGTAGGAAACCCTTCTGCTTCAAAAGTCTTGATGGCCTCGTTACGAATGTCGTATATAGGAGAATCTGCATCAATACTTTCTTGAAGTACGATATGGTTACTTACTAATTTATCTTTTAAACTCATCTTTTCTAAGTTATGAATCTAGACAGTTAAGTATAAGGGATATTTTTATTGGGAATATCTCTTATGAGTTGTCTAAACGTATTACGCTCCCACTTCTTCTTTTAACCAGTCGTATCCTTTTTCTTCAAGTTCAAGAGCAAGCTCTTTTCCTCCAGAACGTACAATTTTTCCATTCATAAGAACGTGTACAAAATCAGGAACTATGTATTCTAGAAGACGCTGGTAGTGAGTGATCACTAGTACTGCGTTATCTTTACTCTTTAGTTTATTTACACCATTTGCAACAATGCGTAGTGCGTCAATGTCAAGACCAGAATCTGTCTCGTCTAGAATAGCGAGTTTAGGCTCTAGCATCGCCATTTGGAAAATCTCGTTACGCTTCTTCTCACCTCCAGAGAATCCTACATTCAAAGATCTAGAAAGAAACTTACGATCCATCTCAAGAAGTTCTGCCTTCTCTTTAATCTTTTTAAGCATATCGCTAGCAGGCATATTTTCCAGGCCCTTTGCTTTGCGAGTTTCATTTATGGCAGTCTTGATAAAGTTAGTTACAGAAACCCCAGGAATCTCTACCGGATATTGAAAAGATAAGAAAACACCTTCGTGTGCTCTTTCTTCTGGATCCATTTCTAGTATAGATGCTCCTTCAAGTTCGATGTCTCCACCACTTACTTCATACTCTTCTTTTCCTGCAATAACAGAAGCGAGTGTACTTTTTCCAGAACCGTTTGGTCCCATGATAGCGTGCACTTCGCCAGCTTTTATCTCAAGATTAATACCTTTAAGGATATCTTTCTCTTCAATTCGTGCGTGTAAATCTTTAACTGATAACATAATTCTACGTTCTTATTGTGCGATTATTTACCGCTTTCTACTTTAATGGAACCACCCTCTGTCTTGAGTTTGTCTCCTGCTTCTAATTTAATTGAAGTGTCAGCCGTTGGTGCTTTTACTTCTACTATTTCTTTAATGGTTACTATAAAATCCCAGCCTTCTTCATTAGTAGGCTTAGGATTAATAATACCCTTTATAACAACTGGCACCATATCATATTCATCACGTTGTAGTGGTTTGACTATGGTTGCTAGTTCGCGCATTTTGTCATCTAGAGCTACACCATAAATAAAGGAATCTCCTTTAATGATAGCAGCATCTACTAGATATATAAATTCACCTTCAATAACTTCATATGAGTTAGAAGACGAGTCTTCGGTAGATTTCTGATTACATGATACAAGTGCGAGACCTGCTATTAATAAAAAGAGAATCTTCTTCATATCTTAATTAAGTATCGCTGGTGTTTGTGCAAAGTTTCCTGCATCATGCTGGATAATCACTTTTGCATTTTCCGCTTTCGCGAAAGCTTCAAAATCCTTTATACTTTGCTCCGTTGCTGGGATATCGTAGTTGAACTGTGGTACAATCGCATCCTTGCGGTTTTGCTCAAAATGATAGATATCTCCAGATAATAGCGTTGGTCCATTATCCTTTAAGCGTAAGAACAATATTTGGTGTCCTGCTGTGTGTCCTGGCATAGATTTTATTACCACCGTGCCATCTCCAAAAACATCCTTCTCTCCATTCAGTTTTTCTACGTTTGTAAGCTTGTTAAAGCTATCTGGCGCATAAAACGAATTTCCTTTGATGTCTTCTCCATTTGCAAAATCATATTCTGATTCTTGAACCAACCATGTAGCTTTTGCAAAATGATTTGCAGCACCTGTGTGATCAAAATGAATGTGAGAAAACGCAATCATATCGATATCATCAGGAGTCATCCCGATACCTTTAAGTTGTGTTGTTATAGAGTCTTTGCGAGTAATGGTAAAAGCCCCTCCTTCTGGAGTATATGGTTCTTGACCTACTAGCATTTCAGGTAAACCGGTATCCCATAAAAGAGTTCCTTTAGGGTGCTTGATGACAAAAAATGCATCTGCAAGCTCTTTTGATTCTCCTTTGTAAGTGTCGCCTTGTGCAAATAAGTTTAAGTTATTTGCCATTACAGTACCACCGTCTAGTTTATATAAAGTTACCTCAGGAAGTTCTTGTGTAGCGGCTGACTCTTTTTGATCTTCTGCTTTTTGCTTTCCATCTTCATATCCTTTCTTGAATTCTTCACAAGAAATTGTAGTGATGGCAAGAGCGGCAATTAATAATATATTTTTCATTGTTGTGATAATCTTGGTTTATAGTTTGATTGTATTGATAAATACTACCCTACAGATCCTTCTAGGCTAATCTCAAGTAATTTCTGAGCTTCTACAGCAAACTCCATAGGGAGTTTATTAAGTACCTCTTTTGAGAATCCGTTTACAATTAAAGCAATTGCCTTTTCTGTATCAATACCACGCTGGTTACAGTAGAAGATTTGGTCTTCACCTATCTTACTAGTAGTAGCTTCGTGTTCTACTTGAGCAGTTTTATTTTTAGTCTCAATGTATGGGAAAGTGTGTGCTCCACACTCGTTACCCATTAATAGAGAATCACACTGCGAGAAGTTACGAGCGTTTGTAGCTCCTGCATTAATCTTTACAAGACCTCTATATGAGTTCTGAGATTTTCCTGCAGAGATACCTTTTGATATAATCGTACTCTTGGTGTTTTTTCCAAGGTGGATCATCTTAGTGCCTGTGTCTGCCTGCTGGTGATTGTTTGTCACTGCGATAGAGTAAAACTCACCTATAGAGTTATCTCCTTTGAGAATACAAGAAGGGTATTTCCATGTAACTGCAGATCCTGTTTCGACTTGTGTCCATGAGATTTTTGCATTCTTCTCACAGAGACCACGCTTTGTTACAAAGTTGTAAACCCCACCTTTTCCTTCTGCATTACCGGGATACCAGTTTTGTACGGTACTATATTTAATCTCTGCATCGTCCATTGCGATAAGTTCTACAACGGCAGCATGCAATTGATTCTCATCACGACTAGGAGCGGTGCAGCCTTCAAGGTAACTTACATAGCTGCCTTCGTCTGCTACCAATAATGTTCTTTCAAACTGTCCAGTTCCTCCTTGATTAATACGGAAGTAAGTAGAAAGTTCCATTGGGCATTTTACACCTTTAGGGATGTAACAGAAAGAGCCATCAGAAAATACTGCGCTATTTAAGGCTGCGTAGTAATTATCTTTTACAGGAACGATGGTTCCTAAGTGCTTACGTACTAGTTCTGGGTGCTCTTTTATAGCCTCAGAGATACTCATGAAAATAATTCCCTTCTCTGCAAGCGTCTTTTTAAAAGTAGTTGCTACAGAAACAGAATCTACCACGATATCCATCGCGATGTTGTTCATTTTCTTTTGCTCATCTACAGAGATTCCTAATTTCTTATACATAGCGAGTAGATCTGGATCTACATCATCTAGTGTTTTATTAGGGTCTACAGCTACGGGAGCAGAGTAATAAGCGATTGCTTGAAAATCTGGCTTCTCGTAATTTACGTTTGCCCAGTCTGGCTCTTCCATAGATAGCCAAACCTTGTATGCCTCAAGTCTCCACTCAGTCATCCATTGCGGCTCATCCTTTTTCTTAGAAATAGCTCGTATAATGTCTTCGTTTAATCCTACAGGAAATGTCTCAGACTCAATGTCTGTAAAAAAACCATATTCGTATTCTTTGGTTTTTAGTTCTTCCCTTAAATCATCTTCAGTATATGCCATGTTTCTTTTTTCAATGTGTGATAGAAAAGTATTCCTGCCCTAAGGGTAACTTTTCATGGTGTGCTAGTTTTCTTGTATTAAGGGTGTTATCATGAAAACTGTAATATATTTTAAATTGGTTACGCTTTCGCGAAAGCGTAACCAACTAAGTTATTATAGAGAAAAGCTTTCTCCGCATCCACAGGTACGCTGTGCATTTGGATTGTTAAAAACAAATCCTTTTCCATTAAGTCCGCCACTATATTCTAGTGTAGTACCTATTAAATAAAGGAAACTCTTCTTGTCTACTATTAGCTTTACATCATTATCTTCAAAAACTTTATCATCTTCTTGATGCGTTTTGTCAAAATGAAGATCGTATGATAAACCACTGCAACCACCACTTTTTACGCCTACGCGCACATAGTCCGTAGTTACATCAAAACCGTCTTCCTGCATGAGGCTTGCGATTTTAGTTTTTGCTTGTGAATCTACTTTAATCATATCGTTATAAATAGTTTGCAAATATAAGGTTTAGGTCTCGTTTTTACACGAATCCTTACATATAACTAATGCATAGTGCGATAGGGATTTCTTATAGGTTATTTAAAAGTGTTTTAAAGTTGTTTTTAAGGATATGAGATGTAAAATAACTAGAAATTCTATGGTCCTTTTGCTAAAGCTTTGTGTGTGCGGTCTTCTCTAAAATGAGAAGTCATTTTTACTTGAAATGACTCTTGAAACCTAATTTAATCCCGAAGTTTTTTGAGTAAGTTTTCCACACCGCAATGTTGATAGATTTGTGTAAATCGTGTTACCATATGCAAATAGACTTGATGACAGAGATATGCGTGAAAATGAAACCTTTGCGAAGGCTAGTAAAATGGCAATTGTGAATATCCTGTTGAAAACGTTGAAAGATAAACGGTTGTTTGAGCCCATAAAAAGTAGATCTTTATTATCCGCATAATTCTAATTATTATACTCAATATAGCTATGGAAATTACCCACATCGTCAAGCGCGACTTTCAAACGAAACCGTTTCACCAAGAGAAGATTACAAGTGCCATTCTTAAGGCCATGACAGCTATTGAACATGGAGGTCCAGAGGATGCACAGCGTATTTCTGATATGGTATATAGTGACCTTAAGAAGAGAAAGGAACTTGATGCAAGTTACATTCCAACTATTGAGCAAATACAAGATCTTGTAGAGCGCAAGTTAATGTTAAGTGAGGAGTTTGTAGATGTTGCAAAAACATACATTTTGTACCGTGATGAACAGGCGCAAAAGCGTAAAACAAACATCTTTGAAAAGCGTATCAATCTTAAGCCTTACGAGTACCCACAATTGTACGATTACGTTCCAGCAATAAGACATTCTTACTGGATACATACGGAGTATAATTTTACGAGTGATATACAAGATTTTAAAACACGTATTACAGATGTAGAACGTAGTGCTATCAAAAATACGATGCTAGCAATCTCTCAAATAGAAGTTGCGGTAAAAGGATTTTGGGGAGATATCTATCACAAAATGCCTAAGCCAGAAGTAGGAGCGGTAGGAGCAACGTTTGCAGAGAGTGAAGTGCGTCATGCAGATGCATACTCACACCTTCTTGAAATACTAGGTCTTAATAAAGAGTTTAAGTTACTCAAGAAAAAGCCTGTAATGATGAAGCGTGTGCAATACCTCGAGACTGCACTTAAGAATGCTAAAAGTGAAGACAATAAAGAATACTCGGAGTCTATTTTATTATTCTCTCTCTTTATTGAGCACGTGTCATTGTTTTCTCAGTTCTTAATTATTATGGCATTTAATAAGCATAAAAATATGCTTAAAGGAATATCAAACGTAGTAGAAGCAACTTCTAAGGAGGAGCAAATACACGGAGATTTTGGTATTGACATTATAAAAATTATCAAAGCAGAAAATCCAGAGTGGTTTGATGCAGAGCATAGCGCAACCGTACAAGAAATGTGTAAGGAAGCATTCAAAGCAGAAAGCAATATTGTAGACTGGATTTTTGAAGCTGGAGAATTAGACTTCTTACCTAAAGCGCTTGTAAACGAATTTATAAAAGACAGATTCAATAAATCTCTTACGAGTATTGGTATTGAACCTGTTTTTGAAGTTGATGAAACTTTATTAAAAGATGCAGAGTGGTTTGATGATGAAATCATAGGGACCAAACATGGCGATTTCTTTGTTAAGAGATCTGTCAACTACACAAAAAGAGCACAAAGTATAACCGAAGACGACCTATTTTAAATGAACGATCAAGAACTAATTAAAGGACAAGTTTCTGCAACGACAGCAGGAAAAGAAAATGAATTGCTAACTGCTCGTAAAGAAGCGTTGTCTAATAAAACAGAGAGTGAAGGAGCCGGATTTAAGTGGCTTACAGAAAATAGTCGTAAGTTTTTAGGTGCAGGATATTTAAGCCCTGGAGTATCTCCAGAGCAACGTATACGTGAAGTAGCAGATAGAGCAGAGCAAATTTTAGGGATACCAGGATTTAGTGATAAATTCTATGGGTATATGTCTGAAGGTTTTTACTCACTAGCTTCTCCAGTATGGTCAAACTTTGGAAAAGAAAGAGGGCTTCCTATAAGCTGTTTCGGGTCACATATCTCTGATGATATGGGTAACATCTTGTATACTCAATCTGAGGTAGGAATGATGTCAAAACTAGGAGGTGGTACTTCTGGTTATTTCGGTAAAATAAGACCGAGAGGAGCAGATGTAAAGAACAACGGGCAAGCGTCTGGTTCTGTGCACATCATGCAGCTTTTTGAATCTATGGTAGATGTAGTAAGTCAAGGATCTGTGAGACGTGGTCGTTTTTCTCCTTACCTACCTATCGAGCATGCAGATATCGAAGAATTCTTAAAAATAGGAACAGAAGGAAATAGCATCCAAGAGCTTACACACGGTGTAACTGTGACAAACGAGTGGATGGAAGAAATGATTGCGGGCGATAGTGCTAAGCGTTCATTATGGGCAAAAGTATTGCAGTCTAGAGGAGAGATGGGATATCCATACATTTTCTTTACAGACAATGCAAATAATGGTGCTGCCGATGTATATAAGGATAACGATCACAAAATCTACGCAAGTAACCTTTGTACTGAGATTATGTTACCTTCTAATGATGATTGGTCATTTGTATGTGTACTTTCTTCGGTAAATGTATTACACTACGATAAGTGGAAGGATACAGATGCTGTAGAAACTATGGTGTATTTCTTAGATGCAGTTATTACTGAGTTCTTAGAAAAATTAGAAAGATATAGAGATTCAGATTCTAGAGAAGATCGCCAGACGTTCTTATTTATGGAGCGTGCTTATAATTTTGCAAAGGCTAACCGTTCATTAGGTTTAGGAGTATTAGGATGGCACTCATTATTACAGTCTAGAATGCTACCTTTTAATAGTCAAGAAGCATACAACTTAAACAGCGAAATCTTCAAGGCAATTAAAGATAAGTCTTATGAAGCATCAGAAGAGCTTGCAAAGACATTTGGAGAGCCAGAAGTTCTTAAAGGATATGGTAGACGTAATGCGACACTTAATGCGGTTGCACCTACAACATCATCTGCTTTTATACTAGGTCAAGTGTCTCAAGGTATTGAGCCAATCTGGTCTAATATTTATGTAAAGGATATTGCAAAAATTAAGACTACTATCAAGAACCCATTCTTAGTAGAACTTCTTGAAGAAAAGGGAATGAATACTACAGACGTGTGGAGAAGCATCCGTGATATGGATGGGTCTGTGCAGCACTTAGAATTCTTGAGTGAGAATGAGAAGGATACTTTTAAAACGTATTCAGAAATTGACCAGATGGATATTATCTATCAAGCAGCAAACCGTCAAAATCATATTGATCAAGGACAATCTGTAAACATTATAGTGCACCCAGAGATGCCGGTAAAAGAGATTAACAAGATCCACGTGACGGCATGGAAGCTAGGATTAAAATCTCTATACTATCAGCACAGTATGAACGCAGCACAAAAATTCAAGCAGAAGAAAGACTGCGCGAGTTGTGAAGCGTAATCTGTAAAAGATTAAGAGTATTGCTCAATGTGAGTTGAGCAAACCATATAATAAGAAAGACCTGCTGTGATAGCGGGTCTTTCCTTTTTGTAGTTATACTGTTTTTAATACGCTTTCGCGAAAGCGTACCTACATCACAATCGTTTCATAAAACCTACATTGTCCAAGATGATCACACCTTCTGAAGTGTTGTCAAAAACGAATGTGACACTCACAATTTCCTTCAAATCAAGAGTCTTGTTGCGACCTTGAAAGTCCTCTAGTGGAAAATAATACGTTTGAAATACATTTTCTGATAGTGTTTCCTCTTCTATAAATTGAGACTTCCATACACGCACACCTATTTCAGTTTGCAATCCAGAGAAGTCACTTAAACATAGGGAAGCGGTATTTCCAGCGGTGTCCTTTATAGTAATTGTAAAGTCAATAGGTTCTTTTGGTAGCTTTATATCTTCACTTTCATCTGTACCTTCTTCAGTAGATTCCTCACTGTTATTAGAGGTGTTATTAGTCAGTAATGACTCATTATCTATATTGTTGTCTTCATCGTTTATCCACTTTCCACCAGATTTTGGATTTGTACTTTCGGTGGATTCTGCTAGTGAAAATGTAAACACCTTGCTACTGTCTATGGTGCTGAGCGGTTTTTTAAATACAAATGAATAATTAGCAACAATGCTATCGGGAAGAGTTGTTTCTTCATCAATATTGTCATAGCTCCAGCCTATATATGCCGCACGACTACCTTTCTCTCCCCATTTTAGTGCTATTTCTTGTTCTCTCCACACGCTTAGGTTTTCCGTTAATATTGTTGTGGTAGTGTCTACAGTAGTCACAACATCAAAATCTTCATCAAAAGTAGCAATGGCATCAAAGGAACTATCTTCATATTGGTTAAGGTAGATGGTTTCTGGAAGCCATTCTCTCCCTTTGCGAGCATCTATAAATAGTGGTAGGTATTCCTTACGATTTTTGAGTGTCGTCTCTAGAAAGGCACTTATATAAACCTTGGCGATTTCTTCTTGATCCTCTTTGAGGAGTAATTGTTTATTATTTAAAAACTGCGTGACTGAAAGTCCAGTATCATTAGCTCCCCAGCCAGTATTAAACTGTCCATGATTTGCACCTTGTATATATAGTCCGCTTTTTATGTAATCTGTACCGTCAGAAAATGTGATGCGTTCATATTGCTTGGATCCTGCATAAGAACTCACATCCCCATCTTGAGCGCCATGCATTACAAAATAGTTGATGTCCTTGAGTGATGTGCGGGTATTCCCAGGTTCGTACTGTCCGTCTACAGGAGCAATCGCAATGATTGTATTGATATTGTAGTTGTAATCCATAGCGATGGTTGCATCATCAGGATAATGTGAAAGCTTGTTTAGTAGGGCGGCATGTGCCACAGCTTCACCGCCTCGAGAGTGACCTAGTAATGCTATCTGCATGGTGTCAACTTTTTTATAAAATTTACTTTCTGAATCTTCATTCCACTCATGCCATGCTTTTAAATGTTCTAGAAGTATCCAGGCACGGGCATCATTTTCTTCATCAAGACCTTCAGGAATATCTGACCAACTGCTATTGATGAAATTTTGATCTACAGATGCAAAAATGAATCCTCTTGAAGCCATTAATTCTCCTAGATAGGCATACCCTTCGTCTGAGAAGTCGTGCATGGAGTGATTACCGTGTACAATTAACGCAAGTGGGAACGGGCCTTCTCCCTCTGGATACCAGACCCGACCATTTACAGGAAGTTCTCTAGCGTCAAATCCCCAAAAACGTTCTCTATACCATCCACTCATTCCTTCCCAATTATCTAAAAACGGTATTCCATCAATAGTATTTGTGATAATAGTGGCTTCTTCTCCATATTCAGGTCTGTGTTTGTCAGTACCGCTTCCATACGTTAATGTCTGTACTTTGTAATTACCATTTAGGGATGGAGAAGGAGCGTTAATAGGTGCAATATTATCTGAGCTTAGAGCAGCCGCATTTGCTATCGGTTTCATGTCAAACCCTTTAGGTGAAAACCCTAAAATTGCAAGTGTACATCCAGTAATTGCGAGTACTCCTCCCAGAAGTGTTATTATTTTTTTTATAATAGTCTTCTGTCTAAATCCTTTGCTAGTAAGTACAGCAATAGCAGCTCCTGCGGTTGCAAGTGTAATCAAAGCCAATAACCAGTAAACGAGTTCTTCTGATAATGATAGCAGAAGGAGTGGTGTAGTGATTAGTAGTGCTAGCTGAAGAATTTTGGGAATGCGAGCAAGCTTTTTGAGTACCCATAATCCTAAGTATACAGATAGTACAGTCCCTATGAGAATAGCGAGCTGTAATAGTATGAGTGTACTGTCACCCATTGTTTGTATAGCGTGTATCGCAAAAATCAAAAAGATAATGGAGGTCCCTATGAAAAGTCCTCTTGCGGCACCTTTAATGGCGATTGCACCAGGAGTTATCGCATTTAATTGCTTATAAATCCACTTTTTAAGTTGTAATAATCGTTTCATATCATGAACATGTTTACACAAGTAAATGTAGCTTTATTTTGAGTTTCTTGTTATAGGCAGTACTTTTCGCCAAAAATTGCTACCCTTGAAAAATATTATCACCTCTTTTATCTGTTCGATGGCATTCTTTTATGGTGCCTATAGTCAGACGGGATCTATACCTAATCAGATTATTGATACTGTTGTAATTTCCTCATCGAGAATTAAGAGTACCGTACAGCAAATACCTGCAGCCGTTTCCGTCATTACCACGAGCAAGGAAGATGCCACTAGACAGCAATTGTCCTTACAAGAGTATGTACAGCAAGTGCCAGGTGTGTTTACTCAAAATGCAAACAACTTTGCTCAGGATTTACGAATATCCATTCGTGGTTTTGGAGCAAGATCTAGCTTTGGGATACGTGGTATAAAACTTATTGTAGATGGGATTCCTGAGACTACTCCAGATGGACAAGGGCAACTTGATAATCTTAATCTAGGCATTATAGACCGTATTGAGATTACAAAAGGAGCGAGTGCTAGCCTTTACGGTAATGCCTCTGGTGGTGTGATTGATATAACCACAAAATCTTTTGACATACTGGTGGGAAATATCACCTCAGTAAAAGCTGGAATAGGTGCTTTTGGATTTCAAAATTATCAAGCCACTGCGACCATAGGAGATGCAAATGCAAACTATACGTT
The DNA here is from genome assembly GCF_007827285.1 of Dokdonia sp. Hel_I_63. Classification (NCBI taxonomy): domain Bacteria; kingdom Pseudomonadati; phylum Bacteroidota; class Flavobacteriia; order Flavobacteriales; family Flavobacteriaceae; genus Dokdonia; species Dokdonia sp. Hel_I_63. The sequence goes on along the minus strand of NZ_VISD01000001.1, from coordinate 182,245 downwards.
TCATGGTAATTATGCGACTAGCGATGGTTACAGAGATCAAAGCGGTTTTGAGCAAATAAACACCAACTTTAAAGGGCAATTTAAAATAGGTGAGAATACTTTTCTCACGGCTATTCTTAATTATGCAGACTCGCCACAGGCAGATGACCCTGGCGGATTGACGCTAGAGGAAGTTAACGCTAATAGACGACAGGCAAGAGATAGAAATGTGCAGTTTAAAACAGGTGAGGCCATAGAGCAGTTTAAAGTAGGAACTAGCCTAGCGTGGAATAAGAGTGAGCATACTACTGTAAATGCCTATGCTTTTTATAGCAACCGACAGTTTAATGGGTTGTTGCCATTTGAGTTTGGTGGTATTGTTGATCTATCACGCAATTACTTAGGGCAAGGAACGAGCATAACTTACAAGAAAAATAAGAATACCATACGCGCAGGATACGACTTTGCTTATCAAAATGATCGCAGAAACAGATTTAGAAACCGTGATGGAGAAGTGGGAGGTCAAACGCTAGGACAGCGCGAGAAATTCACTAACCTAGGTGTATATATTACAGACCATCTTTCTCTAGGTAAGTTCTTTTTGACAGCCGGCGCTAGGTTTGATTACAACAAACTTTCGGCAGATGATGATTTACTGGATAACGGTGATGATTCTGGAAGTCTTACATTAAATTCTTTTAATCCTAGTGTTGGTGTTAGTTACGCTTTCGCGAAAGCGTTATCTCCATACATGAATGTCGCAACAAGTTTTGAGACACCGTCATTATCAGAATTATCATCAAATCCTGATGGTTCTATAGGATTTAATGAAAATCTAAAAGCGCAAAAGGCAACTAGCTTTGAGGTGGGTTTAAAAGGGACTATTGCAAGCAAGTTGCAATATCAACTCGCTGCGTTTTTGATAAACACAAAAGATGATTTAGTGCCGTTTGAGTTGGCGCAATTTCCAGATCGTGAGTTTTTTAGAAATGCAGGAAAAACTAAGCGTCATGGTGTTGAGGTTGAAGCTTCATACAGAGCATTACCCTTAGGAAACGGTTGGTTAAACGCTACGGGTTCCTATACGTACTCAAACTTTACCTATGATGAATTTGAAACGCCAAATGGGAATTTTGACGGTAACTTCTTACCAGGAATTGCAAGGCACATGTCTAGTATGGGGTTGCAATATGCAGGGAGCAATGGTTTTAACGTGAGCGTGAGCACAAACTTTATAGGAGAGCAATATGCTCAAGATAGCAATGAGACTACCATAGATGGATATGAACTCGTTAATGTGAGAGCAAGCTATGAGACATTATTTAGAGAGGTCACGTTAAAGCCCTACATTGGGGTAAATAATGTGTTAGATCAGAAATACACGGATAACGTGCGTATTAATGCCTTTGGAGGAAGGTTTTATGAACCTGCGCCAGGACTCACTGTTTTTGGAGGAATCACACTCGAATTTTAATATTGTGACAGAATTACAAACATATATCATTGCAATTATTGGAGGCCTTATCGCTGGTGGGATCAATACTCTTGCGGGAAACGGAAGCGCCATTACCTTAACGATTCTTACGGAGGTGCTTGGGCTGCCAGGCAACATTGCCAATGGAACTAACCGTATTGGGATTTTTACACAATGTTCGGCAACCTCGTGGGTTTTTTACAAGAATGGAAGGCTTGATATCGCAAAGAATAAAAAATATATCATTCCTATTTTCATAGGTGCTATTGCGGGAGCTATTCTTGCCATAAATGTAAGTAATGAGCAGTTTAGAGCAGTGTTTAAATTTATGATGGTGTTCATGCTGCTAGCTGTATTGGTGAAGCCTAAGCGCTGGCTCAGAGAAACAGATCTTACGTTTAAACCTAAATGGTACATTTATATCCCATTGCTTTTTGCACTTGGGTTCTATGGAGGGTTTATCCAGATGGGTATGGGCGTGTTTTTCCTTATAATCATGGTGTTAGGAATGCGCTTTAACATCATAGAAAGTAATGCGCTCAAAAGTTTTGTAATAGGACTTTATACGCTCTTTGTAATTGCAATTTTTCACTACCAAGGGCTCATTGACTGGAAGCTGGGTGGCATTATGGCGATAGGGCAGACTACAGGTGGGTTTCTTACTGCTCGTTTCGCTAGTAAGAATAAATGGGCAGATCAAGTAGCATACTACGTTCTTATTATTGTGCTCATAGGTGCTATTGCAAAGATGTTTTTGTTTTAAAAGTCCGCTTTCGCGAAAGCGTGCTTATCCACTTAATTATTTTGTAAGTATTTTTAGGAATCTAAATAAGATATTATGCGTGTCAAAATGTTACTCAACATAATTTTCTGTATACTATTTATTACTAGTTGCAATCAGTCTGAAGATAAGAAGCAGGTTATAGACGAACCAGTTAAGCAACTTAGAGCGCTCATTATAGACGGTCAAAACAATCATGGAGTATGGCCTAAGACAACAATGATGATGAAATCATATCTGGAAGAAACAGGTCTTTTTCAGGTTGATGTTTATAGAACCGCTTATACTTATCAAGGTCCACATCACGGTATTGTAGACGGACTCAATCATGATAGTATCACACAATTAGTCGAAAAGTATCGAGTGGATGATGCGCGAATACATGAAGTGAAAGACAGCATCATAGCCGATGCTTCTTTTAAGCCCGAATTTGATACATATGATGTGATCTTATCAAACTTTGGTGACAAAACTGCACATTGGCCAGCGGAGACAAAAGAAGATTTTGAATCTTATATGAAGAATGGTGGCGGTCTTGTGGTTGTGCATGGAGCAAATAATTCTTGGGGAGACTGGCCTGCATTTAATAAGATGATAGGTGTAGGTGGCTGGGGAAATCGCCCACACGATGGACTTAATCAGATTTACATTAACGAAGAAGAACAACTTAAGATTGAACCAAGTAATGGTGAGGAATCTTCACACGGTCCAGAAACCGAATTTGTACTAACAGCCTGGGATACATTACACCCTATCATGCGCGGATTACCTAAGCAATGGATGCATACTAAAGATGAGCTCTACGATCGTTTACGCGGCCCTGCCGAAAATGTAAATGTGTTATACTACGCATATTCAGACGTAGAGGGAAACGCACAACCTTGGGCTCCAGAAAATAAAGGGTCAGGTAGAGGAGAACCTCTTATTATGACTGTAAATTATGAGAAAGGACGTGTATTCCATACTGCCTTAGGACATATGGATATTTCTATGGAGAGTGTCGGCTTTATTACGACCTTGCAGCGAGGAGCAGAGTGGGCAGCCACTGGGAGAGTAACACGAGAAGTGCCAAGTGATTTCCCAACAAAAAAGAGCGCCGTAAAGCGCTCTTGGAGATAATTATATGGTTAAGGTATTATGCGGCTAATCTGCCCTTAATACGTTTTTCAATTTTTTTCTTTTTAACAGTAAGACGTTTCATAACGTCCATGAGTTTACTGTCTTTTGTTTTCTTGTATATTTCATTAATAGCAAGAATCAATTTTTTGCCTTCACGTGATGCTGCTACTCGATCACTAGTAGACATATGACTCATCGTTCTATTTTCATATACTTCTGCTTGTTGTAAGAGGTCCATAGTAAATTGTTTAATTTTAGGTTAAATTACTTAAACAATTTTGACTAACCAACGCAATAGCTGGCTTTTAAGAATACTTTATGAAAATATGGCTGATTTGCTTATAATTTACTAGTTTTTGCTCTTTTTTCTCTCTTAAATCTAAACAATGAAGGAGATCTTTAATTCTGTTTAAGTTGAATTGGGAGGAAGTATTTCAATTTTTTCTAAAACTAGCTATCCTATTTTGAAAGTAATAAAAGAAGATGTTTAAGTATCTTTGCACCTATGTTAGAAGATAAAAATCAAGAGCGCACTTCGCTATCAGAATTAGGAGAATTTGGTCTTATTGACCACTTAACAAAGCACTTTAAAATCCATCATAAAAGCACGGTAGTTAGCGTGGGTGATGATGCTGCAGTGTTGAAGTTTCCTAAGAGTCAGGTTATTGTTACTACAGACCTTCTTGTAGAGGGTGTACATTTTGATTTAAGTTACGTGCCATTAAAACATTTAGGATATAAATCAGTGATGGCAAATCTATCTGACGTGTACGCTATGAATGCAGAGGCTACTCAGATTACAGTTTCAATCGCGGTTTCAAATCGTTTCCCACTAGAGGCACTAGAAGAATTATATGCAGGCATTCAAACTGCATGTACTAACTATAAAGTGGATCTTATAGGTGGGGATACTACATCGTCTAATGTAGGTTTAGTAATAAGTGTAACGGCAATAGGCCACGCAGCACCTAAAAAAATTGCAAAGAGATCTACTGCCAAAGCTGGAGATTTACTTGTGGTAACAGGAGATATAGGTGCAGCATATATGGGTTTACAAATCCTAGAGAGAGAGAAGGCAGTTTTTAAAGTAAATCCTAACAGCCAGCCAGATCTTGAGCAGTATAGTTACCTTATTGAACGCCAACTTAAACCAGAAGCACGTAAAGATGTTAAGGGAATTCTAGAATCTCTAGAAGTACAGCCTACATCAATGATTGATGTAAGTGACGGACTATCATCAGAAGTACTGCATATATGTAAAAATTCTGGTGTAGGATGTAATCTATATGAAGATAAAATCCCGCTTGATCCTCAAGTTATAAGTAGTTGTGAGGAGTTTGAACTAGATAGTACTACTATAGCATTAAGCGGAGGAGAGGATTATGAGCTTTTATTTACAATTAGTCAAGATGACTTTCCAAAAATAAAAGCAAACCCTAATTTTTCTATTATAGGTCATATGACAGAAGAGAAAGAAGGTATACACCTCATCACACGAGCAAATACTAAAATACCATTAGTTGCTCGTGGATGGAATGCACTTCAAAAAGAAGATTAAGAGGTACGAGCGAGTTTGCGCGTGTAAAACTCTTCGTATACCTCATTAATACGACGTAACTTAGGTGTCAATGGTGTGTAATGACCATATCCATCTAACGTGTATTGTTTTTTACACTGTGAGCATTCAAATTCTTTCAGATTGGACTCGTAACGCTTTGTAATTCTATACTTATGTCCAAATAATTTACAGCCTACAGTAGTGAGTGGGTTGATACTTTGTTTTTCTGATTTAAGGTTGATTGTTTTCATTCAGGGGTTGATTTGGGATACACAAATAAAGGAATCATCTATGAAATACACAAATTTACCGATTAAATACTTAAAATTTTAACATTTTAATTTGAGATATAATCAACGTTAAAAATTATTTTCAACATCTAAGAAGCTTGATAACTAGCTTTTGATATGCTAGATGATCCTGAGGCAGATAGAAAGTCAAGTATATTATTAATAGTCTCTGTAGCATTAGTAATATGTGACATATGTCCGCTTTCTATGATAGAAAAGAAATTTGTAGACTTCTTATAACTTATTTTATGAGTTTCTGCATCAATGAGCAAATCAGAATTACCTAAAATCATTCCAGTTGTTATAGAGGTTGTTTTCCAAAACTCAGAACTGTCTGGTCTATCTTTCATTCCAGAATTTGCAGCAATATATCCTTGCACAGGTGTATTAAGCGCTTGTTTAAGAGCATCGTTTATTTCTGCCGTATGACTTGTACTTGCTTTTTTGTCAAAAAGATTTATAAATGACATTCTTACAAGTTGCTCATATTGTTTTTTTGCCATCACATTCGCCCGTGATCTCAATTTTTTTCGAGCCTCGTCATCTGCTTCTGGAGTGGAGTTAAGAAGACATAATTTTGATACAAATTCTGGATACGCTTTCGCGAAAGCGATACCCACATAACCTCCCATGGAGTGTCCTATTATCGTAATTTTTTTAAGCGCTAGCTGATTTGCGACAGCAGCAACTGCAGCAGCCATTTCTTCCATACTATGAACATAACCTACAGACTCTGAAAATCCATGGCCTAATAAGTCAATGCAGATGACGCGGTGGTGATCACACAAAACGCTAAGGAAATGATCCCACATCATGTGATTTTCTAAGAATCCGTGTAGTAAGATTACGGGTGTTCCTTTTCCTTGATCTGTATAAAATATGGAAGCACCTTTGTGGTTAATAGTCATTAGTTCTATATTGGAGGGCAAATATCACGCAACCTATGAGAATGACCAAACAAACCTTCATCACAGCCTTTGCTTTATTTTCTCTTTTTTTCGGTGCAGGTAACTTAATCTTGCCATCCTTTCTAGGTTATAATGCCGGGAGCTCTTGGTTATTTGTGCTGGCAGGTTTTCTTATTTCGGCGGTGGTAGTGCCTATTCTTGCAATTTACGGCCATGCAAGACTGCAAGGAACGTTGATTGATTTTGCAAAAAAAGTTTCACCACTCTTTGCGCTTCTATATACAATTGTTGTTTATGCTATTTCTATCGCATTGCCAGGCCCGCGTACTGCCTCTGTGACTTATGAGATGGCAATTGCTCCCTATTTTGAAATTTCTAGTTGGCTGTGGAGTACGATATACTTTGGATTAGTCCTGTTATTTGTGCTTAATAGATCTAAGATGATGGATCTAGTAGGTAAATATCTTACTCCTGCTATTCTCATTATTTTGGCATTGGTGATTGGTATTGGGATATTTGGAGAGTATGAGCCTATGCGTGCATCAATTTTTGATAGTACGCTCACTAGCGGAATCTTAGAAGGTTATCAAACTTTTGATGCCATAGGTGGAGTGGTTGTAGGAGGAGTGATCGTGATTTCTCTTGGTTTTAAAGAGGGCTCCAGTAGAGCAAAGCAACGTTTATTAACTAGAGCAGGAATCATTGCAGGTATAGGATTGTTACTAATATATGGAGGACTTATCTATCTAGGTGCTCTAAGAAGTGGCGGTATAGAGATGACAGATCGTACGGCACTTCTCAACCTTCTAAGTACAGATACACTAGGAGTGATAGGGACAAAGGTGCTTGCTGTTTTAGTGAGTTTAGCTTGTTTTACTACAGCCGTAGGAATCGTAACAGGAACTGCAGATTTTGTAAAAGGAATCCTAGGGAACTCGCAAGTAGCTTATACCATCACAGCAATTCTAGGAGCCATACTTGGTGTTGTAATGGGGCAACTAGATGTAAATTCTATCATTATAGTTGCTGTACCAGCACTTATGTTTATTTACCCTATCACTATCGTGTTAATATTACTTAACGCAATGCCTAGAAGGTGGACGGCACCAGTTGTGTTTAGAGCAGTAGTAATTGCTACTATACTCTTTAGCGCACCAGATTTTTGGGCCTCTGTAGGTTTTGGTGACCAGATGAAAGTGCTGCAGGAAATGATTCCGCTAGGCACCGTAAGTTTAGGTTGGTTATTACCTGCTGTGGTGACTTATATAATGGTGAGTGCTATTACGCTTTCGCGAAAGCGTACCATCTAAGACTGTAACTTCTTAATAGTAGAAAACGCACGATCAACAAGGTGGTCTTCTACTAGGATAATAAATTCATTTGTGGTAGAAATCACCTCTTGCAATGATATACCCTCCCAAGCCAAACGCTTAAATATCTGGTAGTATAAACCTGCAACAGCAGTGTTCCCCTGTGGAAGTCTTATGCTTATAGCCGATAAGTTGCCTTGGAATCCAAGAATACTTTCTGTCTCAAAATGATTACGAATGTTCTCCTCCTCACTAGAAGAGCTTATGAGCGTGCTTTCATGAATACCACGTGTAAACGTATAAAACACCTGTGTGTTTGTAGCAATAGTGCTTAATATCTGAGCATGATTCTGGATAAGTGTACCAGAATTTTGAAAGGTAAACACAATAAGCTTAGAACGTACTGTGATATCACCTAGCGTACTAAGTACCTCCTTTAAGCGCAGCGACTTCTGCGTATCTGTAGGTGATGCATAACGACGCAACGCCATTAAGATAGCTCCATCTTTTACAGGTTTCTTAAGGAGCTGTGAGACTTGAGGGTTAAGGTTCTCAGCGAGAGCCGCATAATTAATAATCTTCTGTGATAATGCCTCTTCTAGGTAAGGTTGCTGTGCGATAATCTCTGATACGCAGTCGGATATAGTATTCAAATCGTTATATAGTTAACATTTTGTTCAAAATTAGTCTATTTTCTTCATTTATGTGGTGGTAATCTAACTCTGAAATACTTTTGTTTAAAAATATCACGTATGCAAGTTTTAAAATTTGGGGGTACCTCCGTTGGGTCTATAGAAAATATGATTTCAGTAAGACATATTATTGACACGCCAACTCCTAAAATAGTAGTGCTTTCTGCAATGTCTGGTACTACTAATGCCTTAGTCCAAATCGCAAATGCCGCAAGAGCTTCAAATCTTGCAGAAGCAAACCAGCTACGTAGCAGCCTGCAGTCTAGATATGACGATGTAGTGGAGCACTTGATTACAGATAAAAGGTTAAAGCCTCTTGTAATAGGATATGTGGATGAGATTTTTGCAGAGATAGAACGACTTTCATCTGAAGATTTTAGTGATCAAAAAGCCGAGGCAATTGTAGCGCAAGGAGAATTACTTTCTACTTTTATATTTTGTAATTTTCTAGAGCAAGAAGGGCTTAAAGCTGTCTTGTTACCTGCGCTAGAATTCATGCGAATTGATAAAGAGCATGAGCCAGATCAATTTTACATCGCGCAAAACTTACGTCGAGTAATTGAGCAGACTGATGATAGTGTGGTGTATATCACCCAAGGTTTTATATGCCGTAATTATTATGGTCAGATTTCAAACTTACAACGTGGAGGAAGTGATTATACAGCAACTATAATAGGGGCTGCAATACAGGCAAGTGAGGTGCAAATCTGGACAGACATAGATGGCTTTCACAATAATGACCCTAGAGAAGTTGAAAAAACAAAAGCGATTAGTGCACTCTGTTATGATGAGGCGGCAGAGTTGGCTTATTTTGGAGCCAAAATTTTGCATCCTCAAACAGTGCAGCCGCTACGTGAGGATCGTATACCGTTAAGACTTAAAAATACGATGGAGCCAGATGCTCCTGGAACAGTAATAACTCATAGATCAGAAGGGGAAGGGATAAAAGCAATCGCTGCCAAAGATGGGATTACAGCACTGAAAATAAAATCTAGTAAGATGCTACTAGCACATGGATTTTTAAGTAAAGTATTTGCAATCTTCCAGCGCTATGAGACTTCCATAGATATGATTACCACTTCAGAAATTGCGGTGTCACTCACGATTGATGACACAACACATCTTGATGCTATACAAGCAGAGTTGTTACAATTTGCGCAAGTGGTGGTAGATAAAAATCAGACTATTATCTGTCTTGTAGGTAATGAGGTAAATCGCCATGCAGATACACACAAGTTATTCCAAGTGCTCCAAGACGTGCAAGTGCGCATGATTTCTTACGGAGGAAGTGATCATAACATATCATTGCTAGTCGCAACGGAGGATAAACGTAGTGCTCTAGAGCTATTACAGCGTTATGTATTTTCTCTTCCTGTAGCAAACTAAGAAGTTCTTATAACTATAAAAGCCCGTTTTCAATGTGAAAACGGGCTTTTATAGTTTGATAGCTTTCGCGAAAGCGTACTTATTTTATTTATTCATAAGATCTTCAATCTCCTCAACTGTGATAGGAATGTCACCCATAAGATTTACAGGAGCTCCATTTTCTTGGATGACTAGATCATCCTCTAGACGTATCCCAAAACCTTCTTTAGGAATGTATATTCCAGGCTCTACAGTAAACACATTGTTGGCTTGCATAGGTTCATGTAGCAATCCGTAATCATGAGTATCAAGTCCAATATGGTGAGAAGTACCGTGCATAAAATACTTCTTATAAGCAGGCCAGTCTGGATTCTCATTCTGCACATCTGCTTTGTCAAGTAACCCTAGGCCTAGTAACTCAGAAGTCATCAGTTTACCCACTTCTACGTGATATTGTTCCCACATAGTGCCAGGTACTAACATTTTTGTAGCGTCATCCTTTACGCGTAATACTGCGTTATAAACATCTTTTTGTCTGTCTGTAAACCTTCCATTAACAGGAATGGTTCTTGTCATGTCACTTGAGTAGTTTGCATACTCTGCTCCTACATCCATTAATATAAGTTCTCCATCTTTACACTGATTGTTGTTTTCAATGTAGTGAAGTACGTTTGCGCTATTACCAGAAGCTATGATTGGTGTGTATGCAAACTTCTTAGAGCGATTGCGTAAGAATTCATGCATGTACTCTGCTTCAATCTCATACTCCCAAACTCCAGGTTTTACAAACCCAAGCACGCGACGGAAACCTTTATTAGTAATATCACAAGCCTTCTGCATTAGATCTAACTCGATAGGATCTTTTACAGAACGTAAGCGCTGTAGGATTGGGTTACTTTTTGCAACACTGTGCGCTGGATATTTTGCTTTCCACCATTTTGTAAAACGATCTTCTCTAGTCTCAAGTGCTACAGACTGGCGATAGTGTTCATTAGTGTTTACATATACAGTATCTGCATACGTCATAAGCTCTGCAAACACTTTCTCTAAGTCTTGAAGCCAAAAAACTGTTTTGATTCCTGAAGTTTCTAATGCTTTTTCCTTTGTAAGTTTTTCTCCTTCCCAAACTGCGATGTGATCGTTAGTTTCTGTTAAGAAAAGGATCTCACGATATTGCTCTTTTGGACAGTCTGGAAATAAAACAAGGATAGACTCTTCTTGATCAACGCCGCTTAAATAAAAAATATCACGATGTTGCTCAAAAGGAAGAGTAGAGTCTGCGCTTACTGGGTAAGTGTCATTACTATTAAAAACAGCAAGACTCTTAGGTTTCATTTGCGCCATAAAGTTTTTGCGGTTTTTTATAAAAAGGGTGTTGTCTATTAAGTCGTATTTCATAATTGTGACTTTTTATGCGGGTGTATCTATTATTCTTTAATCTACTATTGTAAAAGTACAAATTTGGATACGCTTTCGCGGAAACATGCTATCAATACTTCCTATCTATTCCCTTAATAATGCCTACTATTCGTAATGACGTGTTAAACAAAAACCAAAAGTTTTCTTAAAATAAGTCCTTTCCGTATTTTCATTGCCTTATAAAATCCAAACCAAATGAAATTACGTTATTTCCTTGCCTCGAGTGCGGTTTTTTTTGCACTTACAAAAGGGCAGTCACAACAACCAGCGACCTCTATACAATTACAAGAACAGGCAGTGCTTCAAAAAGAGCAGTCGCTTAGTAACAGTATTGTAAAAAATATCCCTTTTGAAAATATAGGGCCTTCGGTAATGAGTGGTCGTATTGTAGATATTGCAGTAAATCCAGAAATGTCTTCAGAATTTTATGCAGGCTATGCAAGTGGTGGTTTATGGTACACTAATAATAATGGAACCACATTTACACCAGTAATGGATAATGCACCTACGCAGAACGTAGGAGAAGTGACCGTAGACTGGAAAAGCGGAACCATATGGGTAGGTACGGGAGAGAATAACGCCTCTAGATCTAGTTATGCGGGTATCGGGTTATTAAAATCTACAGATAAAGGAGCGACATGGCAAAATATGGGACTTATAGATAGTCATCACATAGGGCGTATTTTAATAAACCCGTCTAATCCAGATGAGGTTGTCGTAGGAGCATTGGGTCATCTATATTCAGATAATGAAGAGCGCGGAGTTTATAAAACAACAGATGGCGGTAAGACATGGAAGAAAACCTTGTTTATTGATAATAAAACGGGAATTATAGATATAGATAATGATCCTACAAATTTTAATTTGATGTATGCCTCGGCATGGCAAAAGGATCGCAAAGCGTGGAACTTTGAAGGAGCGGGCGCTGGATCTGGAATCTATAAGAGTACAGATGGTGGAGATACTTGGCAACAACTTACTAATTTTCCATCTGGTGATGGTGTGGGTAGAATAGGTATTGCGGTGTATGACGAGAATACGGTGTATGCTGTGCATGATAGCCAATTTCGACGTGAGGGCGAGGGAAAAAAATCATCTTCAAATAAGTTAGAAAAAGACGATTTTAAAACAATGTCTAAAGAGGCACTACTAGCTCTTGATGACAAGAAACTAGATGATTACCTAAAGCGCAATGGTTTTCAAGAAAAATATCGTGCTGCAAACGTAAAATCTATGGTACGTCAAGGAGATGTACAGCCAGTAGATCTTGCCACGTACTTAGAAACTGCAAATACACAAATGTTTGATACGCCTGTAGTAGGGGCAGAGGTGTATAGATCTAATGATGGTGGGGCCACATGGAAAAAAACTCACAAAGGCTATATAGATGATTTATATTATAGCTACGGGTATTATTTTGGGGAGATTAATGTAAATCCATCAGATGCTCAAGATATTTACATTTACGGTGTGCCTATTGTGAAGTCTAAGGATGGAGGAAAGACATTTGCGAGTATCAATGCTCCTAACGTGCACTCGGATCATCACGCGCTGTGGATTAATCCTAAAAATGAAAATCATCTTATTAATGGAAACGATGGAGGTATTAATATTTCATACGATGATGGTGCTAGCTGGATAAAAGCAAATGATCCATCGGTTGGTCAGTTTTACTTTATTCAAGTAGATAATGAGGAGCCTTATAATATATATGGAGGATTACAAGATAATGGTGTGTGGGTAGCTCCTAGCACTGCACAAGAAAGTAGAGGCTGGTTGCAAAGCGGTCAGTACCCTTGGGAAAGTATCATGGGTGGTGACGGTATGCAAGTACAAGTAGATAGTCGTGATGCAAATATTGTGTACACAGGATTTCAGTTTGGCAACTACTTTAGGATTAATCGCGAGACTGGAGAAAACAAGCGATTTGATATAAAGCATACCTTAGGTGAGAAGCCATATCGTTTTAACTGGCAAACGCCTATTTTGCTGAGTTCTCATAACCAAGATATTTTATATCTAGGAGGTAATAAACTTATGAGGTCTATGGATCAAGGCGATAGCTGGACTGCAATAAGCCCAGACCTTACGCATGGTGGCAAGCCTGGTAATGTTGCTTATGGAACCCTTACTACAGTTTCTGAGTCTCCTTTTCAATTTGGTTTGATATACACAGGAAGTGATGATGGCAAGATTGCTGTTACAAAAAATGGTGGTAGCGACTGGCAAGTGATAAGCAATTCCTTACCTAAAGATTTGTGGGTATCTCGCATTGTTGCCTCAGAGCATAAGAAGGAGCGAGTGTATGCTACCTTAAATGGATATCGCTGGGATGATTTTGCAACATATATCTATGTTTCTGATAATTACGGACAAACATGGAAAAATATTTCGGCAGGGATTCCTATATCGCCTGTAAATGTGATCATCGAAGATCCTAGTAAAGAAAATATCATTTATGTAGGTACAGATAATGGTGCTTATGTTAGTATGAATGGTGGTGAAAGTTATAACGCTTTCGCGAAAGCGGTATCAGATAAAACCACTGCGCCGCTACCAGCAGTAGCAGTTCATGATATGAAAATCCAGAAAAAGGCAAATCACTTATTGCTAGGAACGCACGGCCGAAGTATCTATAGAGCAGATCTAACACCTATACAGCAAGTGGATGCAGGTGTAAATGCTCAAATATTTGACATAGCTAGTGTAAGATCAAGCGGGAGATGGGGTAATAGTTGGAGCAGCTGGTCTGAGCCAAACGAGCCAAATGTTGTAATCAATTACTACACAAGTAATGCAGGTAAATACGCTATAGTTATTAAAGAAGCAGAGGGAAAAGAAGTGCAAAGAGTATCGTTAGTACCTTCGGCGGGACTTAATGTGTTTAATTACGACCTTTCTATAACAGAAAAAGGAAAGAAGATACTTGAGAAGGCAAATTCTTCATTAGATATACAAAAAGCCAAAAGTGGTAAGTATTACCTCCCCAAAGGGACTTATACAGTTTCCCTTGATGGTGGTGGAGGCAATAGTAATGCAGCGCAAACTACCTTAGAGATTAAATAAATCTTTAGACAAAATGCTTATTAAAACCCTGTACACATCGTACAGGGTTTTTTGCTCTTGAATACCACTAAGTGTCTAGGTGATGATTTAATGCTTAATAGTTTAACATCTGACTTTATGTAATTGAGTAGTCACAGTATGATGGTTTACAATAGTGTTTTAGGTTCAAATTACGCTTTCGCGAAAGTGTGAAAAATTATAAATCTCTCTTAAAAGTTTTCAATAATATTGAAAATGTTGAACGTAAAATGAAGTTTTTGCAATGTCTACCTTTTAGTGTTCAACATAGTTGTGATTTTTCTTATAATCATTCTAAATAATAACAATGCTTTCCTTGTATAGTTGCCAAAACAACGTTTGCGCCGTATTTTTGTAGAGATTATTCCAAACCAAAAATTAAATGAGCGGATTATTAAAATCTTCGATTGGCCGAAAGGTAGCCATGGCGCTATCAGGTCTTTTTCTAGTTGTCTTTTTAACACAGCACTTTGTAATTAACAGTACAGCGGTTATTGCGCCAGATACATTTAATGCGTGGTCGCATTTTATGGGTACGAACCCAGTAGTACAATATGGATTGCAACCTATTCTTATTTTCGGAGTGGTTTTTCACTTTGTTATGGGGTTTGTGTTAGAACTACAAAATAGAAAAGCACGTCCAGTAGGATATGCGCAGTATAAAGGAAGTGCAAATGCACCTTGGACATCACGTAATATGATCCTATCTGGGCTTGTAGTGCTTGCCTTCTTAGGACTTCACTTTTATGATTTCTGGATTCCAGAAATGATTCATAAGTATGTAGAGACGCATCCAGAAGATCCTACAAGATATTATGCAGAGACTGTTCACAAATTTGAAAGCCCTGTACGTGTAATACTATATGTGATTTCTTTTGTATTACTAGCACTTCACTTATGGCACGGATTTGCATCAACATTCCAGTCTGTAGGATTTAATAATAAATACTCTGCTGGACTTTCAAAGTTTGCTAAAGTTTGGGCAATTACAATACCTGTAGGATTTATAATAATTGCAGTATACCTGCACTTTAATCAAATTCCTCACTAAAAAAATAAAGCTATGGCATTAGATTCTAAAATACCTCAAGGACCACTAGCTGATAAGTGGACTAATTATAAAAATGAAATTAACCTTGTAAATCCTGCAAACAAACGTCTTATTGATGTAATTGTTGTAGGTACAGGTCTTGCCGGGGGATCTGCAGCAGCAACGCTTGCAGAACTAGGCTATAACGTAAAGGCTTTTTGCTTTCAAGATTCTCCACGTCGTGCGCACTCTATTGCAGCACAAGGAGGTATTAACGCAGCCAAAAACTACCAAGGAGATGGTGACTCTACCTACCGTTTATTTTATGATACGGTAAAAGGTGGTGATTACCGCTCACGTGAGGCAAACGTTTATCGTCTTGCTGAGGTTTCTACAAACATTATTGATCAGTGTGTAGCACAAGGGGTTCCTTTTGCACGTGATTATGGTGGGTTGCTAGATAACCGTTCTTTTGGTGGTGTACTTGTAAGTCGTACTTTTTATGCAAAAGGACAAACAGGACAACAATTACTACTAGGAGCATACTCTGCTATGAATCGTCAGATAGGTCGTGGTAAGATAAAAATGTATAACCGTCACGAGATGCTAGATGTCGTTAAGGTAGACGGTAAAGCTCGTGGTATTATCACTCGTAACCTTGTTACAGGAGAAATAGAACGTCACTCTGCACACGCGGTTGTACTAGGAACGGGAGGATATGGAAACGTATTTTACCTTTCTACAAACGCAATGGGCTCAAACGTAACGGCAGCTTGGAAAGCTCACAAACGAGGTGCTTATTTTGCAAACCCTTGTTATACGCAAATACACCCTACATGTATACCGGTTTCTGGTGATCACCAGTCTAAGTTAACACTTATGTCTGAATCACTACGTAATGATGGCCGTATTTGGGTGCCTAAGAAAAAAGAAGATGCGATTGCAATACGCGAAGGGAAGAAGAAGCCTACAGAGCTTAGCGAAGACGAGAGAGATTATTATCTAGAGCGTCGCTACCCAGCCTTTGGTAACCTAGTGCCACGTGATGTAGCATCAAGAGCTGCAAAAGAGCGTTGTGATGCAGGTTTTGGAGTAAACAAAACTGGAGAAGCAGTATACTTGGACTTTGCAAGCGCAATCGAGCGTTACGGTAAAGAACAAGCGTATGTACAGCATAAAGATGCAAATGATAAAGCAGTCGTAACAGCATTAGGAACAGAGGTAGTACGTAATAAATATGGAAATTTATTCCAGATGTACGAGAAGATTGTAGATCAAAACCCTTACAAAACACCTATGATGATTTACCCAGCGGTACATTACACAATGGGAGGATTATGGGTAGATTATAACTTACAGACTTCTGTAGAGGGATTATATGCGATAGGAGAAGCAAACTTCTCAGATCACGGTGCAAACCGTTTAGGAGCTTCGGCGCTTATGCAAGGTCTTGCAGATGGATACTTTGTATTACCATATACAATAGGTGACTACTTATCTCATGATATACGTACAGGACCTATATCAACAGATACTCCAGAATTTGAAGAAGCAGAGCAAAACGTACGCAAGCAAGTAGATGCTTTAGTAAATAACAACGGAACAAAATCTGTAGACTACTTCCACAAGAAGTTAGGTAAAATCATGTGGAACAAGTGTGGTATGTCCCGTAATGCGACAGACCTACAGAGTGCCATTGATGAAATTGCAGAACTACGTAATGATTTCTATAAAGAAGTGCGTGTACCTGGAGGACAGAATGAATTTAACGAAGAACTTGCAAAAGCACTTCGTGTAGCGGATTTCTTGGAGCTAGGTGAGTTATTTGCAAAGGATGCATTAACTCGTAACGAATCTGCTGGTGGGCACTTTAGAGAAGAGTCTGTAGAGCTAGATGGTCCTCAAAAAGGTGAGGCACTACGTGATGACGAGAATTATACTTTTGTATCTGCTTGGGAGCATAAAGGTGCGCCTAAAGACGCAGTTCTACATAAAGAAGAATTGATTTTTGAGAATATTGAGTTAAAACAAAGAAGCTATAAATAAGAAGACGATGAAACTAACGCTAAAGGTATGGCGCCAGAAAAACGCCACAGCTAAAGGAAGCATAGTAACGTACCCAATCGATGGTATCGATGGTGATATGTCTTTCTTAGAAATGATGGATGTGCTTAATAATAAGCTCATCAGTGAAGGAGATGAACCCGTAACATTTGATCATGATTGTCGTGAGGGTATTTGTGGTTCATGTTCTATGTTTATCAACGGTGAAGCACACGGTCCAGATAGACTTGTAACAACGTGTCAGTTACACATGCGTAAATTTAAGGATGGAGATACAATTACTATAGAGCCTTTTAGAGCTGCGGGATTCCCAGTGATAAAAGATCTTATGGTAGATCGCTCTGCTTTTGACCGTATACAGCATGCAGGAGGATTTATATCTGTTAATACTTCTGGTAATACACAAGATGCAAACTCGATTCCTATTGAAAAGGAAAATGCAGATGACGCTTTTGCAGCGGCTACATGTATCGGTTGTGGAGCTTGTGTTGCAAGTTGTAAAAACTCTAGTGCTATGCTATTTGTAGGAGCTAAGGTGAGTCAGTTTGCATTACTTCCGCAAGGAGAGGTAGAGGCAACTACTCGTGTTCTTAACATGGTAAAGCAAATGGACGAGGAAGGTTTCGGTAACTGTACAAACACCGGTGCTTGTGAGGTTGAGTGTCCTAAAGGAATATCTTTAGAGAACATCGCACGTATGAACCGTGAGTACCTTTCTGCTTCACTAAAAGGATAATTTATATTCGCTTTCGCGAAAAAGTTATAGATAATAAAAAGCCCAAATTCCACATGGAATTCGGGCTTTTTCGTGTTTTAAATTCTTGTTGATAAGGTTGGATTGCGATAGGATTGGGGGTAAATACCCCGCTATTTTTTAATAAATGATGTGCATATTTGCTAGGTATAAATCCTCAAAATAATAATTATGAAAATTACAATCATCATTATCGTGTGTGTTCTTATAGCAATCGCGTTTATACCTTAAGATTTCGGTTTAAAAATATTATAATCCTAATGCAAAGTAGGTTGCTACCACTGCAATTATTAGGATTACTAATGTTATAATTATAAAAGTCGCTCCAAAGCGTGTCTTCTTATTATCTTGAAGTAAATACTCATCTGTAGGATCTTTTTCGTCCTTAACTATATCTGCCATGTTATTAATTTTTGGTTAGATTATAATATTAAGGATTACTGCTGCTATTTCATTTTGTCTTAAGTAAGATTAACAGACGTTTTTAGTAAGCTTTAACGCTTTAGGCTACTTTTAAGGTGTTACCTGACTAAATAATACTTTACTAACAAACAAGCTTAAAATCATTCGATAAAGTCTTTTGCAATACATAATTACATTTTCGCGAAAGCGTAACTACATCACAAATAAAAAATGCCAGAAACAAATAACGTTTCTGGCATTTTCGTACACATAAGTGATACACTTTATTTTGATCTTTTGTGCTCTGTGTTATAGAGTTCAAGTAAGTTCATAATCTCTTCTATAAGATCTTTAGTTTCTAATAATAGACCAAAGTACAAGGTGGTATTTTTAGGACTAGACTCTTCAGAACGTGTACGTTCTACTTGCTTTTGAATCTTATCTGTCACGTGACCATAAAGCTCTTGTTTTCTCCCTAAAAGCTTCTCTATCTTATTATAATTACGATCTTTAAAAGCTTGAGCTGTTTCTTGTAAGAAGTCGCACAGCTTGTTGTCTATTTCTTGTAAATCTCTAATTTGATTAAAACGTAAAGGTTTGTGATTGTTGTTAACGTGCTTGTAGCTCACTTTTGCTATGTACTCAAGGGATTGAGTGATATCTTCAAGATATCCCAATATCTCTATGTAAAAATTTGATCCTCTTACACTAGTTTCCTCTAGGTTTTTAATGAAATAGAAAATATTATTGCGCAGTTCATCTATCTCTTCATTGAGTTTTTCGACAGTGGCTCTGCTCTTTCTGAGGCTTCCTACCTTATTTTTAGCAAGACCCTTTAGAGTTCCTGTATAAATTTTATCGGTACGAATAATCGTTTTTGCAATGTTATCTGCGCTTTCTTCGATGATACCAGAAATGGTTTTACTCTCTGCTTTACGAAGATCTTCCTCAATTTTTGCTTCCTTATTTTTCTTTTTAGTAGATAAATAATTTCTTACTAGCATGGCAATAGCAAGGAAGAATAAACCTATGATGGCAATATTTCCTCCTAGATACATTAAGTATGCTAGAATACCTGCCGCAGTAAATGCGCTAAATGCTGTTAAGAACCATCCGCTTATTACATTAAGAACACCAGCAACTCTATATACAGCGCTTTCTGCTCCCCAAGCACGATCTGCTAGGGAAGTACCCATAGCGACCATAAATGTAACATAAGTTGTAGATAGTGGAAGCTTAAGTCCAGTAGCTACTGATATAAGAACACTTGCAATTACAAGGTTTACGGCAGCTCTCACCATATCAAACGCTGGTGCTTCTGATGCTTTTGTGTGGATTACAGTAGATGGTTCAAAACTTTTGTTAATGCTTTGGCGCAGCTTTGCAGGTAATATTTTATTAACACCATTATTTGCAATGATAACTCCCCGTACTAAGTGTTGTGAAACCCAGTTAGGCTTAAATCGCTCTTTTACCTCATCTTGACGTGATAAATCTACAGAGGTTTTTACAACGCGTCTTGCTTTTTTACTAAACCACAATGTAAGAACCATGATTAAACCAGCAACCAGAAGTAAAATAGGTTGTGTAGGTACTTTTTCGGCAAGCTGCTCCATGCTGAATGCACTTGGTAGTATTCCAGAACCAGACCAGGCTATAAATGAATTATAGGCAGCCATAGGAACTCCTATAAAGTTTACTAAGTCATTGCCAGCAAAGGCCATTGCGAGTGCAAAGGTTCCTAAGATGATCACAAGTTTGTATATATTCTGTTTGAGAATTGCATGAAACACCCAAGAGACTGCAGTCCAAATAATAAAATTAGCGCCTAGAAATTGAATTAAATTATCGTTTGCCCAGCTACTAAACTCAGGCGGTAAAATATTTGCTCCCTTTAATCCTTTAATAATGATAAAGTAGGAAATAGATGAAACTGCAAAACCTCCAAAAACAGCAGCTATCCAAGATGGCTTTTTCTCAAAATTAAAAGTCAAAAGGAATCTTGTTAAAAACTGTATAATAGCTCCTATAGTGAAAGCGATAAAAACAGAGAGTAGTATACCTAATATAATCTCCGTTGCTTTATCTGTATTTATATATTCACCTATCTGTGCAAGAGAATCACTATTGTTTGATATTTTAATAATGGACATAACCACAGAAGCTCCTAGTAGTTCAAATACTATAGAGACCGTTGTAGAGGTAGGCATACCCAGACTGTTAAAAATATCAAGTAGTATAATATCCGTAATCATGACGGCCATGAAAATGATCATGATTTCATCAAAATAAAACTGACTAGGATCAAAAATTCCTTTCCTTGCAACCTCCATCATCCCACTAGAGGAAAGCGCCCCAAAAGCGATACCCACACTAGCCACAACCATCACTGTTTTAAAAGTAACCGCCTTAGATCCTATTGCGGAATTTAGAAAGTTTACTGCGTCATTACTCACTCCGACTACCAAATCTGCAATTGCGAGAATTGCCAACGCAGCAATCATAAAAATGTAAATATTTTCCATAAAATGTAAGCTGAAAAGCCAAGGTGGCAAAAATCTTAATTAAAAAAAGATTAAGCGTTATGTAAAGGTTATATCGAGCGAAAGATAATAACTTTTTACATCGAACCATAATGCAAATTTATAGTATTCGCAGTACACTAGCAGCCTGTGAACCATAAAGAGAGGTAGTTTAAAATATAATCTCAAAAATCTTTAAAAGTCTAAAAAACAGTATTTTGAGAATTCAATGTTAATTCAATGTAAACAAAATGTTATTTAAAAGTTTGTTTTATGTAAATTTTATGTTACATTTATATCATAGAAAAATTAAAATCCCAAATTATGAAAAAGATAATGATGATAGCAGTTGCATTTTTAATGGTTGTTTCAATGCAAGCTCAAGAAAAAAATAATAAGCCTACATATGTAGAAGTAGGAGACTTAGTTAAGGCAACTTTATATTTTGATAATGGTGAAGTAAGTCAAACAGGTTTTTATACTAAGGAGGGACAGGTTACTGGACAATGGATTAGTTATAACCGTGACGGAGATAAAACTGCCAAAGCTCAATATGACAATGGAACTAAAGTAGGTACTTGGTTCTTTTGGTCAAGTGATAAACTTACTGAGGTAGACTATCAAGATTCACGAGTAGCTTCTGTTAATACTTGGAAGAATGAAGGTTCAAAAGTTGCTAGTAATAGATAATAACGCTTTCGCGAAAGCGTAAAACGATACAAATAAAAAAGGTCTCCATCATGGAGACCTTTTTTTGTGGCTAATTTAAATAACGGTTGATTAGAACTTAAAGCTATAGCTCAAGCTAAAATCTTGTCCAGGGCTCCACTTAGAGTATAACTGGTCTTCTGCTTTGTAAGATTGAAAAACACTCTCGCGGTCATCATTAAGTAAGTTTCCTGCCTTAAATGTGATTGTTTGATTTTGATCTTCTCCAAATGACTTTGAAATATTGAATTTCAGGTCATTAAAAGGAAGTGTGTATACATCTGCTATTTCTCCAGCTCCTACAATTTGAAGTGTTTTACCTTGAACATTGTAGGACAGACTTGATTTCCATGCAGAATCTTCAGATTCGAAAGCAATACCAGCATTTAATAGAAATGGCGATTGTCCTTGTAAAACTCTTCCAGAGTCAAGAGTTTCTCCATCTCTAAGTAAGTTTTCTCTTAATAATCTTTCATCTTCATTATAAGTTTCATCAGACTCGATAATTGAGTAGTTTACGTTTAAAGAGAAATTGTTGAGACCTATGAAATCTAAATTTTTTCGTAGCTCAATTTCTGCTCCTATTACATTTGCATCTCCTAGGTTACGCGGTGTTACTTGTCCAGTTGCTTCGGCAAAAAATGTAAGTTCGATAGGGTCTTTGAAGCTTTTGTAAAAACCACTGAATGCAGCAAAATCGCCTATTCCAAATTTCTTTTCACTAGCACCGTAAATCTCATATCTTAGATCTAAGTTGTTAATGTAAGTAGGCTGTAAATTTATATTACCTATAAAAAGTTCGTTTTCAATTGGGTTAAATATTTGTGCAAGCGATGCCTCCTTAAATGAAGGACGGGCTGTAGTTCTAGAGTATGATGCTCTAATCTTTTTATTTCCATCCTCATTTAGATCAAATATTAAATTTGCAGAAGGAAATAAATCAGCTTTGTCTAATATTCTTTCATCATTAAAAACATTTCCTTGTTGATCTTGTCCAGTGTAGATAAGGTCAAATTTTTCAAATCGTAATCCTACAATTGCTGTGAACCACGAAGCTGGTCTAAGTTCTTCAGACGCATATAAAGCTCCTACATTGATATTTGAATCATACTGGTCATTATCATTAGAGTCTCTTCTTACAAAGAAGCCGCTGTCAGTATCAGGATTATATACGTTTTGCCCTAAAATTGCATTAGGGTCTCCGTTTAAAAGAGCGCTATTAAAGTTTCTAAAAGGTGTTGCAAAACGTATTGTTTTGAAATCACGTTGCTTATAAGTATATGCTGCACCAAATTTAAATTTTGCATCCTTTGCAAATAATTCATGCTTGCGAGTCATATCTAATTTACCAGCTAGGTTTATCTCATCAAGATTTCTGAAAAAACGGGAAGCATCACCAGATTCACTTGGGCTTATTGTAAAGCTTCCATCTTCATCATTAACTAGAAATGGAGTAGTACGGAAGTCCTTATCATCTACTCTTGAAAAAGTAGGAGACAATTTCCACTCCGTTGTCCATGAGGCATCTTCATTAGTGTGTTTTCCACTCAAAAGTACATTTGTAAGAGCACGTTCTGTATAAATTAAGATGTCCTTTTTAATGGTGTTACTGTTGTCTATTCTGTTAGTTTGACTAAGTAATGAAGCGCCAGATTCACCATTTTGTATGTGTAGTACGTTAAGACGATATTTAGAGTTGCTAGTTTTATAAGATAACCCTCCTAGTGCGCTGATAAGAACATTATTTTCTCCTCTTTCACCTTGTTGTGTTCTGTCTGTGTTTAGTTCAAAAATACTTGCATCGGTATCTTTTCTAAAACGTTGTCCATCTACGTAATCATCATAATATGTGGTTTCATTACGGTAAGAAACAGAAGCAAGATATCCCAATTTATTATCACCTACATCATAAGAGTTTCCTGTTGTAAACGATAAGTTGAAATCTGCACCACTGTTTTCTCTCTGTGCAGCTAGTACAGGATTGAGTCTGCCCGCTAAAAAAGACGCGGTATTAGGCGTGTTTGTAGGGAAATCAAATACTTGATTCTCATTAAAAGGGTTAGTTCGCTGTCCATCATCATAACCTAGAAAATCTGTACCGCTAGATTCGTTGCTTATGTAGCTATCGTTAAAGTGAAAATTAGGGTTATAGCCAAGGCCTATAGAAGCACTAGTTTCTTTTCCGTTAGGGATGTCTTTAGTAACTATATCAACTACACCTCCAGTAAAATCTGCTGGTTGATCTGCAGTAGAGGATTTTACAACTATGATATTTTCCAAAATTGATGAAGGGAAAATGTCAAGTTGCAATGTATTTCTATCTGGATCAAGTCCAGGTACATCTACACCATTGAGTATAGTTTTTGTATAACGATCACCTAAGCCTCTTACATATACGTATTTTCCACCCTGAACAGATACTCCAGGAATGTTCTTCACTGCAGCAGCAACATTACTAGCACCACTTTTCTTAATGCTTTCTAATGATAATCCATCGAGCAATTGAACCGATTTTTTTTGAAGATTTAAAACTGATTGCTCTGTATTTTGACGACTAGTCGATGTGATGATAACTTCGTCTAGTGATGCTCCCGATAGTGTTACATCAAGATTTGTAGTATTATTTTCTGTAACAACTACTTCAGAAATTTGCTGTGTATTATATCCAACAAAAGAAAATTCTATTACATAGGTTCCAGGAGCAATTTCTAGTGTGTATTTTCCATCAAAGTCTGATGTAGTACCCTTTGTTGTTCCTTGAACAATAACATTTGCAAATGGCAATATGTCATTGAGCTGCCCATCGTTAATAGTACCAGCGATAATTCCCGTTTGAGAATTTGCAGTTATTGCAGACAGTAAAAGTAAGAGTGAATATAAAACGGTTTTCATTATGTTATAATTCATAAGATTGCCCACCATTAATGGCGGGCAATCTATATTATTGTATAGTTTGTATGCGTGTGGGATGTTAAAGCCCCTTTTGTTATTTAGTCAATTACACCAGATGTACTTGCTGCTGCAAATGTCCATCCAAACACTGTAAGATCTGCACCTCCAGATGTTCCAGCTGTTGTCCAATCTGCAGCTTGATCTGTAAATGATGGAGATATAATAGTAGACTCACCATCTCCAGTTTTTTCAACAAAAATTGAATTTGCAGGAGTAACTCCTTCTACGATCCAGTTTGTGAAAGAAATTAATCCATCAATGTAGTTTTGAGAAACCCCATTGTTATCTAATTCAACATCCTTACCATCTTGGAATCCTGTTACAAATACATTGTTGGTTGCTCCTTGAGCACCATCTCTGTAGTCTGCATGTTCTCCATTTGGAGCAGTTGCGCTTCCTATAAGTGTAATGTTATTAAGAGTAAAAGCACCGTTTAAAGATCCTTCTGGACCATCTATTTCTAAAGCGTGATCAGAGATGTCTCCAGCAATTACAACTGCGTTTGTTACAGTTCCTGAGTATGCTTGATCGATGTCAAGACCATCATCACCTTGAGCCCACACTAAAAGATTTGATGCATTCACAGTACCTCCAAAAAATTCGATACCATCATCTACATTTCCTACAACCTCTACATGATCGATAGTAGTTCCTGTTCCTACACCACCTAAAGTAAGTCCGTTAATTTCGTTACCCTCACCTATGAGTGTTCCGCCATGACGTATTGAAACATAAGTTATAGTTCCTGAGTCATCTGCTGCATCAGTACCTCCATAAAGACCGTTAGTGTCACTAGCAGGTATTCCTTCAATTTGAGATGCTTCTACGTCACCATCCTCAGAGATAGGTGCGTTACCTAATACGATAAGTCCTCCCCATAAACCACGAGTATTTTCATCAAGAGTTCCTTCTGTTTGTCCTAGTTGTATACCATCTGCACTAGAAGTCATTATAATTGGAGCAGCAGCCGTTCCGTTTGCCTCTATTTTTGCATCACGTGCAATGATTAAAACAGAAGCGTTTGCCTCTTGTCCTGCAAATGCTTTAATGATTGTTCCTGGCTCTATAGTAAGAGTGTTTCCAGCTGTTACAATCACACGACCATCTAACTGCCAGATAGCATCATTTGTTAATGTAATGTCTTCGGTGATATTTCCAGAAAGTGTAGTATCTACGCTATCTGTATCATCACCACCTCCAGTTCCAGGAACTTCAGTTATTACGATAGGTTGATCATCATCACTTGAACATCCTGCTAAAATTCCACCTAATAAGGCTAAACTAAAAATTAATTTTTTCATCTTGGTTTTCGATTTGATTGTCATTTAAAATCTTCGATGCAAAGATGCTAGCATTATCTTTTTTTGAAGTTACCTCATTGTTATAGTTGTATTAGCTTCTTGTAATTTTAGTGTTATCTGAAGGTTAAGAATGTTATGCAATTCCTTAAATGTTATGTTTTTTACGCTTTCGCGAAAGCGTAAATCAATCAAAAAAAAGTAGAAAAAGACTATCTTTCCCCTTGCTAACAAAGGATTGAAAAAATGATGCAATGGGAACGACTGCTTTCACTTAAGAGGCAAGGAGATACAAATAAGAGATTACGAGCAGAGCAAGATGAAACCCGTTTAGGCTTTGAAGTAGATTACGATCGTATAATCTTTTCGTCGGCTTTTAGAAGCCTACAAGATAAGACGCAGGTAATCCCTTTGTCCAAAACAGATTTTGTTCATACACGATTAACGCATAGTCTAGAGGTTGCTGTTGTGGGAAGGTCATTAGGTAGGCAAGTAGGGAAACAAATTCTAGAAAAATATCCTCACCTTTCTGAGGTACATGGCTATAAGATGAATGATTTTGGGGCAATTGTAGCTGCTGCTGCGCTGGCACACGACATTGGGAATCCTCCTTTTGGTCATTCTGGAGAAAAATCTATAGGTGATTATTTCAAAAATGGTGGAGGTAAGCGATTTGAAGCTGAGCTCACAGATAAAGAATATCAAGATCTATGCACTTTTGAAGGAAATGCAAACGGGTTTAAAATACTCACGGAATCCCGTCCTGGTGCAGATGGAGGTTTAAGACTTTCATATGCTACTTTAGGTACTTTTATGAAGTACCCAAAAGAATCGCTCCCACATAAACCTACAAAGCATATTGCAGATAAGAAATATGGTTTCTTTCAAGATGATAAAGCCTCTTTTCAAGATGTAGCCGAAGAACTAGGTCTTATCCAGACTAGACATGGGAAGGATATAAGTTATGCGAGACACCCGCTTACTTTCTTAGTAGAAGCAGCAGATGATATTTGCTATACTATTATAGACTTTGAAGATGGCATTAATTTAGGGCTTATCCCAGAAGAATATGCTTTAGAATATCTTATAAAACTCGTTCCACATATAAATAGATCTAAATATTCAACACTTACAGATAAGGCGGCAAGAGTGGGTTATCTGAGAGCACTCGCAATAGGAACGCTCATAGAAGAGGCTGTTTCTATTTTTATGAAAAACGAAGAGGCCATTCTCGAGGGAGTATTTGATAAGGCATTGCTAGATAAATCTAAATATGAAGCGCAAATCAACGATGTTCTCAAAATAAGTGTTTCAAATATTTATGAGAGTGACGAGGTTATTTCAAAAGAAATAGCGGGTTATGAAATTTTAAACACCTTATTATCTTCAAGGTGCAATGCAATAACAGCCTATCCTACACATTACGATAAGCTAGTTCTAAAATTATTTAATACAAGATCAGACGGTGATTATACTTTGTATCAAGAACTCTTAGAAATTTGCAATCAAGTATCTGTGATGACAGATAGTAAGTCTGTTAAAATATTTCAACAGCTTCAAGGAATGAACATTAATGGGTAAACAATTATGTTAATGAACGTACATTCATTGTGGGGTTAGTGGCTTTCGTTTAATTTTATTGCATAATTTAAATTAAATCCTATATTCCTATGAAAAAAAATTACGTTAAGATTTTAATGATTTTGTTGTTTGTCACCTCGATGGGTGTTCAGGCACAGGATTATTTATCACTGCTCAAGCAGGAAATTACCTCACAGAGGAGCCAATTAGGAATTGGGTCTCAAGATATAAATGAACTATATATTTATAGTAAGAGCAAAACTCAAAAAACTGATGTAATGCATGTATATGCAGGACAAAAGTATAATGATATTTCGATATTTAATGCTACGGTAAATGGAGCGTTTAAAGGACAAGAATTAGTTTATTTCTCAAACACTCTTGAAGCAAACATATCTGCTCGTGTAAATACAACAACGCCACAATTAAATCCTTTACAAGCAGCAACAGCAGCAGCAGTTGAATTAGGTCTGGGCTCTGGAAGCTTCTCCTTAATAGAGACAGTAACAACTAAAGAATTTTTACTAACTAATGGTGGTGTTTCTTTAGAAGATGTGCCTGTAGAATTAGTTTATGTGCCCGTGGATGAGGACTTAAAACTTGCGTGGGATCTTAATCTTCATACTCTAGATGGAAAGCATTGGTGGAGTGTGCGCATAGATGCTCAAACAGGAGAAATTATCAATCAGAACGATTGGGTGGTTTCTTGTTCATTTAGCACTCATAATCACCAATCAATAAACGAGAACAACAATTCATCTAAGAAAAACTTTAGTTTATTTAAAACAGAGGAATCTAGTGCAGCTTTTGCTGGGGAGCAGTATAACGTATACGCCCTTCCATTAGAGAGTCCTAATCATGGTAATGCTTCACTAGTGGTAGACCCACAAAATCTTGATGCTTCTCCATTTGGATGGCATGATACAGATGGTGCAGAAGGAGCCGAGTTTACAATAACTCGTGGTAATAACGTACTTGCATGGGATGATATATTAGGAGATAATGAGGATACAGGAGGTACTTCGCCAGATGGCGGTGATGCTTTGAACTTTGATTTTCCATACGCATTTGACACAGATCCAGTAAATATGTTAGAAGCGTCCACAACAAATTTATTTTACTGGAACAATATCATGCATGATGTTCTCTTTCTTTATGGTTTCGATGAGGAGAGTGGGAATTTTCAACAGACTAACTATTCCAATTTAGGAATAGGGAATGATTTTGTAATTGCAGATTCTCAAGACGGATCTGGACTTAACAACGCAAACTTTGCAACTCCACCAGATGGTAACAATCCAAGAATGCAAATGTTCCTTTGGACTGCGAGTGGACCTCCAGGAGAAGCTGTTACGATTCTTGATGGGTCTTTAGCAGGTTCATATATTGGAATTCCTGCTGGATTTGGAGCTCCTCTTCCAGAGGAAACCGCACTACAGGGAGAACTTGTTATACTGTTAGATGATAACGCGGGAGAGTCAACAGATGAGCTTGATGGTTGTGATAATGTGACAAATGCTGCTGATGTAGCTGGGAAGATTGCCCTATTGAGAAGAGGTGCATGTGAGTTTGGAACTAAAGTATTATCAGCAGAACAAGCTGGGGCAATTGCAGTAATTGTAGTAAATAATGTTCCTGATGCACCAATTGGAATGGCTCCAGGAGCAACAGGTGATCAGGTCACGATACCTAGCGTAATGGTCTCACAAGAAGATGGAGAAGCTTTAATCTCAGCGTTACAGAACGGAGAGGTGATAAATGGATCTCTTCTTAACGACGGTCCATTCCAGATTGATGGTAATTTAGATAATGGGATTGTCGCTCATGAATATGGCCACGGCGTATCAAATAGACTAACTGGAGGGGCAAATAATTCTAATTGTATGAGGACTTGTGTACAATTTAATGCAGATGGTTGTGTTCCAGGTAGGGCTACAGAAGTAATGAGTGAAGGATGGTCAGATTATTTTGGACTCATGCTTACAATGAGGGAAGGTGATACGGGAGAAGATTTAAGAGGTATTGGAACTTATGCAATAGGACAGCCTACAGATGGTGTTGGTATACGCCCAACAGCTTATAGTACGGATTTTGCGATAAACAATTCTTCATACGATTCTGTTGCAGAATTCGAAAGCACGACGGCACCACACCCAGTAGGGTATGTTTGGGCAACAATGATTTGGGATATGACATGGGGATTCATTGATGAGTTTGGTTTTGACGCAGATATATATAATGGTACAGGAGGTAATAATATAGCACTTCAATTAGTAATGGATGGTCTTAAATTACAACCGTGTAATCCAGGTTTTGTAGACGGTAGAGATGCTATACTAGCGGCTGTAGAAATGAGCCCATACTTTACAGATGAGGATACGAAAGCCACAGCTGGATGTATTATTTGGACAGCATTTGCAAAAAGAGGATTAGGTTTTTCTGCAGATCAAGGTGATTGGAGAGAGCGAGAGGACGGAACTTCAGCTACAGATCTACCACCAGATAATCTTAACCCTTGTTTAGGACCTCTTTCTGTAGAACGAGTTGCGGCAGCTGGAGTGTTTAGCGTATTTCCTAACCCTAGTAACGGTAATATCAATATTGCAGTAAACACACCTCAAGGTCGAGGAACTGTAAAAATTATTGATATAAATGGACGTGTAGTTTATACAAAAGATGCTGTTCTTGAGGGTTCTTTAAAATTACAAGCAGAAGGACTTGCAGCAGGTATTTACTTACTACAGGTACAGAGTGCTAATGCTACTGAAACTATTAAGATTATCATCGAGTAATATTAGATATTGAATCAAATAAGAATCGGCAGACTCATAAGTCTGCCGATTTTTTTATGCAAGATTTTTAAGAAGGCTAGTAATTGCGTTTACAGATATTCCAGCTTCTTCATACTGCTCCTCAACCGTGGCATGTTCTATAAACGCGTCTGGTACTCCTAGTACGGTAAGTTTGCCTTTGTACGCTTTCGCGAAAGCGTAATCACCCACAACACTTCCCAGTCCACCTATTTTTGAGCCATCTTCTACAGTGATGAT
The DNA here is from genome assembly GCF_007827285.1 of Dokdonia sp. Hel_I_63. NCBI lineage: Bacteria > Pseudomonadati > Bacteroidota > Flavobacteriia > Flavobacteriales > Flavobacteriaceae > Dokdonia > Dokdonia sp. Hel_I_63. The sequence continues at coordinate 151,905 of NZ_VISD01000001.1, read as the reverse complement.
ATGTTTATAGGTTTTAAAAACCTCATCTAATAAGTCGGTGTCAATTGGTTTTAAAAAGCCAATATCATAAATACCGCATTCATTTTTAGATTGTTTTACCGCTGTCAAAACATTCTTTAAAATGTTTCCTATACTTATAATGGCAACATCTTTACCTCCCTGAATACAACGTCCTTTACCTATTTCAATCTTTTTAAAAGGAAGTTGCCAGATTATATGAATACCGCGACCACGAGGGTAACGTATCGCAATAGGGTTGTCTAATCCAAGTTGTGCTGTGTACAAAATATTACGAAGTGCAATCTCATCACTTGGGGCATATATAATGAGATTAGGAATACAATTGAGATAGGCCAAATCAAAGACACCCTGATGAGTGCCGCCGTCTTGCCCCACCAGTCCTGCTCTATCTAAACAGAAAATCACAGGTAAGTTTTGAAGCGCAACATCATGAATAATTTGGTCGTATGCGCGTTGTAAAAAAGTAGAATAGATGTTGCAATACACAACCATTCCCTCTGTAGTCATACCTGCCGAAAGCGTTACGGCATGCTGCTCTGCGATGCCTACGTCAAAGGCACGATCTGGAAAAGCAGCAATCATGTACTTAAGGGAACTTCCCGTAGGCATGGCAGGTGTAATCCCTATTATTTTCTTATTAAGTGTAGCGAGCTCCACGATAGTGTGCCCAAAAACATCTTGATATTTTGGAGGCTCTGGTATTTCTTCTTTTTTTACTCTAATGCCAGTAATGGCGTCAAATTTCCCAGGTGCGTGATAGGTGATCTGTTCTTGTTCGGCGAGGGCTAGTCCCTTTCCTTTGGTGGTAATTACATGTAAGAATTTTGGACCTTCTACTTTTTTGAGAGCTTCTAAGGTCCCTAGTAGTTTAGGTAAATCGTGACCGTCTATCGGGCCAAAATATTTAAAATTAAGAGCTTCAAAGATGTTGTCTTCCCTAGCAGTGCCTTTTTTTACGTTAGTTAGATATTTTTTAAGAGCTCCCACACTTGGGTCAATTCCTATGGCATTGTCGTTAAGAATGACGAGCAAATTTGCATTAGTGACTCCGGCATGATTGAGTCCTTCAAAAGCCATTCCGCTCGCTATAGAGGCATCTCCTATTACTGCGATGTGATGTCTATCTTTTTGTCCTTTTAATGTTGCAGCCATCGCCATACCTAATGCTGCAGAGATAGAAGTGCTACTGTGACCTGTGCCAAAGGTGTCATACACACTCTCCATACGATTAGGAAAACCACTTATGCCACCTTTTTGCCTGTTAGTATGGAAAATATCTTTACGTCCCGTTAATATTTTATGTCCATAAGCCTGGTGACCGACGTCCCAGATAAGATTATCTTCTGGCGTGTTAAATATATAGTGTAGGGCAATTGTAATTTCAACAACTCCTAAACTAGCGCCTAGATGTCCTTCCTTAGTTGCAATAATATTAATAATAAAACGACGAAGCTCTACCGCAAGTTGGGGTAGTTGCTCTTGCGTCAATAGGCGCAAATCGCTTGGTGTTTTTATAGTATCAAGAATACTCTCTGGCATGTTACAAAGGTACATCTTGAATATGTATTTTTATATCATTAAAAACAGGATACATGCTAGAACCTTATGATGATGCTTACTTTATGAAGAAGGCTTTGCAAGAAGCGCAAGCTGCTTTTGATCAAGGTGAAATTCCTGTTGGTGCCGTAGTCGTAATTGATAATATGATTATTGCCAGGGCACACAATCTTACAGAGCGTTTAACGGATGTAACCGCACATGCAGAGATGCAGGCGATTACAAGTGCTTCTAATTTTATAGGTGGCAAATACCTTCAGCAATGTACGTTGTATGTTACTTTAGAGCCGTGCCAAATGTGTGCTGGCGCTCTCTACTGGAGTCAAATAGGTAGGATCGTTTATGGAGCAAAAGATTTGAGGCGTGGTTATGATGTGATGGGTACCATCTTGCATCCTAAGACAAAGGTAGAAAGCGGAGTGCTCGCACAAGAGTGTGAAAGTATCATGAAGCGCTTTTTTGTAGATAAGCGCAATCTTAATTAATAATACTTTACCTTTTATAACTCTTAATTACGCTTTCGCGAAAGCGTAAACTTGCATTTTACGGCTGCTTTTCACTTAAATACTTCCAGTATCTCTTGGGTACATGCTGTAAGTGTAGTCTCATGTTTTTACGAGACGGAATATTGGTGCTTTTAAAATAGTTTTTCCATAAGTCTTGATAATGCATTTCATCATGCGTGAAGTAAAATGGCGCAGCTAGGCTACTATTAATATCATTTGAGATTTCAAGCTGTACATAGTTGACAGTCTTTAGATCATAGAAAATCCCATAATTCCTGCAGCGATCATAGATGAGCCATTTTTGATCTGCATATCTATTTTTAAAGTGAATGGCATTAAGAGGTAAGGTGTCAAAATCTGGTTCTACCTCTGCAAAATATACATTGTCCTTAGTAAGTCTAAACCTGATAAAGGCATCCATTCTATGTTTTTCACGCCCTACAATTTTAACCAAATTGGTAAGTCTCAACACATCGATATCTGCAAAATTATCAGTGACATTTTCACCTTTAAATCCTTTTTTAATTATTCGTAAGAGTACTTGCTCTCTATCTGATTGCTCACTTAAAAATGCTTTATAGATGAGATTACCGGCTTTCTTTCCTATTCTATCTTCAATGCCTTTCCATACACGATCAGATTTTGCTTGATCTGTATATATTGTATGCTCCTCATCAAAGAAATTTACGGTGACTAGTCGCTCGCTTACAATTTTTACTCGTGTAGGTTTACGGTCATAAACCTCAAATACTGCAGTGAGAAAACCTTCGAAGGTCCCATCATAGATATATTGATCTATCATTCCCATCTTACGACACAGTTACATTTGCATTAGACTCAAAAAGGTTAAGCTGGCTGCTGTAAGCACCTCGCCATTTACTAGAAGAGGTTCCCATGATTAAGCTTTTGAGTTGTGCAGCGGTGCGGTCTTTTGTTTCAAATTGTGAAGAAGCGCAAACAAGAAAATACTGAGCGCGATTCATAGAGATGCCTATAGCTTTTAGATGTTCCCAACCTAGTTTTCTATATCTACGAGCGTTAATAATTTTATCTACAGAGCGCATTCCTACACCAGGAATGCGAGCGAGCAATCTGCGGTCTGCATAATTTACATCTACAGGGAAGTGCTGTAAGTTGCGTAGTGCCCAACTTAATTTTGGGTCGATATCTGTTTCAAGATTAGGGTGTTCTTTGTTAAGTAATTCTTGTATGCTAAATCCATAAAAACGCAATAGCCAGTCTGTCTGATACAATCTATTTTCTCGTAACATAGGCACATCTGTACCTATAGAAGGCAATCGCTCGTCATGACTTATAGGGATGTATCCAGAGTAGTACACCCTTTTCATTTGGAATTCTTTGTAAAAGTATGCACTTGTGTACATAATCTGAGCATCTGTCTCACCCGTAGCGCCTATGATCATCTGTGTACTCTGTCCAGCAGGTGCATATATAGGAGTACTTTTTATAAGCTTTTTCTCGCTTTTGTATTGAATGATCTCATTCTTCACTTTGCGCATAGGCTTGATAAAGTCTTCACGCTTTTTATCTGGAGCAAGTAATTTAAGACCTTGCTCCGTGGGTATTTCAATATTTACCGAAAGTCTATCGGCATAAAGTCCTGCTTCTCTCATTAATTCGTCGCTCGCTCCAGGAATAGATTTGAGATGGATATACCCATTAAAATTTTCTTCAAGGCGTAGTTTCTTGGCAACAAGAACCAGGCGCTCCATGGTATAGTCGGCATTTTTAAAAATACCACTACTTAAAAATAGGCCTTCAATATAATTTCTACGGTAAAAGTTGATGGTGAGATTCACTACCTCTTGTACTTTGAAAGCGGCACGTTTTACATCATTACTTTTGCGAGTTACACAATATGCACAGTCAAAAATGCAATGATTAGTAAGTAAGATTTTCAATAACGATACACATCGTCCATCTTCTGTATAGGTATGGCAAATTCCCATCCCACTAGAATCTCCTAGGCCTTTATTTTTATTTGCACGCTTACTGCCGCTAGAAGAGCAAGACACATCATATTTTGCAGCATCTGCGAGGATGTTGAGCTTTTCTTTAATACGTTCAAAATTCATAGCAATAGGATTTATGTCAAAATTATGGCATAATTCCTAATATATGGATTGTAACGCAAATTTTGTGAATGGTATTGAAAGAAATAAGTACGCTTTCGCGAAAGCGTAACCCCATGAAGCCGACTACTATTTATTACTTTTAACATCATCACTTTTTTAAACTATATATATGTCACAGCCTAATCATTTAAAAGTTGCTCTTGCTCAAATCGCTCCAGTTTGGGGGAATAGGGAAGAGACGATTAAAAAAATAAAAATCGCCATTCAAGAAGCCGCCGAAAATGAGGCAGAACTCATTGTCTTTGGAGAAGGGTTGTTGCCTGGATATCCATATTGGTTATCACTCACAGATGGTGCGGCATGGGATACAAAAGTGGTGAAGGAATTACATGCGCACTACGCAAGAAATGCGGTTGAAGTAGAACGAGGCGATATAGATGAAATATGTTCATTATCGAAACATTTCAATATTGCAATATATCTCGGAATAATAGAAAAACCAATGGATAGAGGAGGAGCAAGTTTATATTGCTCCTTAGTGTATATCAATCAAAATGGAGAAATACAATCTGTTCACCGCAAATTACAACCTACATATGATGAGCGATTAACTTGGGCGCCAGGAGATGGTCACGGTCTAAAAGTGCATCCTCTTAAACAATTTACAGTGGGCGGTCTTAATTGCTGGGAGAACTGGATGCCTTTGCCACGTGCTGCTATGTATGCACAAGGTGAAAATTTGCATATTGCCGTATGGCCAGGGAGTGATTACAATACGAAAGATATTACACGATTTATTGCCAGAGAATCTCGTAGTTATGTAATCTCTGTATCAAGCAGAATGGCAATTGCTACGGACTTTCCGGAAGATACTCCTCACCTCAATGAAATTTTAAAATGGGCTCCAGAGCGTTCATCAAACGGTGGTTCTTGCATTGCAGGACCAGATGGCGAATTCATCCTACCTCCAGATATTGAAACAGAAGGAAATATATATCACACCTTAGATTTTAATAGGGTGTATGAGGAACGTCAGAATTTTGATCCTTCTGGGCATTATTCTCGTCCAGATGTAACAAAGCTCACAGTTAACAGAGAACGTCAGAGCACGGTAACCTTTAATGACTAATTGAATAGCGGCAGAAATCACTTGAAGATTTCTGCCGCTTTTTATTGTTTGAATAGGTATATTAAATCCTTAATTCTTTTGAAGTCTCTGCCTCAGAGATAAGCATTGGGAACATAGCTCGCACTTGTTTTAATTGTGCTGTTCTTTTTAATACATCTCCTTTGTAAGTACCATTCTTTATATCCTTATCTGTAGCTGTAAAGTCAATCGCAAATAACCGTTGTGCTTCTCTATTTCTTAAAAACTCATAAGCACTTGAAATCTCATTCTGTACCGTGATATACGTATTGTAGTTTGTAAGTCTATCTGGCGAAATAGAGATTACAGCTTTCTGAGGATTATCTGACGAGAGTAGATCTCTACTGCCTTCGCAGTAATCACAATATCCATCTTGATCTGATGGAATGCCGCCGTTATCAAGAAAGTCAATGGTTAATTGTCTTAAAGCTTCAAGCGGTACACGTTCATTTTCTACCAGCAGCATATTATCTGCGTTCACAATAATTTCAAAGAGGTTCTTGTTTTTGATAAGAACTTCGGTGTTGTCTTTAATCGCTGGCGGAAGCTGCCGTGCGATGCCTTTGTCCTTTTCTATAGTTGTGGTAACCAAGAAAAAAATAAGCAAGAGGAAGGCAATGTCTGCCATAGATCCTGCATTTACTTCGGGAGTAGTGCGTCTTCTCATAATGTATAAAGTTTTAAAATGTTGAACAGGATGTGGGAATCAAGTTCTGTGCCAGTAGGCTGTTTTTTGAAAATGGAGAATGTCTAAGCTCTTAGCGAGTGTGTTTTATAAGCAGCTTTAGGATTTTAATTGTCAGTATTTATCCAGACGTTTATATGGTTTTAGATGTAATGAGAGTAGTATGTTGGGCTTATTTTACTTCATAAAAGCTTCTTTGTAATGCGGTCAAATTTTCGCGAAAGCGAGCAACTTATTATTATGCTCACTAGGTAGTAAAAGAGTACGGAGTAAATCTTACCTTTGCAGCTTAAACAATAATGTAATGAGCAGAGGAGCAGATAATAGAGGAAAAGGAAAACCATCTGGGCGTAGTGGCGCTGGCGGAAAGCAAAAGAGTGGTTCTAGAGGGACACAACCCGTGCGTAAACAAGCGAATAAACCAGTAGGAAAACCTAAGGATAAAGCCTTTGATGCACAAAAAAAACAAGCGCCTAGAAAGAAGGATGATGGAACGATGCGCCTTAATAAGTATATAGCAAACTCAGGGATATGTTCTCGTCGTGAGGCAGATATGTATATCTCTATAGGTCAAGTTACCGTAAATGGTAAGGTGGTTAATGAGATGGGTTACCAAGTAAAACTAGAGGATGATGTTCGTTTTGATGGACGTCGTATCAATCCTGAGGCAAAAGCTTATGTGTTGCTTAACAAGCCTAAAGGCTTTGCAACTACAACAAGTAATGATAAAGGAAATACCGTAATGGATCTCGTAGCAGGTTCTACTAAATCTCGTATTCAACCTATAGGAAGATTAGGCCGTAATGCGATGGGATTATTACTTTTTACTAATGATGATGAACTTGTACAGAAATTTACAAATTCTAAAAAAGGAGTAGATAAGTTATACCACGTAGAGCTTTCTAACAACTTGAAAGGTGCAGATATTGAGCGAATCAATGAGGGTCTTAAGATCGATGGCAAAACAATTACCGTAGACGAAATAAGCTATGTAGATGGAGCACCAAAAAAGGAAGTAGGTCTTCGTATTAGAAATACTGGTAACAGTGTGATACGTACTATTTTTGAACACCTTAACTACGAGGTGGTACGTGTAGACTGTGTGACTATAGCGGGACTTACAAAGAAAGATTTACCTAGAGGTCACTGGAGACACTTAACGAAACAAGAGGTTGTAAATCTTAAAAACGGATAGGTTTTTATGGAGTATCGTCTTACCATCGTAGTCCCAGTTTATAATGAAGAAGATAACCTCGCAAGGGTAGAGTCTGAATTTGTAGCTTATTTTCAAACTGCTACAGCAAAGAGTAAGGTGCTGTTTGTGAACGATGGTTCTAAGGATGCGAGTCTTGATATCATCAAGGAAATTTGCGCTAGAAATACTGATTTTGAGTACATCGCATTTACAGAAAATTGCGGACTAAGTGCCGCAATTAAAGCCGGATTTGATCACGCAGATACAGAACTCGTAGGTTATATAGATAGTGACTTACAGACGTCTCCAGAAGATTTTAATGTGCTTATTAAAGAAATAGGACCCTATGATCTTGTGACTGGCGTGCGTGCAGATCGTAAGGATAAGTTTGTAAAAAACATGTCTTCTAAGATCGCAAATGGAATACGCCGTTCGTTTACACATGATGGGATGGATGACACTGGTTGTCCGCTTAAAATTATAAAAACGGAGTACGCCCAGCGCATACCTATGTTTAAAGGTCTACACCGTTTTCTTCCTGCAATGATTTTATTGCAACATGGGAAAGTAAAACAAGTACCTGTAAGACACTTCCCGCGTATTGCTGGAGAGGCAAAATTTGGTGTTTGGAATAGATTATTGGGTCCACTTATGGATTGCTTTGCCTATCTCTGGATGAAGAAAAAGTACATCAATTATAAAGTAGGTAGTACAAGCCGTGGATAGTCTGTCGCTACTTGCCGTACTTGCGCAGCTTCTCTTTGGAGGGCGTATGTTATCGCAGTGGTTACTTTCAGAAAAGAGTAAAAAAGTAGTAACACCGCTTACGTTCTGGTGGCTTAGTCTTTCTGGATCTTTTGTACTTTTTATTTACGGATATTTCCGTACGGACTTCCCGCTTATGCTGGGTCAAGTGCTGGGATACATCATTTACATAAGAAATTTACAAATCCAAAAGCAGTGGAAATTGTTACCCAAATGGTCTCAGTTTTTAATCATTGCCATTCCTGTCGGGATTATTGCATACGGGTGGAATAATGGGAAATTTGACCTTGCAGCATTATTCTCAAAAGAGGAGATGAGCACTTGGCTGCTTACCCTTGGAATCGTTGCACAAGTCTTATTTACACTTCGTTTTGTATACCAGTGGTTTCATGCGGAAAAGAATAAAGAAGCAACATTACCTCTTGGGTTCTGGTTGTTTTCATTTACGGGAGGACTACTCTCGTTGCTGTATTTCTTATACCGTGTAGATTATGTAATGGTGCTCTCTTATGGGCTGGGAACGTTTATCTACGCGCGCAATATTTATCTTTATTATAAATCTCAAAAGGCTTGATCAAACTCATAGAAAAGCGGCCTGTTCTCACAATCATTATCGTGGTTGGAGTTTTGTTATTGCCTTTTCTTGATGTACTAGAAGTGACGATCATGGAAGCTCGCAACTTTGTGACAGCGAGAGAAATGCTTACAGATGGTAACTGGATACTCACCACCATGAATGGTGAGCCACGTTATGAAAAACCGCCTCTGCCCACTTGGCTATCGGCAATTTCTGGAGCTATTTTTGGTGTAAATAGTGTCTGGGCAATGCGTTTTCCAGCCGTATTAATGGTGATGTTGCTGGGGAGTATGATATATACGCTTTCGCGAAAGCTGACTCTTACTAAACGCAATAGTCTTATTAATGCACTCGTAAGTATAACGTCATTATATGTTATTCTTATAGTTTTTGAAGCACCGTGGGATATATATGCACATGCATTTATGCTCACGGCAATTTATTGCATTTTTAAGGGATTGAGTGAAGATACATCACGCGGGAATATATCGACTTGGCTCATCGCTGCTATATGTATAGGAGCGTCTATATTGAGCAAAGGGCCTGTTTCTTTATACGTACTGTTCTTGCCATTTCTGATTGCTTATGTCGTAATCTATAGAAGAGAAACAGAACGTAGAAAGTGGTTGCCAGTAACGCTTGTTTTGCTAGGAGGGTTATTATTAGGTTTTAGTTGGTACGGTTATGTACGTGCTATAGATCCGGAAACTTTTGCAGCGATAGCATCAAAAGAAACAGGAAACTGGACGAGTTATAATGTGAGGCCATTTTACTACTACTGGAGCTTCTTTGTACAAAGCGGATTATGGACAATTCCAGCCTTTATAAGTCTATTGTATCCTTATCTGAAGACTAGGGTTTCAAATAGAAAAGCATATCGTTTTACATTTTTGTGGACCATTATCGCTGTCGTACTACTTTCTGTCATTCCAGAGAAAAAATCTCGATACTTGATGCCTGTACTGATACCACTAGCCATGAATGTTGGTTTTTATATCACGTATCTCGTAAAACGTTTTAAAGAATTAAAAAGTAGAAAAGAGATTGTTCCCGTGTATTTCAATGTGGGCTTATTGCTTTTAATATTTATAGCTGCTCCTATTGCATTTATTTACCTAGCTATATCACACTCAATAGCTGTAAATGCTATTGGCGTAATTGCTTTTATGGTAGTTCTTATAGTTGCACTATATATTATACGTGCTTTGATGCGTGGAAATATATACCATGTTTTCCTGCTTATTGTCCTCGCTGTTATTTGTACGGCCATAGGAAGTCTTTCTGTTCTTAAAAACAACCTGTTTAATGAATATTACAGCGCATTTATCGATGAGGTTCTCGAAAGTAGCACACCACTTTATAGTTTTGAAATGGGCGCTCCTGAGGTGTTCTGGGGAGCTGAAAGGAAAATAGTTATGCTTGACTCTGAAGAGCCTGTACTGGTAGATGAAAGATTCTACTTGTTATTATGTTCAGATTGTGAAACTGTTCTTGCAGAGAAGTTTAATGGCTATCAAGCAACGTATATTCAAGACTTTGATTTTAATTATAACGCAAGCGGCAGTAGAGCTTATAAAGGTAGAAAGTCTGGAAAAGTGTATGAAATGATTAAGGTGGGAAAATAGTTCAACTCTCAATGGCGGTCTTTGCCATTACAGTAACCTTAGAAGGTCTATAAATTTCCCAGATAAAAAATACGATTACCACAACATACTCTATTGCCACTAGGCATAAGTTTTCATTAAATCCATTTGCGCCGTATGCGGCATAGCTTAGCATCACGGTTGCACTCCATACTAGTGGAAAGCGATAGCGTGTAAACACACACAAAAGTAAAGGAGTAGCCACATACCAAGGGTGAACTGTGGTAGACATTAAAAAGTAAAAGGAGATACCAATAAGTATAGCGGTAATAGTTGCTTGTAATGATCTGTTATTTCTAAAAAAGGCTATAACTATCAGAAAACCTAACACAATCTTAGGAAGTAAAGGGCCTACATCTCCTATGATATTCCAGCCTATCGTTTGATAACCTATGTATCTAATGATATAGTAGACGCTAGCGTTAAATTCAAATTTCTTAAACCATAACGCAATGGATGCTCCAAAGTTTTCGGCAAACTCATTTGTGAGAAATGGTAAGAAGGTTAATATGACTACTCCAATCACAATCAAATAGAAATAAACGAGACGAGGTAGGTTTTTTGTTATTTCGCGAAAGCGGACTTTCCAAGGATAAGAGCTTCTAAAGTGGGTTGTTTTTCTATCACCACGAGTTAAGAAGTATTGCATGAAAAGTGGCAGAAAGAGTAGCGGTAATAACTTAGTTGATATAGATAATGCAATCATCACAGCACTTAATATCCACTTACCTTGAGCCAGCAAATACAACGACAGGACTACAAAAAACAACATTACAGACTCAAAATGCAGATTGCCTGTCATCTCAATAATGATAAATGGATTGAGCCCGTACCAGAAGATATTATGGATGGGTAATCCTAGTTTTTGCAATAATTTTTTGCCGTAAATGATAATCCCAACATCTGCTAGAATAATAGTAATTCTAAAAACGATAGCTGCGCCAATGATGCTATTGTCTGAGAATAATCCAGCAATTGCAAATATAAGTTGGTTTACGGGCGGGTAATTTGTAAAGTGACTTCCGTTAAGTGCTCCCATTCCCTCATAGAGCTGTCTTGCTTGCGCTACAATCTGGAGATTACCTACTTCTATATAGCTTTGTGGAGTCGTTAGGTACGGATTAAGACCTTGTACAAACATGCGTCCGTCCCATATAAAGCGATAAAAATCTTGAGAGAGATTTGGGATTACAGGTATAAATATGAGTCTTAATGCTACTGCAAAAACGAGTAGCAAAGAGAAGTCATTTTTGCCTTTGCTTACTATGAAGTAAAAGCAAGCAAAAAGTATGCTGTACAGACTTAGTAGGAGTGCGGTGTTAGCTCTTTCTAGTTGAAAAGCAAAGACGTAATAGGTAACTAAGGAAACAATCGCTAGTGCGATAGGAGTTTTTTGATATTTCCAAAGACGTTCTATCACGCTTTACTCGTAAGTGATTTAAAAAACACAAAACCAAATCCCATGAATAACATAAAGTGAAAAGGGAACAATCCAAAGTCACCACCTTGATCACCTACGACAGATGCATAGTACATCCCAAAACCAAAGTACAGCATCAAAAGTCCTTCAAAAATTACATTGATTGATATGTTCTTTTTGAGGTATTTATTGCCTTTCCAAGAGTCTTTGAGTTCGCTTATATTAAACTTAGGCGTACGTATAAAATCACTTCGTTTACCTAGGTGACCTTCTATTACTGCAATAGAATTATGAAGTGAGAATCCCATGGCAATACTAAAAAATACAAAGAACATCCCCGTGTATTTTAAAAATTGCTTGAAACCTCCACCATATATACTTTTAAACATAAACCAGTAGCAGATAAAGAAAATCACACTACTTATTACAAAGAAAGACATCACATAAAAGTATGGCTTTAGGTGTGCATATTCGTTTTTGATATAGAGCATTGGGATACTCAATATCGCTACAATAAGAACATTTAAAAACATGGTACTATTTAAAAGGTGTAGTAAGCCATGCAATTTTGTTTTTGGAGAAATACTCTTGCTTGCTAATACCTTTCTAGACATTTTCTGGAAGTTCTCTGCTCCACCTTTATTCCATCGAAACTGTTGAGAGCGTGCAGCACTTATTACTACTGGAAGCTCTGCAGGAGTTTCTACATCTTCAAGATATTTAAATTTCCAGTTTTTGAGTTGTGCTCGGTAGCTCAAGTCTAGATCTTCGGTAAGGGTATCACCTTCCCAGTTTCCAGCATCTTCAATACATTGCTTGCGCCATAAGCCAGCAGTTCCATTAAAGTTTATAAAATGTCCTTTACTATTTCTACCTACTTGTTCTAGTGTAAAGTGTGCGTCAAGTGCAAAAGCCTGCACTTTTGTAAGCAAAGAATAATCTCTATTTATATGTCCCCAGCGAGTTTGTACAACGCCTATGTTACGATCCTTAAAATAAGGAACGGTGCGCTGCAGCCAGTTAGGTTCTGGAAGAAAATCTGCATCAAATATGGCAATAAATTCGCCTTTTGCAACTTTAAGTCCTTCCTTTAAAGCACCGGCTTTAAAACCTGAACGGTCTGTACGAGTAACATGTTTTATGTCTAGTCCTTTATCGCTAAGGCGTTTTATGTGATTTCTTGTAGTTTCAAAAGACTCATCTGTACTATCATCTAGTACTTGGATTTCAAGCTTATTTGCAGGGTAGTCTAAGAGCGCAATATTATCTAATAGACGCTCCATGACATACAGTTCATTATATACTGGAAGCTGTATCGTTACAAATGGAATTTGTGCAGGATCTTTAAAATTAAATAAGACAGCGTCATCTTTCTTGCGCTGTGCGCGCAAGTAATTAAAAAGTAAGTTGAGCTGGGATAAGCTATACGCAAATATGATAATAAGCGAAATCGTGTAAATAACAATAATAACGGTTTCTAATATCATTTCTTAAAACTGTATTTAAAAATCCATCCTAGTATTTTAACTCCAGCCATTACTGCACCTTTTACGGTACCAGAGACTTTAGAAACACCTATGCGATTGCGATAAGTTACCGGGACTTCTATATAATTCATCTTTTTCTTTAAAACCTTGAGTTGCATTTCAACCGTCCAACCATAGGTTTTATCTTCCATCTGTAAGGCGAGTAAGCTATCATATTTCATAGCTCTAAAAGGACCCAGATCTGTAAAGTTTGCTCCAAAGAATAGCGTCATTAATGAAGTAGCAAGCCAATTTCCAAAAATCTGAGGAGTGGTCATTGATCCGCTTTCGCGAAAGCGTTTATCTCTAGCACCTATAACCATGTCGTAATCTCCATTGATAATAGGAGCAACTATCTTAGTAAGCTCTTCTGGGTAGTCACTATAATCTCCGTCTAAAAAGACAACGATATCTGGGCGTTTGGTAGGGTCATCAATACCCGTGGTTGCAATGTATTCCATGCCCTTGAGGCAAGCGTATCCATATCCTTTGCGTTCTTCTCTTAATACAGTAGCACCATTATCTCTAGCAACTTGTTCTGTATTATCTGTAGATGCATTGCTTACTACAATTACTTCGCTCACTGTATGAGGAATGTCTCGTAGCACATGACCAATGGAGTCTTGCTCGTTGTAAGCTGGTATTATTACTTTAATAAGGGGAGTCATAACGCTAGTAGAGTGATACATCAGGATTATCGCGGCGGAAATCACGTATGCTTGTCCACGCGCCTTTTAATTGATTCTTCTCGTATTTTTCTACCTTAAAAAGTTTTTTGTTTTTATATACGAGACAGAAACCATGTAAATGATTGTCAACGTACTGGCTTTTTCTAGTTTCTTGGCGCGCAAGGTCGTAAAAAATCCACCAATTTTGGGCAATTCCGTCCTCATAATGCCCTTCCTTGGTTAGTTTTCCTTGATTATCATAATAATGCCAGTATTTTGATTTCTTATTGGTTTGATAGTGTCCCTCGGCGGCGATGGTTCCATTCTCGTGATAAAATTTCCAGTATTTTACCTTTTGCTCTCCCATGATCCATCCTTCTGCTTTAATGGTGCCATCATCATGATATTGCTTGCTATACATTCTCGGCTCTGGGAGTGAAAATGCTATAAAAGCTAGTAAGATCGTACTAATTGCCTGCGCTGTCATACGAGTGTTAGACGAGAGAAATTTGAGGCACTAACATAGAACACGTATTTTTAATGAAAAATATCTAATGAATCTAAGTTTTTGGGAGCGAGAATCGTGGTTTAATAATGTAGACTACACCATTATAGGTAGCGGTATCGTGGGATTAATGTGTGCAATACGCTTACGCGAAAAAGATGCCAACTCAAAAATAGTTATTCTAGAAAAAGGTTTACTTCCTAATGGGGCGAGTACAAAAAATGCTGGTTTTGCGTGCTTTGGAAGTATTTCAGAATTACTAGAAGATCTCAAAACACACTCAGAAGAAGAGGTGATCTCTCTAGTTAAACAACGTGTGGAAGGTTTACAACTGTTGAGAAGTATGCTTGGAGATGAACAAATAGACTATCAAGAGCATGGAGGTTATGAGCTTTTCACTTCAAATGATACCGTGCTGTATGAGGAATGTGTACAGAATCTAGCTCACATAAATAAGTTGCTATTTCCTATCTTTAATAAAGAAGTGTACACGCTGCAGGATGATGCATTTGGTTTTGATGGTATAGAAAATAAGGTGATTTTTAATAATTGCGAAGGCCAGATAGACACGGGAATGATGATGAGTGCACTTCTCAAACTCGCACATGCTAAAGGGATACTCATATTAAATAGTATGACCGTAAACTCTTATAAAGAAGAAGCCGAGAGCGTAGCAGTTGTAGCTGCTCATAATACATTTTATACAAAAAAGCTCTTTATTGCTACTAATGGTTTTGCAAGCACGCTTGGACTTAGCGAAGTAAAACCAGCGAGAGCACAGGTGTTAATCACACATCCTATTCCAGAACTCAAAGTGAAAGGCACTTTTCATCTCGATAAAGGATACTATTACTTTAGAAATATAAATAACAGAATTCTTCTAGGCGGAGGGAGAAATCTAGATATACAAGGAGAGGAAACGATGGTGATGTCTCAAACAGCACTTATTCAAAATGAATTAGAACGACTGCTCGCTGAGGTGATTTTACCTAATACCCCTCATACTATAGATCACAGATGGAGTGGTATCATGGGTGTGGGTATTCAAAAAAAGCCCATCGTTAAGAAAATATCTCAACATACTTATTGCGGAGTACGACTAGGAGGAATGGGAGTTGCTATAGGAAGTACCATAGGTAAGAATCTCGCAGATTTAATTTAGAATTTTATAGCTAGCAATTGTAACCTTTTATGTGTTTACACGTATAATAAGTTTATTGTCACATAACTATAGGCAGGTAATTTATGAATCATCAAGAAATAAAGTTAGAACTCTTTACAAAGTGCACGCAGTGGATTGTAAACCGTCGCAATAAAGTAGAAACTGTGATTGCAGATATTATGGAATCGCTAGAAGACGAGACTAAAAGTTCGGCGGGAGATAAGCATGAGACAGGACGAGCGATGCTACAGATTGATCGCGAGCAAGCGGGCGAGCAACTTAAAGAAATAGGGAAGATAGAAGATGCCTTATCCAAAGTTGATATCAAAGTAAAGAGTGATTACGTGCGTCTAGGTAGTGTAGTGCATACCTCTACAAATCGTTTCTTTATCTCAGTTTCGGCAGGAGAAATAAAAATAGAAGGAAGACCTTATTATGCGATAGCCCTTGCATCGCCTATGGGGCAATTATTACTGAGTAAGAAAAAAGGTGACGTAGTACGCTTTCGCGAAAGCGATATTACCATTACTTCGGTGTATTAATTTTCAGGCCTAGTATAACATCTGTATGTATAGGATATGGAACTGATGTATTAAAGAGAACAATTTTATCTCCTACCATAGCAGTTACCAAATAGTGCGAACCCATAAAATAGCAATCTGTAACTGTTGCTATTTTTCCATCTGGAACTGTAGTAATCTCGTGAGGATGTAGTAAGAGGGTAGCATCACCTTGATAATCTTTAAAAAACCAAGTTTTAGGTAGTTCATTAATATCTCCAAAAAGCGAACCAACATAATAGCTAGGAGGGTTTTTATACAATGCTAGTGTCTCATCATGGGCGATTACTTTTCCACCTTTCATCACTACGGTTTTATCCATAAAAGCTAGTACATCTGTACTATCATGCGTTGCAACTAGGCAGGTAATTTGTTGTTTTTTTAGATAACTAAATAATCTACGACGTAATTTGTTTTTTCTAAAGTTGTCTATATGTGAGAACGGCTCGTCTAACAGGAGTAATTCTGGTTCTTTGGCTAGCGTTTGAGCAAGTGCTACTCGTTGTTTTTGACCGCCAGAGAGTGTTTTTACGTGTGCGTTTGCATACGCTGTCATTTCTACCACTTCCATAAGTTCATTCGTACGCGCCTTACTCGCTTCAGGCTCTAGTCGGCTTAAATATTTATTAATATTTTCTGCTACCGAGGTGAAAGGCATGAGGTCAAAATCCTGAGAAAGATATTTAATAAAAGGCATTCCTGGTATGAGATGATCCTCTGGGCCTGTGATTTTTTCTTCATTCCACGTGATAAATCCTTCATCTAGGTCATAAAGTCCATAAATCATTTTAAGTAAGGTAGTCTTACCACAACCACTTTCTCCTATGAGCGCGATATGATCACCTTGGCTGATAGACAGGTTGATAGGCCCTATTGTAAATCGGTTAGAAATATGAAATAGTACATCTTTTAATTCAAGCATAGTGTTTACAAAAATACAGATAGCGAATCAAGAAATAGAAGTGATAGAAAAATTTAAGGTAAGCTGTATATTTGTGACCTATTTAGACTATGAAACTATATCCCCTATTTTTTACTCCACACTTTAAATACCGCCTATGGGGTGGTGATAAGTTGCGCACAGAGCTCAATAAAGAATTTAGTGGGGATCAGATAGGTGAATCTTGGGAGGTTTCTGATGTAGAAGGCAGCGAGACACAAGTGTCAAATGGAGCGCTTGCTGGAAATACGTTACATGATCTCATTACCACTTATGGAGCGCAATTTTTAGGAGTATCGGTCCTTGAGCGATTTGGTACAAACTTCCCGTTACTAATTAAATTTCTAGATGCCAAAACTCCGCTTTCTATACAGGTGCACCCTGATGATAAAGTAGCAAAGGAGCGCCATAACTCTTTTGGGAAAAATGAGATGTGGTATATCATGCAAGCAGATCATGATGCGAGTATTATCGTTGGATTTGAAGAGGATACTTCAAAAGAACAATATGAAGAATCTGTAAAGGATGGAAATATTGTAGATCTTTTACATACAGAATACATAAAAGAGGGCGATATCTTCCATATACCTACAGGTAGAGTACATGCTATAGGTGCAGGAGTATTACTTGCCGAGATCCAGCAAACATCTGATGTTACTTACCGCATATTTGATTATAACAGAATAGATGCAAAAACTGGAGCAGTGCGTGATCTCCATAGTGAGGAAGCTATCGATGTGGTAGACTTAAAAGGATATGACACTTACAATACTCCTTATAAAACGGAGGTAAACACTGCTGTGTCTATCATGGAAACACCATACTTCCAGACAACATTATTAGCCCTAGAAGGAGAAGCAACACGGGATTACAGTAATAAGGATTCTTTTACAATCCTTATGTGTGTAGATGGTAGTGCAACGTTCTCATGTGATGATGAGGTGTATGCATTTAAAAAAGGACAAACAGTAGTGCTGCCGGCGGTTGTAAATGAACTTTCATTTGCAAGTAGTCATGCAAAAATTCTAGAAGTTACTGTTTGATAGGTACGCCTTCGCGAAAGCGTATGTAAATAATACCTTTATAGTTAAAGAAACGTGAAACGGTACTCTACTAATAGTTCACCCTCTATTTTTGCCTAAATTCATAAACTGTGCTCAGATTTATTTTTATTATCCTATTTGTGATTGCCTTAGATATATATGCCTACCAAGCATTTAGATTTCTTGTGAAAGGCCGCTGGGGAACCATTTTATACTTTCTTATTACCGTTTTTATTATAGGAGGGATGATTTATCAATTCTCAACTGGTGGACGACGCAATATGAGTGCGTTGACACAATTTTTTGTGGTGTCATTTATCATTCTCATTGTTTGCAAGCTAGTAATTATTGCAACTATGTTTGGTGAAGATATCTTTAGGCTCATACGCGGTGGTGTGAATAAAATCTCGACAAGCTCAGAAGGGAAAGCAATCCCCTCCCGCCGTAAATTTGTAAGTCAGATTGCATTAGGGTTAGCAGCAATTCCGTTTGCATCTATATTATATGGTGTTATAAAAGGGCGTTATAACTTTAAAGTCCTTAAGTATACGCTCACGTTTGATGATCTTCCAGCTGCCTTTGATGGTTATAAGATTACACAAATAAGTGACATACATAGTGGAAGTTTCGATAATAAGGAGAAGGTAAATTATGCCATAGATCTTATCAATGAGCAGGCGAGTGATGCTATCTTATTTACTGGTGATATGGTAAATAATGAGGCGAGCGAGATGGATCAATGGCAAGACTCTTTTGCTCGTTTGCGTGCAAAAGATGGGAAGTTTTCTGTTTTAGGAAATCATGACTATGGCGATTATGTAGAGTGGCCTACGCCTCAAGCAAAAATTGATAACCTCAATAGGCTCAAAGAAATCCAAAAAGAGATGGACTTTAAGCTATTACTTAATGAGCACCACTTTATTGAAAGAGATGGAGAGCGCCTTGCAATTGTGGGAGTAGAAAACTGGGGTGAAGGCGGATTTAAAAAAGCGGGAGATCTCAATAAAGCAATAAGCGGTCTTGATAAGGAGGAGTTTAAAGTACTAATGAGTCATGACCCTTCTCACTGGGAGTTTGAGGTAAAGGATCACCCAGAGCATTTTCACTTAACGCTTAGTGGTCATACGCATGGCATGCAATTTGGTATTGAGATACCAGGTTGGTTTAAATGGAGTCCTGTAAAGTGGCGCTATAAATACTGGGCAGGTATCTATGAAGATGCAAAGCAGTATATAAATGTAAACCGTGGTTTTGGGTATCTTGCTTTTCCTGGAAGGGTAGGGATTTGGCCTGAGATAACTGTTATAGAGTTGAAAAGAGGTAGTGCAAACGCATAATACCAAGAAAGTGCTATCTTTACTAAGCACGTAATCCTTAATTGATTAATAAAATCCATAGGTATGTCAAAATTTGGAGAACTTATAGACGTAAATATTCCGATACTGTTAGACTTTTATACAGACTGGAATGAAAATTCAATGGCAATGCATCCTATTCTTAGGGAAGTAGCTGCCGCAATAGGTGATAAAGGAAAAGTGGTTAAGATAGATGTAGATAAGAATAACAAGCTTGCCGAAGCATTGCGCATTAAAGCGTTACCTACACTAATTATTTATAAAAACGGGGAGATGATATGGCGTCAAAGCGGAGCGCTAGATGCAAATACTATCATTGGTATTATGGAAGAGTACTCAGTATAATATCACTATAATTTCCCAAAGCTAAATCCAGCATTTTCAAAATACTCAATAACTTTAGGAAGTGCATACTGCAAGTTGTTAAATGCTTTTACACTGTCGTGAAAAACGATGATATCTCCATCCCGGGCAGTATCAATTACATTGCGTAAACATGCTTCTGGAGTAATACTTGACTCCCAGTCATAAGCAACTATACGATACATTACGATTTTATATCCCATCTTGCGCAATGCAGATGCCTGCTTACGCTTTACTTTTCCATATGGTGGTCTAAATAGGGGGCTTGATAATGTATTAGGATTACCTTCTATATGCTTGCTCATCTCAAGTTCGGCGAGCTGTGTGTTTGTTAAATACGTCTCGTTATCCGTTTTCCAACCCTGAAGGTGATTGTAGGTGTGATTCCCTACGGAGTGACCTCCAGCAAGGATTCTTTTAAACACATCAGGGTGCTTACGCACATTATCTCCTATGCAAAAAAAAGTAGCGTGAATGGGTTTGTCTCGCTTTCGCGAAAGCGTATCCAACACAAAATCTGTCACCTCAGGAATAGGTCCGTCGTCAAAAGTGAGATAGATAGTTTTCTTACCTTTTGGTTTGCTCCACAAATACCAACTTGGATACAACCAGGTAACTATGGAAGGTACTCGAGATGGTTTTAAAAAGCTCATCTATAGTCGCGTCTGATCTTTATTTAAAGAGTATATAACCCCTGCGCCTAGACATACAAAAATGACAACGAGTGATAACCATTCTGGGAATGGGTAATAATGACCTACAATAAGTTTGGCTGCGACAAATAGAAGTATTACAAAAACACTATACTTAAGATACCTAAATCTCTCTAGCATGTTCGCTAAAAAGAAATAGAGTGATCTCAAGCCCATGATAGCAAATATATTTGAACTGTATACGATAAATGGGTCTTTTGTAATGGCTAGTATTGCAGGGATGCTATCTAAGGCAAAAAGTAGATCTGTAAGCTCTATGGTAACCAGTGCTCCAAATAATGCTGTAAAAACGCGCTTTCCATCTACTGTAGTTACCCAATTATCTCCGTCTATTATTTTTGAGAATTTAAACCACTTGGCAAGACCTTTAGGCTCTTCATTTTTTACAGGCTCTTGGTCGTCTTTAAGCATCTTGAATGCTGTAAAGAGTAGGATGCCTCCAAAAATGAAGTGCATTCCAGGTATTTTATTAATAAGTGTAATACCTACTCCGATAAGTAATGCTCTAAATATGATGGCGCCTAAAATACCTAAAAACAACAGTCTATGCTGGAACTGGCTTGGTATCTTAAAAGAAGTGAAGATTACTGCAATAACAAAAAGATTATCTACACTAAGCGATAGTTCCACCAGATAACCTGTTAAGTAGGTGACTACTGCTTTCGTACCAGAATAATCATAAGGATTTGTTACTAGCCCTGAGCTATAAAACCAATAAATAAGCCCTCCAAAGAGAAGGGCGTTTGTGATAAAAAAGATAGTCTCGTACGAAGCTTTTTTAACGCTTATAGTTGTCCCTTTTTTGTGTAGCACAAAAAAGTCTATAAGCAGTAGGATAACTATATAGCCTATTAATAAGGCCCATGGTAAAATACTCTCCTGCATCGTTGAGATTAGTTTAAATCTGTTATTACTTCGTCTCTTACGCTATCTTGGGCTGGAATCTCTATAGATGGTTCTGGTAGTGTTTCAAGTAATTCTTGAGGAACTTCTTCTGTTTCATCATCATCGCCCATTAAATATGGGAACGTGCGCATGTAGTTATCAAAGACTTTTGCTTCTTTTTCAAACAGTTCTCTATCATCATTTATAATAAGAAGGTCTACAAGACTTCTATACTTCTCAATATTAGTCAAGATATCTTCATAATATTTATATTGAAGTTCTTCATCTACCTTACTAAAGTAAGTTAGTTGCTCTTGATACTTAGCAGCAACTTCTTTCCATATTTCTTGAGCACGTTGCGTTTCTCCTATCTCATAATATCCAGTGATATATGGTTCTACAAGCGTGTAAAACTCAAAGATGTCTACTGGCATTTTTTCCATCGCGAGATCCATGATTTTCTTAGCCTTTTCTGGCTTGTTTTCTGCGAGAAGTTGCTCCACTAGACGTGCCATGTTACCTCTATAAGTAATCGCATTAGTGCGCGTCTCACGATCGTGATAGATATCTGGGCTTCCGCTGTTGCCCCAATACCATTTCTTTACGATGTCATACATCTTATCTGCATCTACGCGACCCATATCATAAGGATTACGAGGATCGATAGGAGTTCTTATTGGGATAAGCTTATAAGCTACGCCATCCAGTTGCAGGTAGTCCTTCATCCATAAGTAGTCATCATCACCAAAGCTTCCTCCAGTAAAGTAAATAGGTCGTTCCCAGTTATTGCTAGCAATAATGTCTAGCATAAGCAGCCTATTTTTGTAAAGAACATTCCCTTTAAGTTCAATGTCTATGTATGGTACAATGCTATCTGCATCATCCATAGGGACAATCTTGTTCTTGAGTACGGTTTCCTTATTTACTGGAATGCGCACCTTTTTACTAGGGAAGGTGTTAAAAAACTGTCCTTTTGCATATTCTACCTTTGTTCTAGGATCATCACTAGCAACAAAACTCATCCATTGCGAGATAGGAATAATAGAGTCTTTGGTTTCTTGATAAAACAGGGCTTCTCTATTGTCTGCCGCATACTTGTCGTGTGTAAGCGAGCTAGGTACCGGTGGACTCTTGTATGCCGCTCTCTTCATCTGGTCGTAGTACCAATCTGTATTAATCAAACTAGTATTTACAATACGCACATCAGTACGATATCCTTCAATTTCTTGAGCATACCAAAGAGCAAACGTATCGTTGTCACCTATTGTAAATATAATGGCATTCTCATCTACAGAGTCTAGATACTTCTTTGCCATGGCAAGAGCCGTTTTCCTTCCTGAGCGATCATGGTCATCCCAGTTTTGTGAGGCAAGCAATACAGGAGCAGCTAGTAAACATATAACAGCCACAATAGGCATTGCTATTTTAGGTTTTATAAAATCTTTTACAATATCAAATAGCGCATACACTCCAAAGCCTATCCACATCGCAAAGACATAGAAGGATCCCACTAGCGCATAATCACGCTCACGAGGTTCAAAAGCACGTTCATTTAGATATACCTTTAATGCAAGACCTGTAAATAAGAAGAAGACTAGTAATACTGCAAAACGTTTCCAGTCTTTACTTGCGTGAAAAAGTAGGCCTAATAATCCAAGTAATAGGGGAAGGAAGAAATAGGTGTTGCGAGCTTTATTATCGGCAACATCAGACGGTAGGTTGTCTTGTGGTCCTAAGAACATACTGTCAATAAAGCCTATTCCAGAAATCCAATTTCCGTTAAAGTCATCGCCTTTACCTTGTATGTCGTTCTGTCTTCCTACAAAGTTCCACATGAAGTAACGCCAGTACATATACCCAAACTGGAAGCTAAACATGTAATTCATGTTTGCTCCAAAGGATGGTTTTTCTACATCTAGGTAACTTCCTATCTGGCTCTTTAAAAAGGCATCATAACCTTCATAATTTACCTTTCCGTCTCTGTAATCTATCTTGAACTGCGTTACAACATCTTGAAGATACTGGCGATCTTCCTCTGGCATATCAGGATCATACTTGATACTGAATTTTAAAGGACCCGTATACTGCATGTAATTTGCATTATTTTCTGGGCTCCACATTCTTGGTAAGATAGCATTATGCGCATCATCAAGATTTTGCTTTGCATTACGCCACTCATTTACCACTACATATTTTCCAAGAGCTTCGTCTTTCTCGTATAACTTCGGTTTGTCGAGATATGGTGTATCTGGATCTAGCCCAGAATAGTCTGAGGTAAATTGAGGTCCATAAAAGAGTTTTGTTTCGGCATATTGCTCACGGTTGTAATAAGCAAGTAATGATCGAGCATTTGACGGATTGTTCTCATTAATAGTTGTACCAGCATTTGCACGTATAGGCAACATCATCCAGCTAGAAAAACCTATAAAGATGTAAAGCATGCAAAGTAGCATGGTGTTAAGGAGTGGTTTGTTACGCTTTCGCGAAAGCTTAAATCCGTAAACAAATAACCCTACAAGAAGTAAGCCTGCTATAATGGTACCACTATTAAAAGGTAGTCCCATAGAGTTTACGAAGAATACTTCTAAGTACCCAAATAATGATAATGTATAAGGTAATAGTAGCTTAAAAATAAACATCAAGATGGCTACAACGATAACCAGTGCTATGATGAGATTTTTGGCAGTTACTTTTTCTGTGTTCTTGAAGAAATAGAGTAAGCCAATTGCCGGGATGGTAAGTAATCCCATAAAGTGAATACCAAAGGATAGACCTACAATAAAAGATATCAATATGAGCCAGCGATTACCTCTAGGTTCATGCATGTCACGTTCCCATAATAACCCAAGATAGAATAAAAGAGAGAGTACCACTGCTGCTGGGGCATATACCTCTGCTTCTACGGCATTAAACCAAAAGCTATCTGTAAAAGCAAATGCAAGCGCACCTATGGCAGCACTAGCAAGAATTGCTTGTTGCTTTGTTTTTGTAATAAGTTCTGCGTTAATAGTAAGCGATCTCGTGATCAATAAAGTGAGCGACCAAAACATGAAAAGTATGGTAAACGCACTTGTGAGGCACGAAAGATAATTTACAGCAAGTGCTATGTAGGTTGCATCTGGTGCAAAAATAGAAACAAAAGCTCCTAAAATTTGATATAGGGGTGCTCCAGGTGGGTGACCTATTTCTAGTTTTGAGGAGGTAGAAATGTACTCACCAGCATCCCAGAAACTCGCTGTAGGCTCTACAGTAAGAGAGTAAACAATAAGGGCAATGGCAAATACTGTCCAGCCTAATATCTTATTATACTTCGCAAAATTGAAGTCGGTCATATTGTATATTTTGTAAAGGGACGAAGTTAAGCAATACGTGTGATTTGTGGTAACGTCATAGAGTCATTAATTATTGGGCTTAAAAAAATTTTTTCTGTCTCGGAATGCCATATTTAATTCAAATTCAAATGCTTGTATTGTATAGCGTGCTTCAAGAAGAATTTTTATTTTAAAAAAATGAGATTTTTTTAAAATAATGTTTGGATTTCTAAAACTTTGGTTTAAATTTGCACTCGCTATCACAAAATAGTGGCCTATGGTGTAACTGGCAACACGTCTGTTTTTGGTGCAGAAGAGTCTAGGTTCGAAACCTAGTGGGCCAACAAGAAACCCGATCTTTAATTAGATCGGGTTTTTTTTATGCGCTTAAGGTTTCAATAATATTCTTCCATATAATAATGTGCGCTCAACTATACCTGCGTATTAATATTTACTGGTATTCGTACCCCAAAATCCATCTCATATTTAAAATCATAAAGTCTCTTAAAAAAGTTATACTATTCTAAAAACCAATTGTTTTAGTGAGTTAAAAGATTAATTTTAAGATAAAAAATAAATTATCATGGATAAGAATGACAGACCATCGGTTATGAATGAGGAGCAATACGAAGCATTAAAGGGTAAGGGAATGAGCAAGGAGAAAGCTGCACGTATTGCAAATACGTCAGACGCTGGTAAAAAGGGAGGCGCCTCAAAACCTTATGAAGAGCGCTCTAAGAAGGAGCTTTATGAGCAAGCTAAGGATTTGGAAATAGATGGTCGAAGTAAGATGGATAAGGAAGAGTTGATAAAAGCTCTGAGAGAAGATCGCTGATTTATTTCACGTTTTCGCGAAAGCGAATAAAAAACAATAACAATTAAAACTAGCAGGGGTTGAGTCACAAAAATTTATATAGCGAAGAGGCTATAGAAAAACTACGAGATCTCGCAGAGTCTATTGATTTTGCAATGATGGCAACAGGTCTAGAAAAACTACCACTTCATATTGTGCCTATGAGTACAAAGAAAGTAGATGATAGGGGTTCTATCTGGTTTTTAAGTAATAGATATAGTTCTCATAACAAACACCTAGAAAAAGACGCTAGAGTACAGTTAATTTATGGAGATACAACAAGTGTGAGTTTTTTAAGTGTGTATGGTACTGTAAATATTACTACTAATCAAAAGATAATAGAAGAGCTTTATGCAAAAACAGATGATGCATGGTTTGACGGAAAAGAAGACCCAAACATATGTGCTCTAGAAGTTATACCGAGCCATGTACATTATTGGGATACTAAAGAGAGTGCGCTTGTCTCGCTAGTGTCTTTAGGTTTTGCGGCACTCACAGGGGAGCAGCAAGACTTGAATGAAGAAGGAAAGCTAGAGATTTAATCTCTAACTTTATTATTAAGTGCATTTATGGTTGCTTGAGGAATGTCTAGAGTTCTTATAGGGAAAGGGATGTTGATGTCCTCTTGAGCAAATAAGTCATTGATGAGAAGTATGGCTTTATCTTGAGCAGCATACATCTGACTTTTTTTAACGCAATCAATCCAAAATCTGGTCATAAAATTGATACTGCTATCTCCAAATTCTGTAAAATAAAACTCTATGCGTTCTCCATGTTCTAGTGGGAAATTATCAGTAATTGCTTTGGTAACTAGTTCTTTTACCTTGTGTAGGTTTGATCCATAGGCTACGCCACAACTCACGGTGATTCTGCCGCGTTTTACTAGAGAGTAGTTTACAAAAGGTTCTTCTATAAACTTCGAGTTAGGCATTATTACATAGTGGTTGTCGGGTCTTCTAAGAACAAGGTTGCGCAAGCTTATTTCATGAACAAATCCTCCATGTTCACTCGTTTCTACATAATCTCCTATTTTGATACGAGGCAAGAAGGAAAGCATAATACCAGAAAAAGTATTTGATAATGTGCTTTGCAGTGCAAGTCCAATTGCTAGCGCAACTACGCCAGCACCCGCAAGTATGGAGGTAAGCGCTTTATCTAGTTCTAGAACTCCTAGCGCTAAGAAAAATCCAAAGAGAAGAATGATACCGTAAACTATCTTTGAGATAATCCTGCGCATAGATTTATCTTGCATTTGTTTTCTCAAGATTCTGCGTAAGAGATTGCTAATACCTCTTGCTACAAAATATGAAAGCACCATTACCAGTATTGCAATTGCGATATTAGGTAGTTTGAGAATAATGGCATCCCACCAGCCTTCAAGTTTTAGTGTGAGTTTTGTAAACGTACCTGTGTTTTCTGCTTGTAAATACATATTTATTAAGGTGAGATTATAACATAGTTGATAGAATGAATGTTGCTAGTATCCATAAGATAATGGAGAGCATACCGCCTATAATTAAAAAATGTTTGAACTTATAGATACCTGTTCCGTAAATGAGAGTGTTGGTCTGGTAACCCACAGGGGTGAAAAAACTAAAATTTGCAGCAAACATAACTGCTAGAATAAATGGTTTTACTGGAAGACTTAATCCGGCAGCTAGTGATAGCGCTATAGGAGTCATAATTATAGCTGTGGCGTTATTTGAGATGGTACCACTTATTAACATGGTGAAGCCAAAAAGCAAGGCGATGACAACGGTAGGTGTTTGACCGTCTAGAAGCGTGAGTAGGTTTTCTGACAGCCATGTATCTGCGCCAGTGTTAGTCATAGCAACTCCCAGAGGAATCATGCCTGCAAGTAAAAATATAATTTGCCAGTTTATTTTGTGATACACATTTTCAAGTGAAATTGAGTTGGTGAGGAGCATGGCGGCAACTCCAGTAAGGGAAGCTCCTAAAATAGAGAGAACTCCAGAAGCCGCTAAGCCTATTACGCCTAACAGAATTATTAATGCAATGCTCTTTTGTAGTGTGGTCTTTCCTATTTTGTAGTCATGCTCATTTAAAATAGCGATGTTTTGTATGCTGTTTAATCTAGATATGGCAGTGGTTTGTGTTTCTACCAGTAAACGGTCTCCAGGTTTTACTCTTATGTTGTCAACATTTTTTCGCAGTAATCTTTCTTGAGTATTTCTTATGTTCTTTCGTTTGTTAATAGCAATAGGAAATGCGCCCTGAAGCGACATGTTTCTTAGGTTTTTAATGGTTTTACCTATCATTTCGGACCCAGGAAGTATAAGTAACTCTACATAGGTGAGTTTTTTATTTTCTGATTGTTGTTGTTCTTCGTTGTCAATTTTGGCGTTGTTTTCTTCCTGTTTCTCATTAAAGCTTATTTCATTGGTAGCTGATAGATCAGTAATCTCAGAAATTTCTGAGAGCAGAATAAGTTCGTCGTCTTCTTGTATGGTTACGTATTTTCCTGGCGCATTAATGACTTGGCGGTCTCTAATGAGTTTTAGAATATGCCCATTTTGGTTGGTTAAGAAGTCTATGTCTGCAATCTTCTTTCCTATAAAGGAAGCTTCTGGTTTTACTTTAATTGAGAATACATACTTGTCAATTCCGTAATCACCCTGTAGGTCTTTGCTTTTGTCTTTCGGTAAAAAGCGCGAGGCAATAGTCATAAAAATTACACCTACTAGAACAAATGCTAGACCTATAAAGGAAAACTCAAAAAAGCCTAAGCTTTCTGCTCCAGCTTCCTTGGCGAGGGAGTTTACGATAAGGTTAGTAGAAGTTCCCATAAGCGTACAGCTTCCTCCTAAAATTCCAGCAAAGGAAATAGGCATTAAGAGTTTTGAAGATGAAAAGTTATACTTTTCTGCAAGTTGAGAAACAATCTTTATGAAGATAATCACCACTGCTGTAGTGCTTATAAATGCAGATATGCCTGCAGATACAATCATAAATGCTGGCGTGATAAGTATAAGTGGCAAGAGTTTGAGTTTTCTAATGCCATCTGTAAGCCATTGTATGACCCCATTTTCTTCTAATCCTACAGCTAGAATCATGAGTGATAAAATGGTTATAGTTGCGGCGTTAGAAAAGCCGCTTATTGCTTCTTCTGGTGTAGTGAGTCCTAGGAGTAGTAGTGAGACTACTACAAACAGTGCAATCTTATCAATTGGGAAAAACTCTGTAACAAAGAGTATTATAGTGGCTCCAATTATTAGAAACACTAAAAGAATAGGTAGTTCCATATTTGATTTTAATGAAGATGTTGTTGATCTCCTAGTATAAATCTACAGTGGATTGACTTAATGTGATATGACTTTGTGTATATTTTGTGAGAATATTTATATATTCTTTAATTGTAGTTATTTGCTTTTGGTTAGTGAGTGTTAAGTATCACAAGTAAGCTAATGGTTTGCGTGTATTGTGTGGTGTTACGCTTTCGCGAAAGCATAAAAAATCTAGAGCACATCAAGAGTGAATATTCCCTCAAATATTCAGTAATGAATTATGATCTAGACTATATTTTAAATTCTAAAAGTGATTACGGGTCGTTTTGCGTGATTTACAAGTCCTTCACTCAAGGATCCATTTAAGAAATGAGCGAGTCCTTTGCGGCCGTGGGTTGCGATACCTACGAGTCCAGAGTCAATCATCTCTGCAAAGTGAAGGATACCGCTTTCTATCGTGTTGTCATTATAGATGTTTAATGTGCAATTTTCTACTTGCCCTTCTACATCCATGAACTTTTTCATTTGTTCTTCAACCTCATGAGTTGATCTAAAGTCTCCAGGTGTATTTACATAAAGCATGTGAAGTTGTGCGTTGTTTATTTTGGCAAATGCGATAGCTTGTTTAAAAGCATTGTGATTCTCTGCTTGAAAGTCAAGCGCATAAATAAAGTTTTCAATTTCAAAATGCTCATGTCTGTTCTTAATAATAAGTACTGGAATTTTAGAATTACGCACTACTTTCTCTGCATTCGAACCAATAAAGAATTCATGTAAACCGCTATCTCCGTGGGATCCCATGACAATTAGGTCTGATTGATATTTGTCTACATAATCCATAATTCCCTCAAATGCACCGTCAAACTCTGCACTTTCTTCTATAGTTACTCCATCAAGAAAAGGTGCGCTCATCATAGATTCAAATCTTTGATGAGCAAGTTTCATGAAGAAAATTGCCTCGGGAAGTTCGCTTTGATTTCCGGTAACAGCATCTACGAGTGTCATGGGGAGGTCTACCATGTGCAGTAAATTAATAGACGCATTGTGTTTCTTTGCTAAATCTGCAGCAACTCTTAGCGCATTTTCGGCCTGTTCAGAAAAATCTGTGGGTACAAGTATTTTTTTAATCATGCTAATAATTATTTAGTGAATCTGGATATCAAGATAGACGCGCTGTCGTCCCGTAGTACAGATGTAAATACTCATTAAGAAAGGCATCTTAAATTTACAAAATAATACTCACGGTTTTAGGCTTTTAAAAACGGATAATTTGTAGTATATTTGCACCGTTGAAAGACGAAGTGAATACAGAGGGGACAGCGGTCCCCTCTTTTTATAGGCTTATATGTTGAAGGAAAAAGTAACCAATTTACTACAAGAAGCGCTGGATGAGAATCCAAGTTTATTTTTGATTAGTCTTGATATTCAAGGAAATAACGAGGTTAAAATCATTATAGACGGTGATAGTGGTGTGACAGTTGAGGATTGCATGGCGGTGAGTCGTAAGGTAGAACATAACTTAGATCGTGAGGAAGAAGACTTCTCGCTAGAAGTGATGTCTGCTGGCGCAACGAGCCCTTTGGAAATTCCGAGACAGTACAAAAAGAATATAGGTAGACACCTAGAAGTGAAGACGCAGGATGGTGAGAAAATCGAAGGGTTGATGACCGAGGCGACAGATGCAGAGATTACGCTTACTTGGAAAACAAGAGAGCCTAAGCCTGTAGGTAAAGGAAAAGTAACTGTCGAAAAGATAGAAACATTCCCTTACAATGAGATAGTTCAAGCAAAAGTGATGATTAAATTTTAACAAATGTTGATATGGAGAATTTAGCGTTAATCGATTCTTTTTCAGAATTCAAGGACGATAAATTAATAGATCGTGTAACCTTAATGGCCATCTTAGAAGAGGTGTTCAGAAGTACGTTAAAGAGACGTTTTGGTAGTGATGATAACTTTGATATTATTATAAATCCTGATAAAGGAGATCTTGAGATCTGGCGTAACCGTGTGGTTGTGGCAGATGGTGAGGTTGAAGATGATAATGAAGAGATTTCATTAACTGATGCTCGCAAGATTGAGGAAGATTTTGAAGTAGGAGAAGATGTTTCTGAGGAGGTAAAGCTTTTTGACTTAGGTCGACGTTCTATTTTGGCATTGCGTCAAAATTTAATTAGCAAGATTCACGAGCATGATAATACTAACATTTACAAGCAGTTTAAAGAGCTTGAAGGTGAGTTGTATACTGCAGAGGTGCATCATATAAGACATAGAGCGATCATTTTACTTGATGATGATGGAAACGAGATTATCTTGCCAAAAGATCGTCAGATTCCTTCAGATTTTTTCCGTAAAGGAGAAAATGTACGTGGAGTAATTGAGAGCGTAGAGTTGAAGGGTAATAAGCCTTCAATTGTTATGTCTCGTACATCCCCATTGTTCTTAGAAAAATTATTTGAGTCTGAAATACCAGAAGTTTTTGATGGTTTAATTACTGTCAAGAATGTTGTGCGTATACCAGGGGAGAAGGCAAAAGTAGCAGTAGACTCTTATGATGATCGTATTGATCCAGTAGGAGCCTGTGTAGGTATGAAGGGTTCTCGTATTCACGGTATTGTACGTGAGTTAGGAAATGAGAATATTGATGTGATAAATTACACAACAAACCTTAACTTGTATATTACTAGAGCTTTAAGCCCTGCGCGTATTACAAGTATTAAGATTAATGAGGAAAATAAAACCGCACAAGCAGTTCTTAAACCTGAAGAGGTTAGTAAGGCTATAGGTCGCGGTGGTCATAACATTCGTTTGGCCGGACAGCTTACTGGATATGAGATTGACGTTTACAGAGAAGGGGTAGAGGAAGACGTTGAGCTTACAGAATTTTCAGATGAGATAGAAGCGTGGGTGATTGAAGCTTTCGCGAAAATTGGTCTTGATACCGCAAGAAGCGTATTAGAGCAAGATGCAGAAGATCTAGTACGTCGTACAGATTTAGAAGAAGAAACAGTTCTTGATGTGATGAGAATCCTTAAGGCAGAATTTGAAGAATAGAGTACCCTACAAGCGGAAGTAAGTAGGTTAAGAATAAAATTTAGAGCAGTTTATGGC
This sequence comes from Dokdonia sp. Hel_I_63, assembly GCF_007827285.1. NCBI lineage: Bacteria > Pseudomonadati > Bacteroidota > Flavobacteriia > Flavobacteriales > Flavobacteriaceae > Dokdonia > Dokdonia sp. Hel_I_63. The sequence continues at coordinate 120,053 of NZ_VISD01000001.1, read as the reverse complement.
AGCAGCAACAATGCGATTAAACAAGGTATTACGAGAAATGAACATTTCTCTTGATCGTGCCGTTGAGTTCCTAGGAACCAAAGGTATCGAGATAGAGGCGCGTCCGACTACGAAAATCACTACGGAGGTTTACGAGGTGCTTTCGGGGGAATTTCAAACGGATGCCAATAAGAAAGTAGCTTCTAAGGAAGTTGCCGAAGCAAAAGAGAAAGAGAAGGAGGCACTGCGCGCCGCTCGAGAAGTTGAGATCGAAGCAAAAGCTGAGGCAAAAGCCGAGGCGCCTAAAAAGCAAGAGGTTGTTAAGGCTAAAGCACAGCTTAGCGGACCAAAGCAAGTGGGTAAAATCGATCTTAGTAAACCAGCAGGAAATATAGCAGACCGTAAGGAAGCTAAAAAAGAAGCTGTAGAAGATGTGAAGCCAGTGGAAGAGGTTAAGCCTGTAAAAGAGGTGAAGACTGAAGACGCGGCTACTCCAAAGGTAGATGTGAAAGAAACTCCAGCTCCTGTGGTCGAAGCAAAGAAGGAAGAGGTTAAATCTGAAATCAAAGCTAAAGCGCCAGAGAAAAAGGAAGCTTCAGTAGCTAAAAAGGAAGAAGCAAAACCTGCGGATTCTAAAGCTAAGAAAGAGGAAAAAGAAGTGCGTTTAGGGGACGAAGTTCTCAAGACGGATTATAAAAAACTTAACGGTCCTAACTTTACAGGGCAGAAGATTGATCTTTCTAAGTTTAAAAAACCTGAGAAAAAATCATCTGCTTCCGACGATAAGAAAAAACGTCGTCGCCGTATTACAAAGCCAGGAACTACTACAGGTGGTTCAAAACCTGGAGGAAATAATACGCGTGGGGGTAATAATTCTCGAGGCGGAAATAACGCTGGTAAAGGTAGAGGTCGTGTTGTCAAAGCAGAGCCTACTGAAGAAGAAGTACAAAAGCAAATTCGTGAGACTCTTGAAAAACTTCAAGGAAAGTCAAGCAAAGGAAAAGGAGCAAAATATCGTCGTGATAAGCGTGATCAACACCGTCAGAAGACAGAAGATGATCAGGCACAGCAGGATATAGAAAGTAAAATCCTTAAAGTAACAGAATTTGTTACGGTAAGTGAGGTTGCTACTATGATGGATGTAGGTGTTACTCAAATTATATCAGCGTGTATGTCACTTGGTATGATGGTGACAATGAACCAGCGTCTTGATGCAGAAACGATTTCTATTGTTGCAGATGAGTTTGGATATACAGTAGAATTTGTAAATGCAGACATCGAGGATTCTATCGAAGAGGTAGTTGACTTGCCAGAAGATCTTGTTGAAAGAGCTCCTATTGTAACTGTAATGGGTCACGTAGATCATGGTAAAACATCTTTACTTGATTACATACGTGAAGAAAACGTTATTGCAGGTGAGAGTGGAGGAATCACACAGCACATTGGTGCTTACGGTGTACAACTTGAAAATGGTAAAAAGGTAGCATTCTTAGATACTCCAGGTCACGAAGCCTTTACGGCAATGCGTGCACGTGGTGCCCAGGTTACTGATATTGCAGTAATCGTAGTTGCAGCAGATGATAGTATAATGCCACAAACTAAAGAGGCAATCTCTCACGCACAAGCAGCGGGAGTGCCTATCGTTTTTGCAATTAACAAGATAGATTTGCCAGCAGCAAATCCAGAGAAAATAAAAGAAGGACTTGCTCAAATGAATCTTCTAGTAGAAGATTGGGGAGGTAAAATACAATCGCAAGAAATTTCTGCAAAGAAAGGAACTGGAGTTAAGGAATTACTTGAAAAAGTATTACTTGAAGCAGAGCTACTTGAGCTTAAGGCAAACCCTAATAGAAATGCAAATGGAACTGTAGTTGAAGCTTTCCTTGACAAAGGACGTGGCTATGTATCTACTATTCTTGTGCAGGCGGGTACGCTTGCGGTAGGTGATTATGTATTAGCCGGTACAACATCTGGAAAGGTGAAGGCAATGCATGATGAGCGCGGTAAGAAAATTAAAAAAGCGGGTCCATCTACTCCGGTTTCAGTGTTAGGACTTGATGGAGCTCCTCAAGCTGGTGACAAGTTTGTTGTGATGTCAGATGAGCGTGAAGCAAAAGATATTGCAACAAAGCGTACGCAATTACAGCGTGAGCAAAACGTGCGTACACAACGTCATATTACACTTGATGAAATAGGTCGTCGTATCGCATTAGGAGACTTTAAGGAGCTTAATATTATCCTTAAAGGGGATGTAGATGGATCAGTTGAGGCTCTTACAGATAGTTTCCAGAAATTATCTACAGAGGAAATCGCTGTAAATATTATTCACAAAGGTGTTGGTGCTATAACGGAAAGTGATGTGCTTCTAGCTTCTGCATCAGATGCAATAATCATTGGGTTTAATGTTCGACCAGCTGGAAATGCTAGACAAGTTGCAGATAAGGAAGAAATCGATATCCGTACATACTCAATTATCTATGACGCGATAAACGATCTTAAAGATGCAATGGAAGGTATGCTTTCTCCAGAGATGAGAGAAGAGATAACTGGTACTGCAGAGATCCGTGAGACATTCAAGATATCTAAAGTGGGTACAATCGCAGGTTGTATGGTTATGAACGGTAAGATCTTTAGAAATTCAAACATCCGTCTTATCCGTGATAGTGTAGTGGTTTATACTGGTACTCTTGCGGCCTTAAAACGATTTAAGGATGACGTTAAGGAAGTATCAAAAGGATATGACTGTGGTATGCAGATTAAGAATTACAACGATATTAAAATTGACGATGTAATCGAAGCATTCCAAGAAGTAGCTGTAAAGAAGAAGCTTAAATAGAATTACAGAATACTTAATTATATAAATCGCTTAGGAGTAATCTTAAGCGATTTTTTTATGCGCTTTCGCGAAAGTGTTACAGGCTAATTATAATGTTGCTTGTGATGTCTGTCGTTATCTCAATTAAGCGTAGTTGTTTGATTGCAATAGTAGGTTTGGTAAGGCTCAGGTTGAGCTCTGTTAGTGAAGTTGTGGTTGATGCGATTAGGGCTTTATGAGCACCTTCTAATGTGTTTTGCTGGAGAGAACTATGTTTTCTAAACTAAGCATAAAAAAACCCTTAAAAACAGTTGTGTTGATAAGGATGTGTAATTGGTGTCGTGATTGATTAGTCGCGACCATCTGGTTTGAAGATGAAAGCGCTTGGAAAGTCTTTCTTAATTTCCATAAGAGCTCTGTCTGCCTCGCGTCTGTTTCTAAAACTTCCTATCCATACTTTATAGTTAGGGGTTTCGTGCTTTATAGACGAAGACCACGTCCCTACACGATTTCTGTATTTTTTTAATGTTGAGCTTGCAGTATTTAAGCTTCCAGAATAGAGTTGTATTTTATATCTATCTGTTAACTTACCTTCTTTTTCAAGACTGCTTTTTAAATCAAGAAGTTCTGTGATTCTTTCATCTTGATTTATAGTAGATTGTGCGGTTTGTGCTTTCGCGAAAGCGAATGAAAACACAGCGGCGGCTAGTGTTAATTGTATGTTTTTAAACGTAATGCCGTTCATAGTTGTTATATTTTTTGTAAAGGTAAAAGTTTAAAACTTAAACAAATTAAAATTATTATTTAGAACTATTATAAATTAATAAGAACCCTTGTAAGGTGTCTTTGAAAATGCCGTTTGTGTAGTATTTTTGCTAACCATTTTGCGTGCGAGATTAACAGGCTCTTAACAACATTATTTGTCTAAAAATCGTGCCATCTTTTTGAAGCTAATTCAATATTAATATGATACAGGTTAAACGCCAAAATTCATTCACAAGAGTCCTTACCCTAGCCGTGGTTGTGATTCTTACACTTTCAAGTTCTCTTTTTGCGCAAGACGCTCCTGTTGCTGATGCTAAGGCTGGTGAAGCTTTATTCAAAGCAAATTGTGCTGCTTGTCATAAACTGTATAAGCCTATGACGGGTCCATTACTTCATCAGGTTTCTGAGAAGTATGACCGTGAGTGGTTGTACAAGTGGATTAAAAATAGTCAGGGTCTTATAAAGTCTGGAGATGCACTTGCGGTAAAAGTGTATGAGGAAAACGGTAATAAAGTGATGAACTCTTTTCCTGCCTTGTCTAATGCAGATATAGATAACATACTCGCTTATACGGATACGCCAAAACCTGAAGCTCCAGCTCCAACTGCTGTAGTAGGAGGTGCGGATGGTAATCAAGGTGGTGGCGTTTCAAATAACTTAATCCTTGCGATTCTTGGATTTGTGCTGTTGCTTCTTATTGCAGTGCTATTTTTGGTAAATAATACGCTTAATAAGTTTGCCTCAGCTCAAGGTATTGAAGTTGCTGAGAGGGAAAAGCGCAAGCCTATCTGGAAAGCATTTGTTGAAAATCAATTCTTAGTGCTTGTTTCTGTAGTCTTCCTTTTGTTAGGTAGTGCATATTTTGCATATGGATGGATGTCTCAAATAGGAGTTGATCAAGGTTATATGCCGGTGCAGCCTATCCATTATTCACACAGAATTCACGCAGGTGAAAATGCAATCGAGTGTAAATATTGTCACTCATCTGCACGTGTCTCCAAGCACTCAGGGATACCTTCATTAAACATCTGTATGAACTGTCATAAGTCTATCGCAGAAGTTGCGGGACCTGAGTCTGAGTTTACATCTGTTACTGAGGATTACTCTAAAGAGTTTTACGATAAAGAAATTCAAAAGCTTTACAAAGCTGTAGGTTGGGATGAGTCAACACAATCTTACACTGGGGAAACTCAAGCTGTAGAGTGGGTTCGTATTCATAACCTTCCAGACTTTGCATACTTTAATCACTCTCAGCACGTAAGTGTTGCAGGCATTGAGTGTCAGAAATGTCACGGTCCTGTAGAGGAGATGGAAGTTATGTATCAACATGCTCCTCTTACAATGGGATGGTGTATTAATTGTCACCGAGAAACAAACGTGAAGATTGAAGGTAATGAGTATTACACAGAGATTCACGAGCAACTTGCAAAGAAGTATGGTGTTGAGAAAGTAACTGCTGCTCAAATGGGTGGTCTAGAATGTGGTAAGTGTCACTACTAGTATAATGCGAGTGCCAGTCACATCATTATAAGATGTGTATGTTAACCGAAACGAATTATCGATCTAAAGAAGATCACAATTAATAAATTAAGTATATGTCATCAAACAAGAAATACTGGAAAAGTGTCGATGAGCTCCAAGGAGACTCATCTATCGAGGCGCTAAGACAGAATGAGTTTGTACAAGAAATTCCGACAGATGAATTTTTAGGTGATAAGGAAACGCTTGAGGCTTCAGAAACTACACGTCGTGATTTCTTGAAGTATGTAGGTTTCTCTACTGCCGCAGCTTCCCTCGCAGCTTGTGAAGGTCCTGTTGTTAAATCTGTTCCTTACGTAGTGCAGCCAGAGCAAATTGTTCCTGGTGTGGCAGACTATTATGCAACAACAATTGCAGATGGTTTTGACTTTGCAAGTGTTCTTGTAAAGACACGTGAAGGTCGCCCTATCAAGATTGAGAATAACGATTTAGCTAAAGGTGGTTTTGGAGCAAATGCTCGTGTTCATGCATCTGTATTAGGAATGTATGATACTAATCGTGCACAATTCCCTACTGCTGCTGGTGAAGAAGTTTCTTGGTCAGATATAGATAAGGGTGTTATAGGCGCACTTCAAGGAGGAAAGAAAGCGGTGTTGCTTACGCAAACATTTGCAAGTCCCTCTACAGATAAACTTATAGAAGAGTTTAAAGCTAAGTTTCCTAATGTATCGCACGTAGCGTACGATGCTGCTGGGGAGCAATTTGCTTTGGATGCTTTTGAAATGAAATACGGTTTCCGTGCATTACCGGATTATGACTTTGCTAAAGCAGATGTTATAGTTGCTGTAGGTGCAGACTTTGTTGGAGATTGGAATGGTGGTGGATATGATTCTGCTTACGGTAAGAAGCGTGTTCCAAAAAATGGAAAGATGTCTAAGCATTTCCAGTTTGAGGCGAACATGTCTCTTTCTGGTGCAAATGCAGATGTACGTGTACCATCTACGCCATCACAACAAAAATTAATAGTACAAGCTCTTGCTGGTGGTTCTGTATCTGGTTTGCCAGAAGGAATAATGACAAAAGTTGCTCAAGCTCGTAAGGCATTACTTGCGGCTGGAGATAGCGGACTTCTTATAACAGGAGTTCAGGATGTGGCAACTCAGAAAATAGCGCTAGATTTTAATGCTGGTAAGTCTGTTATGGACACTGCTAAGCCTAAGATGACTCGCTCTGGAGATGCGCGCAAGATGATGCAGCTTGTAAAAGATATGAATGCTGGGCAAGTAGGAACTCTTATTATGGCGGGTGTAAACCCAGCATATAGTTTACCTAATGCTTCAGAATTTACAGAAGGGCTTAAGAAGGTAGATGTTTCAGTTGCTTGTTCTATAAGAGCAGACGAGACTGCAGCTTTGTCTACACATATAGCTCCTGTGCCACATTACCTAGAATCTTGGGGGGATGTGCAGATTAAAATGGGAGAGGTAAGCCTTCAGCAACCTACGATAAAAGAAATTTTCAATACTCGTCAATTTCAACAAAGTTTGTTGACTTGGATGGGTGAGGATAAAACATATTACGAGTATCTCAAGGATACCATGACTTCGGCTGGACTTCCTTTCAATAAGTCTGTTCAAGCTGGTGTTGTTGAAACTAACGCTTTCGCGAAAGCGGTTACACCTTCAAACACATCGATTACTTCAGATGCTGGATTATCTAGCGCATTACAAGAAGGTACTGGTGATTTTGAATTGACGTTATACACAATGACATCAATGGGTGACGGTACACAGGCAAACAACCCTTGGTTGCAAGAAATGCCTGATCCGTTAACACGTTGTACTTGGGATAACTACTTGACAATGTCTGAGGCAGATGCCAAAGAGAAAGGATTGTGGTTTGATAGAAGTACATTCTTTACAGAAGCACGACACAATGCAAACGGTGGTCTTAACGGTCATTATGCAAATGTTACTGTTAACGGTGTTACCTTAGAGAATGTTCCTGTAATGATTCAGCCAGGTCAGGCTAAAGGGTCTGTGGGTCTTGCAGTAGGATATGGTCGTAAAAATGGAATTCAAGAGGAGATGCAAACGGGTGTAAATGCATTTCCGTTAATGCAGAACTTCCAGACAACTCAAAAGGTATCTATTGAAAAAGTAGGTGGTGTTCATGAATTTGCATCTGTGCAACTTCATAACACATTGATGGGTCGTGGTGATATTGTAAAAGAAACTACGCTCGAAATCTTCAATACAAAAGATAAGCACTCTTGGAATGTAATGCCAGAAGTGAGTAAAGGTCATATAGAATATGAAGTAACTTCACCAGAAGTTGACCTTTGGGATGAATTTGATCGTTCTATTGGGCACCACTTCAATCTTGCTATTGACCTGAATGCGTGTACTGGTTGTGGTGCTTGTGTTATTGCTTGTCATGCAGAGAATAATGTTCCTGTTGTAGGTAAGTCAGAAATACGTCGTAGTCGCGATATGCACTGGTTACGTATTGATAGATATTACTCTTCTGAGGAGACGTTTGAGCTTGATGATACTAAGAAAAACGATTTTAGTGGTTTAGGTGGGGATAAAGGTTCTCTTGGAGGATTTGGTGAGCTAGAAGATCCAGCGGCAAACCCGCAGGTCGCTTTCCAGCCTATCATGTGCCAGCACTGTAACCACGCACCATGTGAAACAGTTTGTCCAGTTGCAGCATCTGCACACGGTAAGCAAGGTCAAAACCATATGACGTACAACCGTTGTGTAGGTACTAGATATTGTGCAAATAACTGTCCATATAAAGTACGTCGTTTTAACTGGTTCCTATATAACGGGAATGATGAGTTTGATTACCACATGAATAACGACCTTGGTCGTATGGTAATTAACCCAGACGTAACAGTTCGTTCACGAGGAGTTATGGAGAAATGTTCTATGTGTATTCAAATGACACAGAAGACTATTCTTGATGCAAAGCGTGATGGACGTAAAGTAAAAGACGGAGAGTTTGCTACAGCTTGCTCTAACGCTTGTACAAGTGGAGCTCTTGCCTTTGGAGATATAAACGATAAGGAAAGTGAAATTGAAACGCTTAGAACAGATGATCGTATGTATCACTTGCTTGAGCATGTAGGAACAAAACCTAATGTATTTTACCAGACAATGGTACGTAATACAGAAGAAGCATAAAAACAACTAATCTAAAGACTAATTATATAGGATTATGGCGCATTACGAAGCACCTATACGAAGACCACTAGTTACCGGAGATAAAACTTATCACGATGTAACTTTAGATATAGTCGCTCCTGTTGAAGGACGAGCTAATAAATCATGGTGGATCGTATTCTCTATCGCACTTGTTGCTTTCTTATGGGGAATAGGCTGTATTATCTATACTGTAACAAACGGTATTGGTAGTTGGGGTCTAAACAAAACCGTAGGATGGGCTTGGGATATTACCAACTTTGTATGGTGGGTAGGAATCGGGCACGCAGGAACATTGATATCTGCGGTACTATTATTATTCCGTCAGAAGTGGCGTATGGCAATTAACCGCTCGGCAGAGGCGATGACTATCTTCTCTGTAGTTCAAGCTGGTTTATTTCCTATTATCCACATGGGCCGTCCATGGCTAGCGTATTGGGTACTTCCTATACCTAATCAATTTGGTTCTCTATGGGTAAACTTTAACTCACCGCTACTATGGGATGTATTTGCAATTTCTACATATCTTTCTGTATCACTGGTGTTTTGGTGGACTGGATTGCTTCCTGATTTTGCGATGATACGTGATAGAGCTGTAAAGCCTTTCCAAAAGAAGATTTATAGTCTACTTGCCTTTGGTTGGTCTGGTAGAGCAAAAGATTGGCAGCGTTTTGAAGAAGTGTCTTTGGTACTTGCAGGTCTAGCAACACCATTAGTACTTTCGGTACACACGATTGTATCTTTTGACTTTGCGACATCGGTAATACCTGGGTGGCACACCACGATTTTCCCTCCTTACTTTGTTGCAGGAGCGGTTTTCTCAGGGTTTGCCATGGTAAATACACTTCTTATTATAATGCGTAAAGTTGTAAGTCTTGAAGCTTACATTACTGTTCAACATATTGAGCTTATGAACATCGTAATTATGATTACGGGTTCTATAGTAGGTGTTGCTTATATTACAGAGTTGTTTATGGCTTGGTATTCTGGTGTAGAATATGAGCAGTATGCATTCTTAAACAGGGCTACTGGTCCTTATGCATGGTCTTATTGGGCAATGATGACATGTAATGTGTTTTCTCCACAGTTTATGTGGTTTCCTAAGTTGAGAAGATCAATAATGTTTTCTTTTATTATTTCTATTGTAGTAAATATAGGAATGTGGTTTGAGCGTTTCGTGATTATTGTAACTTCACTTCACCGTGATTATTTACCTTCATCATGGACAATGTTCTCACCTACATTTGTAGATATAGGTATCTTTATAGGTACTATAGGTTTCTTCTTTGTATTGTTCTTATTATATGCCCGTACATTCCCGGTGATTGCACAAGCAGAAGTAAAAACAATCATGAAGTCTTCTGGAGAGCGTTACAAGAAATTACGTGAGTCAGGACAATCATTAGTAGGTACAGGAGCAGATCCTCGTACATCTGGTGGGCCTGTAAAAATTAATCTTGATGGTGCATATATTGCAAAACCTCAGGAGGTCTCTGAAGGGGAAACTATAATAGCTGAGGATAATCATGGTGCTGTATCGTTAACCGATCGCTTGGGATCATTTGACGCTGCAACACAAAAAGCAGATGATCTAAAGGTTATTAACGGCATTGGTCCAAAGATGGAAGAGAAACTTAATGTTCTAGGCATTTACACGTACGAGCAGGTAAGTAGAATGACATCTAGTGAGTATTCGTTACTTGATAATCTAACTGGATCATTTCCTGGTCGTGCAGAGCGCGATGACTGGGCTGGTCAAGCTAACAATCTTAAATAATTAAGTATGGCATCTACAGTTATACACGCAATATATACAGATGACGACATTCTTATGAATGCTGTTAAAGAGGTAAAGAAGAAGCATCTTCATATTAATGATATATTTACCCCTTTCCCTGTACACGGACTTGACAAGGCCATGGGTCTTGCCCCTACTCGTCTTGCAATTACAGCATTTCTTTATGGATGTGTTGGTATTACAGTGGCGACATTAATGATGAACTTCATAATGATTGAAGATTGGCCGCAGAATATTGGTGGTAAACCTTCTTTTAGTTACATAGAAAACATGCCTGCTTTTGTGCCTATCATGTTTGAACTTACAGTGTTTTTTGCTGCTCACTTGATGGTTATAACTTTCTACTTAAGAAGTAGATTGTGGCCATTTAAGAAGGCTGAAAATCCAGATGTACGTACAACAGATGATCATTTCCTTATGGAAATAGACGCAACTGGTAAGGATGGAGAGGAGCTCGCAAACTTTTTAGTTACAACTGGAGCTGTAGAAATTAATTTAATTGCAAACGAAGCATAAGCCAACGCAATGAAGAATATATCTAAAATAGCTATTTTATTAATTGCCTTTGCAAGTGTTATCTCTTGCCAAGATGATAATAAACCTAACTATCAGTATATGCCTAATATGTATGAGTCCGTAGGTTACGAGACTTATGGTAAATATGAGGTTTTTCCTGATGGTTATGAAGCACTTGAACCTGCAGAAGGATCTGTTATGAGAGGTTGGATGCCTTATGATTTTGAAAATACTCCAGAAGGTAAAGCTTCCGCAAAAGCTGATTTGAAAAATCCGCTTCCACTTACAGAAGACAATTATGTAAAGGGTAACGAACTGTATAATATTTACTGTTCAATCTGTCACGGTGTAAAAGGTGATGGTAAGGGTAATCTTGCGAAACGCGAGAAAATACTAGGTGTACCTGCCTATAACGATGCCGGTAGAGCTATTACTGAAGGCAGTGTATATCACGTAATGTACTATGGTATTAACTCTATGGGGTCTTATGCTTCTCAAATGACTGAAGACGAGCTTTGGATGGTTGATCACTATGTAATGGGGCTTAAAGATGCACTAGATGGTAAGCCGCAGAGAGAGTTTACTGCTTCCGAAATCATTTCGGAGATGACTGAAGGTAAGATTGACACTGATTTAAACGAGGGCGCAGTCGATGCTATTCCAGGTCCAGAATCTGAGCCAATGAATGCTCAAGGTAACGAACAAAACTAATTAACGGAACAACCGATATTTAAGATATGTATACATTATCTAAGAACTTAAAATTATCAGCTATCATTTTTATGGTAGTAGGGGCGTTACTATTTGCAGTTGATGCAATGTTTATGCCTTCTTCAATATCAGATATTGAAGCTATGCATGCTGGTGATGATCACGGCACTGGTCATGAAGTAGCAGAAGTAAATGATTCACACGGATCTATTGCCACAGCAAAGGGTCACAGTGAAGATCATGCAGTTGCTAGTCATCAAGCCGAAGAGGGTCATGCTATGAGCGAAGCAGAACACAACCAACATCTTTTGGATGGATATAAAAATAAGCCATGGTCTGCAGTATATGTTGCAGCATTCTTCTTCTTTATGATATCATTAGGGTGTCTAGCGTTTTATGCCGTGCAATATGCAGCTCAAGCTGGATGGTCACCTTTATTATTAAGGGTAATGGAGGCAATAACGGGATATCTACTACCTGGGAGTATTATTATGTTGATTTTGTTAGCCCTTTCTGGTTTTCATTTTAATCATATTTTTCATTGGATGGCAGATGGAATAACGGATCCAACGAGTGAGAACTATGATAAGTTAATCGCAGGAAAGGCAGATTGGTTAAATGTTCCATGGTTATTGATTAGAGCCGTAATATTTATAGCGGGTTGGAATGTATATAGATTTTTTGCTGTTAAATTTTCTAAAGAGCAAGACGAGGCTACCGATAATAGATCGCACAAGAAATCGTTTAAACTTGCTGCAGCATTCTTGGTATTCTTTTTGTACACTGAGTCTATGATGTCTTGGGATTGGATTATGTCAATCGATCCGCACTGGTTTAGTACTTTATTTGGATGGTACGTGCTTGCAGGTATGATGGTTTGTGGTATCACAACAATCGCCCTAATAACTATGATTCTTAAAGGGGCGGGTTATTTACAAAATGTAAATGATAGTCATATACATGACTTAGCAAAGTTTATGTTTGGATTTAGTATTTTTTGGACTTATTTATGGTTCTCTCAGTTCATGCTTATTTGGTATTCAAATATTCCAGAAGAGGTGACATACTATATCCAACGTATAGAAGACTATAATTTGCCTTTCTTTGGAATGCTTATAATGAACTTCTTATTCCCTTTATTAATACTGATGAACAGTGATTTTAAACGTGTGAATTGGTTTGTCGTTATGGCTGGAATTGTTATATTATTAGGCCATTATGTAGATATTTTCAATATGGTTATGCCAGGAACTGTAGGTCAGGCATGGTCGTTTGGATTTGTAGAGTTGGGATCTCTTATGTTCTTCTTTGGTTTGTTTGTATTGATTGTATTTACATCACTTACAAAACGTCCATTAGAGCCTAAGCGTAATCCACTTATTGAAGAAAGTAAACACTTTCATTATTAGAATATAGATATAAAGAAGTTAGAAAGCAATGACAGGTTTATTAGCACTCATCGTAGTAATTCTATTTGTAGTCACGCTTTGGCAGATGTCAAAGATCTTTAAACTATCACAGTTTAATAAGAAAACCAATAGCGAGACAGCTCAGGTAGCTGACGACAAAGACAACCGCATCAATGGAAAGTTGATGCTATGGTTTGCGATTGTCTTTTATTTCATAATGGCGTACTGTTTTATTAATTACAGTAAATTTTATTTACCGGAAGCATCATCAGAACATGGTGCGGATTATGATAATTTGTTATTTATCTCACTAGCCCTTATTATGTTTGTGCAGGTTATAACTCAAGCATTATTGCATTACTTTGCTTATAAGTACAGTGGGAAGAAAGGCCAGAAAGCTCTTTTTTATGCAGATAATGACAAATTAGAATTTATCTGGACAATTATTCCAGTAATTGTTTTAGCAGGTTTAATTATCTATGGACTTTTCACTTGGTCTGATATTATGAACTTTGATGAGGACGAGGATGCCATAGTAGTGGAGCTATATGCAAAACGTTTTGGATGGCAAGCTAGATATGCAGGAGAAGATAATATTTTAGGTAATGCCAATGTAAGGTTCATTGAAGGTGCAAACACCGTCGGGGTGGATGAGAGTGATGTAGATGCAATGGATGATAAAATCACTACTGAATTACACCTTCCTGTAGGACGTCAAGTGATTTTTAAACTACGTTCTCAAGACGTTCTTCACTCGGCATATATGCCACACTTTAGAGCGCAGATGAACGTAGTGCCAGGAATGATTACTCAGTTTTCATTCACTCCCTCAAAGACTACTTCAGAAATCCGTGATACGGATTATATGAAGGACAAAATGGCTACTATTAAGGAAATTAGAAAAGAAAAGAATAAGGTTTCTATTGCTGCTGGAGACGGTCCAATAGATGCATACGACGAATTTGACTATTACTTGCTATGTAATAAGATTTGTGGAGCTTCGCATTATAATATGCAGATGAAGATTGTTGTTGAGACCCAAGAAGAGTATGATGCTTGGATAGCAGAACAAAAAACATTTGGTAGTTCTATTGCAGCGGCTCAAGAGTAAAAAAAAGAAAAAGAAAAATTAACTAAAGAATCAAGGTATGGCAGCACACGCACCAACAGCAGATCATGGTCATGACGATCACGAGCACCACCACGAGCAAACATTTGTAACGAAATATATCTTTAGTACAGATCACAAGATGATCTCAAAGCAGTACTTAATTACTGGTTTGATAATGGGTATTATCGGTATTGGAATGTCATTGATATTCCGTCTACAACTTGCTTGGCCAGATCACCAATTCACTATCTATGAAGTACTCTTAGGAGACTGGGGTAAGGATGGTGTTATGGATCCAAATATTTATTTAGCACTAATTACGATACACGGAACCATCATGGTGTTCTTTGTACTTACTGCTGGTTTGAGTGGTACATTTAGTAACTTATTAATTCCACTTCAAATTGGGGCTCGAGATATGGCTTCTGGATTTTTGAATATGGTTTCTTATTGGTTGTTTTTCATCTCATCAGTAATTATGGTTCTTTCTCTATTTGTAGAGTCTGGTCCAGCAGCTGCAGGATGGACAATTTACCCTCCATTATCTGCGTTACCTAACAGTATTCCTGCTTCGGGCATGGGTATGACATTGTGGTTAGTATCAATGGCTATTTTCATTGCTTCGTCACTATTAGGATCTTTAAATTATGTAGTAACCGTAATTAATCTACGTACTAAGGGTATGTCTATGACTAGACTTCCTCTTACAATCTGGGCATTCTTCGTAACTGCAATCATTGGTGTTGTTTCATTCCCAGTATTACTTTCTGCGGCATTAATGCTTATTATGGACAGAAGTTTTGGAACATCATTCTTCTTATCTGATATTTATATAGGTGGAGAGGTATTACATAATTCTGGAGGTTCGCCTGTATTATTTGAGCACCTTTTCTGGTTCTTAGGTCACCCAGAAGTATATATAGTATTACTACCGGCATTAGGAATATCGTCTGAGATTATATCAACTAACTCGCGTAAGCCTATTTTTGGTTATCGTGCGATGATTGCTTCTATTCTTGCGATAGCATTCTTGTCTACCATCGTATGGGGTCACCACATGTTTATCTCGGGAATGAACCCATTCTTAGGATCGGTATTTACATTTACAACATTGCTTATTGCGATTCCATCTGCAGTAAAAGCATTTAACTATATAACCACTTTATGGAAAGGTAATCTCCAGTTCAACCCTGGGATGTTATTTTCTATAGGTCTTGTATCTACTTTTATCTCTGGTGGACTTACAGGGATTATTCTTGGAGATTCTACATTAGATATTAACGTTCACGATACGTACTTTGTAGTAGCTCACTTTCACTTGGTGATGGGTATATCTGCGCTTTATGGATTGTTTGCGGGAGTATACCACTGGTTCCCAAAAATGTTTGAAGGTAAGATGATGAACAAGAACTTAGGTTACGTTCACTTCTGGATTACAGTTATAGGAGCGTACGGTATTTTCTTCCCTATGCACTTCATCGGAATGGCGGGATTACCTAGACGTTACTACACGAACTCTGCTTTCCCATATTTTGATGATTTACTAGACGTAAATAAGGCTATAAGTATTTTTGCATTCATAACTGCAGGAGCACAATTAGTATTCTTATATAACTTTATCCATTCTATGTTCTATGGAAAAGTAGGAGCGCAAAACCCTTGGAAGTCTAACACGTTAGAGTGGACTACGGGACATAAGCATATCCACGGTAACTGGGCTGGAGCAATTCCAGAGGTACAACGTTGGCCATATGATTATTCTAAATTGAATAAAGATGGTTCAGATTACGTAATACCTGGTCAAGATTTTATCCCACAGACCATGCCTCTTCAACCTAATGAAGAAGAAATGAATCACTAGATTATAATATTTAGTTTTAAAAACCCACTCTATTGAGTGGGTTTTTTGTTGTTACGCTTTCGCGAAAGCGGACTAATACAATGGAAAATTTTGTGAGTGCTCATTGTTATGTATTCATCATGACCCAACGATATTCCTTATCTTTGATTGAAAGCACCGCTACGTATGAATGAACATTTAGACCCCACAAATGAAGGTTTTTCTAGAGAAGATGTAGATGTCGAAAAGGCATTGAGACCTCTGTCTTTTGATGACTTTGCAGGACAAGATCAGGTGCTGGAAAATCTTAAGATATTTGTTCAAGCTGCAAATCTTAGAGGTGAGGCGCTAGATCATACATTGTTTCATGGTCCTCCAGGTTTAGGTAAAACAACCCTTGCAAATATTCTTGCCAATGAACTTGATGTAAATATCAAGATTACATCAGGTCCTGTACTAGACAAGCCAGGAGATCTTGCGGGTTTACTTACCAATCTTGATGAGAGAGATGTGCTTTTCATTGATGAGATACATAGATTGAGTCCCATAGTAGAAGAGTATCTATACTCAGCTATGGAGGATTATCGTATCGACATTATGATCGAGACCGGTCCTAATGCTCGAAGCGTACAGATCGATCTTGCTCCATTTACATTAGTGGGTGCAACAACTCGTTCTGGACTACTTACAGCGCCTATGCGAGCACGTTTTGGTATCTCAAGTAGATTACAATATTACACTACGGAACTGCTTACTACTATCGTTGAGCGTAGTTCGAGCATATTAGGGGTGCCTATCTCCATGGAAGCCGCTGTTGAGATTGCAGGAAGGAGTAGAGGAACTCCTCGTATTGCAAATGCGTTGTTGAGACGTGTGCGCGATTTTGCTCAGATCAAGGGTAATGGAAGTATAGATATTGCTATTGCAAAATACAGTCTTGAGGCATTAAATGTAGATGCACACGGACTTGATGAGATGGATAATAAAATACTTGCGACCATTATAGATAAGTTTAAGGGTGGTCCTGTGGGGATTACTACACTTGCAACTGCCGTATCTGAGAGTGCAGAGACTATTGAGGAAGTCTACGAGCCATTCCTAATACAACAGGGTTTTATAATGCGTACACCTAGAGGTAGAGAAGTGACCGAAGAAGCTTATAGGCATTTAGGTCGTGTAAAAGGGCCTGTGCAAGGCGGACTGTTTTAATTTTTACTGTGAAGTTGGCAATTATAAAAGTGGAATGATTCATGTTTTTTGAAAGCCTGGGTTATCTTAATATCATGCAAGCCCTATCTTTATAATTGATCTTATAAAACATTATATGCCAGATAAAATTCCAGCAGTATCCGTGTTTAAATTTCTTGCAAATGCAGGAAGTATCCTCAAAAACCCTCTGCCTTTTCATAAAGAAAACTTTGAGTCAAAAGGTGATACTTTTAAACTAAAGCTTGGTTTTGGTAATGATGTCGTCTTTTCAAGAGATCCGGAATTTGCCAAATATGCACTTCAGAAAAATCAGCGGAATTATAGTAAATCACCTATCCAAACTAAAGACTTAGCAAAATATGTTGGGGAAGGTCTGCTTACGGCAGAAGGTGACCACTGGAAAAAACAACGTAAACTCATACAGCCAGCCTTTCATAAAAAGCAACTAGCTCAATTACTTGATGCAATGCATGAGGTAATTAAAGAAGAGCTATTGCGTATTGAAACGCATAAGCCTTTTGATGTATTTGAAGTTTTTAATGATCTTGCATTTATGACTGTCGTTAAGGCATTGTTTAAAACAGATGTAGATCGAGATAAAATTAATAGATTGCAGCACATCACAGAGCAGGCACAAAAGATGCTTGTAAAAGAACTGCGCCAGCCATTTAAGGCATGGTATTTTAAATATGGTGGTGCTATAGATAAGCATCTTGCTCTTACAAAAGAGGCGAGGGTGATTCTAAAGGAACTCGTAAAAGAGCGCAAAGACAGCGGTGACAAGCCAGGTGATTTACTTGATATGCTGCTAGATTCTCAATATGAAGATGGTGGGTTTATGGACAATAAACAGCTTATTGATGAAATTCTCATTTTATTTTCGGCGGGTCATGAGACTACCTCAAATGCACTAACTTTTACAGCAGAGCTGCTTGCTAGAAATCCTATCTGGCAAGATAAAATTTATGAAGAATACGCTTTCGCGAAAGCGAACTCCACAAACCTTAATGAGTTTTTAAGACATTGTACCATTACCAAGCAAGTGCTGGAGGAAACCATGCGTATGTATCCACCGGCATATTTTATAGATCGAGTGAATATTGAAGATGATGATCATAACGGAATGGAGGTTCCTGCAGGTTCTAACTTATTGTTTTCTGTGATAGAGATACATAAGCATAAGGACTTTTGGGAACGAGCAGATCAATTTGATCCTACGAGGTTTGATGATAACGCAGGGATGAAACATCCGGCATATTTTCCTTTTGGCGCAGGACCTAGAATGTGTATAGGGAATAATTTTGCAATGTATGAAATGATCTTAGCTATTACAGAAATGGTTAGTATGTATAAGATTACCCCAAAAAACACACCTATTGAAATTTTACCGCTTATTACCTTAAAGCCTAAAAATGCGTTGCTAGAATTTATACCAAGATAGTAATGATTGAAAATCAAGTAAAACATACCGCCTTCATTAAAGCCGAAGCCACTCGCCTGGGTTTTATGTCTTGTGGTATAAGTAAAGCTGGTTTTCTAGAAGAGGAGGCACCTCGCCTTGAGTCATGGCTTAAGCAAAATATGAATGGCGAGATGCAGTATATGGAGAACTATTTCGATATGCGTCTGGACCCAACTAAGCTTGTGGAGGGCTCAAAAAGTGTTATTTCTTTATTGCTTAATTATTATCCTCACGAAGTTCAAAATGAGGATTCGTACAAGATATCTAAGTATGCTTATGGTCGCGATTATCACTTTGTGATAAAGGATAAGCTCAAAGAATTTTTACATAACATTCAAGAGGAAATAGGAGATGTGCACGGGCGTGCCTTTGTAGATAGCGCTCCAGTGCTTGATAAAGCATGGGCAAAGAAGAGTGGACTTGGCTGGATAGGTAAACACAGCAATCTACTTTCTAAGAAAGCTGGTTCTTTCTACTTCATAGCAGAATTAGTGATTGATCTAGATCTGGAATATGACACACCTGTAACAGATCACTGTGGTAGTTGTACAGCGTGCATAGACGCATGTCCTACAGGTGCTATTGTAGAGCCTTATAAGGTAGATGGTAGTAAATGTATAAGTTACTTTACGATTGAGTTAAAAAATCAAATTCCTGACTATGCAAAGCCACATCTAGACGACTGGATGTTTGGTTGTGACGTGTGTCAAGATGTATGTCCTTGGAATCGTTTTTCAAAAGCACATAGTGAGCCGCTTTTCGACCCTCATCCAGAATTGCTTTCCAATTCAAAAAAGCAGTGGGAAGAAATCACGCAAGAGGTATTTTCAGAAATCTTTAGAAAATCTGCAGTAAAACGAACCAAGTTTTCAGGCCTTCAACGTAATATTGATGCGCTTAAACGGTCATAATCTGAAAATTTCCTGTTTTACGAAAACGTTATAGTATCATAATTTGAAATTCTCGGGGGATATTTTAAAAATTATTACGGATATTACTGTCGCTACACAGCAATAATCACGCACAATCTTATGAATAAAATACTAAGCTCCATTAAAAAGCCTAACCTCTCGTTCTGGCAAATTTTTAATATGAACGTTGGTTTCTTAGGAATTCAATTTTCCTTTGGACTTCAACAAACAGCTATAAATCCAATATTCTTATATCTTGGAGCTGCCGAAGATTTGTTGCCTATTCTTAATATTGCTGGTCCTATTACAGGATTAATTGTGCAACCTATTATAGGTGCTATAAGTGACAAAACGTGGTCGCCAAAGTTTGGAAGAAGGAAACCATTTTTCTTGATAGGCGCTCTTATAGGTAGTATCTGTCTTTTTGCATTCCCATTTAGTCCAGTGTTGTGGGTAGCGGTTGCATTGCTTTGGATACTTGATATAGGGAACAACATGGCTATGGAGCCGTATAGAGCACTAGTAGGAGATAAGTTGCCGCAAAAGCAACTAAGCCTTGGTTACCAAATGCAAAGTCTTTTTGTAGGTGCGGGAACAGTGATTGCGATGCTATCTATTATATACTTTCAAGAGATTTTTGGAGTGGCAGAAGAAATTGTAGGAAGTATACCCCAATGGTTATACTACTCATTTTTTATAGGAGCGATATTATCTATCACGACCATATTATGGTCTGTTAGTAAGACTAAAGAAATACCACCTTCTGAAGGGGAGATGGTGCAAATCAAGGAATTTAGAGGACTATCATTTATAGAAAAATTTAAACATCCATTTGTGGAGATTGCTCAAACCGTAAAAACAATGCCTCCATTTATGTGGAAGGTGGCAGGTGTGTATCTATTTCAATGGTATGCACTGTTTGTGTATTGGCAATTTAATGTTCCTATGTTTAGAGATACATTAAATTTCACTATTGGAGAAGCAGCATCACAATCGGCTAAGATGAGTTTGACCTATAATTCGGTTACAATGATTGTTGCACTAGTTCTTGTGCCACTAACCTTGAAGTACGGCGGTAAGAAAATTTATGCAGCAAGTTTATTAGGTACGGCAATCGCTATGTTTACAATCCCGTATATAAATGACGCAAATTTAGTATTGGTACCTATGATTCTTTTTGGAATAGGTTGGGCTGCAATGATGGGAATTCCATACACAATGGTCTCTAAGATTGTACCTCAAACTAAACGAGGTATTTATATGGGTATTTTAAATATGATGATAGTAATACCTATGGCAATTGAGACTGTAACCTTTGGACCTATTTACAAATATTTGCTAGGAGGAAATGCTATAAATGCAATACTATTTGCAGGTGTATTTTTCTTAATATCGGCTATTTTGGCATTAAGGTTAACGCCAAAGCAAGCACAAGAAGTTTATGATCAGCCATGATAATCGACTCTTGAAGCATTAGAAATGTATTAAGTACTAATAAGTAATTAGTATCTTAGTGAGATAGTAGTTAGTTTTTCTTGAGCCACTTAGAAAATCATAAATTATTATGACCAACGATAAGAATTACAGAACCTTGATTGTACTACAGTTTTTACAACAGTATGACGTTTGGATCTGATAAGTGGTTAATACCCAACTTGAAAGCACTGGCTCACGCTGGTGCTTTCATTCTTTAAAAACTCCGCATTATGAAGCACGTAGGTGTCAAGTTATCACTTTATCTCAATTACTTTATCTTTGCCATACTCTTAAATAGTGTAGGGATTGTTATCTTAAAATCACTTAATAATTATGGAGTAGACGAGACAACTGCCAGTGTTTTAGAGGCCTTTAAAGATTTACCAATTGCCATAGTTTCATTTGCTGTTGCTTCTTTTTTGCCTAGAGTAGGCTATAAGAAAGCAATGCTCATAGGTCTGGCGATGGTTACAGTAGCTTGTGTAGCTATGTATTTTGGAAACACCTTTGATACTGCCAAAATTCTTTTTGCTACCGTAGGTGCAGCATTTGCACTAATAAAAGTATCTGTATATTCTACAATCGGGTTAGTTACTAATAGCACAAAAGAGCATAATAGCTTGATGAGTTCTATAGAAGGTTTTTTTATGGTGGGAATTGCCATTGCTTACTTTCTCTTTCCGGCGTTTAATACAGAAGGAGAGCCTGATGCATGGCTCAATGTATACTGGCTACTAGCCGGTTTATCTGCGCTCTCGTTTATAATATTACTTTTTACAAAATTTGAAAAGGAGGCAGAGATTCCTGGAGCAGATCTTAAAGAGGACTTTCTTGAGATGTTTAAATTAATGGCACGACTATTAATTATCGTGTTTGTAATAAGTGCTTTTCTGTTTGTAATGATTGAGCAAGGAATCATGTCATGGTTACCTACTTTTAATAATAAAGTTCTGGGACTATCAGAAAATTTAGGAATTATGATGGCGAGTATTCTCGCTTTGTCACTTGCGGTAGGAAGAATATTAGCAGGTATTCTTACTCAGAAAATCTCGTGGATTTATGTATTAGTGACATGCACCATAGGAGCGATGTTAATTGTAATCTTTGTCCTTCCAGAAACTGTAGGTTTAAATGTTGGTGTGATAGATTCATTGAGTGATATCCCGCTTATAGGCTTTGCATTTCCTTTAGTAGGCTTATTTATTGCGCCTATTTATCCATTGCTTAATTCTGTAGTATTAAGTGCGCTGCCTAAAAGAGTTCATAGCCCTATGACTGGGTTAATTGTTATATTTTCCGCCTTAGGAGGAACTATTGGAAGTAGAATCATTGGATATTTATTTGAAACAAAAGGACCAGAAAACGCCTTTTATTTCACACTTATCCCAATGACAGTATTGCTAGTATTTTATGTGATTCTCAAAAAACTTACAGAAAAAGATGCACTTCAAGGGTAATATACAACATACGCTAGATCTCCTGCTTTTGCAAGAAGATACAGATGGCGATAAGAAAATCACGGTAGAAGATAAGGGGCCTAGATCTTTTGAAATAGACTTGTTTGAGGATAATAACGCTTTCGCGAAAGCGTACCACATACAAGGAACATATCATCTTTCAAATTTTTTACAAGAGCTAGCCTTAGAAATGTCACAAGGCAAAAACGAAGCAGAAATTCCATTGTGGAAGATTGAAGAATTACCCACAGACCGCATTAATCGAATGATACGAGATTACTTCTGGGATGATCTCACGCGAACAATCGATAAGAAAGGGCTTTCAAAAATCCTCACAGATACAAAAGCCGGAGACTCCGTGCAGCGCATGTATGTACCAGTAACAGATGAGCAAGGTGTTGCTTACTATTCTTCATTAAAGAAAGATTTTCCTAACCTAGAGGTGGTTATACTTCCCAGGGAAATTACTCCAGAGTATGTGAAGTCAATAAATAGTAAGCCGGGTATTTTATCTCTAGGCTTAGAAAACCAACAAGGTATTCCGTTTGTAGTTCCAGGTGGTCGTTTTAATGAAATGTATGGTTGGGATAGTTATTTTGAAGGAGTAGGATTATTATTAGATAACAGAGTAGATCTTGCAAAGGCAATGATTGATAATTTTTGCTATCAAATAACTCATTACGGTAAAATTTTAAATGCAAATCGTAGCTACTATCTTACTAGAACACAACCGCCATTTCTTACTTCATTTATAAGGGAGACTTTTGAAAAGGATACTGCCTTGGGAAAAGAATGGCTTTCAAGCGTTCTCGGTATTGCAATGAAAGAATATAAAACCGTCTGGATGACTGCACCTAGGCTTACAGATAATGGACTAAACAGATATTATGCTCAGGGCATAGGTGTGCCACCAGAAACAGAAGAAGGGCATTTTGATGATTACCTAGCATCGTTTGCAAAGGCTTACAATTGTACGATACAGGAGTTAGTGACTAAGTATCAAGATGGCGATATACATCTTCCAGAACTAGATAACTATTTCACCCATGATAGAAGTCTTAGGGAGAGTGGTCATGATACTTCATGGCGACTAGATAATGTATGTGCAGATTTAAACACAGTTGACGTAAATAGCTTGCTTTATAAGTATGAGGCAGATTTTGCTTACCTGACTGCTACCTATTTTGAAGATTCTTTGCATGGTCATAATAGTATGTACTGGAAGCAAAAAGCTAGCAAAAGGAAAAGCCTGATGGATGCTCTATTATGGAGTGAAGAGGCGAGACAATTCTTTGATTATAATATGTTGACAGAGAAGCAAACTCATTTTGAAAGCGCATCAAATTATCTTCCATTATGGGCAGGTATGTGTAGCGAAGAGCAAGCCCTAGCAATGAGCGAGACATTGATGGTTGAGTTAAAGGAAAAAGGAGGTGTCGCAGGTACTAGCCGAAATATGGCAGCTCAAATTCCTGAAGATGCAGTGCAAAGACAATGGGATTACCCTAATGGCTGGGCGCCACATCAAATGATGATATGGCAAGGACTTAAAAATTACGGTTTTAAAGAAGAGGTCGAAGAGCTAGCATATCGATGGTTGTGGATGATCACAAAAAATGCTGTAGATTATAATGGGGTTATTCCAGAAAAGTATGATGTAGTGAGTGCAACTCATAAGGTTTTTGCAGAGTACGGTAATGTGGGGACAGAGTTTGACTACATTACTACAAGTGGCTTTGGATGGATGAATGCTAGTTATCAATTTGGATTATCACTGCTCAATGTTGAACTTCGTAAGCAACTAGATATTCTTAGAGATCCAGAAATACTATTTATAAAAAAGCAATAATCGTGAGAAGAGAGACAGACATTATATGCGTGGGTGAGGTTTTAATAGACTTCATAGGTCACCAAAAGGAAGTGCGAATTGATCAAACTAGAGATTATCACAGGTATCTAGGTGGTAGCCCGACAAATGTGGCTATGAATTTATCTAGATTAGGCATGAATGTAAAGCTTGCAGCCACTAGAGGTGACGATGGTCTAGGTATTTATATAGAAGAAAAACTTGAAGAGAATGGAGTGCAAACAGATCTTGTGCGAACAGATGCTGTAAATCCTACGAGTGTAATCTTTGTGTCGAAAACAACGGGAACGCCAGATTTTATTCCATACCGTTATGCAGACACAAAAATCACCGAAGATCAAATTCCAAATGAGCTCATTGAAAAGACATCCATTTTTCATACCACTGCTTTTGCATTAAGTAAAAATCCTGCTCGCACTACTATCTTGACTAAAGCAAAGAAAGCATTTGAGGCAGGATGTACCTTGAGTATTGATCTCAATTACTCTCCACGTATTTTTCCAAAGAGAGAAAAGGCGATGGAGACTTTTAGACAATACTGTTCGTATAATCCGCTAGTGAAAATAAGCGAGGATGATATGGAGCGCTTGTTTGGAGAACGTAAATCTCATGATGAGATATTTGATTTCTTTCATAATGATTTTGGTGTTGAGCTCGTTTGTCTCACGCTAGGTTCTGATGGGGTTAAGCTTTCGCGAAAGCGTAAAAATGAATCTCAAGAAATAATTGAACTACCAGCAGCAAGGGTAGAAAATATTCTTGACGCAACAGGAGCGGGAGATGCCTTTTGGAGCGGCTTTTTATTTGCATACATTAAAGAATATGAAATTGAACGTTGTCTTAAAGTAGCACTATCACTAGCTGCAATCAAATTACAGCATGTAGGCAGGCTTCCTCAAAACGTAGATATCTTAACGCAATTATTAGATTTTAAATAGAACATAACCTCATAACTATAATGTGCTATAGCTTATGTGACCTATTAGGAAATCAGTATTTTTGTAAGTCAAATACAAATCAACTTTATGAGTCAAAACAGCAACAAGCGTAGAGAAGCTCTCGTGTATCACGCAAAGCCTAAACCAGGTAAAATTGCCGTAGTTCCTACGAAGAAGTATTCTAGCCAGCGCGATCTCGCGCTAGCATATTCTCCTGGTGTAGCGGAGCCTTGTCTAGAGATTGCAAAAGATGTTAATAACGTTTATAAATATACGGCAAAGGGTAACCTAGTTGCTGTAATCACAAATGGTACTGCAGTGTTGGGACTAGGAGATATAGGTCCAGAAGCGTCTAAGCCCGTTATGGAAGGTAAGGGTCTCTTGTTTAAAATATTTGCTGGCATTGATGTGTTTGATATAGAAGTAGATACTAAGGATGTAGATGCTTTTGTAGAGACTGTAAAGAATATAGCCCCTACTTTTGGAGGTATTAACTTAGAAGATATCAAAGCTCCAGAAGCTTTTGAAATAGAGCGAAGACTTAAAGCCGAGTTAGATATTCCTGTGATGCATGATGACCAGCATGGTACAGCCATTATCTCTGCTGCGGCAATGCTTAACGCATTAGAAATCGCAGGTAAACAAATTGAGGATATAAAGATTGTAGTGAGCGGTGCAGGAAGTGCTGCTATATCTTGCATGAACTTATATCACTTGCTGGGTGCTAAGCTGGAAAATATATCTATGTTTGATATTAATGGCTTATTACGTGAAGATCGTACAGACCTTTCTCCAGAACAAATAAAATTTAAAAGCAACAAGGATTACAAAACACTAGCAGACGCTATGGTTAATGCAGATGTGTTTTTAGGATTGTCTGTAGGCAATATTGTATCACCAGATATGATTAGATCTATGGCAAATGATCCTATTGTGTTTGCGATGGCAAACCCAACGCCAGAAATCGATTATAACGTGGCGATTACATCTAGACCAGATCTTATTATGGCGACGGGTCGCTCAGACCATCCTAATCAAGTTAATAACGTACTTGGTTTTCCATTTATTTTCCGTGGAGCACTTGATGTAAGAGCAACTGCTATAAACGAAGAGATGAAGATGGCGGCTGTAAAGGCACTTGCTCAACTCGCAAAGGAGCCAGTTCCAGAGCAGGTGAACATTGCTTATGGAGCAACACGATTTACCTTTGGACGAGATTATATCATCCCAAAACCTTTTGACCCGAGATTGATAACAACAATCCCTCCTGCTGTTGCAAAAGCTGCCATGGATAGTGGTGTCGCACTTGAGCCTATAACAGACTGGGAGTCTTATAATGATGAGTTATTAGAACGCCTAGGAGAAGATAATAAGATAGTAAGATTACTGCTAGATAGAGCTAGGCTGGACCCTAAGCGCATCATCTTTGCAGAGTCAGATCAGCTTGATGTATTAAAGGCTGCTCAGATTGTTCATGAGGAAGGGATTGCAATTCCTGTGTTGCTAGGTAACAGAGACGTGATACTTGAACTCAAGGAAGAAATAGGTTTTGAGGCAGATGTAGAGATTATCGATCCATTATCTGATGAGGAAAAAGATCAAGTAGATCACTATGCAAACATTTACTGGAACACACGTAAACGTAAAGGTATTACCTATCTCGATGCAAGACGTCAAGTAAAACGCCGTGATTATTTTGCGTCAATGATGGTAAACGAAGGTGATGCAGATGGTATGTTATCTGGCTATAGCCGCAGTTACCCTACTGTAATAAAGCCAGTGCTAGAAGTTATAGGGACTGCGCCTGGTGTTCAAAAAGTAGCAGCTTGTAACTTGATGGTGACATCAAGAGGGCCTTTGTTTCTTGCAGATACTTCAATAAATATTAATCCAACTGCAAAAGAGCTTGCTAAAATTGCTCAAATGACCTCTACTACAGTAAAAATGTTTGGTCTTGAGCCTGTTATTGCAATGGTAAGTTATTCAAACTTTGGATCTTCTGGTCATGAGAAGGCTACAGAGGTAAGTAAGGCGGTGTCTTATTTACACCGTTACTATCCAGATCTTGTGGTAGATGGTGAGGTGCAGGCAGACTTTGCTCTTAATAGGGAAATGTTGCAGAAGAAATTTCCTTTCTCAAAACTAGCAGGAAGGAAAGTAAATACGCTAGTGTTTTCTAATATTGATAGTGCAAACATCACCTATAAAGTGATCAAGGAGCTTGAAAAAGCAGATAACATAGGACCTATTTTATTAGGTATGCGCAAGCCTGTACACGTACTTCAGTTAGGAGCAAGTGTAGATGAAATGGTAAGTATGGCTGCAATCACAGTTATTGATGCTCAGAAAAAACAAAAACAAGAAGTGCGTCGTGCTCAAGAACAGAAATAATATGTAGTTTTCGCTTTTGCGAAAATTTGATACAAAGAGGTATAAAATGTAATTTTTACACCTCTTTTTTTTTGTGGTTTTGCTAATCAAATTGAGTTCGGTTATTCGTTATTATTATTAAATGGGCATGGTTTTGAGTTAGATCATTTTCGCGAAAGGGAACCATTAAATTTGGCAATCTCCTAGACATAAATTTCTTACATTTACGCTCCTTAATTATATGTTAAATGATCACTCACTTAAGCGGAAGACTTATAGAAAAAAATCCAACTCATGTAGTATTAGACTGCAATGGAGTAGGATATTTTATTAATATCTCATTGCATACTTTTGGGCGACTAGGCGATAGTGAGGCTTTAAAGTTACACACCCACCTGCAAGTTAAAGAAGATAGCCACACACTTTTTGGGTTTGTGGAGGTGATGGAGCGTGAGATCTTTAGACTATTACTGTCTGTTTCTGGTATAGGAGCAAGTACGGCAAGGACAATGTTGTCCTCTCTAGATCCTCACCAGATAAAACAAGCTATTGCATCAAATGATGTAGCAACCATACAAAGTATTAAGGGAATAGGAGCAAAAACAGCCCAGCGAGTAATACTCGACCTAAAGGATAAGATACTGAAGGTGTACGATATGAGTAGTGAAAGTGCTGTGCAAAGCAATACTAGCAAAGAAGAGGCGTTATCTGCTTTAGAGACCTTAGGTTTTGCGCGTAAGCAAGCAGAAAAAGTCTGTACGGCGATTGTAAAAGAAAAGCCAGACGCAAGCGTAGAAACGATCATCAAGGAGGCATTAAAAAAACTGTAGGCATATTTTGAAGCAACACTATTATTTAAATGTACGTATAGCGATATTGTTTGTAGTTGGATTTTTCTTTCTAGGAAACTCCTTAGCAATCGCACAAGAAGAAGAGGAGAATGCATCAGCTCAAGATTCTACGGCTACTACTTTTTCGCTAGGTAGTCTTGTGTTACCTAATCCAAATAGTATTGTTTCAAAATACACATATGACGCTATACTGGATAGGTATATATTTACTGAGGAATTAGGAAGTTTTAATATTACATATCCTCTCATATTAACACCAGCTGAATATCAAAAAAGAGTACGTGACGAGCAAATGCGTCAGTATTTTAGAGAGAAAGTAAATGCGGTAGATGGGAGATCTGACGAGGACGATACACGTAATAGCTTAGTAAAATCACTATATGTACAGAATGATTTATTCAAGAGCATTTTTGGTGGAGATAAGATAGAGTTTACACCTCAAGGATCTGTAGAGATGGATCTAGGTCTTTTATTTACAAAGCAAGATAATCCAGCATTTTCACCACGTAACCGCAGCAATTTTACCTTTGATTTTGATCAACGTATAAGCTTGAGTTTGCTAGGCCAAGTAGGTGAGCGTTTGCAGATTACTGCAAATTATGATACGGAGTCTACCTTTAATTTCCAAAATCAAATTAAGCTAGAATACACTCCTACAGAAGATGATATCATACAAAAAATTGAAGTAGGTAACATCTCAATGCCACTAAATAGTGCACTTATTCAAGGTTCACAGAGCTTGTTTGGTGTAAAAACAGAGTTACAGTTTGGCAAGACGCGTGTAACGGCTGTGTTTTCTGAGAACCAGTCGCAACCTAGAACTGTAACTGCAGAGGGTGGTGCGACTGTACAAGAGTTTGAGGTCCCTGCGCTAGATTATGATGAGAATCGCCACTTCTTCTTAGCACATTACTTCAGGGATACTTATAACGATGCGCTTAAAAACTACCCGTTTATAGATAACAGAGGAGTTCAAATAACAAGGGTAGAAGTTTGGATTACAAACAGGCAGAACCAAACGACAAATGCTCGTAATATAATTGCAATACAAGATTTAGGAGAGTCTGACCCTAGTAACGTAGGGATTGATGTAGGTGCAAATCCAGGTTTTATTAACAACGCTGCAAATGCATTCCCAGATAACCGTAATAATGATTTTAATCCACGTGGTATAAACGATCAGTCTGTACAGTCTGTTCTTACGCCAGCAATAAGAGATGTGGCGACGGCTAGTCAAGGTTTTGGTAACGTCACAGTGCAGGACGGAACTGACTACGTATTACTTGAAAATGCTAGACAATTACAAAGCTCTCAGTTTACATTATATCCAGCACTAGGTTATATATCTCTTAGTCAGCGATTAAATAATGATGAAGTGCTTGGGGTGGCCTTTCAATATACAGTAGGAGGTCAAGTGTATCAAGTAGGAGAATTTGCAAATGACGGAATAAACGCCACAGAAGGTAGTCGTCCAGATGCAGATGGAGATGGAAGACCAGATATTGTAGATGCAGATTTTGGACAGGGTCGTCCAGATCAAGATGGCGATAACATTGCAGATAGTGCAGATGCTGATGTGAATGGTGATGGAATTTTAAACGGACAAGATGTAAACGGAGATGGTATATTAGATACTGTAATTCCTGCTGGACAAGCTGGAAGCCCCGTAAATCTTGTGGTTAAAATGCTTAAAAGTAACCTCACAAATGTACAAGAGCCTATATGGGATTTGATGATGAAAAATATCTATCCGTTAGGTGCTTTTCAATTAGAGCAAGAAGGATTTAGATTGAACATTGTGTATTCAGATCCTTCTCCTATTAATTTCATAACTCCTGTAGATGGAGCCCCTTTACCTACCTTATTTGATGGGACTAATAATGATAATACCATGGATGAAGGTCAAGATCGTGGAGATCTTGAGAGTAACACCTTATTACGATTATTTAACCTTGACCGACTAACCACCTTTGGAGATCCTCAAGTAGGAGGAGACGGATTCTTTGATTTTGTGCCGGGCACAACAGTGCATGTGCAAAATGGAAGTGTTGTGTTTACAACTGTAGAGCCATTTGGAGAGACATTGTTTGATTTGTTAAGTGTGAACGATGGTGCAGAAACGTACGAGAATGAAGAGACCTATAACGCACATCAAGACAAGTACGTTTATTCAACCTTATATCAATCTACAAAGACTATAGCTAGAGATAATGCTGAGAAGAATAAATTTTTACTAAAAGGACGTTATAAATCTGCACAAGAGCAGGGTATTCCATTAGGAGCTTTTAACGTACCACAAGGTTCTGTAACGGTAACCGCAGGAGGAAGAAGACTAGTAGAAGGTTTAGACTATACGGTCAATTATCAGTTAGGGCGTGTTATTATTTTAGATAAATCACTTGAAGCTTCTGGCATTCCTATTTCTGCATCTGTAGAGAATAATGCTATTTTCGGGCAACAAAATAAACGTTTTACAGGAATTAATGTAGAGCACCAGTTTAATGAGAATTTCATAGTAGGAGGTACTTTCTTAAATCTTAATGAGCGACCGCTTACGCAAAAAGCAACCTATAGTTTTGAGCCTATAAATAATACCATTGTAGGTCTAAATGCAAGTTATTCTACAGAACTACCTTTCTTAACAAGATGGGTAAATAAACTTCCAAATATTGATACTGATGTAGTATCCAATCTTTCGGTGCGTGGTGAAGTAGCTTATTTAATTCCTGGGCAACCTAAAGGAACGGACTTTAATGGAGAGGCAACCTCTTATGTAGACGATTTTGAAGGTTCACAAACCTCTATAGATATTGGCGGAGCTTTACAGTGGAGCTTGTCATCTGCACCAGTAGGTTTTGGCGGAGAACTAGCAAACGGCGATCTTTCTACAGGATATAGGCGGGCAAAGTTTGCTTGGTATTCTATAGATCCTATTTTCTATAATAATCAGCGTCCTGATGGTATCTCAGACGACGACTTGTCTCTCGCTGAAACAAGACGTGTTTTTAGGGATGAGATCTTTCCTCAACAAGATATTATTGCTGGTCAAACACAAGCGCTTTTTACGCTTGATTTAGCTTATTTTCCAGGAGAGCGCGGGCCTTATAATTTTAGCCCAGATGCAGCAGATGGAATACTTTCTAATCCTCAGGAGAATTTTGGAGGAATTACAAGGCAGTTAACTTCTACAGATTTTGAACAAGCAAACGTGGAGTTTGTTGAATTCTGGTTGCTAGATCCATTTTTTGGAGATGGTGATACTACAAATGCTGGAGGAAACCTAACGATTAACTTGGGTAGCATATCTGAGGATATCCTCAAGGATGGTAGAAAACAATATGAAAATGGACTTCCTAATGAAGGAGGAGATGAGGCAACTTCAGAAACGGTATGGGGTAAAGTACCTACTAATCAATCTTTAGTATATGCTTTTGATACAGAAGGGCAGCAACGTGCCAACCAGGATATAGGATATGATGGATTAAGTGATGTAGAGGAGGCAGCGGAGTTTCCAAACTTTGCAGGACTTCCAGATCCAGCAGGTGATAACTACAATTATTTCTTAAACACTGAAGGTGGTGTAGTAGAAAGATATAGAAATTACAATAACAATCAAGGGAACTCTCCTGTAGAGGTAACACAGACTAATCGTGGTTCAACTACTTTTCCAGATGTGGAAGATGTAAACCGTGATAATACAATGAATACGGTTGACGCATATTTTGAATATGAATTACCTATTAATCCTTCATCATTAAGTATAGAAAACAATCCATTTGTGACCGATGTAAGAGAGCTAACTGTCACTACTCAAAATGGAAATCAACTCCCTACAAGGTGGGTACAGTTTAGAGTGCCAATTAACCAAGCAACAAATGTAGTTGGAGGGATTAATGACTTTAGGTCTATACGTTTTATGCGTATGTACATGAGCGGATGGCAAGAAGATGTTGTACTTCGTTTTGGAACATTAGATTTAGTACGTGGTGATTTTAGAAGATACTTACTAACGTTGGATCCTAATGAAAACACTCAAATCAATGATGCAGATAACACACAGTTTGAGGTGGCTGCCGTAAATATTGAGGCAAATGAAACAAGACAGCCAGTTCCTTATGCATTACCTCCAGGAGTAGAGCGTGAGAGACTCAATAACAATAATAATAATATCAGGCAAAATGAACAGTCGCTTTCTTTGAGAGTTCAAAATCTCGAGGAGCAAGACGCAAGAGGGGTCTATAAATATTATAATCTCGACATGCGACAGTATAAAAATCTTAAGATGTTTATGCACGCAGAGCCTATTGTTGAGAATGGCCTTGATAATCAGAATCTAGTAGGTTTCATAAGAATGGGAACCGACCTTAATTCAAATTTTTATCAAATAGAATTACCATTACAGCCTACTGCATTTAATGTGTCTAACCAAGATAGAGATGCTATCTGGCCAGCGGCAAATGAGCTCGATCTTCCATTAGAATTACTACAGATTATTAAGTCAAAAGTTATTGCTGGAGATGTAGAGTCAGATCCAGATGATATCACGTATTTTGATCAAAACGGGGATCGTATTCTCAATCCAGAGTCTATGTGTTATCAAGAAGGTCAATTACGTATAGGTATTCAAGGTCTTCCTAGTTTTGGTGATGTAAGAACATTAATGCTGGGTGTGAAAAATGGAAATCCAACCAGTAACCAAGCTATGGGTTGCTCTCCTGGAGAAATTGGTGGAGAGGTTTGGTTTAATGAGCTACGCTTATCAGACCTTACTAATGATGGTGGATATGCTGGAGTACTAAGTGTAGATGGAAATATTGCAGACTTTGCAAATGTATCTGCAACGGGACGTTTAAGTACTGTAGGTTTTGGAAGTATAGAGCAAAATGCTGGTGAGCGCAGTCTAGAAGATGTAACACAATACGATATCGTTACAAATCTTAATGCAGGTCAATTACTGCCAAAGAAGTGGGGATTACAGTTACCTCTTAACTACGCAATAGGTGAGCAGAGTATTACACCTAAATTCAATCCGCTTTATGAGGATGTAGAATTAGATACATCACTTGATAATGCAGCTAGTCAAGAAGAGAGAGACAACATTGAAGATTATTCTGTAGATTATACAAAACGCCAAAGTTTTAGTGCTATAGGAGTAAGAAAAGAGCGCATGGATACAGAGCGCAAGCCTATGCCTTATGATATTGAAAACCTTACTTTTTCATATTCTTATAACCAGACAGATCATAAAGATTTTGAGATAGAAGAATCTCGCGATCAAAATGTGAGATTAGGAGGTACTTATAACTATAGTTTTAACTCTAAACCTTTAGAACCATTTGCTAAAAATGATTCTCTATTTACAGGGAAATACTATAAGTTTTTAAAAGATTTAAATTTCAATTACTTGCCGTCTAATATTGCTATACAATCTAATGTTGTGCGCCAATTTAATCAGCAAAAGTTCAGAGATGTCTTCGCAAACGAAGGTGATATAGCGGTACCGCGTTTATTCCAACGTAACTATTTGTTTGATTGGGGTTATTCGGTAGATTTTCCTATTACTAAAAGTCTGCGTCTCAATTATAATGTAAACCATAACCGTATTGTAAGAAATTATCTTGATAATGACGGTACGCCAGCTTTTCTAGATGATGCCGGTCAAGAGGTGGATGGATATGGTATTTATAATGGATTCTTTGATATAGGTACGCCAGATACTCACTTTGGAGTATTACAGCTCAACTATGATTTGCCATTCGATAAGATTCCATTCACAGAGTGGATTACTGCTACCTATGCATATACTGCAAATTACAGATGGCAGAGAGGTTCACAACAATTTCAGGTCTTAGATAATATCCCAGAAATAGGGAATAGTGTGGAGAATACAAATACGCACGCTATTAATGGAACCTTTGACATGGAGAAGCTTTATAAATATGTAGGCTTAACAAAGAAGAAAAAACAGCGTGCTACTAGCACTAGACCTAGAGGATTACCATCACCAGAAGATAATCGTAATAGCAAGATTGATAAATTAAAAGAGGACGCTTCAAGTGATGGAACCACAAGTGGTCTAAGTACATCAGACAAGGCGCTCAATACAGGAGTAGGATTACTTACTGCGATTAAACGTGTGCAGCTTACCTATGAGGAGAGTAATGGTATTTATTTACCAGGATATTTGCCATCAGTTGGTTTTGCAGGAAGTTTAAGGCCTACGCCAGGATTTATTTTTGGAAGTCAGGCAGAGGTAAGAGAGCTGGCGGCGAGTAATGGATGGTTAACATTGTTTCAAGATTTTAACCAGCAGTATCGCGAGATAGAGAGTAGAGACCTTGCAATTCAAGCTAGAATAGGAC
The DNA here is from genome assembly GCF_007827285.1 of Dokdonia sp. Hel_I_63. Taxonomy (NCBI): domain Bacteria; kingdom Pseudomonadati; phylum Bacteroidota; class Flavobacteriia; order Flavobacteriales; family Flavobacteriaceae; genus Dokdonia; species Dokdonia sp. Hel_I_63. The sequence goes on along the minus strand of NZ_VISD01000001.1, from coordinate 85,521 downwards.
TTCTTAAAGATCTCGATATAGACCTTAATTTAAATCGTGTTTTTCAAGAAAACTATCAAGAAAATTACCGAGTTAACCAGCAGAGTTTAGCATACCAATCACTAACAGGTAATAGCTTTGGTCGTTTCAACATTTCTACCGTATTACTTGGAACTGCTTTTGCAGAGAGTACATCTGAGTCTAGTAGTACATTTAACACGTTCAGAGAAAACAGGCTGGCAGTAGCAAATAGATTAGCAACAGAGTTTTACGGTACAAATACCTTTGAGGTAGATGCAGATGGGTATCCAGAAGGTTTTGGTCGTACTAATCAAAAAGTGTTATTACCTGCTTTCCTTGCAGCGTATAGCGGTAAGGATGTAAATAAAACAGACACTGGTTTTCTTAGAAGCATCCCATTACCTAACTGGAATATAAAGTATACTGGTTTAATGAATATAAAATGGTTTAAGGATAAGTTTAAGAGATTCTCAGTGCAGCACGGTTATACTGCCGGTTATTCTGTAAATAATTACTTGACTAACTTAGCTTATAATAGAAACACAGATAGAGACCCTGCGACCGCACAACGTGATCAAGCGGGTAACTTTTTAAATCAAACGCTATTAAGTAATGTGACACTTACAGAGCAGTTCACACCGCTAGTTCGCCTGGATTTTGAAATGAAAAACTCTGTAAAGATTCTTGCCGAAATTAAAAGAGATAGGGCATTAGGATTAAGCTTTGATAACAACCTCTTAACTGAGATTAAGGGTAATGAGTACATATTAGGATTAGGATATCGTATTAAGGACCTTAGGTTTGTTACAAACTTTGGTGGATCTCGTAGGGTTCTTAAGAGTGATCTCAACTTTAAGGCAGATTTCTCTCTTAGACAAAACGAAACTATCATTAGATATCTAGATATAGACAATAGCCAGACCACTGCTGGACAAGATATTTATGGACTTAGGTTTACCACAGATTATGCGTTGAGTAAAAATCTTACTGCGCTCTTCTTTTATGACCATACTTTTTCGACATTTGCAATATCCACAGCATTTCCACAAACGACTATTAGGTCTGGATTTACATTGAGATATAATTTTGGAAATTAATTATATGAGTTCGCTTTCGCGAAAATTTGAAAATAGTAAGCATTAATCTATTAAAAAGAATATTTTCGCGAAAGCGGAATTAAATCAAACTAATACAGACTAAGATGAATATACCAGCAGAGTTAAAATACACGAAAGATCACGAGTGGGTACGCATAGAAGGTGACGTAGCCGTAGTGGGAATTACAGATTTTGCACAAGGAGAACTAGGAGATATCGTTTACGTAGAAGTAGAAACTCTTGATGAAACTCTTGATAGAGATGAGGTTTTTGGAACTGTGGAAGCAGTAAAGACCGTTTCTGATCTTTTCTTACCGCTTTCTGGTGAGATTGTAGCTTTTAATGAAGGTCTAGAAGATGAGCCAGAAACTGTAAATAGCGATGCTTATGGAGCAGGATGGATGATTAAAATCAAATTTTCTGACGCTTCACAAGTAGATGAGCTTTTAAGCGCAGATGCTTACAAAGAACTTATAGGTGGATAAACTCATTGGTTTTACGGCGATAGCATATACTTGTGCATTGAGCATAGGATCCCTTGTTAAGCCTGTAAAAATAGATACTAATATTTCCAATATAGATAAGCTCCTACATTTAGGAGCTTATTTTGGTTTAGCTATCCTGTGGCTGAGTTATTTTCATATCGTAAAAACCTCTGCAACGCAGAAATGGGCAAAGCCCATGTTTTATATAGCAATTGCATTAGCATTAGTGATATATGGCACAGTGATTGAGTTATTACAAGGCAGTGCAACTACATACAGAACGCCTGATGTGTGGGATGTACTTGCAAATAGTATAGGTGTAATACTCGGAAGTTTAACATTTCTACTATTTTTTAAGAAATTTAAAGGGTTAAAATCGTAATTTTAGTTTCACAACTGAGATTTATTTTGCTATTTTAGCTCTCTACTAATACTTTAATTATGGAACCCAAGAAAAATCCCAAAGCAGACCTTCGCAAGAGAAGCATGCTGTTTTTTCAGCTAGGACTCATTGCAGTACTCGCACTAACGTACATCACCATCGAGTGGAAGACTTATGATGATGTGGCTATTGATATTGGTCAGCTTGATCTTGATGATCTAGACGACGAAGAAATTCCAATCACGGAGTTGAATACTCCACCACCACCACCGCCACCACCGCCGCCACCAGCACCGGAAATCATTGAGGTAGTAGAGGATGAAGAAGAAATAGAAGAAACAATTATAGAGTCTACAGAAACAGATGCCGAAGAGGAAATCGTTGAAGTAGAGGATGTAGAGATTGTGGAAGAAGAAGAGGAGATTGCAGATGTACCGTTTGCAGTTATTGAAAATGTGCCTATTTTTCCTGGTTGTGAGTCTATGACTAACAACAATGATCGTAAGAACTGTATGTCTGAAAAGGTGAGCAAGCTTGTAAACAAGAAGTTCAACACAGAGTTAGGTTCAGATTTAGGTCTATCTGGTGTAAACAGAATCTTTGTAAGTTTTAAGATTGATAAAACTGGAAGAATCGTAAACATCAGATCTCGTGCACCACACCCACGTCTTGCGTCAGAAGCAGAGCGTGTAATTAAGTTATTACCTAAAATGACACCAGGTAAGCAACGTGGTAAGCCAGTAGGGGTTTTATACTCACTACCTATTACATTTAAAGTAGAAGACTAAGTCATAAAGACTTTTTAAATATTAAAAAAACCATCTCAGCAATGAGATGGTTTTTTTGTGTCTTATATCAAAAAAAAAAGAGGCCGCCCTAAGGTGACCTCAATTTTGGCTTGCTTATTGATTCGTTTTAAGAATTGTTCAACATTTTTAAAACTATATCTTATGGAAAATTCCAAAGAAAGCACTGCTGTTCGCCAAAACAGCGTGTACAAATCAAGCCGCAAGCACGAGGCAAATTTACGAAGAAATCCCACGCTTCATTTTCAAATTGGGTTAATCTTAGCACTTCTAGCGTCCATCTTCTTTATCGAAATGCGTACTCCAGAAAAGAAACTGGCGATAGCGGTAGAGCGGGAAAACGTAGATCAAATTTTTACTCTTGACCAAGTTAAAGTAGAGCAACCTAAAAGGGAAGTTGTAAGAAAAGTACAGCTCCCAAAAATTGAAGAGCCTAAGATTCTTGAGAACGTCCAGACAAAGGAAGATGATTCCAAGTTCCTTGAAGATGATCTCAAGCCAACAGATGCCACAGATGATCCTATTGTAGACCCACGTATTCCTGATTATGATGATACGGTAGACGATGAGCCAATAGCCAAAATATTTTCTCTAGTGGAGACAGCTCCTTTGTATCCAGGTTGTGAAGGTTTAAGCTCAAATGATGAACGCAAGGATTGCATGAGTGCCAAGATTTCTAAATTTGTATCTAAAAAGTTCAGAGCAGAAAGAGGAGAAGGTCTAGGCCTCTCTGGAGTAAATAGAATCTTTGTGACATTTAAAATTGATGCTTCTGGAAAAGTAGTGGATGTAAATGCTAAAGCCCCTCATCCAAAACTTGAAGAAGAGGCTTTGCGAGTTACAAAGTTGCTACCTGACATGACTGCTGGAAAACAAGCAGGTGAGAATGTTGCGGTACTTTTTTCATTACCTATCTCATTTCAAATAGAAGATTAAATTATAAGAACATTTTTACTATAATCCCGTTGCCTCTCGCAACGGGATTTTTTGTGTATAAAACCCTATCTTTCGTGCGTAATTATTACGCCTACATCCATGCATAAATATGTATTTCTTTTATTCATTTTCGCTACTTGTAGTCTTACCGCTCAGGTAACCACTAGTGATTATGAAAAGTATCCCGTTTTTCCAGAATGTGCCGACTTGCCAGTGAGCGAAGTTGCGGCTTGTTTTAATGAAACTTTTATTTCATTTATAATTGATAATCTTGAAGTCCCAGCAGAGGTTAAGGAGGAAAATTACGAGGGTAAGATGGTGATTTTGTTTGAAGTTACTCGTGAGGGCGCTTTTAAGCTACTGTATACAGATGCCGTCTTTGCATCACTTAAGACTTCGGCGCAAGATGTTTTCGATAAACTACCTGTAATTGATCCGGCTACATATAACGGTGAGCCTACCTATATGCAATTTACAATGCCTGTGCTGTTGCCACTATCACGTAATAAAATAGGTGAGATGAATAGTGGTGATAATGAAGGTGACGCTTTCGCGAAAGCAAAAAAAGAAACACCGCTTAAAAACCCAATGCAGGATGAATATGACCGTATTCAAAATCAAAAATTTAATCCAGCAAATGAGTATACGAGTCAGTTGAATATTCCTTTCTCGCATCAGGTTTATAGTAGGTTTGATCAAGAGTTGAATCTTGTAGGGACTAATGCGCATACGGCAAGTAAACCTTATCTGTATCAAACTGTAAATCCATATTATAATTTTCAGGAGAAGACAGATGCGCTCAAGAAAGAAAAGAAAACGTGGTTTGGGAGAAAATGGTCTAACGAGCATATGGTGCAAATACAAGGAGAGGATTACTGGATAACCCTAGACCCCGCAGCCGATTTGCAATTGGGATATGAAACCGACAAGTTAAAGTCTGATAGTTTCACCTATAACAACACTCGTGCAGTTTATATTCAAGGTGGGTTAGGAAAGAAGCTCAATTTTTTTGCTGCTGTATATGAGAGTCAGGGTCGTTTTCCTCGATACTTTGATTCTTTTGCTAGATCACTAAGACCAGATGGTGGTAATCCTGCGGTGGTGCCCGGTCGTGGTATTGCAAAGGAAGGCACAAATGGAGACTTAGACTACCCAGTAGCCGAAGGTTATATTTCATACACACCTAGCAAGTATTTTAATATTCAGCTAGGTCATGGAAAGCAGTTTATAGGAGATGGTTACAGATCGCTATTGCTTAGTGATAATGCGAGTTATTTTCCATATTTAAAACTCAATACAACCTTTTGGAAATTTAAGTACACAAATACGTGGACATCACTGCGTGATGTGCGTCCAGAAACCACAGCAGACGGTGCTTTTAGAACCAAGTTCATGAGTAATCATTATCTAAGCTGGAACTTAAGTAAGAAACTTAATGTGGGATTTTTTGAATCTGTAATATGGGAAGATGAAAATGGAAGAGGTTTTGATTTTAATTTCTTAAATCCTGTGATTTTTTACAGAGCAATAGAGTTCTCTACGGGTTCTCGCGGTGGTAATGCGCTTATAGGGCTAACCGGAAAGTATAAAGTGAATGATCGCGTAAATGTGTATGGGCAAGTTGTTATAGATGAGTTTTCGGCTAGTGATGTGATAGGCGGAAATCAAAGCTATAAAAACAAACAAGGCTTCCAGATAGGAGCAAAGTATTATGATGCTTTTGGAGTTAAGAATTTGACATTGCAAGGTGAGTACAGCCAAGTGCGTCCTTATGTATATTCTAATAATGAGATCCAACTTAATTATGGGCATGCAAACCAGTCGCTGGCACATCAATGGGGAGCAAATTTTAAAGAGCTTATTGGGATTGCTCGTTATGAAAGAGAACGATGGTATGGAACAGCAAAACTTATTGTAGGAGCTCGAGGTGTTGAGATAGGAGATATCAATGAAGTATACTACGGAGGAAGTATTTATGGAAATGATGAAAACAGGCCATCAGACGATGGGATTGCATTCTTTCAAGGAAATAAGGTTAATAGCCTGTATGCAGATCTTGAGCTAGGGTATTTAATAAACCCTGCAACCAACTTAAAAGTATATGCAAACCCTATCTATCGTAGTGTAACCGCAGATATTCAAGATGCGCCAAATACATTTGATACCAGCACGCTGTGGCTCAACATAGGTTTTAGAACAGATTTGTTTAATTGGTATTATGATTATTAAAATCTAGCTAGCATTGTTAAGTGATTGTGTAATATTTGCGATTATGAAGTCGTTATAGCTCTAGACAAGAAACTACTTCATCAATCACTAAAACAATATGTTATCTAGAATCACCGCCTTGGGGATAATAGTGCTATGTTTCTTATTTTCTTGTCAGGAAGAGAACTGTCAAAGCGCACAGCGCAATAACATTCTTGCTGCAAACTCATATAATAGTAAGGAATATCAAGCAGAGCTCTATCGCTTGATAAAGGAAAGCCCAGAAGTAGATTATTATTATGAAATGCGCGAAGAAATCTTTGGGCAACATTACCTTGTAGTTACTGCTTATGGTAATGCATTCTGCGGGAAGTTATGTTTGGTAATTTCAGAGGAAGATGCAAATCATATTGAAATAGATAGAGCTAAAGGATATCAAGGCGCGCAGCTAATAGGCTTAAAGTTCAACAAACAAAAAGCCGACTATGGTTGGTCGGCTTTAGTGTATGATTCTGTGGAGTATATTGTAGATTAAGATGTGCGATTTGTAAAGGATCCAATGTGCCACAACACGCCAGACGGATCGTGTAAGAAAAACTCTCGTCCCCAGTCATTTTCAACAATTTTTGAAATCTTTGCGCCTTTAAATAATGAAGTCAAATCAAGAGATTCGAGGTGATTGAGATATTCATCTAGATGTTGCACTTCTAGAAATACCATTGTGTTGTCTATCCAATCTTTTACAAAGGCATCTTGCAAGTAGAACCCAAAGTTATCCATTGTGAATAGTGACATGTTATAGGAGATGATAGTTTCCTTAAAACCAATTGAAGTATAAAACCTTCGGGAGGAATCAAAGTCTGCAGTACCTATAAAAGGCCTAATGGATTTGGCAATAGGATTCATAATTTATATTATTTGTTAATCTCAATATTCTCTAAGATACTTTTATAAACAGTGCTTCTAAATTTTGGCCCAGTAATAAAGCTCTTTGCGCTTTCTTCGTCTGTAAGATATTCAGATGTGATTGACTCCATTGCGGTTACTTCTTCAAGGGTTTTATTGCTTTCTATAGCTTTGAAAACTGAAGTGTAAACGTTTACTAGCATATCGTGATATTTTTGATAATCTGCTTTTGTTGCTAACTTTCCGTGACCAGGAATTATTTTAGTATCCTCATTGATAAGCATAAGTCCTTTCTTTGCTGCGTCAATATCTCCCTGGATGCTTCCGCCACGGTCTGTATCTATAAAAGGGAAGTTACCGTTAAAGAAGGTGTCTCCAGTATGTAGCACATTACTCTGAGCAAAATAAACAAGCGCATCTCCGTCTGTATGTGCATTATGTACATGGGTTAAAAATACGTCATCGTCATTTTGGTAAAAAGTAGCATCTTCACTAAAAGTGATTACTGGGAGTCCCGCACTAGCCGTTTTCTCATCGGCTGCTAGTCTCTTACGCACATTATCATGAGCTACAATCATAGATCCAGCGGCCTCAAAATTAGCATTTCCTCCAGTGTGGTCACCATGAAAGTGAGTGTTAACCAAGAAACTCACAGGCTGGTCAGATATGGTTTTAATGGCAGCGGTGATTTTCTTGCTCAGAGGAGCAAACTGATCGTCTATCATAAATACGCCATCTTTTCCAGTAGAGATTCCTAAGTTTCCACCAGCTCCTTGAAGCATATAGATGTGATCTGTAACTTTTTCAACAGTAATTTGAACATCGTCAAAGCGTCCTTGTGCATTACCTGCAGCAGTTATAAGTGCGATGATAAGGAGTGTAAAGTGTTTCATTTTTGAGTTTTTTTATAAAGGTAGTCGTATTGGTGTAGTTGCGCTTTCGCGAAAGCGTAATTTTAACAACCTATTATGCTTGTCGTTTTGTTGTACAGATTCCTTTTGGGCAGTATCTTTGCACCACTTAAAAAATTGCTAAACCTACTGTCTTTGAGCGACGTCGCCATACATACGAATACCTACTCTGCTTGGTACGATTTTAAAGAAATCACAAAGATGCGTTTATCTATAAGCGTAGTGTTTTCTAGTGTTGCAGGATATTTTCTTGGAGCCACAGAGATAGACTGGTTTATTGTGTTGCTGCTAGCTGTAGGAGGCTACTTTATGGTAGGCGCGTCAAATGCGTATAATCAGGTGCTAGAGAAAGATCTAGACGCATTGATGGATCGCACAAAAAATAGGCCTGTAGCTTCCGGAAGGATGTCTAAACAAAAGGCACTCTTAATAGCAATTACATTCACGATACTAGGTTTAGGTACTTTGTATTACATAAATCCTCAGACAGCTATGTTTGGAGGTATTTCTATATTTATGTACGTACTCTTATATACGCCGCTAAAGACTAAAACACCTTTATCTGTTTTTGTAGGCGCATTTCCAGGAGCGATACCTTACATGTTAGGTTGGGTTGCTGCTACCAACGATTTTGGGATAGAGCCTGGGACGTTATTTATGATACAGTTTTTCTGGCAGTTCCCTCACTTTTGGGCAATAGGGTGGTTTCTTTTTGATGACTATAAAAAAGGAGGCTTTGCTATGTTACCTACAGGAGAACGTGATAAAGGGACTGCGGTTCAAATCGTGTTATACACGGTATGGACGGTACTTATCTCGCTTATACCTGCTTTTGGGGTGACTGGAGATTTATTTTTAACACCTGTCTCTGCTATTATAGTTGGAGCACTAGGATTATTTATGCTGTATTGGGCAATAAAATTGTACCAAAACAGAGATGCAAAAACAGCCAAACGACTAATGCTTTCAAGTGTGACTTATATCACACTACTTCAAATTGTTTTTGTAATAGATAAATTTTTAAGATAGATGGATTATACTCAAGGAGGTGAAAAGTTAAAGCAGGATCGCGCAAAAAAGCAGATGTTGTGGTTTGGAATTATAAGTTTGTGTATGACATTTGCAGGACTTACGAGTGCATATATCGTAAGCATGGAACGTCGTGACTGGCTAGAGAACTATGATTTTCCGCAGGCGCTTATAGTATCTACAGTATTAATTATAATAAGTAGTATTACGATACATCTCGCCAAAAATGCTATTATAAGCGGTAAAAATTCAATGGGAACCTTATTTTTAATGCTTACACTAGCGCTAGGAATAGGATTTGTGGTTTCTCAATTTGCAGGCTTTAGTGCATTTCAAGAACAAGGTTATTATTTTACAGGGGCATCTAGTAATATTACAACTACTTTTTTCTTTCTTATCATTGCTGTGCATATTGCACACCTTATCGCTGGTTTTATTGCATTAATTACAGTAATTATCAATCATTTGAGAGGGAAATATTCTAGAGCCGAACATTTAGGATTATCACTAGGAGTAACGTTTTGGCACTTTTTAGATATTCTTTGGGTATTTTTATTTGTGCTTTTATTTATCACAAAGTAAACTAGCGGTACATTGTTTTATAAATACGTATCTAAAACGATTATAAATCGAGGCTTCAAAGTTGATATCTGAACATAAAATACTTATTTTTGCAACCATTAAATTAACCAATTCTTACGAATGGACACGACAGTGACAAACAACGACGCCGAGGGAACAACTTGGGGTGGTGGTAATCAACCACTAAGAGCGAGCTACGGAAAACTAATGATGTGGTTTTTCATCTTATCAGATGCATTAACCTTTTCGGGCTTTCTAGCCGCATATGGTTTTTCAAGATTTAAATTTATTGATGCTTGGCCAATAGCCGACGAAGTATTTACACACGTACCTTTCATACATGGGAATTTCCCTATGATATACGTAGCGTTTATGACGTTTGTTTTGATTATGTCTTCTGTAACCATGGTACTTGCTGTAGATGCTGGACATCACTTAAAGCATAAAAGCGTAGCATTCTACATGTTCCTTACCATCATAGGTGGTATTATCTTCGTAGGATCACAAGGATGGGAATGGGCTACGTTCATTAAAGGTGATTATGGTGCCGTAGAAACAAAGGGTGGTAAAATACTCCAGTTCGTTGATACAGATGGTAATCGTATGGCACTTGGCGACTTCGCTATTACACAAGTAGGAGAGCGTGAGCAACACCTTAATAAAAATGGAATTTGGTTCTCAGACGAGGCGACACCTACTACATATTCAATTGAAGAAGTAAAAGCTGGTTTTGAAGCTACTCCTAACGCATTGATACGCATCCAGACACTTACAGAAAATGGTGAGAAGACGGTATTGTCACGAGAAGAGTCTCTTGCAAAACTATCTAGAGATGGAAAGCTTGTAGTAGAAGGAGCAAACCTTATTCATAATGAATATGGAGCACCACTTTTTGCAGACTTCTTTTTCTTTATTACAGGTTTCCACGGATTCCACGTATTTTCAGGTGTAATGATCAATATCATTATTTTCTTTAACGTAGTTCTTGGAACTTATGAGCGAAGAGGACACTATGAGATGGTTGAAAAGGTTGGTTTATACTGGCACTTTGTAGACCTTGTATGGGTATTTGTATTTACATTCTTCTACCTAGTTTAATTTACCTTTCAGACTATTATATATTATGGCACACGAACATAAACTTGCAATATTTAGAGGAACATTAAAGTTCAAGAATAACATTCAGAAAATCTGGGGAGTACTTATATTTCTTTCGATTATCACAGCTGTAGAAGTTGTTCTAGGTATTATAAAGCCAGAGTTTTTACTAGAAACAACCTTTATAAGAATGAAACTTCTTAACTGGATTTTCATTATCCTTACTATTGTAAAGGCATATTATATTACCTGGGATTTCATGCACATGCGTGACGAAGTTAAAGGATTACGTAGAGCAGTAGTTTGGACAGGTATCTTCCTTATTTGTTACTTAGTATTCATTTTACTTACGGAAGGTGATTATATCTTTGAAGTTTACAACAATGGATTCCAGAGCTGGGATTTCTAATAAATAATTAAAAGCGACTTTCGAGTCGCTTTTTTTATGTCTTAATTATTGCGCTTTCGCGAAAGCGTTATTTCATAAAAATTGAAAACAATTATAAGCTCGATTACTTCTTGAGATTTATCTTTGTAAACATGAAAAAGAAAATCGTTCTCATATCACTTTTTGTGCTGCCAGTGCTCATTTATCTCTTCTTTGCGTCTGGTGTTTACAACTTTGCAAACTTACCTCTTCTTACACAAGAGGTAGACGACATAAGCAGATATGCAAAACAAGAAATTAGAACAGAAGACACACCAGAATCTCCACTTACATTTGATGATCATATTACTTTAGTTGGTTACCTAGGTGATGGGCTTAAAAGCAATGAAGGGTATACGGCAAATTTGAATTTGATGATATTCAAATACTTTGAGCGTTATACAGATTTTCAATTAGTTTTATTTGTAAACAAAGGAAGTGAGGAAGTTATAGATAATTTAAGAGCAGAATTATCACGTATTTTTGACACGTCAAAAATGCGCTTCATCGTAGCATCAAAGCAACAAACTCAAGAGCATTTTAATAGCCTTGGCACCTCTTTATCTATGATGAATGATGGTGGGCATCCCAATGTGTTTGTAATAGATAAGGCAAGAGCTTTACGTTCTGGTCACGAGGAAAAGAAAGCAAATGTATATGGCTATGATTTCACACAAGCTGTAGAAATGGGCTATCTTAAGGATGACGTAAAAATATTACTGGCAGAATATAGACTGGCACTTAAGAAGAATAATAATGCCAGTCCTAAAATTGAGCAACGCAGAGAGAACAAATAATAGCTATTAAGTCATGAGAAAAAATACATACATAGGAATAGCTGCCATTGTACTCATTTTTGGGATCATTGTAATCCCAAAGATTTACAAGCGCATAGCAAATGATGATGTCTCTCGCGGTGGTAGAATGCATCAAGATGGTGGTGAGAAGATTAATGAAGCGCCAGATGGTTTGATCTATATTAATCAAGGTGGAGTAGATAGAAAAGTGCCTCCATTTTCATTTGTAAATCAAGACAACGATACCATCACAAATGCAGATTATAAAGGGAAAGTATACCTAGTAGAGTTCTTTTTTACAAGGTGTACCGACATTTGTATCCCTATGAGTCATAATTTAATCGAAATATCGCAGAGGTTTGAAGGACGCGATGATTTTGGGATTGCTTCTTTCTCTATAGATCCAGAACATGACCAGCCAGAGGTACTTAAAAAGTATCAAGAGGAATACGGAGTGACAAACCCTAACTGGAACTTTATGACTGGAGATCGTTCCGCTATTAGAAAACTTTCTAATGAAGGTTTTTATCTTGCTACTAATGAAGAAGGAGATGAGAGTGACTTATACCACTCAGGACTGTTTGCACTTATTGATCAAAATGGTTTCATACGCTCTAGATTAGACCCATATGGCAATGCTAAACCTTATTACAGAGGATTTGTCCCTATGGATGATAATGTGCCAGAAGGAGGAGAAACGCCAGAGATAGATATACTTATTGAAGATATACAGAAATTACTTAAATAGATTATGAGTACACTTAACCCTACAGAAAAGAAATACAGAGTTTGGATCATTATTTTATCCATAGTGATTCCTATAGCCGTTGCTATATTATTTGGTATTAAGCTTAAGGATTATGGTATAGATGTAGAGCCACTTACATTCTTGCCTCCAGTTTACGCTACTATAAACGGACTTACAGCTATTGTCTTGATACTAGCGGTGCGCGCCATAAAAAATGGAAATCGCACACTTCATGAGCGTTTAATGAAGACTGCCATTGGGTTATCTGTATTTTTTTTATTGATGTACGTTGCTTATCACATGACATCAGACTCTACAAGTTTTGGAGGTGAGGGTATCATACGTTATGTGTATTTCTTTATTTTGATAACTCACATAGCACTATCTATAATTATCATACCATTAGTATTGTTTACATATGTAAGAGCACTCGCAGAGCGTTTTGATAAACACAGAAAGCTCGCACGCATCACTTTTCCTATATGGTTGTATGTTGCAATTACTGGCGTTGTTGTGTATTTAATGATCTCTCCTTATTACATCCACTAGATGAAAAATCTTAAACAAGTACTAGTTGTAATGTTTTTCTGTTGCGCTTTCGCGAAAGCGGACTTAAATGCAACAGTGGTAGCATCTACTACTCAGTGTGCTATGTGTCGTGCAGTCTTAGAATCTGAAGAAGATAATAGTACTGCCAAAGGAATAAACAACGGTATAAAGTACCTTATGGTAATTCCATATATCCTTGTGGGTGGTGTTTTCTACTTCGTTTATAAATCCAAAAAAAATGCTTCGACTGAACCACAAGATGAACAAACTGATTCATAAAGAAGTTGCTTTTTTATTACTTAACCTCAATAAGTTTCCCTATTAATTTCTTTGAGGTTTAATAGTTTTATTCTTTAACAAAACCTTAGGACAACTCGACTAAACCCATCCGTAATTTGCGTGTCTAATTTTAGAACCAAACTTTTAAACGGATGAAAAATTTTATTACCTTTTTATTACTGTCATTTTCTTTAGTTGCTGTAGCACAGCGACCTGGAGGGGATCGACCAGATGTTGTTATTACTGGTACAGTAATGGAGGCGGAGACTAACATACCTTTAGAGTATGCAACAGTATCATTTGCTACTGCAGATGGGAAAGTAGTAACGGGAGGAATTACAGACCCTTCTGGAAAATACAGTATAGAAATACCAGCAGGTGTTTATGATGTTAAGTTTGAGTTCATCTCGTTTGAAACAAAGGTCCTTCCGGCTCAACGTCTTACTAAAGATACTACACTGCCTACACAGACACTAGCTATAGATTCTCAATCTCTTGATGAAGTAATTGTGCGCTCAGAGACTACAGAAGTACAAGTGCGACTAGATAAAAAGATATATAATATAGGAAAAGATCTTACTACAAGCGGCGCAACAGTAAGTGATGCACTTAGTAATGTGCCATCAGTTACGGTAGATGTAGATGGAGCGATAGCCTTAAGAGGTAATGGTAATGTGCGCATTTTGATTAATGGAAGACCTTCGGCCATTGCAGGTTTTGGATCTGTAGACGCTCTAAGTCAACTACCAGCAGACGCCATCGAACGTGTAGAAGTGATTACATCACCATCTGCTCGATATGACGCAGAAGGTACAGCGGGTATACTCAACATCATACTTAAGAAAGAGAAAACATTAGGTCTTAATGGTTCTATACAGACTAATGTAGGTTACCCAGAACGTTATGGAATCACAGGGAATATAAACCTGAGAACGGATAAATTCAATATTTTTAATACCACAGGTTACAGTAAACGTACTTCTCCAGGCAACGCTGCAGCCGAGAATCAGTACTTTGTATCAGAAATAGGAGCAGATGGTGAGCAGAACTTTACAAGTGAGATAGACCGTATTCTTAGAGAGGATAGAGAGTTTGATAGAAACCGTGGAGGATTCAATACTAACCTAGGTATTGAATATTTTCTAACAGAAAAAACATCTGTAACGGCAAGTGGTTTTTTAAGATTAGGGGATAATGATTCTGGTACAGATAACTTAACAAATGAGTTTACACCAGATAATGAATTGACTGTATCAAGAACTAGACTTGAGCGCGAGAATGAAGAAGATATGACCTATCAATTCTCACTTAATTCTATTACAAAGTTTGATGAGTCTGGGCATGAGCTTACAGCTGCATTACAATATGCAAGAGATGAGGAAACAGAAACATCAATCATTACAGAGTTTAACTCTTTCCCAACTTTAGAAAATTTACCTACAGAAGCTATCACACAGATTGAAAATCAAAAGGAGTACTTAGCACAGGTAGACTATGTGCGCCCTATAGGAGAGACCGCTCAATTTGAGTTAGGGTATAGAGGAAATTTTGAAGAGACAGAAACAGATTATACGCTATTAGAAGAAGATGTTGCGGGTGGTACTTTTATTAGAGATAACGGACTATCTAATATCTTTACCTATAAAGAAGATGTGCATGCCTTCTATACACAGTATGGAGATAAGTTTGGTGATTTTTCTTTCTTAGCAGGTTTGCGTTATGAAAATACAAGACAGCAAGGAACTGTAGATGCAGTAATATCTGATGACAATCCACTAGGTACTAATCTTGATTTTGATAACCAAACAGATGGTTTATTCCCTACGTTAAATTTAACGTATGAGTTTAATGAGCGTGAGAATATCACGCTAGGTTTTAACAGGCGTATCAACAGACCAAGAGGTCGTTTTATTAATCCTTTCCCATCACGTTCAAGTGAAGCAAACATCTTTCAAGGAAATCCAGATCTTGTTCCATCATTTGCAAGTGCATATGATTTAGGATACTTAAAAAGATGGGATAAATTGACGTTGACTTCATCTGTGTATTACCAGTATGAAACAGATTCTTTCGAGCGTATTCAAGAAGATACAGGATTAGTTACTGCAAACGGAGTGCCTATCATTAGAACGCTACCTATTAACCTAAGTACAAACGAACGTTATGGAGCAGAGTTAGGTGTTTTATATAATCCTAATAAATGGTTAAGATTAAACTTAAGTGCAAATGCATTCTTGTTTGAAACTAATGGTTCTTTTAATGGAGTAGATTATGGTGCAAGTAACTTTAGCTTCTTCACAAGAGGAAGTGCAAAAGTGAGCTTGCCATATAAAATTGACTGGCAAACTAATATCTTTTATAGAGGTCCAAGCAATAACGCACAAACTGATACAGAAGGGTTCTTATTTACAAACTTAGCTTTTAGCAAAGACATACTCAATGATAACGCTACACTCGCTTTAAATGTAAGCGATGTATTTAACTCAAGTAAACGACAATCATTTACAACAACAGATTCTTTTACAAGTGACAGCGAGTTTCAATTTAGAGTTCGTTCAGTCAATCTAGCATTTACGTATAGATTTAATCAAAAGAAGAAGCGTGAACGTGGTAGCCGTGGAGGTGGAGAGGCAGATGATGACTTTGAAGGATAGACTTTTTAGCTTTCGCGAAAGCGTAGCTACACAAATATAAAAGGTGGACGGTATAGCCGTCCACCTTTTTACTTTTTTAAGAATTCTATAAATTTTCTTATTAAAAAGAAACTGAAATTCTTCCTCGTAAATAGAAAGGAACACCCGGTGTAAAGTGAATTTCCTCTACAGACTGTGTTTCATTAAATAATCTACTTTCTGTAGCAAATTGAGTTTCATTCCATTCAGTGTCAAATAGATTTTCTATTACAATTCCGTACGTCCAGTTTTTTACTTTATAGTTAAGATTCATATCTGTAACAAAATAACCTTCTGCTACGATTGAGTTATCTTCATTTGCTGCTCTATCATCAATAAAACGGTAAGAAAGCGATCCAGAAAATGCACCTAGATTGTCTACACTTATCCCTCCTACTGCTGTAAGGTCTGGTGCTAGTGGTATTAAATCTGCCCCATTAGGTTCATCTGTACTTCTAGCATACGTATAGTTTACATCTGAGTATGCATATAACCAATCGTTAAACTGGTATCTAGCACCTAGCTCAACACCTACTCTGCGAGAGCGTCCACTAGGCTCTACAATTCCAGCATCACCTACATACACAAATTCTTGGTCTAGAAATAAGCTCCATAAGGCAGCATTAACCACAAGACGGTCGGCTGGTTTAATAATAGTACCTATATCAAAACCATAAGCTGCAGGTAAAATATCTTCACCTTCATTTGCTACAACTACGCGTGTGTCATTAGAGTGAAAGCCTATACCTGTTTTGAGGAAATATTGAAAGGTAGTAGACGGTGTGTAAATGACATTAAGCTTAGGGCTAAAGGCTACCTTATCTTCACTACGATTATCATATACAGGACTTAGCTCATTCACATAGTCAAACTTGAAATAGTCTAAACGTACAGACGGATTAATGTTCCAATCGCCTTTTTTAAATTCGGCATTAAAGTAACCAAAAGCATTAAGCTCATCCACATCACCTAAGGATAGATTTTCTAGTGTCTCACGACGATTCCTTGTACGTGATAACTCTACGTCATTTACGTCATCATATCTAAAACCAACACCAGTCTGATAATCTAGATTAAAACCAGCAACCTCTGTCTCCTTGCGTTCAAAAGAACTTTGAACACCCATTAATACACGGTCTTCGTGCTGTCTTATTTGATCACCGTTTACTGGATCTTCAAGAAAAAAAGTGAAGTTTGAATAAAGTTCAAAGTCATATTTTGATAAAAACGCATTGGTCTTAAAGGTGTCACTATCATTTAAGTTCTTTGTGTAGTTGAGAGAGATATTACTTCTACTTGTAGTACCACCTTCGGTATCGTCTATTGCTCCAAAACGACCTATCAATCCCGCATCTACAGCTCTTTGAGGTATTTGGCCAGAGGCATCCCATTTACTTTGAAAGTGTGATAATGTAATATCCAGCTCTTCCTCTCCAGGCTTGGCATAAATGTATTTACTCATCAAGTTAAGACGATTAAAGTTCTGTGGTGAGTCTACAGGTCCATCAGTAAGATATATTTCTGATGCGAAGTATAATGAGCTGTATTCTTTATTAAGTACTGGAAATAAACCTGATAAACGTTGTGTATTAAATTGGCCAACTTCAAGAGTAATTAAATTGTCTTCTATAACATCTTTGAGTTTTAAGTCTATATAACCTGCTGTTGCAAAGTTACCTTGCTGAGCATTAAAAGGACCTTTGCCAAATTCTATATTCTGTATGGTTTCTGGAATCACAAAGTGTAAATCTGAGTATCCTTGTCCGTGAGCGTGAGAAACCATATTGACAGGAAGTCCATCTACACTAAGAGCGAGGTCTGTACCATGATCAATATCAAAACCACGTAAGAAAATTTGTTCTGCTTTTCCTCCACCTGCATGCTGTCCTATAATTAGTCCAGGCACTTTACGTAAAATTTCTTGGGAAGATTTTACAGGATTATTCTGAACGTCGATATCTACAATTCTACTTAATTGGTTTACTTCAGATACAATCAGAACTTGGTCAAGTGAAAACGACTTAGGCTCAAGCTTAATTTGCAATTGTGTTTCACCTTCTGATAATACATAAAGAAAGGTTTCATACCCTAAGCTAGAAAAATATAAAGAGTCACCTACTTTTGTTTTAGGAATGCTAAAGAAACCAGTAGCATTCGTGTGTGCATGCTGTCCCGATTCTTTATTAAAAATATTTGCATTTTCTATTGGGCTAGCATTTTCATCTAGCACCACGCCTTTGATAGACTGGCCGTATAATGGGATAATGAGGAGCATCGTGATAACTCCAAGAAAGAATTTCATATAATTATATTTGAGATTTGAATGTATTTGTGCGTGTTTATATGACTAGCCTAGTGATAGGCGAGTATAAAAACAGTATTCCTTAGTGAGAATACTACAGTTGTGGAGGCTGTTTAAACAAATCTCTTTGTGAAGAATATTTTTTCTCTAGATACCACCAGTTATGTACTGTATCAGTAGATGTAGTGCTTGCTAGAGTAGGGTAATAGGTTTGTGACAATTGTTTGTCTGTATTATACTTTTCATCGCTTTTAAAATGCTCTGGTTGCTGGTCATTACTATTAAATACCAATTTTAGAAAAGTAAGAGCACGGTGGCTGTGATGTGTAGACACCTCATTACTGTGATGATGGGTAGTTATGGTTGCGTGTTGATGCGGCGGATTATGATTATTATCTTGAACGATTGCGTGTTCAATATTGTGCGCAAGTTGGAAGACCACCTTTTTTATAGGTGATAGCAAGCAAAAGACCGCCATGCAAAAGGCGATAGTTTTGGTAATGGATGGTATGTAGTGGTTAGTTTTCAGTTTGTATGTGTGAATCTACTATAGAATTTACGGTAATATGACCTCGAGAGTTTCGTTTTAAGAATAGTTTAAGAAAAAAGGGTTGCGCTTTCGCGAAAGCATAAAAATATCTTTAACAAAACGCTAACATAAGTTAGTGTAACAGAAACTCTCAAAAACAGTCTATATAATACATTTTACAGCGTAAAAGCTAGCTTAGACATCGAGTACTCTTAACAAGAAATTCACAATATTTAAGTTGCTAAACGTTAATATTGTTATAAACTATTAACCATGATTGAAATACAAGGCCTTCACAAATCGTATCAGATGGGGAGCAACTCTCTTCACGTTCTTAAGGGTATAGACTTTTCTGTAAAAGAGGGAGAGCTAGTTTCAATTATGGGATCTTCTGGGTCTGGAAAATCTACGCTTTTAAACATACTGGGAATGCTTGATGAGGCAGATGAGGGTAATTATACGCTAGATAATGTCCCAATTAAAAACCTCAATGAAAAAATAGCAGCCCAATACCGTAATAAATTCTTAGGATTTATTTTTCAATCATTTAATCTTATTAATTATAAAAATGCACTTGATAATGTCTCAATGCCGTTATACTATCAAGGTATGAAGCGTGCAGAGCGTACAGATAGAGCCATGCATTATCTAGAAAAAGTAGGTCTTGCACAGTGGGCAACGCACTTGCCTAGTGAGATGTCTGGAGGGCAAAAGCAACGTGTTGCAATAGCGCGTGCACTAGCGAGTGACCCAAAAGTTTTACTAGCAGATGAGCCAACGGGAGCACTTGATACAAAGACATCTTATGAGGTGATGGATCTCATACAAGGAATTAATGATGAGGGCAAAACAATCTTAATTGTTACCCACGAGCCAGATATCGCAGAGATGACTAAGCGCATCGTAAATCTAAAAGACGGTCGCATTATAGATGATACACTCGTAAATCAAGTAAAGGCAATCAATCATGTTTGATGTAGAGCGCTGGCAAGAGATTTTTGAGACCATAGGAAAAAACAAACTTCGTACGTTTCTTACTGGTCTATCTGTAGCTTCAGGGATTTTTATCCTAGTGATTTTATTAGGTTTTAGTACAGGTATTCAAAAAGGAGTAAAAACTCAATTTGCTCAAGACGCCGAAAGTCGTGTAAATGTATGGACCGGTGTTACCACAAAGGAATATGCAGGTCTTAATCCTGGTAGGCGTATCCAGATGCATAATAGTGATTATGAAAATGTCAACACAAAGTTTGGTGAGGCCTTAGAGCATAAAACTGGATTATATAATATCTGGGGTGGCCAGGTAAACTATGGTAACGAGTCGGGTAATTATCGTATAGAAGGAGCAAACTATGGACAGCAATTTATAGAAAACGCAACACTCTCTGCAGGTAGATTTCTTACTCAAAAGGACGAAGATGAAGGCATCAAAGTTGCGATTATAGGTCAGAAGGTAAAAAATGACCTCTTTAAAACTGCAGACCCTATAGGAGAAACCATAAAAATAAGTGGGATTAATTTCCTAGTAGCTGGAGTCTTTACAGATCCAGGAGGTGAGCGTGAGGAATCTAGAATTTTTATTCCGCTTAGTACAGCACAAAGAGTATTTAATGCTGGAGACAACCTGCGCTCTATGGCATTTACCGTAAAAATGTCTGAAAATTTTGATGAGGCCGTTGCACTATCTGCAGCAGTGAGTCAAGGTATTGAAGATGAGATTAAGTCACGCTACCAGATAGCGCCAGATGATAGAAGCGCGGTGCGTGTAAATTATAATCTTGAAGAAGCACAAAAAATATATAGCCTTATAGACACCATACGCATGGTGTTTTGGTTTGTAGGCATAGGAACTATTATCGCTGGAGTAGTAGGAGTAAGCAACATCATGCTCATTATCGTAAAAGAGCGCACTAAGGAAATTGGAGTGAGAAAGGCATTAGGCGCATTACCTAGTTCTATCATTGGGATGATACTACAAGAGTCTATTTTTATTACCGCAATCGCTGGATTTTTAGGTTTGTTTCTAGGCGTAGGTTTATTAGAACTTATAGGGCCACAAATAGATAGTGACTTTATTAAGTTTCCTCAAGTAGATTTTGTAACAGCAATTTCGACAGTGATTATATTAATAGTTGCGGGAGCACTAGCGGGTTATATTCCAGCTAGAAGAGCAGCAAATATTAGACCTATAGAGGCGCTAAGAGACGAATAAAATTAACTATCACGCTTTCGCGAAAGCGTACTCATAAAATACTCCCGTTATAAAAGGAGGAACTAACGTTTAACTAAAAACACCTTCATAAGGTATAACAAGATGTTTAGCAAAGACCGCTGGAATGAAATATTAGAAGCCCTCAATGCAAATAAGTTTCGCACGTTACTTACTGCATTTGGTGTATTCTGGGGAATCTTAATATTGGTATTGCTACTAGCACTAACCAATGGGCTTAAGAATGGAGTTTCTGCAGATTTTGGTGATTTTGCGACAAACTCTATGTTTATGTGGTCGCAAGGAACATCTATATCATACAAAGGATTACCTAAGGGAAGAAGATTTAGTTTTAAGCTTGAAGATGTCGAGGTGCTTAGAGAGAAGTATCCAGAGCTTAAATATATCTCACCCCGTAATCAACTTGGAGGATTTAATGGTGCAAACAATGTGACGCGCAATGAAAAAACAGGAGCTTTTAGTATCTACGGAGATTATCCAGAATTTATAAAACAGCAGCCTCAAGACATTACTTCTGGGCGTTACATCTCATATTCTGACATTAATGAAAAACGCAAGATATGCGTCATAGGAGAAGATGTAGTGAAGGGGTTGTATGATAATGGAGAAGAAGTCCTTAATACCTATATAAAAATAAATGGCGTTAACTTTCTAGTGGTAGGTACTTTTAAAAACCCAAAAAGTAGTGGAGATGCAGAGGAAGATGCAAATACTATTTTTGTGCCTTTTACCACATTTTCACAAGCTTTTAATAGAGGGGATTATGTAGGGTGGATGGCAATAACTGCTAGTGAAGATATAAATATTACAGACATTAAGGAGCAAGTATTTGCAACCATGAGAGAGCAGCGCTCTATCCACCCTGATGATAAACGAGCAATAGGTCACTTTGATTTATCAGAAGCATATGGTCGTGTGATGGGGCTATTCTCTATCCTCACTTTTGTAGGTTACTTTGTAGGGTCATTAGTGCTACTTTCAGGAGTGATAGGAATAAGTAATATTATGCTTATTGTGGTAAAAGAACGAACTAAAGAAATAGGAGTACGCAGAGCACTAGGAGCGACGCCATGGGAGATTAAATCTCAGATTTTACAAGAATCTTTAGTGCTTACTATTATCTCAGGAATGTCTGGTATCGCCGTTGCCGCTGGATTTATATGGGTGATGAATACCATTTTAGACCAAGTAGGAAAAGTAGATAATTTTGCAAATCCATCAGTAAATATAAATGTCATTTTTGTGGCGCTCGCTATTTTGATAGTTTCAGGATTACTAGCTGGATTTATTCCGGCTTCAAGGGCAATACAAATGAAGCCTATAGACGCATTAAGAATAGAATAAAACACAATCAACCTCTCATACCATGAAACGCACAGGAACCATTATTACACTCATTGTAATCGTCATATTATTTGCAGTAGGCATCTGGTACATCTACACAAAAGATAAGCAAGACCCTATTGTTTACACTACAGAGCAAGCTTCTAGCCGCACTATTGTTAAGAAAACGGTGGCTACTGGAAGTATTGTTCCTAAGGAAGAAGTACTTATTAAGCCTAATGTGTCTGGAATCATTAAAGAGATTTATGTAGAGGCTGGAGATAATATCAAGGCAGGAGATCTCATTGCTCAAATTGAGGTGGTGCCTAATGCATCATCACTTACAAATGCAAAGAATAATATTGCAGGTGCTCGCACGGGAGTTGAGACTGCAAAGCTTGCGCTAGCAAATCAAAAAAGTATTTATGACCGTCAGAAGGCGCTCTTTGATAAAGGAGTAATCTCTGCAAATGATTTTGATGGGATTCAGAATTCTTATAATCAGGCGCAACAGCGCGTAAAGCAGGAGCAAGTCAATTTTACAAGCGCCTCTCAAAATTATGATATTATAAAAACGGGAACAACTAGCGGTCTTGGTAATGCTGCTACTACTCAAATTAGATCTACTATTACTGGGATGATTCTTGACGTGCCGGTAAAAACAGGAAACCAAGTTATAGAAGCAAACAACTTTAATGATGGAACTACGGTTGCAACACTAGCAGATGTAGATAAAATGATTTTTGAAGGAAAAGTGGATGAGAGTGAGGTAGGTAAAATAAAAGAAGATTTACCATTAGAAATCACCGTAGGAGCGATAGAAAATATGACTTTTAACGCGACTCTTGATTATATAGCACCTAAGGGCGTAGCCGAAAATGGAGCGATTCAGTTTGAAATTAAAGGAACATTAGATCGTACAAATTCAGATACATTTATTAGAGCTGGACTGAGTGCAAACGCTAGTATTATTCTTGAGAAAGCGACAGATGTTCTTTCTATAAAAGAGGCACTTGTACAATATGATCCTAAGACTAAGAAGCCATTTGTAGAGGTCGCTACAGGCGATCAAGAGTTTGAACGTCGTGATATAGAAGTAGGTGTGAGTGATGGTATTTTTGTAGAAGTAAAGAGCGGAATCACAGCAGAAGATAATATCAAGGTGTGGAACCAGCTTAAAATCCCTACTGGATTTGGAGGAGGTAGAGGCTAGATAACCCCTTGTTTTATAGGTGCAAGGAGGTTTTTTAAGTGCGCTTTCGCGAAAGCGTAACAACCTCTCAAAAAAAATAATTAACAGTTTTTGTAACATATAACCGTTTCAATAGTCATATTGGACATCAATCAAGATTATGAAAAAAGCCATCTTATTTTGTATGACAGCGTTACTCGCTCTCACGACATATAGTCAAGAGAAGAAGTGGACCCTGCAAGAATGCGTGCAATATGCGATAGATAATAATATTAACATCCAGCAAACGGAGTTAGATCTAGAGACTGCAGCCATAGACCGCTCTGATGCCATAGGAGCATTTTTGCCTACCTTAAACGGTACCGCATCAAATTCTTGGCAAACGGGTCTTACGCAAAACGTACTTACTGGAGTTTTAGAAACACAACAAACACGTAACTCATCTTTTGGGATAAGTTCTGGAGTGCGTTTAATCAATGGTTTTAGAAACCATAAAGTATTAGATAGAGCAGAACTTTCTAAAATCGCAGCAGATTATAATATTGCTAAACTTAAAGATGATGTCGCTCTTAATGTAGCAGTCTCTTATCTCCAAGTACTACTAGCGAGAGAAAGTGCAAAAGTAATTGTTACTCAAAATGCTGTGACTAAAGAGCAAATATTGCGTACACAAGAACTTGTAGATGGAGGTGTGTTGCCTAGAGGCGATCTACTTGAAATAAGAGCAACAGACGCTAGTGAAAGACAGCGTATAGTAGCTGCCGAAAATGCAGTATCTATAGGACTCGTAAATCTCGCTCAGCTTTTAAACATTAAAGACTTTGCCAACTTTGATATTGCCGAAGGGGAATATGAAGTGCAAGGAGAAGGAATTTTAGATACTCAGGCAGATGTATTAATAGAGACAGCAAAGGAAACGCGCTACGATCTTAAGATTGCTGAACAAAATGAAGCAATAGCTAAAAAGGATTTAGAAATAAGTAAAACGGGATTTTATCCAACACTAGATGCATTCTTTAATTATAATACTAGGGAGTCTAATAGATCAAGCGGTTTTAATACATCAATAGATCCTGATAATCCTTTTATTGATTCTGGAAATCCTATTGGAGTTGTGGGTAACACCGGTGATATTGTAACTAGTTTATCTCCTAATATTACTGGAGTTGATGAAATAGGGCCATTACCATTTATAGAGCAACTATACCTTAATGATGGTATCTCTTATGGATTATCTTTGAGAGTTCCTGTGTTTAACGGATTTAGTGTAAAAAATCAAGTAAAACGTAGTGAAGTAAATGTAATGCGCTCAGAGTTTCAAAAAGAGCTAGCAGAGCAAAACCTAAGAACTGCTGTTTATCAAGCATACACAGATGCAAAAGCTGCGAGAGAAAGTTATGAAGCAGCCAAAATAGCTGTAGAGTCGCAAGAGCTAGCATATGCATATGCAAAAGATCGCTACGATGTGGGGCTTACAAACGCCTTTGACTTTAGCCAAAGTAAATTACGTTACGATAATGCACAGATTGAGATTGCGCGTTCTAAATATGATTATATTTTCCGTATTAAGGTATTAGAGCTCTATTTTGGAGTTCCAGTTACCGAACTAAAATTCTAACCAAAATGAGTAAAAAAACACTTTTCATTTTACTAGGTATTGTTGCTATTGTAGTTATAGCATTAATCGCAGGTAAAAAATCTGGAGCTTTCGGTAAGTCTGGTAATTTCAAGGCTGTAGAGGTGCAGAAGCTAGAGCGAGCAACTATCATTGAGACGGTGGCCGCTACTGGTAAAATACAGCCGGAGATAGAAGTAAAGCTATCATCAGAAGTATCTGGAGAAATCATAGACCTTCCTATTAAAGAAGGACAAGATGTAAAAAAAGGAGACCTACTTGTAAAAATCAATCCAGACTTAGTACAAGCAGCAGTAAGCCAGAGTCGCGCAGCGCTACAAAATAGCCGTGCCGGATTATCACAAGCAGAAGCTAGTCTTAATCAAGCCAAGCTTACTTTTAATCGTAATAAGCCACTTTTTGATAAAGGTGTAATCTCAAAAGCAGATTTTGAAAGAGCACAGTCTGATCTCGATATTGCGCAAGCAAATCGTCAGAGTGCTTTTTATAACGTACAGAGTGTTGCTGCTCAAGTAAAGCAAGCTACAGATAATCTAGGGCGTACTTCTATTTTTGCACCACGAGATGGTACTATCTCTATGCTTAATGTAGAGCTGGGAGAACGTGTAGTAGGTACTGCTCAAATGGCAGGAACAGAAATTGTACGTGTAGCAAACCTTAATAACATGGAGGTTGAGGTAGATGTAAATGAAAATGATATTGTAAAAATTGCAATAGGAGATTCAACTATCGTAGAGGTAGATGCATACCTAAAAACAAAATTTGCTGGTGTGGTTACAGAAATTGCAAACTCTGCTCAAGCAACACTTACTGCAGATCAGGTTACAAACTTTAAAGTAAAAGTGCGTATTCTAGAAGAATCATATAAGCACTTGCTAGAAGGTAAAAAGGATACATATTCGCCTTTTAGACCTGGTATGACAGCAACGGTAGATATCATTACAAAAAAGCGTAACGATATCCTTGCAGCACCTATAAGTGCTATTGTTGTAAAAACAGATACAAGTGCTACAAGAAGCACTACGCCTAAGTCTACAACAAGTGCAGGAGCGGCAGAGGAGAAATTTGAATGTGTATTTGTGAAGAGTGGTGGTGAAGCAAAGTTGAAGGTGGTAACCACAGGAATACAAGATGACTCTAAAATTGAAATCTTAACAGGTCTAGAAGAAGGAGATGAGATTATCATAGGCCCTTACAGTCTTGTAACTAAAACACTCAAAACAGGAGATAAAGTTGAGGTAAAGGGAGAAGAAAAAAACGAATCTGAAGAGTAAAAAATGACACATATTTTATGTCTAGAGACAGCCACCACAAATTGTTCGGTGGCTTTGTCTATTAATGGAAACGTAGTGGCAATGCAGGAGGATAATGCTCAAAAGTATTCTCACGCAGAGCGATTGCACGTATTTATTAAAGAGGTGCTTGATACAGCAGGTGTTACTAAAGATAAACTTAATGCAATTGCCGTAAGTAAAGGTCCAGGAAGCTATACAGGGCTTCGTATAGGTGTTTCAGCAACAAAGGGACTCTGTGCCTCACTAGATATACCGCTTATCTCTGTAGATACTTTAGGTGCGCTTTCGCGAAAGCTAACTGTTAACGATGGCGAACTCATCATACCAATGCTTGATGCGCGTCGTATGGAAGTGTACAGTGCTGTTTTTGATAATAATGGAAATCGTCACAGAGAAACCCAAGCACAAATACTAGATGAAACATCCTTCACCGAATATTTAGATAAAGGAATTGTTCACTTTGTGGGGAATGGCGTAGAAAAATTTCAAGAAATCTGTGAGCATCCTAATGCTAGGTTTGTGATAGGAGAGCTGCCTTCATCAACACAAATGGCAACTATGGCACAGTCAAAATTTGAAGCTAATGATCTTGAAGATGTAGCTTATTTTGAACCGTATTACCTCAAAGATTTTATTGCAGGTATGCCTAAAGCAAAGTAGTAATAACCCTTAAGCAAAAAAAATCCCGTGATACAATACTGTATCACGGGATTTTTCCTTTTAAGAAAAAGCCTCTTAAGCTTCTTTGTGTATTTCGACAGCATGTGGATAAGGGATTTCAATCCCAGCTTTGTCAAGTTCAATTTTACAATTCTCGATAGTTTGGAAGTATACATCCCAGTAATTTTCTGGTGATGCCCAAGGACGCACTTCATAATTTACAGAGCTATCTGCAAGCTCACCCATATTAACAGATGGAGCAGGTACTTGTAATACATTTTCTTGAGAATGCATAGCGCGCATAAGAGCTTCTTTAGTCGCCTTAATATCTGCGTCATAAGATACTCCAATAGTAAGGTCAATACGAAGTTCTCCTAATTCTGAGTAGTTTTTAATATTTCCATTGGAGAGAATCCCATTAGGTATAATTACGAGTTTATTTCCTGGAGTGGCAATTTTAGTGGTAAGTATTTGTATTTCTTGTACCACGCCTATCTCTCCTTGTGCTTCGATAAGATCACCCACCTTAAAAGGTTTAAACAGCATCATTAGTACACCTCCAGCAAAGTTAGAAAGGGATCCTTGTAGTGCGAGGCCTATAGCAAGACCAGCTGCTGCAAGAATTGCCGCAAAAGAAGCCGTATTAATGCCTAACTGTCCTAATATAGCAATGATAAGAAGTATGAGAAGTATTGTTCTTACTAGGTTAGACAGAAACCTTTCTAAAGTTACATCCATATTTTTGTTCTTATGAAGCGCCGTTTTAAATAGCTTCATAAGCTTGTTGATAACCCATTTACCTACGACCCATATGACAATAGCCATAATAAGTTTTAGACCATATTCTGATCCTTTTTCGATAGCGAGGTCAATCCATTTTTGATAATCTTCCATTGGTTGTAATTATTAGGTTGTTAATGTTTGTAACCTAAAAATAGAAAAACTCACATATATTGATATATGTGAGTTTCTATAGAATTATTATCTCCTTGGATGTATCGTTAATCGATGCAAACGGGAATCTTGTCTAATTTTTTATTATTCAGCATTGTGAACATGTACATCACGTTGTGGGAATGGTATGGTTATTCCGGCAGCTTCTAGACGTTCTTTTCCCTCCTCAAGAACTAACCAGCGTAAGTTCCAGAAGTCTTCATTTTTTGCCCAATATCTAAGTGATAGGTTTACACTGCTATCTCCTAGCTCTGCAAGCACTATCATAGGTGCTTTTCCTTCTTCTTGAATTACTTGTTCTTGTTCATTAACTAGTGTAAGTAAAATGTTTTTAGCCAGTTTTACATCATCGCCATAGTCAATTCCAAAAGTGATTGCTTCTTTACGGATTCCTTCTTCGGTAAAGTTTATAATGGTTTCATTAGACAATTTTCCATTAGGAATAATTGCTAGTTGATTTCCAAAGGTGTTAAGTTTAGTCTGAAAAATAGAGATTTCTTTTACGGTTCCTTCTTGTCCTTGTGCTTTTATAAAATCTCCTACTTTAAAAGGTCTTAGTAATAGTATGAGAACCCCTCCTGCAAAGTTAGCTAGAGATCCTTGTAATGCCAGTCCTATTGCTAGTCCCGCTGCTCCTATGATAGCTACCAGAGAAGTAGTCTGTACCCCTACCTGTGTAATCACAAGTACGAAGAGTACAATTTTTAAGGTCCAGTTTATGAGATCTGCAATAAATTTTTCAAGCGTAGGCTCGTAATCCTTTTTTTTGAAAAATTTAGCTACCAATCGCTTAATAATACGGATGACCCATAAACCAACAAATAGTAAAAACATCGCACTCAAAAAGCCTGGGATGAAATCCCAAATCCATTTGATGGCTTGGTCTATATGTTCTTGGTATTCGCTTACTTGATCCAGAGGATTAATCATATTTAATTTTTTTACAAAATTGGATATAAGCAAACACGTTACATAATCTTCTAGGATAAACTTCTGTTAAACTTCCATGAGTTTTAACGCGGCTTTCACAGTCTCAACGGGTAGTTGGCACGTATTATTCACACATACATAAATAAATGTTCTGTCATCATGGTATCGCCCCTTAAAGATGTCTTGATCACTTTTGATAGTGCTAGTTGCAATCAATTTATTAGGGATGTAATGGCTGTCGAACTCTTGCCTTAGCACTTCCGCATCTTTTCCCACGATGACAAGCTCATAAAAAGGCATGGTATAATTAAGCATTCCATCCATCCAGTTTGAAAAACTAGTAGGGCTTTGCTCAATAGATGGCTGAATGTTATGAAGCATTGCTTTAGCCGTATCTCGATAAGTATTATCCCCATAGTAATGAGATAGCATAAAGATATTTTTTGCCATTATGGAGTTTGAGGACGGAATCACGTTATCATAAAACTCAGTGTTACGACTTGCTAGGCTAGGATCATGATTTGATGTAAAGAAGAATAAATCATTTTCTGGATTTTGAAAATGTTGAAAGGTGTAATCTGTAAGTTCTTTAGCCTTATTAAGCCATTGATTATCTGCTGTAACTTCATAGATTGCTATAAAGGCATCTACTATAGCAGCATAATCTTCTAGATATCCATTTATAGTACTTTTTCCATTTTTAAAGGTGCGATTGAGACCGCCATCTTCTCTCATAAGATTGGTACTTAAGAAAGTAGCGTTTTTTAATGCAGCGGTAAGAAATGCATCCTCATTAAAGGCTCGGTAGGCATCTACATACCCTTTAATCATTAATCCATTCCAAGAGGTTAGGATTTTATCATCGAGGCGAGGTTTTTCTTTATTGCTTTCGCGAAAGCGTAATAAGTCCTCATGCCATTTATTTTTCTTGGAAATGATTTCTTCCACTGAAATGTCACACTCTTTAGAAAAATCTTGATCTGTATCTTGTCTAATGAGTACATAGTTGTCTTTCTCCCATTTTCCATAGGAGTTGATGTTGTAGTATTCTTTAAAAAGATCAAAGTCATCACCTATCAAAGTTTGTAGCTCGTTTTTAGTCCACACATAATAAGCACCTTCTTCTAGAATTCCATCTGCAGCTAAGCTATCTGCATCTATAGCGCTATAGAAGGCTCCATCTTCTGTCGTCATCTCGCGGGCTATAAACGTTAAGGTTTGATAGACCGTTTGCTTGTATAAAGGATTTTTAGTCTTTGTATAGGCTAGCGCGTATAAGCTTACTAGCTGTGCATTGTCATAAAGCATTTTCTCAAAGTGCGGTACATGCCACTTAGTATCTACACTATAACGGGCAAAACCGCCACCTACTTGGTCATTGACTCCACCAAAGGCAATTTGTTCTAGCGTGGTATTTACATATTCTAAAATCTCTTGATCTTGATTTTGGTGTGCATACCTAAGTAAAAAGAGGTAGTTATTAGGCATCATAAACTTAGGTGCTCGGTTCAGGCCACCTTGTCTAGTGTCCCACTGTCGTGACCACTGGCTTATCGCATTTTGGAGCGTTTCTAACTTAAAATCTGGACTGCTATCATTTGGGATAATTGCATCCATCTCTTGCATGCCTTGTTCAAGCTTTTCTGCATATTCTATGAGTTTTTCTGGAGCTGTTTGATAGAGTTTTGCAATTTGCTCTAGTGCGCTTGTCCATTCCTCTTTAGGGAAATAGGTGCCTCCCCATACTGGTCTTCCATCTGGTAATGCAATAGCATTAAGGGGCCAGCCACCTCGACCGGTCATAAGTTGGACAGCATTCATGTATACATTATCTACATCTGGACGCTCCTCACGATCTACTTTTATATTTATAAAATGCGCATTCATAAGTTGCGCTACCTCTGTATTTTCAAAGCTCTCGTGCTCCATAACATGACACCAGTGGCATGAAGAATAACCTATGCTAATCAATAAGAGTTTGTTTTCCTTTTTAGCCTGAGCGAGCGTTTGCTCATTCCATGGTTTCCAGTCTACAGGATTATGCGCATGTTGTAATAGGTAAGGGCTAGTCTCATGTATGAGATCATTAGTGTAAGGATGTTCCATAGTGGGGTTGATTTAGTGCTTGGCGATTGTAAAAGGAGTGTGATTATAGACGCAAGAGCGATTGTAAACTGTGGTAGTCTTGTAAAAATACAAACAAAAAAAGTCCCATCATGAGATGAGACTTTTTTCAATATTTTTAAAAGAGATTTACTTTACTTCAAAAGTAATCTTACAGTTCATGCGGTATTCTTTTATTTTTCCATCATCACCTACTACACAGTTTTGCTCATTTACATAAAGAGATTTGATGTTCTTTATTGACTTGCTAGCGTGTTTAAGTGCATTTTCTGCTGCATTTTCCCAGCTTTTCTCAGAACTTGCTAATACTTCTATAACTTTTAATACTGCCATTTTATTGGTTTTAAAGTGTTAATAATTAGTTGTTTCCTGAAAGTTACGCAATTCATTAGATAAGAATGCAAATGTTTTTGTAAATGTTATAATTACTATTTGTCTGAATAATAACGATAGTTATGTGTAGATGAACGTATGAGTGGAAGGTGTTTTGAGAGATTTTATTTTTGAAGTACTTGGTGTAATTACCATCCTCCCGAAGCACCACCACCTCCAAAGCCACCGCCGCCAAAGCCTCCTCCAAAACCACCGCCTCCACCGAAGCTTCCACCACCGCCAAAAGATCCTCCACCACCAAAGCCGCCACGTCCCATATTGCTGAGTATGATAACATCCAGTAGTGAGCCGCCTACACTGCGCTTACCGCCATTACGACCGCCACCGCGATGATTGTTACGACTTATGATAATGAGAATGACGATAAAAAAGATAAACATGAGAATCCCTTGTATGGGAAAACCATCGTTACCTTGTCTCGTTCCTTTAAAGTTTCCTTGTAAACCGTCAAAGATGGCATCTGCACTTTGATCTAGGCCAGCATAAAAATTCCCTTGTTTAAACTGAGGAATCATTATTCTATTTATGATTTGCTCTGCATCGCGATCAGAAATGATGCTTTCTATTCCATAACCCGTATTGATATCTACCTTGCGATCATCTTTTGCGAGAATAATCAGGATGCCGTTATCTTCATCTGCCTGGCCTATTCCCCATTGCTGTCCCCACTTTGCGCCTACCATATCAAGTCCTTCTCCATTGGAAGTAGCGATAATAGCAATCACAATTTGTGTTGAGGTACTGTCACTGTATTTAATAAGCTTGTTTTCTAAAGCACTCTTTTGTCCTGCAGATAATAAGCCTATGTAATCATAAACTGCGTCAGGATTTGCCTTTGTCGGTTTTTCAGGAATATTAAATTGACCAAATGCAGGAATACTCAGTACCAATAAAAGTAGAGAGAAGAGTACGCTTTCGCGAAAGCGTGAACCTAAAAAATTATTTTTTTCTTGCATTAAGAGGTGCTTATTTCGTCAGGGAGTTCATTTTTATCACCATGCTTCCATGGGAAAAATGCAGCTAGTTTCTCACCAGCAGATTGTACTCCTTCAATGAGACCATCGCGGAAGTTTCCTTTTGTAAACTGAGCAATCATAGCATCCTTAGTAGACTCCCAGAAATCTGGCGGGACTACCTTGTTGATGCCCGCATCACCGCAAATTGCCAGTTTATGATCATCTACAGCAACATAAATAAGGACTCCATTTTCTTCCTTAGTATTATCCATTTTAAGTAAATGAAATAATTCTTGAGCACGTATGAGCGCATCTACTTTGTTAGAGTGATGCTCTAAGTGCACACGAATTTCTCCCGAAGTACGAGTCTCAGACTGTCTAATAGCCTCAACAATGGCTTGCTCGTCCCTTTTACTTAAAAAGTCTTCTACCGTAGATGCCATTTATTTTGTGCCAAAATCAAATTCTACTTCTGGAGCATTTTCTGATCCTGCATCTGCCTCAAAGTATGCACGGTTTTCAAAGCCTAAAATTCCTGCCGCTAGGTTAGTAGGAAACATACGAATTTCAGAGTTTAAAATTTTTGCTTTTTCATTAAAGCGATTACGCTCCACATTGATGCGGTTTTCTGTACGTTCCAGCTCATTGATTAGCTCCTTGAAGTTTTCATTTGCTTTAAGATCTGGGTAGCGTTCAAAAACAGCTAATAGTCGAGATAGCGCAGAGGTAAGACCTGACTGAGCTTCTTGAAACTGTCTAAGTTGTGCTGGTGTAATGTTTGAAGGATCAATATTTATTGAGGTAGCTTTGCTACGTGCTTCTATTACTCCTATAAGAGTTGATTGCTCAAACTCTGCATAGCCTTTGGCTGTATTTACAATATTTGGGATTAAATCTGCACGACGTTGGTAAGAGCTCTCCACGTTACCCCATTGTGCACTTACTTCTTCATCTAGAGGAACGAGATTATTATTTGTGCGAGCAAGCCATAAGCCTCCTATTACTAGTATAGCAACAATGGCGATAAGAGCGATAAGTCCTTTTTTCATAATATTAATTAGGTTTGATAGTTAGTTGTTGTTTGTTGTGATTTGTTACAAGTAACGTGCAATAGTAGCAAGTTAAGAAAAAGAATTACTATAAGAAGACAATAAGGTTTTGTTAAACAGGGTACCTAGGAGTTATATAATTGAGATTTTTGCAAAAAAATCACACTCATTTGTAGTGTACTATTGTTATGGATTTAAAACTTTTATATTTACTAGCATCTATGGGAGTTATAGGTGTTATTGCAGGTGTGTATCACCTTGTGTCTGGGCAGTATCTTGTAATGAGTCTTTTGTCAATAACCACTAGCTTATTTTTTATAGGCCTAGCTTATCGCGATTACTATAAAGGAAAGCGCTTTTAGAGATTAGACTTGATCTCTAGTAGTTGTGCCTTTACAGCTTCTAGTTTTCTTATAATATCAAAATTTGATAATATTTCTTTTTTACCTTCTTTGAGGTGCGTCTTTGCACCATCAAGCGTAAAGCCACGTTCCTTTACTAGATGATAAATAAGCTCTAGATTTTTAATATCTTCTGGAGTAAATCTCCTTGTACCCTTAGCATTTTTCTTAGGAGCGATGACATCAAATTCTTTCTCCCAAAAACGTATCAAAGAAGCATTTACATCAAATGCTTTTGAGACTTCTCCTATTGTATAGTATAATTTTTCTGGAAGATCTATATACATTAATCGAGTGATTGATTTTCTATAGATGACGCAGTGAGCATAAGATCATATTCCTCTGGAGTAAGATCATTATGGTAAAAGTTCACAGGATTAACTACGGTGCCGTTTTTCCACACTTCATAGTGCAGGTGAGGACCAGAAGAGAGCCCAGTATTACCTACATATCCTATAATCTCACCACGTTTTACGTTTTGCCCCACGGTAGCTTTGTACTTACTCATGTGCGCATAATACGTTTTATAGCCAAAACCATGCTCTATAATTACCATTTTACCATACCCGCTTCCTAGTCCTACTTTAGTGACTTTTCCATCACCAGTGGCATAAATTGGCGTACCAGGAGGAGCTGTAAAGTCCATCCCGTTGTGCATTTTACGATATTTTAAAATAGGGTGAACTCGCATTCCGTAGCCAGAGGCTACTCTAGAGAGGTCTTTGTTTTGAACCGGTTGTATAGCTGGTATAGTTTTGAGTAACGCTTCTTTCTCTTCGGCTAGTTTTGCAATTTCGTCTAGAGACTTTGACTGGATTACAAGTCGTTTTGTGATCTGATCAATACGTTTTGCACTTCCTGTAATCATAGAAGAGTTATCAAATCCCTCTAAGTCTTTGTAACGATTTACACCTCCAAAACCTGCTTGTCTTACCTCATCCGGAATAGGGCTAGCCTCAAATAATACACGGTATACATTGTTATCTCGCTCTTCTACATTTGCAAGTACGCGTTCTATCTGGTCTAGTTTCTTTTCTTGAATCTCAAACTGTAAAGACATATTTGCCAGCTCACGTTCTAGTTTTCGTTCCTTGGGAGTATCGACACCAGAGTTAAAAACAGCAATTGTAATAAGAAGTCCCATAAGAGCGGTTGCCGCAATGAATATCAATGCTGCGCCAAAGGTGCGTCCCTTTTTTTTCTCTACTTTTCGGTAGGATAGTGTCTCACTATCGTAGTAATATTTTACCTTAGACATAAGTTAAAATGCTTATTTTTGGGGTTTGTTTATGGGGTTTAGTACGCTTTCGCGAAAGCGTGATTTAAAACCTCAACAACGTTCAAATATAAAATAAATTATCCACACCATCCATCGTATGAAATCTCAAGAGGTACGTAAACAGTTTCTAGACTTTTTTGAATCCAAAAAACATACCATAGTGCCCTCTGCACCAATGGTTTTAAAGGATGACCCTACATTAATGTTTACAAATGCGGGTATGGTGCCTTTTAAAGAATATTTTCTAGGAAATGCGACGCCAAAAAATGCTAGGCTGTCAGATACTCAAAAATGTTTGCGTGTTTCAGGAAAGCATAATGACCTGGAGGAAGTAGGAAAAGATACCTATCATCACACGATGTTTGAGATGCTGGGTAACTGGTCTTTTGGAGATTATTTTAAAGAAGAGGCGATTGCTTGGGCTTGGGAATTCTTAACGGAAGTAGTGAAGATTGATAAGGACAGTCTTTATGTGAGTGTTTTTGAAGGAGACAAGGAAGATGGATTAGATAGAGATCAAGAAGCTTTTGATATCTGGAAGCAGCGTATTGATGAGGATAGAATCATCGATGGAAATAAAAAAGATAACTTCTGGGAAATGGGAGCGCAAGGACCTTGCGGACCATGTTCAGAAATACACGTAGACATAAGATCTGCCGAAGAAAAAGCAAAAGTAGACGGGAAGACGCTCATCAATATGGACCATCCACATGTGGTGGAAATCTGGAACCTTGTATTTATGCAGTACAATCGTCTTGCAGATGGATCGCTTGTAAAGCTTCCTAATCAGCACGTGGATACTGGAATGGGATTTGAGCGCTTATGTATGGTGCTTCAAGGAGTACAGTCTAACTATGATACAGACGTTTTTACTCCACTAATGAGTGAGATAGAAACGATCACAAACTCAAAGTGCGGTAATGACGAAGAAATAGATATTGCAGTACGAGTAATCGCAGATCACGTTAGAGCTGTCTCATTCTCTATTGCAGATGGACAGTTACCTTCTAATACAGGAGCTGGTTATGTAATCCGCAGAATCTTACGTCGAGCAATTCGTTATGGGTTTACATTCCTTGACATGAAGGAGCCATTTATCTATAAGCTTGTTGCAACACTTGTAAAGCAAATGGGGGATGCATTTCCAGAGCTTAAATCACAGAAGAACTTAATGACAAATGTGATACGTGAAGAGGAAGCTTCTTTTTTACGTACGCTAGATAAAGGGTTACTATTACTTGATAATGTAATTGCAGATACTAAAGGTGATACTGTTTCTGGTGATAAAGCTTTTGAGCTTTATGATACTTACGGATTTCCAATAGATCTTACAGCACTTATACTTAGCGAGAAAAACTTAAAACTTGATGAGAAAGG
Source organism: Dokdonia sp. Hel_I_63 (assembly GCF_007827285.1). Classification (NCBI taxonomy): domain Bacteria; kingdom Pseudomonadati; phylum Bacteroidota; class Flavobacteriia; order Flavobacteriales; family Flavobacteriaceae; genus Dokdonia; species Dokdonia sp. Hel_I_63. The sequence continues at coordinate 48,979 of NZ_VISD01000001.1, read as the reverse complement.
TTTTGAAGCAGCTCTTAAAGAGCAAAAGGACCGCTCTCGTGCAGCAACCAAAGTTGAGACAGACGATTGGAATATCTTACACGAAGATGCTGAAGAAGAGTTTGTAGGATACGATACATTAGAAACTCCGGTGAAAATTACTCGCTACCGTAAGACGGAAAGTAAAAAAGACGGTGAGTTATATCAACTGGTATTTAATCTTACTCCGTTCTATCCAGAAGGAGGAGGACAAGTAGGAGATAAGGGATATCTAGAGACTCCTAATGGAGAGGTTGTTTACATTATCGACACTAAGAAAGAGAATAATTTAATTATTCACCTTGCCAAAAACCTTCCACGATCTACAGATGGAACGTTTAAGGCAGTGGTAGACGCAAAACAACGTAGCCGCACAGCTGCAAACCATACTGCAACACACTTATTACATCAAGGTTTACGTAAGGTACTAGGTACACACGTAGAGCAAAAGGGTAGTATGGTACATAGCGGGAATTTACGTTTTGACTTTGCTCACTTTTCTAGGGTGACTAAAGAAGAACTTAAAGAGGTAGAAGATTTTGTGAATGCACGCATACGCGAAAATCTACCACTAGAAGAGCAACGAGGAATTCCTTATGATCAGGCAGTACAAGAAGGTGCGATTGCATTATTTGGAGAGAAGTATGGAGATGCAGTAAGAACCATCCGTTTTGGGAAGTCTATGGAGCTTTGTGGAGGAACTCACGTACCAAGTACAGGAGAAATCTGGCATTGTAAGATTACCTCAGAAGGTGCCGTAGCATCTGGAATACGTCGTATAGAAGCAATCACTAGTGGTGCGGCTAAAGATTATTTTACATCAGAAACAGAGGCTTACAATAATGTAAAAGCTACACTTAAAAATGCACAAGATCCAGTAAAAGCAATTACTAGCCTACTAGATGAGAATGCTGCTTTAAAAAAGCAAGTAGAAGCACTTATAAAAGAGAAGGCTCAAAACTTAAGTGGTGATCTTGCTAAGGAGTTTACAGATATAGATGGAGTTGATTTTCTTGCCAAAAAAGTAGATCTAGACGCAGGAGCAATAAAAGATCTTGCATTTAAGCTAGGAGAAAATAAAGACAATGTGTTTATTCTTTTTGCTACTGAGCAAGAGGATAAAGCATTGCTAAGCTGCTATATTTCAAAGGAGCTTGTAGCTTCTAAGAAATTGAATGCAGGTACTGTGGTGCGCGAACTAGGAAAGCACATCCAAGGTGGAGGTGGTGGGCAACCCTTCTTTGCAACCGCAGGAGGGAAAAACCCAGCAGGAATAGACGCCGCAATTGCCGAGGTGAAAAATTACTTGGTTTAATACACATACAGCCATCTGCTTATTAACTTAATAAGTAGATGGTTTTTTATAAAGATTGCTTCTTGTGTTATGATAAAATTACAGACTCAGTTGCCACTTACTACATCATCGACTCCGTTTGGGTATGATGATACGTTGTTGCTGTTGGGTTCTTGTTTTTCAGAAAACATAGGAGGTAAACTAGATTACTATAAATTTCAATCGGTTACAAATCCGTTTGGGATTATATTTAATCCTATAGCGCTTGAACGCCTTATACAAGACGCGATTGAAAATAAAACATACACAGAAGAAGATGTTTTTGAACTTGACGGTGTCTGGAAATCATACTACGCGCATAGCGATAAAAATGCTTTGAGTAGGCTAGGAGCCGTTATCCATCTTCAGGAGGCACAGCAATTACTTAGGACGCAATTAAAAAGTGCATCACATCTCTTTATTACCTTAGGTACTGCATGGGTTTATAGACATCTTGAACGAGATGAGGTAGTGGCTAACTGTCACAAGGTGCCTCAAAAGGAGTTTGTAAAAGAGCTCTTGTCCATAGATGATGTTGTACAAAGCCTATCTCGCATAGTAAAGCTTGTGTGCAAGTTTAATCCTAAAATTCATATCACTTTTACAGTGTCTCCCGTGCGCCACATAAAAGATGGATTCATAGAAAACACACGAAGTAAATCTCATTTGATTTCTGCTATTCATGAACTAGTTGACAAGAGCGCTGTTTCTTACTTTCCTTCTTACGAAATCATGATGGATGAGTTAAGAGATTATCGCTTTTACTGCTCAGATATGATTCATCCTTCGGCACAGGCGGTAGATTATATTTGGGAACGATTTGTTGAGGTATACGCTTTCGCGAAAGCGAAACAAACAATGAAACAAGTCTCAAAAGTACAACAAGGAATTACTCATAAACCCTTTAATGCCGAAGGAGAGCAGCACCAAAAATTCTTGACAAAGTTAGATAGTCAAAAAGAAAAGCTTGTAAAAGAATTTCCTTGGATGAGGTTTTAATGAAGCCTTAGGTGTTCATTTTCTTATAAAGAGAAAGCCATCCACCTCCATTCATAACTTCAATCCCTTTGCTTTTTAAAATAGCAGTAGCAGATGCGCTTCGTGCGCCACTGGCACAAACACATATTATAGGTGCATCCCAACTCTTGATTTTTGCGGCATTGGCAGCTATTGTCTGTAATGTTATATGCTTAGAGCCTGGAATAGCGCCGTTATCATATTCGGCTTTTGATCGCACGTCTATGATTATGGCCTCTCTACTAAAGAAGTCATCAAGTTTCCGCTGTTTCTTACCGAAAAAACTACTGAATAACCCCATTATCTTCCATTACTAAACTTAGTCCGTCTTTTATAAGATGTGCAATATTTGCTCTAGAAATCATGAGAGATTCTAGGTGTGTTAGCACTTCCTTATTTCGCGTAAGCTCAAATATCTCAAGTGATAAAAGCCAGTCAGTAGGATATTGCTTTTTGACCGTTTCAAATATACTTAAGAGTGTTGTTTCTTGTGGGTTTCCACTTTCTCGTTGAGCTCTTACTTCCCTGTAGAATTCGTTAAGTTTTTTGTCCTCTTCAGATAGTTCGTGCTGGATGGTAGTGGTAGTACTCACCTGACTTTTTATATCAAAAGAATCATGATCTGCTGCTCCTGCAAAAGCAGAAACTACAGAGGTTCCTATGGCCATATCAAAAGGCCCATTCTTACGTGAGATAAGTTTGTCACCTTTGTATGAAACTTCGCAGCCATCAAAATGAACCACGAGCAAGGTTCCATCTACACTACGAGTACCAGTGGTAATCATTCCTGTCACGGTAATGCCACTTTCAAACTCAAAGGAGTTAATGCCGCCTTCATAAATTTCAAAAGCTTTAAGATCTCTTGGACTCATATTTTCGATAGCCATAGAGCTACGCTTGAGTTTCCCTAAAGGCGAAGAGAATCCTTTTCTAAAATGAGTTGTTCCTAGTCCTATAAGTTCTTTGCCTCTGTAAGAAAGGGCACTAGGTCCATGAGTTTCAAAATAAACAACGCGGTTATCTTCATCTTGAATCATATTACTGAAATTCCCACTTACTTGCAGACCAGTGTTAAGCTCGATAGAGCCTAGCTGCTTACAATCTATAAGTTTTTGGACACCTCGCCATCCACCTCGTCTCAAAGCCATAGTCTCTGCAAATTCTTCTAGCACTTCCATTAAGTATCCAAAATCTGGAGTAACAAATAGCTGAGGTTGCATTTGTGTGATATCAAATTCTTGATAAGCAGCATCTATGCTATAAGGTAGTTTCTTTACAGCATCTGTAAGGCAATGTTTGCTCTCACCTAGAGATGATAATAAGCCAGCGCCATATAATTTTGGATCTTCAAGTGTTCCTATAAGTCCATACTCCACAGTCCACCAGTGAAGGTTTCTTATTAATGCAATTTCAGACGGTTCTACCGTCATTTGCTGCAGACGGTTTACCTCATCTTCGGCAGCGTCTATTTCTTCTTGAGCAATACCTTCAGCTTCTTTTAAAATAGATAGCTTGCGCACTGCTTCATACATATCCATATCATGTGCATTTGATATGGCACGAGCACCTATTTCTCCAAATCTGCGCAGATATTCCGCATAATCTGGACTAGCAATAATAGGAGCATGACCAGCACCTTCATGTATAATATCTGGTGCGGGTGTATATTCTATATTTTCTAGTTGGCGTATGTCACTTGCAATCACAAGCACCTTGTATGCTTGAAATTCCATAAAAGCATTAGGCGGGATAAAACCATCTACCGCAACAGCAGCCCATCCTATTTCTTTAAGGATACGATTCATCCCGTACATAGAAGGGATGTTATCTATAGAAATCCCTGTTTTTTTAAGACCAGACATATAGCTCTCATGAGCCACCTGACTTAAATGAGCTACATTTTTACGCATCACATATCTCCACACCGCTTGGTTGATAGGAGTGTATTGATCATAATCTTGCGCCTTGATATATTGTCCTAAATGCTTAGGCAGGCGATCTAATAACGGGTTTGATGTAACTGGTATTTCCATAGAGTAAATTTACAAAGAATTGGTCGTGATTAAAATGCTTTCCTAAATCGTTTGCGTTAATTTATTTTTGGGTATCCGCTTTCGCGAAAATGTGAGTTGGCAAAACACGCATTACTCCCTATTTACCTATTTTTACCTAACATTAATATCAGCTATATACAATGACACAACCTTACGTAAAGACATTAAAAGCAAACGGAATCGCTACAATTACATTTTTTCATCCAGCACATAATAGTATGCCTAGTACTGTACTTGCAGACCTCGAGAGCGCAATACATAATAGCGGAGAAGATGATGATGTAAAAGTAATCATACTGCAAAGTGGAGGAGAGCGTACTTTTTGTGCTGGAGCTAGTTTTGATGAACTTAAAAGCATCGAAGATAATGTAGAAGGAAAGGAATTCTTTATGGGATTTGCACGTGTAATACTCGCTATGCGCTCTTGTCCTAAAATTATTATAGGTCGTATTCAAGGTAAGGCAGTAGGAGGTGGCGTAGGCCTAGCAGCTGCAACAGATTATTGCTACGCTACTAAGTATGCGAGTATAAAACTAAGCGAACTCACAATAGGTATAGGGCCTTTTGTAATTGCTCCCGCTGTTGAACGCAAGATAGGGTTAAATGGGCTAAGCGACTTGACACTAAATGCAACAGAATTTTATAGCCCAGAATGGGCAAAAGAAAAAGGACTCTATGCAGCACTTTTTGAAACCTCTATTTTAATGGATGAGGCGGTGCAAGGACTAGCTGTAAAACTTGCTTCATACAACCCAGAAGCGGTTACCGCTATGAAAAAAGCATTATGGGAAGGAACAGACCACTGGCCATCACTTCTAGAAGAACGCGCTGAGATGAGTGGTACTTTAGTATTAAGTAAGTTTACAAAAGATACACTGGGAGCGTTGTAACTGAGGTGATAATACCAGTCAGAAACTTTATATATTAAAAAAGCACCCCTAGGGGTGCTTTTTAAGTTTAAGGGCTAATTCAAACAATGTTTTAATTTCCTACTACTTGTGGAGGATATACACCTAAAATTTCTTGAACGATAAGATTAATGCGTTCTTCACGCTTATCTACGTCGCCAGTAACTAGTGGTGCTGTACCTTGACCTTGCCAGATAAGCTGATTTTTATTTGCGTCTATTAAGTCAATGTATAAAGTACCCTGAGTAGATCTTGCAACGGTATTGTTATTAAAACCACCATTCCAGCCCCAAGGGCCTCCCCATGGTCCCCAGAAACCTCCCCAACCTCCTCGGAAGCCAAAGTTGTTTTGGTACACATCAATACGTTCTTTAGCTTTTGTAAATATGCTTACAAGCACCGTAGGATTTTCAGATTTTGTAAAACCTTTTGCCATCATTTCAGACTCGATAGCGCGAAGTACACGTTTTTTATCTAAGTCAGAAATCTCTGCTTTATCTATTCCTGGTTTGTAAAAAGCAAAGGTTTTGTACTCGTTAAAGTTTGTTTCTTTGTCGTAGTCAGAAGCTACGCGCACAGTGCTACATGAAGCCAGTAAGAGTACGGCTCCCAGTAATGGTAAAAGTCTAAGTGCTTTCATAGTAGTTTGTTTTTAAAGATTATTTATAAGCGGTTCTGCACAAAAATTGATAATACTGCTGCAAGATTAGGGTCGTAAACATAAGGTGATTGTTCTATAAGATAACAATCCTTTGGTCACTTATCCTGCTTTACCAAACACTTCTTTTATTTGTCTAGTATAAAATGATTGATTTTAAGCATCTTTCAGATTATTAAAATTATCAATTATCGTACCAAAATGGCTGTTTAAGATAAGCACATTGGTCTCATCAACAAGGTGATGGAATATATGTAACTAAAATGTAGTAATTGGTGTGTAGAATTTTTCGCGAAAGCGTACTGTATATAATACCTTTATTTACTTTTAAAAGAACTTAGTTCTGGCTGTTGGTTTTCTTGCTATACCCATACGGACAATGACGGCAACCGCTCTCACAGCAATAACCACGTTTAAGATGATATTGTTCTGTAAAACATTTGTAGCCCTCTGGCGTTAGGTAGTAATCACCATCTTCTATAGGAATATGTTTTTTTAAGTAGGACATATTACAAAGATAAGGATACGGCACAGACTTTGAATAACGTCTATAATATAAGTAGTAACGTACAAGTATTAAGGAGATCTTAATATACTGGATGTTATAATTGATTTATTTTTGACCTATGTTTCTAATTGTAAATAAATATTTATTGCGCAAACGCTTTGTTGGAGTGACCCTCTGGCCATTTATAGTAATGCGTACTCCAGATCTCAAGGAGGATATTGTATTTATTAATCACGAGAAAATCCACATTAGACAGCAAGCAGAAATGCTTGTGCTGCCATTTTTTATATGGTATGTAATAGAGTATTTTATAAGACTTATACAGTATAGGGATAACTATGTGGCTTACCTTAATATAAGTTTTGAAAGAGAGGCTTATGCTCGTGAGTGCGAGCTTAGCTATCTAGAAAATCGTCCTTTTTGGAGTTTTCTAGCGTATCTTTAACCCGTGAATCTTACTTCAGAAAATCAATTTATTTCAGAAACTAATGGCTATTCCCTTTCTATTAAAAGGGAGGACTTACTGCATCCTACAGTTTCTGGAAACAAGTTTAGAAAACTTAAATATAACCTTATACAAGCCCGAGAAGATGGTTTTGAAACCTTACTCACTTTTGGAGGAGCTTACTCAAACCATATTGCTGCTACAGCTGCGGCTGGGCAATTAGAAGGTTTTAAAACTATAGGTGTTATACGTGGAGAAGAGCTAGGTGTTAATCTTGCTAAGACGCTTGAAAGCAATCCTACGCTGGCATTTGCATATGAGTCTGGGATGAAATTTCACTTTATATCAAGGCAAGAATACCGAGAAAAAGATGAGGTACGCTTTCGCGAAAGCATAACAAAAACCTTTAATAATCCGTTTATAATTCCCGAAGGCGGAACTAATGAGCTCGCTATTAAAGGTTGTGAAGAAATCTTAACTGATAATGATACAGACTTTGACTATATATGCTGCCCCATAGGAACAGCAGGAACTATTTCTGGCATTATAAATAGCCTGAAGCCCCACCAGAAGGTATTAGGGTTTCCTGCTCTTAAAGGAGGTTGGGTAGCAGATGAGGTGAGAAAATATGCAAAAAATGAGCAGTGGGAGATTATTGCCGACTATCATTTTGGTGGATATGCAAAGGTGAATGGTGATCTCGTGAGCTTTATAAATGAATTTCACGCTGAGCATAAAGTTTTACTAGATCCTATTTATACGGGTAAGATGCTTTATGGCATTTCAGAGCTTATGAAAGGTGGGTATTTCCGTGAGAATTCTCGTATTTTAGCCGTTCATACGGGAGGTTTACAAGGTATTGCAGGAATGAATATCCAGCTAGCCAAAAAAGGGCTTCCACTGATACACTAATTTTATGTTGAAACGTTTTACCATACTCTTGATTATAGGAATACTGTCCGTAAGCTGTGGTGGTTCTAAAAAAGCCACACGTTCAAAAAAAAGAACAAAAACTACACGTACCATCGAGAGAAGGCAGCCATCTCCAAAAGTAGCTGAAGCTGCTACTCCAGATAACAATCTTGATAATGGTGTAAATCCAGTTCCTAAAGGTGGTGTTAATGGATATATAGATGCTTTTGCAGATATTGCTAAGGAAGAAATGGAATTGTATGGCATCCCAGCTAGTATTACACTAGCGCAAGGTATTCTTGAATCTGGAGCGGGAAAAGGAGAACTAGTTTTAAAAGCAAATAACCACTTTGGTATTAAGTGTCACGACTGGAAAGGTCAGACTGTTTATCATGATGACGATGAAAAGGGAGAATGCTTTAGAAAGTATAGTTTACCTAAATTTTCTTACAGAGATCACTCCTTATTTTTGACAGGAAGAAAACGTTATACAGATCTTTTTAAGCTACCTAAGGATGATTATAAGGGTTGGGCAGAAGGCTTGCGCGCTGCTGGTTATGCAACAGATAAGAAATATCCTCAAAAACTAATTAGCTTAGTAGAGCGTTACGAGCTGTACCGTTATGATGGGGAAGTTTTAGGAAAAGATGTTGCAGATTATAAGAAAGTTACAGACAATAATAATCAACATACCGTACAAAAGGGTGAAACGCTTTACCGCATTTCTCGTAAATATAATATAACGGTGCCAGAACTTAAAAAATGGAATGGTATCGATAGTGATCAGATCTTTGAGGGTCAAGTTCTTTTTATCAAACCTTTTGATAGAGGGTATTAAGGCTTCAAATTCTTTAATAACAAAAAAGTACATAACTGTGCAATGCAAAATGTACAGACAATAAACAGCATTTTTAGATGATTTATAAAAGAAGTAGTGAGCTTTTTGTAGCAGCTCAAAAAGTAATACCAGGAGGAGTAAATAGTCCCGTAAGAGCTTTTAAATCTGTAGGAGGAGATCCTGTATTTGTAAAAGAAGCAAAGGGAGCTTATTTATATGATGAAGATGGACGCAGACTTATTGATTACATCGCTTCATGGGGACCTATGATTTTAGGTCATGCGCATAAACCTGTGGTAGATGCTGTTGTAGAAAAGGCACAAAAAGGAACTTCCTTTGGGATGCCTACAGAGATAGAAACAAAAATAGCCGAGCTTGCCATTTCTATGGTGCCAGGTATTGATAAAATACGCTTTGTAAATAGTGGTACAGAAGCTTGCATGAGTGCAGTGCGTCTTGCTCGCGGATTCTCAGGAAGAGAGAAGATTATCAAATTTGCAGGTTGTTACCACGGTCACTCAGACTCATTTCTTATACAAGCGGGAAGTGGAGCGGTAACCTTTGGTTCTCCTAATAGTCCAGGAGTAACCGCTGGTACAGCAAAAGACACCTTACTGGCAGATTATAATAACCTAGATAACGTAAAAGAACTTTTTGAAGCAAATCCGGGTGAGATTGCTGCAATCATTATAGAACCTGTTGCAGGTAACATGGGATGTATCCTTCCAGCCGAAGGATTTTTACAAGGATTACGTGAGCTATGTGACGCACATGGTGCGCTACTCATTTTTGATGAGGTAATGACAGGATTTAGACTAGCAAAAGGAGGTGTGCAAGAGCTTATGAATGTTCGTGCAGATATTGTCACTTTCGGAAAAGTAATAGGTGGTGGACTGCCTGTAGGAGCTTTTGCAGCTCGCACAGAAATAATGAGTCACCTTGCTCCAGAAGGACCAGTATATCAAGCAGGAACCTTAAGTGGAAATCCGCTAGCGATGGCTGCCGGTCTAGCCATGCTTACAGAGTTAAATAATAGTGATGTTTTTGAAAGCTTAGCAAAGAAAACGGAGTATTTGCATAAAGGAATAGATAAAGCCTTAACTGATAGCGGAGTTACCTTTACTATAAACCGAATTGGCTCAATGATTTCTGTACACTTTGCCGAAGGTGCAGTGACAGATTTCAAATCGGCTGCGGTGGGTGATAATGATACGTTTAAGAAATTCTTCCATGGATTACTTGAAGAAGGTATTTACATTGCACCAAGTGCCTATGAAAGCTGGTTTTTAAATGACGCTCTCTCTTACGAAGATCTTGATGAGACGATTGCTGCAGTAGCAAAGGTGGGGAAGACGTTGTAAGACGTAATCATTAAAAGTGTAGCTCTCAATCTCAAATAAGTTTTTTATCTCATTTTATAGACATGAAAAATATTATCGTATTAGTTCTTGTATTGTTTTCTTTCTCAATTGAAGGCCATGCACAAGTAGATAGAAGAAGTGAATTTGTTTTTGAAGGTTCCATACCTGAACATAAACTGGCATTTCTGAAGGAAAACTATAATTGGAAAGCAGGCACCAAGCTTATTATTACTTTTAAAACATTTTTAAGCACCTGTCCGCGCAATCAATATCGAGTAATTGATAATGATTGGAATGATGAGTTTTATAGGAAATTAGCATTGAAAAATGTCACAAATATTTACATCTCGCTTGAAGATAATCTATTAAGAAAGCTTACAAAGTCTAGAAAAGACTTTTATGAGGACAAGGATGATTTTTTCACCAAAACGTTTAACTTAAAAAGTGGAAGACATTGTTATGCTCTTATGATGATTAATGAAAAGGGTTCATTTATGTTGAGAGTTGGAGAATATACAGAAGCAGATATAACTGACTTCTCAAAAATTCTAGAAGGAGAACAACCTTAATCATTTATCAAAGTTACTATTAAATAAAAACGGCATCCCAATCAAGGATGCCGTTTTCAATCTAAAAATAAACCAATCAATCAAAATTATTTATCCCCTCTGCGTGATTCTTTGTGACCTCTTTTTCCTTTGTCACCACGCTTTCCTTTTCTCTTAGCATTCATTCTTTTAAACTGCTTGAATTGGTCTTCTGTTAAGATACTTTGCATTTTTTCTTGCATAGCAATCTGCTTATCTAGACGCTCATTCTGCATTGCGTAGCGTTGCTCTTTTGTAAGCGCTGGCTTTTCTTTATTTGCCTTGCGCTCTGCTTGCATCGCTTTGCGATCTTTTGCTTGATCAAGAAGTACGGTATACACTTTTTTAGACTGGTTATCGTCTAGTGCAAGTGCAAGTGTCATCTTCTTTGTACTAAGTGTAGCAACTTGTTCTGCGGTCATGTCATTACCTCTTCTTTCTTCTCCAGATCTTGGGCCTCTTTGTGCAGACATTGATACGGTCGCAAGTACTAGAAACATCATCATTAACTTTTTCATTTTTTCTATTTTTTAATTGTTGAACACTTATATGACCCTAAAAAAAGAGGAAGGTTTAATGATTATAATTTTTTGTGACTTTGTTATGATTTTGTCAAAGCACGCTTTCGCGAAAGCGTAACCCTATAAATCATCTGTTTAAATAAGAAATTGACATCCTAAAAATGAACCAAAAAAAACAGCCAGCAATCATACGATTGCTGGCTGTTTTAAAAAGTAAACTATTGTAAGTATTACTTAGGATCAAGTATCATGTTGATACGCTCTACAAGATCTTCTGAGTGTATGCGGCTCATACGGTCTCTAAGTCGGTTGTTTTGTAAATCACGTTTAAGATCTTTAAGTTCTGCACGTACTACGGCACGTATATCACTCTGACCTACATTAACTCTAGTCCCGCTAAAGAAACGACCACCACTTTGATCTTCTGTCATGATAAACGCAAGACGTTCTACATATGCACGCTGTAAGTTACGACGGTAAATATCTATCGCCTGGCGGCTTCTCAACTCTGAGAATAAACCAGCTCTTAGGTCAGACATCATAGTAACTAGTGAGTATGCATCTGCATCGTTTAATGCTTCGTTTTCAAGCATACGAGCCATACGTCCAAAGTCTAGAAGGTTGTTAAGTGTTCTAGTCTGGAAACCTCTTACTCGTTCTACACTTCCAGCATTTTCAATCTTGTCAAAAATGTTATTGTCTAGTAACCACTCTGGTGTGTCAAAGAGTTGTGTCTGTAAGAAATCTAATGCTTCTTTTTGTTTTGCTTTTGGTACATGTGTGTATACCGCTCCTTCTTGATCATACGTTTTATACATTTCATATACACCACCTACGTTACCAGCAACGTGGCCCATGTAACGGTTGTATTGTGATAGTACTTGACCATACATTTTATCTAGCTCATCGTAGTTTTGACCTTCTTCTGCTGTCCACTCGATAAGGTTAGGAACTATACGTTTGAGGTTTGCAATACCATATGTACTTGCTTTCATAGCATCATCACCTAGGTCTTCTGTTTGTGAACTAGGATCAATCACACCTCTTTGTTGTCTTCCAAAACGGTACATAGGATCTCCCGCATGTTCAAGAATCCAGCTGTCTAGTGTTTTCTTCTCGTCTTCTGCACTTTTTGCAGATGGGATAGGGCGGTAACCCCAATTGATAGCATATTTATCGTAAATACCTATGTTAGGCATTAAGGCTACATCACCATCTCCTGGTTGTGCTACATAATTAAAACGTGCATAATCCATGATAGATGGTGCAGTTCCATATTTTTTAGTAAACTCAGGATCACGTAAATCATCTACCGCATAAGCAACACTACTTCCCATGTTGTGTGGAAGTCCGAGTGTGTGACCTACTTCGTGCGAACTCACAAAACGAATTAATCGTCCCATGATTTCATCTTTAAATTCGTTGCTACGAGCTTCTGGGTTGATAGCTGCTGTCTGTACAAAATACCAGTTGTGTAATAATGTCATTACATTGTGGTACCAGTTAATATCACTTTCTAAAATCTCTCCAGAACGTGGATCACTTACGTGAGGCCCATTTGCATTAGGAATAGGAGAAGCTAGGTAACGTACTACACTATAACGGACATCTTCTGGACTCCAGTCTGGATCTTCCTCTACAGATGGAGGATCGGCAGCGATGATGGCGTTTTTAAAACCTGCAGCTTCAAAAGCTACTTGCCAGTCTTCTATACCTTGTTTGATATATGGCACCCATTTCTTTGGAGTAGCACGATCTATATAATAAACGATTTGTTTTTTAGGCTCTACAAGCTCACCGCGATTAAAGGCAGCAAGATCTTCGTCTTTTACCTCAAGTCTCCATCTGTCTAGGTAACGTATAGTTTTACTCTTTTGTAAGTCTAGACCATAATCTGTTTGACCACGTCCAAACCACCCTACACGCTCGTCAAACATACGGCGTTGCATAGGCTCTTTTGGTAATAAGATCATAGAGTTGCTCATCATTAATGAGAGTGTTCCCGTTGCATTATTAGACGGCAAAGCGCTACCACTATATGTTTTTACACTACGCACCTCAATATTTTGCGGGTAGCTTCTTATTGTGTCTATGTAAGATCGTTTTCCGTCAAGCTTCGTCACTTTTAAGTCTTTACGGCTTCTTTGTGGTAAACCTAGAGGCTTAACATCTGTCTCAAATAACGGACTAGCATCAATAACAATATTTTTGTTTCCAGATACAGAATCCTTCTTATAAGCCTTTACATCAAAAGCGTATAAAACAGGCTCAAAGTTACTGTTCTTTACAGCCTCAGAAATAGGAAGTGAGTCTGCAGCATATACTTGGTGTGATACCACACGTAATAATACTTTTTTATCTTTTACTTCCCAACGTAACACAGAAGTGTTTTGTTTTCCACCACCAAAGCCTAAGCCTCCTGCAGTTTTTGCAATACGAGTCACCATGAGCATCTCACGACCCATAAGTGAATCTGGGATCTCGTAAAAATATTTGTCATCTAGTTTGTGTACAGTAAAAAGACCTTCATCAGTCTTTGCATCTTTTGTGATGACTTTGCCATAAGGTTTAATGGCATTTTTACTGTCTTTTGCTTTTGATTTTGAAGCACTTGCCTTGCTGGCAACTTTAGATTGTGACGTGCTACAACTTGCGATAGTAATGGCAAATAGGGTTGCCATCACATAGGATAATTTTCTTTTCATTCGGTTGACCTTTTTTGGTGGGTAAAAGGTACAGACCAGCAGCTCCCTATATTGTTAAGGAAATCATAACAAGGCAAGTGTAGTCTCATAAAGTTTTGTATTATCTAGCGTAGCCTTTATCCACGCAAAGAAACTCACCATAAAAATATCTTCATTTTTTAAGGACGCTACGGTAAATTGATTCATTACGCTTTCGCGAAAATTTGATTCCTTCACAATAGTCGGGTCATTAAAAATCTGACTAAACACTTTTATAAAGCGTTCCAATCTCACTTCCGAAAGGATGATCTTTTTGTATTTCCGTTTGAAACTACGTAGTTGTGAGTGCACGAGGTCAATATATTCTAGCTCATAGTAAATGATTAATGACAATAAATCTCTTTTAATCATCCAGTCTATGCCTAGTCGTTCCTCATACCAACTATCGGTATGTTTAAATTTATTAAGCATACTTAAAGCAGCTTTGTGCTCGCCTTGCTGTGTGAGAAAGACTACTTGTGCGAGCAATACATCTGGATCAACCTTCTTTGTTGATGTTGAGATGTGGTTGTCAATGGCGGCAATAGCAAGAGAGGAAGTACCACTGTAATTTAAAACGAAGGAGTTTATGAGAAGCAAATTTTCGCGAAAGCGGGACTCCCACTTTCCATTTTCAGCATTCATCTCGGTATTCATCAACGAGAGATAATGCGTTGCTTGTGCAAAATCGCGCACTCTAAAGTGAGCATTTGCCATAAAGTAGAGCACCTGGATGTGATAAAAGCGTTGCTTTTCTTGAACGTTTTCCTTCTTCTTTATGAGATTATAAGTGTGTGTGATAAAAGGCAGTGCCTCGCCAAAATTGTGATCTAAGTGTGCTGCGGTGTTTATAATCTCTAGCAGCTGGTACAGAGATTTAAATGTGAAGGTCTCGTTGATTTCAATATGAAAAGCAGCGAGTATCTCTTCTACCGTTTTCTGTATCCCTTTCTTTAATAGATGTTCATCAAATATGAGTATGCGCTTGATGTGTGCATATGCCATGTTGAGTTGCTCTTGCTGTATAAATCGCTGTTGGTTTAGTTGTGCGGCTTGTGTGAGCTCTTGTAAATCTACCTCTGGATGAAGGTGACTGTATTGGAACTGGGTGTGGTAACTTTCAATAAGAGCCGTGTGTAAATCAAGATCTTTTGCTTTTTGAGTCGCTTTTTTTAAGAGTTTTTGTGCAGGTTTATGGAGATCTTGCTCATAGAGAATACGTGCTGCGAGTATCCATTTAAAAACCTGCATATCATCTGAGGTTTCATTTTCAAAATTTTGAGTGGCTATAAAATCAATGAGACTGTCTTGTAGCCTTTTTGATAGCGCATGATACGCATTACGATTTGGGCTTCCATATAGTAAGATATCTATATCCTTAAGAGGCGTTCCCTTTCTTATAAGGTTGTATAATGTGAGATTCTTTGTGTCTGATCTTCTATTTTTTGAACGTAAATAGGCCTTGAATAACTTACTGCCCTCTGTAGAGAAAGATTGTATGATAGCCGTGATGTCCATTTTAAATCGTAAGGTTTATTTGTTTTAAAGATAGGTAATATAGTAGTTAAAGAATATTTTATTCTATTGATATCATAAGTATTGTTGAAATATTTGATTTTATTAGCTGCTACATAGCTGCATCTTTGTTCCGTAATCAAACAACAACAATCATGGAAAATCAATTTGAAACACAAGTAACAGAAAAGAAGAGTAAAAAGAAAGAACCATTTTCAAACAAGCCTACAGGAGCTTTTATAAGTGCATCATGGAGTGCATTATTTGTGGGGATAATATCCTTTTGTGTAGGACTATGGAACGCAGATATGTACCTCAATGAAAAGGGATATTACTTTACCGTATTATTATTTGGACTATTTGCTGTAGTGTCTGTACAAAAAAGCGTGAGAGATCGACTAGAAGGAGTGCCAGTAACAGATATTTATTATGGTATAAGTTGGTTTGTCACCATCGTCTCTATTTTATTACTCGTGGTAGGTTTATGGAATGCAGATCTAGATTTAAGTGAGAAAGGATTTTATGGAATGTCTTTTACATTAAGTCTGTTCTCGGCCATAGCGGTACAAAAGAACACGAGAGATGTAAAATTTATAGATAGTCTTAATGACAACTAGCAAAAAGCGACATCCCTCGGGTGTCGCCTTTTGTTGTTTGATAAAACCCAATGCTTCTTAGGGAGTGTTGGGTTTTTATATGAACAGTGAGGGAAGCTTTTTATTTACGCTTTCGCGAAAACGTAATTACCTGAATATATCCTCGCTGTACCAAAAGTAAAAACCCGCACACTACACTTTTTAAGCACTATGTACGGGTTCTATGATCTTTAAAAATGCTCTTAGGGAAAAGCTATTTCTAAAGAATGTTGAACTATATCCTTTTATTCGGCAATAAGTTCGGAGAGTACTTTCTTAAATAAATCTACAGGTTGTGCTCCAGTAACTGCACTTTTTCTATTAAAAACAATAGTAGGAACTGAGTTTACACCTAAGTTCTTCCAGTAACCTTGTTGCGTTCTTACTTCATAGCGAGCTTCTTCATTTTCAAGTAAGGACATACCTTCTTCTGCATTTAAGCCAACGTCGAGAAGTGCTTGTTTTAAGACATCTCTTTGTGATACATCCTTACGCTCACTAAAGTAAGAAGCGGTAAATCGCATTTTTAATGCTGTTTGCTTGTCAAATTTCTTTGCATACTCTAATAATACATGTGCATCAAAAGTGTTTACAATTCTCATATCGTCAAAATAGTCAAACGTAAAACCAAGCTCATTTCCAGCATCTACTAGTCGTTGTTTAGACTCTTTTTGTTGTGCTGCAGTTGAGCCATATTTTTCTGTAATATGCTCATCTACATTTTGACCTTCGGCAGGCATTTGAGGGTTTAATTCAAACGGTTGCCACTCAATCTCTATTTGGTCTTCAATGCCAAGTTCTGATATTGCTTTTTCAAGTCGTTTGTAACCTACGGTACACCATGGGCAAACTACATCTGAGACAATATCTATTTTTAATTTTTCTTTCTTCATTTTACAAATCTATGATTTCACTTATCTGTAATTCTCCTTGAACGTTGCTGTAGTTCTCAACGTCTGCTGCAAATTTTTCTCCGTGTGGTGCAAAGCTCTCTTGGAAAGAAGCAACATTATCAAATTTTAAATGAGCAATCGCTACATAAGGCGCAAGCTCTCCGGGAGCTCTTCCAGCAATTCCTACTTCTAGTTCTAATCCCTTTAATGCGTCACCTAGTGATTCTTGAATCATAGGTAAGTGGCTATTTTTATAATAGTCGGTGTCAAATTTTACACTATCACTATTAGGGTACATTACAGATACTTTTATCATGATATTTGCTTTTAAGTGAAATTACTCCTTAAAAATCTGAAGTTACGATGTTGTCAGAAAAGTTTTGATATTCTTTTTCAAACTGCTTTGCCATGTCATCTGGAAATAAGTGAAAATCTCCAGCTTTTAATGCGCTTACAATTCCTTCAGAAATCTCAGAAGTTGTAGCTCCATTTTCAAAACCTGCCTTTTCTGCCATATCTGTATCTACTGGTCCTGGGTGTACACTCAGTACATTAATTCCTCGCGGACTTAACTCTGTGCGAATTCCTTGTGTTAAAGAATACGATGCAGCTTTTGATGCAGAGTAGGTAGAGAGTTGAGAGAAGTTCTTGATAGAAGCAATAGAGTTTAATTGTACAAGCGCTCCTTTGTTGCTTTCTAACGTTTTCGCGAAAGCGTTTGCAACACGCACTAATCCAAAAGTATTTACTTGTAGCTGATTAAGAAAATCCTCTTCTACATCATCACTTATGATAGACTGTGGTGTCCCTATACCTGCATTATTTACCACTACATCTACATCTGTAGCATGTGCTGCTAGTGTTTTTATAGAGGCTGTGTTTGACACATCTGCTTGTAAAGTGACTACTTTATCACCATACTTTTCTTCTAGTTCTTTTGTAGAGTTTGTATCACGCACCGCTAGATATACTTTCTTAGCTCCGTGGTCTAAAAATGATTCCACAATCGCTTTACCAATACCTCTGTTTGCGCCCGTGACTAATGCTACTTTATTTTCTATTGAAATACTCATATGATCTTTTTTAAAGAAGCCTTCCTACAATATTAAGGAAGGCTTATTATTTATTAAGTTAGGGGAGTTACTTATTTTTTCTCCCAAGCAAACTTCTCAAATGCAGCATCTACAGGTGTGTTTGCGATGTGATTTGTGTAGTTACTTATTACTTTTTGAGATAATCCTAAGATGATATCCAGTACTTGTCTTTCTCCATAACCAGCTGCATAAAATGCAGTAAGATCTTCTTGAGAAACGTTACCACGGTTACGTGTAAGCGATAAAGTGAATGTACGTAGAGCTTCTAGTTTTGCATCTTCTAGTGGAGTCTCGTTACGTAAAGCCTCGATAATTGCGTCATCTACTTTCATCATTTTTGCGATACCTGTGTGTGCTGGAACGCAGTAGTGACATGCATGCTCTACGTTAATAGTTTGCCATACTACCGTTAACTCATCTGCGTTAAATGAAGAGTTTGTAAATAACTCATGTAGTTCTTGGTATGCTTTTAAGATTTGTGGAGACTCTGCAAGTACTCCGTGTAATCCTGGAAGCATCCCAAAAGACTTTAAAGAATTTTCTAATAATGGCTTACTCTCTTGTGGAGCACTCTCGATGTTGTGAACTTTTAATGTTGTCATAATAGCAATTTTTAATTTATGTTAATTATATCTAAACGTTCGTTTAGTTTTAGGGTAAAAAAATAGTTAGATGTTTTTAAACGTCATCTCTATGTAATCTTCAATCTCTTTTGTCGTGTTTACTCGTGAGGCAGCTGCTAGGCCATGTTTGGCGAGTAAAAGAAAGTTTGCTTCTCGCATTATAGTTTCTTCATCTTTACTACTGTCCATTTTCAGCTTTTCAATAAAAAGCTCTTTTAGAGTACTCATAAAAGAATTCATCTCCTTTTGAATTACTTCATCTTCACTTGCGGCAAATTCGTTATAAGTGTTTGTAAGCAAACATCCATTGCGAGATCCGTCTGGATCGAGTATCGTTACAGAGTCTATAAAAAACTGCTTGATATCTTGCACTCCGTTTGTGCCACTAGCAAACTTTTTTATAATCTCGCCTACTTTCTCTTTGTAGTAAGACAGGCTTGCCAAAAACAGACCATGCTTATTTCCAAAGCTCGCATAGATTGAGAATTTATTAATACCCATTTCCTTCTCTAGCATTTGCATAGAGGTAGACTCGTAGGTATTTTTCCAGAACAGATTCATAGCCTTTTCGACTACTTCACGCTCATCATAATTCTTTTTTCTAGCCACTTGTTTCTTATTACGGTGCAAAACTAACCAACCGTTTAGTAATTGAAAAGGATTTAACAATTATTTGTGTTATGCATTATTAAAAGACAAGAAATCTCCATCATATAAATGATGAGGATTGTAGGTGGTAAGTAGTGATGGTGGATAAGTATGCTTTCGCGAAAGCGTAACAACAATTCTTATAGTCTATCTTATGGTTTTACCTGCTCCCAGTAATTATACAAGCCTTTTTTAAGAGGAAGGTATTTTTTAGGCATATCCTTAGCGGGTGAAAGGGTAAAGGAAATACTATCCTTAAAGTACCAGTAATTATCTCGCAGTGCTCCAGTAGTGGTTTTAAGATTCCACGCTGGGATATTAATCATAGCATAGGAGCTATCTTTTTCTACATAATCTATTCCAAAATCTTTAAGCTGCTCCTTAGCAACATATTTGAACTTGAGTTTAATGTCAAGTTCCTTTGCTTCTTTACGGCTCACTATCTCAGAAGTGGACCAAGCGTAGGTATCAAACTTTTCCTTTAAGGTAAGGCGCTTTTCTTGTGCTTGTGCGTTTCCTATTCTGTAGAGGGTGTTTCTAATCTTTAGGCTGTCTTTCTCATTACTCACTAGCGCAAAAACATCCTGTTGATCTACAGTTATAATTTGTTCTGTAATGTTAATGTGTACCGCAGTATCTTCTGCCATAATGGTACTATCGTCAACGCCAAAGAAAGTGCCAAGCGCAAAGAATATAATTTTTATTACCTCCATAGTAGTCCTATTTAAGTTACTTCAAAAATAGCTATAAAGATTGAGTTATCAGTCTCTTAGGTGATGGTGATTGGTGGTAAGATGTCCCTTACAGAACGATAGAAATAAGGTTACGCTCTTGCAAAAGCGCAACCTTATTAAAATACTTAATCGATGGAAGCAAAGTATGCTTTCACCTTTGTGATGTTTGCTGCTTTCTCATCTTCGGTAAGCCAGCTTGCTTTAAAACCATTGATGGCAAGTTGCATGATCTGCTCCTTAGATAAGTTTAAGGCACTTGCTGTCTGGCAGTAGTTCTCATTCATATATCCGCCAAAGTAAGCTGGATCATCAGAGTGTATCGTCGCAAGAATCCCTTTGTCTAGCATCTGTGCTACTGGGTGTTCTTCCATCTTGTCAATCACCTTAAGCGCCACATTACTAGTAGGGCAAAGCGTTAACGGAATTTGCTCTTTTACAAGACGCTCCACAAGTGCATCATCACTTAGGCAACGATTACCGTGATCTATACGCACAACGTTTAGTACGTCAAGTGCTTCCCAAATATAATCTGCTGGGCCTTCTTCACCGGCGTGCGCTACTAGTTTATAACCTTCTTTTGCCGAGGCTTCAAATACGTTTTTAAATTTGCTAGGAGGGTTTCCTTGCTCAGAAGAGTCAAGTCCTACACCATCTATCCACTCTTTATATGGCTGTGATTCTTCTAGCGTTTTAAAAGCAGCTTCCTCGCTTAAGTGTCTCAAGTAAGACATGATGAGTTTATAGGTAATGCCGTATTCACTTTTTGCTTTCTCAAGCGCATTGTAAATCCCAGTGATTACTGTTTTAAAAGGGACACCGCGATCTGTGTGTGTTTGTGGATCAAAGAACACCTCTACGTGTACTACGTTCTCACTATGTACCTTAGTAAGATATGCCCACGTAAGATCATAAAAATCTTGCTCATGTAAAAGCACTTGCGCACCTGTATAGTAGATGTCTAAAAACTCTTGAAGGTTATTAAATGTATATGCCTTTTTTAATGACTCAATAGAATCATAAGCAAGGGTGATATTATTGCGCTTTGCGATTTCAAACATCAATTCTGGCTCAAAACTACCTTCTATATGGAGGTGAAGTTCTGTTTTTGGGATGCCTTGTACAAGGGTTCTTAGGGGAGTATTATTCATTGTAGCTATTTTTTTGTGGCAACAAAGGTAGGGTTATTTGTAAGAAGTGGTTTTATTGGCCTTGAGTTGCACGTGAACTAGCCTTATGATAAGTACGCTTTCGCGAAAGCGTAACCACCCACACTGTAACATTCTGAACATGAAAAATAATCTAAAAAGTGATCGCGATGCGGAATATTTATAGTAAAATATTCTGATTATAGTGTTTGATTTTATTGAAAGCTATAAAAAGGAGGAAAGCTATTCTTAATGTCTATTTTTGCAAAAAATTAGAAGGGCAACAGATGGTAGATTATGTAGTAATAGGAGGAGCACAAGCCGGATTATCTATGGCGTACCATTTAAAAAAGATGGGGAAGAACTACGTGGTGGTAGATGGTGATAAAGAAATAGGAGCGTCGTGGTTAAACAGATGGGATTCCTTAAAACTATTTACCCCTACCGAATACAACCACCTGCCAGGTTTAAAATTTGACACTCCTAAAGGTCATTACCCAAGTAAATATGAAGTAGCAGATTATTTTAAGTCTTATGTGTCGACTTTTGAGATCCCTGTAAAACTCAATACATTAATTACTGCTATAAGTAAGACAGCAAAGGGATTTACACTCGCACATAAGGATGGTGATCTTGATGCCAAAAATGTGGTGGTTGCCACAGGTCCTTTTCACACGCCATACACGCCACCTTGTAATACTAAGATTGCAGATAGTATCACGCAGATGCATAGCAATTACTATAAAGGACTCGATCAATTACAAGAGGGCGATGCGCTCGTAGTAGGTGGAGGAGACTCTGGATATCAAATCTTAAACGAACTCTCAAAAGATGGCCGTAGGAAGGTCTTTTTCTCTGGGGATACTACGGTAAAATCCTTGCCGCAGCATATTTTAGGCAAGTCATTGTGGTGGTGGTTTACTGTAACAGGATTTCTAAGTTTTAATAAGTATAGCTGGATGGGTAAGAGGATAAGTTCGTTTACTCAGCCTGTTATAGGCACAGATGTAAAAGAAATTCTTTCTAGAGATAACGTCATTATATGCGGTAGAACCAAAGACGCCATGCATGAGGAAATCATCTTCAAAAACAAGAAAGTAGCTAGTATTAAAAATATTATTTGGGCTACTGGATATCGCCCCAATTTTCAATGGATAGAGGGCTTAGAGCTTGATGCAGATAGCTATCCAAAAAACCGCAGAGGTGTAAGCAACATCGATGGCTTGTACTTCTTAGGCCTACCGTGGATGTACACTCGCGGATCTGCAACCTTAGGCGGAGTGTCTAAGGATGCGCTTTATCTCGCAGACTTAATTGATGCAAAGGGGTAACTAGCTTAACTCCGTTTATCGCAATGCAATAACTAGTAGATAGTTATTAAGTACGCTTTCGCGAAAATAGCTCCTATATCATTCCTTCTCAGGAATCAAATCCCCATTGGTGTCATAGCGTTTTATGCCTAGGCGGTTGCCTTTATTGTCGTAGGTAACCATCATTTTCAAGGTTCCATCTTTGTGGAAAGATTTCCAGACGTCTTTTTTCTTAAAGTAATCGATGCCTGCATATTCACCTTGCTCCTTGATACTACCGTTCTTGTAGAAAGACGTGTACACGCCTTTCTTGTTACCTAGCGCATCAAATTCTTGAGAGGTAAATAGCGTTCCATCTTCATAATAAATATTGAGATTGCCGGTAAAGTCACCTTTATCTGTATAAGTAGCATCTAGTCTCAAGTTGCCATTGTTGTGATATTCTGTATTACTTATAATCACACCTTCGCTGCTATAGGTAGTTTTTGATTTGAGTTGGCCATTTTCCCAATACCCTATCCAACTGCCAACACTTTGATTCTCTTTATAAACTCCTTTAGATCTTAGTTGGCCATTACTGTAATAATCCTCGTAGGGGCCATCCATACTATAGAAACCTTCACTCGCATAAGAACCTTTAGTTTGCAACTGCCCGTTGCGATAATACATTTCAAAAGGGCCTACTGGATTATCTGAACCATTAAAGGTGAGCTTAGTATCTATCGCTCCATCCTTTCTATAATAAACCCACTCACCCGTAGGAAAGCCAGCAGCATTTTTAAGCCCGACACTTTTTTTCTCACCCATATTGAAATACTCAACTACTTGGTTTTCTTGAGCGCTGGTGATGTGTGTGCTTAGGAGTAGTAGTAAGATGATGAGGTAGGAATAAGGTGGACGCATTGACACGTGTTATTTTTTTATCTGAAGAGTATGTTGATAACGATACTCGCTAGTGCGATAATGATAAAGGCTGTTTAATCTAGATCTGTTCTTGAGTAACTTTTTCTTTAACAAATTCAGTCGCTTTTTTAAAATCGTCAATACCTATTTCCGATTCTCCTAGAATGAAAGCTAAATTAGTCCCGACATCGATATCAAGAAACAGGTTATTCTCAATCACTCTATGGCTTTTGAAAACCTCCCATTTTATTTTGGCTTCATATTTATGATCTTTATATCTAAAGAAGAGGTCGTCAAATTCCCATAAGTGATTTTCATTTGACCCTTTTTGTTTAAGAATTTCCGCATTCATTAAATCTAAATAGGATTTTTTACTTTTCTGGTAAAATTTATAGTAGGTGTAAAAATTAATTAAATAATGAACTCCAATTGCGACTAGCAGAAAGCCAGTATTGTTTTCTCCATATATGATTAATCCACCAACTAGGATCATTGGAATTGCTAAGAACAGACGTTTTCTGTTATTATTAAAGTTCTTCTTCCAAGCAGTGTTGAAATTTAGAAGCATTTGTTGGTTGTAAATTTCTTCATTAAATGGAATTTCGAATATCATTTTGTTGAGTTGGTTTTGGTAGCTTATAAAATAATAGCAAACCCATGTTTTACATGGACTTGATTTTTAGCGCGGTTCTTTGTCTTACATAATTATTTTTCAACCGAGGTTTCCCAGCCATCATATTCACCATTAAAATTTTTTGCTCTCTTTCTCAAATCAGACGTGATAGGATAAATAGAAGAAATGTCTACGTTATCTACTCTAGAAATTTCTAGCTCAAAGGGAAGATTTGTTTCTTTATTAATCCCAGCATAGTGCACTATAAAACCTAGTTCAATTAATTCTGCTTTACACTTATTCATTTCTGTTTCTTTAGTAAAATAAAGCCAATGGTTAACTCTTCGTGCCTTAATGAGATCATCGCCAGCCTCTTCTAAATTTCGTAATACAGATTGGTCCGCCATATAATTTAAGGTCTCTTCATTTGGATAAAGGAAATCTAGATAGTAATCCCATTCTTTGTCCTCTTTAATGTTAAGGTAGAATTTATACTCTGGATATTTGATTTTATAGAAGCGCTCAATTTTTGAAACAATATTTTTTTGTTCTTTAATATAAAAATATTCAAGTCTCTCTCCATTATGCATAAATGACCCAACTAGTACGAAATCAGTTTCGGATTGTATTATTTCTATTAGTTCGTCAGCTGCATTGTGCAATACACTAAAAGTTTCATTCTCTGGGAATCCATTTTCTTTAGATGTTTCATAAACTAATCCAGTTATCAGAACATAATTAAAATCTTGCATTGGAGCGATATCAATTAAATCCATTCTTAACGTAGTGGAACCTGGCTTTCCATTTTCATATGATGCCATATAAGTGTCCCAATGCTCCTCTGAATTTTGTGCAATCATATGTAAAGATGTAAGTAAGAATATTAATAAGATTATAAGTAATTTTCTCATTTTTAAAATTGTGTAAGTTTCATTATAAGAAATATGCTTTTCGTGAATGTTTTAGGTTTATTCTGCTTATAATATTACTCTAAAGATTAGATATGTATCTAGCTTTTTGTTCGTGAATAAATTTTAGTTCATTTTCTTCTTCAAAGGTGAAATAATTCAAATGCAATGGATATATTTCCGCCATATTTTTAAATTCTTGTTTGATTATTTCAATATGATTTTCATTGTCGTAGATAATTAATATGTCCACATCATTGGCGACTTTTGAATTTGTCAGAATAGAACCAAATATTAAACAATCAAATTTTTCAATTTTTGACTCTAAAATTTTGATAACATCTCTTAAATCAGCTATTATTTCTCTCAATTCCATCTTCTATGCAATATGCTTAATAGTTGTCCCCAACTAACAACTTTAAACCCACTTGAATCTGCTAAATTGGCTGCTGAGCTCGTTATTTGGCCATTTGGATTAGATTTGAGTATAATATCAAACTTATCAAAATCATTAACCGCACTTCTCACGGATTCTATACTAATGTCGTAGTCATTTAAAGCAATTATTATAACCGTGTTAAGTCCGTATCGTTCTATTTCGTATCTTTTATTATCAAGTCGCTTAACATTATTGACTTTTTTATGTTGTTCTAGTCCTCTAACAATAAAGTGTACTTCGGTTGGTAAATAAGGATAGTTATTATTTTGATCAATTATCCTGAATAAATCGCCAAAACTACCAATCACTTTTCTTTCCTTGTCTAGGTAATCAAATACGCCACCGTAAATCCAAGCTTCCTTTACTGAGTGTAAAATAAAATCAACATTTTGCTTTTTAAGAATAGAAATAACGTTGATCAAGTTAATTTGAGATAGAGGAGTTGTTGTTACTGTAATCGATTGTCCTTCTCTTCTATTTATTCTAAGAAGAGAATCAGATATTATCTCTGTAGAAGTTACATTGTCATTATCTTCTAACTTTTCCACTATCCATTGAAATGTTGATGTTCTAGGCATAATTAGTCTTTATATATATTGCTGAATTCAGTCGGGAATCTAGTAGCATTAATTTCAATTTTATTAATATGTCGAGATTCAAAATCTAGAACGTGTTGCCGGAATAATTCTACAAAGGTTATTTCTCTCTCCAATAAAAGTGAGTAGTTTTCATCAATTATATTAATTAACATTCTGTTATTTGGTAGTATATTTTGTTGAATTTTTGACAACCAAACTTTGGGAGTTTCGCTCTCTGGATTAAATCTTGAATCTGTCAGTGGACCATAGGTTTCAAAAATGATCTTATTTTGGATTAGCAGTGGTGTGATGTTTTTCCTTGCATCCTGCCTTGTCTTATAACGTTTAATATTGAATAGTGACTTTACTCTATTACTATGATTAATTTTCCATTCCAAAATTATAGTTTTTGGAAATTCAGATTCTGCTTTATCAACCTTTGTATGGCAAGTTGGACATAATAATATAAGATTATCAAATGAACTTCTAACTTCTTTTGGAATTTGTCTATTTGCTCGTGGTCCGGTGTCACTATCACTTATTATGTGAGCCATTTCAGCTATATGGAATTCTGATTCACCAACAGTTAAAAACAAATTAGTATTACAGCTAGGATTTTGGCAGTATCCCGCCGAATCAGCAAATAGCATTAGTTTTGTGTGAGCGGTTGGATAGGCTCTCCCTTTTGTGCAAGTCATTTAATTTTATAAAATTTTGTATTTGATTTCATTTTCACGTAATCCACTAAAATACAACATCCCAACATACCTCCTTTACGGTTTACCTTACTCTAGGTTAATTAATACAATAAATTTGTATAATTAACAGAATCGAGCTAACCAATTTAAATTTTCGCGAAAGCGCATAAAAAATCCCCACTTAAAAAGCAGGGATTTGATAGTCGGTTTTTAGGTTGTCTTTTATAGTAAGACGGTGGTGTAAGACTGTTTTTTAAATTTACTTGAGAGTATTTCATTATTTATTAACTAATACGAAAAAACTATTGTTTAGTATAAACTCCATTCCCTATCGCGTTCCAAGTAATTTCTGTTTCGGAAACTCTTGTGAAAGAAAAAACTGTAGTTTGGCCTGCTGGAAAATTAGAAGTAAGCTTGTATGTGTCTTCTGAAAATTCTTCATTAGTAGATACATCTTGACCTGATCCTATGAATATTTCTAATTGACCTCTTTGACTTATTTCAAGAGCAGGTTGAAGAAGAATTACGTCATTTGTTGTAAAACGAAAGCCAGATCCATTTGTAACTGTGTTTTCGATTAACCATGTTCCTTGTATCCAACTTGGTGGATTGATTTGAATCTGAGAATCCTGTGAATCTCCATCGTCGGTTGAGCAGCTAAAACTGAATAATATCACTATTAGGAAAAAGAAAGCATTTTGTTTCATTTTAAAGTTTTTGTTTGATAATTAATTTAACCTTAAATGGCTTTGACGAAATTAGTACTTCCAATTGTCTAGACTATACGGGATTCCTCATTTAGAGTTAATTAATTCAATAAATATGTATAATTAACAGCATCGAGCTAACCAATTCAAATTTTCGCGAAAGCGCATAAAAAAATCCCCACTTAAAAAAGCAGGGATTTGATAGTCGGTTTTTAGGTTGTCTTTTATAGTAAGAAGGTGGTGTTAGTCTGCAATGGTTACAAACAAACCTTCGTCTGTTTTAGAAACTTTGGCAGCGCCTAGTTTGGTAAGACCTTTAAGGCCTTTGTCCCATCCTTTATTACTTAAACCTGCTGCAGCTTTGAGTGCACCAAGTTCTTGCGGGCTTTCCTTTTTAAGGAGGTCGTAAATTGCTTTTTCGTTCTCGTTAAGATCAAGAGCCTTCTTTTCTGGTTTCATCTGTGGGAAGAACAGTACTTCTTGTATAGACTGGTTATTAGTCAAGAACATAATCAAACGGTCCATCCCAATCCCCATTCCTGAGGTAGGAGGCATCCCGTACTCTAATGAACGCAAGAAGTCATAATCTATAGAAGCTGTTGCCTCGTCATCACCACGCTTTGCAAGTTCTAGCTGTGCCTCAAAACGCTCACGCTGGTCGATAGGATCGTTAAGCTCTGAGTATGCATTTGCAATCTCTTTACCACAAACCATCAACTCAAAACGTTCTGTAAGTTCTGGGTTATCACGGTGCTCTTTGCATAGCGGGCTCATCTCTTTAGGATAGTCTGTGATGTAGGTAGGCTGTATGTAGTTACCCTCACACTTCTCACCAAAAATCTCATCGATGAGTTTTCCTTTACCCATAGTCTCATCTACCTCGATACCCATGCCTTGTGCGGCAGCGCGTATCTCATCTTCTGTTTTATCAAGAATATCAAATCCTGTAAAGTGCTTGATACTATCTGCCATGGTTACTCTAGCATACGGAGCTTTAAAATCTACTTCGTGCTCACCAAAGGTTGCCTTTGTGGTTCCATTTACAGCAATCGCACAGTGTTCTAGTAACTGCTCACAAAACTCCATCATCCAGTTGTAGTCTTTATAAGCTACATAGATTTCCATCGCGGTAAACTCTGGATTGTGCGTGCGGTCCATCCCTTCATTACGGAAGTTCTTTGAGAACTCATACACCCCTTCAAATCCGCCAACAATAAGACGCTTTAAGTACAGCTCATTTGCAATACGCATATATAATGGCATATCTAGTGAGTTGTGGTGCGTTACAAATGGTCGTGCTGCAGCTCCTCCAGCAATAGGCTGTAGGATAGGAGTCTCTACTTCAAAATATCCTGCGTCGTTAAAGAAGTTACGCATCGCATTAAAAAGCTTGGTACGTTTTACAAATACTTCTTTTACGTGTGGGTTTACAGCAAGATCTGCATAACGCTGGCGGTAACGCATTTCTGGATCTATAAACTCATCATAGGTATTACCCTCTGCATCTGTTTTAGGTAGTGGTAATGGTTTAAGTGCTTTACTTAATAGTGTGAATCCAGTAAGTGATACCGTAATCTCACCTACTTGTGTAGTAAACAACGTTCCTTCTACACCAATGAAATCACCAAGATCCAAAAGCTTTTTAAATACCTCGTTATAATGAGACTTATCTTCTCCCGGGCAAATCTCGTCACGGTTAAAGTATAATTGTATGCGACCTTCACCATCTTGAATCTCTCCAAAAGATGCAGAACCTTGAATCTTCTTTCGCATCAAGCGACCTGCCATTACTACCTTCTCACCCTCTTTATAATCTGCGATTGCTTTCTTAGAGCTATGAGTAACGTGGTATTGTGCTGCTGGATAAGGATTGATTCCCATTTCGCGCAAGCGGGATAATTTTTGACGGCGTACTTGTTCTTGTTCTGACAGTTGCATACAGTAATAATTCTTTTATATTTTTTGCAAATAAGCGCTACGCATAAATAGCGGTAGAGCGGCGCAAAGATAGTAATAGCCCGCTCAGAAATCAACATTGTAACAATCTGAAAATTATGTCGTCTTATTAAGTACATCAATCAACCTTTCCTACTGAAGGATAGGATCAAAAAAACTTCACTTATGAGTATCTGGCGCGTCTTACTTGCCATCTTTTTTCCACCACTAGCTGTAATAGGCAAAGGATGTGGGTCTGTATTAATAGTTTTCTTACTTTGGCTCTGTGGCTGGGTGCCTGGCGTAATTGCAGCACTCGTAATATTAAATAATCCAAAAAAATAGGAATGAGTAAAAAGGTTTATGGACTGCTAGTAGTACTCTTAGTGTTACTGGTGAGTTGTAGTATGCATGAGCGTATTGTGTTTAATGAAGACATGGGAGGTCGTTATGAGTCTAAATTTGACCTATCACAAATCATGGCAATCGCTGCTCAAAGTGGAGCAAGTAACCCAGAAAAGAAGAAGGAGAAAATGGATACCACGATGGTGTTTAATGACTTTCTAGAAATCTACAAGGATAGCATCGCCACATTACCAGCTGCACAGCAGGAAAATGTGAAAGCACTTAAAGACTTTGCTATGAATATGAACATAGACGAAGAGAACGGGGTGATGGTACTCACTGTCATAAAAGACTTTGAAGAGTTTAAGGAGATAGAGCGCATCGCATATGATGTAGATAAAGTATTTGAAAGCGCAAAGAAAACCACACCAGGCGGAGAGCAAGCAAGTAGTAGCCCAGCAAATAGTATGCTGAGTACAAACAAGGTGATCTATACTTTTACCGATAATACCTTTAGAAGAACAGACCCTAAAGCGCTATCAAGACACCTAGAAGGCAGCAGCGAATTATCTGAAAAGACGAGACAAGACGTAGAGGATGCCGTTTTTAAAGATGAGAATGGAGAAGCCGAAAACAATATGATGAAAGAGATGGTACTAGGTATGGACGAAGTACTAGATCAATCTACTATGCAACTAGAATACGTATTCCCAAGAAAAGTAATCTCCGTATCTCAAGAAAACGCAATAATCTCAGAAGATGGCAAAACAGTAACCTTCTCCATAGACTATAAAACCCTACTAGAAGGAACAGACAAGACCTTAGAAAACTTTGAGGTGGTTCTTGAGGATAAATAAGTCACGATAATTATTATAAAGACCTTCTACTATATGGTAGGAGGTTTTTTTAGTTTTTAAAAGATTTCCCCGTCCTTGAAGGGTGGTTTTTTCACAACTCGCGGACATCTCCCCAACCCCTCTTCGAAGAGGGGCTTCAATTTTTGCAACTTCGTTGCAATTTTTATGTGAGTATTTCTGTTTGTGGAGAGATGTTTTCAAAAAGCCTTCCCAACCCTAAAGGGTGGCTTTTTTATTTTTTACAAGCCGAAAACATCTCTCCAACCCCTCTTCGAAGAGGGGCTTTTAATTTTAGCAACTTCGTTGCAATTCTCATGCGAGTGTTCCCCTCTTTGAAGAGGGGTTAGGGGAGATGTTTCATAAGAGTAATCACACACACACCTACGGAGGCTATAGTAGATTTTTACAATCAGTTCTTGTCAAACAAAGATTTTTCCACCCTTCAGGGTCGGGGAAAAGAAAAATTAAAGAACTACTAAAAAAGCTTTCCCCAACCCTAAAGGGTGGCTTTTTTATTTTTTACAAGCCGAAAACATCTCCCCAACCTCTCTTCGAAGAGGGGCTTTCATTTTTTGCAACTTCGTTGCGATTCTCATTTGAGTGTTCCCCTCTTTGAAGAGGGGCTAGGGGAGATGTTTCATAAGAGTAATCACATACACCTACGAAAGCTAGAGTAGGTTTTTACAATCAGCTCTTGTCAAATAAAGATTTTTCCACCCTCCAGGGCGGGGAAAAGAAAAATCGTTGTATGCACTTCTTAAGAAAAAGGGATTTTTAAAAGTTGAGATATTTTTTTATGTTTCTGCGTACCTTTGCGCCGTGAATAAAAATATCATTTTACAGGACCTCGGAAATCGAGATTATAAGGAAACTTGGGACTACCAAGAGACGCTTTTTAAGAAAACGGTGGAGATGAAAATTGCCAACCGTAGACAAAATGCAGGACTGGTAACTCCTAATCATTTCTTGTTTGTAGAGCATCCTCATGTCTTCACATTAGGCAAGAGTGGTGATCTTTCTAATTTGCTTGTCAGCGAAAAAGAGCTTGCCGAGAAAAAAGCTAGTTTCTATAAGATTAATCGCGGCGGAGATATCACGTATCACGGTCCGGGACAAATTGTAGGGTATCCTATTCTTGATCTTGATAGTTTTTTTAGAGACATTCACAAATACCTGAGACTACTAGAAGAGATGGTAATTCTCACCCTAGATGAATACGGACTAAAAGCCGAACGTTCTCCAGGAGAAACGGGTGTGTGGTTTGATGTGGGAACTCCGTTTGCACGTAAGATTTGTGCTATGGGTGTACGTGCTAGTCGCTGGGTAACCATGCACGGATTTGCATTAAACGTAAATGCAGACTTGGGCTACTTTGACCTGATGATTCCTTGTGGAATAAAAGACAAAGCAGTGACATCTCTTAATGTAGAGCTAGGAAAGGCAAGGGTAGATGAGGCAGAGGTAAAAGAGAAATTACTTAAACACTTTACAGCGCTCTTTGAAGCCAACTTCATTACCCCAGAAGCGGGCGCGGAATATATATAAGGACGACGCGCTAGTTAATCTTGTAAATCAATACCGAGTTACTACCTCCCTGAGTTACAAAACCTAGAGACTTATTGCTTCGTAAAAAGCCAACATCTGCCTTAGAAGTTCCATAGATAGGAAAGTTAGGTAGTAATACGCCTTTATTATCATAGATATAGACTTCGCTAGATTCTGTATTGGTGATAGCAATGTATTGTGATTTTCCAGTGCTTGAGATGCTAGGTGAAGTATAGGTGCCAAAGGCAATCTCTCTCTTCTTACCATTTACCACAAGATTGTTTTCTCTCAAACCTACTTTCAATTTATCCTCAATAGCGATTTTTGAATCAGATTGAAAATCTGAAATACTCTGGGTAAGCTTCCCAGAAGTGTTAATACTCACTTTTTCACCATTAACTGTAAAGGTTTCAAAGTTGTTGCCGTACTTATAAATAGGAGTATCTCCAAAGTTGATTTTTTCTTTTACATCAATTCGCGTTTTTCCTGTTCGGTTTAAGATGTGCAGCTTCCCGCTATTCTCGGCAATCGTGATATAATCTTTGTTACCTATGCGCATATGTGCTGGAGGATATAAAATTGCACTTCCTGCTTCTGTAAAGGTAAAACCTGAAACAGCCTTTGCATTTTTATCATACATCAGGACTTTATCATTTTGTACGATGACAAAACGGTAATTACTGTTATTGTCATAGTCGAAGATAGAAAGCGGTTGCGTGATGTTATCTTTAAAAGAGAGCGGATAAGGACTCACTTCTTTACCATTACGATCCAACACATAAAATGAAGACGGCGTCGTAAAAGCAAGTTGCAATCTGCCATTACGATATAAATCAATCTGCTGCACGTTACCTAGTATTTGACCATCTAGGTCTTTTTGCCACAATACTTTTCCTGCATTACTTATTAGATATAGCGTGTTGTTTATGTCTTGAACCACTACATCCTTTCCATTAGTACGATGATTTGTTACTAGCTGCGGCGTCATTGTGATGTCTGCACTTAGTTTCACATTGGCAATTTGAGCAATATTTGCATCTGTAGTAGCCTCATCGTTCTTGAGAATTGCCATATTTAGTAGCAAATAGTCTTTTTCTTGTATGAGTTGTAGCGCACTATAATCATAGCCATCCAGAGTGATATCCTTTAAAACTTTTTGACCATCTTCTGAGGCGAGCTCTTTAAATGCATTACTGCCCAGGCTTGAAATGTATAAATAACTAGAGGCGCGACTTAAAGTGCTTTCCGTGTTCTGGAAGGTAGCGCTGTTAGATAAGGTTGCTTTATTTTGGTAGTTGGCAATCACAGTTTCTAGCGATTCTTGATTTTCGGCAAAAAGATAGAAGTCATCTATCGATGCATACAAGGTAGGAGATGAGAGGTTGAGTATCGGTGAGTACGCTTTCGCGAAAGCGGAACCCATATTAATCTCATAGATGGAAACCTTTCTAAACTCGGCTTTTTCTGAAGCGCTCGCAAGTTCATTGCCGGTAACCGTAATATCTGTAGAAACTCCTACTATTACTTTTCCTTTAGGCAGATGAATCATTCCTACCTCTGAGAAACTAGCAAAAAGATCTTCACGTGCAAGCGTGTATTTAGAGAGGTCTAGTTTTAAAAAATCTGCTTTACTAGATTTAAACTGCTGCCAGTCGTCATAGGTGATAGCCTCTACAGCAATTGCAGCGGTAGGAGTAATAGATGCAATTCTATTCACTACGGGTTGTGTGTCTTTAAGTAAACTCAATCTTTGTGATGTAGAATCTTGCACCAGCGCAACACCACTCAGTCTGATGTCATTGTTATCCAAGTCAACATCTGCGGCAGTCCAAGAAAACGAATTTTTAAGCGCATTTGCTGTTGCATTAGGAAATAGACTCTTATACAAGCTAGCACCTTCTGATCCTCTTATAAATATAGAAGCCGTAGCGCTATTGCTAGAAGAGGTGTATGCTTTTTCAAAAAGGTCATCTTCATAGATGTCTGTATTATCCTCTCTCAATACATTTTCTAAAAGGATTTTTGATGTACTAGCAATGAGCACGTCCTTATATATAAGATAATGTGCGGTTCCGCCTAATGTTTTAATAGTAGGGTCCTTAAGTGCTGCTTCTTTCATTAGTAGCGAGTCTCCTTTAAAAAGAGACGCATGTGCTTTTGTGATCATACTAATGTCATAGTCATTACGGCCTAGTTTTGTATAACACAACAAGGTCTCGCCGTCTGGTTGTATGTCTTTAAACAATGTCTGCCCTTTAACTAGGGTTTTATAAAGTGCCGTAGGAGCTAGCTCTTGTATAAGGTCATTATTTACAAGTGCACTTTTAAGATCCTTAAAGTCATTAGTCTTTATGACAACCGCCGCTTTGCGAGGTATATATTTAGTAAGAGAAGATGATGCCTTTGGTTTAGTATCGCAACTAGCGAGAATAATAAGGCTAAAAAGTATGTAAAAGAAAGATTTCATAAGTGCGCTTAAGGTGGTTTCAAAAATACAACCTCAGTCTTGAGAACTTCTTGAGAACCTCATATTGTTATTGACTACTTTTTAAACAAGGGATTAGCTGTTATTCTTAAACGTAAAATCTAGTTCGTATTGTTCTGGAAGTAACTTAAAGCTCTTGCGATGATACTTTGTAATACCATATCTGCGTATAGCCTCTCGATGTTCCTTGGTGGGGTATCCTTTGTTTTTCTTCCAATTGTACATAGGGAACTCTTCGTGTATGAGATTCATATATTCATCACGAGCAGTTTTTGCAATAATAGAGGCAGCAGCAATAGGCAAATATTTTCCGTCGCCTTTTATAACAGTGGTGTGGTCAATCTTAGGAAAAGGTTTAAACCGATTGCCGTCTACAAGAATGTGTTGTGGTTTTTTTTGCTTTCGCGAAAGCGTACTTATCATACTTTCAATACTGCGGTGCATTCCTAAGATGGAAGCATTAAGGATATTAATATCATCTATCTTACTCATCATTACATGAGCAAATCCATAAGCAATTGCTTCTTCTTCTATAATAGGTTTGAGTAATTCACGTTTCTTCTCTGTGAGAAGTTTAGAATCTGTAAGTATCTCGTTAATGAAGTCATCTGGAAGCATTACGGCAGCAGCAGTAACGGGGCCTGCGAGGCAGCCTCGGCCAGCTTCGTCCGTGCCACATTCTATGAGATGAGTATGATATTTGAGTTTAAGCATCTTTGTGGAGCTGAAAATACGAGGTTCGAGGATAAAAATGTAATTTTGACGCTATAATTTTTTTGTATGAGAGGAGTTTTGATTTTATTATTTTGCCTGTTGCAAACCATGCTTTTTGCGCAAATTTCTCGAATTCCTACTAAAGGGTCATCTACAGGCATTATACAGCAAGACGACAACAATGATCCTCTTAATGCCAGAGAGGTTTCTTCTACTAACATCAAGAAGTTTGAAAGACCACCCGTCGAAGATTATAAAATCATATCGATTGCTAGAGATACTACGCATGTAGATACTACACTTAATATAAAGAAGGATTACAAATTTAATTACCTGCGTAAAGATAGATATGGCTTATTACCATTTGCAAACACAGGGCAAACTAATAACACGCTCATCTATAACTTTAATAATAGACGTACTACACCAGGATATATAGCACAGGCTAGACATTTTGCATATATGGAGGTAGAAGATATCAATTACTATCATCTACCTACGCCGCTTACAGAATTGTTTTACAGAAGTGCCTTTGAGCAAGGGCAGCAGCTAGATGCATTCTTTACCTTAAATATACATCCACGACTTAATATGTCTATTGCATATAAAGGAGTGCGTAGTTTAGGGAAATATCAAAACGCCTTAACGAGTTCTGGTAACTTTAGATTTGCCGGAAGCTATCGTACTAAAAACGATAGATATCATATAAGAGCACACTGGGTTGCACAAGATTTATTAAATCAAGAAAACGGCGGACTTACAGAGCAAGGTATAGAGCAGTTTAATAGTGGTGAAGGCGACTTTAGTGATAGGTCAAGATTACCTGTAAACTTTGAGGATGCAGAAAATATACTTGATGGGACACGCATATATGTTAACCATCATTATAATCTTGTACAGAAAAAAGATAGCCTCAAGGATTATAGTCTTAGAGTAGGGCATATTTTTAATAGTGAGAATAAGTTTTATACTTATAGACAAGATGCGGCAAATGCAATTTTTGGTGATGCATTTAGCCAGACTAGTTTTTCAGATAGAACAGATCACGAAGAAACCTATAATGAGATTAATGCTGTTTATGAAGATAAAAAACTAGGGCAACTCAAGTTTCAAGCAAATGCCTTGTATTATGATTATGGATATAACGCAGTGCTTATTCAAGATGCAGATGGAGATGGTGTTTCTGAGCGTGTTCCTAATAGATTGCAGGGAACAAACATTGCTGTAGGTGGAGCCTACAAAAATAGGATTGGAGGATTTGATATAGAAGGAGAGGCACAGGTAAATGTGGTAGGTGATTTTGATGGGTACAATATATATGGAGAAGCGGGATATTCGATAGCAGATGATAAGCGATTCTCTGTGAGTATTCTCAGTAATGCAAGACAAGCTAGTTTTAACCACTTACTGTTTCAGAGTAATTATTTAAACTATAACTGGTCTAATCAAGACAACTATGCTACGGTAAAAACAAATACACTAGCAGCACAACTAGACGCAAAGAGTCTCGTAAATCTTGAGGCGTCTGCATCTACTATAAAGGATTACGCATATTTTGGACTTGGAGAAGACGGGCTTGTAGAGTCTCGTCAATCTGGAGAAGCGGTAAATCATTTAAAGATAAGTGCAAATAGAGATATCAAGTTTGGTAAGTTTAACCTCGATCTTACGGCCACGTATCAAAATGTAACAGGGGCAGAGGGTGTACTCAATGTTCCAGATGTAGTAGGGAGAGGTAGTTTTTACTTTACAGACCGTCTCTTTAAGAAAGCATTGTTTCTTCAGACAGGTATCACAGCAAACTACTTTACTAAGTATAATCTCAATGGTTATGATCCTATCTTAGCCGAGTTTTATGTTCAAAACACAGAAGAGCTAGGTAACTTCCCATTATTGGACTTCTTTATTAATATGAAAGTCCGCCAAACACGAATTTTTATAAAAGCAGAACATTTCAATAGTAGTTTTACTGGAAGCGACTTTTACAGTGCCCCTGGATATCCATATAGAGACTTTAATATACGTTTTGGTATCGTGTGGAACTTCTTCTTATAGATGGTTTACGCTTTCGCGAAAATTTCTAGGGTAGTTTTTGCAGCTATTTGATAGTAGCTGAGGTAGGAATTGCTAGTTTCTTTAAGTTTATGGACTGTAAAATAGAGTTCTTTTATGGTTGTTAAGGTGTCAATGAAATTATTTTAAAAGCTACTTCTTGTATTTACAGTGAGTTGCATATTTCCTTAAAATTTTCTTAAGAATATTCTTGTCAGATTAGAACTTCGGTGTATCTTTGCCATCCGCTTAACAGCAAGCGGTTGTTCTTTTAAATGTCTCAAAAAGTTTGTTTTTATTTCTTCAAATTATTTTTAAAAAGATAGTTTGTGATTAGGAAAAAGGTTGTAGTTTTGCAGCCGCTAATAAATGGAGGTTATTTGGGAGTTATGTTCATTACGATTGTTACTTAGTGTTAGAGGTTGAAAATTAAATTTTCGATTATTTTTAAGATTAAGTTGTGAGTTTAAAAAACAGTTGTATATTTGCACCCGCTTAGAGAAACAGTAACATATCTAGCGAAGTTCAAAAGTTTTTATTAAGATGTTTTGGAAGATTAGTTATTCTAATTTGAGGTTCGAATCCTTAGCATTTACAAGAGTTTTCTGCTATTAATAGTGGTAGAGAAAGTTCATTGATTTATTGAATTGACAGCGCGTATTAATACCTTCGGGTATTATTACAAAGAATTTGAAAACTAGAAGTTTATTATTGACCAGATATTTCGAGTCGTGAGGAGTTAAATTTATTTACAATTCACGATGAAGAGTTTGATCCTGGCTCAGGATGAACGCTAGCGGCAGGCTTAACACATGCAAGTCGAGGGGTAACAGAGGTAGCTTGCTACTTGCTGACGACCGGCGCACGGGTGCGTAACGCGTATAGAATCTACCTTATACTGGGGGATAGCCTTTGGAAACGAAGATTAATACCCCATAGTATGTTTGAATGGCATCATTTGGACATTAAAGTTTCGGCGGTATAAGATGACTATGCGTTCTATTAGTTTGTTGGTAAGGTAACGGCTTACCAAGACTACGATAGATAGGGGTCCTGAGAGGGAGATCCCCCACACTGGTACTGAGACACGGACCAGACTCCTACGGGAGGCAGCAGTGAGGAATATTGGACAATGGAGGCAACTCTGATCCAGCCATGCCGCGTGTAGGAAGACTGCCCTATGGGTTGTAAACTACTTTTATATGGGAAGAATAAGGTCTACGTGTAGACTGATGACGGTACCATAAGAATAAGCACCGGCTAACTCCGTGCCAGCAGCCGCGGTAATACGGAGGGTGCAAGCGTTATCCGGAATCATTGGGTTTAAAGGGTCCGTAGGCGGGCATATAAGTCAGTGGTGAAAGTCTGTGGCTCAACCATAGAATTGCCATTGATACTGTATGTCTTGAATTATTGTGAAGTGGTTAGAATATGTAGTGTAGCGGTGAAATGCTTAGAGATTACATAGAATACCGATTGCGAAGGCAGATCACTAACAATATATTGACGCTGATGGACGAAAGCGTAGGTAGCGAACAGGATTAGATACCCTGGTAGTCTACGCCGTAAACGATGGATACTAGTTGTTTGGCTTTCGGGCTGAGTGACTAAGCGAAAGTGATAAGTATCCCACCTGGGGAGTACGTTCGCAAGAATGAAACTCAAAGGAATTGACGGGGGCCCGCACAAGCGGTGGAGCATGTGGTTTAATTCGATGATACGCGAGGAACCTTACCAGGGCTTAAATGTAGATTGACAGGACTAGAGATAGTTTTTTCTTCGGACAATTTACAAGGTGCTGCATGGTTGTCGTCAGCTCGTGCCGTGAGGTGTCAGGTTAAGTCCTATAACGAGCGCAACCCCTGTGGTTAGTTGCCAGCGAGTAATGTCGGGAACTCTAGCCAGACTGCCGGTGCAAACCGTGAGGAAGGTGGGGATGACGTCAAATCATCACGGCCCTTACGTCCTGGGCCACACACGTGCTACAATGGTAGGGACAGAGAGCAGCCACTGGGCGACCAGGAGCGAATCTATAAACCCTATCTCAGTTCGGATTGGAGTCTGCAACTCGACTCCATGAAGCTGGAATCGCTAGTAATCGGATATCAGCCATGATCCGGTGAATACGTTCCCGGGCCTTGTACACACCGCCCGTCAAGCCATGGAAGCTGGGGGTACCTGAAGTCCGTCACCGTAAGGAGCGGCCTAGGGTAAAACTGGTAACTAGGGCTAAGTCGTAACAAGGTAGCCGTACCGGAAGGTGCGGCTGGAACACCTCCTTTCTAGAGCTTGTCCCTGTTATTGTGCGTTATGTATTTATATGTAACAATACCAGTAATACACAGCAAACGACTTACGACCGAAAGGTCAAAATAGGTTTTAGTTTTCAATAGCTGTCGATTTAATTTTAATAAACAAGTAAATAGTAGTTAGACTTTAGTATTGAGTTTTTTACTTAAGACTATTACTTAACGACTATAGATTGTTTAATTACAGTCTCATAGCTCAGCTGGTTAGAGCGCTACACTGATAATGTAGAGGTCGGCAGTTCGAGTCTGCCTGAGACTACTGGTTAATAACTAGGCATATTTTAAAAGATATGTTTGATTGTTAGTTGTGCTTTCGCGAAAGCTTAATAAATCGTGATGTTCATTGTATTACATTTTGAAGGAAATTTTAGAAGTTGAGAATCATTACTTCGTCA
The DNA here is from genome assembly GCF_007827285.1 of Dokdonia sp. Hel_I_63. Lineage (NCBI taxonomy): Bacteria > Pseudomonadati > Bacteroidota > Flavobacteriia > Flavobacteriales > Flavobacteriaceae > Dokdonia > Dokdonia sp. Hel_I_63. The sequence continues at coordinate 9,016 of NZ_VISD01000001.1, read as the reverse complement.
TTCGAAAACTGATGTCATCATCGGAATTTCATAAAAATGGGGGATTAGCTCAGCTGGCTAGAGCGCCTGCCTTGCACGCAGGAGGTCATCGGTTCGACTCCGATATTCTCCACCAAGATAGTTACTTTATAGTAGTTATCATCCTTAGGTATAAAGGATATAGTTTTTAAAAACACAGGATTCACGAGAGTGCAATACGTTTTTAGTTACATAGATCTTATACTGATTATGGGAAAACGTTCATTGACATATTGGGAAATAATTAAAGAATACGAGAAGTCGTATGTAACCTAGCCGGTTATATACGCAAGAATATGAATATAATATGATTAACTCATTATAATATAAAGGTTTATGTATTTTATACATAAGCCCTTAAAAGAGCAATAAGTACAATAAGCTAATTAAGGGCGTATGGGGAATGCCTAGGCTCTCAGAGGCGATGAAGGACGTGATAAGCTGCGAAAAGCTACGGGGATCTGCACACAAGAATTGATCCGTAGATATCCGAATGGGGCAACCCGGTATATTGAAGATATATCACCAGAAATGGGGCAAACCCGGAGAACTGAAACATCTAAGTACCCGGAGGAGAAGAAAACAATAGTGATTCCGCTAGTAGTGGCGAGCGAACGCGGATTAGCCCAAACCAGTAATGTTACGGCATTGCTGGGGTTGTAGGACCACGACATTTTGTGCTTTATGAATTAGAATACTTTGGAAAGAGTAGCCATAGACGGTGATAGCCCGGTATAAGTAAAGACAGTTACAGATAGTGGTATCCTGAGTAGTGCGGGGCACGTGAAACCCTGTATGAAACTGTGGGGACCATCCCATAAGGCTAAATACTCCTGAGAGACCGATAGTGAACCAGTACCGTGAGGGAAAGGTGAAAAGAACCCTGAATAAGGGAGTGAAATAGAACCTGAAACCATACGCTTACAAGCGGTCGGAGGTCTTCGGACTGACGGCGTGCCTTTTGCATAATGAGCCTACGAGTTACTTTAACTAGCAAGGTTAAGACTTTTAGAGTCGGAGCCGTAGCGAAAGCGAGTCTGAATAGGGCGTTTTAGTTAGTTTGAGTAGACGCGAAACCGTGTGATCTACCCTTGGGCAGGTTGAAGCTTTGTTAACCCAAAGTGGAGGACCGAACCCGTTGACGTTGAAAAGTCTTGGGATGACCTGAGGGTAGGGGTGAAAGGCCAATCAAACTCGGAAATAGCTCGTACTCCCCGAAATGCATTTAGGTGCAGCGTTGATTTATAGTTTTATAGAGGTAGAGCTACTGATTGGATGCGGGGGCTTCACCGCCTACCAATTCCTGACAAACTCCGAATGCTATAAAATGTTAATCAGCAGTGAGGGCATGGGTGCTAAGGTCCATGTCCGAGAGGGAAAGAACCCAGACCATCAGCTAAGGTCCCCAAATGTATGTTAAGTTGAAAAAACGCGGTTGGATTGCTTTGACAGCTAGGATGTTGGCTTGGAAGCAGCCATTCATTTAAAGAGTGCGTAA